>PHEY01000012.1 GCA_002841335.1 Actinobacteria bacterium HGW-Actinobacteria-2 | reverse complement strand
ACCTCCGATCGGTGTGGGCCTTCGACAAGCCACACCTCACTCGGGGGTTCTCACCTGTTCAAGCAGCCACGCCCGTCACCAACGTCCTGGCCGGGTACATCTAGTCGGGGCAGTTCTGAAACTCGCCGGCCCAGACCACTTCCGGCTGCCGTTGGCCCATGAACATGAGCTTGTTGGGCAACTGCAGCACTTTGGTGTCCTCGGGCAGGCCGAAGTCCAGATACCTCGCCGCCGGATACTTGGCCTTGAGCTGATTGAAGGTCAGATCCAGCGGGACGTCATCGACGATCGTGAACTCACTCGGCAGCGGCTTGCCCAGCTGATAACCCCAAGCAGCCAGCATTCGAGGAGAGGTCTTCTTGGTGTCCTTGGCGTCGAACCGCACCCAGACATCGCCATAGAGCACGGTCTGTGCCCACGGTGAGTCGGGGATCTTGTCGCACGACTGGCCCTGGATCGCCTCGTCCGGCGTCCCGAGCTGAGACTTCAGGGTCGACAGCACCTGAGCCTCGGCGCTCCCAAAGCGCACACCCGCCAGCCCGGTGCCGTCCAGGATGATCGCGGCAGCCTGTTGGCTCTGCGACGGTGTCGATGAGGGAGTCTGCTGAGGCGTGGGAGTAGCCGAGGACGCCGATGGCACCGGAGCCGGGGTCGCCGCCGACGGGTACGGCGGGGTCTTCGCGCACCCGGTGAGGGCCAAAGCGAGGACCAAGGCTGATCCGAAAAGGGCACCAAGGGGCTTCATCGGTCGCTCCTGCAGGGGTCGTCGGGGCGGACATGTGAGGCAAGCGTAGGGCGAAAGCGGCTCCAAGCCGAGTGGCCGCCGCCAAGTTCGACCGGCCACACCTGGCTCTCCGCCCGCCGCACAGCGCCCGGCCAGTACCCTAGGCGCTACGAGCGAAGGGAACATTCGATGAGCGCCGCCAGCCCGAAACGAATCGGAATTCTGACCGCCGGAGGCGACAGCCCCGGTCTGAACGCCGCCATTCGCGGCTTCGGTAAGGCGGCGATCGGCAACGGCTGGGAGCTGATCGGGTACCGCGACGGCATCCGGGGCCTGGTCGAGAACCGTCACATGCCGCTGGACTCCAAGGCCTTGTCCGGCATCCTCACCGTCGGCGGCACCATCTTGGGCACCAGTCGCGACAAGGTGCACAAGATGAACATCGACGGCGAGATCGTCGATGCCCGTCCGCAGGTGCTGGCCAACATGGAGGCCGAAGGCCTCGACGCTCTCGTCCTGCTCGGTGGCGGCGGCACCCAGAAGAACGCGCTGCGGTTGGCCGAGGTCGGGGTGAACGTGATCACCTTGCCGAAGACCATCGACAACGACGTCGCCTGCACCGACACCACCTTCGGCTTCGCGACCGCCATGGAGATCGCCACCGAGGCGATCGACCGGCTGCACTCCACCGCTCACAGCCATCACCGGATCATCCTCACCGAGATCATGGGGCACCGGGCCGGTTGGCTGGCGTTGGGTGCGGGAATCGCCGGCGGGGCCGACATCATCCTGCTGCCTGAGATTCCGTACTCGGTCGACAGCGTCGCCGAGAAGATCAAGACCCGAATGCAGCGCGGCAGCACCTTCTCGGTGGTCGCCGTCGCCGAAGGCGCACGCGACCTGTCCGACACCGCCGACCTGGCTGCGGCGCAGGCGCTGATCGCCACCGCGAAGACCCCCGAATCGTTGCGCGCAGCAAAGCAGCACTTCGCCAACATCGCCGACGGCCAACGCGAACACACCTTCACCCTCGCCCGCGAACTCGAAGCGGCCACCGGATTGGAGTCGCGGGTGTCGATCCTGGGCTACGTGCAGCGTGGCGGGACGCCGTGCGCCGCAGATCGGCTGCTCGGGTCCCGCCTGGGCACCGCGGCAGCGCATGCACTCGGCAAGGGTCAGTTCGGCGTGATGGTCGCCGCCCGCGGTGATGACACCGCATTGGTGCCGCTGAGCGAGGTCGCCGGCCAGCTGAAGCTCGTCCCCAGCGACCACGAGTGGATCTCCACCGCCCGCAAGTTGGGGACCGGGCTCGGAGACTGAGGCCGTCCAACCCTCGACGGTGCCGCCAAAGCCTGGGAGAATTCGCGTGGCCGCCGACCGGTACTCGGACGGCGAAACGTACCTGTGGGGGATCACAAGATGGGACGACGCTTCACTCAAGTCGACGTGTTCGGCAACGGCCTGAGCGGCAACCCGCTCGCGGTCGTGCATGACGCTGACGACCTCACCGACGAGCAGATGCAGGCGTTCGCGTCCTGGACGAACCTGTCGGAGACCACCTTCCTGCTCAAGCCCACCGAGGCACGGGCCGACTACCGGGTACGGATCTTCACCCCGCAGGGCGAGTTGCCCTTCGCCGGGCATCCGACGCTCGGCACCGCCCACGTCTGGTTGGCCAGCGGTGGACGTCCGAACTCGACGGCCTGCATCGTCCAGGAGTGCGGCATCGGGCTGGTCGAGCTTCGCGGCCAGGACGGCAAGCTGGCCTTCGCGGCACCGCCGCGGTTACGTGACGGCAAGCTGGGACGCACCGAGGTGGCCCGAATCGCACGGGCGATCGGCATCCCGGCCAAGGAGTGGGTCGCTCACGCTTGGGGCGACAACGGTGCCCCCTGGATGATGGTGCAACTCGCCGACGCCGCTGCGGTCCGCGCCGTGGAGGTGAACCGTGCCAAGCTCGCCGGCACCGACTTCGTCGGCTTGATCGGTCTGGAGCCCGAGGGCGGCCGCTACGCCTACGAAGTGCGAGCCGTGTTCACCGAGGGCGAGGACCCGGTCACCGGCAGCCTGAATGCCGCCGCCGCCCAGTGGATGCGCGAACGCGCACTGGTGCCCGCCTCCTACCTGGTCACGCAGGGGTCGGCGATCGGGCGCAACGGCGAGATCGCGGTCTACGACGACGGTGAACGCATCTGGATCAGCGGACGAGTGCGCAAGGTGATCTCCGGAGACCTGGACCTGCCCCGGGAGTGACGGCCCCGCTGACTGGGCGCCCCCATCCCACTGGTCGAGCAGCGAGCGAAGCGAGCGGGTCGAAACCCCTGATGGGCGAAGACACAGACGGGCCTGAGCACCGGCGCTGAGCACCCTTGCTGAGGTCTCGGCGTCCCAAAGCCACCCCGCAACCGTGCCAGCCGAGCGAGGGCGAACTAACCTTGTTGAGTTCACCGAGCAAGGAAGCACCATGCCTGCACTCCGATCGCGTACGACCACCCACGGCCGCAACATGGCCGGCGCCCGCGCCCTGTGGCGCGCCACCGGCCTGGTCGAATCCGATTTCGGCAAGCCGATCGTGGCGATCGCCAACTCCTTCACCCAGTTCGTACCGGGCCACGTCCACCTCAAGGACATGGGCCAACTGGTCGCCGGAGCGATCGCCGAAGCCGGCGGTGTGGGACGCGAGTTCAACACCATCGCCATCGATGACGGCATCGCCATGGGTCACGACGGCATGCTCTACTCGCTGCCCAGCCGCGAGCTGATCGCCGACTCGGTGGAGTTCATGGTCAACGCCCACAAGGCCGATGCGTTGGTGTGCATCTCCAACTGCGACAAGATCACCCCCGGCATGCTGCTGGCCGCGCTACGGCTGAACATCCCCACCGTGTTCGTCTCCGGTGGGCCGATGGAGGCCGGCAAGGCGCACGTCTTCGAGGGCGTGGCCACCACCCGCCTGGACCTGATCGACGCCATGTACAAGGCCGTGGACGAGACCGTCACCGACGCGCAAATGACGACCATCGAAGAGAACGCTTGCCCCACCTGCGGCTCGTGCTCGGGCATGTTCACCGCCAACTCGATGAACTGCCTGCTGGAAGTGATCGGCTTGGCCCTGCCCGGCAACGGCTCGACCCTGGCCACCGCGTCCGCCCGCAAGGACCTGTTCCTCAACGCCGGCAAGCTGGTCGTCGAGCTGGCCAAGCGCTACTACGACGGCGAGGACGAGTCGGTCCTGCCGAAGGCGATCGCCACCCGTGAGGCCTTCGCCAACGCCATGCGGGTCGACATCGCCATGGGCGGCTCGACCAACACCGTGCTGCACCTGCTGGCCGCCGCCCACGAGGCCGGGGTCGACTTCGACTCTGACGACATCGACGCGCTCAGCCGGGTCACTCCGTGCATCTGCAAGGTGGCGCCGAACACGTCCAACTACTACATGGAGGACGTCCACCGGGCCGGCGGGATCGCGGCGATCATGGGCGAACTCGACCGTGGCGGATTGCTCGACCCGAACGTGCATGCCGTCCATTCGCCGTCGCTGACCCGATGGCTGGCCGATTGGGACATCCGCGGCGGCTCGCCGCTGCCGGAGGCGGTGGAGCTGTTCCACGCTGCCCCTGGTGGGGTGCGCACCACCGAGGCGTTCAGCTCGACCGCACGCTGGGACTCACTCGACACCGACGCCGAAAGCGGCTGCATCCGCGCGGTGGCGACGCCGTACACCGTCGATGGTGGCCTGGCGATCCTGAAGGGCAACCTGGCCGTCGACGGTGCGATCGTGAAGACCGCCGGCGTCCCGGAATCGGTGTGGACGTTCTCCGGCCCGGCCGTGGTCACCGATTCCCAAGAGCAGGCCGTCGAGGCGATCCTGAGCAAGCGGGTCAAGCCCGGCGACGTGGTGATCGTCCGCTTCGAAGGCCCCAAGGGCGGCCCCGGCATGCAGGAAATGCTCTACCCGACGTCCTACATCAAGGGCCTGGGGTTGGGTCAGCAGTGCGCGCTGATCACCGACGGTCGCTTCTCCGGCGGCTCGTCCGGTCTGTCGATCGGTCACGTCTCGCCGGAGGCGGCCTCCGGCGGGGTGATCGGGCTGGTCGAGGACGGCGACATCATCGAGATCTCCATCCCCGAGCGCCGCATCGACCTCAAGGTGGACGATGCCACCCTGGCCGCACGCCGGGCCAAGCGCGACGCCGAGGGCTGGAAGCCGGCCAACCGCGACCGCGAGGTGTCGACCGCGTTGAAGGTGTACGCCTCGCTGGCGTTGAGCGCCGACAAGGGCGCCGCCCGCTCCCTCGACTGACGTGCGCTCGGCTGGTTCGGGCGTGATCCGCGCCCTCCTGATGGACGCTGACGGCGTCCTGCAGCGGCTACCGAAGGGCTTCTTCGGCGACTTCGCCGCGCTCGGTGGTGGGCGGGACTTCATGCGAGAGGTGTTCCGCGAAGAGAAGCGGGCGATGACGGGCACCGAGGATCTGATCGACGTGCTCACCGAGCTGATCGATCGTCGCGGGTTGTCGATCAGCGCCGAGCAACTCCTCGCGTTGTGGTACCGCATCGAGGTGGATCAGCGGATGCTCGACCTGGTAGCGCGGGCGCGCGCAGCCGGGGTGATCACGGTGCTGGCCACCAACCAGCAGAGCTACCGCGGAACCTGGATGCAGCAGCATCTGCCCTACGCCGACTACTTCGACCACGCCTTCTACTCCTTCGAAGTGGGGCTGGCCAAGCCCGATCCGGCCTACTTCACCCACATCGTCGACCACCTCGGGATCGCCGCCGGAGACGCGGTCTTCGTCGACGACCTGGCCGAGAACACGGCGGGCGCTCGCCGGGCTGGACTGACCGCGATCACCTATCCGCATCGATCCCCGTTCGGGCTGCTGAAGCTGCGCCTGCGCGCGGCGGGCGTGCCAGGCCTCTAGCCCGAGGCCCGACCCCAAACCACCCCCGACAAGGCGAGACACTGGGGACGGTTCCGAAGAACGTAGCTGGAGAGGGCCTGAACGACGAATCTCGGAACCGTCCCCGGTGCGCTCATCATGCTCGGCGGGTGATAGAACCAGGGCATGCGCGCAGTGGTGTACGACCGCGTCGGCGGCCCATTGGAACTTCGTGAGGTGCCCGCGCCTGAGTGCGCGCCCGACGGCGCCGTGATCGCCGTCCAGGCCACCGGGATCTGTCGTTCGGACTGGCATGCCTGGCGGGGCCACGATCCGGTACCCCTGCCGATGATTCCCGGCCACGAGTTCGCCGGGGTCGTCCATGCCGTGGGTGCCGAGGTGCGCGACTTCGCCGTGGGCGATCGGGTCACCGTGCCGTTCGTGAACGCGTGCGGCCACTGCGAGCTGTGCGCAGCCGGGCAGGGACAGGTGTGCCCCAACCAGACTCAGCCGGGCTTCACCCACCCCGGTTCGTATGCGGAGTACGTGGCCGTCCGTGCGGCCGACTTCAACCTGGTCCGCCTTCCTGATGCGGTGGACGCGGTGACTGCGGCCGCCCTGGGCTGCCGCTTCGCCACGGCCTTCCACGCGCTCACTGCGCAGGCGTCGGTGCGGCCTGGCGACTGGGTGGTTGTCTTCGGTTGCGGCGGGGTCGGGCTGTCGGCCGTGCTGATCGCCAAAGCACTGGGCGCCAAAGTGGTGGGCGTCGATCTGTCCACGGCCGCGCGTGATCGGGCGCTGGCGCTCGGCGCGGACGCCGTGCTGGCCGACTCCGATCCCACCGCAGTCATCGAACTGACCGGCGGTGGCGCGGCGGTGGGGGTGGACGCGCTCGGACACCCGTCCACAGCTGCCGCCTCGGTGCGTTCGCTGCGTCGTCGCGGACGGCACGTCCAGGTGGGGCTGATGCTGGGCGAGGCCGCCACCGCGTCGCTGCCGTGGGGCGAGTTGGTGGCCAAGGAACTCGAAGTGGTCGGCAGTCATGGCATGGCCGCAGTGGACTATCCCGCCATGTTGAAGATGGTCGCCGACGGTCGGCTCGACATCTCCGGCCTGCTGGGCCGGGTGGTCGATCTGGACCAGGCACCGGCAGAGTTGGCCAGAATGGACACGATGATCGCGCCGCTGGCCGGTGTGGTCGTGGCAACAGTCGAAAGGCGGACCACATGACCGACTCTTGGACGCCACCGCCCCCGGGCGGTTACCCGCCGCCCCCTCCGCCGGCTCCGCCCGCCCCGACGCGGGTCGGTGTCCGTGGCCCGGTCGCGGTCTTTCAGACACTGTTGTGGCTGTGGTTCGGCTTGGCGGTGACGTGGGCGTCGATCGGTCGTTTCTTCCTCGGCGCCGGTGGCTGGTACGGCATCATCATGGTGTTCACCGTGCTCCCGCTCGGGCTGCTCTTCGGCTTGGTGATCAGCGTTGTGGTGTACCGACGCTGCACCAAACAGGGACAACTGATCCAGCGCTGGACGACCGTCTCCCTTGGCGCCTCGCTGGTCGGCCTGGTCGTCGCCGGGTTCACCATCGTCGACGGCGGCGACTCGCCGGACTCGCTCGGCTCGCTGCTGACCCTCGCGCTCCACGCCGACCCCGAGGGGCCGATCGGCCAGGTCAGCATGCTGATCGCCTACGCCGCAGCGATCATTTCCGCCATCGGCATGCTCGCCGGGTTGGTGTTGGTCTTCGTGGAGAGGCCACGCTCTCCCACCACCAACGACATCCAACTCTGAGGCAGCGGGAGATTCTCCGTCCGCGGTGGGTTTCGACACGGCCGCTTCGCGGCCTGCTCAACCAGCTACGTGTGGGTTGAGCCTGCCGAACCCAGCTACGACGCTGGTTGAGCCTGCCGAAACCAAACCGCGACTCTGGTTGAGCCTGTCCAAACCAAAGCGCGGCGGCCGGTAACCCGCGCGTGATCCGCCGACGATAAACTCCTGGCTACGACCCGCGATCCGAGAGAACATGACCCTCGACCTATCGACCTGGACCCCACACCCCCACCGTGAAGCGCTGCTGGCGGAGGTGCACGCTCGTCCGTTCCGGCCGACGTCCACCCCGGCGCGGTTCCTGCGGTTCGCGTTTCTCACCAATGCCGAGCAGGCCGCGTCCGCTCGTGCCCGGATGGCCCTGCTCTGTCACGACGCCGGCCAGCCCGCACCGGATCCGACCACCAAGCACCACCGGGTGAACCTCACCGGTGCGGACGGAACCCCGCTGGAGCTGACCTACGAGCAGCACGGCGAGTTCGTCACCTACGACTTCACTCTCGCCGGCGGTGCGGAACCCTTCAACCCGCCCGCTGCGCAGCTGGCGCGGATCCTGCCCGACATCGGCGCGCCGGGCGAGCACATCGTCTCGGTCGATCTGTGTCTGGCTCCGCACGGCACCGACTACCAGGCCCCGTTCGACAAGACCGCCTTGGCTGCGGCCAAGGTGCGCAAGGGCGCGGCGGTGATCGCTTCGGACTTCCGCGCCGATGAAGCCGGCTTCGTCCGGTGGTTGGTGGTCAACAAGGATCTGGACGAGAACGCCGCCGGCGCCACCTGCCAGCGGGTGACCGAGATCGAGACCTATCGGACGTTGGCCCTCCTGGGCCTGCCGGAGGCGACCCGACTCGCACCGCGGACGGCCCGGATCGAGTGGGAGTTGGCCGAGATCGCCGCAGCCATGTCCAGCTCGGAAGGAACCGCCGACGACACCGCCTTCTTGATCCGGCTCACCCAGTTGGCCGCCGATCTGGAGGCGGACGTGGCCGCTTCGGCGTATCGCTTCGCCGCCACTCGCGCCTACGACGACATCGTGGCCCAGCGACTGCGCGCGGTCGGCGAGGAGGGTGTCGGTAACTACTCGACCATCACCAGTTTCCTCACTCGTCGTAGCGGACCGGCGATGCGTACCTGCCGCGCGGTCGAGCAACGCCAGGCGGAGCTGTCGAAGAAGTTGGCGCGCAGCGCGAACCTGCTCCGTACCCGGGTGGACGTGGAGATCGAGCAACAGAACTCCGAGCTGCTCGTCTCGATGAACAAGCGCTCCTCGATGCAGTTGCGCATGCAGCAGACCGTTGAAGGTCTGTCGGTGGCGGCGATCAGCTACTACGTGGTGAGCCTGCTGGGCTACGTCTTCAAGGCGATGAGCGACGCCGGTTGGCCGGTGGAGCCCACGATCGCCATGGGGATCAGCGTGCCGTTCGTGGCGTTCGTGATCTGGCTGGTCGTGCGGCGGATTCGCCGCCGCCATTCCGAGCCGTGACCCGTCAGCTTTTGAGAGCGCCGACTCACAGGCTGAGATGGACGGCGGCGTCCCGCTGCCTCTCGCTCAGCGACAAACTGACCCAGGGTGCGGTCGCCTCCTGAGCTCACCAACCGAAGGTGCGGGCCAGGCGTCCGATGCCGTCGGCGATCACCGCTGGGGTATTGGTGACGTACGACAAACGCATCGTGGAGTGGTCAGGGTCACAGGCGTAGAACGGCCAGCCCGGGACGTAGGCCACGCCGCATTCCAGCGCCCGCGGCAGCGTAGCCGCGGTGTCGACACCGGGGCCGAGTTCGGCCCACAAGAACATGCCACCCTCGGGACGGTTCACGCTCGCTTGCGCCGGCAGGACGGCCCGCAGCCCATCGACCATGGCATCGCGCCGCTCGCGATAGGCGTCGGCGACCTTGGCGATGTGGGCGTCCAGGTCGCAGGTCGCCAAGTAGCGGGCCACGGCCAGCTGGTCGGTGACCGCTGTCTGCAGGCCCACTGCCTGCTTGCCGATCTCCAAGGCGCGCAGGATGTCGCCTTCGGCCCGCAGCCAGCCGATCCGCACGCCGGGCGCCATGGTCTTCGACGCCGAGTTCTGCAGGACGGTCTGGCCGGCCATGCCGGGCAGGGACGCCAGCGGCGGCACCGGCTCGCCCTCGTAGCGCAGTTCGCCGTAGGGGTCGTCCTCCAGCAGCGGCGTGCCGGTGCGCACCAGCAGCTCGGCCACGGCCTGCCGCCTCGCCAGCGGCATGGTGCGTCCGGTCGGGTTCTGGAAGTTGGGCACCAGGTAGACGAACTTCGGCTTGTGCTCGGCGATCGCGGCGGCCAGCGCGTCCGGCAGGACGCCGTGATCGTCGCTGGGCACTGAGACCAGCCGGGCCCCGGCAAGGCTGAACGCCTGCACCGCGGCCAGATAGGTGGGCTGCTCGACCAGCACCACATCGCCGACGTCGAGCATCGCCATCCCCACCAGGAACAGCCCTTCCTGGGAGCCGGACGTCACCTGGATCTGGTCGGCATGGGTCGGCAGCTGACGGGCCAGTCGCAGCGCCACCTGTTCGCGCAGTTCCGGCTCGCCGGGCGTGCTGGCGTACTGCAGGGCGCGCTTGGCCTGGTGGCTGAGCACGTAGTCGAAGGCGGCGGCGAAGTCGTCGGCCTCGAACAGGTCGGCGTCGGGAATGCCGCCGGCGAAGGTGATGATGTCGTCGCGTCCGATGACTGCCTGAATGTCACGGACCGGCGAGCTTTTGACGTCGGCGAAGCGTGCGGACAGGCGGAAAGCGGAGGTATTCACCACCGGATGCTTTCATGCCCGCCCGCAGCAGACCCGCGCCGTGTCGCTATCTGACCCGGCGCGGGCCTGAACGGGGCTGATTACTCGCCGATGTGACCCGGCGCGTTGGCGAGCACCCGGGTGACGAAGGCGGCGAACTCGGCCATGTAGTGGCTCAAGAACTCAGCAGTGGCATCGTTGTGCACGGTGCCGTCCTCGCCGTAGACCTCGGGTGAGAAGGTGATGTAGCCCTCCGGGGCAGTCAGCTGCGGGGCATCGAGGAAGGCCAACACCGGACGCATCGAAGACTGCATGACCGCAGTGCCGATGGCACCGATCGAGGCGCCGAGTACGCCGGTGGGCTTGCGGGCGAAGGAGTTCTTCCCCCACGGACGAGAGCCCCAGTCCAGAGCGTTCTTCAGCGGGCCGGGGATCGAACGGTTGTACTCCGGCGACACGATCAGCAGGCCGTCGGCCGACTCGACCGCTTCCTTGAGCGCGACCACCGCGGCGGGCAGATCGGCTTCGAGGTCGGTGTTGTAGAGCGGGAGATCGCCGATCCCGATCTCGAAGAACTCCAGTTCGGCGGGGGCGAGTTTGATCAGTGCCTTCGACAGGCGACGGTTGATCGAGTGGGACGAGAGGCTGCCGACGATCAGCCCGATGCGATAGGTCACGATGTACTCCTAGTGATGAGGTTCACGTAGTACAACATTCAACTATGGCCGTTGATTCCCGACCCGCCGCGGCACCTCAACTCAACCCCGGCACCGCGAACGGGACGTACTCCGACTGGTTCTCGCTGCCCACCTGACCGGAGCTGTTCGTGCCCCAGCACATGGCCGCACCGGAGGAGACCGCACAGACGTGGGAGTCCCCGACCGACACCGAGGTGACGCTGGAAAGCTCGCTGATCGCCAGGGGGATCGAGGAGGACGGCACGTCCGACGGGGAGTGGCCAAGGGTGCCGTTGTAGTTGACGCCCCAGCAGTCGACCCCACCAGAACTCGTGATTCCACAGGTCGTGTAGGCACCGGCGGAGATCGTGGTGTAGCCAGTTCCCGTCCACCCGCCGCTCGCCTGGTAGCGATCGCCGGCGCTAGCGTCACCGAACTCGCCGGAACTCTGGTGACCCCAACAGGTGAAGGCCCCCGTCGATTGCAGTGCGCAGGAGTGAGCCCAGCCCACGCTGACCTTCGCTGCCCCCGAGGCCAGTCCGACCACCTGCTGCGGGGTGGCGCTGCCGTAGGGGTAGGAGTCGTCCTTGGCGCCCGTGCCCAGCTGGCCCCAGTAGTCGCCACCCCAGCACTTCACCGCACCGCCGGTCACCACCGCACACACGGTGTCATTACTGGTCGACACGTAACTGACGCCACTACTCAAGCCGGCCACCCCAACCGGCACCGTGGAAGCCGCAAAGCTGCCGTCACCAAGCTGGCCGTACTCGTTGTAACCCCAGCAACCCACGGCGCCGGCCGAGGTCAGGGCGCAGGCATGGTGGCGTCCGACCGCCAACTGAATCACGTTGGCCAGCCCGAAGACCTTCGTCGGAGTTACCGAGTCATCGGTGGTGCCATTGCCCAACTGACCGACATTGTTGGCACCCCAACACCAGACCTCACCCGCAGTGGTGCGTGCGCAGCTCATCGATGCGCCCGCGCCCACCTCTGCGACATTGCTCAGCCCGGCGATGACCTGCGGCCCGAAGTTGGCGTTCTGCGGAGTCCGGCCCAGCTGGCCGTAGTTGTTGTTGCCCCAGCAGGTCACGGTGCCTGCGGAAGTCACTGCACAGCTGTGAGTGAAGCCAGCAGACACCGCGGTGACGCTCTGCCCGACGTTCAGCACGAGTTCCTTCGTTCCGGCTTTCGTGCCGCTATCGGTCGCCGTGACGGTGTAGGTCCACGATCCGCTCACCGTCGGCGTGCCGGAGATCACTCCGGTCGAATCGTCCAAAGCCAGCCCGGCCGGAAGCGTGTCACTCAACGTCCAGGTGTAGCCGGGGGTGCCGCCGACGGCTTCCAAGGTGGCCGAGTACGCCGTCCCGGTCAGCCCGGCCGGCAGCGACGCCGTGGTGATCAGCGGGGTCAGCGGCGGCTTCACCGTCAAGGTGAAGTTGGCGGTGTCCCGACTCGTGCGTCCTGCCGACGCCGTGACGGTGACGTCGAAGTCGCCGTACTCGCTGGGCGAGCCGGTGACCGCGCCGCTGCTGGAGTCGATCGCCAGCCCGCTGGGCAGGCCGCTCGCGGTCCACTCGAAGGCCCCATGCCCGCCGGTAGCTTCCACGTCGGCGGAGTAGTCCACACCCATGGTGGCCTCAGCCAAGCTGGTCGTGGTGATCTGGACCGGGTCGGCGGTGTCGATGATCCTCCAGTCCAGTGTCTTGGAGACCGACGCTCCGGCGCTGTCGGTGACCGTCACGCCCAGCTGCAGAGTGGTCGACATGCCGATCATCGGGGTTCCGGCGAGCCGCCCAGTCGCCGGATCGAAGGTCAGTCCCGGAGCGAAGGGCTCGGCACTCGCGGGACGGATCGCCTTGGGACCCATCGCTTCGATGTTCCAGGTGTACGGGGTCTTGCCACCGGTGGCGGTGAAGCTGAAGTCGTAGGGCACACCCCAAGTGGTGTCCGGGATGCTGGTCGTGGTGATCGCGAGTGCCGACGCCGACGCCGTCACGGTCACTGCGGCGCTGCTGACTGCAGCAGCGCGCTTCCAGGACGGAGCGACGGCGCGGTAGTCGGTCGCGCCAGCGCTACCGGCGGTGACGGTCATCACCGCCGCGCCGTGGGCATCTTCCACCCCAGAGGCGACTGTCTGCCAGGTGCCAGTGCGATAGGCCTCCACCCGCACCGGACGTCCCGGACGGGCCGGGCTGAACTGCGCGGTCGCACTGAAGTCGGCCCCCGCCGCAACCGAGGACGGAGCACTCAGCGCGGCCGTCTGCGCGACCACTTTCAGGGTGCGGGAGTGAAACACGATCCAGGAGTAGTGCTTGCCCTTGATCGTCCACTCCGGCGCGAGTACCCGCACCACAGTCTTCTTCGACACCGCCACCGTCACCTTGAAGGTGCCCTTCTTGGTGGTCTTGCCCTTGGCGATGGTGATCCACTGGCTACCCGCTTTGCGCTGCACCCACACCGGACGCACGACTTTGGTGGACACCTTTCCACTCACGGTGAGTTGCTCGGACTCCATCGGCGACGTCGTCGTCACCGAGAACCGAGGAGCGGCTGTCGCTGGAGTAACCAGGGCGGGCAACAAGCCCACCGCCATCGTCAGGACCAGCATCAATCGCAACAGAACACGCATCGTTGCCCCTTACGCAGCTGCAACCGCGGCCGCCGTGCCGCGTGATGGACGCGTGCCGACGCCCATGGGCCCAATCATTGCCCACGCGGTGAATTCCCGCGCCTGATTCGACGGGAAATCCGCTTGGGTCGCGGCCGCTCGCTACGGCGCCAAGCGCTCCTTCTGCCACAGACCGTCAACCAGGCGGAAGCGCACCCGGTCGTGCAATCGGCTCTTGCGTCCGGCCCAGAACTCCCAGGCGTCCGGCACCAGCCGGTAGCCACCCCAGTGCTCCGGACGGGGCGGGTTGAGGCCGTACTTCGCCGCCGCCGCAGCCGCGTTGGCCAGCAGCACCCCCCGATTGGCGATGACCTCACTCTGTGGCGACGCCCAGGCGCCGATCCGCGAGTCGAGCGGACGCTTGGCGAAGTAGGCGTCGGACTCCTCGGCCGAGGTGCGCTCCACGCGTCCCTCGATCCGGACCACCCGCTCCAGCTCGACCCAGTGGAACTGCAGCGCCGCGTACGGGTTGGCCTCCAACTCGCGGGCCTTGCGGCTGCGGTAGTTGGTGTAGAACACCACCCCGGAGGCGTCGAAGCTCTTCACCAACACGATCCGGGTGGACGGACGTCCGTCGGCCGCCACGGTGGCCAAGGTCATCGCGTTCGGTTCGGCCACCTTCGCCTTCAGGGCGACCTCGAACCAGCGTTCGAACAGCGCCAACGGCTCATTGCCGGCCGACTCCTCGTCGAGGGCGTCCTTCTCATAACTGGTTCGCATGTCCTCAAGGTCCACGCCCCCAGCCTAGGCCTCAGCCAGGACCGCCGCGGTGGAGGTGACCTGGGCGAAGCCACCGGCCTGAAGGTTCAGTGCGGTGGCCTTCATCAACTCCGTCCCGGGCAGCGAGTAAGGGCCGTCGGGGAGCTGCGCGGTCAAGGCGAAGGTGCTGGTCGCGTCCAGCGGCACGACCACGTCGTAGCCCAGGTTGCCGCCCATCCGGGCGGTGGTCTCAACGCACATGTTGGTCTGGATCCCACACAGCACCAGGCGACACACACCGGCCGAACTCAGCCAGTGGTGAAGGTCCGGGTCGCCGAGGAAGGCCGAGTTCACGTGCTTGGTCACCAACAGCTCCGGGACGATCGCCGCCACCGCCGGCTTGAGGGCATTTCCCGCCTGCCCTGAATGGAGCGGCGATGCCGGGTTGAGGGAGTCGTGTCGCACGATCACCACCGGCCCGCGACCTTCCGTGGTCCAGGCCTCCAGCAGCCGGGAGATGTTGGCGTCGGCGGCGGGGTTGGCCGCTTCGCCCCAGAACGACACGTCCTCGAATCCCAACTGGACATCGATCACAATCAGCGCGGTGGTTGTCATGGGTCCCATCTCAGCAAGTCGGCCTCGAGATCAACAGTGGCGCAGATGCCATAGTTCACTATGATCGCGCCATGAATGTGGCCGTGCTCCTGCTCAGCGGGATGCGCCTGTACGACCTCGCGATTGCCGTCGAGGTCTTCCAATCCCGTGCCCAGGACCACCTCCCACCGAACCAGGTCGAACTGGTCGGCCCCACCTCACCGGCCCAGCTGGCCGGCGGAATCACCATCCCGGTGGCGCCACTGGAGGACTGCACGGATCCGGATGTGGTCTTGATCCCCGGCTTCGACGATGTGGCCTCCACCTTGGCCACCCCCGCCGGCCCCGCTGCGGCGGCGGCATTGGACTTCCTTCGTGCCCGACACGCGTCTGGTGTCGAACTCGCCTCGCTGTGTACTGGCGCGTTCCTGTTGGCCGAGTCCGGGCTCCTGGACGGCGTCCGCGCGACCACCCACTGGCGCTACGCCCCCGCTCTGCAAGAGCGGCATCGGTCCATCCAGGTCGACCCGGACGTGATCTACGTCCATGACGCCGGGCGTCGCCTGTGGACGTCCGCCGGAGTCACCGCGGGGGTCGACATGTGTTTGGCGATCGCGCAGAGCCACCTTGGCGCCGCCACCGCAGCCGCGATGGCCCGCTCGATGGTGCTCCCCGTGACCCGCTCCGGCGGGCAGGCGCAATACGTCCCGCCGCGTGCGCGCGACCGTGACTTGCCGGGGGCCGACCTCGATCGTCTCCGCATCGCCGTCCACCAGGACCTGACCGCCGAGTGGACGGTGGCACGCCTGGCCATCACCGCCGGGCTCTCCCGGCGCACCTTGCAGCGCCGCTTCACCGAGTTAGGGCTCAGCCCGACCGCCTGGCTCATCGAGCAGCGGGTGGCAGCCGCGCAGGAGCTGCTGGAGTCCACCACCGCCGGCGTGGAACAGATCGCGGCGCAGGTGGGGTTCGGCAGCAGCGATGCCATGCGCAAGCACTTCCAGCGACTGGTCTCGGTCTCACCGTCGCGGTATCGAGAGGCCTTCGGGCTCACCCGTCCAACCCCGGGCGGCGGTTAGCGCGGCTCGCCCCGCACCGCCACCGCCGGCGGACGATCACCGCGGATCGAGGCGACCATGTCGACCACCTGGCGGGTGGCGGCCACGTCATGAGCCCGGAACACCGTCGTGCCGAGCCAGCCCGCCACCGCTGTCGCGGCAAGCGTCCCGTAGAGCCGCTGGTCGATCGACAGATTCAGGGTCTCGCCCACGAAGTCCTTGCGGCTCAACGCCTGCAGCACCGGGTACCCGAGCCCGGCCACCGCGGAGGTGGCCCGCAACACCCGCAGCGAGTGCCGGGTGGTCTTACCGAAGTCGAGCGTGGGGTCGACCAGCACCCGTTCCGCCGCAACCCCCGCCGTGACCGCCCGCGCCGCGCCCGTGGCCAAGGTGTTCAGGACGTCACGGACCACCGCATCGGGGTCGTCGCCGTAGGTGATCGACACCGGATCGGTTCGCGGCGGCAGTCCACCGGTGTGAGAGACGACATAGCCCGCGCCGAGTTCTGCGGCCACCGACACCAACTCCGGGTCGGCCCCTGCCCAGGTGTCATTGACCAGCGCGATCCCCACGTCCGCGCACGCCGATGCGACCGGCGCCCGCCAGGTGTCCAAGCTGATGAGCAGCTCCGGGAAGCGCTCACGTACCGCCTGCAGGAAGGGACGGACCCTCTCGATCTCGTCAGCGACGCTGACTTCGCCACCTTCTTGCCCGGCCCGGACGCCGCCGACGTCCACGATGTCGACACCGTCGGCCACCATCGCGGCGATCGCCGCGATGCCGGAGTCGATGCTGAATCGCGCCGGGGCGTAGAACGAATCGGGCGTGCGATTGATGATCCCCATGACCGCCGGGGAGCCCGCGTCGAAGCGGCGCCCACCGAGCACGAGAACGGCCGGTGGCGGCGGCGGAGAGGAGAAGTCAGTCATGCACCAACTGTGCAGCACTGCGGTGGCCAACGCCACGCTCGGGTCTCGGTGCGTGGCACGGCGGTGTCCGCACAGCAATAATGCGCAGCTTCACGTTTCGCAAGAATCCGTCCAAGCCACCTCCCGCCGGTGGGGACGCCGATAGCATTTGCGCATCCGCTGGGTGCGGAAACCCAAAGGGGGAACCAAATGGAGTACGAATACAGCACCAACGATCCGGCAGTGGTTGCCGCGATCCTTGGTCCCATCTACCTGGTCGGCCTCGTGCTGGCCGTCATCATGATCGTCGCCTTGTGGAAGATCTTCACCAAGGCCGGCGAACCCGGCTGGGCTGCGATCGTCCCGTTCTACAACGCCTACACCGAGTTCAAGATCGCCGGATTGAACCCGTGGCTGTTCCTGCTCATGTTCATTCCGTTCGTGAACATCGTCGCGGCCATCTGGGTGTCCATCAAGATTGGCGAGCGTTTCGGAAAGAGCATCGGCTGGTCGATCGTCCTGCTCGTCCTCTTCCCGTTCATCGGCTTCCTGATCCTCGGCTTCGGCAAGGACGTCTACACCCCGCTGTCGGCCGGCGCCTACGCCGCTCCGACCGGCTACGCTCCGCCGCCTCCGCCGCCGCCCGCGCCGATGCAGTGAGCACGACCGCACGCCAGTAACGCACGAAGGCCGGCTGTCCCCAGCGGGGGCAGCCGGCCTTCGTGCGTGTGGATCAGCCGATCTCGACCAGCAGGTCGCCGCCCTCGACGGCTTGGGCGTGGCCGATGGCGCAACGCTTGACCACGCCGGCGACCGGGGTGGTGATCGCGGCCTCCATCTTCATCGCCTCGATCGTGGCCACCTGCTCACCGGCGGCCACCTCCTGGCCGGGCTCGACGATCAACGTGACCACACCGGCGAACGGCGCCGGCACCTGGCCGGGCTTGGTCGGATCGGCCCGCTCGGCGGTGACCTCGGTCGACTTCACCGACTCGTCACGGACGTTGACCACCCGCAGTTGACCGCTGACCGCACCGTGCACCTGACGCATGCCACGGTCGTCGGCGTCGCCGATGGCCGACAACTTCAGCGACACGATCTTGCCGCGCTGCAGCGTGACCTCGACCTCTTCGCCCAGCTTCAAGCCGTGCAGGAACTCCTTGGTCGGCAGGATGGTCAGCTCGGAGTAGTCCTCGACGGCCTCTTCGTAATCCCTGGTCGGGCCCGGGAACAGCAGCCGGTTGAGGGTGCGGCGACGATCGGAGACCAGCGCGGCCGATTCGTCCTCGCTGAGTTCGGTCACCACCGGCTTGGTCACCCGACCGGCCAGCGCCTTGGTCCGGAACGGCTCGGGCCAGCCGCCGGGCGGGTCGCCCAGGTCGCCGTTGAGGAAGCCGATCACCGAGTCGGGAATGTCGTACTTGCTCGGGTTGGCCTCGAAGTCGGCCGCGTCGGCGTTGCGTCCGACCAGAGCCAGGGCCAGGTCGCCGACCACCTTGGACGACGGCGTCACCTTCACCAGGTTGCCCAGGATCTTGTTGGCCGCGGCGTACATGTTCTCGATGTCCTCGAAGCGGTTGCCCAGACCGAGGGCGATGGCCTGCTGGCGCAGGTTCGACAACTGGCCGCCGGGAATCTCGTGGTGGTACACCCGGCCGGTCGGGCCGGGCAGGCCCGACTCGAACGCGCCGTACAGGGTGCGGACGGCCTCGAAGTAGGGCTCGAGTTCGGTGACCGCGTCCAGGCTGAGCCCGGTGTCGCGCTCGGTGCCTTCCAAGGCGGCCACCAGGGCCGACATCGACACCTGGGAGGTGGTGCCCGCCATGGACGCGGCCGCCACGTCCACCGCATCCACCCCGGCCTCGACGGCTGAGAGCAAGGTGGCCAGCTGGCCACCGGCGGTGTCATGGGTGTGCAGGTGCACCGGCAGGTCGAAGTTGCTGCGCAGGGCGCTGACCAGCTTCGCCGCCGCCGGGGCCCGCAGCAGCCCGGCCATGTCCTTGATCGCCAGGATGTGCGCCCCGGCCTTCACCAACTGTTCGGCCAAGCCCAGGTAGTAGTCGAGGGTGTAGAGCGTCTCCTTGGGCGAGAGCATGTCGCCGGTGTAGCACAGCGCCGCCTCGGCGACCGCGTGGTCGGTTTTCAGCACCGCCTCGATGGCCGGCCGCATCTGATCGACACAGTTCAGCGAATCGAAGATGCGGAAGACGTCCAGGCCGGAGTTGGCCGCTTCCTCGACGAACGCATCGGTGACGGCCAGCGGGTAGGGGGTGTAGCCGACGGTGTTACGTCCGCGCAGCAGCATTTGCAGCGGCAGGTTGGGCATCGCCTCGTGCAACCGGTCGAGGCGCTCCCACGGGTCTTCCTTCAAGAAGCGCAGAGCCACGTCGTAGGTCGCTCCGCCCCAGGCCTCCACGCTGAACAGCTGCGGGAGCGTCCGGGCGATCACCGGTGCGGCTTCGAGCAGGTCACGGGTGCGTACTCGAGTGGCCAGCAACGACTGGTGAGCGTCACGGAAGGTGGTGTCGGTGACCGCCACCGCCTTGGCCGCACGCAGTTCGGCCGCCCACTGGGTCGGGCCCACCTCCAGCAGCCGCTGACGCGAACCGGACGGGGGCGCAGCCGCGGCGGTCTCGGCGTCCAACACCGGCAGCTTCTGGCGCGGATTGATCGACAGCCGGGGGGCACCGTTGGGCTTGTTGACGCTCACCCAGGCCAGGTAGTTGAGCAGCTTAGTGCCGCGGTCGGCCGACAAGGTGTGGTGGGTCAGGTGCGGGCGATCGTCGATGAAGGAGGTGTTGATGTTGCCGGCCAGGAAGTCCGGATCGGACAGCACTGCTTCCAGGAACGGGATGTTGGTGGAGATACCGCGAATCCGGAACTCGGTCAGCGCGCGGTAGGCCCGCCGGGCAGCCGCGCGACGATCGGAGGCGCGGCAGGTGAGCTTGACCAGCATCGAGTCGAAGTGGGCACCGACCTCAGAGCCGGAGAACACCACGCCACCGTCCAGCCGGACGCCCGCGCCACCCGGGGAACGGTAGACCGACACGGTGCCGGTGTCGGGACGGAAGCCGTTGGCCGGATCCTCGGTGGTGATCCGGCACTGCAGCGCCGCACCGCGGACTTCGATGCTGTCCTGGCTGAGCCCCAGGTCGGCCAAGGTCTCGCCGCCGGCGATCCGCAACTGCGAGCTGACCAGATCGACGTCGGTGACCTCCTCGGTCACGGTGTGCTCGACCTGGATGCGCGGGTTCATCTCGATGAAGACGTAGCGTCCGTCCTCACCGAGCAGGAACTCCACGGTTCCGGCGTTGCGATAGCCGATGGATTCGGCGAACCGCACCGCACCCTCACAGATCTCCTGGCGCAGCGCCGGGTCGAGGTTGGGGGCCGGGGCCATCTCGATGACCTTCTGGTGACGGCGCTGCACCGAGCAGTCCCGCTCGTAGAGGTGGATGACGTTGCCGGCGCCGTCGGCGAGGATCTGCACCTCGATGTGGCGCGGACGAATCACCGCCTCTTCCAGGTACATCCGGGCATCACCGAAGGCCGAGGACGCCTCGCGCATCGCTTCGGCAATGGCAGCCGGCAGTGCCTCGGCAGTCTCGACCCGGCGCATGCCGCGTCCGCCACCGCCGGAGACGGCCTTCACGAACAGCGGGAAGCCCACTTCGTCCGCGGCGGCCAGCAGCGTGTCGACGTCGTCGCTGGGCTCGGAGCCGCGCAGGGTCGGCAGTCCGGCGTCGCGGGCCGCCTGAATCGCGCGAGCCTTGTTGCCGGTCAGTTCCAGCACCGTCCGCGACGGGCCGATGAAGGTGATGCCGGCGTCCTCACAGGCTTGGGCAAGGTCGGGATTCTCCGACAGGAAGCCGTAGCCGGGGTAGATCGCGTCCGCGCCAGCCTTCTGCGCGGCCTCGATCATGCCGGCCACCGACAGGTAGGCGCGCACCGGGTGGCCCGGCTCGCCGACCTGGTAGGACTCGTCAGCCTTCACCCGGAATTCGGAGTGGCGATCTTCATAGGTGAACACCGCGACGGTGCGGATGCCCAGTTCGGTCGCGGCACGGAACGCGCGGACGGCGATCTCACCGCGGTTGGCCACCAGGATCTTGCTGAACATGTACTTCTCCTTCGCCGGATTTCCGCGAACTGTAGGGGGCAAGCGCCATTGCGCATAACCCCAGGCGCCCGGGCGTGGACCGCCTGACGCACGGGAACAACGAAACCTGCTGAGCCGATGTGGGTGGACTTACCCCGCTGCACCGGAGGTCCGGGACGCAAAGAAGTCGACCACATCGGGAAGTGGAGGCGTCCGCGCTACCCGATGGGAGATTGTCGCATCCCCGGCCGATCCGGCGGTGATGCAGCAAACATCCCGACAAAGATTCCCCTCGACCGCACCCTCGGTCGACGGGCAGACTTGGCCACGGGTGCAGAACCTCGACCAGGGTCGAGTGAGGAGACTACGTATGAGCCTTCGGCCAATCCTTGCCGTCGCAGTGCTGCTGGTTGCCGCGGGCTGCGCCGTTCCGGCGCCCGCGTTGCCGTCCGGCGGGCCCACGTCCGTGGTGTCGGTCAGCCCACCGGCTTCCAGCCCGGCAACGCCGCCGGCCTCGCCCACGGCGTCCGCGCCGAAGGTGCCCGACACTGTTGGCGGGCTGGATGTGTCCGCCTACGACGTGAGCATGTTCGCCAGCCCGTCGGGCGCGATCTGGTGCGCGATCCAGAAGGACACGGCCTGGTGCCACTTCCCGGGCGATTTCAAGGGCAAGATTCCCAGCTCGTCGAAGGTCTGCCCCGACCAGCAGCTCGATGTGACCGGGGTCAGCGTGGGCACGAAGGTCGAGTACTTCTGCAGCGGCGATCCGACCGCATTCCCCGACGAAACCAACGCGGGTTCGGGGCTGGACTGGTTCGCAGGCACCGGATTCCCCTGGGTGAAGAAGGACGGCTTCAAGCTCGCAACACTGCCGTACGGCAAGAAGCTCGCCGCCGGGAGCTTCGTCTGCCTCAGCGAGACCACCGGGGTGACCTGTGGCAACTCCGCGACCGGTATCGGCTTCAAGATGGCCAAGGCCAGAGTGACCATCCTCTCCTGACCTCGACGCCCCGGGCGGAGGGTGCGCCCACCGTCTGACCGGGGTGCGTCAAGGCCCGATCACCAGAAGGGTTCCATGCGACTGCTCGTCCGCCTTGGTGGCATCCTCGTGCTCTGCGCGGTGCTGGCCGGATGCGGCCTCGGGTTCCCGATCCCACTGCCCACCAACATCGTCCCGGCGCCGTCGGCGCCGCGCTCCAGCGCCAGCCCGTCGGAGGAGCCCGATCCGCTCGATGCCACCGATGCCCTCGACGTCAGCTCCCATGAGGTGAACGCCTTCACCTCACCGTCGGGTCAGATCATCTGCATGGTCAGCGTGGACGGCGCCCGTTGCGACCTGCCCACAGGTTTCAGTGGTGCGGTGCCCAGCACCGAGGACGAATGCCCGGGCTCCACGCTGCCGCCGTCGGCACTGGTGGTCACCGACGATTCCGGCTGGATCTGCGCCGATGACGTGGTTGCCGCTCCGGAGCCGAACCTGCCGTCGACCCGGTGGTGGCAGCACACCGGCTTCCCGACCGTGACCCAGGCGGGCCGCACCCGGGTGACCCTGCCGGTGGGTAAGAAGCTGATCGCCGGGGATTTCCTGTGCCTGAGCCGGCCCGGCGACATCACCTGCGGCAACATCGCCGTCGGCGCGGGCTTTACCGTCTCCCGCGAAGGGGTGGAGCTGTTCTGAATCTGGGCCGGTGGTGCGCGTCTCAGCCGCACTCCCTGCTGGTTGCGCAGCGGCGCAGCCGCGTGTCGAAACCACTGCCGCCCGCCCGCGGCGTCCCCGTCAGGGGCAGGATCAGCTGCCGTCGACCACGAGGTCGGCGTAGTCGGGATGGCGCTGCAGCCAGCGCACCACGTAGGGGCAGGTGCCCTTGACCCGCCAGGCTCCGGCGGCACGGACGTCGTCCAGAGCGAACTGAACCAGGCGTCCGGCGATGCCCTTGCCCTCGTGTTCGGGCGGCACCGAGGTGTGGTCGAAGTCGGCGACCGCGTCGGACAGCCGGTAGTGCACCTCACCTACCAGGGCACCGTCCTCGAACGCCTGGTAACAGTGCTGGTCGGCATCGTGTCTGAACTCCATGTGCCCTCCTTCCGATCGACCCTACCCGGCCCTGGGACGAGCGGGGTGGAGCGCTGGTCGAGTCTTTCCTCGCCGACGTGGCCGGGCGGGAGCATCCGTGCTTCACTGTGGCTCATGCGAGGTGTGACGACGGTGTTGGTGGGCTGCAGCGTGGCCGCGGTCCTGGTCGCGGGCGGTTGCGCCCGGGTGGCCACCGCAGCGAGCGCGTCACCGATGCCGACCGCTCCCATGAGCGTGGCCGAACCGAGCAGCGACCCGACCCCGTCCACCTCGCCGGTCCCGGACGCCGCGCTGGTGGGACGGACCATCGTGATCGACCCGGGGCACACCGGTGGCTGGTCCAAGAAGTGGGGCTACCACAAGGTGCCCAACGGTCGTGGTGGCACCAAGGCCTGCAACTCGTCGGGGACGGCGACCAATCGCGGCTACTCCGAACACGCCTACAACTTCGCCCAGGCCCAGGCCCTGGCCACCGCGCTCCGCGCCCAGGGCGCAACGGTCCTGCTGACCCGTACTGACGACCGCACCGCGTCGAACAAGCTGTGCGTGAACCACCGCGCCGACCTGCTCAACAGCACCCCTGCCGACCTGATGATCTCGCTGCATGCGGACGGAGACCTCGGCAGGGGACACCGGGGCTTCCACGTGATCGTTTCCACCGCGATGCAGGGCGGCGCCGGCGTGATCAGCGAATCGAAGAGGCTGGCCACCGACGTGCGCAACGCCCTCCAGACCAAGACCGCAATGCCCCGGTCGAACTACATCGGCAAGGGGACGGCCTACAGCTTCCGTTCCGATCTGGGCACGCTGAACTTTGCCCGGCATCCCGCGGTGATGATCGAGCTGGGCAACATGCGAAACGCCACCGACGCCAAGTTGTTCACCTCGGCGGGCTTCCGCACCCAAGCCGCCGAGGCGATCACGTCCGCCGTGGTGACCTTCCTGTCCTGACTCAGCCGAGGCCGACCACCGTGACCGGCGTGCCGGAGTCGGGCGTGTCGGCGCACAAACGACAGCCGGGGCCACTCCATCAGAAGTGACCCCGACCGCCGTGGAAACGGTCCTTACTAGTCGCCGACCCCAGGGATCGACATGAACTTCGTACCTTCGGTCAACGAACCCATCGCTGCGGCGAACACCTTCTCCAACTCCAGACTGTTGTTGGCGCAGTAGTAGTAGTCGCCGTCGGTGTTCTCGTCCGCGCAGGTGCTGCCGGCGGCGCCGGTGCCGGTAACCGAGTCCTGAGTCGAAGCCGCTCGTGCGAGCGCTTCGGCGGCCGAGAGGCCGCCGCCGCACGAACCGTTGGTCAGCGCCGACCCATACCCGATGGTGACGATCGTGATTCCTGCGGCCTTGGCCGCGGCAGCAACCGTGTCCAGGTTCCTGCAACCTTGGTAGACGCTACTTGAGGCCCCGATGTCGTCGCCGTTGTCCAGTGAGAGGGCTGGGGACGAGTCGGAGGTTGCATTGTTCATGATCTCGGCCGGTTGACCGTCGGTCTCAAAGACGATCACGTTGCGCGGTTTGACGCCAAGGTCGGCTCGCGTTCCGTCCTCCAAACTGGTGACCAGGTTGTCCGACGTCACATTGGTGAGCAGGTACTGAGCCGCACCCTTCATCGCGGACGCCAGATGCGTACCGGTGGTGCCATGGTCGTCGTAGCTGCCGTCCGATCGCAACAGATCGTTGTAGAACCAGCTGCCCGAGGTGGTGAAGTTCGAGTAGGACAGGTTGGCGACGTTTGTGTACAGCCGCGACGACGTGTTCTGGTAGTCCTTGGAGAACCCGATCGGTACCCACGATCCGGTGAATACGTCGTTGGCGGTGGTGGTGGTCACCGTCTTGGAACTCCATCTAGTACAGACCCCGAACCGATACCGCGTGCAGTAGGGCACCTCAGCCGTCGTACTGGTCTCGGTGAAGATCTTCCCGCCCGACCGCAGCGGTGCGGCAGAACCATCGGCTTCGCTCTTGTGGATTGCGCCGAAGGCCACATACTGCTGTGACGGGTTCATCGTGCCCAGCATCGACTGAATCCCCGACTTGAGGGCGTTCAAGTCGGCATTGCTGTGGTTGGTCAGGTACATGGACGGTGTGCGGTCAGCCATCACGACCACGTTCATCGGGTTCGGTGCGGGCGTGCCACCACAGGAGCCCTTGCAGGACAACGTCCGAACTTCGCCGGTCGAGCCACTGGCGATGCTGATCGCCGGGCCGAACAAGAAGTCGACATTCCGGAACTTCTTGATCTGTATCGAGTTGCACTTCTGGCCACTGTTGCAGGGGATCGCGCAGGAGGTGTCGCTGCATTTTGCATCGGCGTTGGTCCAGCCGGGCTTACCCTCGCAGGTCCTCGTCGCGCCGACCTGCGCCGGGTCCGGGTAACCCCCCGCCGCGGTACCTACCGCGTTTTTCACCACACAGAAGAAGGTGATGTCGGACGCGGTAAGGCCCAGACCGGGGAAGTTCCAGTTCGCGTACTGGATCGCCAGGGCCGTGGCCGTCGAGGTGTCGGTCAGGCCGGATGCACCAGCCTGCGCTGCCGCGTCGACGGCATTGCGCAGCTGCTGGCGCTCGTAGTACAGCTTCGCGACGTCGTAGCCGAACGCACCGGCAGCCATCAGCATGATCAGCGACAACGCCACCACCACAGCGGTCGCGCCACGCTCGCCATCAGCGACGACTCGCCGCACCCGCTGCCACGCTCGGCGTCCGCGCGGACCCCTGATGGTCATGACAGCGTCTCGATTCTCATGTATGCCTTCTTGGTGATGGTCGTCTGGCCCGGGAGGCCGAAGACCGCCGGCGAGACCCACTTGTAGGTGTAGGTCACCGCCACGACAACAGTTCCACCGATCGCCCGCGAAGTATCAAAGGTGCTCACGCACGCGTTGCCGTCGGGGTCGAGGCAGGTGACCGCGACCGACGGTACCGACGTCGAGCAGTCACCGGTGTCGGCGGAGCCGAGCAAGGTGGTGGCAGCCTTCACCGCAGTCCGACACGACACGCTCGAGTTGGCTCCCATGCTGGCTGACCGGGCGCCGTCACGAGCGGCATTGGCCACGATCGCCTGGGCGTTGGTCACCATGCCGAAGTCGATGATGCCCATCAGGATCATGACCAACACCGGAAGCACCAGTGCGAACTCGACCGCCGCGGCGCCGCGCTCACGGGCGCGGTCCAGTAGTTTGCGCATCAGGTCCCCTCAATGCGTTGAGATGAGTAGTTCTCTCACAGAATTCTAATCGGAGTCTATGGCGGCTCAACAAACGGTGTCAACGCATCGTAGGGCTGCGAAATGGCTCAATAGCTAGCACTTATGGGCTACTCGATGGCAGTCACCCGCTTGGGCACATGATCCATCATACTGGCGCATCTTACCTAGTCACAGCGATATGCTGGTCGGTCCGTCCGGGCCCCAACGACAGACCCCAGAACCCCCCAGCCCACGAAGCGGTTTCATTTGTCCCCCATTTGGGCGACAAATGCGGCGTCATGGGAGCTCACCGCTTGTCGTATTTCCTTTTTCTGCCACCGGCTCCGATCGAGCATTTGTCACCCATTTGGAGGACACCCCCTGGCCGCCATCGGGTTCCCTCGCGCGCCAGCGCCGTCGTCAGCTACCGGCTCAGCCGCCGGATCGCTGCACAGTGGCGGCCGCCAGCACCGCTGCGCGGCTCCGGCTCCGGCGGGTCACTGCCGGCCGACCCCACACAGCACACCGTTCGACACGCGTCCACCTCGACACCGGTCAAGCCCGGTCGCCGCGGTCGTCGGATCACCGCAATCGCTTATGTTCCTCGCCCATCACCACAACCGGGTCACACCACCCCCTCCCGACTGAGGCTTCGGTGCCGCAGCCGGACTCGATCGCGCGCGCACTCGGGCCCCCGGCTGCCGCGGATCGAGGGAGTCGCGCGCGCACGCGCACGCGCTGCGCGGAAGTTGAAGCGATCCGACGATCTCGGCCCAAGGTTCGTCCTGTTGGATGATCCTGGCCGGCTGTCGACCCGGCGCCGGACCTCACCACGTGGTTGAGATTCTCGGCTGCCGCTGAGCCATCCGGTCACCCTTGTGGGGGTATGAATGAGGCCTCTGGTCCCCCCGCGGGGGACAAATGTCGAAGAAATGAGTCACCCTAAAGGGGACGGGTTCGGTGTGAATGAAAACAACCCCGGAAAACCTTTTGACACCGCTTCTGAGCCGGTGCAATCCTTGCATCAGATGCTCCCCGGTCTGGATGGCAGTCGGTGAGCAACGCGGAAACCTATCCCACTCTGAAAGGCTCACTCCCATGAAGAACCTGCCCGCCAAGATCGTCGGCTCCGTCGTCTCCACCAAGGAGCGGGGCGCGACCGCCGTTGAGTACGGCATCATGGTCGCCCTGATCGCCGCCGTGATCATCACCGTTGTGACCCTGCTGGGCGGCAACCTGAGCACCATGTTCGCCAACGTCAACCAGCAGATCTAACCAGCGGTTCCAAGCCTGTGTGAGGCACTCCGAGTCCCCGCTTGGAGTGCCTCACGGCTCGCTTACGGCAATCCAAATACCCCACGCCAGGAATATTCCCAATAATTCCTGTCCCCCGAACTGGTGACAAAAGCGTCACCGCCCCCAAGCCTCGACTCGCAATAGCACATCTCTTGAGTCACCCGAATGGATGACAAAGAAGGCGGGCGAGTTCAAAGCACAACAGAAGATCAGGGCCTACGTCACTGGCGGTGACCTCAGGCCCCGGGCGATCACCTCGCCCCTCACCCTCTGAGAACAGGCGGTTTTCCCACATGCAACGTCGTCTCATCGCAGCTATCGCAGCAGTGATCCTCGCCGGCATCGGCGCGGTGCTGCTGTTCAACTACGTCGCCACTGCCGACAGTCGCGCGATGGCGGGCCAGCAGCCCGTCGATGTCCTCGTCGTCACCCAGCCGGTCAAGGCCGGCGTCCTGGCCAGTGAACTGGTCGGGTCCGTCGAGAAGCGCCAGATCCCGCAAGTCGCGGTGGTTCCGGGCGCGCTCACTTCCCTTGACCAGGTGGCCGGAATGTCCACCACCACTTCCCTGCAGCCCGGCGAGCAGGTGATCAGCGCCCGCTTCGCCGAGCCCGGCACGGCGCCGGACGGCACTGTGACGATCCCTGCCGACATGCAGGAGGTCACCATCTCACTGGAGCCGCAGCGGATGATCGGCGGAACCTTGACCGCTGGTAGCCGCGTCGCGATCTACCTGACCTACGACGGCAAGATCCAGCAGATGATGCAAAACGTCCTGGTGGTGAGCTCCACCGAAGGGATGGTCACCCTGGCCTTGAAGCCGTCCGACGTTCAGCGCGTCGTGCTGTCGCTGCAAAGCGGACAGGTCTGGTTGGCCAAGGAAGCCAAGAACCAGAGCGCCACCACGCCCCTCGACGTCAAACAACTGATCGGCTGATCGCCATGAGCACCGCACTTGTAGTCAGTCGTAACTCCAGGGTGGTCTCACTGGTTCAGCAGGCGTGGGGGCCCGATGTGCTCCCGATCGCCCCTGAGGTGTTCCCACCCAACGTCCAAGCACTCCTGACCGAGCTGGGCGATGCGCCCATGCCCACCGTGGTGGTGTTGGACCCTGTTGAGCGCGTCCAAGACGCCCTCTTCGTGGCTGCCGATCTCGACCAGAGCTTCGGTATCCCGGTGATTCTGGTGAGCGACCGCGCCGGCGAAATCGGCCTGGCAGCGATGCGCTCCGGGGTGCGCGACATCGTTCACCCAATGGCTCCGTTGGAGGAGATGAGTCAGGCGCTTGGGCGGGCCGCCAGCCACGCCGCGTCTGAAGGGCAGCAACCTGGTACCCAGGGTGCTGCACCCCAGCGGGGGAAGGTGGTCACGGTGGCCTCGCCGAAAGGCGGTGTGGGAAAGACCACCGTGTCCACCAACCTCGCTGTCGGGTTGGCCCTGAAGGAACCGAACCAGGTGGTCCTGGTCGACCTCGACATCCACTTCGGTGACGTGGCCAGCGCGCTCAACATCTCCGGTGAGTTCTCCCTTCCCGACATGGCCCACGGGCCGGCGTCCCGGGATTCGGTGGCTCTGAAGTCCTACCTGACCCAACACAAAACCGGGTTGTTCGTCGTTCCCGGTTCCGACTCTCCGGCTGCCGCCGACGCGGTCGCACCGAAGGAGATCGCCAACCTGTTGAACATGCTCGCCGGGATGTTCAAGTACGTCGTGGTCGATACCGCGCCGGGCCTGAGCGAACACACCCTCAGCGTGCTCGACCAGACCGACACCTTGGTCCTGGTCACCAGCCTGGACGTCCCTGGCGTCCGGGGTCTGCGCAAGGAACTCGACACCTTGCGTGACATCAGCATCGTGCTCGACTCGCGTGCGGTGGTGCTCAACTTCATGCACCCCAGCCGTGGCCTGTCGATCGCCGATGTCGAGGCATCCATCGGCCGCAAGGTCGACTTCCCCGTGCCTCAGTCCAACGCCGTGCCCATCTCCACCAATCAGGGCGTTCCGCTGCTGCAGTCCGGGAGCAAGGATCCGGTCGCCAAGCAGCTGAAGGCGCTGGTTGAGATGGTCGCCGCCGGCGACAAGGCCGAAGCCAAGGGACGCCGGTTCCTCGACTTCAGCAAGAAGGGGGATAAAGAATGAACCTCGCAGCACGCGTCAACGCGATGAAGGGCGAGCGGGGCATCCCGCTCGATGAGGGCCAAGCCACCACTTCTGCCGCACCGATGCGGGCTCTGGTCGATGACTTCGCCGCCCCGGCCCCTTACCTGGCCGCCCCGGATGCCAAAGGTCCGTCCCCGGAGCCGACGGTCTCCTGGGTGCCGGTGGCCTCCCCGTCCCCGGACAGCCCGATGGATCCCAGCCGATTAGCCAGTCGGGCACCTACCCAGTCCGTGGTGATGGAGACCCACGACGCCCTCTCGCGACTCAAGGAAGAGGCCGTCGAGCAGCTGTTCGAGCGGATGGGCGCTCGCCTGAACGACCCCAACCTGGACGAGGCCGCCATCCGCAGCCTGGTGCAGCAGGAACTGAACTCCATCATCGAGGGTGGCCGGCTACCGCTGACCGCTCGCGAGCGCCAGCGGTTGATCCGCGAGGTGCACGACGACGTTCTCGGCCTGGGCCCGCTGGAGGCTCTGCTGGCCGACAAGAGTGTCACCGAGATCATGGTCAACGGGCCCGACAAGGTGTACGTCGAACGTTCCGGCAAGCTGACCCTGACGCCGGTGCGTTTCAAGGACGAGCCCCACCTGCGCCGCGTGATCGAACGCATCGTGACCCGCGTCGGACGGCGCATCGACGAGTCTTCCCCGCTTGTCGACGCTCGACTCGAAGACGGCTCTCGTGTGAACGCGATCATTCCGCCCCTGGCGGTGAGCGGTTCCACCCTCACCATCCGTAAGTTCTCCAAGGAAGCCCTCGGCGTCGCCGACCTGATCAAGTGGCAGTCACTGAGCCCGGAAATGGCCGAGTTGCTCGAAGCCTGCGTGCTCGGTCGACTGAACATCTTGGTGTCCGGCGGTACCGGTACTGGTAAGACCACCTTGCTGAACGTGATCTCGGGCTTCATCCCCGACAAGGAGCGCATCGTCTCCATCGAGGACGCTGTCGAGCTTCAGCTCCAGCAGGAGCATGTGGTCCGCCTGGAGTCCCGTCCGGCCAACGTTGAGGGTCGTGGCGAGGTCACGATTCGCGATCTGGTCAAGAACTCCCTGCGTATGCGCCCCGACCGCATCATCGTCGGCGAGTGTCGAGGTGCCGAGGCCCTCGACATGCTGCAGGCCATGAACACCGGCCACGACGGCTCGCTGTCCACCATCCACGCCAACAGCTCCCGCGACGCCCTGGCTCGTCTGGAGACCCTGGTGCTGATGGCCGGCATGGATCTGCCGCTGCGGGCCATCCGCGAACAGGTCGCCTCCGCCGTGGACGTGATCGTTCAGCTGACCCGCCTTCGTGACGGCACCCGTCGGGTGACTTCGCTGACCGAGGTCGTCGGCATGGAGGGCCAGACGGTCACCCTGCAGGACATCTACACCTTCGACTTCTCCGCCGGCGTGTCCGCTGACGGAAAGTTCCTGGGCAAAGTGCAGCCGACCGGCCTGCGTCCGTTGTTCCTGCAGAAGTTCAACGACCTGGGCATCAAGCTGTCTCCCGGAATCTTCGGCACGTCGGCGATGTGGGAGCAGCGGTGAATGGCCTGCTAATCGCGGCGTGGTCCCTGATCGGGGTGGCGTCGATCATCCTCTTCGTGCTGATGCTGCTGCCGCAGCACAAGGTGCCCTTGGAGCGGCGCCGTATCGGCACCGCGGGCGGGAGCACTCTGAGCCGCGCCGCCGAGGCCGCGACCAATGCTGCGGAGAAGTTCCTCTCCGGACGCGGCAACTCCTTCAGCGCCATTCTGGAAGAGGCGGGCGTGACCACGCCGTTGAAGGAACTGGTGGTGCTCGTCTTCTCCGCCTGCATGGCCATGTTCGCCATCGGTCTGGTGACCGGGCAGCTGCTGCTGGGCATCCTGATGGCGCTGATCACCCCGGTGCTCGCCCGTCTGGCGCTCTCGGTGATGGCCGGACGTCGGCGCGCCAAGTTCGAGTCGCAACTCGATGAGACCCTGCAGATGCTCGCCGGCAGCCTTCGCGCCGGCTACAGCCTTCCGCAGGCCCTGGCCACCATCGGCCAGGAAGGCTCGGCCCCGACGTCCCTGGAACTCGCCCGCGTGACCAACGAGGTGCGGGTCGGACGGTCCATGCAAGACGCCCTCAACGACGTGGTCGACCGGATGCGCAACGAGGACTTCTTCTGGGTCACCCAGGCCATCGGCATCAACCGTGAGGTCGGCGGCAACCTGGCCGACGTCCTCGACGGGGTGAGCAAAACCATCCGCCAGCGGGCCGAGATCCGCGGCCAGGTGAAGTCGCTGGCGGCCGACGGTCAGCTGTCAGCCATCATCTTGATGGCCCTGCCCTTCGCCGTGGCCGGCTTCCTGTTCATCGCCAGTCCGAGCTACATCAGCTTGCTGTTCACCGATCCACTGGGGTGGGCAGCACTCGCCGCCGGCGCCGTCATGATGAGCGTCGGTGGCATCTGGCTCTACAAGATCATCAACCTGAAGTTCTAGGAGCAGCCATGAACCCCCTCCTCTACCTTCCTGGGATCGCCGCGGTCTTCGTCGGCGGCGCGGTCTTGTGGTGGCTGCTGATCTCCGGTGCTCCCGCTGGACGCCGCAAGGTGCTGGCCAACCTGAACCGGGACCTCGAGACTCCCACCGACCTGCAGGCCGTCGGCGAGGTGGCCAACTCCGAACTCGCTGATGCCCTGCGCCGCCGGACTCCGCCGGCGATGATGAAGACGATCAACCGCCTGTGGGCTTCCGCCGGACGTCCGGAGACCTGGCCGATCGACCGGATCCTGACCATGAAGTTGGTCGGCGGCCTGGCGGGCTTCGTGCTGATGCTCGGACTCATCTTGGGCATGCGTGATCTTCGCGGCTTCCTGTTGGGCGCCGCGGTGATGCTGGCGATGTTCTTCCTGCCCGAGATCCTGCTGTACAACACCGGGATCAAGCGCAAGGAGGCCATCGGCCTGCAGTTGCCGGACACGCTCGACCAGATGAGCATCGCGGTCAACGCGGGCTTGGGCTTCGACGCCGCCATGGCGCGCGTGGCCAAGAACGGGCGCGGCGAGCTGGCTAGCGAGCTGGTCCGTACGCTGCAGGACATTCAGGTCGGCATGACCCGTCGCGATGCGTACATGGACCTGGCCGAGCGCACCGGCGTCGACAAGCTGGAGCGATTCGTTCGCGCGATCATCCAGGGCGAGACCTACGGCATCGCGTTGTCCGACGTGCTGCAGTCTCAGGCTGACGAGCTGCGCATGGAGCGCCGTCAGGACGCCGAACGTCGTGCCATGCAGATCCCCGTCAAGGTGGTCTTCCCACTTATTCTGTTCATCATGCCCGCCATGTTCATTGTCGTGATCGGACCCGGCGCGATTCAGGCCTTCCACTCCTTCTCCAGCAGCTTCCGCTGATGGTTTGGCTGCTGACGGCCTTGGTCGCCGGCGGACTGGCCGCTGCGCTGAACTCGTTCATGCGCGCCCGTTTCGAGACCGAGACCCGGATCGCCAAGACCTGGGCTCAGGTCCCGATCGCGGCCGTGCTCGGCGGGCTGGCCGGGATGTCCGGGTCGCTGGCCGAGCAGGTCACTTTCACTGTGCTGGCGGTGGCCTCGGCGATGCTCATCGTCATCGACCTGGGCGAGTACCGACTCCCGGACGTGATCGTGTTGCCGCTGTACGGCGTCCTGGCTGTCGGGCTGGGCGTCGCTGCGTGGACCCAGGACCGTTGGCCGGCACTGGGACGTGCGGCACTGGTGGCCGTGGCGATGTTCGTCCTCTACTTCGTGATGGCGATCTTCGCCCCCGACTTGGGCTTCGGCGATGTGAAGCTGGCCGGGGTCGCCGGCGGCTTCCTGGGCTGGTTCGGGACGCCTCAGGTAGTGGCGGGATTCCTGCTGGCGTGGGTGTTGATGGCGGTGGTGTCGCTGGTGCTGCTGGCGACCCGGGTGATCGACCGCAAATCGTCGCTACCGTTCGGGCCGTACCTGGTCATCGGTGCGGTCGCGGGCGCCTTCCTCGGCCCGGTGATGTTTCCTCACCTGCCCGCGTTGCTGCCGTTCTAGCCGCGTCTGGCGCCCTGCGGACGGACGACCAGCACGTCGCAGTGACTGTGCTCGACGACTTCCTTGCTCACCGACCCGAGCAGCAACTCACTGATGCCATGTAGGTCGCGGTCGGCCACGACCACCAACTGCGCCTCGGCGGAGGCTTCGATCAGCTCCCGCCCGGCCGGCCCGTGCGGTGCCTCGATACGCACCTCGACACCGGGGTACTCCGCGATCACCTCGGCGATGTCGGTGCTCACCTGTTCGATCACTGCTGCGGCGAAGTCGTCCACCGGAGGCACGTAGCCCGGTTCCCAGGTCTTCGGCCGTGGCGCGGTCCCGGTGGTCCACGCTCGGAGGACGCGGGCAGGTGCGTTGTACAGCGCGGCCAACTCCAGTCCGCGCCGCAGCGCCAGCCGGGCAGCCGCAGAGCCGTCGTACCCGATCACGATGGCAGCCGATTGATCCATGTCGGCACTGTAGCGTCACCCTGGGCCGACAAGCTCCCCCAGCGGGCCCTTCGACCGCATCGGGGCAGGTAGCATCTTCTGGTCAAAAGGAGTGGACCATGGTTGATCCGGTACAGAGCCCGACCCAACAGCGGGCGATCGAGCAGATCGAGACCTACGGATCGCACAACTACCATCCGTTGCCGGTCGTGATCGCCAGTGGTGCTGGGGCGTGGCTCACCGACATCGACGGCAACCGCTACCTGGACTTCCTTTCGGCCTACTCCGCGGTGAACTTCGGGCACTCCAACCCGGAGTTGGTGGCCGTGGCCACCGAGCAGCTCCAACACCTGGCGATCACCTCCCGCGCGGTCTACTCCAACACCTACGGTCCGTTCATCCAGGCGCTGGCCGAGTTGTGCGGCAAGGAGATGGTGCTGCCGATGAACACCGGCGTCGAGGCCGTCGAGTCGGCGCTGAAGCTGGCCCGCAAGTGGGGCTATGAGGTCAAGGGTGTGCCCGAGGATCAGGCCCGGATCATCGTGATGGAGGGCAACTTCCACGGCCGGACGATCAGCGTCATCTCCTTCAGCAACGACGAGGTCGCCACCACCAGTTACGGCCCCTTCACCCCAGGCTTCGTCCCCGTGCCCTACGGCGATCTGGACGCCCTCGCCGCGGCCATCGATGATCACACCGTCGCGGTCCTGGTCGAACCGGTGCAGGGCGAGGCGGGTGTGATCGTGCCGCCGCCGGGCTACCTGGCCGGGGTGCGCGAGCTGACCGCTGCCCGCGGGGTGCTGATGATCGCCGACGAGATCCAGTCCGGGCTGGGCCGCACCGGCACCACTTTCTACTGTGAGCAGGCCGGGGTGGTTCCTGACCTGTACCTTCTCGGCAAGGCTCTCGGTGGCGCGATCGTGCCGGTGTCGGCCGTGGTCGGCAATGCCGACGTGCTCGGCACCTTGCGTCCGGGCCAGCACGGCTCGACGTTCGGCGGCAATCCGCTCGCGGCCGCGGTCGGTTTGGCCGTCGTCCGGCTGCTGCAGACCGGCGAGCCGCAGGCTCATTCCCGCGAACTCGGCGCCCATCTGCACGCCCGGCTCGCGGAGCTGATCGGGCACGGGGTGACCGCGGTCCGCGGAGTCGGGTTGTGGGCGGGGGTCGATATCGATCCGGCGCTGGGCAGCGGACGTGACCTGTGTGAGCGCCTGCTGACCAAGGGTGTGATCGCCAAGGACACCCACGGGCAGACCGTGCGGTTGGCCCCGCCGCTGATCATCACCAAGGGCGAGCTCGACCAGGCTCTGGACGCCTTCGTGGAGGCTTTGGCGGACGCTCGCGCCGCCGTCGGCGTCAACGCCTGAGGTCCGCTGACTGCTCCCGTGCGGGCAGATCAGTGCGAGTGATGATGGCCGTGGCGGTGATCGGTCGGCAGTTCATCGACAATGTGGTCATCGCCATCGATGGCAGCACACTCCGCGCAGAGCCCGGAGAGCGCCACGTGCGTGGCGTCCAACTCGAAGCCGTGAGCTGCACCCATCCTTCGGGCCACCTCGCTGAGCAGATCGTTGGGCAGGTCCTGGATCGCGCCGCAACGGCGGCACTGTGCGTGCAGATGGGGACCTTCGGCACCGGTGAGGTGGTAGGCCGTCGCGCCGTGCCCGAGGTGGACGTGTTGCACGACTCCCAGATCACTGAGGGCCACCAAGGTTCGGTACACGCTGGCTCGATGGACCGACGGCGCCGACTCCGCGACGGCGGTGACGACTTCTTCCATCGACAAGTGCCCGGTGGCATTCGACAACGCCGTCAGGACCGCGCGCCGCGGTGCGGTCATGCGCTCGCCCTTGGACCGTAGCAATGCCGCCACGGAGTCCATCAGTACGGTGCCGTCGTTCACGGTCCGAGCCTATGGGGTCGATATGGGCGGGGCCACCCTCGGCAGCAATCCCACGACTGCACCTCCGAAGGCGACCCCCGCCAGGGACCGCTGGCGGGCGGGCTCTCCTGGCGTAGCGCCTGCAGGGAACAGGCGCTGGTCTTGAGGAAACCGGCAGGGCGCCCGTGCTTGCCCCACTCTCCTGTGAACAAACCGATGCCGGCCCGACATCCGATATGGCCCAGGGCTGAGCAATTCTCTGTATGGCAATGGGGCGATCATCTGACTCGATAGGGGATCGTGAAGGCTCGGCGCCCGAGCCGACGACGGAGCACGGACCGGGCCAGGCGATGCCCAGGAGGAGTCCGTGGCGAGGCTGGTCGCCCTGCTGGAAGAAACGACATCTCCGAAATCGAGCTCCGACCGGCTGAAATGACGCTCCGGAGGCGGTCATCGGGCGGTCAAGGTGGCCCCGATTAGGCGAGATGGTGTCGATCACTCGACACAAATATTGGAAGAATGTCCTTGCAAAGTCGTTACCGCCGACAATCCTCCAGGGACTTTGATAGACCAATTAACGGTTCGACCACCCCTGAGATTGGCCCCTCCCCGGAACCTCACCCGCGATGTAAGGTGACGTCCACCATCGAGCTGGGCGCCGCCGCGTCCGCCTGACAGATAGGGAGCATGGATGGGCACCGCAACCTTCAGCCGTGATGAGGTCAGCCTTGAACTTCCGCTCGTAGCCGCCACTCAGGGCAACAACGGCTACGACATCAGTAAGTTACTGGCGGCCACCGGCGACACGACGATCGACATCGGCTTCGCCAACACCGCATCTTGCCGCTCGGCCATCACCTTCATCGATGGCGACGCCGGCATCCTTCGCTACCGGGGGTACCCGATCGAGCAGCTCGCCGAGAAGGCCAGCTTCCTCGAGGTCTCCTACCTGGTGTTGTACGGCGAACTGCCGACCAAGGAGCAACTGGAACAGTGCTCCCACGACATCTCCCGGTTCCACCTGATCGACGAACGCCTCAAGAGCATGTTCAACTCGATGCCGCGCAAGTCGCACCCGATGCCAGTGCTGGCAGCGGGCCTGAACGCGCTGTCGACGTTCGCTCAGTCGAAGTGGGGCGACGCCGGCTTCGAGCGTGAGCGCTCCACCCACATCCTGATGGGCGCGGTGCCGACGCTGGCCGCGTACGGCTACAAGAACTCCGTCGGCGAGCCTTTCCTTTACGCCGACCAGTCGCAGTCCTACATCGAGAACTTCCTGCGGATGTCGTTCGGTAATCCGACCACGCCCTACCCGTTTGACGATGCCGTCACCCGCGCCCTGGACGTGCTGCTGATCCTGCACGCCGACCACGAGCAGAACTGCTCCACCTCGACCGTCCGCATGGTCGGTTCGTCCGGCGCCAATGTGTACGTCTCGGTGGCCGCTGGCGTGAACGCCCTGTCCGGCCCGCTGCACGGCGGCGCCAACCAGGCGGTGCTGGAGATGCTGAAGGCCATTCGGGACTCCGGTGAGAGCGTCACCGACTACATCGCCAAGGTGAAGGACAACAAGGCTTCCACCAAGCTGATGGGCTTCGGTCACCGGATCTACAAGAACTACGATCCGCGCGCTGCCATCGTGAAGAAGCACGCCGATGCGATCCTGAAGACGTTGGTCGGTCACGACCCGCTGCTCGACATCGCAGTGGCACTGGAAGAGGCCGCCCTGAGCGATCCGTACTTCCAGGAGCGTCGTCTCTACCCGAACGTCGACTTCTACACCGGCCTGATCTACCAGGCGATGGGCTTCCCGCAGAACATGTTCACGGTGCTGTTCGCGTTGGGTCGCCTGCCCGGCTGGATCGCTCACTACTGGGAGCAGACCACCGATCCGAGCATGAAGATCAACCGTCCGCGCCAGGTCTACGTCGGCGAGGTCGAGCGCGACTACGTCCCGATCGAACAGCGCGGCTGAGTTCACTGTTTCGACGCACTACCGGCCCGGTTGCCACACGGCGGCCGGGCTGGTGGCTTTCTGCGACCGTTGATTTCGGTGGATGGCTATCCTCGGGGGCACCACCCCTGATGGGAGACCTCATGCGCTCACGTCCGATCGGCCTGTTGCTGCTCTCGCTGGTAGTCACCGGTTGCGCAGCCGCCCCGGCAGCCGCGCCGTCCAGTCCATCGACGGGAGCCTCGACCCCATCGAAGCCCGACGTCCCGTTCGACATCGATGGCGACGGCGTCGCCGACTCCCTCACTCAGCGGAAGGTGAAGGGCAAATGGGAACTCACTGTGGTCACCGCCAGTGGCACCGCTCGGCACGTCTTCGACAGCGCTGGTGGACCTGACGATCCGGAGTTTGCCGGGCTGGCTCCGCTCGATCCGGTTCCGGGCGCAGAGGTGATCTACAGCGGACCCGAGGAGGGTCTGAGCTACCGGGTGCTCACCTGGCGCGACGGCGGTCTGGTGGCGGTACCCTCGCCGAAGGGGAAGCCGAACTGGATCACCGGTGACGAGTTCGGCGAGAACACCGGCTACGCATTCTCGGTGAAGGACGGCACGCTCAAGCTTTTCACCTCCGAGACGGGCGGTGAGTCCGCCGGCGAGGTGACCTTCGTCGAATACGCCTGGGTGTCTGGGGCGTGGGCTGCGCAACGCACCTGGACCGAGATTCTCAGCACCGAGCAAGAGGCGTCGTTGTGTGCCACCTTCTGCGGCGTGACGATGGTGCCGCTCACCCGCAAGTGAGCCGACCGCATCCCTGAGCTGGGCTGGGTAAAAGCCCGTTGATCGGGTTCCCTCCGGCCGCCGCGAGCGCGAGGATGGCTGTGTCGGACGCCGCCCGGCGCCCGTCCAGCAAAGGAGTTGGCATGTTTCTTCGTCGTCTTGCCGCCATTGCCTGCAGCGCTGCCGTCATTCTCGGCTTCAGCTCGCCACCCGCGCATGCGATCCCGATTACCACGGTTCTCAACACGGTTTCGGTCGACGTCGATGGAGATGGAGTCGCCGACACCGTCGAAGTGATCAAGTACACCGAGACCAAGTACCTGCTGCAGGTGACCACCGCCACTCGGGTTTCGGGAGTGTTCTTCACCTCCAGCTTCCCGGCCGACTGGGGCGAGCCCAGCCCGTGGTTCGGCGCAGTGGCGCTCGACAAGGTCAAGGGTGCGGAGTTGATGGTCTACAACTGGGGCGGCGATGGCGTCGGCTTCAGCGTGTACACCTGGCGCGCCAACGCTCTGGTGAAAGAGAAGGCTCCGGTCGCACCGCTGGTGAAGGGCTGGTATCTGGGAGCTCAGGGCTACAAGTGCTTCACCTCCAAGGGCAGGCGCTACATCGACGTGTCCAACCTGATCGCCAACGCTTCCAGCACGGTGTGGTCGGGAAAAATCATCCGTTCGGTCTGGTCAGGTGGGCATTGGGTGAAGATCAGCACCCGCAAGGTGAAGCTGAGCACCGCGAAGGCGGACGCCTACATCGGCTTCAACTGCGGACCGATCACCACCTAGTCACTCCGGTCATCGTTCGGTGGCGCACGGGGACGGTTCCCAGTGCGCCATCGAATGCGCCCGCGGACGTGGACAGCCTTGGGGTGGCTGGCTAGCCTGAGGCCCGGAGAACACAATTCACTATGCAAGGGGACACGATGAGAAGGATTGTGGTCGGCACAACCACAGCTGCCCTGGCGTTGACCTGCGGAGCGATCAGCACACCCGCTCAGGCGAGCCCGGTTCAACCCGCCGAACCGGCGACCCCGACAGTCCTGCGGACCGTCCGGGTCGATGTCAACGGAGACGGCAAGGCCGACACCGTCACCGTCACCGCCCTCGGCGGCACCCAGTACGAACTCAAGGTGGTCACCGCGAAGTCCACCGCTGCGGTCACTTTCGGCTCAACCGACCCGCTCGAGTCCCGCTCGGTCTGGGGTGGAGCGGCCAGGCTGGACGGCGTCAAGGGCGCCGAACTCATCGTGCGGACCTCAACGCCTGACGCTTCCGGCGGCTTCGCGGTCTACACCTGGCGCAAGGGTGCCCTGGTCGCCGAAGCGGCCCCGGCCTCGCCTTCGACACGCGCGGGTTGGTGGACCGGCAGCGCCCAAGCGATCCGATTCCTTACCTCCCACGGTCGAGCCTATGTCGATGTCGCAAAGCTCGCCCTGGCCGGCACGAGCAGCGGCCTTCGGGCCAAGATCGTCCGTTCGGTGTGGCGAGGTGGGAAGTGGGTCAAGGTTTCGACTCGTTCGGTGAAGCTGTCGGCCTCAAAGACGGACTACTACACCGACCTTCAGGCCCCGTCGATCCTGTTGAACCAGGCCAAGGTCGACATGGACGGCGACGGCAAGCTCGACACCGTTTCCTACCGCTTGCTGGCCGGCGAACGGACGCAGACCAAGATCGTCACCGCCAAGGGCAAGGTCATCACCCGGACCATCCACAACCAGGACTTCGGCGATGCCCCGCTGATCGCAGGGATCGATGGAGTGCCCGGCTCTGAGCTCGCCTACATCGACGGCGACGGGTACAGCTGGAAGGTCCTGACGGTTCGCAAGGGCAAGTTGGTCGTCTCACCCTCACCGGAGGGCAATCCCACCTGGCTGCGCTCGCCCGAGCAGTTCAATGAGGGCTACGACCTCGCCCTGGTCAATGGCCAATGGCAGGTGATCACGAACAGCAAGAGCACCGGAGGCGACCCCATCACCGTCACCTGGTGGCGCTACCTGTGGATCTCCGGCGCTTGGGTCAGGCAGAACACCTGGACCACGACCGTCACTGAGTCGGAAGTCGGCACGTTGTGCCGCAGCTTCTGCGGCGTGGACGTCACCCAACTCTGAGCAACGCAGACGCGGCCCGCGCACCCCTCAGCGGGGTGTTCGGGCCGCGTCTGCGTGAGGGCCTCCACCGGCCGACCGCTCCGGTGAGGCAGGTGGGGAGAACTATCCGCTGCAGCTGGTGAGAACATCGTTTCGATTCGCCCTGCCAGTTCCGCTCCGACCTCGACGGTGACGGCGCGCTGGATCGCTTCACCTACTACAGCGCCGACTCCACCCACTACGTGACCAAAATCGTCACCGCCACGGGCAAGAAGTTGTCCAAGACCATCTACACCGTGAACGGCAACCCGCTCCTGGGCGCAGCCCACTTCGACGGCGTCCCGGGAACCGAGTTGGCCTACGTCGTCGAAGGCGAAGACCCCGAGTGGAAGGTCTACACCTGGCGCAACGGCAAGCTCGTCGCCGCCCTGCCACCGTCCTTCGCCGGCGAAAAGCCGGGCAAGTACTGGGTCGACGGCAGCGCTGACGACGCTGACAGCCTGGTGTTCTCGGTGGTCAACGGCGTGGCCACCGCCCAAGCGATCTCTGCCTACGGCGACGTCGACAACTGTTACGACGTCGCCACCTCACAGTGGCAGATCGACAAGTGGGTCCTGGCCGGCTACCAGGAGTGCGTTGCGAGCGTCACACCCGAGTTCACTGACGGAATCGTCGCCGACTTCGTCACCTAGGAGTGGCTGCCGCGCCTCAGGTGAGGCGCTGCAGCGGCAGCAGGGTGGGCCGGGAGACCTCGGCGAAGAAGTCATTGCCCTTGTCGTCGACCACGATGAAGGCGGGGAAGTCCTCGACCTCGATCTTCCAGATCGCTTCCATGCCCAGCTCGGGGTACTCGAGCAGCTCGACCTTCTTGATGCAGTGCTTGGCCAGCACCGCGGCCGGGCCGCCGATCGAGCCGAGGTAGAAGCCGCCGTGCTTGCCGCACGCATCGGTCACCTGCTGGCTGCGGTTGCCCTTCGCCACCATGATCATCGAGCCACCGGCCGCCTGGAACTGATCGACGTAGGAGTCCATCCGTCCGGCAGTGGTCGGCCCGAACGAACCGGACGCGTACCCGTCCGGGGTCTTGGCCGGGCCGGCGTAGTAGACCGGGTAGTCCTTGAGGTACTGCGGCATCTCCTCGCCGGCGTCCAGGCGTTCCTTGATCTTGGCGTGGGCGATGTCGCGGGCCACGATCAGGGTGCCGGTGAGCGCCAGCCGGGTCTTCACCGGGTACTGGCTCAGCTCAGCCAGCACCTCGGCCATCGGACGGCGCAGGTCGATCGAAACCGCGCCGGCGGCCTCCTCGACACTCATCTCGGCCTTGTGCTTGGCCAACTCCTCGTCGGTCATCTCCGGCATGAACCGAGCCGGCTCGAACTCGAGCTGCTCGATGAAAACCCCGTCCGGGGTGATCTTGCCCAGGCACTGCCGGTCGGCCGAGCAGGACACGGCAATCGCCACCGGCAGGGATGCGCCGTGGCGCGGCAGCCGGACCACCCGGACGTCATGGCAGAAGTACTTGCCGCCGAACTGGGCGCCGATCCCGAACTGACGGGTCAGTTCCAGCACCTGCTCCTCCAGTTCCAGATCACGGAAACCGTGGGCGCTGATCGACCCCGTGGTGGGCAGTGAATCCAAGTACTTCGCCGAGGCGTACTTCGCGGTCTTCAACGCGTACTCCGCCGAGGTGCCACCGATCACGATCGCCAGGTGGTACGGCGGGCAGGCGGCGGTGCCGAGGCTGCGCAGCTTCTCGTCAAGGAATTTCATCATTGAGGCCGGATTCAGGATCGCTTTGGTCTCCTGATACAGGTAGCTCTTGTTCGCCGAACCGCCGCCTTTGGCCATGAACAAGAACTTGTAGGTGTTCTCGTGGCCGGGTGCGGTATCGGCGTACAGCTCGATTTGGGCAGGCAGATTGTTGCCGGTGTTCTTTTCCTCCCACATGGTGATGGGGGCGTTCATCGAGTACCGCAGGTTCAGCTTGGTGTAGGCATCGAAGACGCCCTTGCTCAGCGGCAACTCGTCGGTGCCTTCGCTGAGCACCTGCTGGCCACGCTTGCCCATGATGATCGCCGTGCCGGTGTCCTGACACATCGGCAGCACCCCGCCGGCAGCGATGTTGGCGTTCTTCATCAGGTCCAAAGCGACGAAGCGATCGTTGGCGCTGGCCTCGGGGTCCTCAAGAATCTTGCGTAGCTGGGCCAGGTGCGCCGGACGCAGATAGTGCGCGATGTCGTGCATCGCCGTCTCGGCCAGGAGCTCCAGCGCTTCGGGGGCAACCTTGAGGAAGGTGCGTCCATCGGGGCCGGCGACTGTCTCTACGCCGTCGGTTGTCAGCAGTCGGTAGGTGGTCTTGTCCTCGCCGATCGGCAGCAGGTCCTCGTAGCGGAACTCAGTCATGTCACTCCTTCGCGTAGCCCGAGCCATCTTGACACACCACCGCCGCGGCGGGTGGGTTTCTACGGCGGGCTACCCACCGACCGATACAGCGGTTTTCGCAGGCTGGACGGCGGCGGGCCACACCACCGATCGCGTCGGTTCGTCGGGGGCGAGAGGTGGAGCGTCAGTCGCGGCGGCTGCGCGTGGCGAGCACCGCCACCGGTGACAGCCCCGCGCAAACCAGGCCGAACACGGCATTGAGCCGCATCGGATCCGAGCAGCCATCGGCCACCAACACCGGTGGTGTGCCGTACTCGGCGAGCACCAGCACCGGCGCCGCACAGCCGACGCCATCAGCTGCGGTGATCGGGGTGACCAGCAGCCAGATACCGGCGAAACCGGCGACCAAGGCCAAGCCCGTACCCATCCGTCGAACATTGGACGGCGGGCGCCGCAATTCATCGACAAGCCCGACACCCATGGCGGCAAGGACGCTCAGCACGGCGGCTGTCACCCCCACCAGCACCCAGACCATCGCCGTCCTCCCCGATGGGCCGCCCCCGCGTTGCGCCATCGGTAGCCAATCATGGCCGCTCTGAGCGGCTCGATCCAACACCGCCGCCCACCAGGTCACACACTTCGGCCAGGCGCGGTCCTGGAGGGAATGCCCTACGATGAAGCCCGATCCATCGAAATGACCCGATTGAGGTGGCCAAATGCTTCGCAACCGCGCCGACGGCGGCACGAAGTCGCTGGGCATGGCACGGATCGGGTGCGACCTGACCGACGTCGATGCGGTCGCGGAATCAATCAACTTTTTTGGTGATCGCTATTTGCGGCGGGTTTACACCGATACCGAACTCACCCAGAGCCAACGGACGCCCGAGCGCTTGGCCGCTCGATTCGCCGCGAAGGAAGCGGTGTACAAGGTCCTGCGGACGACGTCCGGAATCGGCTACACCGAGATCGAGGTCGTCACCGACCGCGATGGTGCGCCGCACGTCCAGTTGTCGCCGAAAGCCCAGCGGGTCGCTGACCAGCAACGACTCGGTCCGATTGCGATCTCACTCAGTCACGAGCGGGGTCTTGCACTAGCCACCGCCATTGCGTTCTCGGATGACGCACCGGCGGACGAAGACACAACACAACAAAGGGGGAGTGACGGTGTCTGATAACACCTACGGAGATCGCCTGGCCATTCGCGAGGCGCTCCAGCAGTTTGGACGGCTCAATCAAGCCGTGTCCGATCTGAGCGACGAGGCCGACCTTTTCGCCGCTGGTTTCACCTCGCATGCGACGGTGAATGTCATGCTGGCGATCGAGGACGCGTTGGGGATCGAGTTCCCCGACGAGTTGCTCAACCGGTCCACTTTCGTTTCCATCGACGCTCTGGCCCACGCGGTCGGCATGTCCCGGGGGGAACGATGAGCGAACGGTTCGCCGCGCGCGCCGCGGCAGTCGCCGCCGTAGCGGCCAAGTACGCCGACGAGGTCGACTCCAACGCTCGACCCCCACTGGAAGCCGTCCAGGCGCTGAAGGAACAGCGCCTGTTGTCGGTCTCGGTGCCCACCCGGCACGGCGGCGAGGGCGCCAGCATGCTGGAACTCAGCCAGATCGCCACCACCATCGGCGCGGCCGACGCCAACGCCGGCATGGTCTTCGCCATGCATCACAGCCAGGCGCTGATCCTGTGGCGGCACGGCACCAAGGCCGGGGTTCGGCGCACCATGCGTCAGGTGCTGGAGGAGGAGTGGCTGCTCGGTTCGGCCACCACCGAGCGCGGCATCGGTGGCGACGCCCGTCGCTCCAACTGCGCCTTCACCTACCCCAGCCCCGGCCGGGTCAAGGTGGTCAAGGACGCTCCGGTGATCTCCTACGCCGAGGCCGCCGACGCCATCTTGGTGACCGGACGCATGAACGCCGAGGCACCGGCGTCCGACCAGCGTATGTTGATCTGCCCCAAGGGCGACTACCAGCTGCGCAAGACCGGCACCTGGCAGGCGCTCGGCCTGCGTGGCACCGCGTCCGACAGCTTCATCCTCAGTGCCGAGACCAGTGAAGACATGCTGCTGGACGACGACTACGGCACGATCTCGGCACACACCGCACTGCCGACGGCTCACCTGCTGTGGTCCTCGGTGTGGTTGGGCATCGCCTCCGCGGCCGTCGACCAGGCGCGGTCGACCGTCCGTCGCCAGGCCCGCTCGTCGGTGGGGTTCCCGCCGCCGGGACAGATCCGGCTGGCCGAGTTGATGATCGACCTGCAGTCGTTCGCTGATTCCGTCCGCCACCAGGCAGAGCATTTCGATCGCATCAGCGACGACCCCGACGCGCTCGGCTCGATCTCGTTCGCGATGGCGATGAACGCGATCAAGGTGACCTCGGCCAATGCGGTGGTCGATCTGGTGATGAAGGCACTGCGGATCGTCGGGATCGCGGGCTACCGCACCGATACCCCGCAGTCGCTGTCGCGGCAGATCCGCGATGCGTTGGGCGCCCCGATCCAGATCAACAACGATCGGCTGCTCACCAACAACTCGCCGCTGTCGCTGATGGCGAAAGTCGACTTGTGAGTAGCCCTGAGCCGACCTGGTCGGCACTCCGGCAGCGCCTGTTGGCTGACGGAGTGCTGGCCGAACTCGGTGAGCCGGGGATGTTCGCCCTCGGCAGCCGGTTCACCGCCGTATTCGAAGCCTTGGACGCGCTGTACGTGCGCACCTTCGCGAACCTGGACGCCGAGGTGTGGCGCTTCCCTCCGGTCGAGCCGAAGTCGGTGTTCGAGAAGACCGACTACGTCGCGTCGTTCCCGCAGCTGACCGGTTCGCTGTCGGTGTTCACCGGCGGCACGGCCGAGCATGCCGAACTGCTCAAGACCCGTGCCAGCGGCGAGGACTGGGAGGGCCACCTGGAGCCTGCCGGCCTGATGATGAGCCCTGCCGCCTGCCATCCGCTGTACGCGATCCTCACCGGGACGCTGCCGGCGGGTGGACGTCGGTTCGACATCCTCGGCAGCTGCTTCAGGCACGAGCCGAGCCCGGATCCGATGCGGATGCAGACCTTCCGGATGCACGAGTTCGTCCACGCCGGGAATGCCGACTCCGCGATGGAGCACCGCGACGAGACTGCGCCGCGCCTGGCCGCCATGCTCGATTCCTTGGGTCTGGAGGTGGATTACGTCCCTGCGAACGACCCCTTCTTCGGTCGGACCGGACGGATCATGGCCGCCAGCCAGCGGGAAGCCGCCCTGAAGTACGAGATCGTGACCCATGTCTACGGTCCCGACGTCGCACCCACTGCGATCGGCTCGGCGAACTACCACAACGACCACTTCGGCACGGCGTTCGGCATCTTCGACGCCGACGGTGACGTGGCGCACACCGCCTGCCTGGGCTTGGGGATGGAACGCACCGTGATCGCGCTGTTCGCGCGGCACGGGATGGACCCCGAGCTGTGGCCGGCCGACGTCCGTGCCGTGCTGTGGGCGGTCCATGGCTAGGCACCACGGGTGGTTCGGCGACCCGGCGATCTGGGCTGCGGTTCAACTGCCCACTGCCGGCTCGCTCGGCGTGGTCATTTGCACGCCGCTGGGCCAAGAGGGAGTGGTCGCCTATCGCGGCCTGCGCCTGTTGGCCGACCAGCTGGAACAGCGCGGCATCGCCTCGGTGCGCTACGACCCGCCCGGACGCGGCGACGGTGCGCCCAGCGATGACCCGCAGGCGCCGGTGAACGGCGCTCGCTCGGCTGCGGCGTTGCTGCGGGCTGCCGGCTGCACCCAGGTGGCGTTCGTCGGACTCTCCTCAGCTGCCCTGCTGGCCAGTGCAGCGGCTGAGCCCGGTGACTTGGTCGTGCTGTGGAGCCCGCCGCAATCGGGGCGTCAGTGGCTGCGGCGCGCTCGCTCGCTGGCCACCATCATGATCGGCGCCGATCGCACCTTTGAGGGCGTCGAGTCGCTGATCGGGATCGACCTGACCCCTGACCAGGCCACCGCCCTGGCGAGCATCTCGCTCACCCTGCCCGGGGAAGCGGACGCCCTGGTCGTGCGTCGTCCCGGCGAGTCGGCGCCGTCCGCACTGGCCGCAGCCGAGCAACTCGAGCTGGCCGGCACCGCGGAGTTCCTGGACACCTCCAGCGTGAGTTCGGTGATGCCGACCGAGATCATCGCCACCATCGTCGACTGGCTGGCTGCTCGGGTGATCGACTCCGCTCAGGTGCTGAGCGCACCGCCGGTTGCCGACGAGCTCGATCTCGGCAACGCCGTTGAGCGGGTCCGCTGGATCGGGCCGCAGCGGTTGTTCGCCATCGAATGCCTTCCCAAGGCGGCCACCCCGGCGACTCCGATGGTGGTGCTGCATGCCGGTGCCTCGGAGCATCGAGTGGGTGCCGGGGACTACCAGGTCGAACTCGCCCGACTCCTGGCCGGTGACGGTGCCGGGTCGCTGCGGGTGGATCGGCGTGGCGCCGGTGAGACCGGCGAGGTGTCAGCCGACGAGCCGAGCCTGTTCTACACCCAGGCCTGGCTTGAGGATCAGGATGCGATCGTCCAGGCGTCCGGTGTGACCGGGGAGCGGCTGGCGCTGACCGGGCTGTGCGCCGGTGCCTGGATGGCCGGGCTGCCGACTGCGGCCGAGCCGCGTCTGGTGGTCGGGATTCATCCGCTGGAGTACCGGGTCGACCCGGCCGCACCGAACGAGTTCGTCGAGGAAGTCGTGATGCCGCGCGAGGTCAGCGGACGGGTGATGTTGTGGGTCCAGCGAATGTATCGTCGCTGGGCGCCGGCCTGGCTGCGTCGGTTGCGTGCCCGCACCGGCTCCAAAGCCGACCCGGCTGCGTTCTTGACCGGTCTGTCGAAGCGAACCTGGCGGACGACGCTGATCTTCAGCGAGATCGACCAGGAGGTGTTCCGGCGCCTGGGCGGACCGGAGATCAGCCAGCGCCTCCCCGGGATCGTCCTGGTGGACGTGCCCACGATCGACCATCCGATGTTCGCCCGGCGCACCCGCGTCGGCGTCGTCGAGCGAATCCGAGCCGATGTGCGCGAGGCCTTCGACCTCGCCGGGTGAGCTTGGCGCACCCTGAGCCTGTCGAAGGGCCAAAACCCCAGGCCCCGGTTTCGACACGCGGCTACGCCGCTGCTCAACCAGCGGCGCTCTAGCTGCTCAACCAGCGGCTTCTTTGGCGCTGCCACCCAGTCCGCCGGCAAACCACCGCCGCTGGTTGAGCAGGGAGCCGAAGGCGAGCGTGTCGAAACCCGGCACGTCCCGCCAGGAGGTCGCGTCAGTAGCCGATCTTGCCCAGGGTGGCCTTGATCGCGGCCGCAGAGGTGTGCAGCATGCGGATCTCGTGGGCGTCCATCGGGAACTCGAAGACGCGTTCGATACCGGACGGCCCGACCAGGCTGGGCACGCTCAGGGCCACTCCGGACACCCCGCGGTAGTCGGTGAGCACGCTGGACAGCGGCCAGATCTTGCGCTGGTCGGCGAGGAGCGCCTCCACCAGGCGGGCGCCGGCCAGGCCGATCGCATAGTTGGTCGCACCCTTGCCTTCGATGATCTCGTAGGCGGCATGAATGGTGTCGTAGGCGATCTGGGCCAACACCTCTTCGGTGAAGGGTCGGCGACCGTCGGAGTCGGTCCAATCCCGGATCGGGATCTGCGCGATCGACGCCGACGACCAGATCGGGAACTCGGTGTCCCCGTGTTCGCCGAACATCGCCGCATGCACATTGGACAGCGACACTTCGGCTCGCTTGGCGATGGCCCACCGCAACCGGGACGTATCGAGCAGGGTGCCGGTCGAGATCACTCGTCCGGCCGGGAGGCCACTGACCTTCTGAGCGACCACCGTGAGCACGTCGCAGGGATTGGTGACCAGCACCAACACCGCGTTCGGTGCCTGCTCCAGCAGCTTGGGCACGAGCTCGGTCATGATCTTGGCGTTGACCTCGGCCAGCTCCAGCCGCGTCTGCCCAGGCTTCTGTCGAGCCCCGGCGGTGATGATGATCACCGACGAGTTGGCCACCACTTCAATGTCGGAACCGCCACTGACAACGGACGTCGGCGTGAACTGGGTGCCGTGCGCGAGGTCGTGGACCTCGGCGTTCACCTTCTTCTCGTCGATGTCGTAGAGGGCGATCTGGCGGGCCGAACCTCTGATCAGCGCCGCATAGGCAATCGAGGTACCCACCGATCCGGCCCCCACGACCGAAAGCTTCGAATTGGCCAAGTTCGCTGTCTGCACGCTGGCTGGACTCATGACACCAGGCTATTCCTGCCCGGGTCCGTGCGCGTCAGCACAGCTACTTCCGGCACCGTCCGGTCGGCGGCCGAACCTGCCCTACACTCACGCGCCCGATCAGGACGGCAGGACGACCAGAGCCCGTTGTAACCCGGGCGCCTGCGCGCTCATCGTCCAGCTCAGTGGGAGGCGAGGTAGGGCTGGGCGGCCAAGTCGGAGGCAGCACCGTTGGCCCGGGCCTGACTGCGCCAGCCCAGGGTGCCCACAGCGCGGTACAGCCAGGCGGGAATCACGCTGCGGGCAGCCAGATCGACAGCCTGCGCCGGAATCGCCTTGCCGTCGGCGAGGGCGGCGGCACTCACGTCGAGGGCAGCCACCACCGGACGAGCTCGTCCCCCTGCTTGGCTGGGCGCGACCCCATGGATCAATCCTTCACCGCCGCCGATCGCCAGCCCGCCGGCCCACTCCCAGCCGGAGCGGTCGGCGAAGTGGGCAGCGATGGCCAAAGCGGTGTGGTTCTGGGCGGCTTCGGGGAAGCCGGAGTTCACGATGGCGGCCAATCGCTTGCGTCTGGCGTGGGCCTGACTGTGACGCTGAAGCGAAGCCATCACCTCCAGGGCCGGGGCCGGCAGTCCGTCCACGTACAGCGGGGCGGCCAGCAGCACCAGATCGGCGGCATCGACCTGCTCGATCAATGCAGCCGTGCGCCCAGCCGACCGGGCGGCGGGATGCATCATCACCGCACTGGTCTGAATGCCGGCGGCCTCCAGGCGGTCGAGGAGATGGCGGCCCAGCGCGTAGGAACTACTGGAGCGCAGCCGTGGGCTGCCGACCAGCAGGACGGCACGCTCGGGCGCGACGCCGGCGACACCGGGAGGCACCAGGCTCCCACTGACGCGCACCCGCTCGCCGCGTTCGAGTGCGTCCAACCACTCCTCGGTAGCGAAGTTGTGGTCGTCGGCGTCGATGAGGGCTGCGACCGAGGCCGACGCGTGGAAGTTGATGGCGTTGCGCGCCACCAGGCGAGTGAAGGTTGCGGCCTCGCCGGGATTCGGACCGTCCTGCCAACCAACGGCGAGGAGGTCGGGGTAGCGCGGGTAGCGCTTGCGGTGATGGGTCTCGCCGTCCACCCGAAGGAAGAGCGGGGAGATGTTTTGTATCTGGTGGTCGATGAGCCGCTTGAGTTGCGGGGCCCACCCGCCGAAAGTGATCGGGCCGAGGTAGGCCACCAGGTCGCTGTTGATGACCGCTGCGGTCAGCCGGCGATTGTCGTCCTCGGTCATGCAGACCCCGGGATGCTTGAGCCAACAGCCGAAATCGCCGGCGCAGGCGCCGATGCGGCACTCGCGCAACGTGACCACTTCAGCCTCGACGCCGCGTGCGGCAAGGGCGGACGCCAGCGCACGTGCTACCCGCTCGCCGGTGGCATCGCCGGCGGACGAGCCGTCCAGGATCAGTGCCTTTTTCATCGCCGAAGTCCCCCAATACTGTGTTGACGGTGTTAACATACCACCGATGTTTACACTGTCAACACAGCTAGGCTGACGCCGATGAGCGAGCGCCCCTACCACCACGGCGACCTGACCCAGGCCCTGATCAGCCACGGGTTGGACGCCGCGCGCACCGGTGGCCCGGCCGCGATCAGTGTGCGCGAGCTCGCCAAAGCGGCCGGGGTCAGCGCGACCGCTCCCTACCGGCATTTCGATTCACTGGAGCACCTCGTGGCTGCGGTGGCGCAGCAAGCGCGCGAACTGCTCGCCACCCGGATGCTCACCGCGATGGACGCCGTCGACCTCGCCGATCCGCGCGAGCGCGCCTGGACGCGGTTGAGCGCCTGTGGGCGGGCCTATGTGGAGTTCGCCCTGGCCGAGCCCGGCTGGTTCGCCACGGCCTTCCACTCCTGCCAGGTGGCGCCGACCCGACCGGACTCCCCAGACCCCTGGACGCTGCTGTCGCAGACCCTGGACGAGCTCGATCAACTCGGTGAGGTTCACCCCGCGTTGGCCGACTCGGCCACCACGATCGCCTGGGCGGCCGTCCACGGCCTGTCCGGGATTCTCGCCGGCACTCAGCCGGGTTCACTGGAGGCAGAGGCCGCCCTGCGAGACGTCCTTACCGGCGTGCAGCGCGCTCTGCGGGCCGAGCGGCGCGACTAGTTGTACCCGGCCAGGACGTTGGTGACGGGCGTGGCTGCTTGAACAGGTGAGAACCCCCGAGTGAGGTGTGGCTTGTCGAAGGCCCACACCGATCGGAGGT
>PHEY01000011.1 GCA_002841335.1 Actinobacteria bacterium HGW-Actinobacteria-2 | reverse complement strand
ACCTCCGATCGGTGTGGGCCTTCGACAAGCCACACCTCACTCGGGGGTTCTCACCTGTTCAAGCAGCCACGCCCGTCACCAACGTCCTGGCCGGGTACACCTAGTCCGGACGCGCGGACCCGCCTCGCCGGCTAGGACTTGCCGGCGAGAGTGTGGGCTGCCCGCGCGAAGGCGTCGGAGCGGTCCTTGTAGTCGCGGTAGACCCCGAAGCTCGGCGCCGCTGGAGACAGCAGGACGATCCCGCCGGGGCGGGCCCAGTCGAAGCCGCCCACCACGGCCTCATCGAGATCGGCGCATTCGCGCACCAGAGAGCGGGTGCCGGGCAGACTCTCGGCCACTTCGGTGGCGATTCGGGAGCCCACTGCGGGCGTGGTCAGCACCAGCACTTCGGCGTCGGCCTCACGCAGGTAGGCACCCAATGGGCGGTAGTCGATGCCGCGATCATGCCCGCCGACGATCAGGGCCACCCGTTCGCCGGGCAGCGATTCCAGCGCGGCGATGGTCGGCAGCACGTTGGTGGCCAGGCCGTCGTCGATGAAGCGGACGCCGTCGACGGTGTCGATCAGCGTCAGCCGGTGAGCCAGCGGACGGAAGGTGGCCGCCGCGCGGGCCAGCGCGTCGGCGTCCGATGCTTCGGCGATGCCGGCCTCTCGCAGTGCGGCCGCCGCCAGGACGGCATTGCGCTGGTTGTGCTGGCCCAGCAGCGGAACCGCCGACACCCACGACTCGTCCGCGACGTCGGTGTTGGAGACCCAGTGCACCGTCGACCCGAGCAGGGCGGCATGCTGGACGAGTTCTGGGGAGTCGGCATTGGCGACGGTGACGCGGGCGCCGGGCCGGGTGCACAGCGACAGCTTGTCGCGGTAGTAGGTCTCCACGTCGCCGCAGTGCCAGGGCAGATGGTCGGGGTTCAGCGAGGTGACCACCACCACCGGCGGCGCGACGGTCGCCGAAGTGGCCTGATAGCTGGACACCTCCACCACCCAGAAGTCGTAGTCATCGCCGCATTCGGGATCCCAAGGGGCGGTGCCGATGTTGCCGCCGACCAGGCAGCGGTAGCCCCATTCGTTGAGCAGATGCGCGGTCAGCGCAGCGGTGGTGCTCTTGCCCTTGGTGCCGGTGATGCAGATGACGCGATCGAGATCGGCGCCGGCCAGCCACAGCCCCAACCCGCCGACGATCTTCACGCCGCGCTCCCGCAGCGAGGTGATCGCGTCGGAGTAGATCGAGATGCCGGGGCTGACGATCACCACCTCGCAGGTGGCCAGGGCGTCCAAACCGCCGGCGGAGGTGACCAGGGCGTCGGGCAGCTCGGGCTGCGGTTGGTCGTCCACGAGCATCGGCGACAGGCCGCGAGCCTGGCAGGCCCGCAGATTCGCGCGTCCCTCGACGCCCAGGCCGTAGACCCCGACGCGGAGTCCGGCCAGCTCAGCCCAGGTCAATGAGTGCTGCATAGCGCTCCGGAATGCCGTGGTCACTGACCGGGACGAGTAGGGCGTCCGCGGCCGGGTCGTCGAACTGTGCGGCGCGCCCGCTGAGCGCTTCGACCAGCGCGGTGGCGCGGTCGTCCCGCTCGGCGATCAGACGCATCGCTACCCGGGACTCGACCACGTCGCCGACGCATTCCCACGGCTTGAGGTCGGTGTCCAGCCCCATGAGCTGCTCGAAGGCGGACGCCAACTCGGGGTTCTGCAGCGGCTCGTTGCCGCCGAACACCGCACTCATCGCCTCGGTCGACACGAACGGGGACACGATCAGATCGATGAAGGCGCACTTGTCGCAGACGCCGCACCAGTGGTCGACCCGCTTGGTGGGGTCGATGGCGAACGAGCGGTTGCAGCTGCGGAAGCTGGCCAGGTAGTCGTGGGCGTGTTCGGCGAAGTAGCGGGCGATCCACAACTCGGTGAACGGACGCAGCAGCGAGAAGTAGTCGGGCAGGCCGTCGGCCTGCAGGCGAGCGGCGAAGGCCCGCTCGAAGTCCGCGCTCTTGGAGTACTGGTGGTTGACCTCGCGCCCATCGCTCAGCGTCAGGGTGGCCGAGGACGAGGACCACTCGTTCGACATCACCAGCGCGTCGTAGCCGAACAGGGACGCGGCCAGCACGCCCATGGCCGAGATGATGCCGGTGACCGGGACGTGGCCGTTCAGGTAGCCGCGCTCGCGCGACTGAAGCACCTTGGGGTCGATGGCCCGCTCAGCCCGGACGATCGGCAGCCCAGTCTGGGCGGCGGGGGTTTCGATGGCCTCGAAGCGGTCGCCGGGCCGGTTCACGATGAACAGCGCCGGGTCGTCGACGCGGCCGGCGAGCATCGCCACGCTGACGATCGAGTCCAGGCCGCCGCCGAACGGGATCAGCGGACGCCGTCCGGTGCGTGGGGTGGGCGGCGTGGCCGGGCGGGTGGGCGTCCGGCCGCCGACGAGGGCGAGGTCGGACAGGTCGAGGCCGTCGGGGAAGGCGTCGGGATGGTGCTCGCGCAGCCGGTAGGCAAACTCGCCCAGACCGTGCAGGTAGTAGTCGCGCAGGAAGGCGCGGTCTTCGTCGGAGACCGGGACGTCACCGAGGTCGATCACCTGCGGCGCGCTGGTCTTGTAGTAGGAGACCCCGGCCAGCAGGAACAACCAGCGGGCCGCTTCGGCGGCAGCGTCACTGCCCCAGTCGCCGCCGGCCGGGAAGCCGAACTCCTCGACGAACTCCTCAGCCCCGATCCGGTAGCGGCAAACGAGTCGGCTGCTCTCGGGATGGACCTGGTAGCCGACGTACTCAAACGGATCTGTAGACCGATGCACTTCGGGACGTGTTCCTCTCGCTCGCAGCACTGCGAAGCATACCGCCGGGGGCGTTGAGACCTGAGTGGGGACGGCACCTGCGCTGGCGACCGTGGTGGCGAGCCGGCCGCCACGCTGTCACCGACGGCACATGGGTGCCCATTCGGGCCGAGAGGTCGCGTGCCGGACGACTCCGGCAACTGAGACACTCTCGCTGTGGATGATGATTGGTACCGCAGCCCGGGTTGGTCGGAGGCTGATCAGGAGGCCTTCGAGCTCCGGTTGGCTCGTGCGCGCGCGTGGAATCGACCGGAGTACCTGCGCATCAAGGGGCTCGCCTTGGCTGAGGCGGGGCTGCGCGAGGCCGCCCTCGGCCTGTGGCAGCGCGGGCTCGACAACGACGCTACGAGGTCCGAACAGCCGGGACTCCTGGAACTCATGGCCGAGGCACTCCTGCGAGACGACCCTGCCCGGGCCGAGCAACTGCTGCGCCGCCTCCTCGCCGAGCATCCAGATTTGAACGACACGACGCAAATGGCTGAGGTTGCGCTGGCCGAGATTCTCATTGGGGGCGGGTCCGAGGCCGGCCTGTGCGAGGCGTACCGGCTGCTGGACTCCTGGCAGGTGAAGCGCGGCTCGCCGTTCCCTGCCAACGTGTATCGCTGGGCGGTGGCCTACACGCGGCTAGCGGAGGCGGTAGGTGACCGCGATGAGGCGAGTGAGGCGGCGGAGGTCGCCCTTTCATCGATCGACTGGTCATCCCCGTTTGAGAATCACCCCGGCCTTGGCCTCGTCCACGCTGACCCGACCGAACTCGAGTGGCTCGAGAGGCTGGCTGCGGACAGACGAACCGACACCGGCATGGCCGGCGGAGGTCGCATGGATGAGTTCCGCGCGGCACTGGCGGCCGATCAGGACTATCAGCAAGAGCTGGCAATGTGGACCGCCGAGGACGATGCGCGTGAGGCTGAGTTCGAGGAAGCAGAGCTACCGTTGACGATGGACCTTCGCGCGGCCGGGCTCGATGTCGACTCGGTATGGGACTTGGGCAAGCATCGGGTGTGGCCCTATCCACAGGCGTTGCCGGTACTGATGAATCACCTGGAGCGTGGTGGCTACCCCGAAATCACCACCGACATCATCGGGCAAGCGCTGGCGATCAAGGATGCTGTGGCCTACTGGGACCGGTTGAGGGAGCTCTACCTGACCGCACCCAGCCCGGCCCAAGCCAATGCCGCCGCCATCGCAATGTCCGGGTGCGCCACATCGGCCCAACTGGCGCATCTGATCGAGTTCCTCGATTTGGAGGAGCGGGGCCAATCGCGCATTCTCTTCCTACGCCCTATCAACAGGCTCGGCCGGGAACACGGACGCGCAATCATCGAAGGACTGCGGAGCCACCCGGTGCTCGGCGCCGAAGCCACCGCTATCAGCAAGGGCCGCAGCCGGAACAGCTGACCGAGGCCGCGCGTTCCTCCGCGTACATGCCAGTCGTTGCCGCGACGTGAGGCTAGGCGGGGCCCCTCAGCGGGTCGAGGGCGGCCAGGACGAGGTCGAGGCCGAAGCTGAACTCTTGCGTCGGGTCGTAACCGGAGGCCATCAGCACCGCGGCGGACTCGCTGAGGTAGGGGAACTCGTCGGCAGGGATCTGCGGCAGGTAGACGTCTTCGGTCATATCGGCGAGCTCGGCGGCGGTGTCGAACGGCAGGTTCGCCTCTTGGAGGGCGTGGCCGTACACATAGCTGTTGAGCAGCCAGTTGGCGTGGGTGGCCATGGCGACCGAGAAGCCGGCCTTTCGCAGGCAGGCGGTGACGGCTTCGCGGTGCCGGAGGTTCGCAGGCCCCGGGGACGTCCGTGACTCCATCAGGCTGATCGCCCACGGGTGGCGGGCGAGCACCTGGCGGGCCGAGAGCCCCTCCTGTCGCATCGCCGACTGCCAGTCGACATCATCGGGTGGGAGTTCGATCTCCTCGAACACGATGTCGATCATCGCGTCCAGCAGCTCGTCCTTGTTCGCCACGTAGTGGTAGAGCGACATCGCTCCCGCACCGAGGACGCCGGCCAGCCGGCGCATGCTCAGTCCCTCCACCCCCTCGCGGTCGGCGAGACGGAGAGCTTCGGCCACGATTCGCTGCTTGCTCAGCCCCACCTCTGGGGCGCCCTGGCGTTGGTTCTCGACAGCCACCGGTCTCCTCACTCCTGCGCAACAACTTGACAAGCGTACAGCGTACGGCTGATAGTACGGTGTACGACGTACAGTGTACGAGCCACTAAGTGGCGACTCAGCATGAGGAGACTCCTATGGGAAACACACAGCGATCAGCGGCCACGACCGGCGTGGGTCCGGGAGCGAGCCAGAGCGGCCCAGCGAGAATGCGGGCCGTCGTCCAGCACCGCTACGGCCCGGCCTCCGTGCTGGAACTGGTCGATATCGAGTTGCCGGTGCCCGGCCCCGGCGAGGTGCTCGTCCAGGTCCGCGCAGCGTCGATACACCCCGGCGACTACTTCATCATGACCGGCGAGCCGTACCTGGTGCGCCTGGCGTTCGGACTTCGACGGCCGCGGCACGGCATCCCGGGACGAGACCTGGCCGGCGTCGTGGCAGGGACCGGGAAAGACGTCACCGACCTGCGAGTGGGCGACGCCGTGTTCGGCTGGAGCACCGCGGGCACGCTCGCCGAGTACGCCTGCGTCCCGGCCAACCAGCTCGTCGCGATACCGGCCGGCCTGTCAATCCTGGACGTGGCCGCGGTCCCCACCTCAGGGATCACGGCGTTGCAGGCGATGCGCGACATCGCGAAGGTCCAACCGGGCCAGAAGGTACTGATCACCGGCGCTTCTGGCGGTGTGGGCTGTTTCGCCGTCCAAATCGCCAAGGCGATGGGCGCGGAGGTGACCGGCGTCTGCAGCACCGACCACCTCGACCTGGTCGACTCCCTTGGCGCCGACCACGTGGTCGACTACACCCGGACCGACTTCACCGACAGCGCTGAGCGCTACGACGTCATCCTCGACAGCGTGGAGACTCAGCCCCTGGAGGCCGTCCGCCGAGTGCTCACACCGACCGGCACCCTGATCCCCAACAGTGGACGTGGTGGCCGCTGGCTGGGCCCGATTCCGCGAATCGCCAAGGCACGGCTGCTGTCGGTGTGCACCGACCAGCAGTTGCGGCCCTTCACCTCGTTCCCGAAGCGGGAGGACCTGCTCGCGCTGGCCGACCTGCTCGCGACCGGACAGCTCACACCCGTGATCGACCGCACCTATGCCCTCGATGAAGCCGCCGACGCCCTGCGCCACGTGGCGTCCGGCCACACCCGAGGAAAAGTCCTGGTCGCCGTCTGACGACCAGACCTGCCTCACCCGACTCGTGCGTCTGCACCTCACCGTGCCGCTACTCCGGCGGACGGACCGTTCCTACCGAAAGAAGAACCGATGACCATGCCAACGAATGCGTCGAACGCGCTCGACAACCCGCCGATGCCCGTTCAGGCCAAGCTCGCCGCCGCCTGGACGAGCTTCATGTTCCTCTACATCTACGTGGACTACTTCCACCTTCACAAGCCGGGTGTGATCGACAGTCTCCGGGCCGGCCACGTGTTCACCTTCGAGATCAGCCCGACGGTGCTCACCGCGATGCTCGCGTCCGTGGCGATCCCCGCGATGATGGTGACGCTCTCCGCGGCACTGCCCGCCCGGGCGAACCGGGTCACGAACCTGGTCGTGGCCACGCTCTACATCCCCTACTCGCTGTTCAACGCGGTCGGCGAGACGTGGACCTGGGCCTTCTTCTACGGCCTGTCCATCGGGCTGGAGCTGCTGCTCCTCGCCTTCATCCTGCGCTCGGCCTGGACGTGGCCACGGGCCTTTGCCCCGATTGCCCGGGCGACCGCCGACCTTCGTAGCTAGGGCAAACGACCGGCCGAGCTCACGCTGACTCGGCCGGTCGTGGTCCGGGCGCCGGTGAACTCAGCGCACCGGAAACGAAGCCACGAACGTCGCGCCACCACCGGGAGTCGGTTCGTAGCGCAAGGTGCCTGCATGCCTGGCCACCATCGCTGCCGCAATCGCGAGGCCGAGGCCCGAGCCACCGCCACGAGTCCGGCTCCGACCCGCGTCCTCGCGGAAGAAGCGCTCGAAGACTCGCTGCTCGTTGCCTGCCTGCAGCCCAGGGCCATGGTCGATCACGCTGACCACCACCTGCTCCTCGCGGACGCCGAGCGCGACCTCCACCTCGGTATCGGCCGGGGTGTGGTTCAGCGCGTTGCTCACCAGGTTGGTGAGGACCTGACGCAGCAGGGTCTCTTCGCCGTGCATCACCGGGACACTGTCCGACCACGGGCTGTCGGTCAGGTACTGGATCCTCACCATCCTCTCCGGCGCGCGGACGCGGGCGTCGGCGACGACATCGGCCACCACACTGAGCAGGTCGACCTGCTGAAGCTGAAGCTCGGCGGCCTCGTCGAGTCTGGCCATCGCCAGCAGATCGTCGACCAATCTGCCCAGCCGGACCGACTCCGCCTCGATGCGCTCGATGGTGCGAGCCACGTCCGCCGGCGCATTGACCGCTCCCTGCCTCACCAGCTCGGCGTTGCCGCGGATCGTCGTCAATGGCGTGCGCAGTTCATGGCTGGCGTCTGCGACGAATCGGCGCAGCCGCTCTTCGGTCTCGTCTCGTGCGGCGAACGCCTCCTCGATCTGGGCAAGCATCGCGTTCAGCGAGGTCGCGAGTCGACCGACCTCGGTGTCTGGGTCCTCCCCCGGTACTCGTCGACTCAGATCTCCGGCAGCGATGGCGCCAGCGGTCGCCTCTATCTGCGTCAGTGGTCGGAGCGCGAGGCGGACCAGGCCGGCACTCGCGAGCCCGGCGAGGGTGACCGTGGCCAAGCCGACGCCGAGGGAGACCAGGGTCAGGCGGGCCACGGTGTCGTTCACCTCGGTGGTCGAAACCGCGAGCACCGCGTAGCCTCCGGTGACTCCGATCACGCGGGCCCGCCAGGGCGCGCGGCCCCAACGGTCCGGCAGACCGACGATGCGTTGGCCGTCGACCAGGGCGGAGAGTTCCTCGGGGGTCAGGTCTACCACCGGGCTCCCGGCCCGGGCGGCGTCCGGGTCAGGCACCGAACACCGTTGTCGACCCTGTTGGTCCAGGATGACGATCGCGTAGGTGGTCGGCAGCCACAGTCCTCCGGCGACCTTGTCCGGATCGCAGTTGGTCGCGAGCCGCTCCAAGACCTGCGGCGAGTCGCGATCCCGGAAGGGAAGCAGGAGGGTCTCATCGAGCCGGTCTATCTGGAAGGACCGGAACAACAGCAGTCCGGCCACATCGGCGGCGAGGAGTCCGACCGCCATCACCGCGATCATTCCGAGCACGAGTCGCCGCCGTAGCGAGAGCTGCTTCATCGAAGATGCCTCGGTAGCCGCAGGCTGTAGCCGATTCCGCGGACGGTCTCGATCAGGGGCGGATCGAAGATGTCCACCTTCCTGCGCAAATGACGAATGTAGGAGTCGACGACCGCAGAGTCGCCGCTGAAGTCGTAGTGCCAGACTCGCTCCAGGATCTGATCGCGGGACAAGACGCGTCCGGCGTTGCGCAGCAGGTAACGCAACAACGCGAACTCAGTCGGTGACAGCTGGATCGTCTCGCCTTGCCGCCAGACCTCGTGGCCCTCTTCGTCCATGGTCAAGTCGGCGTAGCTGAGCAGGTCGGCTTCGTCGACCGCACCCTGGGCCAACCGAGATCGACGAATCACCGCGGCAACTCGTGCGATGACCTCCTCCAGGCTGAACGGCTTGGTGATGTAGTCGTCGCCGCCGAGGGTGAGACCGCGCACCCGGTCCTCGACGGAGTCTCTGGCGGTCAGGAAGATCACCGGCACCGGTCCGCTGCTTCGAAGCTTGCCGAGGAGATCGAAACCGGTGGCGTCGGGAAGCATCACGTCGAGAATCACCAGATCGGGAGCGTGGGCTGCGACAGCACGCGTGGCGTCGGTCCCGGTGAGGGCCGTGTCCACTTCGTATCCCACGAAGCGAAGGCTCACCGAGAGCATCTCGACGATCGCCGGCTCGTCGTCGACGACGAGAACTCGCGCTGGGAATTCCGCCATAACACCAGCTTGGCGCGCCGAGATGTCAGTTTGGTGAAAGGGCCCCGACTGTCACCGAACTGACACGATCCGGTCCGCGTTCTGCCAACTCCGGTGGTCACAGTGGTGGCCTACCCAAGGAGGAGGACTCTGGTGAGGAAACGCACATTGCTGGTCATCGGGATCGGCGTGCTGGTGATTGCCGCCGGCGGGAGCGTGGCCGTGGTCGCCAGCGCCGGCAGCTCGACCCCGTTGCCCGCGACAACCACCGTCACCCGCTCCAACCTGGCCGAGACGGTCTCGGCATCGGGAAATGTGGTGAGTGGGACAACCTCGGAACTCGCGATGCCTGGCGTCGGGGGGATCGTCACGAAGGTGTGGGTGACCACCGGCCAGTCGGTCAGCCAGGGCGACTCGTTGGTCACGGTCGATGACACCGCCGCCCGCCAGCAACTCGACGCCGCCCAGGCCGGGTTGGCCGCAGCCGAAGCCGCACTGGCGACCGCCAACCAGGGACGCACGAGCGCAGAGAAGACCGCCGACAACGCAGCGATCGCCGTGGCGCAACAGAATCTGACCAATGCTGAGCGCGCACTGTCCGGCGCCGAAGCGCGTCGCAAGCAGGTCGTTGCGCAGCAGGCCGAGCTGGTGGCAGCAGCCGCCGCGACGCTGTCTGCCCTTGAGGACAGCCTCGCCGCGGATCGAACGACCCTTGCCGACCTCCAAGCCGAACTCGCTGCCACCACCGACCCGACCGAGGTGGCCAACCTGACGGCCGACATCACCGAGGTGCAGAGTCGGATGGCCGCAACCCAGGCCGCCATTCCCGGCGCACAGGCCAATCTCGCAGCCGCCAAACGCACTCGCGACACCGCCGTCCTTGAGGCCGACCAGGCCGTCACCGCCCAGCAGGGAACCCGGGACGCCGCGGCCAAAGCCCTCGCCCAACAGAAGGCGGCGGCTGCTGTCGCCCAGCAAGGACCGCGCGACGGCACGGTGGCCGCGGCCGCGGCCCAGGTGGATGCGGCTCGCGTCGCCGTCGACCAAGCGGAGACCGCCGTCGCCAACACCGTGCTGCGGGCGCCTTTCGACGGCGTGATCTCCACGGTCTCGGCAGTCGTCGGCCAGCCGTCGACCGGCTCAGCCAGCACCACCGGTGGCAGCCACAGCGGTCTGGTCACCCTCGTCGATTCGTCCTCACTGAGCGTCGAGGCCATGATCGCCGAGGCCGACGCGACCTCCGTGGAACTGGGCCAGACCGCAACCGTCGAACTGCCGGCCTCAGCTGAGACGTTCAACGGCACGGTGGTATCGATCGATCCGGCGAGCACGGTGATCGACAACGTCGTGCTGTACAAGGCGGTCATTTCTCTGCCCGTCGACGCGGACTCGATCAGAACCGGCCAAACCGCCACCGTCACGATCACCACCCGGACCGCGACCGGCGTCTTGAGCCTGCCCTCCAGCGCCATCGGTACGACCGACGGTGCGGCGTGGGTACTCCTCGTGAGCGGAGCGAGCCGCACCCAGGTCGCCGTCACGACCGGCCTGGTCACCACGACCAGGGTCGAGGTCCTCACCGGTGTGGCCGAGGGCGACGTCGTCCAGCTCGACGCCACCCAGACGTCGAAGGCCAAGCGATGAAGAGTCCGGTGATTGCCGTCTCAGGCCTGACCAAGCTGTACGGCCGCGAGGAGACCGAGGTGCGCGCGGTCGACCAGATCGATCTCCAGGTCGACGTGGGCGACTACGTCGCCATCATGGGCGCATCGGGTTCGGGCAAGTCGACCATGATGAACATCATCGGCTGCTTGGACGCCCCCACCAGCGGCACCTACCGGCTCGACGGAATCGACGTCGCAACCCTCCCCGACCGCGAGTTGTCGCGGATCCGCAACCAGAAGATCGGGTTCGTCTTCCAGAACTTCAACCTGATCGCCCGCACGTCCGCACTGGAGAATGTCGAACTCCCTTTGGCCTATGCCGGAGTTGGTCGCCGCGAACGCCGTCGACGAGCGGTCGAAGCTCTGACCCGGGTCGGACTCGAGAAGCGACTGACGCACACCCCGGCACAGCTTTCCGGTGGCCAGCAGCAGCGGGTGGCCATCGCGCGGGCGATCGTCGGATCGCCGGTGATGCTGCTCGCCGACGAGCCGACCGGGGCGCTGGACTCCACCAGCACCACCGAAGTCCTCGACCTGTTCGATCAGCTGTCGAGCGAAGGCCGGACCCTGGTCGTCATCACCCACGAGGACGAAGTGGCTGATCGCGCCAAGCGGGTGCTACGGATGCGTGATGGCCGGATCGACTCCGACCTGCGCCAAGCACCACTGGACGGCCCGCCCCCGCGACTCAGCCTGCGACGGGAGGCCTCGTGATGCTGTCGGAAAGCCTGCGATTCGCGTGGCGCGGCGTCACCGCCAACAAGGTCCGCTCGGCCTTGACCATGTTGGGAGTGCTGATCGGCGTCGCCTCGGTGATCGTCCTCGTCGCCGCGGGCAACGGGGCCAGCAAGTCGGTGAATGCCACGCTGTCCAGCCTGGGCACCAACACCCTGACGGTCAGCCCCGGAGCCGCCACGACCACCGGATTCGGCCGAGTCCGGACCAATCAGGACGCCGCCGCCAATCCGATCGGGACGCTCACCCGCCCCGCCACCCTGAGTCTCGCCGACGCCGACGCCCTCGGTGACGCGGCGGCGGGACCCGCCGTGGCGGCCGTGGCCGCAGTGATCAACATCAACTCCGTCGTGGCGAGCACCGGCTCCACCTCGCACACCGTGGCCAGCACCGTCGCCACCACCGCGGAGTATCTGGCGATCGCCAACGACACGGTGAGTCTGGGCCGCACCTTCACCACCGCCGATGATGCCGCCCGCAGCCGCGTCGTCCTGGTCGGCCCCACGATCGCCCGCGATCTGGCCGGCGGAGACGGGTCGGGGATCATCAACCAGCAGATCCAACTCAACGGCACCCCCTTCACCGTGATCGGGATCCTCCAGGCAAAGGGAACCACCGGTGCCCGTGACTCCGATGACCGCTTGATCACCCCACTGACCGCCGCCCAAGATCACCTGGTCGGCTATGCAGACCTGAGCAGCATCGCCGTCCAGGCCCGATCCACCGACGATGTGGAGGCCGCTCGTGCCCAGGTCGAGACCATCTTGGACAATCGGCGCCACACCACCGCCACCAACCGCGACTTCACCGTCACCACCTCGGCCAGCATGCTCAGCGCGGCCAGTTCGATCACCTCCACGCTGACCGTCATGCTCGGCGCGATCGCGGCGATCTCACTGCTGGTGGGAGGTATCGGGGTGATGAACATCATGCTCGTCACCGTCACCGAACGCACCCGCGAGATCGGCATCCGCAAAGCGATCGGGGCCGACAAGACCGGCATCGTGATGCAGTTCCTCATCGAAGCCGTGCTGCTCTCGTGCATGGGCGGTGTGGCCGGTGTCACCTTGGGAGTCGGCCTCGCCCAGATCGAGATCGCCGGTTTTCACGCTGTCGTCTCGGCCGGCTCGGTGATCGTCGCCTTCGGTTTCGCCGTCGCCGTCGGCTTGTTCTTCGGAATCTACCCCGCCACCCGTGCGGCCTCACTTCGCCCCATCGACGCTCTCCGCCACGAATAGGAGTCACCCATGACCGCACGCCATATCCGCCTGGCCATCATCTCGGCCACCGGAGTCATCGCTCTGGCCGGTGTCGTCCTCGGAGCCGAGGGCATCGCCAGCGCGACCGTCACCCAACAGGTCGCCAGCCGTGCCCCCGCCGGCACCCGGATCCGTCCCGCCGGACCGGTGCTGTTGGGGCTGATGTCAGGGACCTTGCCTGTCGAAGCCCAGCTCGATGTCGAGGCGTTGGCGACCCTCACCAAGGCCGACCGAGTGGAGCTCGGCGACGTCGTCGAAATCACCACCACCCGCACCTCCAAGCTCGGCACGCTTCCGGTGACCGTCGGACTCCAGCCGACGGTGACCGACCACGAACTGACCTGGACGGTGGTGTCGGCGAGCGCGGCGGGCATCGAGATTCCCGCGGCCCGCGTCGCTCGACTGGCACCACCCCGTGTCAAAGGGTTGCCTTGTGTGTCGGTGACGGGGGTCGCCATCGAGCCCACCCACCTGGTGGTGACCGGCGACATCTCGCTGCGGCCCGACGGCTCGCCGTCCTGTCACGGTTGAGTCGAAGCCCGCGGGAGCTACCGGATCACCTGAAGCGGGAGGGCGCCGACGTCGTCGTGGACGTGGGCGTGGCCGGCGGCCTCACCTCAGGCCCAGTCCCGTCTCGATCGCCTCGATGATCTCTGGACGCAGTCGGGCGGCGCTGATCACCTTGTCCACCGAGCCGACCCGGACGGCGCGGTGGATGTCGTGGACGCCGTCGAACTCGGCCGCAACCTCGCTGATCTTCTCCGCGCGGATGGCTGCGCGGGCGTCCGCCAGTTCCAGCTGAAGCGCGGCCCGCTCTTCGGAGCGGGCGGTGCGCAGTCGAGCTTCGATCGAGGCCACCCGCGGGTCGGCGGCAGTTCGCTTGGCCACGTCCCCGGCGAAGACCACGGCCGCCGCCGGAGCGCCACCGATCACCGACGCGAACGAGCCCTCCAGCGCCAGCACGGTCATCTTCGGGTTCAGCTGCTTGCTGAACACCACGAACGCACCACCGTGGTAGCGGCTGATCACCACGAACACGATCGGGCCGCGGAAGTTCACGATCGCCCGGCCGATCTCGGCGCCGTACTCCAACTGCAGGTTGCGCATCGACTCCGGTGAGCCGTCGAAGCCGGACAGGTTCGCCAGCACCACCACCGGACGGTTGCCCGAAGCGGCATTGATCGCCCGGGCCGCCTTCTTGCTCGACCGCGGGAACAAGGTGCCCGCCGTCCAGGTGTCCGGGCCGTCCGTGGGCGGGAAGCCCGCGCGCGGCACCGGTGAGCTCTCGATGCCGAGCATCGCCACCGGGTAGCCGCCGATGCGGGCGTCGATCACCACAGCGGTGTCGGCGTCGGCCATACCCGCCCAGCGCTCGGTGCGCGGGTGGTCGGCGTCACAGACCGCAGCGATGACCGTCCGGATGTCGAAGGCCTTCTTGCGGTCGGGGTTGTGGGTGGCGGAGAAGATCTGACCGACGGTGGTGAAGTCGCTACCGGCCAGCTCGTGCGGATGATCCGACACGTCCCGATCGGACGGGTCGGACGTCGCCGCCCGGCGCGGACGATCCTCGCCCGGCACCACATAGGTCTGCTCGTAATGCCCCATCAAGATGGCGAAAGCGCCGGCCAGGTCGGGTGCCCAGTACTGCGCCTGCCCGTTGGGGCCCATCACCCGGTCGTAGCCGCCGATGCCGAAGTTGTCCTCGGCCGAGACGCCGCCGGAGAAGTCCAACGACTGCTTGCCGGTGAGCACCATCGCCGAATCCGGCGTCATCACCAGGATGCCGCGGGTGTGCATCAGCATGGTGGCCTCGGCGTTCCAGTACGGCTGGGCGCCCACGTTGATGCCGGCGACCACGATGTTGATCTCGCCGCCGTCCTGGGTGAACTCGACGATCCGGCGCAGCGCGGCACCGACCCAGTCCATGTTCTCGGTACCGGACTCCATCGAGATCCGGGCACCGGACGACAGCGTGTACCACTCGATCGGGATGCTCAGCTCGGCGGCCAGGTCGAGGGCGGCGATGATCCGGCGGCACTCCGGCTCGGCGACCGCGCCCAGGCCACGGTTCGGGTCGCCCGAGAGCACGATGCGCTTGATCCCGTCCGGGTAGAGCGGGGTCGGCGTGGTGACCAGGCCGGCGATGATGCCGGCCCTGTTCTGGCCGGGACGACGCCGCACCTCGATCAGCCGATCGGGAGCGCCGGGGGCCACGTCCGGGTCGAGGTCGAGCTCGACCATCTTGCCGCCGGGGCCGGCCAGGGTTTCGGACAGTTCGTAGGGGTAGACCAGTCCGCGACGGCGGGCCCGGATCACCTGGGCGGCGTAGTCGTCCAGGGGTTGCAGGGGCTCGCTGGGCGGCGGGACGACGGAGGCGGCCACGCCCGAGCCGGGCTTGGCGTGGAACCGGATCGCCAGCTTGGTCGGCGGGGTGTCCGGGCCGACGAAGGTGCCTTGGGCGACCACTTCTTCGATGCCGGTGCCGTCCGACAGCGGGGTGATCTTGTGCTGCAGGGTCATCACGTCACGCAGGTCGAGCTCGATCTCGGGCCAGACGTAGACCCAGACGTGGTTCATGTCGAGGCGGCTGCCGGCCGAGCCGCGCGCGGCCCGGGTGCGCCGGATCGACTCCAGGCAGTTCTCCACCGCGCGCTCGGCGTGCGGCAGGCCGATCAGTCGGCCGTTGGCGTCACGGACGGCGGCGAGCTGGCTGACCTCGGCCATGGCGACCAGGCGGCGGTCGTCGGGGTTGGACTTGGCCACGCAGTCGAACAGCATCACGCCGCGCGGGGCCGGCAGGCGGGTGGCGTCGAACTCGCTGAGCCGCCACAGGTTGAGGCGCCGGAACACCATCGGGTGGACGCCGCGGATCCGCGCGTCATGGATCGGCTCGCCGGTCGCGTCCGGACGGAAGGTGAGGTAGTCGACGTCACCGTCGGGCGTGCAGGCGGCGATCGTCACCCGGCGTACCCCGGTGAGCTTCCAGGAGCGGACCTGATCGCGCAGCGCGGTCACCCGGTCCTCCTCGGTGGCCGACGGCCAGCCGACGTACAGCTCGACGAGGGCTTGGTGGCCGTCCGGACGGTTGCGCAGCTGATCGGAGATCATGGCCTGGACCGGGCCGCCGGCGTCCAGCTCGGAGGCAATGGCGTTGGCGGTGAGCACCCGCATCGAGCGGCCGTCGATGGTGCAGTCGGCGGTCACGACCGAGCGTCCGTCGACGCTGAAGGCGCGCACGTCGCTGAGCTCGTAGTCGCGGTAGTGCTTGCGCAGCAGGATCTCCAGGAGCGGCTCGTGCGCCGACACGCCGCCGACCAGGCGAGCGGCCAGCGTCGGCGACATCCGTTCGGGGATGATGGCCAAAGCGGCGACGCGTTTGGCGTAGTCAGCGGCGTCCGGCTGGGCAGCGAGGTCGGCCACCTCGGAGGCCACCCTGGACAGAACCTGCTCGCGTTCGGCGTCCACCTGAGGCTGGTCGAACCAACGGAACCGCACTGAGCGGGCCACGTCACTGACCGCAGGGAAGCGCCGCTGAGTGGCGCGGACGAGCCGCTCGAGCTGGGCCCGGGCGGACGCAGCGAGCGCCTCTTCGGGTGCGGTCTCGTTGATCCAACGGTCGAGGATCGCCAGCACCACTTGGACGTCCCCGGCGACCCGCTGTTGGGCGAGGAAGATGCGGAAGACCGCCTCTTCGAGCGCGGGCGTCCGGTCAAGCTCGGTGACGTCGTAGTGGGCCAGCGCGCGGGTGAGCCGGTCGACGAAGCGGGTGGGCAGTCCGGCCCGCGAGCTGTCGAGGCTCTGCAGGTAGCCGTGGAACAACTCGCGGTCGGAGTGGATGCGCAGCTCGGAGTGGTGCTCGTCGGCGGGACGGTTGCGGCTGAGCTCGGCCAGGTCAGCGAACAGCGTGACCAGCCCGATTTCGCCGGACAGCACGTCGACGCCTTCGGCGCGGGCGGCGTCCCGAGCCTCCAGGTAGGAGGGCAGGATGCCGGCGGCCGGGTCGGTGTCGTAGCCCATCAGGTGGGCGGTCAGCTGCTCCAACCGCCGGGCGGCACGCTGCTGCGCGGACGGGTCGGAGGCAGCCGTCGGCAGCTCGATCTCGCCGGCTTCGGCGACCTCGTCGGCGTCGTCGTTGAGCGGCTCGAGGCGCACCAGCGGAGCCAGGCTTTCGACCTGGCTGCCGGTGATCACCATGAGTTCTTTGACCCGGGCGGCGAACGGTGCGGGGATGACGGTCTCCATCTTCATGGACTCCAGCACCACCACCGGGGCTCCGGCGGCTACCTCATCACCAACCGCGACCGGGGTGGCCACGACCAGTGCCGGCGCGGGCGAGCGCAGCACGCCGCCCTCGTCCCGGGAGACGCGGTGGGCGACGCCGTTGACCTCGATGAACTGCACCGGCCCGTGGAGGGCGGTGACGATGCGGTACTGCTCACTGCCGACGCGCAGGCGTCCGTGGACGTCGTCCAGGCGGGTGAGCTCGGCGTCGACAACGACGTCGCCGATCCGGACGCGGTAGCGCTCGGGGCCGGTGCGGAAGACGACCAGGGTGTGGGTGGCGCCGCGCAGCTTCAGTTCCACGGTGAGCCCCGGCTTGTGCTGCACCTGGGGACGTCCGCCGTGGGCGGTTTCGAGCAGGTGCGCGATCTCGCGGCGTTCGACCTCGCCGAGGGCTTCGATCGCCGCACCCACCAGGGCGATTCCGGAGTGCCGGTCGGCGACCAGCTCGCCGGCGGCGCGGACGCGGTCGATCCAGCCGGTGTCGGCCCAGACCGGCTCGCCGGCGGCGTCCGGGTCGGGCCCGACGACCTCAGGACGCGACAGCAGGTCGAGCACGAAGCTCTTGTTGGTGGCGCCGCCTTCGATGATGACGGTGGTTTCGGCCAGGGCGCGGCGCAGGCGTCCCAGCGCTTCGGCGCGGGTGCGGCCCGAGGCGATCACCTTGGCGATCATCGAGTCGAAGTCGGCCGGGATGGTGTCGCCTTCACTGACGCCGGTGTCGACGCGGACACCCGGGCCGACGGGCACGTCGAAGCGGGTGATCAGGCCCGGGGAGGGCGCGAAGTCGCGGTCGGGGTCTTCGGCGTTGAGGCGGGCCTCGACGGCGTGGCCCTGTTCGACGGGACGCTCGTCCAGCCGTCCGCCGGCGGCGACGTGCAACTGGGCTTTGACCAGGTCAAAGTCGTTCGTGACTTCGGTGATCGGGTGTTCGACCTGCAGGCGGGTGTTGACCTCGAGGAAGGCGAACAGCTTGTCGCCGGGGTGGTAGAGGAACTCGACGGTGGCCGCGCCGACGTAGTCGACGGCTTGGGCGAGGCGTTCGGCTGAGGCCTTCAGATCTGCGGTCTGCTCGGCGGTGAGGAGCGGTGAGGCGGACTCCTCGACCACCTTCTGGTTGCGGCGCTGCACGGTGCAGTCGCGGACGCCGAGGGCCCAGGCGGTGCCGTGGGCGTCGGCGATGACCTGCACTTCGACGTGGCGGGCGCCGGTGACGAGCTTTTCGAGGAAGACGACGCCGGAGCCGAAGGCGCGTTGGGCCTCGTCGCGGGTGCGTTGGTAGGCGTCGGCGAGGTCGTCGGCTGAGTCGACCCGGCGGATGCCGCGTCCGCCACCGCCGGCGGTGGCCTTGAGCATGAGCGGGTAGCCGATGCGTTCGGCCGCTTCGAGGGCGTCGTCCAAGGTGTCGACGCCGCCGCCGCTCCAGGGCGCGACCGGTACGCCGACCTGTTCGGCGATGAGCTTGGAGCCGATCTTGTCGCCGAGTTTGCGCATCGCTTCGGCGCTGGGCCCGATGAAGGTGATGCCGGCGGCGGTGACCTTCTCGGCGAAGTCGGCGTCCTCGGCAACGAAGCCCCAGCCGACCCAGACCGCATCCGCGCGGACGTCGGTGAGGACGCGCAGCAGCAGCTCGTGGTTCAGGTAGGGACGCGCGGAGGCCGGCCCGATCGGGTACGCCTCGTCGGCCTCCCGGACGAACATCGCCGCCTTTTCGGCGTCGGTGTACAGCGCGATCGTGGTGATCGGCGCGGCCCCCGGCCGCTCCGCGTTCAGGTCGCGGACCGCGTGGATGAGCCGCATCGCCGCCTCACCACGATTGACGATCACGATGCGACCGAACACGGGTCCTCCTGGAGGTGTAGACACACGAAAGACACCCGTCCCACAGGCGTCCTTACGATCCAACTAGACGAACCCGCCAAAAGTGATCCTCTGCCAGCCAGGAATTCACACCTCGGATTGTGGGGTTCTTACAACCTGCGCGTGCCTGGGGTTTCCACAGCCGGTGGCGCGCCGAACGACGCAGGCTCCGAGACAGCGCCCCCTCGAAGCAGATGCGGAGGTGCTGGCGGCCCGGAGATCGACTCCGAGCACTAACCCGGTCGCCCCGGATACACACACCACGCGCCCTGCCTGTCACAGCTCACCTTGTCAAGGCGTCGGGGCTCGAACGCTTTCGGAGTGGCCCTTAACAGCGACGCCGTGGGGTGTCTTCTCTAGACATCCAACCTGAGGCGGCTCAACCGGGGCCGCCCCACCGAAACCAGGAGGGCAGCAACAATGGCTACCACAGAAACAGGAGCGAGCGACACTCTCTCCGCTCAGAAGAATCTCGTCGATCGTTTGAATGACGCCGGCTGGGATCTCATCGTCGGCGACGCCTTCGTTCGAGGCATGCGCGACATCGGCTACAAGAGTACGTCGTTCGCCATGGCGGAACTCATCGACAACTCCATTCAGGCCGGCGCGACGTGGATTGACGTGGTGTTCGGCTTCACCCAGGGGAGCCTCAAACCCGCGAAGATCGCCGTTATCGACAACGGTTGGGGCATGATCGCGCCGATGGTCCGCGCGTCCCTCGTCTGGGGTGCTGGCACTCGATACAGCGATCGTCAGGGCTTCGGCAAGTACGGGTATGGGCTACCGTCCGCTTCCGTCAGTCAGTGCCTCCGCGTCGAGGTCTACTCGAAGGTGGACGGCGAACCGTGGGCGAAGTCCTACCTAGATGTCGAGGAAATCAGCCAAGGAAAGTGGACCGAGACGCACCGAATCAACACTCCCAAGGAGATTCTCCAGGATCCCCCGGCTTTCGTGATTGACCACCTCAAGAAGCAGAAGCGGTGGCCGCTCACGAGCGGCACGGTCGTTGTGTGGGACAAGCTCGATACCACGCGAGTCGACAGAGCGCGGCGCGAGGAGCTCCGGAACAGGCTCGTGAGTGATCTAGGCGTGATCTACCGCAACTACCTAGTGGCCGTTCCCATGACCGTCGATGGCGTCAGGGTGGAACCGTGCGACCCGCTCTTCCTCACCCCCGGATTCCGCTACTACGAACTGGATGACGACCGGGCCGAGGAACTTCCGGGCGCCGTCATCGAGGTCACCGACAAGGCGACGAAGGCGACCGTCGGAAAGTTGCGTGTTCGCTTCTCCCGAATGCCAGCGAGCTTCTTCCGCAAGCCCGAGGCCAAGGGCACGAACAAACCGAGCCGCCATGACATGAACGAGAGGCTGCCTGTCGCAGACGCGCACAACGGAATCATCTTCCTTCGCAACGGGCGCGAGATCGACGTTGTCAAGCCACCGCGACGCCTGTTCTCGGTCAATGCCACTACCGATCGCTTCTGGGCCATCGAGGTCGACTTCGACGCCGAGCTGGACGACGAGTTCGCCATGACCACCGCCAAGCAACAGGTCGTTCCCTCGGATCGGATCTGGGACATCCTTAGCGACAAGGCCAAGATCTTCGAGTCCGTTGCCACCATGAAGGGGATCTATAAGAAGGAGGCCGCCAAGATTGCCGCTCAGGCCGAGGAGCGCAAGAGGGCCTCCATCGAAGCGTTGGAGGATGCCGAGAAGTTCAGGACCTCCAAGCCACCTCAGGACACCCCTTCCCGCATCAAGGAGGCAGACGAGAACCTCAAGAACGAGGCCCGGCGCCGCGCTAAGGACGCTGGAGTCTCGGAGGAGTCGATCGAGCGCGAACTCGTGGCGCAGCAGGAGGGCAACCCTCGAGCTGTCGAGACGGAGGATCTGCCGGGCGCGGCGTTCTATCGCTGCGAGCAGCGAGGTGGGCAGCGCGTGCTCCTCCTCAACGTCGCCCACCCCTTCTACACCGACCTGTACGGAAGCCCTACCTCCTCACCGCGGCTCCGGGCGAGCCTGGAGCTGCTGTTGTGGACGCTGGGTAACGCGGAAGTTGATGCTGACCCCGAATCCGATCGCAGGCGCTTCTATGAGGCCGAGCGTCAGCAAGTCTGGTCGCCCAACCTCAAGGACGTACTCACCTCCCTGCGCAAGATTGAGGTCGTCAACGACAACGACGAGAACGTGAACGCCGCATAGCTAGTCGTACACCCGGGGCCCGGCCCGGCGGCTGGCCTCGGGTGTACGCTTAGGCACACAACTGAACATCAGGGGTTCGTCACATTGCCTGGGTAGTTCTGGGCCAACCGACGCGTCGAGCCGACAATCTATACTCACGCCCGTCTTGGGTGCCCCTGAGGAATCCTCTATCCGAAAGGGCAAACACGATGGGCATTTCTGTTTCTGGAGTCAATCCGTCATTGAACGACCTGATCGCTTCCGCGCAGGCGTCCGTAACCGATGATTCGGCCGCGATGGCCATCATCCTCGAGCGCTTCGAGGACACGGCCCTGGCCATAGCCCGTCACCTCACTAGCGATTCGAGTCTGCGGCAGGACGCAGCCCAGGGCGCTCGCCTTGGACTTGTCCGGGCGGTGCGGACCCACAAGGCGGGCACGCCAGGGTTTCCCAGCTACGCCAAGCGATACATGAAAGGGGCGGCGCTCCGCACGCTCATGGCCATGCAGGCTCCGGAGAGTGCAGTTGACCCGATGACCTATGCCTGGCCGGATCAGCCGAGGGACGCTGCCACTAACTCCACCTTCGAGCTCGTAGACCTCATGAAGGTCATGACATCGGAGCAACAGGACGTGGCGAGGGCGCACTACCTGGCCGACTTGAGCTTCACAGAAATCGCTGTCCAACTGAACATCAGCAAACCCGCCGTGACGCAGCGCTTCGCGACCATCCACCGCGCCCTCCGCACGGTCATGGAAGGGGCGCGGGCGGCGTGAACACCGAAATCATCTTCGAAGGTGACGTCACGATCTCGGTCGTGCTGCAGGAGGCTTGCACATCCCAGAAATCCGAGAGCCTCCTCGCACTCGTCGACGACGGCGGGTTACCTGCCCACTCGGGGTAAGGCGTGAGACAACATCGACACCAGCCGCATGGCCTCTGGCCCGGGGGCCCGCACTCGTAGAGCACGTCACGAGGGACATCGGCAGCCTCCTGGGCTCGCTATCCTGCTCCATCCCGGCGCTATGGCCCGAAGACTCCTGAAGAAGCCTCACACCTGCCCGGCGTGCCGACCCGGAGCCAAGCCCAGGTCCGTGCTGATCTACGAGTCTCCGGTGGCGTGCGGGTTGCGCCTCCAAGACCACGCGGCCACGAAGACCAGGATCCTCCAGATGCGACCCACCAGTCACGCGAGCCGCGTCGTGTGGTCGAGATGTCCCAGCGACGGCGGACCCCGGCGTGGATCTCCCGGGAGCCGACGGCGAGCGCGGTTCCCCATCGGTGTCCAACTGGAGCCAAGGTTCTGCGCCAGCAAGCCCTACGATGGCGTGGTTGCCCTCGGCTCGCGCCATGCGGTAGCGCCCGATCAACTGTGTCGGGTCCTAGTGGCAGAATCACAGGCATGTAGTTTTGAGAAGGTGGTGAACCCCGTGACGCAGGTGTCCGAACAGCCCGCAGACACGTCGACCGGCGCGAAGCAGATCCGTGGGCGAGACGAGAAGCGTAAGGCCCTACAGGTGAAAGACATCCTCGTTTCGAAGATCCGAGCCGAAGACGGGCTCGGAAGGAAGCGCGACCGTAATGGCCACCGCGAACTTCGCAGGTCCATTGAGCAGTTCGGTGTACTGACACCGATCACCGTGCGCCGTACCTCAGACGCTTCTGGCGAATACCTCCTCATCAAGGGGCAGGGGCGGACACTCGCATGCGAGATGCTCGGAATCCAGACGATCCCGGCGATTGTGGTCGGCGAGGATTTCGCGGAGGACGAGAAGGTTCAGCAATTCCTGGTCGAGAACGTCGCTCGCCTACGAATGCGACCTGTTGATCGCGCGCTCCTCATCTCGCGCGCACGGCAGCAGGGTGAGGAGACTGCGGACGTCGCGCGCCGCTTTGGTGTTAGTCCGGTCACGGTTCGTAGGCTCCAGGGCCAACTGAACGGGGCGAGCAAGCGAGAGGTTGCAGCGCTCAAGAGCGGTAACATGAATCTCGCCTTGCATGCCGTAATTTCTCGTCACGTCGACAGTAGTGAGCGCGCAGACATCGTCGCGGAGATTTCGAAGTACGCCTTGCGAGCCCGGGAGATCGATGAGCTCTTCCGCGCCCTCGGGTGGCAGAAGCTTGCCGATCTTGGCAACGAGCATCGTGCGGGTCGGCTAATCCTCCTCGCATGGGCGTGCCAAGAACTCTCCGGGATCGGCAAGGGCAGCGTGGGTGACCGACTCAGCCAGCTCGCCGAGAGGTTACCATCGTCGTTTGCGCTTGAGCCCCAGCGCCCCCAGGTGGTGACCGTCGGATGATGCTTATTGACGTTGCCCCGAGCGAACTCGTCATTAGCGATGAGCTCCGCAGATCCGGTAGCGCGAAGCAGTTCGAGGAACGGCTCCGTTCCTCGATCGAAGAGATCGGGCTGGCAGAGCCGATCAAGGTGGCTCAGATGCCATCGGGGAAGTACCTGGTCGTAGATGGCACCATGCGGGTTCGCGCCATTGCCGCGATTCGTGAGGATGACCCAACGGTTTTCGCAGTCGTGCCTGCCTATCTGACCGACTATGCGCGACGCTACGAGATCCGCTACCAGACAGACATCTACCAAGACCTCTTACCAAGCCAACTGGCCACCCTCGTCGAGCATTTACACCAGACCGAGAAGGTCAAGAAGATCGATATCGCCCGCTACATCGGCGTGTCTCCGGCCACGCTTCGTAACTACACCGGGTTGTGGCGGCTCATGCAGCGGGACGGGCTGTTTGTGAAGGTTGTCGAACTGATGGATCTCGGCGTGTTCCCCGCCTCCAACCCGTTTGCATGGCAACGCCTTACAGCTCAAGGGCTGCGGCTCGTCCTCCAGCAGCTTGCCGGCGACGGTGAGGCCGCAGAGCCCTGGGCCGAGCGCATGATCCTGTCGGCGCGTCAAGGGCACGGGGCGCGATACCTAACAGCAGACGTTGAGTCAATAACCGGTGCGCTGGATGACCAGTACTACAGAGAAGACTCCGAGCTCCGGGACGTCAAGAAGACCCTTGGCACTCGCCGGGCCATCCGCAACGAACCGGCGAAGGCGCGCAGCACGAGGGCCGCCGTGCAGAACCTTAGCCGAGTGTCCCGCGACACGTCTGACCCGGTCCTCAAGATGGCCGCTGAGGCGTTTAGGGCATACCTCAAATGACTACCGATTTTGACCCAGAAGGCGCGTTCTTCGACGCACCCGAGCCGGACTCGACAGATGGAGGAACGACGAGCAACGGACCTCTTTGGCACGCCGCAAGCACGCGCTGGGGGCACTCGATGCACACGATGTGCTCCTACCACGGGATGTTCCCCGCGAAGCTCGCGCACTACTTCATTCAACGCTACTCCGTGCCGGGAGATCTGGTCATCGACCCTTTCAGTGGGCGCGGAACGGTGCCGCTTCAGGCCCGTGTCGAGGGTCGCCGGACGATCAGTAATGACCTGAACCCACTTGCCTACGTCCTATCGGGTGCCAAAGCGGACCCGCCAACCTGGCTCGACGTCATGAAAGCAGTCGCCGATTTGGAGAAGGGCTATGCAACACCCAGCGACGACCCTGATGTCTCGCCCGACATCCAGATGCTCTACCACCCGAGCACGCTCAAGCAGCTCAATTACATCCGCGACTACCTTCTTAGCGAACCCATGGTGGAGTGGTCGCAAGAGAAGCGCATGATTGCGGGCGCACTATCAGGCATCATGCACGGCGCACATCGGCAGGATGGCACCTCTCAATACCTGAGCATTTCAATGCCGAACACGTTCAGCATGTCACCGAACTACGTGCGGAAGTTCATCCGCGAAAACAGTCTCGGCAAACTCGAGCAAGATGTCTTCGAGCGGCTCCGCGACAAGCTTGCCCGGCTGTACCTCGATGCGGTGGATGGTGCAGCCGGGGTCACCTACTTTGAAGACGCTTCGGTCCTTCTCTCCGCTGGCCCAGTAGAGCCCGGCTCCATCGACCTCCTGGTTACGTCGCCGCCATATCTCCGGGTCGTCAACTACGGCACGTCCAACTGGATACGCCTGTGGCTGCTTGGAGTCGACGAGGTCGGTCGGGATCGAGGCGAAGGTCGTAGGAAGCTCGATGGCGTCCTTGACCATCGGCATGGCTACGACGCATACATGCAGTTCACACGGAGACTGCTCGCTGGCGTTGAGCGGTCACTCTCACCGAACGGTGTCGCGGCCATTGTGATCGGCGACGTCGTCGAGCCTGGGAAGGAACGGGTGCCACTAGCCGAGCAGGTCTGGGCAGACCTTGGCGACGCCACCGAACTGCAGCTCATAGATCTGATAGAGGACCAGCTCCCAGTCGACAAGAAAGTGAGCCGCATCTGGGGCGACACCAAAGGCCAAGCGACGGACAAGGATTGCGTGCTAGTGCTTGCCCGCAAGGGCGGGAGAGTGAGGGATCTGGACGCAGAAGTCGACTGGGAAGAGCCCTACAAGGACGGCGGCCCGGACGCCGCACATGACCGACTCTCGCGCACCAACTGACGCATCTCGATGGCCGTCAACCAGCTTCGGCTCCTCGCGGTGCTGCTCAATCCGCCCCGCTCCACCTCGGGCGCACGCACGCTCGGAGCAGTACAGCGCGCGGCAGCGGTTCTCGGCTTTGGCGACCTTACGATCGCGAACCTATTCGCCGATCGAACTATGGATGTTATCGAGCTCAACCACCTTGATAGCCATTCGCCTTGGCCCGCCAACCAATCACAGATTGCGACGCAACTCAGCCTCGCGGATGGAGTTCTGGCTGGATGGGGCGTAGCGGGTGCCTCGGGGGCATTCCGGTGCGAGCGGGCTCGCCGCGCGCAATGGCTCTATACCGCAGCTGCCGCTGCCGGCCATGAAACGATCTGGATGGTCGGCGGCGAGCCGAGGCATCCGTCCCGCTGGCATCAGTTTGTGGCAGACGCCCACGGTCGGACCCCTGGGGGCAGCTTCGAAGAGCGACTCGCTCATGTGCTTGTCGCAGTCCCAACTCCGGCACCAGCGGCGGGGCGCACGCCTCTGCCCGCCGCCGTATCACCCCGGGCACAGTTGGGAGAGAAGCGCCCGACGAGACCGGTGGCGCGCTCGCTCTAGCCTCAATGGCGCTGCCGCGGGACGCTGGGCAGATCCCGAGCAGCCAGTTCCGGCACCGGGGACTCGCGATTGGCAACCTCAGAGCCCCTGAAGCACTCCGCCGACAACAGAACCGGCTCTGACAGACGATTCAGTCTGGGCCAAAGCCGGCTTCACCCTTGGCGGAGGATACGAGATTCGAACTCGTGAGGGCGTGAACCCAACCCGCTTTCCAAGCGAGCGCCATAGGCCTCTAGGCGAATCCTCCGTCGGAGATGCTACCGGTGGGTCGGTCTCGACTCCAATCGAGGCCGACCCACCGGGTGCGCATCAGCGGTGGACCTTCACCAGCGTCCCGTCCGCGCGGACGTAGCTCAGCGACGTCACCACCTGCTTGGGCTCCCCCGGCACCCGCGCCAGCACGACTACCGTGCCGTCACTCAGCGCCACTCCGGCCCAGTCACCGTCCGGCTTCGACAGCTTCGGCTGGACGTCGTGAGCACCCGCTGGCAGCACCCCCAGCTGCCACGACACGGCGTCGGTCCCGCCCCAGGAGACGGCCCCGTCCAGCATCGAATCGTCGGTGACGTCGGAGAGCTGGAAGGCGAAGTGCCCCACCAAACCCACCTCGTTCATCCGTTGGCTCTTGAAGACCACATAGGTCTCCCCGCCGAAGGCGAACTTGACCGCCGGCGTCCCGTCGATCGAACGGACGTCGCCGCTCGCGTCCAGCCACACCCAATCCAAGGTCTGTGGCTCGGGCAACGCCGATTGCAGCTGCGTCGCCACCAACGTGACCCCGAAAGACGACATCCACTGATGCGACCCGCCCGAGCCGCCCATGCCCTGCATGAGTGCGACCTGCTCCACCTCGCCGGGCAGGATCGCGATCACGGCCCGCCGCCCCAGAGCCATTCGCGTCGGGGAAAGATCGCTCGGCACCGTCCACGACCTGGTGGCCACCACCGCCCCGTCACGAGAGCCGGTGGCCGTCGCGGTCACGACATCGTCCTTGCGCTCGAGCTTCACCGATAGTTGATCGAACTCCGAGCGGGTCTTGTCCCACTGGAACTGACTGTCGACCTCCATGGTCTGGTGATCCAGGATCTGCGCGATCAGCGGCGGTGCCACATAGACCGAGACCCCGAATAGGCCGACCACCGCCGCGGCGACAGCGGCCACGCGCCCCAAGGCGCGCCGACGTCGCGCGATCCGTCCGGCCTGCAGGACGTCGTCGGGGTTGATGGCGTAGTCGATGTCGGCGGTTGCCAACTCGAAATCAGCGCGGAGGCGCTCTTCCAGATCGTTCATCCCAACATCCCTTCCGTCGCAGCGGCATGGCTTTCTCGCAACGTCGCAAGTCCGCGTGAGCAGGCAGACTTCACAGCACCAACGCTGATGCCCAGGTGCTTGGCGACCTCGGCCTCAGGCAGGTCCTCCAGATACCGCAGGACCATCACGCGGCGCTGCCGCGCCTTGCGCCGGGTCGCGGGGGTGTGGTTTCGACACGCGGGCTTCGCTCGCTGCTCAACCAACGGGGGTGGGTTTCGACACGGCCGCTTCGCGGCCTGCTCAACCAGCGGTGGGAAGGGGCTGCTCAACCAGCGGGGGTGGTGGAGCCTTGCGGGTACCAGCCTGACCGACCAGAGTTGATCCATGCGGATCGCTTTGGGGCAGTTGCTCTCCACCATCGACCCGGCGACCAACCTGGAGTTGGTCGCGGCGATGGTCGAGCGCGCCGTCGCCGCGAATGCCGAGTTGGTCGTCTTCCCCGAGGCCACCATGTGCTCCTTCGCCCGTCCCCGCGCCGAAGCGGCCGAACCGTTTGACGGACCGTGGGCCAGCGCGGTCCGCGAGCTGGCCGCCGACAACGGGGTGACCATCGTGGCCGGCATGTTCACCCCCACCGACGGCCCCCAGGTGCACAACACCCTGCTGGTCACCGGCGGGGCTGAGGCCCGCTACGACAAGCTGCATCTGTTCGACGCGCTGGGCTACGCCGAATCCCGCCAGATCAAGGCGGGCGAGGTCGCGGTCACCTTCGACCTCGGCGGCCACCGCTTCGGACTGGCCACCTGCTACGACGTCCGCTTCCCGCACCTGTTCACTCATCTGGCCGCCGCTGGCGCTGAGGCGATCCTGCTGCCCGCCTCCTGGGCGGACGGCGCCGACAAGCTCCACCAGTGGCGCACCCTGGTCACCGCCCGCGCCATGGACGCCACCGCGTACGTCATCGCCGTCGACCAGGCCAAGCCGCCAGCCAGCGGCGACGGCCCGGTCCCCACCGGCATCGGGCACTCGCTGGTCGTCGGCCCCACCGGCAATGTGTGGGTAGAGCTGAGTTCCAACCCCGAGCTGTCGGTGCTGGAGATCGACCTCACCCAGGTCGCCGGCGTCCGGGAGCGGCTGCCGATCCTGCAGCACGCACGTCCGTTGAGTTAGAGGGCGATTTCGCACCGAGTTCGGTGCACAATCGCCCTCACTCTTGCCGCCGGGGAATAGTCCGCACTGCTCAGCCCTTCACTTTGGGGTAAGGAGCAATCATGACCACACTTTCCGACTTCCACGCCAACACGATCACCGGCACCCCGCAGGACCTATCCGCCTACCTCGGCAAGGTCGTCCTGGTGGTCAACACCGCGAGCAAGTGCGGCTTCACTCCGCAGTTCGGCGGCCTGGAGAAGCTGTACGACGACCTCAAGGACGACGGTCTGGTCGTCCTCGGCTTCCCCTGTGACCAGTTCAATCATCAGGAGTTCGACGACAACGCCGAGACCGCAGACTTCTGCCAGCTCAACTACGGCGTCACCTTCCCGATGTTCGCCAAAATCGACGTCAACGGCGACAACGCGCACCCGCTGTTCGCCTGGCTCCGCAGCGAGCAGGGCGGCATCTTGGGCGACGCGATCAAGTGGAACTTCACCAAGTTCCTGCTGAATCGCGAGGGCAAAGTCGTGCGGCGTTACGCCCCGACGGTCGAGCCGTCAGCCATCGAGGCCGACATCCGCGCTCTGCTCTGATCCGCTGGTAGACCCTGGCGGGGCACTATCTTGGCTAGTGCCCCGTCCCGGCAGAGAAGGTTCAACGATGACCGCCACCGCGATTCCCCATCCGCTGACCACGCGTCGCAACGAGCTGCCCACCTGGTGGCGCAACGCGGTGGTCTACCAGATCTATCCGCGCAGCTTCGCCGACGCCAACGGGGACGGCGTGGGCGACGTCGCCGGCATCCGCGGACGCCTCAACTACCTGGCCGCGCTCGGCATCGACGCGATCTGGATCAGCCCGTGGTTCCCGTCCCCGATGAAGGACGCGGGTTACGACGTCTCCAACTACCGCGACATCGAGCCGGTCTTCGGCACCCTGGGCGAAGCCGACGCGATGATCGCCGAGGCGCACGCCCTGGGCATCAAAGTGATCATCGACATCGTCCCGAATCACACCTCTGACCAGCACATCTTCTTCATCGAGGCGCTCGCCGCCGAACCCGGGACGCCGGCCCGCGACCGCTACATCTTCCGTCCCGGCCGCGGCACCGAGGGCGAACTGCCGCCCAACGACTGGCAGAGCACCTTCGGCGGCCCCGCCTGGACGCGCACCACCCACCCCGACGGGACGCCGGGCGAGTGGTACCTGCACCTGTTCACCCCCGAACAGCCCGACGTGAACTGGGACAATGCCGACATCAAGGCCGAGTTCGAGACCACCTTGCGCTTCTGGTTCGATCGCGGCGTCGACGGCTTCCGGATCGACGTGGCTCACGGCCTGGTCAAGGACAGCAACCTGCCCGACCTGGACGGCATCGAGTTTCCCTTCGCCGAAGGCACCCCCGACGAGATCAACCATCCGCACTGGGACCAGCCCGGCATCCACGACATCTTCCGCAGCTGGCGCACCATCGCCGATCAGTACTCCCCCGCCCGCGCCTTCTGTGGCGAGGTCTGGGTCGGACGGGCGCACCGGCTGGCCGCCTACCTGCGCGCCGACGAGCTGCACACCGCGTTCAACTTCGACTTCCTGATGGCGCCGTGGCTGCCGGCCACGCTGCGCACGGTGATCGACGCGACCAGGTCCACCCACGCGGCCGTCGGCGCCCCGCCCACCTGGGTGTTGGGCAATCACGACGTCTGCCGGCCGGTGTCGCGCTATGCCCGCGACCAGCACGACTCGAAGCCGATGGATCGCCTGCTGTCGCACTTCCGCGGACGTCCAGCCGACTTCGAGGTGGGTCTGCGGCGGGCGCGCGCGGCCGCGCTGCTGATGCTCGCGCTGCCCGGCAGCGCCTACATCTACGAAGGCGAGGAGTTAGGCCTGCCCGAGGTCGAGGACCTGCCTGCCGAGGCGATGCAGGATCCGGTGTTCTTCCAGACCCACGGCACCGATCCCGGACGCGACGGCTGCCGCGTGCCGCCACCGTGGACCGACCGGCCCGAGTCGAACTTCGGCTTCAGCGCCGAGCCGACCGCCGCACCGTGGCTTCCGCAGCCGGCCGACTGGGGACGCTACGCCGCGTCCGTCCAGGAAGGACGGGACGGTTCGACCCTCGAGCTGTACCGGGCCGCCTTGGCCATCCGGGCCGCGCATCCCGGCCTCGGCGAAGGCGAGTTCACCTGGCTGGAGACCGGCCCGGACGTCCTGGCGTTCGCCCGCGGCGACGGCCTGGAGTGCTGGACGAACTTCGGCACCGCCGCGGTGCCCCTGCCTGCTCACACCAAGGTGCTGCTGAGCAGCGGGCCGCTGACCACCGACGGCTGGCTCCCGGCCGACGCCACCGTGTGGTTGCAGGCCTGAGTAGCCCTCGCTGTCGTCCAGGCCTCCGTCGGCCCGCGAGACCGCCAAAAGTCAGAGCCCGCTACCAAATGGGGCGACCGACACCACATCGGCCGCCTTCACGAATACGCCGGTGGTGAGCTCTTTCCGCTCGAAACGGGTAATGCCTACCCGGCAAAAGGGGACGGCCCTAATAGCACATCGAGGTATCAAGAAGCACCCCCACGGACATATCTGGCCGATCCAGGGGCAACCCTTGGGCGCGTGTTGACAGCCGGGCAATCAACCGTCAGAGTGGGTTCATTGCGACGGAAGGCGGCACCTATGTTGATCCATCTGAGAATCACTTCGGTCCTGCTTTCGTTGGTCTGCACACTGTCGGCATGCACGTCAACTTCCAGCCCTACGACTCCTCCTACCCCGCAATCCACGGCTCCGTCCGCCGCGTCTGATTCTCCGTGGTACCAGAACGTGACGGAGCTCCAACAGGCCTCAGACCTCGTCGCACTCGTGCAGATCACAGGCTCGAGTTCCACCACCATTAATGGCATGCCCAAGACCCTCAATGAGGCAACCGTGTTGAAATCAGAGCCGGCGACCTCAACGGCGAGCATCAAGGTCGCAACCGACCCTGACAACGGAACTGCAGAGACCATCGATCTCACGGTCGGTCGCCAGTACGTGCTGTTCCTGGTCACGCCCAAGCAAGAACCGGCCTACCTGGTTTCTGCTGGCCAGGGTGTCTTCCCCGTCGAGGGGAGCACCGTCGGTCCGAGCAGGTCCGGCACCTTCACCCTCGGCGCCTTAGCCGCGCGCCTGGGCCTGCACTGACCGACTCACCTCACCCATTGAAGGAAACGCAAGGATGTTCGCGAAAACGGCCCACTCCCACTTCCCGCGCCGCCTCATAGCCGTCCTCACTGGCGCCCTCTTGATCACCGGCGCCATTCCGCCAATCATTGCCCACGCGGAGGACACATTCGAGTGCTACAACGGCGGGCTGACCACCAAAGCCCAAGCTGTCGCGTATGGCGCCGTGAACTCCACCTGGGCCGGATATTTCGATACCGCCCGCAGCCGCTGGGCCAATGCGGGAGTCGGGGCTAGTTTCGCAAAGATCAGCTTTGCCACCTCGAGTATCACAGCTGGTCGCTACAGTGACTCCTGGTTCGGCATCTACATGCCGCACGGTAGTTATTACAGCATCAAGGTCAACATACGAAGCCTTGACGCTAAGACCTCCAACGCTTCTACTTTCGCGCTCTGGTCTAAGAGCACATCGACGCACGAGCTTGGCCACGCCCTTCGGCTCCCCGACAATCCCCCCACGACCAAGACATCCCTCATGTCGCACAGCCGAGACAGGTCAAAGGTCGGATCGCCTACCGCCTATGACAAAGCGAACGTGAAGTACTGCTTGGGCGGCCTTCCCACTAGGACGGGCAGTACCGTTGGGGCTACGGAAGTCATGAGCGCCGACTACCCAACCTACGATTCACTCGCCGATGCGATGAGCGCTGCTGACGTGGTGGTGCGCGCAAGCTTGGTCCGCTCCGTGGCATCTGTGCTCATGCCGGACCTGTCGACGAATACTGGTGACGCGCGAACCAACCCACAGTATGGAGTCCGACCCACCGCGAAGGACCTTCAAGACCTACGGGTCCCCGTCACGGTTTCCACCGTCCAGGTGAGTGAGACGCTGAAGGGTTCCCTCAAGCCCGGCCAGGACATCAAAATCAGCCAACTCGGCGGCCAGCTTGACGGCGTCCAATACCGCGAGGCGTCCACGACCCTGCTCGCCAATGCCTCTGGAGATGAGTACCTGCTCCTGCTTCGAAAGCGCAACGACGGTGTCTACGAGATGATTGGCGCGGACAGTGGCTGGGTGGTCCAACGCGGCCGCCTGACCAGCCTGAATGGCCAATCAACCAACGCCCCGTTTGGTGCGACCAGCCTGCCCATCCTGAGCCGGGCCATCGATCCCGCCCGATAGCGAGCGTCAACCAGACCTCGCCGCGCGTGGCGTCCACTACGTAGCTGAACGCGTGCGCGCCTTCAGCTACGGGACACCGGGGACGGTTCCTGGCGTCCCACCTCCGCTGGTTGAGCAAGCCCTCATTCAACGCTGGTTGAGCAGGTCGCGCAGCGTCGAAACCACCACGCCCACCACCGAACAACCGTGGGACACCGGGGACGGTTCCCGCTGTCCCACCCCCGGCTGGTTGAGCAGGCCCGCACCCACCGCCGGTTGAGCAGGTCGCGCAGCGACCGTGTCGAAACCATCACGCCCACCACCCAACAACTGCAGCTATCAAGGATGGGTTGTGATCAGTCAGTGTCGTGGCCGGGAGCTGCGACCACGTCCGTCCAGTTGATCGGCCCGCCGCCGCCTGATCAGATCGTGATGGAACGGGTTCCTCGGCAGCCGGCGGCCCAGCCACTTCTGAATCGCCAGCGTCAGCCAACCGGCCAACATCATCGCCGTCAGGTTCACGCCCAACTGGGCAAGGCTGCCCCAGATCTCGTCGGGCAGCCCGAACGCCAAGCCCAAGGCGACGTTCCCGGCCGCGGGCACCGTCGTCACCGAAATGAACACCCCGGCCAGACCACCCATTCGTCCCGAGGTCAGCGACAGCACCCCCGCCACCGCGGCCAGCACCGCCACCACGAACGACCATGCGTCCGGGTGGTAGATGAAACTGGTGCCGGGACGCGGCGCCAAGATCACCTCAGCACTCACCCACCCGGTGATCCGCGCCAGCCAGGCGGCCGCGGTGGTGACTGTGATCGCCACTCCGAATCCCACCAGCAGGGAGCGAAGCGCGTAGCCGAAGAGGGTGCGCCGGCGCAGGACGAGCGCAAGTCCCAACGCCGCGACCGGCCCGAACTCCGGGCCGAGCACCATTGCCCCGATCACCAGCACCTGCGAGTCGAGCACGATTGCGATCGCCGCAATCAGAGTCGCCAACGTCATGAAGACCAGATAGGTGGCGTTCAGTTCCGAGTCGGCGTACGCCCGCTGACCAACCTCTGGCCACACCACCGCGTCGGTGGCGCTTCCCGGCGCGGCCTCTTCGGCGTCCAGTGCGGCCTGCGACAGCCACGAGGTCACCGGCTCGATGTGCATCGTGCCGCGACGGGGCAACCCCAACTCCCGCAGATCGTTGATCACCGCATCAGCATGCTCACGAGCAACATCGACGTAGACCAAGTCGCCGACGGGTTCGATGGAGGCACCCTCCACGACGGCCAGGCTGCTCACCGTCGACTCCTGAGCCAGCACGGCCAGGACGTCAGAGGTGAGGTCTGCTGGGACGCTCAACCGCAAATGAAGCATGAGGCATCTTGTCCCACCCGAATCGATGCGGACAACAGCCGCGGCCGACTGGCCAGCCCACGTACCCGCAGCGGCCTCGGCGCCACCCTGGTCGCACTGCCGTCCGACGTCGAGGTGCTGCCGACCGGCGGCCCGCTGACTGAGGACGGCCGGCTCCCCACCGACACCACCACCTGGCTGCATCGCTGAGGCCCCCGCTGTTGAGCAGCGAGCGGGGCGCGCGTGTCGAAACCACGCCCCGGCCCTCAGCTACTGGTGCGCTCCGGGCAGGCCCAGCGCCCGAATGACCGCCTCGACGTCTGGCTGCTCGGCGGTGTTGTCGAGGCCCACATGCTCGGCACCTTCCCAGGCGCAGTCCGTGTTCGACGCCTTCGCCCAGAACTCGTCCCAATGGGCGAGCTTCCACGCGTCTCGCTCGAGACCGCGTTCGATCAGGCGCGTGCGAACGGCTTCACCGTTGACCGCAACGTGCACGACCACCGGCTGGACGTCGTCGCTCCAGCCGTACCGTTGAGCGGCCTCGCGCAGGTAGTTCACCCGGCCGAGGTAGCGCCCGAAGGGCGCGTCGAGGACGACATCGCGACCCAGCGCGAGGTTGTCGGTGGCGATTCGCAGGATGGTCTCGTACTCCAAATCCATCACGTGCGCTTGGTAATAGGCGTTGTTGTCGCGCTCCTGCGGGTCAGTGCCCGCCAGCGTGAGCAGCGCTTCGGTGAATCCGGTGGCCACGGTGTCCTTGTCGATATACGCCGCACCGAGTCGCTGCGCGATCAGCCGACTGGACGTCGATTTCCCGCAGCCTGCAGGGCCGACGATGAACAAGACCTTGGGCATGTCGATCTCCTTCGATCAGACAAGAATGCCCGGTGGGCCGCGGTGGCGGCCGCGACCCACCGAACGGTACTCAGGCGGTCGCCTGCGAGCGATCCTTGACGAACAGACCGTAGGACAGGGCGCCGACGATGAGCAGCGCGCCACCCACCACGAACACCAGGGTGTACGAGTTCGTCGCGGCCAGAATCGCTCCGGTGACAACCGGGGCGACAGCTGCCCCGATGAACCCACCGAAGTTCTGGATGGCGCCGAGGGAGGCGACATGGTTGGCGGGGGCGACGTCGGCGGCCAGCGTCCACAGGCAGCCGATCGGCACCTGGGCGCCGAAGTAGCCGATGCACAGCAAGGTGATCACCATCGGAACGTTGGTGACGAAGGCTGCCGGGAGCACGGCGGCCGCAGCGAGCGTGGCGCCGCCGACGATCGGGATCTTGCGGGCGGTCACGGTGTTGACCCCGCGCTTGACCAGACGGTTCGACAGCCAGCCACCGAACAGGACGCCGGCGATGCCGAACAGGAACGGCAACATGGCGACCCACCCCATCTGGGTCAGGGTGAAGCCGAGGGCCTTCTGCAGGTAGCTCGGCAACCAGGTCAGGTAGACCCACACGGTGTAGAAGATGCCGAAGGCGCCCAGAATCATGAACCAGGTGTTGGTCTTGGTGAACAGCTCGCCCCAACCGACCTTCTTCTCGATCGCGGCCGATTCTGCGGTCGCATCCTTGGCTCCGTGAATCTCGATCAACTCCTGGACGTTCGGGTCGCGGTAGAACCGCAGCCACAGTCCGACGACGAGCAGGCCGAGAACACCGATGATGATGAACATGCCGCGCCAGCCGGTGGCCAGCATGATCGCCACCAGCAGCGGCGGAGCGATGGCATTGGCGATCTGCGATCCGGTGTTCACCACAGCAACCGGGACGGCACGCTCGGTGTCGTTGAACCAGCGCTGATTGACCTTGAGTCCTGCGGTGAAGAACGGCGACTCGGTGACACCGAGCAGCACACGCAGCGCGTACATCACGCCGAAGGAGCTGGCCAGCGCCATCAGCGCTCCGACGATGGACCACCCCACCGCAGCCCAGGCGAACATCTTCTTGGGTCCGAACTTGTCGACCAGATAGCCGGCCGGCAGGTTGGCGATGGCGTACGGCCAGGAGAATGCCGACAGCAGCAGCCCCATGGCGACGGTGTCGAGGGCGAACTCGCTGGCGATCGTGGTGTTGGCGATGCTCAGGGTCGAGCGGTCGAGATAGTTGACCACGCCCCCAAGGACGAGCAGGGCGACAGCACCCCACCTCATCGTGTTGATGGCCTTGCTGACGACGGGCTTCTTCGTCGCCATCGCGGCAGTCTCGGACATATTCACTCCTTTGTGATGGCGAGGCGGGAGACGCCTACGTGTTTCCGTGGTGAGGGATCGCAGCCAGGAAATCCTGTGCTGCTGCGGTGACCCGCGCGTAGTCCCCATCGGGGCGCGCGGCTTTCGTGATGCTGCTGCCGACGCCGACGGCGACGACCCCAGCGGCGAACCAATCCGCGACGTTGGCCAGATTGGCCCCGCCCGCCGGAAGGATGGGGGTTTGCGGCAGTGGCTCCAGCACGGTCTTGACGTACTTGGGCCCGGCGTTCAGGGTCGGGAAGAGCTTGACGATGTCCGCCCCGGCCGACAACGTGTCGACGATCTCGGTCGGGGTGTAGGCGCCGCTGATCGACAATGCCTGATAGCGGTTGGCCACTTCGAGCATTCCGCGGTTCAGGTTGGGGCTGACCAGGATCTGCGCGCCCGCTTGGACGCAGGCGAAGGCCGCCTGTGCGTCCAACACCGTTCCCGCACCGACGACGACACCACTGCCGTCGAACTCGGCGCGCAGCTGGCGGATGACGTCCAGCGCATTGGGCACCGACAAGGTGATCTCCAGGGCGCGGATGCCGCCGTCCACGGCCGCCTTGGCCACGGACAGGGCCTCCTCCGCACTCGGGAGGCGGACGATCAAGAGAGCCCCAGTCTCGACGAGGGAGCCCCACGCATTCCATTTCGTTAACATCGGTTCACACTCTAGAACAGATCTACACGCGATGTCACTAGTTTTCACGGAAGACTTCTCACGATTGCACGTATCGTCACAGGAGGCTGCGTAGGATGATCCCCAACGGAGGGAGCGCAATGACGGCACCGATGATCCCCGAGCAGCGCCAGCAGGAGATCCTGCGCAGGCTTCACGGCGCGGGCGTGCTGAGCATTCGCAGCCTCGTCGAGGCCATGCAGGTCTCCCACATGACGATTCGCCGCGACATCGCCGCCCTCGAAGCCGACGGCCAGGTGGCCGCCGTCCAGGGGGGCGTCCGGCTGATCGAGCGCCTGGTCAAAGAGCCACCGCGCGAGCGGGTGAGTCGCAGCGTCCTGGAACTTCCCAGCAAGGCCGCCATCGCCGAAGCCGCAGCCGCGCAGGTGCGTGACGGCATGATCGTGTTCCTCGACGCCGGCACCACCTGCGAGGCCGTCGTCCCGCATCTGGCCGGTCACACCGGGCTGACTGTCGTGACCAACGACTTCAACTCCGCCGCCGCACTGATCGGGCACCCCACCATCGACCTGATCCACACCGGCGGCGCGGTCGACACCGAGCGTTCGTCGGCCAATGGCCCGCTGGCCGCAGCAACGGTCAGCCGGCTGGCGATCGATTTGTACCTGATGAGCACCGGCACCTGGGACGCCGCCTACGGCGTTACCGTGCCGGTCGCAGACACCGCGCTCCTGAAGCAGGCCGTGCTGAACTCGTCCGCACGCACGATCCTGCTCGCCGACAGCACCAAGTTCGGCGCCTTCGAGCGCTACCGCGTCGCACCACTGGACCGCCTCGACCAGATCATCACCGACGATCGCCTCAGTTCGGACGCCGCGTCCGCCGTCCGCACGACCGGCGTCGAGCTGGTGCTGACCCCACTGTCGGATGCCTAGCCGTCGCCCCGATGACCCACGTCCACCGCTGGTCGAACAGGGCGTGCAATGACCGTGTCGAAACCGCCTCAGCCCCCGATCTGCTCCAGGTAGGAGTCGGAGAAGTCCGTCTTGATCTGTACCCACAGCGGGTTGTGATCCGACATCTGCCAGGTACGCCAGGTGCGGAACCGGTCCAGCGGCGTCTTTCCGACCGTTGAGTCCGGCACCTGATCGGCGTACAGGGCCACATCGGCGTCGGTGAACACGTCCGCATAGAGATCGACCACACCACCGTCCACGGTGGCGAAGCGCGGATCCCGCACCCGGACGGCGATCTGGTCATAGAAGTGGTTGCGGGTCAACAGGTGCTCCGCGTCGATCTGCTCCGGGACGGTGAACCCCTTGTCGACCAGGGCGTCCATCGTCTCGTGCTGCGGTGAGACCACATTGAAGTCGCCCAGCAGGATGTAGTTCTCCCCCTGCTGCGGGTTGGCCTTGCCGGCGTTCTCCTTGTCCTGCCGGGAGGCGAAGAACTGCACCAACGAGCGGATCTCGGCGATCCGCCGCCGCAAACCGGCCCCGGTCTCGGTGCCGTAATACAGATGGACGGTGCACAGGTTGAAGCGGAACCAGCCCGCCTGGAAGGCCACCAGGAACGGGGTGCGAGCGAACTGTTGCCCCGCCTCGGGCTCAGGCGGCGCCGGGTCGCCATCGTCGGCGGTGATCGGCGGCTTGATGTTGTCAGCAGGCACCACCGTCAGCCCCTTCGGCAGGACGATCTCGCCGGCGATCTTGCGGAACCGCACCTTGTCGGTGCGATAGAGGAACGCCATCCGCTCGCCATTGCCGCTGGTGCCTTCGGTGACATCGGTGAGCAGGTAGTCCCAGCTCGGCCCGAGAATGCTGACCAGCTTGAGGAAGTCACCCAGATTGCGGTTGACCTCCTGCAGGGCGATCAGGTCGAAGCAGGCGGCCACCTCGGCCAGATAGAAGAAGGTCTCCGGCAGCCGCGGGCTCGGGTTCAGTCGTCCCGAACCGAAGTCGCGGATGTTCCAGGTGGCCAGCATCAACGTGCCGTCACGTCGCTTGGCTCGCAGTGGGGCCAGCGTGGTCCGCATCTTCAGCAGGCGCTGGGCGCATCGTTGCGCCATGACCGGATCTTTGAACTTGCGCAGGTCGGTGTAGAAGTTGGACATCTCGCCTCCTTGGGGAGTCGGCTGATTCCACGCTAGTCCTCGGCGCACGACCCTGGAGCGCCGATAAAAGCATCGATCGCGGCGAGCGTCCCCACCCGGGACGGTGACGCGCCCGCGAACTCTGCCCAGAAAGCACATATCCCGGCTACCAGTTATCTGGATGCCGGGATCGTGGTGCGCGAGAGAGGAGTTGAACCTCCACGTCCTTTCGGACACACGGACCTGAACCGTGCGCGTCTGCCATTCCGCCACTCGCGCGCAAGCTCTTGCGAGCCAGCCGAAAGAGGCTATCACAGGGCGGTCGCACCTTCGAAACCGCCGGTCAGCCGGACGAAAGCCTGCCGCCGAGGTGCAGATCGGGCCCCGGTTGGCGGGCCACGTATGGTTGAGACTCTTGGCGTCGATAGGCTTGGACGCGACGCAAGCGCACAGGAGGGCGAATGGGAGTCTTCGACCGAGTAGAGAAGAAGCTCGAAAACGTCGTTGGCGGTGTCTTCGCGCGAGCCTTCAAAGGTGACGTGCAGCCCGTGGAGATCACCGCCCGGCTACAGCGCGAACTCGACTCCGAGGCCCGGCTGCTCAGCCGCGACCGCAAACTGGTGCCCAACGAGTTCACCATCGGCCTCTCCTCCCACGACTACGACCGCCTCACCCCCTACTCCAAGACCCTGAACGCCGAGATCGCACCCCAATTGCTGAACTACGCCGCCGAGAAGGGCTACATCTTCAACGGCCCGGTCTCCATCGACTACAAGGTGGAGCCCTCCCTGCCGATCGGGCGCTTCACCATCACCTCAGCCGCCGTCGCCGGAGTCGCCGCGACCGGGGCCGCGTCCACGGACTCCGCGATGGATGACCCCGAGCCGTTCGCCCCGGTGCGGCAGCGCACCACCGGCCTGGTCGTCGAGGTGAACGGCGTGCGGCATCCGCTCACCCCACCCGGCCTGACCATCGGACGCGGCACCGACGCCGATCTGCGGATCAACGATCCCGGCATCTCCCGGCTGCACGCCCGGATCAACGTGATCCAGTCCGGCTCCGGAACCAGCCTCAACATCGAGGATCTCGGCTCCACCAACGGCATCACCGTGGACGGCGTCCGCACCCGGCAGGCCGCGTTGACCAACGGCAGCCGGATCGACATCGGAAACACCACGATGCTGGTGACGTCCCCGGTGAGTGATGTCTGACCTGGTCGTCCTCGGCCTCAAGCTGGGGTTCTTGGTGCTGCTGTGGCTCTTCATCCTCTTCGTCGCCAACGTGATCCGCACCGACTTGTTCGGGCGGAAGCTTCCCGCGGCCGAGCTCGCCCAAGCAACCTTTGAAGCCACCGCAGCCCCCGGCACGCCGCGGATGTCCCGCAAGGTCACCAAGCAGATGCCCACGGTGCTGAAGGTGACCCACGGCAAGCAGGCCGGCCTGACCATCCCCTTGGCCGGCGGGGTGCTGATCGGACGCGGCGCCGACTGCCAGCTGATCCTCGATGACGACTACGTCTCCACCCACCACGCCCGGATCAGCCTCGGCTCGGACGGCTATCTGGTCGAAGACCTCGGCTCCACCAATGGCACCATGCTCAACAATGAGCCGCTCCGAGTGCCGTCAGCATTCACCCCCGGCGACAGCCTGCGCATCGGCCGCACCCTGATGAGCGTGGAGAAGTAGATGACCCTAGCCCTGCGCTATCTCGCGCACTCCGAAGTCGGTCTGGTCCGCAAGAACAACCAGGACTCGGCCTACGTCTCCCCGACCATGCTGATCGTCGCCGACGGCATGGGTGGCGCGGCGGCCGGCGACCTGGCCTCGGCGATCGCGGTGGCCCAGCTGGTCAAAGCTGACGAGGCGAAGAGCACCGGCGAGGCCATGCTCACCGAGATGAACGCGGCCATCACCCGCGCGTCCGACCTGATCAACGACCTGGTCCACACCGAGCCCAGCCTGGACGGGATGGGCTCCACAGTGTGCGGACTGGCCTTCGACGGGGAGCACCTGGCGCTGGCCAATGTGGGCGACTCCCGCGCCTACCGGTACCGCGACGGCACCCTCACCCGGCTGTCCAAGGATCACTCCTGGGTGCAGAGCCTGATCGACGAGGGCCGGATCACCGAAGCCGAAGCCCTGGAGCATCCGCACCGCTCGCTGATCCTGAAGGTGATCAACGGCCAGCCGCAGCACACCCCCGACCTGGAGATGTTGGACGTCCAGGTCGGCGACCGGCTGCTGGTCTGCTCCGACGGCCTGTGCGGCATGGTCACCGACCAGGTGATCAGCGCCCGCATCGACGGCGAGCGCGCCGACGCGATGGACGCCCTGATTCGGGTGGCGCACCTTGAAGGCGGCCAGGACAACATCACCATCATCATCGCTGACGTGGTTGAGGGCGAGCCCGAGGGCGAGCCGCAGATCCTGGGCTCCGCCGCCCAACTGGACGCCGAGGACCTCGACAACGAAGCCACCTTGATCGAGCGGGTCGCCCCGCCGAAGTCCGCGGCCAAGCCCAACCCGAATGCCCCCGAAGTGGAGCGCTACGCCCCCACGAACAAGGGACGTGGCCTGGCCTGGCTGAAGATGGCGCTGGCCGTCCTGCTGCCCCTGCTGCTGATCGGCGCCGGCGGCGGGCTGTGGTACTCCTACACCCAGGAGCAGTACTTCGTCGGCCCCAACAACGAGACCATCGGCATCTATCGCGGCATCCCCGAGCCGGTGTTCAAGCTTCCGCTGTCGCAGCTGGTGCAGGCCGACAGCACCCGGATCATGGATCTGCCGCCCTACTACCAAGAGCAGGTCCGCCAGACCCTCCCGGCGTCGTCCTTGGACGCCGCCCGAACCACCTTGGTGATGCTGCAGACCAAGGCCGCCGAATGCATTCAGCAGCGTCAGCAGTGGCACAACCCGCCGACGACGTCGCCCAGCACCGCCACGGCCAACCCGTCCACTGGCACCAAGACGCCGAGCCCCGCTGCCAGCTCCGCCGTCCCCGTTCCGACCCCGTCCGAGATGCCTACCGGTTCCACGGAGTGCTAATGGATAGCGTGGTCAGCTACCGGAAGCGCCGCGGTGTCGAAGCCTTCATGCTGGGCTTCGCCATTGCGTTGGCGATGGCCGGGTACCTGCTGACCCATCTGGATCAGTCGGCCACCTTGCCGCCACAGTGGCCGTGGGCGTTTGGCATCTTCAGCGCAGTCGCGCTCGGGCTTCATGTGGTGATTCGTTGGCGCATCCCCTACGCCGATCCGCTGATCCTGCCGCTGGTGATGCTGCTGAACGGGCTGGGCCTGGCGATGATCCATCGCCTCGATCTGGGCAGCAACCCGGTGATGCACTCGGCCGAACTGCAGCTCACCTGGCTGGTGGTGGCCGCCGCTGCCTGCGCGGGCGTGATCATCGGGCTGCGCGACTACCGGCTCCTGCAGCGCTACCCCTACTTGCTGTTCCTGCTCGGCATGATCCTGCTGATGCTGCCGCTGGTTCCGGGGCTGGGCAAGGAGAGTCACGGCGCGCGGATCTGGATTCATCTGGGCAGTTACAGCTTCCAGCCGGCCGAGCTGGCCAAGCTGGTGCTCTCGATCGCGTTCGCCTCGTACTTGGTGGAGAAGCGCGAGGTGTTGGCACTGGCCGGGGCCCGCTTCCTGGGCGTCGAGCTTCCCCGGCCCCGCGATCTGGGACCGATCCTGCTGATGTGGCTGGCCAGCCTGGCGGTGTTGGTCTTCCAGAAGGACCTGGGCACCTCGCTGCTGTTCTTCGGGCTGTTCGTGGTGATGCTCTACGTCGCCACCGAGAAGCCGGCCTGGGCACTCCTGGGCACCGGCCTGTTCCTGGCCGGCGCCGTGGGCGCCTACTTCGCCTTCGACCACGTCCAGGCCCGGGTGTCGGCCTGGCTCAATCCGTTCGCCGACCCGGTCAACAACTACCAGATCATCCAGGCGCAGTACGGCATCGCCTGGGGCGGCCTGTTCGGCACCGGCTGGGGGTTGGGCCGACCCAACATGACTCCCCTGCCTAAGTCCGACTTCATCGCCGCGGCTTTGGGCGAGGAGATCGGGATCACCGGCCTGATGGCCGTCATGCTGATCTACGGGATCATCGTGGCCCGGGGCTTGCGGGCCGGGCTGGCCGCCAAGGACCCGTTCGGGAAGCTGTTGGCCACCGGTTTGTCGTTCGTCTTCGCGATTCAGGTGTTCGCGATCATCGGCGGTGTCACCCGACTGCTGCCGCTGACCGGCCTGACCTCGCCGTTCATGTCGCAGGGCGGGTCGTCGCTGGTGGCGAACTGGGTGATGATCGGACTGCTGCTGGTGATCACCCACCAGGTGCGCCGTCCGGCCGCAGCCGTGGCCGCCATGCCGATGGCCTCCCTGGAGGCCGACACCACCGAGCTGATCGACGTCAGTTCGCTGCAGACTCCCGCTCCAGTTTCGGGGGTCATGGCGACTCCCGCCGGCGCGGACGACGTCACCGGGCCCATCCCGGTGGTCGAACCGACGCTGACCGGTAACGATCTGGCCGGCAACGACCTGGCCGGCAACGACCTCGCCGAGGACGACACCGCGGAAGTGCCGCGAACCCCCGGCCCCGGAACGACCAGTACCGGAACCACCGGCACCGGAACCACCAGCACCGGGGAGGAATCGTGAACCGCCCGATTCGCGGCGTCGCGGTGGTCTCGCTGCTGATGACGCTGGCGTTGATGCTGAACCTGAGCATCAGCTACCTGGCCAACGCCGACTACCTCAACGGACGTGCCGACAATCGCCGGGTCACCGACGCCCGCTTCGGCCAGGACCGCGGGCCGATCATGGTCGGCAACACCCCGATCGCGAAATCCAGCGAGGTGAAGGACCGCTACCGCTTCCAGCGTTCCTACCCCGAGGGCGAGCTGTACGCCCCGGTGACCGGCTACTACACCTACTTCTACGGCGCTTCGGCGCTGGAGCAGTCGCAGTCGGCCGAACTCGCCGGCCAGGACAGCTCCCAGTTCCTCTCCCGCCTGATCAACCTGGCCTCCGGCACTCGTCCCAAGGGCGGGACGGTGGAGACAACGCTGGATGCGAAAGCCCAAAAGGCCGCCTGGAAGGCGCTGGCCGGACGCAAGGGTGCGGTGGTCGCATTGGACTACACCACCGGCGCGATCAAGGCGCTGGTGACCACTCCCAGCTATGACCCCAACCAGCTCGCCACCCACGATCTGAACGAATCCAAGAAGGCATGGGACACCCTGAACAAGGATCCCGACAAGCCGCTGAACAACCGGGCCACCCGCGAGATCTACCCGCCCGGCTCCACCTTCAAGCTGGTCACCACGGCCACCGCCTTGGAGAACGGCATGAGCCCGTCCGACCTGCTGGACGGGACCGCGTACAAGCTGCCCGGGTCGACCAAGGTGATCGGCGCCTGCGGCGGCCAGCTTTCCCTGGCCGATGCCTTGAAGCGTTCCTGCAACCCGGCCTTCGCCCGGCTCGGCGTGAAGGTGGGCGATCAGGCTCTGCGCGAGCAGGCCAACAAGTTCGGCTTCGGCACCACCTACTTGCCCGAGATCGGGTCGGCGGCCAGCCGCTTCCCCGACGAGCTGGACGCCGCCCAGACGGCGATGAGCGCCATCGGCGAGTACGAGGTCGCCGCCTCTCCTCTGCAGATGGCGATGGTCTCGGCCGCGATCGCCAACAACGGGGTCGAGATGGAGCCCTACCTGGTGCAGCGGGTGCTGGACTCCGATCTGCGGGTGGTCAGCCAGGCCGCCCCGAAGCAGCGCAGCCAGCCGATCAGCGCCACCACGTCCGCCCTGATGAAGGAGATGATGGTCGGCGTCGTCGAGGGCGGCACCGGCTATCGGGCCAAGATCCCCGGCGTCACCGTCGGCGGCAAGACCGGCACCGCGAACTCCGACAACGTCCGCCGCCCGTACGCCTGGTTCACCGCGTGGGCCGACAACCCGCACGTGGCGGTGTGCGTGTTCGTTGAGGACGCCGAGATCGCCTCCAGTGAGATCGCCGGCGGTAGAGTTTCGGCACCCATCGCCAAGGCCGTGATCGAGGCGCTGCGATGACCGATCGTCGTCCCCGCCAGGCACAAAGCACGGTTTTTTCGTCTTATCGGCAACAATGTAAGAGTTGGGCCGCTGAATCACTCTGCGCTCACGCAGAGCGGAAAGGAACCAGGCAATGACCGACGAGCCGAAGATCTTGGGCGGCCGCTACCAGCTGGGGGCCAACCTCGGACGGGGCGGCATGGCGCAGGTGCGCCGGGCACGGGATCTGCGCCTGGGCCGCGAAGTGGCCGTGAAGCAGTTGCGCATCGACCTGGCGTCCGACCCGACGTTCCAGGAGCGGTTCCGCCGCGAAGCCCAGTCCGCTGCCGGGCTGAACCACCCCAACATCGTCGCCGTCTACGACACCGGTGAGGAGCTTGACGAGCTGACCGGGGTCAAAGTGCCCTACATCGTCATGGAACTGGTCGAGGGCCACACCCTGCGGGAGTTGCTGCGCACCGGGCGCCAGATCCAGCCCACCAAGGCCATGACCTTCACCCAGGGCGTCCTGGACGCGCTGGGCTACAGCCACAAGGCCGGCATCATCCACCGCGACATCAAACCGGCCAACGTGATGCTCACCACCGAAGGTGACGTGAAGGTGATGGATTTCGGCATCGCCCGCGCCGTCGCCGACACCTCGGCCACCATGACCCAGACCGCCGCGGTGATCGGCACCGCTCAGTACCTCTCGCCGGAGCAGGCGCGCGGTGAGACCGTGGACGCCCGCAGCGACATCTACTCCGCCGGCTGCCTGCTCTACGAGCTGCTCACCGGCCGTCCGCCGTTCCAGGGCGATTCGCCGGTGAGTGTGGCCTACCAGCACGTCCGCGAAGCTCCGGTGCCGCCGAGCCATCTGGACCCCGAGATCACTGCGGACATGGACAACATCGTGCTGAAGGCGTTGGCCAAGGATCCGGCCGATCGCTATCAGACTGCCGCCGAGATGCGCACCGACATCGGCCGCCTGCTCGCCGGTCACGAGGTGTTGGCCAAGCCGGTCCCGGCGACCGTGGTTGCGCCGCTGCCGCCGCTGTCCGGTGGCGACGCCACCGCCGTGATGAGCCAGACCCAGGTGATGGACGATGTCGCCGTCACACCGACCCACAAGCGTCACACCGGCCTGATCGCCTTCATGGTGGCGCTCGCCGTCATCGCCGTCGGGGTGACCAGCTTCCTGGTGTGGCGCGCCGTCTCCGGTGGAGTTGAGATGGTCGCGGTCCCATCGGTGATCGACCGGACCCCGGCCGAGGCCCGCCAGCTCCTCATCAACGCCAAGCTGGATGTCGAGGTGCATAGCATCGCCGGAGCGGACGACATGACCAAGAACCGCGTCATCAACCAGAATCCCCCCGGCGGCCAGCAGGCCGCGATCGGTACCAAGGTGGTCATCACCGTGAACACCGGCCCCAGCATGGTGACCATTCCCACTGGGCTGAAGGGTCAGAAGTACGACCAGGTGGTCAACCGGCTGAAGTCGATGTTCACCAACGTGACTGCGGTGGAAGACCCCAACGAACCCGTCGACGCCAAGGCCAACGCGGTCACCAGCGTGAGCCCTGCCGAGGGCGCTTCGGTGCCCGCCGGCACCCCGATCACGGTGTTCTACGCCACGGGCAAGTCTCCGGTGCCGAACTTCCACGGCATGAGCCGGACGGAGGCGAAGGCCGCTGCCGAGGACGCCGGGTTCACCAACGTGACCTTCAAGTCGGCGACGTCCACCGAGACGCCGGACATCGTGATCGCGCAGAGCATCCCGTTCAACTCGGTGGTCTTGCGTACCACCAAGCTGGAACTCACCTACGCGGTTCCGGCGGCCACGCCGTCGGAATCCCCGTCGGCGTCCTCAACCCCGTAGGTCCTGCGCTGGCTGAGCCTGTCGAAGGGCTCGTCGAGTCCCGGGCCGACTAGCCGGTGATCGCCATCAGCGGGGTCAGCCCGGCCGCGCGGGCCGGTGCACCGGCGTCCCCGCAGGCGACCAGCCAGTTGGCCAGCATCTGGTAGCCGCCTTCGGTGAGCACCGACTCGGGATGGAACTGGACGCTCTCGATCGGCAGGCTCTTGTGGCGGACCGCCATGATCACGCCGGACTCGGTGGTGGCGCTGACCTCCAGCTCGTCGGGGACGGTGGCCGGGTCGAGCGCAAGCGAGTGGTAGCGGGTCGCGGTGAGCGGGTTGGGCAGGCCGGCGAACACGCCGCGTCCGTCGTGATGGACGGGTGAGGTCTTGCCGTGCAGCAGCTCCGGTGCCCGGTTCACCACCCCGCCGAAGGCCACCGAGATCGACTGCAGCCCCAGGCACACCCCGAAGATCGGCACCCGTCCGCCGACGGCGGTCACGACGTCGATGCAGACACCGGCTTCCTCGGGCGTGCCCGGGCCAGGTGAGAGCAGGATCCCGTCGAAACCATCGCTCCAGTCGGGTTCGGCGAAGCGCGAATCGTCGTTGCGCCAGACCTCGACCTCGGCGCCGATCTGCGCCAGGTATTGGACGAGGTTGTAGACGAACGAGTCGTAGTTGTCGATCACCAGGATGCGAGCCATGTCGCCCATTCTCTCTCAGCCTCGACCCCTGCCGCCGCCGACCTCGCGGCTCGGATATCCTGTCGTCGGTTCGGCACGATCTTGAGCAAGGAGAATCCGGTGGCCAAAGCGACCAGCGACAACGGAGTCAGCGAATCCGACGCGGTGGAGACCGACGTCGAGATCGTCAGTGACGATGCAACCGACGTCACCGAGAACGAAGTGGTCGAACCGTCACCGGCCTCGTCCACGCCGGGCCTCGACCCGAAGCAGGCCGCCCGCATCCGTGAGCGCGAGCTGAAGGCTGCCCAGAAGGCGGAGGCCGAGGCCCGCAAGGCCGACATGAAGAAGTACGCCGACGCCCAGAAGGAGGGCGACAAGCTGATCAAGGCGGCCGAGGTCGCCCAGGCGAAGGCCGACAAGGCCACCGAGGCCGCGGACAAGGCCCAGGCCGCGGCCGACGCCGCCAACGAGGCGCTGAGCGCTGACGCCACTGATCAGGCCCGCACCAAGGCCGCCCGCGCCGAGTCTGCGGCCACGGCTGCGCTGGCTGTGGCCGCTGAGGCGCAGGCCCAGGCGAAGGCCGCAAACAAGGCGGCCAACAAGGTGCGCAACGCTCGTCGCCTGACCGGCCAGCAGAAAATCGAGTCCCCCGGCAGCCGTCAGTGGGTCCCGCCGACCTTCATCACAGTCGGCCTGGTGGGCGTGCTGTGGCTGGTGGTGTACTACATCACCGCTTCGGTGGGTATCGCGGTCCCGTTCCTGACTGATCTGGGCGGCTGGAATGTCGTGGTCGGCATGGGCCTGATGGCGACCGCGTTCGGCATCGCCACTTTGTGGAAGTAGGCAGAACCGGACGACCAGCGCCTCCGCGGCATCCGCCGCGGCGGTGAATCCGACCTCCGGGTTACGGGTTCCGAGCCTGGCCATCGCCGGTCGGAGACCACAACCTAGGCGTCACCGCCCGGCACACGATCCTCGACTCAGCTACCCGGGCGCAGCAGCGGGAACAGGATGGTTTCGCGGATTCCCGCGCCGCTGAGCAGCATCATCAATCGATCCATGCCCAGGCCCATGCCGCCCATCGGCGGGGCGCCGAACTCGAGCGCAGCCAGGAAGTCTTCGTCCAGCTGCATCGCTTCGGGGTCGCCGGCGGCGGCCTTCAGCGATTGCGCCACCAGACGCTCGCGCTGGATCACCGGGTCGATCAGCTCCGAGAAGCCCGTCCCGCGTTCCACGCCACCGATGATCAGGTCCCAGGCTTCGATCAGCTGCGGGTCTTCGCGGTGTTGGCGGGCCAGCGGCTGGGCGATCGGCGGGTAGTCGCACACGAACGTGGGCTGCAGCAGGTGCGGCTCGACCAGCTCGCCGAACAGCTCCATGACCAGCTTCTGCGCCGGCCAGGCCGGGTCGACGGCCACCTCGTGCGCCTCGGCGATCTCGCGAAGCCGGTGGGTCGGGGTGTCGGGGGTGATCTCTTCCCCGAGGACGCCGGACAGCGTCGGATAGACCGGACGCCACTCCCACTCGCCGTCCAGGTCGATCTCGCCGGCCGGGGTGTCGATGAGCCGGGTGCCCAAGGCCGCGTCGGCGGCGTTCTGGACCAGAGACTTGGTCAGGGCGGCGATCGAGTACTGGTCGCCCCAGGCCTGGTAGGCCTCCAGCATCGTGAACTCCGCGGAGTGGGAGGAGTCGATGCCCTCGTTGCGGAAGATCCGGCCGATCTCGTAGACCCGGTCCGCGCCACCCACCATCGCCCGCTTGAGGAACAGCTCCAGGGCGATGCGCATCGTCATGTCGATGTCGAAGGCGTTGAGGTGGGTGTTGAACGGACGTGCCGCCGCACCGCCGTGGATGAGTTGCAGCACCGGGGTCTCCACCTCGATGAAGCCGTCGCCGTACAGGGTCTCGCGAATGCTGCGGGTGACCGCAGCGCGCATCCGGACCATGTCCCGGGCCTCGGGACGGGCGACCAGATCGGCGTAGCGCTGGCGTACCCGGGTCTCCTCGCCCAGCTCCTTGTGCAGGGTCGGCAGCGGGCGCAGCGCCTTGCTGGCGAGCACCCAGTCGGTGGCCAGCACGCTCAACTCGCCGCGCTTGGACGAGATCACCCGGCCGGTCACCGAGATGAAGTCGCCCAGGTCGACGTCGGCCTTCCAGGCGTCCAGGAAGTCCTCGCCGACCTCGGCCAGCGAGATCATCACCTGCAGGCGCACCCCGGAGTCGGCCAACGTGAAGCCGTCCTGGACGGTCGCGAAGCACAGCTTGCCGGTGTTGCGCAGGAACACCACCCGCCCGGAGACGCTGACCACTGCGTCGGTCTCCTCGCCGGCGCTCAGGGCGCCCCAAGTGGCGTGCACCTCAGCCGCACTGTGGGTGCGCGGCACCACGATCGCGTACGGCTCGCGCCCCTCGGCCACCAGCCGAGCGCGCTTGTCGCGGCGAACCTGCTCTTGTTCGCTCACCGTCGGGATCTCTGGGCCTGTCTCAGTCACGGGGGTAAGGCTAGCGAGTTCCACCGCCACCTTCGCTTCTCGCCAACCGTCGGGCTGAGACGTCCGCCCCTCCAAGTGATGTCGGCGGCACGACAGGTCGGTCACAAACGACCCCAGTGGGTTCACGACACGACGCACCGCTGCCAGCCCGTATGAGCTCGTATGAGTGTTCTCTCCGCGGCCTTCAACCTCTTGCCCGCATTGATGCGGCAATGCCAAGCTCACTCGCGCGTGAATATCGAATTAACTGCACACGGCTGCCGGAAGGTAACTCGCATGAACAGGCTCCCTGTCACCCACCGAACATTTGTAGTTGCGATCCTGACCATTTTGGTGGCGGTGGGAATCATTCCCTCAGCGGTGGCCGGTGGCAGTGATCCCGTAGCAGCGATCTCGGGCACCATCACAAATGCCAGCACCGGCAGCCCCCTCCAAGACGTGCTGGTGGAGGCAATCGCCGACAGCGGCGACACCCCTCTGGTCGTCGGCTCGGCGAGATCGTCCGCGGATGGCGGATACTCCTTCACGGTCCCCGCGGGCACCTACCGATTCCGGGCCACCCAGACTGGATACGCCACCAGCTTCTTCACCGAAGAAGGCAGCGAGCATGTCGACATCACGCTTCCCGGCAGATCTGACATCAACTTCGCACTCGACCAATTCGGCTCTATCCATGGCGTAGTGGCCGACACGAATGGGGCCGGCATCTCAGGAGTCAAGGTCAAGGCATTCGCTGACGCCGCCGGAGATCCGGTCGAACAAGCGGTCTCGGACGCCGACGGGAACTACGCCTTGACCTCCCTACCCAGTGGCACCTACTTGATTCAGTTCGACGCCGCCGCAACCGACTACACCTCGCTGTGGTGGCCGAAAGCGGCCACCAGTACCACCGCCACCACCATCGCCGTCGGGGCGGGCGCGACCAAGGTCGCCAGCGCGACTCTCGCCAAGGGCGGCAAGATCAGCGGCACCATCACCAACAGCAAGGGCGAACCGGTGAGCGGCGCACAGGTATGCGCCAGCGGAACGACCTACTCCTGGCGATGCGCCAACGCTGACGCCGACGGTAAGTACACCATTCGCGGCCTTGACGCCGACCAATACACGCTGAGCGCCACCGCGCCGCAGTATCTTCAGACCTACTTGGGTAACACCTTCAATTCGTCGTTGGCACAACAGATTTCGCTGGCCGAATCAGCCGAGGTGTTGGGGAAGAACATCACGATGGTCGACGGGGTTCCCGTCGGTGGCACCGTGCGCACTGCCACCGGCCCGGTTGGCGCCGACGTACTGGTGTGGTGCTCGTCGGCGAGCTGGGGCACCACTACCTACACCGACACTGACGGCCACTTTTCCTGTTTGCTCCCGAAAGGCGAACTGTCGCTTTCTGCGGAACTCGACGAGTTCCCGGAAGTCTCCTACGCACCGCGCACTCTTCAGGTTGGTAGTCCGATCACTGACGCCGACATTCTGCTCAGCGCTGCACCCCCCAGAAGCATCAGTGGCCACATCACCGTCGGTAGCATGCCGTCGAGCGCCTATGTCGTCGCTCTTGACGGCGACGGTTCGGTGGTCGCTTCCACCTACACGACCTGGACGGGCTATTACGTCCTGCGGGACCTGACTCCGGGCAGCTACACCGTCCAAGCCTCCACTCAAGGAGCTACCACCACCTGCTATGGCGGATCCACCTGCACTCCGGTGACCGTGACGGAGTCAGCGGCCACCACGGGTATCAACATCGCCCTCACCACGGCGGGGGCAGTGACCGTCTCGGGGCGTGCGGTCGACCTCAATGGCGCACCCATTGCTGGTGCGATCGTTGGCTTCTGGGGCACGCCCGTGGCCACCTCCGGCGCCGATGGGCGGTTCTCCGCGGCGACGACCGGAAACCGGCAGTTGCAGTTCACCCTCACCAAGGCTGGGCTGTCGTGGTGGTCCGAAAACGTACAGCTCGATAAGGATGACCTGTCGCTGGGGGACATCCCGCTGGCGCCCGCTGGCTCGATCAGCGGCACGATCACCTCTATTGACGGCGCCCCGGTCGCGGACCAGTACGTCGTCCTCACCGCCGATACTCCTACCGACGGATACGGCCCCGGCTATCGGAGTACCTACACCGACAGCTCCGGCCATTACAGCTTCTCGCAGCTTCCACCAGGCCATTACTACCTGAGTTCAATGCGCGGCCGTGTGGTCCAGTACTACCCGAACCAGTATTCGGTGAACAGCGCGCGCGCTATCGATGTCAGCCCCGGCGCTGATGTGACCGCCGACATGGAACTCGCCAAGCCGGCATCGATGAGTGGCGTCGTTCATAACGCAGACGGGACACCGGCTAGTGACACTTCCGTCACGCTGGTCGATCGAAGCGATGCCACCCTGACCCGCTACCTGAAGACTGACAGCGGTGGCGAGTTCACTTTCGGGTCGCTCCCGCCCGGCACCTACGCGGTCGAGGTGAACGACCAGTGGTGGCAGGATCGCCCCACCGAAAGTACGGCGAACTGGATCACCGTCGCCGCCGGTGAGGCCCACAGCGGGTTGGAGTTCAATCTGTCGGATCACCCGCTGATCTCCGGGGGCGCCATTTCCGGGACCATCACCGACGCCGCCCACAACCCGGTGGCCGGTCAGACCGTCTCCGCGATACCCGTCGGCCAATCGTGGTCGCAGTACTACCAGCAGACCGACAGCCACGGGAACTTCACCATCCTCAACCTGCCGAGCGGCGAGTATCGAGTGGCTGTCGACACCGACACGACCACGATGTGGGCACCCGACGGCTGGCGTAGCTACGCCACCACCTGGACGGTCACCGCGGGACTCACCACCACAGTCGACATGACGATTCCCGCCACCGGAACCGTCCGCGTCTCCGCGACGGACGAGCACGGCGCCCCACTCGGTGCGATTCTCTCCGTGTACGACGCGAGTGGCCAGACCGAACTCGACACCTATTGGATCGATACTGACGACCCCGAAGTGTCCCTCATTGCCGGGACCTATCAGCTCGAGGTCTATGCCGACGGCTACACCCCGCAACGACTCACCGGCGTGGTCGTCGCCGGCCAGGCCACCGTTGATGTCGCACGGCAGCTCACCCCTGATCCTGCCGTCACCACCATCAGCGGCAGCATGATCTTCACGGGCACTCCGTCCTCCTACTACGACATCTACCTGGTGGATGCCCACACCGGCGCCGTCATCGACCAACAGTGGTCGGGAGATTCACCGCCAACCAGCACGACCCCCTTCGCGTTCAAGAACGTGTCCCCCGGTGACTACCTGATCGCCGTCGACAATGACGGGACACTGGTCTGGTACGGCGGAGGCGATGCCAGAACTGCAGCGGTGGTGTCGGTGACTGCTGGCGTCACGCCGGCCTTCATCGAGTTCACTCTGCCCGGGGCGCCGCCGCGTACCACGGTCACGCTCAGTGGACAGGTCATTGTGCCTGCGGGGATCTCCCTCCCGGCCGATGGTTTCGACTCCTTCGAACTGGTGTTGTCTGGTGGCCCGGATGACTACGACGAACTCTGGGTGACCCTGGACAGCACGGGGCACTTCTCCACCACTGTTCCGGCCGGCACCTACTACTTGTTCTGCAACTCTCCCATCGACCAATTGGTGAGGTACGCGACGAAGGTGACCGTGTCGGCGGACACCGTCTACGACATTCACATGTCGACCGGTGGAAAGGTCCTGGGCCAGGTCCTCAATGACCTTGGCCAGCCGCTGACCAACGCCTCGGTAACCGCCGTTGACAGCAGTAACCAGTACAAGTGGGCGACCACCGACCGCAATGGGCATTGGGAGATCACGGGAGTCGCCCCCGGCGCAGCCGAGGTCACCGTCACCCGCAGCGGGTATCTGCCGGCACAGGTCGGCAGTGGCACCCCTGTCGTCGTCATTGACGGAGAGAGCACCGCCACGGCGGCTGTTCGCCTGGTGCAAGCCGGACGACTGAGTGGACGAGTGCTCAGCAGCGGTGGCCACCGCTACGTGAGCCTTACCCTCGTCGACGGCGACGGCAAGACCCTTTCCACTGCCGGCACCGACGAAGGTGCGTCGTTCACCTTCCCTGACCTTGCCCCCGGGCAGGTGTATCTCCGCATCAATGCCGACGGCTCACCCACGATGTGGTGGCCTTCGGCCGCCACTCGCGACCTCGCGGAACCGCTGACCATCACCGCCGGACAAGGCACGACGACTTCCGTCACCCTGCCCATCGTGGAGGCGGACGGCACGGTCACCGGCACTGCGGTCAGCCAAGTCGGCTTCACCGATCAAGTCACGGTGACGCTCTCCAACGCTGATCAGACCAAGGTCACCTCCGTGGAACCGGGAACCGGGAAGTTCTCGCTGTCCGCACCCGCCGGCAAGTACCACCTGTCAGCGACCGTCTGCCTGGGGCTGCTCTTCGAAGACGACGAATGCCTGGGTGAGGCTCGCACCACCTGGTACCCGGCCAGTGCCACCGAGGCGGGAGCGGAGTGGATCACAGTGCAATCCGGCACGGCACTGCCCTCGATCGACCTGGTGATCGGCGATGGTGCGGAGTACACCGCTTCACCGCGCCCCAGCATCTCCGGGCAGCCGTTTGTCGGATCGAAGTTGCAGGCTGAGACCGGCAGCTGGACGCCCGCGGTCGAGCACTTCGGCTACCAGTGGTTCCGGGCAGGAGCGGCGATCCCTGGTGCGTACCAATCCACCTACACTCCGACCAGCCAGGACATCGGAAGCGCGCTGACCGTCCGGGTCACGGCATCCACGCCGGGCTATCGACTGACGGTGGTGTCCTCCGACCCCACCACGCCGATCGCCGTCGGAGCGCTGAGCACCACTGCGCCGACGATCTCCGGAAAGGCCATCGTCGGCAGCACGCTCACAGCCGTTTCCGGCACCTGGAACCCACAGCCGGATTCCGTCCACTACCAGTGGAACCGGGACGGTCATCCGATCTCGGGCGCGGATCGAGACCGCTACACCTTGGTGGGTGAAGACGAGGGCAAGACCATCACGGTCACGCTCACCGGGGTCAAGACCGACTACCAGGACTTGGCGGTCACCTCGGACGCCGTCGGCCCGGTGGAACGGCCGGCCGTCGGCAACATCAGCGGCGTCCTGCACAACGCGGCGGGTGACCCGGTGCCGGGCGCCTCGGTCAGCATCTGTCATCTGACGGACGAGACGCAGGACCACTGCCAGGTCAACACCTCGGCCAGTGATGGCACCTTCGGACTGGAGGCATTGCCGGTCGGCACGTACGCCGTGCGCGTGTCACCGCCGGGAGACCTGATCGGCCGCGGAACCGAGGCCACCGTCACCAAGGACCAGACCACGCAGTTGTCGATCACCCTGCAGGCTCCGGAAGCTCCGCCTGCTGGCGCGTCGATCACTGCGGTCGACACCGCACAGGGAGTCCCCGTCGTCGACTACCAGACTCCGCTCACGCTCACGGTGAAGAACCGGTGCACGGGTGCCGCATCCGGCACGTGGACGGTGCTCGACGACTCCGGTCGGACGCTACGGAACGGCACCTTCGCGACCACGGTCGGAGACCTCACAGCTGCGGTGGGGACGCTCTACCCCTACACCGGCGTCGGAAGGGTGACGTCCACGATCAGCTGTGAGGCCGGGCCGGAGACCCAAAGCTCCTTCGACCTCTACGTCGATCCCAGCGGAACGGTGTACGACAAGTACGGCAACACCGTCTCTGGCGCATCGGTCACCCTGCTGGAGTCCGACGCCGCCGAGGGCGACTTCACCGCGGTGCCGGACGGGTCGAGCCTGATGTCGTCGGGCAACCGGACCAACCCGGATCAGACCGACGCCGACGGGCGGTTCCGCTGGGACGTGGTTCCCGGTTGGTACAAGGTGCGTGCCAGCGGATGCGCCACCACCACCTCCGATGCCATGGAGGTACCGCCGGCCAAGGTGGATCTGGGCATCATGCTGGACTGTGGGACTGCACCGGCAGCGACCGCAGCGGCGAAGGTCGCCGGTGGTAACAGTGTGGGAGCCACGCTGACCGCGACGCCAGCCTCCTTCGGCGATGACATCCAGCCGGTTGCCTACCAGTGGCGACGCGACGACACGCCAATCGCCGGTGCGGTCGGCTCGGCGTACACGATCGCCGCAGCCGATCAAGGCCACACGGTCTCGCTCCGGATCAGCTACCGGCACGCGCCGATCGCCAGCAACATCGGGCAGGCGACGCTGACCTTCGCCAGCTTCGACCTCGTCACTGCGGGACTGGCCGTGGCAGCCGCACCGCCGACGGTGCTGCCTGTCGTCACTCAAGGCAGCGCATCCATCTCGGGCAAGGCGGCCGCGATCAACGTCGTCCTCACCGCGAACACCACCGGATGGGGACCGGCCGGGACCGCACTCAGCTACCAGTGGTTGCGCGGAGGGGCTGCGATTCCGGGAGCAGTTGGGTCCACCTACCGTGTGGTGGCCGCCGACGCCGGTCTCCCGATCCAGGTGCAGGTCACCGGGAGCCTGGCTGGGTACACCCCGGCCCAGGCCACGTCGGCTCCTACCCGGAAGGTCCCCTTCCTTGGAAAGACCAAGCCGGCCAAACCGAAAGTGTCGGGCACAGCCAAGGTAGGCAAGAAGCTCAAGGCGAAGCCGGGGACGTGGAAGCCGAGCAAGATGACCTTCCGCTACCAGTGGTACCGGCAAGGCGTGGCGATCCCCGGAGCGACTCGGGCGTCCTACACCCTGACCTCGACCGACCGCGGTACCCGCCTCACCGTCACGGTCACCGGCACGCGGCCCGGGTACCCCACCACAGCTCGCACCTCGAGTCGAACCCAAAAAGTGCGGTGATCGCCAGAGGCGATAGGAAGGACCGCCGACAAGCCTGCCCGAGCGCCACTGGGTGCGAGTCGGCGAGCTCCGAATCGCCTGGGTTCGGTGGTTCTATACCGCAGTGATCACGATTGCTAGGTAGGAACCGGCCATGACCCTATGTGCAGCGAACTACGATCGGTGGCATGAAGAGGCGCCGCAGCTGGGTGATTGCGGCTGCCGTCTTTGTGGCGCTGCTCGGCTTGGGCGGCCTTGGCGCGTGGTGGGCCAGCCAAGTCCAGGCATCGGCCAAGGCTGGCGAGGCGTCCGCACGGCAAGGGCTGGAACTCCTCAAGAACGGCGACGGCGTCGGCGCGCAGGCGCAGCTCAGCCAGGCGCAGCAGCAGTTCGAACACACCCGCAGCCTGCTCGGGCCGACCTGGCTCCAGGCCATCCCGGTGGCCGGACGGCAACTGCAGGCGGTTGACCAGCTGGCGCAGGTGGGTGCGGCGAGTTCGTCCGCCGGAGCGCAAATGGCCGCGCTGGTGGCTCAGACGTCTGCGTCGGGGCACAAACTGAGCGACGTGCTGAAGGTGGCCAAGCCCTACCTGCTCAGCGCGGTCGACTCGCTCCAGACGATCGCGGCCATCGAGCCGCAGCTGTCCGCCGACGGACTGTTGCCCCCGCTGGCGGACGCCGTCCAATCGGCGGAGGATCTGCTCGCGCCGACCAAGCCGTTCCTGGCAAAGAGCGGCTCGATCGCCGGGTTCGTGAACTATGTGTTCTCCGGCGACCACCGGTTCGTCCTGGTGTCCCAGAACAGCGCCGAGCTGCGGCCCACCGGCGGCTTCATGGGCAGCTATGGCCTGATCAAGGCCGGCC
>PHEY01000010.1 GCA_002841335.1 Actinobacteria bacterium HGW-Actinobacteria-2 | reverse complement strand
GCCAGCGGTCGCGGAGAGGTAGCCCTCGGCCAGCAGCTGGTCGTAGGCGGCGACCACAGAGCCGCGGGAGATGCCCAGATGTGTGGCCAGCGGACGGCTGGCCGGCAGCGGGTCGCCGGGGGCGAGTACCTGGCGAGCGATCAGGTCGCGCAGTTGCCCGGACAGCTGCTCAGGCAGCGGTCCACGGGCGCGGTCGACGCGCAGCGGCAGGGTGATCTCGGGAGTGCGGCGCACCCGTCCAGAATACTGGACTGTAGACAGTCGCCTAGTTCTGGCTCTGGTTTCAGGCCAGTAAGCCGCGCAGGATGAAGCTCATGACGACTCAGACGGGAACTCGCGCGGTCAAACGTGGCCTCGCGGACATGCTCAAAGGCGGCGTGATCATGGACGTGGTCACCCCCGAACAGGCGCGGATCGCCGAGGATGCCGGCGCGGTAGCGGTGATGGCGTTGGAGCGGGTGCCAGCCGATATCCGCTCCCAGGGCGGTGTGGCTCGGATGAGCGACCCCGACCTGATCGAAGGCATCATCTCCGCGGTGTCGATCCCGGTGATGGCCAAGGCTCGAATCGGACACTTCGTCGAAGCGCAGGTGCTGCAAGCCCTCAGGGTCGACTACATCGACGAGTCCGAGGTGTTGTCGCCGGCCGACTACGTCAATCACATCGACAAGCACGCCTTCACCGTCCCCTTCGTCTGTGGCGCGACCAACCTGGGCGAGGCCCTGCGGCGGATCACCGAAGGCGCGGCGATGATCCGTTCCAAGGGCGAGGCCGGCACCGGTGACGTGTCCGAGGCGGTCAAGCACATTCGCACGATCCGCAGCGAGATCGCCGCGCTGCAGGCCACCTTTACCGCCAACCCCGATCAGCTGTACGTGGCCGCCAAGGAACTGGCCGCGCCCTACGAACTGGTCCGTGAAGTGGCCGAGACCGGCAAGCTGCCGGTGGTGCTGTTCACCGCAGGCGGCGTGGCCACCCCGGCCGATGCTGCGCTGCTGATGCAGCTGGGTGCCGAGGGGGTGTTCGTCGGCTCGGGCATCTTCAAGTCCGGCGATCCGGCCAAGCGCGCCGCCGCGATCGTGAAGGCCACCGCGGCCTACACCGACGCCGCCGTGATCGCCGAGACCTCCCGCGGGCTCGGCGAAGCGATGGTGGGCATCAACGTGGCCGACGTCCCGGCACCGCATCGCCTGGCCGAGCGCGGCTGGTGAGTCAGTGAGTGCGCTGGTCGGTGTGCTCGGCCTCCAAGGAGGCGTCAGCGAGCACATCGAGTTGCTCCAGGACCTCGGGGTGAACACCTGCTGGGTGCGTACCCCCTCCGACCTGCTGGGTGCGGACGGGGTGCGCCTGGACGCGATCGTCCTGCCGGGCGGCGAGTCGTCGGTGATGGACCGCTTGCTGCGCACGTTCGAGCTGTTCGAACCGCTGAAGCAGGTGATCAGTGATGGCCTGCCCACGCTGGGCACCTGCGCCGGGCTGATTCTGCTGGCCCGCACAGTGCTCGACCCGGCACCGGGGCAGCGATCGCTCGGCGTCCTGGACGCGACCGTGCGCCGCAATGCCTTCGGCTCCCAGGTCGACTCGGCCGAGGTCGGCTTGGAAACCGCCGACGGCCCGGTGAAGGTGGCCTTCATCCGGGCGCCGCAGGTGGTCGAGGTGGGCCCGGAGGTGGAGGTAATCGCCCGCCGCGGCGAAGCGATCGTCGGTGTTCGTTCCGGCGCCATCACCGGACTGGCCTTCCACCCGGAGGTCACCGGCGAGCCACGCTTCCATCAGCGCCTGCTGGCCGAGGCCGGTTTCGGTCGACTGTCGAACGCCGGCTGATCCGGCTTCCGGCGGCCAGGGGGACTCCAGCCGTCAGTTGGGCGAGCCGCGCGACTTTGGTGGCACATGGTGGTGGTAATGGCACCCATGAACCGGGGCTGCCCATCGAGGTGCCACCTGATGGTCGATATGGGTGGGTCGTTGGCCCGCCATAACCACCACCAGGTGACATCAGTAGGGGAGCCGCCGCTTCAGCGGGTTGATAACCACCACGAGGTGGCAGGGCAGATGCGCAATTGCCGCCACCGGCTAGGCTCCCCGGCCGACTGATCAGTAGTCTCGGTGCTGAGGGGAGTACTTCCCAAGCTGTTCGCGGTCAATACGAGCCACCTGGTTCTCGCGAACGCACCGCCGAGCGGTGAAGGAGACCTCACAGCATTCACTGTGAGAGGACCCATCCAATGACCGGTCAACTGGGAATCGGTACGCCGCTGCTGTGGGGTATCACCCTGGCGGCGGTGCTCGTCTTGTTCATGCTCGACTTCATCATCACCCGCAAGCCGCACGAGGTCTCGATGAAGGAGGCCATCGGCTGGTCGACCTTCTACATTGCGCTCCCGGTGGCCTTCGGCGCCTGGGTGTGGCTCACCTACGGATCCCAGATCGGGCTGGAGTATTACGCCGGCTACCTGGTGGAGAAGTCACTGAGCGTCGACAACCTGTTCGTGTTCATGCTGCTGCTGAGCGCCTTCGCGGTGCCCAAGGAGTTGCAGCAGCGCGTCCTGCTGATCGGCGTGGCCGGCGCGCTCGTCCTGCGCGGGGTCTTCATCGCCCTGGGTGCGGCGATGCTGGCGAACTTCTCCTGGACGTTTCTGCTTTTCGGCGCGATCCTGCTGGCCACGGCGGTGAAGGTCTATCGGGACGCCGCCACCCCCGGCGACCACGCCATCGATCCCGCTCAGTTGCGGCTGGTGAAGCTGGTGCGCCGGTTCTTCCCGGTGACCGACGGCTATCACGGCAGCCGAATGAGCGTGGTCGCCGACGGACGTCGCGCGATCACCCCGCTGGCCCTGGCCACGGTGGCCATCCTGGGCACGGACGTGGTGTTCGCGGTCGACTCGGTGCCGGCGGTCTACGGCATCACCGGCGATCCCTTCCTGGTCTTCGCCACCAATGCGTTCGCACTGCTCGGCCTGCGCGCGCTGTACTTCGTCCTGGCCGGAGCACTGGGCGCCCTGGTGCACCTGGGCTACGGACTGGCTGCGATCCTGGCCTTCATCGGGGTGAAGCTGGTGCTCCACTGGGCGCACGGTATCTGGGCGTGGGTGCCGACGGTGCCGACGTTGGCCTCGCTGGGAGTGATCGTGGCCATCCTTGCGGTGGTGATCACCACCAGCCTGATCGCCACCCGGCGACAACCGGTCAGCTGACGAACAGGCGCCCGACCAGGAGCCCCGCGATGGCCAACCCGAGCGCGGCCAGGCCGGCCACTTGGTGGGCCGTCCGATTCTGGCGGGGGGCGAACATGATGATCGCCGAGGCGATCAGGCCACCGATCAGTCCGCCGACGTGGGCCTGCCAGGAGATGCCGGGAACCAGGAAGGTCGCGACCAGGTTGATCCCCAGCCAGATCAGGACGTTGTTCAGGTCACCCTTGGTCTTGACGGTGAGCACCAGCAAGGCGCCGAGCAGCCCGAAGACCGCACCGGACGCACCCAGCGTGGATTGGGCCGTGGGCAGCAGCCACAGCACCGCGGCCGACCCGGCCAACAGCGACAACAGGTACAGCGCCAGGAACCTGCCGCGGCCGAGGATGCGCTCCAGCGGGGGGCCCAGGAACCACAGGGCCAACATGTTCAGTCCGATGTGCATCGGTTGGACGTGGGTGAAGCCGCTGGTGAGAACCTGCCACCAGGCGCCGTCCAGCGCGCCGGGCAGCCAGGTGCCGTCGGTGAGCCGAGCGCAGGCCGCAGCCCCGGCCTGGGGGTAGTAGGAGCTGGGGTCGCTGAGCGATCCGCAGTAGCCGTGCCCGGACAAGGCGAGCCACTGGACCCAGCGGCTGCCCTGCCCGCCGGTGAGCATGATGACCACCCAGACCGCGACGTTCAACGCGATCAGGACGATCGAGGTGAGTGCACTGTTGGCCACCTGGAGGCCGCCGAAGGGCAACTGGTTCTGCCGCGTCTCCCGAGCGCCCTGCCGGACACAGTCGGGGCACTGGAAGCCGACGGCTGCGCTGATCATGCAATCCCCGCAGATCGGACGTCCGCAGCGTTGGCAGGCGATGTAGGTGGGGCGATCCGGGTGGCGGTAGCAGGCGGCGGCCACCGGTGGCTGACTCATGCGCGCCACGATACCCGTCGGCCTTGGTGGCGAGGCAGTATTGAGGCGTGAAGAGAGTCGCACTGGTACTGGGGTCGGGTGGAGCCCGAGGGTATGCCCACATCGGGGCATTGCAGGTCTTGGCCGAACGTGGATACGAAGTGACCACGATCGCTGGCAGTTCGATGGGCGCGTTGGTGGCCGGTCTGCACGCCACCGGCACCTTGCAGGAGTACACCGACTGGGTCGTCGGGCTGACCGCGCGCGACGTTCGGCGGCTGATCGATCCGGTGATCAACGGACCGGGTCTGCTGAAGCTCGATCGGGTGCTCGGTCGCGTCGACGAGATGCTCGGCGGGGTGCAGATCGAAGACCTGCCGATCCCCTACACGGCGGTGGCCACCGACCTGGGTGCCCGCCGCGAGGTGTGGTTCACCTCCGGCCCGCTGTCGGTCGCGATCCGGGCATCGGTGGGCATCCCGGCGCTGATCACCCCGATCATGGTCAACGGACGCCTGTTGGTCGACGGCGGGGTGCTGAACCCCGTCCCGATGGAGCCGGTGATCGGCAGCGATGCCGACTTCACGATGGCGATCAGCCTGTCCGGCCCCAAGGACCACACCACCGTGCTGTCACCGACCAAGGAGTCCTCGGCGGCTCGACCGTCGGCGGAATGGATGGACCACTTCCTCAAGGGTGCCAGCGAGTTGTGGAGCAACGACTTGATCGCCTCGATCGTGGCCCGCTTCGGCAAGAGCGAGGACGCCGAACCGCAAGGGCCGGCGTGGGAGCCGCCGCCGGCCGGACTCGGGATCGCCGACGTGAGCATGTTGAGCCTGGACGCGATGGCGGCGATGATCACCCGGTTCCGTCTCGCTGCGCTGACCCCGGACGTCTTGGTGACGGTGCCAGGCGATGCGGCCAAGGCGATGGAGTTCCACCGCGCGGAGGAGATGATCGAACTCGGGCGTCGGTTGACCGAGGAGGCCCTGGACGCGTTCGATCCGGTCCCCGCGCCGGCACCGGCCGAGCTGAAGGAACTGACGACCCGGAACTGACGACCCGGAGCTGACGACCCGGAGTTGACGACTCAGGCGCCGACGTCGCGCAGGTGGTGGCGCAGGTCGTGCAGGAAGTAGCGACCCAGAGTGTCGAGGGTGAACGTCGAGCCGTTGCTGCGCCGTCCGGGACGTTGCCAATCAGCGTCCGCGGCTGACGCCCAGGCAGCCGCGTTGACAGTGGCGGCGGTCGCGAGCTGGTCGGCCACCTCGTCCGGATCCGCCTCCCAGTACCGCTCCGCCAGGGCAGTGGCGTCTTGATCCCAGTTGGCGAAGACCGGATCGTCGGTGGTGCGGATTAGCACGGCCCGCTCAGCGAAGATCAGCAGCACATCGCGGACGTGGCAGGCGTACTCCAGCGGCGACCACACCGTCGCTGCCGGCCGGACGCGCACATCGGGGCGGGCCAACACCGTGGCCCACGGTGCGGCGGCCTCGGCGACCAGTGCGGGCAGTGCGGTGACCTCGATGGTGCTGGCGTCGTAGCCGCATTCGGGGCAGGGTCGCTCCAGCACCCAGGTCCAGTCCTTGTCATCGGGTGCGGGGACCTCCGGGTCACTGGCCGCGCCGGTGGCCGGATGCCGCAGGGTGACCGTGCCGGAATCAAGGTCGAGCGGCTTGGGACCCGAGCCGCCGGCATCCTCCTCGACGACCAGGATCTTGTCCAAGTCGCGCTGTTCGTTCTGGTGTCGCAACCCTGGCTGGAAGAGCTGGAAGAAGTCGCTCACTAGCGCTCCACCCGCCCAGCCAACTCGGCGGCGCGATGAACGGCGATCCCTTCACGCTGTTCATCGGCGATGGAGTGGTGGGTTCCTGGCGAGAGCATCACTAATGGCACCTGACCAAGATCGCGGGTGTGGACGGTCACTGGCAAGCCCCGGGTGGGTTGTTCGTAGGGCAGTTCATTGGCCAGGCGCCCGTGAAGTGGTGGAACTGCTGCCCGGTTCGGGTCGTCCCAGACGCGCGCGACCTCTGTCATCGCCCGCTCGTCGAGCTCGACCCACACCGACCAGACGAACGGGCCGAACTCGCGCTCGTCGACCGGGAGCTGCAGGTGTCCGCGGATGAAGTGCCGGGTGATTCCGTTGATCGGCAGGATGCAGATGTCGGGGGTGAGCTCGGCTTCGAGGCGTTCGCCGGGGCCGGCCAGAGCCCAGTCGTCCGGCGCGCGGGGGCCGAGGAGCTTGGCCACATTCTCGTGCCTGCGATGGCACACCGAGCACTCGAAGTGGGAACTTCCAGTGAAACGCGCCATGGATCCGATTGTGCTCCTCGGCGGTTGGGGGCCGCGGCGAAACCGGCAAATCCCACCCTCGCAGGCACCACCGCGTACCAGAGTTCGGGCGGACGCTGACGGGCATGCCGAACCGCCCGCGGGCGGTCAACCGCGGGCGATTCGACGTCTACTCAGGCCGGCACCAGGCCGGACAGTTGAGCCTTCTTGCTCTCGGCGAGGAATGCGCCGGCGAAGCTATTGCGGGCCAGCTGATCGAGTTGGTCCTCGGTCAGGTTGAAGTCCGCAGTGACCGCGGCCAGGTTCGCGTCCAGGTAGCCGCCGAAGTAGGCGGGCGACTCGGAGTTGATGGTGACCACCACGCCTTCTTCCAACAGCAGGGGCAGCGGGTGCACCGAGTGCGTGTCGGGATGAATGGCGGCATTGGCCAACGGGCAGTAGGTCAGCGGAATGCTGTAGTCGGCCAGGTAGTACATCAGGTCGCGATCTTCGACCCCGCAGGAGCCGATTCGTCCGACCTTCAGGGCGTGCAGGCAGTCCCAGACCGTATCGACGCCGGCTTCGCCGCCGACATGCGCCACGGTGTGCAGACCGGCACTGCGAGCCTTACCGAACAGCCCGGTGAACGGTGCCGCTGAGGCTTCGGCCTTGGTGAGGCAGACGCCCACGGCGATCAGCTCGGTGCCGGTGGCCATCGCCTGGTCATAGGCGGCCTCGGCCTCTTCGCTGGTCAGGTGCTGACCGAAGTTGAGGATGAGTCCGGTGCTGATCCCGTAGTCCTTCTCGGACCTGGCCAGGGCACCGGAGATACCGCCGAGAACCACCTCGGCAGGAACTCCGCGGGCAAGATGGGCGGCGAGATCGCAGGAGACTTCGGCCCGGGTGATCCCGCATGCCTTGGCCTTGGCCAAGTAGGCGTTGGTCAGTTGGGCGAAGTCCTCTTCGGTCTTCAGCACCGCCATGTTGGCGTAGTAGAGATCCAGGTAGTCCTGGAGCTGGGTGAAGCTGAGCTTCTTGGTGAGCTCGTCTGGGTTGGCGAACGGAAGCTCAACGTTGTTCTTTTTGGCGAGAGCAAAAGCCAACGCTGGCTCCAGTGCGCCCTCGATGTGTACATGCAATTCGGCGTATGACCGCATGTCCCCCTCCTAGCATCAGTAGTTCGATGCTAGACCTCGGGAAGATGGCCGGGGCGGTTTCGTGAGGAAATCCCTATGCGGAACAACATTCGCCAAAGACGGGTTTAGTCACCCATTTGGGGGATAGTGGTCCATTGATTTCGGGGCCGTCGAGGGGTGTGTCTAGGTCAGTCCAGCCGGGTCGTTGCGGCCGGGGTGAGCGCCGCCTGCACGCGTTCGGCGTAGTCGGCGCGCAGCGGGGGGAGGCGATCGAGTCCGAAGAATGCGGCTTCGGTGGCCTCGCCGTCGGCAGGGTGCGGCTCCCCGCCGGTCCAACGGCAGCGAAAGATGTGGTCGAGATAGCGGGTTTGGTCGCCATTGGCATAGGTGATCATGTCGGTCACGGTCACCCACACCAGCTGTTCCACCTTGGCGGTGACGCCGGCCTCCTCGCTGACTTCGCGCACCGCCGTCACTGCCGGGTGTTCACCCGGGTCGACGATGCCCGAGACCGGGGACCATTCGCCATTGTCGGAGCGTCGAACCAGGAGGATCTCGGTGCCGTCGTCCGACTCGCGTGTCACCACCGCGGTGGCGCCGGTCAGCCACAAGGGCCGAGTGCCGATCAAGCTGCGCAGTTCGCGAATGAAGTCTGGAGTGGCCACAGCAGGAGCCTAGGCCCAGCAACAACGACAATGGGCGACCAGTCGAGGTAACTCGCCTGGTCGCCCAAAGTGTCTTAGCAAGGCCATGGCTGCCCTGCGGCACTGTCTCGGAGAGTTACGCCGGAGTCCGGCTGAGTGCTTGCCACCATGCCCCCCGGCGATGGCCTCTCGCTCTCCAGTGATCTTGGTTTGGTTGGTTCCAGTCTCGTCGCCCCCCCGGTGACGTTACTCGGTCCCATAGTCGGCACCACCCCAAGAACATCTGAATAATACCGCGAAACCCGCTCTCACAACGGGGGTGTGAGTGAGCAATAGCACGTAGCGGCGGCGTGGTATTGCGCGGGGCAAGTCAAGGGCCGGGGCGCAACCAACGCCCCGGCCCTCGCTGTGAGTGGGTGCTCAGACCTCTTCGATCTCGGCATCCGCGGCGTTGCGCTTGACCGAATCGATGCCGGCCTTAGCGCTGCTCGCGCTGCTGTAGCCCTCGCCGCCAGTGGCGATGGTCTGGCCGTTGGATGCCTTCAAACGCCAGCGGTACTCGCCTTTGGCGTCCTTGTAGAGCTCGAATTTCGCTGCCATGTCACTGCTCCTTGGTGTGCGGTGAACGCCGATCGTTGCGTCCTCGGATCTCAGGCTAGCCGGTGGGAGCGGTGATGGGGAGGGTTCTCCGTCGGCCTCGAGGGGGTCGGCGCCGACTCGCGAGCAGGGCCGATAAAGCGGGCGCAATGACTCGCGTTGTTCCCGGAATGGCCTGATTGAAAATGCGATGAGTGTCCCCAATGCGGGTGACGGGTGATTCAAATGGCGGCACCCGCATCATTTGCAGCAACTCATTATGTTGTTAACCGATTTGCGTGGCTCGCCACGCGGGGCCTGCCCGGCGTCCAGAATTGCGCCGGCTTGTCCCGACCGGGCCCTCGGACAGGGCATCATGGAGGGGTGCCAGGCGATCCCCAGACAGCGACGGCGACGCTGCCGGAGTTGACTGCGGCGAACGCCGACTTCGTAACCGAGCGCATCGCCGTCGGCGGTGACCTCTCACCGCACTTCGCGACGGCTCGCAGTCAGTTGGACGAACTGATCGCCGCCGGGATCACCCACATCGTCGACCTTCGCTCGGAATGGAGCGACGAAGTGCTGGTTCACACCTGGGCGCCGCAGCTGACCTACCTGCATCACGACGTCGATGACGCGGGCCAGGTCATCCCCGCGGAGTGGTTCACTTCGCTCATCGAGTGGGTCGACGAGGTGCTGGCCGCCAGCCCTGATCACAAGATCCTGGTCCACTGCCACATGGGAGTGAACCGCGCGCCGTCCGCTGTGCTGGCGATCCTGATCCACCGCGGGTTCGGGTTGCGTGACGCATTGGATCGGATCCGGACGGCCCGCCCGATCGCGGTCATTGACTACGCCGGCGATGCGCTGACCTGGTACCTGCAGCGGTCCGGTGCCGATCCCAAGACCCGGGCCAACCTGCGGCGCGTGCTGGTGCGGTGGCGCCAGTCGCACGATCTGGACGCGGTCGAGGTGATCCGCGCCATCCGGTCGCAGGTCAGCCCCAACTCGCGCTGGGCGGTCCGCCTGGGGCCGGACGACCCCGAGACGCTCGGCAAGGTGCTGGCCGAGGCCGGCGAGGTGGCCGTTGGGCTCACCGTCGACCTCGACCCGCCCGAGCTGGGCCAACTCGACGAGGTCCTCTTCGTCACCTCCGTCGGGCTGACCGGACGGGCGCTGGTTGTCGGGCCCGCTCAGCAGGTGGAGACCGGCGACTGGATGCTCCCGGTGATGATCACCGAGCTGTTCCAACCGGTGCCGATGGTCTGGCCGGCCACGGTGACCGAGTGGCTGGCCAACCGGGGCCCGAACCCGTTGCTGATCAGCAGGGACGACTACCGGGCGATGACCTCGCGTCGGGCGCTCAACCGAGACTGACACTCGTTCCGTACGCGGCGACCTGTGCGGCTCGGCCGCAGGCGGTCAGCGTCCGTGCCAGGGCGGCGGCCGAGTCCGGATCACCATGGACGCAGTAGACCTGCCGAGGCGCCGGCGATAGCGCGTCGAGCCAGTCGACCAGTTCGGAGGCATCGGCGTGCACGCTGAACTCTTCGTCGGTGAGGACCTCGGCGCGCACGGGCACGTCGCGTCCGTGCATCTTCAGGTGCCGGGCGCCGTCGGCCAGTGACCGTCCGCGCGTGCCGACGGCTTGGTAGCCGGTGAGCACCACAGCATTGCGGTCGTCGGGCAGGAGGTGTTCCAGGTGGTGCAGCACCCGACCCCCGGTGGCCATGCCGGAGGAGGAGATGATGATCGAGGGCACCTTCGGGTTGTTGAGCTTGATCGAGTCCTCTGTGGTGCGCACCTCGTGCAACTGGGGCAGGTCGACGAAGGTGTCAGCGTCCAGGTCGGGGCGCAGCTCGTCGGCGAACCGGGGGTCGCGGTAGACCCGCAGGGCCGCCAGTGCCATGGGGGAGTTCACATACACCGGCAGGGTGGGGATGCGTCCGTCCTTCATCAGCTCGGTGATGGTCTTGAGGACGACCTCGGTGCGGTCCACCGCGAACGCGGGAACCAGCACCGAGCCACCACGCCGAGCCGTGCGTCGGATCACGTCCGCCAAGGGCTCGTGCGCGGCGCCGTCCGGCTCGAAGTGCTCCCGGTCGCCGTAGGTCGACTCGATCAGGACGACGTCGGCGCCCGGCGGGGTCTCCCGGGCGCGCAGGACGGGATGGATGCTGCGACCGAGGTCGCCGGAGAACAGCACCGATCCCGACGGAGTCTGCACCCGGATGCTTGCCGAGCCGAGGATGTGACCCGCCCGAGTCCAGCGCGCGCTCCAGCCGTCGTCGAGGTCGTAGTCGGTGTCGAAATCCACGACCCGGAACAGCTTCAGGGCTTGCTCGACATCTCCGATGGTGAACAGCGGCAAGGGTGGCTGGTGCTTGGAGTAGCCGCCTTCGGCGGCGTGTGCGGCATCGCGCTCGGCCAGGAAGGCGGCATCGCGCAGGACGATGGCCGCCAGCTCTGCGGTCGCCTCGGTGGCCAGCACCTCCCCGGCGAATCCGTCGCGCACCAGTACCGGGAGGTAGCCCACGTGGTCGGTGTGGGCGTGGGTGATCAGCACGGCGGACAACTCAGCAGGAGGTACCGGGAAGGGCTCCCAGTTGAGCAGGCGGTACTGCTTCTCTCCTTGGAAGACCCCGGCGTCGACCAGAACCCGCGTCGAGCCGGAGTGCAGCAGGAACTTCGAGCCGGTCACCGTGCCGGCACCGCCCAGGAAGGTGAGATCGACGTCCATACCCCCAGCGTGCCCCTGACGTGCGGATTTCGGCGGTCAATGGGTCGAAGTCTTCACAGATTCATCAATGAAGCCCGTTCGTAACCCGGTAGCCCTTGACCCCCATACGGGTGACAAATAGCGTGGCCTGGTCAGTTGACACATCCTGCGCCGCTATCCGCAGAAAGGTCGTTCACTGTGAAGCTGAAGACCATCCTGGTCCCCCTCGCAGCCCTCAGTGTCGCCCTCGCGACACCCACCCCCGCCCTTGCAGGTCCTGGTTCGGATCGTTCCGACGATTTCGCCAAGTCCCCCAGTAAGGGCTCGATCGGTACCACCGTGAAGCCTCGCGCCATGCAGCGTGACGGCAAGATCAACGTGATGGTCCAACTCAGTGGCGATCCGGTCGCCGTCGTTCAGGCCAAGGCCGACCATCGGCTGTCGAAGGCCGAGCGCGACAGCGTGCGGGCCACCCTCCGCAAAGCCCAGAGCGCCATCACCGATGACATCAAGGCCAAGGGCGGCAAGGTCGATGCCCAGCTGCAGTCGGCCTACAACGGCATCCGGGTGCGCATTCAGGCCTCCAAGGCCGACTCCCTGGCGAAGCTGCCGGGCGTCATCGGCGTTCGGACGCTGACTCCCAAGACCCTCGACAACACCACCTCGGTGCCCTACATCGGTGCACCGGCCACCTGGACCAGCAGTGGCAAGACCGGTACCGGTGTGAAGGTGGCCATCATCGACACCGGCATCGACTACACCCACGCCGACTTCGGCGGTCCGGGGACGGCCGAGGCCTACACGAGCGCGAAAGCGTCGTCCACCAGCGCGGCCGATCCGGCGCTGTTCGGGGCGAACGCGCCGCGAATCAAGGGCGGCTACGACTTCGCCGGCGACGACTACGACGCCGCCACCCCCGGCAAGACGACCCCGGTCCCGGATGCGAACCCGCTCGACTGTGAAGGCCACGGCACCCACGTTGCGGGTACCGCTGCTGGCAGCGGCGTGACCTCCGCCGGCAAGACCTACACCGGCCCCTACACCGATGCCGATGTCAAGGCGACCGCCTTCAAGGTGGGTCCGGGCGTCGCCCCGCAGGCCGACCTGTACGCGCTGCGGGTCTTCGGGTGCGAGGGATCCACCGATGTCACTGCTCAGGCGATCGACTGGGCCGTGGCCAACGGCATGGACGTGATCAACATGTCCTTGGGCGGTCCTTTCGGCCGTTCCACTGATCCGGATGCGGTGGCTGCATCCAACGCGGTCGCGGCCGGCATCGTGGTGGTGGCCTCCTCCGGCAATGCGGGGACGAGTCCCTACATCACCGGATCGCCTGCCGCCGGTCAGGGTGTGATCTCGGTGGCCGCGGTCGACAGCGTCGGAACCTTCCCCGGCGCGACCCTCTCCGGAGGGGGCACGTCGCTGGACGTGATCAACGCCAACGACGGGTCCCTGGCGGGACTGGGGTCTGTGAAGGCTGTGGTCATCGCTGATGATCCGGCCACAGCGGGGGTGAACGAGTCGCTGGGTTGCTCGGCTAAGGCCTTCGCCGATGCGGGGATCGTCTCGGGCGGTCACCAGTTGGCGATCGTGAAGCGAGGCACCTGCGCACGGGTGGCGAAGGCGATCTTCGGCCAGCAGGCCGGTGCTGCCGCTGTACTGATGATCAACAGCTCTGATGGGCTGCCGCCATTCGAAGGCGAGATCACCAGCAACCCTGATGATGGCGTGGCCTACACCGTCACCATCCCCTTCCTGGGGGCTGCTGCGGCGGACTCGGCCAAGGTGATCGGCCTTGCTGGAGTGGACGTGACCCTGGCGGAGACGCAGCTCGACAACCCGGCGTTCCGCCAGGTGGCCGACTTCTCCTCGCGCGGTCCGGTGAACGGCGACTCGGGCCTGAGCCCGTCGCTGGCCGCCCCGGGGGTGTCGATCGCCTCGGCAGGAATCGGTACGGGCAGTGGTGCTGCGATCTTGTCGGGCACCTCGATGGCCGCACCGCATGTGGCCGGCGTGGCGGCCTTGGCCGTCCAGGCTCATCCGAACTGGACGGCGAGCCAGGTTGCGACCTCACTGGTCAACACCTCTGACCCGGAGAAGGTGGATGGCTCCACGGTGATCGACAGCGGCGCGGGCCTGGTCGATCCGGCGCAGGCGGTGACCAACACCACGATCGTGACCGGTGACCAGTACCGCACCAAGTCGGGCAAGGTTGGTGAGGGCACGCTGAGCTTCGGCTTCACCGAGCCGAACATCGCCTACCTGGGCACCAAGACCCTCACCATCACCAACACCGGCACCAGCGCGGTCACCTACACCCTGAGCACTCAGGCCGGTGCCGGCTCGCGTCCGGCCACGGTGAAGCTCAGCACCACCAAGGTCAAGGTCGGCGCCGGCAAGTCGGCGACGATCGGCCTGGTCCTCGGTGTGGACGCTCGCAACATCGGATCGTCCGCGGCCGGTGACTTCTACCAAGTGTCGGGCGATGTCGTGGTCACCTCAACCGCCGGGACGTTGCGGGTGCCGTACCTGCTGGTGCCGCGGGCACAGGCGAAGGTGACCGGCAGCCTGCGGGTGGATCCTGCGGCGACAATCGGCACGGTGGGTGCACCGACCTCGAAGAGCGCGACCTTGCGGTTGAGCAACTACTTCGGGGCCGTTGACGCCGGCGCCGACGTCTACACCCTCGGTCTCACCGATGGTGCCGACGTGTCGTCGAAGTTCGGTGGGTCCGGTTACGACCTGGCCGCCGCGGGCGTGCAGTCGTTCGACTTCGGCAACGACAAGCTGTTGGTGTTCGCGATCAACAACCACGACCGCTGGTCGAATGCTGCGTCCGACGAGTTCGACGTGGCCATCGACAACAACAACGACGGCCAAACCGACATGATCCTGTTCGCCGCTGACTCCGGTGCCATTCGTTCCGGCGACTTCAACGGCGTCATGGAAGGGTTCGTCTACGATGCTGCGACCGAGGATCTCTTCTCTACGGGCTTCCTGCCCTCCGCACCGACCGACTCCAGCACGATCCTCATCCCGGTGGTGGCGTCGGACCTGGGCCTGACCGAGGCTGCGGGTGGGTTCACCTACAGCGTGGCCAGCTTCACCGTCGAGGATGCGAAGGCCGGCGACGAGATGCCGGGCGTGGCGACCTACGATCCGTGGAAGCCGGCGATCTCCAACGGTGGCTACACCGTGGTGCCGCGCAACGGAACGGCGACCCTGCCGATCACCATGGACGTCGCGGCTGCGGCGGCTCAGAAGCCCAAGGGCGTAATGGTGGTGGCGATCGACAACAAGTCCGGAGCCAAGGAGGCCCTCCTGCTCAGCTTCCGCTGAGCAGGAGCCTCACTTGGCTTTCTGACACAGCAGGGGGGCGTCACCGCGTCCGAAGCGGTAGTCGTACTCGGTGGCGCCCACTGCAACCACGATCTGTGCGCCAGGCACCAACGCCTGGGTGTACACCTTCCCCGGCTCGGGGCAGCCCAGTGAGCCGTCGCGCCAGGTGATCGACAACGACTTCACCACGGTGAAGGTCTCGGTGACGCCGCGGGCGGCGAGGTCGGTGGTGATGGCCGTCAGTTGCGTCGGCGAGGGCGTCATCGGCGAGCCGGACGGGGTCAGCGGCGGCATCGTCTGGAACGGCGGGCGCGATGGTGATGGCGTCGGGGTCACGGTGTTTCCTTCCGCAGCGCAGCCGGTCAACAGCGAAGCGAGCGCGGCGGCCGCGATCAGACGGTGAGCGTGCTGCATGTCATCCTCCTTGGCTGCTTCCAGCCTAGTTGAGCCATCGGCCGGCGGCGGCGTCGACGAGAGTCGCGACGCGGCATGTTTCTTCTTGGTTTCGGCCCTGGGATCGCCGCAATCGCGCCCGGACTGCTTCCTAGGCTCACCGCATCGCCAAGGGGCGTGACGATGACGGGAGACATTCATGGCACGAGCAGAGGTGGAGCGATTTCTGATCGCAGGGGGCGAAGACAAGGTGTTTCGCACCAAGTACAACCTGATCGAAGGGATGGAGGACTTCGTTGCCGCGGCCACTGCCGATGGCTACGACTTCACCGACGCCGAACTGTTGGCGGTGCTCAAGGAGGCCGGCGACGTTTTCGAGTCCTCCGGCAACCCGCGTTCTCGCACCATTTGGTGGACCTAGGACGGGGAGCCGCCAGGCGCTAGAAGGTGACGTCGGCGGCGTTCAGCGTGCCCACTTCGCGGTCGGGCGCCGAGTGGTACTGCCAGTACAGATTGGTGTGGGCGATCACGGCCGCCGGGCTGGGGTTGCCCCACTCGGTGAGGTCCTCGGTGGTGTGGGCGTCGGCGACCAGGATGGTGTCGTAACCGCGGGTCACCGCTCCGTGCAGGGTGGAGCGGATGCAGGCGTCGGTCTGGGCGCCGGCGACGAATAGCTTGCCCACCCGGGCTGCGGCGAGCCGCTCTTCCAGGTCGGTGGCTTCGAAGGCGTCTCCGTAGCGCTTCTGCACTCGCGGCTCGGTCGGCAGCGGATTCAGCTCGGGGATGATCTCCCAGGCCTCGCTGCCCTCGTCGCGGCCGCCGTCGACGTCCTGGACCCAGATCACCGGAGTGCCGGTGGCACGCGCCCGGTCCACCAGGTCTTTGATGGTGGCCGCAACTTTGTCGCGCTCGAACACGTCGGCCACGACGCCGTTCTGGAAGTCGATCACCAGCAGGGCCAGTTTCGGTCGGTTGGCCAGGGTACTCACGGGCGTCCTCCTCGTGATGGTGGCAATGACGTTACTGGCCGCCGATGACACTGGCGGGGCGCGTGCGTGCCTCTACGTACTCCACCGCCCCCTTCGTGCGGCGGTGGGAGTCCACCACCGTGAAATCGGCCGGCAGCTGGGCCGCGGGGCGTCGGGTGTAGTGCTCCCCGCTCGCCGGAATCGTGATCGCCTCCAGCAGGCGTTGACCGAGACGGACGATGGCTGTGGTGGCCACCACATGGTCGGCCAGCAGCAGTCGTCCTCCGGGACGCAGTACCCGGGCGAACTCGGTCAGGGCGACACCGACGTCCGGCACCTCGCACAGCGCGAAGGTGCACACCAGCGAGTCGAAGCTGGCATCGGCGAACGGCAGCTGCGCGGCATCGCCGACCACCGCGTGCAGCTTCCGTCCGCGCTGGGCAGCGCGCTCGACGGCCACGGCCAGCATCGCCGGGCTCAGATCCACCCCAGTCAGCCGGACGTCGGCGCCGTAGTAAGGCAGGTTCAGTCCGGTCCCGATCGCAACCTCGACCGTGTCGCCACTGGCACGAGTCACCACCCATTCGCGCGCGTCGGGAAAGAAGCGTCGCTCCAAGGACAGCATCGTCTGGTCGAAGCGCTTCGCCGAGTCGGCCGTTTCCGTCACGTTGGCCATTATGCGGGCCAGAGCGGCATCGTCACAGGTGTTGACTGAGGAAGCGAAGCTGCGACGGCCCCACGGATTGCCAATACTCGTGGCTGTGCCCACCGGGGCCGAAGTTCACCACGGGAGTGTGGACGCCGGCGGTGTTGGCCAGGATGTCGGCGAAGGCGACGTTGCCGCGGAAGAACCCGTCCGATTCGCCGCAGGCCAGGTAGATCGGCAGGTCGGCGAGCCGCTCGGGCCGGGTGTAGAAGTTGGCGGCGGCGAAGTCGGCCGGCGTCATCCAGCCCTGGCCGGGAAGCTCGGCAAAGGTGGCGTAGCACGGTGTGCTCACCGCTGCCACCGCGCGCAGTTTTCCGTGGAGTTCGTCGCAGGCCAGTCGCAGGGTTCCCCAGCCGCCCATCGACCAGCCTGACAAGGCCATCCGCTTGGTGTTCAGGCCCAGGGTCTTCAGGAACGGCACGAACTCGGCGGCGATCAGGGCACCGGCGTCCTGGGTGCCGGTCTTCTGCCAGAACCGGTTGTCGCCGTTGATGGCGGCGATCGCGAAGGGCGTGCCGCCGTTGGCGACGATCTGGGCCAGCGCCTGCGAGTACTGGTGGAGCTGGATCGTGGAGATGTTGTCGCCGTAGCCGTGCAGCATCACCACGACCGGGAGGCGGTCACCCTGCTTGGCTCCGGGCGGGTAGGCGATCAGCCACTGATGGTCCGACCCGGTGGCTGTGGAGGTCAGGGTGCCGGAGGCGAACGGCCCGGGGGCCGCAGAGGCGGTGGGTGCGGGCAGGGGTGCGTCCGGACTCGGGCTTCGCCGAAGACCGGACGGCGTCGGGACGGACGGGGCGCAGCCGGTCCAGGCGGCGATCGCGCCCACGGACACCGCGCCCAGCAGGACGCGGCGGGTCATCGGGCGGGTGGCAAACGGGATATCGGGCATTGAACTTCTGTCGGGGGGAGAGTGTTGGCTCAATGATCGCAGCCCGGCCCAAACGGCGATAGCGATTTCGACGGGCTCAGACCAGGGTTTCGATACACGACTGTTGCGCTGCTCAACCAGCGGGGGTCGGGTGGGGTCGCCGGTGACTGGGTGAGCCTGTCCAAGCCCGGGCGTGGCTGGTTGAGCGTGTCGGTGCCCGGGTTGTCGAAACCCGCTCGATCAGCGAGCCGGGAAGGTGTCGCGCCAGAACCGACCCAGCGGGCCGGGGTTGTGCAGCGTGTAAGCCTTCTTCACGTAGCTCGGCACCGTCCAGGTCGACCGAGTGCCGCCGTGGAACGCGGCCGTGTCGCCAGGATGCAGGGCGAAGTCTTTGCCCTGGTAGTTCACCTGTACTTCGCCCTCCAGGACGTAAACCACCTCATCGGCGTTGAACTGCCACTCGAAGGTCGTCGGGCCTTGGCAAGCCCACAATCCATTGACCGTTCGCCCGTCGGGAGACCGGGCGATCTCCACCTGGCTGAAGATCGGGCTTCCCGACTTGATCCAGCTGGGCTCGACCTGGACGACTTCCAGCGGCTTGACGGCCGCATCGGTCGACAGGTCGGGGCTGGCCGCCACGAATCGAGCGGTCTCGAAACCGAGGAAGCCGAGAACGAGCAGTGCTGCGGTGATCGCGGCTGCAATCAGGGAGCGTTTCACGGCCCTATTTCTACCCGAATAGGGCCCTATTGTCAGATTGCGCCGACCAGATCGATCGAAGGCGCCAGGGTGGCCGCCCCGGTGACCCACTTCGCCGGGCAGACCTGACCGGGGTTCTCACGGACGTACTGGGTCGCGCGGACCTTGCGGACCAGCTCAGCGGCATTGCGTCCGACGCCTTCGGCGGTGATCTCGACCAACTGAACAATGCCGTCGGGATCAACCAGGAAAGTGCCCCGGTCCGCCATTCCAGAAGGTCGCATGATGTCGAAGTTCTCGATCACGGCGCCGGTGGGGTCGCCGATCATGGCGAACTCGAGACGTCCGACCTGCTCGGACGTGTCGTGCCAGGCCTTGTGGACGAAATGGGTGTCGGCGCTGACCGCGTACACCTCGACGCCGATCGAGCGGAGTTCGGCGTAGTGGTCCTGCAGATCGCCGAGTTCGGTCGGGCAGACGAAGGTGAAGTCCGCCGGGTAGAAGAAGAAGATCGACCACTGGCCAACGGTGTCCGCCTCGCTGATCTCGACGAACTCCCCGCCCCGGTAGGCAGTCGCGGTGAAGGGCTTGATCTTGGTAGCGAGCAGTGACATCGGCATTTCCTCCTGTGGTGACTTCACCGCCACGCTAGCGCCGCTTGCCTGCCCCGTGCGGCGCCGGTCGCAGTGGGTGAGACCGGTCTACGACAATTGCTCACCTGGCGAATTGCCTCAGCGGCTCGGCCCTAGGGACAGGCGGGTGCGGTGTTCCAGATGTCGGCGGTGAGGCTGCCGTCATTGAAGTTGTTGCCCGAGAGCGTCACCCCCGTGACCGACGGGTCGGCCCAATAGCTGTCCACGACCTGACCGGTGCTGCCGTGCTTCCACGCGCGCGAGGTGCCGCGGTTGCCGGTGACCACGACATTGGTGGGCTGGTAGCCCAGGAACGGAAAGACCGTCACAGCCTCCTGGGTCATGCTTCCCGCTGCGGTTCCGCGGTTGTAGATCAGGTTGTCGGCGACGGTCAGGTGATCGCCGCCAGCAATGCCGATGCCGGTGTTGGGGGTGTAGACGACCACGTTGTTGCGAATCTCAGCCCAGGCGCCACCGTTGTCGCCCACCATGATGCCGGAGCCGTTGGACGTGTCCTCGCCGGTGGTCTTGTCGTTCGCCGTGGCGCTGCCGCGGAGCTTGTTGCAGGCGATCAGGATCGGGTGCGCCTGACTGCCCGAGGTCTTGTAGAGATTGATGTGATCCTCATAAGTGGTGGCGATGGTGGACCGCTGCTTGTCGGAGACGTTTCCGATGATCTTCGACTGCCCCGCATCACCGCTCACTCCAGCGAACTGCACCATCTGGCCGCGCGGGAACGGGCCGCGTACGTCCCACACGGTGTTGTAGCTGAACACCAGCGGGTTGTAGGCATCGGCCATCAACGCGCCCGAGGCGACGTTATGGATGGCGTTGTTGCTGATCGTCACCCGGCTGGCCCGGGCTTGGACGAGGACGCCGACGTCGTCCACCCCACTGCCGCAGGGGCCGATCTCGTTGCCGGTGATCGTGACGTCGGTGGCGCCGGGGGCGACCTTCACGCACGGTCCGCTGGTGCTGGTGATGTGCAGGCCGGTGATCTTCTGCCCGCTGGTCGCGGTGATCGGGCCGGACGCCGGCAGGGTGTTGACCGGGGGCGCGACAGGCGGGGTTGCCGGCGGTGTCGCAGGCGGGATGACGGTCTTGGCGGGGGTCTTGTAGGTGAAGGCGGATCTCTTGGTGATCTTGCCCTTGGCGGTGGTGATGGTGATGGTCACCTTCCCGGCGGCGTGTGCCGGGGTGCGGAACCGCAGCTTCTTACTCGACAGCACCTTCACCTTGGTGGCCTTGACGCCGCCGACGGTGACCTTCTTGACCTTGGTGAATCCGCTGCCGGTGATGGTGACAGTGGTGCCACCCTTGGTCGACCCGGTCTTCGGTGACACCGTGGACACCTTGGCTTTGGCCACCGCGTGCGCCGGCGACCCGGTGACCGCGTTTAGTGTGGTGGCAAGCAGAATCGCTGCCAATAATGCACGCACCACTGCGATCAACCGCACGCTGAATCCCCTCAATTGCGAACGCCCCCGGGTTGCGATTCAACCAGCGGCTGTCCTTGGGAGCAATCGGCAGGCATTCTTTATGGATGCTCGTTGCTTTCTCCGTCGCCCCGCTGGGCGCTTCCGAATCCGTCGCCGACGCGGTCGCCGACGCCGTGCGCATCGTGCGCGAGTCGGGATTGCCGAACCGCACCGACTCGATGTTCACCACCATCGAAGGGGAGTGGGACGAGGTGATGGACGTGGTCAAGCGCGCGACCGAAGCCGTCGGTGCTCACGCCGGACGAGTCAGCCTGGTGCTGAAGGCGGACATCCGTCCAGGTCACACCGGTGAGATCGACGCCAAGGTGCGCCGGGTCGAGGACCGGCTGGCGTCGTCCTAGCTCTTCGGCGTCCAGGCGTCGGCCTGGGCGATGTCGGCGTCGAGGCCGCCCACACCGGTGCCGGCCACCCGAGCGTTGTCGGTGTACTGCCAGATCGACCAGGTCGGCCACGGGCCGGTCTTCGGCAACGCGGTGGGGATGCGGCCGTTGTCGGTGCCCCACGAGGCGACCCAGAGCCGGGTGATCGCGGCCACGTCAGTCCACACGTAGGTGCCGTTCGACATCGACGAAGCGTTGTTGGCACCCATGTAGACGTACAGGTTGGCGTGGTAGCCCTGGCTGGTGAGCTGTTGGCGCACGGTGTTGAGGAACGCCAGCGCTTCCGGCGAGGTCCACGCCCGCAGCTTCAGGGTCTTGGTCTTGCCGTCGATCGTCTTGGTCCACGCGCTGCCGGACTCGATGTCGAGCACCAGCGGGTCGGTGCTGGCGGTGGTGTAGTTGCCGTCCGACAACAGCCAGGTGACGAACTGGGTGGCGGATTGTTCAGGGGTGTAGCCACCGGCGAAGGACTGGGCCGGAGTGGAGTCCATGGGGGCGATCCAGCCGTTGAACCAGTAGTGGCCCAGCCTGCGTCCGGCATTGGTGGTGGCGTCGGCCAGGCCAGCGTAGGCGCAATCCTTGGTGATCGGGGTGCTGCCGGTGGTGGTGTTGGCCTTGGTGCACGGATTGACGAAGCTGGTGTTGATCGGACGCGAGCCGCTGCCGTTGCGCAGCATCACGAAGCCGTCGCCGCCCACCCACGACGTGATCGACGGCATCGAGATGCCGTACTGCCAAGCCGACAGGTCGATGCCCTGGGTGATGCCGGTCAGGCCGAACTGGGCCATCGCGTCGGCGGCCGGAGTGTTGGTGGGGTAGAGCACGGTGAGGGTCGCAGCCTTCGACTTGGCTGTGCCCTTCTTGCCCTTCACCACCACCCGGAACTTCGCGCCGGCGGACCAGTCGGCGGCCTTGGCCTTGTAGGACTTCTTGGTCGCGCGCGCGATCGACGTCCAGGTGGTGGTGCCGGTGAGCTGGTACTGCCAGCGGTAGCGCAGCTTCGTGCCCTTCGCCTTGACGGTGAAGGTCGCGCTGGTGCGGGTTCCGTAGCGTCCGATGGTGGCCGACTTCGGCTGCTTGGTGATCTTGGTCTTGACCTTCTTCACCATCGGCAGCGCGCCGATCGCACCGATCTGCGGGGCCGCCGTCGCACTGGCGGACGCGGCCGGCACCCATCCCAAACTGCTCACCGCAAGGGCGATTGAGGCGGTGGCGACGGCCAGGCGAACAGCTGAGCGGGCGTGATTCATGGGGCGGACTCCCTGAAGTCGACGATGCCGGATCGCGGCATTTCGTTTCATCGTACGCGGTTCTCTCGTTGCGACCAGAGGGGAGCCTGCCAGCTCGTGGCAGGCCTGCAGGCTAGGTACAGGTGAGGCCGGGCTCGGGAGGTGGTGTGATGCACCTCGATGTGACCGCGTTCAGGTGAGTCGCCGTCATCTACGACCTCGCCGAACTCAGCGCTTGCCGATGACCAGCAAGGTGATCGATGAGCCGGGGTAGCTGGTCTTGATCTTCTTGGACTTCACCTTCAGCGACGACTTCTTCACGATCTTGGTCTTGCTCGCCGAGGAGTAGCGGTAGACCGTGGCCTTCGACTTCGGCGAGAAGTGCTTCAGGCTGAGGGTGGAGCTGATCGTCGAGCCGGTCTTGTTGATGATCATCACCGTCAGCGCACCGCTGCTGGACTTGGTGGCGGCATAGATCGCCAGCTTGCCCTGGTTGCCGGTGGTGGCCTTCACCGAGGTGTCGCCGAAGGTGGCGCCGTGGCCGTTGTAGTTGCGGTAGATCTTGAAGGCGTAGGCCCAGGGCTCGGTCGCCTTCCCCGGCCCCCACAAGGTGGCCAGATCGAGACCTTCGCGTCCGAAGATGCCCAGGACGTCGGCCTGGGTCAGTGCGCCGTTCATCGACTCCAGGCCGCCGAAGTTGTACTCGGTGATCGCGGTTTTGGTGCCCGGGTAGTACTGGGCGGTCCAGGCCTTCATGGTGCGGATCCAGGCCAGCGGCTTGCGTCCGTTGGCGTCGCTGATCCAGGACTCGTCGACATAGCTGGGATCCCACAGTGCCCGGGTCGAGCGAAGCCGCAGCGCCCGGGTGGCCGAACTGCCCGCCGTGGTCAGCGCCACCCCCTTGGCTTGCGGGTAGAAGTGTTCGTCGAAGTAGTCCAGCAGCCGGGTGCCGCCGCTGCGCTGCGCGGCGGCGAACTGCTGCAGGTACCACGCGCCCAGCGGCAGGCCGCCGTGGGCGTCCCGGTCGGCGGTGGATTGCCCGCAGTCGTCGGCAGCGGAGAAGTAGTAGGCGCACCAGCCCCAGTCGGCCGGGCCGACCACCGCCGCGGACGGGTCGGCGGTCTTGATGGCCGCGGCGGTGGCGTGCGACTTGGTCCACAGCTCGTCGGCGGTGAGCGGGTCGGGGTGGACGTCGCGGTGGGTGGAGTTCCACAGCACCGGCTCGTTGTCGAGGGAGTAGAAGCCCACCCCGCCGTTGGCGGCGGTGCCGTAGCGGGAGACCAACCAGGAGACCATCGAGCCGCCGAAGGAGGCGTCGACCTCGATCGAAGTGCGCTGCGGAGTGGTGGTCAGCTGATTGTTGTAGTTGTTGGTGGTGCCATTGCCGCAGCCGTCGTCCCACGGATCGAAGCTGTCCTGATTCGGGAAGGCTGACTTGGGGAAGGCGCAGGTGAAGGGATGCTCGCTGGGGGAGTTCTTGGCTACCCAGCCGATCATCGGCACGGTCACCAGGCTGGCCGATCGGCGGGCGCGGTCGGTGTTGACGAAGTCGGTGAGTCGATCGCCGGGGCCGGCGACGATGTTCTCCCAGTACCAGTCCTGACCGGTGTTGTAGGTGTCGTTGGTGTAGTTGTAGCGCGACGTGGAGTTGCCACCCCACCGGTCGATCGGGACGGTGAACTGCTTGTCCAAACCGCTGGTCTGGGCGGCGTAGTTCACCCCGTAGATCAGCGGGCTGATCGCGTGCCGGCCGGCGGCGGCGTCCACGCTGAGGGAGATCTTGGTGGTCTTGGCCGGTAGGACCCTGCCGAACCCGGGCCCGTCCGGACGGGCGGGGGCCGCCGAGGCGGGGGCAGAAGGCGTGGTCAGCAGGGCGACCGCGGTGGCAGTGGCGACTGCGGCGAGATATCGAGGGGTCCGCATGGCAGCCATTCTCGACCCCCGGCGGACCCGGCGGGCAGGAGCGCGGGATTTCTTTATCGCCCCTGGTCGTCGGCCGGGCACAGGGCTGGTCAGCCTAGACTCCGGTCCCATGGCTATCGGAATCATCGGGCTGGGACGTTTGGGTGGCGCGTTGGCGCGCGGGCTGAGCCGGGCGCAGGTCCCGGACGTGATCGCCTACAACCGGACGCCGTCCGCTGCGCAGCAGGTGATCGCCGAAGCTCCCGGGGTGGAGCTGGCCGACACCGCCGCCGCCGTCTTCGAGCGGTGCGACGTGGTCTTCTTGTGGATGACCGCCGCTGCGGCGCGACAGGTGTTGGGCGAGAACGCCGAAGTGGTGGCCCGCCGCCGGCCGCTGGTGGTAGCCAGCACCACCAACGCCGACCTCGGTGCGTTCGTCCCGACCTGGGCCGAGACCTATCCGAACGTGAACCTGTCCACGGGTCAGGGCGTGACCTTGCTGACCTGGGTCGGCGACGTCCCCGAGCCTCAGCGGACGTCCGTCCTGGCACCCCTGGCCGCGTGCGGTGCGGTCTACGAAGTGGGTGCCGACGAGATCGACTTCTACTGCGCCTTGGCCAGCAACGGCCCCGCCCTCTACGCCCACGCGATGCAGACCTGGGCCGACGCCGTTGCCGACCGCAACGGCTTCGACCGTGATCTGTGCCGGGAGATGGTCTGGCAGACCGTCACCGGCACCATCGCTTTGCAGCGCGATGAGGGCATCGACGCCGCCGAGGTGATTCACCGGGTGGCCCACCCCGGCGCCAGCACCGAGCGCGGACTGGCAGTCCTCGACGAGCATCTGCCCGGGGGCACCGAGCAGGTGTTGCAGGCGATGGGCCGCTGGTAGCGGTCAGGACGGAATGCCGCTCGCGGTGCCTTCGGCATAGCGGGTGCCGGCGGCAGTCATCGCGTTGAGCTCGACGACCGTGGCGGCATCGAGGTGGACCTCGGTCGCGGCCACGTTCTCCTCCAGCCAGCGGCGGCGCTTGGTGCCGGGAATCGGTACCACGTCCTCGCCTTGGTTGAGCAGCCAGGCAAGCGCGATCTGGCCCGCGGTGGCGTCCTGCTGAGTGGCGAGTTCGCGGATGCGTTCGACCAGCGCCAGGTTGTGGTCGAGGTTGTCACCGCGCCAGCGCGGCAGGGTGCGGCGGAAGTCGATGATGCCCAGCTTGCGGGTGGACGCGGCGTCGCCGGTGAGCATCCCGCGTCCCAACGGGCTGTAGGGGACCACGGTCACGCCCAGCTCCCGGGCGACGGGGAGGGTGTCGGCTTCGAGATCGCGGGTGAAGATCGACCATTCGCTCTGCAGGGCAGCGATCGGGTGGACGGCGTGGGCGCGGCGCAGTTGATCGCCGGTGGCCTCCGAGATGCCGAGGTTGCGCACCTTGCCGGCCGCGACCAACTCGGCCATCGCGCCGATGGTCTCCTCCACCGGCACCTTCGGGTCGACCCGGTGCAGGTAGTACAGGTCGATGACCTCGATGCCCAGTCGGGACAGTGAGGCGTCCACGCAGCGCGCGACCCGCTCGGGACGGGCGTCCAACCCGCGCGGCAGACCGACACCGGGCATGGTCAGAATGCCGAACTTGGTGGCGATGACGGCTTCGTCGCGCCGGGCGCGCAAAGCCTTGCCGACCAGCTTTTCGTTGCCGCCGTTGCCGTACATGTCGGCGGTGTCGAACAGGTTCACACCGATGTCCAGGGCGTGGTGAATCGTGGCGATGGCTTCGTCGACGTCGATGCGGCCGTAGACCGGGCTCATACCCATGCAGCCCAAGCCGAGGGTGCTCACGTCAAGGTCGCCGATGCGGCGGCGGGGAATGGTCATTTCTGTTCCTCAATGTCGTCAGGAGTGGGGCCGGCGGCGTAACTGGCGATCTTGTAGTCGGTGATGGCCAGGGCCACCTGGGTTTCGGCCAAGCGGCGAAGCAGGGCTTCGCGGTGCTCGCGCATGATCGCCAGCCGCTCAGGCAGTGATTCGAGGGTGTCGGCGTCGACGAGCTCGACGTAGCGGCGCAGTTGGGTGATCGGCATGCCCGAGGCGCGCATCCGCGCCAGGAACACCACCCGACGCAGGCTGGCCACGTCGAAGACGCGGATGCCGCTGGGGTCGCGGGGGACGTCCAGCAGGCCGATGCGCTCGTAGTAGCGCAGGGTGTGCGCGCTCAGTCCGGTGAACTCCGCGGTCTCGGCGATGCTGAGCGCGTACGGCAGTTCGGGGATGGTGGACGCGGCGCGCAACTCCTCCGCAGTGGGGACGGCGGTCGGGTCGGCCGCCAGTCGACGGACGGCTTCCTCGATCAACTCGCCCAACGCGCCCGGCTCGGTGGCGATCGTCGGGTCGTCGATGGTGCTCAGCTCAACGCTCATACCGCGACGCTATGCCTTCGAGTGCGCTCTAACGCAAGGGGTTGAGGCGTCGGGTTCCGAGAGCTCCGGAGGCATGATCGTGCCGATTCGCTCCTGATTTGCATCAAGATGGGCCAGATAGAGCCGATATAGGCATGATCGTGCCGAGTTGGGGTTGTCCGGCAGCTGCGCGCACGACGAGCCTTGCTGGATGCCCGTCGGACGCGCAGCGCGAACTCAGCGCACCTTGGTGGTCTTCTTCGACGTCAGCGACAACGTCTTGTAGCCGGTGCGCTTGGCGGTGACCTTGACCGTCAGGTACTTGCTCTTGTCGGACTTGGTGAGCTTGTAGCTGGACTTGGTGGCCGCCTTGATCGCCTTGCCATTGCGGTACCACTGGTAGCGGTAGGTCAGTCCGGACGGCGACCAGGTGCCGCGGTTCACCTTCAGCGACTTGCCCACCTTGGCCGACCCGGTGATCTTGGGGGTGGTGCCGGAGATCTTCTTCGCTGGGGTTGGCGTCGGTGTGGGGGTTGGCGTGGGCGTGGGCGTGGGTGTGGCGGTCGGCGTGGGCGTGGGGGTCGGCGCGACGGGCACCGTGGCGGTAGGGCTGGATTGGTAGTAGTCGTGGAAGTAGCCGGTCTTGATCGCGGTCACGATCACCGCGAGCTGAGCGCCCTGATCTGCAGCGCTCACCGTGTAGTTGGACGCCACAGCGCCGGGAATCTCGGTGCCGTTGCGCAACCACTGATAGGCGAAGCTGTCGGGGGCGGGACTCCAGGTACCCGGGTCGGCGATGAGGATGGAACCCACGGCAGCGGTGCCGGTGATGGTGGGGGTGGCGACGGTGTCGTACAGCGGCAGACAGTCGGCATCGAGCGACTGGTCGGCCTCTCCGGTGGTGACGACTACTCGTTGCTCGGTGTATCGACTGGCGTCGGATTGGTTGAAGCTGATGATGTAGGTGCCGGCACCGAGTAGCAGGTCGTAGGTGCCGTCGCTGGCGTTGTAGGTGCCTTGACTGACCGCGTTCCAGCCGCTGCCGACCTGCTGCCAGCCGACCACGGACACGTTGCCGGTGGGCTTGGACCCAACGCTGGTGATCGTGCCGGTGAACCTGGTGCCGGTTGCCAAGGTGATGTCGACGATCTGGTTGGCGTCCTCACCGATGGTGAAAGTGGTGCCCTGGCCCCGCTGCGTGGTGCTGCCGTCGGTGCTGTAGAAGGTGGTCGGGTAGTTGCCGGCTACTTGAGCCTGCACCAGGAAGGAACCGGGACCCACGCTGATGTCGTAGTGCCCGGACGCGTCGGTGGTGCTGCTGGCACCGCTGGTGCCGGCGTTTGCCCAGGCGATCACTTGGGCGCCGGAGGCCGGGCTGCCGTCGGGAAGATGGATCGTGCCACTGATCGTCGCGAGGCGAACCATTGAGGTGGTGATCCCGGTGACGGGGGTCGCGCTCACGGTGTAGGTGGTCGCGTTGCCGTACTCGGTGCCACCGATCCAGCTCATCAAGTGATGGGCGGGGTCGGAGGCGAGGATTCGGTAGCTGCCGTAGTCGAGACTGAAGGTGAAGGTGCCGTCGGCATCGGTGAGAATCGAGGTGCCATTGTTGATCGAGCCGTAGGCGGTCACGGTGGCGTAGGCCACCGGTCCGTGACTGTCGGTGATCGTTCCGCTCAATGTGCCGGTGTCGGCTGCGTGGGCGGGCGTCGGCGCAGCGCCGACGAGCAAGCCAACAGTGGTCAGAAGAGTGACAATCGCGGTAGCCAAACGGCCCCGACGGGGGGTGGAAGACATCGGTGAGTCCCCTCTGCGTGAGCCCGGTGCGGCATCCCGTGCGGCGTGCCGTCCGCAGGGACGATCGGGCGTCCGCCCCATGCTGGCGTTGACGGAGTCGGCGTGGCAAGAGCTGTCGGCGTTTCCGGACGAAGGCCGAACGTTGCCGAGATGGACGCGCTCAAAGCTGCCTGCCCGAGGCGCCGATGCCCGTGGCGATCCTGCTCGGAGGTGTCAGCGCATCCGGGCGCGATCGGCGAGCGTGTTGAGCAGGGCGGCGCCGGTGGTGGCGTCGTCCACGGTCACCAGCAGCTGACGTCCACCGGTGCGATGAATGAGGATCGCCTCGCCGGCGCGCACCACGATGCCGACCCGTCCGGTGCTGTCGATGCGGTAGCCCCAGCCACCGAAGTCGGGCAGGGGACGCACCTCGGCGACCTCGGCCGACTCCACCTCGTCCAGTGGAACGACGGTGCGCGGCCGGGGCAGCACGGTGTGGGCTCGCAGGCCCTCACGGTCGATGGTGACCGTCCACCGGCTGAACAGTGAGAAGGCGAGGGTGAGCAACGCCATCGTGATGCCGAAGGTGAACCCGACGGTGGTGGCACCGAGGAGTCCCAGGCCGATGGCCGCCATCGCCAGGACCGCGCCGCCGCCGATGAGCCAGGTCAGGTGCGGTGGTTCGACAGTGCGCACCCAGGCGACCTGCTCACCGGGTCCCAGCGGCAGCCGCTCGGCGTCCGCAGGGACGGGGGTGGTGGTGGGTTGGTGGGCGTCGCCGGGCATCAGTGCGGCCGCGAGCGCGCCCAGCACCGTCGCGAATCCGAACGAAAGGCCTAGCGGAAGCCCGATCCCGGGAGCCTGGGACGCGTCGCTGAGGCCGCGCTGCATGACGAGCGAACCGACCAGGAGACCGCTGAGGGCGGCCGCGAACCACAGCGCGAAGAACACCGACAGCCGCCGAGTGGAAGCGCTCGAACCCAGGAAGAAGCCGAGCGCCCACATGCCGACGGAGAACGCCACCACGATGACGGTGAGCATCACCAGCGTCTCGATCGGGCTGCCGAAGCCGTCCGGGGTACCGGAGGGGCCCCAATGGGTGGCGACCGGGTTCGGCAGTTGGGGCAGCAACGCGATCGCGACGCCGAGCGCGACCACGAGCACCGCCAGCGGCAGGATCAGGGCGAGCACGGTGAGTCGACCGCGGTGGGGAACGGGGGGAAGGGTGATGGTCATCGCAGTGCCTCCTTCAGCAGGGCGATCGTGGTCTCATCGGCGAGCTCCAGTCGCCGGGACTCGGCCGCGACCGCGGCGAGCGCCTGGCGGAGTACCGCCAGGTCTTGGCCGGCGCGGGCGGTGATGACGGCCCCGCGTCCGCGTCGTAGTTCGATCAGCCCTTCGTCGCGCAGGTCTTGGTAGGCCCGCAGCACCGTGTGCAGGTTGATCTCCAAAGAGCCCGCCAGATCGCGGGCGGCCGGCAGCCGCTCGCCGTGGCGCAGCGAGCCGTCCGCCACCGCCGCGCGCACCTGCGCGGCCAGCTGTGCGAACAGCGGTTCGTTCGCCGATGGGTCGATCCGGAAGAGCATGCCCCCACTCTAGTTGTTATGCAACAACTAGAACAAGTGCCTGGCCGCAGGATCAGGAACTGAGGGCGTTTCTCCACCCCAGGGTTGAAGGGTCTGCCCGTAGCCGTCAGTGCTGCATGTCGACGAAGCGGCTGTAGTGACCCTGGAAGGCGACGGTGACGGTCTTGGTCTGGCCGTTACGGTGCTTGGCCACGATCAGGTCGGCTTCGCCGGCACGCTCGGAGGCGTTGTTGTACATGTCGTCGCGGTGCAACAGGATCACCATGTCGGCGTCCTGCTCCAGCGAGCCGGATTCACGCAGGTCGGAAAGCATCGGCTTCTTGTCGGTGCGCTGCTCGGGGCCACGGTTGAGCTGGGAGAGTGCGATCACCGGCACCTCGAGCTCCTTGGCCAGCAACTTCATCTGGCGAGAGAACTCCGACACCTCCAGCTGGCGGCTCTCGACGCGTTTGCCTGAGCTCATCAGCTGCATGTAGTCGACGATCACCAGCTTCAGGTCGTGACGCTGCTTCAACCGCCGCGCCTTGGCCCGGATCTCCATCATCGTCTGGTTCGGCGAGTCGTCGATGAACAACGGTGCCGCTGACACATCGGCGGTCTTCTTCGCGATCCGCCGCCAGTTCTCGTCGCTCATGTGGCCCTTGCGGATGTCGCCCAGCGGCACCTGCGCCTCGGCCGAGATCAGACGCATCACGATCTCGGTCTTCGTCATTTCCAAGCTGAAGAAGGCCGAGCACAGGCCGTGCTGAATCGAAGCTGACCGAGCGAAGTCGAGCCCCAGCGTCGACTTACCCATACCGGGGCGGGCCGCGATGATGATCATCTGACCCGCGTGCAGACCGTTGGTCAGCTCGTCGAGATCGAGGAAGCCGGTCGGTACCCCTGCCATCACGCCGTTTGCGCTCAGCGCCTCGATCTCGTCCAAGGTGGACTCCATCAACGCGCTCAACGGCTCGTAGTCGTCGCCGGTCTTGCCCTCGGCCACCTCGTAGACGGCCTGCTGGGCGGCGTCGACGATGCCGGCCACATCGCCCTGGCCGGCATAGCCCAGCTGGCTGATCTTCATGGCCGCCTCGACCAACCGACGCAGGATCGCCTTCTCGTGGACGATCTCGGCGTAGTAGGACGCGTTGGAGGCGATCGAGACCGTGGCCAACAGATCGTGCAGATAGATATGGCCACCGGCGCGTCCCAACTCGCCGCGCTTGGCCAACTCGTCGGCCACGGTGATCGCGTCGGCCGGCTCGCCGCGCCCGTACAGACCCAGGATCGAGTCGAAGATGATCTCGTGGGCGGGCCGGTAGAAGTCGCGCCCCTTCAGCACCTCGGCGACATCGCCGATGGCGTCCTTGGAGAGCATCATCGCCCCGAGCACACTCTGCTCAGCCGCAACGTCTTGGGGTGGGGTGCGATCCACGCCGCCGACTTCCATGTCGCCGTCGTAGGGCATCACTTCTGCGAGTGACATCTAAACCTCCGGCGCGTCCGTGTTGGGGGAACGAGGAGCACGCTAGACGGCGCCACTGACAAAACTCTTGAACTCCTCGGTTGCCCAACCGTAGACCTGTGGCGCGCGCCCCTCAATGGCGCCATCCACACCCCCCTGTGGACAAAATGGGGACAACTTCACTGTTGCGGCAGGGTCCCTGTGCATGACGCGGTGCCGGGGGTGTGGACGGCCAATCCTGATTTCTCCGGACATGGCGTTGACAAGGTGATACGCCGTTCACTGGATGTGGACTGAAGGAAATTCTCAGGAATTTTCGACGGTGATCGTCGGCTTGACACCACCAGCGCTCTTGGGTGTATGGCGAGGGCGCTGGGGATGGTTATGCACAACCCGTCCACATCCACCTTGACAGGCGTTATACCCTTGGGGGGTATCTGACTAGGGAGGATGCCCGCGATGGAAGAACACAGTTCACATCTGTCACATTCACCGAGCTGTCATCACGATGTTGGCCACGGTTACCTGGACCATAAGCCGGAGTACATGCGCCGGCTGAAGCGCATCGAAGGACAGGCCCGTGGCCTGCAGCGCATGGTCGAGTCCGAGGTCTACTGCATCGACATCCTGACCCAGGTATCAGCCATGACCAGTGCGTTGGAGTCCCTCGCCCTGGCCATGCTGGACGAGCACCTCAGCCACTGCGTGGTGCGCGCCGCGCGAGGAAGCGACGAGGAGGCGGCCGAAAAGATCGCCGAAGCCTCCGCTGCCATCGCCCGACTCGTCCGCTCCTAACCGCCAAACCAAGAAGGAACCCATCATGATCGCCACCTACACCGTCACCGGCATGACCTGCGGCCACTGCGTGATGCACGTCAAGGAAGAAGTCTCAGCCATTCCCGGTGTCACCGACGTCGCCGTCACCCTGGAAGACGGCAAGCTCGAAGTGACCTCCGCGGCCCCGATCGACTTCGACCGCATCGTCGAAGCCGTCGCCGAGGCCGGGGAATACAGCGTCGCCTGATCATGGCTACGCCGACAAGAGAGTCGGTTGAGCTCGACATCACCGGCATGACCTGCGCCTCGTGTGCAGCCCGGATCGAGAAGAAGCTCAACAAGCTGGACGGCGTCCAGGCCAGCGTGAACTACGCGACCGAGCGGGCGCTGGTCAGCTTCGACACTGCCGTTCCGGTGGCCGACCTGATCCAGGCGGTCGAGAACGCCGGGTACGGCGCCGCCGTTCCTACGCCGGACTCCGTGCCGGTTGACCATGCCGCCGCGCTGCGCGTCCGACTGATCTGGGCGGCGGTCTTCGGCGTACCGGTGATCGCACTGTCGATGGTGCCGGCTTGGCAGTTCTCCGGCTGGCAATGGGTCAGCCTCGCCCTGGTGCTGCCGGTGTACGGCTACGCCGCCTGGCCGTTCCATCGCTCCGCGCTGGTCAACGCCCGCCACGGCTCGACCACCATGGACACCCTGGTCAGCCTGGGCACCACCGCGGCGTTCGGCTGGTCGGTCTATGCGCTGCTGTTCACCTCGGCCGGACACCTGGACTACACCCACCCCTTCGAGTTCGCACTGATGCGCGGACACGGGGAAGCCGCGGTGTACTTCGAGGCCGTGGCCGGCATCGTGTTCTTCCTGCTGCTGGGCCGCTACTTCGAGGCCCGCTCCAAGAATGCCGCCGGCGAGGCCGTCCGATCCTTGTTGAAGATGGGCGCGACCGAAGCCCTCGTGCTCGTGGACGGCCGCGAACAGGCCGTCCCGATCGAACAACTCGCCGTGGGGCAGCTGTTCGTGGTGCGGCCGGGTGCAAAGGTGGCCACCGACGGGGTGGTCGTCGAGGGCGTCTCCGCTGTCGACAACGCTCTGGTCACCGGTGAGTCGATGCCGGTGGATGTCGGGGTAGGTGATGCCGTGATCGGCGCCAGCCTCAACACCACCGGACGGTTGGTCGTCCAGGCCACCCGGGTGGGCGCCGACACCGAGTTGGCTCAGATCGCCCGGCTGGTCACCGAGGCCCAAGCGGGCAAAGCTAGCGTCCAAGCGCTGGCCGACAAGATCTCGGCGGTCTTCGTGCCGGTGGTGATCACCTTGTCGGTGCTGACGCTGGTGGCCTGGCTGCTGCTGGGTGAGTCGGTGTCGTTCGCCGCCGCTGCGGCGGTCGCCGTCGTGATCATCGCCTGCCCCTGCGCCCTCGGCCTGGCCACGCCCACCGCGCTGCTGGTGGGCACCGGTCGCGGCGCCCGGCTCGGCATCCTGGTCAAAGGGGCCGAAGCGTTGGAGCACGCCCGCCACCTCGATGTGGTGGTCTTCGACAAGACCGGCACCCTGACCGCTGGACAGATGAGCGTGGTGTCGGTCCGTCCTGAACCCGGGGTGAGTGAAGCCGAACTGCTGGCCTACGCCGGGGCTGCCGAGTCCGGGTCGGGACATCCGGTGGCCAAAGCCATCGCCGCTCACGCCGCCAGCGAACTCACTGCCTCCGGGGTGATCGACACCCCGGGTGCCGGCGTCACCGCCGTGGTGGACGGTCGCGCGGTGCGGGTGGGGCGACTGAGTTGGGCCGCTGAGACGAATTCACCCGTCGATGGCCGAACTACCCTGAAATCGGCCGATCCGGGGGATCTGCTGCACGATTCCTCTCAGCCGACCACCGTCGTCGCGGTGGCTTGGGACGGACGACTGCAGGGCACGATTGCGATCGCCGACGTGGTCCGCCCGACCGCCGCCGCCGCAGTGGCGGCGCTGCGCGACTTGGGTCTGCGTCCGGTGCTGCTCACCGGTGACAATCAGGCCACCGCCAACGCGGTGGCCGCCGAAGTGGGCATCGAGCAGGTGATTGCAGAGGTGCTGCCGGCCGACAAGGTGGCGGTGATCCGCAAGCTTCAGGCCGAGGGAGGCAAGGTCGCCATGGTCGGCGACGGCGTCAATGACTCGGCCGCGCTCGCCCAAGCCGACCTCGGCGTGGCGATGGGTGGCGGCAGCGATGCTGCGATCCAGGCCTCCGATCTGACCTTGATGCGGCCCGATCCGCTGCTGGCCGCGGACGCCGTGAGGCTGTCGCGCGCGACGCTGCGGGTGATCAACTCCAACATGTTCTGGGCGTTTGGCTACAACGTAGCCGCGATCCCGTTGGCGGCCCTCGGCCTGCTCAACCCGATGATCGCCGGGGCGGCGATGGCGTTCTCCAGTGTGTTCGTGGTGTTGAACAGCCTGCGGCTGCGCGGCTTCCGCCCGCTGACCCGCTAAGGAACCCCAGAGCGCCTACTCGGCCGAGGGCGGGTCGTAGACGGCGTTGACTCGGCGTCCGGGGAAGACGCGTCGGCCGTAGTCGGGTTCGATACCACTGGTGGTCTCCACCGGACGTCCGGCGGCCAGCGCCTCGTACAGGTCGATGAACTCCCGGGACTGGTTGTCGATCGTCCACTTGGCGGCGAGTTCCTGGGAGCGCCGCCGGGCGCGCTCGACGAACTCTGGATCCTCCACCGCATTGATCATGCTGATCATCGCGCCGGCCAGGGAGACCGCGTTCGGGCGGGCCAGGATCGCATTCACGCCCGGATCGACGACCAGTCGAAGTTCGTGATCGACCATCACGAACGGCAGGCCCGCGTGGGCGGCCTCATGTAGTACCAGCGCCTGGGTGTCGGTCAGCGACGCGAACACGAACGCGTCGGCGGAGGAGTAGTAGGCGCCGAGCTTCTCCCGCGGGATCTGGCCGGGCAGCTTGACCCCGCCGTGACGGGCGGCGCGCTGCAGTTTGCGGCGCAGCATGGTGGGGGTGTTGCGCCACTCGCCGACGATCATCAACTCCGCGTTCGGGATCTGGTCGCGGACCAGCTCGAACGCGTCGAGCATCAACCCGATGCCCTTCTCCAGCGAGATCCGGCCGACGTAGATCAGCCGGGGGCCGCGCGCCTTGCTGATCGGCGGCAGCGCCGGCAGCGCGTCCGTGCCGTTGGGAATGACTCGCACCATGGCGTTCGGGGCGATCTCCAACACCCGCTTGGCGGTCTTGTCCGACGGCGTGGTGACCAGGTCGGCATCGGTGAGCATGTTGGCGGCCAGTTGGAGCAGCGCCACTTGCGCTCCACCTCTGCGGGGACGCTTGAAGCGCTGCTTCTTCAAGTCGGCCCAGGACTGTTTGCCCTTGTAGAGCAGCACCTTGTAGGCCGCGTTCAACAGCGGGACGAAGTGCCAGTAATGCTCGGCGTAGGCCTCCAGATCGGTGTGCCAGGTGACCACCATCGGGGTGTCAGTGCGCTCGGCGACCCACATGCCCAGCAGGCCGATCGGACCCAGGCCATGGATGTGGATCACGTCCGGCGGATTGGCGACCATTTGGGCCAGCCGATAGTCGAAGTCCTGCCCCATGCTCAGCCGGACGCCCAAGCCCGGAATCGGCATGCTCGGTAGCCGGATCTCGCGACGATCGGGGTTCTTGGCGTGCGGGTTGGGGCCGTCCGCCTCGGGGGCGACCAGGAGCACCTTGTGCCCGGCGGCCAACACCTGCGCCTCTAGAAAATGCACCGCGTACAGCAAGCCGGAATGGGCGGGCCCGTAGTTGTCGGTGAACTCGGCGATCGTCAACGGCCCGAGCGGCTCGCTGCTGGTGTCGGCGCGTTCGTCGGTGCGCTCGATCTGGTCGGTGATGGCACTCTCCTGTGATGTGATCCGAATCCACTGTAGTGCTCCGATACACCGCGGGCTGAGGCGGGCGGTCACGCCGGTCGTCGAGGTGGTAATCACAGAACCCTGATCACCGGGTGCGGGACCGGTGTTGCTCGCTAAACTCCGCCTGAGCAATGCCGAAGGACGCAATGAGGGGGACGGCAATGGAAAAGCCAACAGTGGGGGATCGACTCCGGTACAGGTTCGACAACTGGATGTCGCGCGGGCCGATCGCCCTGATGGGTCTGTTGGCGTTGGCCACGATCGCCCTGGTGGTGGTCGTCGGGACGCTGGCCTACCTGTTCCGCGCCTTCCCCGACGATGCCGCCGAAGGTGACCTGTTCGACCTGTGGTGGGGCGGCCTGATGCGCACCTTCGACCCGGGCACCATGGGTGGTGACACTGGTTGGGGCTTCCGGGTGTTCATGTTGATCATCACCATCGGCGGCCTGATCATCGTGGCCAGCCTGATCGGCATCATCTCGGGCGCCTTCGACGACAAGGTGGCCGAGTTGCGCAAGGGCCGCTCCCGGGTGTTGGAGAGCGACCACACGCTGATCCTCGGGTGGAGCAGCAAGGTGCACTCCATCATCAGTGAGCTGGCCGTCGCCAACGAGTCTCGCGGCAAGTCCGCGGTGGTGATCGTGGCCGCCAAGGACAAGATCGAGATGGACGACGAGATCAAGGCCGAGTGCCCCCAGCTCGGACGCACCTCGGTGATCTGCCGCAACGGTGACCCCAAGAACCTCACCGAACTCGGCTTGGGCAGCCCTTTCGCTGCCCGTAGCATCATCCTGCTCGCGCCGGAGGACTCCGCCGATCCGGACGCCGACGTGATCAAGACTGCGCTCGCGCTGACCAACAACCCCAACCGTGGCGAGGGCAAGCTCCACGTCGTCGCCGAGCTCAGTGACCCGGAGAACCTTGAGGTCGCCAAGCTGGTCGGACGCGATGAGGTGCACTGGGTGCTCGGCCCGGAGGTGATCGGACGCATCACCGTGCAGAGCTGCCGCCAGTCCGGCCTCTCGGTGGTTTACCAGGAGTTCCTGGACTTCGACGGTGACGAGATCTACTTCACCCAGCAGCCCTCCCTGGTCGGCAAGACCTATTTCGACGCCCAGGTGGCGTTCAACAAGTGCGCCGTGATGGGCTTGGTCGTCGATGGTGCACCGCTGATCAACCCGCCGGCCGACACGATCATCGGGGCCGAGGACCAGATCGTCGTGGTGGCCTCTGACGACTCCGAGATCACCCTGGGGAAGGCGCCGGAGTCGATCGACACCACTGCGCTCACCCAGCTGCCGGCGGACGCCAAGCGCGCCGAGCGCACCCTGGTGTTGAACGTGAACACGGTGCTGCCGGTGATGATCGGCGAGCTGGACGAGTATGTGGCGCCCGGCTCAGAGGTGGTGATCGTGAACTCCGGTGAGATTCCCGCGATGCCGGCGGTGACTAACGTCACCCTGACACACGTGGACGGCGACCCGACCAAGCGTCCGGTGCTGGACGCGCTGAACGTGGGCAGCTTCGACCACATCATCTTGTTGGCCGACACCGAGCACTACGAGTCGGAGCAGGCCGACAGCCGCACCCTGGTGACCCTGCTGCATTTGCGCGATCTGGCCGAGCGCAACGACCTGGATCTGAACATCGTCAGCGAGATGCTCGACGACGCCAACCGCGAACTGGCCGAGGTCGCCCGGGCTGATGACCTGATCGTCAGCGACAAGCTGGTGGCGTTGATGCTGTCGCAGATCTCGGAGAACCGCGGGCTGGCCGATGTGTTCACCACCTTGTTCGAGTCCGAGGGCAGCGAGGTCTACCTGCGTCCGGCCGAGCAGTACGTCCAGGTGGGTGTGCCGGTGAACTTCTACTCGGTGCTGGAGGCGGCCCGCCGCCGCGGCGAGACCGCGCTCGGCTACCGGATCGCCGAGCACGCGCACCACAGCAACGAGGCCTACGGCGTCCGGGTGAATCCGGAGAAGGGCGAGGCGATCACCTTCGCCAAGGGCGACCGGATCGTGGTGCTCGCCGAGGACTGAGCGCGCCGTAGGGGCGGGCCGCTTTCGTCGGCTGGGCTGGGTAGGGTCTGGTTCAGCGGAACGTGAGGGGTGGTTGTGGCGCAGCGGGAGCAGGCAGCGGAGACGCCGCACCCTCCCGGTCGCCGCGCCCGGAGCTCAGCGACCGGATGGGTGGTTGCCGGCGTTGGCGCGTTGAGCGCTGTCCTGGTCGAAGTAGGAGTCGGTGACGGCGGGGTCTTGTTGCCGATGTATACCGGCTATGGCGCTGCCGCAGGGCTCGGAGCGATCGGGTTCGGCAGTCTGTTGGTGCTGCGATCGCGGCGCCTGAGATGGTGGCTCGGCATCTACTTCCTGTTCGTTGGGGCGTTGCTGTTGGCAACGTGGGGATATGTGTTGGCCAACTCAGGTGCGATCGAGGCAATGATTCCGCATCGACGCGGCTGGATAGCGCCGTGGATCGCTGGGCCGCTGCTCGGTTTGCTGTGTGGGCGGGCTGGGATCGGACTCTTGCGCAGTCCGGAGTTTCGACCCTCGTCGTCCCGGTTGTTCGCAGCGCTGAATGCGCGGCAGTTTCAGCCGCGACGTCGGGCGTTCGTCGCACTCATGGTCGTGGCCGTCCTGTGGGTGATCCTGGCGATGCTGGCGCTCTTGTGGTCACCGGTGTCGGGAAAGGCGCTGCCCGTCGCCGTCATGGTGTCAATCGCCGTGTCGGTGTTCTTCAACGCCATGCGACCGCTGAACTGGTTGCCGCAGGTGGCTCGGTGGGGGCAGATCCTCTCGGCAGGAGGCATCCTTGCCGTCTTCGCTTGGTGGGTGTGGGCTGGCGGCCTTGCTCAACAGGAGTGGCGCTGGTGGGCGGCCTGGGTAGGGGTAGTGTCCTACGCGGCGGCCACCTTGTGGTGGGGGGCAATGCGCGAGGATGACGGCATCCCGCCGTCGACGTCCTCACTCAGCGAGCGGCCGTCCCAGTCGGACGAACGGCAGCAACACCAGGCCGGGGACGAATAGCGTCCATTGCACCAGCGGGGAGATGACCGCGCCGGCGGCGAGGTCGATGCCGAGCATGATCACCACGAAAGCCAGGCAGATCACCCAGACCGCCGCCACCAGTGGACGTCCGGCCGGACTGTTGTTGCGTCCGGCCCAGGCCAGAGCTGCGGGAAGCAGTACCAGCAGCACCGAGGTGAGGTGCCACAAGGCGATCGCCAGCCCGTGAGCCTCGCCGGTGAGCCCGGAGCGGTCGACGGCGGCCAGGTAGTCGGGCGTGCCGGCGAAGATGTGAATCGCGGCGGTCACGGCGAGGACGCCAGTGCTGGCCCACAGGGGCCAGCGGCGAGTGGTGGTGGTCATGCGGTCTCCTTGGTGGACTTCTCGAGTGCGGCCAGGCCGGCGGCCAGTGCCAGACAGAGCGGGGAGTAGATGCGCAGGTCGTTGTGGGTGAACTCCGGTGTCGCGGCGTTGGGCGCCAGCAGCGATTGGGCGAAACCGCCGACCCCGCGAAGGGCGAGCACTCCGGCTGCCGGCAGGGTGAGCAGGCGGGCGGTTCGGCGCACCCGCTCCGATCGAGACGTGCGTGCCAGGGCGGCGCCGGCGGCGACCGTGAGGGCTCCGGTGACGGCCAAGGTGAGCCCGGGTGGCGGGAAGTCGCCGGCCTCAGGGACACCCAGCACGCTCCGGGTGAGCGTGCTGGGATCGTCATAGGGCCAGGTGCTCCCGGCGGCCCAGGCGGCGTGGACGGCGCCGATCGCCCCCAAGGTGGCGGCGGTCAGCACGGCGATCGGCCGAAGTCGGCGCAGCGTGGTGGCGTCCTGGGGTGCGGGGCTGAGCACGCGCAACGCGGCGGGCCCCTGGGCTGGATTCGGACGAGCGGTGGTCATCGATGCGCCTTCCATACAGAACTGTATGGTTACCGTACACACCTGTACGGTAAGCTCGCAACATGGCCTCGAAGAAGCGACTCACGCGTGAAGACTGGGTGCAAGCAGCGATCGCGCTGGGCGCGGAGGTCGGCTTCGACAAGATCGCTGTCGACGCCCTCGCGCCGCGGCTGGGGGCCACTCGGGGCAGCTTCTACTGGCACTTCACCGATCGCGCTGAGCTGATCGACGCCGTCCTGGCGCACTGGGAGCAGGTGGCCACCGCCGGTACCATCGACGCCCTGGCCGACCTGCCACCCGAAGCCGCGATGGAGCAACTCATCGGGGCAGCGTTCGGCGCGACCGCAGAGGAGGACGCCGCGGAATGGCGGCTGATCAGCGCCCTCGACGACCCGCAGATCGGACCGGTGGTGGCACGGGTTCACCGCCGCCGGATGGCCTTCATCGAGGAACTTCTTCGCCAGGGCGGGGCTGAGGATGCCGTCGCGTCCGAGCGGGCGCGACTGGCCTACGCCGCGTACCTCGGCTCCCTGGTGCTGCGCCAGTTCGACCCCGACGGCCCCAATCTCGGCCCGGGGCTGGGGCGGCTCTTTACTCCGCCGTCGCCACAGCAACCAGATCACCAGACCCCCGGTTGAGCTCCCTGAGGCCTGGCTGGCCAGCCACTGCCGAGTTACCCGGGTTATGCGGGCCCGGTTGGCACGCAAGAGGGCGTCACCGCCGAGTTGCCGGGGTTTTCGACCCCTCAATCCGGCTCATAACCCCGACAACTCGGCGCGCGTCGCTGCCGACTCCGCAAGGCTGGCTGATAACCCCGGTAACTCGGCGGTGACGCTGGCAACCTGCCGCGCTGGTTGAGCACGCAGTGCGGCGGCCGTGTCGAAACCTCGCCCAGGCTTCGACACGGCCCGACCCGAGGCCCAACCGCTTGGGCGCTCAGGCCAGGGTCACGACGCGATCGCAGCGGGTGATCACGGCAGGATCGTGCGTGATCACCAGCACGGCCGAATCAGACGTGGTCTGCCAGATGTCATCCATCAGTGCAGTGGCGGTCAGGATGTCCAGATGCTCGGTCGGCTCGTCCAGGATCAGCACCTGGAACTCGCCGACGAGCAGCCGGGCCAGCGCCACGCGACGGGCTTCGCCGCCGGACAGCTGTGCGCCGGTCTCGCCCACGAACCGGTCGGACGGCAACCGCAGCCCAGCCCGGTCGAGGGCAGCCCGGACATCGGCCGCGGAGGCGTCCCGGTTGCCGATCTTCACGTTCTCAGCGATCGAGGTGGTGAAGATGTGCGCGTCCTGAGCCAGGTAGCCGACCCGTCCGCGCACCTCGGCCTCGCCGCCCACGGCCGGGATGAGTCCCAGCACCGTGGCGGCCACCGTGGTCTTACCCACGCCGGACGGCCCCACCAACGCCACTCGCTCGCCGCGGGCCAGCTGCAGATCCAGCCCGGTGACCACCGGCGCCTGATCGGGCCACCCGGCGGACAGGCCGCGCAGGCTCACGCCCGGATCATCAACCGGCTCGCCCAGCGCCGGCAGGTCACCGGCACCGACCGGCTCGGCGTCCAGGACGGCCTCGACCCGAGCCAGGGCAGCCTTGGCCCGGGTGTGGGTCTGGGCGGCCTGAATCAGCGTGCTGAGGGCCTCGTGGAGGGCCAGCGGGGTCAACACCAGCACGGCCAGCAGCGTGGCCTCCATGGCGTACACCGGCGGCACCGGCTGGTTGATGAACACGACCTCGCGCATCCAGGTGACCATGCTCGGCGACAGCTGTCCGGCAACCGCTTGGGGCGCCGCGACCAGCAGCGCTCCGACGACCGCCGCACCGGCGGCCAACACCTGCGCGCCGGAGGCGACGCCACGCACCCAGGTGGTGCGGGCCTCGTTGGTGCGCAACTCCTCGTCGATGTCCAGCAAGCGCGCCGAGTAGGCGCGATCGGCGCCATAGGCGACCAGGTCCGGTGCGGCGCCGGCGATCTCGTGGACGGCGTCGCCCAGGCGCCCGCGCAGCGGCACGGCGGCGGCATCGGCCTTGGCCGAAGCGCGCTGAGCCAGCCACGGCAGCAGCAACCCGGCCAGCGCAGCGCTGGCCAAGATGACCAGGGCGGCGGGCACCGAAATGAACGCCAGTCCGATCGCGGTCAGCACGATCACCGCGGTGGAGGCGATGAACGGAATCCACACTCGCACGATCAGGTCCTGGACGGCTTCGACGTCGGCGATCACTCGAGTGAGCAGATCGCCGCGGCGACGTCCGATCAAGGTGGTGCGGGCCAGACGGGTGTAGGTCTCCAGGCGTAGCGCCGACTGCACGCGCATGGCCACGTTGTGCCCGGCCAGGCGTTCGGCGTAGCGGGTGGCGCTGCGCGAGATGGCGAAGAAGCGCACGGCGGTGGAGGGCACCTGCAGGAACAGCGGCGGAACCAGCAACGCGGCGAACGCCAACAACCAGGCCGAGGTCGACATCAGCGCGACCGAGGCTCCAGTGGCGCTGAACGCCAGGAACACTGACAGCGCCAGCCACTTGCGCGAGTTCGGCACGGCATCCAACAGGCGAGTCAGCAGCGGACGTCCGTCGTCGCTGACCTCGCCGATCTCATCGGTCGCCTCGTTGGTGGAGCTCGACGTCGCGTCGGTCGACTCGACCTTGTCGGTCGACTCGATGATCGGCTCCTCGACGGCCACGGCGGGCGCCTCGATGGTGATCACCCGATCGGCGGCCTTCAACACGGCCGGACGGTGGCTGACCACCAGGACGGCCACCTTGGCGGTCCGCAGGCTGGCCAGCAGCACCGCTTCGGCGTCGGCGTCCAGGCCGGCGGTCGGCTCGTCCAGGATCAGCAGCCGGCCACCATCGCGGTTGATCCGCAGCAGCGCCCGGGCGGTGGCGATCCGTCGCCGCTCGCCCGCGGACACGCCTTCGGCGTTGTCGCCGATGATGTGGTCGAGCCTCAGCTCAGGAGCGCCGGCGGCAGCCAGTGCAGCCAGCAGTTCCTCATCGGTCGCCTCCGGGCTGCCCAGTCGGACGTTGGTGGCGACATCGCCGTTGACCAGGCCGGGAAACTGACCGACGAAGGCGGCGTGGCGGCGCCAGGCGGTCCAGTCGGTGATCGGTTCCCCCGCGGAGAACCGCTGCCCGCCGGTCGGGTTCAGGAAGCCCAGCAGGGAGTTGAGCAGGGTGGTCTTGCCACCGCCGCTGCCGCCGGCGATCGCCACGATCTCGCCCGGGGCGATGTCGAAGTCGATCGGGGCCAGCGCGGGCGCGCTCGCTCCGGGATAGGTGTGGGTGAGGCCCCGCACGCTCAGCAGGGCCGTCGGGGACGGCGGCGCCACCGCAGCAGCAGCCACCGGCTCCTCGGGAACCTCGACAACCGCGGCCTCGACCGCGGGCGCCTTGCCGAAGACCAGCTTGGCCGCACCACGGACGCTCTTGACCGGTTCGGGTTCGTGGGCGTCGATCAGTCCGAAAGCGGCCTCGGCGGCCGCGACCCCGTCGGCGGAGTCGTGGTAGTGCACGCCCACCTGACGGATCGGCAGGTAGGCCTCGGGGGCCAGGATCAGCACGAACAGCGCCGTGGCCAGGTCCATCTCGCCGAAGACCACGCGGAAGCCGATGGTGACCGCGATCACCGCCACGCTGAGGGTGGACAGCAGTTCCAGCACCATGGCCGACAGGAACGAGATTCGTAGCGTCGCCATGGTCTCGCGGACGTGGGCGGCTTCGGTCCGCTTCAAGCCGCGGGCCTGAGCCTTCGCCCGCCCGAACACCTGGAGGGTGGGCAGGCCGGTGACCAGGTCGGCGAAGTGGTGCGCCAGTCGGGTCTGCACCGCCCAGCGCTTCTTGGTGATGGTCTCGGTCGTCCAGCCGACCAGGGCCATGAAGATCGGGATCAGCGGCATGGTGACCGCCACGATGACGGCCGACCAGAAGTCGGCGGTCAGAATCGACACTCCGATGATCACCGGGACGGTGACCGCCAGCATCAACTGCGGCAGGTACTTGCTGAAGTAGCCGTCGAGGGCGTCCAGGCCCTGGGTGACCAGAGTGATCAGGCCGCCGGTGCTCGCCGGGGAGTCGATGGGGTGCGCCAGCCGCGCACCGATGATGTCGCGCCGCAGCTGCGACTTCACCGCAGCCGAGGTGCGTTGGGCGATCCACTGGTGCAGCCAGTTGAGAACGGCCTTACCGGTGAACACAGCCAGGAGCAGCAGCGCTGCTAGGGGGAGCCCGCTCAAAGCGGAGGCTCCATCAGTCAATATTCCCGCCACAGAACGCGACAACAGCCATGCCTGACCGAGAGTCAGGATGGCTGTTGTGCTTCCCACCGCGACCCCGGCGACCAGAAAACCCCTGGTCGCCGAGGCCCGACGGAGTAGACGGGGGTCAATAGGACCCGCCATCATCAGCTCGCCAGCGCTACCTCTTCTGGCATGTTCTCAACGCCGAGGCGCTGACGGAACACCCAGTAGGTCCACGCGGAGTAGGCAAGCACGATCGGCACGAAGATCACCGCGACGATCGTCATCAAGGTCAGGGTCTCCGGAGAGGAGGACCCGTTCAGGATGTTGAGCGGAGCGGAGGTGCGATCACCAGCGGCGTTGACGAAGCCCATACCGGGAACCATCGTCGAGAAGGTGATCACGGCAACCGCCAGGATCGCCACCGAGGTGGAGATGAAGGCGATGCCTTCACGACCGTGCCCAACGAACCACCAGGCTGCGATCAGGCCGAGAGCCGCGACCACAGTCATGATCCAACCGATCAACTGCAGAGTCGGAGCCAGGTCGACGCCGAGAGCGGCCTTGGTGAGCGCGCCCTGAGCCGGGTAGACCAGGTTCTGCCACAGCAGGTACGCCGCGCCACCAACGATGGCCACCAGGCCGATGGTGGAAGCGAACTTCCGGACGCGATCGTGAAGCTCGCCGGCCTTGGTCTTCAGGGTCAGGTAGACCGCCCCGTGGAACAAGAACGCGACGACCAGCACGATGCCACCCAGCAGGGCGAACGGGCTGAACAGCTGCCAGAAGTAAGGAGCCGGGGTGATCACGTACAGAGCCGCTGCGGCCGGAGCCATCAGGTAGGGGTTCTGAGCCGTGGTCGCCAGGGCAACCGGCAGACCGATGATGAAGTTGGCGAAAGCCACGCCGAACACCAGCGGCACGATGAACGAGCCGATGGCCGCCATCCAGTCGAAGGTGTTACGCCACTTGGTCTCCGGGTGCTTCGCGCGGTACTCGAAGGAGACACCGCGGATGATCAGACCGACCAGCACCAGGAACAGGGGCAGGTAGGCACCGGAGAACAGGGTGGCGTACCAAGCCGGGAAGGCCGCGAAGGTGGCGCCACCAGCGGTGAGCAGCCAGACCTCGTTACCGTCCCAGACCGGGCCGATGGTGTTCACCATGACGCGCTTCTCCTTCTCGGTCTTGCCGAGGAAAGGAACAAGCATGGCAACGCCGTAGTCGAAGCCTTCGAGGACGAGGTAGCCGATCCACAGAACGGCGACCAGAATCAACCAGAGGATCTGGAGAGTTACGTAGTCCATGTTTCAGCCTCTCAGTACGCGAAGCTCAGGGGAGCGTCGTCGTCGGTGAGAACCTTGGGTTCCTCGACTTCCGGCAGTCCCTTCTTGATGAAGTGCAGCAGCAGCCCGACTTCGACCACCGCGAGGGCGCCGTAGATCAGGGTGAACAGCACCATGGTGAGGCCAACCTCCAGGGCGCTGACGCCCGGGGAGACTGCCGCAGCGGTGGGCAGCACGCCGTACACAATGAACGGCTGACGACCCATCTCGGCGAAGATCCAGCCGAAGCTGTTCGCGAACAGCGGCAGCAGCGGCGCAGCGATCATGGCTGCGGTCCACAGCGAACCACCCTTCGGGTTCTTGCCCTTGCTGGTGGCCAGCAGGGCCCAGGCGCCGATCGCGATGGCGATGAAGCCGAACAGCATCATGATCCGGAAGCTCCAGAAGGTGACACCGATGCTCGGGGCCAGTTCAGTCAGAGCCTCGTCGGCCTTGTAGTTCTTCTGGAAGAACTCCTTCACCGCACCAGCCTGAGACTTCTGCAGCTTGGTCGAGCCGGCCTCGTCGCGGACGTAGCCGGTGTCGTAGGCGGTCTTGGTCAGGTCCCGCAGGCCCTGCATCTCGGAGTTGACATCGCCCTTACCCAGGAACGAGAACACGCCCGGGACGGTGATCAGGCCAACGGTGTCGGCCTTGGTGCAGTCGCCACCGAAGTAGACCAGCGAGAAGCCGGCCGCCTTTTCGGACTTGCACAGACCCTCGGCGGCAGCCATCTTGATCGGCTGCTCGGAGGTGACGGCCTTGCCCTGGAAGTCACCGGTGATGACCACTGCAACGCCGGCCACGATCATGACCCAGGCGCCGAACTTGGTGGCCCAGCGCCAGGTGTCGACATCGGCCGAACCAGCCTTGACGGCCTTCACCAGGCTCCAGCCGGCCACACCCAGAATCACGCCGCCGGCGGTGAGCCACGCACCGGAGATCACGTGGGGCAGGGTGGCCAGGTTGACCGGGTTCAGCACGACGCCGACGATGCCGGCCAGGCCGTCGGTCTGGGCCCGCAGGTTCTCAGCGTTGAAGTCGGAACCGGTCGGGTTCTGCATCCAGGAGTTTGCCGCCAGGATGAAGATCGCCGAGATCAGGGTGCCGCTGGCGCCCAGCCAAATCGAGGTCAGGTGCACCTTCTTGGGGAGACGATCCCAACCGAAGATCCACATGCCCAGGAACACCGACTCGAGGAAGAAGGCGATCAGTGCCTCCATGGCCAGCGGTGCGCCGAAGATGTCGCCGACGAAGCGGGAGTACTCAGACCAGTTCAGACCGAACTGGAACTCCTGCACGATGCCCGTCACAACGCCCATAGCGAAGTTGATCAGGAACAACTTTCCGTAGAATTTGGTCAGCTGGAGGAACTTCTCCTCCCCTGACCGGTACCACAGCGTCTGAAGGATGGCCACCAGCATCGAGAGGGCGATGGTGATGGGCACGAACAGGAAGTGGTACACGGTGGTAATACCGAACTGCCATCTGGCAAGGGTTTCCGCGCTCATGGCGCGCAATCTACTACTGGCTGTCGTAGTCTGCAATCTTTGCTTTAGCATGTTCGCCATGGCAGTCCCGGGAGAGCTTGAGCACGCGGTCATGGGCATCCTGTGGTCGCGCCCGGACGCAGTGTCCGTACGTGAGGTCCACGACGAGTTGGCCCGGCAACGCGACCTCGCCTACACCACCGTGATGACCGTTCTGGATCGCCTAGCGAAAAAGGGTTTGGCTACGCGACATCTCGAAGGACGGGCCTGGCTGTACCGTCCGGCCCGGTCCCAGACCGCGGAGTTGTCGGCCTCGGTGATCGCCACATTGCAGGCCCTCGAACCGGCTGCGCGCATCGAGGTACTGGACACCGTGAACCGGGCATTTCGCTGACCTGACCGTCTTACAGGTCGGTACGCCTGACCCCCGTCAGACCCTGCCGCTGAGGGGTGTGGGACCGCTACCGTTCGCCCATGAATCTTCCTGATTGGCTTCTGCCCTACCTGGCCATCGATATCTCGGTCTGGGAGAAGCTGGCGCGCACGGTGGTGGTGTACCTGGCGATCGCGATCCTGATCCGGGTGGCGGGCAAGCGATTGATGGCGCAGATGAACTCGCTCGACCTGGTGGTCGTGCTGTTGTTGAGCAATGTGGTGCAGAACGCGATCATCGGTCCGGACAACTCACTGCTGGGTGGGTTGCTCGGGGCGGCGGTGCTGATCGGCTTCAACGCGATCCTCGACCGGATCGCCGAGAGCGGTCCGCGGATGCGGCGCCTCCTGTTGGGCAAGTCGTCCAGCCTGGTCGTCGACGGACACGTCGATGAACGAGCCCTGGCCCGGATGGGGATCAGCCCGCACGAGCTGAATGTCGCGCTGCGGCGGCAAGGCGCAGACACGGTGAAGGCGGTGAAGCGGGCGCAGATCGAACCGGGCGGGGAGATTCTGGTCGACCTGAAGCCGGGGGAGCAGGCGGCCACCCGTGACGATCTGGTCGCCGCCGTGGTGGCGATCACTGAGCTGATCCGCGGCTCGGGCACCACCCGTGCGGCGACGCGCTGACGTCCGTCGCTCTCAGCGGTGGAGCGCGGCGGCAACCCCGGGCCATGCGGCGGCGAGTTTGGGCGCCCAGTACCGGTAGTTGTGGGTGCCGTTGGTGCCGGTGTGGTGGCTGAGCCTGATCGAGAGCTTCTTGGTGCCCAGTGACTTCAGCTTCTTGACCACCTTGATGGTCTGCGCGCGCAGTGCGTCCTCCAGCGTCCCGCCATTCTTGCCGGCGTACAGATATAGATAAGTCCCGCGCAGCCCCTTGGCCCGGTAGTACGGGTCGTGCGACTTCCAGGTGGCTTTACCGGATTTGGTCTTCGAGTTCCCCCACAGGTTGTACTTCGATGCGCCCGCGGCACGCAGGTCGTTCAACACGATGCTCGGGTTGCGCAGCGGATCGGCCACCGGGCTGAGGGCCACCACCGCGCGATACCGTCCGGGATGGCGGGCGGCGTAGCTGAGTGCGCCGAAGCCGCCCATGGAGTAGCCGGCGATCGCCTGCCGGGAGGAGTTCACCGGGAAGTGGGTCCTCAGGTAGGACGGGAGTTCGCTCACGTGGAAGGTCTCCCAGGTCGGACCGGACTTCCAGTTGGAGTAATAGCCGGCCTTGCCGCCCTCGGGCATCACCAGCATCACCCCGTCGCGGGCGGCCAGGGGAAACAGGTCGGGGAACTGCCCCTCCCACACGTAGCGGTTGCCATTGGCGCTGTTGCTCGACCCGTGCAGCAGGTAGAGCACCGGCCAGCCGCCGCTCGGTGCCGTGCCCGGGGGGACCGCGATCCGGACGTTCACCTGGCCCAAACTCGCCGACGGGACGACCGCCTCGTAGAACGCCATTCCGCCAAGTCCCTGCGGTGTGACCTCGGCTCGAGCGGACGGGGTGGCCGGTGCGGCAACCAGAGCCAACGCCACGGCGACGGTCACCGCCACCAGGCGTGATCCTGTGAGTAACTGCACCATTCGATGATCCGCGGGGGCGTCGGCGGTGTCAATCAGCGCAATTGCAGAAGTCGCTGGGCGAGGTTGCCTACCTCGGCATCGGTCTGCCGGGCGGCAATGCGGGCGTATCCGTCCGCGTCGAACTCGGCCAGGGCCACCAACGCGGCCCGCCGCACCGCCAGGACGGGATCGTCGGCGGCCCGGTCGAGGCCGGCCAGCGAGGTCGAAGCCGTCTCGGGCTCCAGCTGGTGGGTTGCTGCGATGGCGCCGAGCGTCTCCACCGCAGCCAGCCGGACGTCCGCGCTGGCCGAGTCGAGCCGCGGCAGCACCGCCGCCGCTGCGTCCGGGCCGATGTCCACCAGGGCGTCGCTGAGGTCGGCGTCGGTGACCACCCCGCCACCGAGCAGGCCGGCCAGCGGTGCCGCGGCGCGTGGATCGGGCAGTTGTCGCAGGGCGGCCACTGCCGCGAGGACCGTGGCCGGATCGGCGTCGTCGAGCAGGTCCACCAGCAGCGGCACTGCGTCACGGTCTGCGGCCTTGCGCAACAGCCGAATCAGCAGGGGGCGAAGCCGTGGCTCGGCGGTGGTGAGTTGGGACCGGGCCATGGTTGCGGCGCCCGGCCGTCCGGCCAAAGCCCAGACCAGCCCCTCCTGGACGCCGGGGTCGTCCTCGATCTCCAGTGCGGAGAACAGTTCTTCGGTGCTGCGTCCGTCCGGTATCAGGGCCGCGCGCAGCCGTGCGACGGGATTGGCGTGGGAACTGAGTCGGGTCATGGCGATGGCCTCCAGCACCTCGTCCCAACTGCGATCGGCGGCATCGGCCAGGGCGCGGAGCCGATCGGCCAGGCGCTGCTCGACGGCGATCCGCTCGGTCAGCACCTCCAGATGGCCGCGCAAAGTGGCGGTGGCGTCCAGGGTGGAGTCGCTCAACGCCTCGGCGATCTCACTCAGGCTGAGCCCGAGTGCCTTCAAGTTCTGAATCTGCAACAGCCGCAGCAGATCAGCGGCGTCGTAGAGCCGATAGTCGCTCCAACTGCGAGCCGACGGCACCAACAGGCCGAGGTCGTCGTAGTGCCGCAGCGTGCGTCGGCTCAGCCCGGTGCGATCGGCCACTTCACCGATTCGCCAGGTGCGCTCCATGGCCGCAGCCTAGCTCCGGCCTCTGCGGCGCGGGTGGGACGCGGGGACGGTTCCTGCTGTCCCACCCACCCTGAACCAGGGAGAGCAGGAACCGTCCCCGGTGTCCCCGATGTTGCTCAGGCGGCGTCGTCGTCCACCAGGGCGGCGGCGAACTGGGCCTGGTAGAGCCGGTAGTAGGCGCCCTCGGTGGCCAGCAGTTCATCGTGCGAGCCCTGCTCGACGATTGCGCCGTTCTCCATCACCAAGATGGTGTCGGCGTCTCGGATCGTGCTCAACCGGTGGGCGATCACGAAGCTGGTGCGATCAGTCCGCAGCTTCTTCATGGCCTGCTGGACGAGCACCTCGGTACGGGTGTCGACCGAGCTGGTGGCCTCGTCGAGGATCAGAATCGCCGGATCGGCCAGGAACGCCCGGGCGATGGTGATCAGCTGCTTCTCGCCGGCCGACAGGTTCGACGCCTCCTCGTTGATCACCGTGTCGTAGCCATCGGGAAGCGAATGGACGAAGCGGTCGACATAGGTGGCCTTGGCTGCGGCGAGAATCTCGTCCTCGGTGGCGTCCTGGCGGCCGTAGGCGATGTTGTCGCGAATCGATCCGCCGAACAGCCAGGTGTCCTGCAGCACCATCCCGATCTTTCCGCGCAATGCGCGTCGCGGGATGCTGGTGATGTCCACCCCGTCGAGGGTGATCCGGCCGGACTGCACCTCGTAGAACCGCAGGATCAGGTTCACCAAAGTGGTCTTGCCCGCACCCGTGGGGCCCACGATCGCCACTGTCGAGCCGGGCTCGGCGACCAGGCTCAAATCGGTGATCAGCGGCTTGTCGGGGGTGTAGGAGAACGCGATGTTGTCGAACTCCACCCGGCCCAGCACCGTGCCCAGGACGCCGTCGGCATCCTCGGTCTCCTCGGTGGCGTCCAGCACCTCGAAGACGCGCTCGGCCGAAGCCACGCCCGACTGCAGCAGGTTGGCCATCGACGCCAGGGAGGTGATCGGCTGGGTGAACATCCGGCTGTACTGGATGAACGCCTGCACCGCGCCGATGGTGAGCGTGCCGCCGGTGACCATCAGGCCTCCGACAACGGCAATCACCACGTAGTTCAGGTTCCCGACGAAGAACATGACCGGCATGATGATGCCCGAGATGAACTGGGCGCCGAAGGCGGCTGCGAACAGTTCCTCATTCTTGGCGCGGAACTGCTCACCGATCTCGCGGCGCCGCCCGAACACGGTCACCAGTTCGTGGCCGGTGTAGGCCTCTTCGATCTGGCCGTTGAGTTCGCCGGTGGCCTTCCACGTCTTGGCGAACAGCTTCTGCGAGCGCTTACCGATCGCCATCGCCAGCATCATCACGATCGGGATGGTGATCAGCGCCACCAGCGCCAGCACCCAGGAGACGTAGAACATCATGATCACCACGGTGATCAAGGTGAACAGGTTGGTCAGGATCTGCGCCAGCGTCTGCTGCAACGACTGGGAGATGTTGTCCACGTCGTTGGTCACGCGGCTGAGCAGCTCGCCACGGGGCTGGCCGTCGAAGTAGCGCAGCGGCAGCCGTCCGAGCTTGTCGCTCACCTGAGCGCGCAGCCGGTAGACCGAGCGCTGCACGATCGAGTTGATGATCAGGCCACTGGTCCACGACAGCAGACCGGCGGCCACGTACAGCCCCAGGGCCAGCAGGACGGTGTTGCTCAAGGCGGTGAAGTCGATGCCCACCTTGTTGACCACGACCGCGTCGTAGATGATGTTGGTCGCCTGGCCCAGCACGGCCGGGCCGACCGACATCAGCGTGGTGGACACGATCACCATCACCAACACGGTGATGATCCAGGGCAGCTCGGGACGCAAGTGGCCCAGCAGGCGCTTCAGTGACGGAACGAAGTTGACCGCCTTCTCGCCGGTGCCCTGGCCGTGACCCATCGGCCCCGGTCCGCGCTGGGGGCCGTACTTGGGTCGTTCGTTGGCCTTCTTCGGCTCGGCAACCTCGGCGACGGGCACGTCGGCGGTGATCTCAGGGGTCTGGGTGGGGTTACTCATGCCGCGGCCTCCGCCTTGAACTGGCTGTCAACGATTTCGGCATAGGTCTGACAGGTGTCGAGGAGTTCGTCGTGGGTGCCGATGCCCACGATCGCGCCGTCGTCGAGGACGACGATCTGGTCGGCTTCGCGGATGGTGGAGACCCGCTGGGCCACCACGATCACCGCGGCCTGGGTGGTCTCGCCGGCCAACCGCTCGCGCAGTGCGGCATCGGTGGCCACGTCGAGGGCGGAGAAGGCGTCGTCGAAGATGTAGATCTCCGGTTTGCGCACCAGCGCCCGGGCGATCGCCAGACGTTGTCGCTGGCCGCCGGACACGTTGGTGCCGCCCTGACTGATCGGGGAGTCCAGGCCCTCGGGCATGCGCTCGACGAAGCCTTTGGCCTGGGCGACCTCCAGGGCGTGCCACAGCTCGTCGTCGCTGGCGTCCGGGTTACCCAGGCGCAGGTTGGACGCCACCGTGCCACTGAAGAGATAGGGACGCTGCGGCACCAGGCCGATCCGTCCCCAGAGCAGATCGGGATCGAGCTCGCGGACGTCCACGTTGTCGACGCGGACCACTCCGGCGGTGGCGTCGAACAGGCGCGGCAGCAGGCTGATCAAGGTGGTCTTGCCGGCACCGGTGGAGCCGATGATCGCCGTGGTGGTGCCCGGACGAGCGGTGAAGCTGACGTCCTGCAGCACCGGGTGGGCCGCGCCGGGGTAGGTGAAGCTGACGTGGTCGAAGCTCACTTCGCCGTGGATGGTCAGGTCGGTGATCGGGTTGACCGGGGGCATCACTGAGCTGTCGGTGCCCAGCACCTGGTTGATCCGCTCAGCGCCGACGGCGGCCCGGGGAGCCATCATCAGGATCATCGTGGACATCATCACGCTCATCAGGATCTGAGTGAGGTAGGCCAGATAGGCGGTCAGCTGGCCGACCTGCAGATCACCGGAGGCGATCCGGAAGGCGCCGAACCAGACCACCGCGACGCTGGAGATGTTCATCACGAAGAACACCACCGGGAACATCGTCATCATCCGGCGACCGATCCGGGTGGCGGTGTCGGCCAGTGCGTGATTGGCCTGGTCGAATCGCTGGGTCTCGGTTGGTTCGCGGACGAATGCGCGAATCACCCGCAGGCCCGACAGGTACTCGCGCATCACCCGGTTGAGGGTGTCGATGCGCACCTGCATCGCCTTGAACAGCGGCAGGGTCTGGGTGACCAGAATGCCGATCACACCACCGAGGGTGCCGGCGGCGACGACGATCAGCCAGCTCAGGCCGACATCCTCGCGCAGCGCCATCACCACGCCGCCGACCATCATCAGCGGGGCGGAGATGATCATGGTTGCGGTCATCTGCACCAGCATCTGCAGCTGCTGGACGTCGTTGGTGTTGCGAGTGATCAAGGTGGGGGCGCCGAAGGAGTTCATCTCCCGGGCCGAGAACGACAACGCGCGGTCGAAGATGGCCTGGCGCAGGTCGCGTCCGAAGGCCATAGCCGAGCGGGAGCCGAACCAGGTGGCGCCGATCTGGGCGGCGATCTGCACCAGCGAGACCACCAGCATCACCCCACCGATGGCCCAGATGTAGCCGGTGTTGCCGGTGGCCACACCGTTGTCGATGATCGACGCGTTGAGGCTGGGCAGGAACAGGGCAGCCATCGCCTGTGCCAGTTGCAGGCCGAGGACGGCTGCCAGGTAGCCGGCGTAGGGACGCAGGTAGCGCCGGAGTAGGCGGATCATTTCTCTCCTTGGGCGATGCCGTACAGCACGGTGCTCGCCAGTGTTTCTGGTGTGGGTGGGGGATCGTCGGTGGTGGCGCCGAAGCTCGCGGCGAAGGCGAGGGCGTTGAGCAGCTGGGCTGCGGTGGCAACCGGGACGCGTAGTTCGTCGGCGTAGGGCGTCAGGGTGGCGGTGGTCGCCTGGAGCATGCGCAGGCGTCCGTCGACTTTGCTGGGATCGGGGCCGGGGTGGTGTGGGCGGTGCGGGCCGAACCCGGCCCCAGCCAGATGGACGAACAGCGTGCGGGTGCGGGTGATCTGAGCACTCAGGATGGTGAACACCGCGATCACGCGCTCGGCGAGTGTGTCGGCGGGGTTCAGCGCCTCGATCGCGGCCAGCGCCTCCACCGGTTCGAGGGCGGCGTGAATGGTGGCGTGGATGAGGTCGGCCTTGGTGTCGAAGGCGCGGAAGATCGTGCCCTCGGCAACCCCGGCCGCCTGGGCGATCTGGCTGGTGCTGATCTCGGGGCCTTGCTCCAGGAGCAGGGGCAGGGTTGCTGCGACGATCGCCTGTCGGCGCACGTCGGGCGTCATCGGTTTCGCACGGCTCACGGGAATCAGTATAGTGAGTGAGCACTCACTCACAAGCCCGAGATGGCCACGTAATCCTACTGAGCGCCCTCGCTGAGGGGGTGGGCCGGGTGCCGCCGCACAATTGCGGCGACGCCGCGCGGCGCGGGGAGGGACGGTCGTACCCTCACCGGGTGAAGGTCAGTGGAGTGTCGGGAATGATCCTGCCGGTGCGGGATCCAGCTGCCAGCGCGGCCTTCTATCAGCGGCTCGGTTTTCGCCTCGGTCGGTCCGCCGCAGGTTTGGCCACGGTGTCGCTGAACTGGTTCTGGCTGGAGTTCGTCGTCGGTGAGCCGATCCCCTCGACTGCGGCACTGGCAATTCGGGCCGGCGACCTCAAATCCCTGGTGGACGAATTCCTCGATGCCGGGATGGATGCGCATCTGGTGGGTGAACTGGGTCCGACAGGTCCGGGCCGGATCGGAATTCGGCTGGTTGATCCCGACGGCTATCAGTTGGAACTTTTCAATAGCTGAAATCCGTAGCAAGTCCGTACATCTTCGTCCGGATCTCGTTGTGCGGAGGGCCTGGCGGGCGGATATGCTCAGCGGATGCGCCCCGGAGAACTCAATGCACTGAATACTCTGTCGACGCCGACGGTGCATCCCACCGGAGATCGAGCGGTGTTTGCGGCGACCCGGCCAGACCTCGATGCCGACGCCTACGTCGGCCAACTGTGGCTCATTCGCTTTGACGAGCAGCCGGCCCGGCGAATCACCCGTGGTTTCTGCGATACCGCGCCCGCTTTCTCCCCCGACGGACGTCTGTTGGCCTTCCTGCGTGGCGCCCCAGGTCAGCCGACCCAGCTCGCTGTCATGGCCGCCGATGGTGGCGAGCCGATGATCATTACCGACCAGCATTTGGGGGTGGGTGAGTTCCGCTTCAGCCCCGACTCGCGGCAGATCGCCTTCATTGCCGCGGTCGCCGAGGACGGGCGCTACGGCACCGTGGCCGGGGTTGATGCCAACCACGAGGATCCCCGGCTGATCGACCAGCTCCAGTTCCAATACGACGGGGTGGGCTACGTGGCCGACCAGCGCCGGCACGTCTTCGTCGTTGACGTCCCCGATCCGGGCAGCGAGCCCCCGGTGGCACCCATCGGTCGGGCTGCGCGCGAGGGACGGAGCGTCCCGCTGGTGCCGGTCGCCACTCAGGTGAGCGCCGGCGACTTCACCCATTCCGGCCTGGCCTGGGGCGGCGGAAGCATCATCACCTCGGTGTCGCGCCACGAGGGCCGTGACCGTGATCTGCGCTGCGATCTCTACGCCTACACGCCCGGGGTGGAGGAGCCGCGTCGACTCACCGACTCCGCCACCGGACCCAGCGCCTTGGGTTCCCCGGCGGTGGTCGCCGACCAGGTCTACTTCGTGGGCATCGAGCTCGGCTCGCGAGGATTGGACGTGGCCGGCGTCAATGCTGCGGTCTGTGTCGTTCCGACTGCTGGCGGACAAGCGCGAATGCTGACCAACCCGGCGACGGTCTGCATCGAGGGTGCCGTGGTGGCCGATGGTGACGGTGTGCTGGCGCTGGACCAGGTGCGCGGCAACTGCCAGGTGATCAAGGTGACCGCCGCCGGCGAAGCGCAGCGGTGGGCGTTGCCCGGGTCGGCGCTGTCGGTGGCCGCCGCCGGGGCCAAGCGAGTCGCCGTCCTGGCCACGCCCACCTCGCCTGGCGAACTGATCAGCCTGGACGCCCCGCACCACACCTTGACCGATTTCGGCGGCCGTCTGGCCGCGGAGGCGATCGTCCCGCAAGAGCAACTCGCCACCGCCGAGGACGGGACGCCAGTGCATGGCTGGCTGCTTCGTCCCCGCGGTGAGGGGCCGCATCCGGTGGTGCTGATGATTCACGGCGGCCCGTTCGCCGCCTACTCGGCCAACTTCTTCGACGAGGCGCAGGTGCTGGCGACGGCCGGCTATGCGGTGGTGATGTGCAATCCCCGCGGGTCGGCCGGCTACGGCTACGACCACGGCCGTGCGGTGAAGGGTGCCCTCGGTGACGTCGATGTGGTCGACGTCCTGGCCTTCCTCGACCACTGCCTGACCGCCGATCCGTCCCTGGACGGGACCCGCGTGGGTGTGATGGGCGGCTCCTATGGTGGCTATCTGACCGCCTGGCTGATCGCGCAGACGCCGCGGTTCACAGCCGCCATCGTCGAACGCGGCTACCTGGATGGCCGGTCGATGATCGGTGCGGCCGATATCGGCTGGTTCTTCCCGTTCGAGTATCAGGGCAGCCTGGCCGAGATCGATCAGCGGTCGCCGTTGTACCAGGTGCATCGGGTGCAAACACCGACAATGTTGATCCACTCCGAAAGGGATCTGCGTTGCCCGTTGTCGGTGGCTGAGCGGTACTACACCGAACTCAAATTGCGCGGGGTGGAGACGAAATTGCTTGTGTTCCCAGGGGAAGGCCATGAGCTTTCCCGCTCGGGAACGCCGCGACACCGTGTCGCTCGTTTCGAGTTCATACTCACCTGGTGGGCACAGCAGTTCTCATCATGACTCGTCCCTAGGATGTCGCTCGCGTAGGCATCGCGAGAGGGATTTCTATGGGACAGAGTCCGTGGATCAGTTTTTCCCAGCAGGTCAATGCTGCGCGAATTCGGCGGCATCTCTCCATCAGTGCGGTAGCCCGGTTGGCCGGCGTTCCCAAGGCCACCGCGCAGGGTTGGCTGAGTGGGCGGCATTCACCCACGCCGGCTCTTCGAGACCGGTTTATGCACTTGTTGAACGAACTTGGCCTCGCCGACCAACTCCCCGAAGGCCTCTGGCTCGATGAATGGGACGCCATCCAGCCGCGGCTCCGCGATGAGAATGCGCCTTATGTCGGATCGCGTCCCTTCGGTGTCGAGGATGTCGACTTCTACTTCGGTCGATCCGAGGAAGCTCGACGATTGGCCCAGGCCGTCGTGGACATCCGCGCCGCGCACGGGAATGGGATTGTCGTCGTGGTCGGCCCGTCAGGTTCGGGCAAGTCGTCCCTGGTCGCGGCCGGGCTGGCCGGACGTGAGGCCGCTGAGGGAGTTCTGGCCGGACTGCGAGTGGGCCTGGATCCGGCCGACGCGGACGCCGTCGACGTGGTCGTGTGGGACCAGTTCGAGGCGTTCCTGCTGGCCGATGACGCCACCCGCGACGCGGCGGTCGACCGCCTGACCGCGCTGGCCGCCGAGCGTGTGGTGGTGGTCGTGCTGCGCTCGGACGCGTTCGCCGCCGCGCAGCTGGTCTCGGTGCTGACCGAGGCGTTGTCGCGTCCGTTCCTGATCTCGCCGTTGACCCGAGCGGAACTGCGCGAGGTCATCACCGGCCCGGCCCAGCTGGCCGGGGTCAGCGTGGATGACGAGCTGGTGAACGTCCTGACTCAGGAGTTGGCCCCGGGATCGGCGCGTGCGCAGGTGGCGCCGGAGGCGCTCCCGTTGCTGTCGAACGCACTGTTGATCACCTGGGCGGCCGGGTCCGGTAAGCGGATGACGGTGGCCGACTACCGCAAGATCGGTGGCCTCGCCGATGCTGTCGAGCTGCTCGCCGAGCAGGTTTTCGCCGAGTTGGACTCCGACCAGCAGCGGGCGGCCCAATGGCTGTTCCTGCGACTGATTTCGCTCACCCCGCATGCTCTGGTGCGGTTGTCGGCTCCCTTGGGCGAGTTGGATCCGGTGACCAGCGAAATCGTTCGCCCTTTTGTGGCGGCGCGGATGTTGACGGTGGCCGACGGGCAGGTCCGAATCAGCCACGAAGCGTTGGTGCGGCACTGGCGGCGCCTGGAGCAGTGGGTCGACGACCATGGTGCGGAGCTGACCGCGAACGCCCGGCTGCGGCGCGCGGCCGAGCTGTGGCGCGACTCGGATCGGGACCCCCACGCCCTCGTCCCGGTGGAGAAGGTCACCGGTGGGGTGGAGATCGCCGATTCCGCGCTGGTGGGCGTTCTGGAACGGGAGTTCATCTCGGCGAGTGAGGCGCACTTCGCCTCCGCGCTCGAACAGGAACAGGCGGTGACCGCACGGCTGCGGAGGCAGCGCCGCGTTGCCGTCGCTTTGGCGTTGGTGGCCAGCCTGACCGCGGTGGGGGCGGGGGTGTTCTTCTTCCGCGGTGAGGGCTTCCGCACCGAGGCCGAACAATCCCGTGACGATGCGCAGTCGCGTCAGGTGGCACTGTCGGCCCGACTGCTCGGCGAGAAGTCCCCGAGCTTGCTGGCGCACCTCGCTTTGGTGTCGAACTCGATCTCCTCCACGCTGCAGGGCCGCTCGATCGTCGTGGACGCGACCGGCGCCGACGTTCCGCTGCGGCGGCTGGGGGACGCTGATGCGGTGGTGGCGGTCAGCCCTGACGGCCAGTTGGTCGTGCGCGGGGCCGGGCACGGCACGCTGACCTGGTGGCGAGGCGATCAGCTGACTACGGCGTCCGGCACGGAAGTGGTCGCCGATACCGCCGGTGGGAATGTGTGGGCGATCAGCATCGCCCAGGTGGCCGGACGTCAGTTGGTGGCGGTCGGTGGGGTCAACGTCCGGCAGTTGTGGGACTTCACCGCTGAGCCTCGGCTGATCGCCGAACTGCCCGCCGACGAAGCGACCACCGCGATCAGCCTGAGCGCCGATGGGACCACGCTGGTCGCCGGTGAGGCGTCCGGTGGGGTGACGGTGTACGGGCTGGACGCTTCCCAGACTCCTCAGCAGCGGGTGAAGCTGACGCTGGAGCTGACCGCCGGCCAGCCGACCAAGGTGTCGGCGGTCGCGATCTCGACAGCAGGGGTCCTCTACGTCGGCGGTGCCACCGGGATGATCGATCGCTGGCGAATCGAGGGCGCGTCGGCGCACCGCCTGGCGGGCATTCCTTGCGCGGTGACCGGTGCGGCCGGCCGGCAGACGGTGCAGGCGCTGAGTCTCGCCCTTCGTCCAGATGGACGTGAGCTGGCCGCGGGTGTGACCGGACAGGTGGTTCCCCGCTGGCGGCTGGATGCGCACGACAAGGTGGTGGCGCTCGCCCCGCTGACCGGGTTTGAGAGCTGGGTCAACGCGGTCACCTACAGCAGTGACGGGGCATGGCTGGGGGCGGCCAGTTCCGACCAGGCCGTTGCCGTCTTCGATGTCGTGACCGGCGAGCGTACGCGTCGGCTGACCACGGCATCGATTCAAACCGGCGTGGGCTTCGCCGGTAACGGTCAAGTGGTCGGCGTGGGGGCGGACGGGGCGCTGTTGGTGTGGCCGGCGCACAACCCCGTCCTGCGTGAGTCGGGGTCGGTGGCCTACAACCTGTACACCGACGGTTCGCGGTGGCTGGCTGCCGGCACTGCCAGTGACGGCATCGCGCTGTGGCGGTTGGGAGCGGTGAATCAAGCGATGCCCAAACCGGTGCCGGCCACGCTTCCGGAGGGTGATGTTCAAGTCGGTGGTGTCGGCGTCGCGCCGAGTGGCGCCTATCTGGTGGGGTCCACCTTGAGGGGACGGGTGCTGAGCTGGCCGTTGAGTGATCAAGGCGCCGGCGCGGGGGCCGCATACGACACCGGTCTGGGGGTCTCGGTGATCTACACGGCGATGAGCCCGGATTCCTCGATGGTGGCGGCGATGTCGAACCGTGCCGGAAAGGTGGTCTTGTTCCGCGCTACCCCGCAGGGCGTGCTGACGAAGTTCGCCGAGGTCGTGGCTCCGGACCCGCAGTTGGCCGTGTTCAGCGGGGACGGCACCAAGCTGCTGGTCGGGCAAGGCGACAAGTCGTTGGTGGTATGGAGTGTGGACGCCACGCCGGTGAAGCTGGGTTCGGTGGCTCTGTCGGAGATTCCCTACACCCTGGACCCGGCTCCGCATTCGGCACGGGTGGCGGTGGGGAGCGCCGGTGGTGAAGCCAGCGTATGGGACTTCAGTGACCCGGCGAATCTGCGGCAGACGCACTCCTGGCACGACGCATCTGCGGACATGTATTCGGTGGAGTTCAGTCCGGATGAAAAGCGGCTGATCGGTACCAGTGGCGACGACATCATCTGGAGTTGGGATCTGACCGGATCTTCGACCACCGCGGAATTGGCAATTCCGAGCAATGTGGGACGGCCGTGGGATACCCGCTATATCGACGCCACGCATTTCGCGGTATCCGGCAGTGATGGTGCGGTGCGCGTGTGGGATGCGACCGTCGCTGACGCCGTCGCCGACATCTGTGCTCGAGTGGGCGATCCGTTGACCGATGAGGAGTGGAGTCACTACTTGCCCGGATTACCCCCACGGAAGGTGTGCTGAACCGACTCTTGGGTGCCGCCACAAGCCCGGGAGTAGGCGATCTCATCGCTCCTGAGGCCTGCAATCGCCTGGTCGGGATGACGTTCATACGACTCCATACGATTTCGGGTGAGAACGCGCGCTCCGGTGCCGTATGCCCGCAATAGCATTCCGCTGAGGGGTTCCTGTGGGTTTGGAGTTGCATGATGAAGCAGAGTTCCTGGGCTGAATTCGCTCACAAGGTTGATGAGGCGCGGAGGCAACAGCATTTGTCGATACGCCAATTTGGTTTGGCCGCCGGTGTACCGAAAGCAACGGCGCAGGGCTGGCTGAATGGACGGCACATGCCGACCCCGGCGCTGCGTCAGAAGTTCCTCGCGGCCATCGCTGAACTGGGTCTCAGTCAGGACGTGCCCGGCGGGCTGTGGGAAGACCCCGTCGACGCCTAGGCCGCTGGCCAGTCGAGTCGCCGGTTGAGCTGGTCGCTCCCGGCGGCGCGAAGAGTCGGGGCTCCGCGGGGCAGCGCGGAGCGTCCCTCGACTATGTCCGACCTTGTCCGGCGGCCCGGAGATGCGGGCGTAGCCTCTTTGTGAGATGTATTCAACATCTGATGAATTAACAAGGAGAACTGTCATGAGCGCTGCCGCTCCTGAGCCCGGTTCGACCATGTTGGCCGAACGCTTCTACGCCGCCACCAAGGAGGTCAAACTCGAACAGATCCCGGTGCCCGAGCCCGGGCCGGGGGAGGTGTTGATCAAGGTCGCCTACTGCGGCATCTGTCATTCGGACCTGTCGTTGATCGACGGCAACTTCCCCGCGCGGCTCCCGGTGGTCACCCAAGGCCACGAAGTTGCCGGGACGATCGTGAAGCTCGGCGTCGGGGTGAACCAGTGGCAGGTCGGCGACAAAGTGATCCCCTCGGCGGGTAAGGCGTGCCTGAAGTGCCGCAACTGCCAGCGGGGCAACTTCGCCGCTTGCCTCAACCTGAATCTGATGGCCTTCGCCTTCGACGGCGGCTGGGCGGAGTACCTGGTCGCCGGAGCGATCGGCTGCACCCGCGTGCCGGACAACGTCCCGCTGGAGCAGGCGGCGCTGTTGGCTGATGCCGTCTCGACCCCGTTTGCCGCGGTCGTGCGCACCGCGAAGGTGCACCTGGGTAATGCCGTGGGCATCTGGGGTGTCGGTGGCGTGGGCACTCATCTGGTGCAGCTGACCAAGCTGGCCGGCGGCGTCCCGATCATCGCCATCGACATCAACGACGCCGCCTTGGAGCGGGCCCTGCGTCTGGGGGCGGACTACGCCTTCCGCTCCGACGATCCGCAGTTGCACGACAAGATCGCCGAAGCCACCGGTGGACGCATGCTGGATGTGGCCTTCGATGCGGTGGGGATCACCGCGACCGCCCGCCAGGCGGTGGCCAGCCTCGACAGCAACGGCCAGGTGATCACTGTGGGCATGAGCGCACAGCACATCGATGCCGGTTCGTTCATGGAGTTCTCGCTGCTGCGCAAGCAGGTCAAGGGCCACCTGGGCTACCAGGTGCAGGACATCCAGATCTTGGCCGAGTTGCTGAGTCGTGGACGTCTCGACCTCAGTGGGTCGATCTCGGCGATCGTGCCGCTGAGCGAGATCCACCGCGGCATCGAGATGCTGGAGAAGAAGGTCGGTGACCCGATCCGAATCCTGGTGAAGCCCTAGTCGGAGCCTCAGGCCTTGGCCAGGGCGACGTCCAGGATCAGATCGTTGGTCAGTGTGGCGTCCAGGCTGACCTGGGTCGCGCTCTGTGTAAGCGGCACTGCGGTGCCGGAGTATCGGGCGGCCGCCCCGGCTGAGGTGATCTTCCAGCCGGCCGGGGCGGTGATCGTCACGGTGGCGTGGCTGTCTTCCAGGTCGGACTGTTTGACGATCAGCAGCCGGTAGTGCGCGGTGTCGCCGGTGATCACCATCGCCGACGGCACGGTGGTGTTGTAGGTCTGGGTGCGCTTCTCGCCGGGCATCACGGTGAAGCCGTTGATGATCGTGGTGGTGTTGAGTTCGGCGGGCGTGATGCTGGCCGGGATCTCGGCCTCCTTCGGCATCTTGGCCGTCGGCTTCAGCGTCCGGTGGGAACTGGAGCCGGTGAGGGTGGTGCCGGCCGGGCGGTACACCCGAAGGTAGTCGCCGAACCACTTTCGCTGGATCTTCAGCAGCCGCCGGGCGTCCTTCTGGTAGTCCAGCGTCAGGACGGTGTCGGCGCTGCCGGTCTCGGCGAGACGCACCTGGTAGTCGATGGCCTTGTGCACCCCGAAGTTCATCTTGCTAGGCCAGACCACGGCATTCGACACCGCGAGCAGATCGGTGGCGTCCGTTGGGGGTGCCATGCTGCCTGCCCAACCCAGGTCGGTGGTCGCCTGTTGGGCGACGGTGTCGCGGACGTAGAACTGAATGTGCTTCTGATCGGCCAGTTGGATCATCAGCTGCGCGGTCGGCAGTACCTGGGACGGGGTGACGTTCAGCATCCGCTGGAGCAGCTCGGCGCTCAGTGACTTCAGGATGTCCTTGCGGTGAGCGTGGTCCAGGCCGTAGACGTCGTCGATCAGGGTGATCAGCGTGGGGATCATGTTGTCAGCGCTGATCGGCTCGTCGTGTTCGGGAACCTTGATCGGGCCGAACTCACGCAGCAGCGTTTGGACGGTGACCAGATCGATGGCGACGATGCCGTCCGCCTTGGGTTGGGCGGGGCTGAAGTGGTCCCACAGCTTCAGCATCACCTCGGCGCTGGTGGGGTAGTCCAGCCACCAGTTGGAGTCTCGGAAGGTCAGCGGCCCACCCGCCATACGCGCACCGGGAGGTCGGGGGATGTCCAGGGTGTTCGTGGCGGGCAGGGGGTAGATGTC
>PHEY01000009.1 GCA_002841335.1 Actinobacteria bacterium HGW-Actinobacteria-2 | reverse complement strand
GCCGGTGGTGGTGTGGGTGAGGGTGCCGTGGTGGCCGGTGGCTTGCCAGGTGATGGTCCAGGTGGTGGTGGCGGTGAGGGTGTAGGGGTGGCCCACCGGGCTGGGGGTTTCGTAGGTGTAGCCGCAGGTGGGGCTGGGTTTGGGGGTGTAGGTGGTGTAGGGGGTGGTGGCGGTGCAGGTTTTGGTGTTGCCGTCGCCCATGTCGAAGGTGGTGGAGGTTTGTTGGGCGTCGAGGGTGAAGGTGAGGCCGTCGTGGTGGGCGGTGGTTGCCAGGTGTGTTGGTTGGTCTGTCCATAGCCAGATGGGGTAGCCGACGGCGAGCATGTTCCATTCGTTGACCGAGGGGTCTGGGCCGAGGCGGGGTGTGGGGTCGGGCAGCTTGAGCTTGGCGACGACTTCACGCAGTTGGGTGCCGGTGGGGGCCGGGTCTGTGGTGGTTTCGTCTTTGGGGCAGTAGGGGCCGGTGACGGTGCGGATGCAGCCTTTGGGAAACGGCTTCTCCCACCAGGGGCGCGTATCGGGTTTGGATGAACCGAGCCCGCGGCCATCATCGCCGCTGCCATTGTCGGGTGTGGGGTCGTTCTGGGTGTTCCTTTGGGTGAACCCATCGCAGAACGTGGCTTTGCATCCCGCACCCGTGGTCGGGGTTGAGTCCGCTTGAGCTTGCCCCGCGCTCGACGCGATAGTCAGGAATAGAACTGCTGTGGCAGCGACCACCCTCAGCATGAACTCACCACCTTCGACCGGGCTGCGGTGAGCTTCAAGGCGGCTCCGTCCCGCACGAAGTAGCCGATGTACTGGATCACGGGGCCGGCTACGGGTGTCTTGCCTCGTGCGCCCATCTGAACGCTGCTTGCGTCGGTGCATGCGAGGAGCGCAACGATCGATCCGTCGAGAGAGTCCTTCGGCTGACGTTTGATCCATGCAATCTTGAACTCTCCGCCGGTGGCGGTCCCGTGGATGGCGAGAAGGTTGCGGTAGCCGGCCATCACGTCGGTCTGGAAGCGTCCTGTGGTGGTTTCCAAGATGACCGGTGTGGGTTCGTTGGCTCCGCCCACACGGTTGATCCGCTCGTCCTCGGCGAAGAACTTGCGGTACACAGCTTCGGCTTCGGCGTACAGCGCGGCTTCCTTGGCTTTCGCGTCGTACTGAACCTTGTGGCAGGGGTAGGGCGAGCTGCCGTCGTCGGGGGTGCAGGAGTAAGTGGGTTGCCCTGCGGGGTCGGCGGGTGTGCAGCCGGCGAGTAGCGAGAGGCCGACGATGAGGACGGCGAAGGTACTGCGGAGTGCTGCCATGAAGCCTCCTGTGGGTGGTAGCCCCCAGACTGGCACAAACCGAGTGCACCGTTCACGCCCGAGGTGGGGGTTATCCACAGAACGGGCAAATCCGTTCACTTACCCACATGCCGCCGCGCTGGTCACCGGCGAAGTCTGATCAGGCCAGATGGCGCGCGAGCGCCCACTGCGTCGAGGAGTCGTCCGCTGGTATCCGGGATTTCCACCAAAAGTCGCGCGCCCGAACGCCAGGGTTCCCCCGTTGTCCGGCCTTCGTTTCGATTCGATTCAACCGCGCCCGAAAGAGTCGCTTGGGCTTCAGCGCGAAGCCAGGAATGGAGCACTCAGTCATGACACCTCGGCCCAACGGGCTGCTTCGGACGGGCGTCAGCCTGTCGGTAGGAGCGGCGTTGACCTTGGGGACGGCCGGATTGGTGGTGGTGCCTGCGCATGCAGAGACCACCCAGACGATCACCGTCGCCGGAATGGACCTCAACGACGGCGGCAACGCCGTCATCAACGACCTCGAGACCCAGCAGGTCGCGCCCGGCCTGACCCACGTCTCTTACGAGCGCCTGGACGCCGCCGGCTGGCAACAGATCAACATCTTGAAGGCCCAGCTCTCCGACAACACGGTGAAGCTGAAGTACCTCTCCCCGGAAACGGTGGCCGGCAAGGGCACCACCGTCACCGAGCTGGTCGACCGCAACGCGGCCGTGGCCGGGGTGAACCTTGATCGCTTCGACATCAACAACTCCTACGCCGCGTCCGGCTGGGGCGTCAGCGACGGGAAGATCCTCAAGTCCGGCAATGACGACGCCCACGCCTCCATCGGCGTCGATTCCTCCGGACTCGGCACGCTGGTCGACCTGGTGCTCCAGGGCACCGCCACCCTGCCCGACAACAGCACCCTCAGCGTCGACGGCATCAACGTCAACGACGTCCGCGGCGACGGTGTCATTCTCTACAACTCCCATTGGGGCAGCTACACCCGCGACCGGCTCTTCAGCTCGGACGCCGCCGGCGGTGTCGAGGTGTGGCTGGACGCCAATGGTGTGATCACCAAGGGCCCGCAGCCGACGGCCGGCGACGAGGGTGAGATCCCCGAAGGCACCCAGATCCTGGCCGCGTTCACCAACCGTCCCGGAGGCGCGGCCCTCGCCACGCTCAAGGTCGGCGACCAGGTCAGCGTCTCCTACGGCATCAAGGATTCGGTGGACGTCGCCGAAGCCGGCGGCGCCTGGCACGACCTGATCCGCGACGGCGCAGCCGTCCCGGTCCCGAACGAGGATTACTACACCGGCCTGAACCCGCGCACCATGATCGGCTTCGGCAAGGACCGCTCGGTGGCCTACTTCGTCGTGGTCGACGGACGGCAGGGCAACGCCAAAGGCATGGCGTTCAGCCAAGAGCAGGAGCTGATGAAGGACCTCGGTGCCTGGGACGCGATCAACGCCGACGGCGGTGGCTCCACCCAGATGAACACCCGCCGGGCCGGTGATACCGCCACCACCGTGGAGAACTCGCCGTCCGACGGCTACGAGCGCTCCGACGGTGACGGCATGGGCTTCGTCCTGGCTCGTCCGAACTCCGGCGATCTGCTGAGCTTCGCGGTCAAGCCGAGCGCCACCGACGCCAACGCGCTGCGCGTCTTCCCCGGCACCCATCGCAGTCTCACGGCTGCCGGCTACGACGAGGCAGGCTCGGCTGTCGCCGGTACTCCGGCGGCGTGGACGTCCAGCGACGCAACCGTCGCGACCATCAGCTCCGGCCTGGTTGAGGGCCGCAACGAAGGTAGCGCGACGATCACCGCACGCAAGGGCGTGGCCTCCGGTAAGGCGAAGGTCCAGGTTCTCGGCGCCCTGGTGAAGCTCGAAGCCAGCCAGAACGTGGTCAACCTCGAGAAGCAGGGCTCCACCCAGGTGATCGGCTTCACCGGCTCGGACGCCGAAGGCTTCGAAGCGCCGATCGAGTTGAACGACCTCACCGTCGACAACTCCAACCCGGGTGCGTTCGAGGTCAAGCCCACCGCTGACGGTCAGGTGGCCATCACCGCCACCGCAGCCACCGGCACCGGGGTGATCTCCTTCACCCACGCTGGCCACACCGCACAGATCGCGGTGGCGGTACCGCTGGAGATCAAGACCATCGACGACTTCAGCAACATCCAGGGCTGGACGGCTGCCAACGACCGGGCTCCGGGCTGCAACATTCAGACCGGCGAAGGCCACGACGGTGCCGCCAGCATCAAGCTGAACTACGACTTCACAAAGTCGACGGCCACCCGCGGCTGCTACGGCGTCGCCCCCGGTGCGGTGCAGGGCACCTTGTCGGGCATCGACATTCCCGGACGGCCGCAGAAGCTGTCGGTGTGGATCAAGGGTGACGGCAAGGGTGCTCTGCTGCGCCTGCAGGTGATGCAGGCCAACGGCGTCACCAACTGGATCGACGGCCCCGGTGGCTCCCAGTCGCTACACGCCACCTGGGAAGGGTGGGAGCGGGTCGACTTCTCCGTGCCCAGCACCTTCGTGTTCCCGCTGAAGTTCCAGCGCATCCGCGCTCTGGAGACTGTCGCGGCCAAGCAGTACACCGGCTCGCTCGAGTTCTCCCAGATCTTTGCCTACCTGCCCCCAGAAGGCACCCAAGCCCCGGCGACGGAGACCTTCGAAGACCCAACGCTGAGCGCCACCGGTTCGACTGACGGTGCACCGCTGCGGGTCGCCGTCCTGTCGGACGCGCAGTTCGTGGCAGCCAGCCCCGACAGTGCGGCCGTCGCCGGTGCTCGCGACGCCTTGCGCGAGATCGTCGCGGCCAAGCCTGACGTGCTGATCATCGACGGCGACTTCGTGGATGAGGCCTCACCGGCCGACTTCGCGCTGGCCAAGTCGATCCTCGACACCGAACTCGCCGGCGTCACCTTCCCCTGGTACTACCTGCCGGGCAACCACGAGGTGATGGGCGGGGCGATGAGCAACTTCGAGTCCGTCTTCGGCGCCACTTGGCGCACTTTCGATCTGGCGCACACGAAGTTCATCGGGCTCAACTCGTCCTCGGGCAAGCTGCAGAGCTACTTCGACCAGGTCAAGATGCTGCGCAAGCAGCTGGACGAAGCCGCGAGCGACCCGTCGATCACCGGCGTGCTGGTGTTCACCCACATGCCGATCGACGATCCGCTGCCGACCAAGGGCAGCCAGCTCACTGACCGGGTCGAGGCGACCATGATCCAGGACTGGTTGACCGAGTTCCGCGCCGACTCCGGCAAGTCGATCGCCGTCGTCAACGGCCACGTCGGCGTCTTCCACACCTCCAGCGTCGACGGAGTGCCGTCCGTCATCAACGGCAACTCCGGCAAGTCGCCGGCCTCGACCGTTGCCGACGGTGGCTTCACCGGCTGGACGATGCTGGGCGTCGATCCGTCCCAGGGCAAGTGGGAGTCGGCCGACGGCACCTGGCTGAAGGACGAGGTCAAGACCCGGGTCGATGCGCTGCACACCGCTGCCGTGCCGGCCTCGCTGACCCCGGGGCAGCGGGTCGATCTCGATCCCGTGGTCACCCAGGACGGGGAGCGTCAGGTCCCGGTCGAGTGGCCCGTCTCGCACAAGTGGACCGGATCGCCCGCGGTGTTCGTCGGGTCCCTCGCCCAAGCGCCCGACACCGCGATTGCGGCCATCGATCCCGTGACCGGCATCCTGACCGCCTTGCGGCAGGGAACCGGGACGGCGTCGCTGGCGGTCAACGACGCGTCCACCGAGGTCACCGTCAACGTGGGCGACTCCAACGTCCAGGTCGAGGGCACGGCCATGACCGGTGCCACGCTCACCGCGCGCCTCGGTTCCTGGGTTGATGGGCTCACCGTTGCCTACCAGTGGCGGGTCGACGGTCAGCCGATCGCCGGCGCCACGACGTCCAGCTACCAAGTGGGTGGCACCCTCGTCGGGCGCAACCTCGACGTGGCGGTCACCGTCTCCGGCGACAACCGCGAGCCCGTCACGCTGGTCGGCGTTCCCGCGGCCTTGCCGGTACAGCCCGCCACGCAGCAGGCCCCAACCGTCGAGGCTCGGGGAGCGGCGGCCGTGGGTTCCACCTTGTCGGCCACCGGCACCTGGGCGGGCGGCACGGTGCTCACCTACCAGTGGCTTCGCGACGGGGTCGTGATCGAGCGAGCGGTGTCCAGCCAGTACAACCTGGTCGACGCTGATCTGGCTCATCGCATCTCGGTGCAGGTCACCGCAGTTCGCCCCGGGTATGCCGATGTCACGGTGACCAGTGCCGCGACCGCGGCAGTGACGACGGCGCGATCCAGTGAGCCGACTCAGCCGGTTCCCGCGGTGGTCACCGCTGGCAAGGTCACCGTCGCTGGATCGGTCCGGGTGGGTTCTTCGGTGACCGCGATCACCAGCGGATGGGAGCGCGACGCGGCTCTGTCCTACCAGTGGTTCCGTTCCGACTCGGCGATCGCCGGGGCCAACTCCGCGACCTACCGCCTGGTTGCCGACGACCTCGGGCGCAGCGTGACGGTTCGCGTCATCGGTGCGGTTGCCGGCAAGGTCTCGGTGGCGCGGGTGTCGGACGCCGCCACGGTGGCCGCAGGCCAGCTCTCGGTCAAGCCGGTGAAGGTCAAGGGTTGGGTGATTGTCGGGCGCACGATCCGCGCGCGAGTGGGCAGCTACACCGCCGGCAGCAAGGTCTCCTACCAGTGGGTGAGCCGCGGAAAGGTCATCTCCACCTCGTCCTCGCTGCGGGTGCCGGCATCGGCGCGCAAGGCGAAGATCACTCTGCGGGTGACCGTCAGCCAGCCCGGCTACACCAGTGCGGTTCGCACTGCCACCACGCCCAGAGTGAGGTGAGTTAGCTCCCGCGAGGAACCGATGTGCTCGTCCCTCGGGCCCAGTCGTGCCGGCGCAATCCGGTGCGACTGGGCCCGTTGGCCTACCGTGACCGGCACCATGACGATGCCGGCGCGGTGACCCGCTCGGGACCCTCGCCGCGCCCGGTGCAAAGGCGGCCAACTCGGGCCGACCAGGAAGTGTGAGACACTAGGGGAGTGACGCGGCAGTCGCGTCCCTACATCGCACCACATACGAGTACTCCGAGCGCCTCGCGCTGATGGCCTCAACCGGCCGGAGAATCCTCGCCCTGGACCGTGGTGACCCAGCATCTTCTGAAAGCAGTTTTTCTTGTCTTCTTCCGAATCACCTGACCTTGCCATGACCTCGTTCACCGCGTTGGGCGTGCCCGCCGCGCTGACGAACTCGCTGTTCCAGCGGGGCATCGGCAGCCCCTTCCCGATCCAGCAAGCCACCCTGGTCGACACCCTCGCCGGACGTGACGTGCTCGGCCGTGGCCGCACCGGCTCCGGCAAGACCCTGGCGTTCTCGCTGCCGCTGGTCGCCCGACTGGCCAACATGGTGCCCGCCGGCATCACCGCCCGCACCCGTCCCGGTGCCCCACGCGGCCTGGTGCTGGCTCCCACCCGTGAGCTGGTCAACCAGATCGTCGCCACCATCGAGCCGCTGGCCATCGCCGCCGGCCTGAGCGTCACCACCGTCTTCGGCGGGGTGAACCAGTCCGGCCAGGTGCGTCGGCTGCGCAATGGCGTCGACATCGTGGTAGCCACCCCCGGACGCCTGGAAGACCTCATGAAGCAAGGTCACCTGCGCCTGAACGAGGTGGCCATCACCGTCCTGGACGAGGCTGACCACATGGCCGACCTCGGCTTCCTGCCCGGCGTCACCCGCATCCTCGCGGCCACCCCCGGCAGCGGCCAGCGGATGCTGTTCTCCGCCACCCTCGACCACGGCGTGAACATCTTGGTGAAGCGCTTCCTGTCCCGCCCGCTGGAGCACAGCGTGGACGACGCGTCCTCCCCGGTCGCGGCGATGACCCACCACGTCCTGCTGGTGGCCGACGCCTCTCAGAAGCGCCGCGTCGTTCAGGAACTCGCCTCCGGTGAGGGCCGACGCCTGCTGTTCACCCGCACCAAGCACCAAGCTCGCAAGCTCGCCCGCGAGCTCACCGCCGACGGCACCCCTGCGGTCGAACTGCACGGCAACCTGTCGCAGAACGCCCGCGAGCGTGGCCTGAAGGCCTTCGCCGACGGCGCCGTCCGGGTCATGGTCGCCACCGACATCGCCGCCCGCGGCATCCACGTCGATGACGTCGAACTGGTCGTCCACGTCGATCCGCCGGCCGAGCACAAGGCCTACCTGCACCGCTCCGGACGTACCGCCCGCGCCGGCAACGCCGGTGATGTGGTCACCCTGGTGCTGCCCGAGCAGCGTCGCGACTTCCAGTCCATCGCCCGCGCGGCCAAGATCTCCGCGGCCCCGTCCCCGGTTCGGGCCGGCGACGCCAAGCTGCGTGAGTTGGCCGGCCCGGCCGCCGACCACGTGGCTCCCGATCAGGCACCGGCCGCGGCGGCTCGTCGTGGCACCGATTCCGATGCTTCCAGCGGCTCCGGTCGTTCGTCTCGCTCGAGCAACCGCAACGGCAGCCAGCGCAAGCCGCAGCGCACCGGCGCCTCCTCGACCAGCGGACGTCCCGCGGCGAAGTCCGCACCGTCTCGCGCAGGCAACGGGCAGCACTCCAGCTCTGGCACCCACGGTGCGGCGGCGTTCTCCCGCCAGGCCCGTTCGCGGCGTCCGGGCTCGCGCCGCGCGGCCTGAACCGGCCTCAGTTATCCCCATCCAAAGGGTGGGGAGCCGAGCCGCACCCGATAGTCTGAGTGCTACGCATTCGAGAGCTGGTGGGCGCGATGGCGGAGCAATTGCTGCCGGACGTCATTGCCGCGCGCGCGTGGCAGACCGCTGCGGAGTTCGTCCAGGTCTGGCCTGAGCTGAGCATCTCCTGGGCTGACTGGTACGACGGCCCGTCGCACTTGGTGGTGTCCTCGCCGTCGGCGGTGCTGCACTACGCCTACTCCGACGGTCCCACCCTGGAATCGGCCAGTGGCGAATCGGCGCTCACCTGGGCGCAGGTCGACCAGTTCGACCCCGACAGCGTGTTCGCCCGCTCCACCTGGTCCGGCAACTTCGGCGGCCCGACCGAAGCCGATCACCTCACCGCCAAGGCTGCGGTCTACACCACCATCGCCGGCCTGCTGCGCTACAGCCCGTGGACCGCTCGTCCGGCCAAGATCGTGTTCGCCACCGAGAACCCCCTCGACGACCCGAAGGCCGTCTTCGGCCTGCTCAGTGACTTCCCGTCGTTGATGTCGACGGTGAAGTGGTACGTCTCCCAAGTCAGCGTCGGGCTGCGCCGGGCGGTCGCCGGACGTCCGCTGGGCTGGCATGAGCCGCTGTGGCAGATCGCCCGCCAAGGTGTCCCGGTGGCGGTCTTCGATGAAGCGGGACGGGTCCATTTGCCGCGCGTGGCTGCCGGGGACGACAACCGTGCCGACCTGATCGAGTTGGTGGCCGACGACGCCGACTGGGTGGCCGGTGGCCTGTCCTTCGACATCGTCAGCGCCCTCGACAGGCTGGACGGCGACGTCGACGCCCTGGTCGCACTGATCACCCCCGGCGCGCGCCGCACCTTCGGGCTGCGCCGCGCCTGGAACCCGTCCGACCCCAACCAGGAGCAGGTGCAGCCGCGCCGCTTGGGGGAGTAGTCGCCGCACCGCTGGCTGGTGCGCTCAGTGCGGTGGCGGCGGAATCGTGCCCAGCCCGGGCACCCCGTCCGGCCAGATCAACTCCACCGTGCACGGCGCGTGATCGATGATGAACCGCGCATGCCTGCCGAGGCTGTGCGGGCCCAGCCGGCTGCGATCGCCGTCACGGGCCAGGATCAGCAGGTCGGCCTCATCGGCGGCTGCGGTGATCACCCGCTCGGTCGGTCCGCCGGCCACGAGCTGGCGGCACGGACGTCCCAGCGCCTCGGAGGCCTGGCGCACCAGCGCCTCGGCCTCGTCCCTACTCAGCCCACTCTGCGGCACGGACGGACGTCCGCGGCCCATCAGTCCGAGCAGCGCCCCACCCGGCACGGCTTGTTCGGGATCGTCGGCGGCGATCACGGTGAGCTCGTCGGTCTCCGGCCGGACGCGCGCCGCCTCGATCACCGCCGGCCACGTCCCGGGGGCAACCCACACCAGCACCTTCATCTCAGACTCCCATCAGCATGGCGCTCGCCCAGAGCGCGATGGTGGACAACACCAGGCTCACCGGCACGGTGAGCAGGCCGAGTTTGGTGAACTCGACGATCTCGGCGTCATGGTCGTGATCGGCCATGATCCGACGCCACAGCAACGTGGCCAGCGACCCCACATAGGTCAGATTGGGGCCCACGTTCACCCCGATCAACACCGCCAACGCCGCCACCGGACCCAGCGGCGCGACCAGCGGCAGCAACACCAATACCGCCGGCAGGTTGTTGACCACATTGGCCAGCACGGCGGCGACGATCGCGATCACCAACAACCCGGCCAGATCGGCCTGGGGCGGCAGCAGCGTCCGCATCAGGTCGGCGGCGCCGTGGTCGACGACCGCCTGCACCACGATCGCCAGGCCCAGCACGAACGCCAGGAACCAGACGTTGGCTGCAGTGCCCAATGCGACCAGCTCTCGTCCGATCGGCTGGGCGCGGGTGATCAGTCGCTTGACGGTCAGCGCCGCCACCCCGGCCAACGCCGCCCAGAACGGTTCTAGGTGTAGCGGGGAACTCGCCACGAACCCGGCCAGCGTCAAGCCGAGAATGACCAGGGCGAACACCGGTTTCGCTGGCGCCTCCTCAGCGGATCGCGGGGTGGCCACCACGGACAGGTCGGTGTCGAAGTACCGCCGGAAGACTACGAACTCGACCAGGATCGCAACCAGCCAGGGCGCGGCCATCAGGCCGGCGAAGTGGATGAAGCTCAGTCCGACCGCACTCATCGCCAACAGGTTGGTCAGGTTCGACACCGGCAACAACAGCGAGGCCGAGTTCGCCAGATGCGTAGTGGCGTAGACATGCGGCTTGGGTCGGGCGCCGAGCCGGGACGCGGTGGCGAACACCACCGGGGTCAGCAGCACCACGGTCGCGTCCAGGCTGAGGACGGCGGTGGTCAGCGACGCCACGATGAACACCAGCACCAGGAGTCGGCGCGGACGTCCGCGCGCTCGGGTGGCCATCAACTGGCCGGCCGCGGCGAACACGCCTTCGGCTTGGGCGAGGTGCGCCAGCATCAGCACCCCGGCAAGGAAGGCGATGGTGGGCGCGATGTCGACCACTTGCGTCCAGGCTTCGGCGGGGGAGATGACGCCGAACGCGATCAGCAACCCGGCCGCGGGCACCGCGGCCACCGCCTCAGGCAGCCCGCGCGGCCGGACGACCGCGAACGCCAGTACCGCGATCAGCAAGATCGCAGCAACGGCTTCTGCGGCGGCGCCGCCGACAACAGGCATCAGAGCGTCAGGCTATGACGAGTCGGCATGAAAGAGCGCGGCGAGCGCATCAGTCCTCCTTCGGCGAGAGCACTGTCCAGTTGTGTAACCGCGGTAGCGGCGATCAGCTTCCCGGTCGTCGGAGTGGCTTCGACAAGCTCAACCAGCGGTGGGCAGGCTCACCCGGCGTCAGCCGAGGCTGTGGCCGACCAGGCGTCCGATCCAGTAGGTGATCCCCATGGCCAGGAAGCCGCCGGTGACGTTGCGGAGGATCGCGCGCAGGATCGGTGTCCCGCCGGCCTTGGCGCTCAGGAAGCCGGTCAACGCCAGGGCGGCGAGCACGCCGATCACGGTCACCGGGATCTTCACGTCCGCCGGCGCGAACTCGATCGCCAGCAGCGGCAACACCGAACCGACGGTGAACGCGATCGCCGAGGAGATCGCGGCGATCCAGGGGCTGGTCAGGGCGTCGGGGTCGATGCCCAGCTCGGTCTCGGCGTGAGCGGCCAGCGCGTCGTGCTCGTGCAGCTGAACAGCCACCTCCAGGGCGAGTTCGGGGGTGAGGCCCTTGGCCTCGTACAACCCGGCCAACTCGGCCAGTTCCTCCTCCGGCATCTCCTCCAGCTCGCGGCGTTCCTTCTCCAGCAGGGCCACCTCGGTGTCGCGCTGCGCGCTCACCGACACATACTCGCCCACGGCCATCGACAAGGCGCCGGCGGTCAGGCCGGCCACGCCGGCGGCCAGAATCACGAACGGGTCGGACGACGCCCCGGCCACGCCGATCACGATGCCTGCAGTCGACACGATGCCGTCGTTGGCACCCAGGACGGCCGCCCGCAGACTGTTCAGCCGATGCGCGTGGGTGCCTTCTGCGGCCTCCGCTGCCTGGAAGCTCGCGGGGTCGCCGCCGGCGAGGGTGTCGTTAGGTGCCATGGATGCTCTCCTGCAGGTGGTGATGGGGGGAGCCTAACGCCGTCCAATGGGCGCAGACCGGGGTTCCGCCGAACCTAACAACGCCATCGCGCCACTACTTCCCACTTTGGGAGGCAATCGCAGGAGATATGTCGGCCCCGGGGCTAGACCTCCGGCTTCCAGTGCCGTGCCGCCACCCACGTGATTGCGACAGTGCCGGCGACCTCAATGATTGAGCAGTAGGTGTAGGCCAGCGTGGCGCTGGAGCCAAGGCTGAAGGTGCCCACTTGCACCGCTGCCATGACCGCGCCGGCAACGATGCTTTCCCAACGTGCGAAGCGGCCGGGTGCAACTCGCGAGATCAGAACCGAACCGATCGGGATGGTCATCAGGATCACTGCGCTCAGCAGGAAGAGCTGATCGATCACCAGCCCGTTGAGGTTCCCGGACAGGTACTCCTTCAGGTGGGGTGGGTACATCAGCCCGACGACATCGCAGTAGATGTAGAACAGCGAGACGAACAGCCACAAGGCGGCGACAACCTGGCGCGGTGTGGTCCGGGTTGCAGTGGTCTTCTCGCTGGCGGTCGTGGTGGTCATGAATGGGAGTCCTCTCTTACGATGTAAGGCAGATCGTACGTTGTAAGATCGGCCTGAGCAAGGGGGCGGTGAGAATGACAAGAACTGCACGAGCGCCACTCAGTCGGGAACGCATTTTGGATGCGGCTGTCGCGATCGCTGATGCCGAGGGGCTGGCTGCTGTGACCATGCGGGGAGTCGCTCAGCAGCTCGACTGTGAAGCGATGTCGCTGTACTACCACGTCAAGGACAAGGCGCAGTTGGTTACAGGCCTCGTCGAAGTGATCATCGACGAGGTGATCGCGACGACACTCGACAACCCTCCCGGCGGGCCACAGGCCGGAGACTGGCGTGACGTGGTCCGTGCGCGCTGCCTCGGTGCGCGACACGTGATGCTGCGTCACCCTTGGGCACCACCCCTCGTCGCGAACGCAGACCAGGTGCCGCCGAACACCTACCGGGTCTTCGAGGCACTCGTCGCCACCATGATCGAAGCAGGGTTCTCCTACGATCTGGCGCATCGCGCGATCCACGCGATCGGCTCGATGATTCTGGGCTTCACCCAGGAGCTCTTCGACCCGAACGTGGACACCGACGAGCTGTCGGATGACGAACTTGCAGCCCTCGCCGGAGCCTTCCCTCACCTGGGTGCGATCGCTGCATCCCAGCCGCATGATGCGGCTCAGTCGCTCAGCGTGTGCGACACCCAAGCGGAGTTCGAGTTCACCCTTGGCCTGGTCCTCGATGGGCTGGACGCCCTCCGTCCGGCCGTCTGAGCGGCGACGCTGAGGGTCAGTTCACCGCTTTGGCGGAGTAGACCTTCTCGATCACCCACACCGAGACGCTGATGGTCTGCGGCGGGTTGGCGGAGTTGCTGCGCTGATCGACGGTCTCCAACACCTTGGCAGTGATCTCGATCAGACGGCTGGAGTCGCCGCCCTTGTTGAGGTCGGGGTAGGCGGCGAACACCTGCTGGATGCCGTCCAGACATGGCTTGCCGGGCTGGTCCTCGACGAAATAGGAGCAGTAGCCACCCACCATCGGATCAGGGTGGGTCCGGAAAGTGACCGCGTCCGCGGGCGGCGTAGGAGCGGCCGGGGTGCAGCCGGTGACGCTCCCGGCAAGGGTGAGAAGCAGAGCGGCGACGACGGTGATGGCACGCATGTGGGGGTGTCCTTCCTGGCGGTGGGTCGCGCTCGGTGGTGTAGTCCCAGTGTGGCGGCCGCGTCAAGGCGTCGTGCGGCCCGCCAGCTCAGCCGACGGCGACCACGTTCTCCAGCGGCTCGTCGGCGAGCAGATGCTCCAGCTGACGGCGGAGCAGGGCTGCCACCCGTGGGTAGGTGGCATTGGAGTTGCCGCCCTGGTGGGCGGTGATGATGGTGTTCGGCGCGCGCCACAGCGGATGGTCGGACGGAAGTGGTTCGGGGTCGGTGACGTCGAGCCCGGCCCGAAGCCTCCCGGAGGTCAGTTCGGCAAGCAGCGCATCGGTGTCAACCACGCGCCCTCGGGCCACGTTCACCACCAGGGCGCCATCCGGCAGCGCGGCCAAGGCGGCCGCGTCCAGCAGGTGATGGGTGTCGGGGGAGTACGGCACGGTCAGCACGACCACATCGGTCTGCGCCAGCAGGACGGGCAACTCGTCAATGCCATGGACGCCGTCGCGGGCGGTGCGTCCGACCATGGTCAGCTCCACCTCGAACGGGCGAAGCCGCGCCGCCAACGCCTCAGCTAGTGATCCGGCACCCACGATCAGCACCCGCCGATCGGCGAGCGAAGCCAGTTCCGGATTCAGCCAGCGACCCTCGCGTTGGGCGTCGATCGCATCGATCAGACCGCGCTGCGAGGCCAGGATCAGCATCATCGCCAATTCTGCCGTGCCCGCGGAATGCACCCCGCGTCCATTGCACAGCGTGACGCCCGACGGCAGGTGCGGCAGGGCGTGTTCGAAGCCGGCAGAGGGCAGCAGCACGTAGCGCAGGTTGGCCGCTTCGGGCAGGCGGTGCCACCGGGCCGGGTCGCCCCAGTAGTGCCCGATCTGGACCACGCTCACCCGAGCGGCGACGTCCGGCGGCAGCGCGGACAGCAGATCCCACTGCACGAACTCGACCCGGTCGGTGAGGTCGGAGAGGCGTTCGACCAGATCGGTGTCCGGAACGGTGACGGTCAGCATGGCTTGATTGTGGCAACACTGCCCGCGCCCGGGCGCCGCGTCCATGTGCAACGAGACGCCCTCGATGTCTGAGATCCCCCGGTGTGTCGGCATCGCTGCGGCGGTTGCCAGTGCATTTGGTTGCAGCAGGGTGCTACCACAGCAAGCCCGCGAGGTAGATCACCGCAGGCAGGGTCAGCACGCTGACAAGGGTCGATACGCTCAGCAGGCGGCTGGCGAACTCCGGATGACGTCCGTGCTTCACGCTGAAGATCACCAAGGTGGCGCCCACCGGTGCGCTGATCGAGATCAGCATCGACATTCGGGCCGCGTGATCCAGCGGCAGCATCCACAACAGGCCGACGAAGATCAGCGGCACCAGCAGGTTGCGGGCGACCGTGCCCCACCACACCAAGCCGTCGGTGAAGACGGTGCGCAGGCTGTACTCGGCCAAGGTGACGCCGATCACGATCATGCTCAGCGGCGTATTCATCCCCGACAGGTAGCCGAGCACGTCGAACAGCGGGGACGGCAGCCGCACCGAGGTGACGAACAGCACCAGTCCCACCACGATGGCGATGATGTTGGGATTGCCGAGCATGGTGCCGACCCGCCGCAGCCAAGGGGTGTCGTCCCGCCCGAACTGATTGACCCCGTGCGTCCACACGAAGATGTTGAACACCGCCAGATACGCCACCGCGTAGAACACCCCGTCGTCGCCGAGCAGGGCTTGGGCCAGCGGGATCGCCAAGAAGCCGGCATTGGTGTAGATCAGCCCGAACCGCAGCACGCGGCGCTTGGAGTCGTCAGCGACCAGCCGTCGCGGGAACAGCACGTGGGCCAGGGCGATGCTGATCAGGAATGCCCCCACATCAAGCAGGAACACCCAGCCGACGGTGCGCAGCTTCTCGGCATCGAAGGGACGCTGGAAGGCCTGGATGATCACCGCAGGCGAGATCAGGTACAGCAGCAGATTGGTCATGCCCTTGGCGGCCTCGGCCCCTACCAAGCGCAGCCGGAAGGCCAGCCAGCCAAACGCGATCAGTCCGAACATGATCACGACTTGTGTTGCCGGAATGGCGAAGCCCACGGCCTTACTCCTCTTCGACGAGCAGCGGGATCGGCGGGCTGCCCGATCGGCCAACTTACTCCCGGGAACCCGATGAGCTGGCTGCGCGTCCAGGTCTGGACAGCCGATCGGATTTGCACCGTAGATTGGTGTTGGCACGATTCAATGGCCGCCGGTCGGCGAACGAGAGTGCAAATCCGATCGTCACCGAGGGCGGTCCGGAGCTGGGGTACATGATGGGATGGGGCCTGTGAAGGCAACGTGGCGCTGGGCGCTGATCACCGCGGTGGCGCCGATCACCTGGGGCTCCACCTACTTCGTGACCGCGCATTTCCTGCCGGCGAACATCCCGCTGTGGGGATCGGCGCTGCGGGCACTGCCGGCCGGACTGGTGTTGCTGCTGTTGGCCCGGCGGCTACCCCACGGATCGTGGTGGTGGCGCTCGGTGGTGTTGGGGGTGCTGAACTTCGGCGGCTTCTTCACCCTCATCTATCTCTCCGCGATCCTGCTGCCGAGTTCGGTGGCCGCCTCGATCATGGCGTTGGCTCCGTTGGTGATGGGCGCCATGGGCTGGCTGGTGCTCGCTGAGCGTCCGACGGGCTGGATGGCGACGGGTGCCGCTCTCGGCATCCTCGGTGTGCTGGCCATCGTCGGGGCGGGTCTGAGCCCCGCGAACCCGTGGGGTGTGCTGACCTCACTGAGCGCGCTGGCGATGTCCTCGGTGGGTGCGGTGCTGAACAAGAAGTGGTCGCGTGACGTCCCCGTGCTGGCCTCGACTGCCTGGCAAGCCGTTGTGGGTGGGTTGCTGCTGGTTGTGGTCGCTGCCGTGGTCGAAGGACCAGTGCCGAGCTTCACCGGCACGCAACTGCTGGCCTTCGCCTACATCTCGCTGATCGCGACTGCTCTGGCATCGGTGTGCTGGTTCGCCGGCCTGCGGCACTTGGCTGCCGGGACGGTGGGCATCGTGGGCCTGCTCAACCCGGTGACCGGAGTGGCATTGGGCACGCTCGCCGCCGGTGAGCAGCTCACCTGGTGGCAGGGCGCCGGGATGGCTCTCGTGCTGCTGGGGATTGTGCTCGGACGGCGCGAGTCAGCGCCCCGCGATCAGGCCGCCGATCCGCCCGCAGTTGAGGGCAGTGACGCCTGAGCGTTGCGCTCGATCACCTGGCAGGCGAACCACAGTTCTCGTCGCAGTCGAGCCTCCTCCAGCCCGACGCCGAGGATCTCCTCGACCCGCTGAAGTCGACGTCGCACGGTGTGGCGGTGGACGTTCAACGTCGTTGCCGTGCGATCGAACGAACCGTCGCAATCGGCCCAGCAACGGACGGTCTCGCGTAGCTCGGCATTCTCGGTGAGCAGCAGATCGCCGAGGCGGGCGTGGGCAAAAGCCAACGCCTGTTCCGGAGGCAGCAGGTCGAGCAGGTCCAGTCCGCCGGCTCGTCCGGCGAGCAGGGCGTTGAGCGTCCGGTGTTTGGCCGCGGGAAGCCCGTCCCAGCTCTCGGCGGGGGCGCTACCGAAACTGACCTGCGGCTGCCGGGCCGCCGCCGCGGACAGCGCGCGCACGTGACCGGCATTGGTGACCACCCACAGGCGGTCGTCCACCTGCCCCCACACCGCAGGCATTTCCGGGGTGATCGCAGCCAGCACCTCAGCCGGACCACTCAGGCAGCTCAGAGCGAGTGGCTCTCGGGGCAGCTTCGGCCACAGCGATCCGGCGAACTGGCGGGCCATCTCTGTGCGTCCGGCGAGCACCTCACGCATCAGCGGCGCGCGCAGACCGGCCAGCACGCCCTCCAGTCGTTCGGACACTGACAGATGAATGCCCAACAGGTTGGCGGCCAGCATCGAGGTCGAGATCGCCAGCGGGTCGAGTTCGGCTTCTGCGGCGGTGATCAGGATGGCCAACAGGCCGCCGTCCCCGTTCATCACCGAGTGGGCACAGACCTTGCCGGAGTTGGGGGCCGGGAAACTCACCTGCTGGCCGCAGCTGAGATGGGACGCGGCTGCGGCCTCGGCCGCCGACACCGGCGCGCCTGGCGAGGCCACCAGCACTTGGCCTTTGGGGTCGGTCAGCGCGGCCCAACCGCCGATGATCTGGGCGGTGCTGCGCGCCACCGACAGCTGCACCTGCGGCCGCCCGACAGCGGTGATCAGGCGGCGCTGAGCGGAGTTGGTGCGGCGCAGGTAGGCGTGCTCGGAATCCGACAGCGATTTCGACACCGCTTTGATGACCGCCGAGAACGGGATCTCATAGGGAATCTCGAACAGCGGTAGGCCGAACTCGTATGCGGCCGCCACCAACGGCGCCGGCGAGGTGTCATGGTGCACGCCGACTCCGAAGCCCAGCCCGACGACGTGGCTGTCGTTGAGTCGCCGCACGTAGTCACGGCACGCTTCGGTGAGTTCAGCGGCGCTGACCGTCGCGGGGTCGGGTAGATGGGAACCGGTGGTGAGCAGGATCTCGCCGGGCTCGGTGAACAGGGTCGAATCGCTGAGCTCGCTTTGATGCACCCACTGGACGACCGCCGCCAGCGCGTCCTCGCCACCGGGGCAGCGCACGGCCAACCGCAGTGCGGGCTGCGCCAACAGGGCCGCCAGTTTCATAGCCATGTGCCGATCCTGGCGGGCGGTGATACCTGAGGGAACACTTCGGCGACCCGTTTATCCAGACTGTAACTGGGGCGTCACCCCGCGCGTCATTACTGTTCCGATCAACCCCGGACCAGCGCCGCTCCTCTATTTGGAAGGAGTAGGCGAATGGTCGACCTCGCCGCGTACAAGCCCTATCTCAGCCCGGCCTTGGCCAAGACCACGGACCTGGTGATCGATCGCGGTGAGGGGTCCTACCTGTGGGACACCGACGGACGCCGCTACCTCGACTGGGTCCAGGGAATCGCGGTCAACGCCCTGGGCCACCGGCACCCGCGCGTGGTCGCGGCGATCAAGGCCCAGGTCGACAAGCTGCTCACCGCCTCCTACAACATGGTGTCCTACGAACCCACGCTGGAGTGGGCTCGCCGGATCGCCGAAGTGGCCCCCGGTGACCTGGGCACGACCTTCTTCTCCAACGGCGGCGCCGAGGCCGTGGACGGCGCGATCAAACTCGCCCGGGCGCACACCGGACGTCCCGGCATCATCGCCTTCAAGGGTTCTTTCCACGGACGGACGCTGGGCGCCACCTCGGTGACCGCGTCGAATGCCAAGTACCGGCTGGGCTACGACCCGCTGGTCGGCGGCATCGACTTCACTACCTACCCCGCGGCCGGTCAGGCTCCGGCCGGCTACACCGCCGACGAACTCACCGACTTCGCGCTGGGTCAGTTGGAGGACCTGTTCGCCTACCAGCGCGCCCCGCAGTCGGTGGCCGCGATCCTGATGGAACCGATCCAGGGCGAGGGTGGCTATGTGGTGCCGCCGACGCGCTTCGTCCAGCGGGTGCGCGAGTTGTGTGATCAGCACGGCATCCTGCTGATCTTCGACGAGATCCAGGCTGGCTTCGGTCGCACGGGCACCTTCTTCGCCAGCGAGAACTTCGGTGTGGTGCCCGACATCATGACCATCGGCAAGGCGATGGCCGGCGGCCTTCCTGCCTCGGGCGTGGTCTCCACCCCGGCGATCATGAGCTCCTGGGGCCCCGGACGTCACGGCGGCACCTTCGGCGGTAACCCGGTGGTGGCTGCGGCCGGTCTGGCGGTCCTGGACGAGTTCGCTGAGGCCGACATCTTGACCAATGTGAACACCGTCGGCGCCTACCTGTCCGACAAGCTGGACGCGCTGATGCAGCAGTTCCCGATCATCACCGACTCCCGCGGCCTGGGGCTGATGCGGGCCATCGAGCTCAACCACCTCGACGGAAGCCCCGGCGGCGACCTGCTGGAGGCCGTCCGACGTTCCTGCCTGGACAAGGGGTTGTTCACCTTGTCGTGCGGGGTGAAGGGCAACGGCCTGCGGTTCGCGACCCCGCTGAACACCACGATCGCCGAGTTGGACGAGGGCCTGGAGATTCTCACCACTGCCCTGAGCGAAGTCACGAGCAAGGAGGTTGGCTGATCATGACGGCCAAAGTTGTCTACTTCAACATCGACGGAGATCTCGACTACGAGCGGGAGCTGCTCGCCGAGTGGGGGGTGGCTGACCAGATCGAACTGATCGAGGTCAAGGCCCCCGACAACGCCGAGGACACCTTCGTGACCGCGCTCACCGAGGCTGAGGCCGACGGCGTGGTCGTGGAGTACTACGAGCTCGGCGGTGCGGCGATGGACCGGCTGCCGAACCTGAAGGTCGCCTCGGTGCAGGCGATCGGCTACTCCAACATCGACGCGGACGCAGCCGCGGCCCGGCAGATCGCGGTCACCAACGCTCCCGGCTTCTGCTCCGAGGACGTGGCCCTGCACACCGTGGGCATGTTGATCGATGTGGTGCGCAAGATCAGCTTCCTGGACCGCAGCGTCCGGGCCGGCAAGTGGGATCCGCTGCTCGGCCCGATGCCGCACCGGATCACCGGCAAGAAGGTCGGGCTGGTGTTCTTCGGCAGCATTCCCAAGCTGATGGTGCCGATGCTGAAGGCGATCGGATTGGACGTCCTGGCCTGGGCTCCCACCAAGACCACCGAGTACCTGGCCGAGTTCGGTGTGACCAAGGTCGAGACCTTGGACGAACTGCTCACCCAGAGCGACTTCGTCTCGATGCACACGCCGCTGAATCCGCAGACCAAACAGCTGATGGGCGCGGCCCAGTTCGCGATGATGAAGCCGACTGCGGTGTTCATCAACGGCGCCCGCGGTGCCGTGGTGGACGAGCCGGCGTTGGTAGCAGCCCTGCGGGATGGCACTATCGCCGCCGCCGCGATCGACGTGATCGCCGACGAGGACAACGAGACCTCCGAGCTGTTCGAGCTGGAGAACGTGGTGATCACCCCGCACGCCGCCTTCGTCTCGGTCGAGTCGCTGAACTCGGCCAAGGAGATCGCACTGCGCCAGCAGGTGCAGTACCTGGTCGAGGGACGCTTGCCGGAGAACACCGTCAATGCGGTCACCGAGGTGCGCCGATGAGGGCGGTGGTCTTCAACGGTCCCTACGACGTCAGCGTCGAGACCGTTCCGGACGCCCGGGTTGAGCAGCCCAGCGATGTCGTGGTGGCGGTGCGGGCCGCCGGAGTGTGCGGCTCGGACCTGTGGACCTATCGCGGGCAGGCCAATGTGACCCCGGGTTCGCGCATCGGACACGAGTTCGTCGGTGAAGTCGTCGAGGTGGGGTCGGATGTTCGCGGTATGGCGGTGGGGGATTGGGTGATCGCCCCGTTCCGCTTCTCCTGCGGTGAGTGCGAGTACTGCCGCAGCGGGCTGCCGACCTCGTGTGTGGCCGGGGGGTTCTGGAGCCGTGAGGTCGTCGAGGCCGGGCAAGGCGAGTTCGTCCGCGTACCCCAGGCCGACGGCACCTTGGTGAAGGTGCCCGGTGGTGCCCCGAGTGCGGAGCGCATTCCTTCGTTGCTGACTCTTTCCGATGTTCTGCCCACCGGTGTTCACGCGGTCACAAAAGCCGGGGTCTCTTCGGGGAGTACGGCTGTGATCATCGGCGATGGTGCGGTGGGTCAGTGTGCCATTATCGCGGCGCGCCGAGCCGGGGCTGAAGAAATCATCGTGCTCGGCGGTCAGCATTCTGATCGGAAATCCTTGGCCGAACAATTTGGAGCGAATCTGTTCCTTTCTGAGCGCGGTGATGACGCGGTCGAGGCGGTCCTCGAACACACGACCGGACGCTACCCCGATCATGTCGTGGAGTGTGTCGGAACCGGCGGTTCCTTCGATACCGCGGTGAAGCTGGCGCGGCCCGGCTCGACGATCGGTTATGTCGGCCTGCCGCACGGCGTCAATCTCGATGTAGCTAGGCTGTTTGCACGCAACATCGGCATTGCCGGGGGTGTCGCGTCGGCTCGTTACTACGCACCGCTCTTGCTCGATGACGTCCTGGAGGGACGGCTGAATTCCGGGGCTGTCTTCACCGCCGAACTCGGTTTGGAGCAGGCCGCGTTGGCCTATCAGTTGATGGACGAGCGCCGCACCATTAAGGCACTCCTCAAACCCGAGGCTGTGTAACTTATCGGTAACCCAGGGGCAACCTGGCAGGTGTTTTTCGCAAGATCTGTGAAACATGAGTCGACTAGGTTTCAGCTAATTGCTGGAAAAGGTGCTCAGGAAGGGCGGGAATGGAAGGTATGTGGGCCATTATCTTGGCCATTCCGTACACCCTTCTGGTGACGGCCGGCGCGTTTTTGGTGGGCTTTCTTCTGGCCATTCCATTGGCATTGGCGCGGCGCTCCAAGGTGGCCCCGGTGCGGGGCGTCGCCGGGTTGCTGATCGACCTCGCGCGCGGCATCCCGCCGATCGTGTGGCTGCTGTTCATCTTCTTCGGGCTGCCACTGCTGAAGATCAAGATGAACGCTCTGGAGGCCGGAATCCTCGGCCTAGGTGTGGTGTCGGCGGGCTACCTGGCCGAGATCTTCCGCGGCGGGCTGCTCGCGGTACCCAGAGGCCAGTTCGAAGCCTGCCAAGCCCTGGGCCTGGGCGGCTGGACCAGCTTCGTCGAAGTGATCTCGCCGCAAGCGCTGCGCGCCATGCTGCCGGGGCTGGCCACCTACTTCATCGGTCTGATCAAGGACTCCTCGATCGCCTCGGTGATCGGGGTCACCGAGATGGTCTACACCGCCACCACCTACGCCCGTAACTCCGCCGACGGCATCTACACCTTCTTCGCCGCGGCAGCCGTCTACATCGTCTTGTCCGTGCCCTTCGGTCTGATGGCCCGTGGCATGGAGGCCCGAATGCAGGTGAGTTCACGATGATCGCGCTGCAGACCAACACCTTCGAGTTCTGGGCCAAGTACTTCCCGCAGCTGCTGGCGGGCTTGGGTGTCTCCCTCCAGCTCACCGCACTGGCCCTGCTGTTCGGGTTGCCGCTCGGGCTGCTGCTCGCGCTGGGTACGGAAGCGAAGCTGCGGGCCGTCCGCTGGCTCAGCGTCGCCGTGGTCGAGGTCGGTCGCGGGGCGCCGGCGCTGGTGGTGCTTTACGTGGTCTACTTCGGGCTCCCGCTGCTGTCCTGGTCGCCGGAAGCCTTCATCTGCGCGGTGATCGGCTTGACGTACACCACCGCCGCCTACACCAGCGAGTACCTGCGCGGCGGGCTCAAAGCGGTCAACCCCGGATCGGTCGAGGCCGCCCACGCGCTGGCGATGACCTCCGGCGATGTCCTGCGGTTCGTGGTGATCCCACAAGGGCTTCGGGTGGCGGTGCCCGCGCTGATGGGCTTCGCGATCCAGATCTTCCAGGCCACGTCATTGGCCTACTCGATCACCGTCTCCGAACTCACCGCCAACGCCAGCGGGATCGCGTCCAGCAGTTTCCGGGCCCTGGAGATCTTCGCGCTGGCGGGGCTGATGTACGCCGCGATCACGGTGCCAACCAGCTGGCTGACCAACAAGGTCGAAGAACGTCTCACCCTGCGGCAATAGCCGTGGGGAACAACAACCAAAGCAAGAACCAATCAGAAGGAAAAAGGGGTGTGACCATGTCCAACTCGTTCATCAAGGCCGCGGCGCTGGGTGTCCTCGTCGTCGGTCTGTCCGTTACCGGCTGTTCGTCGGCCGCGCCGGCGGCTGCGCCGTCGACCAACTGCACCCCGGCTCACGCGGGTCTCACCACGGTGACCGGCGGCACGCTGACCGTGGCCGCTCCGGAGTTCGCGCCGTTCGTGACCTTCGGCACCGATGGCGCCGCCAGCGGGATCGACTCCGAGATCGTCAAGGCGATCGCTGACATGGAGTGCCTGAAGACCGACTTCACCAAGGTCGAGTACTCCGCAGCCGTTCCGGCGGTTCAGTCCGGACGCGCTGACGTGGCGGTGGGCGACTACTACCGCACCACCAGCCGTGCGGAGATCGTGGGCCTGTCCGACCCGATGTACTACGACGGCATGGGGATCATCAGCAAAGACGGCGTGAGCGATCTGCCGACGATCTTCACCCGCAAGGTGGGCACCGTTGATGGCTACCTGTGGGTGCCGGACCTGAAGAAGGTGCTCGGCGACTCGCTGAAGATCTACAAGTCGAACGTCGAGATGTGGGCCGACCTCAAGGCCGGCCGGATCGAGGTCGGCATCGACTCCATCCCCGTGGGCGAACTGCACGCCAAGGACAACCCCGGCTGGCAGGTAGCCACCGCCCAGCCGGACGACCGCATCGGCGCCTCGGTGAAGCCGGCCCAGGCGGGCCTGCCCTACACCAAGGAGAACGCCGCCTTGGGGACGGCCCTCAACGAAGACATCGCCAAGCTGCGCAGCAGCGGCAAGCTGGCCGAGATCTTCACCAAGTACAACGTTGACCCGAAGGAATCTCAGGTCACCGACAACTACCTGCTCGAGAGCTGAGCACAGCCGCATCGGTGGCCGGTCATCCCCTCCCGGCCACCGATGCCCTCTCACTGGCACACCGCAACCTTGGAGCTACAGATGGCTGACACCGTCCCACCCGGCCGCTACAGCGGCAAGCGTGACATCCGAACCGACGCCGTGAACTATGCGATCGAACTCGGCGCGATCGAGAAGACCTTCGCCGGTCACCAGGTGCTGAAGAAGGTGTCCCTGCGGGTCAAGCAAGGCGAAGTGTGTTCGATCATCGGCCCGAGTGGCGCCGGCAAGAGCACCTTGTTGCGCTGCGTGAACCTGCTGGAGCAGCCCGACGGCGGCAACATGGTGGTGGCCGGGCAATACCTGGCCGCCGGACGTAGCCACCCGCGCCGGGAACTGCTGCAGCTGCGTCGCAATGTCGGCATGGTCTTCCAGTCCTTCAACCTGTTCCCGCACCTGACCGTCCTGGAGAACATCGTGTTGCCCCAGCGCCGGGTGCTGAAGCTCAGCGCAGAGGAGGCCCGCGAGCGCGGCGCCGAGCTGTTGAAGCGGGTGGGTTTGGCCGAGAAGGCCGACGCGTACCCGGCCAAGATTTCCGGCGGTCAGCAGCAGCGAGTTGCGATCGCCCGCGCCTTGGCGCTGGAGCCGAAAGTGATGCTTTTCGACGAACCCACTTCCGCCCTGGATCCCGAGCTGGCCCAGGAGGTGCTGGCGGTGATGAAGGAGGTGGCCGCCTCGGGCATGACGATGCTGGTGGTCACCCACGAAATGGGATTCGCCCGCACCATCGGCGATCACCTGGTGGTGATGGAGGACGGCGCGATCATCGAGCAGGGCGTCCCCGAAGAAGTGATGACCAACCCGAGCGAGGAACGAACCCGCAAGTTCCTCTCCGCAGTGAACAGATAGGACGAGACGATGGCAGTGAAAGTCATTTCGGTAGGGGAGTCGGTCGCGGCCTACAGCCACGGCAAGGTGGTCGGTGACCTGTTGTTCACCTCCGGCATCACCTCCCATGATCTGGTGACCGGCCAGGTGCGCGGGAGCACGATCGAGGAGCAGACCCGCTACAGCTTCGAGCTGTTGGAAAAGATCCTGGACGCGGCCGGCTCCAGCCTGGCCGACCTGGTGCAGGTGCAGGTGTTCCTCGGGGACATCGAGGCCGACTACGCCGGATTCAACCAGGTCTACTCCGAGCTGGTGCCCGCACCCTTCCCGCCCCGGGCCACCGTCGGCGCGACGCTGCCGGGCTACAAGATCGAGATGCTGGTCACTGCCGCGATCAGCGGGGCCCACTGATGCGCACGGTCATCGTCGGAGCCGGTGTCGTCGGCCTGGCGACCGCCTACGAACTGCTCAAGGCCGGTCATGAGGTCACCGTTCTGGAGCGCGACACCTACGGCCAGGGGCCGTCCCTGGGCAATGCCGCGTTGGTCACCGGGGTGTTGTCCTTCCCGGTGCCGGCGCCCGGCACGGTCGGGACGGCGGCACGCTCGATCCTGAGCGGCGACCAGGCCATCACCGTCCGCCCGCGCGTGGAACTCGGCTTCCTCACCTTCCTGGCCCGGATGGCCTGGGCGACGGCCAAGGCCAACTTCGCCCTGGGCACCGTGGCACAAGACCTGCTCACCACGATGGTGCTGGACGACTACGCCGAGTACGTTGCCGACGGCCTGGTCTTCGAGCGCCACGAGGGCGGCTCGATGCACGTCTTCGACAGCCGGGCATCGTTCGAAGCCGGGCTGGCGGTCTTCGATGACTTTCCCTCGATCAAGTCGAGGATCACGGTGCTGGACGGGGCAGAGGCCGTCCACGCCGTCGATCCGAACCTCGCCCCCGAACTGAGCTACGGCTACCTGGCTCCCGGCGACCTGCAGGTCGAGCCGGCGTCGCTGATGCGGGCACTGGTCGAGGCGATCGCCGCCCGCGGTGGGCAGCTGATCGAGCACGCCACGGTGATCGACTTCGTCACTGAGGCCGGTGAGGTGACCGCGGTTGCCACCACCAACGGGGTCTACGACGCCGACCAGGTGGTGATCGCCGCGGGCGTGGCTTCACGGGGACTGGCCGCCAAGCTCGGCTGCTCGCTCCCGGTGTACTCCGGGGGCGGTTACTCCATCGACGTGCACTTCGACGACGAGGCGGCCAAGCCGCGCTGCTCGGTGCTCACCGACGGCTCCCACATCGCCGTCACGCCGTTGGACTGGGGGCTGCGCGCCTCCAGCGGCATGATCATCGGTCAGCCGGCTCCGACGGTGAACGCCAAGGCCGCAGCCAAGCTGCTCGACGATGTGAAGGCCACCTACCCCGGCGTGCCGCTGGATGGCGCCCAGCCGGCGTGGGCAGGTCTGCGTCCGATGTCGGCCGACGGGGTTCCGGTGGTCGGGCTGGTGCCCGGCTGGGGGAATGCCTACCTGGCTACTGGGCACGCCATGCTCGGCCTCACGTATGCGCCGTCGACTGCGAAGGTGCTGCGCTCGCTCATGGAAGGCACTGCGCCGGCCGCGTACGCCATGCTGTCGCCGAAGCGTTTCCGGTGGGGGCGGTGAGCCCGGCGCGTCCGTACGGCTACCTGGCCGCCGGGGCGCCCATCGGACGGGTACAGATGGGGCCGGGGCAGGCGGTGGCCGGCTACCCGGTCGGCGTGATCTACATCGAGGACGTCTGGTACCCGATGGTGCCCGGCAATGTGGTCAACGCCGCCACCTTCGACTTTCCGGTACGCCTGAAGCCGGTGCGCGGGCTCGACATCGACACCCTGTTCGGGCCGGACGCCGCCGACGTCACCGAGCAGGTGCTGGCCGCCTGCCGCGAGCTGGAGGCCGAAGGCGTGCGGGCGATCAGTTCGGCCTGTGGGTTCTTCGGCCGCTATCACGCCACCGTGGCGCCGCAACTGAGCGTGCCGACGGCGCTGTCCTCGCTGGTCCAACTGCCCTGGATCCGGACGATCCTGCCTGGGCGCAAGATCGCCGTACTGACCGCCGATGCCACCTCGCTCAGCGCTGACCTGCTGGCGGCTTGCGGGGTCGCTGATGCGTCCGACCTGGTCGTGGGCGGATTGCAGGACGCCCCGGAGTTCTCCGCGATCCTGACCGGCCGGGGCAGCTTCGACAACGAAGCCGTCCAGGCCGAAGCGATCACCTTGGCGCGGCAGCTGTGCGCCGATCCGCAGGTGGGCGCGGTGCTGCTGGAATGCAGCGACCTGCCGCCGTACGCGGCCGCGATCCAGGCTGCCGTGGGGCTGCCCGTGTTCGACTTCACCACACTGATCCGCTGGCTTCATTCGGCGGTGGCGCAGCGGCCCTACAGCGGCTGGATCTGACCGCAACCCTCACCTGAACGCAGCAACGCCCGGCCGGTCAGAGACCAGCCGAGCGTTGTGGCTGTGGATCAGAAGCCTGCCTTGGCGCGGCTGGCCTGCTCCTGGGCCTTGAACAAGCCGAACCGCGGCAGGAACTTGTCCCAATCGATGGCGTGGCCGTCGATCTCGGGGCCGTCGATGCAGGCGTGCTTGCGGACCAGCTTGTCGCCCTCGGTGACCGGGACCATGCAGGCGCCACACATGCCGGTGGCGTCGACCATGATCGAGTTCAGGCTGGCCACGGTGTGCACACCGTAGGGGCGGGTGAGATCGGAGACCGCACGCATCATCATCGGCGGGCCGATGGTGACGACCTCGGCGATCGGACGACCCTTGCCTTCGGTGTTGGCCTTCAGCATCTCCTCCAGCGGAGTGGTGACGAAGCCGTGAACGCCGAAGCTGCCGTCGTTGGTGGCGTAGATCACGTCCAACTGATCGCCGAACTCGGCCTGGAGAGCGCCCACGCGCTCGCCCTCGCCGTCCCAGAACATCAGTTCCTTGCTGCGGAAGCCGGAGATCAAGGTGACGTGGTTACCCAGGCGCAGGTGCTCGCGCATGATCGGGTACACCGGCGGCAGGCCGAGGCCGCCGGCGGTGAAGACCACCGTCGAGTCGTCGCTGTAGCGCTCCAGGTGGCTGGGCAGGCCCAGCGGACCGGCGATGCCGGCGAAGGCGTCGCCCACGCCCATCTGGTTGATCTGCAGCGACGTGGTACCCATGCCCTGCACGACCAGGGTGATGGTGCCGGCGTCGGCGTTCCAGTCGGCCAAGGTGAGCGGAACCAGTTCGCCCTTGGCGTGCGAGAGCACCCGGACGAACTGCCCGGCCCGAGCCGAACGAGCCACCATCGGAGCGCGAATCTCGAACTCCTCGATGCCGTCGCTGAGATGGGTCTTGGACACGATCACCGGCAGCTCGGCCGAGGTGTCGGTGTAGGCGAGCGCCTGATCGACCCGAGCCTTGATCTCGGTGGCGGTCATCGACTCCATGGCCTGGACCATCTCGCGGGCCGCCGACTGGCCGTCGCCGGCAGCACGGATCGCGGTCGAGCCGCCACGGGCGGCGTCGCCACCGGTGTAGACGCCGGCCAGGGTGGTCTCCTTGGAGGACTTGCTGACCTGGTTGATGGTGCCCCAACGGCTGGTCTCCAGTCGCGGCTCGGAGTCCTTGATGATCGGGTTGGCGTCGTTGCCGAGCGCCATGATCACCAGGTCGGCGTCGATGTTCTCGGTCTCGCCAGTGGCCACCGGACGGCGACGCCCGGACTCGTCCGGCTCGCCGAGGGCCATCTTCTCCACCACCGCGGTGGTGACGAAGTGGCTGCCGTCGTTGCACAGGAATTCCACCGGGGAGCGTAGTTCGGAAACCACGATGCCCTCTTCGATCGCGTGCTCGAGCTCTTCCTCACGGGCAGGCATCTCGGCCTGGGTGCGGCGGTACACGATGGTCACGTTGCCGCCCAGGCGACGTGAGGTGCGCGCGGCGTCCATGGCGGTGTTGCCACCACCGATGATCAGCACCTGCTTGCCGGCAACCTCCGGCAGCGGGGTCTCGTGATCGTCCTTGTGGGCCTGCATCAGGTTGACGCGGGTGAGGAACTCGTTGGCGCTCATCACGTTCAGCAGGTGCTCACCGGGCACGTTCAGGAAGCGCGGCAGACCGGCACCCGAACCGACGAACACCTTCACGAAGCCGGCGTCGCGCAGCTGTTCGATGGTGGCGGTCTTGCCGACCACGAAGCTGGTCACGAAGCGACCGCCGAGGGCCTTGATCTTGGCCACGACGTCGTCGATCAACTCGTTGGGCAGGCGAAACTCGGGGATGCCGTAGCGCAGCACGCCACCGAGCTCGTGGAAGGCCTCGAAGACCGTCACCGGGAAGCCGTCAGCGGCCAGCAGGTAGGCGGTGATCAGGCCGGCCGGGCCGGAACCGACGATCGCCACCGGCGGACGGGTGGCCTGCTGCCACGGGTTCGGACGGCCGGAGAAGCGCGCCTTGAGCTGCTCGGGCTCGGCCACCTTCTCCCACTGCGGCAGGAACCACTCCAGCTGACCGATGCTCATCGAATGCTTGTGGACGCAGTGGCTCTGGCACTGCAGTTCCTGCGGGCAGACGCGTCCGGTCACGTTGGGCAGCGGGTTGACCGCCTCCAGCGCCTCCAGCGCTTCGCGGAAGCGTCCGGTGCCGATCAGTTCGAACATCTTGGGGATCTCGACGCTCACCGGGCAGCCACCGGTGGGCTCCTCAGCGCCGGCGGCGAGCACACCGAGCACGCACGGCTGCTTGTTGCACTGCATGTCGCGCAGCGCCTCCAGCCAGACGAACAGCTCGATCTCGCGACGGCTGTAGCCCAGGTCCATGTAGCCCAGGTAGCCCTTGTTGACCAGCTCGAAGTCGGCGTTGCGGGCTTCGGGTTCGCGAATGTAGGGGCCGATGCCGTTGAGGGCCGGCCACTTCTCGCTGGTGCCGGCGAACATCGGGTAGCGCTCGGAAAGCTGGGTGTCGACAGCCTTCATGAAGCCGCGCTTGCGCGACATCGGCAGGTCCCACAAGGTCGCCATCAGCTTGATGCTGGCGGCATCGTCGCGCAGCAGGGCAGCCCAGAGCGTGTTGGTGAACTCAAGGCTGAACTCGGGCTGCTTGAGGGCCTCGGTGATACCCGCCAACTCGTCGTCGGTGAAGGGCTCTCCTGAGGTCGGCGCCGGCCGGGAGAGGACGCCGATGACGTCCATGTCGGCGGGAGCGAAATCCGTGGTCACTGCGTATCTCCTCGGCTGTTTGGTTGACCGATCTCCACACCGGTGGAGTCGGCAAGCTGCGTGGACTACAGCTGCATTGTCCCTCAGAAGCTGGGCAAGGAGGGCCTTTTTTGCTGCGGACGTCCGGGATGTCAGATGCGCCCTTCGGCGTGACGATGGTCGCCGGGTCGGGCTCCTGCGGTGTCCGCGGTCTGGTGAGACGCGTGGTGACAGCAGAAGTGCCGGACTCATCGGTGGATGATCCGGCACTGGAAGCTTGAGGATAGGTGATCATCGCCGCAATGGCCAACCGAGGCTGTCCGCCGGACGCCCTAGTGGTGCGGTGTTTGTCGGAGGCTCACCCCGAAGAGCACATGGGGAGTGTCGCGTAGCGCAGTTGACGACGGCGGCAGCGCGGATACCATGGCCTTGTTAGCTCATTTTCGGGGGGAGACGAGCACATGCACTATTTCGTGCGTATCGGGGGAATGATTGCAATCGTCCTGGCTGGCAGCGCTGCGCTTGCCGCCGGACTGATGTGGGCCGTGGCGAGCGCCGGCCTCACTTTGGGTATCAGTGGAGTCTCGGTCTTCGTCGGCTTCTTGGTGGCCAGCCTGCTCGGCGCCGCACTGAGCCGCGACAGCTGGTTCTACGCCTGATCGGGACTCCGTCGGCCTGAGGGGCCGGATGGAGCGGATGACGGGAATCGAACCCGCGTAGCCAGTTTGGAAGACTGGGGCTCTACCATTGAGCTACATCCGCGTGCACCGGAAGTGCGCAGCCCACAGTAGTGGAAGTGCGCCCCACCCGCCGAACTGGGCGGTGCACCCGCATCCATCACTCCGCGCCCGAAGCTGTGACTCTGCGCCCGAAGTTTCGCGTGCAAGGTGACAGCATCGGGCGCAAAGTGGGTGATGGGGGCGAGGTGTGAGGGGCCGATTCGGGACCAACGCGCGCGTCCACTACGATTGCCAAGTCTGTCTTTCGTCCACTCAGGAGCCTGCATTGTCCAGCACTGTCGAGAAGCTCGGTCCGTCCCGGGTCAAGCTCACCGTTGAGATTCCCTTCGCCGACCTCGCCCCGCACCTCGACAAGGCGTACGCCGACATCGCTGCGTCGGTGACGATCCCCGGCTTCCGCAAGGGCAAGGTGCCGCCGCTGGTCATCGATCAGCGCTTCGGTCGTGGCGCGGTGCTGCAGGAGGCCATCAACTCCGCTCTGCCGAGCGCCTACGAGGCCGCGGTCAACGAGGCGAAGATCATCCCGCTGGCCGATCCCGAGGTGGAGGTCACCAAGCTCGAAGACGGCGACGTGATCGAGTTCACCGCCGAGGTGGACGTCCGTCCGGAGTTCACCGTGCCGGACTTCAGCACGCTCACCGCTGAGGTGGAGGCCACCAAGTCGGTCGACGCCGAGGTGGACGAGCGCATCGAGATGCTCCGCAGCCGCTTCGCCACCACGTCCGAGGTTGACCGCGCTGCCGCCGAGGGTGATCGGGTGACCATCGACCTGGTGGCCAGCCGTGACGGCGAGGCCCTGGAGGATGGCACCGCCACCGACGTCACCTACGTGATCGGCGTGGGCGGCATGATCGACGGGCTGGACGAGGCGGTCACCGGGCTGAAGGCCGGCGACGAGGCCGATTTCGCGTCCACCCTGGTCGGTGGGGCGCTGGAGGGTGAGGCCGCCGACATCCACGTCACGGTCAAGAAGGTCTCCGAGCAGATCCTGCCCGAGGTCGACGATGAGTTCGCCTCGATGATTTCCGAGTTCGACACCGTTGATGAGATGAAGGCCGACCTGGCCAAGGGTGTCGAGGCCAGCCTGGAGGCCGAGCAGGTCGCCGCGGGCCGGGACAAGATCATCGAAGCGCTGGTCGAGGCCACCGACTTCGAGGTGCCCGCCGGTGTGGTCGCCGCTGAGGTGGACGCCCGCAAGCAGCAGATCAACGACCAGCTCGCGCAGGCCGGACTGACCCTGCAGCGCTACCTCGATCAGACCCCGGAGGAAGCCAGCCGCACCGCTGAGGACTTCTGGGCCGAGCTCGAAGCCAACACGGTCAAGGGCCTGAAGGCGCAGCTGATCCTCGATCAGATCGCCGACGACACCGAGGTGAGCGTCGATCAGGCCGACCTGTCGAAGCTGATCGTGCAGAAGGCGATGCGCAACGGCACCACGCCGGAGCAGGAAGCCCAGCACATGATGGAGCACAACCACCTGGGTGCCTGGATGGCGGAGATCCGTCGCAACAAGGCCATGGGCGAGGTCGTGGCGAAGGCCACCGTCACCGACACCAACGGCAAGGTCGTCGACATCACCCTGCGTGAAGGCGAGGCCGTCGAGGTTGAAGAGCACGACCACGAGCACTGAGTAGTCGCTTCCGCAGCGGGCGTTACCTTCGGGTAGCGCCCGCTGTTGGTTTCTGCTGCCGCGCCGGGTTTCGACGAGCTCAACCAGCGGCGTTCCTTCCCCTGTGGTTGAGCAGCGAGCGTGCGGTGTCCTGCTGGTTGAGCAGCGAGCGGTAGCGAGCGTGTCGAAACCACTGTGCGGGCATCAGGGCTTTCGAGAGCTCACCCAGCGGCGCGCGGTGCGCCGACAGCGAACACTGATGCAAAGTGGTCGGAAAACGGGAGGCAAACGGGTAGTTTCGGCTTCGTGAGCGAACTACTTTCCAACGAGCGCGGCCTCCGGATGGCCGGCGGTCCAGGTGCGGCCGGCATGACCGATTCGGTCTACCAGTCCCTGTTGAAGAACCGGATCATCTTTCTCGGCTCCGAAGTGCGCGATGAGAACGCCAACGCGATCTGCGCCCAGATGCTGCTGCTGAACGCAGAGGATCCCGACGCCGACATCTACCTCTACATCAACTCACCCGGCGGCTCTGTCGACTCCGGCATGGCGATCTTCGACACCATGCAGTGGATCTCCAACGACGTGGCCACGGTGGCCATGGGCCTGGCAGCGTCGATGGGTCAGTTCCTGCTGTCGGCCGGCCAGAAGGGCAAGCGCTTCGCGCTGCCGCACAGCCGGATCATGATGCACCAGCCGTCCGGTGGTCTGGGCGGCACCGCGTCCGACATCCGTATTCAGGCCGAGCAGTCCATGCACATCAAGAAGACCATGGGTCGGTTGATCGCCGAGCACACCGGTCAGACCATCGAGCAGATCGAGAAGGACTCCGATCGCGACCGTTGGTTCACCGCCGAAGAGGCGCTGGCCTACGGCTTCATCGACCACGTCTACGAGCGGGCGTCTCAGATCAAGACCAGTTCGCCGAACAAGTGAGGACCTCCGTGAACACCTTGCCGACCTCCATCGCCCCGGCCAGCCCGCGGATGGATTACTACATCCCTCAGTGGGAAGAGCGCACCAGCTACGGCGTGCGCCGCGTCGACCCGTACACCAAGCTCTTCGAGGATCGGATCATCTTCTTGGGCACCCCGATCAGCGACGACATCGCCAATGCGGTGATGGCCCAGCTGCTCTGCCTGCAGTCGATGGATCCCGAGCGTCCGATCAGCATCTACCTGAACTCCCCGGGTGGCTCGTTCACCGCGCTGACCGCGATCTACGACACCATGCGCTACATCAAGCCGGACGTGCAGACCGTCTGCCTGGGTCAGGCCGCCTCGGCCGCTGCGGTGATCCTGGCCGCTGGCACCAAGGGCAAGCGCTTGGCGCTGCCGAACAGCCGCATTCTGATTCATCAGCCGGCCGCCGAAGGCAACTACGGCCAGTCGTCCGATCTGGAGATTCAGGCCCGCGAGATCATGCGCATCCGCACTCAGATGGAGACCATGCTCGCCGAGAGCACCGGTCAGCCGATCGAGAAGGTCACTCTCGACATCGAGCGTGACAAGTACCTCACCGCCCAGGAGGCCGTCGAGTACGGCATCGTGGACGACATCCTGACGTCCTTGAAGGACCTCCCCGCGTAATTCACTCCTCGACCCTCCATCGAATCGTTGGGGGGTCGAGTTAAGGTGAATAACCAAGTCAGAAGGGTTGAACGAAGTGGCGCGAATCGGAGAAACCTCGGATCTGCTGAAGTGCTCCTTCTGCGGGAAGAGCCAGAAGCAGGTCAAGAAGCTCATCGCTGGACCGGGTGTCTACATCTGTGATGAGTGCATCGACTTGTGCAACGAGATCATTGAAGAGGAGTTCGCCGAGACCACCGACTCCGGCCTGCTCGACGAGCTGCCCAAGCCGAAGGAGATTCGCACCTTCCTCGACACCTACGTGATCGGCCAGGACGTCGCCAAGAAGGCATTGGCTGTGGCGGTCTACAACCACTACAAGCGAGTGCAGGCGCAGAACTCCGCCGCCCCCGGACGCCGGGTCGCCGACGACGAGTTGGTTGAGCTCGGCAAGTCGAACATCCTGCTGATCGGCCCCACCGGCTGTGGCAAGACCTACCTGGCCCAGACCCTGGCGCGGATGCTGAACGTGCCGTTCGCGATGGCCGACGCCACCGCGCTCACCGAAGCCGGCTACGTCGGTGAGGATGTGGAGAACATCCTGCTGAAGCTGATCCAAGCCGCCGACTTCGACGTGAAGAAGGCCGAGACCGGCATCATCTACATCGACGAGATCGACAAGGTGGCCCGCAAGAGCGAGAACCCCTCGATCACCCGTGATGTCTCGGGCGAGGGCGTCCAGCAGGCGCTGCTGAAGATCCTGGAAGGCACCACCGCCTCGGTGCCGCCGCAGGGGGGCCGCAAGCATCCCCACCAGGAGTTCATCCAGATCGACACCACCAACATCTTGTTCATCGTCGGTGGCGCCTTCGCCGGCCTGGAGGAGATCATCAACGCCCGCGTCGGCAAGCGTCCGCTCGGCTTCAACAACGCAGCCGCGGTGCGGGCACCGAAGACCATGAACCCGTTCGCCGAAGTCCGTCCCGAGGATCTGCACTCCTACGGCCTGATCCCGGAGTTCATCGGCCGTCTGCCGATGATCTCGACCGTCGAGCAACTCGATCGGGAGTCATTGATCCGCATTCTCGTCGAACCGAAGAACGCCTTGATCAAGCAGTTCCGCAAACTCTTCGAGCTGGACGGCGTCGACCTGGAGTTCACTCCGGCGGCGATCGACGCCGTGGCAGATATGGCCCTTGCCCGCGGCATCGGCGCTCGCGGATTGCGCTCGATCCTGGAAGAGATCCTGCTCAACGTGATGTACCACGTGCCCAGCGACGACCAGATCGCCCAGGTGATCGTGGACGCCGACGTGGTTACCGCCGGCGCCTCGCCGCAGTTGATCAGTCGGGCCGCTGTAGCACGTTCTGAGCGTCGCGAACGTTCTGCCTAAGGCCTGAACTGCGCAGGTGGATACCTGCCGCAGTCCGCTGGCGGATATGGCAAAGTGGGCCTCACTATCCGCAGCGTCGCAAGGAGTGAAGATGGCAACCAGGCAAGTCAGTATTGCGTCCTCGATTGGACTGCATGCCCGTCCCGCTTCACTTTTCGTGCAAGCGGCTACCGTGACCGGATTGCCGGTGACCATCGCCAAAGAGGGGCAGCCGGCCGTCGACGCTCGCAGCATCCTGGCCGTGATGGCGCTGGGCGCTAAGCACGGCGAAGTGGTCACCCTCACTGCTGAAGGCGATGGAGCCGAAGCCGCCCTGGACAGCCTCGTCGAGCTTCTCTCCCGGGACCTGGACGCGGAGTAGCCCGCCATGTCCGACGCCCCTGGAACATTCCACGGAATCGGCGTCAGCGCCGGCACGGCGGTAGGACCGCTGGTGCTGGTGGCGGCCGCGCCCACACCTCCGGCCGACGAACCGGCGACCACCGACGCAGCCGCTGCCGGCGCGCAGGTGCGCGAGGTTCTTGAGGCGGTCGCTGCCGGCCTTCAGGCGCGCGCCGCAATGGCCGACGCCCACGCCAAGCCCATTCTGGAAGCCGGGGCGATGATGGCCCGCGACCCCGGTCTGGTCACCGGGATCGACGGCCACCTGGCTAGCGGCGCGGGCATCACCCACGCGGTCAGCGCCGCCGTCGAGGAGTATTGCGCGCTGTTCGAGTCGATGGGCGGCTACATGGCCGAACGCGTCACCGACCTGCGCGACGTCCGCGATCGGGCCGTGGCCCGGCTGCTGGGACAACCTGAGCCGGGCGTGCCGTCGCTCACCGTCCCCAGCGTTCTGGCCGCGCATGACCTGGCTCCGGCCGAGACTGCGACCCTGACCGCCGACACCTGCCTGGGCATCATCACCGCCGCCGGAGGGCCGACCAGCCACACCGCGATTCTGGCCGCGCAGTTGGGCATCCCGGCCATCGTCCAGGCCGTGGGGATCCTCGATGTTCCCGCTGGCACGGTGGTGGCCATCGACGGGGGAGTCGGCGAGATCACCATCAGCCCCACCGAAGCTGAAGTCGCTTTGCTCACCGAGCGCAAGCGGCGCCGCGAGGCCGCGCTGGCCGGCGGGACCGGCAAGGGCTGTACCAAGGACGGTGCGCCGATCGCGTTGCTGGCCAACATCGGCACCGCCGAGGACGCCCGCAAGGCCGCGGCTCAGCCGGTGGAGGGTGTGGGTCTGTTCCGCACCGAGTTCCTTTTCCTGGACCGCGACACCATGCCGACCGTCGCCGAACAGACCGCCACCTACACCGAGGTGTTCGAGGCATTTGGTGACCGCCGGATCGTGGTGCGCACCCTGGACGCCGGCGCCGACAAGCCGCTGAAGTTCGCTGACCTCGGGCCGGAGGAGAACCCCGCCCTCGGTCGCCGCGGGTTGCGGCTGGGCATGGTCCGTACCGACATTCTCGATGCGCAGCTGGAGGCGTTGGCCGCGGCCTACCAGGCCACCAAGGCCGACGTCCGGGTGATGGCACCGATGGTGGCCACCCAGGCCGAGGCGATGTGGTTCGCCCAACGCGTCCGTGCTCTCGGGTTGCCGAAGGTCGGCGTGATGATCGAGGTGCCGGCAGCGGCGATCCGTAGTCGCGGCATTCTCTATCACGTGGATTTCGCCTCACTGGGCACCAACGACCTGCAGCAGTACACGATGGCCGCCGACCGGATGCAGGGGGAGTTGGCCGAGCTGCTGAACCCCTGGGAGCCGGCGCTGCTCGATGTGATCGCGCTGGCCTGCGAGGGTGGACAGGCCATGGGCAAGCCCATCGGTGTGTGCGGCGAAGCCGGTGGCGATCCGGTGTTGGCGCTGGTGCTGGCCGGATTGGGCGTCAAGAGTCTGTCGATGGCCCCGGGCAAGGTGCCGGCGGTGCGTACCGCTTTGGCTGCGCACACGATGGAGACCTGTCAGCAGATGGCTGCGGCGGCTCGGGCGTCGATCACTGCTGCCGAGGCGAAGGCTGCGGTGATGGCGATGGCCGCTCCGGTGCTGGCCGACCTGCTGTGAGGTAGCCGGGGAGGGCAGGGGTTTCGACACGGCCGCTGCGCGGCCTGCTCAACCAGCAAGGGGACCCGGCCGCTGCGCGGCCTGCTCAACCAGCAAGGGGACCCGGCCGCTGCGCGGCCTGCTCAACCAGCGAGGGGACCCGGCTGCTGTGCGGCCTGCTCAACCAGCAAAGGGTCCCGCCGCTGCGTGGTCTGTCCGACGAGCGGGGGATGGGTCCGGACATGACAGATCCCCCACTCCTGCGGGAAGGACGCCGGGTTCGAGCAGGAGCGGGGGATCTGTGACGTGTTACTTCTTGGCGCCCTTCAGGCTGCCCTTGATGCCACCATCGCTGGAACCGACGAAGCACAGAATCTCGCGGTCCTTCATCTCCCAACTGCTCGACGTGGGGTTGAAGAACCTCACGCCATCTCCGTACTTGGAGTCGTCGATCGAAATGCCCATCCACGGCTTGAACGCATCAGCGCAGAACGTGTTCGCCTGATCCTGCGTGTCCGTCTCGCCGGGGTAGGTGGTGTCGGTCATCTGCTTGGAGGCGTACGCCTCGTAGTAGTGCGGCTGGTCGCACGGGATCAAGCCGACATCGGACACCGTCCCAGTGGACAGATCGCCGGTGCAGTCGCCTACCTTTACCTGGAAGGCATCAGTGGTGGCGGGTGCGGTGACCTGACCGGCGTCGTTGCGGGGTGCGCCACCGCAACCCGACGTGAGCAGCACGGCCACCAGGGCCGCGCCCAAAAGGATCTTTCCCTGCATTGCTTCTTCGTCCTCTCCCTAGACGAGTGCAACGCTGACCTGCAGCGCTCCCTCCGAAGGCCGAAACTCTAGCGAACCAGTGATTCGCCCAACAGCGCGCAGGTCTGACTCGGACAATTGCAGCCGCGCCAATGCCTCGGCCGGCCCGCTGAACTCCGCTCGGGAGACTTCGGCCTTCATCGAGGCTTTCGCATTCGACTTGGCGCCACGGATTCCGATCAGAGCGGCGGCCACGTCCTCGATCAGGGCCACCTCGCCGCCGGCGGGGAGTTCGCCCGACGTCGGCCACGGCGAGGTGTGCACCGATCCGGTACGCCACCACGACCACACTTCCTCGGTGACGAACGGCAGGAACGGCGCGAACAGGCGCAGTTGGACATCCAGGGCGAGCCGCAGGGCAGACCGGGCCGAGTCGCTGCCGGCCTGGCCGTCGGCGCCGTAGGCGCGCTCCTTGACCAGTTCGAGGTAGTCGTCGCAGAACTGCCAGAAGAACTTCTCTGCGGTCTCCAGAGCAGTTGAGTAGTCGAACTCGTCGAATGCCGTCGTCGCGCCAGAAATCACCGTGGACAGACTCGCCAGCATTGCCAGGTCGACCGGCTCGGTGACCTCGCCAGTGCCGGCCGGAATACCCAAAATGAACTTGCTCGCATTGAGCACCTTCATGGCCAGACGGCGACCCACCTTCATCTGGGTCTCGTCGAACGGCGAATCCATGCCCGGACGGGCCATCGCGGCCCGCCAGCGGACGGCATCGGAACCGAACTTGTCGAGGATCTCGGTGGGCACCACCACGTTGCCCTTCGACTTGCTCATCTTCTTGCGGTCGGGGTCGACCACGAAGCCGGAGATCGTGGCGCGCTTCCACGGCAATGCGTCGTGCTCGAAGTGCGAACGCACCACCCGGGAGAAAAGCCAGGTGCGGATGATGTCGTGGGCTTGGGGAGCCATGTCCATCGGGAAGGTGAGCTCCCACAGCGCCGGATCGGTCTCCCAACCACAGGCGATCTGCGGGGTCAGTGACGAGGTGGCCCAGGTGTCCATGACATCGGGGTCACCGATGAAGCCACCCGGCACGCCGCGCTGCTCGGCGGTGAAGCCGACCGGCACATCGCTGGACGGGTCGACGGGCAACTCGGCCTCGGTCGGCACCAGGGGGTTCTCGTAGTCAGGCTCGCCTTCGGCGTCCAGGGTGTACCAGACCGGGAAGGGCACCCCGAAGAAGCGCTGGCGGCTGATCAGCCAGTCACCGTTGAGACCGTTGACCCAGTTGGAGTAACGGTGCCGCATGTGATCGGGCACCCAATCCAGCTCGTCCCCGCGGGCCAGCAGCGCCGCCTTCAGGTCGTCGTCGCGACCGCCGTTGCGGATGTACCACTGCCGGGTGGAGACGATCTCCAGCGGCTTGTCGCCCTTCTCATAGAAGTTCGCCTTGCGCTGAGTGGGCTTCGGCTCGCCGTCCAGGTCGCCGGAGGCGCGCAGCAGAGCCACCATGGCCTCGCGGGCGCTGAACGTGGTCTTGCCGGCCAGTTCGGCGTACGGCTCGGCGTTGGTCAGCCAAGCCGGGGTCTCGGCGTGCAGGCGGCCGTCGCGTCCGATCACCGTGCGGGTGGGCAACCGCAGCTCCCGCCACCACTGGACGTCGGTGAGGTCGCCGAAGGTGCAGCACATCGCGATGCCGGCGCCCTTGTCGGGTTCGGCGGCCGGGTGCGCCAGCACCGGAATCTCGACCCCGAAGATCGGCGAGGTGACGGTGGTGCCGAACAGCGCCTGGTAGCGCTCGTCGTCGGGGTGAGCGATCAGCGCGCACACCGCCGGAATCAGCTCCGGACGGGTGGTCTCGATGTAGATCGGCGAGGAGTCGGACGCGTGGAAGGCGACCCGGTGGTAGGCGCCGGGGTAGTCGCGGGCTTCCAACTCGGCCTGAGCCACGGCGGTGCCGAAGGTGATGTCCCACAGGGTCGGCGCCTCGGACAGGTAAGCCTCACCGCGGGCGAAGTTCCGCAAGAACGCCTTCTGCGCCACCGCTTGCGACTCATCGGAGATGGTGGTGTAGAGGTGGTTCCAGTCCACGCTCAGGCCGAGCGTGCGCCACAGGCTTTCGAAGACCTGCTCGTCGACGGCGGTGAGTTCATGACAAAGCTCGACGAAGTTGCGTCGACTCACCGGCTGCTGCCGCTTCGGGTCGGGGTTGGCCGGGGGAGTGAAATCCGGGTCGTACGGCAGCGAGGTGTCGCAGCGCACGCCATAGAAGTTCTGCACCCGGCGTTCGGTGGGCAGGCCGTTGTCGTCCCAACCCATCGGGTAGAACACCTGCTTGCCCTGCATCCGCTGATAGCGGGCGATCACGTCGGTGTGGGTGTAGCTGAACACGTGACCCACGTGCAGCGAACCCGACACCGTCGGCGGCGGGGTGTCGATGCTGAACACCTGCTCGCGGCTGGCCGGCGGGTCGAACCGGTAGGTGCCCTGCTCGGCCCAGGTGGCCGACCATTTGGCCTCCAGCCCCTCCAGTACCGGACGCTCCGGTACGCCGTCCTGAGTGGTCGGCGCGGGCATCGTGGTCTGGTCGGGCAGTTCAGTCATGAGGGCATCCTATTGAGCCGTGTGGGGTTGCTCAGAATTGACCGCCCGCCGGGGGAGTTAGGGTTGTGCTCCATGAGCCTCACCCATGCCGAGATCGTTGCCCAGCTTCAGTCGCGATGGCCCGAACACCAGGTCGGACGCAGCCAGGCCCGGATTCAGGCGCTGTGCGACTTGTTGGGCAACCCGGAGCGTTCCTGCCCGGTGATTTTGATCACCGGAACCAACGGCAAGGGCAGCACCGCGATCATGATCGACGCGCTGCTGCGCCACCTGGGGTTGCGGGTGGGGCGCTTCTCCAGCCCGCACCTGGTCCACCTCACCGAGCGGATCTGCATCGACGGTGAACCGATCGCCGACGAGGTCTTCGACGAGCTGGTGGCCCAGGTGTCTCCGATGATCGACCTGGTCGATGCCCAGGCCATCGACGGCATCTCGATGACCTTCTTCGAAGTGATGACCGGCCTGGCCTACGCCGCCTTCGCCGATGCGCCGGTGGACGTTGCCGTGGTCGAGGTCGGCATGGGTGGGGAGTGGGACGCCACCAACATCGTCGACGCCGAGGTCGCCGTGGTGGCCCCGATCGACCTGGACCACACCGCCTTGCTCGGTGACACCATCGCCGAGATCGCCACCGAGAAGGCCGGCATCATCAAGGCCGGATCGCGTGCGGTGCTGGCTGCGCAGACTCCCGAGGCGGCGCGCGTCCTGCTGGCCCGCTGCGCGGAGGTCGGCGCCGAGGTACGCCGGGAGGGCGTCGAGTTCGGCCTGATCGATCGCACCCCGGGCGTGGGTGGCCAGCTGATCCGGCTGGAGACCGCCGACGGGCCGTTGGGTGACATCCTGCTGCCGCTGTTCGGTGAGCATCTGGCCCGCAACGCTGCATTGGCATTGGCCGCGGCTGAAGCCTTCCTAGGCGGACGGGCTCTGCCGCCCGAGGTGACCACGGCTGCGTTCGAGCAGGTGAAGGCGCCGGGTCGGATGGAGATCGTGCGACGCTCACCGACGGTGCTGCTGGACACCTGCCACAACCCCCACGGTGCGCGGGCCACGGTCGCCGCAGTGGAGGAGGCATTCGCCTTCGAGCCACTGATCGGCGTGGTGGCGATGATGGGTGACAAGGACATCACCGGGGTCCTGGAGGCCTTCGCCGAGGGCATGGGTCCGGTGGTTTGTACCTCGATCACCGGCTCGTCGCGGGCGCTGTCCACCGCCGACCTGGCCGGACGCGCTGCCGACGTCTTCGGCGTCGAGCGGGTCCATCAGGCCGCCGACATGGCCACTGCGATCGAACTGGCCGTGAGGTTGGCCGATGAGGCCGGACCGACCGCGGGGGTGCTGATCGCCGGGTCGGTCTACGCCGCCGGCGAGGCGCGGGCGCTGCTGGTGCATCCGTCGCCGGAATCGGCGCAGTAACCATCCACAGGCGGTGGTGAAACCGGCCTGGTCGAGCCGGTAGGGTCGCAATCATGACTGATCTTGAACAGACCCTCGTTTTGCTCAAGCCGGACGCGGTGCGCCGCGGCCTGGTGGGCACGATCCTCGCCCGCTACGAGAGCAAGGGCCTGGCCCCGGTCGCCGTCGAACTGCGTCAGATCGATGCCGAGATGGCCGACCGGCACTACGCCGACCACGTGGATCAACCTTGGTACCCGCCGCTGCGCGACTACATCACCTCCGGTCCACTGGTGGCGGTGGTGCTCGCCGGGCCGTCGGTGATCGAGGTGGTGCGGCTGATGAACGGCGCGACGAACTCTGCGGTGGCCGCGCCCGGCACGATCCGCGGCGACCTGTCATTGTCGAACCGCGAAAACCTCGTGCACGCGTCGGACTCGCCGGCGTCTGCGGCTAAGGAGATTGGATTGTGGTTCCCGAACCTGAGCTGAACCCGCCCGCCCCGCAGCAGGATCCCCGGCCGGCTGAGCCGCCGGTTGCTGCGGAGTACCCGCAGTCCTGGCCGTCGATGGCGCCGGACGCTTCGTCGGTCCCTCCCGGATACCTGGCCTACCCCGGATATCCCGTGCCGGGCTACGCCGAACCGCCGGTTGCCCTGGCGGCCGCCCGGCCCGAGCCGCTGCCGGCCGAGCCGAGGGAATACCACCAGTTCTACCGGGCGCCGGCTTTTCGCTGGTGGAAGCCCGTTGTCGCCGTCCTGCTGTTCGCGGTGCTTGAGGTTGCCTTCATCGTGGTGTTGGGCGTGGTCTGGGTCGTGGGCACGCTCGCATCGGGGAACCCGCTGCCCCAGGAGGTGGTCGACTTCGACCCGGCGTCCCTTTTCATTGTCAACAACGTCGGCGTCGCGGCCGGGTTACCGATTGCCTTTCTGGTCCACCGGATCGTGTTCCGACAGCGTCCGCGGTGGCTGTCCTCGGTGGTCGGGGGCTTCCGCTGGGGCCCGTTCTGGCGGTTCCTGGCCATCGCCGGCGTAGGGCTTCTGGCGTCCACGGTGGCGCAGGCGCTGCTCACCGGTGGTTTCGGGGAGCTGACCTGGAACGGCTCATCGCTGGTCCTGATCGCCACCATCGTGCTCACCACGCCGTTCCAATGCGCGGCCGAGGAGTACTCGGTGCGAGGCCTTCTTTTCCGTGGAGTGGGGTCATGGTTCGCTAACCCGCGGGTGGGGTTGGCCGTGGGCATGGTGGTGAGTTCGGTGGCCTTCATGTTGCTGCATGGCGCCGGCGACCCCTGGCTGAACGCCTTCTACCTGATCGTCGGCGGGCTCTTCGCAACCCTGGTCTGGCGTTCGGGTGGCCTGGAGGCTGCGGTAGCCATGCACATCGCCAACAACGTGATCAGCGAGATGCTCTTGCCCTTCCAACCCGACCAGTTGTCCACGATCTTCAACCGCCAGGCCGGAGTGGGTGACCCCAGTATTTTGATCCAGATGGGCGCCGTACTACTGGTGGGTGGCTTACTGTTGTGGCAGTCTTCCCGGCTGGGGATGGTGCGAACCGCCGCCCCTGCAGCCGCCACCCAGGTCTGAACCCCGGCCAGGTGGGACTCGGTGAGTCGTGGGGACGACGACGAAGGCGATGATGACGACCGTGGTGATTGACAAGGTAGATCGGGCTGGCGCACTCAAGACGTTGCGGGCGCGAATCCGGCCTCGTACCGGACGGATCCTGGTGGCCATCGACGGCATCGACGGTTCGGGCAAGACGACTTTCGCCAACGATCTGGGCGATCTGCTGACCGAATCGGGCTTCACGGTGATTCGGATCACGCTGGACAACTACCTCAACCCGACCTCCATCCGGTACGCCCAGGGGCGTTACTCCGGCAAGGGGTACTTCGAGGACAGCTACGACTACGACAAGTTCACCGATGAAGTGCTTGAACCGCTGTCGCAGGACGGTTCGGGGCGCTATCGCACCGCTGCCTATGACGTCAGCCAAGAGTGCGAAGTGTGCTCGCCGTGGCGGGTGGCTCCCGACGATGCGGTGGTGATCGTGGACGGGTTGTTCATGCACCGCAAAGCCTGGTGCCCTGAGAGTGGCCGCAAGCTGTGGGACTTCTCGGTCTGGCTGGATGTGCCGTTCACTGAAGGCTTCCGCCGGCTGGCCGAGCGCGACGGCGGCAGCCCGAACCTGGACGACCCGGTCAACGAGCGTCATTACCAAGGCCAGCAGCTCTACCTGGCGAACTGCCAACCCGAGAAGCATGCCGACCTGGTCGTGGACACCTCCGGACCGCAGGTGCCGGCAGACGAGGCATGACCGCGGCTGCCCGGACGCAAGCGGCAGCCCTGCTTGATCGACTCCGGACGCACGCCAACCCGGACAACGTGGCCGGGATGGCTCGTTTCGGGATCAGTTCGACCGGCACATTGGGGGTCTCGATCCCGGTGTTGCGGGGGATCGCCCGCGAACTGCGTCCGCTGCGCCGCAGTGACCCGGCTCACCTGCATGCGCTGGCCGCGGAACTGTGGGCGTCCGGAGTGCATGAGGGCCAGATCCTGGCCACTTTCATCGACGTGCCGGCCCTGGTCACCCCGGCTCAGGCCGATGCGTGGGTGGCCGACCTCGATTCCTGGGACACCTGCGATCAGTCGGCGAACCTGTGGGCAGCCACCGATTTCGCCTACGCCAAGGCGGTCGAGTGGGCCGAGGCCGAGGAGACCTTCATCAAACGCTCCGGCTTCGTGGTGATGTGTTCGCTCGCCGTCCACGACAAGGCCGCCCCGGATGAGCGGCTTGTGGAGTTCTTGCCGCTGATCGAACGGCACGCCGACGACGACCGCAACTTCGTCAAGAAAGCCGTTAACTGGGCGCTGCGCCAGATCGGAAAGCGGTCGGCCGACTGCCATGGCCCCGCGGTTGCCGCGGCTGAGCGGATCCGGGCCCAAGACACGCCGTCGGCTCGCTGGATCGCCAACGACGCCCTACGCGAATTGCGCAGCGAAGCGGTACTCGTCCGGCTCGGCTTGGGGCGACGATGAGACGAATTGCGCGCCAGATGTGAAGAATCGGCCAGTTTCGGGCGCCGTGGGGCATCGAGAGCGCAATTCGTGTCAGGCCGCCAGGTTCGCCACCGCTGAGGTGGTGACTTACGCTTGTCCGGCTATGACCGTCACCTCCCTGTACCCACGCCTGGAGCCACTGCTGACCCAGGTGGCCAAACCGGTGCAATACATCGGCGGCGAGGTGAACTCGGTCAGCAAGCCGTTCGCCGACGCCGAGGTCCGCTGGGTGCTGATGTACCCCGACACCTACGAGGTGGGTCAGCCCAACCAGGGTCTGGCGATCTTGTACGAACTGCTGAACGAGCGCGACTGGCTGCTGGCCGAACGCAGCTTCAGCATCTGGCCCGACCTGGCGGCGCTGATGCGCGAGGCCGGGGTGCCGCAGTTCACTTGGGAGAACCATCTGCCGGTGCGCGACTTCGACGTGCTCGGGGTGAGCTTCTCCACCGAACTGGGCTACACCAACCTGCTGGAAGCCCTCGACCTGGCCCAGATCGCGCTGCACGCCGCCGACCGCGGCGAGGACGAACCGCTGGTGATCGCCGGTGGGCATGCCGCGTTCAACCCCGAGCCGATCGCCGACTTCATCGACGCGGCCGTCCTGGGCGATGGCGAAGAGGCCGCTTTGAAGGTCTCGGCGATCGTTCGCCAATGGAAAACCGAGGGACGTCCGGGCGGGCGCGCCGGGGTGCTTCGCCGATTGGCAGCCAGCCGGGTCGCGTACGTCCCGTCGCTGTACGAGGTCAGCTACGCCGACAACGGTGAGCTGGCTGCCGTCACCCCGATCGAGGCGACGGTGCCGGACACGGTCGCCAAGCACACCCTGATGGAGCTCGACGAGTGGCCCTACCCGTCGCGTCCGATCGTGCCGCTGGCCGAGACCGTGCACGAGCGCTACTCGGTGGAGATCTTCCGCGGCTGCACGCGCGGCTGCCGGTTCTGCCAGGCGGGCATGATCACCCGCCCGGTGCGCGAGCGGAACATCGAGACCATTGGACGCATGGTTGAAGGCGGCATCGCCGCCACCGGCTTGGACGAGGTGGGCCTGCTCAGCCTGTCGAGCGCCGACCACAGCGAGATCGGCCCGATCACCAGCCAGCTCGCCGAGCGGTACTCCGACTCCTTCGTGTCGCTGTCGCTGCCCAGCACCCGAGTGGACGCGTTCAACATCGACCTGGCCGACGAACTCAGCCGCAATGGACGCCGCTCAGGGCTCACCTTCGCCCCCGAAGGCGGATCGGAGCGGCTGCGCAAGGTGATCAACAAGCAAGTCAGCGAGGACGATCTGATCGCCACGGTGGCTGCTGCCTTCGGTCGTGGCTGGCGCCAGGTGAAGCTCTACTTCATGTGCGGGCTGCCCACCGAGACCGACGAGGATGTGCTGGCCATCGCCGACATGGCCTTCCGAGTGATCGAGACCGGCCGCCAGGCCGCCGGCACCCGCGACATCCGCTGCACGATTTCGATCGGCGGCTTCGTCCCCAAGGCGCACACGCCGTTCCAGTGGGCCGCGCAGGCCGACGTGGAGACCATCGATCGACGCCTGCGCGCGCTGAAGGACAAGGTGCGCTCCGATCGTCGCTACGGCCGATTCGTCACCGTCCGCTATCACGACGGCAAGCCCGGCCAGATCGAAGGCCTGCTCAGCCGCGGTGACCGCCGTCTCGGCCCGGTGATCGAGTCGGTGTGGCGCGACGGCGGCAAGTTGGACGGCTGGAGCGAGCACTTCTCCTACGACCGTTGGGAGGCCGCCGCGGAACGCGAGCTGGCCCCGCACGGCATCGACCTGGCCTGGTACACCACCCGGGAGCGTCGGCACCGCGAGGTGCTGCCCTGGGATCACCTGGACGCCGGCCTGGACCGCGAGTGGCTGTGGCAGGACTACGAGGACGCGATCGCCGAGGCCGACGTGCCCGACTGCCGCTGGTCCGGTTGCTACAACTGCGGCGTTTGCCCCGCTCAGGGCACCGAGATCCAGATCGGCCCCACGGGACGTTCTCTGCTGCCGCTGCAGGTGGTCTCCACCCACTGAGCCTGGGACACCGGGGACGGTTCCTGCTGGGACACCGGGGACGGTTCTTGCTGTCCCACTGCCTCACGTGTCCCCGATGCGCAACCCTGGGTGCGCCGCGGGGCTGGGACACGGGAATCGTCCCCGGTGTCCCACCCGCCACGAGCCGCTGCTACTGATCGCGGAGGAAGTCGGCCAGATGATGGGTGCCGAACGGAGTCCCCGCGGCGTCGATCTGAAGCCCTTCGAGGAAGAAGCGGGCCAGGTTGCTGGCCTGAGGTGAGCTGTGATCGGCCAGGCCGATCATGGTCTTCGTCGCCCGGGGTCCGAGCTTCACAACGCGCCCTGGACGTCCGGCGAGCTCGAACATCAGCTGCTGCAGCGAACGGTAGGTGAAGACGTCGGGGCCGCCGACATCCCATTCCCCGGCTGGTTCGGTCAGCTTGCTCACGATGAACTCAGCCAGGTCGGCGCCGTGAATCGGATTGAGCTGCGCGTCACCGTCGCCGACCACGAAGCCCCACCCCTTGCGGGCCAACAACCAGAAGTCGGTCATGTCGGAGAAGTAGCCTGACGGGTTCACCAGGTGGCCGGCCACCGCGCTACGGCGTAGCACCTGGCTGAAGGCGTGCTTCGATCGCATCGTCGTCGAGGTGCCGGTGTGGGAGTGGATCACGTTGACGTAGCTGAAACTGTGCACCTGCGAGGCTTCGGCCTCTTCCAGGAGACGCAGGTTGCCCAGAAAGTCGACGTCCCACGGGTCCGCCTTCTGGCGGGTGACTCCGAGGGTGGAAACCACCCGATCCACGCCGTCGAAGACTCCGTCGAGGGTGCGGGGGAGCAGGTAGTCGACGATCTGCCATTCCGCCACCACGCCCGCCAGGGTGGGTGCGCCGAACCGGCCGGGCTTCTCGGCGGCATCCTGGGATCGCACCAGTGCTCGCACCCGGTAGCCGTGGGCGGCGAGCGCGGCCACTACATGGCGACCCAGATAGCCGGAGGCCCCGGCGACGGCGACGGTTTCGGTCATGACACCCGGTCTACCAGGGTTTCGGACGGGAAACGAGTTCGCAGCCGACTTCGCGCATTAGCGTGTGGTCATGGGCGAGGCCGAGGTGAGCGGCTGGCGGCGCTGGGCGCCGGGACTGGCCGTGTTGAACTCCTATCAGCGGTCCTGGCTGCGCGGTGACCTGATCGCCGGGGTCACCGTGTCGGCCTACCTGGTGCCCCAGGTGATGGCCTACGCCGAGATCGTGGGTCTGCCGCCGGTGTCGGGGTTGTGGGCGGTGCTGGCTCCGATGGCGATCTACGCCATCCTCGGCTCATCGCGCCAGCTGTCGGTGGGCCCGGAGGCGACCACCGCGTTGATGTCCGCGGCTGCCATCGGCGCGGTCGCTGGGCAGGTCGGCGGGGGCCAGCGGGCTTCGGTGGCAGCGCTGATCGCGGTGGCGGTCGGCGTGATGCTGATCGTGGGGCGGATCGCCCGGCTCGGGTTCGTGGCCCGATTGCTGTCCAAGCCGGTGCTGGTCGGCTACATGGCAGGCATCGGATTGCTGATGATGGTCAGCCAGTACGGACGACTGACCAAGCTCACTATCACCGGTGACAACCCGTGGCAGGAGACGGTGTCGTTGGCCGGTCAGCTGTCGGCGGTGCACCTGCCCACCCTGGGCCTGGGCCTGGGCGTGGCGGCGGTGCTGTTCGCCCTCCGCGCCTGGCTGCCGTCCTGGCCGGGACCGCTGCTGGTGATGCTGGTCGCGGCGGGTCTGGTCGCCTGGACGCCGCTGGGGTCGCTGGGCCTCAACGTCATCGGCGCGATTCCGGCGACCGTCCCGACCCCGTCGCTGCCCAGCCTGGCGGGTGTGGACGTCTTCGCGCTGTTGCCGGCGGCACTCGGGATCGCCGTGGTCGGCTACAGCGACGCGATCTTGACCGGACGAGGTTTCGCCGCCCGACGCGAGGAGCGCATCGACGCCAACGCCGAGCTGTTGGCGGTCGGCGCCGGCAACCTGGCCAACGGCCTGCTGGCCGGCTTCCCGATCTCGTCCTCGGCCAGCCGGACGGTGATCGGCGACGCCGCGGGCAGCCGCACCCAACTGCACTCCCTGGTGGCCGCGGCGATGGTGCTTGCCACCATCTTCGTGTTCGCCCCGGTGCTGGCCGCCTTCCCGCAGGCCGCGCTGAGCGGAGTGGTGGTCTACGCCGGGCTTCGGCTGATTGAGATCTCCGAGATCCGTCGGATCGCCGCCTTCCGTCGCAGCGAGCTGGTGCTGGCGCTGGTCACCTTCGTCGGCGTCCTGGTGTTTGGCCTGCTGCCCGGCATTGGGATCGCGGTGGGGTTGTCCCTGTTGGATCTGATCCGTCGGATCGCCCATCCTCACGACGGCATCCTCGGCTACGTGCCGGGGTTGGCCGGGATGCACGACGTGGCCGACTATCCCACCGCCACCCGGGTGCCGGGGCTGGTGGTCTACCGCTACGACTCGCCACTGTTCTTCGCCAATGCCGACGACTTCCTTTCCCGCGCCCTGGCCGCAGCCCGCGATGCCGAGCCGTCCGCGGAGTGGTTCCTGCTGAACGCCGAAGCCAACACCGAAGTCGACCTCACCGCGGTGGACGCCTTGGCCGAACTGCGTCGCACCTTGAGCGAGGCCGGGGTGGTCTTCGCGATGGCCCGGGTGAAGTGGGAAGTGCGCGAACAGCTGACCGCGGCCGGCTTCATCGCCGACGTCGGCGACGACCACTTGTTCGCCACCTTGCCCACCGCGGTGGAGGCCTACGTGGCCTGGCATGTGGAGCGTTACGGCATCCGTCCGGCCGGCGTGCCGCAGCTCAAACCCGATTCCGAGCACTGATCGTGTTACCTCCCGGCCCGGATCGGACATTCTCAGACGTGGAGACCATCAGCGATGCAGCCATCTGGGCCGAGGTGCTGGCCGGTGAGCCGGACGGGATGGGCGTGATCTGGGATCGGCACCGCGACCGGGTGTTCCGGCACCTTCGCGGGGCCGGCGCCGGGACGACCGAAGCCGAGGACCTGACCGCCGTCACCTTCCTGGAGCTGTGGCGTCGACGTACGGCGGTGCGCTTCGTGGACGACTCGCTGCTGCCGTGGCTGCTGGTGACGGCCAGCAATGTGGCCCGCAACGCGACTCGCTCCCAGCGGCGCTACCAGGCGTTTCTGGCGCGGTTGCCGAAGCCTGAGTCCACCGACGGGCCGGAGGCGGAGCCGTCCTCACAGCGTGGGGAGGCGTTGGCGCGCAGTTGGCCGTCCGTCGGCCGACTCGACCGCCAACTGCTGATGCTCACCGCCGTCGAAGGCTTCTCAGTGGCCGAGGCCGCCGAGGTTCTGGGACTGACTGAGGCCGCAGCCAAGATGCGGCTGAGCAGGACGCGCAAACGTCTGCACACCTCGATTGATGACCAATTGCTTGCCGAAGGAGAACTGGCATGAGCATCGGATTTGATTCACAGCGTTCTGAAGCGATTCGCGCCGGCTTGGTCGCCGAGGCGGTCCCGGCTACGCGGCAGCGGCGTCCCTGGCGCGGGCTGATCCTGGTCCTGGCCGGAGCATTGGTCGGCAGCGGCGCGACCACCGCGGCGTTCGCCAACAGTCTGGTGAAGGACTCGTCGCCGACGCCGGGCGGTCAGGACACTCCCGGCTCGGTGGTGGTCATCGGCTCGGACGCCAGCGACTCCTCTGGTGCGGGTGGGGGGTCGGTGACTGTCACCACTGATGCCGGATCGGGGAAGCTCCACATCGACTACCAATGGGACAAGCGCCTGCGCGAACTCTCCCGGCAACAGCTGGTCGTCACCGAGGCGACCACCCTCGACTTGAGTGGGCACCCTGCCGAGGCGAGCTCCGCCTGGGTGTCGATCGGGTGCCGCGACAAGGGCAGCATCGAGATGGGTAACGGAAGCGATCGCTTCTCGATCCAGGTTGTTGAGGCGGACAGCCACGACGAAGCCTCCAGTGGGCCGGCCATGGCCATGATGCTGACCCTGGACGAGCCACCCAAACAGATTCGGCCCACCGAAGGTTGCGTAGCCGACGTCACGGTGACCTACTTCGCGAAGGGCTGACGCTCGCACTCCGCCGGGGCTTGGCCGCTAGGCTCTTCGGTTGTGAGTGCCCGAAAGCAGCCCCCGCAGCAGCCGCCGCCCGTCCAACGGCTGCGCGTGCGTTACGCCAAGCGTGGACGGGCTCGCTTCGCATCGCACCGTGATTTCGGACGCGCCTTCGAGCGGGCACTGCGGCGGGCCGGTGTGCCGATGGCGTTCTCGTCGGGATTCCATCCGCACCCGCGGATCAGCTACGTCAACGCCGCACCTACCGGCGCAGCCAGCGAGGCCGAGTATCTGGAGATCGGGTTGGCCGAGGTGCGCGACCCGGCCCGAGTGCGGGACGACCTGAACGCCGCCATGCCCGACGGGCTGGCCATCATCGAGGTGGTCGAGGCCGCCGGGGGATCGCTGCCGGAGCTGTTGGCCGCGTCCACCTGGCAGGTGGCCTGGTCCGTCGGCGAGGTGCTGGAGGCGGCGATCGCGACGCTGTTGGCCGCCGACGAGGTGCTGGTGCAGCGCCAGGCGAAATCGGGGCTGCGCAGCTTTGACGTCCGGGGGGCTGTGCTTGCGCTGGCGCCCGCAGAAGACGGCTTCGTGGTGACCGTACGCACCAGCGAGCCGTTGGTGCGTCCCGACGACGTGGTGGCCGCATTGCGGCAGTTGCGCCCGGAGTTGCCCGCCACGCCGGCCCTGTTCACCAGACTGGCTCAAGGCCCCTGGGACGGTCGCGATGTGCGCGATCCGTTGGCCGCGGAGTAGCTAATCAGGGAGCGCGCCATTGCGGTGCGTTGAGCGGGATTGGCGTCCTGATAGGCGATCCATAAGGCCGATTGTTGGTCGGTGTGCGATACTTCATTTCAGTGAGGTCACCCCGACTTCACCTTTCGAATGCCACGACCGGTGTGACAGACCGGGCAGGCGCTCCAGCTTCACCGCGACGCCAGTCGACCGCGGGGGCCCGAGTACCGGTGTTCGTTCAACAGGCTTTGCTGCTCGAGCAGCGTAGGAATTTTGCGCCAGATCGAGCGGCTTGATGCGACGGTGTCCGTCGCGTGAAGGAGAGCGAAATGCTCGATTCCGAAGATCAGAACACTCCTGCGGCCGCGTCGGCTGAACCCGCTCGTCCGCCCCGTCGGCGCGCGGCGAGCCGTCCGGCCGGGCCGCCGGCTGTGGTGGTGGCTCCCGAGCCGACTCCCGTGCCCGAGCTCGAGCTCGAGCCGGTCGCTGAGGAAGAGGTCGAAGAGGTCATCGAGGCCGAGCTGGTCGAAGAGGCCGTGGTCGAGGAGACCGTGGTCGAGCCCGAACTGCCCGCCGAAGAGCCGGTCGTCGAGGCCGCACCCGAGCCGGAAGTGACCAAGCCCAAGCGCACCCGTCGCGCCAAGGTCGTCGAGGAGCCCGCTGCGGTCGACGCTGAGAACACCCCGGCTGACGACCCCACCCCGATCGAAGAGCCCACCCCAACCGACGACGCCCCGCCGGCCGCACCGGCGCGAAGCCGCCGTCGTCGCGGGGCCGCAGAACCCGTGGCCGAGCCCAGTGAGGCCGCCGAGCCCGATCTCGCGGCCAGCCTGGAAGACCTGGCTCGCACCCCCGGACGGCGTCGCACCCGCAAGCCTGCGATCGCCGAAACCTTCGGCATGAGCGACGAAGCCAGCCCTGACGAGGTGCTCGACTCGCTGGCGGCCGCGATCGGCGGCCTGCTGGGCGAAGAGGACGAAGAAGAAGTCACCGACGTCGACACCGAGGCCGATGGCGCCGAGGACGACAGCGATGCGCCGCGTCGCCGTCGCCGTCGCCGTGGCGGACGTCGCCGTCGTCGTGGTGGTGCCGGTGGCGATGCCGAGACCGATGGTGACGCCGATGACACCGACGAAGCCGACGGCGAACCTGCCGGTGACACCGAGGCTGTCGCCGATGGCGAGGCCACCGAAGAAGGCGCTGCTGAATCCACCTCCTCGCGTCGCCGTCGGCGTCGCCGCCGTCGCGGTGAGGACACCGGTGACAGCGACGACGATTCGGTCGACGTGGTCGTCCGAGTCCGTGAGCCGCGCCGCCGCGCCAACGTCAGCGACGAGGTCACCGGCATCGAAGGCTCCACCCGGATGGAGGCCAAGAAGCAGCGTCGCCGTGAGGGTCGCGCCGCCGGTCGCCGCCGTACCCCGATCCTGAGCGAGTCGGAGTTCCTGGCCCGCCGCGAATCGGTCGATCGCAAGATGCTGATCCGTCAGACCGAGGACTACTCCCAGATCGCGGTGTTGGAAGACAACATCCTGGTCGAGCACTACGTCGACCGGGCCTCGGCCACCTCGATGATCGGCAACATCTACCTCGGCCGCGTGCAGAACGTGCTGCCCAGCATGGAAGCCGCCTTCGTCGACATCGGCCGCGGCCGCAACGCCGTGCTGTACGCCGGTGAGGTCGATTGGGACTCCTTCGGTGTCACCGGTGCCGACAAGAAGGTCGAGAAGGTCTTCAAGTCCGGCCAGCAGGTCGTCGTCCAGGTCAGCAAGGACCCGGTCGGTGCCAAGGGCGCCCGGCTGACCTCGCACCTGTCGATTCCCGGCCGCTACATCGTCTACTCACCCGGTGGTCACTTGTCGGGCATCTCCCGCAAGCTGCCCGAAGGGGAGCGTCGTCGCCTCAAGGGCATCCTCGACGAACTGATCGACCCGAGCGCGTCGGTGATCGTCCGGACGGCCGCCGAAGGTGCTAGCGAAGAAGAGCTTGTCCGCGACGTCAACCGGCTCAAGGCCCAGTGGGAGGTGCTGGAGAAGAAGTCGTCCAGCTCGACCGCCCCGCAGCTGCTCTACGCCGAGCCCGACCTGACCGTCCGGATCGTCCGTGACCTGTTCACCGAGGACTTCAACTCCCTGGTGATCGACGGTAACGGCCAGGCCGATGACGCCTACGACACCGTGGACGCCTATGTCGCCCACGTCGCGCCGCACATGGCTGAGCGTCTGGAGCGTTGGGATCGCACCGAGAAGGGCGACATCTTCAGCGCCTTCCGGGTGCACGAGCAGGTATCCAAGGCACTCGAGCGCAAGGTGTTCCTGCCCTCAGGCGGCTCGCTGATCATCGACCGCACTGAAGCCATGACAGTCATCGACGTCAACACCGGCAAGTTCACCGGAACCTCGGGCAACCTCGAAGCCACGGTGACCTCCAACAACTTGGAGGCAGCCGAGGAGATCGTGCGCCAGCTGCGGCTGCGTGATATCGGTGGCATCATCGTCATCGACTTCATCGACATGGTGCTCCCGGCCAACCGTGAGCTGCTGCTGCGCCGCCTGGTCGAATGCCTGGGCCGTGACCGCACCCGCCACCAGGTGGCCGAGGTCACCTCGCTCGGCTTGGTGCAAATGACCCGCAAGAAGATCGGCACCGGGCTGGCCGAGGCGTTCACCGTGGCCTGCGAGACCTGCAAGGGCCGCGGCTACCACGTCCATGACGCCCCGGTGGCCTCCCAGGCTCCGGCCGATGGCGGCGAGCGCGAGTCGCGACGTCGTCCGACCCCGAAGGCTCCCAAGGCTGCGGTCGCGCCGAAGCCGGCGAAGGCTGCCGCGGAGCCCGCGAAGCGGACCTCGCGGAGCCGTAAGGCGAAGGTCGAGGCTCCGGCCACTGAGGTGATCGAGGCGGCGGTGGAACTGCCGATCGAGCAGACTAGCGAGCCGGTCGCAGTTGCCGAGCCGGTCGTCGTTGCCGAGCCGGTCGTCGTAGTCGAGACGGTGGCTGCCGCTGAGTCGGTGTCCGTGGTCGAGTCTGTCAGCGAACCGGTGGCTGAGGCCCCGACTCAGGAGTGAACCCCGGTCGACCCGGCGGACGCCGTTAGGCGTCCTGCTCGGGGACGACGATCGCCCAGGCCTCGATGGGGGCCACGATCTTGGTGAGGCCGACCTGGATGCGGTCGCCGACCGAGACCTTGCCGACTGTGTTCTGCAGGGTCCCCCCGCAGTCGAACTCGCCGCTGTTGATCCGGCGTCCATTGATCCGCACCTCGTAGCCGAAGACCTCGCCACCGCCGGCACAGGCTGCCCGCACCACATAGGTTCCCGACTTGGTCGCCTTGTGCCACACCTGGCCCGACACGGTGCCGTTGCGGTACTCCGAACGAGCCAACTCGTCCTTGGTCCGATCTGGGAAGGTGAACGGGGTGGCCGAGGGACTCGGTGACGTGGCCGAGCTGGGTGTCGCTGCGGGGCTGGACGGTGCCGAGGTACTGCTGGCGAGGCCACCGGCGCAGGCCGTGAGCGTCAGACTGGCAAGGATCAGGGCTACGGGAACGGCGGCGCGCATGGCGACCTTTCGTGGAGGCGGTGAACAATGTTCGCGCCCCATCTTGCCCGTCGACGGCCGGAAAACAACGGTGGCGAGCCGGAGAGTACGCCGAGGCAAACTGCCCGTTGGAATCAGGCGTCCGGGACGTTCTCCAGTTCGGCCAGCCACAGCTTCGCTGAGGTGTCCGACGGCGCACGCCAGTCGCCGCGCGGGCTGAGTGAGCCACCGCGCACCACCTTCGGCCCGTTCGGCAACGCTGAGCGCTTGAACTGGGCGAAGCCGAAGAAGCGAGAGACGAACACGCCCAGCCACTTCTTGATCTCGGCCAGGTCGTAGGCCGTCCGCTCGTCGGCGGGGAAGCCCTCGGGCCAATGGCCGGCTTCGGCGTCACGCCAGGCGTGCCAGGCCAGGAAGGCGATCTTGGACGGCTTCATGCCGCGGCGCAACACATGGAACAGGGTGAAGTCCTGCAGCGCGTACGGGCCGATCTTGGCCTGCGTCGACTGCGGGGTCTCGCCCTCGCCGACCGGCACGAGCTCCGGGGTGATCTCGGTGTCGAGAATCGCCTGCAGGGTGGACGAGACGTCCGCGCTGAACAGTTCGGCCGAGATCACCCAACGGATCAGGTGCTGCATCAACGTCTTGGGCACCCCGCCGTTGACGTTGTAGTGGCTCATCTGATCGCCCACACCGTAGGTGCACCAGCCCAGCGCCAACTCCGACAGGTCTCCGGTGCCCAGCACGATGCCGCCGCGGTGGTTGGCGATCCGGAACAGGTAGTCGGTGCGCAGGCCGGCCTGGACGTTCTCGAAGGTCACGTCATACGTGGCTTCGCCATCGCTGAACGGATGATCGAGGTTGTCCAGCATCAGCTTGGCGGTCTGGGTGATGTCGAGGGTGGCGAAGCTCACCCCCAATGCGGTGGCCAGCGCGGTGGCATTGCCCTTGGTGTGATCGGACGTCGCAAAGCCCGGCATCGTGTAGGCCAAGATGTCGGTGCGCGGGCGACCCAGCCGATCCATCGCCCGGGCCGCCACAATCAGCGCGTGGGTGGAATCCAGGCCGCCGGAGACGCCGATGACGATCTTGGGCTGGCCGATCTCTCGCAGCCGCTGCTCCAAGCCCGCCACCTGAATGTTGTAGGCCTCGAAGCAGTCCTGGGCCAGGCGAGCGGGATCATCGGGCACGAAAGGGAACCGCGCCACCTCCCGCATCAGCCCCAGATCGCCGCCGGGTGGGTTGAGGGCGAAGCTGACCGTCCGGTACTCGCCGGTGCGCTCGGCATGGGTGCGGCGGTTGTCGTCGAAGGTGCCTTGCCGCAGCCGCTCCTGCACAAGAGTGCCGACGTCGAGGTCGGCCATCGAGGTGCGCGGGCCGTCCGGGAAGCGCTCGGACTCGGCCAGCAGGCTGCCGTTCTCGTAGATCAGGGTCTGGCCATCCCAGCTCAGATCGGTGGACGACTCGCCCTCGCCGGCGGCGGCGTACAGGTAGGCGCACAGCAGCCGGGACGATCCGGACGCGCACAGCAGCTTGCGCTCCTCGGCCTTGGCCACCGTGATCGGGCTGCCGGACAAGTTGGCGATCACCGTCGCGCCGGCCAACGCGGCCTCAGCCGACGGAGGGATCGGCACCCACATGTCCTCGCAGATCTCGACGCTGAGCACGAAGCCGGGCAGGTCCTCGGCGGCGAACAGCAGATCGGAACCGAAGGGGGCGTCCTGACCGGCGACGCGGATGTCGCCGGTGACGTCATCGCCGCGTCCGATCTGGCGGGACTCGTAGAACTCCCGATACGTCGGCAGATACGACTTGGGCACCACGCCCAACACCTGCCCGCGATGGATCACCACCGCGCAGTTGTAGATGCGGTTGAGGCTGGCCAGCGGGGCACCGACGACCAGCACGCAGCCCAGGTCGGCGGTGGCGGGCACCAGCCAGGCCAGGGCGTCCTCGACGGCCGCAAGCACGGTGTCCTGCAGCAGCAGGTCCTCGATGGAGTAGCCGGTCAGGCCCAGCTCGGGGAAGACCGCCAAGCAGGCGCCCGCAGCCGCAGCCTCGCGCGCTTGGGCGAGGGCGGCTTCGGCGTTGACCTGGGGCTGCACCAAGGTGATCGGCGTCGTGCAGACCGCCACCCGGGCGAACCCGTGCTCGTAGAGGTTGTAGAAATCCATGGCACTCCTGATTCGGTGTACGCGCTCAGCATGCCACGCGTGCCCGGCTTCGGGCTGTCAGACTGAGGCGGTGAGCACCATCACCATCGATACTCCAGACGGTCCGGCCGAACTGATCATCGACGAAGCCGAGGAACCGGCGGCGGTCCTGCTGCTCGGCCACGGCGCCGGCGGAGATGTGGACGCCTGGGATCTCGCGCTGCTGGCCGATCGGCTGCCGACTCTCGGGGTGAACGTGGCCCGCTTCCGTCAGCCCTACCGGGTGGCCGGACGTAAGGTCTTCAGCTCGGCGCCGGCCCTTGATCGTGCCTGGCAGATGGCGGTGGCCGAGGCGACCCGTCGCTGGCCAGGTCTGCCGTTGTTCGTCGGTGGTCGCAGCGCCGGTGCGCGCACGGCCTGCCGGGGCTTCGGCTCAGGTCAGACCGGCCTGGTGCTGCTGGCCTTCCCCTTGCATCCGCCCGGCAAGCCGGACAAGTCTCGACTCGCCGAACTGGTCGACGCGGCGGCGCCGACGGTCATCGTCCAAGGCGAGAAGGACACCTTCGGGGCCCCCGATCAGGTCAGCGCCGCTCTTGCTACGGCTGGGCGTGCGGACGTCCGGGTGGTGGCCATGCCGGCGGCCGGCCACACGCTGGCGCCGAAGGCCAAGGCGACCGACGAGCAGATCGCCGAGGCAGAGCGGCTGCTGACGTGGTCGGTGGCCGCTTTCATCGATGCCGGACGGTCTTGACCTAGCGATCTTGTCGTTATGGAGCCGGTGCGCCTCGCCGGCCAAGATCAGCCAATCGAAACGGTCGTTATGAGGCCCTCTTCGATCGTCATAACAACAGAATCGGTTGGCCGCGCCCGCGAACGCGACATCGGGTCGGCGATAACAACCATTTCGGTTGGTCAGTGCGCTTCGCGGCTCAGCAGTGAGCGTTTGACGTTCAGACCCCAGGCGAAGCCGCCCAGGCTGCCGTCTGTGCGCAGCACGCGATGGCAAGGGACGAACAGCGCGGGGGCATTGCGCGCGCAGATCGCAGCAGCTGCCCGCACCGCGGAGGGGTGCCCCAACGCGGCGGCAAAGCGGGCATAGCTCAGTGGCGCACCGGGAGCGATCTCCCGCAGCGCCGCCCAGCCGACCTGCTGCAGGGCCGTGCCGAACTGCCGCACCGGCACGTCGTCGATGGCGGCAAGCTCACCGGCGTAGTAGCGCTCGACGGCCTCGATGATCGCAGCGAGGTCGGGGTCATTCGTGGCCACGACCTCGAAGGCGCCCGGACGATCTGGCGTTCGCACCCGGGCCGCGACGACATCGGGTGCGTCGGTCCACCCCGAAGCGAGGACGACGCCGGCATCGGCGAGCACGGTGAACGGGCCATCAGGGGTGTTCACGGTAGTGATCTTCATCGAGGTTCCTCCTTGGTGGCGGCGGCGCGCCACAGATGCAGGCTGGCGTAGGAACGCCACGGGGTCAGGGTCGAGCCCCAGGCGGTGAGCGCGGTGGGGGAGTCCGGTGCGCCGAGTCGAGCAGCCCCGGTGCGAAGTGCCACATCGCCGACGGGCAGCACGTCCGGGTCGCCCAGCACTCGCATGGCCAGGTAGTCGGCCGTCCACGGGCCGATGCCTGGTTGGGCGAGCAGTCGGGTGCGTTGTTCGATCGGATCGTCGGCCCAGTCCAGGCTCAGCTCGCCGGAGTCGAGACGCCCGGCGACGCCGACCAGGCTGGTGATCCGGGCACGGGGCCCGGTCAGGACGTCAGCGCCGCAGGCGGCGATCGCGGCCGGGGTGGGGAACAGCAGTGTCAACCCTTCGGGGGCTGCTGCGACGGGTTCACCGGCGTGCTGAGTCAGTCGATGCAGGTGGGTGCGGGCGGCGGACACCGAGATCTGTTGGCCGACCATGGCGCGCACCAGCATCTCCGACGGGTCGATCGCGCCCGGCAGCCGGATGCCGGGAGTCGCGGCCACGGACGCGGCCAGGCGAGGGTCCGACGACAGCGCGGCATCGATGCCCACCGGATCGGCGTCGGCGTCGAAGAGCCGCCGCACCCTGGCCACCAGTGGGGCCAGATCGGATAGCCGGGTGAGCCCGGCCTGCAGACGCAGGCTCGCGGCCGCGGCGGCCACGGTGAACCAGGCCGGACCGCCGGGCAGCCGCACGGTGCGGGCGTAGGACTCGGCAGTGGCCACCTCCACTCCGGGAATGGCGCGGGCCGCCAGCCAGGCGAACGTGCCGGCCGCATCCCAGGGCAGACGTACGGGGAGCTGCAGGTTCACCGTGATCCACCCGGCGGTCGTCGGCGCGTGCGGAGTGTGTGACCGTCGCCGTCCGGCCCGCAGCGCGGTGGGGGTGAGGGCGTAGACGGCGGTGACGGTGTCGTTGAACTGGCGGATGCTGCCGAAGCCGGCGGCGAAGGCGACATCGCTGATCGGCAGATCGGTGCCGACCAGGAGTTCGCGCGCCACCTGGGCGCGATGCGCGCGGGCGAGTGCCAGCGGTCCGGCACCGAGTTCGGTGCTCAGCAGGCGGTTCAAATGGCGTGAGGTGTAGCCCAGGCGTCGGGCCAGGCCGGTCACCCCTTCGCGATCGACGATTCCGTCGGTGACCAGGCGCATCGCCCGGGCGGCGACGTCAGCGCGCAGGTTCCATTCCGGCGAGCCGGGAACGGTATCGGGAAGGCATCGTTTGCACGCCCGAAAGCCGTGCTCGTGGGCGGCTGCAGCGGTGTCGAAGAACTCCACGTTGGCCCGTAGCGGCGTCCGCGCCGGGCAGGACGGCCGGCAGTAGATGCCGGTCGTGCGGACGGCGAGGAAGAACACCCCGTCGAAGCGGGCGTCGCGGGCGCTCGCTGCCCGGTAGCGCTGCTCGAAGTCCATAACGTCCAGCCTGGCAGCAGTGGACGGCCCTGGCTAGCGGAAATCGGACCTGGCCCTGGCGCCGCCCTCCCCGGAATGGGGGGCGCCCCGGGGGACGAATCCCCCGGGGCATGATGGCGAACAGACGACTAGTGAGCACGCGTCAGATCAACGCGATCGATGACCCGTCCACCGACCTCGTAGGTGGTGGCGATCAGGTTCTTGGCCTTGACCTCGATGGCGGTGTAGTTGGCCTTGAGGCTCTGATCCTTGACCGCGGCCCACGGGTAGGGGCCGGTGAGGTCGTAGAACTTGCCGCCCGAGGCGGAGTTGGTGGCCAGGTACAGGACCTGTCCGCGCTTGGGCTTGAGCGCGCCGTCGGCATCGGCGGAGGCGATGGACGCCCCGTTCATCAGGTAGCTGCGGGTGTAGTCGTGGTCGTGGCCGCCGATCACCAGGTTGACCTTCAGTGCGCTGAATGCCGGGGTCAAGGTGGTGCGGATCGCAGTCACGTCGGCGTCATTGGGGTGGTCGGCCGAGCTGAACGGTGCGTGGTGCAGCGTGACCACGCGCCAGGTGGCCCGCGGGTTGGCCTTGATGGCCTGCTTCATGAACGTGGTGTGTGCGGCGAAGTCCAGGCTGTTGGTGTTCAGCGTCATGAACAGCACGCCGTTGTAGGTGTACCAGTAGTCACCGGTGCCGGCAGCGGTGGTGCCCAGGTTGCTCACGTTCGGCAGGGCGAAGTGCTGGTTGAACAGGTAGCCGCCGTTCGAGGCGTTGTCGTGGTTGCCGACTGCCGGCGCCATCGGATAGGTGGACACCTGGCTCGGAGCCAGGAAGGCATCCCACTCGCCGGGCTGCTTGGAGATGGTGTAGCTGTCGACGTTGTCGCCCGCGGTCATCAGGAAGGCGGCGTTGCTCACCTTGCCGACTGACTCGGACAGGGTCGCAGCCCAGCCGGCGGAGGGGTTCTCGACGACACCGTTCTGCCCGGTCTTGGTGCCCAGGTAGACCTGCGGGTCGCCGTAGACCAGGAACGAGAAGTTGCCCGCCTTCGCCGTCTTGAACTGGTGCTCGTCGGCGCAGGCGGTGGCGGTGCAGATCCGGTAGCTGTAGGTGACGCCCACCTTGAGCTTGGTCAGGGCGACCTTGTTGTACTCCCAGCCGGTCTCCTCGCCAGCTGCCCCGGCCGAGAACGGACGGATCAGCTTCGCGCTCGTCCACGACAGCGTCTTGCCCTTCTTGTGCTGGACGAGTTGGACGTAGTCCTCGACGCCCACCCCGCCGAGCCAGGTCAGGTTGCGCTGGCTGGACTTGCTGCCCACGGTGAGTACGACGTCCTTGACCGCGATGGTCGGTTCGGCCTGGGCCGGTGCGGGTTGGAAGCTCAGCATGGTGCCGGCCAGAGCCAGGCTGGCAGCGGCGAAGACAGATGTGTGACGAAGCATTACCTCTCCTGTGGGTAAGGCCGAACGTGCCGGTTCAGCTCCTTCGTCACGCTAGGCAGGTCAGGTATCCAGCGGGTGGCCCGCAGGTCAACACCACATGGCGTCGAGTCAGCGGTTCAGTGTTGTTGTCGTTCAGTGCTCCTGCACCGCGAGGCGTCCGGCCAGCAGTACATACGTGGCGGCAAAAGTCCGACGCAGCCAGGTTACGACCCGCGGGCGGCGCAGGACGTGATCTCGGACGGACGCCGCGAAGCTGCCGTACACGGCGAACACCGCGAACGTGGCCGCCATGAACGCCAGGCTCAACCCGACCATCGTCACCGTCGGCGACGGGTCGGCGACCGGCACGAACTGGGGGAGGAAGGCGAAGAAGAAGATGGTCAGCTTTGGATTGAGCAGGTTGATCAGCACGGCGGTGCGGATCACCTGCCAAAACGATTGGGGTGCGGTCTCGGTGGCGACGAGGTCACTGTGGTCGCGCCAGGTCTGGACGGCTAGGTAGAGCAGGTAGGCCACTCCGGCCCACTTCAGCGCCGAGAACGCGAGTGCGCTGGCGTTGAGCAGGGCGGCCAGTCCGGTGATCGCGGCGATCATGTGCGGCACCACGCCCAGAGTGCAGCCGAACGCAGCGACCAGCCCGGCCTTGAACCCTCGCGAAAGTCCGGCGGAGATGGTGTAGACCGCTCCGGTGCCGGGGGTGGCCACCACGATCAGGGTGGTCAGCCAAAAAGCCCAGGTCATGTCGTCTCCGTCCGCAGGTTGTGTCCGAGGCTAGCTCAGCCGATAGTGGGGGAGCCGTCGAGTCGCTCTGCTGGCCTCCGGTTTGACCCTCCCCAGTGAGGAGCCGTAGTCTTGTCCATCGGTGTTTGCCGCGCCTTCTGCTGCGCGCGAACCCCACCACAACGCGAAACATCTACCGATGTGGCGTTGCACAAACGGAAGCTTAGGGAAGTAGGTCAGGCGTGTACGCGATCGTTCGCAGCGGTGGCCGTCAGCACAAGGTTGCGGTCGGCGACGTCCTGGAAATCGACAAGGTCGAAGCCAAGGCCGGTGACAGCGTTGCCCTGACCCCGCTGATGCTGGTCGACGGTGACAAGATCACCGTTGACGTCAAGGCGCTGGGCAAGGCGAGTGTCACCGCTGAGGTGATCGCCGAAACCAAGGGCCCGAAGATCAAGATCATCAAGTTCAAGAACAAGACCGGGTACAAGAAGCGTCAGGGCCATCGCCAGCGCTACACCCAGGTCAAGGTCACCGGAATCAAGGGCTGAGGTAGAACAGATGGCACATAAAAAGGGCGCATCGTCCTCCCGTAACGGTCGCGATTCCAACTCCCAGCGTCTGGGTGTGAAGCGTTTCGGCGGCCAGCAGGTGAACGCCGGTGAGATCCTGGTCCGTCAGCGCGGCACCCACTTCCACCCCGGTGAGGGTGTGGGACGTGGTGGCGACGACACCCTGTTCGCGCTGCGCGCCGGCAAGGTCGAGTTCGGCACCCGTCGCGGCCGCAAGGTCATCAACGTAGCCGTCGAGGCCGCCGAGTAGTCCAGCTTTTCGTGAGGGGCGGCCTTCGGGCCGCCCTTTCGCATTCCCGCTCACCTCGTCCCGTCCGCCCCACCTCCGTCCTACCGCCCACTCCGTCGCCTCCGCCCCCGCCACCTACCTCGTCCCCGTCGAGGGCTCGCGCTGATGCCGAAAGCCTCTCGTGAGGACGAGCCCTCGGTGGTCAAGGCGAGCTGTCGGTGGCTAACGCGAGCCCTCGACGGGGCGTGCGGCACGAGGACGGTAGAATCTTCCTCGATCGGTGCCGGCGTCACGCTGCCCGCCGACTCTCCTAGTGCAAGGCAACTGCTGTGGCCATTCCCTCTTTCGTCGATCAGACGGTGCTGACCTTGTCCGCCGGTAACGGCGGGCACGGGTGCGCCTCGGTGCACCGGGAGAAGTTCAAACCGCTCGGCGGACCGGACGGCGGCAACGGTGGCAACGGCGGGTCGGTGATCCTCAAGGTCGATGCCGGCTTGACCACGCTTGTCGAATACCACCGCCAGTCGGTGCGTCGCGCCGAGAACGGTCAGCCCGGCAAGGGTGACTACAACAGCGGCGCCAACGGCGCGGACGTGATCCTGCTGGTGCCCCAAGGCACCGTCGTCACCGATGCCGAGACCGGTGAACTGCTCGCCGACCTGGACACCCCTGACGCCGAGGCGGTGATCGCGGCCGGCGGCCGCGGCGGACTCGGCAACGCTGCCCTGGCCTCGCCCACCCGCAAGGCTCCCGGCTTCGCCCTGCTCGGCGAGGAGGGTGAGAGCCGCAAGATCAAGCTCGAACTGAAGGTGATGGCCGACATCGGCCTGGTCGGTTTCCCGAGTGCCGGCAAGTCGTCGCTGATCGCGGCCATCTCCCGCGCGCGGCCCAAGATCGCCGACTACCCGTTCACCACGTTGATCCCCAACCTCGGGGTGGTCGTGGCCGGTGCCACCACGTTCACCGTGGCCGACGTGCCCGGGCTGATCGAGGGTGCCAGCGAGGGCCGCGGTCTCGGCCATGACTTCCTGCGCCACATCGAGCGCTGCCAGGCCATCGTCCATGTGGTCGACTGCGCCACCTACGAGCCCGGACGCGACCCGCTCACCGACTTGGACGTGATCGAGGCCGAACTGGTCGCGCACGGCGGCCTGGAGGATCGTCCGCGAATGGTGGCGCTGAACAAGGTCGACATCCCCGATGCCGCCGAGTTGGCCGCTCTGGTGACCGAGGACGTGGCCGCCCGCGGCTGGCCGGTGTTCACCATCTCGACCAAGTCCGGCGAGGGCTTGAACGCGCTGAAGTTCGCCATGGCCGAACTTGTCGCCGCCCGCCGCGCAGCGGCCCCGCCGCCGGCGCCGAAGCGCATCGTGATCCGACCCAAGCCGGTAGCCGGCGGGCCGGAGTTCAGCGTCGCCAAGCAGGGCGACGGCGAGGGCGGCTTCGTCTGGCGGGTCCGCGGCGAGAAGCCCGAACGCTGGGTGCGACAGACCGACTTCAACAACGCCGAGGCTGTCGGCTACCTGGCCGATCGGTTCGCCCGCCTGGGCATTGAGGACGAGCTGCTCGAACTCGGTGCGGTGGCCGGCGATGCGGTGGCCATCGGAGGCGGGGACGATCCGGTGGTGTTCGACTTCGCCCCACAGATCGAGGCCGGTGCCGAGATCCTGGCGCGTCGTGGTGAGGATCAGCGCCTCGCCGGCGAACGTCCGGCTGCGACCCGGCGCCGAGCGCTGGACGCGGAGTATCACGCTCACAAGGCGGCCGAAGCCGAAGCCGAGCAGTTCACCCGGTTGGCCAGCGAAGGGCTGACCCGAGATGGTGACCGCAATGAGTGAGCTGCGAGACCAGATCACCGGTGCCCGGCGCGTGGTGGTCAAGGTGGGTTCTTCCTCGCTCACCGACGCCCGTGGTGCGCTCGACCCGGCACGCGTGGAGCGGCTGGTCGAGGCGCTGGCGGCGCTGCGCGCTCGCGGTCAGGACGTGGTGCTGGTGTCGTCTGGTGCCATGGCCGCCGGTATGAAGCCGCTGAAGTTGAAGCGCCGTCCGACCGACCTGGCCAGCAAGCAAGCCGCGGCTGCAGTGGGGCAGAGTCAACTGGTCGGCCACTACGGGAGGTACTTCGGCCACCACGGACTCACCGTCGGCCAGGTGCTGCTGACCGTGGAGGACGTGGCCCGCCAAGACCACTACCGCAACGCCCTGCGTACCTTCACTCGGCTGCTCGAACTCGGCGTGGTGCCGATCGTCAACGAGAACGACACCGTGGCCACCCACGAGATCCGCTTCGGCGACAACGACCGACTGGCCGCGCTGGTGGCGCACTTGGTCGGGGCGGACGCGTTGGTGCTGCTGTCGGACGTCGACGCGCTCTACACCGCCCATCCGTCCTCGCCGGGGGCGAGTCGGATCAACGAAGTGACCGACATCGACCTGCTGGACGTCGACACCGACGGCAAGGGTGCTGAGATCGGCACCGGCGGCATGGCGACCAAGCTTCAAGCGGCACGGATCGCCACCACCTCCGGAATCCCGGTGGTGCTGGGCTCAGCCGAAGTGGCCGCCGAGTTGCTGGCCGGCGAGCCGATCGGCACCTTGTTCCTGCCCACCGGCAAACGGCGCGCGCGCAAGCTGCTGTGGCTGGCTTATGCCTCGGTGACCCGCGGTGAGTTGGTGCTGGACGCCGGTGCGGTGAAGGCCGTCACCGAACGCAAGGCGTCCCTGCTGCCCGCCGGCATCACCGAGGTGCGCGGCTCCTTCGAGGCCGGGGACCCGGTGAAGCTGGTCAATGAGGTCGGACGAGTGGTGGCCCGCGGGCTGGTGAACTACGACGCCGGCGAACTCCCGGCGATGATCGGACGCTCGACCCGTGAGCTGGCCGCGAATCTGGGCGAGCATTTCGAACGTGAAGTGGTCCACCGCGACGACCTCATCGTGAAGAAGCCGAAGTCGTCATGAGTCTGGTCACCATCCTGGGATGGGTGGCGGCATTGGTGGGAATCCTGTTGGGGCTGCCCCAGCTGGTTCACCTGATCCGCACCCGCCATACCGAAGGCGTCTCGCTGATCGCGTGGCAGACGCTGTTGCTGCTGAACCTGATGTGGGCCGTCCACGGCGTGCTCATCAATCAGTGGAACATGATCACCACCAATGTGTTCGCGCTGCTCACCACCGTGCCGATCCTGGTGCTGATGTGCCGCCATCGCGGGCTCAGTCTGGTGCGAACGCTGCTGCCCAGCTTGTTAGGAGCGGCGGTTGTGGTCGCCATCGACCTCGGCTTCGGGGCGGCCGCCTTCGGAGTCGCCGCGCTGGTGCCGGGCACCATGGTGAACGCCGCCCAGTCGGTGGAGCTGATTCGTTCGCGCTCCATCGTCGGGGTCTCCCCGGCTTTCCTGGTCGGCGCGGTGCTCAACCAGGCGCTGTGGCTGAGCTGGGCGCTGCTGGTGCCCGAGGTGGGCACGATCATCGCCGCCAGCGTGGCGATCGTGGTCACCGCGTTCAACCTGATCTGGTGGGCGGTGCGTCGCGCCGGGACGCGGGCCTTCTTCCCGTATCCGGAGCGGCAGCCCGTCCCCGAACTCGCCGAAGGCTGAGCCCCGCGGAGAGTTATCCTGTGCGGCATGACTTTCACCGAGCAGGCCCTGCGGGCCAAGGACGCCAGCCGTACGCTCGCCACCCTCACCCGGGCCGCGAAGGATGCCGCTTTGGAGTCGATGGCGCACGCGCTGTCGATGGCCGCCGGTGAGGTGTTGGCCGCCAACACCCTCGACGTCGAAGCCGCTCGCGCTGCGGGCACGGCCGAGTCGCTGATTGATCGGCTCACCCTCACCCCGGCCCGGATCGGTTCGATGGTGGCCGGGCTTCGGTCGCTGGCTGCGCTGCCCGATCCGGTCGGTGATGTGGTGCGGGGGTGGACCAACGCCAACGGCGTCCGGGTGCGCCAGGTGCGGGTGCCACTGGGTGTGATCGGCATCATCTACGAGGCCCGTCCGAACGTGACCGCTGACGCCGGTGGCATCTGCCTGAAGTCGGGCAACGCGGCCCTGCTGCGCGGCTCGAGCTCGGCGATCAACTCCAATCGGGCCGTGGTCGCCGCACTGCAAACCGGCCTGGTGGAGGCCGGGTTGCCGGCCGACGCCGTCCAGTTGGTCGAGGGTGGGCGCGAAGTGACCGCCGAGATGATGGCCGCGCGCGGCCTCGTGGACGTGCTGATCCCGCGCGGCGGTGCTGGACTGATCAATGCGGTGGTGGAGGGCTCCAAGGTGCCGGTGATCGAAACGGGGACGGGCAACTGCCACCTGTTCGTCGATGCCGCCGCCGACCAGCAGATGGCCATCGACATCATGCTGAACGCCAAGGTGCAGCGTCCGAGCGTGTGCAACGCGCTGGAGACGCTGTTGGTGCATGCCGACATCGCCGCCGAATTCCTGCCCAAGGCGCTGGCTGCGCTGGCCGATGCCGGGGTCACCGTTCATGGCACCGGGGCAGTAGTGGCCTACTCCGACGCGGTCGTCCTGGCCGATGAGGACGAGTTCAGTGAGGAGTATCTGTCGCTGGATCTGGCCTGCGACATCGTGGATTCGCTCGACGCGGCGCTGGCGCACATTCGGCGCCACACCACCGGGCATTCCGAGACCATCATCACCGAAGACCGTCGGGCGGCGGAGCGCTTCGTCGCCGAGGTGGATGCCGCCGCGGTGTTGGTGAATGCGTCGTCCCGCTTCGTCGACGGGGGAGAGTTCGGCTTCGGCGCCGAGATCGGCATCTCCACCCAGAAGCTGCATGCTCGTGGCCCGATGGCCTTGCCGGAGATGACCTCCACCAAGTACGTCATCGACGGCGCCGGCCAGACGCGCGGCTGATCCTTTGCTGGTGGCGAGTGGTTTCGACACGCTCGCTCCGCTCGCTGCGTGCGCTGCGCGAGCAGCAAACCGCCGTTGGGACGCCGGGGACGGTTCCTGCTGTCCCACCTGATCGAAAACGCTGGGGCGCTGGGAACCGTCCCCGGTGTCCCAGGGGTGGTGAAGTAGCATTTTGGGGCGGACAGGCTCGTCCGACCGGATCGGAAAGGTGCATCGCAGATGAGCGATACCCCGATTGCGTGGCACGGACAGGGGTCCCGGCCGCTTCGCCTGGGCGTGATGGGTGGCACCTTCGACCCCATCCATCATGGGCACCTGGTGGCCGCCAGCGAGGTTCAGGCGCGCTTCGACCTCGACGAGGTGATGTTCGTGCCGACCGGCCAACCGTGGCAGAAGGTGGGCAAGAAGGTCTCCCAGTCCGAAGACCGCTACCTGATGACCACCATCGCGACCGCGTCCAACCCGCGGTTCTCGGTCAGTCGGGTCGACATCGAGCGTCCCGGAATGACCTACACCGTCGACACGCTCAAAGACGTCCGGGCACTGCGTGGTGAAGATGTGGAGCTGTACTTCATCACCGGCGCCGACGCGCTCAGCCGCATCCTCACCTGGAAGGGTGTGGAGGAGTTGTTCGATCTCGCGCACTTCGTGGGGGTGTCGCGGCCCGGGGTGCAACTCGGTGAGGACGACATCACTCATCTGCCGGAAGACAAGGTCACATTGTTGGAAGTGCCGGCACTGGCGATAAGCTCGACAGCCTGCCGTGACCGAGTGGCGCAGGGTTTGCCGATTTGGTACCTGGTGCCGGACGGCATCGTGCAGTACATCGCAAAGCGGGGCTTGTACCGCGGGGAAGGTTGAGACGTGAGTGCCGAAGCTGGGGCTGTTGAACTGGCGATCCTGGCGGCGAAAGCCGCGGTCGCGAAGAAGGCCCTCGACCCCGTCGCGTTCGACGTCTCGGAGCGGTTGGCGATCACCGACATCTTCTTGGTCGTGACCGCCACCAATGAGCGCCAGGTGGGCGCGGTCGTGGACGGCATCGAGGAATCGCTGCTGAAGATCGACCGCAAGCCCGTCCGGCGCGAGGGCGACCGGGAGAACCGCTGGGTGCTGCTGGACTACCTCGACGTCGTCGTCCACGTCCAGCACTCCGAGGAGCGCACCTTGTACGCCCTGGAGCGGCTGTGGAAGGACTGCCCGGCGATCGACCTGGGCGAGCTGGAGCCTGCCGTCGAGGCCGGATGACCGCTCACCAGCTGATCCTGCTGCGGCACGGGCTGACCGACTGGAACCACGCCAGGCGCTTCCAGGGTCAGGCCGACGTGCCGTTGAACGAGGTCGGGCTGGCGCAGGCGGCCACGGTGGCCGACAAACTGCTCGGCCAGGGCATCGCCCGGATCTTCAGCTCCGACCTGCAGCGTGCCGCGGTGACCGCGCAGTCGGTCGCGGCACGGCTCGACCTGCCGGTGCAGTTGGACCCGCGGCTGCAAGAGATCAACGTGGGCACCTGGGCCGGGCTCACCCCCGATGAGGTGGCGCAGCAGGATCCAGACTTGTGGGAGCCGCTGCGGGCCGGTCAGGACGGCCGACACTCGTCCACCGGCGAGACCGCGACCGGGGCCGGACGGCGAGTCGCAGCTGCCCTGACCGAGTACGCCGAGAACGCCGTCGACGGCGAGAGTGTGCTGGTGGTCGGCCACGGCCTGACCACGCGGGTCGCCTCGCTGCTGCTGATGGGTCTCGACTACGGCCACGCCTGGTCGTTCGAGGGCCTGGGCAACTGCCACTGGCTGGTGCTACGTCCCGCCCAGCCGCATTGGCGGCTGGTCACCTACAACCGCAGCTGATCAGCGTCCGGTCGGGTTCGCCGGCGCGACCGCGGTGTAGACCTCGTTGGTGTAGCTCACCGTGTTGACGGTGAGCTTGGACTTCTTCGAGGTCTTCAGGCGCACCTGGCCGGCATCACCCACCGGCACCGAGATCAGGATCGTGCCGCTGCCTACCGGCAGGGCGATCTTCTTGTTGCTGGAGGTGGCCGAGGAGCGGGCGGCGTAGTACAGGTAGTTCTTCGCGGCGCCCTTGGTGATGGTGACCGACAGGTTGACCGTCTTCAGCGCCAGCCGGGCGGTCCCGGGAACCGACTTGCCCACGACCGTGGGGAAGTAGCTCTTCTTGGCCTTGAACGTCTTCTTGGTGACCTTCACCGGAGCGGCCAGAGTGGTCACCTGATCGCTGGCGGTCCAGTCCAACTGTGCCGTGCCGCCGATGAGCCTCTTCACCATCGCGGACGGCGAGTCGGTGATGAACCAGTAGGTCTTGGGGCCGTAGTAGATCGACATCGCCTGGCCTTGGCTGGTGGTCACGTTCCACGGCACCGAGTCCATCCCCTTGGCGCGGGTGTAGGTGGCCGCCGTCACCGAGGTGTACTTGCTTTCGGTGCCATAGGCCGACGCCCCCAGCTTGGCGGCCAGGCGTACCCGGTCGTAGTCGAAACTGGAGTGGTCGTAGGCGGTCACGTAGATCTTGGGGGCCAGCTTGCGGATCGTCGGCAGGCTGTAGGCCCAGTTGAAGCTGATGATCCGGCTGCGCTCCAGCAGGCCGTGCTGCTGCAACAGCTGGATCGCCCGGCTGGCGTAGCTGCGCTTGCCCGCGGACGACTGGCCGGAGTAGCTCTTGATGTCCAAGGTGAGCCACACGTCCGGGTGCGCCTTCAGTACCTCGGCGAGCTGGTCGAAGGTGGGGATCGGGACGGTGAACTGGCCGCTGAGGTCCTGGCAGAGCACCTGCTGCACCTCCAGCAGGGTCATCTTGTGGATCTTGGAGCCGGCCATCGTGCAGCGTGAGGGGAGCTTGTCGTAGTGGCTCATCACGGCCACGCCGTCGGCGGTGAAGGAGACGTCGGTCTCGATGCCGTCGAACCCGGCCTCGGCCGCTCCGGTGAACGCCTCCACGGAGTTCTCCGGCCATTGCAACGCCCCACCGCGGTGACCGAGCACCCGGAAGGTCTGGCCCGTCTGATTGGCCACCGGTTCACCGCTGGGGGCAAGCGTCTTTGCGCTGGCCGGCTGCGCCAGCGTGAGAGTCAACGCAAGCGTGGCGAAGATGGCGGTGGAGATAGGCAGGGCTCGTGACACCGTGACGGCCTTCCAAAGCGGGGTTGGGCTGGTTTCACCATACGTCGACCGGGGTCGAGGTTGTCCACCCCGGCGCCCCCAAGGCTGGACCCCTGCTGCAGTTCTCAGGCCACCCCGAGCGCGGTCGCGGGCGTGAATCCGGGGAACACCTCATCGATCTTGCTGTTGCCCAACCGCTTGCTGACCACCTCGGACAGCGCCTGCCGGTAGTCGGTCAGAATCGGCACGTCGCCCTGGACGAGGTTGCCGGAGCTGAGCAGCGGCATCTCGCCATACAGCCCGCCGCGGATCGAGCCGCCCATGATGAACTGGACGTTGCCGTGGCCGTGATCGGTGCCACCGGCGCCGTTGATCGCCACCCGCCGTCCGAACTCGCTCATGGTGACCACGGTGACGCTGTTCCAGCGGGAGCCCAGATCGGTGCGCAGTGCGGCGATCGCGCTGGCCAGATCGGCGGCCATCGTCGAGAACGCGCCCTTGGCTTGGTAGGGCGAACCCGAGGCCTGGTGCAGATCCCAGCCGTCGTAGTCGATGCAGGCGACCTCCATGCCGACCCCGGCCTTGGCCAGCCGGGCGATGTCCTTCAGGCCGTCACCGAAGCTGGTCTTGGGGTATTTGGCTCCGTTGGCCGGGGTGTACTTGGTTTCCCGCACCGTGCGCAATGCGTTCACCGCGTCGACGGTGCCCTTGACCTGGTTCTCGATCACGCCGCCGGCGCTGCCGTACAGCTTGGCGATGTCGCTGACCAAGGCGTCGCGGCCGTTCCAGGCCGACCACAGATCGAAGCTCTCCACCGAGGACATGGCCAGCGACTGGTGCGCGGTGGTGGTCAGCGACAACACCACCCGGTCGCCGATGGTGATCGCCCGGAAGGTGCCGGAGGTGGCCGACGAGGTGGCGATGTGGCGACCCAGCCAGCCCGAGCGGACGTTGGCCGCTGCGGCTCGCTCGCACATGGCCTGGTCCTCGAAGTGTGACCGGGAGACCTTCGGATGCCCGGACGCCCGGACGACGGCCAGCTGACCGGCGTCCCAGATCGGGCCGAGCGCGCCGAGGGACGGGCTGAGCAGGAACCCGCCGCCGAGCGACTTGCTCTTGCTGGCGTCGTTCACCGCCATCGCCTTGCGTGCCTTGAGGTAGTCGGCATCGTCGGGACGTCCGATCGCCGACAGCCCGTCGAAACCTCCGCGCAGGAACACGCAGATCAGCAGATCGCCGTTGGTCTGGGCGAAGGAGTATCGCGGCATCGCCGAGGCCGCCAATAGGCCGCCCAGCCCGATCAGCGTGCCTTTGAACAGGCCGCGGCGTCCGGTCTTGGGCCCGTCGGCATCGTGCTCGACCTCGTCGATCCCGAGATTCGGTTCAACCGTGGTGGCGTAGCTGTTGGCTTGTTCGGGGCTGACCACGCGGGTGGCGCCGTCGATCTTGGCCAGCAGCCGATTTCGTGCCTCGTCGTGGTCGTGCAGGGGAGTGATCAGGTCTTCGTGCAGCAGTGCTTCACCACGGGTGAGGCTGTCGTCCAGGGACTGTGACATGTCGTTCCTCCGGTCACCGAAGCATGAAGTAGGGGGAGCAGAACACCAGATGGACCGCCAGGGGAAGTCGGTTCTTGATCTGGTTCTTCGTGAGCGTGGAACCGGTGTAGCCACCGCGCAGTCGGGCGGTGATCACCGCCAGGTCGGCGGCGTTCCAGCTGTAGCCGGTGAGCCGGTAGGTGATCCGGGACGCGGCCTGTTCTGCGGTCATCGAGGTGGTCACGCCGAGGGCGGAGGCCCACGACTTCACCGGTATCTCCTTGTCCTTCCAGTTCACCCGGGCGAACGCGGCGTCGAAGTGGGCCAGCATGTCTTGGGTGGCCATCCAGTCGCGGGCTTGGTCGGGGTAGCCGTTGACCACCGGCCACATCCGCGGCACGTGACCGCCGGTCGACAGCAGCCATTCGACGGTGCCCAGGATGTCCCACAGGTTGCCCGACTGCTTGCCCTTCGGCTTGATGGTGCCGGGCTTCTGGGCCTTGATCATGGCGGCCATCGTCTCCTGCGGGCGGCGCCACTTCTCGCCGACGGAGTTCTTGAACTCGTCGCTGTGGAGCAGGGCGCGCATGGTGGCCCGTAGTGAGGTGTTGTTGGCCAAGTACACCTGCGCCAGCGACTCCACCAAGGCGTCGGAGGGAGAGTCGGAGACGTAGCGGACGGCCAGCCGCCGGGCGATCCGGCGAGCCGTGGCCGGATGGTGCGCCAGGTACCACAGGTACTTGCGCAGCGCGTCCGGTCCGGCCTTGCGGCTGGCGTTGGGGTGGGTGAAGTCCATGATCTTCAGCGGGCCGACGTAGTGGTTCCACTCCCAGAACTTGTAGGTGTACTTCTTCCAGTCCAGGCCGTGGCCGGTCAGCAGCAGCGCCGACTGGCGCACGTCGTCCTCGGTGTAGTTGCCCACACCGACGGTGTGCAGTTCGAGGAGTTCTCGGCCGAGGTTCTCGTTCGGGTTGGTGACGGAGTTGAGGTGGTTGTCCAGGTAGATCTGCATCGCCGGGTGGGTGATGGCGGCGTAAAGCATGTCGGAGTACTTGCCCAGCGCGTGTTTGCGTAGCACCTTCCAGTCGAACCAACCGACGAAGGAACCGGCCTTTCCGTCGGCCGAGATGTAGAGCTGGTCGGCCATGGTGTCGACCATCGACTCGTACAGGTAGCGCTTGGTGTAGATCTGCCAGATGGTCCGCGAGACACTCATCGCCTTGCCGGCGCGCCAGGACTGGCCGTGGCTGGCCTTGTCGACCTCCTTGGTGGTCTTGGTTGCCCAGCTGAGATGCTTCTTCACCAGGGCTTTGGCCTGGGTGTCCTTGATCTTGGACCAGGAGAGTTGTCGCTCGATCCAGGCGTTGTAGCCGCGCTTGTTGATGTCGGCGACGATCGATGGAGTGGGGGCTGGGCACACGCGCCGAGCCAGGTGCCAGGCGAGCGTCGAGTTCAGCTCCAGCGTGCCGGAGAGGGTGCTGATGCGCTCAGGCAGGACCGGCGCGGACGGCAGCGGTACCGCCGCTGCGGGCGTCGGAGTGGCCAGACTGGCGAGGGCCAAGCCGCCGCCGACCGTGAGGCCGAACAGCTGGCGTCGGTCGGTCGTCAGGTCTGACGTCGTGTCGGGGGTGCTACTGGTGTCCACGATGGCCGCCTTTGGCTGACTGGCTCACCCAGGGGGAGGGTGCCCTTGGTGACTCAGACCCTAGCCGTTGCTGAGAATTTGGTGAAGAGGCTTCTCAGGAAAGCGGTGATCAGTGGTTAAAAGTGACCACCACGTCCGAGCCGCTGAGGTCGGCCTTGGCGACCGTGATCACGGCGGGGCCGGTGTAACGGCGTCCACTGGCGTCAAAGACGGTGGCCTCCAACTGAATGTAGGGGTACACCGTCGCGACGTACGGCTGACTGGCCTCGGTTTTGAAGATGGCGGTCTTGAGTGCCTTGGCGCCGCTGGTGACCCGCCACGTGACCGACTTCACCTTGACCCCGGACGAGCTGACGCCGAAGCCGCACCCGCTGGGGACCATCTCCTTCTTCTTGACGCAGGCGGTCAGGAAGGCCTGTGCGGCGGTGCGCGCCTCAGCCATGCCCTTGTCGCTGATGGTCGCGCTCAAAGTCGGGTTGGCGAAGTCCGACGGCGACTGGACGACGAACTCACCGCCGCTGACCGCCAGGCGGTCGTTCGCGCTGGCCAGTACGTAGCTGCCGGGGAACAAGGTGAGGTGATCGGCTTTGGTGACCGGGGTGCCGTTGAGCGTCACCGACACGTAGTCGATGCCGCTGAGCTGGACGTCGCGCGTGATGGTCACCAGGCGCCACTCGTTGCCGACCTTCTGGGTGGGGAAGCTGGCGGTCACCGGCTTGCCGCCGATGCTGTAGGTCACCGGGACGATCGCCGAAGTCGAGCCGGACGCGTCCTTGACGACGATGTCGGTGATCGGCGCACGCTGCTGGGAGGACTTGAGGACCTCATCGGTGAGCAGGGTGGTGTCGGTCGGCGGTGCTACGGCCGCCTTCAAGGCGGTCGCGGAGTCGCCGCTGGCCAAGGCGCTGAGGTAGGCCTCGACCGCCCCCTTCGGAGTGGCGGTACGCGGCGGGGCGAACATGCCGGGGAACAAGCTGGGGGCTGCCCAGATGATGCCGCCGATGAGGGCCAGCACGAGGACTGCGGCGCCGACAAGCAGTGGCGTGTGCTTGGCCTTCTTTGGCGGGGTGTTCATGGCGTCGGCGAGCATGTAGTCCGCGCCTCCGCCAGGCGCAGTGACCTCCGCTGCCGCCGCGCTGCGGGCCGAGCGGCGGGTGGCCTTGGGCAGAACGTTTGGATCGTAGGGCGGTGGCGGCGGGTAGGTGGTGTCGGCCGGCGAGGAGGGGCTGACCGGGATCGGCGCATAGGCCGCTGCGGACGCGGAGTCATCGGCGAGTTCGTCTTCGTCGGACCAGGGGAGATCGAGGTCGTCATCGAAGGAGGCTTGGGGGTCGAGGGCGGCGAGCACCGCATCGTCGTCAGCGTCGTCCAGATCGGTGAGCGGCTCGTCATCCTCGTCGGAGACGTCGCCTGCGTCCGGCTCGTCATCTTCGTCCGGTTCGTCGCCAACGGGTTCAACTTCTTCGACGGGTTCGTCGCCTTCGACGGTCTCGTCTTCGACTGGTTCGTCGTCCTCGCTCAGCGCTTCGTCTTCGGCCGACTCATCGTCCTCGGCCGGATCGTCGGCTTCGGTGGGTGCGGCATCGTCGGCAGGGGTCTCTTCGTCCGGATCCTCGGCGGTCGGCTCATCCTCGCCGGCGCCGTCACTGGCGTCCGGGGTGGCATCGTCGGGCTCGACGTCGGCCGGGGTCTTGTCGTCGGCAGCCTGCTCGGAAGGAGTGGGATCGGTGACCTGTTCGCCGGCCAGTTCGGCCAGTTCGGCCAACTCGGTGTCCTCGGAGGCAGGCGTATCGACCGTCGGCTCGGCGGCCTTCGGCGTCGGATCCTTCTTCTTCCTGGCCACGCTGTCTCCCCTCAGTCGTGTGAAACCACGCATGCAACCGGACCAAGCCGGTGGTGCGCGGGTGGGTCCGGCATGGAAAGGATAGCCAGTCCGTCCGACGGCGCTGTACCGATAAGCGGTGCCTTATCGGGGGCCGGGATCTTCGTGGTCGGATTTGCCTCAAGCGGCGCCGGACGATTGCGCCAGCGGAGGCTGGTGCCTATCGCCGCGACGCAGGCAGGTATAGCGTGGAGAGCTCGAAGGCTGAAACCACAAAAGGGGTGGTCATGTCTCTCGACATTGCTGGGCGCGGTTCGTCCCGCGGAAATTCTCGGCTCGCAGGCACCCGGTCCGAGGAATCGGTGAGGTCATCGCTATGAGGCCGCCGCGGCAGTTCGGCCCTCACCAGCGAGCCGGTTGGGGAGTCGTGGCTGTCCTCACGGTGGCCGGGGCGGCCGCCTTCTGGCTGGCGAACCTGGTGATCTCGCTGACGCCGTTTGCGGCGGAGTATCGAGCGGGGTTGTCGATCGCCTATGTTCCGATGCAGCTGCAGGCGCTCGCGGGCGGGCTGGTTCTCGGTTTCGTGGTGAGTTTCGTCCTCACCCGGTTTCCCGAAAGCCTGATGGGTCGCAATCTGGTGGCGAAGGCGTTCGTGTTCAGCCTTGTCCTGATGGTGTTCATGACCCTGGTCATCGAAGTGCCGTCCAAAATGTTCACCGGAATCAGTGACCCCCTTCGCTATCTCGCGACGGCCACAGCATTCAATGCAATCCGCATCCCCACCCTGGGCCTCGTCGTGGGCCTGCTCGCCCAGTGGCAAGCCCGGACGCGCAGAGCGCCACGGCCTGGGGTATGAGCTAGCCCGCCAACCGACGGGCGCGCGTCACACAGAGTGAATGGACGTAGATAGTTCAGAGGCGATCCTGGGTTCGGCTACGGCACAGATGGATTATCTCCAACAATCACAGGTGCCCCTTGGCAGGGTGAAACGCCAGCAAGTGGTGGAGCTATATCGGGACGGCGTGCCGGCCAAGGGGATCGCTGCACGGTTTGGAGTGCATCGCAAGACGGTGCGTGAGATCGCCAAGGTTGCAGGGTTGGAGCCGAAGCCGCGAGGTCTCCTGCCCGATCATGTTGGACGCGCCGCCGCGTTGTGCGAGTCGGGCTGGTCGCTTGCCCGCGCTGGTGAGGAGTTTGGCGTCGACGCGTGGTGCGTGCGGAAGGCCATTGCGGCGCAGGGAGTGGCGATCAGGGCGCGACAAGGCGGAAGGCGGCAGTCTTGGTCTTGATAGGGCTCGATCATCGCGGATACTCTCCGGGCCTCATGGGGTGCCTGAAGCAGAGTCGCGCGACCCCTTGTGGCAGGCATCCGAGTAGCTGGTCGTCCTAGATGCGTCTTCGGTAAGGCAGGGTCAGCGCATCCGGCGGCACTGCGTTCCAGGCGTGGACGGACACCTTGGCACGCAGGCCGAGTGGTCGTCGCGTGCCAGTTGGCGTGTCGAAGATGCTATCGACATCGGCGTGGCAGGCCACCGCTGCTAAGTGGCCCGCCTAAAGTTCTATGGTCACCACGCTGGCTCTGCGAGATAATGGGATAGTTAATGATCACCCGTGTAATCGTTCAAAACTATCGGTGCCTTAGGCATCTTGATTTCGTGCCACTGGATGGCATGAACATTGTCGTAGGGGACAATGAGGCTGGCAAGTCCACGCTCCTCGAAGCGCTCGGTCTTGTGCTGACTGGCAGGGTGAACGGTCGGCGCCCCGGAGAAGAAATCAACCCTTTCTGGTTTAACACCGAGGCAGTCGCGGAGTACTTCACGGCGATCGCAGGTGGCGACAAGCTTGAACCGCCTCAGATCCTCATTGAGGTTTACTTCGCGAAAGACGACCAGCCGCAGACCCTGCGTGGCAAGGTCAACTCACGGCATGAGGACTGCCCGGGTCTGCGCCTTGTGATTGAGCTTGACCCAGACTTTGAGCCGGAGTTCGATCAGTATCTTCGAAGCTCGCACCCGCCTGTGCTGCCAGCAGAGTACTTCCGAGCTCGATGGCTGGACTTCCGGGAGCTGCAACTCCAGCGGCGTCCGCCCGAGTTTGGTGTGGCGTTCATCGATGGCAGGACCGTGCGTTCGTCGAGCGGAGTCGACAATCACACGCGGCAGATGCTGGCCGATGCCGTTGACAAGCGGGATGGCGCAGCAATCTCAGTTGCGTTTCGTCAGTCGCGACACGAACTCACCCAGTCGGTCTTGGCCGGAGTCAATCAGAAGATCCGAACAATGACGCAAGGTCTGCTTACCGGGCAAATCGAATTGCACCTCGACCAATCCGCGTCCTCTGGTTGGGAAGCCGCGGTGATCCCGCAGGTTGGCAGCGTGCCCTTCGCCATGGCTGGCCAGGGACAGCAGGTCATCATGAAAACTGCGCTGGCGCTTCAGGCAACGTCGGGCAAAACGAGCTTCGTGCTCGTAGAGGAGCCCGAGAATCACTTGTCCCACACCGGGCTTATGTCCGTCATCGCATCCATCGAGAAGCTGGCGGGCGGTCGACAAACTTTCGTTGTCACACACAGTTCCTACGTCATGAACCGCTTAGGGCTAGACCGGATACACCTGATGCACCAAGGGAAGGTGAAGGAATTTCGTGGCCTCGATGCGGAGACGGTGAGCTACTTCAAGAAGCAGTCGGGCTACGACACACTCCGAGTGGTGCTGGCACGGAAGGTCGTCATCGTCGAGGGCCCATCGGACGAGATGATCTTTAATCGTGCATACAAGGACCAGACCGGACAGGACCCGGTTGATGACGGGATTGACGTCCTCACCTATGGCACTCAGAATCGGCGTCCGCTTGAGCTATGCCACCTTCTAGACCGGCGAGTAGCCATCTTGCGCGACGTCGACAAGCGAACCCCTCAGCATTGGAAGGACCAGGCGAAGCCATACCTCGAGGATGGCGTCCGTGAGATGTTCGTTGGTGACCCGGGAGAAGGCTCAACCCTCGAGCCGCAACTTGTCTCGGCTAACAACGCCGACCTTGCCACCCTCGGCACCATCGTCGGTTGCCCGGACGGCGAGGATCTGACGGACCACCTGACGGACAACAAGACGGAGTCGGCGTGGAGGATCGCGACGAGCGCAAGACAGATCAAGTACCCGGGCTACATCACTAAAGCGATTACCTTCATTCGTAAGTGATGAACACCGTCATCCTTGCCGCGGCCGGGGGCCGCAAGACCCAGCACATCGTCGATTGTTGCGCTTCATCCACAGATGCTCGACGACTAGTGGTGTCGTTCGCAACCACGGGGCAGGACGTGCTGCGCTCACGACTTCGCCAAGATTGCTCACCCGAGGCAATGCCCGAGGTGAGCGGGTGGTTCTCCTTCCTCCTCAACCACGTCGTACGGCCGTACCTGCCAGACGTGTATCCAGGAAGATCGGTCACAGGCCTCCACTGGGTTGAAGGTGCAGATCCGGCTCGGTTCGCGCGTGGTGCGGACCGATACATCGATCCGGAAGGCCGGGTCTACAGCCACCGCCTTGGGAAGCTCGCCTATGACATCGCGATCGCGAGCCACGGCGCGGTCGTCGATCGCCTTGAGCGCATCTTCGATGAGATCTACATCGATGAAGTGCAGGATCTCACCGGAAATGACCTCGGGGTACTCGAGCTCATGCTGAGGTCCAAGATGAATATCACATTGGTGGGTGATGTGCGCCAGTCGGTCTTCTCGACCAGTCGGTCTGACACGAAGAACAAGAAGTACCAGGGGATGAACAAGGTCGAGTGGTTCCGAGAGATGGAAAGGAAGACCCTCTGCCTCATCGAGTATCGAACCGCAACTTGGCGCTGCACCCAGGAGATCATCGATTTCGCAGACAGCGTCGTACCCGTCCGCTTCAGCCTGCCGAACACAACGTCTCATCAGAGCGTGAGGACGGGCCACGACGGCGTGTTCGTTGTCACCTGGGACCACGTCCCTGAGTACCTGGAGAAGTTCAGTCCGGAGGTGTTGCGCGACAAGAGCACATCCAAGATCCACGAAGGATGCACAGCCACCAACTTCGGGCAGGCGAAAGGCATCACTGTCGAACGCGTGCTGATCTATCCGACGAAACCAATCGAAGCCTTCCTGCTGACCGGCGCGCTACTCGCGGACACGTCAGCTGCACGCCTGTACGTCGCAGTCACGAGGGCAAAGCACTCGGTTGCCTTCGTCGTATCCGATTCGAGCCACCACTTGCTGCCGCGTTGGACTCCGTGAACCAAGCGGGGGCCGCTGGCGGGACCACGCTGCGACTGATAGATCTGGCCCGGCCGTGATGACCTCTGCTGTTGTTGCGAGCAACCAAGAAGGCCGCGCACTGAAGTCGAGATTCGTGAGGGATGCCCTGCGGACACGGCTGGCGTGGCGCGTCCAGCACCTGCGGCGAGCGAGAACAGCCCGTCCGAACCGCTACCGCGGTAGCGCCTCGTCAAAGTCGTTGCCTGAGATATCAACCCGAAGCGAATGATCTTCGTTGCGTGGGCAGACAGCCATCGATGCCCACTTCGTCACATCCCGCTTAGTGTGTGTGCCGTTGCCGTCGTAGAAGTCGACCCACTTCTCCGGTATCTGTTGGAAGCGGAGCTTCTGGTTCTTGCACTTTGGACACCGCATCGAAAGGCGAAGCGAGTACGGGTACGTTCTGCCGTTGGCCTCCTTGATGCCTGCCCACGCACGGAAGAACCACTGCTTCGGCAGACGGAGGACGTTCCGCCGAAGGAACCGTGCGAACGACCAACCAATCAAGCTGACGAAGACCGCGAGCAGGGAGCCGAAAAGCCACCAGTACTCAGTAGGCACCGCACTCGAGCCATGGAAGCCACCACCCGACTTGTACACATCGATGAGCTGCTTGACAGAGAAGCCACCCGTGACGAACCCGGCGATAGTGATCAGGCTGGAGACAACGCCGATGAGCGTAGCCGGGGTCGGAATCCGGGTCTTCTTGATGATGTCGAAGGTGTGCTGCGGCTCTTCCGGCGTTGGCACTGAGGTGATCACGATGCCGTGATTGTCCCCGCCGATGGAGATGCTGCCACCTTCGGCGAACGGAGCCGTGACGTCGCCGTGCGTGTAGATCTGCTGGTTGCCGCTGCTGTTATCTCCGATGCGCTGGGTGTTCGCCACGAAGCCCTCCTTGGTCGGTCCTGTTGGTGGGGCTCAGCGTACGGGCGGCCACTGACAACGATGGAGAGCTGATCTTCGGGAGCCCGGTCGTTGAGCCTTCGCGCGTTGACGAAGACCAAGGTGTCCGCCGACGGGCGGGCACACGCCGCGAGGAGTCCGGGGGTCGGGAGGGTGAACGGTGTCTCCCCCACATATGACGACGGAACGAAAATGCCCGCCAACTGGCGGGCACACGTCACCTAGAGTGAGTGGAGCTAAGGGTGTCTGAGTTCACGACATAGGTCTCTAGTGATAGGTCTCTGGTGAGTCGGGACATAGGTCACAGTCGGGTGCATGTCGAAGCATCGGGTTGTGGTGTTGAAGATCGTGGCCGGGCAGTTGAGTGTGAGCGAGGCCGCAGCGGCCTATGGGGTGTCGCGCCGGCATGTTCACCGGCTGCTGGCCAGGTACCGGGCGGAAGGCTTGGCTGGGTTAGAACCGCGGTCGCGAAGACCGAGATCGAACCCGTCAACGACCAGCGAAGCGGTTCGGGCTCGGATCGTGGAGCTACGCCGCGAGCTGACTGCCTCAGGGTTGGATGCCGGGCCGGCCACGATCGGTTGGCATCTCGAACAAGAACAGATCCGGCCACCGGCAATCTCCACGATCCGCCGGGTCCTGCACGCTGCCGGGCTGGTCACCCCGCAGCCGAGGAAACGACCCAAGGCCTCCTATGTCCGGTTTGAGGCCGACCTGCCCAACCGGTGCTGGCAGTCCGACTTCACGCACTGGCAGTTGGCTGACGGTAGCGGGGTCGAGATCCTGAACTGGCTCGATGACCACTCCCGCTACCTGCTGGCTTGTGTCGCGTTCACCAGAGTCACCGGCGACGATGTGGTCAACACCTTCCTGACCAGCTGCGACACCTATGGCGTCCCCGCCTCGACCCTCACCGACAACGGAGCGGTATACACCTCCCGGTTCACCGGCGGACGTAACGCGTTCGAGTACCTGCTGCCCCTGCTCGGCGTGATCCAGAAGAACGGCTCACCCAACCATCCCCAAACCCAAGGCAAGATCGAACGCTTCCACCAAACCCTGAAACGCTGGCTGGCCGCTCAACCCGCCCCAGCCACCCTGACCGCTCTCCAACACCAACTCGACACCTTCACCGGCCACTACAACCATCACCGACCCCACCGAGCCCTCAACCGCACCACCCCAGCCGACGCCTACCACGCCAGCCCCAAAGCCACACCAGCCACCACAACCACCACCAGCCACTACCGCATCCGCTACGACCGCATCGACAAAACCGGACGCATCACCCTGCGCAGAGCAGGCCGCCTGCACCACCTCCACATCGCAGCCGCCCACAAAGGCACCCGCGTCCTGGCCATCGCCGACGACACCACCATCACCACCATCGCCCTGGACACCGGCGAGATCGGCCAAACACGCAAAAGGCCCCTGGCCGATGGCCAGGGACCCTTCAACACTGAGACCTATGTCTCGACTCATCTGAGACACATGTCCCGACTCATCACATGAGTGGAGCTAAGGGGATTCGAACCCCTGACCTCTTCCATGCCATGGAAGCGCGCTACCAACTGCGCCATAGCCCCAGCGTCCTTGAGGACGAGGCCACACTTTACCCAGCCAGCGCGGCAAACGGAAATCGGGGTCAGCTCGTCGCTGGGGCTGGCCGAGGGCCGGGGTCGAGATCGGGATCACGCCTGGTCACGGCCTGGTGAATCGTGACCACCAGCACCAGCCAGGCCAGCCCGGTGACCCAGCCGGCGCTGACGTCGGTGAGCCAGTGGTGGCCCAGGTAGAGCCGGCTCAGACCCATCAGGATCGACCAGGTGACCGCGGCGATCACTGCCGCCACCTTGATCCACGTCCGCCGTGCCAACGACACCGCCAGGTAGGCGAAGATTCCGGCGATCGCGGTGCTGTTCAGGGTGTGTCCGGACGGAAAGGAGAAGCTGGGCTCATACGGCGGCACAGCCTCGGCGTACGGCGGACGGGGGCGCCCGAACAGCAACTTCGCCCCTTCGGTGATGGCCACCGAGCCCACCGCGGTCAGGATCGGCAGCCCCCAGATCGACCAGCGCCGAAACCGCAGATACAGCACCGCGCACAACACCACGCCCAGGATCTCCATCGGCAGGGTCTGGCCCAGGTTGGTGAAGCCGGTCACCAGCGCGTCCCCGGTGGGTGTGCGGGTGTCCAGGAATGCCTGGTGCACCGGCTCGTCCCACTGCGCCAGCCCCGAGCCGGTCCGCATCCAGGTCACGATCAGGACGTCGACGACGAGCAGGGCGACGAAGCAGAGCGCCCCGATCCAGATGCTGCGTTGCCAGCCGGTGGTGCGATGCTCGGTTTCGGTGGGGTTCATGAGGTGGCCGAATCTACCTAATCATCGGTATTGCTGGAATGAGGGGTTGCCTCGGGCAGGTTGGCTGGAGTGGGATCAACCCACAGACATGGCAAACGAAAGGCAGGCAGGTTATGACCGTTAGCTCCGCACAGACCCACTGGGAAGGCTCCCTGATGGAGGGTCAGGGCGAGGTTGAGTTCCTCAGCTCTGCTCTGGGCAGCGTCGAGGTCGACTGGAAGTCTCGTGCCGGTGAGGGTGGCCACACCACCACTCCGGAGGAACTGATCGCCGGCGCTCACTCCGCCTGCTACTCGATGGCCCTTTCCCACGCGCTGGCGGGCAACGGCACGCCGCCGGCTTCGGTCGACACCAAGGCCGAGGTCACCTTCGTCCCGGGCCAGGGCATCACCGGGATCCAGCTCACCGTCCGGGCATCGGTGCCGGGCCTGAGCGCGGAAGATTTCGCCACCTTCGCCGAGAAGGCCAAGACCGGGTGTCCGGTGTCAGCAGCGCTGACCGGGACGACCATCACCTTGGACGCGGCGCTGGTCTGAGTTCTTCGCAGGCTCTGGGGGAGGTTCGGCACCTGAAAAGGTGCGGGGCCTCCCCCTTTGCCTGTCCGCGTGACGGCCTAGGATGCCGAGTGCGGACGAAGGGAAGAACATGGCCACCCCCACTGCCGAAGAAGTAACCCTGACCAGGTCGCAGCGCCTGGACCGGCTGCCGTTCACCGGCAAACACTTCCGACTGCTCACCGGTTCCGGCATCGGCTGGGCCTTGGACGCCATGGACGTCGGGCTCATCTCATATGTGATGTTGGCGCTGAAGCTGGAATGGAAGCTCGACCCCGGCACGCTCAGCTGGATCGGCTCGATCGGCTTCGTGGGCATGGCGCTGGGCGCCACCCTCGGCGGCCTGCTCGCCGATCGGGTCGGACGCCGCCAGACCTTCGCCATCACCCTGCTGATCTACGGTCTGGCGACCGGCGCAGCCGCGTTGTCGACCGGGGTGGCGATGCTGATCGCACTGCGCTTCGTGGTCGGGCTCGGCCTTGGTGCGGAACTGCCGGTGGCGTCCACTCTGGTCAGCGAGTTCGCCCCCAAACGCATCCGGGGTCGCATCGTGGTCCTGCTGGAGGCGTTCTGGGCGGTGGGCTGGCTGGCCGCGGCACTGATCGGCTACTTGCTGATCCCCAGCGTCGGTCAGGGCTGGCGTTGGGCGCTGGCCATCGGCGTGGTGCCCACCATCTATGCCGCAGTGGTGCGCTGGGGGCTGCCGGAGTCGGTGCGGTTCTTGGAGCGCAAGGGGCGCTTCGCCGAAGCTGAGCAGGTGGTGGTCTCCTTCGAGCGGTCGGCGAAGGTTGAATCGGTGGCCAGCCCGGACGTGGCTCCGGAGAAGATCGCCGGTCAGCGTTCGATCTGGTCGGCGGGCCTGCGACGCCGCACCGCCGCGCTATGGGCGGTCTGGTTCCTGATCAACCTGTCCTACTACGGCGCGTTCACCTGGCTGCCCAGTCTGCTCAAAGACCGATTCACCCTCACCACGACCCTCACCTATGCGCTGATCATCACCGCAGCGCAGCTGCCCGGCTACCTGGCTGCGGCCGTCCTGGTGGAGAAGTGGGGACGGCGTCCGACGCTGGCGACCTTCCTGCTCGGCTCGGCGGTGTCGGCCGGGTTCTTCGGCTTCGCGACCAGCGAGACCATGCTGCTGGTGGCCGGCTGCGCGCTCAGCTTCTTCAACCTCGGCGCCTGGGGTGCGCTGTATGCGATCGGCCCGGAGATCTACCCGACCGGCATTCGCGGCACCGGGACGGGTGCAGCGGCGGCGTTCGGCCGGATCGCTTCGATCATCGCCCCGCTCAGCGTCCCGTTCCTCCTCACTGGGGGCGGTTTGCCGCTGGTGTTCGTCGTGTTCGCGGCAGCGTTCGCCCTGGCCGCACTCGCGGCGCTGGCGCTACCCGAACAGCGCGATCAGGCGTTGGTCGACTGAGCCGCTGCGTGCCATCGGCTCGGACTAGCTCTTTCGTTGGCGTTACGCACATCCAGTAGCCGCGGGCGTCCCTCTTTACGGACATCCACGGCTTCGCGTCACCCAGGCGCAGCGAGCGCCCCAGCAGACCCCGTAAAGCCAATCCGTAAAGCGCCTTGCGTCTACGTTCGGTGTCCTTTACGATTGTTGCATCCCGTAAAGGAGAGGAGGTGTGTCCTGATGTCAGCTTCACAGGAAGAGCCTGGTGTGCGTTCCGAGGCGAAGCAGACCGTCCCTGGCGCGCCCTACATGTCTTACAAGGGGTTCCGCAACTTTTTGGCGAACCTCGCCGCAAATGGGATGCCCGACCGGTTCGACGGGAGCTACTTCGGCAACGTCTCAGGCAGCCTCGTCGCGCAGATTCGTGGAGCACTGAGGTATCTCGACCTGATCGACGACGACAAGCGCCCGACGGACCTGCTGAAGGACCTCGTCGAGCAGGATGAGCAGAGCCAGAATGATCTGCTCCGGATGATCTTCGATGAGAAGTACTCAGACGCCTTGGCGCTTAGCGCAAGCGCAACGAGTGGCCAGCTGGCCGAGGTCTTCCGCCAGCGAGGGCTAACCGGAGCAACTGTGGAGAAGGCGATTGCCTTCTTTCTTGGCATGGCTACTGACCTCGGCGTGGAGCTGAGCCCGCATTACCGCCGAGGTCGTGCTGTGGCTAGCAGCACGGGCGCCAGCAAGCGCCGGCGGGGAAAGGTGGCGCCGCAGGGTGGGGACCAGAGTGACAACCCTCCACTTGTGACCGTCGACGCGCAAAAGGCCGCATATGTGGAGATGCTGATGGAACTTGCCAAGAAGGAGGGTGGCGAGGGTGCTGCTCAAGCGGGGCTGCTTGATCGGATCGAGAAGGCCCTTGGGATAGGGGAGGGCTAAGGCTTGCCTTCGGAGGAATAGGGCCACCAATGGCTCTTCCAACCTCTCAAGGAAGCCAGCAAGGGGGTTCCGGACCCCCAAGCTGACGGGCGGTCAGCGGCGTTTTGTCATGGAAAGGCGGGCGTCGCTGACCGTTTCACTGTATCGCAGGGTCTTTCGAATGGAAGGATAGTCGAGCGTCCTTCCCGTGGAACTCTTCATCCTGAGTCAAGGAGGGCTGCGCTCCTGCGGTCTTGGAAGGCTCGGTGGCAGCGCGATCAGCGGCCGGACAACAGGGCCGCTGCGTGCCAGGCGCGCAGGACGTCGAGGTCGACGACCACCTCGGCAGGGGCGTCCAGGCGTCGGGCGGGGGCGTCCGGCTCACCCAGGTCGCTGAGGACGGCGACCGCGCCGGCGAAGTCCTCCTCGGCGGTGTAGTCGTTGACCGTGATGACCGTGGCCAATCCGGCCGCGCGCGCAGCCCGCAGTCCGACCGCGGAGTCCTCGATGACCAGGCACTCGTCCGACGATAGGCCCAGCTCTGCCAAGGCCCACAGGTAGATGTCGGGGGCGGGCTTCTTGGTCGGCACCACATCACCGGCGGCGATCACCGCGAACCACTCGCTCGATCCAGGAGCCAGAGCGTGCTCCAGCAGTCCGGTGACGTTGCCCGGGCTGGTCGTCGTGGTGACGGCCAAGATGACCCCGGCCTCGCGGGCTTCGGTGATCAGTCGCCGCACTCCCGGACGCAAGCCGATCGCGCCACTAGCCAACAGCTGCTGGTAGCGCGCCGTCTTGGCCGCGTACTCCGCTGCGATCAACTCGTCGAGATCGGCCCGGCAGGCCTCAGCAGGGCGGTAGCGCTCCAGGTAGAAGCGCAGCCGCTCCTTGCCCCCGGTGACGGCCAACAGCTCGCCGTAGGTGGCCTCGTCCCAGACCCAATCCAGCCCGAAGTCGGCAAAGGTGGCGTTGTAGGCCGGACGATGCCCGTCCCGCTCGGTCTCGGCCAGCGTGCCGTCCACATCGAACAGCAGCGCCCGCAACGCCGGTGGCGTCACACCACAGCGCCCGCTCGCCAGATGCGGCTCAGGTAGTCGCGCATCGAACGGTCGGAGGAGAAGAAGCCGGTACGGGCGACGTTGAGGATCGCGGACTTCGTCCAGCCCTCCTCGTCGGCGTAGGCGGCCTCCACCTTGGCCTGGGTCGCCAGGTAGGACTCGAAGTCGGCCAGTGCCATGAACCGGTCGTCGTAGAGCAGGTTGGACACGATCGGCTCGAAGGTGGCCCGGTCGCCCCCGGAGAACGCGCCGGAGGCAATCAGATCGATCGCGCGCTTCAGCAGCGGGTTGTTCTCGTAATACTCGGTGGGACGGTAGCCGGCGATCTGCAGCGCGGTCACCTCGGGCTCGGTCATGCCGAAGCCGAAGAAGTGGGCATCGCCGACCAGCTTGCGGATCTCCACGTTCGCGCCGTCATCGGTGCCGATGGTCAGCGCGCCATTGAGGGCGAACTTCATGTTGCCGGTGCCGGAGGCCTCCATACCGGCCAGCGAAATCTGCTCGCTGAGGTCGGCGGCCGGGATCAGCTTCTCGGCCAAGGTGACGTTGTAGTTGGCCGGGAAGGCGACGTTCAGCCGTCCGGCGATCACCGGGTCGGCGTTGATGGTCGCGGCCACCGAGTTGATCAAGAAGATGATCTCCTTGGCCATCCGATAGCCCGGGGCCGCCTTGGCGCCGAAGATCACCGTGCGCGGGGTGACCGTTTCGGGGTCGACCGCGCCGGAGATGATCTGCTCGTACAGGCTGACCACGTGCAGCACCTTCAGCGTCTGCCGCTTGTACTCGTGCAAACGCTTGACCATCACGTCGAGCAAGTGGTGGTTGGCCAGGTCGATGTCGTCGCGGGCCCGCAGCAGGTCGAACAGGCGCTGCTTGTTGGCCTGCTTCACCTTGCGGAACTCGACGCGGAAGTCCTCGTCCTCGGCGTACGGCTCCAACTCGGCGAGCCGGTCCAGATCGGTGACCCAGCCGGGGCCGAGAGTGTCGGTGATCAGCTGCGACAGCGACGGGTTGGCCAGCCGGATGAACCGGCGCGGGGTGACCCCGTTGGTGACATTGGTGAACTTGTCGGGCCAGTACTCGCTGAACGCGGGCAGCAGCTTGTCGCGCAGCAGTTGAGAATGCAGCTCGGCGACGCCGTTGACCTTGGTCGAGGCGACGGTGGCCAGGTAGGCCATCCGGACCTGACGCTCGGGGAAGTCGGTGATGATCGACATCGCCCGCACCTTGAGCTCGTCGTCGCCGTAATGGGTGCGCACCTCGGCCAGGAACTCGTCGTTGATCCGGTAGATGATCTCCAGGTGCCGCGGCAGCAGCCGTCCCAGAAGTTCGACCGACCACACCTCCAGCGCCTCCGGCAGCAGGGTGTGACAGGTGTAGGCGAAGCACTGCCGGGTGATCTCCCAGGCCTGCTCCCACTCCAGCTTCTCCTCATCGACCAGCACCCGCATCAACTCGGGCACCGCGATCACCGGGTGGGTGTCGTTGAGCTGGAAGATGACTCGCTGCGGCAGCTCGGACCAGGTGAAGTCGTCCTCCAGACCCTGATCGATGATGTCGCGAATCGAGCAGGCCACGAAGAAGTACTGCTGCTGCAGGCGCAGTTCCTTGCCCTGCGGGGTGGAGTCCTCGGGATAGAGCACCTTGGTGATGTTCTCGGCGAAGGTCTGAGCCCGCACCGCCTCGGCGTAGTCGCCGGAGTTGAAGATGGCCAGATCGAACGCCTTGGTGGCCTGCGCGCTCCACAGCCGCAGGGTGTTCACCCGTCCGTTCTGGTAGCCGGGGACCATGTAGTTGTAGGGCACGCCGAGGACGTTCCAGCTGGGCACCCAGCGGCTGCGCTGGACGCCCTCATCGTCGTAGGTCTCGGTGTAGCCGCCGAAGTCCACCTGGACGGCGGCCTCGGGGTGCGGGAACTCCCACGGGTTGCCGAAGGACAGCCAGGTGTCGGGCTGCTCCACCTGGCGACCCTCGACGAAGGTCTGCTTGAAGATGCCGTACTCATAGCGAATCCCGTAGCCGATGCAGGGCACGCTCATGGTGGCCAGCGAATCGATGAAGCAGGCCGCCAACCGGCCCAGGCCGCCGTTACCCAGGCCCGGCTCGACCTCTTGGGCGCGCAGGGTGGCCAGGTCGAGGCCGCAGGACTTCATCGCCTGGTCGGCGATGTCGTTCAGATCGGTGGCCAGCAGAGCATTACCCAACTGCCGCCCGAGCAGGTACTCCGCCGACAGGTAGCCCACGGTCTTGGCTTTGGACGCCCGCTGATGCTTCATGGTCTCCAGCCACCGCGCCATCAGGTAGTGACGCACGGTGCGGGCGAGTGCGAGGTACTGATCGTTCACCGTCGAACGGGACAGCGCCACGCCCTGACCGGTGTTGAGTTCGCGCAGGAACTCCTTGACGAAACCGTCCACCGAGTGCGGCGGAGCCACCACCGGACCCACGGCCAACGGGTGGGTCGGGGGAGACATCGGCCCGATCTGATGATGCGCGCTCAGCTGGCTTTCATCAGCGAGGACGTCCGACGCGGGTGAATCGTTTTGTCCGATCATGGGGGGCAGGCTATCCGGCCCGGGTTACTGACGTGAAACCGTCCCGTGTCCGATGGTGAAGGAATTGACTACCCGACGTAATCCAGGCCGATGTCCAGCACGCGTGCGGAGTGGGTCAGCCAGCCGACGCTGATCAGATCCACCCCAGCTTCGGCGATCGGTACCGCGGTCTGCGGGGTGATCCGTCCGGACGCCTCGGTGATCATCCGGCCGGCGACCAGGGCGACTGCCTGCCGCAGTAGGTCGGGACCCATGTTGTCCAGCAGGACGGCGTCGGCGCCGGCGTCCAGCAGTTCGGCGAGCTGGTCGAGGTTGTCGACCTCGACCTCGATCTTCACCAGGTGTCCGACGTGGGCCTTGGCGGCCTTCACCGCCGCGGTGACCCCGCCGGCAACGGCGATGTGGTTGTCCTTGATCAGCACCGCATCGTCCAGCCCGAAGCGGTGGTTGGAGCCACCGCCGGCGACCACGGCGTGCTTCTGCAGGGCACGCAGGCCCGGAATCGTCTTGCGGGTGTCGGCCACCCGAGCTTTGGTGTGGGCGATCGCGTCGGCGATGGTGGCGGTGCCGGTGGCCACGCCGGACAGATGGCCCAGGAAGTTCAGCGCGGTGCGTTCGCCGCTGAGCAGCCCCCGGGCCGGGCCGACCGCAGTCCCGATCACGGTGCCGGGCTCCACCCGTGATCCGTCGGGCAACAGGTCGCGCACCTCGATGCGGGGGTCGACCAGTTCCCAGGCCAACCGGGCGCAGTCGACGCCGGCGATGACCCCGGGCTCGCGGGCGACCAGGGCCACCTCGGCGCGGGCGTCCGGGCTGATCACCGAGTCGGTGGTGAGGTCGCCGGCGCGACCGAGATCCTCCAGCAGGGTGGCGCGAACCAACGGTTCGATAACGATGCGGGGGAGGGTTCTCATGCAACGGCTCCGATCGGTTCGGCAACGACGACGTTGTGGCCCTGGCCCGGGATCAACAGGTGCTCGGCCGGCTCGGACGCTGCGGGGTAGTCGGTGCGGGTGTGTCCGCCGCGGGACTCGGTACGGGTGAGCGCCGCCTGCACCAGCAGGTAGCCGACCAGGCCGGCGTCGTGATGGCGCAGCGAAGCTAGTTCGGCCAGGGCAACGGTGAGTCGATCGTGGTCGCGCAGCACGCCGGCGGCCTCGGAGACGATGGCGCGCACTTGCACCGCGACCGGGTCGGTCGGTGCCTCGCTCACCGGGTGCAGGCTGGACGGTGCCGCCGCCGCGACCTCACCGCCGGCCGGAAGGCTGAGCCAGTGTTGGGCGGTCCAGCGCCCGCAGACCACCGCTTCCAGCAGCGAGTTGGACGCCAGCCGGTTCGCGCCGTGCAGGCCGGTGGAGGCCACCTCGCCGGCGGCGTACAGGCCGGGGACGTCGGTGCGTCCAGCCAGATCAACCCGGACCCCACCCATGTGGTAGTGCGCGGCCGGGTGCACCGGCAGCGGCTGGGTGACCGGGTCGAAGCCGGCGTCCCGAGCGGTGGCGGCGATGGAGGCGAACAACTCGTCGAAGCGGGCGCCGGGCTCCTCGCGGGCGTCCAGGAACACCTGGTGGCCGGCCTGCAGAGCGGCCCATTCGGCGCGGGAGACGACGTCGCGGGCCGACAGCGGGTTCTCGATCACTCGCGCGCCGGTCTCGTCGATCAGGATCGCGCCTTCGCCGCGGACGGCCTCGCTGACCAGGGGCATCGGGTCGATGCCGACGTTGAGGGCGGTGGGATGGAACTGCACCATCTCGACATCACGCAGGGTCGCGCCGGCGCGATGCGCCAAGGCGAGGCCCTGGCCGCGGGAGGACAGCGGGTTGGTGGTGTGCTGGAACAGGCCGCCGATGCCGCCGGTGGCCAGCAGCACCGTCGAGGTACGCAGAACCACCTCGCCGGCGAGAGTGCGCACCCGCACGCCGGTCACTCCGTGGGCGTCGGTGAGGATCTTGGTGGCCGCGGAGTACTCCCACAGGGAGATCGACGCGGTGGCGCGGGCGGCGGTCACCACGGCGCGCAGCAGTTCTGCACCGGTGGAATCGCCCAGGGCGTGGACGATGCGCCGACGGCCGTGGGCGCCCTCCAGGCCGAGTTTGATCGATCCGTCGGCGTTGTGGTCGAAACGGGCACCCTGCTCGGTCAGCCAGGCGATGGCCCGCGGTGCTGCCTGGGTGATCGCGGCCACGACGTCCGGCTCACACAACCCGGCACCGGCCGCGATGGTGTCGACGGTGTGCAGTTCGGCGGAATCGTCGGGGCCGATGGCGGCCGCCACGCCGCCTTGTGCCCAGCCGGTGGAGGTGCCGGTGCTGATCGCGCCGGCACTCAGCACCACGCAGGGTCGGGGGCTGTACTCCAAAGCGGCGGTGAGCCCGGCCAGGCCGGCGCCGATGATCACCGGTCCGCCGGCGTCGATGACCGTCGGCGTTTCCTGAGCTTGTCGAAGGATCACTTCGCCACCTTCACTGCGAGCATCCGCTCCACCGCGGCGCGTGCCCGGTCGGCCACGTCGGCAGGCACGGTGACCTCGTTGGTCAGGGTCTCCAGGGCGTGACGGATGCTGGCCAGGGTGTTGCGCTTCATGTGCGGGCACAGATTGCACGGACGCACGAACTCGGTGCCGGGGAACTGCTGGGCGACGTTGTCGCTCATCGAGCATTCGGTGATCAAGGCGACCTTGGCCGGGTGCTCGGTGGACACGAAGTTCACCATCTGGGCGGTCGAGCCGGCGTAGTCGGCCACGTCCACGACCTCCGGCGGGCACTCGGGGTGCGCCAGCACGGTGACGCCGGGCCAGGAGGTGCGGATCTCGGCGATGTCGAGGGGAGTGAACCGTTCGTGCACCTCGCAGGCGCCCGGATGGGTGATCACCTCGACGCCGGTCTTGCGGGCGATGTTCGCCGCCAGGAACCGGTCGGGGATCATGATCACCTTCGGCGCACCGAGGCTCTCGATGATCTCCACGGCGTTGCCCGAGGTGCAGCAGATGTCGGACTCGGCCTTCACCGCGGCCGAGGTGTTCACGTAGGTGACCACCGGCACGCCGGGGTGCTTCGCGCGCAGCGCACGGACGTCCTCGGCGGTGATCGACTCGGCCAGCGAGCAGCCCGAGCGCAGATCGGGGATCAGCACGGTCTTGGCCGGGTTGAGCAGCTTGGCGGTCTCGGCCATGAAGTGGACGCCGGCCAGCACGATCACGTCGGCGTCGACATCGACGGCCTCGCGGGCCAGGGCGAGGGAGTCACCGGTGATGTCGGCGACCGCATGGAAGATCTCTGGCGTCATGTAGTTGTGCGCCAGGATGACGGCGTTGCGCTCGGCCTTCAGCCGCATGATCGCCTCGACATCATCGACCATGGTCGCCCACTCGATAGCGGGAATGACGTGGCTCACGCGCTCGTAGAGATCGGCCGCAGTCACGGTCGTGGTCATGGGATCCTCCCTCGTTCGTCCTTATGCTACAACTGAGCAAAAGGGGGAAGGCAAGCCAGCCGTCCGGGAGGTGGACGAAATACCTAGGTTGCCGCTGGGACGCCGGGGACGGTTCTTGGTGTCCCAGCGGCCCACGCGAGGTGGGACGGTGGAACCGTCCCCGCCGTTCCACGGTCTGCTCAACCAGCGGGTAGGCAGTGGCGGTGCGGCTGGGGCTTGTCGAAGCTGGAGGCGTCAGTGAGCGAGCTCGTCGAGGGCCCGCTGCAACGCTGCGGCGATGACCGCGGCGCTCACCCCGTCGAGGTCGGAATGGATCCCGCAGTACAGCCGTTCGTGGTACGACAACGCGGTGATGCCCAGCCGGATGTTTCCTTGGATGGGGGTCACCGGCCAGATGGCTGCGATCGGAGCGCCACCCAGGGTCAGCCGTGCAGCCGGCCCCTTCACGTTGCTGACGAACAGGGCGACGAAGCGTTGGTAGCGGGCCAGGAACCAGAAAAGGCGAGTGCCCCAGCGACTACGCGTCAGCTCGAAGGTGCCTTGAGCGCGTGCCTGCTGCTTGGCGCGGGCGGTCTGGGTGGCGATGGCCGCCAGGCGGGTGTCCACCGCCGCGGGTGCGGTCGGGAGGTCGACCACCATCACCCCCGTGGCGTTCCCGGAGTTGCCGCGATCGGCCAACGCGACCGGCACACTCGCCCGGAGGCTGTCCGGGATCGGTGCGCCGCGCTCGGCCAGCGCCGAGGTCACGCCCATGGCGACCGCGGCGAGCAGAGCGTCGTTGATCGTGCCGCCCAGGTTGCGTGACCCTGCGGCCAGGGCCGCCAGGTCGACCTGGGCAAAGGCCACCTCGCGGCGCGGACTGATTCGGCCCAGCAGTGGCGTACGGCGAGTTCGTTGGCTGAGCAGGGCGAAGATGCGCACCAGGCTCAAGCCGAGGCTCGGCCGTGCGCCGACCCCGGGTCGGGTCGGGGGACGGGGGCTGGACGGTTCATCAAACGCTCCGACGAGTCGCTGGAACAGCCGCACGCCGCCGGTGCCATCGGCGACGCTGTGATGCAGACGCAGGACGAAGCCGGCAGGCTGGCCGCTCGACCCGGGGACGAGCAGCAACTCCCACAGCGGACGCGTCAGCGGCAGGGGACGGGTCATCAACCGGCTACACAGCTCGGCCAATCCGTCGGCTCCCGGAGCTGCCTCGACCAACCGGACGTGGTGGTCGAAGTCGATGTCTGCGGCCTGCCAGGAGGGATGGGTGCCGTCAACGACCCGCTGACTCAGCCGGCGTAGTTCAGGGTCACCACTGGCCAGACGCTCGGTGACCCAGGCGCGGGCGGCCGCCACGTCCAGCCGGCCGTCGATGCCGACGAAACCGCCGGGCGACAGCAACCCGGTGGCGATGACCACATTGACCTGGTCAGCGGATTCCAACTGCAGGGTGGCGGCATCGGCTCGGGTGAGCGGTTCGGTGTCGGCGACCACTAGCGCGCGCGGGCCGTGGGCAGCTTGGTGCCGGCGATGCTGCGCTCGGCCAACACCTGGCGTCGGAAGCGGTAGAGCCGCGCCGGACGTCCGCCGGTCTCGGCGAGCTGATCGGTTTCCTCGACCAGTTCCTGCTGCTCGATCACGCGACGGAAGTTCTGGGTGTGGACCTGCTGACCGGCCAGCGCCTCCACGCAGTCCTGCAGTTGCCGCAGGGTGAACTGCTCGGGCATCAGCTCGAACACCACCGGTCGGTAGCTGATCTTGGCGCGCAGCCGGGCCAGGCCGGTGGCCAGCACACGGCGATGGTCGCCCAACATCCGTAGGCCAGGGGCGAGCGCATCGTCGGAGGCGCGGCGATCATCGGGGGCCTCGGCGACCAGGCCGGCCTCGTAAAGCAGTTCGTAGCGTTGCAGCACCAGATCCGGCTGCCACGGACGTCCGGCCAGGCCAAAGGTGATCGCCACCCGACGTCGGCGCTCGTCGGAGTCGGGGCCAACGTCCGCCCAGGCGTACAGGGCCCGTTCGAGATCCTGGGGGAGGAGTTCGCCGTTGCGGCGATCCTCCCAGGCGAACAGGTCGTACCAGTCGGTCCAGCGACCGATCCCGGGGTCTCCGGCGGTGGTCAAGCCCAGGTAGGAGATCGACAGCTCACGCCCGGTGTCGGTGCGATCGACGTCGGCGAAGGTGTACAGCTGCTCCAGGAAGCCCAGTCGGCGTCCGGTCTGCTCCTCCACCCAGGCGCGCGTGGCCTGTTGCAGTGAGCGGTGGCCCGGCAGCAGCGGGCCGGACGGCAACCGTGGCGGTTCACCCAGGGTCAGCACCGTCGGACGTCCGTCGACCAGGGCCACGATCACGGCCAGCACTTCGGCATTCACCTGCGCACCGGTCATCGTCGCCTCCCTTCGCGGCTCACAATACTGGCCGTGGCTTCGGCCCCGGGCGCTGGTGGGCGTTGTTAGGCTCATCACATGCGTCGGATGATGAGCATGGTTGCTGCGCTTCTGCTTTCTGTTGGCTGGCTGATCTTGGTGCCGACGGTGAGTCGGGCCGACAGCGACGACGATTCGATCCGCGATTATCAGGTGAAGGCCAACGTCGCCGCCGACGGCGTGACGACCGTCCAGCTCAACGTCCGCTTCGATTTCGGTGCCGACTCCGGGCACGGGATGTACTTGGTCTTCCCCTTGCGGCAGATCGCCCCCAACGATCAGTGGCGGATGTACGACTACACGATGGGCCCGGTGACCAGTCCCTCCGGCGCCAACACCGAGGTCTCCACCGAGGAGAGCGACGGCACGCTGACAATCCGGGTCGGCAGTGAGAATCACACCTACACCGGTCAGCAGGATTACCAGATCACCTACACCGTCCGCGGGCTGGTGGAGCCGAAGCAGGCCACGTCCGGTCTGGACGAGTTCAACTGGGACGCGATCGGTACCGGCTGGCAGGTGCCGATCGACCAGGCGTCGGTGCAGGTCACCGGGCCGGCTGCGATCACCCAGACCGCCTGCTTCGTGGGAAACGGGACCTGCGCCAACACCATGGCCGGCGACTCGGCCACCTACACGGCGACGGGTACCGGCAACGGCATCCGGATGCAGGTGGTCGCAGGCTTCCCGGCCGGCACTTTCGTCAACGCTGAGCCGCGCTACACCAAGCGGCTGACCGTGCAGAACATGTTCCCGGTGAACGGCTTCACCGGCTCGGTGACCGCCCTGCTCGCCGGCGCTGGGCTGTTCCTGCTGTGGCGGCGCACCCGCCGCGCCGCGCGCGACCAGGTCTACCTCGGCCTGACTCCGGGCCTCGCTCCGGCTCCCGGCCAGGAGGCCACCATCGGCTACGACGACTCCCGAGCTCCGGTGGCGGTCGCGTTCACTCCGCCGCGCGATGCCCGTCCTGGCGAGATCGGGACGTTGATGGACGCCACTGCCGACGATCGTGACATCACCGCGACCATGGTCGATCTCGCGGTTCGCAAGCACCTGACCATCGAACAGACCGGCAAGAAGGACTTCACCTTCACCCTGACTCAGGGCAGCGACGAGCTTGCCGGCTACGAGTCGACGTTGATCTCCAAGCTGTTCGCCGAGGGCGGCCAAGTGACCACCGACGATCTGCGTGACTCCTCCTACGCCGGGATGCTCACCGAGGTTCGTTCGCAGATGTACAGCCGGGTCACCAAAGAGCTGCACTGGTTCACCGGAAACCCGGCGCTGATCCGGGGCCTGGCCATCGCCGGTGGGATCCTGCTGATGGCCGCCGGCGCCGGGTTGGGCCTGCTGCTGGGCCTGGTCGGCTGGGGGCTGGTCGGGCTGGCGCTGATCATCGTGGGTCTGGGCGTGCTGATCCGCAACAACTCCTTCGGGCGGCGGACGGCCGACGGCTCGGCGGTGCTGGCTCAGGCGAAGGGCTTCGAGCTGTACCTCACCACCGCCGAAGCCGAGCAGATCAAGTTCGAAGAGGGCATCGACGTGTTCTCCCGGTACCTGCCCTACGCGATGGTCTTCGGCGTGGCCGAACGGTGGACATCGATCTTCCAGCAACTGGCCGCCGAGGGTCGCTATGAGTTCGCGCCCTACTGGTACTACGGCTACGGCTACAACACCGGCTTCGGGCTGGGCAGTCTGACCTCGTCGCTGAGTTCGCTGTCGTCCAGCATGTCGTCGTCGTTGCAGGCGGCCACCGCGGCATCCAGCGGCGGCTCGGGCTTCTCCGGTGGCGGCGGCTTCGGCGGTGGTGGCGGAGGCGGCTGGTGATCCGGCGAGGCCCGCAGGAAGGAACTCATGCTTGAGCGAATCGTGGACGTCCCGCTGTGGGGCGTCGCCCTTGCGCTGCCATTGATGCTGCTGGTGGCTGCCGTCCTCAGCGGGGCGGCCACGTTGATCTTGCGGGGACGGGCCAAGCTCAGCCCCTCGGCCGGGATCGTGATCGCAGCGCTGGCAACCGCATTGGCCGCAGCGGTCGCCGGTGCCATTGACCATGAACTCCAACTCACCAGCATTCTGACGATCTTGCTGGCGCTGGGGTTCTCGGTGGCGGGGATTGCCGCCTACGCCGCGTTGGCCGCGCATTTCCAGGGGCGTCCGCAGGTGCCGGTGGCCGAACTGCTGGCTGCAGGTGAATCGGGGAAGGTCGAGTACAAGTCGACCGCCCGGGTGAACCTCCGCACCGGGGCGCGCGACGCGAACATCGAGCACGTCATCTTGAAGACAGTCTGCGGCTTCCTCAACGCTGAGGGTGGCTCGTTGGTGATCGGCGTGGACGACAACGCCACCCCGCTCGGACTGAATGCCGACCTGGCCACGCTGAAGACCCCCGATCTGGATCGCTTCGAGCTGTGGCTACGGGAATTGCTCACCACCACGTTGGGTGCCAATGCCGCCGCCATGGTCGTCACCGAGTTCCCCGAGGTGCCGAAGGCGGACGGGGAGAGCGCCGTGGTATGCGTGGTGCGCTGCCGTCCCTCGCCACGTCCGGTCTACCTGCAGTTGGCCAAACCGGCGCCGCCGGAGTTCTGGAGGCGGGCCGGCAACTCCACCCGCCAGCTGGCGGTGAACGAGGCTGCCGAGTACGTGATGCACCGGTGGCCGCTCGGGCTGGGCGCCTCGCTGGCGGCGCAACTCTTGGCCGCGGTCCGATTCTCCGAACGCAGCTAGTCGTCAGCGGGATTGGCACGACCGGCTAGGCTGACCCAGCCGCTGCCCCGCTGCTGCCCGTACGTGACAGGACGCTATGAACCTCATCGCCTTGGAAGCACTGTTCCACCTGGAGCAGAACATCCCGCTGGCCTTGGCCATCGTGGTTTTCTCCTCGCTGGGCTTTGCCGGTGGCGCGACCATCCAGCACCTCGCGGTGTCCCGCACGCCGCGCACCGACACCGAAAACCCGTCGATGAGCATGCGGGAAATCTTGGGCCTGCTGACGAACAAGCTGTGGCTGGTCGGCACCGGGACCATCGTCGTCGGCGCCACCCTGCACGCGGTCGGACTGGCATTGGCGCCAGTGACCGTGGTCCAGCCGGTCGGCATTCTGGCGGTGCCGTGGTCGGTGCTGCTGGCGGCCAAGCTGCACGGCTTCCGTCCGACCAAGGTGATCTGGGGTGCGGTGGCGATGACCATCATCGGCATCGTGTCGTTCACCTACTTCTCGGCGTCCACCGCGGCGAAGGTGGTCGAACTCGACCTGGTCAAGATCATCGTCGGAGTGCTCACCGTCTACACGATCGGTGCCCTGCTGGCCTACCTCGGCTTTCGTGGTCGTGGCTTCCGGCGCTGCCTGCTGCTGGCCTCGGCCGGCTCGTTCTACTACGGCATGAGCCCGACGATGCTGAAGGTGCTGTTCGAGGTGCTCGGCAGGGACAACTACTGGACCGATCCGCTGCTTTATGTCGGCCTGGGGTTCTTGTTGACCTGCTACGCCGTGGGTGGCTGGATGCTGCAGCAGGCCTACGCCAACGGCCCGGCCGAGATCGTGGTCGGATCGATGACCACCACCGACCCGATCGTCGCGGTCTCCTTCGGCATCCTGGTGTTGGGTGAGGGCGCCTTCTTGGCGGATCGCCCCGAGTATGCCCTCGGAATGCTCCTCACCGGTGCGATCGCCATCGGTGGTGTGGTGCTGCTGAGCAAGTACCACCCGGACGCGTTGGCGCGCAATCAGGCCAAACAGGCCGCCGTCGAGGCGGGCGTGGAACCGTCCGCCTGAGCGGAGTTCAGCCGGCGACTTCGAGACCGGAGATCTGCGCCTGATCGGCGGTCCGCAGGAACACCAAAGTGGTGCCGTGCTCGATGGTGAAATGCACCCAGCCGCTGGCTGACGAGCCGGCTGAGATCGGTCCGTTCGGGAACTGCGGTGACAAGGAAGACTCTTCGCCGTCGCTGACGTCGGAACCGTCGTGGGGCAGAGCGCTGAAGTAGCAGTCCAGGGTGCCGGTGTCGACGGTGACCGTGATGAGCGCGGACACGCCCGTGGCGTCCCAGCGGCTGTCGGTGATCTTCCACACCCCGCTGGCACGGTCGCTCTCCGCGGTGAACCGCGTGCCGTCACGCGGAGTTGGCTTCGGGGTGGCGCTTACCGGGGCGCTCGCGGTGGGGTTGGGCGTCGGGGGACGGAGCGCGGTGTAACCCAGGAGTACCGCCACGGCGACTCCGATCACCCCCACCAAGAGCGGCAGCAGACTGCGTCGGGGTGCGAATCGTCCGATCTCGGTCGAGTCGGACGTTTGTGGTTCGGGAGCAGAGGTCTGGGACGGCACCGACGCGGCGGCACCGCTGGCCGCCGACAGGGGCACAGGTGCCCAACCGGGGGCCGGTGGACGGGGCTGTGCCTCGTCCGGGCCGTCGGGGTTCGGGGTGCCTGGTGTGAAAGTCATCGTTGCCAGGCTACCCGCCGAGGCGGCGAACGGCTCGGCTGTGGGTAAGGAATCACCCTTGTGGATAGTGACGATTTCGGGGTCGCGATCCCGAAGCTGTCCGGCATGAGCGCAATCGAACCCGAGGCCCGGCTGGCCATTCATGACGTGGACGACTTGGTCGGCCTGGTGCCCTACCTGGTCGGCTTCCACCCGCATTCCTCACTCGTGGTGCTGATGGTCGACGACGGCCGGATGGGCGTGCTCGCCCGGGTCGACCTGGCACCGATGGCCGAGGCCGAGGCGATGAACCAGTTGATCTCCCGGCTGTTCGAGCGGTTTCCCGACGGCGAGGCCTGGTGTCTGGCCTACACCGAGGATCTGGGCCTGGCCTGGGCAGTGCTGGATGTCGCCGCCGAGGTGGTGGGGGAGGATCGGCTCGGCCGGTTGGTGCAGGTGGGTCGCCAGCGCTGGCGGGTCGATCACGCCGCCGGGCTCAGCGGTCAGGTGGGAACCGCTGAGGTGGCCGCTCAGGCGGCCGCGTTGGGACTGCCGTTGCGAGAGTCGCGTGCGGCGTTGGTGGCCCAGGTGGCCGGGCCCCAGGCCGAGCAGATACCTGGCCTGGCGGAGGACTTCGTGATCGCCACGGGCGAGGTGGCTGCCCTGGGGTCGGAGGCTCGCCGTCGGTGGGCGTCGACGTTGGCGACCACAGCCACCGCACACCCAGACCTTGTCCGTTTGGCGGTGCTGGCCGCAGAGGCCGAGATTCAGCAGTTGATCGTGGAGGGGTTGGATGCTGCCCGAGCGCCGGCGGCGGTGGAGCGTTGGACGGCGGTGGTCGCGGTGACCCCACCGGGGTTCGCGGCGGCACCGGTGGGGTTGTTGGGGGTGGCGGGTTGGCTGACTGGTGACGGCGCCTTGCAGACCGTGTGCCTGGAGCGGCTCGACCAGCTGGCGGCGGACGTCCCGCTGGCGGCGATGCTGGAATGGATCAATGCCACCGTGCTGCCACCGTCGGCCTGGCCCCAGTACCGCCGGGCATTGGTCGGGGCGCTGGCCGACCATGCGCGACTGCTGGCGGCACCGGATTCGGCCTGAGGCGCGGGTGGTGGGGCCGTCGTCCGATCCTGGGGCTGGCGTGTCGCGCCATCGGATAGACTTGCCGGCATGCACGGATTCTCCCTGGACCTTGCGTAGCCGCGGCTGCATTGTCAGTCGCGGCGGCCCCTGGCGAGCCTCACGGCCCGCCGGGGCTTTTTCATGTGTCACCCAGGGCGAAGTCGGTGAGAAGGAGCGAGGAATCAAGTGACCAGCGAGGTAGTGCGCAGCGGCTATGACGCCGCCGCCGCGCAGGTGAAGTGGCAGCAGTTCTGGGCCGAAGACGGCACCTTCACGCCGCTCGATGACGGCAGTAAAGAGCGCCGCTACGTCCTCGACATGTTCCCCTACCCCTCCGGCGACCTGCACATGGGGCACGCCGAGGCCTTCGTCATGGGCGACATCGTTTCCCGCTACTGGCGGCTCCAGGGCTATGACGTCATGCACCCGATCGGCTGGGATTCCTTCGGCCTGCCGGCCGAGAACGCCGCGATCGCCCGGGACGCCCACCCCGCCGACTGGACGTACGCCAATATCGACACCCAGGCGAACTCGTTCGCCCGCTACGGCCTGAGCTTCGACTGGTCGCGTCGACTGCACACCTCCGACACCGACTACTATCGCTGGACCCAGTGGCTGTTCCTGCGCTTCTACGAGCGCGGCCTGGCCTACCGCAAGGACTCCTTCGTCAACTGGTGCCCCAACGATCAGACGGTGCTGGCCAACGAGCAGGTGGTTCAGGGGCTGTGCGAGCGGTGCCACGGCGTGGTCACCAAGCGCAAGCTGAACCAGTGGTACTTCAAGATCACCGACTACGCCCAGCGACTGCTGGACGACATGGAGTTGATCGAGGGCAAGTGGCCCGATCGGGTGCTGGCGATGCAGCGCAACTGGATCGGCCGCTCCGAAGGTGCCTACGTCGACTTCCAGATCGAAGGCCGCGACGAGCCCGTCCGCGTCTTCACCACCCGACCCGACACTCTGTACGGTGCCACCTTCTTCGTGGTCGCCCCCGAGGCGCCACTGGCCGCTGAGATCGTCACCGACGCGCAGCGTCCGGCCTTCGAGGAGTACCTGGAGGTCACCAAGCGCGCCACCGAGATCGAGCGGCAGTCGTCCGAGCGACCCAAGACCGGTGTCTTCCTGGGCATCCATGCGATCAACCCGGTCAACAACGAGCTGCTGCCGGTCTATGCCGCCGACTACGTGCTGGCCGACTACGGTACCGGCGCGGTGATGGCCGTACCCGCGCACGACCAGCGCGACCTGGACTTCGCCAAGGTGTTCGATCTGCCGGTGCGGGTGGTCGTCGAAACCGGCCAGCCCGACCCGGCGCAGACCTTCGTGGCGACCCCCGGCGATGGCGCCTATGTGAACTCCCCGGCCCTAGACGGGTTGACCAATAAGGCCGACGGCGTGGCCAAGATCACCGCGATGCTGGCCGAAAAGGGTGCCGGTGAATCGGCGGTGACCTTCCGACTGCGTGACTGGTTGCTGAGTCGCCAGCGCTTCTGGGGCTGCCCGATCCCGATCATCCACTGCGCCACCTGTGGCGAGGTGCCGGTGCCGGACGATCAGCTGCCGGTGGAACTGCCCGATCTGCGCGGTGCCGCACTGGCACCGAAGGGCACCAGCCCGCTGGCCAGCGCCACCGATTGGGTGAACACCACCTGCCCGACCTGTGGCGGCGCGGCTACCCGCGACACCGACACCATGGACACCTTCGTCGACTCTTCGTGGTACTACTTCCGGTATTGCTCGCCGGGCTACAACGACGGGCCGTTCGACCCGGCCGAGGTGGCCAAGTGGATGCCGGTGGCCCAATACGTGGGTGGTGTGGAGCACGCGATCCTGCACCTGCTGTACTCGCGCTTCTTCACCAAGGTGTTGCAGGACATCGGCTTGGTGGACTTCTCCGAGCCGTTCACCCGGCTGATGAACCAGGGCCAGGTGATCAACCAGGGCAAGGCGATGAGCAAATCGCTGGGCAACGGTGTCGACCTGGGCAAGCAGATCGACGAGTACGGCGTGGACGCGATCCGCACCACCGTGGTGTTCGCCGGTCCGCCGGAGGACGACATCGACTGGGCGGACGTGTCGGCGAGCTCGACGCTGAAGTTCCTGCAACGCGCCCACCGGCTGGCCACCGAGGTGACCAGCGCGGTCGGCGCCGATCCGGCTGCTGGCGAGTTGAGCCTGCGACGGGCTACCCACAAGGCGATCGCCGAGGTGACCGAGTGCCTGGACACGCAGCGCTTCAACGTCGCTGTGGCCCGCATCATGGAGCTGGTCAACGCCACCCGCAAGGCCATCGACACCGGTGCCGGTCCGAGCGATTCGGCCGTCCGTGAGGCCGCCGAGACCGTCGCGGTGCTACTGAGCCCGATCGCGCCCTACGTCGCCGAGGAGATGTGGGAGTTGCTGGGACACGCTCCGAGCGTGGCGAATGCGACCTGGCCGGTCGTCGAGCCGGCGCTGCTGGTGGCCGAGCAGGTGACCTGCGTGGTGCAGGTCCAGGGCAAGGTCCGCGCCAAGCTGGACGTCTCGCCGTCGGCGACCGATGCCGAGCTCGAGGCTTTGGCGCTGGCCGATCCCGGCGTTCAGCGAGCGCTGGACGGCCGCGCTGTGCGTCAGGTGATCGTCCGCGCGCCCAAGCTGGTCAGCATCGTCCCCGCCTGACGTTCGGCGGACGGTGGTTTCGACTCGCTCGCTGCGCTCGCGGCTCAACCAGCTTTGGGTTGGGTGAGCGGGCGCGCCGCGGTTTCTGAACGACCGCTGGCCGAGCAGGCCGCGAAGCGGCTTCCCGACCACAGCTAGTTGAGCAGGTCGCGAAGCGGTTTCCCAACGACCGCTGGTTGAGCAGGCCGCGAAGCGGCCGTGTCGAAACCCCGTCCGCTCAGGACTGGGCCAACTCCACGACGCTGCCGAGATGGTCGGTGTTGGCGACCCGGAACCGGGCCACTCGTACGGTGCTGAACTGGCTGCTGGCCAGCACCTGATCGATGGTGATCAGCGGCACCATGCGATCGGCGGGGTAGCTGGGCTGCCAGCCCTGCGTGGCCTGGTGCAGTCCGGTGCGAGCCACCAGGTTGTGAATCGTCAGGTGCTCGGGTACGGAGTTGAGGTCGCCGGCGACCACCAGGGGGTGACCCGATTGGGTGGCCACGAAGTCGGCCAGGATCGCGCCCTCGTTCAGCCAACCGTCCAGCCCACCGCGTACCGCGTTGATCGGGTGGGCGGCGATCAGGGTGAACTCGTGCCCGCCGGAAGTGACCTGGATCGCAAGGTTCGCGTTCTCGGTGCCGCTGGCCCGACCGAGCAGGGTGATCGGCGTCCGGGAGAGGACCTGGGTGCCGGAGGAGTCACCGAACTGGTCGCGGTTGCTCGACCGGCCGGTGGTGCCGAGGTGGTAGGGCAGCAGGGCCTGCCACTGAGGGTCGGTGAGGACTGTCGAGGACTGTTCGGTGAACTCGGTGAGCACGACCAGGTCGGGCTTCTCGGCTTTGACTTGAGCCCACAACTGGTCGAGGTCGCCGTGGCCGTAGTGAAGGTTGAGCATGATCATCTTCACGGTCGGCGGCGCGCCCGTCGGTGCCTGATAGCTGGTCTCGAAATAGGGCAGGAAGATGCCGGCGTGGATGAACATCCCGGCGAACGCCACCAGCGACACCAGCCGTCCGGTGCCGCGCGCGGCGAGCAGCAGGATGAGTGCTGCGATCACCCAGGCGACGATGCCGTAGGGAGTGAAGGACGACACCAGTGCGGTCTGTCGGGAAATTGCCTGCAGGGTGGGGAAGGCGTCCAGCGCCCACAAGGCCGCCCCGGCGAGCATGAAGATCGTCGCCACCACCATCGCGAACGGATGAGGGCGGCGGCTGATCACCGATTCAGTCTGTCAGCCGAGCCCAAAACCCGCGAACCGGTCTCGTGGTCCTGCTGTGGACATGGGCCAGGTCTATCCACAAGCTGGCCTCCGGCTGAACCTTGAGGCCGGTAGCTGCCGACACTGACCGGTATGGGAGAAGGTAGCGGGCCGGTGGCCAGTGAGGTGGTCCAACGGCGGCTGGGGGAGTTGTTCGCCCAGTTGCAGGCGCCGGCGGTCTCGCCACCGCCGACCGCCGAGCGCGAGGTGGTTGCCGAGGAGGAATGGCTGGCGCGGTTGCGGCCGCCAACCGTCGCTGAACCGGTCGAGGCTGGGCCGGTCGACGTTGGTCCGGTCGAGGCCGGGTCCGGGGTGTCGGTGATGGCTGGGCTGCCGTCACGGGTGGTCGAGTTCACCAAGGATCACTTGACCACGGTGATTGTGGTGCTGCTGGTCGGGGTGGCCTGGACCGCCTACAGCCTGCTGCAGGTGCGATCGACGCCGGTGGCTGATGCCGCACCGCGCGTCCAGTCGAGCCCGAGCGCGAGTGGAGCGAGCCCGGCTCCGGCCGGGACGGCAGGTCCGCAGGTGTTGGTGCATGTGATCGGTGCGGTGAACCATCCGGGCGTGGTGACGCTGCCGAACGGTGCGCGGGTCGCCGATGCGATCGCCGCAGCCGGTGGACTGGCCGCGAAGGCATCAGTGGGGGAGTTGAACCTGGCTCAGGTGATCGCCGACGGCACCCAGCTGAAGATCGGTTCCACGCGACATCCGGGGGCCTGGATCCGGGATGCGAGCGGTGCCTCGGGCGGGTCGGCCGAGGCACCGTCGGGAGGGGGAGGCAAGGTCTCGCTCAACAAGGCGACGCTGCAACAACTGGACGCCCTGCCCGGGATCGGTCCGGTGACCGCACAGAAGATCCTCGATTGGCGCAAGGCGCATGGCCGCTTCACCGCCGTCACCGAGCTGCAAGAGGTTGACGGCATCGGCCCCAAGACCTATGCCGACCTTGCCGACCGCGTCCAGCTCTGAGCCGCGCCCGGTCGCTCCGCTCGCGCTCGGGGTATCGGCATGGGCGGCGGCCTGGCTCGGCACGGGTATCGAGGCCGGATGGGTGTCGGTCGGGGTTGCTGCGGGCGTCGTCCTGATACTGATCGGCTGGCGGCGGCGATCGCGGTTGGTTTGGGCGCTGGTGCTGATGGTGGCGGTCGTGCTGGGCGCCTCAGCAGCCCGCACGGCCGCCGTCCGTACGGGGCCGATCACCGACCTGGCCGCCCAGCAAGCGGTGGTCAACGTCGAGGTGGTCGTCGGCGAGGGACAGTGGCACTCCGGGCTGGGTGGCCCAACCTGGTTCGTGCCGCTGCGCGTGCAGCGCGTAGACGGGCGGGGGACGTCCTGGTGGAGCGGGGCGACCCTGCGGCTGAGCGCGACCGGTGAGCGCGGCCAACAATGGAGCGCGCTTGCGCCCGGGAGCACCGTCGAGGCGGTGGTGAAGCTGGCCCCCTGCGACGACGTGGACGTCAGTGCGTGGGCTGCGGCCCGGTCGGTGCCGCAGCTGATCAGACCGCCGACGCCCATCGATGCGGCGGTCAACGCCATCCGCGCTGGCCTCCGGGACGCCATGGTGGGGCTGCCTGCTGACCCGGCGGCTCTGGTTCCGGCGCTGGTACTGGGGGACACCTCGGCCATGCCCGAGCGGCTGCAGGCCGACTTCCAGGCCACCGGGCTCACTCACTTGACTGCAGTATCCGGTGCCAACCTCACGTTGCTTCTGGCGGCAGTTCTCTGGCTGGCCGGGCGGGCGGGCGTTCTTGGCTGGTGGCGGCGCGGGTTGGCGGTCGTGGTGGTGGCCGGATTCGTGGTGTTGTGCCGGGCCGAACCCAGCGTGTTGCGGGCCGCGGCGATGGGCCTGGTCGGATTGGCCGGGCTCGGGTGGGCCGGCCCACGTCAGGGGCTGCGCTATGTGTCGTGGTCGGTGGTGGGTCTGGTGTTGATCGACCCGTGGCTGGCCCGCTCGGTGGGTTTCGCCTTGTCAGTGCTGGCCACCGGCGGCATCGTGCTGTTCTCGCGGCGGTGGACCGACGTGGCTGCGGCGTGGGCGCCGCGCTGGTTGGCCGAGGCGGTCGCCGTCCCGTTGGCGGCACAGCTGGTGACCCAGCCGGTGGTGAGTGCGATCTCGGGACAGGTGAGCCTGGTCGGGTTGGCTGCGAACCTGCTGGCCGGGCCGCTGGTCGGTCCGGGAACGGTGTTAGGGTTCGCCGCGGCGTGGGCGGCGGTGCCGTTGCCCTGGTTGGCGCGGGTGCTGGGGTGGGGTGCGGCCGGCTTCGCGCAGACGTTGTGCTGGATCGCTGCGGCCGGGGCAGCACTGCCGGGAGCGTGGCTGACCTGGCCGGCGACGGTGTTCGCGGTGGTGTTGCTCGGCCTCGGCTGCGTGTTGTTGGTGCTGGTGATGCCAGCGTTTCTGGCCCGGCGCTGGCTGGTGCTCGCGGTGACGGCGGCGCTGGTGGTGGCCTGTCTGCGTCCGCTCACTCCGCCGGGCTGGCCGCCGGACGGGTGGCTGGTGGTTGCCTGCGATGTCGGTCAGGGCGATGCCACCGTGATCCGGGCGGGGCCGGGTGCGGCGATCGTGGTGGATGCCGGGCCGGAGCCACGGGCGGTCGATCGCTGCCTGGATCAGCTGGGCATCGAACGGGTGCCCTGGTTGGTGTTCACCCATCCGCACGCCGACCACATCGGTGGCGCGTCCGGGGTGGGCGACGGACGCCGCGTCGACCAGGTGCTGCTGCCGGCGGTGAATCCCAACGCCTCCGGCTGGACGCAGGTGCGCACCGCGCTGGCCGGAGTGCCGGTGATGTTGGCCCAGCCTGGGCTGGTGGTGGCCGCCGGGCAAGCCCAGCTCACGGTGCTGGCCGAGCAGAGCTTCGTGGCGCCCGCGGTGCTTACCGCCGAGTCGGCCGAGGAGAACGATTCGTCCCTGGTGCTGCGGGCCGAGACCGGGGGAATGCGGGTCCTGCTGGCCGGTGATCTGCAGGAGACCGGTCAGGCGGCAACCTTGGCCGCGGTGCCCGACCTGAGTGCGGACGTCCTGTTGGTACCGCATCACGGGTCGTCCCACCAGAGCCCAGCCTTCCTGGCGGCCGCGCACGCCCGGATCGCGCTGATCAGCGTGGGCGTCGACAACGACTACGGACACCCCGCAGCCCGCACCGTCGTGGCCGTCCAGAACACAGGGGCCCACATCGTTCGCACCGACCGAACCGGGGCGGTGGCCGTTGCCCGTAGTGGAGCCGATCTCGTGATCACTACTCAGCGGTCCGGCCCTTGAGGCTCGTCGAATGGTCGGCCGAGGCAGAAACTCCGGTCCTCTGTGGCGGATGACCGAGATGCTCCTGGCTCGGCATGGTTCGATAGGCGTATGAGCGATTCCGCCGTCGCGCCACGTCGCGTGTTGGTGGTCGAAGATGATCTCGCCATCGCAGACATCGTCGCCACGACACTGCGTTTCCAGGGCCATGACGTCACTGAGGTCAGCGACTCGGCCGCGGCCATTGCCGAAGGTCTGACACGTCGACACGACCTGATCGTGTTGGACGTCATGCTGCCCGGCGGAGACGGCCTGGACGTCTGCCGGCAACTCCGCAACTCCGGGGTGGATACTCCGGTGATCTTTCTCACTGCGCTGAGCGCCCCCAGTGACCGCATCATGGGTTTCCTCACCGGTGGCGATGACTACCTCGCCAAGCCCTTCAACGTCGATGAGCTCGCCTTGCGGGTGGAGGCACTCCTGCGCCGATCCAGCGGACAGCAGCCACGACCGGAGAAGTGATGGGGTTGCCGCTGCGGTGGGTGATCATCCTTCCGATGATCGTGCTGCTCGCACTCAGCAACATCGCGCTCATCACTTATGTGGAGCGCACGGTCAGCGCTCAGCTGATGGCCGACCTCGACCGGGAAGTTCACCGGGCGGCGGTCGGCTCGCGCATCGAGCCGCTGCCCGGACCGATCGACGACTACAAGCCGGAGCAACTCACGGTCAGTGCGGACGGTACCGTCACCCCCGTCGAGCGAAGCTCGGTCTTCACTCCCGAGGAGATTGCTGAGCTGGTTGCGGCCCCGGGCGAGATCAAGACCGTCGGCGCTACACCGGGTTACCGCGCCCTGGCGGTGCGGGATGTCAACGGCGGTGGCAGTCGCATCTTCGCGCTCAGCCTCCGTCCGATGGCGGCAACGTTGACGCAACTGCGGGTGACGCTGGTGGTTGCCGGTCTCGCGATCTTCCTCGGAACAGTCTTCGTGCTGTGGCTGGCAAGTCGGCGGGTCACAAAGCCGGTTGATGCGCTGGCCTCGGCCGCGCAGTCGATCGCAGGTGGTGACCTCTCGGTCGGCATTCCTGAGATGCAGCAAACTCGTGAGACCCGGACCTTGTCGCTGGCTTTGCAGGAGATGGTGAATCAGCTCAGCAGCCAGCTTCGCGACCGCGACGACGCTCTGGCTCGCGCAGGACGGGCGGCGGCGGAGCAGAAGCGGGTAGTGGCCGAGATGGCGCACGAGTTGCTCACCCCGTTGACAGCAGTAGCCGGCTACTCCCAGCTGTACGAGCGCGGCATGCTCACCACCCCGGCGGCCATCGATCACGCAATGAGCCGCATTGGTGCCGGCGCACAACGGTTGACTGTTCTCGTCCAGAGCGTGTCCAACCTTGATCGTGCGGGCGCGACGAGTCGCTCCTCGTGGGACTTGGTTGATCTTCGCCACCTTGCCGAGGGTGTGTGCTCGGATCTTCGGGCCGCCTTCTCTGGTCGCGTCATTGATCTGGACGTGCCCGCAGGTGAGTGCGTCGTGTGGGGCGACCCGGAAGCGCTGCAGCAGGTGTTGCTCAATCTGGGGGCGAATGCCTGCAAGCACACTCCACCCGGCAGTGGTGTACGGGTCGAGGTGTCTGCCGACGACCTGGCGGTGGAGGTTCGAGTGATCGATCACGGCCCGGGCATCCCGGTCGAGGCTCGTGAGCAGGTCTTCGAGGCGTTCTATCGGCTTGATCGGTCACCTGAGTCGGGGAGCACCTCGGGTGCAGGGCTGGGCTTGGCCATCACCCGCGCAGTGGTCGAGCAGCATCAGGGCACGATCAGCATTGAAGATACCGACGGCGGGGGTGCCACGGTGGTGCTTCGGCTGCAGCGCACTCCGGTAGCCGTCGGCTGATCCGCACCCGTCCGGGGGCATCCGAATGCTGGACCTCGGGCCGTATCAGGAAGCGGGATTCCTCTGTGAGTCAGTGGGTGTGCCGCACGCACGTGATAGATAAATAATCTATAGATTGTACGTGTCTGCATGATCAAGGGAGACTCCATGCGCACCCCCGTCCGGCGTTCGGCGTTGTTCTCGGTACTGGCTCTGTGGCTGGCCGCGGTGCTCATGGGGGCATCGATCGCAGTTCTCCCCAAGATGACAGCCAGTTCGACGGCCCGCCCGATCACTGCGGCGGATACGGCGACACCGACCGCCGCTGAAGCATTCGCCATCATCCGTGGTTCCGTCTCGACGCCGAAGCTTTCGCCTCGCGTGCCGGTGCGGGGGCAGGCCTTCGTGGTCAGCGGCAAGGCGTCCACAAAGGTGGCACGTCCGGTCACGCTGCAACGGCAGTCGGGCAGCAAATGGGTGAAGGTTGCCTCGACCATGACCAGTTCGCGGGGAGCCTTCACCTTCCGGGTGACCACCTCGTCATCGGTGGTTCGTTACCGGGTGCGTGCGGGCAAGGCCACGGTCGCCAGCAGGCAGTACGCGGTGGCGACGTCGCGATCGGTGTTGGTGCGGACGGTGGGAATCACCCCGGCCGCTCCGATGGCTTCGGAGCGTTTCTCGGTGACGTACTCGTTGACCAAGGCTCAGGTGAAGAAGGCCCGGTCGGTGTTGATCCAGCGCAAGTCGGGGCGCTCGTGGGTGACGATCGGGTCGGGCCGAGTGACCTCTCGGGGGTCGGTGACAGCGACGGCGGTGCTGTCGGCTACCTCCACGGTGCGGGTGTACGTCCCCAAGGTCAAGATCAAGAAGCGCAAGTACCGGGCGGCGTCCTCGGCGTCGTTCGTTGTGCCTGTTGCTGTGCAGTCGATCTCGTTGTCGTTGCCGAGCTCGGCGACGGTGAGTGTTGCGATGAGTGCTGTTGTGGCGGGATCTCCGCTCCGAGTTGGCCGGACGGTCACGATTCAGCAGCTTTCTGGCGCTGTCTGGACTGATGTCGCTTCCGGTCCACAGACGGCGGATCGGACGACGTTGAGCATTGCAGCGACGGCGGCGGGGACGGTGTCGTATCGGGCGGTATCGGCGGCCTACAACGGTGCGACCGCGTCGGTGTCGGCGCCGGTGACTGTTGTGGTTCAGGACGCCGGTCCAGGTGCGCCGGTGATCTCGATCTCGTCGTTGTCGGTGGGTGTGGCTGGGACGTCATACGAGACCACGCTGTCCAGTTCGGGCGGGATTGGTGAGGTGACCTGGACCGCGGTGGGTTTGCCTGCGGGCCTGAGCCTGTCGAGCGCCGGCGTCCTCACGGGTACGCCGTCAGATTCGGGCACCTTCGACGTCACGTTCATCGCGACCGACTCGGAGGGGAAGTCAGCCTCGAAGACGATCACGTTCACGATCAAGCCGGCGGTGTCGGTGGCCACGTCGACGTTGCCTGATGGCGTTGTCGGCATCGATTACTTGTTGGCGTTGACGGCGGCGGGTGGTACGGCGCCGTTCACCTGGGTTGCGACCGGCCTTCCGGCCGGGCTTTCGATTGAGGGCGACGACACGATCAGTGGTCAGCCGACGGCGACGGGCACGTCTGAGGTTCAGCTGACCGTGACCGATAGCAACGGCAAGACCGCTGAGGCCACCCTCAACTTGGTGGTGGTGGATCCGGTGGCGATCACGACCACCAGCCTTGCCAACGGCGAAGTGGGCGACACCTACAGCCAGCAACTGGCCGCCGGTGGCGGCGATGGCACCTACGCCTGGGCGGTCACGGCAGGCTCGTTGCCTGCGGGCCTGGCATTGAGCTCTGCGGGGCTGGTGTCGGGTACTCCGACCGCGACCGAATCGGCGGGCTTCACCGTGACCGTGACTGATACTGGCGGCCGCACCGCGAGCGCCGATCTCAACATCACCGTCACTGGACTGCAGGTCACCAGCACTTCGCTGGCCGAAGGGACGGTCGGTCAGGCCTACAGCCAGGAACTGGCCGCCTCGGGTGGAGATGCCAGCTACTCCTGGTCGGTGACGTCGGGGACGCTGCCGGACGGGTTGTCCTTGGCCAGTGACGGCACGATCTCCGGGACGGCCACGGCGGCGTCCTCGGGCGAGGTGACCTTCACGGTGACCGACGGCAAGAGCCGCGCCGCTTCGGCCACCTTGACGGTGAAGATCGCCGGGGTGTTGGAGGTCTCCAACACCACGCTGGCGGCCGGTGTCGTCGGTGATGACTACTCGGTCACGTTGGCCGCGGCTGGCGGCAGTGGTCCGTACACCTGGCAGGCGACGGGTCTGCCGCTCGGCATCGAGCTGAGTGGCGGCAAGCTGGTCGGGATTCCCACGGCGGCTGGGTCGTCGACGGTGGAGTTGACGGTCAGCGATGACGCCGGGCGGACAGCCACGGCCAGTTTGGAGCTGGTCGTGGGGCCGGCGGTCGCGGTCACGACCACGTCATTGCCGTATGCGGTTGCCTCCGAGCTGTACTCGGCAACGCTGGGCGCGTCCGGTGGTACGGCTCCCTACACGTGGGCTGCGACGGGGCTGCCGAGTGGGATCTCGGTGAACAGTGAGACGGGTGTGTTGTCGGGTACCCCGGCCGGCTCTGAGGCGGGGACGACGGCCACTGTCGAGCTGACGGTGAGCGATGCACATCACAAGACGGCCACGGCGACGGTCCAGCTCGCGTTGCGCGGTTCGCTGGGAGTCACCACGAGCACGCTTCCCGAGGGCACCGTGAATGTGGCCTACACGCAGACCTTGGCCGCTGCCGGTGGGTTGGCGCCGTACTCGTGGAGTGTGGTTTCGGGCCTGCCGTCGGGCATGAGTCTGTCGACCGGCGGAGTGCTGTCGGGTACGCCGACTGCGACCGGTGACTCGAACATCGAAGTGAAGGTGACCGATGCGTCGGATCCCGCGCTGACCTCCACAGCCACCCTGGTGTTGACGGTGAAGGACCCGGTCAGCATCACGACCACGTCCGTGTCGGAGGCGACCGTGGGTGGGGCCCATGACCAGAGCCTGGCGGCTTCTGGTGGCACGAGCCCGTACGCGTGGTCGGTTGTCGGTGGCACGTTGCCGGAGGGCCTGTCGTTGTCGACGGACGGGACGCTGTCCGGGACGCCGACGTCCAGCCAATCGGTTTCGATCAGTGTCAAGGTCACCGACCACGTCGGCCGTACCGCGTCCTTGCCGATGACGGTCACGGTGAAGGATCCGGTGAGTATCACCACCACCAGCCTGAGCGAGGGCACCGTGGGGGCCGCCTATGAGGCAACCTTCGCCGCGACAGGTGGGACGACCCCCTTCGAGTGGAACGCCGAGGAGGCCCTTCCTGACGGGTTGTCGCTGTCCACCGGTGGCGTGTTGAGCGGTACGCCGACCTCGGCGACCAACGGTGCGTCGATCACGGTGAAGGTCACCGACCACGTCGGTCGGACGGCCTCGAAGGCGTTGACGCTGAAGGTCTCCGGCCCCCTGTCGTTGGTGACCGCTTCGCTGCCGAGCGGCGTTGCGGAGGACGACTACGCGGCGACCTTGGAGGCTGCCGGTGGCAGTGGTGCCTACACCTGGGTCGTGACCGGCCTGCCGAACGGAATCGCACGCAACGGTGTCGAGCTATCGGGGGCGCCGGCCGCGCCTGGTACCTACCAGGTCGGGGTCTCGGTCTCTGATGAGGCTGGACGGGTGGTGAACGGCACGTTTGCGCTGGTGGTTGGTCCGAAGGTAGCGGTGACCACGACGTCACTGCCGCACGCGGTGACCACCGTCGGCTATGGCGCGACCCTGGCGGCCAGTGGCGGAACCGAGCCCTACACCTGGTCGGCCGAGGGCCTGCCCGCAGGACTGGAACTCAAGCCCGGAACCGGTGAGCTGACCGGCATTCCCTCCGATGCGGCCGGAAACACCACCGCCAGCGTCGTGGTGACGGTCACGGATGCTCACAGCAAGACCGCGACGGCGACCGTGGAACTGGACGTGCTGGTGCCGGTGGCGGTAGTGGAGTCCACTCTGCCGGAGGCGACGGTTGGCGCCGGCTACGACGTCACCTTGACCCCTGGTGGTGGGGTTGGTCCCTACACCTGGTCGACGACCTCGACGCTGCCTGATGGCGTCGTGTTGAGCGACACTGGGCGGCTCTTCGGAACCCCGGACGCCGCGGGCTCCTACGACATCGTCGTCCAGGTGCACGACTCGTCGGATCCGCAGTTGAACGGCAGCACCACGCTGACGCTGAAGGTGGCCGACCCGTTGGCGGTTTCGACCGCGACGTTGCCGGCTGGCACGGTGGGTGTTGCGTACGAGCAGACGCTGGCCGAGTCTGGTGGCACCAGCCCGCTGGTGTGGAGCATCGCCTCGGGCACCCTGCCGGCGGGCGTGAACTTGTCGGCTGCGGGCCTGATCTCGGGCACGCCGTCGGCTGCCGGCGACAGTGTGGTGACGGTGAGCGCGACCGACAGCGTCGGTCGTACCGCGACTGCTGAACTCACCATCTCAGTGAAGGATCCGGTCGCGATCACCACCGCCAGCCTGCCGGATGGCACCGTGACCGTGGCCTACAGCCAGAGCTTGGCAGCGAGTGGTGGCGATGGCAGTTACACCTGGTCGATCACCAATGGATCGTTGCCCGATGGGTTGAGCTTGGCTGCCGACGGGACGATCTCGGGAACGCCGAGCGCCGCGTCGTCCAGCACCTTCACGGTGACGGTCACCGACGCGACCGGACGTTCGGCCTCTGCCGAGCTGTCGCTGAGGGTGTCGGACCCGCTGGCGGTTTCGACCGCGACCTTGCCGGCCGGCACGGTGGGTGTTGCGTACGAGCAGACGCTGGCCGCGACTGGTGGCGCGACTCCGCTGGTGTGGAGTGTTGCCGAGGGTGTCTTGCCCGGTGGCGTGAGCTTGTCGGCGGGCGGTGTGGTTTCGGGTACGCCGTCGATCGCTGGCGACAGTGTGGTGACGGTGAAGGCGACCGACAGTGTCGGTCGTACCGCGACTGCTGAACTCACCATCTCAGTGAAGGACCCGGTTGCGATCACCACCACCGGCCTGCCGGATGGCACGACGACGGTGGCCTACAGCCAGAGCCTGGCAGCGAGTGGTGGCGATGGCAGTTACACCTGGTCGATCACTGCTGGTGCGTTGCCTGATGGGTTGTCCTTGGCTGCCGACGGGACGATCTCGGGAACGCCGAGCGCGGCAGCGTCCAGCACCTTTACGACGAAGGTCACCGACGCAACCGGACGGACGGCCTCGGTCGAGCTGTCGCTGGAGGTGGCCACTCCGGTGGTGATCAGCACGACCAGCCTTGCTTCCGCCTTGCAGAACGAGGCTTATGACCAGACCCTCGGCGCAAGCGGAGGTGTCAGCCCGTACACCTGGCAGGTGACGGGAATGCCGAGTGGACTGAGCGTCGATGCCAGCACCGGACAGGTCACCGGAACGCCGAGCGAGTCGGGCGCTTTCACCTTCTCGATCTCGGTCACCGATGCCAAGGCCAGGACGGCAACCGCAGAAATCGCAGTGAACGTGACTGCGGCGGTCGCGATCACGACCACCAGCCTGGCCGATGGGGTTGCGCAAGCGAACTACAGCCAGACGGTGGCTGCCTCTGGTGGCACCGCTCCGTATCAGTGGTCGGCCACGGGGCTGCCGACGGGCTTGAGCATCGACGCCGACACCGGGGTGATCTCTGGAACGACGTCGGTCACCAAGAGCTCGACCGCAACGGTGACCGTGACTGACGCCCACACCAAGACCAGCACGCGAGAACTCACGATCTGGATCGAAGGCGTGGAAGCTCTGGCCGGTGGGGGCGGTGGCTTCCACACCTGTGCGCTGCTCTCTTCTGGTGGGGTGAAGTGTTGGGGTCTGAATGGCAACGGCCAGCTTGGTAACGGAACCAAGAACTCCTCGTCCACTCCGGTGCAAGTGACCGGGTTGACCAGTGGCGTGACGCAGATTTCGGCCTTGGGTAACCACACCTGTGCGCTCCTCGACACCGGCGCGATGAAGTGTTGGGGTGAGAACCCCGACGGAGAGATCGGTGACGGCACCACAGTCGAGCGGTGGACCCCGACTCAGGTCAGTGGCCTGACCAGCGGAGTCAGCGCCATTTCCGTCGGCCTGACCTTCACCTGCGCGAAGGTGGGGAGTGCAGCCAAGTGCTGGGGCCGCAACTCCGACGGCCAGTTGGGTGACAACAGCACCACGAACCGGGTGACGCCGGTTCAGGTGAGTGGGCTGACCAGCAACGTGACCGCGATCGTGGCAGGCTCCAACGGCACCTGTGCGGTGGTCTCGGGCGCAGCCAAGTGTTGGGGCCTGAACGTCCACGGCCAAGTCGGCGACGGGACGAACACGCAGCGGAACGTGCCGACCCAGGTGACGGGGTTGACCAGCGGCGTGGCCGCGATGGCATTGCGTTCCACTCATGCGTGCGCGCTGCTGTCCACTGGCGGGGTCAAATGCTGGGGCGGCAACGCCTACGGCGAGCTGGGCGATAACACCACCACCGAGCGTTGGGCTCCGACCCAGGTCAGTGGTCTGACCAGCGGTGTCACCGCCCTCACTTCCGGGCAGTTCCACATGTGCGCCCTGCAGTCGAGTGGCGCGGTGAAGTGTTGGGGCTCCAATGCCGACGGCCGCCTGGGCGACGGGACGTACACGCAGCGGAACGTGCCGACCCAGGTGACGGGGTTGACCAGCGGTGCCACCGAGATCACCGGCGGAACCAGCCACAGTTGCGCGCTGGTTGGGGGCCTGGCGTACTGCTGGGGGCTGAACGGCGACGGCCAGTTGGGCCTCGGGAACCTCACCAGCTACAACACGCCGCAGAAGGTGCACTTGTTCAGTTGAGTCATCGTGGGGCCGCCGCTGGCGGGTGGCGGCCCCACGAGCTGGCTTGCCGGTGACTAACATGGTGCGCGACTCCGCGACCGAGCGGTGAGGCAGCAGGAAGGTGGCGCGATGAGCGAGTTGCACCCTGCTGCAGGTGGCCCGGTGAGCCGCATCGAGTGGGTCGAGCGGGAGCTTCGTCGCGCCATTCTGGGCGGGGAGTACGAGCCGGGGCAGCGGCTGCGGACGGTCAGCCTGGCGGAGTCCTACTCGGTGAGCCCCACTCCGCTCCGTGAGGTTCTGCAGCGGTTTGCCGGTGAGGGTCTGGTCGACTTCACCCCGCAGAAGGGTGCCCGGGTGAGTCAGCTCACCGTTCGTGACGCCCAGGAACTGGCTGAGGTTCGCAAGCTACTCGACAGTGCTTTGCTCAGCGGTGCAGCAGAGCAGTACCAGCCCCACGATTGGGCTGACATCGAGGTCGCCTCCCGGCTGTTACGCGGGGCCTGGCAACGGGACGGTGGCCACTCCCGCGGTGCCGAGATCACCTATCGCGCCTTCTTCGACCGGGCCGCCCAGCCGAACCCGTCGCTGCGCCTGCGTCGCATGGCCTCGCTGACCCGCGAGCTCGGTTCCCGCTATCGCCTGGCGGTGAGTGAAAGCCTTGCTGTCGATCAGTTCCTGGCCTGGCACGATAACCTGCGTGCGGCCCTGCGAGCCGGCTCCAGTGCCCAGATTGGTGAGGCTATCGCGGGCGAAGTCGACGGCTTCACTGCCGCCTTCGTCGCAACTCAGCTTGACGTTCCCTGAGGCCAGCGAGGGGCCCGAGCGTTGCCGGGCGCATGATGTCGGCAGAGACTGGCATGCTTAGGGGCGTGGCGGCGCAGAGCATATTTGGGACCTTCGGCTTGGTCACAGGGCCGGAGTCACTGCTGGCCGAACGGGCGGTGACCGACTTCGTCGCCGCGGCCACCGCGGAGCGTCCCGATGCCTCAGTCGTTCGTCTGGAGTCCAGCGGTTTGGACGCCGGGTCCCTGGCCGAAGCCGCGGGAGCCTCGCTGTTCGCCTCGGCGACCGTGCTGGTGCTCAACGATCTGGCTGAACTACCCAACGATCTCAATCCCCAGTTGCTACAACTGGCCGCCGACCCCGGCGAAGACTTGGCGCTGCTGGTGGTTCACGGCGGCGGAGTGAAGGGCAAGGCAATCCTTGACGGGTTGAAGAAGCTCAAGCCGCCGATCGTCGATTGCCCATCGATCAAGCCGTGGGAGCTGCCCCAGTTCGTGGTCGCCGAGACTCGTCGCAATGGTGGCAAAGCAACCCCGGCGGTGGCCGAGGTGCTGGTGCAGGCCATCGGCACCGACACGCGCGCGCTGGCCGGGGCCGTCCGCCAGTTGCTGGACGATTCTGCCGACAGGCAGCTGACCACCGCGGCGATCACCCGCTACTTCGCCGGACGGGCCGAGGTGACCAGCTTCGCGGTGGCCGACGACGCGGTGAACGGCCGGGCCGATCAGGCTCTCGGCAAGCTGCGCTGGGCGCTGGTCACCGGCGTGGCGCCGGTGCTGATCACCAGTGCCCTGGCCAACAATCTGCGCGGGCTCGGCAAGTACTTCGACGCTCGCGACGCCCGCCTGCGCGATGCCGACCTGGCCCGTGCCGTCGGCGTACCGCCGTGGAAGTTGAAGGATCTGGCCCGCCTGTCTCGGGAATGGACGCCGTCCGCGGTGGCCAGTGCCATCCAGGCGGTGGCGGTGGCCGACGCGCAGATCAAGGGCGCCGGTAGTGACCCCGGCTTCGCCCTGGAGCAGGTGGTGCTGGCAATCGTGACCAAGCGCCGTACCCCGGCTCGTCTCTGACGCGTCAGAGGTTTCGACACCCGGCTTCGCCGGTGTCCCAGCCGGCAGTGTCAGGGCAACCAAAAGCGCCGCCCGGAATCCCGAGCGGCGCTTGGTGTGAAGATCAGAGAGCGGCGGCCTTGCTGGCGATCGCCGACTTGCGGTTGGCGGCCTGGTTGGCGTGGATGACGCCCTTGGTCGCAGCCTTGTCGAGCGCCTTGGTTGCGGCCTTGGCGGCTTCCTGCGCCTTGGCAGTGTCACCCTCGGCGACGGCCTCGTTGAACTTGCGGACGTGAGTGCGCAGACCGGACTTGACGGCCTTGTTGCGCAGCCTGGCCTTCTCGTTGGTCAGGATCCGCTTCTTCTGAGACTTGATGTTTGCCACTTGGGTGAGCCCTTTTCGCAGTGTTGGTGCAAGGTGCGCCGCACGGACGCGACTACGCACTCTATCAACAACTCCGACGCCCCCTCAAATCCGCGGGGCCAAGGGTGGGCTGGCAGCGTGACCAGGCCCGCTGGCGAGTGCGACCAGCGGCGCCAAGGCCACGATATCCTTGGTCGGCTGTCCTGCGAACAGGCAGCGACCGAACAGGAAGCAGCACCGAGAACGAGCATGGCCAAACCCGTACCCGGCAAGACTCCGCCGGCGATGATCCGCAACTTCTGCATCATCGCCCACATTGACCACGGCAAGTCCACCCTGGCCGACCGGATGCTCCAGCTCACCGGTGTCGTGGATGAGCGTTCGATGCGCGCCCAGTACCTCGATCGGATGGACATCGAGCGCGAGCGCGGCATCACCATCAAGTCCCAGGCGGTGCGGATGCCCTGGCAGGTGGACGGCGCCGACTACGTGCTGAACATGATCGACACCCCCGGCCACGTGGACTTCACCTACGAGGTGTCCCGGTCGCTGGCAGCCTGCGAGGGTGCGATCTTGCTGATCGACGCCGCGCAAGGCATCGAAGCCCAGACCCTGGCCAACCTCTACCTGGCCATCGACGCCGATCTCCACATCATTCCGGTGCTGAACAAGATCGACCTGCCCAGCGCCCAGCCTGAGAAGTACGCCCTCGAGATCGCCAACCTGGTCGGTTGCCAGCCCGGCGACGTGCTGCGGGTCTCGGCGAAGACCGGCATCGGCGTGGCCGAGTTGCTCGACCAGGTGGTGGCCGACATCCCGGCTCCGGTCGGTGACCCGAAGGCGCCGGCCCGCGCGCTGATCTTCGACTCGGTCTACGACACCTACCGCGGCGTGGTCACTTACGTCCGGGTGGTCGACGGTGAACTGAACCACCGCGAGAAGGTCTTGATGATGTCGACCAAGGCGACGCACGAGACCTTGGAAGTGGGCGTCATCTCGCCCGAGCCGATCAAGTCCCCGGCCCTGGGGGTCGGCGAGGTGGGCTATCTGATCACCGGGGTGAAGGAGGTGCGCCAGTCGCGAGTCGGTGACACCGTCACCATCGCCTCGCGTCCGGCCACCAAGGACTTGGGCGGCTACCGTCCGCCCAACCCGATGGTCTACGCCGGCCTGTACCCGATCGACGGCGCCGACTTCCCCGAACTGCGTGAGGCGCTGGACAAGCTGCAGCTCAACGACGCCGCGCTCACCTACGAGCCGGAGACTTCCGGCGCGCTCGGCTTCGGCTTCCGGGTCGGCTTCCTCGGCTTGCTGCACATGGAGATCGTCCGTGAGCGGCTGGAGCGGGAGTTCAACCTGGATCTGATCTCCACTGCCCCGAACGTGGTCTACCGGGTGGTGATGGAGGACGGCAGCGAGCACACCGTCACCAACCCCAGCGAGTATCCCGAGGGCAAGATCGCCGACGTCTACGAGCCGGTGGTGCGAGCCACCATCCTGGCGCCGAGCGAGTTCATCGGAACCATCCTGGAGCTGTGCCAAGCCCGCCGCGGCGAGCAGCAAGGCCTGGACTATCTCAGTGAGGACCGGGTCGAGATCCGCTACCTGCTCCCGCTGGCCGAGATCGTCTTCGACTTCTTCGACGCGTTGAAGTCCCGCACCAAGGGCTACGCGTCCCTCGACTACGACCAGGCCGGCGAGCAGACCGCCAAGTTGGTCAAGGTCGACATCCTGCTGCACGGCGAACCGGTGGACGCCTTCAGCTCGATCGTGCACACCGACGCCGCCTACGCCTATGGCGTGGCCATGGCCAAGAAGCTGAAGGAACTCATTCCGCGGCAGCAGTTCGAGGTGCCGATTCAGGCAGCCATCGGTTCCCGGGTCATCGCTCGCGAAAGCGTTCGAGCAATGCGCAAGGACGTGCTGGCCAAGTGCTACGGCGGTGACATCACCCGCAAGCGCAAGCTGCTCGAGAAGCAGAAGGTCGGCAAGAAACGGATGAAGATGGTCGGCCGCGTGGAGGTGCCCCAAGAGGCGTTCGTGGCCGCGTTATCCACCGGCGAGGGCGGCGAAAAGAAGAAGTAGGTCAGCTGGCTGTCAGTGTTGACCCTTCGACAGGCTCAGGGGTCTTCGGTCGAGCGTCGAAGGGTCGATACCGTCAGGTGGCAACGCCTAGTTCAACTCCAGACGCATCAGCACCCGGGGGAATCCGGCCAGCACCGATGTGGTGTCGGCCGCTTTGGTGAAACCAGCCGCCTCGAACACCGCCCGGGTTCCCACGTAGGCCATGGTGAGATCTACTCGCGCCTGCCCGTTGTCGACGGGGTAGCCCTCGATCGCCGTGGCGCCGTTCGCGCGGGCGAACTCGACGGCTCCGGCCAGCAGGTGGTGCACGATGCCATGCTTCCGATGCCCCGGACGCACCCGGAAACACCACACCGACCACACGTCGGACTGATCGACGTGGGGAATCTTGCGGCTGTTGGCGAAGGTGGTGTCGGCGCGGGGATGGACCGCGGCCCAACCGACCACCTCGTCGCCGTCGTAGGCGAGCACCCCTGGTGGCGGGTCCTCGCGGCACAGTCTGGCCACATACTCGCCGCGTTCTTGGCCGACCAGCGACTGATTCACCTTGTGGGGCACCCGGTAGCTCAGGCACCAGCAGATGTTGGCGTCGGCACTCTTCTTCGGGCCGAGCATGGTGGCGACATCGGTGAAGGCCGATGCCGGGCGAACCTCGATGGTCATGAACGGCAGTCTGCCAGCGACGGCTGACAGCGACGCGGGCTTAGGCTTCGACCATGCCGTCCACACCGCCCGAGGGTCAGCCCGCCCCGCCCGATGGACGGCTGCCCGCCGCCGCGCTGGCCGGTCTTGGGGAGCGCGGCTTCAGCATCTACGTCCATGTGCCGTTCTGTGCGTCCCGGTGTGGCTACTGCGACTTCAACACCTACACCGCCGCCGAGTTGGGGGCCGCGCCTGGTGCGCGCCAGCGGGACTACCTGGCCGCGGTGAATGCCGAACTGGACCTGGCCGCAAAGGTTCTGGGTGTGCCGCCACGGGTGCAATCAATCTTCTTCGGCGGCGGGACCCCGACCGTCCTGCCCGCGGCCGACCTGGCGGGATTGTTGACCGCTATCACTGGACGTTTCGATTTATCCCCTGGCGCTGAAATCACCACCGAGGCGAACCCCGAATCGGTGGACGGGGAGTACCTCGAAGTACTGGCCGGCGCCGGCTTCAACCGGCTGAGCCTCGGCATGCAGTCGGCGCGCACCAATGTGCTGGCCCTGTTGGAGCGGCAGCACACCCCGGGGCGGGTGGCAGAGGTCGTCGCCCAGGCTCGCGCGGCCGGCTTCGGCTCGATCAGCCTCGACCTGATCTACGGCACGCCCGGCGAGGCCGAGGATGACTGGCGGGCCAGCCTGGAGTCGGTGATCGCGATGGCCCCAGAGCACGTCAGCGCCTACTCCCTCACCATCGAGGACGGCACCCGGTTGGCGGCGCGGGTTTCGCGGGGCGAGTTGCCCGGCATCGACCCTGATGAGCAGGCCGATCGCTATCAGTTGGCCGAAGAATTGCTGACCTCGGCCGGGTACGCCAACTACGAGACCTCCAACTGGGCCCGGCCGGGACACGAGTGCCGCCACAACCTGGCCTATTGGCACAACGACGACTGGTGGGGTGCTGGTCCGGGCGCGCATTCCCATGTGGGCGGAGTGCGCTGGTGGAACGTCCGACACCCACGCACCTACGCGGCTCGGCTCGGCCAGGGGGAGAGCCCCGCCGAGGCTCGCGAGATCCTGGAGCCTGATGAGCGCCATGTGGAACGAGTGATGCTCGCGCTCCGGCTTGCCGAGGGCCTGCCGCTGGATGAGCTGAGTGCCGACGAGCGGCAGCGGGCAGCGGCGAAGGTCGCCGATGGAGTGGCTGAGTTTCGGGACGACCGGCTGGTCTTGACGGCTACCGGTAGATTGCTCGCCGACCACGTGATTCGTGGCGTTTTAGGGTACTGAGCACGGGTTCGGTTATTGACGGACGTGAATGACAACGATTCGGTAACGCCTGGCTCCGGCTGGTGACACCGTAACCGGTCTGAGATAAACGGGTGCTGCAATATCCCCGCGGCCCCAACCGTCCAACCTGGCGGACGGAGGGGCAGATCGCCTTACAGGAGGGAAAAAGTGAACAAGCGTATCTACTCGCTGGCTGGGGTGGCCGTTCTGGCTGCTTCGCTGGCTCTGACCGGCTGTGGTGCACGCACCGATGCCGGTACCGGTGGTGGCACGGCCACCAAGGTCGCCAAGATCGGCGTGATTGCCCCACTGTCGGGTGATCTCTCGGCAATGGGCCTCGGCATCAAGAACTCGGTGGACCTGGCCATCAAGCAGGCCAACGCCAGCAACGCGATTCCTGGCTGGAAGCTCGAACTGGCTGCTGAGGACGATCAGGCCACTCCTGACGTCGGCAAGAACGCTGCCACCAAGCTCGCCTCTGACGATCAGGTCATTGGCGTTGTCGGCACCCTGAACTCCGGCGTCGCCCAGAGCACCATTCCGGTGCTGGACGCGGCTCACATCGCGCAGGTCTCCCCGGCCAACACCAACCCGGCACTGACCAAGGGTGCGGACTACACCACTGCGCCGGCACGTCCGAACGCCAACTACTTCCGTACCTGCACCACCGATGACGTGCAGGGCCCGTTCGCGGCCCAGTACCTGCTCGGCGCCGGCATCAAGAAGGTTGCGACCGTCCACGACAAGACCCCGTACGGTCAGGGCCTGGTCACCGAGTTCACCAAGGCCTTCACCGCTGGTGGCGGCACCGTGGTGGACGCCGAGACGATCAACCCCGATGACGACAACTTCTCCGCGGTGATCTCCAAGGTGAAGGCTGCCGGTCCGGATGCGGTCTACTACGGCGGCGTGTACGCCGAAGCTGGCCCGCTGGCCAAGCAGATGAAGGGCGCTGGCCTGTCGGTTCCGCTGATGGGCGGCGACGGCATCTACGACGGCAACTTCATGAAGCTCGGTGGCAACGACGGTGACTTGGCGACGTCGGTGGGTGCTCCGGTGGAGACCCTGTCTTCGGCCAAGGCATTCCTCGATGGCTACAAGGCTGCTGCCTACGCTGACGGCTACTCCGCCTACGGCGCCTACGCCTACGACGCTGCCAATGCGATCATCGCGGCCTTGAAGACCAGCCTGGCCTCGGCCAGCGACGCCAAGTCGGCTCGGGAGGGCACCATCACCGCCCTCGCCTCGGTCAGCTTCGACGGCGCCACCGGCAAGGTGGGCTTCGACAAGTACGGTGACTCGGTTGCCCGCGTCCTGACGGTCTACAAGGTCGTCGACGGCAAGTGGGTCGCTGAGAAGACCGGCGAGCTGAAGTAGTTTGATGGCCCGTTGGCGCCCGTCCTCCTGATGGGCGCCAACGGGCCGTTACCTCAAGAGGGGCTTCGAGCGTGGAACTGTTCTTCCAGCAGCTAATCAACGGTCTGTCGTTGGGGGCGCTGTACGCATTGGTCGCCGTGGGCTACACGGTGGTGTACGGCATCGTCCAGTTGATCAACTTCGCCCATGGCGAGATCTTCATGATCGGCGCCTTCGGTGCCTATGCCACCTGGGTGTTGATGGGTAGTCCCAGTGACTGGACGGCGACGACGTCACTGTTGGTCCTGCTACCGATGATGATCATCGGAGGCATGGTCGCCTCGGTGGCGACTGCACTTGCCACCGAACGTTTCGCCTATCGCCCCTTGCGCGGTGCCCCACGGCTGGCGCCGCTGATTTCCGCAATCGGAGTCTCGGTCTTCCTCCAAGAACTCGTTCGCCTGTTCTTCGGAAAGATCCCGGGGATGCCCGACGCCAAGAGCTCGGTGCCCTTCCCCGACATCGCCGGCATCAGTGGCGCGACCATCACCCTTGGTGGCGTCATCATTCAGATGCCGGCCATCTTCACACTCGCTGCGCTGGCGGTCAGCACTGTCTTCCTGTGGTATTTCGTGAACCGCACCAAGACCGGACGCGCCATGGTGGCGACGTCCCAGGATCCTGACACCGCCCGGCTGATGGGTATCAACGTCGACCGCGTGATCATGGCCGCCTTCGCCGTTGGCGCCGCACTGGCCGCAATCGCCGGCGTCGCCCATGGGCTGATGAACGGCAACATCGGCTTCCGGATGGGTTTTTTGGCCGGCTTGAAGGCGTTCACCGCCGCAGTCTTGGGAGGCATCGGCAACATCAACGGTGCTGTGGTCGGCGGCCTGGTGCTCGGCTTGGCCGAAGCCATGGCCAGTAACTACCTGGGCACCACGGCCTGGAAAGACGTGTGGGCCTTCGTCCTGTTGATCCTGGTGCTGGTCTTCCGACCGCAGGGTCTGCTCGGCGCCAAGGTGGTGGACCGAGCATGAGAACCGTCATCCCTGATCAGCTCAAGGTTCAGCTGCGTTACCCGGCCCGTGCGGTCGGGCTGGCCGGGGCTGCGGCCATGGTGGCTTCGGTCTTCCTGCCGTGGTCGTACGGCCACGAGGCACTCGATGATGTCGGTTTCACCGGCCTGCCCTCGCCGCTCCAGTTCGTCTTCCTGATCCTGCCGATCGCAATCCTGGCGCTGCTGGGGATCCCCTTGGTCGGTAAGGCCAAGCTGGGCCGGTGGGCCAAGATCGTGGCCTGGAACACCACGGCGAAGACGGCCTCGCTGGGTGCCCTGGCCACCGTGGTCGTGGCACTGGCCGCGATCGCCATCGAACTCGGCGGACTGGTCAATATCGAGACCGGCGGGTGGCTGGCTCTGGTCGGTGCGATCCTCGCCGCGGCGGCCACCGTGTTCCTGCCCGATTCTCCCGAGCCCACCTTGAGCCGGGTGAAGAGCCCCCGGTGGCTGCAGATCACCGCGATCGTCGTGGTGATGGCCATCGTGTTGTTCGGTTCGGCGTATGCCCTGGGCATGGACGACGCCGGTGCCTTCCTCACCCTGGCCGCCTTGCTGGTGGGCATCATCTTGACCCTGCGGCAGTTCGGAGTGTTCGGGTGGCTGGGTATTGCCTCGGCCAACAACAACCGGGTGCTGGTGATGTCCGCCTTCGTGGTGGCCTTCGCCTTCCCGTTCACCCAGAACGGCTCCAACGCGAACATGTCGATCGCCGCGCAGGTGTTGATCTTCGCGGCCACCGCACTGGGGTTGAACATTGTGGTCGGCCTGGTGGGTCTGCTCGACCTGGGCTACATCGCCTTCCTCGGCGCCGGTGCGTTCACCGCAGCGGTGCTGTCCGACTCGGCCTTCGCCACGATCAACTTCCATCCGCCGTTCATCGTGACGGTGCTGATCGCCGGCACGGTCTCCTCGTTGCTGGGCTTGATGATCGGCGCCCCGACTCTGCGGGTGTCGGGTGACTACCTGGCGATCGTGACCTTGGCTTTCGGTGAGATCTTCCGAATCAGCATGCTGAACCTGGACGGCAGCGACGGCCCCAACATCACCCACGGTTCGGCGGGTATCCCGGGCATTCCTGATCTGAACCTCTTCGGTTTCGACTTCGGGCAGGCGCACATCATCGCCGGCATCGAGATCGGCCGCTTCGCCAACTACTTCTGGTTGATGCTTCTGGTGATGGCGTTGATCATCCTGGTGTTCACCAACATCAACCACTCCCGCATCGGGCGTGGTTGGGTGGCCATCCGTGAAGACGAGATGGCCGCCGAGGCGATGGGTGTCAACACTTTCGCGTTGAAGCTGCTCGCCTTCGCCGGCGGCGCCTTCCTGGCCGGCATCGCCGGCGCGATCAAGGCTCACCACGATGTGTCGGTGACTCCGGAACAATATGTGTTCCTGGAGTCGGCCTTCCTGCTTGCCGCCGTCGTGCTGGGTGGCATGGGCACCGTCAGCGGTGTGCTGATCGGTGCCGTGATCTTGAAGGTGTTGCCCGAGAAGCTGCGCTTCTTCTCCGACTATCGGTTGCTGTTGTTCGGCCTGCTGATGATCCTGATGATGCGCTTCCGTCCAGAGGGCATCATCGCCGACGAGCGACGGCAGTTGGAGTTCCACGATGACGACGAGGAACTCGCCGATGAGATCGAGGAAGAGTTGATCACCCATCACGCTCATCTCAATCCGGAGCGGAAGGGGTTTGAGCTGTGAGCGCCGTAGTGAACGAACGTCCTGAGGTCTCCCGCGAGGTGTTGCTGGACGCCCGCAACGTCACCATGCAGTTCGGCGGTCTGCGGGCGGTCAACGATGTGAGCCTGCAGGTGCACACTGGCGAGATCGTCGGTCTGATCGGGCCGAATGGCGCGGGCAAGACGACCTTCTTCAACTGCCTCACCGGGCTCTATCAGCCGACCTCAGGTGCGGTGGAGTTCGCCGGCCAGGCGCTGCCGCCGAAGCCTCGGTTGGTCGTTCGGGCCGGCATGGCGCGGACCTTCCAGAACATCCGGCTGTTCCACAACATGACCGCCATCGAGAACGTGATGGTCGGCATGTACAGCCGCACCAAGACCAATGCGATCGACGCCATCCTCCGTCTTCCGCGGCACCGCCGCGAAGAGGAGGAATCGACCCAGCGTGCGAAGGACCTGCTGGAGTTCGTCGGTCTGACCGGCTCCGGCGACAGTCTCTCCCGCAACCTGCCCTACGGCGATCAGCGACGCCTCGAGATCGCGCGCGCCTTGGCCACCGACCCGCAACTGCTGTTGCTGGACGAGCCCACCGCGGGCATGAACCCGCAGGAGACCCGGCAGGCGGAGGAACTGATCTTCAAGATTCGGGATCTGGGTCTGGCGGTGCTGGTGATCGAGCATGACATGCGGTTCATCTTCAACCTGTGCGATCGAGTCGCCTGCCTGGTGCGCGGTGCCGTCCTGGTGGAGGGCCCGCCGGCCGTCGTCCAGAACGATCCGCGGGTGATCGAGGCCTACATCGGCATGCCGGCCAACGACGTTGCCGCCAAGCCGACCGCAGCCACCGAGGAGGACGCTGATGCTTGAGATCAAGCAGATCGTGGTCGCCTACGGCCGAGTGAACGCGGTCAAGGGCATCGACTTCGCCGTCGAGCAGGGGCAGATCGTCTCGCTGCTGGGCACCAACGGTGCCGGCAAGTCGACCACCCTGCGCACCATTTCCGGACTGCTCAAGCCCGTCTCGGGTGAGATCTGGTTCGAAGGTGAGCGCATCGACGGACTGCCCGCTCACAAGATCGTCGAGCGCGGCATCGCCCAGTCTCCGGAAGGCCGTCGACTGTTCCGGCAGATGTCGGTGGAGGACAACCTCAAACTCGGTGCCTACTCCCGCAAGGACACCAGCGGGATCAAGGCCGACATGGACCGGGTCTACGACCTGTTCCCGGTGCTGGGGGAGCGGCGAAGCGAGGCGGCCGGCCTGTTCTCCGGTGGCGAGCAGCAGATGCTGGCCATCGGACGGGCGATGATGAGCCGACCCAAGCTACTCATGCTGGACGAGCCGTCGATGGGCTTGAGCCCGATCATGACCCAGACGATCATGAAGACCATCCAGGACCTTCAAGCCGACGGCGTCACGATCCTGCTGGTCGAGCAGAACGCGCAAGCGGCGCTCAGCCTGGCTGATCGTGGCTATGTGCTGGAGGTCGGTCAGATCATGTTCTCCGACACCGGCAAGGCCCTCCTCGGCGACGACCGCGTTCGAAAGGCGTACCTGGGCGCCGATTGATTAGGGTCCCCGCTGGGAGGGCCGATGCACGCGCATTGGCGGCGTTATCCTCCTTGCGCATAGACAACTATGCGCGGCGTCGTCTGATTCGGGGTCTCCGCTGGGAGGGCCGATGCACGCGCATTGGCGGCGTTGTCCTCCTTGCGCATAGAGAACTATGCGCGGCGTCGTCTGCCTTGCCACTGCACGCACCTCGGCCCTCCCAGCTCCTTGCCTAGGGGTGGGCTTTCACGATCTGTGGGGTTTCGCGATCCGGGGTGTCCGTGGCGGGGTTGAGTGGCTGGGCTGCTTAGGCTGAACGAATGCGTTACGGCGATGATGTGCTGCGCCCGGGCTGGCGGGACGCGGGGAAGCTGACCAGCGCTCCGGTCGAGGTGGTCAAGGGCATGGTCCTGGAGGATCCGACCTCCGGCTGGGTCGGTGCGGTGACCCGGTGGGAGAACGGGCTGGTCGTCCTGGAGGACCGCAAGGGTGCCAAGCGCAGCTTCCCGTTCGGACCCGGCTTCTGGCTGGACGGCAAGCCCGTCGACCTGCGTCCGCCCAAGCTGGCGGCACCGGCCCGCGCCACGCACACCGCCTCCGGGTCGCGCGTCGGCGGCGTTGAACCGGCCAAGGTCGCCCTGGCATCGCGGATCTACGTCGAAGGCCGCCACGATGCCGAGCTGGTGGAGAAGATCTGGGGTGACGACCTGCGTCACGTCGGGGTCGTGGTCGAACTCCTCAACGGCGTCGACGAACTGCCGCAGATCGTCGACGAGTTCGCCCCTGAGCCGGGACGTCGACTGGGCGTCCTGGTCGACCATCTGGTGGCCGGCAGCAAGGAGAGCCGGATCGTCGCCGGGTTGAACAATCCGCACGTGCTGGTCACCGGGCATCCCTTCATCGACATCTGGGCTGCGGTCCGTCCCGAACGTGTCGGGCTGGCGGCCTGGCCGTCCATCAGTCGAGACGTGGAATGGAAGCGCGGGATCTGTCGGGCCCTCAATCGTCCGGTCAAGGATCAGGCTGATATCGCCGCCACTTGGGCGTGGATTCTGGGCAAGGTGCGCGATTGGCGCGACCTCGATCCGGCTTTGCCGCGGGAAGTGGAACGTCTCATCGACTTTGTCACATCGGGATAACAGGTTGAGGGGCGGACGCGGTCCGGGGAAGCCATCCAGGGTCGCTAGCCTGGGTTGACCGGCACCCCCAAGGAGGCACCCGTGCAGGCAGATCAGGTCTCGGACCTCCTCAAGGAGGTCGCCGAGCGACTGATCATGCCCCGATTCGGTGCGCTGGACTGTGCCGATGTCATGGAGAAGCAACCCGGCGACCTGGTCACTGTCGCCGATCGCGAGGCCGAGGCCGAACTCACCAGTCGGCTGCGGCAGATTGACCCCTCCGCCCTGGTGGTCGGCGAAGAAGGCGTCTTCTGCGATCCGCGGATCCTCGACGTCCTGCCGACCGCGGCGCACGCGTGGGTGATCGACCCGGTCGACGGCACCCGTAACTTCACCAAGGGCAAGCGCGACTTCGCGGTGATCCTGGCCGAGCTGCGCTACGGGGAGACCATTCGTGGCTGGATCTGGCAACCGGCCCACGAGTTGCTCTACGTCGCCGAGGCTGGCGCGGGCGTGACCTGCAACGGTGTGCCGATGGCCCATCCGGCCCAACCGCGGACGGTGCCGCTGGGCGCCACCTATCTGCCGGTACCGGGCGAGGAACGCGCGCCGGTGAAGGTGATCCGCTCCTGGGGATCGTGCGGGATCGACTATCCCAAGCTGATCTCCGGTGATGTCGACTTCCTCAGCTACCGCTCGATGTTCCCCTGGGACCATCTGGCTGGAGTGCTGATGCTCACCGAGCTGGGCGGACGCGCCGCGACCGATTCCGGCGAGGCCTATCGGGCCGGGGTCGTCGGACGACGCCTGCTCGCCGCCAACACCGCATTGCTGTGGGAAGAAGCGCAAGACGCGTTGTTCGGTGCGTGAGTGCCGCCCAGCGGCGATACTGGAAGCTCGCGAAAGGACACAGCCATGGAAGAGAACTCCAATGACGACCTCAAGGCTCGGATGAAAGCCGCGCTGGAGGCCAAGCAAGGCCATGACGGTGTCGCTGACACCCAGCACTCCAAGCAGAAGGGCCCGGCCGCTCGCGGGCGCCAAGGCAGCGGCAACAGCATGTTCCGCCGCAAGGCCGGCGGCTAGGCCGCGGACGCCGCTACACCAGTGGGAGTTGCCGCTTGGGAGTGACTCCCGCTGCGGCGAACTGGGCATAGGCCACCGGCAGTGCCGTGCGCACGGTGGCTTCAGTGAACGGCCATTCGGCTGCCTCGTAGGCGTCGTCGACCAACTTGCCTTGATTGATCACGAACTCGACCTGTCCGTAGAGCGCTGAGATGCGCGAGCGCTGGTCGAAAGCGTCCATCCGATCCATGGCCGGCCCGTGCCCGGGAATGATCACGCTTTCGGCGCGGGTCATGCCCAAGATGCCGTCCAGGGCGACCGGCCAGTCGCGCAGATGGCAGTCGGGCCCGAAGGACGGGTCGTCGGCACTCTCCAGGAGGTCGCCGACGAACACCACCCCGGCGTCGGGGACGAAGACCACCACGTCGCCATCGGTGTGGGCCGGTCCGAAGTGCAGCGCTTCGACCCGCCGCCCGCCGGCGTCGATGACCTTGGCCAGCGCGAAGGTGGTGTTCGGGGCGACCAAAGACGTCGGATCAACGCCGAGTTCGGCGGCGTCGTGGTGTGCCTCGGGTCGGCTCAGCCAGGCGGTGAGGTTCTCGTGGCCGAAGCTGGCTACGCCGGTGAAGCCGGCCAGGCCGAACAGGTGGTCGTAGTGCCAATGGGTCACCACCACCGCCGTGACCGGAACTCCGGCGACCGCCTCGGCGGCCGCGCGGATGGCTGCACCTTGCTCGGGGGAGGAGCCGGTGTCGATCACCAGGGCGCCCTCGGGGCCGACCACCAAGCCGACGTTCACGCCGGCCGGTTCAGCCACGGCGAGGTAAATGCCTTCGGCGATCGGCTCGAACGGACCCACACGGAACTGCGTCATGGCGGTCAGCCTAACCTGGGGTGCCTGAGTTAGACTGGCACTCAGCCACCCAGAGTGCTAGCAATCAGGAAAGGATCGGCATGTTGGATGACCGCAAGCTGACCATCCTGCGTGCCATCGTCACCGACTATGTGTCCATGCGGGAACCGGTGGGCTCGCGCGCGCTGGTCGAGCGCTACGACCTGGACGTCTCGCCGGCGACCGTCCGCAACGACATGGCCGTCCTCGAAGAAGAGGGCTACATCACCCAGCCGCACACCAGTGCCGGGCGAATCCCCACTGACAAGGGCTATCGGCTGTTCGTGGATCGCCTCGGCGCGGTCAAGCCGCTGTCGCCGGCCGAACGACGGGCGATTCAGAGCTTCATGGACGGGGTCAGCGACATCGACGACCTCGTCGCCAAGACGGTGCGCGCACTGGCCCAGATCACCCACCAGGTGGCCATCGTGCAGTACCCGGTGCTGACCAACTCGGTGATCCGGCACATCGAACTGGTGCACCTGGGCGCCGGCCGTGGCCTGCTGATCGTGGTGAACTCTTCAGGTCAGGTCGATCAGCATCCTTTCGACCTCGGCACGGCCGACGAGTCCCTGGTGGCCGACCTGCGCGGACGGTTGAACGTGGCCCTGGTCGGGCTCAGTCCTACCGCAGCCTGCGCCCGGGTCGATCAGTTACTGACTGAGCTGCCCGAGTCCCTGGCCGAACTGGCCGCGACGGTGTGCCCGGCGGTGAAGGACCTGCAGGCCGACACCCACTCCACCCGCGTGGTGATCGGTGGCGTGCCCAACCTGACGCGCTTCGCCGATCAGTACGACACCGCTGTGCGTCCGGTGCTGGAGGCGCTGGAGGAACAAGTCGTGCTGCTGAAGCTGTTGGGGGAGGTGGCCGGTGCCGGCGAAGTGAACGTCCGGATCGGCCAGGAGAACCCCTACGAACCGCTACGGACCACCTCGATGGTGGCCAGTGGCTACGGTGTCGGACCCGGTCAGCACGCCAGTTTGGGTGTGGTCGGACCGACCCGCATGGATTACCCCTCGACCATGGCTGCCGTGCGAGCGGTGGCTCGGTACATCAGCCGCTATCTAGCTGAAGGATGATGCGTGAGCGCTGACTATTACCAGGTGCTTGGCGTCTCCCGGGACGCGACCCCGGAGGAGATCAAGAAGGCCTACCGCAAGCTGGCCATGAAGTATCACCCCGACGTCGCCGACGCCCCGGACGCCGCAGAGAAGTTCAAGGAGATCGGTGAGGCCTACGAGGTCCTTCACGATCCCAACAAGCGCGCCATGTACGACCGCGGCGGCAACCCGATGGGGGGTGGCGGGTTCGCGCCCGGCGGCTTCGGCTTCACCTCCGGCGGCTTCGACTTCACCAATCTCGTGGACGCCATGTTCGGCCAGCAGACCGCGCGTGGGCCGCGTTCGCGGGTGCGCCGCGGCCAGGACTCGGTGGCTCGGCTCAACCTGAGCCTGGCCGAGGCTGCTTTCGGCATCACCAAGGAGCTCAAGATCGACACCGCGGTGATCTGTCCGCGGTGCTCGGGCAGCGGCTCGGACGGTGGTGGCGAGCCGGTCACCTGCAACAGCTGTCACGGCAGTGGCGAGGTGATCGCTGTGCAGCGTTCCTTCCTCGGCGAGATCCGGACCTCGCAGCCCTGCCAGGCCTGCCGCGGCTACGGCACGATCATCCCCAACCCGTGTGGGGAGTGCTCGGGCGAAGGTCGGGTGCGCAGCCACCGGACCATCAACGTCAAGATCCCGGCCGGCGTCGACACCGGCAATCGGGTGCACCTGGCCCATCAGGGCGAGGTCGGCCCCGGCGGTGGCCCGTCCGGCGATCTGTACGTGGAGTTGCGGGTCGCCCCGCACGAGGTGTTCCAGCGCCACGGGGACGACCTGGAGGTCGTCGTCCATGTCCCGATGACCGCGGCGGCACTGGGCACCATGATCACCTTGGACACGCTGGAGGCCGAGCGCGACGATCTCGACCCCGAGGCGGCCACCGTTGAGGTGCAGATCGCGGCCGGCACCCAGTCCCACGCCCGCCTGGCGATGGCCGGACGAGGCGTGCCCCGGCTGCGCGGCGGCGGCCGCGGCGATCTAGGCGTGACCCTGATTGTGGACACCCCGACCAAACTGGACGATGCTCAGCGCGACCTGCTGACCCAGCTGGCCGAAGCGCGCAACGAGACCCGTCCCCAGGCATCGGTGGCCAAGCAGGGCAAGGGCATGTTCGGCTGGTTGAAAGAGGCGTTCTCGTGACCGAGCCGCTGTTCCTGGCGCCGTTGGAAGACCCTCAGGTCGGCACAGCGGTGGTGCTGAGCGGGTCGGAGGGCCACCACGCCGCCGACGTCCGCCGGATCAAGGTCGGCGAGATCATCTGGATCTCCGACGGCAATGGCACCGCAGTGCGCGGCCCGGTGAGCTCGACCGAGAAGGGCAGCATCACCATCGCTGTCGACGAGGTGCTGCGTTCGCCGCAGCGGGCGGTGCGCTATGTGGCCGTCCAGGCGTTACCCAAGGGCGATCGGGCCGAGTTGGCGGTGGAGATGCTCACCGAACTCGGCATCGACGAGATTGTGCCCTGGCAGGCGTCCCGGTCGGTGGTGCGCTGGTCGAGCGAACGCGCCGAACGCGGCCTGACCCGGTGGCGGGCTTCGGCGCGAGAAGCGGCCAAGCAGTCGCGGCGCTTCCGGGTGCCGACGGTGTCTATGCCGATGACCACCGCTGAGCTGGCCCTGCGGATCAAGCAGACCGCGGCCACCATCGTCCTGCACGAGACTGCGACCACGCCGCTGGCCGCCCTCGATCTGCCCAGTGAGGGCGAAGTGATGTTCATCGTCGGGCCCGAAGGCGGGCTCAGCGAGGACGAGGTCGCCACCTTTGCCGCCGCGGGCGCGCAGGTGGCGCTGATCGCCGACGCGGTGCTGCGCACCTCGACCGCCGGAGTGGTCGCGCTGGCCCAGCTGCAGGCATTGGCTGCGCGTGACTGATTTCGGTTTCACCCCGGGCGCGGTGCTGCCTAACGGGCTGGGACGCACGGGGGTCATTCACACTCCGCACGGCGATATCCGTACCCCGGCGTTCATCGCGGTCGGCACCAAGGCGACGGTCAAGGCCGTCCTGCCCGAATCGGTGGCCGGTGTCGGTGCCCAGGCGGTGCTGGCGAACGCCTACCACCTCTACCTGCAGCCGGGCTCGGACCTGGTCGACGAGGCCGGCGGACTGGGTGCCTTCATGAACTGGCCCGGCCCGACCTTCACCGACTCCGGCGGCTTCCAGGTGATGAGCCTGGGGGTCGGCTTCAAGAAGGTGCTGGCCATGGACACCGCCGGGCTGGCCGACGACGACGTGATCGCGCCCGGCAAGAATCGGTTGGCCCACGTCGACGACGAAGGCGTCACCTTCACCTCGCACCTCAACGGCGACCAGCACCGGTTCACCCCGGAAGTGTCGATGCGGATCCAGCATCAGTTGGGGGCGGACATCATGTTCGCTTTCGACGAGTGCACCACCTTGATGAACACCCGCGTCTATCAGGAGCGCTCGTTGGAGCGGACGCAGGCGTGGGCGGTGCGCTGTCTGGCCGCGCACTCCGAGCTCACCGCCGAACGCGCCGACAAGCCGTACCAGGCGCTGTTCGGGGTCGTCCAGGGTGCTCAGTACGAGGATCTGCGCCGCAAGGCTGCCCGCGATCTGGCCGAGCTCGAAGTGGACGGACGGCGCTTCGACGGCTTCGGGATCGGCGGGGCGCTGGAGAAGGAGAATCTGGGCACCATCGTCGGCTGGGTGGCCGAAGAACTGCCCTTCGACAAGCCGCGACACCTGTTGGGCATCTCCGAGCCGGACGACTTCTTCGCCGCCATCGCCGCTGGGGCCGACACCTTCGACTGCGTGATGCCGTCCCGGGTGGCCCGCAACGCCGCGATCTACACCGCTGACGGCCGCTACAACGTGAACACCGCCGCCCACCGGCGCAGTTTCGTGCCGTTGGAGGAGGGCTGCGACTGCTACACCTGCGCTCACTACACCCGGGCCTACCTGCATCACCTGTTCAAGGCGAAGGAGATGCTGGCCGCCACCTTGGCCACGATCCACAACGAGCGTTTCACCGTCCGCTTGGTCGACAACATCCGCGCCAGCATCGAGGACGGGCGGTTCGACGAGTTCCGGGACGCCTATCTGGGACGGTTCTACGCCCGTCGTCGCTGAGCACGGTCACGGTTTGGCTACTGCACACGCGTTGACCGGACGCCGTCGAGCTCGCTGGCTAGAGTGGGCGCGAATCCACCCTGTTCGTGGAACCCACCCCACCGTGAGGGAGCGCGTCGCATGATCTGCCCCACCTGTCGATTTCCTGAAGCCACCGTCGGCCAGCCATGTCCCAGTTGTGGGGCGGTTCCGGCGCTGCCTGGCGACGCCCCGGGTGTCGCCGCCCCGTCGGCATCTCTGGCATCACAGACTCCGAGCGGGGCGCCGGTGAACGAGCCGACGGCGATCCTGACCGGGGAGCCGACGCTGGCCTTCCCGACCGCCGTGGCGCCACCAGTGCCGGCCCCCGCGCCCCAGAAGCGGCGGGGCCTGGTGATCGCGCTGGTGGGCGTCCTGGTGGTGCTGCTCATCGGTGGCGGCGTGGCCTTCGCCGGTTGGCAGCTCGGCTGGTTCGGTGGGGGCGGCAAGAAGCCGTTCGAGGCCCTGCCCAAGGACGCCGTCGCCTACGGCCAGATCGACCTCAACCCGTCCGCGGAGCAGAAGGCGGCGGCGATCGCCTTCTTCCGCGAGTTGCCGCAGCTGAAGGACGCCACCAACCCCAACTTCGACTATCGCGAAGTGATCTGGAACGAGTGGGCCAAGAGCAACGACACCCACGGTCTGAGCTACGCCACCGACATCAAGCCCTGGCTGGGGCAGCGGATCGGAATGGCCACCCTCGTCCCGGCGGCCAGCGGCTCGGAGCCGATCGTGGCGGTCGCCGTCGAGGTGACCGATGCGGCCGCGGCCAACCAGAAGCTTCCGCAACTACTCGGCTCTGACGCCTCCATCGTGACCACCCTGAACGGCTATGTGGTGATCACCAAGCCGGGCGATGTGGACGCGGTGAAGGCCGCCCTTGCCGTCGGCACCTTGGCCCAGAACCCCACTTTCACCGGTGACCTGGGCCGTTTGGGTGCCACCGGCTTCGCCATGGGCTGGGCTGATCTCAAGGGTCTGAGTTCCATCCAGGACAGCCAGCTCGGTGAGGGCCGGACCGCCTTCGCGCTTCGGTTTGCGAACAACACCCTGGAGTGGGGCGGCAATGTCTTCGGCATGAAGGCTGGCGACATGCCCACCGCGACCGGCGGGACCGACCTGGCAGACCTGCCGGCAGACACCGCTGCGGCGGTCAGCATTCAAGGCGGCGGCCCCTGGGTGGCGGCGAACTGGGAGCGGATCAAGAGTTCGGTGCCGACCGACTCGCTGACCTCGATGGGGTGGACGCTGCCCGACGACCTGGTGGCCGTCCTGGGGAGCCAAGCAACCCTCTGTGCCGGTCCGGATTTCGTTCAGGCGGCGACAGACCTCTTCCAGGGTACGGGCCAGCAACTGCCGTCGCTGGGGTTGCGGCTGACCACCGATCAGGCTGATCGAGTGACCCAGCTGGTCGGCATGTCCGACCCCACCGGGACGCTCAAGGTCCGCAGCGATGCGGGCAAGGTCACGGTGTCCACGACCGACGACTATGCGGCCCAGCTGACCGATCCGTCCGCACCGAAGCTGTCCGGCGTGGCCAAGTTCACCGCGGTGGTGCCGGAGGCCTCCAAGTCCACCTACGCCGCGTACGTCGACTTCGCCCCGTTCGCCAGCCTGGTGGATCAGCTGCCGAGCGAGTATGCCGATCAGGCACCGTTCCTCAAGGCACTCACCAGCGCCGGTGTGAGCGTGGTGCCCAGCGGGGACGGCGCGACCTGGTCGCTGCGAGTCGCTCGGTCGTAAGCGCTGGTCGCAGCCGGATTCGAGGCGGCGTGCGAGTGGTTTCGACACGACCGCTGCGCGGTCTGCTCAAACCAGCGGCGGGGGAGCGTGGGACGACGGGGACGGTTCCTGGTGTCCCCAGGCGCAGCGGTGGCCCGGCCGACTTCGGCGTGACCGATGCCTCATGGTCGGGACGCTCGGAGCCGTCCCCTCTGTCCGGCGACCATCGGCAGAGCGGCGGCGGTGAACGCGATCAGGCGGCGATCTCGCGGCGCTTGATCGCGGCGATCACCCGGTAGGTGAGCGGCAGGAAGATCACTTCGACGCCGACCTTGTACAGCCAGCCGACGGCGATGTAGTTGATCAACGCCGGCCAGGGGATCGACTCGCCACCCAGCACATTGCCCAGCGGGCCGAAGGCGATCAGGCAGAACACCATGGTGTCGGCGAACTCGCCGATCAGGGTGGAGCCGATCAGTCGCACCCACAGTCGCTCCTCGCCCCAACGCTGCTTGATCCGCACCAGCACCAGCGCGTTCAGCAGCTGGCCGGCCAGGTAACCCAGCAAGCTGGCCACCACGATCCGGGGCACGAAGCCCAGCACGGCGTGCCAGGCGTCCTGGTTGGGCCAGTCGGCCGCCGGCGGGGCGGCGTCCACGATCAGGAAGGTCACCGACATCACCGCGGCCAAGACGAAGCCGGTGATGATCGCCCGGTTGGCCCGACGCAGGCCGTACACCTCGGCGAGCACGTCACCGAGGATGTAGGTCAGCGGGAACAGGATCGCTCCGCCGTCGGTGATGATCGGCAGGATCGGCACCCCGCCGGGGGCCCAGGTCGGCCCGAAGGAGATGAGTTTGGTGGCGCCGATGTTGGAGATCAACAGCATGCCGACGAACGCCGCCACCACCAGATCGTAGGAGCCGGCAGGGCGGCCGCGGTCGGCGGCGGGAACATCGGACACGAGAGCGGATTCTAGCCCGATCCACCCTTGTCGGCGCCGGGGCGTCCGCATTCTTCGGCAACCTTTTCCGACGCGGGAAAACAACCTCTCGCAACGTGCGACAAGCCATCAGTGGCGTGGCAGGCTAGAGGCATGAGCGAGTATGACGAAGAGAGCGTGCCGGAGGAATCCGAGCAGCTGGACCAGTTGCAGAGCGACGAGACGTTGGTCGATCGCGGCGTGAGTGACGTCCTCGATGAGGGGTACGTGACGGGCGAGAACTGGTCGCCGGCTCAGGGCTTCGGCAACACTCCCGCGGAGATGCGGGAGGGCGAGACGCTGGAGATGCGACTGGCTCAAGAAGAGGTGCCGCCGGTCGTTCTGGAAGGCCCGTGGAACCCCGATCCCACCGAACCCCGCGAGGTCGGACGCGCGAGAGCCGGTCGCCTGGTGGACGCTAACGGCGGCGTCGACGGCGAGGACACCGAGGCCACCAGCATCGGTCACGACGTGGGCATCGACGGCGGTGCGGCCACTGCTGAGGAAGCTGCCATGCACATCATCGACACCGGTGACGAGTTCGACGATGAGTGAGCCGCGGACCCTGGACCAGATCCTCTATCCGCCGATCGAGCCTTACGCGCATGGTCGCCTCGACGTGGGCGATGGTCAGCTCATCTATTGGGAGGAATGCGGCAACCCCGAGGGCAAGCCGGTGGTGTTCGTCCACGGCGGGCCCGGCGGCGGCATCGTCCCGGCATACCGGCGTTACTTCGATCCGGCGCGCTATCGGATCGTGCTGTTCGACCAGCGCGGCTGCGGGCACAGCCTGCCGCACGCGGCCGAGCCGACGGCGGACTTGAGCACCAACACCACCTGGCACCTGGTCTCCGACATGGAGAAGTTGCGGGAGGCGCGCGGCATCGAGCGCTGGCAGGTCTTCGGCGGCTCCTGGGGGAGTGCGCTGGCCTTGGCATACGCCGAGACCCATCCCGATCGGGTCACCGAGTTGGTGTTGCGGGGCATCTTCACCCTGCGCCGCAGTGAGATCGACTGGTACTACAACGGTGGTGCAGCGAACCTGGCTCCGGAGTGGTGGGAGAAGTTCTGCGCGCCACTTCCCGACGGCTTCGACGGCGATCGGGTGGCGAAGTTCCACGAGCTGCTGTTCGATCCCGACCCTGCCGTCCATCTTCCGGCCGGAGTGGCGTGGAGCACCTGGGAGGCCGCGACCTCCACTCTGGAGTTCTCCGCCGAGCACGTGGCCGACTTCGCCGAGCCGGAGTTCGCGGTGGCTTTCGCCCGGATCGAGAACCACTACTTCGTCAACGGCGGCTGGATGACTGAGGGCCAGTTGCTCGCCGACGCGGACAAGATCCGGCACATCCCGGGCGTGATCGTCCAGGGCCGCTACGACCTGCCCTGCCCGGTGACGACCGCCGATGCCCTGCATCGCGCCTGGCCCGAGGCCGAGTACCACGTGGTCCTAGCCGGGCACGCCGCCGGCGAGCCAGCGATCGCCACCGAGCTGGTAGCAGCCACCAACCGTTTCGCCACCCGCTGACACCCCGAGCGTGACCGGCTGCCCCCGAATCGCGCAGCCGCTACCGAAATTTCGGGGGCAGTTGCGCGTATCGGGGGCAGATCCGTTGAGGCGGCGCGAGGGACGTGAGTGATTAGGATGGGCTTTCCAGCTAGCAGGAGGATCCGCTGAACGAATCAGCAAACCCGGTCGCAGAGCGCCGTGTCGCCATTCCGGCTTCGATCAACATGGTGTCGGTCCTGGGACCTCACGACGAGTACTTGCGCATTCTGGAGCGTGAACTGGCTGCCGAGATCCATGTGCGGGGCAACGAGGTGACCTTCTCCGGTACTGCGGAGGCGGTCACGGTCGCCGCCGAGGTGCTCACCGAACTCATCACCATCGTGCGCACCGGTCAGGGGCTAGCCGCCGACACCGTCGAGCGGGTGCTCGGCATGACCGGCAACCCCGAGGTGAGTGCCGCCGAGGTGCTGACCCACGACATCTTGTCCAGCCGCGGCAAGACCATCCGCGCCAAGACCCTGAATCAGAAGCGCTATGTCGACGCCATCGACGCCCACACGGTGATCTTCGGCATCGGGCCGGCCGGCACCGGGAAGACCTACCTCGCCGTGGCCAAGGCGGTGCAGGCGTTGCAGGCCAAGCAGGTCAACCGGATCATCCTGACTCGTCCGGCGATCGAGGCCGGTGAGCGACTGGGCTTCCTGCCGGGCACGCTCAACGACAAGATCGATCCCTACCTGCGTCCGTTGTACGACGCGCTGCACGACATGCTCGATCCGGACTCGGTGCCCAAGCTGCTCACGTCCGGGACGATCGAGGTGGCGCCGCTGGCGTACATGCGTGGCCGGACGCTGAACGACGCCTTCATCATCCTGGACGAGGCGCAGAACACCTCGACCGAGCAGATGAAGATGTTCCTGACCCGCTTGGGTTTCGGCTCCAAGATCGTGGTCACCGGTGACGTCACTCAGATCGACCTGCCCGGCGGGGTGCGGTCGGGTCTGACCGTGGTGGAGGAGATCCTCGACGGAGTCAACGACATCGCTTTCTGCCGCCTGACCAGCCATGATGTGGTTCGGCACAAGTTGGTCGGTCGGATCGTGGCCGCCTACGACCGCTTCGAGGCGCGGCTGTCCCCAGGGAGGAAGAACCGATGATCGATCTCAACAACGAGTCCGGGGTCGAGGTGGACACCAACCGTTTGGTGCAGCTGGCCAGCTTCGCCCTCGATCTGCTGCGGATCCACCCTGAAGCTGAGCTGTCGATCCTGCTGGTCGATGAGGACACCATGAGCGCCTACCACGAGAAGTTCATGGACGAGCCCGGCCCCACCGACGTGCTCAGCTTCCCGATGGACGAACTACGCGCGCCCGAGCCGGACGAAGAGCCGCCGCTGGGATTGCTGGGCGACATCGTGCTGTGCCCGACCGTCACCGCGGCGCAAGCCGCGAGCATGGGTCGCACCCCGGAGGAGGAGGCCGACTACCTGCTCATCCACGGCCTGCTGCACCTGCTCGGCCACGATCACCTCGAACCGGCCGAGCACAAAGTGATGTTCGACCTGAACGACAAGATCATCGCCGCCTGGAACGCTTCTCGCGCCTGAGTGGGGGTGGCCTCAGGCCACCACCGGACGCGGCTGCGACCGCACGCCCGGATCGGCGTGCTCGTGGCGACGCCGCCACGCCTCGCCCAGCCGGCTCATCGCCTCAGCGACCACCGGGGCGGGGTCCTTGTACGGCAACCGGACGAAACGCTCCAGGCCGCCGGCGGCCGCGAACTGCGAACCGGGGCTGAGGAGGAGACCATCCCGGGCAGCGGCGCGGGCCAGCGCAGTAGCGGCGGACTCGGGCAACTCCACCCACAGACTCAACCCGCCGGACGGCAGCACCCAGCGTGCACCGGGCACGGCAGTGGGCAGCAACTCGGCCATGGTCTGCCGGGCAGCGATGAGTTCGGCCCGGCGCTCCGGGTGCAGCGTGAAGCGCTGCCGCAGGAGCTCGATGGTGGCCAGCTGTTCGATCAGCGGGGCGCCGAGGTCCTCGGTGAGGCGCAGTTGGGCCAGTCGCGTTCGCAGACCGGGCGGAACTCGTAGCCAGCCGATCCGCAGCCCACCCCAATGCGACTTGGACGCGCTGCCCACCAACACGGTGCGGGACAGGTGGGCGGCGAAGGGCAGTGGGTGCCCGGCGTCGTCCAACCGGACCTCCAGCATGGTCTCGTCGACGATCGGCACGGTGCCGGCCCGGCGAAGCGCGGCCGCCAGCCGGGAGCGGTGTTCGTCGCTGAGCAGGTTGCCGGTCGGGTTGTGAAAGTCGGGTATCAGGACAGCCACGGTCGGCTTGCTGGCCGCGATCGTCGACTCGGCCAGCTCGAGGTCCCAGCCGCTGGCCTCGACCGGAAGCGGCACCAAGCGTCCGCCGCTGCGCCGGACGGCCTGCAAGCTGTTCGGGTAGGACGGGCTCTCGACCAGGACCCGATCGCCGGCGCGAATCAAGGCGCGGGCGGCCAGGTTCACCCCGGCCAGCCCGCCGTTCACCACCACGATCTGATCAGCGGACGTGGGCAGCCCGCGTTGGCCGTAGCGGGCCGCGATCAGCTCCCGCAGTTCCGGCAGGCCGGCGGTGGCGTAGCCGGTGCCGGTCAGGTAGCCGGGCAGCGCCGCGAGCGCGGCGGTGTAGGCCTCGATGGTGCCCGCGGGGGCGCGGGAGGCCGCGCAGGTGAGATCGAGCGCGTCCGGATCGGAGTCAGCTCCCGGCAGGAGGGCACCGCCGACCCCGCGCCGATGTTGATCGAGCGGCAGATTGGCCAAGTGGGCTGAGCCTTGCCGAGCGCTCAGGAAGCCCGACTCGGTCAGCACGGCGTACGCCCGGGTCACCGTCGTCCGGCTCAGGTGGAGCGCCTCGCTGAGCCGACGCTCGGCCGGCAAGGAGTGGCCGAGGGGAATGCGGCCGTCGGCGATCAGCAGGCGCAGACCGTCGGCCAGCCAGCGGTAGGTGGGCACGCCAGGATCGCGGACGGGCAGCAGTTCCTCGATCCGTGCTGCGGTGATTCCGGGAAGTGGCATGAGGCCACTCTGCTCGGATTGGCCCTTTATGGCAAGGCCAATCTGCTCGACGATGGGTGCTATGACTCGTCCACAGCCGTCCGTCTCGCTGCTGGCCAACCTCGGCCCGGTGCAGCAACTGCGCGCCGGTCGGATGGGGCGGCGGCTGGCCCAGCTGTTGGTCGGGTTGTGGCTCTACGGCACCGCGATGGCGCTGTTCGTCCGCAGTGGCCTGGGCCTTGATCCGTGGGACGTGTTTCATGCCGGCGTCCAACGCCTGGTGGGCTGGTCGTTCGGCACAGTGGTGATCGTGGTCGGCTTCGCCGTGCTGCTGCTGTGGATTCCGTTGCGTCAGGCGCCGGGGTTGGGAACCATCGCCAATGCCGTCGTGATCGGGGTGGCCACCGATGCCACTCTCGCCTGGGTCCCGCCGGCCACCGACTTCGTGATGGCGTGGACGTTGCTGCTGGGCGGCATGGTCGTGAACGGCATCGCCGGGGCGTTGTACATCGGCGCGCAACTCGGGCCCGGTCCCCGCGACGGGCTGATGACCGGGCTGGCCCGCAGAACCGGCTGGTCGCTGCGGTTGGTCCGCACCGGGCTGGAACTGAGCGTTCTGGGGATCGGTTGGGCGCTGGGCGGGGTGGTCGGCATCGGCACGGTCGTCTACGCGGTTGCCATCGGGCCACTGGTGCAGTTCTTCCTGCCCTACGTGGTGGTGAAGCTCGACGTGGCAGCTCGCCAACCCACGGTGCGCCAGGACGATCCTGAGCCGGTCGAGCCCGGTTGCCGATAGACTCGAGTCCACCATCGACACTCGATTGAGGCGCGTGATCCAGGCTTGAGTCAGACCCAGTGGATATTGCTGGCCGTCGCTGCGGTGTGCGTGCTGCTCGCCGGGCTTCTCACCGCGGCGGAGTCCGCGCTCGCTTCGGTATCGCGCTCCCGTGCCGAGCGGCTGGTGGACGAGGGGCGCCGCGGTGCGCCACGGCTGCTGTTGCTCGCCGAGGACGCCGCCCCACACCTGAACACGACCCTCTTCCTGCGCATCCTGTTCGAGGTGGTCGCGACGGTGTTGGTCACCGTGGTCTTCGTCGACCACTTCGACCAGCTGTGGGAGCAGGTGCTCTACCCGACCCTGACCATGGTTTTGGTCTCCTTCATCGGCCTGGGCGTGGCCCCGCGCACCCTGGGACGCCAGCACGCCGATCGGGTGGCGTTGGCCGCCGCCGGCCCGGTGGGGGCTTTGACCACGGTGCTCGGTCCGGTCTCGCAACTGATGATCCTGATCGGCAATGCGCTGACTCCGGGCAAGGGCTTCACCGAAGGTCCGTTCAGCTCGGAGGCCGAGCTGCGCGAGCTGGTCGACATGGCTGAGGCCCGAGACCTGATCGAGGCCGAGGAGCGCGAGATGATCCACTCGGTCTTCGAACTCGGCGACACCATCGTCAAGGAAGTCATGGTGCCGCGCACCGAGATGGTCTACGTCGAGCGCGACAAGACCCTGCGACAAGCGGTTTCGCTGGCCCTGCGGTCCGGCTTCAGCCGCATTCCGGTGATCGGCGACGACATCGACGATGTGGTCGGCATCCTGTATCTGAAGGACGCGATCCAGCGGCTGTACGACGACCCGACGACCCAGACGTCCCAGTTGGTCGACACCTTGATGCGCACCCCGATCTTCTGCCCGGACTCCAAGCCGGTCGATGAGTTGCTCCGCGAGATGCAGCTCACCCGCAGCCATGTGGTGATCGTCATCGACGAGTTCGGCGGCACCGCGGGGCTGGCCACCATCGAGGACGTGCTGGAGGAGATCGTCGGCGAGATCGTCGACGAGTACGACGACGAGGTGGCGCCGGTCACCGAGCTGGGCCAGGATCGATTCCGAGTCTCCTCCCGGTTGGGTGTGGAGGATCTGGGCGAGCTGTTCGGCCTCAAGGTCGACGATGATGATGTCGACACGGTGCTCGGTCTGATGGCCAAGGAACTGAACCTGGTGCCGATCCCGGGTTCGGTGATCACCTGGAACGGGATCAAACTGGTCGCCGAACGTGGCGCCGATCGAAGGCATTCCATCCAGACGGTGCTCGCCAGCCGCGCCGTCGACGAGGTGGACGAGGCTGCCGAGGCCGCAGCCAAACTGGCTGAAGAATCTGCAAGGCGGCGTACATGAAATCCGGATTCGCTTGTTTCGTCGGACGTCCGAACGCGGGCAAGTCGACGCTGACCAACGCGCTGGTGGGGGAGAAGATCGCGATCGCGTCCTCCAAGCCACAGACCACCCGTCATGTGGTGCGCGGCATCGTGAACACCCCCGACGCCCAGCTGATCGTCGTCGACACCCCGGGACTCCACAAACCCCGCACACTGCTGGGTGAGCGCCTCAACGACCTGGTCCACGACACCTGGTCCGAGGTGGACGTGATCGGCGTCTGCCTGCCGTCCAACCAGCGGGTGGGGCCGGGCGATACCTACCTGGTCGCCGAGATCGCCAAGCTGCCCAAGCGTCCCCAGCTGGTGGCGTTGGCCACCAAGTCCGACCTGGTCAGCAAGTCTCGCCTGGCCGAGCACCTGCTGAAGATCGCCTCGCTGGAGGAGGAGTTGGGCATTCGCTGGGAGGCGATCATCCCGGTCTCAGCCCTCACCGACGATCAGGTCGATGTGGTGGCCTCAGAGTTGATCCGGCTGCTCCCCGAGGGGCCGCAGTACTTCCCCGATGGTGAGGTCACCGACGAGCCCACCGAGACGCGCATCGCCGAACTCATCCGCGAGGCGGCCCTCGAAGGCGTCAACGACGAGCTTCCGCACTCGCTGATGGTCGTCATCGACGAGATGGGTGAGCGTCCGGATCGTCCGGCGGACAAGCCGCTGCTCGACATCTTCGCCTCGATGGTCGTCGAGCGGGACTCCCAAAAGGGCATCATCATCGGCCACAAGGGCGAACGCCTTAAGCAGATCGGCACCGTCGCGCGCCTTCAGATCGCCGAGCTGGTCGGGATGCCGGTGCACCTCGACATCCGGGTCAAGGTGCTCAAGGAATGGCAGCGCAATCCCAAGTACCTCAATCGACTGGGTTTCTGAGCGTGCAGGAGATCGTCGACCGACTGACGCGGGTGCGGGAGCGGGTGGCTGCGGCCGAGGCTGCAGCTGGACGTCCGACCGGGTCGGTGCGGGTGCTCCTGGCCACCAAGACCCAACCGGCCGACCTGGTCGCCGCCGTGCTGGCGCTACCGGAGACCGCCGGCATGCTGCGCGGTGAGAACCGGGTACAGGAACTGGTCGCCAAGGGGCCGGCGTTGGCCGGGCTGACGATTCCCACCCACCTGATCGGGCCGCTGCAGTCGAACAAGATCAACGCGGCGCTGCGCTGGGTCGACGCGGTCGAGTCGGTGGCCAGTGTCGAGCTGGCCCACGCGCTGGCGTCCCGATTGGCGCCCGGGCGAGTCCTGGAGGTGATGATCCAGGTCAACGTTTCCGCAGAACCGACCAAGTCTGGACTGCCGCCCGACGACGCCGTGGACGTAGCTCACGCGGTCGCCGGGATCTCCGGGCTGCGGCTCACGGGATTCATGACGATCGGCGCCAACACCCCTGATCAGGACGAGGTTCGGCGCGGCTACGCGCTGTTGCGAGCGATCCGCGATCAGACCCTGGCCGATGGCCTGGACACCGCCACCGAGTTGTCGATGGGCATGAGCGGTGACCTGGAAGCCGCCATTGCCGAAGGCGCCACCATCGTCCGCGTGGGCACGGCGGTTTTCGGCCCCCGAGGAGTCTGAGCAGATGAGCAACATCTGCACCGTTTCACCGAGATGGTTGACGATTGCACCCGGCGTGCGTCTACCATGGCTGACATGTCATGGGCGCGACTCCTGCTTGGTCGCCGCAGCGAGGCCTTGTAATAGATCAGGCCTCCTCGCTGCGGAGTTCGTCACGCGCCTGTAAGTCCGTACGCAGATCAAGCGAGGAAACCCATGACCACCAACACTTTTGGCACCCGGCCCCAGCAGGGCAAGCCGGTGCAACAGCCCAGCCCGATGCCGTTCGGCCGCTACACCGCGTTCAGCCCGGTTGATGTTCCCGACCGCACCTGGCCGACCAAGAAGATCACCCAGGCGCCGCGCTGGCTGTCCACTGACCTGCGCGACGGGAACCAGGCGCTGATCGACCCGATGACGCCATCACGCAAGCGCAAGATGTTCGACCTGCTGGTGAAGATGGGTTACAAGGAGATCGAGATCGGTTTCCCGTCGGCCTCCCAGACCGACTTCGACTTCGTGCGCAGCCTGATCGAATCCGATGCCATTCCCGACGATGTCCAAATCAGTGTCCTGACCCAAGCCCGTGAGGACCTGATCGATCGCACCGCGCAGTCCCTGATCGGGGCGAGGCGGGCCAACATCCACATGTACAACGCAACAGCAGAACTGTTCCGTCGCGTGGTGTTCGGCATCGACGAGAGCCAGTGCATCGCAATGGCCACCCGGGGCACGCAGCTGGTGATGAAGTACGCCGAGAAGTACCTGGGCGATGTCGAGTTCGGCTACCAGTACAGCCCGGAGATCTTCACCCAGACCCCGACCGACTTCGCGGTCGAGGTGTGCGACGCGGTTTCCGAGGTGTGGCAGCCCGGCGAGGGGCGGGAGATCATCTTCAACCTGCCGGCCACCGTCGAGATGTCGACCCCGAACACCTATGCCGACCAGATCGAGTACTTCGGTCGGCACGTGAAGAACCGTCCCTATGTGGCCATCTCGCTGCACCCCCACAACGACCGGGGTACCGCGGTTGCCGCGTCCGAACTGGGCATGATGGCCGGCGCCGATCGCGTCGAGGGTTGCCTGTTCGGTCACGGTGAGCGTACCGGTAACGTCGACCTGGTCACCTTGGGCATGAACCTGTTCAGCCAGGGCATCGATCCGAAGATCGACTTCTCCGATATCGACGAGATCCGTCGCACTGTCGAGTACTGCACCAATCTGCCGGTCCACCCGCGCCACCCATACGCGGGCGACCTGGTCTTCACCGCCTTCTCCGGCTCCCACCAGGACGCCATCAAGAAGGGGCTGGAGGTGCTGGAGAAGAAGGCCGTTGCTGAAGGCAAGGGCATGCACGAGGTGGCCTGGGAGGCTCCCTACCTGCCGATCGACCCCCACGACGTTGGTCGCACCTATGAAGCGGTGATCCGGGTCAACAGCCAGTCCGGCAAGGGCGGCATGGCCTACATCATGAAGTCCGAGCACAAGATGGACCTGCCGCGCCGGCTGCAGATCGAGTTCTCCCGGGTGGTGCAACAGCACACCGACTCCACCGGTGGCGAGGTGTCGGCCGATGAGATGTGGATGATCTTCTCCGCCGAGTACCTGGGCGCTAACGAGCCGCTGGAGTTGGTCACCGTGAAGTCGGTCTCCAACGGCGGCGGCTACACCGTTACCGCCAAGGTGAAGGATCGTGGCGTGGAGAAGGAGATCACCGGCGAGGGCAACGGCCCGGTGTCGGCCTTCGTCGACGCGCTGACCATCCTGGGCCACCACGTACGGGTGCTGGACTACACCGAGCACGCGTTGTCGTCCGGTGGCGACGCGATGGCGGCTGCCTACGTCGAAACCGAGGTCGGCAGCGGCGAGGACTCCCACGTCTACTGGGGAGTGGGGTTGAACCCCTCCATCGTCACCGCCTCACTGGCCGCGGTTGTCTCGGCGATCAACCGGGACGCCCGCGTCCGCGGCGCCGAGATGGTCGACGCCGACGCCCGTCCGTAGCGATTCGTTCCACATCAAGGGCCAGCCTCCGCGTCAATCGGCGCGAAGGCTGGCCCTTGGTCGTGGCTGAGGTCAGTTCTGGAAGGTCCAGGTGATCGGCTGACCGATCTGCAGGCCCGCATGACTGTTGTCGATATCGGACGACAAGGTGACCGTCACCGTCACCGTCACCGACCCGCCGGCGGGAATGGTCATGTTGGCCGCACCGTCCACCACCGGAAGCGCGCCGATCCGACCGAACTCGGCTGCCGTTCCGTCGAACACGGTGGCGCCTTCGGCGGAGATGAGCAGGTGGAACTTGTCGCACAGATCGGTCGCCGAGCCGCTGTTCGCGCCCGTGGCGCTCTGCGTGCACTGGCCACCGGCGGCGGTGAAGGAATGGGCGTGTCCGGTGCCGCTGTTGGTGAAGACCACGGTGGTACGCGACGCCTTGCCCGGCTGAAGGTTCTTGCCACCGTACAGATCGATGCCGCTGCAGGACGCGCCGCCCGTATCGCTGGCCAGGGTGGAGCTGGAGCAGGCCGCGGAGCCATCGGCGGCGGCTTCTTGGATGTTGACCGCGGCGCTGGTCGCGGGGACGAGCTGCTGCACGTAACCGCTGGCTGCGGCGAAGGTGGGGGTCAGGCTGAAGGCGAGCACGATGGAGCCAACGGCAGCGGCCACGATCGGGCCGGCGGCGACATGGCGGTAGCCGCGGTGAGTGCCATTGAGACCAGACATCTCGGTGCCTTCCCCCGGGGTAGGTGGGTCGGACCGTCGTCAGGACGTACTACTTTGTGTTTCTTACGCCGTGGCGGCGGCACACCATCAGGCTATTCCCGGGTGAGCCGCTGCGCTCGCAGATGAGCGGATTCCCGCTCAGTCGACTCCGGCCAGGTAGTGCTCTTCGACCTGCGCTGCGGTGAGGGCAGCGGTGTAGACGGCGGCGTACTGAAGCTGGCCGGTGAAGTACACCGGCCCGGAGTAGTCGTTGTTGGTGCTACCCGATTCGTCGGTAGCTGCGTTGCGCCAGCCACCCAGGGCACCGCAACCCACCTTCCAATAGCCGGCGAAGTTCTGGGCCGTCGTCACGCCGGAGTTGGTCATGGCGAGGGCTCCATCGACGTAGAGCGACTGGCCGGCGGACGACAGCGTCGCCACGACGTGGTGCCAGGTGTTGTCGGCGTAGTTCTTGCCGGCTGCGGTGTAGACGATCTTGACCGCGTCGGGGTACACGCCGAAGACCACGCGGCCGTCTCGGTCGAGGTAGATCTTGCGGTCATGGTTGGAGTCGGCTGTACCGGTGCGATCGCCAAACACGATGATGTTGCCGTTGCTCGTCCTGGACGTGCGGAACCAAGCCTCGATGGAGAAGGTGTTGGGGGTGCTGGCGGCATAGTTGGCGTTGATGTAGAGGCACTTGTTGCCCGCAAAGGTCACCGACGCCGTCGGGGTGTCTCGCAGGCAGCCGATGCTGGTGCTGGTGGTGGCCGCGGTGCTGAAACGACCGGTTCGGCCGTTTCCCGACAGGTCGGTCTGGTTGTTGGCTGTGGTGCCCATGGCCCAGGCAAGGTACGGACGCGGGACGGCTGTGCTGCTCATCGCGCTCTTGCAGGTGAAGTAGGTGCGAGTGCCCGCCGTGTTCGAGTTGTTGTTGACTTTGGCGGTGAGGGCGCCGCTGGTGACCCCGATCACCGTCAGCGCGACGCTCAGCAGGACGGCGAGGACGATACTGGCGAGCGTGAGTACCCGTCGCCGACGCAGCGCCGTCTGCTCGCTCTCGGTGAGCGGTGCGAACTCGGGGACCGCAGGTGCATCTTCGGACTCGATCGCTCGGGCCGGAGGTGCGGTGTCGGGCTGGCGGATCAGGAACGCCAATCCCGTCGGCACCAAGCACAACACATATAGCCACAACTGCTGCCACCAGTACAGCGCCAAAGTGGGAGTGAGGCTGTAGTAGCCACGGGCATCCTGGTAGGTCACATGGGCGACGGTGTCCTGGCCGCTCACCAACCGGGTGCCGAGCACGTCCAAGGGGAACAGGCCGGAGTTGACGGAGGCGAGCATGACCAGATTCACCCAGGGGCGTAGCCACACGGCGACCGCCGTGATCACGAGGCTCCATCCGCTGATTCGGACGACCCATTGCCAGCTGTGGTCGAAACGGTGCCACAGCGAGAACAGGTACACCACCATCGCGCCGATCGCGAGCCACGGGAGCGCTTGGAAGAGCCAGCCGAGTCCCGGCGCGATCCACACGGCCCGGCCGACGATCAGTTCGGGAGTGACGGGCAGGGCGTCGGCGGCGGAGTTGAGATCGCCCTTGGTGACGAAGCTCCCATCGGGATTGGTCGCCACGATGCGGTGGGTGTAGGAACGGCCCCCGCGCTCGTAGGTCACGATGTCACCGAGCCCATAGGAGGTCGCGGATTTGGCTACGACCAGGGTGCCGACCGGAGCCACCATCCCCATCGACGGCGAGGACACGGTGAAGAAGCGGAGGCCGATGCCGGAGAGCGCACCCATGAGCACCGCGATGAGGATCGCGGTGGTGGCTGCCCACAGAACGACGCGTCTGGTCATTGGTCTACCTACTCAGTCATCAGCGAAGTGGCGAGATACTTCGCAATGAGGGATGGATAGCCGAACCGAACCAGCCCTTCCGGCGCTGAGTGGCCGGAAGGGCTGATCTGGTGCCGGGATCAGGCGTTGAACGTCCAGGTGATCGGCTGGGTGATCGTGTGCCCCTGGTTGGCCGCGGTAGCCGAGGCGTTCAGGGTGGCAGTGATCGTCAGGGTGACCGACGAGCCGGCGGTGACGGCGCCGATGCTGGACGCCGCCGCAGTAGCGAACGCGGTCGCCGTGCCGCTGTAGATCGACGTGGCGCCTTGCTTGATGTCGATCGTGTACAGGTCGCACAGGTTGGTGGCCGAGCCGGACACCGAGCCCTGGGTGGCGTCAGTGCAGGTGCCGCCCTTCACGGTGAAGGTCGAGGCATTGAGGCTGCCGGAGTTCTTGATCGTGACGGTCGTGGTCTGGGCGTCGCCCGGCTTCATCTTCAGGTAGCCCGACGTGGACGGGTTGGAGCCCCCGTACTTGTTGATGTCGGTGCAGGTGGCCGAGCCCGTAGCGCCGCTGGTGCAGGTGGTGGCGACGCCGGTGCCATTCGGGCCGGTCTCCTCCATGACCAGGGTGCCGGTGCCGGCGGTGTTGGCGTTGTTGGTGATCGCGGCGGTGAGCGCCGAGAAGGTCGGAGTCAGGCTGAAGGCCAGGAGCAGCGAGCTCAGGCCACCGGCCACGATGACCGGGACAGCGATACGTCGTTGGGCGCGGCGAGGCGCAGTGGTTTTGGACATGAAAAAATCCCCCCCGGGATCGAACGGTAAGTACACCGCGTCGGAAGCTATCAATCTGCGGGTGACAAGTGCGAGTACCCATTCGGGTGACTTTTGGACTTTCCCCTTGACATTGGGTCCGTCGGCGCCCTCGTCCGGCGTCGGCGACTGTAGCTGGTGGCCGGCGCCGAGCCGATAGGATCGCGGTCATGTCCAAAGTCCTCACCCAACTGCCCGTGGGCGAACGTGTCGGCCTCGCCTTCTCCGGCGGCCTAGACACCTCTGTGGCCGTCGCCTGGATGCGTGAGAAGGGTGCGATTCCGTGCACCTACACCGCGAACCTCGGACAGGCTGACGAACCCGATATCGACTCGGTGCCGGGACGCGCCGGCGCCTACGGTGCCGAGATCTCGCGGATGGTCGATTGCCGGGCCGCCATGGTCGAGGAGGGCTTGGCCGCGCTGACCTGTGGCGCGTTCCACATCCGTACCGGTGGTCGCACCTACTTCAACACCACCCCGATCGGACGGGCGGTGACCGGCACCATGCTGGTGCGCGCCATGCGCGCCGACGACGTGTGGATCTGGGGCGACGGGTCCACCTACAAGGGCAACGACATCGAGCGGTTCTACCGCTACGGTCTGCTGGCCAACCCGGGGCTGCGGATCTACAAACCGTGGTTGGACGCCGACTTCGTCCGCGAACTGGGCGGACGGGCCGAGATGAGCCAGTGGCTGGCCGAGCGCAACCTGCCCTACCGCGATTCCAAGGAGAAGGCATACTCCACCGACGCCAACATCTGGGGCGCCACCCACGAGGCCAAGGAGCTGGAGAACCTCGACGCCAACATCGAGCTCGTCGAGCCGATCATGGGCGTGCGCTTCTGGGATCCGGCCGTGGTGATCGAGACCGAGGAGGTCACGGTGACCTTCGAGCAGGGTCGTCCGGTGGCCATCAACGGACACACCTTCGCCACCGCCGTGGAGCTGGTGCTCGAAGCCAACGCGATCGGCGGTCGGCACGGTCTGGGAATGAGTGACCAGATCGAGAACCGGATCATCGAGGCCAAGAGTCGCGGCATCTACGAAGCTCCCGGCATGGCCCTGCTGCACATCTGCTACGAGCGTTTGGTGACCGCGATCCACAACGAGGACACCTTCGCCAACTACCAGCTCGAAGGCCGCAAGCTCGGTCGCCTGATGTATGAAGGCCGCTGGCTGGATCCGCAGTCGCTGATGATCCGCGAGTCCCTGCAGCGGTGGGTCGGCTCGGCGATCACCGGGTCGGTCACCTTGCGGCTGCGTCGGGGTGACGACTACACCATCGTCAACACCGAGGGCCCGGCGTTCTCCTACCACCCGGAGAAGCTGAGCATGGAGCGGGTCGGCGATGCCGCGTTCGGCCCGACCGATCGAATCGGCCAGCTGACCATGCGCAACCTCGACATCGCCGACTCCCGCACCCGGCTGGAGCAGTACGCCCAGCTGGGACTGGTCGGCGGCGAGGTGTCCTCGCTGGTCGGAGTCTTGGAGGACGGCCAGGCCGGCGAGATCACGGCCGGCAATGCCACTCCGGCACCGGTCGAGGAGGCCCAGAACCGCTCAGGCATGGAGAGCGGCACCGACTGATCGAGCTGCTGGTGGCACGATTTGCGCGCTAGTTCGCCCGCGACCCGCCTTTTCGGGCCTGTGAACCAATCCAGCGCGCAATTCGTCCCAACCGGCTAGGCGAGTTCCACCCGGAGCGCGTCAGCGGCCTGGCGCGCTCGGTTGCGGGCCTGTTCTACGTCGGCACCACGGGCCAGCGTGACCGCGACCCGGCGGTGGCCTTGGACCCGCGGCTTGCCGAACAGGCGCACCTGGGCGGTCGGGACGCGGAGCGCCTCGTCCACGCCGGAGAACACCGGCACGCCGTGCCCGTCGGCCAGGACAGCCACCGAGGCGGCAGCCGAGCCGTCGCCGGTGAGTCGCAACGGTTGCGGCACCGGAAGGCCCAAGATGGCGCGGGCGTGCAGCGCGAACTCCGACAAGTCCTGCGAGACCAGAGTGACCATCCCGGTGTCGTGTGGACGCGGTGAGACCTCGGAGAACACCACCTTGTCGCCCACGATGAACAGCTCCACCCCGAACAGGCCCCAGCCGCCCAGCGCGCCGGTGATCGCCTCGGCCACCTGTTGGGCCTGCGCAAGGACGTCTGGGCTCATCGCTGCCGGCTGCCAGGATTCCCGGTAGTCACCGTCGACTTGCACGTGGCCGACCGGCTCGCAGAACCGCACTCCGTCGGCGTGACGGACGGTGAGCAGGGTGATCTCGAAGTCGAACGGTACGAACGCCTCGACGATCACCCGGGCGCGATCCACTCGTCCGCCTTCGCGGGCGTAGGCCCATGCCGTCTCGATGTCGGCTTCGCTGCGGATCACCGACTGGCCCTTGCCGGATGAGGACATCACCGGCTTGACCACGCACGGCATCCCGACCGCACCGACTCCGGTGCGGAGCTCGTCCAGGCTGTCGGCGAAGCGGTAGTTCGAGGTGAGCAGCCCGAGTTCCTCGGCGGCCAGTCGTCGAATGCCCTCCCGATCCATGGTGAGCCGGGTCGCTCGGGCGGTCGGGACGACCCGGGCCCGGTCTTCGAACTCGGCCAGCACCTCGGTGGCGATCGCTTCGACCTCCGGGACGATCACCTGCGGCTGTTCCTGCTCCAGCACGGCCCGCAGCGCAACCGGATCGGTCATGTCGATGACATGGCTGCGGTGGGCCACCTGCATGGCCGGTGCGTCGGCGTAGCGGTCGACGGCGACCACCTCGACCCCGAAGCGCTGCAACTCGATGGCGACCTCCTTGCCGAGCTCACCCGCGCCGAGCAGGACGGCCCGGGTGGCGAAGGCTGACAGGGGAGTGCCGATGGTGACTGCGTTCATGGCCGACATCCTGCCCTGATTGTGAGCTTCACCGTGTCCATCGATCGGACGTGGACGGGGTGGAGGGTCACTGGCCGTAAATGGCACATGCACAGCGTTCTCATAGGTTCACTCGCTTTGATGAGACTCACGAAAGCAATCACCTCGAGAAAGAGCCGCCCGGTGCCCGAATCCCGATTCTCCACTGTTACCCGTCGTGCCGTTCTCCAAGGGCTGTCGGCCTCTGCGCTCTTGGGGCTTGTCGGCTGCGCCAGTACCGACTCCCAAGTCCTTACCGGCAGCAGTGCGACGCCCAGCTCCGAGGGGTCGGCATCATCGTCCCCGTCTGCGGCGGCCACGTCCGGATCGATGGTGATCGGCTTCACCTACACCGCCGACTCCACCAGCAGCGGAGGCGGCCCAGGCGGTGGCATGGTGCGTAATCCCTACATCGCGGTGTGGATCGAGAACTCGGCCGGTGTGCTGGTCAAGACCGTGTCGCTGTGGCACCTCCAGAACGGCCGGGACCGCTGGCTCAGTGAGCTTGCCCAGTGGTATCAGGCGGCCGGCGGTGTGGAGGCCAACTCCAGCGCGACCCGTGCGCCGGGCAGCTACACCGTGGCCTGGGATCTCACCGACGCCTCCGGTGCGGCGGTCAAGGACGGCACCTACACGGTGTGCATCGAAGCGCTGCGGGAGCACGGCTCCTACTCCCTGGTGACCGGCGAGGTCGCAGTGAAGGGCACTGCGATCAGCAAGACCCTGGACGACAACGTCGAGCTTTCGGCGATCACGGTGAAGTACCAGCCATGACCCTCACCGATCAACGCGTCGAGACCCGCGTCATCCGTCCGCCGGCTCGCCGGTTCAACGGCCACAAGCTGACCCGCAAACTGCATGGGTGGACCTCGATGGTCAGCCTGCTGGTGGTGTTGTTCTTCGCGGTCACCGGACTGCTGCTGAACAACCCGACCTGGACCTTCGGCCAGGAGCCGCAAGTGACCTCAGTCAGCGGAACCCTGCCCGAGGGTTCGATCACCGATGGTCAGCCCGATTTCCTGGTGATCAGCGAATACCTGCGCGCGTACCAGGGCGTCAGTGGTCAAATCACCGACTATGGCACCTCCGGTGACACCGGCCGCATCTCCTACGGTTCGCCGGGGACGTCCGCAACGGCCAGCTTCAGCGTGAGCACTGGCACCTTCACGGTGCAGACGACCCGCTCGGGCGTGGTGGCCCTTCTCAGTGACCTCCACAAGGGAACCAATGCGGCGACACCGTGGGAGCTGGCGATCGATGCGTCGGCGATCTTGCTGACCGTGGTCGCGTTGACCGGGCTGATCCTGCAGCTGCTGATGGCCAAGAAGCGGACGTCCGCCCTGGTGCTGTTGGGGCTCGGGGTGGTCGGCGGTGTGGCCTTGATGATGCTGGCCTAGCCGGGCCAGGTGGTGCTGAGGGAGTAGTGGCCCTCGGCGTCCACGATCAGGCAGGCGACTTGCTCGCGCTCGGCGAAGGCCACGGCCTCGTCGTGCGCGAGCACGCCGAGCACCGTCGCCAGCGCGTCGGCCGTCATCGCATCGGCAGCCAGTACCGACACCGAGGTGGTGTGCGTGACCGGCCAGCCGGTCCTCGGGTCGAGGACGTGGCCGAGCCATTGGTCGGCGACCCGGAACCCGCGCCGAGCCGAACCGGACGTGGCCAAGGCGGCATTGCTCACCGACACGCGCCAGCGCGGCGGCAGGTTGTCGTAGGGCAGCGCGGGGTCCTCAATGCCCACGCTTACCGAGCCGCTGCCGAGGTGTCGCAGATCGCCCCCGGCGTTGATCAGGACTGACTCCACCCCGGCGTGCGCGAAAGCCTCCTGGGCGGCCCGGTCAACGATGTAGCCCTTGGCAATGGCGTTGAGGTCGACTCCGGAGCAGTCTCCGGTACGGGACGCGAAGCCGTCGACGACGGTGAACGGTAGCCCTGTGCGCAACCCATCGAGCTCTGCTGGGTGCGGGGTGCGTCCGTCGATCTCGGCCTGGCGCCAGCGTGCGGTCAGCGCTGCGGTCGCGGGATGGAAGGCCCCGCCGGAGGCAAGGAAGTAGGTCTCGGCCGCGGCCAGCACGTCACTCAGCTCGTCCGAACACACCGCAACCTCGCCGCGCCGCCAGCGGCACAGCTCAGAATCGGGCCGATAAGTGGAGAACAGCTGCTCCAGGCGTTCGAAGGTCTCCCAGGCGTTCTGCTCCGCCGCGGCAGTGGCCTCGGCGGTGCCCTCCAGTCTGAGCTCCACCACCGTGCCGAGCACGGGGGAGCGCCACGCGGTGTGAACCATCAGGAGACGACGTTGGGGGCGGCGCCGCCGTAGCGCCGGTCTCGCTGGGTGTACAGCTCGATGGCCTGCCACAGGTCGCGGCGGTCGAAGTCCGGCCAGAGCTGGTTGAGAAACACCATTTCGGCGTAGGCCGACTGCCACAGCAGGAAGTTGGACGTGCGCTGCTCGCCGGAGGACCGGACGAACAGGTCGACATCGGGGATCTCTGGCTCGTCGAGGAAGCGGCGGAATCGCTCCTCGGTCAACCGGGACGGGTCCAGCTCGCCGCGCTGCGCGGCCTCGGCGATCGCCCGGGCAGCATCGACGATCTCGGCGCGTCCGCCGTAGTTGACGCAGAACTGCAGGGTGAGTACCTCGTTGCCTGCACTGAGCTGCTCGGCTTCGGTGAGCTCCTTGATCACGCTGCGCCACAGCCGCGGCGTCCGTCCGGCCCAGCGGATGCGCACCCCCATGGCGTTGAGCTCGTCGCGTCGGCTGTGGATGACGTCACGGTTGAAGCCCATCAGCCAGCGCACCTCGTCGGGCGAGCGGCGCCAGTTCTCGGTGGAGAAGGCGTAGACCGACAGGTACTTCACGCCGATCTCGATGGCTCCTTCGATCACGTCGAAAAGCGCGGCCTCGCCGCGGGCGTGGCCCTCGGTGCGCGGCAGATTGCGGGCCTTGGCCCAGCGGCCGTTGCCGTCCATCACGATGGCCACGTGGGCCGGCACCGCCTTGGCGTCCAGCTGGGGCGGACGCGCCCCTGAGGGGTGCGGTTTTGGCGGGTCGAAGTGCTTCTGTTTGGCCACGGCCCCAGCGTAGCCGCCACGGGTTTGATCGCCGTGAGCGAAAGTTGAGTCTAGGGCACTCAACCCACTTGAAAGACGCCGCGAAACGTCGCACACTGGATTAGCACTCGGCAGTGGAGAGTGCTAGTTCGAGTTCAACAAGGAGTGAGTGAGATGGCACGAGTCTTTGATCCGTTCGGTGAGCTTGACCGGTGGTTCACCGATGCCGGCCGCACCCCGACCGGGGTGGCCATGCCGATGGATCTCTACCGTGAGGGAGATGAGTTCGTCGCCCGCATCGACCTTCCTGGTGTCGATCCGGCCTCGATCGATGTCGACGTGGATGAGCGCACACTGACCGTCCGCGCCCAGCGTGCGGCCCAGACGTCCGAGGGGCAGAAGTGGCTGGTCCGCGAGCGTCCGAACGGCACCTTCGCCCGCCAGCTGACCTTGGGTTACGGAGTGGCGCTGGACAAGATTGCTGCGGAGTACGTCGACGGCGTGCTCAGCTTGAAGATTCCGGTGGCCGAGGAGGCCAAGCCGCGCAAGATCAGCGTCGTCCATTCCGCAGCACCGGCGCAGCTCGAAGGCAGCGTGGAGGGCTGATCCAGACGACGCGGGCACCGCGTTCACAGTGGGATAGCAGTGGGGTCGACCGTGGTGGTCGGCCCCACTGGCCTCTAGGCTCACAGCCTCAGGCGAAGGGTGCGGAGACCTTCTTCAGCCGGGCGGAGTCGGTACGGGACAGCTTCAGCTCCACGCCGGCAAGCAGTGCCTCGACCTGCTCGGGGCGGCTGGCGCTCGCGATCGGCGTGGTCACTCCGGGACGTCCGGCGACCCAGGCCAGCGCCACGGTGGCCGGCTCGACACCCAGTTCGTCGGCGATGTCGACCAGTTCGCTCACCACGGCGAAACCTTCGGGACTGGCGGAGTGCTTCACGCGTGCGCCGCGCGGGCCGCGGATCTCTTCCAGATTGCGGTACTTGCCGGTCAGGAAGCCTGCCGCGAGCGGGAAGTAGCTGACGATGCCGAGCCCATGAGTGGCCGCCAGTTCGCCCAAACCGCCGGTCTCCACATCATGGCGATGCACCAGGCTGTACTCCGGTTGCAGGACCACCGGCTTGGCCAGACCATCAGCCTCGGCGACGGCCAGCACCTCGGCGGTGCGCTCTGCGGAGAAGTTGGACAGCCCGTAGTGCCGGATCGATCCCTCACGGATCATCTGGTCGAAGGCGCCGACCCAGTCGGCCACCGGCACGCTCGGGTCGTCTTCGTGGGCGTAGTACAGATCGATGGTGTCGATGCCGAGTCGGCGCCGCGAGCCGTCCAGGCAGATGCGCAGGTTGGACGGCCGGAGCCCGCGATGGGTGGGGTGTTTGGCCACCTTGGTTGCGATGACCAGATCTGAATGTGAGCCACGTCGCTGCAGCCAGCCGCCGATGATCCGCTCGGATTCGCCGCCGGGATGCCCAGGCACCCACGCGGAGTAGACATCGGCGGTGTCGATGAAGTTGCCGCCACCGGCGACAAAGGCATCAAGAATCTGCTCGGAGGTGTCGCGGTCGGCTGTCCAGCCGAACACGTTGCCACCGAGGCACAGCGGGGAGACCCGCAACGACGCGAGGCGCTTCATTCCCGCAGCCTAGTGCCCGAGGATCGAAAATTGGGGCTGCGGAGCGACCGATTTCGGCTCAGTCGCCGATCTGGTAGTCGACGCTGAGATGCACGTTGAGTTCGGTCGAACCGCTCAACTCGAAGCCCAGATCGAGGGTGGCTTCGGCTTTCGGCGCGGCCGACATGCTGCGCATGGCGCCCAGCGGCCTCGGTGCACTGAAGCGGCTCCAGGAGTCGCTGATCTCGGCCACCCCGACGATCCGCTGGCCGGCCGCAGCTGCGAGGGCCTCGGCCTTGCGGCGGGCCTTGGTCATTGCCTCGGCCGCAGCGGCGATGCTGGCGTCGAACTCGTCGTAGGTCCACTCCACGTCAGTGAGCTGGACGCCGCTGCGGTTGGTCAGTACGCCCAGCACCGCCCCGAGCCGATCGGTGTCGACCCGCACCTGCAACTGCATGCTGACCTTCTGCGACTTGTTCAGCAGCCCACCGGCGGCGTCGGCCTGGAGCCCCACCACGCTGAGATCGTCCTCGCCGACGCCGTGCTCCGCCAGGACGGCGACCAGTTCGCGTATCTCGGCGGCCTTGCGCAGGGCCACGCCGCCGGCGAAGACCGACGACCCGGCCACGGTGAGATGGAGCATCGCGGCGACCGCGTCGATGCGTACCCGTTCTTCGACGCTGACCCGCAAGATGCCCACTGTTTCCCCTTTTGGCTAGGTGTTTTCGACGGCTGCTCGCTCGATCGCCAGTCCGGTGACCCACCGCTCGGCGAAGGCGTTGAAGCCGGCGACATCGGCGGCGTCCGGGTGGACGGTCGTGATTGCTGCGCCGGCGAACACCTGCTGGTTGAGGTAGTCGGCCAGGGCGGCTCCGCCGTGGTTGCGAGCGTACTCGGCGAGCAAAGCAATGCCCCAGGCACCGCCCTCGCCGGCGATCTCGCCGACCGCCACCGGAGTGTTCAGGGCCCCGGCCAGGATTCGCGAGGCCACGCCCTCGGTCTTGAACAGGCCGCCGTGGGCGTACAGCGAGTCCAGCTCCACGCCCTCATCCCAGAGCACCTGCATGCCCAGGCTCAGGCTGGCGAAGGTGGCGTTCAGCTGGGCACGGGCGAAGTTGGCCAGGCTGAGCCGGCTGTCGGGCGTCCGCACGAACAGCGGTCGTCCCTCGGCGAACCCGGTCAGGTGCTCCCCGGACAGATAGTTGTAGGCCAGCAACCCGCCGGCGTCGGCGTCGGCGTCCAGGGCGGCGGTGAAGAAGGTCTCGAAGACCGCCGACGGGTCTGCGGGGTGGCCCAGTCCGACGGCGAACTCGCCCAGCAGGCCGGCCCAGGCGTTCAACTCGCTGGCCCCGTTGTTGCAGTGCACCATCGCCACCAGATCGCCGGCCGGGGTGGTGACCAGGTCCAGTTCGCTGTGCTGAGCGGCCAGCGGTCCTTCCAGCACCACCATGGCGAAGATCGAGGTGCCGGCGCTGACATTGCCGGTGCGGCGGGCCACGGAGTTGGTGGCCACCATGCCGGTGCCGGCGTCGCCTTCGGGCGGGCAGCACACCGCCCCCGGCTGCAGGGTGCCCGACGGATCGAGCAGGCGGGCGCCGGTCTCGGTGAGGGTCCCCGCGTCAGCCCCAGCGGGGACGGGGGTGGGCAGGAGATCGACCAGCTTCCAGTCGAAGCCGCGTCCGGACACCAGGGCATCGAAGCGCGCCAGCATGGCGGTGTCGTAGCCGCCGGTGGTCACATCGATGGGGAACATGCCGCTGGCGTCCCCCACGCCGAGCACTCGCCGTCCGGTGAGTCGGTGGTGGACGAAGCCCGCCAAAGTGTTCAGGTGCGCCACCGACGGCACATGCGGCTCGCCGTTGAGGATCGCCTGATGCAGGTGCGCGATGCTCCAGCGCTGCGGGATGTTGTGACCGAACAGACTGCTCAGTTCGACGCTGGCCGGCTCGGTGATGGTGTTGCGCCAGGTGCGGAAGGGCACCAGCAAGGCATCTTCGGCGTCGAAGGCGAGGTAGCCGTGCATCATCGCCGACACCCCGAAGGCGCCGATCGTGGTCAGCGGGACGCCGTATCGCTGCTGGACGTCAGCGGCGAGTGAGGCGTAACAGGCTTGCAGACCCTCCCAGATGGCCGACTCGGAGTAGGTCCAGATGCGATCGACGAACTGGTTCTCCCAGTCATGGAAGCCGACCGCGATGGGGGAGTGGTCCTCACCGATCAGTACGGCCTTGATCCGGGTGGAGCCGAACTCGATTCCCAAGGCCGTGCGGCCACCGGCGATGGCGTCGGCCAGCTGGGTGGGGGCGGCTTCGATCATCGTTGATCCTCCTTCGTACGCCCGTCATTGGGCTGCGTGCACCTCACAATCATGGCAGCAGGTGGGCGACTGTGCTAGCGGTAACACAACCCACGTCGGGTGTGGCCTGCGGTCGCCAGGCCGGCCAGGGCTGACAATGGAGGGGTGCCGACCTACACCGATGAAGCGGTCGTCCTGCGCACCCACAAGCTGGGTGAGGCGGACCGCATCATCACCGTGCTCACGCGCAGTCACGGCAAGCTTCGGGCGGTCGCGAAGGGAGTTCGGCGCACCTCCTCGAAGTTCGGCGGACGGCTGGAGCCGTTCAGTCATGTCGACCTCCAGTTCGCCACCGGTCGCACCCTGGACGTGATCACCCAGGCGGTCACTCGGCATTCCTACGCCGAGCCGCTGGCCCACGACTACGAGCTGTACACAACCGGTCAGGTGATGATCGAGACCGCCGATCGGCTGGTCGCCGAGGAGGGTCAGCCGGCTCCGCGCCAATATCACTTGCTGCTGGGGGCGATCCAGGCGCTGACATCCGGCACCAGTGACGGGCCACGCCCGCCCGCGATGGTGATGGACTCCTATCTCTTGCGGGCGATCTCGGTTGCCGGGTACGCGCCGAACCTGACCGACTGTGCGCGCTGCGGTGAGGCCGGCCCGCACGAGGCGTTCTCGCCGGTGATGGGCGGGCTGGTGTGTCGGCACTGCCGTCCGCCGGGCTCGGCTCAGGTGGACCCGGAGACCATCGCCTACCTGGTCGCGCTGGTGGGTGGTGATTGGCCGGCCACCCGCACGGCCACCGACATCATGGTGCGGCGGGGGAGCGGGCTGGCGGCGGCATTTTTGAGCTGGCAGCTGGAGCGCGGGCTGCGCTCACTGCGCCATGTCGAGCGCGCCTGATCTCGCGCTGAGACCTACTGAGTAAGGCTACTGAGACGGCCCGCTCGGCCTCAGGAAACTCCTCGGCAACCGTGATCCAACTGTTATCGAATGACACTTCCGGCGCGGCGTGATACCGGTAACATGAGGAGCACCGGACATCGGAGTCCGTGGTTGTATGAAAGGTGAGAGCAGCACTGTGGCTGTCCAGATCGGCCGGGAACTTGTCCCGGATGCCAGCGTAGGAGACCCGTCATGAACGGGGTACCAGCAACCCTGCGAGCGGTCGTTGACGCGCTCAAGGTCGAGGTTGCCGCGCTGCATGCCGAACTCCCTCGCAACGGCCTGGTGGTGTGGACCGCGGGCAACGTTTCGGCCCGGGTTCCGGGTGCTGACCTGCTGGTGATCAAGCCGTCCGGAGTGTCCTACGACGAGCTGGACGCCGCCGCCATGGTGGTATGCGACTTCGATGCGAACCTGGTCGAGGGCAGCCGCAACCCGTCCTCCGATACGGCCGCTCACGCCTACGTCTACCGGCACATGGCCGAGGTCGGTGGCGTGGTGCACACCCACTCCGACTACGCCACGGCCTGGGCCGCGCGGGGCGAACCGATTCCGTGTGTGTTGACCATGATCGCCGACGAGTTCGGTGGCGACATCCCGGTGGGGCCGTTCGCCTTGATCGGTGACGACTCGATCGGACGAGGCATCGTCGAGACCCTGCGCAACAGCCGCTCCCGTGCGGTGTTGATGGCCAACCACGGCCCGTTCACCATCGGCAAGGACGCCCGGGACGCGGTCAAAGCCGCCGTGATGGTCGAGGACGTCGCCCGCACCGTCCACCTGGCGCGGGCTTACGGCGAACCACCACGCATCGATCAAGCAGACATCGACCGCCTTTACCAGCGGTACCAGAACGTCTACGGACAGGGGACGCAGAAGTGACCAAGCAGGTGTGGTTCCTCACCGGGAGCCAGGGGTTGTACGGGCCCGAGGTGCTGGAGCAGGTTCGTGAGCAGTCGGCGCGGATATCCTCAGCGCTCGATGCGGCCGCGGCGATCCCGGTGCAGATCAAGGCCATGCCCACCCTCACCGACGCCTCGGCGATTCGACGGGTGATGCTGGACGCCAACGCCGACGACGACTGTGTCGGCGTGATCGCCTGGATGCACACCTTCTCGCCGGCCAAGATGTGGATCGGCGGCCTGGACGCGCTGCGCAAGCCGTTCCTCCACCTGCACACCCAAGTCAACGTCGATCTGCCCTGGGCAAGCATCGACATGGACTTCATGAACCTCAATCAGGCCGCTCACGGCGACCGCGAGTTCGCCTTCATCGCTACCCGGCTAGGGGTAGCGCGCAAGACCGTGGCCGGCCATGTCAGCGATCCCCGGGTGCTGGAGCGGGTCGGGACCTGGGCGCGGGCCGCGCTGGCACGCGCCGAACTGGCCACCTTGAAGCTGGTCCGTTTCGGCGACAACATGCGCAATGTCGCGGTCACCGAAGGCGACAAGGTCGAGGCCGAACGGCGCTTCGGGGTGTCGGTGAACACCTACGGCGTCAACGATCTGGTGGACGTGGTCGACCACGTCGGCGAGGACGAGATCGACGCCCTGATCGCGGAGTACCTCGACGCCTATGACGTCGCCGCCGAGCTCCTGCCCGGCGCAGAGCGGCACGACTCGCTGCGCTACGGCGCTCGCATCGAGGCTGCGCTGCGTCGTTTCGTGGTCGACGGTGGCTATGGCGCCTTCACCACCAACTTCGAAGACCTCGGCGGGCTGCGTCAGCTGCCGGGCCTGGCTGTGCAGCGGCTGATGGCCGATGGCATCGGCTTCGGCGGCGAGGGTGACTGGAAGACCGCAGTGCTCGGCCGCGTGCTCAAGACCATGGCGGCCGGCCTGCCCGGCGGGACGTCCTTCATGGAGGACTACACCTACCACCTGGAGCCCGGACGCGAACTCATCCTGGGCGCGCACATGCTGGAGGTGTGCCCCTCGATCGCCGCCGCGAAGCCGAAGTTGGAGATTCATCCGCTGGGCATCGGTGGACGTGAAGACCCCGTCCGGCTGGTCTTCGACGCCGAGCCTGGGGAGGCCGTCACCTTGGGTATGTGTGACCTCGGCGACCGGTTCCGGCTGGTGGCCAACGAGATCACCGTGGTGCCCGCCCTGGCCGAGATGCCCAAACTTCCGGTGGCCCGCGCAGTGTGGGCACCCAAACCCGACTTCACCACGTCGGTCGAATGCTGGCTGACTGCCGGCGGACCGCACCACACGGTGATGTCGACGGCGCTGACCGCAGCGCACCTCACAGACCTGGCCGAGATGCTCGGGACCGAATTGGCCCTGATCGGTACGGGAACGACCACCGCCCAGTTCGGCAAGGAACTGCGGTGGAACAACGCCTACCACCGGTTGGCTCTGGGCTTCTAGGGCCGACCTTCGCACAACTGAATACCGCCAATATTGGGGGCTTCCCGAGATTGGCAATCACTCAAAACAGATTTCCCAGCGTAGGGAGATCGAGAAAGAGAGCAGCAATGCGCAAACTGGTTGCAATTGCGGCCGCCGGAGCGCTCGCCCTCACGCTCACCGCGTGTGGTCAGTCCGCTGGTGGCAGCACCGCGCCGTCTGGTGGCGCCGATGCGAAGGGCACCATTGGTGTCGCCATGCCGACCAAGACCTCGGAGCGCTGGATCAAGGACGGCGAGTTCCTGAAGAAGACCCTGGAGGCCGCCGGCTACACCGTTGATCTGCAGTACGCCAACGACGACATTCCCACTCAGGTGACCCAGGTCTCCAACATGGTCACCAAGAAGGAGCAGGCCCTGGTCATCGCCGCCATCGACGGCGTGGCTCTGAAGGGTGCTCTGGGCGATGCCAAGGCGTCGAACATCCCGGTGATCGCCTACGACCGTCTGCTGCGGGAAACCGACGCGGTCAGCTACTACGCCACCTTTGACAACTTCAAGGTCGGCGTTCAGCAGGGCAGCTCACTGCTCGAGGGCCTTGAGGCCTCCGGCGTGAAGTCCCCGTGGAACGTCGAACTGTTCGCCGGCTCCGCTGACGACAACAACTCGAAGTTCTTCTTCAACGGCGCCATGAGCGTGCTGCAGCCGAAGATCGACGACGGCACCTTGAAGGTGGTCTCCGGTGAGACCGACTTCAACAAGGTGACCACCCTGCGTTGGGACGCCGGTGTGGCGAAGAAGCGCATGGAGAACCTGCTCACCAAGTCGTACTCCGACAAGGACGTCAACGGCGTTCTGGCTCCGTACGACGGTATCTCCCGTGGCATCATCGCGGCTCTGAAGGCCAGCGGCTACGGCTCTGGCGGCAAGGCCATGCCGATCGTCACCGGTCAGGATGCTGAGCTGGAGAGCGTGAAGATGATCCTGAAGGGCGAGCAGTACTCGACCATCTTCAAGGACACCCGTGAGCTGGCCAAGGCCACCGCGAACATGGTGCAAGAGGTCCTGGGTGGCAAGACCGTCACGGTCAACGACACCAAGACCTACGACAACGGTGTGAAGGTCGTCCCGACCCTTCTGCTGGAGCCGGTCTCGCTGAACAAGAGCAACGTCAAGGACGTCCTTGTGAAGGCCAGCTACTACACCGAGGCTGAAATCACCGGCTAGTCCTGGTGACCCGAGCTGGGGGCGGGGCAACTCGCCCCCAGCGCAACCGGTCGGCGAGGTTGTAGCCGACTCAGCACACAGACAGAGGAACGCGAGTGTCCGACACGATCTTGTCGATGCGGGGCATCACCAAGGAATTCCCCGGTGTCAAAGCCCTGTCCAACGTCAACCTCGAAGTGAAGCGTGGCGAGATCCACAGCATCTGCGGGGAGAACGGCGCGGGCAAGTCGACGCTGATGAAGGTGCTCTCCGGGGTCTACCCGTACGGCACCTACGACGGCGACATCTTCTTCGACGGCGCCGAAGTGAAGTTCAAGACGATCCGCGAGAGCGAGCAGGCCGGGATCGCGATCATTCACCAAGAGCTCGCCTTGATCCCCGAGCTCACCATCACCGAGAACATGTACCTCGGTAATGAGCGCGCCACGCGGGGAGTCATCGACTGGAATCTCGCCAACGCCGAGGCGCGCGCATTGTTGGCCCACGTCGGACTCAATGAGGATCCCGACGTCCAGATCAAGAACATCGGCATCGGCAAGCAACAGCTGGTCGAGATCGCCAAGGCGCTGGGCAAGGACGTCAAGCTGCTGATTCTCGATGAGCCCACGGCTGCGCTCAACGATGCCGACTCCAAGCATCTGCTGGGCCTGCTGACCGAACTGCGGGCCAAGGGCATCACCTGCATCATGATCAGCCACAAACTCAACGAGATCGAGGCGATCTCGGACTCGATCACGATCATCCGCGACGGCCAGACCATCGAGACTCTCGACGTCGCCATCGATGGGGCCAACGAAGACCGCATCATCCGCGGCATGGTCGGACGTGACCTCGAGCACCGCTTCCCGCCACACACGCCGGCGGTCGGTGAGATGCTCATGGAGGTCCGTGACTGGACGGTGGCCCACCCCGACGACAGCCAGCGATTGGTGGTCAAGGGCGCAGGCCTGGAGGTCCGCCGCGGCGAGATCGTCGGGCTGGCCGGCCTGATGGGTGCCGGACGTACCGAGTTCGCTCGCAGTCTGTTCGGCCAGAGCTACGGCACCAAGGTGAGCGGCCAGCTGTTCCTGCACGGCAAGGAGGTCCACACCCGCAATGTCGGCCAGGCCATCGCCGCCGGACTGGCCTACGTCACGGAGGATCGCAAGTCCCTGGGGCTCAACCTGCTCGACACGATTCGCGAGTCGATCACTGCAGCCGGTCTGCACAAGATCGAGAAGCTCGGTGTGGTCAATGACAGTGAAGAGATCATTGCGGCCGAGCGCTATCGCAAGTCCATGCGGATCAAGGCTCCCACCATCGAGGAGGGCGTGAACAAGCTCTCCGGCGGCAACCAGCAGAAGGTGGTGCTCGGCAAGTGGCTGTTCACCGAGCCTGAGGTCTTGCTGCTGGACGAGCCGACCCGCGGCATCGATGTGGGTGCGAAGTATGAGATCTACGAACTAATCAATCAGATGGCCGACGCAGGCAAGGGCGTCCTGGTCATCTCGTCGGAGTTGCCCGAGCTGCTCGGCATCTGCGACCGGATCTACACCCTGAGTGCGGGTGTGATCACCGCCAATGTGCCGCGCGAAGAGGCCGACCAGGAACTCCTGATGCGCTACATGACTCAACGAAAGGCAAACTGACCATGGCTGACACCAAGACGGCCGTCCCCGACGTCGCGGCTCCTCCGGCCGAAAAGGGACTCAAGGCCATTCTGGGCGGCAACATCCGCCAGTACGGCATGATGTTCGCCTTGTTCCTGCTGATGGCGTTCTTCACCATCCAGACCAGTGGCCTGTTCCTCACTCCGCGGAACATCACCTTGTTGCTGGTGCAGAACTCCTACGTGCTGATCCTGGCGATCGGCATGGTGATGGTCATCATCGCCGGCCACATCGACCTGTCGGTCGGTTCAGTCTGTGCCTTCGTCGGTGCCGTGGTGGCTCTGTCGATGAAGAGCTGGGGCTTCCCCTGGTGGGCAGCGATTCTGCTGGGCATCGTGATGGGCGTCCTGGTGGGCATGTGGCAGGGCTTCTGGGTGGCCATCGTCGGCATTCCGGCGTTCATCGTCACCTTGGCCGGCATGCTGCTGTTCCGCGGTCTGGACCTGATGATCCTCAACGCTGAGTCGATCACCGTTCCCGAGCAGTTCCAGGCGATCGCCAACGGCTACCTACCGGCGGTGGGGCCGAACACGAACTATCACAACCTGACGTTGCTGTTCACGGTGCTCGCGGTGGCAGCGGTGGTGTGGATGGAGATCGGCCGTCGTAACGCTCTGCGGAAGCACAGCATGACGATGCCCCCGGTGGCACAGTCGGTGATCAAGGTGGTGCTGCTCGGTACGATCATCATCGTGGCCGGGCTGCTGCTGGCCTCCTACCGCGGCGTGCCGGTGGTGGCGCTGATCCTGTTCGCCTTGGTGGGCATCTACAGCTTCGTCACCCGTCGGACCGTCTTCGGGCGCCACATCTACGCCGTTGGCGGCAACCGCAACGCCGCCCGACTGACTGGTGTGAACACCACGATGGTGGACTTCTTGTTGATGGTGAACATGTCGATGCTGGCCGGTGTGGCCGGCATGGTCTACACCGCCTACCTGAACGCCGCCAACCCCAAGGACGGCACCGGCTTCGAGCTGGACGCGATCGCCGCTGTGTTCATCGGTGGCGCTGCCGTCGCTGGTGGTATCGGCACCGTGGTCGGCTCGATCGTCGGCGGTCTGGTGATGGGTGTGCTGAACCTCGGCCTGGCCAACATGAGCGTCGACCAGAACGTCATCCAGGTGATCAAGGGCCTAGTGCTGCTGGGTGCGGTGGCCTTCGACGTGGTGAGCAAGAAGCAAGGCAAGCCGAGCGTCATCGGCTTGATTCAGCGGACCTTCTCGCGCAGCGCTCCGCTGCCGGGTGCAGAGGCCGAAGCAGCCGTCGAACAGCCCGGAGGTGCGGGGCTGGGCAAGGCTGATGAGCTGAGGTAACAAGAGGTCGCGATCGAGGGGTTCAGCTGGCGGGCTGGGCCCCTCGATCACTGTTCAGCTACAGGCGGCGCAGCGGCCGAAGAGTTCCAGTTCGTGGTCGATCTGGGTGAACCCGTTCTCAGTGGCGATCTGATTGGCCCAGGCCTCGAAGCTGGGCGGGGAGATCTCCACCGCTCGTCCGCAGCCTCGGCAGATCAGGTGATGGTGATGGCCCGACGAACACCGCCGGTAGGCGGCCTGGCCGTCAGGGGTGCGGATGCAGTCGATCTCGCCGGCTTCAGCCATTTGAGTGAGCGTCCGGTAGACGGTGGCCAGCCCGATGGAATCGCCACTGTCTCGCAGTGCGGCGTGGACCTCCTGGGCGGTGTGGAACTCGCTGCTTCGGCCCATCGCGGCGCCCACAGCGGCCCTCTGGCGGGTCCGTCTGAGTCCGGTGTTGGTGTCAGTGCTCGTCATAGTGATCTCCGTGGGCGGCATGTCGATGCCCATTGTGGAGGTAGTCGGTGTGATCGCCATGGATCACTGCCTTGTGTCCACACTCGGGCCCATGGCTGTGGTCGATGTGTTGGTCGGTCTCCTGGTGGGGGAGTGGCGTCGGGTCGGTGATCTCGATCACCGGCAATGTGAGTTGGCGTCGCCGTAGCACTCCCGCCAATGGCAGGCTCGCGACGAACACCGCGATGGCGATGACCACGATCAGCGAGCCGGGAGGCGCATTTAGGTAGAAGGACCCGACCACTCCGCTGACGGCGGCCACGACCCCGATCACGACGGCGGCGAAGAACGACGTGCGGAAGCCGGTGAACAGGTTGTTGGCCGCGGCCACGGGCACCACCATCAAAGCGCTGACCATCAGTAGTCCGACCGTCCGCATCGAGACGGTGACGGTGATGGCGGCCAGGACCACGATCAGCAGGTTGTAGGCCCGGACGCGCAGGCCGATGGTCTTGGCGAACTCCTCATCGGTGCACACCGCGAACAGCTGTGGCATCAGCCCGATAGTGGCCGCACCGACCACCGCGGCAAGGCCGGCGATAAGCCACAGGTCGGCTTCGGTGATGGTCAGCAACGAGCCGAACAGGTAGTTGCTCAACATCCCGGTGCCCTGGCCGACCAGGCCGGCCAGCAGGACGCCGGTGGCCAGGCCGCCGTAGAAGAGGATGGCCATGGCCACATCGGCGCTGGCCCGTCCGGACTGGCGCAGCAACTCGATGATCACCGCACCGGCCACGGCCACTGCCACCGCCATCGGCAGGGGGGCGGTGCCGGTGGCCAGCGCGAGGCCCACCCCGGCGATGGCTACGTGGCCGAGGCCATCGCCGAGGAGGCTCAACCGGCGCTGCACGATGTAGGCGCCGATGGCTGGGGACGTGAGTCCGGCCAGAAGGGCAGCGATCAGGGCCCGCTGCATGAAGGCCAAAGTGAGGAAGTCCATCAGTGCGACTCTCCGATCAGACCGTGGAGGAGTCGTTCTTCGGCCCGCTCGTCCCGCTCGTGGTAGTGATCCGGCTCGGCCGGAGGGGCGCCGACGTGGATGACCCGGCCTTCGCGCAGCACGATCGCGTTGGTCAGTAACGGGGTCAGGGCGCCGGTCTCGTGCAGCACGACCAACACGGTGGTGCCTTGTCGGTTCAACCCTCCCAGCAGGGTGGCCAGGCTGTCCTGGACGCCGAGGTCGACCCCGGCGAAGGGCTCATCCAGGATGAGCAGCTCGGCTTCGCCGGCGAGCGCGCGGGCGATCAGGACGCGTTGCTGCTGGCCGCCGGAGAGGTGGGCGAACGGGCGATGCGCCCGGTCGCTGAGCTCCACCTGCTCGAGTGCTTGTGCGATCCGGCGGCGATCGGACTTGCTGGTCAGCGAGAACGGACGCCGCACGCTGAGCCGGCCGGTGGCCACCACTTCGGCGACGGTGGCCTGTTTGATGTTGACCGTGCCGCGTTGAGGCACGTAGCCGATTCGATTCCACTCGTGGAAGTCGTTGTCAGGGGTGCCGAACAGCTCGATCTGACCCCCTTGGTGGGGGATCAGGCCGAGCAGCGTGCGAACCAGGGTGGTCTTGCCGGAGCCGTTGCCGCCCATCAAGGCGGTGAGGTCACCACGCTTGATGTCGATCGACACCTCCCGAAGGATCGGGAGACCACCGAGCTCGACCAGCAGTGACTCGGTGCGAATTACCGAGTCGGGCTGGGTCACTTGCATCCGTTTGCCTCCTGGAGCGCCGTGAGATTGGACTGCATCACCTGGATGTAGTCGGTTCCGGCGGAGGTGGGGGTGATGCCTTCGATGGGATCAAGGACCGCCGCCTTCAGGCCCAGGTCGCCGGCGATCGATTTGGCCACCGCGTTCGACACCAGGGTCTCGAAGAAGATCGTAGTCACTCCGTACTTCTTTGCGAGAGCCTGGACTGCGGCGATGCGGGCGGCCGTCGGCTCTTCGGTCGGGTCGAGCCCGGCGATCGGAACCTGGGTGAGGCCGAACTCGTGAGCCAGGTAGCCGAAGGCGGCGTGGCTGGTGATGAACTGGGTGCGGTCACAGGTCTTCAGACCGGTGGTGAAGGAGTCCTTCAGGCCGGTCAGGTCCGCGACGAGCTTGTCGGTGTTGGTCTGGAAGGTCGCGGCCAGCTCGGGCTTGGCGGTGCTGAGCGCAGCGCTCATGGTGTGCGCCATCGTGGCCATGTTGGCCGGCGACAGCCAGATGTGGGGGTCGATCGCGGTGGCCGGGAGTTCGCCGCCGGAGTCGGCGCCGTCTTCGCCCGCGGTCAGGAGAGTGAGTCCGGAGGAGACGTCGACGGCGATCTTGGGCGGGCTGGTCTTGATCGCCTCATCGACCGCAGCCTGGAAGTTCGCGATGTAGAACAGGGCGTCGGTGCTGCTCATCTCGGCGATCTGCTTGGCGCTGAGTTCCAGGTCGTGAGGCTCCTGGCCCGGGGCAGTGAGGTTGGTCACCGTACCTGCCGTGCCGATGATGCGTTCGGCGAGGAACTGGAGAGGGTAAGCCGACACGGTCACGTTGACCTTCGAGCTGGCGGCGCCAGGGTCGGTGCTTGCGGCGTTGTTGGCGCCGGCACAACCGGTGAGAGCCAAGGCGGTGGCGATCACTGCGGAGGAAAGGATCCCGAACTTCATCTTCATGATAACGATTATCAGGTACAGGTCTCGGGGAGGTCAAACTGGTTACCATGTTCGGGTGATCGCGATCAGCAGATTCGCCGTGACCTCCGAATCGGAGGCCACCTTCCGGGCCGACGCCGCAGCCGCCGTCGCCCAGTTCGCCGGCAGTGCCGGCTGCCTGAGTGCGGAGTTGGTGCGAAACCTCGACGAACCATCGCTGTGGGCCATCGTGAGCCGCTGGGAACAGGTTGGTGACTACCGCCGCGCGTTCAACGGAACGCCCGCCAAGATGGCCCTGATTCCGCTGCTCTCCCAAGCAATCGACGAACCCAGCGCCTATGCCGCTCCCGATGAGGTCGGAGACAACGTTCCCCGGGTAGGCTAGGCGGGCTGCCAGCCGGGCAGCATGTCGCGACGACGAGGGAGTACCCCATGGCCACCCGCCTGGAGAATGTGATCAGTCTGACCAAGCGCCGGGGGTTCGTGTACCCCTGTGGTGAGATCTACGGCGGAACGCGGGCGGCCTGGGATTACGGTCCCTACGGCGTCGAGCTCAAGGAGAACATCAAGCGCCAGTGGTGGCGTTCGGTCGTGCAAGGACGCGACGACGTCGTCGGCCTGGACTCCTCGATCATCCTGCCTCGTCAGGTGTGGGTGGCCTCCGGGCACGTCGGCGTCTTCTCCGACCCGCTGACCGAGTGCCTGAAGTGTCACAAGCGCTTCCGCTCCGATCAGCTCGAAGAGGCATTCGAGTTCAAGAAGGGCCGTGCGCCCGAGTCGCTGGCCGAGATCAACTGCCCCGAGTGCGGCAACTTGGGCCAGTTCACCGAGCCTCGTGACTTCAACATGATGCTGAAGACCTACCTCGGTGTGATCGAGGACGAGTCGGGCCTGCACTACCTGCGTCCCGAGACCGCCCAGGGCATCTTCGTGAACTTCAAAAACGTGGAGAACACCTCGCGGCAGAAGATCCCCTTCGGCATCGGCCAGGTGGGCAAGAGCTTCCGCAACGAGATCACCCCCGGCAACTTCATCTTCCGCACCCGCGAGTTCGAGCAGATGGAGATGGAGTTCTTCGTCAAGCCCGGCACCGACGAGGAGTGGCACCAACACTGGATCGACGCCCGCAAGCAGTGGTACGTCGACTTGGGCCTCAACCCCGACAACCTGCGGCTCTACGAACACCCCAAGGAGAAGCTCTCCCACTACTCCAAGCGGACGGTCGACATCGAGTACAACTTCGGCTTCACCGGCGGTGATGGCTGGGGCGAGCTGGAGGGCATCGCGAACCGGACCGACTTCGACTTGGGTACGCACTCGAAGCATTCCGGCGTGGACCTGACCGTCTTCGAGCAGGCCACCGGCGAGCGCTACCTGCCGTACGTGATTGAGCCGGCCGCCGGCCTGACCCGGTCGCTGATGGCGTTCCTGGTCGAGTCCTACACCGAGGACGAGGCTCCCAACACCAAGGGTGGGGTGGACGTCCGCACGGTGCTGAAGCTCGATCCGCGGCTGTCGCCGGTGAAGGTGGCGGTGCTGCCGCTGTCGCGCAATGCCGACCTGTCGCCGGTGGCCCGTGACCTGGCCGCCGATCTGCGCAAGTTCTGGAACGTGGAGTTCGACGACGCCCAGGCGATCGGGCGCCGCTACCGCCGTCAGGACGAGATCGGTACCCCGTTCTGCGTGACCATCGACTTCGACACCCTCGAAGATCAGGCCGTCACCGTGCGGGAGCGCGACACGATGAGTCAGGAGCGGGTGAGCCTGGACCAGCTGCAGTCCTACTTGGCCGCACGCCTGCCCGGCTGCTAGGCCGAGCTGGGGCGGCCTGCGGGCTGAACCAAGGGGACGAAGCCGAAGCGATAGCCGAACACCGGCTCCCGGTGGAAGCCTTCGTGGTCGCGGTCGATGATCCACATCACGCCGTCGGCGGGCACGACCATCCGACCGCCGACGGCCATCTGGTCCTCGAGTTCGACCGGAATCATGCCGGCATCGGCAGAAACCAGAATCCGGTCGTACGGTTCGCCCGACGGGCTGCCGAGGACGTGGGGGTCAGCTTGCTCGATATGGGCCCAGGTGAACTCGGGAGGCGTGTTCGCGCGGCCCTGCTCGACGAGTTCGGGCACGATCTCCACGCCGACGACCGCCCCGGTATGGCCGGTCAGGTGGGCCAGCAGCGCTGTCGTCCAGCCTGAGCCGGCGCCGACGTCGAGCACCTTGTTGCCGGGTTCCACGTGCAGGAGTTCCAGCATGAAGCGCACCGTCCACGGCTGGGAGTTGGTGGCGCCGTATCCGATCGGCAGCGGCTCGTCACGGCCGGCGTCGGCGCGCAGCGAGGGCGGAAGGAAGTTCTTCCGCGGCACCGCCGCCATGGCGGCCATCACTCGTCGATGTTCGAGCACACCGCCAGCCTAGGGCGGGAGTGATCCAGCGGGGGCGGGAGTACCGAGGGTACGTAGACTGTTCCTTCGGTTGAGAAGGAGGTTCGAGTGGGTCAGGAGCTGACGTTGCGGGCCCCCAGCGGTGGCACGGTCACGGTGGGGATCCCGGTCGTGCTCGCGCCTATGGCCGGCATCACCAACTCCGCCTACCGCCAGCTGTGCCGCGAGCAGGCCGAGTCGGTGCTCCCCGACGGTAGCGGGGCGCCAGGGCTGTACGTCTCGGAGATGATCACCTCGCGTGGGGTGGCCGAACGCATCCCGAAGACCTTCGACATGCTGCGTTTCGACGCGGGTGAAACGGTGCGCTCGGTTCAGCTGTACGGCGTGGACGCCGCGGTGATGGCCAAGGCCACCGAGATCCTGTGCAACGAGTTCGGCGTCAATCACGTCGATCTGAACTTCGGCTGCCCGGTGCCGAAGGTCACCCGGCGCGGAGGCGGCGGAGTGCTGCCGTGGAAGCGCGATCGCCTGGCCGAGATCCTGCGCGCGACCGTGGCCGCAGCCGATCGCTACGGCGTCCCGGTCACGATGAAGACCAGATTGGGAATCGACGCTGCGCACCTGACCTATCGCGATGCCGCGCTGATCGCACAGGACGCCGGTTGTGCGGCCATCGCCCTGCACGGCCGGACGGTCCAGCAGGCCTACTCCGGCCACGCCGACTGGGACCCCATCGCCGAACTCGTCGATCTGGTCGACATTCCGGTGCTCGGCAATGGCGACATCTGGGAAGCCCCGGACGCGGCGCGAATGGTCGCGCGCACCGGGTGCGCCGGCGTGGTGATCGGACGCGGTTGCCTGGGTCGGCCGTGGCTCTTCGCCGATCTGGCGACCGGTTTCACCGGCGGGACCCAGCGGCGGCTGCCGAACCTGGGTGAGGTAGCCGCGATGGTCCGCCGGCACGCGGAGCTTCTGGGTGAGCTGTACGGCGAGAAGCACGGCCTGACCGACCTGCGCAAGCACATGGCGTGGTACTTCAAGGGGTTCGGCGTCGGCGGCGAGCTGCGGCGTGGCCTGGCGATGGTGTCCAGCCTCGCCGAGTTGGACGGGCTGTTGGCCCGCCTGGACGTCGACCAGCCGTTCCCGTCCACTGAGCTGGGGGCTCCGCGCGGACGGCAGGGGACTCCCCGCGAGCGGGTGACGGTGCCCTATGGCTGGCTGGACTCGACCCGATTGGGCGATGACGACATCAGCGACGCGGAGTGTGACGTCTCCGGCGGCTGATCAGCCCACCGCAGTCATGGCCGGAGCCACCACCACAAGCCAGCAGCTGATCCACACCACGGGGGTCAGAATGCCGGCCACGATGGCCAGGATGCCGGTGGCTCGTCCACGACCGGAGATGGCCGCGATCAACCCCAGCACCATTGCTGCCAGGCTGCCGAGGATGGAGCCGACCCAGGTTGCCAGAGGCGCGGTCGCCGAACCCGTCCAGATCTCAGCGAGCAGCGTGGAGTCGATCTCGGTGCTGCCGGTGGACACGATCAGCTGGGCATGAAGGGTGGCCAACGGCACCACCGAGGCGCTGGACACGATGGCCATCAGCACGGCGAGCGACAGTGAGAACCGTCCCAGCAAAGGGTTCTTGCGCACCGGCGGGGCGGCGACCACGGGCGGGGGCGGATAGCCCATGCCCGGCGGTGGTGCGGCATATGGCGGCGGCGGATAGCCGGGGTACGGTCCGGTCATGGCGGCTACTGGAAACGCAGGATGGTCTGGTACAGCGCGATGAAGAAGTAGGACCAGACGCCGATCGGCGCGAGCACCCCGAGGATGATTCCGATGATGCCGGCCGCACGTCCGCGGTTCGTGGCGGTGGCCACGATGGACACGATCCAGCAGGCGAAGCCGATCAGGCCGGCGATGTTGACGATGAGCCCGGGCGTGGCCAACTGCTGCTGGAGCATTTCCTGGTCGTAGTAGGCGGTTTGGCCGGTCGCGGCGGCCTGGTCGATGACCGAGGTCATCATCACGACCCCGAGCACGCTGGCAGCGGTGGCCAGCACCATCACCAGCAATGCGATGAGGCCGAGGGCGCCGCTGCGTTGCACCGGGGCGGCCTGCGCGGGATAGCCGGCCACCGCATAGCCCTGTGCGTAGGGCTGGGCCTGTGCGTATGGCTGAGTCTGCGGGTATGGCTGAGTCTGCGGGTAGGGCTGAGCCTGCGGGTAGGGCTGAGCCTGCGGGTACGGCTGAGCCTGCGGGTACGGCTGGCTTTGGGGGTATGGCGGCGGAGTCGCGGCGGGGTATCCCGGGCTCGGTGTGGGCGTGGACGCGGGCTGCTGCCAGTCAGGCTGGCCACCATAGGGATCCGACATGGGCACAACCCTATTCCTGCCCACCGGATTGTCGAGAGGTCACTCGGCCCGGTGGGCAGACCGAAGTCCTCGCTTTGTCGCACTCAGGGGGTGGCGGCGAGAAGGCCCCAGAAGACGCCCACCAGGAACGGCCCGACGATCGCCAGGATGATGGTGAGCACCCCCATGCCTCGGCCACGGTTGGTCACTACCGCCGTAATGCCCAGGACGAGGGCGATCACTCCGACCCAGGTGGCGCCGTTGATCATCCAGCTGAGGGAGGGATCGATCGGCAGTGCCTGGAACTGGGCCGCAGTCAGGCGCTGGCCGTCGCGGGCCATCACCATGAGGTGGCGCAGGGTGGGAACCAGCGGCAGCAGGCCCAGGGCGGCGGTGAGATTGGCGCCGATGATCATGAGGAGCGCGATCGCGCCCAGTGCGGGGCTCTTGGAGGTGCGGTGGCGTGCGTACGGGGACGGGCTCGGGGTCGGTTGCCGAAGCGTCGGCGTCTCCACCGGGGTGGGACTGATCCCGGAGTAGGCGGAGAACGGGGTGGGCTGCGGGACGGCGTCGGGTCGGTGGCGGCGTTGCGTACGCGTCGGCGGTGGAACCGGGGACGACGCCGACCGCCCGAGGGAGCTCTTGGTCCCCGGATGAGCGTCGAAAAGTGCCATGAGTCCAGAGTAAGACCGACTTTGTAAGGACTTTCTCCGACAAGCGGAATGGGTCACTCCTCCGTTGCCGGTGCGTTTTCGACGAAACCCGCAGAACGCTCCTGCCGACGGGTCTGAGCGGGACGGGTGCTCCCGAGGCGCCGCGACCCGGCGCTATGGAGTGGGTACGACCACCAAGAACAGCATCACCACGGTCGGTCCGAACAGGCACCCGAGGAGGGCGAAGAGGCCCATGATGCGGCCGCGTCCGAAGATCAGTGCGATCAAACCCATGAAGAAGGCGATGACCCCCATCCAGCTGGCCGTGGTAGTCGCCGGGGAGATCATCCGACTGGTCAGTGAGTTCACATCGACCACGGTGTAATGACTCTGATCGCTGAGCTTCACCATCATCGCCTGAAGAGTCGGTGCCATCGGAAGCAAGCCAATAGCGGCAATCACGTTTGCCGCCACCGACATCAAGAATGCCCACGTGCCCAAACTCGGGGCCTTGCGGTGGCGTCCGTACGGCGTCCGCGGTTTGCTCTTCACCGGTGGGATGTCGGCTTGCGCGGGGTGAGCGCCGGCGTAAGCGGAGAAGGGCGTCGGTTGCGGGACCGGAGACGACGCCGACCGCCCGGGGGAGCCGGGATCTCCCGAATGAGCCTCGGAAAATGACATGGATGCAGGATATTGCGCGGCATCGGTCTGTGTCAGTGAATGTGATGGAAAAGTGACGCCCGATCAATACGGTGTGCTTTTTGTCATTCGGTGAGTTCGCTATGCCGACCGCGGTCACCCGAGCCCACCCCGCCCTCCTGGTGGGGCCGGCGGCGATTGGCGGTCGATGCCTGCCAAGATGGAGGCATGGCTGATCTGCAACCCCGCACCAAGGCATGGGCCGCGACCATGGCCGGGCACGCCGGTGACGGCGTGGTCCGAGCGCATGCCGAGGCCGGGCCGGCGGTCGAGCCGGCCGCTGCCGTGCTCCGAGAGCAGCGGGAGGCGTGGGAGGTCGAGCACCTGCGCCCGGGTTCCACACTGGCTATGGGTTCGGGGCAGCGCGCGCGTCCGGAGGAGCCGGACGTGGAACGCACCTGTTTTGAGCGTGACCGTGACCGGATCGTGCATTCCACAGCCTTTCGTCGGCTCGCCGGAAAAACTCAGGTGGTGGTGTTTCCGAGCGACCATCAGCGCACCCGCCTGACCCACGCCCTCGAGGTGGCTCAGGTGGCCACCTCGATCGCTCGCGGACTGGGCGTCAACGTGGCCCTGACCGAGGCCATCGCCCTGGGACACGACTGCGGACATGGCCCCGGTGGGCACGCCTCGGAGGACGCCTTCGACGCCTTCCTCACCGACGGCTACGACCACGGCCCGTGGGGTGCCGACGTGGTGCTCACGCCGCTGAACCTGTGTGCTGAGACTCTCGACGGGATTCGCAATCACTCCTGGTCCCGCCCGACCCCGGCGACCGTCGAGGGGGAGATCGTCAGCTGGGCCGACCGGATCGCCTACTGTGCCCACGACCTGGAGGACGCCGCCGGCGCGGGCATCGTCGACCTGGCTGATCTGCCCGCCGAGATCGTCGACGTGGCCGGACGGACCCGCCGCGCCCAACTGGGCACCTTCGTCCGGGCGGTGATCGAGGCCACCTCGGCCTCCGGCTCGGTCGGCATGTCGCCGGACGCAGCGTCCGCGCTAGCCGGGCTGCGGGCGTTCAACTACGAGCGCATCTACACCCGCGCCGAATCGGTGGCCCAGTCGGTCGCGGTGATCGAGGTGCTGCGGGCGCTGGTGGAACACTTCGTGAGCCACCCCGGCAGCCTGCCCACCGACGTCGAGCAGGCGCCACCGACCGAGGCCGACCGGGTGCGAGCGGCTGTGACCTACGTGGGCGGCATGACCGACCGGTTCGCCTTCGAGACCGCGATCGCATTGTTGGACTGGGATCCGGACCGATTGCCGAAGGGCATCGGTCGCGACGCCTGATGAGGGCCTAGACTTCGCCCGTGGCAGGCATGATCAATCCCGAGGATCTGCAGACCGTCCGGGAGCGGTCGCGGATCGAGGATGTGGTCGGCGCCCACGTCACCTTGCGACGCGGAGGCGGCGGCTCGCTCACCGGGCTGTGCCCCTTCCACGAGGAGAAGACCCCGTCCTTCCACGTCACGCCGGCGCGGGGCTACTACCACTGCTTCGGCTGTGGGGAGGGCGGCGACGTCTTCGACTTCGTGCAGAAGATCAACAACGTGACCTTCACCGAAGCCGTGGAATATCTCGCTGACAAGGCCGGAGTGCAGCTGCGCTTCTCCGACACCGGTGGCCAGCGCACCGAGCCAGGGTTGCGGCTGCGGGTGTTGGAGGCCAACAAGGCGGCCTCGGACTACTTCTCCGAGCAGTTGAGCGGCCCCGGCGGGCTGCCGGGTCGTCAGTTCCTGGACGGGCGCGGCTTCGACCGCGATGCCGCGATCCGCTTCGGCGTCGGTTACGCGCCCACCGGCGGCCACGACCTGCGCGATCACCTGCGCGGCCGGGGGTTCAACGACGCCGAGCTGGTCAAGGCCGGACTGATCCGCGAGCAGGGTTGGGACTTCTTCCAGGGTCGGGTGCTGTGGCCGATTCGTGACGCCGGCGGGTCGGTTCTCGGCTTCGGGGCGCGCAAGATCTTCGAGGACGACCGAATGCCGGCCAAGTACCTCAACACCCCCGAGACGGTGGTCTACAAAAAGTCACAGGTGCTCTACGGGCTGGACCTGGCGCGGGTGAACATCGCCAAGAAGAACCAGGTGGTGATCGTCGAGGGCTACACCGATGTGATGGCCTGCCACCTGTCCGGGGTGGACACCGCGGTCGCGTCCTGCGGCACGGCGTTCGGTGATGAGCACGCGCGACTGTTGGCCCGCCTGCTGGGTACCGGGGACGTCAGCGGCGGTGAGGTCATCTTCACCTTCGACGGAGACGCGGCGGGGCAGGCTGCGGCACTGAAGGTCTTCAAGGGCGATCACCATTTCGGCTCCCAGACCTATGTTGCGGTAGCCCCGGACGGGCTGGACCCCTGCGACCTACGCACCGAGCAGGGGGAGGCGGCCGTCCGTGATCTGGTGGCGCGACGCGAACCGCTGTACCGCTTCGTGATGCGCAATGTGATCGCCGGCTACGACCTCGACCGGGCCGACGGACGCCTGGCCGCGGTGCGCGCGGCTGCACCTTTGGTGAGCAGCATCCGCGACAACAGCTTGGTGCTCGGCTACGTCCGTGAGCTGGCCAAGCTGATCGGGATGGATCCCGATGAGGTGCGCCGCGAGGTGAAGGCCGCCCACGCCCATCGTGGCACCCGTCCGGATCGTCCGGCGGTGGCTGAGGAACCACCCGCCGAGCCGGTGCGCAGCGAGCTTCGTGCGCCGTCGCCGACGGATCGTCGCCTGGAGGCGGAGCGGGGCACCCTGCGGCTGATCCTGCGCACGCCAGAGGCGTTCTCCCAGGACTGGAATCAGCTGCAGCCCGAGGACTTCACCGACCCGACCTACGCCGCATTGTTCGCCTCGGTGTTGAACGCGGACGACGGCGAGGGGAGTTGGCCGCAGCGGGTGGTGGCGGCCAATCCTGATCCGGTGCTGGAGCAGTTGGTGATCACTTTGGTAGTGGAGCCGGTGCTCCGGGAGCCGACGGTGGCCTACGCGGCCGAATACTCCGCCCTGTTGCGGGTGCAGACCCTGGCCCGGCAGATCGGTGAGTTGAAGTCGAAGCTGCAACGCACCGACCCCACGGCCGATGCGAAGGCCTACAACGCTCTTTTCGCCCGCCTGGTCGGGTTGGAGGCTCAGCGGCGGGAACTACTGGCCGTGGTCACCGGCCCTTCGCTGTGAGCCGAGCGGCGAGGTTGGTGTTGCCCGAATGCTGCCATCCACACGGGCGCGACTGATCCTGACTGTTCACCATCCGCGGGCCAGGCTCGGGGTATGGATGAGGTTGAACTGCTGAGCGCAGAGCAAGAGCGCCGATTGGCGCGCACGATCGAGGCCGGAGTCTTGGCCGAACACCTGCTTGCCACCGGTGAACGTCCGGTGGCGGCCTCGATGGCCGAGCTCAACGCTCTGGCCGCAGAGGGACGGCGGGCCTGGGAACACTTCTGGTTGGCCAACGTCCGATTGGTGTGGATGCTCGCCGGAGCTGAGGCGGCCCGTACCCGACTGTCGGCGGAGGAGTTGTTTCAGGAAGGCTGTGTCGCGTTGGCCGGGGCCATGCAGCGCTTCGATCCCGAGCGTGGGCGGTTCAGCACCTATGCCGTGACCAGGGTGCGCCGCCATCTGGTCGAGGTCGCCGCGACCCGCTTCGGTGAACTGGCCCTGCCTCCCAGCAGGGCGATCCAGGTGTGGCGGTTGCGAGGACTGCGGGCGCGCCTGGACCAGGAGCATCGTCGGGAGGTGGGGGTCAGCGAGTTGGCCGCAGATGCCCAACTGCCGGCCCCCTGGGTGAGCTCGGTGTTGAACTATCGGTGCCCCGTGCCGCTGGACGGGGTCGAGGACGGCCGGTTCACCGAGGACTCCTCGGTGGCCAGCGACGCGCGGCTGTTCGCTACCCAACTGCGAGACCTGCTCGCTCGCGTCCCTCGGGCAGAAGCGGACGTGTTGCGCCTGCGCTATGGCGTGGGTGGGGGAGAGCCGCACAGTCTGGCCATGGTGGCCGGACGGCTCCGAATGAGCCCCAGCACGGCCCGCCGACTGGAACTGCGTGGTCTGGCCCGGTTGCGGCAGGCAGTGGCGGGGCCGCTGACCGCGACCGGCTAGTACTCCGCCGGTGCGAGCCGAACGAGCAGGTCGAACGGATCTCGGTCGACCCGGCGAGCCGCCGAACCGATCAACAACGCGGCCATGCCGCAGGCGACGGCGAGCATGGACAGCGCGGCAACCCAGTCGCCGAACGCCCCGGAGAGCAGAATCCAGCAGGCCGCGCCGACCGCGATCACGAAGAAGAAGCCGCTGAACCAGGCGAAGATCTTCAAGAACATGCCCTGGCGGTGGACGCCCACCCGTGACTGGTCGTTGGGGTTCAACACGCTCGACATTGCACCGATGCCGACGCCGGCGATGATCACCGCCAGCCCGGCAACGACGCCCAGCCCCACCTCGGCCAGCCGGTTCTGAATCACGCCCTCGACGATGGTGAATCCCACCAGCAATGGAGCCAGATAGAGCAAGGGAGCGGTCACCTTCCCCACAAGGACCGTCGACATCGGCGCCCCGGACGCCACCAGGTACCGCGCCCCGGGCCCGTCGTAGCCGAACACGTTGAAGCTGCCCACCACCACCGCCAACGCGGCGAAGGCGGCCGCCTGGCCGGCCAGGCCGGCACCGGTGAACGTCGAATGAGCGACCATGACTCCCATCACCGGCGGGATGATCAGGGTCTGGATGGCCTTGGGGGAGCGGAAGAAGAAGTAGCGCCACTGCTGGGCCATCGCGGCCGTCCGGGGGCTGGAGCCCAAGGTGGCGAAACCGTGCGGGACCAGCGGCAGCGCTTCGGTGACGCTGCGGTGGTAGCCCCGAGCGAGGCTGGAGTTGTCGCCACGCACCCGTCGGCGCAGCGACCAGGCCCAGACCGCGATGGCGACCACGATGGTGCCCACCACGACCGCCATTCGCGCCAGGTAGTCCGCCAGGTTGCCGTCCCGAGCGTCGATGATCGCGTGAGCGGCGGCGCCCGGGGGCGTCCAGCCGGCGATCACGCCCAGCGGCCCGGCCAGCTGGTTGTTCACCGAGGCGATGGTGCTGCGCAGCTGCATGGCCGCGGCGTACATCGCCAGCACCATCAACGCTGCCGCCAGTGCGGCGACGTCGCGTCCACGGCGGGAACGCAGCGACTCCGACAGCAGCGATTGCGCCGACCGGGACACCGCCACGCACATCACCGTGAAGGCGATCGCGCTCAGCAGGGCCAGGATTCGGGCCAAGGGGGTGTGGCCGAGCGAGGCCACCGGACCGGCTGCGAACAGCATCGTGAAGGTGGCCGTGGGGGCGATCAGTGCTCCGAGCAGGAGCCCGATGACCTGCTGCCACGCGGTCAGCGGGAACTGTTCCAATCGCCGCGGATCAACGGTGCCGTCGGCCAGGGTGGGTTCGAGGATCGGGCCCATCACCCACGGCACCGAGATGGTGATGAACGACCCGAGCAACAGGACGTCACCGAAGCCGGGATCGGTGTCGAACACGGCGGTGGCGGCACCCGCGATCAGGCCGAAGACTCCGCCGATCACCCAGCTGGTCACGTAGTAGGCTCCGGCTCCCGATCCGCCGCCGCGGGCCCGGGCGGCGATCAGCAGTCTCAGTCGGACAAGGACGAGAGCCACGTCAGCTCACCTTCTGCCAGATCCCGACCGCCGACCAGGTCGACGAAGGCGTCTTGCAGGTTGCGTCCCTGCGTGATCTCGGCCACGGTGCCCTCGGCCATCACTCGTCCCTGAGCGATCACCACCACCCGGTCGCACAGTCGTTGCACGACGTCCATCACGTGGCTGGCGAACACCACGGTGCCGCCGGCGGCGCGGAAGCGCTGCAGCAGGTCCTCGATCACCTGGGCGTTCACCGGGTCGAGCGCGCCGAACGGCTCGTCCAGGACGATCACCCGCGGGTTGTGCAGGAGCGCCACACCCAACCCGATCCGCTTCAGCATGCCCAAGGAGAAATCGGCGATCAGTCGGTCACGTCCGTCCTCCAGATCCAGGACGTGCAGGAGCTCGCTGGAACGCGCGGCGATAACGGCCGGGTCCATGCCGCGCAGCATGCCGGCGTATTGGAGCATTTCCGGCGCGGTCAGGCGTTCGAACAGCACCGGGTTGTCCGGGACGAAGCCGAGCAAGGCCTTGGCCTTGAGTGGGTTGGGCCAGACCGTGACGCCGCCGACATCGGCGTTCCCCGCGTCGGGCTGGAGGAGGCCGGTGAGCATCCGCAAGGTGGTGGACTTTCCGGCGCCGTTGGGGCCGGCAATGCCGTAGAAGCTGCCCTGGGGGATCAGCAGATCGACCCCGTCGACGGCACGCAGCTCGCCGAAGGTCTTCACCAAGCCAGTGGCGTGGACCGCGAACTCCACGGCATCCTCTCCCGCCGCATGTCCCCCACGGCGTCCGAAGGAAAGCGTAACCGGCGGCCCTCACCAACCCGGTCGTGGCGAGCGGTTACACGTGGGTCGGCTGCGCGTCCAGGCTGGTCTGGGGCGTGCGATCGGCGAGGGTGGCGATCACCACGGCCACGATGGTGAGCCCGGTGAGGATCAGTCCGAGCGCTTCGACGGCGTTCCAGCCGAACAGTTGCCACAGCCAGGTGGCGACCGCGCCGGCGACCGTACTGCCGAGGTAATAGGCCAGCAAGTATGCGCTGGAGGCTTGGGCGGTGCCGCGGTGACGCCGTGCCGCCCGGTCGACGACCCAGCCGCTGAGCAGCGAGTGGGTGCCGAGGAAGGCGAAGGTGAGCACCCCGAGCGCGACGAACATGCCGAACACTGAAGGAAGGGCGGTGAGCAGGACCGCGATCGGCAGCCCGACCGCGCCGATCACGGTGGCGACCCCGCGTCCGCGGCGTTCGGCCACCCGGCGCAGCAGATAGGGCGCGCCGATGCCGAGCGGGTAGGCGAAGTACACCCACCCGACGGCGTGTCCGAGGCTGAACGGCGGCGCCTGCAGCTGGAACGCGGCGGCGTTGTAGATGGCCACGAACGCGCCCATGCTGGTGAAGCCGGCCACGCACAGCCACGCCACCACAGCATCGGACGGGGCCATCACCGTGCCCAGCAGGACGTGGCGCAACTCGGCCCGATGCGGACGCCACCCGGCCGGGACGGGCAACAGCGCCCACAGCACCAGGCCGCTGACCAGGGTGAGCAGGCTCATTGCGGTGGCGGTCATCGTCCAGCCACCGAGGGCGGCCAGCGGGCCGGGCAGCAGCCGTCCGACCGCGCCGCCGATCGCGGTGCCGGCGATGTAGGCGGCGTTCGCGCGGCCGTGTGATTCGTGGGGGACAGCCTCGCGCAGGTAGGCGAGGGCCGCTGCCGGGAACCACGCCAGGGTGACTCCGACCAGTCCGCGGACGACCAACAGCACCGACCAGGTGGGCGCGATGGCTGCGGCCAGGCCGAGGATGCCCGAAAGCACCAATGAGGCGCGCATCACCTGGACGCGGCCGAACCGGTCGGCCAGGGATCCGGCCATCAACAGACCGAGGGTCAAGGCTGCGGTGGTGATCGACAATGCGTGCGCCGATTCGGCGGGGGAGACGTCGTACTGGCTCACCAAGAGGGGGAGGAGCGGTTGGACGAAGTACAGCAGTGAGAAGTTGGCCAGACCGCCGAACATGAGCGCCACCAGCATCTGTCGGTAGCCCGCCGAGGCCGAAGCGTCGGCCGTGGCGGGCGATGGTTGCTCGGGCACCGCACTAGTGTGCTCCCGATCCGCTCCCTGCGGTGCCGAAGGTCAAAAGCGAAACGCCGAGCGCGCGGTGTCGTTCACCTCAGAGCGCTGCGCAGTACCTGGACAAAGTTGATGCGTTCGCGCCATTTGCGCTTGCCAGTCTCGTAAAGCAGGCCGACGGTGTTGGCGTCGAGCTCGACCAGGTCGGAGTAGGCGGCCGGTTTGGCCTTGCCGCCGATCAGTGGGCCCTTGCGCCAGGAGGCGCCGCCGTTGGTGCTGACGAAGATGCGCATGTCGCGGCGAATGGTGAGGTTCTTGGTCTTGATGAAGGAGGGTGCGGAGAACAGCAGCGGCCCCGCGGTCGTGCGCAGCAGACTGCCCTGGACGGCCATCGTCTTCACGCCGACACGGGTGCGGTAGGTCGAGATCGTCGCGCCGGCGTCGGTGGAGGTGGCGAACACCCGGTTGCTGCCGGGCTTGGTCTTCCGCTTGTCCCGGTAGCTCACCAGCAGGCGTCCGTCCGCGAGTTCTGCGATGGTGCCCTCGATGAGTTGCAGTTTGCCGGGGGCGAGCCGGTCGAAGCCCACCTGCCAGCTGGCCCCGCCGTCGTCGCTGTAGAGCCCGTAGGTGCCGTAGCGGCCGTCGCGTTTATAGCCCATGGCGAAGATCAACCGGCCCTTCGCCGGACCTTGGGTGAGCACCAGACCGTGGCCGGGTCCTTGCAGACCGCCCTTCCAGCGTGCCGCGTTCGTCACCCTGACTCGGCCGTCGGCCACGGGCGTCCAGGTGGCGCCGTCGTCGTAGCTGCGCTGCAGGTACAGGCCTTGGTAGACGTCCTGGGTGTTACGCAGCGAACTCAACAGCAGCACCGAGGACGTGGACGGATCCCACAGCGGCACCGGGCTGGACAGGTGGTTGGCGCCGACGTCGGCCACCACCCGCAGAGGTCCCCAGCTGCAGCCGTTGTCGATGGACGTGCGCGCGACGATGTCGTAGTTGCCGCGGTCGGAGGTGGCGTCGTTGTCGCGACGCTCGGCGAAGGCGATGACCGCTCCACTGCCGGTGCGAATCAGGGCGGGGATCCGGTACCACGTCTTGGCGGACGGCTCGGAGTTGAACGGGGTTGAGGCGCACCCGGTCGTTGTGGCCACCGCAGGCGCGACGAACGCGCGAGATGGAAGCGTCGCGGCGGCAGGCGAGGCCTGAGCCGATGCCGAACTGGGGACGGCGATCATGGCGGTCGCGGTGGCCAGGCCGCCGAGGGTGAGCAGGATGCGATTCATGGCAGGGGGCGCCTTCGTCAGTGACGGGCTTTCAGGCTACGTCCCACAAAGGGTCTGGGTAAGTCCACTCGAGGAGGACCGGCGAGGCGACAGCTTCTGCGACTGCCGGTCAGCGTTTGACGGCGCGGGTCTTCGCTGAAGTCGTGGAGATGGTGATGTAGCCGGTCGCGCGCAGGGTGACCTTGACCGTGATCTTCTTTCCGCGGTCCTTCTTGGTCAGCTTGTAGGTCGATTTGGTCGCCTTGCTGATCTTCTTTCCGCTGCGGTACCACTGATAGCTTGCCTGGGCGGCGGCGACGACGGGCGTATAGCTGACCCCGACAGACAGCCGCCTGCCGACCTTCACAGTGCCGGAGACCTTGGGCTTGGCAATGAAGGACATCGAGGCCCTGCCAGTAACCGATGTCGCGATGCTCGACGCCGATGGGCCGCCACCGGCCGTGGTCACTGTGGCCCACACGGCGGCGCCGTAATCGGCACCGGTGAGTTGGTACCAAGAGCTCGTAGCGCCACTGATGGGGGTCGAGCCGCGGTACCACTGGTACGTAACGCTGGGGTAGCCGCCAGATGCGACCACCGAGATGACGTTCCCGACGGAACTCTGCGTACCCATCACGGACTGCAGGGTGATCGTGGGATAGCTGGCCGCAGCGACCGTGACGTCGTCCGGCTTGGCCACAGCCGCGACAGCGGCACCGGCGTTCACGATGCCGGCACCGCACAGCCCAGTGGCACAACCGGCGACCGGCGTGGCTGTGCCACGAATGATGCGAGCCACTTGAGCGGGAGTGAGGCTCGGGTTGATGGACTTCAGGAGGGCAGCAGTGCCCGCAACGTGGGGTGCCGCCATAGACGTCCCGGATTTCGGCATCCAGGAACCGGCAACCGTCGAAACCACTTGGTCGGTGCATGAACCGGCCAGGCTTTGGTAGCTGCCCGGATACCAGGTGTAGCAGGTTGATGTGCTGCCGCCCGAGCCACCCGGTGCCGCCACCAAGGCGCTCGATGTTGTTTCCGATGTGCCCCAGTTGCTGTAGGACGCGCGGTTGCGGTTGCTGTCGGTTGCGGTGACCACAATCACCCCGGCGCAGTTCGCCGGGGACATGCTGCTGATCGATTCGTTGTCGTTCCCCGCCGACACCACGACCGTTGTGTCATTTGCAAGGGCGGCGTTGATGGCGCCTTGCATCTCATCGGAGCAACTGGTGGGTGCGCCCAGCGAGAGATTCAGGACCGCCATTTGCTTGGCGTAGGGGTTGGTCACCGTTGATCCGTCCGCTGCGGTGACGGGCTGGCCAACCGCCCAACGGATGGCGGCTGAGACATCTGTCATGGTTCCGCTTGACCCCGAGGGCAGTGCGCGGATGGGCTGGATCTTGACCCCGGGTGCGACCCCGGTGAGCGTATTGGAACGTGACGCTGCGATGATCCCGGCGACATGAGTGCCGTGGGATGACAGCGGCTGATCGCCGGTGTAGTTGGGGTAGAGGATCACGCCCGGGTCGGTGGCGTTGGTGTCGTTGTCGACGAAGTCGTAGCCAGGCAAGACAGTGCCGTCTCCGACGGTGGCGCTCGTCAGCGGCACCGTGGTGCCAGGGGCGGCCACCGCCGTGCTCGGCGTCCCACTCTCGTTCGCACTCGCGTCACCCGACGGTTTCTCGGGGGCGGGGGCGGCCGTCACGACCAACATGGTGGCGCTGTTGCCGACGGCGTCGGTGGCTGTGACCGTCACCGTGGTGGCGTCCGCCAAGGGTTCGCCGGGAGTGCAGGCGAAGTGCCCGTTGTCGTCGGCAGTTTGGTCGGCGCAGGCTGCGGCGCTGTCGGGGAGACTGAAGCTCACGGTGGCGCCAGGGTCCGTGGTGCCGCTGATCGAAGAGCCGTCACTGTCCGCAAGCGTCAGCGAAATGGCGGCATCGACAGTGATGGTTTGGGTATCGCTGTTGCCGAGGTTGTCGGTGGCGGTGATCTCGACGATTGTCGCGTCACCAAGGCCGGGAGCAACCGTGCAACTCCAACCACCGGCGCCGGAAACCTCGATGCCGTCGGTACACAGGGCGTCGCCGTCCTTCACCTTTGCGGTGATCGTGGCGTCGGTATCGGCGGTGCCGGTGAAGGTCTTGCCGTTGCTGGGGCTGACGACAGTGAGGTGAACCGACTTGTTCACCGTGATTGTCGCGGTGGCGGTATTGCCAAGGCTGTCAGCGGCGGACACCGTCACCGAGGCGCCGTCTGCTAGTGCTTCGCTCGGGGTGCAGGTGAAGACGCCCGTCGAGTTGTCGGCCGTCACTGTGCAGATCGTGCTCGCCTGCGCATCGGTCACGGTGACGCTGGCACCGGGCTCGGTAGTGCCGGTGATGGCCTTTCCGTCGCTGGGATCGACGGTGAGGATGGGCGCTTGAGCGTCAACGGCGATGGTCTGGGTGTCGGTGTTCGCCAAGGCGTCGGTGGCCGTCACGGTGGCCGTTGCGCCATTGGCGAGGCCAGAGGTGATGGTGCAGGTCCACGATCCACTGGTGGCAGCAAGCCCGGCACACAAGGTGGTGTTGCCGTTCTTGACAGTGACGGTGGCATCGTCGTCGGCGGTGCCGGTGAAGGTCTTGCCGTTGCTGGGACTGACCACCGTCAGGTGCACAGACGCGTTGACAGTCAGCGGATACCAGGCGGCGTTGCCCAGGGTGTCCACGCTGGTGACCACCACTGTGGTGTCGTCAGCCAGCGGTGAGGTCGGGGTACACGTGAACGAACCCTGTCCCTTGCTCGCGGTGACGGGTGGGCAGACTGAGGTCCCGCCGGTGGTGAACGTGACGGTGGCGCGGGGGTCGGTCGTGCCGGTGATGGTCTTGCCGTTGCTGGGGTTGACGCTGAGAGCCACCTGGGCGTCGACGGTGGTGGTCTGGGTGTCGGTGTTCCCCAAGGTGTCGGTGGCCGTGACGGTCACTGAGGCGCCGTCGGCGAGGCCTGATGCGATGGTGCAGGTCCACGACCTGTTGGTGGGGGTGAGTCCGGCGCACAGGGTGGTGTTGCCCTGTTTGAGGGTGATGGTGGTGTCGTCGTCGGCCGTGCCGAGGAAGGTTCTGCCATCACTGGGACTAACCACGGTCAGGTTCACCGAGGCATTCACTGTGATCGTGCGAGAAGCCGTGTTCTTGACTTCATCGGTGGTGGTGACCGTCACCCTGAGTCCGTCAGCCAGCCGTGACGCCGGGGTGCAGGTGAAGGCTCCGGTGGTGCTGTCGGCCGTGGTGGTCTCGCAGATCGTGTTGCCCTGAGCGTCGGTGAAGGTGAGCTGGGCGCCGGGGTCGGTGGTACCGGTGATGGTGTTGCCGTCGCTGGGGTCATCGGGGGTGAGGATCACCTCGGCATCGACGGTGACGATTTGGGTGTCGGTGTTGCCGAGGGTATCGACGGCGGTGACCTCGACCTTGGTGCCATGACCAAGAGCGACCGAGCAACTCCAGGTGCCATCATTGGCCGACGGGGTGATGCCGGTGCAGAGTGTCTGGCCGTCCTTCACTCGGACGGTGAGCGTGGTGTCGGTGTCGGCGGTGCCGCCGATCGTCTTGCCGTTACTGGGGGTGGCGGCCTTCAAGTTCACCGACGAGTTCACCGTCGCTGACGTCTGTGTGGTCGCTTGGCCGGAGGCATCGGTGACTGATGCAGTGAGAAGGCGCGTGTCGTCGGCCTTCTGGCTGAGCGTGGCTGACCAGTTGCCGTCCGAGTCGGCGACCGCCGTCGTGGTCTGGGTGACCCCACCACTGGGGTAGCTGAGGGTGACCGTCAACCCGGGCCAGGTGGTGCCCGAGACGGTCGAGCCATCGACCTTTCCATCAACGGTGTTCAGCAACAGCGCCTTGGGTAGCTGAGCATTGTCGTCGATGCCGGTGTCGATCACCCCGACGACCACGTCCGAGCTGCCCTTGCCGGCGCTCGCCCAGGCCGCGCTGGCGTTGATCTGGTCGACGTTCCAGTAGTAGCCCGAGCCGCCCGCGTCGGTGGGGTAGAAGGTGACCGAGGGCTCGGCGTACTTGACCGCGGCGTTCTTGGCGGCGGCCTTCGAGATCTTGGTGGCCTGCTCGCGGGTCAACGAAGTGTCGAAGGTGACCGCTGCGGCGTCCTTGCGCAGAGCGCGAGCGCTGACGGCGGTGGCTTGGGCGATGTCCCAGGCAGCCTGTTTCGTGGCGGCGGTCGCGGCCCCGGCGGCATCGGCCTGCGCGCTGCGGAAGGCGACCACCACAGTAGAGGTGTTGGTGGAGTGGGTGACCCCAACGGCCCTGCCGGGTGCCGAGATCGACGGGGGTGCTACCGCCGCCGTCATGGTGTTCAGCGGGACGAATGAGGACGCAGTCAAGCCCACTGAGAGCACTACCACCCCCAGCGTTCCTCCTAGCAGGAGTCTGCGCCGCAAACCGTCCCCCCAACTGAGCGCATAAGGCGACACGGTGATTGTCTCATAGGGGGGTGGGAAGGCGACAGTCAGGCCGTCAACTCCACCGAACTCGAATCCGGTTATCGAGACCGGCTCGGAGCACCTTTCAGCGCTTTACCTTGTGGCTGTTCGGCACCTCGACCTGGCTGGCGAAGCCTGCAGGGCCGGTGACCGTGATCTGCACGGTGACCCAGCGAGACTTGTCCTTCTTGGTGAGCTTGTACTTGCTCTTGGTCGCTTTGCTGATCGGGGCACCGTTTCGCAGCCAGCGATAACTCACCTTCACCTTCGGCCACCAACGCCCGGGTTTCGCCTTGAGGGTCTTTCCGACCTTGAACTTGCCCGAAATGGACGGTGCTTTGGTGCGAGTGAGGAAGTTGTTGATGCTGACCGCGCGTGCGGCGTTGACGATGCCCGTCCCGCAGAGCACGGCAGAGCATCCCTTCACCGGGATGGCCGAACCGCGGATCGCCGCGGTGAGTTGGGCCACCGTCCACTCCGGATGGATCGAACGGAGCAGTGCGAGCACGCCGCTGACGTGCGGGGCGGCCATCGAGGTGCCGAACATGAAGTCGTAGCCGGCACCCGATGCTGCGGCGTCGGTCACCGTCGAGAGCACGCCCCCGCACTGATTTAGCGCGCTGCCCGAACACTGGGTGGAGTAGCCCGAACCGCCGGGGGCGCTGATCGTGGCCGGAGCGTCGTAGGTGCCGTAGTTGCTGTAGGCGGTGGCCGGGCCACCTTCGTAGGTGGAGGCCACGACTCGGATCACGTTGGCGCAGTTGGCCGGTGAGAAGTCGAACAGCGGCCGACTGGTGTTTCCGGCAGCGACGACCACCGGTATGCCCTTGCTGACCGCGGAGTTGATCGCATCTTGGAGCGGGGCATCACAGACCGGGCTTTCGCCGCCCAGCGACAGGTTGAGTACCTGCACCGGATTGGGGTTCACCGGCAGCGGGGTGCCGTTGGAAGCCGTGCCTCCGACGTCACCGATCGCCCAATGAATCGCCGCAATGACATCAGCCTCGGAGCCGCCGTTGGCGCCCAGGACGCGGATCGGCTCGATCTTCGCACCGGGGGCCACACCAACGACGCCGGAGTTGTCCTTGACCGCGGCGATGGTGCCCGCCACATGGCTGCCGTGCCACTCGGTGCCGACGCCGTCGTCGGTGGGGTCGGCGTCCGCGCCGACGATGTCATAGCCCGCGATCCTGTTCGCGTCCAGGTCCGGATGCGAGACGATCCCACTGTCCAGGACTCCGACGATCACGCCGGCACCGGTGCTCACGCCCCACGCCTGGTCGGCAGCGACGCCGTACTTTCCGATGGCCGCGTTGATGTTCCACAAGCTGGCTTCCCAGTCGGTGGCGGCCGGGTAGAACCGGGTCGCGGTGCTCGCGGCCTTCACGTTGCGCTGGTCGTCGACCTCCGCCGCGACCTGATCGGCCTCGGACGCAGAGACACCACCGCTGAGGGTGACCGCAACGGTGGTGGCCGTGACTCGACGGACGTCGGTGACCTGGCCATCGCCGACGGCCTGGGACGCGGTAGCGACGGCAGCCTGCGCAGAGGCTTCCGGGTCGCTGCCGGCGTGGTCAAGGGTGACCAGGATGGTCTGGGTGTCCGCTGACGGTGCCGCCGGCGGGGCCGGTGTGGTCAGGTCGGTGGGCGCCGCGTAGGCGGGCAGTGGGCTGAACACCAGTCCGGTGAGAACTATGGCAACAGCGGCCGCCCGTCGATTCATCTGTATTTCCTTGTCATTCCCCGGAATGGGATGTTGCTGCACCCCACAGTGAAGCCTAGCGGGTGATTCGTCGGCTGCTGATAGGCAAACCGCCAGACATTGGTGTCGACGGGGCTGAAGATGCCGCTCACCTCGCCGTGGGCAGCGTGGAGACATCGATGATGACCGCAAGCATCTCCATGCCACTAGGGCGGAGGCGGCGGTGGTGGCCACCAGGCAGTCGGCTCCGGCGGTGTACCTTGCCCGGGCGGTGGAGGCGGCGGTGTAAACGCCATCGCCGCGTCATCCGCAGCTGCCTCGACCGGATCGTAGGCCTCATCGGTGAGTTGTTCGACCACTTCGCCCTGATCGTGCGGACGCAGGAGCAGCCACAGCGCGGCGACCAGTCCGGCCACATAAAGCGGCTGGCCGAGCAGAGTGTCGCCGGCGCCCGCCCACTGAGAGGAGTCAGCGATCGTTCCACCTCCGCGAGACAGCGAGACGAAAGCGATACCGGTGGTGGCCAGCAGGCTGTTGGCCATGAAAAGGAGGACCCGGGTGGATTGTGGGTACCTCTTCGATGAGCCGTAGGTGATCTGTGCCTCGGTGATCACCCGCCAAAGCAGGCCGAAGACCACCATCGCCACGGGAGCAAGTGTCAGCGCGGTCGTGATCGGATCAGAGAGCGCGTCGCGGTAGCGATAGAGCAGGGTCAGCATCACAACGGTGAGGACGCCGGTGGCCCGTCCGCGGTCGAAACGGCGCCGGATGAGATGGAACATCCCGGCCGCCACGGCGATGATCGAGGCGATCAGACCCATGTCGGCGACCCTGCTAGCCGCGAGGAATGAGAACGCCGACATCTGGGCCAGCGCACCGGTCGCCGCCATGACCGCGAAGGTTCCGAGCACGATGGCTTCGGTGAGTCGCGATCTGCGGGCGAAGCGCCAGGAGATCACCAGTGCGACCGCGGCGATGATCAGTCGGTAGTACATCTGAGCGTCGCCCTCAGTGAATGCGAAGTAGGCAGCCGTACCCGCTGCCCCGACGCCGCCAACCCGGGCCCCGGCAACGGCGGCGAAGGAGAAGATGAAGCCGAGGATTGGCAGGAACGCCACCGATGCGGCCACCGGATAAACCCACGCACTCCACGCGTCGGGGAAGGCGGCCGGTGCCGGAGGGCGTCGTGCCTTCGCGATCGTGATCAGGGCCGCGATCACTGCCGCCACGACGATCAGGTTGGCCAGGCTCAACGCGATCCCGGTCAGGGTGGGGGTGTCATCGCCGACGAAGTCGGCATAGGTCGCCGCTCCGAGCCCGGCCACCGAGAGCGTGAAGACCGTCCAGAACAATCCCCGGCTGACCGGACGGTCGGCGACCGCCTGCGCGCCGGTCACCACGATCTGGGCCGGTGCGAAGCCGGCCACGATGACCGCCGGCAGTATCAGCGGCATCAGTGAGCTGAATCCGCCCTCGATTCCGGCGATCCGCATGTCTGTGCCGAAGCTGACGAATCCGGGTAGAACCCAGGGCACGATCAGTGCGACGGTGAGAAGCCCGAGCACCACCGGGAACTCCCACCAGGTGGGGCCGGCGAACGCCCGGACCCCGATGAACACGAGCAGAGTGGTGGCGGCCACACCGCTGACCACCAGCTGAGTTGGATTCACCACCGCACTGAAGGTGAACATCGACATCGCGAACGCACTGATGATCAAGAGGGTTGTCCGAAGCCACCAGGACGTGTGGATGGCGGCGGTGAGCACCATGGCAAAGGTAAGCACGACCGCTGTGAGCAGGAGTGGGACCGCCACCGATGGCAGGGCCTGGGCGGAGAGCGGGTTGACCAACAGGACGTCGGCTTGGCGCAGCGGAGTGGACAAGAGAGTAGCGAGCATCAGGCAGGCGAAGACGCTGGCCACGGTAATGCCCACCGGCTGCATTCCCGCAGGCCATTCCGCCGGGCGCGGGCGGCCTTCCTTCACCGGCTCGACCAGAGCGATGCGAAGGACATCGCGACCGGCTTGAACCAACTCGGTCACGATGGCCTTCATCCGATCACCCCCAGCAGTACGGTGCGATCTGACCACACCAGAACTCGGTCGGTGCCGGTGCTGAGCATGACCTTTGTGCCGCTGAGTCCTGACAGGGGCAGGGGCCACTCCTTGATCTGGCGGCCGGCCGAGTCCAGGGCCAGCAGGCGACCATCGGCAACTAGCAGCAGCGCGTTGCTTTGGCCGATTGCGGCGTAGGTGCGCGTCTGGTTCCACTGCCACGCCACCGCTCCGCTGGCGGCATCGAGGCCGACGGTGGCGTTGCCGTCGCGAACCGCGACGATCCCGTCGAGGGCGACCAGAGAGACGAACGACATTCGAAGCGGCGTCTGCCATTGAGTGTGGCCGTCGGTCAGGGCTACTCCAGTTGCCTGTTGAGCGCCCCCGACCACCACCAGCGCGGACGGGCCTGGTTCGATCACGAGGTTGTTGGCTGGCATCCCCGCGCGCGACCACTGCTGGGTGCCGTCGCTGGTGAAACAGGTGAGGTGGTTACTCAGGTCGGCGACCACGACTCGGTCATTGAACGCCTGAGGCTGCAGACGGACCGCATCAGGGACTCTGCGCGTCCATGACAGCGAGCCGCTTGTCAGATCGATGGCGGTGATGTTGCCGTCCAAGGTGGCGACGATGGCCAGATTGCCAACGCGGACGGGCGCTACCACCGCCTGGTCCGGTAGCGGGGCCTGCCACACCCAACGCCCGAACCGGTCGTAGGCGACGACCTGTCTACTACTCGAGGTCACCAAGGTGAGGTCGCCGAAGGTCGCGGTCGACGTGGCTGTGCCGCCGGGACGTGCCCGCCACACCGAACGGGCCACTTCGTCCTGGGTGGAAAGCCCTATGGCATCGTGGAACTGCTTCTGCACCACCACGACCGTGTCATCGCTGAGGATCGCTGGCGCCGAGATAGGCGAGGCGAGGATCGAACCGGGAATGGTGGGTTGGTTGATCGTGCGTGGGGTGAACGTCAGCTGTTCCACCGCGTCCCAGCGGAACTCAGCCGCCGACGGTGCGGGAATGGTCGCGTTGGCGGCGCTGGCCTCCCAGGTGCCGTCGGACTCGGCCAGTGTGATCACTCCGAGCTGGGGGCACCAGGTGCGGGTGGCAGGCGGCTCTGCGACCGTCCCCACCTTCAAAGTCATGGTGATGCGAACGCATCGCCGCACTTGCTCGTCGTGGGTCGTGGGGGCCGTGGCCTGGTAGTCAGCGCGGTACGTCGTGTTCTGAGACTTGCCGGACTTGGGAACAACCTCAGCCTTCCCTTCTGACATCCACGACTTACCGGCCGCCAATGTCGTCGGGAGGTCGAGCCGAGCCGGGTAGTAAAACCGCGCGTCTGTCCAGCTGCGGGCCTCGACGCCGGTGCCGACACCGTTGGGTCCAACCACCATGAAGGTGTCTTCCCGATTGACCACTACGCCGGCGGAGTTGGTGAAGACGGTGGTCTGGCGGGCGGCCAGGGTGTCGATGTAACTCAGCCCGGCATTGCCCATCCAATGGGGGAAATGAACCGGCCCTGGGTTGATGAACTCTGCGGCTTGGTCGACGGCCCACTCTGTGGCCAGCGCGCCGGTCGGGCCAGTGAACCGCACTCGGTACCCATCGGGTGGCAGATACGCGGTGGGACCGATCGAGGAGACCGACGAAGGGTTGCCGAAGGTGGTGGCCATGATCGCGATCGCAACTGTGAGCGCGCCAACCCACCAGCCCGCGGCGCGGGACTGGCGTGCGGTGGACCCGGTCGACACAGCCGCAGCCTATGAGTCGGGCCACGGCGGCGGGCCAGGCGTCCGATTCTTTGATCGTCGGCCCGCGAGACCAGGCAGACAAAATGCTGAGCCGGCGGCGTCGAAAGAGGTGCCGTAACTGCTGCCTCGTTGCGCTGTGCACTGCGCTCGCAGCATCCCGCGGTGGACGCAACCGGCGTCAACAAGTCACTATTGGCCGCATGATCTTCGGGCATGTCGACCAGTTGCGCATTCGAGACGCTGAACTCAGTGACGCGGCCGCGGTGTTGGGCATGCTGAATCAGCTCGACGAAGAGACCCGGTTCATGATGCTCGAGCCCGGTGAACGCGGCTTGGACGTAGCGCGGTTCGCGGGATGGTTGGCGAACCTGCGGCTACGTCAGGACTGCTACCTGGTCGCGGCCGAGGGCGACGATGTCGTCGGTTTCGCTCATGCCGAGCGAGGAACCTACCGGCGCAACAAGCATTCGGCCGTGGTGGTGATGGGCCTGTTGCCCGAAGCCCGCGGACGGGGCATCGGCAGCCAACTTCTGGGCGCCATCGACACCTGGGCGCAGACGGTCGGAGTGACCCGTCTGGAACTGACGGTGATGGCGCACAACCTGCCGGCCATCGGGCTGTACTCCAAGCGCGGCTACGCCGCCGAAGGCGTGCGGCGGCAGTCGCTGATCGTCGACGGCTTGCCGGTCGACGAGCTGGTGATGGCCAAGATCCTGCCTGGCTCCTGATCGGCGAGACCAGGGCTCGGCGCGGACGTCCGCGGCCCCTAAACTACGCGGCGTAGTAGATCGAGAGGATCCACCGTCTTGCGCACGCGAATGCTGTCTGGCAATGAAGCGGTTGCGCTCGGGGCTTGGGAGGCCGCCGTCGCGGTCGGCTGTGGCTATCCGGGTACGCCGTCCACCGAGATTCTGGAGGCCCTGGCCACCCAGCCCGAGGTCTACACCGAGTGGTCGGTGAACGAGAAGGTCGCCCTCGAAGTGGGGGTGGGTGCCTCGCTGGCCGGCGGACGGGCCTTGGTCACCATGAAGCACGTCGGGGTGAACGTGGCCGCCGACCCGCTGTTCACCGCCAGCTACCTGGGCGTGCGCGCAGGCCTGGTGATCATCACCGCCGACGACCCCGACATGCACTCTTCGCAGAATGAGCAGGACAACCGGCACTACGCGATCGCCGCCAAGGTGCCGATGCTGGAACCGTCGGACTCCCAGGAGGCGCGCGAGTTCACCAAGCTCGCCTTCGAGCTGAGTGAGACCTACGACACCCCGGTGTTCCTGCGGATGACCACCCGGCTGTCGCACTCCAAGAGCCTGATCGAGGCGTTCCCCGGCGGCGAGCCCGTGCGTGGGACCGCCCCCATCGCTCCCGGTTTCGTCTCCGACCCGGGCAAGTACGTGATGATCCCGGGCAATGCGCGTCGTCGTCGAGTGGCGGTCGAGGAGCGGATGAACCGGTTGATCGCCGACGCTGCAGCGCACCCGTCCAACCGGGTGGAGTGGCCCACTGGTGAGCCGGACGACGGTGCCAAGGCCCCGCTGGGAGTGATCACCTCCGGCATTCCCTACACCTACGTGCGCGAGGCCGCCCCGGACGTCCCGGTGCTGAAGATCGGCCTGGTGAACCCGCTGTCACCGCAACTGATCGCCGACTTCGCGGCCAAGGTGGAGACCCTCTACGTGGTCGAAGAACTCGACCCGGTGATCGAGAACCAGCTGAAGGCCTGGGGCATCGACTGCATCGGCAAGGACGCCTTCCCCGCGATCGGAGAGTTCACCCCGGCGATCGTCGCTGCCGGGCTCGGGCTGGGGGAGCCGTCGGTCGGAATCGAGCCGGCGCTGAGCGTGCCGCCGCGGCGTCCGGGCTTGTGCCAAGGCTGTCCGCACGATCACGTCTTCTTGGAGCTCAGGCGCAAGGGGATGCTGATCTCCGGCGACATCGGCTGCTACTCCCTCGGCGTGCTGCCGCCGTACAACGCGATGGACACCCTGCTCGACATGGGTGCCTCGATCACCATGGCCCAAGGCATGGACATCGTGGCCCCGGCCGAGCAGCGCGGCAAGATCGCCGCGGTGATCGGTGACTCGACCTTCGCCCATTCGGGCATCACCGGCCTGCTGAACGCGGTGTGGAACCGTCGCGACGGGCTCTACATCGTCCTCGACAACGGCACCACCGCGATGACCGGCATGCAGCCCAACCCGATGAGCGGGGAGCGGATGGGACGCGAAGACTCGGTCAGCGTCGACTACGAGCTGCTGGCCAAAGCGTTCGGCATTCCCGAGAAGAACGTCGGCATGGTGGACGCCTACGACACCGCCGGCATCTCGGCGGCCATCGACACTCTCGCCGAACGCAGCGGCGTCCGGCTGCTGGTGGTGCTCGGGTTGTGCCTGATCGAGGGCCAGAAGCTGAAGCGGATCAACAAGTTGGACGGCAAGTTGGCATCCCGCAAGGAACTCATCTTCCTCAACAAGGTGGAGGGGGCGAAGTGAGCGACGTGTTCAACGTGCTGATGGTCGGCGTCGGTGGCCAAGGCATCGTGTTGGCCTCCGACATCGTGGCCGAGGCTGCCGCCCTGGCCGGGCTGGACGCCAAGAAGAGCGAGATTCACGGCATGTCCCGCCGGGGCGGGCCGGTGTTCAGCCACGTCCGCTTCGGTGAGCGGGTGTACGCGCCGGTGATCGATCTGGGTCAGGCGCACGTGATCTTGGCCATGGAACCGATGGAGTTGCTGCGCTGGTCGGCCTGGGCCCGCCCGGACGCGGCCGCCTGCTACCTGGCCGAACCGATCCTGCCCGTGGGCGTCGACGAGTACCCCGACGGGCTGGACGCCGAGATCGACCGGCTGTTCGCCCGCGTCGTCCGAGTCGAGCTGGGCGAGATCCGGCGCACCGTGCCGCTCAAGGTGCGCAACACCGCCTTGTTGGGGGCCGCATCGGTGTTCTTTCCGTTGGAGCCGCTCTACGTCCAGCAGGCGTTGGAGGCGCTGTCACCGCGGGGTACCTACGAGGCCAACCAGGCCGCTTTCGATATCGGCCGCGGACTGGCCGAACAGCAGCTGAGCGGGGTCAGTCATGTGGAGTGAGGACGTACAGCAGCTGCCCACCGAGCAACTGCGGACACTGCAACTGGAACGGCTGCAGGCCCTGGTCACCCTGGTCTACGACAAGGTGCCGTTCTATCGGGCCCGACTGGACGAGGCGGGCATCGCCCCGGCCGACGTCACCAGCCTGGACGTGCTCGCCAAACTGCCGCTGACCAGCAAATATGACATGCGTGAGGTGTTCCCGTTCGGGCTCTTCGCCTCACCGAAGTCCGACATCGTCGAGGTGCACATGTCGTCCGGCACCACCGGTAAGCCGGTGGTCGGGGCCTACACCCGCGGCGATCTGGACATCTGGGGCGAGGTGATGGCCCGCACCCTGGACGCCGGGGGAGCGACCGCCGACGACATCGTCCAGGTTGCCTACGGGTACGGGCTGTTCACCGGCGGCCTGGGTGGTCACTACGGCGGCACCCGGCTGGGCGCGATGACCTTGCCGATGAGCTCGGGAAACACCTTCCGGCAGCTCAACACAATGATGGACTTCGGCACCACCGGGCTGCTGTGCACCCCGTCATACGCGCTGTTCATCGCCGAGTACGCCCGCGAGCACGACATCGACGTGGCGTCCGGGCCGCTGCGGGTCGGCTTCTTCGGCGCCGAGCCGTGGAGTGAGGAGATGCGTGCTGACATCGAGGCCAAGCTCGGCATCAAGGCCTACGACATCTACGGGCTGACCGAACTGATCGGACCAGGCGTGGCCGCCGAGTGCACCGAACAGAACGGTCTGCACGTCTTCGAGGATCACTTCTATCCCGAGATCATCGATTCCGAGACCGGCGAGGTGTTGCCGACGGGCGCCAAGGGTGAACTGGTGCTGACCACGCTGACCCGCACCGGCACGCCGGTGCTGCGCTACCGGACGCGCGACATCACCTACCTGATCGACGAGCCCTGCCCTTGCGGACGAACGTCGCGACGGATCCACCGGCTGATGGGGCGCAACGACGACATGCTGATCATTCGCGGCGTGAACGTCTTCCCCCAGCAGGTCGAGGAGGTGCTGCTGCGCGTGGAGGGCGTGGAGCCGTACTACCAGATCGTGGTCGATCGCGACGGTGTCATGGACACCTTGGAGGTTGAGGTCGAGATGGCTGAGACCTTGTTCTCCGACGAGGTGAAGGTGATTCTGGCTCTGGAGCGCAAGATCGAACACGAGTTGCGGCTGGCGCTCGGTATTCAGGCGGTGGTCAAGCTGGTCAACCCCAAGACCATCGAGCGCAGCGAGGGCAAGGCCAAACGGATCGTCGACCGGCGAACCGTCACCACCGGAGCGTGAGGAAACGATGATGATCCTGAAGCAGGTCTCGGTCTTTCTGGAGAGCCGCAAGGGCAAGCTCGCGCCGGTGCTGCAGCATCTGGCCGATCGTGGGGTGAACCTGCGTGCGTTGATGTTGGCCGAGACCGACCGTTTCGGCATCCTGCGGTTCATCGCCGACGACGCCGACGCGGCATTGGCTGCGGTGCAGGAGTTGGGTAACACCGCCCGAATCTCCGAGGTAGTCGGCATCGAGGTGCCGGATCGTCCCGGCGGACTGGCCGAGATCATGGCGATCTTCGACGACACCGATGTGAGCATCGAGTACCTCTACGCCGAACTCGCCTCCGGCGGCGACAGTGCCCTGCTGGTGTTCAAGTTCGACCCGGCCGACCGGGCCTTGGAGCTTCTCGCGGCGGCCGGGATGGCCCGGTAGTCGGGTTCAGCTGGCGCGACCCTCGATGGAGAGTCGGGGGACGCCGCTGAGTGCGGGGTGGAAGCCGGCCTTGTCGGCGTAGTAGCCGCGGATGACGTCCATGTCGGCGACCGGGTCACCGGTGAGCGTGATCGTCGGGCCGAGCCCGGTGGTCATGGTGTTGCGATCGACATAGGCCAAGGTGACCGGCAGTTTCGCTTCCAGGGCCAGGCGGTAGAAGCCGGACTTCCAGTTGCGGCCGGCGCCGCGGGTGCCTTCTGGGGTGATCACGATGGAGATCGACTCGTCCCGCTGTTGGCTGAGGACTTGGGTGATGATGTCGCCGGGGTTGCCACGATCGACGGAAATGCCACCGAGCGCGCGCATGATCGGACCACGCCAGCCGGTGAACAGGGTGTGCTTGCCGATCCACCTCATGGCGATGCGGCCTTGCCAGCAGATGGCCAGCATGAAGACGAAGTCCCAGTTGGAGGTGTGTGGTGCTCCCACGATGATCCGGGGCCCGATCGGCTGCGGCTCGTTGCGAAGGTTCCAGCGGCTGAACCGCCAGTAAGTGTTGGCTATGCGCTCTCGGATCACTTCCGGAGCTTACCGGGGCGTACCTAATTAATTCGCTTGTCAGCGGCAATTGATCAAGGGGTGGAGGCTGCTCCGGAGACGCTCAGCGTCCGTGGAACCGCGGCAGACGCTTCTCCTGCCAGGCCTCGGCAGCTTCGGCGGCGTCCGCGCTGGCCCAGATTTCGGCGTAGCGCTGCGCGACCTCGTCCTCGTCGGCCCAGCCGTTCAGAATGCGCTTGTTGAAGGCCAGAGTGAGCGGCGCGAAGTCGGCGATCTCCTCGGCCCAGGCGAGCGCGTCATGCAGGGAGCCGGCGCGGTCGGCCAACCCCACGCTGATCGCGGTCGGGGCGTCGATGGTCTCGGCGGCGAGCAGCAGCCGCCGCGCCACCCCCACCCCGGCCAGGGCGGCCAAGGTGCGGATCGTCCAGGCGTCGGTGGCCAGCCCGTTGCGTGGGGTGGGCACGCCGAACGCCGCGTTCGGGGCCACCACCCGCAGGTCGCACGCGATCGCCAGCTGTGAACCGCCACCGATCGCGGGACCGTTGACGGCTGCGATCAGGGGGATCGGGAGCTTCGAGAGTCCATGCAGCATCTCGTAGAGGGCGGCGGTGAACTCGGGGCCGTAGACCTCCTTCAGGTCAGCCCCCGAGCAGAACGAACTGCCCTCGCCAGTGATCACGATGGCGCGGGCGCCGGCATCTGCGGCGCGGTTCGCGCCGTCCAGAATCGCGTTGCACAACTCGATGTTGAGCGCGTTGCGGCGTTCGGGCCGGTTCAAGGTGAGCAGCGGCACATCAGCGGTGCCGGCCAGCGTCAACAGCTCTGTCATGGCCGCCTACTCGCCTTCGATGCTGAGCCGGGGCACGGTCGCCAACTCCGGGTGGACGCCCGCCTTGTCGGCGTAGAAGGCCCGGATGACGTCCATATCGGCGGCGGCGTCACCGGTCATGGTCACGGTGGGGCCGAGTCCGGCGGTCATGGTGTTGCGATCGACATAGCCCAGAGTCACCGGAAGGCCGGAGGCCAAGGCCAGACGGTAGAAGCCGGACTTCCACTGCTTGCCGGCGCCGCGGGTGCCTTCGGGGCTGATCCCGATCGAGTACGGCCCTTTGCGCTGCTGGGCCAGCAGTTCGTCCAGGATGCCGCCGGGGTTGGCTCGATCCACTGGGACGCCGCCGAGCGCGCGCATGATCGGTCCACGCCAACCGGTGAACAAGGTGTGCTTGCCCAGCCACTTCACCGGCACGCCGGAGCGCCAGCAGATCGCCAGCATGAACACGAAGTCCCAGTTGGACGTGTGCGGCGCACCGATGATGATGCGCGGGGTGTCGGGCTGCGGATCATTGCGCAAGGTCCAACGACTGAGGCGCCAATAGATGCGCGCAATGACTTCTCCGATCACGGAGGCAGCCTAGTCTGGCGGCCCCGCACGAAGGCTCACTTGATGCTGATTGCCACGACCGCGTCCTTGCCGGGGATGGCGAGGTAGGCCTGGTGTTTGGTGGGGTTGATCGCCAGTCCGCCGGGCGCATCGGTCACGGTGAACTGACGGGTGGCGTGGGTGGTGAGGCTGTACTCCTCGACGGTGCTGTGCCGGGTCAGGTAGATGCGGTGTTTGCCGGGGTCGAGGGCAAGTGCGTCCGCGCCACCGAGCACGGGCAGGGTGTGGATGCGGTTCAACGTCGCGCCGCTGTGGACGGTGATCAACGTGGCGGCGATGTACACCCGGTGGCTGGTGGGGTCGACTGCGACCGCGCTCGGACGCCCCGAAACCGTGCGGCTGCCGAGGCGGGTCCTGGTGGCGGTGTTGAACGACTCCACGCTGCCGCCGGTCTCGCTGACCACGTACAGGCGTTGGCGGGACGGATCGATGGCAAGGTCGGTCGGCTTCGCTGTGGTCATCATGGTGCCGACCGCGTGACCGTTGCGGGCGTCGATCACGTAGACCTTCTTGGCTCCGCCATCGGCCACGAAGAGCAGGTGGCGAGCCGAATCGGCGGCAACCGCGACGGGTTTGCCGGGCACATCGATCGTCCGGATCGGCTTCAAGGTCGTGGCGTCGGCCACGGTGACATCGCCGCTGGCGGTGTTGGCGGAGTAGAGCTGCTTCGCGCTGGCATCGTAGGCGACATCGACCGGCTTCTCGCCGAAGCTGCCCGCAGCCGCGACCGGCTGCTCCTGCGATGTCATAGGCCCGGTGAAGGTCGAGATGACGATGTGGCTGGCGAGCTGAATGGCCCCGAAGATCATGCCCAGACACACAGTCGCGCCGACTGTGCTGATCAAGAAGCGTCTAGCTCGGCTGAGTCGGGGGCGTGGGGCGGACTGGGGCGCCGGGCGGACACCTTTGCAGCCGGGGTAGCGCGTACAGCCCCAGAAGCGGGATCCGGCCCGAGGGCCGCGCCGCGCTGTGCGCAAGGCCATCGGCGCAGAGCAGATCGGGCAGGACGGGTCGATGTGCAGATTCGCCGGCTCCGGCACGGGGGAGGGAAGATTCAGCGGCGGGCCCTCAGCGGGCCCGGGTTCGCGCGCGAGCGCGACCAGTTGAGCAACGGCGTGGCCGTCCAGCAGGGTGATCCGCGTCGTCCGGGCGAACTCCTCGGCCTCGACGGTGAAGGTGCCCGAGGTGGCGACGATGCCCCAGGTGGCACCATGGGCGGCGACCAGGCCGTACAGCTCACGAATCACCTTCACGCCCACCTGTTGGCTTCTCCAGTGTTTGCACTGGACGAAGATGCGCTCGGTGCCGCGCGTCAGGATGAGATCGATACCGCCGTCGGCGCCGATCGCGGTCGGCAGCACGTCATAGCCCTGGAACCGATAGGCACGCCCGACCAGGTCTTCGAAACCGCGCCAGTCGAGAGAGCGCAGCCACTCGGCAGGCGAGCCGACGATATCCGGGTACGCCGGAGGCTCGGGGGGACTGGCCACGGCGACGCCGAACGCCGGTCCCGGCGATGAGAAGTCAGACATATTGGGGGGCAACCTTCATGCGGGTGCCCCGACGATAACCGGGGGAGGAGCCTGGCGGTCAGTCCTCGTTCGGGGACATCTCCACCATTTCCTAGTCGGTGGTGGTGAACTGCACTCCCGCCGCCTGCCAGGTGCCGAATCCGGTGTGTTTCATAGCCACGAATGCCGACACGTACACGCCTTTGGCGCCGAAGTAACAGACCCGGTCGTATTTGCGTCCGTCGCCGACGAAGAGTTGGTCCTCGGACGCGGCGTCGCAGGAGAACTTGGAATCCCACTTCTTCGGGTCCTGCAGCACGACGCTGTCCTTGAACTCCAATGCCTCAGTCTTGCCGTCGGCGTTGTAGAGCTTGTCGATGGCCGCTTTGTCGCCGGTGAGGGCGGCGAAGAAGGCCTCCTTCGCGGTGGGGGCCTCGGTGATCTTCTTCGCGACCGTCCCGCTCACCTTCGATCCGTTCCAGGTGAAGTCGGCGACCGCGTCGACCGTGCCGCAGCAGCCGTCCTCATGGGAGCCGTAGGTGTTCGCCAAGGACAGTTGGACGCCGTTGGCGATCGGAGCCATGTCGTCGACCACCTGTCGTCCGTTACCGAGGACCTTGGCGACGTCGATCTCGCCCAACACCGTCGGGCCGGCGCTGTAGAAGATCACGTGCGGTGGCCAGGCCACCCCGCCTTGGTTGCAGTCGACCACCAGGGCGGCATAGGGCGCGCCGTCGGGTCCTTGCCAGGCGAGGAAGGCCGGGGCGGAATCCTTGCCGTAGGTGGCGATGGAGACGCCGCCCTTGCCGGCGCCCGGGGTGCCGAGGGTGCCGTCGCTGAGGTTGCCGGCGGGTTGGCCGCACACGCTGGGCACCGGGGCCGAGCGCATCTGTTCAGCGGTGAGGAGTGGAGCCGCCGGGGTGGGGGTGGTGCTCTGGACCGGCGACGGGGCACCAGAGGGAAGGTTCAGGGTGACGGTGCAGCCGCTGACTGCGAGCGCGAGGGTGGCCAGGGCGGCCACAGGGATGATCCGACGCAACATGGGTCGAGACTAGTCAACAGGGATCGCTGAAGCGCGTGGATCAAAGCTTTCATCCGCCGCCGACGCCGTCAGGACGCCACCTCTTGAACGACGCGTTAGTATGCGATATATCGCAATATGACTCTGAAAGGGGTTCGTGATGTCTCATACACATGATGCTTCGTGCGGACCGGATCCGGCCGCCTTCCTACGCAAGCTCGCTGACTGGGGGATGAAGGGTGGCCCGATGCCGGGCGCCTTCGGCCCGCAAGGACGGGCTCGCCGCGGCGACACCCGGGCAGCCATCTTGAAGGTGCTCGCCGAACAGCCCATGCACGGCTACCAGATCATCCAGGAACTCGGCCAGCGCAGTGGCGGCGTCTGGCGTCCCAGTGCCGGCTCGGTCTACCCGACCCTCCAGCTGCTGGCCGATGAGGGCCTGATCGTGGCCGAGGAGTCCTCGGGCAAGAAGGTCTTCAGCCTCACCGACGCCGGCAAGCAGGCCGTCGAGGACCTGGCCGAGACCGACGCCCCGTGGGACGTAGCCGCCGCCTTCGGCGACTTCAGCGGGATCCTCGCCCTGCGTGAGGCCGGCGGACGGCTGGCGTCCGCGGTGATGCAGGTCGGCCACGCCGGCGACAAGGCCAAGGTCGATGCTGCGGTGGAGATCTTGAACGGCGCTCGCAAGCAGATCTACACCCTGCTCGCCGAGGACTGAGGTCGATGACCCCAGCGCAACTGCGGGCCCGCTATCGCCGGATCGTCACCTTCTTCGCCGGGGTGACGGCCAGTTTCATCTACTGGGAGATCGTCCTGCCGAAGCTGGGGCTGGTGGCGTGGACGAACCGGACGCGGGTCCGTCGTGAACGTCAGATTGCGGCCCGCTTCCGGATGCTCGCGATCGGCATGGGCGGACTGATGATCAAGGTAGGGCAGTTCCTGTCCGCACGCATGGACGTGCTGCCCGCCGAGATCACCGACGAACTCTCCGGCCTGCAGGACGAAGTGCCGCCGGCGGCCTTCGCAGATATCAAGGCGAAGGCCGAGGCCGAGTTCGGGCGCAGCCTGGACGAGGTCTACGAGTCCTTCGATCCCGTTCCGCTCGCGGCCGCCTCGCTGGGGCAAGCGCACCGGGCGCGGCTGCGTGCCGAAGACGCTGCCGACACCGGCTTCACTGAGGTGGTGGTGAAGGTTCAGCGGCCCTGGATCGACGAGATCGTCCAGACTGATCTGGCGGCATTGCGGCGGGTGGGCCAGTGGCTCACCCGCTACCGTCCGATCGCCAAGCGGGCCGATGTCCCTGCCTTGGTGGAGGAGTTCGCGCACACCACTTTGGCCGAGATCGACTACCTCGCCGAAGCCGGCAATGCCGGGCACTTCGCGGAGGCATTCGACGAGGATCCGCTGGTTCGCGTGCCTCAGGTGGCCTGGGAACACAGCACCACCCGGGTGCTTACCCTGGAGGACGTCAGCGCGATCCGCATCGGTGACTACGACGCGATCATCGCAGCCGGGATCGACCCCGGGCAGGTCGCGCACAAGCTGGTGGAGCTGTACTTGCAGCAGATCTTCACCGACGGGGTGTTCCACGCCGACCCGCATCCGGGCAATCTGTTCATCCGCCCGGTCGGCGAGCCGGGGGAGTTCGAGCTCACCTTCATCGACTTCGGCATGGTCGGACGGATCGCGGACAACCTGCGCGATGGGCTACGCGAGGCGCTGATCGCGATCGCCACCCAAGATGCGCCCCGGTTGGTGGCCGCCTTCGTCGAACTGGACGTGCTGCTACCCGATGCGGATGTGAAGCTGCTGGAGTTGGCTGCCGCGCAGGTGTTCGACCGCTTCGGCGGGATGACTATGGGCGACCTGCGCGATGTCAGCCACGAAGAGATGATGAGCTTCGGTCTGCAGTTCCGCGACCTGATGGTGAACATGCCCTTCCAGCTGCCGGAGAACCTGCTGCTGTTGGGTCGAACGATCGCGATGCTGTCGGGCATGTGCACCGGGCTGGACGAGAACTTCAACGTCTGGTCTGCGCTCGCGCCCTACACCACCAAGCTGGTCTCCGGCGAGGGCGGGCTGTCGTGGCAGACGATCACTGGCGAGGGCGGCAAGATCGTCCAGACCCTGATCGCCCTGCCCCGGCGGGTTGATCGGGTGCTCACCACCGTGGAGCGAGGCGAGCTGTCGGTGCGCACCCCGATGCTGGACCTGCGGATGCGTCGCCTGGAACGGGCCGCGAATCGTGGGGTGTCCGCGATGATCTTCGCCGCGTTGCTGCTGGCCGGAGCCATGCTGTGGACCGTCGAGCCGATGCTGGCGAAGATCCTGATGGGTGTAGCGGTGCTGCCGCTGCTGGCGGTGCTGTTCGGCGGACGGCGCGGGCACGGTCCCAGCTAGTCGCTGCGGCTGTGGGTGGCTGTTGTGCCCACGAACCCGGCCGGGCTGGTGAAAACGGCTAGCGTCGGGTGATTGGCCCACCACAAGGAGGCTGGCCGTGACCGATCCGATCCTCAACAATCCCCAGCTGTATCGGGTGATCTTCGAAAACGAACGCGTGCGAGTGTTGGAGTACCTCGACCAGCCTGGCGACTCGACCCTGCCGCACACCCATCCCGACAGTGTGATGGTGACCCTCAGCCCGTTCCAGCGGCGGCTGCAGTCGCCGGCCGGCGCGGTCGAGGTGGACCTGCCGGCCTTCGAGGCCCGCTGGCTGGATGCGCAGGAGCACTCCGGGGTCAACATCGGGCAGACCGCTACCCACACGATCTTTGTCGAACTGAAGGAGCGGCGGCCCGGTGATTCCGACGAAGCGCGGCTGGGGCCGGTTGCCTCCTGATCACCGCGTGCCGGCTCGTCCGTGACTGACCGGCGACTGTCCTTCAGCCAGAGAGGGACCGTCTGCACGACTTCTTAGCGAAGCATCAGCGAGGCGCGCGCTCGGGGGATTGTTGGCAGGGGCATTCGGTGTCACGCTGAGGTGTGCCATTTTCACGAACGGCGTTCTTGCTCTCGGTCGTGCTGCTGGCTGGGTGTACGGCACAGCCGACGTCCACCCCCACGGCGCCGGTGACGGACGCGCCCTCCATCTCGGCAGCACCGTCCGCCTCGGCAAGTCCGACATCCACTCCGACGGTGCTGGCCGAGATGCCGGCCCCCGATGGTGGCGCGATGCTCTGGCCGGCGCCGCTGGAACTCGCCGGCGACGGCAGGGGCGTCACCTACACCCACTACGGCTTCGTCGACATCAGTGGAAAGTTGGTGGTGTCGCAGCGCTACGAGAGCTATCAGTACTGCACCAACCGGGACGGGCGGGCGTCGTTTGTGATCGCCTCGCTGTCAGGCCAGAAGGACGACATCTACGACCTGACCGGGAAGTTGCTGCGGCCCTCACCCACGACCGACACGTTGTGCGGCGGGGCCGACCGGGTGATCATCCGCCACGTCATCGACGGCGAAAGTGGGAAGGTCGACGAGGGTCTGTTCAATGTGGTCACCGGGAAGGTCGAGGTGCCGATCCGACGCAACCGGCACCTGACGGTGGTCAGTCCGGCCATCGTCAACGTCTCCGATCCGAGCGGAGAGTACTTCGACGACCTGCTCAACAACGCCCGGATTCCGCATCCGGGGTTCTTGGATGAACAAGCCAGCATCGGTCAAGATCTGGCGCTGATCGTGACCGATCGTCGCCGTGATCTGACCAGCAAGTCGGTGAAAGTGGGCGTCATCGACACGATGGGCAAATGGCTGCTGAAGCCGAGCTTGGTCGAGGCCTACGGCTTCGGGGCTGGCTTCTCGATCATCAGGGTGGGTGAGCAGCTGACGTTCCTGGACGCCGCGATGAAACAGACAGGTGGCACCTGGGACGACATCTATCAGATCTACAACGAGTCGACAGGATCGGTGCTGGGCTACGAAGTATCGACCGGTGCGGACCACGGCCTGCTCGGGGTGGACCTGGCGGTGATCGTCCAACCAGGGGCCGCCGACATCGACTGTGGTGCGGGCGACGGTGTGTGTGCGGTGACCGAGGCGGGCGCCACGTCGATGATCGCACTGCCGGCGGCGGCCAGGACTGCGCTGCCGCCGGGCTTCAGCTCGGCATTGAGTCCGGCGTTCTACGGCGATCAGGGTTCTGGTGAAGGTCGGTCCCAGCGGATCTTCGTGGTCGGAACCGGGCAGGTGATAACCCTGGCGGCCGTCAGTTCCTGCGAAGCCCGGACCAACACCTGGCTGCAATGCGAGCCGGGGGCCGGAATGGCCCCACCGGTGGTGCTCGACGCCAGCGGCACGGTGACGCCGTTCTCCTCGGTGATGGCCGTGGCGGATCCGATCCCGGAGGTCGGTGCCTCCTACTACTGGGCCACCTCAGGTGGCATCGAAGGCTTCATAGACAGCAAAGGCACGTGGCGATACCAGCAAAGTCGCTACACCCAATTGGAGGATTGAGATGGTCAAACGGTTGGTTCTGGCGACAGTGACCGCAGCGCTGTTGGTGGGTTGCGTGGCAACTCCGGGCGGAACCTCGGGTGGCAGTGCGCCCACCGGCGGCAGCGTTGCGTCCGGTGGGACGGCGGAGCGCTTCACCTTGGCGACGCTGCCGAAGATCGACGGATCGACGGCGAACATTCCGTTGATCTCCTTGGTGATGCAGCGTCTTACCGGTGCCTCGGCTGTTGAGGCCGACAACGCCATCAAGACCACCGGGACGCCGAACGCGTACCTGAACCTGGTGGACGGAAGCACGGACCTGCTGCTGGTGTACGAGGCCGACACCGACACCCTCAAGGCGATCAAGGAGTCCGGGGTGAAGCTGGAGTCGCACCCGATCGGACGCGACGCGCTGGTCTTCTTCACCAACTCGTCCAACCCGGTGACCTCGCTGACCACCCAGCAGTACCGCGACATCTACACCGGCAAGATCGCCAACTGGTCGACCGTCGGTGGCAAGAGCGCAAAGATCGTCGCCTACCAGCGTCCAGAAGCCTCCGGGTCGCAGGCGTTGATGCGTAAGTACGTGATGCACGAGACCAAGATGGCGCCGGCGCCCAAGGAGATGGTGACCGCTGAGATGGGCGAGATCATCGACCGGGTGTCCAGCTACGCCAACACCGGTAATGCACTGGGCTACAGCGTCTACTACTACCTGGCCAACATGTACGCCGTGCCCGGGATCAAGATGCTCGGAGTCGGCGGGGTGCAGCCATCGAAGGACACCATCGCCAGCGGCGACTACCCCTACGGCAATGACTTCTTCGTGGTGATCCGCGCGGACGAAGCGGCTGACAGCCCGGCCCGCAGGGTAATGAACTGGGTGCTGTCGGCTGACGGCAAGCAGACGGTCGCCGATGCCGGCTACGTCCCGATGAAGTAGGCGCTCAGCCGAGTAGTCGGTCGATCTGCTTGGCGAGCGCGGCTTCGGGCTGGGCGCCGACGAGGTGCGCGACGACGTCGCCGTCCTTCATCATCACCAGCGTGGGGATGCTGCTGGCCTCGAATCGTGCCGAGCTGCGACGGTTGTTGTCGACGTTGATCTTGACCACCTTCACCTGTCCGGCGTAGCGGACGCTGAGGCGTTCCAGGATGGGTGCGACCATGCGGCACGGCGCGCACCACGGCGCCCACAGATCGATCAGCACGAGTTGGTTGGTCTTCAGCGCGGCGTCGAGATCGGCGTCGGTGGCGTTCACCAGCCACGGCAGCGGCTGGTGGCAGGAGGCGCACTGCGGACGTCCGGACGAGGCCACGGGCAGGCGATTCTTGGTGCCGCAGGACGGGCAGGCGGTGACGGCGCTCATGGTTCGATGCTAGCGGGGGAGCGGCGAGACCGGCCTTCTTCTGCGGTCGAACTCAGGGCTGGCGCGGCGGCAGGATCTCCAGCTTCGGATACCTCGGCTTCCACATGTGCTGGTAGATGTCGTTGATCGGGTTGGTCATCGGACGTCGGGCCAGCCCCTGGGCCTGGGCGGTCTCGGCGACGGCTTTGGCGACCGTGGCCGCGACCAGCCGAAGGTCGGCCATCGAGGGCAGCAGTGACGCACCGGGACGGTACTCGTTCATCAGCCCGGCCAGGGCGTCGGCCGCGGCGTAGATCATCTCCGCGCTGACCCGCTTGGCCTGCACCACGGACACTCCCAGCCCCAGACCGGGGAAGATCAAGGCGTTATTGGCCTGGGCGATCGTGTGATAGATCTCGCCGTGCTTGATGGTGCCGAACGGGCTGCCGGTGGCGATCAGAGCCTGCCCGTCCGTCCATTCGAGGACGTCGGACGGCAGGGCTTCGCTGCGGCTGGTCGGGTTCGACAACGGCATGATGATCGGACGCTCGCAGTGCGCAGCCATCTCGCGGACCACCTCCTCGGTGAAGGCGCCGTGCTGGGCCGAGGTGCCAATCAAGATGGTGGGCCGCACCTGTCGCACGGCTTCGATCAAGCTGATGCGATCGGGATCGGCGACCTCCCAGCCGGCGACATCGGCGCGGGCGCGAGCGTAGGGCACCTGGAAGTCGCGCACACCCGGGCTGTCGGCCAGGATCAGGCCCTTGGAGTTGAACGCCCAGAACTGGCGATAGGCCTCGTCCTCGGGCAGTCCCATCCGATCCATCGCTGCGCGGATCAGGTCGGCGACGCCGACCCCAGCCGTTCCGGCGCCGTAGATCATCACTCGGTGCTGCGGGAGTTGGGTGCCGGTGAGGCGGACTGCGGCCAGCACCGCGGCCAGCACCACGGCCGCGGTTCCTTGGATGTCGTCGTTGAAGGTGGCGATCTGGTCGCTGTAGCGGTTCAGGATGCGGTGGGCATTGGCCGCGCCGAAGTCCTCCCAGTGCAGCAGTGCGTTGGGGAACAGCTTGGTGACGGTATTGACGAAAAGGTCGATGAACTCGTCGTAGCGCTCGCCGCGCACCCGGGCATGCCGCTCGCCCAGGTACATGTCGCTGTTCAACAGTCCGAGGTTGTCGGTGCCGACGTCCAACACCACCGGGATCGCTCGACGCGGATGGATGCCCGCGGCCGCGGTGTAGACGCCGAGTTTGCCGACCGCGATCTGGAAGCCGCCCACGCCTTGGTCGCCGATCCCCAAGATGCCTTCGGAGTCGGTGACCACGACCAGGTCCACGTCCTCGGCGTCGAGCTCGAAGTCGCGCAGGGATTGTTCGACTGCTTCGGGGTGGTCGATGGAGAGGAAGACGCCACGGGCACCGGTGTACTCGTGGCTGAAGCGCTCGATCGCCTCACCGATGGTGGGGGTGTAGATGATCGGCAGCATCTCTTCGAGGTGTTCGCTGAGCAGCCGGTAGAACAGCACCTCGTTGCGGTCGCGCAGTTGGGCCAAGTAGATGAACTTCGACAGCGGTGAGGGGGAGCGGCTGTACTGGGCGTACGTGCGGCGCAGCTGTTCCTCGATGGTGGTGACCCGGCTGGGCAACAGGCCGGACAATCCGAGCCCTGCGCGCTCTTCGATGGTGAAGGCCGTGCCGCGGTTCGCCATCGGATGAACCAGGATCAACCGACCCCGTGCGCTGATCTCCAGCACCCCATCCCGAACGGTGGTGTCCAGCCGGAAATCTGCTTGCTTCATTGCTCCACTTCCTTGTGCGCGGCGGTTTGCTCGACCTGGGCGGCGTCGCTCGCTGGCCGATGTCAAGCACGCTATCACCGGGAGAATTCGTTCGTTGGCCAGGCAGAGAAACCTGACCACGGACGCGGTGGTGCCGGGACATGTGCCCCGTGGAGGGCCGAGTTATCGGGGCCGAGGAAGCTGAAGGCTGATGCCGGTGATCTGCGCCAGGCCGTCAGCGATCAGGGAGGCGATGGCGCGCTCGCGTTGGGCGGCGTCCGGCCAGTCGGGGACGACCTCGGCGAGACCGACGGTGTTGTCAGGGGCGTTGCGCAGGGCGCGCAGGACGGCGCCGCGGGCCTGGCGGTCACTGCCTTCGTAGGTGGCCTGTCGGGGACGAGTGTCGCCGGTGTCGGGACGTCCGGCGGTCAGCCAGCGGCAGTGAGCTGCCACCGGGCAGGCATCGCAGCGGGGGTTGGTGGCGGTGCAGATCAGCGCGCCGAGTTCCATGGTGGCGGCGTTGAAGGCGGCGGCCTCGTCCGGGTCGTGGGGGAGGAGGGCGTCCATGTCGGTCAGGTCGCGGCGGGCGGCGGGGCCGGCCTGGCTGCGTCCATGCTGGGTGCGGGCGATGACCCGGCGGGTGTTGGTGTCGACGACCGGGTGGCGCTCGCCGTAGGCGAAGGCGGCGACGGCCCGGGCGGTGTAGTCGCCGATACCGGTCAGGCTGAGCAGGTCGTCCACGTCGCGGGGGACGACGCCGTCGAAGCGATCACGGATCTCGACCGCGGCCCGATGCAGCCACAACGCGCGGCGCGGATACCCAAGATTTGCCCACTGTTTGACTGCCTCTGCGGGCGGTTCGGCGGCGAGTGCGGACGGGGTGGGCCAGCGGTTCAGCCAGGCCTCCAGGTGCGGGATGACCCGGCTGACGGGGGTCTGTTGCAGCATGAACTCGCTGACCAGCACGCCCCAGGGACTGAATCCGGCCTGGCGCCAGGGCAGTTCGCGCGCGTTGGCGGCGTACCAGGCGATCAGGGGCGGGGCGATCAGCGGCGGGGCGATCAGCGGCGGGGCGATCGGAGGTGGGGCGGTCATGGACACGCGGTGAGTCTAGGCACCGATAGGGTCACCCCCGTGTCAGGTACCTCGGTAAGAGAAGTCAAGGCTGCATATGCGGCTCAGTTCGCTGCGTTGGCGGCGACCGACTGGGATTCGCTGCGAG
>PHEY01000014.1 GCA_002841335.1 Actinobacteria bacterium HGW-Actinobacteria-2 | reverse complement strand
GGCGGCGGATTCGCCGAAGTGGTCGATCGCGACGATCTCGCCGGCCGGTCCGACCAGGTCGCGCCAGCCCATCGGAACGCCGGCCTCGACCGCGACGGTGGCCACACCCGACGGGAGGACCATGGCGCGGTAGGCCGGGTCCTGGCCGTGGAACCACTCGATGCACGGCATCGAGACGACCCGGGTGCCGACGCCCTCGGCCTGCAACAACTCACGCGCCGCGACCGCCACAGAGACTTCGGAGCCGGTCGCGACCAGGACGACCTTCAACTCGCCCTCGGCCTCCAGCAGGGTGTAGCCGCCCTTCGCCACCTCGGTGGCGGGCGCGACGCCGGCCGCGTCGCGGTCGATGACCGGCAGGTCCTGGCGGGACAGGATGAGCGCCGAGGGCCGGTCGGTGTGCTCAAGGGCGTTCAGCCAGGCCTGCGCGGTCTCGTTCGCGTCCGCGGGACGGATCACGTCCAGCCCCGGGATCGCCCGCAGGCTCGCGAGGTGCTCGATCGGCTGATGGGTCGGGCCGTCCTCACCCACCCCGATGCTGTCGTGGGTCCACACAAAGATGCTGGGCACCTTCTGCAGGGCTGCCAACCGGACCGCGCCCCGCATGTAGTCGGCGAACACCAGGAACGTGCCGCCATAACACCGGGTCAGGCCCGACATCGTGATCGCGTTCACGATGTTGCCCATCGCATGCTCACGGATCCCGAAATGCAACGTCCGCCCGGCATAGCTGCCGGAGAACTCGTGGCTGGACTGCTCCGGCGGAAGGAACGAAGGCTGACCCTTCATCGTGGTGTTGTTCGAACCGGCCAGATCCGCCGAGCCGCCCCACAACTCCGGCATCACCTCCGCGATCGCCGAAAGCACCTCACCAGAGGCCGCCCGGGTCGACTTCTTCCCCGGACCATAGACCGGCAACGCCCCAACCAAACCCTCCGGCAGCGCCCGCGCCGAGATCCGCTCCAACAACCCGACCCGATCCGGATTCCCCGCCATCCACGCCGCGAACCCCGGATCCCAGGTGGCCTTGGCCGCCGCAGCGTTGCCCGCAGCCTGACCACGCGTGTACGCCAACACCTCCGGCTCCACCACGAAGTTCTGCTCCGGGTCGAAACCCAACTCCCGCTTCAACCCCGCAACCTCCGCAGCGCCCAGCTTCGCGCCGTGCACACTGTGGTCACCGGCCTTGGTCGGCAACGGCCACCCGATCACCGTGGTCAACTTGATGAACGACGGCCTGTCGGTGACCTGCCTTGCAGCCTCGATCGCCTCCCACAGCGCCTGCACGTTCTCGGTGTAGCCGGTACCGCCGTTGGTCCAGTCCACACTCTGCACATGCCAGCCATACGCCGCATACCGGGCCGCGACATCCTCGGTGAACGCGATCTTCGTGTCACCCTCGATCGAGATCCGGTTGTCGTCATAGATCAACACCAGGTTGCCGAGCTTCTGCGCACCCGCCAACGAGGACGCCTCCGACGCCACACCCTCCTGC
>PHEY01000003.1 GCA_002841335.1 Actinobacteria bacterium HGW-Actinobacteria-2 | reverse complement strand
CTGGCTCGAGCACTACAACACTGAACGTCGTCACAGCGCACTCGGAGGACAACCACCAATCAGCCGACTGTCACCAACCTGATGACCGGGTACAACTAGTCGCGCGTAGGCTCCGGCTCGGGCAGGACGACGAGCGCACGCAAGATCCGCTCGATTCCTGAGCGCCACTCGGCGTCGACCTCCGGCCGCCCAGTCAGGGCGTCGTTCATGCGGCTACGTTCGTAGTAGGCGTCCAGGATGACCATGAGTTGATCGACCGGGATCAACGACCTCGCGTTCTGCCGCTGCAACGCGGACGCGATGGCTTCGACGGCCAGAGAGAACACCTTGCGCTCGGCTGCGCTGAGCACCTCCCGCAGTTCGGGGTTGCGATAGGCGTAGAGACGCAGTTCGTTGCGCACCAGCATCCACCGGGTATCCAGTGCGAGACTCGCATCGAAGACGGCCAGCGCTTTGGCGATCACTTCCGCCAGGGTGTGCTCGGTGAGGACAGAGTCCGGGATGGCGGCCAGCGCTCGCCGGGTGCCCTCCAAGAACTGCTGCCCGCGCGCCTCGAGAAGCGCCAGGCACAGCTCGTCCTTGGACTCGAAGTTGCTGTAGAAAGCACCGCGGGTGAAGCCGGCCCGCTCGCAGATCTCCTCCACGCTGGCGGCTTGGACGCTGCGCTCGGCAAACAGCTCGGCCGCGGCGGCCAGCAGGCGATCGCGGGTCTGTTGACGACGGGTACTCACCGGAGTGGTCGTCATCGTCACCGTCCTTGGTCGCTGGGATCCTTCGATACGGCACTGTATCGAAGGATCCCGTCGAGGCGCTTGTTCGGCCGTCGCGGAGGTCGTCGGTTCAGTCGAGGACGGGTGCCGTCACCGGCTCCCGAAACCCACGGAAGGTCATCCATAGGCCCACGAACAACTCCCACAGGAAGATCGGAATCACCGCGACGCCGGCCCACACCGACACCTGCGAGATGACGCCGAAGTAGGTCGCCAGCCCGGAGGCGAGCAGCATCGGGGCGCCCACCAGGCCGAGGATCGGGATGACGCGCGGCACCAGCCGAGCCCGCAGCAGGGCGGTGCCGAAGAACAAGGCGTTGGCGACCGGCATCAGACCCGGCCCCATCAAGAAGGTCGCGTTACGCAGGGCCACCAGCCCCTCGGCGACCTCAGCGGACAGCTGTCCGCGCGCCGTGACCACGGCAGCCACCGCGAGCACCCCGACCGCGATGATGGCCGCTTCGACCGTGCGGGAGAGGACGAACCCCAGCGCCCCGACTGGCGCCGTCCGGCGAAGGACGGGGTAGACCACGAGCGCGGTACCGATGCAGGCGGCGGCATTGATCAGATCGAGCAGCCCGCCGGTCAGGACGCTGGTGGCGCTGCCGGTGCCGGCCATGAAGGCCGCCGGATCGCTGGTCAACGGCGCCAGCAGCGGCAGCGCCGGAATCGAGGCGGCGAAGGTCAGCAAGTAGAGCAGCCCCGCGATCAGGGCAGTACGGCGGTCGGACATCGAATCTCCCTCTCGTGGTGTACGGCGTACACCTGTGATGACTACGGTAAGGTGTACGCCGTACGCCGTCAACTACGAGGGGTGTTTGTGCCACCAACTGCCGAACGCGGTCGACTGAATCGTGAGCGCGTCCTGACCGCCGCCGTGGCCTACACCGACGAGCACGGGCTGGACGCGATCAGCATGCGCCGACTCGCCGCCGAACTCGGCGTCGTCCCGATGGCGCTCTACAAACACGTCGCCGACAAGGAGGCTCTCCTCGACGGGATGGCCGATCTGGTGCTGACCGAACTCGGTCCGATCGCCGACGCGGGCGACTGGCGCAGCACCGTGCGTGCGCGCATCCTGGCCGCCCGCGAACTCCTGGCCCGACACCGGTGGCTCCGGCGCGTCCTGGAGACCCGGGTGCAGCAGACCCCGACGATGCTCAACTACCTGGACTCTCTGATCGCGGTGTTTCGACGAGCCGGCTTCTCCGACGTCCTCACCCACCACGTCATGCATGCCCTCGGTAGCCGCGCCTGGGGTTTCACCCAGGAGTTGTTCGACGACCCGAACCCCGCGCCGCCACCCACCCCAGAGCAGTTGGCGTTCCTGAGTCAGGCATTTCCGAACGTCGTCGCCATGGCGGCCGTGGCCGCCCACTCCGACGGTTCAGTGATCGAGCGCGGCTGTGACGACCAGTTCGAGTTCGAGTTCGCCCTCGATCTGCTCCTGGACGGAATCAGCGTGCTGCAGGCCGCCCAGTGGGAGCCTCCGCGGAACTGAGCTTGGATACACTCCCGTATCGGATACAGTGGTGTATCCAAGCTCACCTCGGTGCGCCCTGTCCCGCCCGCCAGCAAAAGGAATGAACGTGTCCTCGTTTCTCTACCGCATCGGACGGGCGTCCTACCGGCACCGCGGACGGGTCCTGATCGCCTGGGTGGCGATCCTGATCCTCTTCGGCGGCCTGACCGCGCTGTTCGGCGGCAAGTTCAACGACGTCTTCGAGATTCCCGGCGCCGAGTCGACCGTGGCGCTCAAGCAACTCAAGGTCACCTTCCCCGAGGCGGCCGACGCCACCGCCACCGTGGTGGTCACCGTTCCCGCAGGCCACAAGCTCGAAGACCCGGACATCACCAAGAAGGTCAACAGCTGGCTGGAACGCATCGACGCACTGAGCTACGTCAACGGCACCATCGGCCCCTACAGCGAACACGTCACAGGCCTGATCAGCGACGACGGGAGGACCGGACGGGTCACCGTCCGCGTCCAAGGCACCGTGTCCACCTTCGGCGACGCCCACCGCGAGGAACTGACCAAAGTCGCCGAGTCGCTGACCGAATCCCTTCCACAGGCGAAGGTGCTGGTCGGCGGCGAAGTCTTCAGCGTGAACGTGCCACACCTCAGCGCCGTCGAAGCCGCCGGCCTCGGGGTGGCGATCGTGGTTCTACTGGTCACGCTCGGCTCCGTCGTGGCGTCGATGATGCCGGTCGGCAGCGCGCTGGCCGGCGTCGGGCTCGCGGTGATGATCATCCAGATCGCCGCCGGCGTGGTCGACATGAGCTCGACGACCTTGATGCTGGCGATCATGCTGGGGCTGGCCGTCGGCATCGACTACGCGCTGTTCATCATCAGTCGACACCGCGACCAGCTCGCCACCGGTATGGACTGTGAGGAATCCGCGTCCCGCTCGGTGGGCACCGCCGGCTCCGCGGTCATCTTCGCCGGCCTCACCGTGATCATCGCTCTGGTCGGGTTGAGCATCGCCGACGTGCCGTTCCTGTCGGTGATGGGCGTGTTCGGCGCGGTCGGGGTGGGCCTGGAAGTGTTGCTCGCCCTCACCCTGCTGCCAGCCCTCATGGGCTTCGCCGGCGAGCGCCTGCGGCCCCGGACCGGACGCCGGGCCGCCGCCCGCGCCGCGAAGAAGGCCACCCGCACGCCCACCACCCGGTTCAACGCCTCGGCCTGGTGGGTGAAGGTGGTGACCAAGTGGCCGGTGGTCACCGTGATCGTGGTGCTGGCCGCACTGGGCGCCCTGTCCTACCCCACCAAGGACCTCTTCCTCGCCCTGCCGACGTCCGGTCGCTCGCAGCCGGGAGCTCAGGACCGGGTCGCCGCCGACGAGATCAGCCGCGTGTACGGGGTGGGCTACAACGGCCCCCTGATCGTGACCGTCGACATCGTCGAGTCCACCGACCCGATGGAGATCATGGACGGCCTGCGCGACGAGATCGAGACCATGCCCGGGGTCGCTCTGGTGGCCGCCTCCACCCCCAACAGCAATGCCGACACCGGCATGGTGCAGGTGATTCCCACCACCGCACCGGACGACCCGGCCACCGCGGACCTCGTCCACAACCTTCGCGATCATGAAGCCGAGTGGAAGCAGCGGTGGGGAGTCGCCACCGCCGTCACCGGCTTCACCGCGATCAGCATCGACGTGACCGAGCGCCTGCGTGACGCCCTGCTGCCGTTCGGCCTGTTCGTGGTCGGGCTGTCGCTGGTGCTGCTGATGATGGTCTTCCGCTCGATCTGGGTGCCGATCAAGGCCGCCCTGGGCTATCTGCTCAGCGTCGGCGGCGCCTTCGGAACCACCACCTTGGTCTTCAACCAGGGCTGGTTCCGGCAGATCGTCAACCTGGCCGAGCCCGGGCCGGTGATCAGCTTCCTGCCGATCATCGGCATGGGCATCCTGTTCGGTCTGGCCATGGACTACGAGGTCTTCCTGGTCTCGCGAATGCGTGAGGAGCACGTCCACGGCAATGTGGAGAACTCAGTGGTGGACGGCTTCGTCCACTCGGCCAAGGTGGTCGTCGCTGCCGGTCTGATCATGTTCAGCGTGTTCGCCTTCTTCGTCCCCAACGGCGAGGGGCCGATCAAGGCGATCGCCTTCGCCCTGGCCATCGGCGTCTTGCTGGACGCCTTCGTGGTGCGAATGACGCTGGTGCCGGCGGTGATGAAGCTGCTCGGTCGCCACGCCTGGTGGCTGCCTCGCTGGCTGGATCGCCTCCTGCCCACCCTCGACATCGAGGGCGAGGGCCTCACCCGCCAGCTCGCCCTGGCCGACTGGCCCGCTCCCGGCGACGACTCGGCGATCGCCGCCGAGGGACTCAGCGCCTCTGCCGGCGGACGCCAGCTGTTCACCGATGTGGACGTCCGCCTGCCGCGCGGGGGTCTGCTGGTGGTCGAGGGCGAGCCCGCCGCCCGTCACGCGCTGCTGCTCGGCCTGGCCGGACGGCTGCGGCTGGACTCGGGCAAGGTGAAGTCCCTCGGGCTGGTGCTTCCGGAGGAGAGCCCACTGGTTCGCGACCGGGTTCCGGTGGTCGGTCCGCACACCCCGCACCTGTCGAAGGTGCTGCAACGTCATCAGGGCTCGCTGATCTTCGTCGATGACGTCGATGAACTCAGCACCGCGCAGGAGAAGGCGCTGCGGGTGGCCATGAACACACCCCACCCGTCCGCGCCGACCACTTGGGTGCTCGGCATCCTGCCCGGGTCGCCGCTGCTCGATGACCTCACCGGTCCGTATCAGGTGTTGCGTCTACCGTCCCATCTCAGCCTCGAAGGAGCCCGCCGATGATTCTGGAAAGGGTCAACTCCACTCCCGCCCGGTGGTGGAGCCTGGTCGGCCTGGTGCTGATGCCACTGCTCATCGCCGGCGGCTTCCTGGTCGCGGGCCTCAACTCCGACGCCCGTCTGCACTCCGTGAAGGCCGCCGTGGTGAACCTCGACGATCCGGTCACCATCGACGGCACCTACATCCCGCTCGGTCGACAACTGACCGCCAATCTGGTCGATTCCGAGCGCACCCAGAACCTCACCTGGACCCTCGACAGCGAGGAGAACGCCCGCGCCGGGCTGGCGACCGGTGCCTACGCGGCCATGGTGATCATCCCGAAGAACTTCTCCGCCGCGGCCACGTCCTACAGCAAGGACGCCGCGGACGCCGAGCGGGCCACCATCGAGCTGTCGACCTCACCGGTGGCCGGAGTGGCCGACGCCACCTTGGGCAAGTCGGTGGCGATGGCCGCGGCCACCTCGCTCAACGAGACGCTGACCTCGGGCTATCTGGACAAGATCTACGTCGGCTTCAACGACCTGGGCGACAGCTTCACCACCATGGCCGACGGGGCCGACCAGCTCGCCAACGGCTTGGAGGTGATGCACACCAAGATCGCGACCATGCCGGCCGACACCGACAAACTCGCCAGCGGCACCGCCCAGTACGTGGCCGGGGTGAACCAACTGGTCGACCAGACCATCGCCTCCTTGCCCCAGCAGGTGCAGCTGGCCGACGGCGTGCATCAGCTCAGCCAGGGAGCGTCCGGCGTCTCCGGGGGTCTGTCGACCTACCAGAGCTCCTTGAAGGCCAACGCGTCCGCTGCGGCCGGCGGCGCGAGCACCGTGACCAACACGTTGCAGGCCTTCCTCGCCGGCAGCCCGAGCGTGCCCGAGGCTGCGCTCAAGGCGACCGTGAACGGCGCCTGCCCGTCGGTGAGCACTGGTTCGACCACCTCCGAGCTGGTGACCGCCGCACAGGTGTGCATCGGATCGCTGAGTGCCACCGCGCAGGCGCTGAACGGTGCCGCCGCCGGGTTGGACACCACCGATCCGTCCACCGGGCAGAGCCTGAAGTCCGGCGCGGCAGCACTGGCCGCAGGCATGAGCCAGCTCGACTCGCAGCTGTCCGCCGCCACACCGGACGTGGCCGCCACCACCAAGGATTTGAAGAAGCTGAAGTCCGGTGGCAACGATCTGGCCGACGGCACCCGACAGCTGGCCGACGGCATCCCCGCCCTGGTGGACGGGATCGGGCAGCTCACCACTGGCGCCCGCGAGATGGCCGACGGGATCGCCCAAGGCAAGGACAAGCTGCCCAGCTACACCACCAGCGAACGGGAGAACCTGTCGGCAGTGGTCGCAGAACCGGTGTCGACCGACGGACTCAGCGGGCTGGCCGATCCGAATGTCGGCTGGGTGAGCCTGCTGCTGGTGTTGGCCCTGTGGGTGGGGGCGCTGGCCACCTACGTGGTGCTGCAACCGGCCGGACGGGCACTGCTCGGCTCGGCGGAGCCGACGGTGAAGCTGATCGCCGAAGCGCTCGCGCCAGGACTGGTGATTCTGGCCGTCCAGGCGATCGTGATGGGCGCGGTGACCCATCTCGCGCTTGATCTGGCCTGGCCGAAGGCGGCGGCGGTGACCGGCGTCCTGCTGCTGGCCTCGATCGCGTTCGCCCTGATCAACCACGCGCTGGTCACCTGGCTCGGTGGCGCCGGACGGTTGGTCGCCGTGGTGTTGGCAGTGATCACTGCGGCCTCGTCGCTGGTGCCGGCCGCCCCTGGCGTGCTGGCGGCGCTGCGTCCGTTCTCGCCGGTGACGACCGCTCTGGACGCCGTGCGCGCGATGATCACCGAGTCCAGCGGCGCGGCGATGTCGACGTTCAGCGTCGTCGGCTGGCTGATCGTGGGGTTGGTGGCCGCGTCGATCGGTATCGCCCGGCAGCGCACCACGACCTTGGCGGCCGTGGTTGCGAACTGAGTTGGGCCGCTAGCCGGCCTCGGCCTGTTCTGCCTCGGGGCGGACCACCGGACGCGGGGTCGGCTCGACGGTCTCCTCGACTTCCTGAGGCGACACGGCCTGCTGCGGGGCCCGCTCGGCGGCAGCCGTCCGCAGCGCAACCGCTCGATGGAAGTCGGCCTGGGTGGGCATGCCGTAGGCACGGGCGGTGGTGTCGTGCATCTCCACCACGTAGCGATTGATCCGCTCGGCGAACTGGTGGGCGATCTCGCCAGGGGCTGCGCGCAGCGGGCGTCCGAACACGATGTGGACGTGCGGACGTCCCGGCACTGGCACGTTCACCCCGTACGGCATGGCCGCGTAGGCGCCGACCAGGGCGATCGGCAGGATCGGTACGTTGCGCGAGATACTCAGAGCCGCCGCGCCCGGGGTGAATCGCCCCATCGCGCCGGTCCGGGAGCGGGTGCCCTCGGGGAAGATCAGCAGCGGTACACCCTCGGACAGCAACAGGCCGGCCATGCCGCGCTTGCCCCGGCTGCCTTGGCGTTCGACCGGGAAAGAGTTGAAGAACAACGTGGTCGGCAGCGCCTTGTACCAGGACTGGAAGAAGTAGTCCGCAGCCGCACCGGCGGACAGGTTCTTCGACAGCCGACGCGGTAGCGACCCGAAGATCAGCGGCGCATCGACGTGACTGGAGTGGTTCGCCACGGCCACGAAGGGCGCCTTGAGGGAGTCGAGATTACGCCGTCCGTGGATGTGGACGGACAACGCCGACCATATGTACGGCTTCATCACCAGCTGCTGTGCAGCGAAGCGCGCTGCCCTCGGCAGCGGCGAGCTGTAGCGGTTGGTCTTGGGTTCTGTCACCGGTCCCCTCCAGTTGGCGAACCCCGCTAGTCTCCCACTCGCCGCCGTTTCAGGCCACCCTCGACCACGGCAGCCCGCATCGGGATCAGTCGCGGCTGTGGGTCAGCCGCCGCGAAATGGCCCGGACGACCGGCCGCGGCAGCACATCCAAACCGAAGCGCGCCAGCTTCCAGCGCACGGTCGGCACCGACAGCACGCGGCCGGCCTCGGCATCGGCCAGCGCCTTGGTCACGCACGTTTCCGCGTCCACCCAGATCCAGTCCGGGATCGAGGTGGTCGGCAGTCCGGCGCGGGCATGGAATTCGGTACGCACCCATCCCGGGCACAGCGCCGTTGCGGTGACACCGGTGCCGGTCAGTTCGGTGGCCAATCCCTCGGTGAACACCTTCACCCAGGCTTTCACCGCCGAGTAGTTGCCCTGGACGACCCACGCCGACAGCGATGCGACGTTGAGGATGCGTCCCTGCCCCCGCTCGCGCATCGCTCGGGCCGCGGCCAGGCTGAGTTCGGCGACGGCGGTGCACATCACGTCGATCGCGTGGCGATGCTCGTCGGCGGGCGCATCGAGCAGATGGTTGGTCAGCCCGAAGCCGGCGTTGTTGACCAATAGGTCGACCGGACGCTCGGCGTCAGCGACCCGACTCGCCACCGCGGCGACGTCGGCGCCCACCCCGAGGTCGGCGGCCAGTACCTCGACCTCGATTCGATGCCGTGCGCGCAGGTCGGCCGCGAGGGTCTCCAAGCGGGCCGCGTCCCGCGCCACCAGGACCAGGTCGTTGCCGCGAGCGGCACACACCTCTGCGAAGGACGCTCCCAGCCCGGCGCTGGCGCCGGTGATACATGCTGTCGACATGGGCGGCACGCTACTGCATCATTCCTGCCCGGCCGGCGGACTCACGCCGCCAACAACTCGGCCTGCCCGGCGAGGCGACGCACGCTGCGGCTGCAGCGATACCGGACCAGTTCGGCGCTGATCCCCAACTCCTCGGCGGCAGCGGCGCTGGTCATTCCGGCGACATAGACCAGCCACAGCGTCTGGTGGTGGACGGCGTCGATCAGCCCCAGCGCCCGGGCCTGGCCCAGGGTCTGGTCGGCGTCCGGGCCGGGAGGGGTGGGCACCATCAGCGTCACCGGGGTCGGTGCGAGTGCGCGCTGCAGCGTCCAGGACAGATTGGCCGCGATCGAGCGCGGTCGCCGCGCCAGCGGGTATTCCGCGATCGCCACCCACAACTCGGCGACCGCTTCGGTGAGGCGATCCTCACGTCCCTGACTCAGTCGGACGGCCTTCGGCAGCATCGCCTGGAACACCGCTCGCCACGCCAGTTGATCGCCGCCGGCGCCGAGGCTGAGCAGGGCCGACAGGGTGGCGTCCGGCTCGCACCGGACGCGTTCGAGCACCTCGTCGAGGCTGCTGATGCCCCGCAAGGGGTCATGTTCCTGCCAGGTTGCCGGCGGCGGGGCATCCCGCACCAACTCGGCCCATTCCGAATTCAGCGAAGCAAGGGTGGCGCTCATCACCGCACCACCGTCTCGGCCGGGTGTTGTCTACGGTGTTGCCCGTGTTGCTGGCGGTGATGTCAGCCGACGTCCGCCTGCTAACAATTCGGCAACGAACCTTCTTGACAAGGGTGTTAGCGCCACCACATGGAGCTATCATTGAAACGTACCCATCCGGGCTTGGCGGCCGGTTCTCAACCCGTCATCCTGATCGCCCAGAGGGCCATTCGGAATTCCAGTGGCCCTCTGGTGCCAGTACTCCGACTCCTTGTCAGCGACCGAAGTCGCGACCTCATCCCTGCGACTGGCCGGATGAGGTCGACGAGTTGGCTTCGGCTCGTAGTCTTGATGTGTCCGTCGGAAGGACCCCATGCAACTGCCAACGACCCACCCGCCCAAGCGCGGCCTGGTCGATCGGGCTGCCCTGATCAGCCTGGTCGGTCTCGCGGTGCTGTCGGTGCTCGGCGTGGGCGTGGTCACGATCTACCTCAATCGCATCTCCACCAGCGCGGACTCGATGACGCGCATCGGCGACATGCCTGACTACGTCGGACGTCCCGAGCCGGTCACGGCCCCCGGCGGCGGCACCGTGATGAACCTGCTGATCCTGGTCGACCAGGGCGGAACCCTGGACTCGGTCGTGGTGGCCAACCTCTCCGCGTCCCGGCGCAGCCTCACCTTGATCACCCTGCCGGCCGATCTGATGGTGTCCGGCTCGGGCGCCACATTGGCCAGTACCTACGCCATCGACCCGACGATCACCGTCCTGGCGATGGAGGGTCTCACCGGTGCCCGGATGGATCACCAACTCCGACTCAACCTGGGCTGCCTGAGCTCGGTGATCGACCGCGCCGGCGGCATCCACCTGTCGGGGAGCCTGATGAGCGGCGCCGACGCCGTACGGCAGACGCAGAGCGCACCGGATCCCCAGGCGAACGCCCTGGGCACCGCGCGACTGATTCGATCGGCGCTGATCAGCCAGGAACAGCACTACTCGTCCCTGGACCCGTCGCGGTTCGCCGCCATGATCGACGATGTTGCACCGTGCGCGCAGGTCGACAACGGCGTGACCAGCGAAGTCGTCCAGTCCACATTCTTTGAAAGCAGCATTCACCCTGACGAGACTCGGATCTGGCCGCTGACGACCCAGCAGTCCGGCTCCGAGCTGAGCGCGACCGCCACCTCGGTGGACGCCTTGCGGGCCGCCCTGGCCACGCCTGAACTCTCGACCACTGAGCAATACCAGCAAGCCGCATTCCTTCCTCAAGAGGCAATGCGATGAAAGTGGGCCATAGCATTGCCCGCGTGAAGAAATTCGTGCGGGTGACGGTCGTCCTCGGTGCCCTGGGCTACGCCGCGTGGCGGCTATGGCAGGTGTGGCAGCAGAACCGGGACCGCACCGCCACCTGGGCGGCCAGCACGGATCGCGTCGAGTAGCAGGTCCTGGGGGGGACATTGGACGGACGCAAACCGGGTGAGGTGCCAACCGACCCGGAGGCCTACGAGGCGCTCTTGAAGCGCTGGGGACTCGACGACGACGCGCTCGGGATCTCCGCGCTGCGGCGCACGCGAAGCGACGCCTCCGGCCCGGCGACGCCGAAGACTCCCGCCGAGGCCGAAGCGGTCCCACCCGTTGAGGATCTCCACGAGGGGGCCGGCGTCGGGGCCGCTGAGTTCGACTCTCCCGTCGTCTCCGATGACGGCGACTTCGACGACGCCGCCGAACCCGAGCAGCCCACTCCAGACAAGCCGGACGCCGACCTCACTGAGGCCGACGCCACCCTGGCCGGCGTCGAAGACGACAGCGACGAGGTCGGCCTGGGCTTCCTGGACGACTCCGAGTCGACGTTGATGAGCGCCACCGAGCGCAAGACGCGCCGCGTGTGGCTGAGGCGCTCCTTGGTGATCCTCGCCGTCGTCCTGGGTTTGATTGCGGTGACCGCGGGGTTCTACCTGGTGGTGAGCCTGCAGGCCTTGCAGTCACTCAAGCGCGATCCGGGCCTGATGCCGACCGACGACGGCTTCCAAACCGCGCCGGTGAATGTCACCGGGCCACTGAACTTCGTCCTCATGGGCTCCGATTCGCGTGGCTCTGACCGCGGCCGAAGCGACTCCCTGATGGTCGCTCACCTCAACGCCACGCGCGACAAGGTCTACCTGATCACCTTGCCACGGGACCTGTACGTGCCGATCCCCGCTCACGGCAAGAACAAGATCAACGCCGCCTACTCCTTCGGCGGTCCGGCGCTCACGGTGAAGACGGTTCAGAACCTGATGACGACCCGGATGGATCACACGGTGATGATCAACTTCGAGGGCTTCATCGGACTGACCACCGACGTCGGTGGCGTGACGGTGTTCAACGAGACTGACTCGACCAATCTCGGCTTCCACTTCCCCCGCGGGAACATCACCATCAGCGGGGAAGAAGCCCTCGCCTATGTCCGTGAGCGCTACGCCCTGCCCGGCGGCGACCTGGACCGAGCCGCACGACAGCGCAATGTGGTCAAGGCGCTGATCCTGAAACTGCTCAAACCGGAGGTCCTGGCCAACCCGGCGACCTTCAACGCGGTCGTCACGAAGCTGGGCGGCTACGTCACCGTTGACGACAAGCTCACCAACGAACTGATCTGGACGACGGCGACCAGCCTGAACATCCGCAGCGCCGACGACATCCGCCAGCTCCAAGCCCCGTTGAGCGGCTTCGCCTCGATCGACGGCGTGGGCTCGGTGGACCTGGTCGACACTCCGAAGATGAACGAACTCGCCCAGGCCGTGGCCAACGACAGCCTGGGCGCCTACTGGCAGCAGTACGGCGAGGAGTGAGCCCGACACACCCGGGACGGCACCTGGTGTATCGCTCAGCCGAGGAAGACGTCCTCGGTCTCGGCCGGGTACAGCACGCCGGCCAGCGCTTGGCCGACTGCCGCAGCGTGATCGTCCGGGTCGGCCAGAGTGTTCAGCCGGTCCCGCAATTCTGGGTCGACCGATGCCGCCCAGATCAACAGATCGAAAACCTCGAAGCTGATCTCGATCGGGTTGTCCTCAGCGTCGAAACGCAGCCACAAGGACAAGAACTCCGGCGGCCACTGCTCGCCGTAGGATTCCTCAACACCGAGCCCGGGGTAGTCGCGGACGAATGACTCCGGGTCGGCCCGAAACTCGACGGACGTAAGGTCGTCCGCGGTCGCGACCGAGGCGAACTCCAGCCCGAAAGGAGCGAGTTCGTCGCGTAGGCAGTCGACGTAGCCATCCGGCAGTTCCACGGGACAACCGTACCTGAAGCACCTAAGCGCCCTTCAGGGACGAGACGGGTTCGAATCCGCAGCACACATGACAATCGCCGCCACCCCCTGACGGGAGTGACGGCGCTTGTGGAGCATAGGGGATTCGCGCATCCCGCTTCGCGGCCTGCCCCGCTCACTGACGTTCGCGACGTGCGAGTGGTGGCGGGCCCACCGGGGCCCGCCACCAAAAACCCGCACGCCCTCACGGGTTCGAATCCGCAGCACACATGACAATCGCCGCCACCCCCTGACGGGAGTGACGGCGCTTGTGGAGCATAGGGGATTCGAACCCCTGACCTACGGCTTGCAAAGCCGCCGCTCTACCAACTGAGCTAATGCCCCGCGGCGCACATTCTCGCACTGAGAGGCGGGCTGGCGCCAAACCGGGAGGCCCCCGACAGGCCCAGAATCGACCCATTGGAAACGGGCAACTACCCTTGAACCCATGTGGTCAAAGCGACAAGAGGTCGACTACGCCCTGCAGCGCCGGCATGCGTTGCAGGCGGCGCGGCGTCCCCAACGGTCGCTTGAAGAGTCCGATCCGTGTGATGCCGACCCCCTGCTGATCCGTTCGGCCGCTCATCATGGTGAGCCGTCTGCGAACCCGTGTCCGATGTGCGGCCGGGACGAGTTGGCCAACCTCAACTACGTGTTCGGAGACCAACTCGGCCAATACTCCGGCCGAATCAAGTCCTCCGATGAGCTCATCGAGATGCAAAGCCAGTACGGTGAGTTCACAGTCCGCGTGGTCGAGGTTTGTACCCACTGCGGCTGGAACCACATGATTTCCACCTACCTGCTCGGTGATGGCGTCCGCCGCCGTCCACCCCGCCGACAGCAGACCGTCGAGGATATTTATGGGTAATCCGAAGCGAGTAGACGCTGAGGCGTCGTCGACCTCGAAGACGCCGAAGGCAGAGACCGGGAAGGGAGAGGGTAAAGGCAAGCGCAATCCGTGGCTGCGAGCAGCGATCTGGACGCTGGTCGGCATCCTCAGCGTGGCACTGGTCGGCACCGGCGTGGTCGCGTATGCCTACATCAACACCAAGCTGCCCGACCCGAACTCCGACTTCCGCACCAACACCACGTTCGTCTACTACAACGATGGCAAGACCCCGATCGGGTCGTTCCAGGTGCAGAACCGGGTGACCCTCACCTACGACCAGATGCCGCAGACGGTCAAGGACGCCATCGTCGCCGCTGAGAACCGCACCTTCTGGACTGACCCGGGCATCTCGGTGACCGGCCTGTTCCGGGCCGCGCTCGGCCTGGCGGGCATCACGACGGCCGATGCGACCGCGTCCGGTGGCGGATCGACGATCACCCAGCAGTACATCAAGATCATGTATCTGACCCAGGAGCGCAGCTTCACCCGGAAGTTCAAAGAGATCCTGCTGGCGGCCAAGATGGGCCAGGAAATGCCCAAGGAGAAGATCCTTGAGGGCTACCTGAACACCGTCTATTTCGGACGTGGCGCCTACGGCATCGAGGCCGCCTCGCAGGCCTACTTCAAGAAGTCCTCGGCCAAGCTCTCCCTGGCCGAGGCCACCGCCTTGTGCGCGATCGCGAACTCCCCGGGCAACCTCGACCCGACCAAGGGCACGAAACAGGCCGCCGACCTCCTTGAGCGGTACCAGTACACGCTCAACGGGCTACTCGAGATGGGCAAGATCACCGCGTCGGAGAAGGCCGCGATCTACGGCGCGCTGCCGGCGTTCCTGCCCGAAGACACCGACCAGCGGATGGGTGGCCAGAAGGGCTTCCTGCTCACCATGGTGCGCACTGAGCTGCTCGCAAAGGGCTTCACTGACCAGCAGATCGCCGGCGGCGGCCTGAAGGTGATCACCACCTTCAGCCAGGACGCCCAGGACGCTGCGGTCAAGGTCGGCCAGGAACAGACCTTGATCGCCTCCAACGGCGACAAGAAGAAGGCCAAGACCCTGCATGCGGCGATCTCGTCGATCGACAACGCCACTGGCGGCGTGATCGCGATCTACGCCGGCAACCCCGACTTCGTGAAGAACTCCCGCAACTGGGCCACCACCCCCCGCGAGACCGGCTCGACCTTCAAGCCGTACGCGCTTGCCGCAGCGCTCCGCGAAGGCTGGACCCTCTCCGACCAGGTCAGCATGCAGACCATTCGTCGGGGACGCGGGTACCTGCCGAACCCGAACGGCAAGAAGACCACTCTGCTCAATGCCACCACCAACTCGATCAACCCGGCCTTCTTCAACCTGGTGAGCCAACTCAAGGGCGGCGGGGCGGCGGTCGCGCTGGCGGCCAACGATGCTGGCGTCCCCACCGGCGAGGGTTGGGGAAACGATGCCTACATGCCGCTGGGCACGCCCATGGTCAGTCCCCTCGATCAGGCCTCCGGCTTCTCCACCTTTGCCAACCTTGGTCTGCACCGCCCCTGGCACGTGGTCACCGAGGTGCGGGACTCCACGGATCAACAGGTGTATGTCGCCGACACCACCGGCGTGCAAGGGGTCGAGCCTGACATCAGCCAGGACGTCACCTACGCGTTGACCCAGGTGGTGCGCAGCGGCACCGGCCGCTCCGCCGGCACCATCGGCTACCCGGTCGCCGGCAAGACCGGCAGTAAGGGCCAGGACAACCCCAACGGCTACGGTCGCCAAACCGTAGCGACCTGGTTCGTGGGCTACACCAAGCAGATCACCACCTCGGTGATGTACGTGCGCGGCGATGGCGGACACGAGGATCTCGGACCGGGCTGGTTCGGTTCTGGTGCCCCGTCCCGCACCTGGGCGGCCTACATGCGCCTGGCCATGAAGGGCCTGCCTCGTGAGAGCTTCCTCGGCCCGACCAGGAAGAAGTCGACCATGACGCCGTCCCCGGAGGCCACCCCGACGCCGAGCTACTTCCCGTCCTGGTCGCCACCGCCACCGCCACCCACCGTCCCGCCCGTAACTGAGCCTCCGACGGTGGGACCAACCACGGCGCCGACGTCCAGCGCGCCGACATCGACAGCGACGGGCCTGCCCACTGCCACCGCTACCGCCACCTCGACCCCCTAGGATCACTGGCGTGAACCCAGACGCGCCCGTGCTGACCGGAATTCTCGGCGGTCGAATGGGCGCGCATGCCCGTCCCGGTGGATTGTGGTTTCGGGTCGGACCGTGGGCGTTCGTGGCGCTGCTGCTGAACTACCTGATCCTGATGGCACGGCAGCTGCCGTGTGAGATCGGCGGTCAGACCAACTACCTGGCCGGGTGTTACTCCGACATTCGGGTGTTGTGGTTCTGGCGCGGGCTTCAGGACGGGCAGATGCCCTACCTGCAGTACCAACAAGTGGAGTACCCGGTGCTGACCGGTGCGTTCATGGAGTTGGGACGACAACTGGTGATGCTGCTCGGCGGCAAGAGCGAGGCGGGAGTCTCCCCGGCCGATGCGATCTACGCCAGCCATCTGTTCATGGGCGTCAACGCGGTGCTGGTCTTCATCCTGCTGGCCGTCCTGGTGTGGGTGCATCTGAAGCTCGCCCGTCCGCAGACGGCGCTGATGATCGCCGTCAGCCCGGCGATCGCCACCACCGCCCTGATCAACTGGGACGCGCTGGTGATCACGCTCACCGCGCTGACGCTGCTGGCGTGGGCACGGCGCAAGCAGGTGCTGTCGGGAGTGTTCTTGGGCCTGGCGATCTCGGCGAAGCTGTACCCGCTGCTGCTGCTCGGGCCGATGTTGGTGCTCGCCTTGCGCACCGGCAAATGGAAGGCGTTCGCCACCACCGCGATCGCCACCCTGGCGTCCTGGCTGGCGGTGAACCTGCCGGTCTACTTCCTGGCGCCGCAGGCCTGGCTCTACTTCTGGACGTTCAACGTCGGCCGCGGCGCCGACCTCGGTTCGCTGTGGTACGCGCTGGAACTGGCCGGGATCAAGATCCCGGGACTGTCGCTGATCGAGTCGATCCTGCTGATCTTCGGCGCGCTGCTGATCGGTGGCCTGCTGCTGTTCGCGCCACGCCGCCCCCGGCTGTCCCAAGGGGTGTTCCTGATCGTCGCGTTGTTCCTGGTGGTCAACAAGGTCTACTCCCCGCAGTACGTGCTGTGGCTGCTGCCGCTGCTGGTGCTGGCCCGTCCGCGCTGGCTCGATTGGCTGATCTTCAGCGTTGCCGAGACGGCCTATTTCGTGGCCATCTGGGCTCACCTGGACGGCGTGCTGGCCGCCGGTGACACGTCCGGGAAGTTCTATTGGCTGGCGGTCTTCTTCCGGGTCGGGGTGACGCTGTGGCTGATGAGCCGAGTGATCGTCGACATCTTCCGCCCGGCCGGCGACGTCTACCGTGCCGAGGGTGCCGATGATCCCGATGGCGGCGTGTTCGATCGGGCCCCCGACGCCGAGTGGCTGCAACAGGCGCGCCAAGACCAGCAAGCCCTGGAATCCGCGCGGCAATGAGCACCGCCCGCGGTCACCAGGACATCCGGCTGGTCGTCCAAGCCTGGCTGGGTAGCCGCGTGGTGATCGCCCTGGTCGTGGTGTGGGTGGCTGTGGTCGAGCACCGCAAGGTGTCCGACCAGCTCGGCGGCTGGGACGTCGCGCATTTCCTCACGATCGCCCGCGAGGGGTACGCCAATCACGACCTGATCGCATTCTTCCCTGGCTGGCCGCTGCTCATCCGGTTGGCCTCGTCGGTGCCTGGGAGCGTCCCGGTGCTGATGGCCACGCTGATGGCCCTGGTGGCCAGCGGCCTCGCGGCCGCTGCGCTGTATCGAATCGGCGGCGCCCCGGCGGCGATCGCCTGGCTGTTGGCGCCCGCGGCGGTGTTCACCGTGGTGCCGTACTCCGAGGCGGTGTTCTGCGCGGCCGCGTTCTGGGCCTGGGAACGCGCGCGAGCCAAGCACTGGACGGCCGCGGCTTTCCTGGCGGCGGTGGCGATGTCGTTCCGAATCTCCGGGGTGTTTCTGATCGCCGCGCTGGCCGTCCTGGCTCTCACCCAGGCCGGGAGCAGCAAGGCGAAGTGGGGGCGGCTGCTGCGGCTGGCGATCCCGTCCGCGGTGTTGGGCGCCTATGTGGTCTACCTGCGGCTGCTGCTGGGCAGCTGGACGGTCTGGTACGACACCCAGGCCAAGGGCTGGTCACGGCAGTTCACCTGGCCGTGGGAGGCCCTGCAGCACACCATCGATGCCGCGATGCCCGGCGGCTATGTCGACTCGATGGGCTGGGCGGAGATGTTCCGCTTCGAGCTGGTCAGTGTCGCCGTGGGCGTGCTGATCACCGTGATCATGCTGGTGCGCAAGCGCTGGGGCGAGTCGGTGTGGGTGGGCCTGCAGGTGCTGGCCTTCTCGTTCTCCTTCTGGTTCATGAGCGTGAATCGGGCGGTGTTGCTGTGGTTCCCGCTGTGGGACGAGCTCGGCAACGATCTGGCCAAGGGCCGCGGGCGCCGCAAGCTCACCTCCGGCCGGGTGGCACTGAACTGGACGCTGGCGGTACTGGCGTTGGCCGTCCAGGCCTGGTGGGCGTGGCGGTTCCTCACCGGCCAGTGGGCTAGCTGAGCAGGCCTTCTCGCGGGTTGGCGAGGGTTTTGCCGGGCCTGTCGGCCGACCGCCTCACCACTCGCGTATTGGGGAAGGTTCTGGGGCCGGAAAGGCGGCTCATAACCTTCATGGATCCGCGAGAGGCCTCAGCCCGCGACACCTGCCGCCTCATAACCTTCCGAAATCCGCGAGCTGTCCTTGGCGGGTTCGGATATTGACACCTATGGTTACGTAACCGTAAGTTATGGCCCGAGGGGCCTTGCCAGGTCATGCTGCTGAGCGCTCTTCACAGCCGGGCTCGACGATGAACCAGTCGCCGAGCTCCTCCCTGAGCGGTCGGCCAACCCGCCCTCGGGGGCCTCGACCACAGGCGACCGCCGCACGTGACACAGGAGCAGCGTTGACCGAGCCACTACCCGGCCCCGACTTCGTACAGCTACTCGACCCCGCAGGCAATCGAGTCCAACACCCCGACTTCAGCTACAGCGGCACCGACGCTGACCTGGCTGCCGACCTGCGCGACATGATCCTGGCCCGCCGCATCGACACCGAAGCCACCGCCCTGCAGCGCAAGGGTGAGCTGGGGCTGTGGGCGCCGTTGCTGGGCCAAGAAGCGTCCCAGATCGGCTCGGCCCGCGCGCTGCGCGACCCCGACCTGATCGTGCCCAGCTACCGCGAACACGGCGTGGCCTGGTGCGCCGGCGTCGATCCGGTCGACCTGCTGACCACCTTCCGCGGCACCGGCATGACCGAATGGCCCTCGCGTCCGGCCAACTTCCACTTCTACTCCTTCGTCATCGGCGCCCAGACCCTGCACGCGGTGGGCATGGCGATGGCTCAGCAGCGCGACGGCGTGGTCGGCAATCCCGAACCCGCCGACAACGGCGCCACCATCGTCTACTTCGGCGACGGCGCCACCAGCCAGGGCGACGTCAACGAGGCATTCATCTTCGCCGCCTCCTTCGCCGCACCGGTGGTGTTCTTCTGCCAGAACAACCAGTACGCGATCAGCGAGCCGATGGTGCTGCAGTCGAAGATCCCGCTGTACCGCCGCGCCGCCGGGTTCGGCTTCCCCGGCATCCGGGTGGACGGCAACGACGTGATCGCAGTCCGCGCCGTCACCGCATGGGCGATGGAACGGGCCCGCCGCGGCGAAGGCCCGGTGCTGATCGAGGCCTACACCTACCGGATGGGCGCCCACACCACCTCCGACGACCCGACCAAGTACCGCCAGTCGGCCGAAGAGGACTCCTGGCGCGCCAAGGACCCGATCGAGCGGCTCAAGACCTACCTGACTCGCGTCGGTGCCGTCGATGCCGCCTGGCTGGACGCCGTGGCCGCCGAGTCCGATGCCCTGGCCGAGCGGATGCGCACCGGCTGCCTGGCTCTGCCCGAACGCGGCCTGGAGACCTTTTTCGACCAGGCGTACGCCGACACCCCCGAGTTGCTGCTGCGCCAGCGCGACGAGCACCTGGCTTACGAGGCGTCTTTCGAGGAGTCCCGATGACCACGATGACCATGGCCAAGGCCCTAAACGCCGGCCTGCGCAAGGCGCTGGCCGCCGAGCCCAAAGCCCTGCTGGCCGGCGAGGACATCGGCAAGCTCGGTGGGGTCTTCCGGGTCACCGAGGGCCTGCAGGCCGAGTTCGGACGTGACCGGGTGATCGACTCCCCCCTGGCCGAATCCGGCATTCTCGGCACCGCCGTCGGCCTCGCCCTGCGCGGCTACCGTCCGGTGGTGGAGATCCAGTTCGACGGCTTCGTCTACCCGGCGTTCGACCAGATCATCTCTCAGGTCTCCCGGCTGCGGTTCCGCAGCGGCGGGACGGCGAGCGTCCCGATCGTGGTGCGCATTCCCTACGGCGGCAGCATCGGCGCCATCGAGCACCACTCCGAATCCCCGGAGGCCTACTTCGCACACACCCCCGGCTTGAAGGTGGTCAGCCCCGCCTCACCGGTCGATGCCTACTGGATGATCCAGCAAGCCGTCGCCGCCGACGATCCGATCATCTTCTTCGAGCCCAAGCGGCGCTACCACGACAAGGGCGAAGTCGACCTCGACCAGCAGTCGGCCGAGCTGTCGCTGTTCTCCGCCCGAGTGGTCAAACCTGGCACGCACGCCACCTTGCTGACCTATGGTCCGATGGTGCGCACCTGCCTGGAAGCCGCCATGCTTGCCGCCGAGGAGGGCCGTGACCTTGAAGTGGTCGACCTGCGCTCGCTGTCGCCCCTGGACGACGCGGTGATCCTGGAATCGGTCCGCCGCACCGGACGGGCCATCGTCGTCCACGAAGCGGTCGGGACGCTCGGCCTGGGCGCCGAGATCGCCGCCCGCATTCAACAGAACTGCTTCTACGAGCTGGACGCCCCCGTGCTGCGGGTCACCGGCTACGACCTGCCCTACCCGCCGTCCAAAGTCGAGGACGCCTACCTGCCCGACCTTGATCGGGTGCTCGATGCCGTCGACCGATCACTGTCTTGGTGAGGATGCCCCATGCCTGAGTTCAAACTGCCCGATCCCGGCGAAGGCCTGCAGGAGGCCGAGATCGTCCGCTGGCTGGTCGCCGTGGGCGACACCGTGGCCGTCAACGACATCCTGGTGGAGATCGAGACCGCCAAGTCGCTGGTCGAGCTGCCCAGCCCGTACGCCGGGGTGGTGAGCGCGTTGCTGGTCGCCGAGGGCGAGGACGTCGCGGTCGGCACCCCGATCATCCGCATCGGCGAAGACGACGCGGCCACCGAGGTCACCACCGGCCCGGTGCTCACCGAGGCCGCCGCTGAGCCGGTTGCCGAGCCGCAGCCGTCCACTCCGGCCGAGGATGCCGGACGTACCGCGATGCTGGTCGGCTACGGCGCCAAGGGTGGCGCGGTTGCGCGCCGTCCACGCAAGGGTGGCGGCGTGGTCGCCGTGCCTGAGACCGATCAGGTGTCCGAGGCTTACGACACCGCCAACCCGGTCTCGCGCAAGATCGACGAGGTCACCCCGTCCGATCGGCTGGACGCCACCGCGTCCGGGGACTACCTGCCGCCGCCCGGACGTCCGTCCGCCGGTGCCCGCGGTGGTCGACGTCCGCTGTCCACGCCGGCGGTACGCCGGGTCGCTCGCGATCTGGGGGTCGATCTGAATCAGCTGGTCGGCAGCGGCGCCAACGGCCTGATCACCGCCGAGGACGTGGTGGCGGCCGCCGCCGGTGGCCTGCCCGGACGTGATCGCCGCAGCCCATTGCGCGGAGTTCGTCGGGAGATGTTCAAGGCCATGACCGCCTCGCTGCAGGTGCCGCAGGCGACCGCGATGATCGAGGCCGACGTCACCGGCAGCGTGGAGATGCTCGAGTTGTTGAAGGCCCGCCGCGAGTTCACCGGGCTGCGGGTCTCGCCGCTGCTGGTCTTCGCCAAGGCCGCCTGTTTGGCGATCTCGAAGATTCCCGAGATCAACTCCAGCTACGACGCCGAGCGCGACGAGGTCGTGCTGCACGGCGCGGTGAACCTCGGTATCGCCGCGGCCACCCCGCGCGGCCTGCTGGTGCCCAACATCAAGAACGCCGAGCGGATGAACCTGGTCGAGCTGACCCAGGCCCTCAACGCCATGGTCGCGGTCGCTCGCGAGGGTCGCGTCCAGCCGTACGACCTGGCCAACGGCACGTTCACGATCACCAACATCGGCGTCTTCGGCGTCGACGGCGGCACCCCGATCCTGTCGCCGGGTGAGGCCGCGATCATGTGCCTGGGCACCATTCGGCGCAAGCCGTGGGTGGTCGGCACCGGTGAGGACGAGCGGATCGAACCGCGCAGCGTCTGCACCGTGTCACTCACTTTCGACCATCGCCTGGTTGACGGCGAGGCGGCGTCGAAGTTCCTGTCCGAGGTGGCCACGATCATGTCGAACCCCGGCTTGGCGCTGCTGTTCTAGGTTCCGCGTCGGCGGCTTGACCCTTGCCCGTGTCGGGCAGCCCTCAGTAGCGTGCCGCAATGGGTCGATCGTCGCTGAGCACTGTCCTGGCTGTATCCACGATCACCGCATTGGCGGTCAGCGCCGGCTGCGCCGGCACTCCTCAACCGGTCACCGAGGCGGCCCTCGGCGCGCCCGCGGCCGCCGTCCCAGCGCAGGTTGTCCCGGCGCAGGTTGTCCCGGTGACGCCGCAGGTCGTGAGTGCGGTCGCCAAGCCCCGCTTCGTCCGGCGGATCGACCCCGGCCAGACCGGCTGGTTCTCCTCACCGTCCCTGATCGATCTGAACGGCGACGGCCACAAAGAGATCGTGGCGCCGCTGTACTCGACCTACGTGTACTCCGCGACCGGCACCAAGCTGGCCACCGGCACCGCCACCAAGGGACGGGTGTACGCCCCCTCGGTGGTCGCCGACCTCGACCATGACGGCGTCACCGAGGTCGTGGTGGGTGGCTCGGGCACGGTCGGCGCCTACGAGTGGCGCAACGGCACCCTGGTCACCAAGCCGGGCTGGCCCGCTTCGGTAGCCAGCGGCGGACAGAAGCCCGAGGTGCGCGGCCTGGCTGCCGCCGACCTGGACGGCGACGGCACCGTCGAGGTGGTCGCCACCACCACCAACACCTCGTCCAGTGGTGCCCAGGTGTTCGTGTTCTCCGCCAACGGCCACCTTTACCAGCCGGCCGGCGGCCACAGCCCCGCCTGGCCGCGTTACAACCGCCTCAGCGGCAGCGGCAACGACAAGGACTTCAACGGCTACGGCAATCACGGCTACGGCGCCTACGGGGAGAACGTCGGCATCGGCCAGCTCGACGACGACCCGCAGCTGGAGGTCGTGGTGACCTACGACAACCACCAGATCAACCTGTTCAATCACGACGGCACCTCGGTGCTGGCCTCGGCCTACTTCACCAACCCGGCCAGCTCCTACAAGGGCCGTCGCCTGGGGTGGGGCCAGTTCATCCGTTGGTCGTCGCCGAAGGTCGAGAACAAGCTGATGCACGACCACACCGGGTCGTGGCCGACCCCGAAGAAGTCCGCCTGGCTGCAATGGACGGCCTCGCCGCCCTCGGTGGGTGACCTGAATGGCGACGGGCTGGCCGAGGTGATCGGCATCCCCAATGTGGAGAAGAAGATCCCCTACCAGACCCAGGCGCACGCGGTGATGGTGCTCGACGGCGCCCAGAACGGTGGCGTCCGCTCGGGGATGCGGCACCCGGGCTTCACCACCTTGCCGAAGACCGGCAAGCCGATCGTCCGCAAGTCCGGCGACTGGTACCCGCCGGACGGCATTCCGGCCCCCACGTTGGTCGACGTGAACGGCGACGGCCATCTCGACATCGTCTTCCCCGGCAACGACGGCTACATCTACGCGGTCAGTTCCACCGGGAAGCGGCTGTGGCGCTGGGGATATGCCCCCGGCAAGAAGCGCACCTTCGCCTCGGAAGTGACCGCGGCCGACTTCAATGGCGACGGCCGTCCCGAGCTCGTCTTCGGGATGTACGGCCGTGCCGCCAAGTCCGGACGCCTGGTGGTGCTCAGCGCCACCGGCCACAAGATCGCCAAGCTCACCGTGCCGAAGCAGCACAAAGACGGCAACGGCGTCGGCATTGCGGCGGCACCGTCGATCGCCGATCTCAACGGTGACGGCACGCTGGAGATCGTCACCTTGTCGATCGATCACGGCCTGGACGTGTGGACCGTGCCCGGTTCCACAGCGACCACGACCGGTTGGCCCACGGCTCGCGGGTCGCTGCTGCGCAACGGCACCGTCGGCGGCTGAGCCCGCCGCCGGGGGCCACGGCAGCTGAACGGCCCTGTGGCCGGGGCGCAGATCGTTCTAGAGTGCAGTGCGTGTCCTCCAGAAATGACGTCCTGGTCAACGTCAACGACCTGCCCGATGCGGTGAACGCCGGAGCCCAGCTCCTCGATGTGCGCTGGCGGCTGGGTGAAACGCCCGGCGCCGGCTACGCCAGCTACCTGGAGGGACACCTTCCCGGCGCGCGCTTCCTCGACTTCGAGAAGGTGCTGAGCGGCCCGCTGGACGACCCGACCTTGGGTCGCCATCCGCTGCCGTCGGCCGAGCAACTGTCCGCCGGTCTGGGTGAGCTGGGCATCGACCCCACGCGTCCGATCGTGGTCTACGACGAGCCCGGCTCCTTCGCCGCGGCCCGGGCCTGGTGGGTGCTCACCTGGGCGGGGCTGAACACCTGGGTGCTCGACGGCGGCATCACCGCCTGGACCGCTGCCGACGGCGGGCTGTTGCCCGGCCCCGCGGCCCCGGTCGAGCCGACCCAGATCAGCGTCACGACCGGACAGCTGCCCACGCTGAGCGCTGACGAGATCGCCGGCTTCGACGGCGTCGTGATGGACGTCCGCGCGCCCGAGCGTTATCGCGGCGAGGTCGAACCCATCGATCGGATCGCCGGACACATCCCTGGAGCAGTGAACCGGCCGGTGGTTGGTTTCTGGGACGAGAACGGGCTGATGCCCGCCGCCGACAAGCTGGACGAACTGCTCGACCTGCCGGCCGACCGTCCGGTGGCGGTCTACTGCGGCTCCGGGGTCTCGGCGGCACAGGTACTGCTCGCGCTGGCCAGCCTCGGCATCGAAGCCGCGCTGTATCCGCCCTCGTGGTCAGGCTGGTCGGCCGACCCCGCCCGTCCGGTCGCGGTGGGGGAGAACTCGTGATCGAACCGACGAATCTGGCCACGGTCCGGCTGGACCGCATCGCCGCCAATCTGGCCGCGATTCGCTCCCGGGTCGAGGGACGCAAGGTGCTGGTCGCGGTCAAGGCCGACGCCTACGGCCACGGCGCAGTGGAGATCGCGGCGATGATCGAGAAGACCGGGGCCGCTGACTGGCTCGGCGTTGCCACCGTCGACGAGGCGCTGGAACTGCGCGAGGCCGGTATCAAGCTGCCGATTCTGAAGCTGTCGATGGCCCGCAACCCCGGCGAGATCGACGCTGCGGTAGCGGCCGGCATCACCTTGACCGTCACCGATGTGGAGTCGATCAACGCCGTAGCCGCAGCCGCTGCCAGCAACCGGGTCGTCGCTGACGTCCACCTCAAGGTCGACACCGGCATGCGGCGGATCGGCTGCCCGCCGGAACAAGCCGTCGACCTGGCCAAGCTCGTGGATGCGGCCAGCAGCCTGCATCTGGGCGGAGTGTTCTCCCACCTGCCCATCTCGGACTCTCCGGCCGGCGCGGAGTTCACCGCCGCCCAGATCGCGCTGTTCGCTCAGACCGTCGCGGCGGTGGAGGCCGCCCGCGGCCCCGTCCCGCTGAAGCACCTGGCCAACTCCGGCGGCATCCTGGCCCATCCGGACTCCTGGTTCGACCTGGTCCGAGCCGGGATCATCGTCTACGGCGCCTACCCCGACCCCGAGGTGGCCCGGACGGTGCCGCTGAAGCCGGCTTTGGAGTGGCGCTCCTACCTCTCGTTCGTGAAGCCGGTCGCCGCCGGCGAGACGGTCAGCTACGGACGCACCTGGACAGCCGAGCGGGACACCGTCGTGGGCACTGTTCCGGTGGGCTACGCCGACGGTTACTCCCGTTTGCTGAGCAATCGCGGCCGGATGCTGATCGACGGCCGTTCCTGCCCGGTGATCGGCCGGGTGTGCATGGATCAGACCATGGTCGATCTCGGTCCGGACGCCACCGACCTGGTCGGCGACGAAGTCGTCCTGATCGGCGTCGACGGCGGCGAGGAGATCACCACCACCGAGATCGCGACCTTGATGGGCACGATCCCTTACGAGGTCACCTGCCTGCTCACCGCACGCGTCGCCAGAGAGTTCGTCGGCTGATGGCCCGGTGAGTGATGCCCACCTCCGACGGGCCCGATAGCCGACTCCTCACCGTGGGCGCAGCCACGCGCCGGGTGGGGGATCGACTGCTGTGGGCTGATCTCGGCTTCGACCTGGCGCCGGGTGATCGGCTGGTCATCGAGGGTGCCTCGGGCAGCGGCAAGACCCTGCTGTTGCGGGCGATCGCCGCGCTCGATCCACTGGATGGCCGCTGCCACCTGCACGGACGCACCCCGGTGGAGTGGTCGGTGCCGCGGTTCCGCGCCCAGGTGATGTACCTGTCGCAGAGCGCGGCGATGCCGGCCGGATCGGTGGCCGACGCGCTGGCTGCCCCCTTCGAGCTCGCAGTGCACCGCGGCAAGTCCTTTGCCCGCGATCGCGCCGCCGCCGTCCTGGACGCGCTGGGACGCCCGTCCGCACTGCTGGACGCCGACCTCGACACCATCTCCGGCGGTGAACGACAGTCGGTGCTGCTGACCCGCGCGCTGCTGCTGGAGCCGAGCGTGCTGCTGCTGGACGAAGTCACCGCCGCCCTGGACGAGAAGCTGGCGCTGCTGGCTCACGACGTCCTGATCGACTGGGCGTCGTCGGCTGAGCGGGCGCTGATCTGGGTGGGTCACGATCCGGGCGCCCGGGAGCGCATCGGCACCGCGTCCCTGCACCTGGCCGACTTCGCTGAAGCAAGCGCGTCGTGACCAGCCAGCCGATCACCGATCTCCAACTCGTCCTCTCGGCGGGGTTGCTGGTGGTGGTCTGGCTGCTGAGCTGGCGGCTGCGGCTGGGTTTGGGTCGCGAGCTGGTCATCGCCGGGGCGCGCATGGTCGTCCAGTTGTTGCTGGTGGGGCTGATCCTCGGCTGGGTGTTCTCGCTGCAGAACCCCTGGTTGGTGCTCGGCATCGCGCTGGCGATGACCTTCCTGGCCGCGCAGTCGGCGGCCCAGCGATCCACCCGCCGCTACCACCTGCTGCTGTTGGACAGCTTCGTGGCGATCCTGGCCAGTTCGTTCCTGGTCACTGCGGTCGCACTGGAAGGCATCCTGCACATCGAGCCGTGGTACCTGCCGCAGTACGTGGTGCCGGTGTTGGGCATGGTGCTGGGCAACTCACTCACCGGGGTATCGCTGGCGACTGAACGGTTCACCGCGACACTGGCCACCGAGCGGGACCGGGTCGAAAGCATGCTCGCGCTGGGCGCGACCCGGCGCGAGGCCGCCCGCGGACCGCAGCGGGACGCCCTGCGGACCGGCCTGATCCCCACCATCAACAGCATGGCGGTGATGGGCGTGGTGAGCCTGCCGGGCATGATGACCGGCCAGATCCTGGCCGGGGCCGACCCCACGGTCGCGGTGCGCTATCAGTTGGTGATCATGTTCGTGATCGCTTGCGCGACCACCCTCGGCTGTCTGGTGTGGCTGGAGCTGGCCTTCCGCCGACTCTTCGACCCCCAGCATCGCCTGCGCGCCGAACGTCTGACCTACGCTCCCGGCAAAGGAGGTACGAAATGAGCTCACCCCTCCGTTGGCTACCACTGCTGGTGGTCGTGGCATCCCTGGTCGGATGCCAGAGCGCTCCGCACGGGGAGGTTGACCCGCTGACGTCCACTGCGTCGCCGACGGGGACATTCAGCCCGGCGCCGGTGGTGACTGAGCTGCCGGCCAACCGGGTAACCCTGTCGTGGACGCTGCTGGGCATGTCCGCCGACGGACGGAGGCTGTTCATCACCTACGGGGTCGGTGACGGGTGCGCCGACTACGAAGGCCACGTGTACGTCCAACAGACGTCGGACTACGTCGCGATCGCGTCGGCACCCACGGGCTCCGGGGCGGTCTTCGGCTCGCCGGGCGGTACCTGCCCGGCGATGCTGAAGACCGCAGACGGCTACGTGGACCTGGCCGAGCCGCTGGGGACCCGGAAGCTCATCCACCTCGACCAGAACGCTGGGTGAGCCTGTCGAGACCACACCGCGCTGGTTGAGCTCGTCGAAACCTGCGGCGACGGTTTCGACACGGCCGCTGCGCGGCCTGCTCAACCAGCGGGGTGGAGTCAGCTGCTCAACCAGCGACTAGGCGAGCTGTCAGCTTCCGTCGACCCCCGACCATCGCAAACCCACCCACCGCTGGTTGAGCAGCGGCGTAGCCGCGTGTCGAAACCACTACTGCTGCCCGACCGACCCCGTCAGCGCCAGCCGAGGGCGGGCGCGACGTGGGTCAGGATCGACTCGATGACGTGGGCGTTGTAGTCGACGCCCAACTGGTTGGGCACGGTCAGCAGCAGGGTGTCCGCGGCCGCGATCGCCTCGTCCTCGGCCAGCTGTTCGATCAGCTTGTCCGGCTCGGCGGCGTAGGAGCGTCCGAAGCGGGCCAGGCCGCCGTCGATGAACCCGACCTGGTCGGAGTCCTCGGATCGTCCACCGAAATAGGCGTGGTCACGGGCATCGACCAGGGCGAAGATGCTGCGGCTCACCGACACCCGCGGCGTCCAGTCGTGACCGGATTCGGCCCAGGTGTCGCGGAAGCGCTGGATCTGCTCGGCCTGCAACTGATGGAAGGGCACGCCGGTGTCCTCGGTGAGCAGGGTCGAGCTCATCAGGTTCATGCCCAGCTTCGCGGTCCATTCGGCCGTCGCACGGGTACCGGCACCCCACCAGATGCGCTTGCGTAGACCCGGCGAATGCGGTTCGAGGCGCAGCAGGCCCGGCGGGTTGGGGAACATCGGCGTCGGGTTCGGCGGGGCGAAGCCCTCGCCGTTGAGCAGTTCGAGGAAGACCTCAGTGTGCTCCCGGGCCATGTCAGCGTCGGTCTTACCGTCCTCAGGGACGTAACCGAAGTACTTGTAGCCCTCCAGGACCTGCTCGGGCGATCCTCGGCTGATGCCCAGTTGCAGTCGCTCACCGGCGATCAGGTCGGCGGCACCTGCATCCTCGGCCATGTAGTACGGGTTCTCGTAGCGCATGTCGATCACGCCGGTGCCGAGTTCGATCTTGGAGGTCTTGGCGCCGGCTGCAGCCAGCAGCGGGAACGGCGAACCGAGCTGCCGGGCGAAGTGGTGCACCCGGAAGTAGGCCCCGTCAGCGCCCAGCTCTTCAGCGGCGACCGCGAGATCGATCGACTGCAGGAGCGTGTCCGCAGCCGTCCGCGTCTGGGAATGCGGCGACGGTGTCCAATGTCCGAAGGACAGGAACCCGATGTGTTTCATATTTCAACTAACACTCTGACGCCCAGAACATTCCCGTGGTCTGGGCAAGCTTGCGGGTGCCCGTCCCGGACTTCTTCGTTCATCTGGCAACCTTGAACCCATGAGTGGCCTGTTCCCGCATCGCGAGCACACCGATCCCTGGTTCCGGATCGGACGGTTGGAGGTGACCACCACGATGTTCGTGGTGCTCGCCGTGACCGCGGCGATCATCCCGTGGGTGATCACCGGGGCCGGCTGGACAGCGCTCACCTACTACAACCCCGCCTCGCTGGCCCGCGCCGAGGTGTGGCGCCTGTTCAGCTGGCCCTTCGCCGAGGGCTTGTCGAACACGCTGTGGAGCGTGATCAACCTGTTCATGCTGTGGTACTTCGGCACCAGCCTGGAGTCCCAGATCGGGCGCAAGCCGATGGCCGGTCTGCTGATCGCGATCTGGGCGAGCCTGACCGCCAGCTACTCGGTGGCCGCGCTGCTGTTCGGCACCGGCGCGAGCCTGGTCGGCATCGGCATGGTGCAGTTCCTGCTGCTGCTGGTCTGGATCGGCGAATACCCACACGCGCGCTTCCTGTTCAACATTCCCGCCTGGGTGTTCGGTGCGGTGATCCTCGGCGTGCAGCTGCTGGTGATGCTGGCCTACAGCCAGTGGGCCAGCCTGGTGGCCGTGCTGCTCAGCCTCGGGTTCGTCGCCATCGCCGCCCGCCGCGCCGGCTTGCTGCGCGAGCAGTCCTGGATTCCCGGCCAGCCCCGGACCCCTCGCCGCCCCAAGAAGCAGCGGGTCCCCCGCGCGCAGGCGAAGGCCGCCGAGCGTCGCGTGTCCGATCAGGAACGGATGGACGCCCTCCTCGACCAGATCAACGAGAAGGGCCTGCACAGCCTGACCCCCGCTCAGCGCAAGGAACTCAAGGCCCTCAGCGACCGGCGCCGTCAGGGCTGAGCGCCCGCATCGGGCGCAGGTTTCGACAGGCTCAACCAGCGCCTGCCAGTTGAGCACCGCAGAGTTGCGACTTCGCGCCCAAGACAACCCCCGCTGGTTGAGCAGCGGCGCAGCCGCGTGTCCTCCGCTGGTTGAGCAGCGGCGCAGCCGCGTGTCGAAACCACCGCCGGTTGAGTAGCAGCACAACCGCGTGTCCCCCGCCGGTTGAGCAGCGGCGCAGCCGCGTGTCGAAACCACCGCCGGTTGAGTAGCAGCACAACCGTGTGTCCTCCGCTGGTTGAGCAGCGGCGCAGCCGCGTGTCGAAACCACCGCGACGCGGTGCAGGGCGCTCGCTCAGCGCATCAGCTGCTGGCGGGCGATGAACTCGCGCTTGATGTAGGCGCCCAGGCCGAACGTGACCCAGCCGTCCACGGCAGCACCGACGCCGCCACCAACCAGCGGGATCCGCTGCACCACGACCAGCACTAGGTGCTTGCCGCCCAGCCGGGCCGCGAGCGCGCCCATCACCCGCTCGCTGATCTGGCGCTCCAACTCGGCGTCGAAAGCCGGCGCGGTCGCCACCGCCAGCGGTGAGGTGGGCAACTCGCCGCTGGCCACCAGTTTGCGGACGGTCTCGTCGCCCAGCATCGCCATAGTGATCGCTGAGCGCACCCGCGGGTCCTCGACGTCGTAGCCGCGCAGGTGGGCCACCGCGGCGATCATCCGCACGCTCAGCACCGCCATCCCGGCGATGTTGGCCGGCAACCCCACGACCACTGTGATCAGGCCGCCGACGCTGGTCAGGAAGCCCTGCATCGACGCCATCCCGATGTGCTGAGTGATCACCGACTCGATCGCGGCCTCCCGATCACCCTTGGACTGCACCGCGCGAGCGGCCACCGTTCGGGCGCCGGGGAACGCGTCATTGCCGTAGATCGCGAAGTCGACAATGCTGCGCAACATGCCGCCGGCCACTTCGGGCGTGCGGGTCACCAACTGCTTGCCGATCTCGCCTGGGCTGGCCATGGTCCTCCTAACGACATCAAACAGCGTAGGCGACACCTCCACGGCTGCGCCGTCCGGCCCTGCCCCGAATGATCCCCGAGCCGACCCCGGCGCCTTTGACGGTGGCGTGGGGCAGAATCGGTCCATGAACCGACTGGCGGTGTTCGGCCCGGCACACGAGTGGCCCGACCAAGACCTGATCGCGTTCTCCGACATCATCAATCCGTCGCTGGTGCTGGACGCCTACCGCAGCGGGGTGTTCCCGATGCCACTGCCGGAGGCCGGCTTCGGGCAGACCGGCTGGTGGTCGCCGACTCGTCGTGGGGTGCTGCCGCTCGACGCGGTCCGGGTCACGCGGTCGCTGCGGAAGTCGGCCAAGCACTACACCACAACTGTCGATACCGCCTTTGGCGAGGTGCTGGACGCCTGCGCCGACCCGGGACGCCCGCACGGCTGGATCGACGAGTCGATTCGCGCGGTCTACACCGAGCTCTTCCACCAGGGGTACTGCCATTCGGTCGAGACCTGGGACCACGACGGACGCCTGGTCGGCGGACTGTACGGAATCAGCCTGGGCGGACTGTTCGCGGGCGAGTCGATGTTCCACGACCCCCTCCATGGGCGCGACGCGTCCAAGGTCGCCCTGCTCAAACTGGTCGAAGTACTCAGTGACGAGTACGCCGAATCACGCATCATCGACGTCCAATGGCAGACCCCGCACCTGGCCGGGCTCGGGGTGATCGAGATCGATCGGGTCGACTATCTCGACCTGCTCGACGACGTGCTGGCCGTCCCTGACCCGATCTGGCCTCCGCGAGGTGACCATGCCTGAACTTCCTGAAGTCGAAGCCCTGCGCAGCTTCCTCGCCGAGCACTGCATCGGCCGGACGGTGGCCCGCGCCGAACTGGCCGCGTTCGCCTGCCTCAAGACCTACAGTCCACCGCTGATCGCCCTGGGCGGACTGGACGTCGAAGCCGTCGAACGGCGGGGCAAGTTCATCGGGCTCGACATCGGCGGGCTGTGGCTGGTCTTCCACCTGGCCCGAGCAGGCTGGCTGACCTGGCGCGACGAACTGCCCGCGGCACCGCTGCGTCCGGGTAAGGGGCCGCTGGCCTTCCGGCTGGCGTTCGCCGACGGGGCCGGATTCACCCTGACCGAGGCCGGCACCCAGAAGCGGCTGGCGGTCTACCTGGTCAATGCCCTGGCCGAGGTGCCGGGTATCGCCGCCCTCGGCCCCGACCCGCTGGCGGCCGAGTTCACCGTTGATGCGCTGGCCGCCATCCTGAACACCGCCGGACGGGCCCAGCTCAAGGGCATCCTGCGCGATCAGCGGATCATCGCCGGGATCGGAAATGCCTACTCCGACGAGATCCTGCACGCCGCCAAGCTCAGCCCGTTCAAGCCGGCCGGCGGCCTCAGTGATACCGAACTGGCCACCCTGTACGCCGCCATCCGCGACGAGTTGGCCGCGGCGATCAGCCGCGCGTCCGGCCTGGCTGCGAAGGAGTTGAAGGACGCCAAGCGCAGCGGCCTGCGCGTCCACGGACGTACTGGCGAACCGTGTGCGGTGTGCGGCACTCCGATCGCCGAAGTGAGCTTCGCCGACTCGTCCTTGCAGTACTGCCCCGGATGCCAGACCGGCGGCAAGCCACTCGCCGATCGCCGGATGTCACGCCTCCTGAAGTAGCTGACCGGGGCGAGAGCGAGGCGAGAATCGCGGCCACTCGGGCCGGGTCGCTACCCTTCGTGTGGGACGAGAACGGCAGGGGAGGAATCGTGCGACTCAAGCGCATCACCACCTGGCGTTTCCCCACCGCGAAACTGCCCGCGTGGATGTCGGATGCGCGGGTCGGGCTCACCCTGATCATCTCCTCGGTGTTGGTCACCGTGGGGGTCGCGTTCGCCGGGCCGTCGGTGGTCACGTTGGTGCTGGGTCCGCGCAACAGCTTGCTGCCGCCGTGGTACCTGCCGGCCAGCGGGTTGGCGCTCGGCGAATGGGTCGTGGTTCCCCTGCTGTGGACGATGCTGGCGGTCGGCTCGGTCGGGTTGTGGATCTGCTGGCAGGCGGTCAATCGCGGCTGGCGTCCACACAACCGGCGGCTGTTCGCGTTGGGCGCGACCCTGAGCACGCTGAGCTGCCTGGTGCCGCCGCTGACCTCGGCGGACGTGCTGATGTACGCCGCCTACGGCCGGTTGCAGGTCTTGGGCATGAACCCCTACGACATCACGCCGGCCGAGATCTTCCGGCAGGCTTACGACCCGGTCCTGCGCTGGACCGAACGTCCCTGGCAGGACACGCCCAGCGTGTACGGCCCGATCGCCTCGTTCTCCCAGTACCTGGCTGCTGTGCTCGGCGGGGACAACATGCACAACGTGGTCTTCTGGCTGCAGATGTTCTCGCTGATCCCGTTCCTGATCATCGGCGCCATCGTGGTGAAGCTGGCGCACAGCGACCCCAAGCTGCAGACCCGGGCGGTGTTGTTCACCGTGATGAACCCGCTGATGATCTGGGGCGTCCTGGTCGGGGCTCACAACGAGCCGCTCAGCTTGGTGTTCGCCATCGCCGGGTTGTGGTTCTTCCGCAAGAGTCCGTTCGTGGCCGGCATCGGTATCGGTCTGGCCGGCGCGGTGAAGGTGTCGCTGGTCTTCTACGGGATCGCCATGGCCTGGGGTTATCGGCGCGACTGGCGCAAGCTGGTTCAGCTCGGCCTCGGCGCAGCGGTTCCGCTGACGCTGGCCTACGGGCTGTGGATGCCGAATGCGTTGTTCGCCTTCCAGCGCAATGTCGGCTACGTCTCCCCGGGCAACTGGGGGCTGTGGCCGCTGTGGGTGCTGGGACCGCTGCTCGGCGATCCGCAGGCCCGCCAACTGATCACCAACGTGGGCTGGCTCGGGCTGGTGGTGATCGCCTGGATGCTGTCGCGGGTGCTGCCGTGGCGGTTGGTGCCCGGCAATCCGCAGGACGAGGACCCACGGCTGGATCCGCTGACCATCACCGTCCGGACAATCGTGGTGCTGAGCTCGGCATGGCTGATCACCGCACCCTGGTCGTTCAGCTGGTACGACCTGATCGTGTGGGCACCGCTGGGCTTGGTGTGGGCGTCCCGGCTGGACGTGATCATGCTGTGGCGTGGTGCGTGGCTGTCGATCGCCTGGGTCACCGGACGGGCGTTGCAGTTCAGCGACGGGATGCACAACGTCGAGCGGTTCTTGCGCGAGCAGATCAACGTGGGTGCCCAGTACGTGGTGATCATCGCCGTGGTCTGGTGGTGGTGGACCTGGGGCCACGAGCTGCCGCCGGTTCGCCAGTGGTGGGGTCACGTCGTCGCCTGGGTGACCCGTCGACCCCGGACTGCGACCACCTCGGCAACCCTGGACGCCCGGATCCCCGGCTGATTCCGCCGCCTCCGACAGAGGTTTCGACACGGCCGCCGGTCGAGCCCACCGCGCCGCTGGTTGAACTTGTCGAAACCGCCGGCGGCGCGCGGCACTACCCTTGTCGGGTGCTCGGATACTTCGGACCTGCAGGGACGTTCACCCACCAGGCGTTGCTGACCTTCGACGACGGGGCGGACGCCGTTGCCTATGCGACCGTCGCCCAGGCGTTGGACGCGGTGCGCGCCGGCGAGGTGAGCGCTGCGGTGGTGCCGATCGAGAACTCCGTCGAAGGTGGGGTGTCGGCGACCCTGGACTTCCTGGCCAACGGCAAGCGGTTGATGATCACCCGCGAGGTGCTGTTGCCGGTCCAGTTCAATCTGTACGCGCGTCCGGGCACCACCATCGACCAGGTGAAGAAGGTGATCACCCATCCGCACTCGGCAGCCCAAACCCGCAGCTGGATGATCGCGAACCTTCCAGAAGCCCTGGTCACCGAGGGCGGCTCGAACGCGACCGCGGCCAAAGAGGTGTCCGACCCGACCAGCAGGTATGACGCGGCCATCTGCGGACGAATCGCCGGCGAGATGTACGGGCTGGAGCCGGTGGCGCTCGAGATCGCCGACAACCCCGATGCGGTGACCCGCTTCGTGGTGGTGTCGCTGCCGACCGCGCCGCCGCCGCGCACCGGCGCCGACAAGACCACCTTGGTGGCCTACATGCACGCCGATCATTCCGGTGCGCTGCTGGAGATCCTCGATCAGTTCGCCAGCCGTGGGGTGAACCTGACCCGGATCGAGTCCCGTCCGACCAAGACCGGGCTGGGCAACTACTGCTTCAGCATCGACGCCGAAGGGCACCTGGCCGACCCGCGCCTGGCCGAGGCCCTGCAAGGCCTGCACCGGATCTGCGCCGACGTGGTCTTCCTCGGCTCCTACGCTCGTGCGGACGGGATCGCCCCCGAGATCGCCCGCGGCTTCAGCGACACCGAATACACCAACGCCGAAGCCTGGTACGCCAAGTTGCTGAACCCTTAGCCGGGGCACCCACAATGAGGGCGTGAACTCTGACTCGACTCTCCGGATGCGAGGCGCGTCCTTGCTCGGACGTCGTCGGAGCGCGATAGCGATCGCCGCCGTGTTGTCGTCTGTCGCCGGCTGCGCTTTCGGGGGCCAATCAACCGGCTCGGCAGATCTCGGCCCGTTGGTCTCGAGCGCCGATGCGACCACGATCATCGGGATGGACCCTCCCCACCAGGGCCGCTATCCGTCGCTGGGCACCATCGTGCTGCGCAATCAGAGCCGGACGGCGCCGGTCGTCCTTCACGGGGTGGGACTCACCGATACCGACCATCTGAAGGTCGAGGCGGCCTACGTTCTGCCCATCGGGCCCAACGACAGTACGTTCGGTGGCGGCTTCTTCGTCCCTCCGGATCACGCTGGGTTCCCGGATGCGCACCAAAACCGAGCGTGGAAAGGTCGCGCGCAGCTTGACGGGTATGAGCTGGCTCCGCAGGCGCAGGTGAATCTCCTGGTGGTGGTCGACACGGACGATCCTTGCGGGGGCAACTCGACAGGGGTGGAGGTCAGGTACGAAAGCGGCGGAGCCGCACACGTGGTGACCTCACCGACCGGCATCGAAATGCACGACGATCAGTATCCGGCCTGCGCACGCTAGCGGCCTCCATCGAGGGCTCTCGACGCCGAGCGCGAGCCCTCGGCGGGACGGGGTGGTCGGGTCAGGCGGCGTGGGCGCTGTTGAGGTTCAGCGCGACCACACCGGCGACGATCAAGGCGATGCCGGCGACCTTGAATGGGGTCATGGATTCCCCCAGCCAGAAGTAGCCGACGATGGCGATGGCGGCGGTGCCGACGCCCGACCAGATGGCGTAGGCGATGGAGACGTCCATCCGCTTCACCACCACGGTGAGCAGCCAGATGGCCAGCAGGTAGCCGGCGACCACCGCGGCCGTCCAGCCGGGGTTGGTGAAGCCTTCCGCCTTGGGAAGCAAGGCAGAGGCGCCCACTTCAACCAGGATCGCAAGCGCGAGCACTGCGAGCGCGAAGGGCATGAGAGAACTCCTTGTTCGTTTTGTAGCAGTCGCTACATACGAGCAACTGTAGCACCCGCTACAATCGATTGTGAAATGGGTGCAAAGCGGGACGACCTCGTCGAACGAGCCACGGACTGGGCCTGGCAGCACGGCCTGGCCAGCCTGAGCCTGCGGCCACTGGCCGCCGCCTTGGGCACCAGCGACCGGATGCTGCTCTACCACCTGGGCAGCAAGGAACAGCTGATCGTGGAGATCATCCGCTGCTCAGCGGGGCGGTCGTCCGAGGAACTGCGCACACTGAAACCGTCAGCCTCACCCCATCAGGCGGTGCTCGACCAGTGGCGCCTGCGCACCACCGAACGCCAGGCGCAGTGCGATCGGCTCTACGTCGAAGCCTCCTCCCTGGGCCTGTTCGGCCAAGAGCCCTACGCCTCCGAAGTCGCCGCCATGAACGAGGTCTGGCTGGACGCCGTCCAGCAGCATCTGGTGGGCTCGGGCGTCCCCGAGGCACGCAGCCGAGAGATCGCTGAACTGGTTGATGCCGCCTTCATGGGCTTCGAGCTCGACCGCCCCCTCACCACCGATCAACCCCTCGGCCTCGACGCATTGGCACGAGCCGTCCAGGCGCTGGCCGACTGACCACCCACTGACGGATCCGGCCGGCGCTCGGCCGCGCACCTAGGATTTCGGCGTGCTGCCCGATGACTTTTCCGCCTTGATCCAAGCCCGCCGAAGCGTCCGCGACTTCCGGCCCGACGAGGTGCCCGCCGAGGTGTTGGACGCCATCCTCGACGACGCCCGGCACGCGCCCAGCTGGAGCAACACCCGTCCGTACTGCGTGGCGCTGGCCACCGGCGACCGGCTGGTCCGCCTGCGGGAGGCGTACGTCCACGCCTTTGACGAGTCGATTCCGCTGCAACGCCGCGACCCGGTCGCGATGGCGAAGGCCGCACTCACCGGCGGACTGCCGGACGGCGATTTCAAGACCTGGGGCCGCTACCCCGACGACCTGCGTCCGCGCAGTGTGAAGGTGGGCGTGGGGCTGTATCAGCACCTCGGGATCGCGCGGGACGACCTGGCCGCCCGTGATGCGCAGGCGCGGCACAACTGCGAGTTCTTCGGCGCCCCCGCGGTGCTGTTGGTCTTCGTCCATGACGGGCTGCTGCCGTTCTCGGCACACGATGCCGGCCTGATGCTGCAGACCCTGATGCTGGCCGCCCAGGCCCGTGGCGTCGACTCCTGCGCGCTCGGCGTCCTGGCCACCTGGCGCAGCCCGGCCGAGTCCGAGTTCGTCATACCGCCGCACTACAAGCTGATCACCGGGCTCGCGTTGGGTTACCGCTCCGAGGATCCGGTGAACGACTTCCGCGCCGAGCATCCGCCCCTGCAGCTGATCGACCCGCGCTGACCCCCACCGTCCACCGAGGGTTCGCCTTAGCTATCGACGGCCCCCCTTGAAGGCGAGCTTTCGACGATCAGACGAGCCGTCGGTGGGTGAGGAGGGCAGCGGGCAGAGCGGGCGGCGCTAGGCGGAGTGGCGGCGCTGACCGATGGACCGGAGGCGACACGCCCGAGCGTTAGGCTATTGCCCGTGATTGACCCGAAGCTGCTGCGTACCGACCCTGACTTCCTTCGCCGTGCCCAAGAGGCGCGTGGCGAGTCCCTGGAACTGGTGGACGACCTCATCTCCGCCGATGAGGCCCGACGCACGGCGATCGCGTCGTTCGAGAGCCAGCGGGCTGAGCAGAAGGAACTCGGCAAGCTGGTGGCCCGCGCCCAAGGTGAGGAGAAGGCCGCGCTGCTGGCCCGCACCAAGGAGCTGGCCGCCAGTGTGAAGGAAGCCGAGGCTGCGTCCAACGAGGCCGGAGCTCGCTTCGACGAGTTGATGAAGGCCCTGCCCAACCCGGTGTTCGCCGACGTCCCGCGTGGTGGCGAGGACGACTTCGTGGTGGTCGAAACCATCGGCACCCCGCGTGACTTCGCCGCCGAAGGCTTCGAGCCGAAAGATCACCTCGAGATCGGTGAGGCCCTCGGCGCCATCGACATGGAGCGTGGCGCCAAGGTGTCCGGCTCGCGGTTCTACTTCCTCACCGGCATCGGCGCGCAGCTGGAGTTCGCGCTGCTGAACCTGGCGATGAGCAAGGCGATGAGCTGGGGCTTCACCCCGGTCATTCCGCCGGCGCTGGTCAAGCCGTCCGCGATGGAGGGCACCGGCTTCCTCGGCCAGGCCGCTCAGGACGTCTACCACCTGCCCGCCGACGACCTGTACCTGGTCGGCACGTCGGAGGTGGCGCTGGCCGCCTTCCACTCCGACGAGATCCTGGATGCGGCCACGCTGCCGCGCCGCTACGTCGGCTACAGCCCCTGCTACCGCCGCGAGGCTGGCAGCTACGGCAAGGACACCAAGGGCATCTTCCGGGTGCACTGGTTCGACAAGGCCGAGATGTTCGTCTACTGCGATCCGTCCGAGGCCGAGGAGCAGCATCAGTTGCTGTTGAACTTCGAGAAGGAGTTCATCACCGCGCTGGAGATTCCGTTCCAGGTGCTCGAAGTCGCCTCCGGTGATCTGGGCCTGAGCGCTGCGCGCAAGTACGACTGCTACGGCTGGCTGCCCACCCAGGAAAAGTATCGCGAGATCACCTCGACCTCGAACTGCACCGAGTTCCAGGCACGCCGGCTGAACATCCGGATGCGGGACGGCGACGGCGTCCGCTCGCTGGCCACGCTCAACGGGACGCTGTGCGCGATGACCCGGACGATCATCATGCTGCTGGAGAACCACCAGCAGGCCGACGGATCGGTCTACATCCCGGCCGCGCTGCGTCCGTTCCTGGGCGGGCTGGAGTACTTGCGCCCCTGACGCTAGGTTGTGCGCCTAACTAGATTGGCGTACGATCTAGGTATGGACAGTGAACCTTGGCCGGTGGAGTGGCTGCGCGGGGCTCTCGAGCTGTGCGTTCTTGCGGTCATCTCCAGAGGCAGCACCTATGGCTACGCCATTGCCCAAGACCTTCAGGCAGTCGGGCTCGGCACCGTAAAGGGCGGGACGCTCTACCCCCTGCTCAGTCGGTTTGAGCAGGCCGGGCTGGTCGACATCGACTGGCGCCAGGGCGACAGCGGACCCGGCCGCAAGTACTACCAGCTCTCGGACAAGGGCCGCGAGCACTTCGACACCCACGCCGCACGCTGGCTGGCCTTCACCGACCTCGCCGCCGGCGTCATCTCAGCACAAAGGAGTCATGATGAGTAGGACACACACCCCCAGTTGGGCACAGCTGGCGCCGCATGTCGAGCCGGCCTGGGTGGAACGGTTGGTCACCGAGCTGCGGCTGCAGGGTGCCTCCGGACGAGACATCGGATCGGTCTTGGCCGAAGTGGAAGCGCACGCTGTGGACAGCGGAGACGCGGTCGCCGAGGCCTTCGGGGATCCTGTCGAATATGCCCGTGGACTCGGGCTGACCCAGGCGAAGGAGCCGTCCGGCGCCCGGCTGCGCCGCGCGCTGCCGGCAGTCGTCCAGTTGCTCGGCGTGATGGTGCTCGGCATCACCAGCTCTCGACCCGGCGACTCGATGGTCTGGCGGTGGGGCTTCATCCTGGGTGTGACTGTGCTGCTCGCTCTGGTCGCCACACTGTCGGTCTGGCTACTGCGAATTCTTCGGGACGGCTCGAGGGTGGTGGCCGGCATCCTGATCGCCGTGGCTGTTGTCGCCACTCCCGCGCTGATCATCCTGCTGCCTAACCCGGCTCTGGTCACGGAGAAGTGGGTCGGCTGGGTGGTCGGAGTGGGTGCGCTGGTGATCGGCACCATCCCGCAGGTGATCAAGCCCGGGAATGACCTTGACCCGGTCGTCGCCCCGTGGAGCCCTCACCGATCCGGATCCCGCTGGCCGCGGATCGCCGCCGCACTCGCCCTGCCCGTGATGGGAGTCGTCGTGGTGCTGATCGGGCTGACCCTGGGCGGGCGCGTCGGCTGACCCGGCCCGCCCCGGCCCCCACCGCTGACGCCACCGAAGAGCCACAAGCCCCACCGGAGGCTCGATGGCCGTGTGATCTTCGGTGGTTGGACAGTCGACTGGCCCAAGGAGCCGACCTCGTCGGGATCCGCCAGACGAAGCCGTACGTACCATTGGCCCTAGATCCGTTCTGCGGCTCTATGGACTATTTGCGCCCGCAGGCGTGAGATTGAGACTGCATTAGGAGGGGACGTGGCCAAGGTCGTCCGGGGGTTCTTCGCCGCCTTTGTGGTAGCGCTTGTGACGGCTTTGGTCGCGCCCCCTCCGTCTGCCGCCGCCGGCACCGTGGTCAACGGAATCCCGATCGTCGGCAAGACCTACACCACCTGGAAGGCCGCCGGCGGCACCGCCACGTTCGGCCTCCCGGAAGCGGCGCGGGTCTCCGCGACGATCGGTCGGCGCACCGCGCGACTGCAGCGCTTCGCCAAGGGCCAGGTCTTCTACTCCACCCTCGGCAAGCAGACGTTCCTCTACCCGTCCACGCTCAGGCTCAGCGGCATCAACAATGAGCGTGATGCGCTGGCCCGCTACGGCTTCGCCCCCGGCATGTTGTTGCGCACCGCCGCACTGAGCAAGGCCACCAAACTCGACAAGCTCAAGCTGACCACCGAACTCAAGGGCGGGGTGATCATCGACCTGCGGACCTCGTCGGCGATCAAACTCGCGCCCGATCCGAAGCTGCCCGGCGTGAACCGCTACAACTTCCCGATCGACCCGAACGGCTCCTACGCCAACTTCGTCACCGACCCGGTGCGCCGGGAGGCCTTCGCCAAGACGCTGAAGACCGCGGCCGCCAGTCACGGGACGGTGCTGATCCACTGCGCGCTCGGGCGAGACCGGACGGGGTGGGCGGTCGCCATGCTGATGTACGTCCTCGGCGCTGATGATGGCCAGGTGCAGAGCGAGTACCTGCGCACCTCCACGGCGAGCGCCGGCACTCTGAAGGTCGGGCTCGACCAGGTGGCCACCAGCTACGGCAGCGTCGACAACTACCTGCGCGCCGGACTAGGCCTCACTGATGCCGACTTCGCTGCACTGAAGGCGAAGTTCTCCTGATCAGCGCCGAATAGTGAGGCAACCCTTACCTCTGCGGTCGCCCGCGCAATACTCAATGCATGGATGCGATCCCGGCCGTGAGTCATGGCCACAGCCACCGCGGCCCCAGCCCCGCTCGTCCGGCAGCCAAGCGGGCGTTGGTGATCGCGATGGCCGTGCTGGCTCTGGCCGCCGGTATCGGTGTCTTCGGCCTGTGGCCGCGTAACGCGCCGGCACTCCAGAACTGGCTCGATCCAGCAGCCTCGCTGGCGGCAGGCACTATCACCACCCTGGTTCCCGATGACGGTGCCGGTGGTCACTTCGTCGTCCTTCTCGACAGCGGCGCAACCATGGACGTGCCGGCAGATGCGAGCGCCCCACTGAGCGACACCCGCGTGGGACAGCGGGTCCAGGTCATCATCAATCCCGACCACAGCGCCACCTTCTTCGACTTCGAGCGCGGCGCTCCGCTGCTGCTGCTGGCGCTGCTGTTCGTTGCGGCCGTGGTCTTCGTCGCCGGCTGGAAGGGGCTCGCCGCCCTGGTGGGACTGGCCACAGCGCTGGCGATCGTGTGGGGCTTCACCCTGCCCGCGCTCGCGGGGGGCGGAGACCCACTCTTGGTGGCTCTGGTCACTGCGGCCGTGGTGATGTTTGCGGTGGTCTACCTCGCCCACGGGATCTCGGTGAAGACCTCGACCGCCCTCCTGGGCACCTTCGCCGGGATCGTGCTGGTCGCGGCACTGGCCGCGTTGGCGATCCCGGCGACCAGCCTGACGCCGCTGCAGGACGAGGTGATGGCCCAGTTACCGTCCCAGTTCCCTGGGATCAATGTTCGCGGCATCCTGCTGTGCGGAATGGTGCTGGCGGGGGTCGGCGTGCTCAACGACGTCACCATCACCCAGGCGTCAGCGGTCTGGGAACTTCGGGATGCTGCGCCAAAGGCGAGCCGCGCGGACGTCTTCACCCAGGCGATGCGGATCGGCCGAGACCACATCGCTTCGACGGTCTACACCATCGCCTTCGCCTACGTGGGCACGGCGATGGCCATGCTGCTCCTGGCCTCACGGCTCAACTTCACCGTCCTTCAGCTGCTCACCTTCAACACCATCGCCCAGGAGATCGTCGCCACCCTCGTGGCCTCGATCGGACTGGTCGTGACCATCCCGCTCACCACAGCCCTGGCGGCTTGGCTGGCCGCGCCCCAGGTGCAGCCGAGGCGGCTGGCGGAGGATGCCGCCGAGGAGTGAGCGGGGTCCCCAGGGACGAATCGGGCGTTCTCGGTGCCACGTGAGGACGCCAAACGGGCCCTCAACGCTCCAGATTAGGGTCGATTCAGCGGCTAAGCAGGATTCATCACGTGTTAACCGCCTTGTCAGGAGGCACCGCTACCCTGGAAGCAATATGAAGAACAGTTACTACGCGGATTGGAAGCCGCGAGTGGTAGCGCTCGATATCGACGGAACGATCGTCGACCACGAGGGAGTGCTGCCAGAGGAGATGCGTCGAGCTATTCGGCGCGTAGCGATGGCCGGGGTTCCGGTCGTCCTGACGACGGGACGCAGTTGGCACGCCACGCGTCCGGTCTTTGAGGAGCTGGAGTTGCCCTCGGGCCCGGCGATTTCGTCCAACGGCGCCGTGGTGGTGCAGTTCCCTCCCTTTGAAGTTGTCCAGACCCACACTTTCGATCCTTCAGAAGTGATCGAGAAGGTGCTTCGTGAACACCCGCGTGCGGCCTTGGCCGCCGAGGTGGTCGGCACCGGCTACCGGATCACCCAGCCGTTCCCCGAGGGCGAGCTGCACGGGGAGATCGAGTTGGTCAGCCCCGAGGAGTTGGCCGGCAGTGACGTGACCCGCATCGTGGTTCGCGACCCGAACTCCTCCGATGAGGAGTTCATCCGCTTGGCCAACCGGCTCGGCCTGAAGGGCGTCAGCTACTTCGTCGGCTGGAGCGCCTGGCTCGACATCGCTCCGGCAGGGGTGAGCAAGGCCACCGGCCTGACGAAGGTGGTCAGCGAGCTCGGGTTCACCGCAGCGGACGTCCTGGCGATCGGTGATGGCCGCAACGACATCGAGATGCTCGCCTGGGCCGGACGAGGGGTCGCCGTCGGCGACGCCTGCGCCGACGTCCAGGCAGCCGCCGATCACGTCACCGGCACCTTCGCCGAGGGTGGCACGATCGAGGAACTCGAGCGCTGGTTCGGCCGTAGTCGCACCGGGGCAGGCTCCCGGTTGGCCGCCATCGTCTGATTCGACTCGTCCCCCCGCTCGCTGGTCAACCAGCGGGGGGACGAGTCGTGCGCCGGTCGAACCGGCTGAGTGCTCATCGAGCCTTTTTGCGCCGCTAGTTGCGTGTCGGCGCCGTTGGTTGCGTGTCGGCGCCGCTGGTTGATTCTGGGTACCCCTGAGGCTGTTTGGGGTCGAAGACCGGCGCCATCCAACGCCCAGTGGTTTCGACGCGCTCGCTGCTCACGCAGCAGGGGTGGCGGTCGGCGCCCGTCCGTTCCCCCCGGGGGCCGGAGGTGGATCGCACGGCCTGGGTCGACGCAGAAGTCCGACCTCTTGTTACCCGCTGGCAACCCGGCGCGGGAGTGTCGTACACCCGGCCCTGGTTGCCTACGACTGCGGGCCACCAGCAAGGCCCGAATCATGCCGAGCCTCTCCCGAACACACCCCCACAAGGACGGCTCCGCCATGCCCTGAGGAGTGTTCGATGCCACCTGTCCGCACCAGCCGGTCGGCTCCGCCGCGCCGGCTTCGATCCCTGAAGACCGTTCTGATCGGCCTTGCCAGCGTGCTGGCCGTGGGGACTGCTGTTTCTGTCCCCACCGTCGCCCATGCTGATGTCACCGTTCCCCAGGCCGACATCTTCGATGTCGACTTCCGCAACGGCTCACCCATCGACCACGCCGCCGGCCGGACCTACAAGACCTACGGCACCCCGAAGCTGACCGCCAACGGCAGCCTCAACCACGTGGTGGCCTCCTTCGACGGCACCGGCAGCGCCTACTTCTACGACATGGCCAGCGCCTGGAACTCCGCCAACACCCCCAACCTGACCGCCGCCGCGACCGTCGAATGCTGGTTCCGCTACGACGGCAGCGCCTTGCCCACGTCCGAGCAGGAGGCCTGCTCGGGCATCCAGACCGGTGGCATCGGCATCCAGGTCAACTACATCAGCAAGAAGCCGGTGATCCGCTCGGCCTTCTACATCGGTGGCGGCTACCGCTACCTGTCGACGCCCCTGGAGCTGAACACCTGGTACCACGTCGTGGCCACCTACGACGGCGCGGCCACCAAGCTGTACCTCAACGGCGCCCTGGTCACCGAGTCCGCCATCACCGGTCCGATCACCCCGCCCGGTGGGCGCTACTTCGTGATCGGCGCCGACACCGGCTCGTCCGCACCGGAAAAGTGGAGCCCCTCCAGCGTCGCGGTCTCCCGCCTGTGGAGCACTGCGCTGAGCGCTGACCAGGTCGCCGCCTTGTACGCGGCCGATACCGCCGCCCCGGTGGCCGTCCCCGCCGCGGACGTGCTCGACGTCGACCTGGCCGGCGGTTCCTTCACCGACCAGGCCACCGGCGCAACACCGGACCCGTACGCCGATCCGAAGATCGACATCGACGCTGCCCTCGGGCGCAAAGCCGCCAGCTTCGACGGCGTCGGCCAGGCCGTGGTCTACCCGATTCCGAACGCGTGGGACGCCGCCCAGACGCCGAACGTGGTGAACACCTTCAGCATCGAATGCGACTTCCGCTTCAACGGCCCCGTCCCGACCCCGTCGGAGTTGGACGTCTGCTCCGGCAAGAACTCCGGCGGCTTCTCGGTCTACGCCTCCGGCGACAAGATCGGCTCGATGGCCCACATCGGCGGCGGCTACCGCAGCGTGCTCAGCTCGAGCCTGGCCACCGGTGTCTGGCACACCGTGGTCGCCACCTATGACGGTGCGGTCTACAAGCTGTACGTCGACGGTCAGGTCGCCGACGCGATGGCCATCACCGGCGTCCTGACCCCTCCGGTGGACGATGCCAAGTACTTCGTCATCGGCGGTGACACCAAGGTGGGCGGCTACCCCGAGTTCCTCGCCCCCTCGACGGTGGCCGGCGCCCGCATCTGGAGCACCGCGCTGACCGCCGATCAGGTCGCAGCGCTGAACTACACCGTCAGTGGCGCCCGCCAGGTCGATATCTCGCTGAAGTCGAGCGTGCCGGCAGCCGGTGCGACGATCTCCGAGCCGGTGACCTTCAGCACCAAGATCACCAACCAGGGCTCGGCCACCGGCTGGGCCTACACCCTCGACGGCAACCCGATCAGCATCGGGCAGGAGATCGGTGCCGGCCTGACCGCCGGCACGCACACCATCGGCGTCACCGCCACCGATGCCTTCGGTCACCCGATCTCGTGGACGGTGCCCTTCACCAGCGGCAACATCCCGGTCGCCGGAGGCACCGACACCACCCAGGCCAAGGGATCGGTGACCCTGTCCGCGATCGCCCAGGGCGCCGCCAAGGGCGATGTCACCACGACCTTCACCGAGGCCACGCCCAACCTGCCGACCGGTGGGTTCTCCGGGACGGTCGCGGCGATTCCTTCCACGCTGGACTTCAGCTACTCCGACGGCGTCAACTTCACCAGCGAGCAGCTTGCCGCCGGTGAGAAGGTGGCCAGCCCGTCCAGCCACAACCTGATGCCCTTCCAGCGTTTCGATGTCGGTGTGGGCTCTGCTGACGCCGACCGGATGATTCGCTGGAGCGGCCAGGTCGATCCGCAGCGCACCGCCGATCTGTACGTGTGGAACGCGGCGTCCGCGGCTTGGGTGAAGCTGGCCGGCGCCGCCGGTCAGGCCGATGCCGACATCGTTCTTTCGGGCAAGGCTCCGGCCGACGCCGTCGACAACGGCACCGTGCACGTCCTCGTCGTGGCTCTGGATCCGTTCGCCGACGACCTGTCGTCCCACGACTCCTCAGCCGGCACCCCCACCGAGAAGGACCACTTCGAGAAGGACAGCGACTACGACTTCTCCTTCGTCCATTGGACCGATCCGCAGTACGTCACCGAAGGCGCCACCGGCGGTTCGGGGAAGTGGCCGGCCAGCCCCACCTACACCACCTCGTCGGGCGTGCAGAGCGCCGATGAGCAGGCCGTGTGGGCCACGGCCTACCAGAAGGCGCTGCAGTGGACCGCCGACAACGCTGCGTCCAAGAAGATCGCCTACACCGCCAACACCGGCGACATCATCAACAACGACCTGGTGAACCCGGATCTGACCAACACCGACGGCAGCCTGACCTACCCGGGTCTGAACGACCAGGTCGACAAGGAGAACGCTTTCGCGGCCAAGGAGTTCAAGCGCCTGGAGGGCTCCGGAGTGGTCAACCAGACCATCGCCGGAAACCACGACAACCAGGTGGGTGCCGAGACCGGTCCCACGTCGCGGTTCAGCAAGGCCTTCAGCGCGGCCAGCTACTACGGCCAGGCGAAGAACTGGCCGGCCGGTGCCTCGTACCACGCGTGGGACGAGACCACCGATGCCGATGGCAAGACCACGACCGAGGGCAGCGACAACCAGAACAACTACGTGCTGTTCTCCGCCGGCGGCCTCGACTTCGTCGCGGTGGGTCTGTCCTACGGTGTCACCAAGGCCGAGGCCGACTGGGCGAACTCGGTCTTCTCCCGGTACCCCGACCGCAACGGCATCCTGATCACCCACTCCTACCTGGCTGCCGCAACCGCCGCCAAGCCGGACGGCCGCAACGTGGCCACCACCGGTGACGGCTCTCGGCTCTACCAGCAGGTGGCAGCGGCCAACCCGAACGTGTTCCTGGTGCTCGCCGGGCACATTCACGGGGTCGGGACGAACCTGAAGACCTACCAGACCAACACCACGCAGATCACCCACCACACCGTGGAAATGCTGGCTGACTACCAGAACTACCAGCTGCCGGCCAGCAAGATCTTCACCCACGACACCTGCCCCAGCTGCGTCATCGGCGCGGACGGGTCGGTGGACACCAACGGTGACGGCACGGTCGATCACAAGGCCAGCGACATGCTGTTCTTCGGCGCCGCCTACCAGCGCGTCCTGCAGTTCAACGTGAAGAACTCCACGATGTCGGTGGACACCTACTCGCCGTTCTTCGACGCCTTCGGGAACACCCTCAACGACCCGGCGGCGCGGTACAACGGTGCGGAGGACAACTTCACCGTCCCGGTCGATCTGACCAGCCGCAAGACCTCGTTCGCCACCACCGGGCTGAGCGTCTTCAGCCCGACCGCCACGGTGATCGGGTCGGCGACGGTGAAGTCGGGCTTCCCGGCCTCGGTCGCATGGACGGGGCTGGAGGCCGGCAAGACCTACGCCTGGACGGCCACCACGAAGAACGCCGACGGCACCGTCGTGGGCAGCGTCAACCAGTTCGGCGGCGTGTTCACCGCGTCCGCCCAGGGCACCGACACCGTCGCTCCGGTGATCGATCTCCCGGCCAACACCACGGTTGACCAGAACACCACCTTCGACGCTCTGGACAAGGTGAAGGCCACCGACAACACCGATGGTGACGTCAGCGCCAGCATTCAGGTGGCCGGCTCGGTGAACACCGCGACCCCGGGCAGCTACACGCTGATCTACACCGCGGCCGACGCCAACGGAAACCAGGCTCAGGCCGTCCGGACGGTCACCGTCCGGGCCCTGACGGTGCCCGACAAGCAGTCGACCAAGGTCTCGGCCAAGGACGTCACGGTGGTGTTCGGCACCTCTCCGGAACTGACCGGGACCGTCGGCCCGACCGATGCCACCGGCACCGTGCAGTTCAACAGTGGCGAGGACGAGCTGTGCCGCGGCACGATCGTCAACGGCACGGCCACCTGCACCGTGTCTGCCCTGCCGCCCACCGGGACCTACCCGGTGACGGTGGACTACTCCGGTGACAGCACCCACCTGCCGTCGCACACCGCGATTGCCCTGAAGGTGACCGAACCGGCCGTCAGCCGGGCCGACACCACCACCACCGGCGCGAACCTCACCATCACCGAGGGCACGCCGGCGACCCTGGCGGTGAACGTCACCGGCGGTGCGACCACACCGACCGGAACCGTGGACGTCACTGAGGGCTCAGCCCTGCTGGGTCGTCCCGGCTTGGTCGACGGCGCCGGCCGGCTCACCTTCACCGGAAACGGACTGAGCCTGGGCAGCCACACGCTGACCTTGACCTACAGCGGTGACACCCTGCACAAGCCGTCGCAGAGCACCGTCACGGTGACCGTGGTGAAGGCCGTCAGCCCGGCCAAGACCTCAGTCAAGATCTCGGTGAAGAAGACCAAGTCGAAGCTGGGCGTCACGGTGAAGGTCGGCCCGTCGGCCGCCAAGGGCACCGTACGGATCACGATCGGGACGAAGAGCTACCGGCTCAGCGTCAAGAACGGATCGGTGCTCAAGACGGTCGTCCGGCCGAAGTCCTCCTCGGTGCTGATCAAGGTCAGCTTCACCCCGTCCGATCCGGCCACCTACGCCGGGTCGACCGCAACCCTGCGGGCGTCACTGCGGTGAGCTGGTCTGTCCGTCCGAAGGCGGGGGTGGGTCACCACCCCCGCCGTTCGGCGTCCCTGCGAGTTGTCGCCGGCGTTGCTGCCGCGGTCGCCGTCCTCGCCGGCCCGGCCGGACGCGCCGACGCGCATCCGATGGGCCCTCCTCAGCAGGCCACAGTGAGCCTGGCTGCGGCGAACAAGGTGCAGATCGTGTGGAAGTTCGGCGCGATGGACGACATCAGCTGGCTCGCCTACGACCTCGGGCTGCTGCCGTCCGAGCGGATCATGCTGGACGGCGCGATCACACCCCAGGCTTCCGATGCCGAACTGGTGCAGAAGTCACCGGCATTGACCGCCTACCTGACCAAACAGATGGCGGTGACCAGCAGCGGCCGGGCGTGCACGCCGCAGGTCGCCCCGCCGACCGACATCGCCAACCTGGGCACCACGGTCGTCTTCACCTGTTCCGGCCCGGTCTCGCAGGCCACGGTGGAGCTGCAGCTGCTGACCGACCTGGAGGCGTCCTACGCCACCATCGCCACCGGCCCCGACGGCACCCAAGCCACCTACACCGGCTATGCCACCACCCGGGATTGGTCGTTCGACCCCACGACCGCCCCCGCTGCGTCCGACGGCTTCGGTGCCGCCGGCTGGACGGCATGGTTCCCGCAGGGCCTGCCGGTCGCGGCGGCGATCGGCCTGCCGCTCGCTGTTGGCGGCACCATCTGGCTGGTCCGCACTCGCCGCAGGAGCAGTTGATGGGTTCACGGGTCGCTCGCCGTACTCGGGTGGTCGCGCTGATCGCCCTGGTCGCGGCCGCCTTCGGCTGGGCCGCGCCGGCCACCACCGCGTCCGCCCATCCCGTCGGTGCGAGTGCGGTCTACGTGACCGTCGCCGACAGCTGGGTGAGTCTGGAACTCGCCGTGCCGCTGGACAAGCTCAATCAGGCGACCGGACTGGCGCTGGCGCCCGTGCCCGCCTCGCTGGCCGCGAACGATCAGCGCCTGCGGGGGCTGATCGCCTCCGACGTGCAGGTCGTCGACGAGGCGGGCCTTCCCTACGCGACCACGATCACCAGCCTGGAGACCCGAGAGGTCAACAGCACGCCTGCCCTGGTCGCGCAGCTGACCGCGGCGCCACCGTCCGGTCAGGTCGACGGCGATCTGCGGCTGACCTATGCCTTCGTGGTCGACCAGCTGGCCGGTCACCGGGCGTTCGTGTTCCTGGTCAGCGACCTGCAAGCCGGCCAGGTCGCCGAGGGCGGACCGCAGCCCGTCGGCACCATCGAAGCCGGACGCGAGCAACTCAGCATTCAGCGGGACGGCGCCTCCTGGTGGACCGGCTTCGGCGCCATGGTCGGGTTGGGCGCCAAGCACATCGCCGAGGGCACCGACCACATGCTGTTCCTGGTCACCTTGCTGCTGGCCGCGCCGTTGCTGGCGCGTGGTGGACGCTGGGCCGAGCACCGGACGGTGCGTTCGGCGTTGCTGCGCACCCTGGGCATCGTCACCGCCTTCACCGCCGGCCACACCACCTCGCTGGCCTTGGTCTCGTTCGGGCTGGTGAGCTTTCCCCAGCAGCCGGTCGAGGTGCTGGTGGCGGTGTCGATCATGGTCGCGGCGATCCACGCGTGGCGTCCGTTGGCCGCCCGCGGCGAGATGCTGGTCGCCGGCGTCTTCGGCCTGGTTCACGGCACCGCCTTCGCCACCGCGATCCTCAGCCTCGGTCTGGATCCGCACGCCACTCTCGTCGCAGTTCTCGGGTTCAACCTGGGCGTCGAGGCGGCTCAGCTGTGCATCGTGGCGCTGGTGCTGCCGGTGTTGGTGTTGATGGCCACCCGGCCCTGGTACGGCTGGGTGCGGCGGTTCCTGGCGGCGTTCTCGGCCGTCGCCTCAGTGGGCTGGGTGATCTCGGTGCTGACCGACACCCCGTCGGTGTTCCAGCCGGTGTTCGATCTGCTCACCGCCACGCCACTGTTGGCCTATGGCTTGTTCGTCTCGGCTTCCGTCGGTGGTTGGTTGGCTACCCGACCCACCCCACGCGCGCCAGAAGACGCCGCCGGATCACCGGCGGGCTAGGCTGAATCGTCCGCTCGAATAGGGGGCCCGATGACCGCGAACCCGTACACCCGTCCGCCGGAGTTCATCTCCGAGTTGAAGGACGGCACGGTCAAGCAACTGAACCCGTTCAGCGGCACCGAGGTCTGGACGGTGGCCGGACGGGGCAACCGTCCGCTCGGCATCAGCTTGCCCGACCCGGTTCCGCTCGACCCGGCCGCCTTCGGCCACCACTGCGCCTTCTGCGACGGACGCTACGAGGAGACGCCGCCGGAGAAGTCCCGAGTCGTCCGCAACTCCACTGGCGCATGGGAAACGCTCTACCGGGTGGCCGCCGAAGACCTGCACGCCACCACCGCGGAGTTCCGCCGGATCCCCAACCTGTTCGAGATCCTCAGCTACGACTACTGGCACGCCAACTACGGCTACGAGCTGCCCGATCGGGTGCAGCAGCGCAAGACCGCTTACCTGGCCTCGGCCGCTGGGCGCGAGCACGTGCTGAAGGTGGTCGGTGCCAAGTTGCGCGCCGGTGGGAAGTCCGAGGCCCAGATCGCGGCGATGAGTGATGAGGCCAAGATCGAGGCGGCGTCCGGCTTCTTCGGCGGCGGACATGACGTGATCGTGGCCCGTCGCCACTATGTCGACGGCGCGGTCGACAACACCCAGCTGGCCGGTTCGGGGACGCTGACGCCGGAGGAGCACTTCCGATTCACCGCCTTCACCACCGAGTCGGTCGAGGGGCTGTTCGGGCTGAACCGCTACGCCCGCTACATCGCGGTGTTCCAGAACTGGCTGCGTCCGGCAGGGGCCTCGTTCGACCACCTGCACAAACAGCTGGTGGCGATCGACGAGCGCGGCGTCCAGCACGAGCAGGCCATGCACCGGCTGCGCGACAACCCCAACATCTACAACGAGTACGGGCCCAACTACGCCAGCTACCACAACCTGGTGCTGGCCGAGAGCGAGCACGCGATCGCCTTCGCCGGGTTCGGACATCGCTACCCGACGATCGAGATCTACTCCAAATCCGAAGCCTGCGACCCGTGGCATCACACCGAGGCCGAGCTGCGCGGAGTCTCCGACATGGTGCACGCCATGCACGCCGCCACCGGGGTGGCCGTGCCCTGCAATGAGGAGTGGCACTACCGTCCGGTCGATTCCGACTTGCCGATGCCGTGGCGAGTGATGCTGAAATGGCGCACCTCGACGATCGCCGGCTTCGAGGGCGCCACCAAGATCTACCTCAACACGGTCGGGCCCTATCAGCTGCGCGATCTGGTGGTACCCCGGTTGTTCGACCTGAGGGACGCCGGCGTGATCGCATCGATGCAGATCGCTACCGAGGCGCCCTGCCGTCCCAACTCCCTGCTCTACCGCGCCAACCGCAGTTGACTCCGCCCCCGACCCGGGTGGCCGGTCGCGGCACCCGCGATGTCGGTGCTGCGAGTTAGGGTGATCGGGTGCCTGTCATCGAAGCCCGGGAGCTGGTCAAGACCTATGCAAACGTCCATGCCGTCGATGGCATCTCGTTCGACGTAGCCCCGGGGGAGTCATTTGGGCTGTTGGGGCCGAACGGCGCGGGTAAGTCCACCACCATGCGGATGATCGGCGGGACGACCCGGCGGACGTCCGGCACGTTGCTGGTGAACGGTCTCGACCCCGAGACCCGCGGGCCGGAGGTGCGCGCCAGCCTGGGCGTGGTGCCGCAAACCGACAATCTCGACCCCGAGCTGCGCGCCCGCGACAACCTGATCATGTACGGCCGCTACTTCGGCCTGCCGTACTCCTACCTGCGACCCAAGGCCGAGGAGTTGCTGGCTTTCGCCCAGCTCACCGAGAAGGCCGGCGAGAAGGTCGACAACCTCTCCGGTGGGATGAAGCGGCGCCTCACCATCGCCCGCTCGCTGATCAACGAGCCGTCGGTGCTGCTGCTGGACGAGCCGACCACCGGCCTGGATCCGCAGGCTCGCCACATCCTGTGGGATCGGTTGTTCCGGCTGAAGGAGGCCGGCGTCACCTTGATCGTCACCACTCACTTCATGGACGAGGCCGAGCAGTTGTGCGACCGGCTGATCGTGATGGACGGCGGCTTGATCGTCGCCGAAGGCAGCCCGGCGTCCCTGATTCGCCAGTACTCGACCCGCGAGGTGCTGGAACTGCGCTTCGGTTCGGAGCGAAATGCGGCCCTCGTCGACCGGCTGCGCGGCTACGCCGACTCGATCGAGCCGCTGCCTGATCGCGTCCTGCTCTACACCGACAATGCTGAGGCCGCGCTTGCCAAGGTGAAGGCTGACGGCCTCGACCCGGTCACCTCCTTGGTGCGGCGCGCGTCCTTGGAGGACGTGTTCCTGCGGCTCACCGGACGGAGCCTCGTTGACTGACCTGACCACCGACACCAACGCCCTGGCCTACTCCGGCCGGGCGCTGAGTGCTGCCGAACAAGCGGCCAAGGTCCGCTGCTGGGGCTGGTGGTATCAGGCCGAGTGGCGTCTGTACTCGATGAAGGCCTATTGGACGTCGGTGCTTGGCTGGGCGGTGCTCACCCCGGTTCTGTACGTGCTGGCGATGGGGGTGGGTCTCGGTGGCCTCGTGGATGCCACCAGCGGCGGGATCGGCGGCGTGCCCTACCTCACCTTCGTCGCCCCGGGGCTCCTGGTTTCCGCGGTGGTGATGTCGGTCGGCAACGAGATGATGTTCCCGGTGATGAGCGGCTTCAAGTGGCAGGAGCTCTACTTCGTCCGCGCCGCCACCGCCGGCTCGGCCGGCCAGGTCGCGTTGGCCGAACTGGTTGCGGTCGCCATTCGCGCAGCGGCGGAGGCCACCTTGTTCTGGCTGGTGCTGGTCGTCCTCGGTGCCACCAGCGGTGGCTGGTCGTGGCTGATGATCCCGATCGCAACCTTGGCCGGGATGGCTCTGGGCAGCCCGATCGCGGCGTTCTCGGCCACCCGTAAGGACGAGGGCTTCGAGTTCGCCTTCCTGCAGCGCTTCGTGCTCACGCCGATGTTTCTGTTCGCGGGCACCTTCTATCCGCTGGAGTCGATGCCGATCTACCTGCAGTGGGTCGGCTGGATCTCGCCGATGTGGCACGGGACGCAGCTGGCCCGGGCGGTGAGCTACGGCCTCCCACTGCCCGGCTTGGAGGTGGCGCTCCACCTGCTCTTCCTGGTCGCGTTGCTCGGCCTCGGTAGCTGGTTGGTCATGAAGAACTTCACCGCGAGGTTGAACCGATGAGCGCCGTGGTGGCCCGTCCGTCCGAGCGGGGAGTGCGCGGCTGGCTGCGGGCGAACTCGGCCGGACGCGTCGGCGCGGTGATCGAGCGCGGCTTCCGGGTGGTCGGCGCCCAGAACTGGATCATCATCGTCTCCGGCTTCTTCGAACCGGTGTTCTACCTGCTCAGCATGGGGTTCGGGCTGGGTGGGCTGATCGGCACCGTGACCGGTCCGGGCGGACGTCCGTTGAGTTATGCGGCGTTCATCGCCCCCGCATTGTTGGCCACCTCGGCGATGAACGGTGCGCTTTACGACTCCACCTGGAATGTGTTCTTCAAGCTGCGCTTCGCCAAGCTGTATCAGGCGATGCTGTCGACTTCACTCGGCCCGCTGGACGTGGCCGGCGGCGAGATCTTCATGGCTCTGTTCCGGGGGCTGCTGTACGCGATCGGGTTCACCGGCGTGATCGCCATCCTCGGACTGACCACCAGCTGGTGGGCGTTGGCGATGATTCCGGTGGCGTTGCTGATCGCGCTGGGCTTTGCGTCCGTGGGAATGGCGCTGACCAGCTACTTCACCACCTTCCAGCAGATGGATTGGATCAACATCGCGCTGCTGCCGATGTTCATGTTCTCCGCGACGCTGTTTCCGATCACCACCTTCCCGGTGGGCGTGCAGTGGTTCATCATGGCGCTGCCGTTGTGGCACGGCGTCGAGTTGATGCGTCAGTTGTCGGTGGGCGTCTTCGACGGCTCCTCGGGAGTCCACCTCGGCTATTTCCTCATCATGTCCGTGCTCGGGGTGGCATTCACCACCCGCCGGCTCCGCTCGCTGTTCCTTCGCTGACCGCGTTCGTCCTACGCCGACCTCGCTCTGCGTCAACAGGGTCGAACCGCGCCACCGAGGGGCACCGATCGCAGCCTTACTCCCTTTCGGTAAATGGCTGTTTATCGCCATCACAGCGACGTCTGGTCAGGCCCTAACCTGCTGCGCACCAGCGCCGGAAAGCGCAGAAAGAGGAGTGAAGTGAATGCGATTCGACTGACGGTTGCCACCCTGGCCCTGCTCGGGCTCAGCGCCTGCGCCGGGCTACCCGGACTGCCGGCTCAACCGCCCGCCCCTGTCCCCAGCCAAAGCCAGCCCGAGACGCAACCCAGCGAGGCTCCCAGCCAAGCCCCGAGCCAGGCGCAGAGCACGGTCGATCCGGCAGCCGACGTGAAGAGCTACGGCATCAGTTCGGCCGAGTGCAAGGCCGCCAGCGCCGTTCTGCAAGAAGCCACCGTGTTCGGTCTGAAAGCCAACCAGGGCAAGGCCTCCCAGGCCGACTTCGAGAAGGCCTACACCGGGGCCGATGCCAACGCGTTGCCCGTGGATGCCCTGCCGACCTTCGCCGATCTGAAGACCGCATCGCTGAAGGTCGTCGGGTTGAGCGCGGACGAGGCACAGCAGCACGTGGGCGAGTTCTCACTGGCACTGGCGAACTTCGTCCGAGTCACCGAGAAGATCTGCGCCTAGTCGCACCCCTCGCGTCCGGCACCGTTGACCTCGTGCCGGGCGCGGGGGCATCTGGCTGAGATAATCCTCCCGGCACGTTACGCGGTGCGGCACGCCAGGAATGGTCCTGTGATGCCACTCGGAGCCACCGACGAAAGAGGATGCATGATCGGGATCATCGCTGCGATGGAGCAGGAGTTGGCCGCGATCATGGTCGCCGCCCACGCCGAGGGTCCGGTCACCACTCAGGTTCTCGCTGGCCGCCCGCTGCATCACTGCACGCTGGCGGGCCGTCCGGTCGTGCTGGCTCAATCCGGGGTCGGCAAGGTGGCCGCCGCGGCCACGTCGGCGCTGCTGGCCACCACCTGCGACACCATGATCATGGTGGGTACCGCCGGCGGCCTGGGTGACTCGGCGCCCGGCGACGTGGTGGTCGCCACGGAGTTGCTTCAACACGACTTCGATGCCCGTCCGTTGTGGCCGCAGTGGGTGCTTCCCGGGGTCGGCCAGAGCCGCATCCCGACCGATCCTGCGCTGACCGATCTGCTCAGCGCCGCCGCGGAGGCCGTCTGCGCCGAACACCGGCCCGATCTGGCCCACCTCGGGCTGCCGGCCGGACGAGCGCATCGAGGATTGGTCATCTCCGGCGACCAGTTCATCGGCTCGGCCGCTGCCTCCGATGCGCTTCAAGCCGCCTTGCCCGACGCCTTGGCCGTGGAAATGGAAGGTGCCGCGGTCGCCCAGGTGTGCCGGACGGCCGGCGTCCCATTCGCCCTTGCCCGGACGATCTCCGACCGGGCCGACCATGACGCGGCGCTGGATTTCGCTGCCTTCCTGGAACAGGTGGCGGCCCCGTACGCCCGCGACCTGGTGTTGGAGTTGCTGCGCAATCTCGGCTGAGCCTCCAAGTCGCGGATTCAGTGAGGTGATGAGAGGGGTCAGCTTGGCTCCAGAGCTCACCCGCGGATTCGTGCACGTTTTGCGGTCGATTTCGCGCGTCAGAACCCTCACAGATCCGCGACTTGTGGGTTGGTGTCGGCGCACCCGCTCCAAAACCTTCGCCAATCCGCGAGTTCCGGTGCAGCGGTGTGGCGGCGACCCCTGTACGAGAGCCCTGACCTGGATCCCTCCCTGCGGCTGAGCTGCATCGCGTCGGTGACTGCCAGGACGTGTTGGGCACAGGTCATTTCCGCGATGACGACGGCGGCCTTGGCACAATGGCGCCATGGATGCGTCGCAGATTCTGATCGAAGCTGCCGGCCGGATCCCGGGTGCGGCTCAGCAGGCCCTCTCCGGGATCGACTCGCAGACTCTCCACGCCCAACCGGCCGGACGGGGCAACTCGATCGCCTGGTTAGTGTGGCATGCCGCCCGCCAACTCGACTCCCAGCTGGCCGCCCTCAGCGGAGACGACCAGGTATGGGTTCGCGACGACTGGGCGCAGCGCCTCGGTGTTGACCGTGGCGCGGACGAGATCGGTTTCGGCGACTCGGTGGCTGAGGTCGCCGCACTGCGGGTGAGTGATCCGGCCTTGTTGGCTGCCTACCTGGATGCCGCCGTGGCCGAACTGGTCGGCTACCTCGCGATCGCCCCCGAGTTGGACGAGGTGGTCGACACTCGCTGGGATCCGCCGGTCATCCGCGGGGTACGGCTGGTCAGCATCATTGACGACGCTGTCGCCCACCTCGGCCAAGCCGCCTACGTCCGTGGCGTGGTTTCCGATTGGAGCATCGGCTACTAGGCCGAGCTCGGCCGAGCCCACAAGTTGATGCCGCCGTCGACGGCGTAGGCATCGATACGCTCCAGTTCAGCGTCGCTGAAGCTCAGGTTGCTCACCGCACCGAGGCTGTCTTCGAGTTGCTTCACACTGGACGCCCCGATCAGCGCCGAGGTGACCCGCTCGTCGCGCAGCGCCCAGGCGATCGCCATCTGCGCCAGGGTTTGGCCGCGTTCGGCGGCCAAATCGTTGAGGGCGCGAATGTGGGTCAGGTTCTGTTCGGTGAGCAGGTCGGTCGACAGCGACTTGTCCTGCGCGGCCCGCGAATCTGCTGGGACTCCGCCCAGGTACTTGTTGGTGAGCATGCCTTGGGCGAGCGGCGAGAAGGCGATGCAGCCCATGCCGACCTCGTCCAGGACGTCGAGCAGGTCTTCTTCGATCCAGCGGTTCAGCATCGAGTAGGACGGCTGGTGGATCACCAGCGGCGTGCCCATTTCCTTGGCCAGCGCCATCGCTTGCCGGGTGCGTTCACCGGAGTAGGACGAGATCCCCACATAGAGCGCTTTGCCTTGTCGCACGGCGGTATCGAGCGCCGCCATGGTCTCTTCCATAGGCGTGGTGGGGTCGAAGTGGTGGTGGTAGAAGATGTCGACGTAGTCCAGGCCCATCCGGGCCAGCGACTGGTCGAGCGAGGCCAACAGGTACTTGCGCGAGCCGAGGTCGCCGTAGGGCCCGGGCCACATGTCCCACCCGGCCTTGCTGGAGATGATCAGCTCATCGCGGTAACCCTTGAAGTCCTCGCGGAAGTGCCGTCCGAAGTTGGTCTCGGCCGCGCCGTAGGGCGGGCCGTAGTTGTTGGCGAGATCGAAGTGGGTGACGCCCAGCTCGAACGCTCGGCGCAGGGTGGCGCGCTGGGTGGCGAAGGCCACGTCGTCGCCGAAGTTGTGCCACAGGCCCAGCGAGACCGCCGGCAGTTTCAGACCGGTGCGACCCACCCTCCGGTAGGGCATCCGTCCGTCGTAGCGGTTCGAGTCGGGGGCGTAGGCGTCGAGAATGGGCATCGTGACAAGCTCCTTTGCTGATCGCATCATTCTACGACCCGGGAGCGTCACCCCAGCTCTACCGCAGCGCTCTCAGGACTGCGACGCCACCTTGGTCGCGGCCAGCTCAGCCTGCGCCCGCTTCAACTCTGCCAGCTGCTCGAGAATCAGGTCTTGGCGGACGGTGATCCGGTCCACAATGAGCAAGCCCAGCCCCGCCATCACGCCGATCATGATGAAGAACTGACTCACCAGCCCGAGCATCGAGATCTGTCCTTGGCTGCCGACGAAATCCAGGCCGAACAGCACGAGGCCGACGAGCCCGACCACCCCCAGGAACTCCAACACGCGTCGCTCTTTCCTCATGGTTGGAGGGTACCGGGTTGCGTGAACACCGGTCTCGCGACGTCCGGGGAGGCGAATCAGCACTCAATCACGTTGACGGCCAAGCCGGCGCGCGCGGTCTCCTTGTACTTCACGCTCATATCGGCTCCGGTTTGGCGCATGGTCTTGAGCACCGAATCGAAGCTGACGATGTGGTGGCCGTCGCCGCGTAGGGCCGTGCGGGCGGCGGTGACCGCCTTCACCGCGGCGATCGCGTTGCGCTCGATGCAGGGGATCTGCACCAGCCCGCCCACCGGATCGCAGGTCAGACCCAGGTTGTGTTCCATGCCGATCTCGGCGGCATTCTCCACCTGACCAGGGGTTCCACCGAGGACGGCGGCCATGCCGGCGGCCGCCATCGAGCAGGCCGCGCCGATCTCGCCCTGGCAGCCCACCTCGGCGCCGCTGATCGAGGCCAGTTCCTTGATCACCACACCGATCGCGCCCGCGGTGAGCAGGAACCGGATGATGCCTTTCTCGTCGGCGCCGTGCATGAAGCGCCGGTAGTACATCAGCACCGCCGGCACCACCCCGGCCGCGCCGTTGGTGGGGGCGGTGACCACGCGTCCACCGGACGCGTTCTCCTCGTTCACCGCCAGGGCGTAGAGGGTGATCCAGTCCATGCCCCGCAGAGGGTCGGTGGTGTCGGTCTCCACCTGCAGCCGGTGCAGCAGCTCCGGTGCGCGCCGATGCACCTTCAGTCCGCCCGGCAGGACGCCTTCGGTGTCCAGCCCGTGGTGGATGCACTCGGCCATCACTTCCCACAGGTGCAGCAGGCCCGCGTCGATCTCGGCGTCGGTGCGCCAGACCCGTTCGTTCTCGCGCATCAGTCGGGCCACCGAGAAGCCGGTGGACTCACAATGCGCGAGCAGCTCCGCGCCGCTGGCGAACGGGTAGGGCACCTCGGTGGCGTCCGGGACGATCCGGCCGGGCCCGGTTTGGGACTCGTCCAGCACGAAGCCGCCACCCACCGAGTAGTACGTCCGCGCGTCCAGCACCCCGCCGTCGGCGTCGAAGGCGGTGAAGATCATCCCGTTGGAATGGACGGGCAGTGTGCGGCGCCGGTGCAGCACCACGTCGGTATCGGGATTGAAGACGAGCTCGCGGCCACCGGCCAGCATCAAGCGCTTGGCGGCCCGCACCTCGGCCACCATCGGACGCACCGCCGGCGGGTCAACGGTTTGGGGGTCATGCCCGGCCAAACCCAGGACGACCGCGTCCACACTGCCGTGGCCATGCCCGGTCGCACCCAGCGAGCCGAACAGTTCGGCCTTCACTCCTGCCACCTGATCCAGCAGCCCGCTCTCGGCGAGCGCGGCAGCGAACCGTCCGGCGGCCTTCATTGGCCCGACGGTGTGGGAGGACGAGGGGCCGATGCCCACGCGAAACAGATCAAAGACGCTCAGCGCCATACGCCTCAGGCTAGCCGCCCCGGTGGCTCCTGCGGGTCATTCGGCGTAATCAAGGCACCGTGGGGCGCCTTGACGGGACCCGCCGAGTGGCGACCAATTTCGCGCGATCAGTCATGATGGGGCCCATGACAGTCATCATCGCTGCCTTCATCGCGATCGCTGCCGCCGTCGCCGGCTTCGCCGTGCGGTTCCTGCGCCGGGACGAAACCTTCGAGGGTCTGATCCCCGGGCTGTTGCCGGCCCCGGGTCAGCAGGTCGCGCGTCGACACGTCCGCCGAGGCCAGCAGCCGCCGGTAGCCGTCCGCTTCAACCCGCCGGACGGCGTGCGTCCCGGCCTGGCCGGCGTCGCCATCGACGGACGAGTCGACCCGGTGGAACTGTCGGCCACCTTGATCGATCTGGCCCAGCGGGGCTGGCTGACCCTGCATCCACTCGCGCACAGTGCCGGCTCCAAGCCGTACGACTGGCAGTTGTACGCCGCCCCCCAGCCTCCGAACGAGCCGCTGAGCCCGACGGAGGAGGAGTTGTTGGCCGCGGCCTTCGGTGCCGGTCCTGCCACCACGCTGTCGGCGTTTCGCCGCGAGCCCGGAGTGAAGTCGGCCTCTGACACTTTGCTGGGTGAAGCTGCCGATCGCCGTTGGTTGCGTCACCTCAGCTCGGCCTCGTCGTGGTCGATCACGTCGGTGGGCCCGACGATGATCGTGATCGGGTTGGCCGCACTGTTCTGGTTCGGCGCTGGTTTCATCGGCATCGGTCTCGCGGTCGGCGGCGCAACCTTCTGGGGGCTCACCCGCAAGCTGCCCGAGCCGCTGAGCGCGGAGGGCTACGCCGTCCGGGTGCAGTGCGAGGGCTTCAAGCAGTACCTGGCCACCGCGGAGGCCGAGCAGTTGAAGTTCGAGGTCGGTATCGACACCTTCGGCCGCTATCTGCCCTACGCCATGGTCTTCGGCGTGGTCGATCATTGGCGCACCGTGTTCAGTGAGGCGCTGCGGGCCGACCCGTCCGGCGAGTTGGACACCTTCGACTGGTTGGTACTGGGCGACGCCCTGCAGACCGTGATGATCCTCGACTTGTTCAGCGCCGACTTCGGCATCTTCGACAGCCTCACCACCGAGTTCGCCGACTTCGCCGACTTCTCAGGCCTGGACGGCATCACCGAAGGCATCGGGGACGTCTTCGACGGCTTCGACGGCGGCGACTGAATCTCCTCCTCAGGGACGATCTGGGCTGCCTGCGAGGACGATTGGTCCGCGCGGACGCGTGCCTAGGCTGGCGATGATCCTGCCCGCGCGGCACGCGTGGGCCAACGGATGCTGAACCCATCGACCCTGGAGTGACCCATGTCCCTGCCTGCGAGCGCGCTGTCCGCGCCCATCGCCTCAGCCAGCCAACTGACGAAGTTCTACGGCACCGGGGAGGCAGAAGTCCGCGCCCTGGACGGGGTGGACGTCGCCTTCGCGTCCGGCTCGTTCACCGCGATCATGGGGCCGTCCGGCTCGGGCAAGTCGACCTTGATGCACTGCCTGGCCGGGTTGGATCGGCCCACGTCCGGGCTGGTGATGCTGGGCGGCAACAACTTGTCGGCGTTGAACGACCGCCAGCTGACCCGGGTCCGCCGCGACGCCGTGGGCTTCATCTTCCAGGCGTTCAATCTGCTGCCCACGCTGACCGCTGAGCAGAACATCCTGCTGCCCCTCGACCTGGCCGGACGCAAGCCCGACCACGACCTGTTCGCTCGCCTGGTGACGTCCTTGCGGCTCGGTGATCGGCTGAAGCACCTTCCCTCACAGCTATCCGGTGGCCAGCAGCAGCGTGTGGCGATTGCCCGCGCCCTGGTCACCTCCCCGGCGGTGGTCTTCGCCGACGAGCCCACCGGCGCGCTGGATTCCCGCGCCAGCCACGACCTGCTCGGCTACCTGCGGCAGACCTGTCGTGAGCTGGGCCAGACCATCGTCATGGTCACCCACGACCCGAACGCCGCCGCGTTCGCCGACCGCACCGTCCTGCTCAGTGACGGACAGGTCGTCGACGATCTGGACGCGCCGAGCGCGGAGCAGATCATGGCTGCCATGGCGAAGCTGGGCGCCTGATGTTTCGACAAGCGCTTTCTGAAGTGCGGCACCATCCGGGCCGCTTCATCTCGACACTGATCGCCATCGCGATCGCGGTGGCCTTCCTCAGCGGTTCGGCCATCCTGGTGGCCACCGAAGGTCAGGCGCAGGGCAAGGCGACCAACGTCGCGATCGCGTCCGCCGACATCGTGGTCACCGTATCGGCCGACTCCGAGGTGAAGGGCATCGCGACGGTGCTCGCCGCCCAGCCCGGCATCGCCGCCTACGCCCCGGTGCTGCGGACGTCGACCATCCTCACCGGTGGGGTCGCCTCGCAGATGCTCAATCTGGTGAGCGTCCCACCCGAGCCGCTGCGCTGGGCCACGATCACCGTCGGGCATTGGCCCGTCGGACCGACAGAGATCGCCTTGAGTGGTGCGGCCGCCCAGGCGCTGGGCGCTCAGCTGAACCAGCCGCTGCGCGTGGCCGGCGGTCACCAGGAGGTGACTGTCGTCGGTCTCACCAACGAGCCGAGCGGCTTTTTCGTGAAGACCGGCTACGCCTCTGATGCCTTGCTGAAGTCGGCCGGCGCCGAGGCCGATCTGGCTACCCAATGGGCGATCAAGGTGGCTCCGGGCACCGACATCGCCGCGGTGACTGCCGCCTTGAACCCGAAGCTGGCCGCGCTCAGCCCCAAGGTCGTGGCCAAGCCGGGCCAGGTCGTCCGGGACGAGGCGGTTGCCAAGCTCGCCGGCGATTTCGATGTGTTCGCCAATGTGTTGTGGGCCTTCGGTGCGGTGGCCGTCGTGGTGGGCATGATCACGATCGCCAACACGTTCTCGATCACCTTGGCTCAGCGACGCCGCCAGATCGGCCTGTTGCGCGCTGTCGGCGCCAGCGGTGCCCAGGTGCGGACGCGCTTCTTCGCCGAAGCCGGCGTGTTGGGAGTGGTCGGTTCGCTGCTCGGCCTGGCGATGGGCGCCGGGTTGGCGGTCGGCCTCACCGCGTGGAGCTCCGCTTTGTTCTGGGGGCTGGCACTTCCCTGGTGGCAGTTGACCCTCGCGCTGACCATCGGCGTCCTGGCGACGGTGATCGCTGCGGTCGTCCCGGTGATCCGAGGCACGAAGGTGATGCCGCTGGAGGCGTTGCAGCCGGCGCTCGGCGCCGACGAGCGCCGCGCATGGTCGGTGGCGCGGGTGCTGGTGTGTGGGCTGCTGCTGGCCGCGGGCGGGGCTCTGGCTGCAGTCTCGCTGACCATCGGCGGGGAATACGCCCTGCTGATCGCGATCGGCGCGGGCGCACTGATCGCCTCTGCGGTGCTCTTCGGTGGACCTCTGTTCGTGCCCGGCCTGCTGCGCGTCAGTGGGACGTTGGTGCGGCGGTTCGGTCCGGTGGCTCGATTGGCTGCCAACAACGCTGAGCGCAATCCGCGCCGGGCTACGGCGACGGCGACCGCGTTGATGCTGGCCATCGGCTTGATGGTCACCTTGCAGGTGGCCACGGCAAGCTTGCGGGCCACGGTGCTGGATCAGATCGAGGGGCACTTCCCGGTCGACCTGCAGATCAGCTGGGCCGGGACGGACAACGGCGCACCGGCCAGCATTCCTGCCGAGGTGGCCGCCAAGCTGATCCGGCTGCCCGGGGTCGATCAGACTGTCTCCTTGAGTGCGGTCCCCGCGCAGGTTGGCCGACACTCCGCGCTTCTGGTGCTGGGATATGACCCGGGGATCGTGCCGGTGACCGGGGTCTCAGCCGCTCCGGCCGATGACGAGGTGCTCGTGAGCAGCTACCTGGCCGACGATCTGGACAAGACGGTCAAGATCAAGGGGGCCCGCGGAGAGGCCACTGTGCGGGTGCGTTCCAGCAACCTCACGAATCCAGGCGAGGTCTTGGTCTCGGCGGCCACCTTGGCCAGCCTCGGCAAGCCGGTGCCCGGGGCGGTGATGTGGCTGTCGGTGCCGGACCGCAGCAAGGCGATGGACCTGCTCGTCCAAGCCTCCGACGTGGCCGGATCGCCCGATCGCGTCAGTGGTTCGATGCCGGAGGCAGCCCTGTACCAGCAGGTGTTGGACATCTTGTTGGCCATCACCACCGCTCTGTTGGCGTTCGCGGTGCTGATCGCGCTGATCGGGGTGAGCAACACCCTGGGCCTGTCGGTGTTGGAGCGTTCCCGGGAGTCGGCGTTGCTGCGGGCATTGGGCCTGCAATCTCGCTCCTTGCGGGTGATGCTCACCATCGAGGCGCTGCAGGTGACCATCGTCGGCGTGGTGGTCGGCATCATCGCCGGTGCATTCTTCGGCTGGCTGGCGGTGGAGGCGACGGCGAAGTCGGGTGGTTTCGACAAGGCGATCTTCGCCGTGGACGCGCCACAGACTCTGGCGATGATCGCGATCGCGATGGCGGCTGCGGCGCTGGCGTCCGTGCTGCCGGGGCGGCGTGCCGCCAAGGCCGCCCCTACCGAGGCGCTCGCCGACATCTGACAGATGACCGAGTCAGGTCGAGGCCCCCGGCGTTCCTACGCGTCGGGGGCCTCGGCATTCACAACCGTACGCCGCTGACTGACCAAGCCGCGCGACCTCGCCCCAGCACCGTGGGATGAGCGAGACACGCAACGCCCTCACGCCGCTGGTTGAGCAGGACGCGCAGCGTCCGTGTCGAAACCACCTGGGACACCGGGGACGGTTCCTGCTGTCCCACCGGCCATGAGGCCGGAACTAGGACTGGTCCCACAGTCGCCGGGCAGCGACTAGCAGCGGTTCCGCGCCGGCCACCGAACCCGCAGCCCGTAGATGCTGGGTGACCGCGATCAACATGGCTGCCTGCGCCGGCAGGTTGAGCGCCGGCCACGGATCGCCATCGGCCGGGACGGCTGGGCCTCCGGCCTCGCGGTACGCCGTCAGGAACTCCGCCCACGCGTCGTCCTCGAGCAGTCCGGCAGCCCAGTACGCCGCCGGGCTCGACAGGTCCCAGGACGGGTCGCCGGTGCCGAAGTCGTCCACGTCCAGCAGCTTCCAGCTGCGTCGCAGCGGGGTGTGGCCGAGCTGCCCCAGATGGAAGTCGCCGTGGGCGAGGGTGATCTGGGTGGGTTCGGCGAGCAGTTCGGCGAGTTCCTCGCCGCGCTCGACCAGCCAGTGCAGCTGCGCCCCGCCATCGGTACGCAGATAGTCGACCGCCAGGCGAAGCCGGGTGTGGCCGCCCAGCCGCGGCGGGTCGTCGCGAATCGGCAGGCTGTGCAGCTTGGCCAACAAGGTGCCGATGTCGGACCACGGCGGGCGGTCGATGGTGGCCAGCACGGTGACCCGCGGCCAGATGGTCGCCAACCGATCACCGGGCGCCTCGAACGGGGCGTAGATGAGCGGCTGAATCCACAGTCGGTCGATGTCCGGGCCGCCGATGCAATGCATCCGACTGACCAGGCGCTCGCGGTTGGCCGCGGGGCTGTGCAGCTTCACGATCACGCCCGCGCAGATGTAGACCTGCGAGTGCACCGGCGCGTACGGACGGGTGGGGAGCCCACGGGTGAGCAGCGGTACCACCGGGGTGGTCGGCCCCACCCGTGGGTCCTGCTCGGCGGCGACCTGGCGTACCCAGTCGGCCAACTCAGGAGAAGGCGGCGGCACATTGCTGGGCGTCAGCATCGGCGTCTCCTCTCCGGGCAGCGGCTCGGCGACACAGTAGCGCCCGCGACACCTGCTGTGTGAGTTTCCACACGGCTCAGTCCACGCCACGCGACCACGCCCGTCCCGACAAGCCCATCGAGTCTGCTGCGGGCTAAGCAGCTGTGACTAGCTGCATCCGTGTTACTTCATTGGGGATGCAGAATCGGTGTCCAGCGCCACTTCCTCGAGGCTGGGCCGCCGCGACGACTTCGAGCGGAGGTGGCGCACCTCGGGGGAGAGCAGCGCCAACACCGTCACGATGGTGGAGATGGCGCCGGCGCCGATCAAAGACTGATGCAGACCGAACACCAGGATCGCCGGACCGGCGAGCACCAGCCCGACCGGGCCGAGCAGCAGCGAGCCCAGTGCGTCGTAGGACGCCACCCGGGACAGCGCCTCGGGCGGCACCTCGTCCTGCATGGTCGTCATCCACAGCACCCCGAACAGTTCGAAGGTCACACCGAGGATGAACATCGAGGCCGTCACCGCCCACAGCGGCGCGAGCATCCCCAACAGGATCGGCGGAACCCCGGCGGCCAGGGTCATCAGCGTCGCCACGAAGATCGGACGATGCGGCTTCCAGATCATCGACAGGCCGACCCCGGTGACCGCACCCACAGCTTCTCCGAGCAGGATGATGGTCCAGGCCGCAGCTCCACCGAGCTCCTGCTTGGCCATCACCGGGCCGAGCACGCCCTGGGACGCCTGCAGCATCATGATCATCAGCGACCACTGCGCCACCACGACCCACAGCCATTGCCGCGAGGAGAACTCGCCCCAGCCGTCCTTGAGCTGGCGCAGCGGGTGGTGCTCTTCGCCGGCGATGTTGCCGACGATCTTGGGCAGGCGCAGCAGCAGCAGGCCGGCCAACAGGTAGAGCGCACCGGCCGCCACCATGGCCCAACCGCCACCGAGCCACACCACGGCGGCGCCGCCGGACACCAGGCCGAGCAGTCGCGCGGCCGAAGCTCCCATGGCCAGCCAGGCGTTGCCCTTCTGCCGCAGGTCCTCCGGCACCAGGTCGGGGATGATCCCGCTCAACGCGGGGTAGATCATCGCGCCCGCGGCACCGGCGACTCCGGCGGCGGCGCTGAGCAGCCAGATCGGGGCGAAGCCGGTGAGCAGCATCACGCCGATCAGACCGAAGCCGAGCGCGGCCAGCCACTCACCGAGGATCAGCACGGCTTGGCGCGGGTAGCGGTCGGCGATCACACCGCCGACCAGCATCAGCACCACCATCGGCATGGTGTGCACCGCCAGCACGATCGACAGAGTTCCCGCGTCCGCGCCGGGCAACGCCAGGACGCCGAAAGCCAGCGCCACCGGTGCGAAGGCGGCCCCCAGCATGGACAGCGTGCGGGCGGACAACAGCACCAGGTAGGGACGGTTGGCGATCAACTCAGCGGTCTGGCTGGGCGCGGACATGACAAAACTTCCTAATCAAAGTGGCTTTTGGGCAGCCTTCGATGATGTCACGACATGCCCGATACAGCAACTAGATCGGCGTGCATGTGTTGCAGCCGGGCGGTCTCAGCGCACTGATCGCCGCCTTCACTGATCGGCACCTTCACTGAGCGTCGCCCACACGCAGTCGCGGGCGAGGTGGTGCCCTCGCCCGCGCCCTCAGCCGGGTGTCCCTCCCGGCGAGGATCAAGGTCGGGGAGCCCCCTCCTCCCCCCGACCCTGATGACCTGGGGGTGAATCAGATGGTTGGTGCCAGCTCGGCGAGCCGAGAGTAGGCGCCGCGCGCCCGTCGCTGCAGTTCAGAGCTGGCGCGTCCGGGGTTACCCGGTTCGTTCGGGCCGAAGAGTTCGTCAAGGTCGGCGAACAGGCTTTCCAGGACGTCAAGGACATCGATCGGCCAGTCGGTGGGATCGTCCTGGTAGAGCTGCAGATACAGCGTCTCGAACTCGCGCGCCGAAATCCGTTGATCGATCACCATCCGGATGAGCAGCGAATAGGCCGACAACTTGGGCGCCAACGCCGTGACTACGGTGGTGCTCACTTTTCCTCCTCGCACTGCGAGGACTCTTTGAGCCCGCCTCTACGAATCCCTCAGCGCTCCCACATCCCAACATGAGACGGCCTTGAGCAACATCCACCAAGTGGCTAAATCGTTGTCCACTTGGCCAATTGCAGCTACTCCTGGCTCGACTGCCCGCCGGCGATCAGCCCCAGAACGTGCGCGCGGGCGGCCAGGCTGGTGCGATTCTCGGCGTCGAGCTTGCGCATCAACGCGGCAACGTGAATCTTCACCGTCGATGCCGACACGAACAGCTTGCTCGCGATCTGGGCGTTGGTGTGCCCGCGGGCGAGCAGCTCGAGCACTTCACGTTCACGAGGCAGCAGCCGCGGCGGCGTGGCCACCGCTCGTGCGGGGCTCCACCGGCTCACCAGGCCCGGCGGCACCACCGACAGCCCGGCATGGGCTGCGCGGACGGCTTCAGCCAGGGCGGTCGATCGAGTGGTCTTCAGCAGATAGCCGGCTGCTCCAGCGGCAAAGGCGTCGGCGATCACTTCGTCCTCGTCGAAGGTGGTCAACATGACCACCCGGATGTCCGGGCTGCTCTCGACGATGGCGCGGGTGGCGGCCACTCCGTCCACGGTGGGCATCCGGATGTCCATCAGGATCACGTGCGGGGTCAATGCCAGCGCCTGCTCGACGGCCTCAACGCCGGTGCCGCAGGTACCGATCACCTCGATGTCGTCGGCGGCGCCCAAATACTCGGTGAGCGCGTCGCGGACCATCGGCTCGTCGTCAGCGATCAGCACCCGGATCGGCCCGGTCTGGTTCTCGCTCATCAAGCCGCCTTCTCCGCCACAGGCAATCCGACGCGCACCACCCACAGCTGGTCTTCCACTCCGTAACTCACCGTACCCCCGGCGCCTTCGACGCGCTCGCGCAGGCCCCGCAATCCCAGCGGCTCAGCCGAGCCGTGAGTGTCGTCACTGACCGGGGTGTTCAGGAAGGTCACGTCCGCGCGAGCGTCGTCGATGTGGACGATGATGCCGGCCGGCTGACTGGCGTCGCCGTGGCGAAGGATGTTGGCGGCCGCTTCGGAGGTCACCGCAGCCAAGGTGGCCGACGCCGTCTCGTCGAGCGCGTTCAGATCGCCCTCGACACTGACCGCGGTGTTGAACCCGTCGGCCCGCAACGACTTCTGGGCCTCAGCCAGCGCCTCGGCCAACGAAGTGCCACTGCTGAGCGCTTCGACAGAGGCCGCCGGGTCACGCAGCAGGCTCATCACCAAACGCAACTCGTCCACACCCTGCGCCGCGGTTTCGCTGATCACGTCCAGGTCGTCGGCGGTGGCGCCACCGCGAAGGCGTGCCCGTTCACTCACCATGGCCACCTTGGAGAACGATCGCGCCACGGTGTCATGCAGTTCTCGGGCGAGCACTTGGCGCTGCAGCTGGGCTTCGGCGGCGTGCGCCCGGCGCAGCGCGGTGGTGTAGCCGTGTGACGCGCTGCCGATCAACCAGACCAAACCGATGAGCAGGATCCAGATCAGGAAGCTCTGTCCGAACGCCTTTGCGTCTGGGGTGAACACCCGGGTCACCCAGATCAGGAGGGGGTAGTAGATCACGGTCAGGACGCGGCGCATCACGAAGTCGCCACGCATGCCGACACCGAGCAATACGTACAGTGCGCTGTATTCGCTCAGGCTGCCCATCTCGCGGGGCAGGAAGCCACGGACCGCCAGGTACAAACCCAACAAGGTGGCCCCGGTCTTGGGCCAGCGCGCGGCGAGGGCGGCGAAGCTGTAGGCGAGGATGTCGAGGGCGGCTCCGAGTGGACTTTCCTTGGGGCCGATGATCGTCAGAATGAACACAATGGTCAGACCTGAGAGGACCAGCTCGACACGACCCGGATTCAGCAGGGAACGCACGCCTGCGCCCAGCCTGCTCCACGGCGATGCTTTGACCACCGGACCTCCTCACCCGACGACCCCGTTACCACTCGTGGTCGCTTTCCCCGGGTGAAACTTAACGCACCCTGCTGACTACGCAAACACTCTCGTTGACCTATTGGCCAATTCCGCTAGCCAACTGGCCAAAGCGCGCCGCTCGGCCGGGCCGTCGCAGCTCACCCGGCCTGACCATGAAGCATGCGTAGCTGGGCAGTAGACGTTGCGATCGGTGCGGTGATGGTCAGCACCGCCCTTGCGGGCCTGATCGTGCAGGTGATCCAAGCGGGGCAGTCCGGTCCAGACGTGTGTGATGTCTTCCCGTGGTGGCCGGGCTGCTGAAGATCAACGTCGCCTGACTAGGCCTTTCAGGCCCAACCACAGGACGAGCCGCGGGCTCTGCTCCACCGTGGACGGCACCCGGAGCACCTGGATGCTGACGGCATAAACTCGGCTTCCGACCCGCCTCGTCCCCGCGGATTTCGTTCGTTTCAATTGCTGACGTTTCAAAATCCTCGTACAGATATCCACAGGCAGCGGGGTTGTCCACAATTCTCAGAACGCGTTGGGAATTAGTGACAACAGTGTTCTAACATCGGCTCCAATCGCTGTCTGATCGTCGGCTAACCCCTGTCCGACTAGGCCAGTGATCGGGGAGATGACCATGGGGGATACCACTCGCGCGGCAATGCGTCCACGACGGAATGTCCGCTGGATCGCTGCGGGAGTGATGGCCATCTGCCTTGGGGGGTTGGGGGCCGCGCTGCTCTATGCCAACCTGAGTGGCGCGGCTTCCGTGATCATGATCAAACACACGGTTTATCGCGATCAAGTGATCTCTGCCGACGATTTAGCAATCACGTCGCTGGCCGCACCTCCTGGCGTGGAGACTGTGCCCAGTGAACGGCTAGGGGACATCGTCGGCAAGACCGCCCTGACGGATCTGGGTGCGGGTGGACTACTCAGCCCGCAGGCGTATGGGGATCCCGTCGTGGCGGACGGGGTCGTCCGGGTCGGGCTCCGACTCGAACCCGGACGACTACCGAACTCACCCCTGCTACCCGGAACCCGGATTCAACTCGTCCCGGTCGCCCGAGAAGGCACCGCAGCACCGACAGGTGCGAGCGTGGCCGCGGTCACCGCGTCGCTTCCTCAGCAGCAGACGGACGGCTCAACCTTGATCGACGTCACCGTCGCCACCGACGCCGGTGAACGTGTCGCCCAACTGGCTGCAGCGGGCCAACTGTCCATCATCCGACTGCCCCAGGCACCGCGATGAGCGTCTTCGTCCTGGCCAGCGCTGCCCACTCGCCCGGAGTGACCTCGTTGGCCGTTGCGCTGACCGTTCACTCCGCCAACCCCCTGCTCCTGGTGGATGCCAATCGCGAACCTGATCAGTCCGTTCTGGCCGGGTACTTGAGTGGCACCGATCCAGAAGGCCGGGGGCTGGGCAGCCTGCTCCAGGCGCACCGTGAGCGCCAACCATTGGAGTCGGTCATCGACTCCCTCACCCTGCCACTCGGCGAACAGGGGGCGCTGCTTCCCGGCTTCAACCATCCCGGCATGATCTCCCTGTTCGGCTCAGTGTGGGCCGACCTCGCGGCCGCGGTGGAGGCTCAGCCGCGATCAGTGCTGGTCGATGTGGGACGTTTGGGCTCAGACGGCGCTCCGCTGCCGCTTCTATCGGTGGCGAGTGGCGTCGTGGTGGTCACTCGTACTTCGTTGCCGGATCTGGCGGCTCTTCGGCTCTACCTCCCTCAACTGGTCAGCACCGTCGGTCCAGAACGTGTGGGTCTGGTTCTGGTCGGACCGGGCCGGCCGTACAGCGGCACCGAGATCCAGCGAAGTTTCGGCGTGCCGATCTGGGGCCACTTGGCCTGGCAGCCCGAGGAAGCCGGCGTCTACTCCCACGGGACGGCACCCAGCCGGCGTCACCTCACCTCGGCTTACGTCAACGACGTGCGAGCGCTCGATCGTCGCCTGGCCGACCTGGATTCCGCCCGGCAGGCTCTGGTCGGGGCGCGCGCATGAACCGACTCGCGAACGTTCGACTTCTGGTTGGAGAGCCTGCCTTCGAACCCGTCCACCGCGCCGACCAACTCACTCGCGCTGCCACCGAGCCTGTCATCGACTGGCAGTTGGTGGTGACGCTTCGTCGCAAGGCGTCCGAGCTCATCACGCAGGCCGCGGCCGAACTGAACCCTCTCAGCGAGCCCGATCGGCGGCTCCTCGGCCGTTCGATCATCCGCCGCGTTGTCCGAGATCACGTCGAACGCCTGAGTTCAACCGGCGAGGCGCTGTGGCCCGTGGAGGTCGAGCACGCCTGCGCCCACGCCGTCGAGAACGCCATCTTCGGGTACGGACGGCTGCAGCCGCTGTTCGAGATTCCGGACGCTGAGAACATCGAGATCCACGGATGCGATTCGGTCGTCGTCCAGTTCGGGGACGGCCGCCGCGAGACCAGAGGGCCAGTGGCGGACAGCGACGAGGAGTTGGTCGAGGCGATCCGATTCCTCGGTGAATCGGTGAGTCCGGCCAGACCCTTCGATGACACGCACCCGATGCTCACGCTCGCACTGGGTGACCGGTTCCGCTTACACGCGATCGGCTTCGGGTTGAGTTACCGCCCCTCGATCACCATCCGCCAACACACGCTGACCACGATCACCTTGGCCGAACTTGCCGAAGGCGGGATGATGCCGGTTCATCTCGCAGAGTTCCTGCAGGCCGCCGTGCTCGCTCGCAAGTCGATGGTGATCTCCGGTGACCAGGGTGCCGGCAAGACGACTCTCCTGCGTGCGCTGATCGCGGCCATCCCGGACAACGAGCGGTTCGGCACCCTGGAAACCGACTACGAATTGCTCACTCATCTCCAGCCGAACCGGCGCAACATGCTCGCTCTCCAGTCACGTATTGGCATGGGCGAGATCGTGGCCGGGAGGAGACTCGGGGAGTACAGCGTCGCCGACCTGATCCCCGAGGCGCTCCGGCAAAACCTGTCTCGGCTGGTCGTCGGCGAGGTGCGCGGGAGCGAAGCCGGGGCGATGTTCGAGGCGATGACGGCCGGCGCCGGAACGCTTTCCACCACCCACTCACACTCAGCGGCCTCCACCATCGACCGACTGGCCTCGCGTGTTGCACAGGGCGGCGTGTTGTCTGTGGATGAGGCGTACCGGCAGATCGGCCACCACCTCCACCTGCTGATCCATCTACGGCTGGTCGACGACACCTGGCGAGGCGGGATTCGTCGCCGTCAGGTGGCCGAAGTTCGCGAGTTGACCGGCGCCATCGAGAACGGCCGGCCCGTCACCCATGTCGTCTACCACAGCGAATCACCTAGTCAATACGAGTTCTTCCCGAGTGCTGGCCTGGCCAGCGAGCTGGCCGCCTTCGGCTTCGGGGGTGGACGGTGATCGCCTTGGCTGCGCTCTGCGGCGTCCTGATCGCCGGCGGCGCCTGGGTCATGTTCGTAGGTTTCAACAGTCATACCCCGCCTGTCCCCAAGTTACCCACAGGGTTGTGGACAAAGGCTGTGGACAAAAGGCGCCGTCGGTTGCTCCTTGTCCTACTCGCGAGCCTGCTCCTTGGAACCGTGGCGGCCGTCATCACCGGCTGGTGGCTACTCGTGGTGATCGTCCCGGCCGTGGCATTGGTGCTGCCGCTGCTGCTGTCGGCCCCGGAGAACCGCGAGCTGGAGTTGCTGCAGGCGATCGACCGCTGGGTTCGCACACTCGGATCGCTTCTGACCACTGGGCGATCCATCTTCGACGCAGTGCGAATTTCGTCCCGTCAGGCCCCCGCGCTGCTGGCACCGTCGCTACGGCGGCTCACCGCGCGGTTGGATGATCGCTGGTCGATCGAACAAGCACTCCTGGCGATGGCCGACGAACTCGACAGTCCGGATGCCGATGCGGTGCTGGCCGCGCTGGCATTGGCTGCCCAACGCGGGGGCACCGGGGCCAGTGCCACCTTGGCGGCGCTGGCCGACAACCTTCAAGACCGATTGCGCTCCTTGCGCGAGATCAGCACCGAGCGGGCCAAGCCTCGCTTCGTGGTGCGCCAGGTGACCCTGATCACCGCCACCGTCCTGTGCCTGGCGTTGGTCTTCGGCGGCACCTTCTTCGCCCCGTTCGGAACTCCACTAGGGCAGCTCCTCCTCAGCATCCTGGTGGCCGCCTACCTCGGGTCGTTGATGTTCCTTCGGCAGATGACGCTGCCTCGCGGCCGCCAGCGGATCCTACGGAGGCCCGCATGAGCCCCATACTTCTGGCCGCCCTGGTCGGCGCGGTGATCGCTTTCGGTGCGTGGGCGGTGGCTGGTGGTGCGCTGGTGCCGTTCGCGCCCCGACTGAGCGACGCGCTCGAAATGCTCGATGGACGCCGTCCGATCGCTGCCGCACCGGGCCCGGATCGCCTGGGCAACTGGCTGCAGCAACGCGTGCGTCGCCCTGTGTCGGCCGCGACTCTCCGGCGCTTGCGGCTAGCCGGACGGAGCGTCGAGCGGCACTTCACCTACAAGGCCATCGGACTACTGGCGGGCGCGATCGTCCCGCTCTTTCTCGCTGCCATCGGAGCCACCCTCGCGGGCCTGGGTTTCGCTGTGATCGGCCTCGCAGCTGCACCCCTGGCCGTGTTCGGCTTCTTCCTGCCCGATCTACTGCTGGCCTCGGAGGAGTCGGCGGCGATCGAAGATGCAACCGAAGCTCTCCTCACCTACTTCGACCTGGTCACGTTGGAGCGTCTGGCTAACCGGTCCGGACCGCAAGCATTGCGTGCGGCAGCGGCGGTGAGTGACATCACGGTGTTCGCCGCCATCCGCGAAGCCTTGGAGCGATCCCGACTGGAGCAGCGTCCGCCCTATGGCGATCTGAAGGCGTTGGCCGCTGACCTCGGGCTTCCCGCGCTCGCTGACATCGCCGATGTGATGAGCCTGGACGACGCCGGTGCTTCCCTGGCCGGGGCGCTGCAGGCACGGGTTCGCGAACTTCGCGACGCCCACCTCACCAGGGCCAAAGTCGAAGCGTCTGCCATCTCGGAGCGCATGACCTTCTTCATGGTCGTGCCCGCGCTGGTGTTCGCCGGCTTCTTCCTGATCCCACCGATCCTCCGGCTCCTGGTCGGCTGATCTCCACCACCCCAAGAAGGAGAGAAATGAAGTCCATACATGTGTTGATCGGATACCTGGTGGCGCCACCGTCGCCGCGTAGCCAGCGGGGATTGTCGCAGTCGACCGAAGTCGCCATTCTGACCGGGGTGGTGGTCACCGTTGCGGTAGCCGTCGGGGCCGCGATCACCGTCTACGTGAACGCCAAGCTGCCGCGTCCGTGAGCCAACGCGGCGTAACCGAGTCGACGCAGTGGGCCATCCTGGCACCGGTCTTCCTGCTGCTGGTGCTCGGGCTGGTGCAGCTGGGCGTCTGGCTCCACGCGCGTACGGTCGCCGGCCAAGCTGCCGCCACCGTGGCGGATCTGAGTTCCTACGGGTCGCCCGACGCCACAGCCACTGGCGCCCGCGTCGCCGCGAAGGGAGGGCTGGAGCAGGTGTCCATCCAGACCGCTGTTGTCGGTGACGTCATTGTGGTCACGGTGACCGGACGCGCGCCGCTGTTCTTCGACATCGGCCAGGGACTGATCGTGGAGAAGGCCGTCCTGCCACGGGAGGTCGTCCGATGAGTCAACGCGGCACCCTGACCGTCGAATTCGCGCTCCTCGTTCCGGCGATCGCGCTGCTCTTCGGCCTGGCGATCGGCGGAGCTCGGGTGTGGATGGCACGGTCCACAGTGGAAACGATCGCCGGGGCCGCCGCCCGCGCGGCCGTGATGGAACGCTCACCACAATCCGCGCGCAGCGCCGCGGAGAGGTTGAGCGCCATTCAGGCCACTACCAGCGGACTGCGCTGCGCCAGCCTGCGACTACGCGTCGATACCGCGGCGTTCGCTCGTCCCGTGGGCACACCCGGGAGCGTCACCACGGCTGTCGTCTGTGAGGTCTCGCTCGGTGACGTCCTGGTACCCGGATGGCCCGGCACCGTGAGCATCTCGGCGTCAGGAAGCGCTCCACTGGATAGCTATCGAGGGAGGAAATGATGAGGTGGATTCGCAGCGCTCTGGCTGCCCTGACTCTGCTCGCTGCTGTCCTCGGGATTCCGTTCGCCCTGATCACCTGGGGCAGCTACCCCCACAACCTCGGTCTGCTGCGTTTCGATGATGGTTCGGCGCTCCTGGCCGTCCTCACCCTGGCCGGCTGGGCGGCGTGGGGGACCTTCACCGTGGCCACCATCGCCGAACTCATCTCCCAACTGAGTGGACGACCGGTGCGGCTACCCGGTTTGCGGTCAACTCAGCTGCTCGCCGGCGGCCTGGTGGCCCTGGTGATCGCCGCGCTCCCCTTGACCCGGGCCGCGCTGCCCGCACCTCCGTTGAGCGATGCCGCGCCCGTCCCGGTTGCGGCTGATGCCGTCGCACCTGCACCTCCTGCGCCGGTCCAGACGGTCACGCCACCCGTGACAACAGCCCCGCCCGCCACCTACACCGTCATGCCCGGTGACGATCTGTGGACGATCAGCGAGCGACTGCTGGGCGACGGGCGTCAATGGCGAACGCTCACCGCCCTGAACCCCGAACTCAGTGACCCACTGGCCGAACTCACACCGGGCAGCGTCTTGCGCGTGCCGGACGCGGTGCCGCTCAAGGCCACCGCTACCGCTACCGAACTTCACGTGGTCGAGCGTGGCGACACCCTCAGTGAGCTCGCTGAGGAGTTCCTGGGTGACGGATCGAAGTGGCCGAAGATCGCCCATGCGAACCCGATCATCGAAGACCCCGATCACATCGAGATCGGTTGGAAGCTACAGATCCCCGGGGCCGTGACCGAGCCAGCCCCGACAAAACCGGAGCCCCCGACACCGACACCCCAAACCCATCGACCGGACGCAGATCCGGATCCCCTGCCCGCCCCGCCGTCCACTTCCGAGACGGAAGCGCCCACACCCACCACGGCGGTCGCACCCGACGACGCCGTCAATCCCGCCACGCCGCTGACCATCGGCACGTTGGCCGCAGCGGCCGTCGTCGGCAGCCTGGAAGTGCGCAGGACGTTGCGACTGCGCGAGCGTGGGCTCGGCCGACATCTACCGCCGGCCAGCGACGCCGCTGACCGGCTGCGCGCCGTCCTGCGCGCCGGGGAGGACCCGGACGCTTTGGCTGCGTTGACCAACACCCTCCGCCACCTGGGACGGCACTGCCGCCAGGAGTCATTGCCTTTGCCAATGCTGCGTAGCGTCCGGGTGGGCGCTGACCAGCTGTGGCTGGATTGGGCGCAGCCGTATGGGGAGCCGCCATCGGGCTTTGGCGGAGACGAGCAAACCTGGAGCGCCCCCATCGTCGACTGCTTCCCAGAGTTGGATGCGCCCTGCCCCTACCCGGCGCTGGTGAGCCTGGGTACGGCCGAGGACGGCGAGGTGTTGTTGATCGACGTGGAGCAGCCGCGGGTTCTCGGAGTCTCCGGCAGTCCCGACCAACGCATGAACGCCTTGTCCGCGATGGGCGTCGAGCTGGCTTGCGCGCCCTGGAGCGCCGATGCCCGGATCATTGCCACCGGTACGGGTGCGCGGCTCCTTGCCCTGGCCGGCGACGATCGAGTTCAGGTAGCAAGTGTCGAGTTGGCTCTGGCCAAGCTTCGGCAGGTAGTCGCCCGGCGGCGGGCAGCGCTGGCTCAGGTCAGCCTGAGTGACCTGCGGGTAGACCCCGAGCGCGCCGACGCCGTAGCGGCCTACATCTTCTGCTTCTTCGATGACCTGCCCACGGCCACCCTCGCTGAGGTCGAGGCGCTTCTGAAGGGCCCTTCGGTGGGGGTCTCGGTGATCACCGGCACTACCGCGGACGATCCTGCGCAGTGGCAGGTCGGCGGATCGGTCAGTCGTCCTGAAGGTCGGCTGGCCGGACGCCCCGGCAGCCTGGCCGCGCATGCGATCGACGCCGACGTCCGCGATCAACTCGGCGAACTGTTCACCGACACCGCAGCGGAGCGTGCGCCCTGGTGGAACGACCAGAACGTGTATCCGATGCCGAGCCGAGATGGGGACGAAGTGGAGATCGTCAGACTCATGGAACCAGCCGCGCATCCCCGCCTGTTGCTGATCGGGCCGGCCGAGCTGCACGGCGCCACCGGGCCCGAACCCGCACGGTCCCGGCAGCAGCTGACCGAGCTGTGCGCCTGGATGGTCGAGCATCCACAAAGCACCGCCGGCCAAATGGCGACTGGGCTGGCGGTGGCCGAGAGCACCCGGCGATCCAACCTGAGCCGTCTGCGCACGTGGTTGGGCAACGATCCTGATGGGGAGCCCTACCTGCCCGATGCCTACTCCGGACGGATCAGCCTGCACCCGGGCATCACCTCGGACTGGCAACAGCTGCAGGTGCTACTGGCACCGGGGGTGCTGCACCTGGCCGACTCGACCCTGATCGCCGCCATGGAGTTGGTGCGCGGCGCACCGCTGGCCGACGCCGCGCCTGGTCAGTGGTACTGGGCCGAGGAGATGCGCACTGACATCTCTGCCGCGCTGCGCGACGTCGGCGCAGTACTCACTGATCGGGCCTTGCGCAACAACGATCTCGACTTGGCTCGCTGGGCTGCGGCCCGGGCGCTCACCGTCGCACCCGAGGACGAGCTCCTGCTGGCCGCGCGGATCCGCACCGAGCATCAAGCCGGCAACGCCGCGGACGTGGAACGCCTGGTCAACCAGGTGACCCGCCAGGCCCGGGTGCTCGGCGTCGACCTGCTGCCCGAGACCATCGAGCTCTGCCAACAGGTGATCGAGGGACGCAGCCGCGCCAGGGCGTGAGCGTCCCGCCTAGAACAGCCCCAGGCCGAGCTCGTCGGCCGCAACCGCCAACCCCTGTGCCCCGCGGACGGTGTTGGCCGCTTCGTCCAGCAGGGGGGAGAAGCCGCCCAAGCCCATCCGTCCCGGGGCGACGGTGACGATGCCGCCACCCAAGCCGGTCTTGGCCGGCAGAGCCACGTCGTAGAGCCACTCGCCGGACAGTTCATACAGCCCTGAGGTGAGCATCACCGCCAGCACCGGCCGCACCACGTGCGCCGGCACCACCCGCACCCCGGTGACCGGGTTCACCCCGCCGTTGGCCAGCGTGGCGCCCATCACCGCCAGGTCGTGCGCGGTGGTCGACAGGCACGACTGCTTCGAGTACAACTCCAACGCCTCAGCCGCGCTCGTGACCAGCGCCCCCTTGCTGGCCAGCGCGTCGGCCAACTCCCGGTTGCGCACGTTGGTGGCCATCACGTTCTCGTACAGCGCCTCGTCCAGATACAACTGCCGACCGGCGAAGGCCGACAGCCCGTCCAACAGGCGCGCCCACTGCGCGTCCGCCCCCACCCCGGGGACCCGGCTGCAGGTGGCGATCGCACCGGCGTTCACCATCGGATTCGTCCGACCACCGGGCGCGGCCAGCACCGGCTCCACGTCGTTGTACTCGCTGCCGGTGGCGTTCACGCCGATCTCGTCGCGCGCCCGGTCGGCCCCGATCGCGGCACACACCAGCGCGAAGGTGAACGGCTTGGCGGTACTCATCAAGCCGAAGCCGGCCTCGGTGTCCCCGCGCTCCCACACCTGGCCGGTGACGTCGACCGCGCACAGGCCGAACAGGCCCGGGTCCACCTCGGCCAGCGCCGGATAGACCTGCGCCACCTGACCGTCGGTGAGGTCACGGACGTCGGAGTACGCCCGATCCAGGGCGCGTTCTACCTGGTCAGGGTCGAAGGGGGCATGCTGCACGTTCACACTGCAACCAAACGCCCTGGCAACGCCCGATATTGCCCGACACGCCGCGCGATCTCAGGGATCGGGGGCGTTTGGTTTCGACCGGGCTCAACCCAAGGGTTGCAGAGTCAGCTCACAGCCAAGCTCACAGCTGGACGGTGATGACCTCGGTCGGCAGCGCGCCGGCACCCTTGAACGCGGTCACTTCGATCTCCACCAGGTAGGCCCCGGCCAGCGGCGCGGCGGTGAAGGTAGAGGTGGGGTCGATGCCACGGAAGTGCTCGCCCAAGACGTCGACGACTGCGTCCCAGTCGCCGGAGTTGGGCACAAACACCCGAGTGGAGACCACATCGGCCAGGCTGGAACCCACCGCGGCCAATGCGCCGGAGATGTTGGCCAGGCATTGCCGCGCCTGACCGGCCGCGTCCTCGGGCATCACGCGGGTTTGGTAGTTGATGCCGGCGGTGTTGGAGACGAAGATCCAGTCGCCCACGGCCACGACCCGGGAGTACCCGGCCTTGGTCTCGTACGGGCTGCCGGTCTTCACCTTGGTCACAGTGAGCGCGCTCACGAATCCTCCTGATCAGTGTTGGTGGGCCCCAGTGTGTGCGGGACGCATTTCGAAGCGGTGACACCACCGAGACAGCCGAGTGACATCGCCAATCAGCGTCCCCGGCCCGGCCGTTGGACGACCCTGTCAGACTGGTGGAGAAGGGAGGTGTGTGTGGAAATCGCGCTCGAAGTGATCGTCGGACTGATCATCGTCGTTGGCCTGATCGGCATCGTCGTGACTGTGCTGCCCGGTGGTCTGCTGATCGGGGCGGCCATCGGCGTGTGGGCTGCCTTCACCCACACCGCCGTGGGGTGGTGGACGTTCGGCATCGCGGCCACCGTGTTGATCCTCGGTGCCGTCGGCTCGAAAGTACTGATGGCCCGACAGACTCAGCAGGCCGGCACCGCGAACGCCTCACTCATCTTCGCTGCCGTCCTGGGCATTGTCGGCTTCTTCGTGGTGCCGCTCATCGGTCTGCCGCTGGGGTTCGTGCTGGGGCTGTGGCTGGCCGAGTACGTCCGACTGCGCGACACCCGACGCGCCTGGGCATCAGCGAAGGTCGGGCTGAAGGCGACCGGCTGGGGGATGCTGATCGAGTTGGCGTCCGGTCTGATCGCCGGCTCTGTCTGGCTTGCTGCGGCAACCCTCACCTGAGAACAACACTGACCGACACCCACCTGGGGTGCCGGCCAGTGCGTCGCGTTCGGATCAGATCTTGGTGCAGGCCTTGGCCAGATCGGTGAATGCGGTCTGGACGTCGGTGGCGGCAGTCTGGAACTCGTCGCTCGTCATCGCCTGGTCGCTTCCCTGAATCAGCGACGACATCTCTTCCACCCCGGCGATTGCCTTGTCCAGGGCAGCACCGACGTCGGCGTTGGTCACCTTGGTGCGGGCAGCCTTGAGATCGGTCCCCAACTGCGCGAGCGCCTTGATCGCGGCGTCGGGATCGTTGGTGGCTCCCGAGATCGCCGTCTGGAAGCTCTCCATGGCCTTGCTGAGTTCCGTCGACACAGCCGCGCAGGCTTGTACGCCGGTCTGTGATCCCAGGCCCGGAATCATCGAGCATCCCGACATCGAGATCGCGACTGCTCCCGCCGCGATCATCAAGGCTATCTTTCGCATTGATTCCCCTCCGCTCTCATTGCGGCCGACAACGTGTCGACGGGGCCAACTCTAGGGGCGCACACGCGCAGGGGACAGACTGGGCGGCCTCGGCCGATGACTGTCTCATTTTCGGCAGCCACACGGGCGTCACTTGGGGCCTCAGTATTACCTATCAGCAAGGTGCGATGTGCAATATTGCGCACCGAATTCCGGTTGCCTGCTGTTCATACGCCAGGTTCTATGGACGTGTGGCCTCATCCGCTGATAACGGAGGCCCGGGGGGTAAGAAGCTATGACACCTGCATCGATGCAGATTGGGCGTTGGGCATTGGCCAGCGCCGAGGCCGACTTGCAGCTAGGGGTTGCGAGCACGGCGACTGACGTCGTTGACGAGCACGCGCTCGACGAGGCCGACCGACCGGCCGTCGAGCTCGATGACACCGCGTGGACGCTGGCGCGCTTCCATGAGCGCTTCGGCGGCCAGTGGGTCTCGGGCCGGGTCGTGGTCAGCGCTGAGGCGCTCGAGTTCCGGCCCCGTGATCAAGTCAACGCCGTCCCGCTGGCGCTGCGCATCGGCCAGGTGACCACCATCGAACCTGTCTCAACCCTGTTCAACAAGGGCATGCGCGTGCAGCTCGCCACCGGCGAAGTGCTCACTTTCCGCTGCCGCACCGCGTCCGACCTCATGGAGACCCTGCAATCTGCAGCCGGCGCCGCCCGCGCCGCCGCAGCCTGACGTTTGTTCCCCGCTGGCAAGCCCCGTCCTCGTGGCGGGGCTTGTCGGTGTTCAGGGACGAAACCGCGACGTAGCTGATTGACCGACCGACGGTCGGTCGGTAGCCTGAATGGGTGGGGTCGCCGCGTGCGCGGCCCACGGGAGTCATCACATGACCACCACCGCCGAAACGGCGCCCGCACCGAAGGTACGGATCACCAAAGACCCCGACGTTCGCCGCGAGGAACTGCTCGACATCGCCTTCGAGCTGTGTCGCACCCAAGGCTTCGAAGCTCTGCGGGTCGAGCACATCGTCCAACAGGCCGGCGTGGCAAAGGGCACCTTCTATCACTACTTCGCCAGCAAGGACGCGGTGCTGGAAGCCCTCATCCAACGCTTCGGCGAGGGCCTGTTCGCGCAACTCTCCTCCGCCGCAGAGGGACCCGGGTCGGCCGCACAGCGACTTCACGCAGTGATGCAAGCCGCCGCAGCGTTCAAGCTCGGCTTCGGTGAGATCGCCCTCGCCTCGTTGCTGATGCGCGAAGAGAACGCCGGGATGCGCGTGCGGGTGTACCGCTCCTGGCGCGAGGACGCCCGCCGAGTGCTGCTCCCGCTGGTCAAGGACGGTGCCGCAGACGGCTCCTTCGATCTCGCCGACGCGAACGGCGCCACCGACATCGTGCTGCTGTTGTGGTTCGAGGCCGGCGATCAACTCTGGGAGCGCGCCCTGCTCGCCACCACCTCAGCTGAGTTCACCGAGGTGATGCTCAACGGGAGCGCAGAGATCACCCAAGCCCAAGAGCGCGTCCTCGGCGTCGCGCCAGGAACCTTCACCACCCCGGTCACCCCTCACATCGTCGCCATGACCCATCAACTGTTCGAGACCCTCAAGGGGAAGCAGTCATGAAGCGCAAGACCGTTATCGCCATCGGAGTCGCCACCGCGGTCGTCGCCGCGATCGGCGGCGGCGTTGCCTACTCCGCCGCCAATAACCGTCCACTGGTCGGAGTGGCGACCGTGACCACCGCCACCCTGGACGTCACCGCCAGCGCGCCCGGCACCCTCGTCCCGGCCCACACCTCGGGGGTGTACCCGCCCACGTCGGGCACCCTGGCATCGGTGCAGGTGCGCGACGGTGCCGCAGTGAAGGCTGGCGAGGTGCTCGCCCGAATGGACACCACGTCGCTGAAGCTCGCCGTCGCCCAGGCCAAGGCCGCCTACTCCCAGGCGCTCGCCCACGGCGAGGCCGTGACCAATGCCGTGCCGTCCAGCGGTGAACGTGCGGCTGCCAACCAGGCGGTCAGCGCGGCCAAGTCACAGGCCGACGCCGCCAGCAAGAACTACGCCGACTACCTGGCCGACTACAACGCCGCCGGCCCCGCCGACCAAGCCACCATGTTGCCCACGTTGCGCACGTTGAAGGCCACCAGAGATGCCGCCAACGCCGCGGTGAAGAGCGCCTCGGCCACGGTCACCAAACTCAGTCGCGCCACCAAGGTCTCGCAGGCCCGCTCAGCGGCCGACCAAGCCGTCAGCGCCGCCTCGCAAGCGCTCAAACAGGCCCAACGCAATCTCGACCACGCCGACCTGACCGCGCCGTTCGACGGCACCATCACCATGGCCGCCTCCGTCGAGCCCGGCGCCGGCGTGACCGCCGGGGTGCCGGTGTTCACCGTGGTCGACCCGACCCGGATGGAGTTCGAGGCCGCGGTCAACGAGACCGACATCGCCGCCGTCCAGGTCGGCCAAGCCGCCTCGGTCACCCTGGACGCCTTCAACGATCCGTTCCCCGGCAAGGTCACCGCCGTGAAGTCCGCGCCGGAGCAGACCAGCACCGGCGGAGTGGCCTTCGGCGTCCGGATCAGCTTCGAAGCCGGCAACGCCCGACTGTTCCAGGGAATGAGCGGCTCGGTCGACCTCACCACCAACTCGATCGCCAACGCGCTGGTCGTCCCCGTGGAGGCGGTGGTCACCAAGGGCACCACCAAGACCGTCTTCGTGCTGGACGCCGGTGGCGTAGTCCACGCCCGCACGGTCACCGTCGGCGCATCCACCGACACCTCGGTTCAGATCCTGACCGGGGTCTCGGCCGGTGAACAGGTGGTCACCACCGGCGCGGCCGCGTTGGCCGACGGCCAGCAAGTGCGCACCAAGTGAGCCGGCCATGAGCGCCATCGTCGAGGTCAGCGGACTGACCAAGATCTACGGCAGCGGGCCGTCCCAGGTGACCGCGCTGGACGCGGTCCACCTCACCGTCCCTGAAGGCCAGTTCGTCACCGTGATGGGGCCGTCCGGCTGCGGGAAGTCGACGCTGCTGAACCTGCTCGGCGGCCTGGACACGCCCACGGCCGGCGCGATCACCATCGACGGCCACGTCATCGGTGACCTTCCCGACGACCAGCTCACCGAGCTGCGCCGTCGCCGGATCGGGTTCGTGTTCCAGTTCTTCAACCTGATCCCGGTCCTGAACGCCACCGAGAATGCGTCCCTGCCGCTGCGACTGGACGGCATCAGGGACGCCGAGCAGCGGGCGTCCACCTGGCTGGAACGCGTCGGGCTGGGCGATCGGCTGCACAGCCGTCCCGATCAGCTCTCCGGGGGTCAGCAGCAGCGAGTGGCGATCGCCCGGGCACTGTCGACCGAGCCGGCGCTGGTGCTCGCCGATGAGCCCACCGGAAACCTGGACTCGAAGTCGGCGGCCGAGATCGGCGAGCTGCTGCAGCAGGTCAGCCAGACCTGGGGACGCAGCGTGCTGATGGTCACCCACGACCCGCGGATCGCCTCCTACGCCCAACGCCTGGTGCTGATGCGCGACGGACGCATCGTCGACGACGTCACCTTGGACGGCACCCGCGAAGCCCCGCGGACGGCCCTGGAACGGTCGGGATTGCTGTGACACTCACCGGTGAGTTGGCCTGGCGCTACCTTCGCGGTCGCGGCGCCCGGTCGCTGCTGACCACCTTGGCGGTCGTCTTCGGCGTGATGCTCACCTTCGGCCTGAACGGGATCCTGCCGGCCATGGTGGAGGCCTTCAACCGCAATCTGCTGGTGTCCGCCGGCAAGGTCGATCTGACCGTGACCAGCGCCTACAACCAGCCGTTCAGCGCGAGCAGCCTCGACAAGGTGCTCACCGTTCCGCAGATCGCCGTGGCCAGTCCGGGAGCGCAGTCGGTGGTGCCGCTGCCCCGCCCGGCCAACGCCCCGGCGGACGCGCTGGCCCAGCTGCGCGTCGTCGGCATCGACCTGAGCACCGTCACCGCTCTGCAGGACTTCACCTTGTCGCAAGGCCGAATGCTGGCGCCGACCGACACGACCTCGACCGTGCTGAACGCCGACCTGGCCGACCAACTCGGGCTCGGGTTGGGCGACGAGTTGGTGCTGCCGTCCGCGGCCGGGACGTCCCGCTTCCGGATCGTCGGGCTACTCAGCGCCGTCACCCTGCCCGGCAACGAGCAGGCGTATCTGACCCTGCCGGCCGCCCAGCAGCTCCTCGGCCTGGGCAACCGGATCACCGTCATTCAGGCGTCGTTCGTCACTGGGGCCGACCGCGCCGCCACCGAGCAGGCGGTCTCGCGAGTGCTCGGCCCCGACTACCAGGTCGGTGGCCTGACCAGTGAATCCTCGCTGCTGGCTGCGCTGCAGGTGAGCAGCTTTGCGTTCAACTTGTTCGGCCTGTTTGCCCTGGCCACAGCCGGTTTCATCATCACCAACTCGTTCCGGACGGTGGTCGCCGAGCGCCGCCGCGACATCGGCATGCTGCGGGCGGTCGGCACGTCCCGGCGCACAGTGATGCGGCTGTTCCTCACCGAGTCGCTCCTGCAAGGCGTGATCGGCACCGCGCTGGGGCTGCTGGCCGGTTGGGGCATGGCCGCGGCCTTCTTCGCCGCGCTGTCGCCCATCTTCAACTCGGTCATGCACTTCACTGTGGGAGGGCCGATCTTCACCCCCGGCACCTGGGTGCTGTCGATCGCCCTCGGCATCGGCGTCACCGTGGTGGCCGCGCTGCTGCCCGCTCGCGCGGCCGGACGAGTGACGCCGATGGAGGCGATGCGTCCGCAACTGGGCGAGGTGTACGCCCGCAAGATCGGTATTCAGGCCTGGGTGGGTGGGGCGCTGATGGTGGCCTCTTTGTTCGGGCTGGTTTCCGGCTCGTCCGCGCTGGTCGGGCTGGGGGCGGTGGTCTTCCTGGTCGGCATCGCGTTGCTCGCGCCGGCGGTGGTGAATCCGATCGCCGAGTACGCCTCCCGCCCGCTGGAGACGGTCTTCGCCCGTGAGGGCGCGATCGCTCGCAGCAATCTGCAACGCAACCCGGGCCGCAGTGCGGTGACGGTGACCGCGGTGATGCTCGGCCTGGCCTCGATCGTGGCCATGATCAGTGTGGTCACCTCGATCTTCGCTGGCTTCACCAGCTACCTGACCAAGTCGATGTCGGCCGACTACCTGGTGATGCCGCAGTCGATCGTGCTGGGACAAGGAAACCTGGGCGCCGGGCCGCAGCTGGCTGAACGCGTCCGTTCCACTCCGGGGATCGCGGCGGCGTCCAGCTTGCGGCTGTCGATGGCCAAACTGGACAACGTCCAGGTGCAGGTGATCGGCATCGACCCGGCGTCGTATTTGAAGGTTGCGTCCTTCGACTGGAACACCGGCTCCTCGGATGCGGCCGTGGGTCAGTTGACGAGCGGACGCTGGGTGATCGCCAACGGCATCTACGCTTCTCAAAACGGACTGGTGGTCGGTCAACAGATCGCCCTGTCGACCCCCAACGGGCCGCGGATCTATCACGTGGCCGGCATCGGCAACGACTACCTCAACGCCAAGCTGTCGACGCTGTACACATCGCAGTCCAACCTCACCCGCGACTTCAACAACACCGCCGACCTGTTGCTGATGGCCAACCGGACGCCCAACGCCGACCCGGCCGCGACCCAGGCACGGCTGGCGAAGATCGTGGCCGACTACCCGGCCTTCCGGCTGTACGAGTCCCAGACCTGGCTGGACGAGCAACTCAAGACGTTCAACTCCACCATCGTGATCTTCGACGTGCTGGTGGCGGCGCTGGCGCTGCCGTCCCTGCTGGCGCTGGTGAACACCTTGGCGATCAGTGTGCTCGCCCGCACCCGCGAGATCGGCATGCTGCGCGCGGTCGGCGCCACCCGACGCCAGATCAAGCGGATGGTGCTGGCCGAGTCGCTGTTGCTGTCGGTGATCGGGACGGCCTTCGGCGCGATCGCCGGGCTGTGGCTGGGCTACGCGCTGGTGGTGGCGATGGGTGCGGTCGGTTGGCAGATGCCCTACTCATTCCCGTGGGCGGGCCTGGTCGCCACGGTGGTCGTCGGCATCGTCTTCGGCGTCCTGGCCGCCCTCGGTCCGGCGCGCTCAGCGTCTCGGCTGGACGTGGTGGCCGCGCTTCATCAGGAGTGATCATCCCCAGGTGAGAAAGCTCTCATCCTGCTCCAATGCCGATCTCACGCGGCCCTCGTGTACTGGAAGCGTCAACCCGCTCCACGAAAGGGCAATCATGATCAAGAACTTCGCCATCGGACTGGCCGCCACGGCCGTCCTGGTCGGCGGGGCTGCCGCTATCCCGGCGGTGGCGCAGGGTTCGGGACCACACCCGAACGGGACGGCAACTCCGACCTGCACCAACACTCCCACCGGCACCCCCACCGGGACGCCGACGGGAACCCCGACTGGGACGCCGACGGGTACTCAGACCCAGCTCCAGGACCGCGATCGGATCCACCAGGCCGTCGCCACTGCCGCAACTCGGGCCTCCCAGGCGGCCAGCACCGGCACGCAACAGCGACTGCAACTCCACAAGCCCGATCAGGCCGCCGGCACCGCCACGGCCGCGGCCACCGAGCAGGTTCAGCTGCGCGAACGCAAGCGCGACGGCTCCTGCACCGACTGCGCCGGCTCCCCGACCGGCACCCCCACCGGGACGCCGACGGGCGCCGGAAAGCGTGCAGGTCGCTGACCTGCTGCCCTTTCGGTCTCAGCATCCCGCCCGCAATGGGATGCTGAGACCGGAAGCGGAGGAGTAACCCGTGCGGAAGTCATTCGTGGTCGCACCAACCCTGGTGGTCGCCGGATTCGTGGCGGCCGCCGCTTTGGCGTCCTCAGCCGGCTCCTTCGCTGAACCGCTCCCCGCTCCCCGCGACGGCGTCGTCCTGCCGACAACGAGTTCGTCAGCTCGTCCGACCCCCACCGCATCCTCTGGCGCGACCACCACGACTGGCCCATCGGCCGCCGCACCAAGCGCTACCCGCCCGGCCAGCCAGGTGACCCACCAGCCGACCGGCAGCGGCCAAGCGACCGGTTCGGGCCAACCCGGATCAGGACAGTCGACCGGTTCGGGGCAAGGCAAGCGCCAACAGGGTCAACCCGTGTCGAATCCCGGCCCCAAACACCCCTAGGCGTCAGGCGAGTCGGTAGCCCATGCCGCGCACCGTCTGAATGGCCTCGGCGCCCAACTTCTTGCGCAGGTACCGGATGTACACGTCGACCACATTCGATCCCGGATCGAAGTCGTAGCCCCAGGCCGCACTGAGCAACTGCTCGCGGCTGAGCACTTGATCGGGATGGCGCAGCAACACCTCGGCGAGGGCGAACTCGCGCGCCGACAAGTCGATCTCCGTGTCGTTCACCCGCACCCGCCGGGTCCGGACGTCCAACTCGATGTCCCCATGCCGCAGCGTCAGGCTCGTCTCCTGGACGCTCACGCGCAGCCGTGATCGCACCCGAGCCAGCAGCTCCTCGAAGCTGAACGGCTTGGGCACATAATCATCAGCACCGGCTTCCAGGCCGGCGACCCGATCGCGAACCGCCGACCGCGCGGTGAGCATGATCACCGGGATCGCCGCGTTCTTGCGTCTGACCTGGCGAAGCACCTCGAAGCCGTCGATGTCGGGCAGACCCACGTCGAGAATCACCAGGTCGAACTCTCCGGTCGCCACCAGGTCGGCGACCGGCGTCCCCGTGCCCTCGATGTGGCTGGCATAGCCCGCCGCCTTCAATCCCGCGGCGACGAACGCCGCGATCCGCGGCTCGTCCTCAACGATCAGGATCTGGGTCATGAAGACCTCCTTCGACGACGTTCGGGACGGGCAACACCAGGCTGATCACCGAGCCACCCTCGGCGCCGGCGGCGATGTCGAGGCGGCCGTGATGCGCCTGCACGATCTTGATCACGATCGACAGCCCGAGCCCTTGCCCGATTCGCCCGGACGCCAGGGCGTTCTCTCCACGCACCTCACGCTGCAGGATCCGGGCCCGTTCCTCAGCCGGAATCCCCGGTCCGAGGTCGCCCACCCACAGCCAGGCCTCGCCGTTCTCGACTCGACTGCCGATGGTGATCGGGGAGCCGACAGGGGAGTACTTCACCGCGTTGTCGACCAGCTGCAGCCACGCCTGCCTCAAGCGCTGCGGGTCGGCCACCACCTCGGCTTCGGCCAACTCAGCCAACTTCCAGGGCCGCTCATCGATCCGGCACACCAGCGCGAACGTCTCGTCGGTCAGTTCGGCGAGGTCACACACGGTCGGCACCACGAAGTCGGCACGCTCGGTGCTGGCCAGCAGCAACAGATCCTCGATCAGGCGGCTCATCCGATCGATCTCCTCCAGCGCCAACGCTCGGGTCTGGGCGACCTGCGCCCCATCGGTGGGGTCGAGCAGCTCCAGATGGCCGCGAAGAATCGTCAGCGGCGTGCGTAGCTCGTGGCCGACATCGTCGGCGAGTTGGCGCTGGCCTTCGACGAGCGCCTCGATGCGATCCAGCATGCTGTTGATCGTCACCGTCAGTGCCGACAGGTCGTCGTGACCGGAGACGTCCAGTCGCTGGGAGAGGTCGTCGCGGTTGATCGATTCGGCCGTCTCGCGCAGGCGCGCGATCGGGGCCAGCAGCCGTCCCATCACCGCCCAGGCAACCACCCCGGCCACCAGGCCGATCACGATGGCCGCCGCAGCGTAGAGGCGGTAGGTCGACTCCAGCGCCCGGAATCCGGGCACGAGATCGATCGCTCGCACCAACGCGCCGGAGTTGGCAGGTGTCTGTCCCCGCACCGGAATCACCACGTACACCAGGTCGTGGGTGGCGTCGGTGTAGCGACCCTGGGTGGTGGTGGACGCCATCGCGGCCACCTGCAGCACGGACACCAAGGCCGGATCGTCCTCCAAACGCAGCACGGCCACCTCGGGAGCGACCCATTCGATGCGGCCATTCACGATCCCCAACACACCGTCCTCCGGCGCCAGCACCCGTTGTTCGATCGCCACTCGCAGCAATGTCGAGGTGGAGTCGATCGGCTGGCCGGTCTGGGGATCGGTCATGTTCTGGGCCAAGGCGATGAAGCCCGCCGCCTCGCGATCAAGTTCGACCACGGCGCTGCGTTCGATGCTCAGTCGTTCAAGCAGGAAGCCCGTCGCGCCGGCCGCCAACAGCACCGAGGTCGTCAGGGCCAACATCGTGAACAGCAGGCGCACGCGGACGGTCAGTCCCGTCGATGGCCCTGGTTCCTGCATGGGCTACAGTCTGGCGCTCGGCAGCCACCAGAGCGAAGGACGGCCCGCTTTTCTCATCTGCCCCTCATCTGGCCGACGGATCTTTGGCGCCGGTCGGACGTACCGTCCGTGCCCATACCGTTCGCTGACTAGGCTTTTTGCGCTGCCTGGACCGGTGGCTGGAAGGTGGCCCGATGCTGGATGCGGCGAGCGTGAGCCTGACGTCCTAGCGGCCTCCGGCCGCGCGCACCACAGTGAGCGCTTCTGTGAAGTCCTCTGCCTTCCACGGCCGAATCGTGCGCGCCACTTCGACGCCGTCGCGCAGGAAGATCAGCGTCGGCCACAGTTTCACGCGAAACGATCGGCCCAACGGACGACCCTTGCCGTCCTCGACCAACACGTGGCGATCGACGTCCAACCCGCTCAGCGCCTCCGCGATCGCCGGCTCGGCCGCCTGGCAGTAGCCACACCAGTCGGTGCCGAACTGCAGCACGGTCAGGCCCGGCAGTCGATCGACGTCGTCGCGAGTGACCTGCTCAGGAAGGTAGCTGCGCGCCATAGACCCAGGGTAGGCGCTGCCGGCGCGGCCAGCGAACCTGCTTAAGCTCGGGCCACACCGGTGAGCGCCGACTTATCCGGGTTATCGGCCGGGGCGCGGCCGTTGAGCGACACCACCGCCGAGTTATCAGGGTTATGACGGCCGCAGGAGTGCTGATAACCCCGGTAACTCGGCGGACTCACCTCGGCGGCAGCTCGCGGGCGCCCATAGCCACGACAACTCGGCGCCGTTGAACCAGCCCCCACCCCTGGTGAGCGATAGTGACGATTCCACTACCCAACACTCCACTATCGACAGCTTCACCGTTACGCTGAAGCCACGTTGTCCGAGACGCATGGGAGGGGGCGAAACTGTGAACCGCGAAGAACGCTTGGCCCGCTTGGTCGAACTGGTCATCGAGCGCGGGTCGGTCCGCCTAGAAGAACTCGTCACTGAGCTGGACATCTCCCCGGCCACGGCTCGCCGCGACCTGGATGATCTGGCTGACCAACAGCTCATCGTCCGTACCCGCGGCGGCGCGCTGGCCAACCCCAGTTCGGGTGAAATGCCGTTGCGGTTTCGGAGCGGCCGCCAATGGGCCGCCAAGCAGGCCATCGCGCAACATGCGGCCTCATTGGTCAACCCCGGCGACGTGATCGGCTTCAACGCCGGCACCACCACCACCGCCGCCGCCCACGAGGTCGGCGTCCGGATTGCCGGGGATCGGTCGTTCGGACCCGAGTCGCTGACCATCGTCACCAACGCGGTCAACATCGCCAACAGCCTCACCGTCCGTCCGCAGGCGCGGGTGGTGGTGACCGGCGGGGTGGCCCGCACCCGCTCGTTCGCGCTGGTCGGACGGCTGGCCCAAGCGATCCTGCCGACCATTCAGCTCGACACCGTCTTCATCGGCGCGAACGCCGTCGACCTCACCGCCGGTGGCATCTACACCGATTCGGAAGAGGAAGCCGCGATGGATGCCGCCATGCTGGCCGCCTCTCGCCGAGTGGTGGTGCTGGCTGATGCGTCCAAGCTGTCCGAGCACGCGTTCGCGCGTATCTGTGGACTGGACGCGGTTTCGCTGGTGATCACCGACCGCTCCGCTGACGCCGAAGCGATCAGTCGGCTTCGTGGCTACGGCGTCGAGGTCGTGCTGGCCGGCGACTGACCTCAGTCGAGCCGGGACGCCGCCGGACCGGGCCGCGTGACCAGCACCGAGGCATCACTCAGCTCGGGGAAGCGCGCGCGATAGCCGTCCAACCACTCCGCGGCGAACGCCTCGGCCTCGCCGGTCGACACCAGCGCCCACACGCTGCCACCGAATCCCGCCCCGAAGGACGCCGCCGGCGCCCCCAGCGCGTGGGCCAGATCGGCCAAGGCGTTGGTCTGCGGCACCTGATTGCCCAACAGATCCGCCGCGGCGCGATGCGAACGCGCGGCCGCTTCGGCCACCGCCGTCCGATCGGCCTGGGCGAAGGCCTGTGCTGCGGCCGGCACCAGTTCGGTCGACTCCACCACGAAGTGCGCCAGCCGCCGGGCCAGCGCTGGGGAGTCGGCCACCACTGCGGTCAGCCGCTCGGCGTCCACCCGCAGCGCAGCTGCCAGGCTCGGATCCTGCCGTCCGGTGGCCTCCTGCCAGCGCCGCAGCACCTCGGCGGTCGCCAGGGACGCCCGGTTGTAGTCGGCCAACGCGGCCGCGGTCTTCTCGGCACGCACGCCGCTGACCGCCACCACGAACGCCCAGTCGGCGGGGAAGGTGACGGTCTGCACCAGGCTCAGCGGATCGAATCGGTACTGCGAGAGCCGATCGGCCTGGCCGCACAGCATCGCGGTGTGATCCTCCGACCCGCCCAGCGTGCCCACCCCCAGCGCGCCGGCCAGGGCACCCCAGCTCTTGCCGTTCTCGACGCAGGCCAAATAGCCGGCCAGCTGCAGCCGGTCGGGATTGGCCAGAGTCCACGCGTCGGTCTGGCTGAAGCCATTGAGATCGGCCAGCGCCAAGGCCGCGGCCACCACGAGCGCCGAGGAACTGCTCATGCCGCTGGCCAGCGGAAGCTCGGCGGTGAAGCGCAGTTCGGCCGGACGCAGCGGGCCGAAGTTGGCGGTCAGCCGATCGGCCACCGTCTGCAGATAGCGACCCCAATGGCCCGGCGGGTAGGGCGTCGGCGCAGCGGGATGGATGACCACCCCCGACTTGGCGGCATCGGACCCGGCGATCAGCACCGGCTCGGTGCCAGCCACCTCGCGGGCCTCGACGGTAACGCCGCGGTCGATGGCGCACACCAGCACATCACCGCCGGCGTAGTCGGTGTGGGTTCCGAAAACCTCCAGCCGGCCCGGCACTCGCCAGGCCACGGTGGTCACAGGCGCACCTCGTGATCGGCCAGCGCCCGCTGCACCGGGCCGACATCGGCCCGACTCGACAGGTCGAGCACCCCGTCGTCCACGGTCACCACCCGGACGGCCTCGCCACCGGCCACCAGCCGGCGCACGGCGTCGACGATCTCGTACTCACCCCGCGCCGATGGCGTGATCGCCCGGCAGGCGTCGAAGATCGCCGGGGTGAACACGAAGCAGTTCATGCTGGTCAGCGCGTCCGCACCGACGGTGGCGATCACCTCGGCGTCGGGCTTCTCCACGATGTCGACGAGCACGCCGTCGACAGCATGAACCATCGCGAAAGCCGACAGCCGCGCCGCGGGCACATTGCCCTTGGCGAGCAACCCGCGGCGGGTGTAGCCGGCGAGCGCATTGCCCGGCACCGCGGCCAGCGCCGCGATGGTGGAGCCGTGATAGAAGTTGTCGCCGTTGATCATCACGAAGCGATGCCCGTCGACGAACTCCTCAGCTGCGGCGACCGCGTTCGCCGTCCCCAACGGCTCTTCCTGCACCGCGTAGCTGATCCGTACTCGGGCCTTGGGCAGTGTGTCGTAGTAGTCGCGGATCGCGGTGTGCTCCGGTCCGATCACCAAACACACCTCGCTCACCCCGGCGTCTGCCAGCTCGGAGATGACGTGATCGAGGAAGGGTCGTCCGATCGGCATCATCGCCTTCGCCCCGGACGCGGCCGCTTCGGCCTGTTCGGCGCTCAGTGTCGTCCCTTCGGCATCCCGACGCATGCGGGTGCCCAACCCCCGAGCCAAGATCACTGCACGGGTCAGGTCAGAACTCATTACCGTTCTCCATCCGAGGCCAGCCCGTAGTAGCCGGCCACCAACTCGGCCACCGCGGCCGCCTCCACCTGGGTGGGCATTTCGCAGAACACCCGGAAGACCGGCTCGGTGCCGGAGAAGCGGATGGTCACCCAGCCGCCATTGGCGAAGTAGACCTTGCAGCCATCCACCCAGCCGACGTGGTCGACCGGTTCGCTGAACGCGGGCAGATCGTGATCGACGAAGATCCGCTGCTGCAGTTCGGCGCGGCGGGCCGCATCGAAACCGAACGCGGCCTCCACCATCTCCAGCTGCCCGAACTGCTCGACCAGGTCGGCGTACAGCTCGCTGAGCTTGCGCCCGGACGCCGCCACCATCTCCACCAACAGGCTGCCGGCGTAGACGCCGTCCTTGCCGGCGATGTGGCCACGGACGGTCAGACCGCCGGACGACTCCCCACCGATCACCGCGTCGGTCTCGGCCATCTTCGCCGAGATCCACTTGAAGCCCACCGGAACCTCGTAGCACTGCTCGCCGTGGGCAGCGGCCACTCGGTCGAGCAGGTGGGTGGTCGACATGTTGCGCACCGCCGGGCCCTTCCAGCCCTTGCCGGTGAGCAGGTAGTTGTACAGCAGCACCAGGATTTGATTGGGGTGCAGGAAGTTTCCCGCGTCGTCGATGATCCCCAGCCGGTCAGCGTCACCGTCGGTGGCGATGCCCAGGTCGGCGCCGCGTTCGAGGACGGCTTGGCGTAGCGGTTCCAAGGTGGCTGCCGTCGGTGACGGCAGTCGGCCCCCGAACAAGGTGTCGTGGCGGTCGTTGATCAAGTCCACCTGGCAGCGGGCAGTCATCAGGATCGTCTGCAGGCAGGTCTGAGCCACGCCGAACATCGGATCGACAACGATCGACAGGTGCTGGTGGCGGATGGTGTCGGTGTCCAACTTGTCCAAGATGGCGTCGATGTACCAGTTCAGCGAGGGCTGCCTGGTCACCAGCGGTGACGTCGCCACCTCATGGGAGGACACCGAGCGAACGTCCGCCTCGGTGAGGCTGTTGATGTGGTCCTGCAGCTCGTTGGTGATCTCGGCATCGGCATCGCGGCCGCCGGCGGTGAACACCTTGACGCCGTTGTAGAGCGCCGGGTTGTGTGAGGCAGTGACGGCGATGCCGTAAGCGCAGTCCTTGTTGCGGACCGTCCACATGAACATCGGGGTCGGCGCCGGCCGGGTCACCACGGTGACCGGGACGCCGTTGCCGATGAACACCTCCGCCGCCCACCACGCTGCGGTGTCGGACAAGAAGCGGCGGTCGTAGCCGATCACCACACCGCGCTCGGCGACGCCTTCGGCGAGGATCCGGTCACACAGGCCCTGCACCAACAGTCGCAGGTTCGCCTTGGTGAACCCATCGCCGATGATCTCTCGCCAGCCGCCGGTGCCGAACTCGATCATCAATGATTCCTTCCGTTACTTGACTGCCCCGGCGGTGAGTCCGCCGATCAGTCGCTTTTCGATCATGGAGAACAGGATGATCACCGGGATCATCGCGACCACTGCCGTGGCGAACATGAAGTGCCATTCCTTCACGTACTGACCCAGGAAGCTGGGGATGGCCACCGGCAGGGTCTGCAGCTTGTCGTTGCGCAGGACGAAGGCTGCGGCGTACTCGTTCCAGGTGTTGACGAAGACGAAGATGATCGCGGTGACGATGCCGGGCCACACCAGCGGCAGGGACACCTTGAACATGGTCTGCAGTCGACCCAGGCCGTCCAACATGGCAGCTTCGTCGATCTCCTTGGGCACCGAGGCGAAGAAGGACTGCATGATCCACACCGCGAAGCTGAGGTTGAAGGCGGCGTTGATCAGGATCAGTGCGAGCCAGACCAGGTAGCCCTTCCACTGTACGAACTCCACGTACAAGCCGATGGCCAGCACGGTGGGTTGCAGCATCTGGGTGATCAGCACCAGCAGCAGGAACGCCATCCGTCCCGGGAAGCGGTAGCGGGCCACGTAATAGGACGCCGGGGTGGCGACCAGCAGCACCAGCAGGGTGGCGCCGAGCGCGACCACGATGCTGGACAGCAGCGCCTGGCCGGGATCGACCGCCTGGTAGCCCCACACGTCGAGGTAGTTGACCCATTGCGGACTGGTCGGCAGGTAGTCCGGTGGCTGCTGGGTGATCTCGGCGCGGGTCTTCAGTGACGAAATCACCATCACCACGTACGGGAAGCTGAAGAAGACCGCCACGATCACCGCGACGATCGCCGTCGTCCAGGGGTTCGGTTTGCGGAACACACCGCCCTTGGTGGCCATCACTGCACCTCCTTGGTGGGCTTCACGATCCAGAAGTAGAACGCCACCACGACCAGGCAGAACAGGAAGTTCGCGATCGAGAGCGCTGAGGCGACACCGGGACCGAGCTGAGCCTTGAACTGGAAGATCAAGGTCGTGGTGGTGTGACCGGTGTGGTAGCCGCCGTTGTCGTTGAGGATGGTCAGGATCGGCAGCGAGTTGAACACGTTGATGATGTTGATCAGGGTGGCTGCGGCGATCGCCGGGCGCAGCATCGGGAAGACCACCTGCCAGTACCGCTGGACGGCGTTGGCGCCGTCCACGTGGGCGGCTTCCAGGATGTCGTTGGGCACCGACTGCAGGCCGGCCAGGATCGTGTAGGTGGTGAAGGGCAGCGACACGTAGATCGCCACGAAGACCGCCACCCAGAACGCGGCGGTCGGGTCTTTGGTGAAGCCGTAGGGGACGTTCAGGATGCCGGTGTCGACCAGGAATCGGTTGAAGATGCCCACGTCACCCTGCAGGCCGTAACGGAAGACCGTGGTGGTCAGCACCACCGAGCACGCCCAGGGCAGCAGCACCAGTAGGCGCAGCGCCTTGCGTCCGGGGAAGTCCTTGCTGAGGAACTGCGCCAGCAGCAGCGACAAGGCCAGGGTCATGATCACCACCACGACCACCCAGATCACGGTATTGGTCCACACCGAGGTCCAGGGAACGGTGGGGAAGGTGAAGGCGCCGCCCTTGCCGAAGAAGTTGCTCCAGCCGGCCGGGCCCTGGAGGATCCCGTAGCTGTTGTACTTCTGGAACGCGGTCCAAAACATCAAGTACGCGGGGTAGATCACCACTCCCGCGATCAGGAGCAAGGTGGGGGCCAGCCATGGCAGCGCGGCCAGCGCTTCCTTGCGCCGCCGCGACCTGGCTCGCCCTGGGGCTACCGGCAAAGACATCAGATTCTCCTGTGGGACGACTCCGCTCACCTCAGGATGGCGGTTCGTCGAGGACGGGGAACGGTTTTGGGCTGTTTTGGCCCGCTCAGCACCGCGTTCGCGCTGCCAGTTCGGGTCGGTGGGGGCGCCGTCTGGATGACAGCGCCCCCACCTGGTGATTGATCAGAACGTGCTAAGCCGTCGGCTCAGGACGCTGCGTCCAGCTGCTCCTGAACGGCCTTGAGGACGTTCTCGGGGCTGTCCTTCTGAATCGTGCCGGCAGTGCCCTGCAGCGCGTTCTTCAAGGCATCCCACTTGGGGTCGGAGACCGGGTTGAACTTCACGTACGACAGGGAGTCGTAGAAGTCCTTGTTGTCGGCGTCAGTGGACTTGGCCGCGTTGATCATCGAGGTGGTCACCGGCAGCAGACCGGTGCCCTTGTACCAGCCTTCGTACATGGCGTCGCTGTAGAACAGGTCCAGGAACTGCTTGGTGGCTTCCTTGCGGTTGGCGTCCTTGTTGTTGAACGCCAGGATGAAGTCGGTGACACCAAAGGCGACCGGAGAGCCGTCCTTGCTCGGGATCTGCGACAGCGTGTACTTGATCTTCGGGAAGTCCTTGCGGGTGGTGGCCATCAGACCGGAGTGGGTCACGTACATCGCGACCTTGCCCTGGTTGAACGCATCGGCCACAGCCTGACGGTTGGACGCACCCGGGTCGGGCTGGGTGGCCTTGGCGTCGATCAGCTTCTTGATCTCGGTGAAGCCTTCGACAGCGGCGGGCTGGTTGGCCACGAGCTGGCCGTCCTTGACCCAGTCGCCACCGGCGCCCCACAACCACAGCGAGGACTCGACCTGAGCCTCTTCCTTACCCAGCGGCATGCCGTAGCAGGAGACCTTGGTGGCCACGATCTTGGCGCAAGCGGCTTCCATCTCGGCCCAGGTCTTCGGCGCGGCGGTCACGCCGGCCTTGGACATGATGTCGGTGTTGATCGTCATCATGCGGGCCGATGCGATGTCGGGAGCGGCCCACTGGGTGCCGTCGGGGCCGACGCCGTTCTTCAGCAGCGAGGGCTCGATCGACTTCACGGTGCTGTCCGACATCACTTCGGTGATCGGGTACAGCAGGCCGGTAGTGGCCTCGGAAGCGAACGCGTTGTCGTTCAGGATGTCGGGCAGGTCGTTGGCCTGGATCCGGGCCTTCACCTTGTCGGTGAAGGTCTCCCAAGCTTCCATCTGAAGCTCGACCTTGACGTTGGGCTGCTTCTTGTTGAACTCGGCGATGATCTTCTCCCAGTCCGCCTTGGACGTGTCGCCGTAGTTGGGGGCAAGAATCTTGATGGTCGTCGCGGGCAGCTGGCCACCCGTGGGAGCGCTGCTGGTACCCGACGGGGTCCCCGTGCACGCGGTCAGAACAAACATGGACGCCGCAGCGATGGCGGTGACCTTGGTGAGCTTGGCCAACATAGGCCCGATCCTCCTCCTCGAGAGTCGACCTCCGGACACACTTGCGCGGCGGTCTCTAGATGTGAATGACTGTAACTGATCGTTTATGATGTTTTCCAGTCATGATTGGTCACTAGTTCGTAACAGATCCGCGTCAATCAGTGTCACTCGAGGGAGAGGGAAGCCGTGGAGGTAGTCATCTGCCCCAACGCCGCAGAGGTCGGGCGAGTTGCCGCGCGCAAGGTGGCGTCGGTGTGTCGAGCTGCGGGTCGCAACGCGGTCCTCGGCGTAGCCACAGGCTCGTCGCCGCTGGCCACTTATGCCGAACTGGCCAAGCTGGTCGACTCCGGCGACCTCGACCTGTCTGAGGCGCAGGCGTTCGCCTTGGACGAGTACGTCGGCCTGCCCGAGGGGCATCCGCAGAGCTACGCGGAGGTGATCCGCACCACCGTCACCGAGCCGCTGCGGATGCAGCCGTCCCGCGTCCACGTTCCGGCCGGCCACTCCGCCGACATTGATGCGGCCGCCGTCGAGTACGAGCAGCTGATCCAGGCCGCCGGCGGGGTGGACGTCCAGATCCTCGGAGTGGGGTCGAACGGCCACATCGGGTTCAACGAACCAGTCAGTTCGCTGGCGTCCCGTACCCGGATCAAGACTCTCACCGCCCGCACCCGTGCCGACAACGCCCGCTTCTTCGCCTCGCCCGATGAGGTGCCACACCACTGCCTGACCCAGGGACTGGGTACGATCATGGATGCGCGCCAGGTCGTGCTGGTGGCGCAAGGCAAATGGAAGGCGGCCGCCGTGGCGGCACTGGTGGAAGGCCCGATCGCGGCTATGGTTCCCGGCTCGGTGTTGCAGCTGCACCGCTTCGCCACCATCGTGGTGGACGAGGACGCGGCCAGTGAGCTGAAGATGTCCGACTACTACCGCGCCGCCTTCGATCACAAACCCGGCTGGCAGCAGTTCGATCAGGTGAACTGACCATGTACCTGGCGGCTGAGCAGATCTTCACCGGCGATGCCGTGTTGAGTCCCGGTTGGGTCGAGGTCACCGACCAGACACTGACCGGCATCGGCTCCGGCGAACCGCCGGCCGCGCCCTCACAGCGCTCGTCCTGGTTGGCGCCCGGACTGGTGGACGTCCATTGCCACGGAGGGGGCGGCGCTTCCTTCGACCAGCCCGACGACGAGGCCACTGCCACCGCGCTGCGCACCCACCGGGAGCGCGGCACCACCACCACGATCGCCAGTCTGGTCACCGCCTCCACCGCAAACCTGGTGCGGCAGGTGAGTCACCTGGCCGGCTGGGTCGAGCGCGGCGAGTTGGCCGGTATCCACCTGGAAGGCCCGTGGCTGGCACCCGAGCGCAAGGGCGCCCATGAGGAGTCTTTGCTGACCGCCCCCACCGAGTCGGTGATCGCAGAAGTGTTGGCTGCGGGACGCGGCACGGTGAAGATGGCCACCTTGGCGCCGGAGTTGCCGGGCGCCGAGGCGGCCACTCGCCTGCTCACCGAGGCCGGAGTGATGGTGGCCGTCGGCCACACCGCCGCCGACTATGCCACTGCGAAGGCGGCGCTGAGTTGGGGAGCGCGCGGCGCCACCCACTTGTTCAACGCCATGCCGCTACTGAACCACCGCGACCCCGGCCCGATCCTGGCGCTGCTCCGCAACCCCGCGGTGTGGCTGGAACTGATCGCCGACGGCGTCCACGTCGACCCTGAACTGGTGGCCTGGACGCTGCAGACCTACCCGTCGCGCGTCGTACTGATCACCGACGCCATGGCTGCGGCCGGGTTCGGCGACGGCGGCTACTTGCTGGGAAATCTGACCGTCGACGTGTGTGACGGGGTGGCCCGACTTACCAGCACTGGGGCTATCGCCGGCTCGACGTTGATCCTGGCCGACGCAGTGGCGAAGTGCTTCTCGTGGGGAGTCGAGCCCGCGCAGGTGCTGGCGGCGAGTACCGTCCAGCCCGCGCAATACTTGGGTCTGGACGCCGGACGCCTGCAGGTCGGCCAGACGGCGGACCTAGTGTTGTTGGACGACCGGTTGCGGGTGCAGCGCACCCTGCGGCAGGGAACATGGGTTGGCGGCAATGATTCAGCCCAGTGAACGGAAAGCCTGAGGAATGCGCGTTCTCGTCACCGGCGGTGCCGGCTACATCGGATCTCACACGGTGCTTGTGCTGCTGGAGGCCGGCCACGACGTCCTGGTGGTGGACGATCTGTCGAACTCCTCGGCCGAGTCGCTGCGCCGGGTCGCCGAACTCACCGGACGCGAGGCGGCGTTCATCGAGGGCAACATCGCCGATCCGGTGGTGCTGGAGCAGGCCTTCGGTGGGTTCGCCCCCGAGGCAGTGATTCACTTCGCCGGCTGGAAGGCGGTGGGGGAGTCGACGCAACTACCACTGACTTACTATCGCGAGAACGTCTCGGCCACGGTGACGCTGGCTCAGGCGATGGCCGACCACGACTGCCATCTACTGGTGTTCAGCTCCTCGGCCACCGTCTACGGCGACGGCACCCCGCCGTTCACCGAGGACGCGCCCACCGGAGCGACCAATCCGTACGGACGCACCAAGTGGATGATCGAGCAGATCCTGGCCGATGCGGCCGCAGCCGATCCCCAGCTCGCGGTGGGCGTGCTGCGCTACTTCAACCCGATCGGCGCACACCCGTCCGGCCGGATCGGGGAGGACCCGCGGGGCATCCCCAACAACCTGGTTCCGTTCGTGGCCCAGGTGGCCAGCGGACGGCTGGCGCAGCTCGCGGTGTTCGGTGACGACTACGACACCGTCGACGGCACCGGTGTGCGCGACTACGTCCATGTGATGGATCTGGCCGCCGGCCACCTGGCCGCGCTGAACTATCTGGTCGACCATGCCGGCTGGAACGTGTGGAATCTGGGTTCTGGCCAGGGCGCTTCGGTGCTGGAAGTCGTGCACGCTTACGAGAAGGCGTGCGGCCACCCGATCGCCTACGCGGTGAAGCCGCGCCGTCCCGGCGATGTGGCTGCGTCCTACGCCGATCCCGGGAAGGCGAATCGCGAACTCGGCTGGCAAGCCACCCGCACCCTGGACGAGATGTGCGCCGACACCTACCGCTGGCAGTCGGCCAACCCGAACGGCTACCGCGCCGGCTGACCCTCAACGGACACGACAAAGGCTCAGGGCTTCGGGTGAAGCGCTGAGCCTTTGTGGTCGAGGCGTCAGGCCAGAGCCTTGGCCTTCAGGGTGGCGAACTCCTCGGGGGTGATGGCGCCGGCGTCCAGCAGTTCCTTCGCCTTGGCGATCTCACCGACCGCACCACTGGCGACCGAGCGGATGTACTCGTCGGCCTCGGCCTTGCTGGCTTTGGCGTCCGCCATGGCCCGCTCGGCCATGCCGCCGCCGCGAGCGATCACGTAGATCAGCGCAGTGAACAGCGGGATGACGATCAGGAAGAACAGCCAGACGGCCTTGGCCCAGCCCGCCAACTCCCGATCACGGAACAGGTCGGCGACGATCGAGAACAGCGCCATCAGCCAGGCAACGAGTACGAAGAAGCTCAGCAGCGCCAGGAAGAAGCTGCCGAGGTCATGGAAGAAGTCCATCGAAGGGGTCCTTTCGGGTTGGCGCCGTCGGCGCTCACCCTCCTATCTCACCGCCCCTGAGTCCCCTCGGCCGGTGAAAGTGCGGAATCCCTCAGGCGTCGATCGAACCCATGTCGCCGTAGCGGGCGCCCTTCACTGCTTCACGTGGAACGGCCGCGACCAGGGCCTGCAGATCCTCGGCGGTGAGCTGGACGCCGACCGCGCCGACGTTCTCCTCCAAGTACGCGACCCGCTTGGTGCCGGGGATCGGGGCGATGTCATCGCCCTGGGCCAGCACCCAGGCCAACGCCAACTGACCCGGCGTGCAGCCCTTGGTCTCGGCGATCGCGGTGACAGCCGCGACCAGGCGCAGGTTGGCGTCCAGGTTCTCGCCGTTGAGCCGGGGGAAGTAGGCGCTGGCTCGGGAGTCGGCCTCCGCGCCCACCTTCAGTGCCCCGGTGAGAATGCCTCGACCCAGCGGGGAGTAGGGCACCAACCCGATGCCCAACTCCCGCAGCACCGGCAGGATCTCGTCCTCCAGATCGCGGGTGAACAGCGAGTATTCGGTTTGCAGCGCGGTGATCGGGTGGACGGCGTGTGCCCGGCGAATCGTGCTTGCTGAGGCCTCCGACAAGCCCAGATGCCGAACCTTGCCCGCGGCGACCAACTCGGCCATGGCGCCGACGGTCTCCTCGATCGGCACCTTCTTGTCGACGCGATGCTGGTAGTACAGATCGATCACGTCCACGCCGAGCCGCTGCAGGGACGCATCACAGGCGGCGCGGACGTACTCGGGACGTCCGTTGATGCCCAGACGGGTGCCGTCGGGGAGGCGCTCGTTGCCGAACTTGGTGGCCAGCTGCACTTCGTCCCGACGACCGGCGATGGCGCGTCCGACCAGACGTTCGTTGGTGAAGGGGCCGTACATGTCGGCGGTGTCGAGGAAGGTGACGCCCAGGTCGAGCGCGCGGCGGATGGTGGCCAGGCCGGAGGCCTCGTCGGGGGCGCCGTAGAACTCGCTCATACCCATGCAGCCCAGGCCAAGGGCCGAGACCTCGATCGCTGAGGTCGTTCCGAGAATGCGGGTGGGGATGGTGGGAGATTCGTTCATCGCCTTCCTTTCGGCTGGTCAGGTAGAGGCAGAACGTCTTTCAGTCTAGGCGCGGGATGTCAGGATGGAGCCAGCCCCAGATGAGGAGATGTAATGACGTCGTGGCGTGAGGAGATCAGCGAAGCTGCCCAAGATGACTTGGACGGCCTGGTCGAACCGGTGTGGGATTTCGCCGAGCATCAACTGCTCGCTCGCGGCGAGTTCTTCCCGTTCGCGTTCGTCGTCGGTACCGACGGTGAGCAGAGCATGGCTGCCGCCGAAGTCGGCGATGACAAGCCCGAATCGACGGAAGTCATCGATGTCCTCAACGCCGGGCTCACCGAGAAGCGCGACGACCTGCGCGCGACGGCAGTGGTGGCCGATGTCCATCTGCCCGATCTGGACACCGACGCGATCCGGATCGTCCTGGAGCATCGCGAGGGCGTCGCACTGGAAATCATGATCCCGTACCGCCTTCAGCCGATCACCCGCGAAGTGGCCTTCGGTGAGCTCCTGGTCAGCGAGGCCGAGCGCGTCGTCTGGGGCACCCCCAGCTGAGCGTCGTCGAGGCCGCCGTCGTCAGCGCGCCGGCGTCAGGTGGAGCCGCGAGATCAACTGATCGACGATGGCGTCAAGGTCCTGGTCGGCGTCGATACTGACGGCCGGCTCATCATCGGTGGGCGGTTCGTAGGTAGCCAGTTGCGAGTCGAGCAGGGCGGCACCCATGAAGTGCCCGCTGCGCCGATCCAAGCGCTCGGCGAGCGTGGCTCGGTCCAGGTGCAGCACCGCGAACACCACGCCATCGGTGGCGAGACGGTCGCGATAGGCACGCTTGAGCGCCGAGCAGGTGACCACGCCTGAGGTTCCAGCGGCGAGCCACTGGTCGATGCGAGCACGCACCTGGTCGAGCCACGGTCGCCGGTCGTCATCGGTGAGTGGTTCTCCGGCGGCCATCTTGGCGATGTTTGCCGACGGGTGCAGGTCGTCGCCTTCCTGAAACTCCCAGCCCAGCTGCTGAGCCAGTGCGGTTGCCACTGTCGACTTGCCCGCGCCGGCAACCCCCATCACCACGACGACAACCGGTGTGCTCATCGGAACGCCGTAGAGCCGGTCACCGACCTGGCCAAGTGGAGCAGGGGGAACGGGCGGCCGTCAGCGTCAGTCTCGCTGCGCGCGACCACGTCGAAGCCGTGGTGCCGGTAGAAACCGAGCGCCTCGGGGTTCTGCTCATTCACGTCCACCAGGAGAGCGGGGTGAGCCGCAATCGCGTCGCGCAGCAGCGCTGTCCCGACGCCACCGCCGCGGGTGTCGGCGTCCACGAAGAGCATCTCCAGCTTGCCGTCGGCGATGCCACTGAAGCCGACGATCCCGCGCTCGGTTTCGGCGACCGTCAGCGCGACCGCGGGAAGGTAGTTCGGGATCAGTTGGGACTCGATCTGGTCGATGTCGGCGGCGGTGAGGAAGTGGTGAGTCGCTTCCACCGCGCGGCGCCAGATCGCCACCAAAGTCGGCCATTCCGCCTGGTCACGGCAAGAACGCAGCCGGACGGGCGGGGAGATCTCCATGGGCGATCACGTTAGCAGCGCGGGTCCGTGCCGGCCTCCGACCCCGGGACCCCGATAGCCGCTAGCGACGAGTCGACGCGTCCCACACCCCCAGTAGGTACTGGATCCCCAATGCTCGGTCGTAGAGCCCGTATCCAGGCCGCGGTCGCCGGGTGGTGTTCTCGTCCCAGAGATGTCGGCCGTGATCCGGCCGGACGTAGCCGGTGTATCCGGCCTGGGCGTAGGCGGCCATGATCCCGACAGTGTCGACGCTGCCTTCCTCGGCTCGGTGAGCAACCTCGACGAAGTCACCGTTTCCGAAGTGCTTGATGTTGCGGACGTGGGTGAAGTGGATGCGGTCCATGAAGGCCTTCACGGCATCCACGGCATCGTGTTCGGGGTTGGCCGAGAAAGAGCCCAGGCACAGAGTCAGCCCGTTGTAGGCGCTCTCGTTGAGGGAGAGCACCCGGGCCAGATCGGCTTTGGTCGAGACCACCCGCGGCCAGCCGAAGAGGTCGAAGGGGGGATCGTCGGGATGAACGCCCAGCTTGACGTCGTACTCCTCACAGGTCGGGATGACGGCGTCGAGGAAGTACTTGTAGTTGGCGTACATGTCCTCGTGTCCAACCCCGACGTAGGCGGCATTGAGTTCAGCGAAGCTCGCCAGCCGCTCCGGTTCCCACCCCGGAAGTGTGAGTCCGCCGGAGTTGGCGCGCATCTCATCGATCAGTGTCTGCGGCGACATTTGATCAACAACGGCCTTCTCGTAGAACATCGCCGTTGAACCATCAGGCAGCGGATGCCACATGTCGGTTCGCAGCCAGTCGAACACCGGCATGAAGTTGTAGCAGACCACCCGGACGCCGGCGCGACCAAGGCGCTGGATGGTGGTGATGTAGTTATCGATGGCCTCGTCCCGGCTGAGTCCAAGAACGGTACGTCCGAGCTTGATCGACTCATGAACGTTGACCGACTCCACGACCTCCGCGTCAAAGCGCTTGCTCACACCCCGGCTCGCAGCCTCTGCGGGAATCCGAGTGATCGCCGAGACAGCGTCCGCGATCTCCTGCTCACCCCAGGCCTCTCCTGCCTGCTTGTGGTGCAGGCTCCAGACAATCGTCTCGACGCCAGGGATCTGCCGGATCTCATCGAGAGTGACCGTGTCGTTGCCCTCGCCGTACCAGCGGAAGCCCATCTTCACTGCATGCTCCTTCGTCTCGTTGTCGAGAGGTTCACAGGCTCTCGTTGCTGGCCATCGCCGGCGCCGTGGTGGCGGCTACGGTCTGACGCCGCCTCTTCACGCCCGCCACGGAGACGAACAGGATCAACACCAAGAAGGTCCCCATGATCAGCTGCTTGATCCCCGACACCAGGTTGAACATGCTCTCGGTGGTGTTCAGGAACGACGACATCAGGGTCATCATCAGTGCCCCGAAAGCGACCCCCAGCACGCTGGAGCGTCCACCTGACGCCGCTGTACCACCCACGAACGTCGCGGCCACCGAGGGCAGGAAGTACGACATCCCCATGTCCTGGAAGGCACCGCCCATGACCGCGGCGGCGATCACTCCGGCCAACCCACTCAGCAGGCCGCCGACCACGAAGGCGGTGATGACCACCCGGTTGGTCGGGATGCCGGCCAAGTGGGCAGCGTTCCGGTTCTGACCGATGGCGTGCAGCTGCTTGCCGTAGGGCGTTCGGTAGAGAACCACAGCAAGCACCAGCGCCACCATCACAACCACGATGGTTTGGGTCGAGACCGGGCCGACTCCGCCGGTGATCAGGTCAACGAACCCGGGATGAGGAAGAACCTTCATATGCGAGGACCCGATCAGGATCACCGTGAAGTACAAGTAACCCGTGGCCAAGGTGGTGACCATCGCCGGAATCTTGAGGTAGATGTTGATCAACCCGTTCACGAGGCCGGCAAGGCCCCCGATCAGCACGGCGACGACAAAGCCGAGGACTGGATTGACGTCCATCAGCGTGGTCGAGGCATAGGCGCACAGAGTGAGCACGTACACCTGGGAGAGATCGATGGCACCGTCACCACTGGTCACCACGACCATCTGAGCGAGCCCGAGGAGGGCCGCGAAAGTAGCCAGCCGAGCTGTGGTGAACAAGACATTGGCGTCAGGGCTTCCAGTGAGCCCCGCGATCATGACCAAGAAGACGAGGCAGCCCAGGATCGGCCAGACCGCCGGGTGCTTCTGAACGAAATCGACTATGCGCTTCATGCCGCGATGACCGCCTTCTTGTTCGTGAGCATCCGGGCAGCGAGCACCAAGATGATGATCAAGCCGGTCACTGCCACCTGGAGGTTGGAGTCCACTTGGATGAAGATCAGCAGCGAGGTAATCAGCGACATGGCGACACCGGCCGCAACCACCCCCACTGGCTCGACGACGCCTCCGGCCATCTCACAGCCGCCCACGATCACCGTTGCGATGCTCAGCATGCAGAAGGAGGCCGAGGTGTTGACGTCCGCTGCGTAGGTCACTGCCGTGAAGGTGACGCCGGCGAACGCGACCATCAGCCCGGAAAAGCCGTAGTTGGCCATCTTCCCGACGACGTAGGACCAACCCGAGCGTTCGATGGCGTCGCGGTTGTTACCGATTCCCCGCAGCACCATCCCGTACTTCCACCGGAAGATGATGAACCAGGTGACTACGGCTGCGACGATGCACAACACGACCGGCATCGGTACGTACAGCAACGATGAGGTGTAGAGGCGTCCGAGCCACTTCGGACTCTGTCCCCCCGGGACGGGCGCGATGATCAAGGCGATTCCCAGCCAGATGAACTGCGCGCCGAGGGTGACGACGATGGCGGGAAGTTGGCGCAGGTGGATCAAAGCACCCATGGCTGCGTAGCCGGCAACCAGGAGCAGCAGGCTGACGATGCCCACCACCAGGTTCTGACTCAGCACCACGGCAACCAACACATTGGCCAGGCCGATGGAGAAGCCGTTGCCCATGTCGATATCTCCGGCGGTGACGATGAACATCTGCCCCAGCGCTGCGAAGACCAGCGGCACAGCGGTGTTCAGGAGAAGTCGAGTGCTTCCGACCGAGAGCACATTCGGGTTCACGATGGCATTGAGTGCGTAGATGATCACCATCGCCATGATCGGAAGCAACAGCCGTGACTGCAGAACTCGCCTGAGCAGCGACGCGCTCGACCTCTCCCGCCCGGCGACTCGATCTACTTCAGAGAAGGAGGCCCGAACGACATTCGGGACGGTCACTTCTGAGCCCATCAGTTCGGCGGTCACGCGACCCTCGCGCATCACATACACCCGGTCGCAGATCTCCATCTCCGCGTCCTCGGTGCTGTGCAGGACGACGGCTTTGCCAGCTGCTTTGGCTTCAACCAGCAGGGAGTAGATCTCCTGCTTGGTCTCGATGTCGACTCCGGCGGTGGGGTCGTTCAGGAGCAGAATGTCAGCCCCCGAGGCGAGCCCCCGGGCGATGAGTGCTTTCTGCTGGTTCCCGCCCGACATGGACGTGATGGGGCTGTCGACGTTCTCTGCCCGGAACCTGAGCCGATCAAACCAGCGTTGGCCCAACTCCCTGGACGCGGTCTTGTCCAGCAACCCGAAACGGGTCACCGACCGCAAGCTGGAGACCAGGATGTTGTCCAGGATGCTCCACAGGCCGAACACTCCCTCACCGGCACGATCGCCGCTAACGTAGGCGACCTTGCCGTAGACGTCGAGTCCTGGTCGGCGGCGCTTCCCGGCAGCGAAGATCGTCTTCAGCAAGGTGGTCTGTCCGCTGCCGACCAATCCCGCGATCCCGACGATTTCGCCGGCGTGAACCGATGCACTGACATCACTCAGTCCGTCCGAGCTCAGACCATTGGCCACCACGAGCGCAGCGCCCACCTCGACGGTGGGCACATCCTGGCGCTCACGGACCCGGGCATCGCCGCCCATGATTCCGACGAGGTCGGCGGGGCTGATGTCGCGCGGGTCGTATTCACCGGCGTTCGAGCCATTCTTCAGCAGCAGGATGCGATGACACACGCGTTGAATCTCATCCAGCTTGTGGGAGATGTAGATGACGGCCACTCCCGCTTCAGAGATCTCCCGCACGACGTGATGAAGCTGGTCGGCTCGGTTCGCAGACAACGCCGAGGTCGGTTCGTCCAAGATGAGCAAGCCGAGGTTGTCGTTCATCAGCGCCTTGCAGATCTCCACCATTTGGCGCTCAGCCAGGGTGAGCGCCGAGACCGGCTGGGAGACATCGATGGAGTTGCCGGGGAAGTAGCGCTCCAGGAGGGCGCTCACTTCGGCACGCTGTCGCTTGCGCCAGCCCACCGGGGCCCACAGCTTGTGGTCCATGTTGAGCAGCGCGAAGTTCTCATAGATCGCCAGGTTGGTGCACAGCGAGAGGTCCTGGTAGGCGCAGGAGATGCCGAGCTCGGCGACCTCCCGATGGGAGATCTGCTGGACATCGCGACCGTTGACGCTGATGGTTCCTGCGGTCGGCTCCAACACGCCGGTAATGACCTTGATCAAGGTGCTCTTGCCGGCCCCGTTCGGGCCGACCAGCCCGACCACCTCGCCGGGCGAGATCGTCAGGCTCGCGCGAGAAAGCGCGTGCGTGATGCCGAAGGTCTTGTCGATGTCTCGCAGGGCTAGGAGTGGGGCAGCGGCTCCCGACGGGCCAGACTCAGTGCTGCTGGCCGGTGCGGTGGAGGCTTCCATAGTGCCTTTCCTCGTCGTTGAGCTGGGGGCAGTGGGTCGATTGGGGGTAACAGCGGGGCTGCCATTCGGCGTGAATGACAGCCCCGCTCGTCATCTGATGAGCATCCCCGGGGGGTGAGGGGAACGAGGAATGCCGGCTGTTACTTGTAGAGGTTGGACCGGACCCACTCACGATCGTAGGTCGGCGTGGCGATCGCCTCGTCGGCGACGTCCTTGTACTTCTGAACATCATCCTTGGTGATCACACCGATGGGGTGGATCATGTTGTGCGGCACCGGGTACTTGCCCGAGAGCACGTCCGCAGCAACGTACACCGCAGTAGCGCCGTCCCAGGGGTTGGCCGAAACCGAGAGGGTGTCGTAGCCAGCGGGGGCCTGGTTCGCCCACCACTTCAGGAAGAACCCACGGTTGTCGCCGCCGATCATCGGCAGCGGAGCGCCGGCCTGCTTGAAGGCCTGGACTGCCGCGTAGGAGTCACCACCCTGGTTCACCACACCGTCGATCTTGCCGTACTGCTTCAACAGACTGGGCAGTGCGGCGGCGAGCTCGGTCTGAGCCTTCGAGCCGTTCCAGTCGGTGTAGATCTCTGCAGCAACCTTGATGTCCGGGTAGGCCTTGAGTGACTCGACGACACCCTCATGAGCCTTGGCATCGAAGGCGTCGCCCTCTGCACCACGCAACTCGATGATGGTGCCCTTGCCGCCAATCCCCTTGGCGACGTAGTCGGTCAGGGTCTTCATCTGCGACACCGCGTCGAAGCTGATCTGGTAGACCTTCTCGGCCTTCGACTCGATTGGTCCGTCGTTCACCACGATGACGGGAATCCCCGCATCGGAGGCTTCCTGCACGACCGCGGTCAGCGCTGTCGCCGAGCCTGGGTCAACGATGATGGCGTCGACCTTCTGCAGGATGAAGCTCTGGATCTGTTGGATCTGCTTGTTGTTGTCCTGGTTCGCCTCGGCGAAGATCAACTGCTTCACTTCGCCGGACTTCATCAGTTCGTCCGCCGCCTGCTTGGCGTAGTTCTCCATCGATTGACGATAGGTGTTGCCATTGAACGAGTTACTGAACCCGATCACGTAGCCGCCGGTCTTGCCGCCACTTGATGGCGCCACATCGGTGCCACTGGTGCAGGCTGCGAGCGGAAGCATCGCCGCGAGCGGGATTACTGCCAAGAGCGCTCGGCGCATCTTCCTTCTCATCTGTCCTCCTCATTGAAGCTGAATGCCCGTTGGGTCAGGTGGTCCGTGGTCGCCGGCTCAGGCGTCTCATTCGAGCGGATCTCCATACACCCAAGTACTTGTATACATCACTTGTATTCTCATGTCTAGCCTCTCTCGCTGCTAGTCAGGGAGTTGTTATCACTCCGCAACCATCCCTCGTCTTCCGGGGAGGAGGCACTCCTGTGAGCAGCCAGAATCGACCGTCCCCCACTCCGTGGAGCAGGGTCGGTGTGCCGCGATCACGCGGCGCTGGAGTCGCCGGGAGCGATCTCAGCGATCCACCCGGGCACCGCCTCCAGAGGCGACCTTCAACACCTCGGCCAGGGTCGCCATGCTGGTATCGCCCGGCGTCGTCATGGCTAATGCGCCATGGGCGGCGCCATACTCAACCGCCGTGTGCAGGTCCTGCCCGTCCAAGAGCCCGTGGATCAGCCCCGATGCGAAGGAGTCACCACCGCCGACTCTGTCAAAGATTTCAAGCCCGGCGCGCGGAACTGAGGTCACAAGCCCGCTCTCGGCCGACCACGCGATCGCACCCCAATCATTCACCGAGGCGCTGCGAACCGTGCGTAGCGTCGTCGCGACGACCGCAAAGTTCGGGTAGGTCGCGACAGCGCGTTCGATCATGGAGCCGTAGTGCTCGGCTTCCACCGACGCAAGGCCGGGATCGAACCCCTCGACTGTGAAGCCGAGGGCAGCGGTGAAGTCCTCCTCATTCCCGATCATCACGTCGATGTGGCGTGCGATCTCCTGGTTGACCTCCTGCGCCCTGGCCATCCCGCCCACAGCACGCCAGATGCTCGGCCGATAGTTCAAGTCGTAGGAGACGATCGTGCCGTGACGTTTGGCAGCCGTCACAGCCTCGATCACCACGTCCGCTGTGCTTTCACTGAGCCCAGCGAAGATCCCTCCGGTGTGGAACCAGCGCACCTTCTGGACGCCGAAGATCTCGTCCCAGTCGATGTCACCAGCACGCAGCTGGCTGGCGGCGGAATGCCCGCGGTCGGAGACACCGACGGCGCCACGCACCCCGAAGCCACGCTCGGTGAAGTTCAACCCGTTGCGAACTGTGCGTCCGACTCCGTCGAAGGGCATCCAGGTGAGGTGCCTTGTGTCCAGGCCGCCAGCGAGGATGAGCTCTTCAATGAGGTGTCCGATCTCGTTGTCGACCAGGGCCGTGACGATGCTGCCCCGATGACCGAAGACCCGACGCAGTCCGCGAGCCACGTTGTACTCGCCGCCGCCCTCCCAGGCGTGGAAGGTTCGAGTGCTGCGAATCCGGCCTTCACCAGGGTCAAGGCGAAGCATCACCTCGCCGAGCGCAAGAACGTCATAGCGGCACTCGCCGGCAGGTTTGATTTTCAGCACTGTCGCCTCCTCACTGTCTTGCTTCGGTCAACGCGGCGGCCAGCTCGACGGCCTCCCGGGCAAGCCGAGACACCTCGACGAAGGCCCCGGCTGAGATCAGAGAGCGCGCCACCATCCAGGAACCACCGACCGCTACCACGGCCGGGATGGCGAGGTAGTCGGCGAGGTTGTCCGCGGCGACGCCCCCCGTAGGGACGAAGCGAAGACCCGGGAACGGAGCAGCAAGCGCCCGGATCGCGGCTGGCCCTCCAGAGGTCGCCGCCGGGAAGAACTTCACCACGCTGAGGCCGGCTTCCAGGGCGGCTTGAATCTCGGTGGCCGTCACTGCGCCCGGCAGCACCGGCACGCCGAGCTCGGCACACCTGTCGACCACCGCCGCGCTGAACCCCGGAGACACCACGAAGGACGCCCCAGCAGCCACGGCATCGTCGACCTGTCGGGCGCTGAGGACGGTGCCGGCTCCGACCATGATGTCGCCGCGCTCGGCCATCACCCGGATAGCATCGGCGGCCGCTGGTGTGCGGAAGGTGACTTCCGCCACCGGAAGCCCGCCTGCGACAAGCGCTGCGGCCAATGGATCGGCAGCTTCCACCTCGTCCAGGACGACGACCGGCACGATGCGACGGACCAGGGGTGCGAGCACGTCTGTCATGTCTATGCGTCCTGTCCTAGTGGTTCTGCAGGTTGGGTTCCGGGTGACTGACGGCCTCCGAAAGTCGCAGGAGCACCTTTGAACTCTCCGGGCCCGCTGCGGTCTTCATCGCCAGCTCCGCGTCCTCGATGTCGAACTCGTGGGTGATCAGCGGATTGACGTTCAGGCCGGCACCGAGGGCGGCAACGGCAAGATCGATCTCCTCAGCGAACCGATATGAGCCGATCCAGGTGACCTCGCGGCTGACCAGATCACCCAAGACCGTGGTCACGGGAGTTCCGGGGAGGTTGCCCACCTGCACCACGGTGCCGCCCTTGGCCACCGCATGCAGCACCGCACTGATCGCTGCGGGGGCTCCCGAGGCCTCGAAGACGAGATCGACATCGTCGGGCAATGGTGCCGTCGACAGGTTCACCGTCCGGTCCGCGCCCATCTCCTCGGCAACGCACAATGGATGGGCGGCAATGTCGGCTGCGATCACGTAGTCGGCGCCGCTGAACTTCAATGCCGCCACCACCAGCGAACCGATCGGTCCGCAGCCGTTGACGAGCACCCGCCGCCCGGAGAGATCACCAACCCGGCCCACCGCATGCATGGCGACCGCGAGCGGTTCGGCCACCGCGCCTAGTCGAGTACTCACCCCGTCGGGAAGGGGACGAATCTGTTCGACACGTACTGCGCGAAGCTCGCTGAACCCTCCGTTGGTGTGCGGGTCGAAGGCCGCTGAACCGAAGTATCGGACGCTGGGGTAGAGGTTGGTGCGCCCGGTCAGCCGGGCTGGCATCTTGCCGTCACCGAGAAGCTGTGCCGGTTGGAAGGTCACCGCCTGTCCCACCTGTAGTCCAGTGACCCGCGACCCGAGAGAGATGATCGTTCCGGCCACCTCGTGGCCGAGCACCATCGGGTGTTTCAGGACAGCTGTCCCTGAGCGACCGTGGCGCCAGTAGGCCAAATCCGAGCCGCAGATCCCACCCCACTCCATAGCGACGATGACTTCATCATCGGACGGTTGGGGATCAGGGAGATCCTCCACTCGAAGATCACCCGCACCGTGAACAACAACCGCTCTCATGACACATCTCCATCACGACGCTCCCGGTTGGTCGTGGGAGCCTCCCTCGTCTGCCTCGTCACAGTTCGACCTTTCCCGCAGAGACGGCATCCAGCCGCTGGGCGATGGCGGTGGTGAGGTCAGTGGCGGCGGCAAGGTCCTCAGCGCCGGCCGCGGTCAACAACGCAGCGACTCGCTGTGTGGGGGCCATCGTTCCCGACCAGCACGACGCCAGGGTTGGCGCAGCCGGATCCGTGGTGCCGTACCGCTGACCGCCGTCAGCGGTGGGCGCCGTGGCATGCACCCACGCGGCGAGCGCCAGTTCCAGGACAGGGGAAGGACGTCCCAGGGCCCGCAGCTCTCGCAGCGGGCCGAACCACCGCTCGGGCAGCTTCAGTGTGCCGTCCGAGCCGATCTGCCGTAGCAGGTGGCGCATCGCCGGGTTACGGAACCGGACGACCAGGTCTTCGACATAGGCAGCCGGGTCGGTTCCCGCCTTCGGCAGGGTGGGTGCGACCTCACCACCGAACTCGCGCACCAGTGCTTCACCCCAGTCGGTGGTGAGCACGTCGGCAACGGTTCGACATCCTGCCGCGAGACCGAGGTAGGCCATCGCAGAGTGAGAGCCGTTGAGCAGGCGCAGCTTCATCAGTTGGTACGGCGCGACGTCGGGGACGTACAACGCGCCGTCGTGGTTCCACAGCGGACGTGGCCCGACGAACGCGTCTTCCAGCACCCACTGTCGGTAAGGCTCCCCAAGGACCGGGACGTCGTCACGCAGCCCCAGTGCCGAGGATGCGAGATCTCGATCCTCATCGGTGGTTGCCGGCACGATGCGGTCGACAATCGTGGCGGGGAAGGACACCGCGTGGGTCATCCAACTCAGGAGTGCGTCTTTGTCGGTCCACGCCGACGCCTCGATGAATCCTCGAACGACGGCGGCGAGGGCCGGCCCGTTTCCGGCCATGTTGTCGCAGGAGATGAGGTCGATCGGGGCACCTGTGGAATGGAATCGCGCCCGTAGACCCGCGCTGAGTTGGCCCAGCACGGTGGTGAGCGGGGCCTCCTCGGTCACTGTGGCGGCGAGGTCGGTCTGGATCGGGGCCGCAGTCGTGTCGAGGCTTCCGGTGTCGAGGCGCCGGTGATAGCCCTTTTCGGTGACGGTCAGTGTCACCGTTGCGAGCTCAGGGTCAGTGAGCAGCGTCCGGACTCTGCTGGGATCTTCGTTGAGCAGCACGGCCTCGACAACCGAGCCCACCACCCGAGTCCGCAGGTCTCCTGGCGCACGATCGGTCACCGAGTACAGGCAGTCCTGTGCGCGCATCCCTTCGACAGCGCGAGACGAGAAGGGCTCGACGTCGACAATGCCCCAGTGCTCTCCGGTGACGGCATTCGCCGCCTCGGTGTAGACGGCCTGATGTGCACGGTGGAACGCGCCCAGCCCGAAGTGCAGGATTCGTGGTTGAAGCGATCGCGGCTCCACCAGGGGTCGCGCCGCGGGATCCAAGCGCGTCACGCTCTCGAGCGACAGCCGAGTCAGAGCCTGGGTCGTTGTCATCTTTGCTCTCCTCCGACTGCCAGCGTCATGGTCACAGCATGCACGGCAACTTCCGTACATGTCTTGTATACAAACGGTACCATTGCAGTGTCAAGCCTAGACACGCCACAATTTCGGTTCTTGACGCGAGGCTAGTAGACAGTTATTGTATACAAGCACTTGCTGGGTGTGGCTCCACCGCCAACACGCCCCGGGTCAGGCGTCACTCCCGCGAACGCCCTCGACGACGACCAACGACGGTCACGTCATCTCTCGACAAGGAAGACCGCTGTGGAGACGTCAACCCCGCTGCTGCCCGTGAACAGTGCCCGAGTGATCTTCGATGGTTTTCGCACCACACCGGTCCTCGATCACCCCGAAGGCCTCGACCTCGATCCCGTCGACGGCAGCCTGTGGTGTGGAGGTGAGGCCGGCCAGCTGTTCCGTATCGACCTCGCTGCGAAGTCCATCGAGCTCATCGACCAGAACCCCGGTGGGTTCATCTTGGGGTTGCGCTTCACTGCCGACCGCCAGGTGATCTGGCTCGACGCCGTCCGGCGCCAGGTGCGTCGATTGGCGGTCGGTACCGGACGTCCAGTCGAAGTCCTGGTCGACGGTGCCGTCGGCGACCACCAGCTGGTGTACCCCAACGCCTTGGACATCACCGACGACGGGGTGATCTACGTCTCCGACAGTGAGGGAGACGGCCAAACCGGCGGCGGAGCCATCTACCGCCTCACTCCTGATGGACCACCCGAAGTCTGGTGCCCGGGACCATTCCACTTCGCCAACGGTGTTGCCGTATCCCCGGACGGCAACTGGCTCTACGTCGCCGAGTCCGCTTCACGCGCGGTCTGCCGCGTGGCGATACTGCCCGACGGCTCGGCCGGCGGGATCGAGCGGCTGTGGACCCTCGGCTATCGGGTGCCAGATGGCCTCGCCTTCGGCCCCGATGGCCAGCTTTACACCGCCTGCTACTACCCGTCAGTCATCCTGCGGTTGGAGTCGGACGGCGGGGTCACCACGGTGTACGAGGATCCGATCGGACACACCTTGTCGAACCCGACCAACCTGGTGTTTGTGGGAACCGATGCCTTGGTGGCCAACCTGGGGCGCTGGCACATCACGTCCATCGACATGCGAGCTGCACTGTCATGACCGCATCCCCACCCCCACAAGGAACTCACCCCTACAATCGCAGCATGTCGACACGCCCTACGCGGACCAACCGCCGCACCGTTTATGACGAGTTGCGACGACGGGTCATCGGGCTCGACTTCGGCCCCGGCGCCCCGCTGTCTGAGAACGAACTCGCCGCCGAACTCGGAGTCTCCCGGACGCCGGTTCGCGAGGCGTTGATCATGCTCGCCCAAGACGGGCTGGTGCAGGTCTTCCCCAAGGTTGGTTCGTTCGTCTCACGGGTTGATGCCCAACGGGTCTCGGACGCACAGTTCCTGCGGGAGGCTGTGGAGTTGGCGTCACTGGATGACATTCCTGCCGATCCCGACCCCGAGGTGGTGGCGGAGTTGCGGGCCAATCTTGCACAGCAGGAGCTCGCCGAGGACGATCTCGACCAGTTCTTCCTTCTTGATGAACAGTTCCATCATGGGTTGCTTCGCCTCGCCCATCACGAGGGCACCTGGCAGTCAGTGGTGGCAGCGAAGGCACACCTGGACCGCGCGCGCCGTCTGGGGCTCCATGATCGGTCGCTGCATGACTTCACCGTCCAGCACACCGAAGTGCTCGATGCGCTCTTGTCGGGCGGCGCTGAGGAGGCCCGGCCGTTGATGCGTGCCCACCTGCGCGCTGTCTTCGACGACATCGAGCGCCTGCGCGCCCGTTCCCCCGAGCTGTTCGCCCCCAGCGTGGGGCAGCCGACCCGGCGCAACATCGCCGTGTGGGAGTAGCGCCACCGCAGGCGTGGACTGTGCGGTCAGCGCCGTCCGAACAGGTGGCGGATGATCGCCCGCGCCGAGTTGGGCGGGTCGAGGCGGGTGAAGGCCCACTCCGGATCGGTCAGCATGCGCGCTCCGGCCAGGCCGGCAACCATCGCGATGGCGACCAGGACGGTCTCGACTCCGCTTTGAATGGCGTGCAACACGTCCGCCTGGTCGAAGGAGACCAGGGTGCGCAGCGCTGCCGAGCCGGGGATCGAGACCAGCAGGGTCGGCACGGTCATGATGATCTTTTCCATGTCGAACAGTCCGGCCGCGATCGCACACAGCACCCCCATGACGAAGCAGGCGATGAAGGTGGCGATGTGCGGCTTCATTCCGGCTTCGATCAGCGCCAGCCGCGGGAGGTTGCCCAACACCGCGATCACTCCGGACGCGAGCGCCATCGACAGCGGCGCATTGAACATGATCGCCCAGCCGAGGACCGCGAAGAAGCTGGCGATCGCGTAGGCCAACCACACCGCCCATACTGGCCCGACAAGGGCAGGGACTGGGTCCGGGGAGACTCCGCTGACCGAGATCATCACCCAGACACCCATGGTGAGCGCGAGCAGCACCATCATCGCGTAGGCCAGCCGTGGCACTCCGGCCATCAGGTCGACGCGGGCCAGGTCGAGTCCGGCGGTGACCATCGGGAAGCCGGGAATCAGGAAGATCGCCGCGCACACCAGTCCGGCGGCCATCCGGTCACTGGTGCCCCCCAGGGCCAGGTCGAGGAGCGCGGTGAAGGCCAGGAACAAGCCGGTCGCGACAGCCGCGGCCGTCATCACCACCGCGAGGTGGTTGAGCTGGCGGGAGGCCAGGAAGCGGTTCAGCCAGAACGCCAGCGCTGCGGCCGGCAGGACGGCGACGATTTCGCGCCAGTTTCCGCCGTTGAGGACGGTCACCGACGCGCACGCCAGCGCGGTGAGCAGCACCAGCACCCAGGTGGGGTAGAGCCGCGGGGTGTGTTCGACCTCGTCGAGCATGGCGTCGACCTCGGCCACGGTGGCGCGTTCGGGCAAGGTGAGCGCAAGTTTGTGCAGCATCGCGATGCGGTGAGCGTTGACGCCCGGAGCGCTGATCTCGGCGACCTGGGTGCGGAATGCGCCGCGGCGCTGCACGGTCAACACGATGTCGGTGAAGGTGACCTGTGCTCGGATGGCGCGCAGCCCGACGGTCTGGGCCACCGCGGCCATCAGCTCACGCACCCGCAATCCCGAGGTGCCCGCACCCAGCATCAAGATGCCGGCGCGCGCCACCACGTCCGATCGTCTGATCAGATGCCGCGGCTCCAGCGCGTCCTCGTGCTCATGCTCGTCGAACGTCGGCGGCGGAGGTGGGTTTCTCACCGTTCCACGGTAGCCACGCCCGGGACGGGCCGCAGCCCGCGTCAGGGTTTGGTCACTGGCGGCGCCAGGCTGAGGGACGTCCCGTGGAAAGGCAGCCGTCACCGCCCGCGCCGAAGGCCTGTCTGCCGTGCAGCACGACTCACCCGACTCAGCTTCGGACGGCGAGGGGCCCGCGGCGAATCACCACGTCATCACAGGTTGTCCATAGGCGCGGTAGCTAGTCTTGCCGACGGCAGCCTTCGTCCGCGTCAGATCCGGCGAGCTGGAATCTGCCACCGATGCCCCAATGCAGCCCCCGCGACTGCGGAGAGTCCCTACCTGACATGACGCTCAAGACCCTGCCCGCCGTCGTCCTCGCCCTCAGTCTTGCCCTCACTGGATGCACTGCTGGTACCGCAAGCACGCCGTCGGCATCAGCCAGCACCAGCGCCGCCGCACCCGAGGTTGATCGCAATCCGCGAGGCGAGTTGCCCACCATCACGTTCGACTCCAAGGGCATCCCCACCATGACCCAAGTCGCCTCCGATCCGCCGGCGGTGATCTCGGTGAAGACCTTGACCGCCGGCACCGGTGCCGTGGTTGCAGCCGGCGATTACGTGAAGGTGAATTACGCGGGCTTCCTGTGGAGCAACGGCACCCAGTTCGACTCCTCCTATGACTCCGGCAAGTCGGCAAGCTTCGCGCTGAGCCAGGTGGTCGACGGTTGGAAGTACGGGCTGGCGGGCACCAAAGTCGGCGACCGGGTTCAGCTCATCGTCCCGCCCGACTACGGCTACGGCAACGAGGAGAAGGACTCCATCCCCGCCGGTTCGACGCTGGTTTTCGTGGTCGACATCCTCGGCACCACGACCGTCACCACTGAGGCGTTGGCGGCCGCGACCCCCACCCAGGCAACCCTGCCGGCAGGCATCACCGTCACCGGCGAGCTCGGCCACGAACCAACGCTGACCATCGCGGCGGACGCTGCCAAGCCGACCGAGCAGCAGGTGATCGTGCTGGCCGAAGGCAACGGTGCGACCGTCACCAAGACCGACTCGCTGCTGTACCACATCGTGGCTGGCGCGTGGGGCGGCACGACCTCCTCCAGCTGGTCGAGCTCCTACCAAGAGATCGACTCGGGTGGTGGCGCGGTGACCGTCGGCAAGAAGGTCGGCTCGCGCCTCTTGCTGGTCTACCCGGCCGACGAAGCCAACCAGACCGCCGCCCAGGCCTACGTCATCGACATCCTGGCCACGATCCCGGCCGCGTAGGCGCGCCTCTCTGCGTGGCGGGCGGCCCATCGTCCCTATGGACTACGACGTTTTGTAGTAGTTCGTCCGCCGTTTCGATCGCATAGGACTCTCGGCCATGTTGCACCACTGAGATGGGGCAAAAGCCCGGTGCTTGACCGGAGTCTGCTGGTCAGCAAACCGCCGGGGCCGATCAAGAGAGGAACTCATGTCCCGACGTAGTTTCAGGTTGGCCGCAAGTGCGATCGTCGGCACCATCGCACTCACCGCCCTCCCGATGACCAACGCCGCTGCGTGCACCAGCAGCGACATGGATTACAAGATCACCAACCCCTATGCAGGGGTGAACTGGCATTGGCAGCAGTACAAGGCCGGCTTCCACAACCACACCACCGAGTCGGACGGCGGCAACACCGCCACCGAGATGCTCGAGGCGGCCTACTCCCTCGGCTTCAACGTCTATGCGATGACCGACCACAGCGTGATCAACACCACCTGGGACCGCACCGACACCGCCCATGCGCAGGCCGACCCCAACTACTACCTGACCACCCAGCGCATGAACGAGATGAACACCGGCGCCGGCCGCAACGGTGGCGCGGGCATGATCGGGATTCCGTACTCCGATGAGCAGTCCACGGCCGATCACCTCAACACCTTCTGGACCGACTGGAACAACTCCAGCGGCGCCACCTTGGAGTCGAAGACCGCCCACGTCGACGAAATGAACAAGGCCTCGACGGCCAAGCTGAAGCCGCTGATGCACATCAACCACCCCGGCCGGTACTACGGCGGCAGCAACACCACCACCGGTGAGGCGGCAGCGACCGACCCGGTCAAGGTTGCCCGCTACGTCGGACTGTTCGAGAAGTACCCCGACTCGCTGGTCGGCATGGAGATCGTCAACAAGGTCTCCGACGGCGACTCCTACTCCGACCGCATCCTGTGGGATTCGGTGCTGCAGGAGACCATGCCCCAGCAGAACGTGTCGGGCTTCGCCAACGATGATGCCCACTCCACCGGTGCCCTGGGCTACGCCTACAACCGGTTGCTGATGCCGACCCTGACTGAAGCAGCCGTTCACGACACGCTGATGTCGGGCGCGTTCTACTCCACCGCTCTGGTCGCCAAGCGCGAGCTGGGCTCCGACTTCAAGGGCGATCGCACCAAGCCCGCCCCGACGATCACCCGCATCTCGGTGAACGAGGCCAAGGACACCATCTCGATCCAGGCCACCAACTACAACACCATCGAGTGGATCGCTGACGGCAAGGTTGTGGCCACCGGCAACACGGTGGACCTGGACAAGGTGGCCGCTGGTGTCGACAACTACATCCGCGCTCAGATCAAGGGCGATAACGGCATCTCCTTCACCAACGCCTTCGGTGTGGAGCTGAACACCAAGTCGCACCACGGCCACTACCTGACCGAGACCGAGGCGGCCGCCATTGCTCTCGCCTCTGTGGATCGCACCACGGCAAAGGTGAGCGTCTCTCGCGAGTTCGGCGCCTGGTGGCACCGGCAGGTCTTCGCGGTGAAGATCACCACCCTCGTGGACGGCAAGCCCTCCACCACCGTGGTGAAGGTCGACGCCAAGACCGGCAAGGTCTGCTGACCTTCCAGCTCACGCAGTGAGGGCCGCCACCTCGATCTGATTCGGGGTGGCGGCCTTTCTGCATCCTCAAGACCGGATCGAGCTGCCGCAAGACAACTCGATCCGGGTGGGAGGATCAGGCATGGCAACTGTGCGCGTGCTCGCACCCGCTGGCTGAGTGACGACTTTCCGGGCTTCGTGGAGTTCATCCTGACTGATGCTGCTGGGGCCGAACACACCTTTCAGGAGAAGGCGGCGGTTCTCAGCCAAGACGAGTTGTCGCCATCTGGTGCCTACCCACGGGAGTTATGGATCGAAGCCGAGGTGTTGAGCGAGCGGTCCAACTCCGTCGTCGTGCGTCTCGCCTTCTCGATCGAGTCACTGGATGGACGCACTGACTTCGACGTGCCGGTGGAGCTCGTACGAGCATCCGACGAACTGGCCTGACGGCTTCAAACCGGGCTGCTATCGCGACTTGATCCCGCCGATCCGTTGATGTCGCCGCCGAGTCGGCCAGCGGTCGGACCAGAGCTGATTTCGGCGAGCAGGCGCGCCTTTTCAGCCGGTGGCAGGAAGGACGCCTCGAAGCTGTTGGCGGCCAACGTCGCGAGTTGGGCGTCGGTGAGGTCGAACTGACGTCGAACCGCGGCGATGTTGTCGTCGAGGTATCCGCCGAAGTAGGCCGGGTCGTCGGAGTTCACGGTCACCATCAGACCCGCGTCGAGCATGGCTGGCAGTGGGTGGGCGGCCAGGTCCGGTACCGCCTTGAGCCGGACGTTCGACAGTGGACAGACCGTCAGCGGAATGCGGTGATCGCGCAGATGAGCGACCAACGTCGGGTCTTCCATGGCGCGGATGCCGTGATCGATGCGTTCGACCTTGAGGTGACGCAAGGCGTCCCACACGTAGCTGGCGTCGCCTTCCTCGCCGGCGTGGGCGACGGTGTGCAGGCCGTCGGCGCGGGCACGTTCCCACAACGGCGCGAAGGGTGCTGCGGGGAAGCCGACTTCTGACGAGCACAGGCCGATGCCCAGTAACTCGACCCCGGTGGCCAGGGCTTGGTCGTAGGCGTGTTCGGCGTCGTCGGCCGGCAGGTGGCGCAAGAAGGTGATGATCAGACCGGAGCTCACTCCATGGGTGGCCTCGGATGCGCGCAACGCTTCGCTGACTCCACCCAGCACGGTCTCGGCCGGGATCCCGCGGGCCAGGTGCGCCTGCAGGTCGAGGAACACCTCGGCGCGAACCACGCCGGCCCGCGCGGCGCGGGCGAGGTAGGCGTTGGTGAGGTCGGCGAAATCCTCGGCCGTGCGCAGGACCTCCATGTTGGCGTAGTAGATGTCGAGGAAGTCCTGCAAACAGCCGTAGTCGTAGCGGCTGCGTAGGTCGTCGGCGTCACGCCAGGGGAGGGTGACGCGGTTGCGCTCGGCCAACTGGAAGGCGAGTTCGGGTTCGAGCGTGCCTTCGAGGTGGAGGTGTAGTTCGGCGTAGGGCATCGGTGCTCCTCCTCGCGTCTGCTTCGATGCTAGCGGCGCACGCTGCCTTCGATCCGGACTATCTGCGGTGCTGGTCTCAGGCCGCGCCACGGGCCGTGACTCGTTCGGCGGCGTCCTTGTCATCGGCCGCCGCGTATGTCAGGAAAGGGACAACTCACCCTCGACGGGATAGGTGTCGGGATCGAAGGTGAGAATCACGTCTCGGCCGACGGTCTTGCAGGTGAAGGACTCAGAAGCGTCATCGTCCTCCACGTCCGCAGGGTCAATCGCGGCTCTCGAGAACGGCGAAGCCCGCTCCGAGGAGCGGGCTTCGTGGGTGGTGGGCCTAACTGGACTTGAACCAGTGACCTCTGCCTTATCAGGGCAGCGCTCTAACCGTCTGAGCTATAGGCCCGCGATGCGGGTGAACACGCAAGAGTGAAGGTTACCGACTAGGGCGGTCGGTCTCAAATCGTGGGGTGGGCCCAGGGTCTCGACACGCGGCTGCGCCGCTGCTCAACCAGCCGGAGTTGAGGTTTCGACACGGCCGCTCCGCGGCCTGCTCAACCAGCGACAGGAGAGTGCGGGCAGCGCGCTGCTGCTCAACCAGCGAGCGGTCAGTCTTCGGCGAGGGTGAGTTCCAGGCCGCCGAGGATGTTGGCGCTCAGGTTGTAGAGGAAGGCGCCGACGGTGCCCAGGGCGGTGGTGATGATCGCGTTGATCACGGCGAGTAGGGCGGTGACGCCCAGCACCTTATTGGCGCTGAGGTAGTCCTCGATCCGCCAGCCCTCGGTGTTGTTCGGGCTGGAAACCGCGTTCTGGATCGCGTCGTTGATCGCACCGAACAGGCCGGACGCCATCAGCACCTGCCACAGCAGGTAGGTGGCCACCCACGCCATGATCCCGAAAGCGATGGAGAACAGGAACACCGTCTTCATCACCGACCACGGATCGAGCCGGGCCACGCGCAGGCGAGCCTTGCGGGTGCGCCGCGCCGACGGGGCGGACGACGCTGCCGGGGCTGAGGCCGGCGGCTTGGCGCCGGGAGCGACAGGCTTTGCCGCCGGCGGACGGACGACGCTGGCCACCGAAACCGACGTGGTGGCAGCCGCCGCGGGAGCTGCGTCAGCAACAGGCGCGGCCGGACGGGGAGCCGCGGCAGGTGCCGCCGACTTCGCGCTGCCCGCAGCCGCCTCCGGCTTGTCGAACGCGGCCATCAGGTCTTCGCTGGAGCCCTTACGCACCGGCTTGGGAATGCTCGGCTTGGAACCGCTCGACTTCTCGGCGGTCGACGCCTTCCCTGAACCCATGGTCGGCTTCACCCCCGCGCCACGCGCGGAGATCTTCGGCATCTTCACCACGGTGTCACCCAAGCCCTCGGACGGGCTGGACGGAGAGGTCTCAGCGCCGTCCACGGACCACGACTTGTCGGTGTCAACGCTCGGCTTGGCGTCCTGCGCTTCAGTCACCGTTAGCCTCCTCGGCCGTGCTTGCAGCAGGCTCATCGGCCTGATCGTCGATCACCACCGTACCCTGATCGCCAACAGCCGGGTCAACCGCGTCGCCATCCTCGTCGTCCGCGCTGGATTCGGGGTTGAGAGCGATCACCGACACCGCGTCGTCCCCGGTGACGGAGACGAACTTGACCCCCATCGTGTCGCGGCCCTTGGTCGGCACCTCGGCGACCGCCGAGCGGGTGATCTGTCCGCTGGTCTTGATCGCGATCACTTCGTCGGCTTCGGTGACCACCAGGCCACCCACCAGCGAGCCACGATCCTCGTTCAGCTTCATCGCCTTGATGCCCAAACCGCCACGGCCCTGCTGGCGGTACTCGCTGACCACTGTGCGCTTGGCGAAGCCACCGTCGGTCACGGTGAAGACGAAGCGGTTGTCCTCGTCGAGGTCCGCGCCGATCACCGACATGCTCAGCAGCGCATCGTCGCCGCGGAACTTCATGCCGGTCACCCCGGAGGTCGCCCGTCCCATCGGACGCAGCTGGCTGTCGTCGGAAGCGAAGCGAATCGCCTGGCCCTTCCGCGAGATCAGCAGGACGTCGTCGTCGGCCGAGCACAGGCCCGCACCGATCAGTTCGTCGTCCTCGTCGCGGAAGTTGATCGCGATCACGCCCGCCTGGCGCGGCGAGTCGTAGGCCCGCAGTTGGGTCTTCTTCACCAGGCCGGCCTTGGTGGCCAACAGCAGGTAGGGCGCGTCGTCGTAGGTGCGCAAGGTGAGCACCTCGGCGATCTTCTCCTCCGGCAGGAAGCTCAGCAGCCCGGCGACGTGACCGCCCTTGGCGTCACGTCCGGCCTCCGGCAGCTGCCACACCTTGGCCCGGTAGACCCTGCCCAGGTTGGTGAAGAACAAGATCCACTGATGGTTGGTCGTCGCGAACAGGTGATCGACCTCGTCATCGGCGCGCAGCGTGGCACCGCGGACGCCCTTGCCGCCGCGCTTCTGCGTCCGGTACAGGTCGGTACGGGTGCGCTTGGCGTAGCCGCCGCGGGTGATGGTGACCACCATGTCGTCGTCGGGGATGAAGTCCTCATCGCTGAGATCACCGTCCGCGGCGATGATCCGGCTGCGCCGGTCGTCGCCGTACTTGGCCACGATCTCGGCCAGCTCGGTGCTGATGATCGACCGCTGACGCTCCGGCTTGGCCAGAATGTCCTTCAAATCGGCGATCGTCTTCTCCAGTTCGGCCAACCGGTCGACGATCTGCTGAATCTCCATCGCCGCCAGTCGACGCAGCTGCTGGTTCAAGATGTGCAGCGCCTGGTCGTCGTCGATGCCCAGCAGGTCCTTCAACCCTTCGCGGGCCGCATCGGCGGTACGCGAAGCCCGGATCAACGCCAGCACTTCGTCCAGTCGGTTGAGCGCAGCCACCAGGCCACGATCCAGGTGCGCCTTCTTCTCCGCCTCGTCCAACCGGAACGCGGTGCGACGCTGGATCACCTGCACCTGGTGCTTGACCCAATAGGAGATGAACTGGTCCAGTCGCAGCGTTCGCGGCACCGAATCGACCAGCGCCAGCATGTTGCAGCCGAAGGTGTCCTGCAGCTGGGTGTGCTTGTACAGGTTGTTCATCACCACGCGCGGCTGGGCGTCCCGCTTGAGCAGGATCACCAACCGCTGGCCGGTACGCGCACTCGAATCGTCACGGATGTCGGCGATGCCGGTGAGCTTGCCGGCGTTGACCAACTCGGCGATCTTCACCGCCAAGTTGTCCGGGTTGCACATGTACGGCAGCTCGGTGACCACCAGCTGGGTGCGTCCGGCCTTGTCTTCCTCGATGTCGATGACCGCCCGCATGATCACCGAACCACGACCGGTGCGGTAGGCGTCCTCGATGCCCTGACGGCCGACGATCAGCGCGCCGGAGGGGAAGTCCGGCCCCTTCACCCGCTCCATCGCGGCTTCGAGCAGCTCTTCCTTGGTGGCTTCGGGATTCTCCAGGTACCACTGGACGGCCTCGGACACCTCGCGCAGGTTATGCGTGGGGATGTTGGTGGCCATGCCGACCGCGATACCGGTCGACCCGTTGACCAGCAGGTTCGGGAACCGGGCCGGCAGGACGGTGGGCTCCAGTTCGCGGTTGTCGTAGTTCGGGGTGAAGTCGACGGTGTCCTCGGTGATGTCGCGGACCATCTCCATCGACAGCGGCGCCATCTTGCACTCGGTGTATCGCATGGCCGCAGCCGGGTCGTTACCCGGCGAACCGAAGTTGCCCTGGCCGGCCACCAGCGGCGCACGCATCACCCACGGCTGAGCCAGGCGCACCAGGGTGTCGTAGATCGCCGAGTCACCGTGCGGGTGGTACAGACCCATCACCTCACCGACCACGCGGGAACACTTGTTCCAGCCGCGGTCGGGACGGTAGCCACCGTCGTACATGGCGTACAGGACGCGGCGGTGCACCGGCTTGAGACCGTCGCGGACGTCGGGCAGCGCTCGCCCGACGATCACGCTCATCGCGTAGTCGAGGTAGGACCGCTCCACCTCCACCTGGAGGTCGATTTCTTCGGTCTTGGCGTGAGTTGGCGCCAGCTTCTGATCAGGCGCGACAACCTCGACGTCGGACTCTTCCGGTTCGAGTGGACCGTCGGACATGTGGTTCTCCTTGGCTCAGTTCCCTGAGAGGTACGTGCAGTTGTGGGGTGGAAGGGCGGTTTCGACAGGCGCAACCGCGACGGCTAGATATCGAGGAAGCGGACGTCCTTGGCATTGCGCTGAATGAAGGCGCGGCGTTGTTCGACGTCCTCACCCATCAAGATCGTGAAGGTCTGATCGGCCGCGGCAGCGTCCTCCAACGTCACCTGCAGCAGCGAGCGCTTCTCCGGATCCATCGTGGTGTCCCACAGGTCGCCGGCATCCATCTCACCCAGACCCTTGTAGCGCTGAATCGGGTTGACCTGCGGCAACTTCTTGCCCGCCGCGATGCCGGCGTCCCGCATCGCGTCGCGCTCAGCATCGGAGTAGGCCAGCTCATGCGGCGCGTTCGTCCAACGCAGTCGGAACAGCGGCGGCTGGGCCAGGTAGACGAATCCGCCGTTGATCAGCGGCTTCATGAATCGGAACAACAAGGTCAGCAGCAGCGTGCGGATGTGCGCGCCGTCGACGTCGGCGTCGGCCATCAGCACGATCTTGTGATAGCGCAGCTTGTCGACATCGAAGTCGTCCTGCACACCGGTGCCGAGGGTGTTGAAGATCGCCTCGACCTCCTTGTTCTGCAGGATCCGATCCAGCCGGGCCTTCTCGACGTTCAGGATCTTTCCGCGGATCGGCAGGATCGCCTGGGTGCGCGGGTCGCGTCCGCCCTTGGCCGAGCCACCGGCGGAGTCACCCTCGACGATGAACACTTCACACTCGGCCGGCTCGGTCGACGAGCAGTCACTCAACTTGCCGTATTGACCCTTGTTGAGCAGGCCCTTGCGGCTGCGGGCCATGTCGCGGGCCTTGCGGGCGGCCACCCGCGCGGTCGCGGCCGCCTGGGATTTGCGGACGATGTCCTTGCCCTCGGACGGGTTCTTCTCGAACCAGTCGCCGAGCAGATCGTTGACGACCTTCTGAACGAACGAGCGGGCCTCGGTGTTGCCCAGCTTGGTCTTGGTCTGGCCTTCGAACTGCGGTTCGGCCAGCTTCACCGAAATGATCGCGGTCAGACCTTCACGGATGTCGTCACCGGAGACGCGGTCGTCCTTCTTCTTGATCATCCCCCAGGTCTCACCCCACTTGTTGACCGTGTTGGTCAGCGCGGCCCGGAAACCTTCTTCGTGGGTGCCGCCCTCGTGGGTGTTGATGGTGTTGGCGAAGGTGTGGACGCTCTCGTTGAACGAGGTGTTCCACTGCATCGCCACTTCCAGGCTCATCTTGGTCTCCGGCGAGGCCGCCTCGATCGCGACCACCGTGGAGTTGATGGTCTCCTTGGCGCCGATCAGGTACTTCACGTAGTCGATCAGACCGTCCATGTACTGGAAGGTCTCCTCGCGGCTGGCCTCGAGCTCGGCATCGTCCTCGTCGGTGGACGTCGCCGCCGTGCGCCGGTCGGCGATGGTGATCTTCAGGCCCTTGTTGAGGAAGGCCATCTCCCGAAAGCGGGTCGCCAGTGTTTGGTAGGAGTAGGTGGTGGTCTCGAAGATCGTCGGGCTGGCGTAGAAGGTGACCGTGGTTCCGGTGGCATCGGTCGCTTCGAGCTGTTGCAGCTTGTCGATCGGATCGCCGAGGTTGAACGACTGCTGCCAGTGGTAGCCGTCGCGGAAGGCGTCGACGGTCAGGGAGTCCGACAGTGCGTTCACCACCGAGACACCCACGCCGTGCAAACCGCCGGAGACCTTGTAGCCGCCGTCGCCGAACTTGCCGCCGGCATGCAGCATGGTGAGCGCCACGGTCAGTGCAGAGATCTTCTCCTTGGGGTGCTCCTTGACCGGAATACCGCGCCCGTTGTCGGTGACTCGAATGCCGCCCTCGTCGAGCAGCTCGACCAAGATGGTGTCGCAGTAGCCGGCCAGCGCCTCGTCGACGGCGTTGTCGACCACTTCATAGACAAGGTGATGCAGGCCGCGTTCGCCGGTGGACCCGATGTACATACCGGGACGCTTCCGGACAGCTTCCAAACCCTCCAATACAGTGATAGCGGAAGCGTCGTAGTTACCTTCGGCAACATGGGCCGCTTCGGCCGCTGACGTGGTGAGGCTGGGCTCGTCGCTCACGTGGGATCTCCTCGGACGTAACAATGGCCACCGTGAAGCGAACACGGCGGCTCAACCAGGAACGTCGCCATTCTAGCTGATCCCGCACGTTTTCCTGGGCACCTGAGACCTCAAAACGGGCCTCCAGTGGCCCAAAAAGCGCCTCCGGGGCTCAGATCAGGGGTCGGCCCATGTCCGGATACGCATCCTGGGGCGCCAGCGCGCCAAATCGGCGCAGCCACGGGTAGCCGCGGGGGACCCGTTCCGACCCCGTTCAGCCCCGACGCCCAGACCCCGGCCCGGGGACGGACACCGGCCTGGGTAGCCCACAGAAATGGCGACCGACAACGAGTCTGAAATCAGTCGATATTCACCCCTTTTGGGTGACTGCGGAACGGAATGTTGCCTCCCTAGGATTCTCCTGTGACGACATCTTCACCGGTCCGTGCGATCAAAGCCATGACCCGATCCCGGTCCGAGAAGCCCGTCGCGCGGCGCGCGATCGAAGACCCGCCGGCAGCGGAGATGACCAACCGCGTCCACCAGGACGCCCCGATAGACGCCGCCACCGAGAGTGCTTTCGTCGCACCGGGGATCGGCAAGCCTGAGGCGCAGTTGATGGTGTCGTTCCTGTTGACTGCAGCCATCGTCTTCGTCTTCACGGTTGTGCTGCCGCTCCTGCTGCGGCTGGTGCGCAACTTCTGAGCCTGATCGTCGAGCGCGGCCCCCGGCCGCCGCGGGCAGGTCAGCCGTAGGTGTCTCGCGGGCCGCGTCCCGGAACTGAGCGGGCGCCCTTCTTCCAACTGGGTGCTTGCGGTCCGACGACGGTCACCCGGGTCACCGACCCCTGGCCAAGCGCGTCGTTGAGCGCCGCGACCAACTGCGGCGCCATCGCCCGCAACGAGCTGGCCCACGTCGTCGACTCGGCACGCACGGTGAGCACACCGTCGGCGTAGTGTTCGGGTTCACAATGGGCGGCGTTGACCGCGCCGACCAAGGACGGCCAGCGGCTCAGCAACTGGTGGATGCTGAGTTCCTTGGTCCAGCCCTGGCTGTCGGCCACCTGGCCCAACAGCTCCCCGATCGGAGTCGGGCCATCGGTACGGGCAGCCGGTTTCGACGTACGGCGCGGCTTGGGAGCGGCACCACGGGCCGCCCGGGCAATCTGCTTGGCCAGGTCGGTTCCCTGTGGATCGTGATCGGCGGTGTCGCTCACGCCGACCATCCTCTCAAACTCGCCTGGGGATTCCACCACTCGGCTGATCGAGGCTGTTGGGGCGGTGGTTTGATGGAGATACGGGTACCAGGTAATTGTCATCGGGAGAACGACAACTGGTAGGTTTCCCCGGACGTGAGTGCGGCGCTGCTAGGGGGCGCCGCACTCACTCAATTCTCGTCGTCGTCTGGTTCCACCACGCCGGCGCTCACCGTGAACCGACGTCCGGTCAAGGCCGATGGGACGTCGGCGGCCACCGCAGCGGTGATCAGCACCTGTTCAGCGTCCGAGATCAGTTCGGCCAGACGCGCACGGCGGGTCTCGTCCAGCTCGGCGAAGACGTCATCGAGGATCAACACCGGTTCAATGCCATCGGCGCGCAACAGGGCGAATGATGCCAGCCGGAGCGCGAGCGCGAACGACCACGATTCGCCGTGGGAGGCGTAGCCCTTCGCCGGCAGTTCCCCCAAAGTCAGGGCCAGGTCATCGCGATGCGGACCGACCAGGCACTGGCCACGGGCAATCTCCTCGCCCCGGCGTTCGGCCATGGTGGCGGTGAGCACCTCGGCCAGTTCGGCGATACCGAGCTCGGCGCTGACGCCACTGGAGGAGCGGTACTCCAACCCGGCCACATTGTTCGACGGCGCCAGGTCGGCGTAGGCCGCGGCGACCAAGGGCTGCAAGGCTTTGAGTGTGGCCAACCGTGCGGCCACGATCTCGGCCCCGAAGCCGGCCAACTGGGCGTCCCAGATCTCCAAAGTAGCGGCCGCCTCGGCGCTGACCGGCCGATAAGTGCGTCCGGACAAGGACTTCAACAACGTCGAGCGCTGCCTGAGCACCTTTTCGAAGTCGGCGCGGACGCCGGCCAGTCGAGGCCAACGGGCCACCATCAGCTCATCGATGAAGCGACGCCGTTCGCTGGGATCGCCCTTGACCACGGCGAGATCGTCCGGGGAGAACAGCACCACCCGCAACGCCCCGAGCAGTTCGCGCGGTCGCCGGGGAGAGCGGTTGACGCTGGCACGGTTGGCCCGACCAGGGGTGATCTCGATCTCGAGCAACAGGCTGCGGTCGTCGTCACGCGCGGCCTGCACCCGGGCCCGCACCAGTGCCTTCTCCGCACCGGCGCGCACCAGCGGGGTCTCCGAACCCACCCGGTGCGACCCGAGGGTGGCGATGAACTCCAAGGCTTCAACCAGGTTGGTCTTGCCTTGTCCGTTCGCGCCGGTGAAAACCGTCACCCCGGCGTCGAGGGCAACCTCGGCGTGCGGGTAGGACCGGAAGTCGGCCAAGCTCAGGTGAGTGACGAACATCAATCACCGCCGCAGCAGGTCACCGGCGGCGGTCATCGTGTCGTCCGCGCCGCGGGCCGGTCCCGGCATCAGGGTTCACGCCGGCAGGCGCATCAGCATGATCACGTGCCGGTAGTCGGCGATCGGCTCGCCGTCCAGCTCGTTCAACCCCATCAACAGGCACGGCTTGCCCGGCGCGGTGAAGGAGAACTCGACGTATGCCGAATCCAGCGCCGACAGCGCATCGGAGAGGTAGTGGGGGTTGAAGCCGGCCGCGGTCATGGCCAGGCCACCGCCACTGACGTCGACCACTTCGGCTTCCAGCGCCTCCACGGCCTGGGCCTGATCGCCGGTGGCTGCTTCCAGGGTGATCGACCCCTCGGCGATCAGCATCCGCAGGGACGTGTTGCGCTCGGCGACCAGCGCGACGCGCTTCACCGACGACATCAGGTCGGTGGTGTTCGCCCGAACCGTGACCGCCGGCTGGACGTTCATCAAGTGCCGAACCTTCGGGAACTCACCGTCCAGCAGGCGCGTGGTGATCTGGCGGACGCCGGCGGTTCCGGTGCCCTCGAACCCGATCAGGCCGTCGCCGGATCCGGTGGCGGACAGGCTCACCGTGACGCTCTCCCCAGAAGTCATCGACTTGGCCGTCTCGGCCAGCACCCGCGCCGGGACCAACGCGGCACCCTCGGCGCTGCTGCGCGGGTTCCAATCCAGTTCCTTCAGCGCCATCCGGTAGCGGTCGGTGGCCAGCAGCGACAGCGTGGCGTTCTCGATCTCCAGGCGAACACCGGTGAACACCGGCAGCAGCTCGTCACGTCCGGCGGCCGCGACCACTTGGGAGACTGCGCGAGCGAACTCCTCGCTGGGAATGACGCCGGTGGCTTCGGGCATTTCGGGCAGCGCGGGGTAGTCCACCACCGGCAGCGTCTGCAGGGTGAAACGCGCCGTGCCGCAGACCAGCTCCATGCGGGTCTCATCGGAGGTGATCTCGACGGTCTTGTTCGGCAACGACCGGGCGATGTCGGCGAGCAGTCGACCCGACACCAGCGCGACACCTTCGTCGGAGACCTGCGCCGGGACGGTGATCTGCGCCGACGTCTCGTAGTCGAAGCTGCTCATCACCACCTGGTTGCCGGATGCCTTGACCAACAGACCGGCCAGAATCGGCACGCTCGGCCGGGTGGGCAGGCTGCGCGCAGCCCAGGCGACGGCCTCAGCCAGCACATCGCGCTCAAGACGGATCTTCACAATTGCCCCCTAGGAATGACACGGGTGTGGTTGATCATATCGACGCGAGCGTCTGTCGGGAGGCTGCCCACGGCCAAGACTGTGCCTGGGTCTGAGCCAGAGCATGCGTGAGTGAGGCAAGGAGTGTGCACAGCCGTGACTTTGAGTTGGATTGATAGCTAACTAATTCATAGGGGTAGTAGCCACTGTGGACAGCGTGGAAAACCGGCGTCCGGGCTACTCCGGCGGCGTGTCGGGGTGTGGACGGCCGATGTGGAGAACCAAAAACTACACGGGGAGGATTTGAGGACGAGTCGGCGGCCTCGTACAGCGCTGCACAGGGATCCACAGTTATCCCCAGAGTTACCCACAGTGGTGTACAACGTCCCCCTTGGGGGGACATCCCGCGGTCACCCGTGTGGGGGACACCGATACTGCGTTGCTTGTCAACTGAGCGTAGTAAGGGTGCCCAAAGTTGGCCGACGACGGGCGGTACACAGTCAGTGCGACTGTGGAAAGTGATCAGTGTTCACCGTGCGGTGATTTCGACGCGGCGGTTGAGTGCGCGCCCGAAGGTGGTGACGTTGGTGGACCGGGGCTGCGTCTCACCCTTGCCCACAGCCTTGATGGTGGTGGTCGCGGGAAGGCGGGCGGCGAGGAACGCAGCGACCGCTTTGGCCCGCTTCTTCGACAACGTCAGGTTGTGAGCGTCGGCCCCGTCGGAGTCGGTGTGGCCGACCACCGTGAGCTCGATGACGTTGGCGGCGGCGATCTTGGCGGCGATGTCGGTGAGGGTGGCTCTGGCCTTCGCGGTGAGCGTGGCCTTGTTGTAGGCGAACATGACATCGGCCTTCAACACATAGACGCGGGAGTGGCCGTCCTCGGTCTCGGTGGCCGAGCCGTCGCTGTTGGCACTGGTGAAGTGCATGTCCTGGACGCCGGCGATGGTCTCCGCGGTGGGGGTGATGTCCAACACCGGCCACTCGACGGGAGTGCTGTTGGGAACAGGGACGACCACAGGAGGTGGCGACGTTGGCGTGGGCTGGGCCGATGCTGGTGCCGCCGGCACGCCGGTCACGGCCAGGGCGAGAGCTACCGTCCCGCCGACGAAGCGGTTCACCGGGTGACCGGGACGTTGCCGAACACCCCGGCATGGGGAATCTCGACCGACACCGTGGTGACGTCGGGTGGCAACCCTTGGTAGACGGCGCTCAGGTAGACGGTCTGGTCGGGGCCGACGGTGGTGTCGAGCAGACCCTGGCTGCACATGCAGTGATGATCGGCCGAACGTGCTGGCAGGTATCGCTTGGCTGCGGTGGTGTCGATCACGGCGACGCCGTCGGCCGTCCAGTCGCCGTCCCCCTCGACCTGGGTGATGCCGTCACTGAAGAAATCCCAGATGTCCCACGCTTTGCCGGTGGTGCTGCGGTTGGTAGCGGAGAACGTCACGGTCATCGCTCCGGTGCCGCTACGGACCTCGCGCAGCGAGATCTCCAGTGGAATGTCCTTGTCGGAAGTGGTCCGGGTGCCAATCACCGGCAGGTCGGTGGGCGGAATCGTATTGGTTGCCTGGGGTGGCAGCGGCCGAGCTTGGCCCGGGTTCTGAGCGGGTGGGTTGGTGGTCGGCTGTGGATTCAGGACTCCGCAGCCGGTCAAGGTGAGGGCGAACAAGGGGACGATCATCACGAGTGCGCGCATGCAGATTCCTCAGCTAGTCATCGGCTTTCATGGGGTGGCGTCCGAGTGGACGACCGGTGCTGCTTGCTCACGACCCTAGCCAGATTCAGCGCGTGCAGGCCTCTGCGGACCTCGCCCTGTGGATAACTTCTTGGCCCTGATGCGCTGGTTCAGCGCAGCGGAGACTGCTTGATCCGAGTGGTGATCTCGGCGACCTGGTTGAACACGCTGCGGCGTTCGCGCAGGAGTTGGCGGATCTTGCGATCGGCGTGCATCACCGTGGTGTGGTCGCGGCCGCCGAACAACTGGCCGATCTTCGGCAAGGAGAGATCGGTGAGCTCACGGCACAGGTACATCGCGATCTGGCGAGCGGTCACCAAGACGTGTGTGCGGCTTTGGCCACACAACTCGTCGACGGTCACGGCGAAGTAGTCGGCCACGTGGGTCATGATCGCCGACGAGGTGATCTGGGTCTCGCCGCCCTCGGGGATCAAGTCGCGCAACACGATCTCAGCCAAAGACAGATCGACCTCTTGGCGATTGAGGCTGGCGAACGCAGTGACGCGAATCAGCGCGCCCTCGAGTTCACGAATATTGGTCTTGATCCGACTGGCTATGAACTCCAGGACGTCCGGGCCGGCCGTGAGTCGTTCAGCCGCGGCCTTCTTGCGAAGGATCGCGATCCGGGTCTCCAGGTCAGGCGGCTGAATGTCGGTCATCAGACCCCACTCGAAGCGACTACGCAGACGCGGCTCGAGCGCCTCCAACGCTTTCGGCGGGCGATCGGAGGTGAGCACGATCTGCTTCTGCGCGGTGTGAAGGGTGTTGAAGGTGTGGAAGAACTCCTCCTGGGTCTGGATCTTCGACTCCAGGAACTGGATGTCGTCGACCAGCAGGACGTCGATGTCGCGGTACTGCCGCCGGAACTCGGCCGTCCGGTTCTCCGAGATGGAGTTGATGAAGTCGTTGGTGAGTTCCTCGGTGGAGACGTACTTGACCCGCACCCGGTCGTAGTAGTTGCGGATGTAGTGGCCCACGGCGTGCAGCAGGTGGGTCTTACCCAGACCGGAGTCGCCATAGATCATCAGCGGGTTGTACGCCTTGCCGGGCGCCTCGGCGACCGCGACCGCGGCAGCGTGGGCGAACCGGTTGGAACTGCCGATGACGAACGACTCGAAGGAGTACTTCGGGTTCAGCCGATCGGGAAAGGAGTTGCGCTGCACGCGGGACGGCGCGGCGGCCACCGGCTCAGGTTCGGAGGTCGGGGGCTCGTCGTCTTCATAGTCAACGGCGGCGTCGTCGGTGAGGTTCGGGTCGACGGTGATCGCCAATCGGGTGGGCGTCCCGAGGTACTCGGTGAGCTGGGACTCGATGGAGGCGCGCAGTCGGGATTCGACCCGATCGCGAGTGAAGTCGTTGGCGACCGCGACGATCAGCAGCGAGTCGTGCATGGCGACCGGGATGATCGCCGAGACCCAGCCACGGGTGGCGGTTTCGGAGTTCGAGGTGACGTACTCCCACAATGTCGAGAGATCCGACTTGGGAGGTTGGGGTGCGGGAACTTCCGACATAGGCGCTAGCCGACCCCTCCTTCGCCCAGATCGCCCGATGTCCACACGTTTGTCCACAGACTGTGTATGGGAAAGGCGAAAGCCCGGGTGTGATCCCCCGTTGGCAGCAAAAACCTACCGAGGTCGCGAGCGCTTCGCAAACGATCTCGGAATTCTTCTTGAACTCGTACGGCGTGTCGGCTCGACTTCGCTCCTGTGAGGCTCTGGTTTGCCCGAGTGCGGGAGGTCCGCGTATCGTTAGCCAGTCGCCTTCGTGGCACCCGTGTGCCTCCGTGGCGCATATGTACCAGACCATCGAACAGTGGAGCATTCGCGTGAGCAAGCGCACTTTCCAGCCGAGCAACCGGCGTCGCAGCCGCACCCATGGCTTCCGTCTGCGCATGCGGACCCGCGCCGGGCGCGCGATCATTTCGGCCCGTCGTCGCCAAGGCCGCGCCCGCCTGGCCGGCTGAAGCCAGCCAGGTGTTGGGTTCGGCTTCGCGACTGCGCCGAGCCGGCGACTTTCGCGACACCATGCGTCAGGGCGTCCGAGCCGGACGCAGCTGCGTGGTCGTGCATGCCCGACGAACCGACCTGCCCCCGTCGCGGGCAGGCTTCATCGTTTCCAAGGCGGTGGGCAAAGCTGTTGTCCGCAACCGGGTGAAGCGACGCCTGCGGCACCTGACCGCCGACGCGCTGCCGTCGGCACCATTCAGTGTGGACGTGGTGGTGCGTGCGCTCCCGGGCGCTGATCAGGCGGACCTGGGTAGCGACTTCCGCTCCGCCTTCACTGCCTGCCTGGATCGGCTGGCGGCATGAGATACCTGTTGATCGGGCTGTTGAAGGTGTACCGCGCGGTGATCTCGCCGCTGTACGGACCCGTCTGCAAGTACTACCCGTCGTGTTCGGCGTACGCGCTGGAGGCGGTGACTGTTCACGGGGCAGCCAAAGGCACGTTCCTGGCGACCAAGCGCTTGGCCAGCTGCCACCCCTGGTCCTTGGGCGGCTATGACCCCGTCCCCGGGACCCCCGCTGCCGAGGAATGGGCCGCCGAGCAGGCTGCCAAGGCGGCCGCAGTCCACGACTGCAACCACGACCACGCTTCCGACCAGGCGGCCTGAGCCGCATAGAGGGTGAACATGATCTCGATGCTGATTCCGCTGACGTTGTGGGATGACTTCCTCGGCGCACTGAACGCGGCGATGTATCCGCTGTACTGGGCGGTGTCCGGCATTCTGGTCGGCTTCCACTGGTTGCTGACCACCCTGGGCATGCCCACCGATTCGGGTTGGACGTGGACGCTGGCGATCGTCCTGCTGACGGTGGTGATCCGCACTGCGCTGATCCCGCTGTTCGTGAAGCAGATCAACTCCTCGCGCAACATGCAGCTGCTGCAGCCGAAGGTGAAGGCGCTCAACGAGAAGTACGGCGACGACCGTGAGCGTCTCGGCCAGGAGACGATGAAGCTGTACAAGGAGGAGGGCGTCAACCCGATGGCCTCCTGCACGCCGCTCTTGCTGCAGATGCCGATCTTCCTCGCGCTGTTCTACGTGCTCAACAGCGTGTCGCGGGCCACGAACGCCAACGAGGTGGTTGGGCAGTTCTTCCAGCAGGACTGGTCGTTGGTGACCTCCCTACAAGGGGCGACGATCTTCGGGGCGCCGATTTCGGCGACCTTCTGGCCGTCCCACGGTGAGGCCTTCACCTGGGGTGCGACTCAGTGGGTGACCGCGTCGCTGGTCGTGCTGATGACGCTGGTCCTGTTCGTGACCCAGCTCCAGTTGCTGCGCAAGAACATGCCGCCGGAAGCGCTCACCGGCCCGATGGCCCAGCAGCAGAAGATGATGCTCTACCTGTTCCCGATCATGTACCTGTTCATGGGTGTGAGCATCCCGATCGGTGTGCTGATCTACTGGCTCACCACCAACCTGTGGACCATGGGTCAGCAGTACATCCTGATCCACAACAACCCGGCCCCCGGTACCCCGGCCTTCGTCGACTGGGAAGAGCGGATGCGTGCCAAGGGTCTGGATCCTGACGAGGTCGCTGCCAAGCGGCGGGGCGCGAAGCGTCCGGCTGCCGCGGCGGCGAGCACGACCACGGTGAACCGGCAAGGCAGTTCACCGGCCCCCGAAAGCCCCACCGAGTCCGACGACGACGCGGCACCGCAGGTGCAGCGTCAGGTGATCCAGCGGCAGCAGCCTCGCAAGGACACCCGGGCCAAGCGTAAGAAGTGACCAAGGAGCCCCAAATGAGTGAAGAAGTGGACCAGACCACCGAAGAAGTGGAGACCACCGAGGTGGTCGAGGCCGAGGACACCGACTCGACGAGCGAGGCGCCGTCCAAGCGTGTCGCCGCCCTCGACAACGAAGGCGAGATCGCCGCTGACTACCTCGAGGAGTTGCTCGACATCGCCGACCTCGACGGCGACATCGACACCTACACCGAGGGCGGTCGCGCGCACGTGTCGATCGTCACCGACGGCGATCTGTTGGTCGGCCGCAACGGCGAGGTGCTCGAGGCGCTGCAGGAACTGGCGCGCCTGGCGGTGATGACCGAGACCGGTCATCGCAGCCGTCTGATGCTGGACGTCGCCGGCTACCGCGACAAGCGCCGCAAGGTGCTGCAGGACCTGGCTCAGGATGCCGTGGCTTCGGTGAACGACAGCGGCGAGGCCGTCCGGTTGGCGCCGATGAACCCGTTCGAGCGCAAGATCGTGCACGACGTGGTTGCTGAGGCCGGCTTGGTCAGCGAGTCCGAGGGCGAGGAGCCCCAGCGGCGCGTCGTGGTTTTGCCGAAGGCCTGATGAAGCAGCTCGCCGAGTTCTTCGGCGACCAGTCCGAGACGATCAAGCAATATGTAGATATATTGCTTGATCGAGGCATTTCCTGGGGGCTGATGGGTCCGCGTGAGGGCGATCGCCTGTGGGAGCGCCACGTGCTCAACAGCGTCGCCGGCGAGGGATTGATTCCATCTGGAGCCCAGGTAGTGGACGTCGGCTCGGGGGCCGGGCTGCCCGGACTACCGCTGGCGATTTTGCGCCCGGACCTGCGGGTGACGTTGGTGGAGTCGCTGCTGCGGCGCAGTGAGTTCCTTGAGCTGGCTGTCGCGGAGCTGGGCCTGGGTGACCGGGTCGAGGTGGTGCGTGCTCGCGCGGAGGAGCACCGTGGGCAGTACCAAGTGGTGACCAGCCGGGCGGTGGCGCCCTTGCCGCGCCTGGTGGGTTGGACCCGACCACTGCTTGCTCGGGGCGGCTCGATGCTGGCCCTCAAGGGAGTGTCTGCTCAAGACGAGCTAGCCGACTCGAAGGACGCCCTGACGAGGGCAGGCCTGGTGGGCCGGGTGCATGAAGTGACTGTGCCGGTGGTGGGGGAATCCACCTGGGTGATTGAGATCACTCACCGGTAGGGTGTTCGGCTGGCGAGCGTTGCCGGGCCGAGATGCCGAGGCCCGCATGCTTGGCCCTATTGTGAGGTTTCACGTGAAACATCGACGGTGTCGGGAGAACTGATGACGATGACTGGTAATGCCGCGCGCCGGGTGGCATTCGACGGCCCTGAGGTTCCCGAGGAACTCGAGGCCGCCGACGACTTGGCGGAGAGTGTTTCACGTGAAACACGCCTGCCGCGCCCATCCAAGACCCGCACCATGGTGATCGCCAACCAGAAGGGCGGTGTCGGAAAGACCACCACCGCGGTGAACCTGGCCACAGCGCTGGCTCAAGGCGGGTTGAAGGTACTGGTGATCGACCTCGACCCCCAGGGAAACGCGTCCACCGCGCTGGGCATCGACCACGGCGAAGGGGTCCGGGGCACCTATGAAGCCTTATCTGGCGAGGTGAGTATCGGCGAGCTGGTGCAGCGTTCCCCGGAAGCTCCCGGGCTCTGGGTGTTGCCGGCCACCCTGGATCTCGCTGGTGCGGAGATCGGCCTCGTGAACATCCAGGGCCGCGAAAGCCGCCTGCTGCATGCGCTGCGCGACTTCCGTGCTTCGCATCACCCCGACTACGTGTTCATCGACTGCCCGCCGTCCCTGGGTCTGCTGACGCTCAATGCGCTGGTTGCCGCCGACGAGATCCTGATTCCGATCCAGTGTGAGTACTACGCGCTGGAGGGGGTCACGCAGCTCCTGCGCACCATCAACCTGGTGAAAGGCTCGATGAACGAGCGGTTGTACCTCTCGACGGTGCTGCTGACGATGTTCGACTCCCGCACCCGGCTGGCCTCCCAAGTCGCCTCTGAGGTGCGGCGCCACTTCCCGAATGAGACCTTGGGGGCGACGATCCCGCGGTCGGTGCGCGTGTCCGAGGCGCCCAGTTACGGGCAGTCAGTGATCAACTACCACACGGCGTCCGCCGGGGCTCAGGCCTACTTGGACGCGGCCGAAGAACTCGCCCACCGCGGCGCTGCCACGAAGGAGAACTAAGGTGAACGCCCCCCGTCGAACCGGACTCGGTAAGGGTCTGGGTGACCTCCTGCAGCGCACCGACCCTGAGTTGGCGCCTACCACGACCAGCACCGCCGAGGCGCCGTCAGTCTCCGGTGAAGTGTCGGGGGCACGTTTCGCTGAGCTCCCCATCGGTTCGATCACGCCCAACCCGAAGCAGCCTCGAAGCGTCTTCGATGAGGACGCCCTCGCCGAGCTGGTGGCCTCCATCACCGAGGTCGGCCTGTTGCAGCCGGTGGTGGTGCGTCCGCTCGATGACGGTACCTATGAGTTGGTCATGGGCGAACGGCGTCTGCGCGCCAGCCAGAAAGCCGGTTTATCGACAATTCCGGCGATTGTGCGGCGCACTGAGGAGGCCGACCTGCTGCGGGACGCCCTGCTGGAGAACCTGCACCGTGCCCAGCTGAACCCCCTGGAGGAGGCTGCGGCCTATCAGCAGATGCTGGCCGACTTCGGCTGCACCCAGGAGGAGTTGTCCCTGCGGATCAAGCGCTCGCGTCCGCAGATCTCCAACACCATTCGCTTGCTGCAGTTGCCGGCTCCCGTTCAGCGCCGGGTCGCCGCCGGAGTGCTCAGCGCCGGACACGCCCGTGCCTTGCTGATGCTGCCCGACGCGGCCGCCATGGAGAAACTGGCCACCCGGATCGTCGCCGAAGGTCTCTCGGTGCGTGCCACCGAGGAGATCGTGTCCCTAGGCGAGCACGGTGAAAAGCGGGCCCCCCGTAGCAAGAAGCCCGTCCAGCCGGCCCCGGCCGCAGAGCGCCTGCGTGGCGTTCTGTCGGAGAAGCTGGACACCCGGGTGACCATCGCCGGCACGGCCAAACGCGGCCGCATCGTGATCGACTACGCCGGCGCCGAGGACCTGCAGCGCATCGTCGACCTCCTGACGTAGCTAGAGTTATTTATCGACAAATAGCCTCTTTGGGTGGGGATCGTCGCACGCCGGTGACCCCTCTTGGTCGCTGATAGAACAGCGCCGCAGCCGCGCGTCGAGATCCTGGGTGCGTGGCGGGATGGTTTCGACAGGCTCAATCAGCCAGACGGGGTGGTTCAACGAGCCCGCAGGCGGCCTAGCTGGCTTGGGTTGGGCTTTGTATGTTGGTTGAGCAGCGGCGCAGCCGCGTGTCGAAACCCTGGGTGCGTGGCGGGATGGTTTCGACAGGCTCAACCAGCCAGATGGGGTGGTTCAAAGAGCCCGCAGGCGGCTCAGCCAGCCTCGCCCCCAACGAGCGGGGTCTGAGGGCGTATCGCGGGCCACCAGCGGCCTACAGCGGCAACTCCAGGTGGTCAACGGAGAAGACCAGGCCGGGATAGCGCTGGCCCGCGTCGACAGTGACGAAACCGAGTCGGTGATACCAGTCGGCCAAGCGAGTGTTCTCGGCCACGATCCCGATCCGCAACACCCTCGCTCCGCCTTCACGAGCTCGCCGGGCGGCCTCGCCCACGAGCGCCTCTCCGATGCCCTGGTGGCGCGCCTCCGGAACCACCGCCAGGTGACGCAAGGACCAGCGGTCGGCGTCGCGACTGGGGCCGACGAAGGCACAGCCAACCAGCCGCCCGTCGTGCTCGACGCCGAAGACGCTGAACCCCTTCGCCACCACCCGTGCCACCTCGTCATCCTGCCAAAACGCGGGATTACTAGGGGTGTTGTCGGCCGTGATGCCGTGAGTGGCGACCACAGTCGCGAACCCGCGACGCAACACGTCCAGGCACTCGGGATACCGATCGGGTCCGAGCTCCTCCATGGCGTCAGCGGTGATGCGCAGCCCAGGCGGCGTCCACCAAGGCGGCGCAGAGCACCCCGAAGTCGGTGCCGGCCGCCTCGACCGCCTGCGGGAACAGGGAGGTCTCGGTCATTCCCGGCGAGGAGTTCACCTCGAGGAACACCGGCTCCCCATCCGGACGGACGATGATGTCGGCGCGCGACAAGGTGCCCAACCCCAACACCTGATGGGCCTTCACCGCCAGCGCGGCGCAGGCGGCAGCGACCTCATCCGACACCTCGGCCGGCACGATGAAACGGGTCTCGCCGGCGGTGTAGCGCGCGGTGTAGTCGTACACGCCCGACTGCGGACGGATCTCGACCGCGGGCAGCGCCTGCGGCTCACCGTCCAGCACCACCACGCCAACGGCCACCTCAGTGCCGGAGATGAACTCCTCGACCACCGCGACATCGCCGTAGGAGTAGGCGCCGACCATCGCAGCAGGCAACTCGGCCGCGCTCTTGACCACGGTGCAGCCCAGGGCCGAGCCGCTGCGAGCCGGCTTGACCATCAGCGGGAAGCCCAATCGCGCACCGATGGCGGCCACCAGCGCGGCCGCGCCGAGCTCACGGAACATGTCGTGGGGCAGCGCGATGGCTTTTGGGGTGGTGATCCCAGCAGCGGCCACCAGCGGCCCGGCAATGGCCTTGTTGAAGCTGCGGCGGGCAGCGGCGGGGGTTGAGCCCACGTAGGCCACGTCGAGCAGCTTCAGAACCTGCTGGAGGCCCCCGTCCTCGCCGACCCCACCGTGCAACAGCGGGAAGATGACCGGATCACTAAGGCCGGCGATCAACTCCACCAAGGTGGCGTTCAAGTCGGACTCGATCACCTCTCGGCCCTGGTCGCGCAGGGCCTGGGCGACCCGGCGTCCAGAACGCAGGGAAACGTCGCGCTCGTGGGACAGCCCGCCGGAGAGGACGACGATCGGTCCGTGATGCTGAGTGTCGGTCATGTGGGTTCCTAACTGATGTCGGGTGCGGGCCCGGTTTGCAGATCGTGGTGGCGGGCGGCGCCCGGATCGATGCCGAAGGTGCGGTTCATCTCGAGTTCGGCGCTGATGACCTCGCCGAGTCGGCGAGTGCCTTCCAGAATCCGTTCCGGAGTCGGGAAGCAGAACGAAAGGCGCATATTGCGGCTGCCCAGGCCGTCGGCGAAGAAAGCCGTGCCTGGGGTGTAGGCGACACGCGCGGAGACCGCCCGCGGCAGCATCGCCTGGGAATCCAGACCCTCCGGCAGCGTCACCCAGACGAAGAAGCCGCCGTTGGGCACCGTCCAGGTGCTGCCGGCAGGCATGTGCTCGGCCAGACCGGCGAGCATGGCGTCGCGCCGCTCGCGGTACATGTCGCGGAAGGCGACGATCTGGCCGCGCCAGTCGAACTCCTCCAAGTAGGCAGAGATCGCGAACTGGCTGAAGACCGGCGGGGCCAAGGTGGCCGACTCCTGAGCCAGGACGAGCTTCTCGCGCACGGCATGCGGCGCCAGTGCCCATCCGATCCGGAAGCCCGGAGCGAAGGTCTTGGAGAACGAACCCAGGTAGATGACGTTGTCAGAGTCCATCGAGCGGAGCGCCGGCATCGGGCTGCCCTCAAGGGTGAGCAGACCGTAGGGGTTGTCCTCGATGATCAGCAGGTCGTGTTCCTTGGCCACGGCGACCAGCGCACGCCGCCGCTCGACCGACTGGGTCACGCCGGTCGGGTTCTGGAAGTTCGGGATCGTGTAGAGGAACTTCACTCGCTGGCCGGCCGCCCGCAGGCTCACCACGGCGTGGGCCAGGGCGTCGGGCTCGATACCTTCGGCGTCCATGCCGACGTGGACGACCTTGGCCTGGTAGGAGTGGAAGGTGCCCAAGGCGCCGACGTAGCTGGGGCCTTCGGCAAGAATCACATCACCGGGATCGATGAAGATGCGGGTGACCAGGTCCAATGCCTGTTGCGAGCCGCAGGTGACGACCACATCGTCCGGATGGGCGTGAACCTGCTCCTCGGCCATCACCTCAATGATGTGTTCCCGCATGAACAGCTCGCCCTGGCCGGCCCCGTACTGCATGGCCTGAACGCCGCGCTCCTGAATGAGCCGGTCCATCGAGGCGCCCAATTCCATCCGGGGAAGGTCGGCGATATTGGGCATGCCGCCGGCCAGTGAGACCACCTCGGGACGGTTTGCTACGGCGAACAGTGCTCGGACGGCAGACACCTGCAATCCATGGGTGCGTTCGGCGTAGGTATCGACGTAGTGGTCCAGTCGCGTGTCGCGGCGGGACGGCTCAGGCAGACTCACCGGTCCAGATTGCCGTACTGACGGCCTAGGATGAAGCCAGCCAACCGAATCTGGTCTAAGAAAACCCAAGGAAGTCGATGGCTCGCATCTCACCTTTGTTGGCAGCGGAGCTGACGGAGTTGCCCTGCCCCTACTGCGGACGCCGCCTCCCCGTTGGCACCGAGTGGCTGGGCGCTGCCGAAGCGCAGTGGGGAAGTTGCGGGGTCAAGCTGACCCAAGACGATGACGTCGTGGCCGTGCTGGCCTTGGCGCCGGCAGCCCGGGCCGACGAGGCGATGGTGAAGATGATCTGGGTGCGTCCGGAGTTCGTTCGACACGGTTACGGGCGACAACTGGTGCAGGCGGCTTCGGCCGAGTCGCTGCGCCACAAGCTCACCGCGATCCGCGCCTCAGGCGGCCAAGGCCGACTCGTGTGTGCCATGCCGCCGGTCGGCTTTCTGCGTGAGGTCGGCTTCACCCTTCCCGATCACGAGCGCCTCTGGCTCCTCGATCTTCGCAAGACGGTGCTCCAACGCACGAGTCTGCGCCTCCTGGAGCGACTGTTTGGCGGCCTCGGTGGCAACCCGGAGCCGGCCGGGGGAGCAATTTCGTCGCGCGTGGAGGGTTTCCGAGGCTAGATGGGGTCTCACCAATCCCGAACCGAAGGCGGTGCCCTTTGGCGATCCTCAGGATTCGGCGCTGAGCAAACGTCGGCCTGATTGGATGGAGGGGTACGGCATCACGTACCCGGACTACCCGGCGGCACCAACGGTAGACCGTAGGGAAAGGCAGACAATGACCTCAGCAACCCCAGGCGGTTCACGCCTGCGTCGAATCATCATCACGGGGCTGAGCGCAGCGCTCGTCGCCGGATCAGCGCTCCTCAGCCCGGCGCAAGCCCAGGCCGTGGGCGCACCGTCGCTCAGCATCTTCGGCGTGCCTCACGTCGGCAATACGCTCTCAGCTCAGTGGAGCAACTGCGCCTCCCCGGGGTCGGTGACCTGGAGGCACACTGGTTCCCCGAGCACCCTGATTGTCGCCGATTCCTACACCTTGCAGTACGGCGACATGGGGATGACGATCACCGCGAGTGCCACCTGCATTGACAGCGCGACCCCGGTTGGGGCCACCTCATCGACCGTGTTGGGCGAGTTCGAAACTGTGGGGAGCCCGTGGATCACCGGGACCGCCACAGTGGGGCAGCTTCTCACGGCTAACACCGGAACGTGGACTCCGACCCCGACCAGCTACAGCTACCGGTGGATGCGTGCGGGGACGGAGATCGATGGCGCCGTGTCATCGACCTACAGACTGCAGGCAGAAGACGCCAACAAGGCCATTACGGTGTGGGTCAGGGCCACTATCCCCGACTATGCCCCGACGGCTGCGCTCTCGGCTGCAGTCGACGTCAGCCCCGGCATGCTCACTCCCGTGTCGAGCCCGGCGATCTCTGGCACGACTCGGGTTGGCGAGACGCTGACGGTGAGCGCGGGATCGTGGAGTCCGGACGCACAGCCCACAGGATATGTGTGGAAGCGCGACTCGACGACGATTCCCGGAGCCACGTCTGCGACCTACACGTTGACCGATGCCGATCACGGCAAGACGATCCGCGCCGAGGTGCAGGTCGGCACAGCTGGCTACGAACCCGCCATCGGCTATGCGCCCAGGACGGGGACCGTTCTGGGCCGCGTCGACGCGCGTGGAGTGACGGTCACCTCGCTCACCGCCGCGACGCCAACGCTGAGCGCGGGTTGCGCATCGATTCCGGTGAGCATGGGCTACGCGATCAACGCAACGTCTGCTTCGAAGATCACCACGCTGACGGCCAGCGCCCAGGTGCGCAACAGCAAGGGGGCGAGTGTGGGGACGGTCGACCTGACCAGCACTGATCCGGCGCTGACCGGGGTGGCCACCGGTACCTTCCAGACGTGCTCACGTGATGCGTCGGGAACGCTGGCGATCTCGGAACTCACCGGCTCCTACACCGGAGTGTTCACCGCAACGGTGGTGAGGGACGCTTCGAAGGGCTCGAACGCCATCCCGCCGGCATCCGATTTCACCGAAGACATGCGGGGGACCTTTGAGTCCGCCCTGACGGCCTCAGCCACTGTTCCCGCGCTGACGCCCCCGGTGACGCCGGTGAAGCCCGCGTCGAGCAAGATCATCTGGGTTCAGGCGTTCCAGAACCATGCCCAGCGCACCGTAATCGGCAAGGTTGTGGTCTACAACGCCAAGGTGAAGCGGTGGGTAGCTGTCAGCGGTGGGCCGAAACTCGTTTTGCAGAAGCGAGTCAATGGCACCTGGACGAAGGTTCTGACGACAAGGGCGAGCAAGGCTGCCTGGTTCAAGGCAACCTGGAAAGCCTCGAAGAAGGCCACCTACCGCCTGGTGGGTGTGGACCGGAAGACGGCAGTCAGTAGGACGTTCAGTCGCTGAGTTTCGAGGTAGTGGCGGGGCCGACAAACCACAACCCCGTCACCATCGAAGTAACTCGACCGCACCAGTGTCGGATCAGCAACACCGACTCCGCCTCGCCTACGCGGGGAGCTCTATCACCGCTGACGGTGTCACAGCCGTCGTTACCGGCTGAACCAGCGAAAGCAGCAGGGCCCCGGGATCACTCCCGGGGCCCTGCTCACGTTCGGCTCAGAGGAACTCTTCGATCGCCTTCGCGAAGACCGACTTCGGCTTGGCGCCGACGAACTGCTTGACCAACTCTCCGCCGACGAACACCTGGATGGTCGGCAGGCTCATCACGCCCTGCTGAATCGGGGTGGCGGTGTTCACATTGGTGTCCATCTTGGCGAAGGTGACCTGGTCACCCAACTCATTGGACAGCTCCTCGATGATCGGGGACAGCTGCCTGCACGGGGCGCACCAATCGGCCCAGTAGTCGACCACCACAGGCTTGGTGGAGCCGAGCACCACCGAAGCGAAGGTGGCATCTGTGACATCAACCACAGCCATGTTCATACTCCTCTTTCGAAACCAGCGAAGGCCAGCTTAGGTCACTGATCTGACAAAGCCGCGAGGAAACGCTCGGCGTCCAGCGCGGCCGCACAACCCGAGCCGGCGGCGGTGATGGCCTGCCGGTAGCTGTGGTCAACCAGGTCGCCACAAGCGAAAACACCCTCCAGGTTGGTTCGGGTGCTCGGCGAGGCCACCTTCACGTAGCCGGCCTCGTCCAGGTCGACCTGGCCGACGAACAACTCCGAACGCGGATCGTGGCCGATGGCGACGAACAACCCCTGGATCGGGAGTTCGCGAGTCTCACCGGTCACGGTGTCGGTCAGGACGGCGCCGCTGATCGCCTGCTCTCCGGTGAGCCCGGTGATCTTGGAGTTCCAGGCCACGGTGATCTTCGGATCGGCCAAAGCGCGGTCGACCATGATCTTCGACCCGCGCAACTCATCGCGGCGGTGAATCAGGGTGACCGACTTGGCGAAGCGGGTCAGGAAGGTCGCCTCCTCCAACGCGGAGTCGCCACCGCCGACGACGGCGATGTCCTTGTCGCGGAAGAAGAAGCCGTCGCAGGTGGCGCACCAGGACACGCCACGTCCGCTCAGCCGGTCTTCATCAGCCAGGCCGAGGCGCCGGTAGCCCGAACCGGTGGCCAGGATCACAGCCTTTGCCTGGTAGGTGCGTCCTTCGGAGTCGGTGACGGTCTTGACCGCGCCGGTCAGCTCTACGGCGGCGACGTCGTCGGTGATGATCTCGGCACCGAAGCGTTCAGCCTGGCCGCGCATGTTCATCATCAGTTCCGGACCCATGATGCCGTCGGTGAAACCGGGGAAGTTCTCCACCTCGGTGGTGTTCATCAGCGCACCGCCGGCGGTGATCGCTCCCTCGAACATCAGGGGCTTCAGCCCGGCGCGGGCGGTGTAGATCGCGGCGGTGAATCCGGCGGGGCCGGAGCCGATGATGATGACTTCACGGATGTCGGTCATGGTTCCTCAACAGGTCGTGGTGGGCAGCCTCACTCTAACTGAGCGGGCCGCTGCGCTTGGCAGTAACCACCATGGGCCCGAAAAGATTCCGAATACCCCCACCGGTATAACTCGGTCCGGGACATCCTGCCTGGGAGCCTCGTCGCTGAGGAGTCAGTTGGCCGAGCCGGAGCTGAAGGATGCGGCCCACGCGGCCACGCGGCGAGCGCTCTCGTCGTCGGACAGGTCTTCCACTCTGGTCATCACCGACCAGCGGACGCCGAACGGGTCACGAATGCTGGCGAATCGGTCGCCGGAGACGAAGTCGGCCAGCGGTTCGCGGACCGTCGCTCCAGCCGCCTCCGCTCGCGCGACAGTGGCGTCGGCGTCCTCCACGTAGATGCCCATCGAGAAGTTGACCTCATCGGAGCTGCTCTGCTCGATCAGGTGAGAGCTGGCGGTGGGTTCGCCGAGCTGCAGACGGCCATCGCCGAAGTCGAGCTCTGCGTGCACGATCACCTCGCCGAAGCTGGTCAGGCTTACCACGCGAGCACCGAAGACCTCGGTGTAGAAGTCGATCGCCGCTTGGGCGGGGTGCACCGCGATGAAGGGCGTCAGCGACGAGAAGCCGTGGGGCCGTCCGGCTGTGGTGTGCTGCCCGGTTGCTGGTGTGGTCATGGGTTCAGGCTAAGCGCGCCGGAACGCCGGTGCCTTGTAGATTTCCGACAGTTGCGGCGTCAGGGCAGCCTCTTAGGCTGGACCCATGCCAGCGCACTCCCGGGGTCCGCTCTACCCCGAGCGGCTTCCGTACCTGCAGCGGATGCCGCCACCGTCGGCTGCCGCTGAGTTGGTGCGCTGGTTCTGGATCACCCGCTGGCAGCTGGCGCCGGGGCAGACCAGCCGTCAGCACCTGATCGCCTATCCGGCGTTCAATCTGGTGATCGAACCCGAACTGATCGGGCTGTACGGGCCGACCACCCGGGCATCGTTTCGAGATCTCAGCGGTGCGGGGTGGGCGATCGGCGCCTTGCTGTGGCCGGCGGCGGTGCGCAGCTTCACCCCTGACCCGAGCGCGTTGGTGGCCAAGAGCCTGCTGCTGAGCGAGCCCGCGCTTCACCATCACGTGGAGGCCGCGATGGCCGCCCATCGCCTGGACGCGGCCGTGACGCAGTTCTCGTCCTGGCTGGTAGAGCGCGTCGGCCCGCCCACCCCGGAGGCCTTGCTGGCCAACCGGTTGGTGGCAGCGGCCGAAGAGCCCGATGCCCTCCGAGTGGGGGATCTGGCTACGGCGTTGGCGGTGAGCGCTCGCACCGTGCAGCGGCTCGCTCAGGCGCACGTGGGCCTGAGCCCGGCCGCACTCATCCGTCGGCGGCGAATCCAGGAGGCAGCCGAGCGGCTGCGGCTGCAACCGGAGATCGACCTGGCCCGACTGGCGGTGGAGACCGGGTACGCCGACCAGGCGCATCTGACCCATGACTTCGCACGGATCCTGGGCCTCACCCCCGGGAGCTACCGACGTTCGCAGGCCGATCCCGCGCAGGCGGAGTGTGGCGACGACGCCTAGGCTCAGTGCGTGCTGATCCTGCTGTCCCCAGCCAAGGCGCTGGACTTCGATTCGGCGGTGCCGTCGATGCCCTCGACGCTGCCGCGCCTGCTGGACCAATCCGTCGCCTTAGCAGCCGTGATGCAGACCAAGTCAGTGGCCGAGGTGGCGGCCTTGCAGCACCTTTCAGATGAACTGGCCGCCTTGAACGTCCAGCGATGGGCCGACTTCGCTGTGCCCTTCCCGGACGGGGCCGCCCGTCCGGCGATCTTCGCCTTCAACGGGGACGCCTACCAAGGCTTGGCCGCCCGAGAGCGCTTCACCGACCAGGACTATCAGCGGGCACAGACCTCACTGCGCATCTTGTCGGGGCTGTACGGCGTGCTGCGTCCGCTCGACCTGATCCTGGCCTACCGGCTGGAGATGGGCACCCGGTTGACCACCGATCGAGGAGCCAGCCTCTACCAGTGGTGGGGCGAGCGGATCACCGACCAACTGCGCGCCGATCTGGCCGAGTCCGGTGGGGAGCGCGCGGTGGTGAACCTGGCTTCCACCGAGTACTTCTCAGCTGTTCAACCCCAACGCCTGGACGCGCCGGTGATCACTCCGCGCTTCGAAGACACCAACGCCCGGGGTCGTCGCTCGGTGATCTCGTTCTACGCCAAGCGAGCGCGCGGCGAGATGGCCGCCTGGCTGATCACCAACGCCATCAGCGCGACCAGCGAGCTTCTCGCCTTCGACCGCGCCGGCTACCGTTACGACCAGGCCAGTTCCAGCCCGACCGCGCCGGTGTTCGTGCGGCCCTTCGCCGACCGGGTCGCTTCATCGGGGTTGCGACCGGATCAGCCCGCGGCGGGCAGCAGCTGATCGATGCGATCCAGCACGTAGGTGGGTCGATACTCGGTCGCGGCTGCGGCCTGTTCCGCAGAGGTGTCTCCGGTGAGTACCAGTGCGGTGTCCATGCCGGCGGCCACTCCCATAGCGATGTCGGTGTGCAGCCGATCGCCGACCATCACGACGTCGGCGGCGACCAGACCGGGCAGGGTGGCCAGCGCGGTGGTGAGCATGATCGGGTCGGGCTTGCCGAAGCTGTGGCGGCATTCGACGCCGGTGCTGGCGGTGATCGCGGCGGTGATCGCCGCACAGTCGGGCTCGCCGCGTCCGCCGGGGAAGGGGCAGTAGCGATCCGGGTTGGTCTGGACGAGGAACGCTCGGCGGTGGAACCACAGCGCATCGAAGGCGATCTGCAGCTTGCGGTAGTCGAAGCCGCGATCGTAGGAGGCGATCACGATGTCGATCTCGGCAGGGTCTTCGCTGATCGTCAGCCCCGCGGCGCGGATCGCATCCCGCAGGGGCGCCTCGGCGATCGGGAACACCACGGCCTCGGGATGGTTGGCCTTCAGCCAGGTCACCGTGGTCAGCACCGGGTTGATCACTTCAGCGACGCTGGCGGCCACCCCCAAGCCGACCAGTTTGGCGACGTACTGCTGGGGGTCGCGGGTGGGATTGTTCGACAAGAACCGCACCGGGATCTCACGGCGGCGCAGTTCGGCAAGGGTCTCCCGCGCGCCCGGCAGCAGCTCGTCGCCGAGGTAGACGGTGCCGTCGAGATCGAACAGGTAGCCACGATAGGGCTGTTCGGGCCGTGACCACGGTGATGCCATCACTGGCCTCCTCTTCGGCAACGCGGGTGCGACACAAACTCTAATCCGCAGCCGGATGGGCACTTCGGACCCGCAGAGGCGCGCGAACCGTGGTCGCAGCGGTGAGGGAGGGTAAGACTGGAGGAGAACAACTGGTCGAGGAGTGAGCGATGAATCAGAAGCTGCAGGCACTATCGAAGGCTGGGGTCTCGGTCTGGCTGGACGATCTGTCGCGAGATCGCCTCACCAGTGGCAATCTCGCTGGGCTGATCGCCGACTACTCAGTGGTCGGGGTCACCACCAACCCGACGATCTTCGCCGCCGCGGTCGAGGATTCAGCCGACTACGCCGATCAGCTCGCTCTGCTTCGTGGGGCCACCGTTGAGGAGGCGATGATGCAGCTGACCACCGAGGACGTCCGCGACGCGTGTGAGTTGTTCGATCCGATCTACCGCGCCACCAAAGGCGTCGACGGCCGGGTCTCGATCGAGGTCGAGCCGGGACTTGCCTATGACGCCGCAGCTACGGTGGCTCAAGCCGCCGAGCTCTACGAACGGGTCGGACGAGAGAACGTCCTGATCAAGATTCCGGCCACCCGCGAGGGCCTGGGGGCGATCACCGACACCATCGCGGCCGGGATCTCGGTCAATGCCACGCTGATCTTCTCCGTCGAGCGATACCGCGAGGTGGTGGACGCCTACCTGACCGGACTCGAGCGGGCTGCGCTGGCGGGCCGCGACCTATCCAGAATCCATTCGGTGGCATCGTTCTTCGTCTCTCGCGTCGACGCCGAGATCGACGCGCGGCTGGAGAAGCTGGGTCGCTCCGAGCTGGCCGGGCGGGCCGGCATCGCCAACGCGGCGGTCGCCTACGCCGTGGCTGTCGAGGTGTTCGACCAGCCGCGTTTCCAGGCTCTGGCCGCGAAGGGTGCCAACCGGCAGCGTCCCTTGTGGGCCTCGACCGGCACCAAGAACCCGGCCTACTCCGACACCTTGTACGTCTCTGGCCTGGTCGCCGCCGACGTGGTCAACACCATGCCGGAGAAGACGATGATGGCCTTCGCTGATCACGGCGGGCTGGACGCCGCGCTCGGAGCGGACGCGACCGCGCCAGCCGCCGTCCTGGCCGAGATTCAGGCAGCCGGTGTCGACCTCGCCGATGTCTTCCAGACTCTGGAGGACGAGGGTGTGGCCAAGTTCGTCGCCTCCTGGAAGGAACTCACCCGGGCAGTGACACGTGCCCAGGCTGCGATCGGCTGATCGAGCTCAGCTGAGGCCGTACGCCTGGTGGATCAGGTAGATCGGGTGCTCGGTCTTCACGCCGGAGGACTGCTCGATCTGCCAGCGGCAGGTCTCGGTGTCGCACAGCGCCAACTCGGGGTTGGTCGCCTTCACCATGTCGAACAACGGCTTGCCGACGGCCTGGGCGATCTCGTACTTCTCCTTCTTCAGCCCGTAGGTGCCGGCAATGCCACAGCAGGTGGCATTGGAGTCGACCACGGTCAGGCCCGGGATCAGCCGCAGCACTTCGATGGCCGGCTTGCCGATGCCCTGGCTCTTCAGCTGGCATGGCGCGTGATAGGGCACCGTCATCTCGATCGGGGAGAAATCGGTGGGCAGCTCACCGGCGTCATGCAACTCCAGCAGGAACTCCATGATGTCGCGGATCCGAGTGCCGACGTCGCGCAGTCGCTCGTCATCGACGCCCATGATCTCGTGCGCCTCATGCTTCAGCATGCCGGTGCAGGAACCGGACGAGGAGATGATCGTCAGGTCCTTGCCGGCCGAGCGCAGGTCGTCGCACAACTTCAGGACGTCCTTGGTGGCACCGTCGAACAACCCGTTCGACTGTTGAGCCAAGCCGCAACACCCCTGCTTGGGCACCAACACCTGGTAGCCGAGGTGTTCGAGCACCTCGACGCTCTTCTTGGAGGTCTCCACCTCGAAGTAGCCACCGGCACAACCGTGGAAGAACACCACCGTGCCGCGGGGGAACGGACCAGCAGGGGTGGCCCGCTTGCGGAACCAGCCTTCGAAGGTCTGCGACTGGGCCGGCGGCATCGGGGCATCGGCATGGACGCCGATGACGGCCTCCATCACCTTGCGGATCGGCTTGTTCTTCAGCGCGGCCCGGGCGATCGGCGCCACTGGCGTCATCACCGTGCCCATCAGCACCGTCTTGCCGATCAGCCGGTCGCGCAGCGGCATGTGGTCGGCCTTCATCACCGCACGCGCCTGGGAGTTCAGCTCGGCGATCTGGACGCCTTGGGGGCACACCAAGGTGCAGGTGCCGCAGCTGGAGCAGTAGTCCAGCGAGTGATCGACCGACTCGCCGTTGCGGAACCGCTCGGCCTGCGGGCCGACGAACTTCGGTCCGGTGAACAGCGGTGTCACCGCCGACACCGGACAGGCGGTCTCGCAGATGGTGCACTTCACACACGCGTCCAGGCTGGCCCGCGACAGTTTGTGGCCGGCGAACGCCAGGCCGTCCTCGCCCATGACCAGGCGCTGATCGGGGGTGGTCATGACAACTCCTTCGTGATCGCCGCGGCGGCCGCAACGGCGCTGGCTACCGCGATCCCGTCGCCGGACAACTCCCGCCAGCCGGACGCACCGGCGAGGATCCCGCCGGCAGCCCACAGGTTGGGATATGCCGGGGCGCCCCACGGATCAACCGGACGCATCCGGTCGTCCACGCTGACCCCGACGCGGAACAGTGGCTGCTCCGGTCCCCAGTAGTCGCCGTGCAGGAGGGCACCGTCGCCGACACCGGTCAGCGGCAGGCCGAACAAGGTCTCCCGCACCACCTGGTGGGAGTCCAGCTCCAAGGCGCCGGACTCGAACCCGCCGGTGGCCAGGACGAACGCGTCCGCGGGGTAGGTCCGTCCACCCGGGCCTGCGGCCGTGGTGACGCTGGCGACCCGCCCAGCCACCGTGCTGAACGCATGGGTGCGCACGCCGGGAACGATCCGGACATTTGCGGCAAGAGCTCGGGCAGTGAGCGCTTGATTGAGCCGCATGCCGGGAATCGACGGCGGCGGCAGCGGGATCTCGAACACCAGATGGCCGAGCTTGCCGGCCAGATCCCGCCAAGCCTTGGGGTCTGTCAGACCCACCACGGCAGGCAGGCCAACGATCTCGTCGCCGTTCAACTGCGGTGACAGCGCCGTGGCGAAGGCGATCCGGAAAGCCTCGGTGTCGAACGCGCGGGCATAACCCACCGGCGAGGAGTCCACCTCGCCGTCGCGTGCGGGCAAGTCGACCCACACATGGCGGGCACTCAGGCGCCCCCCGTCCGGCAGCACCGTGCGTGACAGGTTCTCGGCCACCAACTGCGGATGGAAGTCTTTCAGTTGGCGGATGCCGACGATCACCAGCTCGGCGCCGTCGCGGACGTGCCCGGCGATCATGCTGGGCTGGGCCAGGCAGGTCGGACGCACCGAGCCGACTGCGGTCGGCAACTGATAGTTGGCTTCGGGGTCACCCACCAACAGCTCGGGCAACTCCTGTTTCAGGTACGCCAGACCGTCCAGGACGGCCGAGGAGCCGGTGGCGGCGTAGGGGTGCGATGTCGCAACCTGACTCACGGCTTTGATCGGGTTCAGAACCCGGTCGGGGGCGTAGCCGAACACATCGATGGAGCCCTGGCCGAGCTGCAGCCCGCCCAGACCCTTGTGCAACAACGTCACTGCCAGGCCGGCGTCAGCCAGGCGATTCGCAGCCACCAGACCCGCCAGTCCGGCCCCGATCACGACCACGCGGCTCATGCCGTCACCTCCGATTCCGGCTCGGGCAGATGGGCCACGTCCAAGGTGGCGAAGATCCAGTTGTCCAGCGCGGTTTGGCGGACCTGCTCGCCGTACAGGATCGGCCACAGCCCGATCCAACGGTTCTTCAGGAACAGCCGCATCAGCGCGGTGGCCTGCTCGGCGCTGAGGCGTCCGTCGGCGTGGGCGATACCGGTCGCCCTAGTGCTGCAGAAGCCGCCTTGGCACGGGCCCATTCCCAAGCGGAGCTGACGACGCAGGTCATCGAAGCTGGCCTCGGGTTGGGCGTTCATCGCGTCAACGAACATCTTGCGGCTCATCAACTCGCACTCGCAGATGATCTGGGAGTCGAAGCGGTCCTCCTCGCGTTCGGCGAGCCGATCGGAGACCTTGTGGGTCCGGCCGGACTCCGAGCCGGGGATGGCTTCACGAGCGGTGCGACATTCGCGTTGCTCGCCGAGCTTGTCGCACATGGCGTCCACGATGTGCTCGGCCATCAGCCGGTAGGTGGTCAGCTTGCCGCCACCGATGGTCAGCATGCCGTCCAGCCCGTCGCGGGTGGTGTGGTCGATGACGGCCATGCCGCGGCTCATGTGCCGGGTGTCGGAGGCCGAGACCCGATCGTCCTTGATCAGCGGACGGGCGCCGGCCCAGGCGTGCAAGGCACGGCTGGCACGGAAACCGGGAACCAGCACCTCACCAGCGTCCAGCATCTGCTGGACTTCGTTCGGTTCGATGGCCAGGTGGTCGGGATCGTCGACCTTCACGTCGGTCGTGCCGATGATGCTGACGGTGTGCGCGGGCACCAGGATGTCGCCGTCGGCGGGGTAGATGCAGCGGTTGACCACCCGGTTCACCAGCCGGTGGTTCATCGCGATCATGATGCCTCGTCCGGGTACGACCTCCACCGGGTGCGCCCCGGCCATGGCCGCGATCTGGCCGGCCCACGGACCGCCGCAGTTGAGCACGAAGTTGGTGTCGATGACGAGCTCTTCGCCGCGCCGCTCGTCGATGCACCGCACGGCAGTGACCGCACCGCCGGAGGTCTCGATCTTGGTCACCCGGTGATAGGTGAGGATCTCGGCACCGTAGTGGCGCGCGGAGTTCGCCGCACCCCAGACCAGCTGCCAGCCGTCGACGGTGCCGTCCTTCACCTCGATCGCGCGGGAGATGCCGGGGTTGAGCCGCGGTTCGTTGCGCAGTGCCTCGGACACGCTGACTTCGCGGGCCCACACGCCGGTGGCTGCCGCGCCGGCCAGGAACTTGTCGGCGAACTCGGGGTCATCGCCGGGGCAGGTGACGAAGTACCCACCGGTGGTTTCCACCGCTGAGGACTGGATGCGGGTCACGATGTCGTTCTCCTCGGCGCACTCGGTCGCCGAGAGGGGGTCGGAGACGACGTAGCGTCCGCCCGAATGCAGTAAGCCGTGGAAGCGGCCGGTGGTTCCCTGACCAAGATCGGCCCGATCAACCAGCACAGCGCTGTATCCACGCATTGCCACGTCGCGGACCACGCCAGCCCCGGTCGAACCCCCACCGATGACGACGACGTCAACAGCGAGTTTCCTCACCCGTTCCTCCGATCAGTCCCAGCGACCGCCAGCCTGGTTCGACGCTGAATCACAGGCATAGCGGCGGCGGCCGCCTTGCAGGTCAGCCTAGGCAGACACGGCCACGCTTGCCCATCCGTGCAAGCCCGGTGTGGCAGATGTGCAAGCTGAGGCGTCGGTGGTGGGAAATCGGTAGCCATTGAGAACCGAGTACAGTGTTCTCCATGAATCAGGAGCCATCCCTGTACCCGACGGGCCACGCCGGCCCGCCTGGACGGCCGCCGCTCCTCTCGAAGACCGCGCCATCAACGGGCTCGGAGCTGCCCACCGAGTTGTCGGCCCCCGGCCCGCGCAGGCGCGGCGTGGCTGGGTGGTGGGTGGTGTTGGCCGCGGTCGTCCTGGCGATCCTGGTCGTTCTGGCGATCACCGTGCACCGCAGTCACCAGGCTCCGCCGATCATCTCGGCGGCGAGCGCCACGCACGGCTCCGACTCCGGAGTGATCGATTCGCTGCGCTGAGCAGCTACAGACGCAACCGGTCGAGGACGGCCCGCGCGGTGCCCTCGTCGAGCACCAGGTCGGTCGCCGTCCCCGCCCGCAGAGCCCCGACGACGGCTGCGGCCCGCGACGGGTCGGCGACCACGCACAGCCGACGCGGGATGCGCTGCAACTCGGCAGGGGTCAGGCCGGTGGCGCGGGCGTTGTAGGCGATGTCGGCGTAGGTGCCGTCTTCACGCAGCAGGACGGTGCAGACGTCACCGACCACGCCATCGCCGGCGAGTTGCTGCATGTCGGAATCGTCCATGTAGCCGGCGCTGTAGACGTGGGAAGGCACCCGTCCGTGCAACGATCCCACCCCGAACACCGCCAGATCGAGGTTGGCGTGCATCTGCAGGACGTTCTGCACCGAGCGCTCCCGCCACATGGCGTCCTTGGTGGCGGCGTAGTCGAAGAACGCCGGCACCGGGAACAGCACCACCCGGGCATCGAAGGCCTCGCCGAAGGCCTGCAGGATCTCGCCGATGTAGGGGATCCCCGAGCTTCGCTGATTGGCCCCGCCGTTGATCTGGACGACGGTGGCATCGACCAGCGGACGACGTCCGAGGTGTTTGACCACGTGCGAAAGCGTCACGCCCCAGGCGATCCCGATCAGCTGGTGATCGTCGACCATCTCGGTGAGCAACTTTCCGGCCAGCCGGGCCACTTGGTCGAAGCGGCTGGCCTCATTGGCGTTCTCCCGCACCGAGACCATGTGCACCCGAATCCCGAACACCTGGGCAAGGGTGGCCGCCATCGGGGAGGCTGAACCGCGGTGATCGGCGATGCTGATCCGCACCAGCCCGGCCTCGCGGGCGTCCTTCAGCAGTCGCGAGACCGATGAGCGTGACAGCCGCAGTTGGCGGGCGATGCTCTCCATCGTCTCGCCTTGGATGTAATAGCGCGAGGCCGCCTGGTACATCTCCTCGTAGCGGTCGTTCATCTCAGCCACCTCCCTGTGCACGTTCGTGCACCGGTCTAGCGCATCCGTTCAGTGATAAGCAAGATGATGCCAAACGGTGGCACCGTGCTCGCTTCATCGCCACCGCCTGAATGTTCGAGTGGCAAGGGAGTCCTCATGAGCATGACCGCTTCTGTGGTCTTGGCTGGGCAAGCTTCCTACTCCACACCGTCAGTCCGGACTGCGAGAGTTGCAGTCAGGACGAACCTCTCGGGCCGGGTCTGGGCACCGGTCCTCGGGTCACTACCTGTCAGCCCCAGCAGCCGTCCGATCGCAAAGCCGCGGTCGGCGCCGGCCAAGACTCACCGGAAGACGCAGCTGTGGTCCGGTTGGTCCACAGGCGCATCTCCCGCCCCCTGGACGGACGCGCGGAGCCTTGCTCAGCGCGCCATCCGGTGAGCCTGCCCACATCGCAACACCGCCTCTCCCCTCGCGGGGACCGAACAAAACAAAAACGCGTCCAACGTCGGACGCCCCAACTGACACCACCAGGTGTCGGAAAGTGAGAATGAAGTGGGAGCTCTGTTCCTCTCTGAGGTAGTCGGCACCGCGATGCTGCTCCTCCTCGGTGCTGGCGTCGTGGCCAACACCGCACTGACGAAGTCAAAGGGCAACGGCACTGGCTTCCTGTTCGTGAACTTCGGCTGGGGCCTTGCGGTCTTCGCCGGTGTTCTCGTCTCCCAGAAGTCTGGCGCGCACCTGAACCCGGCCGTGACCCTCGGTCTGGCCGCCAAGCAAATCGCCGGCGGCGAAGCCGTCGACTGGGGCAAGGTGGGCGTGTACCTGGCCGCGCAGCTGGTTGGTGCGTTCCTGGGTGCGGTGCTGGCCTGGATGGCCTACAAGCAGCACTTCGATGAGGAGCCCGACGCCGCTACCAAGCTGGGCGTGTTCTCCACCGGACCGGCCATTCGCAGCTACGGCTGGAACCTGGTTACCGAGGCCATCGGCACCTTCGTGCTGGTGTTCGTCATCATCGCCGCTGGTTCGGTCAAGTCCGTCGATCTCGGCTGGCTGAGCGCTCTGGGCGTTGGCCTGCTGGTTGTCGGTATCGGCGCCTCCCTCGGTGGCCCGACCGGATACGCCATCAACCCTGCTCGTGACCTCGGTCCTCGCATCGCTCACGCGGTGCTGCCGATCAAGGGCAAGGGCGATTCCGACTGGGGTTACTCCTGGGTTCCGGTGGTCGGCCCGATCATTGGTGGTGTGATTGCCGGTCTGGTTGCCGGCGTCCTGCTCCCGGCCTGATCTCGCTGAGTCCCGGGCGGGTGAGCTCTGGAGTGCATCTCACCCGCCCGGTTCCAACCCGCCCCATCGCACCCCATCGACCAAACATCCATTCGACAATGATGTGGAAGGAACCATTCCATGGCTGACAAGTACATTCTCGCCATCGACCAGGGCACCACGAGCTCCCGGGCGATCGTCTTCAACCACGAGGGACGGATCGTCTCTGTGGGCCAGAAGGAACACGAGCAGATCTTCCCCCGCGCCGGTTGGGTTGAGCACAACCCGATCGAGGTGTGGGACGCCGTCCGTGAGGTCGTCGCCGAGGCGTTGGCCAAGGCGAGCCTGAACAAGGACAACATCCAGGCCGTCGGTATCACCAACCAGCGCGAGACCACGGTGGTCTGGAACAAGGAGACCGGCCAGCCGGTCTACAACGCGATCGTGTGGCAGGACACCCGCACCGCCAAGATCGTCGACGAGCTCGGTGGTGGCGACCAGGACAAGTACAAGGCTCGCGTCGGCCTGCCGCTGGCCACCTACTTCTCCGGCCCCAAGGTCAAGTGGGTTCTGGACAACGTGGACGGCGCCCGCGCCGACGCCGAGGCCGGCAAGTTGCTCATGGGCAACATGGACACCTGGCTGATCTGGAACCTGACCGGTGGCCCCGATGGTGGCGTGCATGTCACCGACGTGACCAACGCGTCGCGCACCATGCTGATGGATCTGGCCAGCCTGAGCTGGGACCCCTCGATCGCTGCCGACATGACCATCCCGATGAGCATGCTGCCCGCGATCAAGTCCTCCGCTGAGGTCTACGGCTACGGCCGCGAGCAGGGCCTGCTCGGTGGCGTCCCGATCGCCGGCGACCTGGGTGACCAGCAGGCGGCGACCTTCGGCCAGGCCTGCTTCGAGGTCGGCATGGCGAAGAACACCTATGGCACCGGCAACTTCATGCTGATGAACACCGGCACCTCGCCGGTTCCCAGCAAGAACGGCCTGCTCACCACCGTCTGCTACAAGATCGGTGATCAGCCCGCGGTGTACGCCCTCGAAGGTTCGATCGCAGTGACCGGTTCGCTGGTGCAGTGGCTGCGCGACAACCTGAAGATGTTCTCCTCCGCTCCGGAGGTCGAAGAACTGGCCAAGAGCGTCGACGACAACGGCGGCTGCTACTTCGTGCCGGCCTTCTCGGGCCTGTTCGCTCCGTACTGGCGTTCGGACGCCCGCGGCGCGATCGTCGGCCTGACCCGCTACGTCAACCGTGGCCACATCGCCCGCGCCGTCCTGGAGGCCACCGCCTACCAGACCCGCGAGGTGCTGGACGCCATGAACGCTGACTCCGGCGTGGACCTGAAGGAACTGAAGGTTGACGGCGGCATGATCGCCAACGACACCTTGATGCAGTTCCAGGCCAACCAGCTGGGCGTGCCGGTGGTGCGTCCGGTCGTGGCCGAGACCACGGCTCTGGGCGCTGCCTACGCCGCTGGTATCGCCACCGGTTACTGGCAGGGCGAGCAGGACGTCATCAACAACTGGGCCGAGGACAAGCGCTGGTCGCCGACTGCGGAGCAGGACGAGCGCAACCGCCTCTACCGGAACTGGAAGAAGGCCGTGACCCGGACCTTCGACTGGGTGGACGAAGACGTCGTCGAGTGACGATCTGATCGACCAAAAGGTGCCGCCGGGGAATCCCCGGCGGCATCTTCCATTTCCGGGAGCCTCCACCAAGCACCTTTTCGCACCCGAGGCGTTGAAGCCAGTGGCTCGCGAATACGGCCCTTCAGTCACATGCCATTGGTCCGCACAGCCGAGCCGCCGGCTGTGACCAGGCTTGCGTGCGAGGTGTTCGGTAGGAGGGAGAAACAGCCGAGAGCGCAGTGACTGCGTCCCGCGCTCAGCGTCGAGCCTGTGTCGAAGGCCGGTCAGACTTGACGCAGAGGGTTGCCTGCTTAGCGGCATCGTGGAACAGTACCCCGAACGGGAGAACTATGATCTCATAGTCGATGAAGAGGCGGAGAAGTGAACCTTGCCAAAACACCCCAGGGGGGGGGCTGGCCTGAGTTTGGCCCTGCTCCTGGCCCTGGCGATCGCGTGCAACCAGATAGCAACACCCGCACAAGCGGAGGAAGTCGCGCCCGTTGACGCGGTGGCTCAGGCAAGCGAAGGGGCCTCGCAAGCCAGGCTTGCGGTGCAACGCGCAGCCCGCAACTACTGGGGTGGTGATGCTGAGGCTGTTCATGAACTCGCCGAGGCAGCATCCACCACACACGCGGTTCCGATGGCCTCGACCTCGTCAGGCCTTCACCACGAAGACGGCGATGGTGTCAAGGTTTCCGTGACCCGTGAAGGGGCAGCAGAGGTGTCATCACCTAACTTGCATTCGGTGGGGATCGGCGTTGAAGGTGCCAAGGGCACGACGACAAGCATCGCCGGGAGCTTGGTCAAGGTAGGCGTCGCACCGGGAACCGATCTCGTCACCCGAGCTACACAGGATGGCGTGCAGTTGGTCGCGGTTCTTGCGAGCAGCGCTGCTTCGGGGAGGATTCGCTTCCGGATAGATCTGCCGACCGGAGCGCATCTCAGCGCCAAGCCCGACGGTTCGATTGCAATTATCGCGCCCGTCCGTGCCACTGTCGCAAAACCAGGCGAGTTGGCTAGGTTCGAGAAGGACGTGCGCCGCATCATCGGGTCTGCCACTGAACTCGGTGAGTTGAGCGTCGATAAGCGACATGCCGTAGCAATGGTTACGCCGCCGGCCACGGAGCGTAGGGTCGTCGCCCTTGAGGTCGGGGTGATCGGTGTTCCATGGGCACTGGATGCCAACGGGGATCCCATAGCCACCCACTACGAGGTCAAGGGCGATATTCTCGAGCAGGTCGTCGAGGTAGAGGCAAGGACCAAGTACCCGGTTACAGCTGACCCGAGCATCAGTGTTGGCTTCTTTGAAACGTCGGTGTCGTTCAGTAAGTCCGAAGTGAAGTCGTTGGCATCAAAAAGCAGCTATTACAGCATTGGGGCGGCCGCTTGTGGTGTGATCCCTAATGCCATCGTGGCAGTTGCCTGTGGGGTCTATGCCGCAGTGGTTCTTACCAACATTGGAAATGTGATCAGTAAGGCCGCCTCCAAGAAGCAATGCGCCCGCATCAACTTCTATTGGATTCCAGCGATCAACTTCCCGACCTACAAGAGCACGACTCGATACGCCTGCTGAGGGGTAAGCAATGGGAAAGGTCTTCATACTGCTCATCGTCGGCGGCGTGGCGGGGTTCTTCGTTGGGTGGGCAGTCGCGGCCTCCGCACCGAATCTGAGTGCCCCCACTCTCCAGTCGATTGGAGCCGTCGTGGGAGCGATCATCGGCGGGCAAGCCGGATACCGGTGGCGGGATCGCTCCAGACACGGTGGCCGATCCTGATGCCAATCCGGAGGGGTTCGTCCCCTGGTTGAGGCGGGTCAGTGCTCTCTGGCTCGGTGCCAATGCCTGCGGGAGTGGACTGGGGCTGTTAGCTGCCCCCCATGACCTCGATCTCGGCGATGCCGCCTTGGTACTTGCCGCCGCCGATGGGCGGAAGGCCGGTGAAGTACACCAGGAGGTAGCGGGTCGACTCGTTGCCCATGTTGAAGGTGGCCACGTCGCCGGCGTTGGTCACCGAGGTCACCACGCGCCAGTCGGAGACGGTCTTGGTCGAGCCCGACGAGGACGCGGACTTCGGCACCCGGACGTCGATGTCGCTGCCTTGACCACTCAGATGCACGGTGACGGTCTTCACCGCGTGCACCGCGCCCAGATCGACCAACAACCCGACACCGGGCTTGTTGGTGAACTTCGCCGCGCGGTAGGTGTCGGTCGTCCACAACGTCGCCAGGTTGCCGTCGGCGGCCAGGCTGGCGGCTGCGGAGTTCTCCCCACCGCTGCCACCATCGCCCTTGGGATCGAAGTCGTCCACCTTGGCTACGGCCACCAGCGGCGAGACCGCCGCCTGGTTGACCTGCGCAGTGATGATGGCTGCCGCCACCAGGCCGACGACGGTGACCAGCGCGGAGGTCAGCAACAGCAGCGGGATGTGGCGCGGCCCGTGCGGGCTTGGTCCGGGCGGCGGGATCGGGGTGAAGCTGTCGCTGCGGGCCAGAGCCGCGTCCACGAAGGGCGGCTCGGCGTCGTCGGAATCGATCTCGCCAACCTCGTCGGCGCTGACCCGCGAGGTGACGAAGGTGTGGCTGGTCGCCGGGGTCGGGATCGGTGGTGACTGCAACGCGGAGGACTCGGAGCGTTCGGCCGCACCCAGACGGGTACGCAGTCCACTGGACGCGTCGGCCGGGCCGAGGATGCTGGACAACTCCGCAGCCACCGCGGCCGCAGTGAACAGCCGAGACGCGTGGCCACGCGGGTTGCCGGAACGAATGCGATCGATCACCAGGTCGAGGGCCGGGGCGACCCCACCACGGACCCGGCTCGGGGCGACGGCGCGTCCGTGCTCAACCGGGGCGGCCGGCAGACCGAACCGTTCACCGCGGGGCCAGTGCGCCACCAGGCAGGCGTACAGCAGATCGGCGAGGGCCTGGACGTCCATCGCGGTGCTGACCGAGGCAGGGGTGCCGTCGGAGTGCATGGCGGCATCGGTCTCGAAGCCCAGAATCTTGACATTGCCATTGGCGGTGATCAGCACCGTGGCCGGGTTCAGGTGCTGGTGAAAATGTCCCTGGGCATGCACGGCGACCAGGGCTTCGCTCACTTCGCGCACCACCCAGGCGGTCTCGACCGAGGTCAGCGGACCGTCGCGGAGCAACTTCTCCAGACTCTGACCGGCCTCGTACTCGTACACCAGGTAGGCGTTGACGCCATCGGCGGCCTCCACCACGTCCAGCACCCGCAGGAACCGGGAGTCGGTGGCCACCGCAGCGGCACGGGCAGCGGAGAGAATCCGCGGGGTGCGCGCGTCGTTGTTGGCCAGCAGGTGAACCAGCACCGGACGTCCAAGCACCGGGTCGTGGGCTCGCCAGGTCTGAATGCCGTCGTTGATGGCGAGTTGCTCGGCCAACTCGTAGCGATCGGCCAGCACCAGCCCGGCCACCGCGCCGCTGTCCGGGGCGGGATAGTCCAGCGGCTCGCTCACCGGGACGAACACTCCGGTGCCATCGGGATCAAGGTTGGGGGTGTCGCCGGTGTCGTCGCCGGTGATGATCGTTTCGGACTCGTCCACGATCGCCTCGACCGCATCGACGTCGCCGTCGTCGGTCTTGCGGCGACGCAACACGTCCAGCAGTGAGGCAGCCTCGGGGACACCCATCCGCTTGGCCGCGAAGAAGAACACCAACACCGCCACTGCGGTGGCCAACACGAAACCCGCCAGACGCAACAGCGCGCTGGCGTTTCCGGCGAACAGCCAGGTGATCACCCAGGCCAGCGCCACCGCAGCGATGGTCGGCACCGCCAGGCGTCCCAGATGACGCAGCACCGCCATGCCGTCCAGGTCAGGAAGGCGGCGACGCAATGCCCGATGAGTGAGGAACACCCCGATCAGGTAGGACGCCGAGTAGGCCAGCGCGAGCCGGGCCGCGACCGTGGCCGGGTCGTTCCACGGCACCACGAACGCGATCGCCAGCGCCACATTGGCGCCGCTGACCCAGATCTGCAGCAGGAAGGGGGTCTTGGTGTTGTCCAAGGCGTAGAAGGCGCGCAGATACAGGTACTGGATGGTGAACGGCACCAGCCCGAAGCCGAAGGCCATCAGTGCCCAGGAGACCAGGTGATAGTCGCTGGCGCCGACACCATTGCCGTACGGTACCCGGGCGATCGGATCGGCCAACGCGATGAACGCCAGTGACGCCGGCAGCAGGAAGGTCAGCGCCAGCCGAATCGCTCGGATGGTCTCGGCGGCGACCTGCTCCAGTCGTCCCTCCTGGGCGGCCGCCGAGGCCGAGGGCAGCATGGCCGTGGCCAGCGACACGGTGATCAGCGAATGCGGCAGCACCCAGATCAGGTAGGCGTTCCCGTAGGCGTTGACGCCGCCGCCGAGGCCATCAGCGGTAGGCAGGCCACCGGAGGCCAGGTTGGTGACCACGACCTGGGCCAGCGAGGTCAGCGCGACGTAGCCGACCATCCACTTGGCCACATGGAAGGTCTGCCCCAGACCGGTGCCCTTCAGGTCGAACCGGGGCCGGTAGCTGAAGCCGGCCATCTTCAGATAGGGGATCAGGATCAGGGTCTGCGCCATGATGCCCAAGCTGGAACCGATACCCAGCAGCCACACCTGCTGGTCGGTGAAGGCGGCGCCCTTGCTCGTCTGGATTCCCCACACTCCCAGGTACACGCCAAGGGTGGCGATCGCCACCACATTGTTCAGGATCGGCGCCCACATCATCGGCCCGTACTTCTCCCGGGCGTTGAGCACCTGTCCGATCAGGAAGAACACCCCGTAGAAGAAGACCTGCGGCATGGTCAGGTAGCTCATCAGCAGCAGCGAGCGCCACTGCTCGGCCATCTCGGGACCGCGCCAGACGTCCTTGGTGTAGATCGACATGACCAGCGGGGCACCGACGGTGAACACCACGGTCAGCGCGCCGAGGATGATCACGAAGCCGGTCATGATCCGGTCGACGAAAGCCTTGCCGCCGTCGGAGTCCTGCTTCACCGCCCGGACGATCTGCGGCACCAGGACGTTGTTCAAGGTGCCGCCGGCCAGCAGCAGATAGAGCGAACTCGGCACGGTCAGGGCCAGGTTGAGCACGTTGGCCCGGAGGGTGGCGTTACCCAGGATGAACGCGATCATCACCGCCCGCACCAGTCCGAGCACGCGGGAGATCGCCGTCCCGGATGCCATCAGGGCGGTAGCACCGAGGAGTCGTCGTCGGCTGCCCCCGCCTTCACCGGACGGGCTCTGCTCCTGCGGTGAGGCGGCGAGTTCGCTCATGGCTCCTCAGTGGGCTCAGTGGACGCGGACGCGGGGGGCTCAGGGATGGTGGACTCGGGCTCGCCGGCCTCAGCCTCGGACTGGCCGGCCTGGGCCGCGGCATCCCGGCGACGGACCTGCCGGATCCGCCAGGCGGTGGCGCCGACCAGGACTGCTCCGGAGACGCCGACGATGATCCACGCCACCACGCCCAGATCGGTGACCTCGATGGTCAGCGGGACGGGGTCACCGATGCGGTGGCCGTTCTCGGTGACGAGTTCGGCCTTGCCGGTGACCAGACCGTTGCCGGTGGCTTCGGGACGAATGTTGATCGTCTGACTCTGCCCGGGATCGACGGTGACGAACTCCGACGGCGGAACCGCCAACCGTTGCGGGTTCTGGGTGGTGAACTCCACCCGCACCTTCACCGGCTCGAAGGAGGAGTTGGTGATCGTCACCGGGAACTGGTTGCTGCGCGCCGACATCACCAAACGGGGGCTGACGTTCAGGCGTATCCGATCACCGACTGCCTCGCGTCCGAACAACTCCATCAGCGCCTGGTTGAAGGCTCGGCTGCCCTCGGTGTCGGGAATCCAGGTGGCGCTGATCGACCGCAGCGACGACGCCGCCGGTTGGCTGGCCAGGACCGAGTCGGGAACCAGCGCCCGGTAGATCGTCACCGCGTCGTTGAGCCGATCGAGCATCGACAGCCGGGCGGCGTCGAGTCGCTGCTCCTTCACCGGCTCCCATTCGACGCCGGCGTGGGTGTCGGTGTCGAGGGTTGCGTCCAGATCGCGCGAGTTGACCCAACTCGGCCGGGCGGCCGCGTCGGCAGCCAAGCCGATCAGTCCGGTGATCAACCGCACCTGGCCACGTTTGCCGCCGATCACGCTCTGGGCCAGCATCAGCTGGCGCTGGGTGATCGATGCGGTGGCATCGGCGGGCTGCACCTCGCTGAGTGCTTGAGCCGCGAGCACCCGGGTTCCCGACGATGTGGACTGGAGCGCTCCGGCGACCCGGCTGTTGGTGGCCAGCACCGCGCTCGCGCCGGCGCCCTTGAGGAAGTTCATCGCCGCGCTGCTCCCGGTCAGCCCGGACGGCAGCGCCACCAGCGGCAGCGCACTGAGGTCGGCGAGGTCCTGGGTGGAAGTGGCCGACCAGTCGAAGATCTGGGGGTGGTCGGTGGCGGCGGCCCCGGCGGTGTCGGGGTTGCCGAACAGCGTGCGTCCGCCGTGGGCCGGGTCCAGCTTGGCGAAGCGGGCCAGCCAGTCGGTGGCGGCCTGCTGACCGGTGCCGTCGCGCAACTTGCCGTCGACCAGGACCTGGTAGCCATCGGCCTGATCACGGACCTCGTCGAGGAGGGCGGGGTCGATCAACCAGTTGAGGTCGGCGCCGGCTGCAGCGTCCACCATCGGGGTGAGTCGTCCACTCAGGTCGGTGGCGAGGTTCTCGTTGGCGAACACATTGGGAGCCAGCTTCGTCGGCTTCGAGGTGAGCAGGACGACCGAGGTCAGCGGTACCGACGCCTTGCCGGAGACCGGCAGGAAGGTGCGCACCTTGGCGACCACGCTGTTGTTGCTGCTCTGATCGGCCGTGGCCACGACGTCGACCCCGAAGGCGTAGGCGGCGCTGGTGGAATCGAACCCGAGCTGAGCCAAAGTCGCGCTCAAGGTGAAGTCGCGGACCTGACCCGGCTCGAAGGCCGTCATCGAGGTGGTGATCAACTGATGGGTGCCAGGGCCGGACGACCAGCCGCCGAGCGTGGTCCCGCCGGACGCCAGCGTGGACAGGTTGCCCTGATCGCGAATCGCGTCACGGGACCGCCACAGGTGGGCGACCACGCCGTAGGCAGGGACGGTGCCGGTGTTGGTCACGGTCAGGTGGACGGTGACCAGGTCGGAGGGTTTGGAGCCTGACGGGGTCAACGACGTCATCGTCAACGTCAGCTGAATGGGGGTGTCGGCATGGGCAACCGGAGGAACCGGGACGCCGAGCAGGGCGACGGTGGCAGCGACGAAGGCTAACCCGCGGGCCAGCCGTCCGGCCCAGGCGTTGCCATTCGTCACCGCTCCATCGTACGGGCTGACCAGGTCCGCCAGTGCGCGCCGGACGGCGACAGCGGTATGAGCCCGTCTGAACGGTCGCCGGTGACCGTTTTGGTGATCACGTGAGGGGCCAGCTGCGCCACTAGAATGACTCGCTATGCCGACTCTCACCGGCGACCAACGGGTCGCACTCGATCAGGTCTTGGCGGTCGGCCCCGCGTTGGGGGCGCTGATCGCCGCCTTCGGCGAGGCCGGACACGAGTTGTACCTGGTCGGCGGGTCGGTGCGGGATGCGCTGCTCGGGCGGCCGACCACCGACCTGGACTACACCACCTCGGCCCGGCCGGACGAGATCGAGGTGCTGGTGCGCCGGTTCACCAGCGCGGTCTGGGACGTCGGTCGCGACTTCGGCACCATTGCCTGCCGGATTGTCGAAGCCGATGGCACCGACTTGCTGATCGAGATCACCACCTTCCGTGCCGACGCCTACGATTCGGAGTCGCGCAAGCCGATCGTCGAGTTCGGCGACCACCTCGGCGGTGACCTGGTGCGCCGCGACTTCACCGTGAACGCGATGGCCCTGGACGTGTTCACCGGCGAGCTGCTCGACCCGTTCAAGGGCCTGGACGACCTGGACGCGATGCTGCTGCGCACCCCGTCGGCGCCGGAGATCTCGTTCTCCGATGATCCGCTGCGAATGATGCGGGCGGCCCGCTTCGCCTCGCAGCTGAGCTTCCGTCCGACCCCGGACGTGGTGGCGGCGATGACCGCCGATGCCGAGCGGATCCGGATCGTGTCAGCCGAGCGAGTGCGCGATGAGCTGGTGAAGCTGATGCTCAGCGACCGGCCGCGGGTCGGCCTGGACCTGTTGGTGGAGACCGGCCTGGCCGAGATCGTGCTGCCCGAGCTTCCCGCGCTGCGGATGGAGCGGGACGAGCACAACCATCACAAGGACGTCTACCAGCACACCCTGACCGTGATCGAGCAGGCGATCGAGCTGGAGCGATCCCGCGGACACGGTCCTGATCTGATCAATCGGCTGGCCGCGCTGTTCCACGACATCGGAAAGCCCGCGACCCGCCGCTTCGAACCCGGTGGCAAGGTGTCGTTCCATCATCACGACGTGGTCGGCGCCAAGCTCACCCGCAAGCGGATGCAGGCGCTGCACTTCTCCAACGACGAGATCAAGGCGGTCTCCAAGCTGGTCGAGCTGCATCTGCGGTTCCACGGCTACGGCGAAGGCCAGTGGACCGATTCGGCCGTGCGGCGCTACGTCCGTGACGCCGGCGTCGAGCTGGAGCATCTGCACATCCTCACCCGGGCCGATTGCACCACCCGCAACCAGCGCAAGGCCGACCGGTTGCGTCGCACCTACGAGGAGTTGGAGTGGCGCATCGATGAGCTCAGCGCGCAGGAGGAGCTCAACGCCATCCGTCCCGACCTGGACGGCACCCAGATCATGGAGATCCTGGGCATCGGTGAGGGACGAGAGGTCGGTGCGGCCTACAAGTTCTTGATGGAGCGACGCATGGAGGAAGGCCCGCTGGGCGCTGACAAGGCCCGTGAGGTGTTGTTGGAGTGGTGGCAGCAGCGGCAGTCGTCATGATCGCTTTACCCACCAAGGCCGCGGCGATCGCCTTCGACTGCGACGGGCTGCTGGTCGAGACCGAGTCATGTTGGACCGAAGCTCTGGTGGCGATGTTCGCCGCGCACGGGCAGGAGTTCACTGCCGAGTTGAAGGCGCGACTGATCGGCACCACCATCGATTTCAACGTGACCATGATGGCGACCTGGTTCGACCGTCCCGGTGCCGAGGCGGCGTTGAAGGCCGAGCTCACTGACACCGTGGCCGCGGTGATCTCCGCCCGGGCCGAGCCGATGCCCGGCGCGGTCGCGCTGGTGCAGGCGGTCGCCGGCCGGCTGCCGATCGCCGTGGTGAGCAACTCCGAGCGGCGGCTGGTCGACCTCTCGCTGGCCCGAGCCGGACTCACCGATGCTTTTCAGATCGTGGTGGCCGGTGAGGATGTCGAGCACGGCAAACCTGCTCCCGATCTGTATCTGCGCGCCTGTGCGGTGATGGGGGTGCGGCCGGAGCTCGCGGTGGCCTTCGAGGACACTCTGGTCGGGGTGAACTCGGCCAAGGCGGCCGGGCTGACGGTCGTCGGGGTGCCCACGGTCACACAGGACGGCTTCGCGCCGCACGTCCAGGTCGCGTCCTTGGCTGATCCGGCGTTGCTCGCCTGGGCTCAGCAGCTGTAGCGATTCAGCCCGGCGCCTCGGCGCCGGGAGGACAATGGGGTTATGGACGAGACGGATCTTTCCGCTCGCAAGTCCGTTTTGTGGGCGTGGTTGTCGATGCTCTTACTGGTGCCGGCGTTTGTCGCCGCCTTCCTCGTGGGGGAGGGGTTGATCAGCGCCTACGGCTATGAGGTGGGCGGCGCCGAGCGTCCGCCGCTGTGGGCCGGCGTGGTCGCCACCGCTGCGGCAATAGCGGTGTTCGCCCTTCCGTTGTGGCCGGTGGCCTACTTCGCGCGCCGGGCGGTCGCTGCCGGGGCGCCGTCCGGCCGGTTCCCGCTGATCATCACCGCGGTCGTGGTGCTGATTTTCGTCGTTCTCAATGTGGTGCCGATGGGGCAGTAGCCAGAAGGGAACAACCACCGTCGGTCAGGGGTGAACCGTGCCAATGGCGTCGAACCTGCACAGGACTCGTTGCGGATCGAATGCCATGGGTGAACACTCGCCCCGCGAGCATGGCGTCCGGCGCTGCATCATCAGTATCGCCTGGGTGTTCCAACGAACCCCATCCGGGAACCGCCATGTCAACCTGGGGTGGCAGTGAGTGCCCGTCGGTACTCGATTCGACGTTCGATCTTGGTCAAGCCCAAATGCTGTGTGACGTTTGATGCGCGGCGAGACGTGCTCGCCAAGAACGGAGATTGGCATGTGGGGTCCATTTATCAAACTGATTCAACTGCTGGCGAAGTACGGCAAGCGGGCCGTCGACTGGGCCTGGGCGAACAAGGATCTGATCTTCAAGTGGATCGGTCAGGGCGCAGCGATCGACTGGATCGTCAGGAAGATCAAGCAGATTCTCGGCATCAAGTGACCCAGATCTTGTGAGAAGGTGGTTGGCGCTGAGACTAGCAGCGCCAACCACTGCCACAAATTCTACCGATTTGAACAGAGGGTCGACATGTTCTTCCAACGATTCGACGTCTCCTACCTGGTAATCGCCATGGGGTTGGCTGCGGTGCTGGTAGCGCAATCCTGGTTGGTCAAGCAAAGCGCCGCATGGCTAGGAGGGCTGGTCCCTGCAGCGTATGCAGGACTGATCGTCTATCTGGCAAGCACTGCGAGGATGGGCTCGTGGGTTGACTGGGTTCTTGCCGGCATCGGCTTCTTCGCCCTGGTTTCGTGGTGGGTCACGGCGCGTCGACGCCGCACGGAGTTGCCTGATGCCGAGTAGTGAGGCGTCCCGGAGGCTGCCTGCTGAGGCATTGACCCTCTGGCGTCTGCAGGCGATTGTCGGGTGTCTGGTGGGCTGTGTCCTCGCCGCTGCGGCGTGGTTGTACTGGCGCGATGTCGCCTGGGTCCAGATCCTTGCGGTGGGAGTGGCAGCGTGGGCCGTGGTGGGGACGGTGTTCGACATGCTGTGGCTCCTGCCTCGCAGGTTGGCGTACTACCGATACGAGGTGGATGGAACGGGTACTCGGATTCGGCAAGGAAGGGTCTTCGAACGACGCCTCTTGGTTCCGGCAGATCAGATCTTGTTCACCGAACTGCGGCAGGGCCCATGGCAAAGAAGGTTGGGACTGGGGACGGTTCGGATGGGCACACTCGGTTCGGTCCACGACCTCGGCCCGGTCGAATTGGGCACGGCGAAGCAGATCTGTGATTCACCATTGAGCCGACAGGGCCCGAATGCGTCGGTGTAGCCCGGCTCTCCTCGTCCTGCGAGCAATCGACGCGTTGAAGGTGTACTTGCCGTTCATGCTCGTCCAGGGCAGCATCGCGGAGAGGTTGACACCCCCATTTCTGTGGCTGTGGTGGGCATTGGTCGCTTACTACTCGGTGACCCGCCTTAACCTCATTTTCTTTGATTGGATGACGATCCGCTACTCCTACTCAGCCGATGGCATCGTGTACCGGAGTGGCTGGTTGAATCGCGTCACCACGCAGGCGACGTGGTCCCAGATCGGGGCCCTCCACGTGGAGCAGAACGTCTTTCATCAACTCCTCCATCGCTACCAGGTCCGAGCGGTCGTTGGAGCAGAAGGCAAGGCCGACATCACGCTCGATGCGCTTGACGCGTCCACCGTCGCGCAGCTGCGGAAATACCACCGAGCGACCGCCGGGAAGGTTGCGCCGGAACCGGTTCCGGCCGGTGGAGCGGTTCCACGCTGTCGCACTGGCCCGGCACCGCAGACAGCGACCAGCGAGCTCTACCGCGCTCGCTGGCCGGACTACGCGATCATCTCCGTGGGCTATGGACAGTTCGTGTTGCTGGTGCCGTTCCTGTTGGGTGCTTGGTCGGAGGTGGCCGACGCTCTGGCTCTACCGAACGGCAGGGTGCTGGTCGACGGTCTCGCTTCGGGAAGCTGGGTCATGGGCGCCAGCTTCATCGTTGCGGCTGCCGCGTTCGGGTTCGTGCGTGCCATCGCAACCTACGGCGGGTACCGGGTGGAGGCGGACGCGGACGGGTTCGAAGCCGAGTGTGGGCTGTGGGCGCGCCATCATCGCCGGGCCAGACACGACGAGGTGCAGGGCCTTCTGATCTCACAGAATCCGCTCATGTACATGATGGGCCGCTACTCGGTGAGTCTGGTGTTGGCCTCAGCGCGAGGCGAATTTCGTTCGCTGGTCGTGCTGCCCGCCGCGCCGACCAGTGCGGTCCGCCAACTGTCCGAAAGGCTGATTCCTGGCTCGCTGACCCAAAGAGAGGAGGCCACTACCTCCGCCGGGTTGCCATGGGTTGTCGTCGCGATCGGCGTGAGCGCAGCAGCTGTCCTGGCCGTCCTTGGTTCATTCTGGATCGCCACGGGAGGGCTGTTGGCGGCACTTCTGTTCGCAAATTCCGTATGGGTGAAGGTGTGGCTGCCTCCGGCCGGGTCCACGGTGTTCCGCCATCGTCGGGGCCTCCTATGGCGTCGGGAGTACGTCATGCACACCGGCTCTGTGCGGCTGATCGAAAGCATGGCAATGCCCGGGGTCCTCCCCAGGCAGGTAGCGCGAGTGCGGGTAATGGACAGGCGACCGAAGTGGCTGTGGTTGCCGCTGATGGTGCCCACCGTTGCGGACGCTTTCGCTGCACAGTCAGTTCGACCGAGAGGGGAGCGCGTTAGTGATTGAGCTCAGAGGTGTGAGCAAACGGTATGGCGAGGTCCAGGCCGCGTCCGATGTTTCCTTCACGATTCCAAATGGTCTTGTGACGGGGCTGGTGGGCCCGAACGGAGCGGGGAAGTCGACCGTCATGAGGCTGATTCTCGGGCTAGAGGATCCAGACGCAGGTACGGTGCGGGACTCGGATCGAGGTCGTCCGTTAGCGAATGGAATCGCCGGGATGCTGGACCCGTCGTGGTGTTACGGGCGCCGCACAGCCTTTGATCATCTGTGGATGCTCGCCGCCGCCCAGGGAGTGCCAAAACAGCGCGTCAGTGAGGCATTGGAGTCGACCGGCCTCACCTCCGTGGCGCGTCGCCGAATAGCCACGTTCTCACTGGGAATGCGTCAGCGCCTGGGGATCGCCACGATCCTCCTGGGTGAACCGGCAACTGTGCTGCTGGACGAGCCAGTGAATGGGCTCGACCCGGAAGGGGTTTGGTGGGTGCGGACGTTGTGCCGCAGCCTCGCGCAGCGCGGAGTCGCGGTCCTCGTCTCATCGCATCTGTTGAGCGAACTGGCGCAGACGGCTGATCGAATTGTTGTGATCGCGGCGGGGCGGGTGCGTGCGGAGGGTGATCTGACTGACTTCCTTGCGGAAGGTCCGCGCGAGACGGTGGCTTCGGCAGACAACCTGGCCCTGCTAGCCCAGACCTGCCGAGCGGCGGGGGCCGAGGTCGCCAAGCTGGGAGACGCCAAGATCGTCATCAGCCGAATGGATCCCCTTGAGGTGAGTCGGCTAGCCCACGGCGCCGGGGTGTTGCTGACTCACCTCGAAGCCAAGCATCAGACACTGGAAGAGCGCTTCGTGGAGTTGACCGCCGAGCACGCGCAGTATCGCGTGACTCCGGCTGCACCAGAGGCCGTAGTTGCAGATGGAGAACTGAGATGAACGCGTTTCGTTCCGAGTTGATCAAACTCCGCGCACACAGAATCACCTGGTGGTTGCTGCCCTTGGTGGTGGCTGCGATGGTTTCGGTGGCCGTCCTCGCGCTGCTCGCATCACTCGATGCGATGAACCGCGGGGCATCGCGAGCAGAGCAACTGGAGTTGGTGGCAGTGGCTCCGGCCAGTGGGACGCTCGTGTCAGGCCTGTTGATCGGTGTCTTCGCGATCATCATGGTGACCTCGGACACGTCCACCGGCGTGATCAACCTCTCGCTCCAGGTCTTGCTACGACGGGCGGTCTTGCTCGCAAAGTTGAGCGTCGGGGCGATGGTCACATTGGCTGTGAGCGTGGCGGGACTGGTTGGCATCGCACTGGCTGCGGTGATCATCCTTCCTCACGATCTCCTCATCGACGCGATGACCTCTCGGTCAGTGTGGGTGAATGTCGTGGGAGTGCTCACCACCCACGTGACGTGGATGTCGCTTGGCGCGATGTCCGGGTGGCTATTTCGTCGGTCCGCTCCTGCTCTCGGACTGCTCTTGGGGGTGATGCTCGCGCCGCCCGCGATCGCGGCAGGGCTGCGTGGGATGGACTTGGTGCAGGTCGCGCGTGCGGTCGAGTTTTTACCGCCAGGCCTGATGCAGTCTGCGACGGTGACGGCCGCCGATGCACTGACGACAGTCAGTCCGATCCCGGCTTCGATGGGCCTGCTCGCTTGGAGTGCACTGTTTGTGGCAGCAAGTTGGCGTGGAGTGCGACCAGCCCGGTGAGGGTCAGTCGACCAGGCCCCACTGATGGGCACGGGCAACCATCATGGCTCGATCACGGCAGCCTGATCGGCGGAGCAGCCGACTCACGTACGTCTTGACCGTAGTGGGTGAGAGATGCAGGCGATCGCTGATGGCGGAGTTGCTGAGTCCGAGCCCGACGAGCCGCGCCAGGTCAAGCTCTCTGTCTGAGAGGTCGGTCGGTGGCAAGCCCCGAAGGGGCAGTGAGCCCAGCAAGCCACCAATCAGCCTCGGTGACACCAGGATGTCGTCGGTGCAGGCGAGCCGGACTGCGTGGAGAAGGAGGTCTGGGTGGTCGTCTTTCAGCACGAGGCCACGGACTCCGGCGTCGAGAATCGTTCGTACCATGTTCGACGGCACGATCGACATGAAGCAGACGATTCGGGGGGGCTTGGTGAGGCCGCCCGCGGCGTGAACGAAGTCAAGGCCGCCAACACCGGGGCTGTCCAGATCGGTGACGATGACGTGAGGGGTGGCATCAACAGCGTCGGCAATCGCCTCTGAGCCCGAGGAGTACATGGCATCAAGGTGGATGTTGGCGAAGTTGGCGAAGAAGGCGCTGATGGCCCGCCGGGCGAATGGGTCACCTTCGACCACACTGATCCGCACGACTCCATCGATCATCTAACGCCGCTCCCAGCCGTCAACGCGCCCACAACCCGGCACCAGCCTGCCAGCACCAACAGATATCGGCAACACCGTTCACTCAATCTCGGAATAGTTAACTCAACTAATGAGTTAAGCTAAGTACTATGAGTCCGACCACGACAACCGCCCTAGCCAACGACCTGCGCATCGCCTGCCAGCGGGTCTCTCGGCGCGTCCGCTTCGAGTCCAGTGCCGAGCTGCCGCCCCATCAGGTGAGCGCACTGTCGAACCTGCGACGCGGCTCGCTGACCCCTGGCGAGTTGGCCGAGATCGAGCGGGTGAGCGCTCCGTCGATGACCAAGACGGTGAACTGCCTGGTCGAGAAGGGTCTGGTGACTCGCGACGATCATCCCGATGACGGACGCTGCAAGGTGCTCACCCTCACCGAGTCGGGCCTGGCCACCTTGGACCGGATCGCCCGCGCCCGCGACAACTGGATGGACGACCTGCTCGACGGCCTCACCGCCGACGAACGTCGACTGCTGCGAGAAGCGGCAGATCTGCTGAATCGGGTGTTGGAACGGTGAGCGCGGCGACCGCAGAGCGGGTGCCGCTGTTCTCATCGTTCGCCCTTCGTAACTTCCGCCTGTTCTGGATCGGCGGCTTCGTCTCCAACATCGGCACCTGGATGGCGCGCGTCGCCCAGGACTGGCTGGTGCTCACCATCCTCACCGACAACTCCGCGGTCGCCTTGGGCATCGTCACCGGCCTGCAGTTCCTGCCGACGCTGGCCTCGCCGTGGGCCGGAGCACTGGCCGACCGGATCCCCAAGCGCCGACTGCTGATGTACACCCAAGCCGGGTTGGCGCTGACCGGCACGATCCTTGCGGTGCTGGTGATCGGTGGCTGGATTCAGCTGTGGCAGGTCTACCTGTTGGCGTTCATCCAAGGGATCGCTGCGGCGGTCGACGGCCCGGCCCGGCAGGCCTTCGCTCCCGAAATGGTGCCCACCAAACTGATCGGCAACTCCGTCGGGCTCAACTCGACCAGCTTCCACACCGCGCGCCTGATCGGCCCGGCGGTGGCCGGGCTGACCATCGCCTGGTGGGGAGTCGGACCGGCGCTGGCCATGAACGCGGCCAGTTTCATCGCCGTCGGCGTGGCCCTGTTCGCGATGAACCCCGCCGAGCTCACTCCGGCGCCGCGAAGCAAGACCGCCGGCGGCGTGGCCGAGGGGCTGCGCTACGTCCGGCAGCGTCCCGACATCATGCTGGTGCTGTTCGTGGTGTTCATGCTCGGCACCTTCGGAATGAACTTCCAGCTGACCAACGCGTTGATGGCCACCGGAGTGTTCCACGTCGGCCCCGAAGAGTTCGGCTACATGGGCTCGGTGATGGCGATCGGTTCGCTGACCGCCGGCCTGATCGCCGCCCGTCGCACCCAGGTGCGGCTGCGCCTGATCGTGGTCGCCTTGGCCGGCTTCACCGCGGTCACCGCAGTGATGTCGCTGGTCGACGGCTTCACGGTCTACCTCGCGCTGCTGATGCTGGCCGGCTTCGCCGCACTGACCGTGATGACTGCGGCCAACACCTCGGTGCAGCTGAGTGTGGAACCGGCGATGCGTGGTCGGGTGATGGCGCTGTACATGGCGATCTTCCTCGGCGGGACGCCGCTGGGCTCACCCCTGCTCGGTTGGGTCGGCGATGCCTGGGGCCCGCGCTGGACGATCGCGATCGGCTCGATCGCCTGCGGCGTGGCCGTGGTGGTGTCGGTGGTCTACCTGCTGCGCCGACGCGGCTGGGCCTGGCCCTGGCGTCCGACCCCGGCCGAGCTGGCCTACATCGCGATGCCGGACGAAGCCCGCTGAACCCGAGCCCTGCCCGGAGCGGCTGCCGCGCGGTCGGTTACCGGGACGCGGTCGAGAGGCCGGCCTTGTCGGCGAAGCGGGTGCCGGTGCCTTCGCCACCTGCCTTCGGCCGGTCCCGGCCCGCCCCGGGCCACCAGTTCCATCTACCCAGGACCGCCATCGCGGCGGGCACCAGCAGCATGCGGATCAGGGTCGCGTCCAGGAAGATGGCGACGGCCATGCCGAACCCCATCTGTTTGACGATGATGTCCCCTTCGGCGGCGAACCCTGCAAACACCGCGACCATCACGGTTGCTGCGGCGGTCACCACGCCGGCTGTATCCGCCAAGCCCTGGGCGAGGCTCGTGGCCGGGTCCCCCGTCAGGTCGAACTGCTCCTTGATCCGGGAGAGGATGAAGACTTCGTAGTCCATCGACAGCCCGAAGAGGATCGTGAACATCAGCATCAGCACGTAGCTGGAGACGGGCACCTGTTTGTCGACCCCGATGAGTTCGCGACCGTAGCCGTCGTGGAAGACCAGTTGCATAGCCCCATAGGACGCCGCGACCGATAGCAGGTTCATCAACGCAGCCTTGATCGGGATGGCCACGGACCGGAAGATCAGGCCCAGCAGGATGCAGGCGCTGCCGATGACGAACGCCATGACCAGCGGTAGTCGCCTGCCCAACAGGTCGGCGATGTCGGTGTTCACCGGCGAGTCCCCGGTGATGTGGACTCCGTCCGGTGCCAGCGCCCGAATGTCGTTCACCAGGGCCGGTGTGCCGGGGTCAGCGGTGCGGATCGTCGGGGTGATCGCCAGCACGATGATCTTCCCATCGGGGGATTTCCCGAGCGGGGTGACCTCCTTCACGTGTGCCACATCGGTAACGTTCGCGGCGAAGGTCTCCACGTCGGATCGGGAGACCGTGCTGGACGCCACGGCCAAGATGGTCGCGCCGAACCCCTCGCCCAGGCCGGACGCCAACGCGTCCTGGGCGCGGCGGTTGGTGAAGGACGTCGGCTCGTTGCTCGCATCCTGCGGCCAGGACTTCATACTCAAAGCCGGGAGGGCCAGCGAACCCAGGATCACCAGGGCCACGATGATCGAGGCGATCGGGCATCGCACGATCTCCTTGGCCCACCGTTCGGTGAGTGCCGCGTAGCCGGTGGCACCCTCTTCGTCGACGGAGATGGCTCGTGCCGGACGGTCGGGCAGGCGTCGGGCGTACAGCATGCCCAGGCACGGCACCAAGGTGAGCGCAGCGGCCACCGCCGCGATCACCGCCAGAGCCGTCGCGTAGGCGAAAGAGGCGAAGATCGGCAACCCAGACAGGCTCAGGCCCGAGAGCGCCAGCAATACGGTGATGCCCGCGAAGAGGACCGAGCGGCCCGCAGTCTCCACCGCAGCCACGGCGGCCGCTCGCGGGGCGAGGCCCGCCTTGCGGAACTCGATCAAGCGCACCACCAACAGCAAGCAGTAGTCGAGGCCGACACCCAGGCCGACCATCGCAGCGACCGTGGGGGCAACCGTGCTGACACTCATCACCCGGGCCAGCAGGAGGACCAGCGAGCCGCCAGCGACCAGCCCGCCGATGGCGGTAACGAGCGAGAGCCCGGCTGCGATCACCGAGCCGAGACCGATCAGGAGCACCAGAGCGGCGGCGACCACCCCCACTACTTCACCGCGGCCGCTGAAGGGCTGGGCGGCCGACAGGGGCAGTGGCCCGGTCGCGTCCACCGCGTAACCCTGCTCTTGGGTGGAGGTGAAGGACTTCTCCAGGAGGTCCAGGCGCCCCCAGATGGCCGGATCGGTCACCGCCCGGTCGTAGCGGACGTCGATCGCGACTGTTCGGCCGTCGGTGCTGGTACCGACCACGGCGACAGTGTCGGCGTGGGGCACGTCACGCAAGGTGGCCACCAGGTCGTTGATGACCGACGCCGGCACGGCACCGGACGGTCCGTCGTGCACCACCACTGTCGCGGTCGCGTAGGTGAGTTCGGGAAGGTGGTCCTCCAGCAACTGGCCGCCGGCGTAGGCAGGCACGTTGGTGACGTTGTAGTCGTCCCTCGGCTGCGCGCCGAACACGGCGGCGGCACCGATCAGACCACCCAGAACCACACCGAACACGACCACCGTCAGCAGCGGGCGGGCCGTCACCAGCCGTCCCCACCAGGTCAGCAGGCGCCCGAGCCAGCCCCGCCGCTCGGAGGGGCTTGACGTGTGGTTCATCTTCGCATCACCCGAGCCCCAGGCCAGGGGTGGGTGCGGTGGACGCTGCGGGCGCCACGCCGCACACAGGGTGGTCGCTGTGGAGTGTTGGGGGCCCAAACCGAGGCCGAACACCGCGATCCGGGTGTTGCCGAGCGGTCGGGCTATCGGTCAGCCCGGCGGGCGGGTCGATGACGTCGACGCCTGTCATCAGGGGACGTGCCCGCACCACTTCGACCTCCTGCGACACCCGTCCGCCCGGGAAATTGGTTCGAGAAGGCTACCTCACCACGCTCATCGCCGGCCGAGTGATTCTGGGAGGCGCCAGGGGCGGTGTCGGCGCTGCCGTCTGCCTGGCGATGAACTCTAGCTGTGGGACGGGATCGCTTCGCGCACCTGCTTGCGAATCACCTTGCCCAGGATGGAGCGCGGCAGCTCGGTCATGGCGATGATCTGCCGAGGCACCTTGTAGGCGGCCAGTCGTTCCTTGCACCACGAACGCATGGTGACCTCGTCCAGCTCTGCGCCCGGACGCATGATCACCGCCGCGACCACCGATTCGCCACCGTTGGGTGAAGGAATGCCGACCACGGCCGCCTCGACGATGTCGGGATGCGCGTGCAGGACGGCCTCCACCTCCGAGGGGGAGACGTTGAAGCCGCCGGTGATGATCAGTTCCTTGACCCGGTCGACGATGGTGGTGAAGCCGTCGGCGTCCACGGTGACCACGTCACCGGTGCGCAACCAACCGCCGGGCAGCAGGGTGGCCTCGGTGGCTTCGGCGTTGTTCCAATAGCCGCTGAAAACCTGCGGTCCCTTGATCAGCAACTCGCCGGGCTCGCCGGGTGTCACCTCGACCGTCGGGTCCTCCAAGGTGACCACCATCATCTGGGTGCTCGGGAACGGGATCCCGATGGTGCTGGCCCGCCGGCTCGGCGCGAACGGGTTGCCCAGGCACACCGGGGACGCCTCGGTCATGCCGTAGCCCTCCACCAGCAGACCTCCCGACACGCTCTCCCACAGCTCGACGACGTCGACGGGCAGGTTCATCGCTCCGGAGATGCAGTACTTGGCGCTCTTGAGGCTGATGCCGCGTTCGATCGCCCGCTCGGCAGTACGCCGGTAGATCGGCGGCACCGCGCAGTAGACGGTCGGCGGAGTCTTCTTGGCCGCATCCAGCACCAGGTCGACGTCGAAGCTGGGGAAGATCACCAAGCGGGCCTGCTTGAGGATGCCGTAGGTGAGGAAGAGCGTCATCCCGAAGGCGTGGAACATCGGCAGGATCGCGTAGAAGTTCTCTTTGCGGTACTCCGCCCCGTGCATCCACGCCTCACCCTGGCGGGCATTGCTGAACAGGTTGAAGTGGGTGAGCATCGCGCCCTTGGGGACGCCGGTGGTGCCGGAGGTGTACTGAATCACTGCCAGGTCCTGGACATCGGGACGCGGGTGGCCCTCATCCAGCGGGCCATGGGAGAGCAGTTGCTCCCACGAGGTGGTGCCGGAGGTGGGCGCGGTGAGCTTGGCGCGGGTGCGTCGCAGGCTGGGGATCGGCAGGCTCAAGGCCAGCCGCTTCACCGTGGGGAAGGCCTGCAGCAGGTTGACCGAGATGATCGTGTCGATCCGCACGTCGGTGGGCATGGCCTGCAGCTTGGGGACGGCCACGTCCCAGCAGATGGCGACCCGGGCGGCATGGTCTTCGAAGATGTGGCGCAACTCCCGTTCGGTGTAGAGCGGGTTGTGTTCCACCACGACCGCGCCCAGCCGCAGGATGGCGTAGAACGCGACGACGTGCTGGGGGCTGTTGGGCAGCACGATCGCCACCCGGTCCCCGGCGCGGACCCCGAGGCGACGCAGACCTTCGGCGGCGCGGCTGATCTGGTCGCCGAGTTGGGTGTAGGTGGTCGTGCGACCGAAGAACTCACAAGCCACCGATGGCCCGGCTTCGGTCACCGACCGCTCGTAGAGGGCCACCAAGGACTCGGTGGGGAGTTCGATCTCGGCCGGTACGCCGGCTTGGTAGTGCTTGACCCACGGTGCGTTCACGAAGCGACGATAGACCCGCGAGGCCGCCCGCGCTGCCCGGACGGGGCAAGCCGCGCCGCGGGTTCGGTCGGGTAGCGCCGAGAAATGGCGGTTAGGGAATAGACAAATGGGCATTTGCTCGGCATGATTATGCTGCGAGAGTTTGGCGCAAAGATGGCATGGTAACGATTTACCAGGTATTCACACCGCGTCGGACCCCATAACCAGGGCCGGGATGGGCCGAAGCGAAGTGGCTTCCACCCAGATCGGCACCAACGCCCTCCGGGCTACGCACTTTGGCGCAGGTGACCCTCCATTGCCGGGGTTGGTTGGGCTAGCCTCGCAGGGCGATCAGGCTTCGCCGGGGTACACCGTCCATGCTAAGACATTCGATCTTTAGGACGATTGCACAAAGTATCCCATTTCTGTAATGCGGCCGTAATCCTCTACAATCCGATTTGCCCAGCCGATTGGTGCTGTGACGTTAGCGCCACGAGCGCGACCAGCAAGGAGGATCATGAACTTCGCCGCCGCCTTCCTTCCCCTACAGATAGAGCCACTGAGTCCGCCCAGCATGCTGATCCTGGGAGTGATCGCTGCTGTGGCGGCCGTGTCCCTGGTGATCGCCGCCGTGCTGGCCCGCAATGTGTTGGCCGCGGACGAAGGCACCACGTCGATGAAGGACATCGCCGCTGCTGTCCAAGAAGGCGCTTCGGCTTACCTGGGGCGGCAGTTCCGCACCCTCGGCATCTTCGCCATCCTGGTTTTCGGCCTGCTGTGGCTGCTGCCCGGGGAGATGGACGTCAAGATGGGCCGGTCGATCTTCTTCCTGCTCGGTGCGGCTTTCTCTGCCGGCATCGGCTTCCTCGGCATGTGGCTGGCCACCCGGGCGAACGTCCGTGTTGCCGCCGCCGCCAATAAGGAGAACGGTCGCGCGCTGGGCGCCAAGATCGCTTTCCAGACCGGCGGTGTGGTCGGCATGAGCGTGGTCGGTCTGGGCCTGCTGGGCGCCTCCGTCGTCGGTCTGCTGTTCGGTACCTCGGCCCCGGGCGTCCTGGAGGGCTTCGGCTTCGGCGCGGCCCTGCTGGCGATGTTCATGCGTGTCGGTGGCGGCATCTTCACCAAGGCCGCTGATGTCGGCGCCGACCTGGTCGGCAAGGTCGAGCAGGGCATCCCTGAGGACGATCCCCGCAACGCCGCCACCATCGCCGACAACGTCGGTGACAACGTCGGTGACTGCGCCGGTATGGCCGCTGACCTGTTCGAGTCCTACGCCGTCACCCTGGTGGCCGCCCTGATCCTCGGCAAGGCCACCTTCGGCGAGCAGGGTCTGGTCTTCCCGCTGCTGATCACCGCGATCGGCGCGCTGGTCGCCGCCCTCGGCATCTTCATCACCCGCGTGAAGGGTGACGAGTCGGGCCTGACCGCGATCAACCGTGGCTTCTACATCTCCGCGCTGATCGGCGTCATCCTGGCGGCGGTCGCGTCCTTCACCTACCTGCCCAACACCTTCGACGCGATCAAGGGCGGCACCGAGAGCCTGGTCGGTCACGCCGCCGGCATGCCGGTGCTTTCCAACCCGCAGCTGGTGGCCACCCTGGCCGTTCTGATCGGCGTGCTGCTGGCGGGCATCATCTTGTGGCTGACCGGTTACTTCACCGGCACCACCTCCAAGCCCACCCTGCACGTCGCGCGCACCACCTTGACCGGTGCGGCCACCGTCGTCCTGTCGGGCATCGGGGTCGGCTTCGAGTCTGCGGTCTACACCGCGGGCATCATCGCCGCCGGCATCCTGGGTCTGTTCCTGCTGGCCAACGGCTCGATCTCGCTGGCCCTGTTCCTGGTGGCGCTGGCCGGCTGTGGCCTGCTGACCACCGTCGGCGTGATCGTCGCCATGGACACCTTCGGTCCGGTGTCGGACAACGCGCAGGGCATCGCCGAGATGTCCGGCGACATCTCCGAAGAAGGGGCCAAGATCCTCACCGATCTCGACGCGGTGGGCAACACCACCAAGGCCATCACCAAGGGCATCGCGATCGCTACCGCAGTCCTGGCGGCCACCGCCTTGTTCGGCTCCTACCGCGACGCGGTGGTGACCGCACTGAACGGCATGAGCGCCGATGCCGGCCCCGACATCGTCCAGGCGATGATGCAGTACGACATCATCTCCCCGGTCACCCTGGTCGGCGTCATCTTCGGTGGCGCGGTGGTCTTCCTCTTCTCCGGTCTGGCCATCGACGCGGTGACCCGCGCCGCCGGTGCGATCGTGTTCGAGGTGCGTCGTCAGTTCCGCGAGTTCCCCGGCATCATGACCGGCGAGGTTCGTCCGCAGTACGGCCGAGTGGTCGACATCTGCACCCGCGACTCCCTGCGGGAGCTGGCCACCCCGGGTCTGCTGGCCGCTTTCGCGCCGATCGCTGTGGGCTTCGGCCTGGGCGTCGGCCCGCTGGCCGGCTTCCTCGCCGGTGCGATCTCCACCGGTGTGCTGATGGCGGTGTTCCTGGCCAACTCCGGCGGCACCTGGGACAACGCGAAGAAGATCATCGAGGACGGCAACCACGGCGGCAAGAACAGCCCCGCGCACGCAGCCGCGGTGATCGGTGACACCGTGGGTGATCCGTTCAAGGACACCGCCGGCCCGGCCATCAACCCGCTGATCAAGGTGATGAACCTGGTCGCGCTGCTGATCGCTCCGGCCGTCGTCGCGATCTCGGTCGGGCCGGGTGCCAACCACCCCGCTCGCATCCTGATCGCCACCATCGCGCTGATCATCGCCTTCGGTGCCGTGATCATCTCCCGCTTCCGGGCTGCGCGGGTCGACCGCACCGGCCCGATCGAGCCGGAGATCTACGAACACCAGCTGGAGACCGAAGAGGCCACCGCGGCGCTGCTGCGCGAAGCCACCAAGGTCAAGGACGAGGCCGCCGCCGCGGGAGTCTCGCCGACCGACGACTGATCCGACACACCTTTCACGGGCCGGTTCCGCCACAGGCGGGGCCGGCCCGTGGTGCGTCCGGGTGGGGATAGCCTGAACCGGTGATTTCAGAGGCCGCCGGCGAGCGCTGCGGATGGTGTGGCACCGATCCGCTCTACGTGGACTACCACGACCACGAATGGGGACGCGTCGAGCGCGACTCGACCGCGCTGTTCGCCAAGCTCTGCCTGGACGGGTTCCAGGCCGGATTGGCGTGGATCACCATCCTCCGCAAGCGAGAGGCCTTCTTCGCCGGTTTCGCCGATTTCGATCCGCACGTGATCGCCGAGTGGGGCGAGCCCGAGGTGCAACGTCTGCTGGCCGATGCGGGTATCGTCCGGCATCGCGGCAAGATCGAGGCCACCATCGGCAATGCCCGCGCCTGGCAGGAGCTCGAAGCCCGTCCCGGTGGCTTCAGCGAGTTCATCTGGTCGGCGGTCGACGGTGTGCCGGTGACCAATCGGTACACCGAACTGTCCCAGGTCCCCGCCACCGATCCGCGCACCGATGAGCTGTCGAAGCGACTCAAGAAGGCCGGCTTCCGATTCTGCGGGCCGACCATCGTCTACGCGTTCGCCCAAGCCACCGGCTTGTTCAACGACCACCTGATCACCTGTCCGGCGCACGCCGAATGCGCGCAGCAGTGAACGGTCGGCTGCCGTCCTGGCTCAGCCCGGTGTGGCTGGTGATCGGCGGCATCATCTCGGTGCAGGTGGGCGCTGCCTTCGCCAAGTCGGTATTCCCATTGGCCGATCCGACCGGCATCGCCTGGCTGCGGATGACCGTCGCCGCAGCGATCTTCTGGGCGGTGGCCCGTCCCCGCCTTCGTGGGCGAACCTGGGCCGAATGGCGCGTGGTGATCGGCTACGGCATCGCGCTGGCCCTGATGAACTGGGCGATCTACATGTCCTTCGCCCGGATTCCACTCGGCCTGGCGGTCACCATCGAGTTCCTCGGGCCGCTCACGTTGGCGCTGATCGGCTCCCGCAAACTGCGCGACTACCTGTGGGTGGCCCTGGCCGCCACCGGAGTGGCGCTGCTGGGCGTGTTCCCGGCAGCCGTCGATTGGGTCGGAGTGGTGTTCGCCCTGGTGGCCGGAGCGGCCTGGGCGGCCTACATCGTGCTCGGTCGACGCACCGGACGGGTGTGGGAAGGCATCACCGGCTCCAGCGTCGGCTCCTTGGTCGGCGCGCTCACCTTTGCCATCCCCGGCATCCTGCTCGGCGGGGCCGCCCTCTGGCAGCCGAAGGTCCTCCTGCTGGGAGCCCTGGTGGGACTGCTCAGCTCGGTGATTCCCTACGGCCTGGAAATGGTGGCGCTGCGCAGCATCGCGCCGTCGGTGTTCAGCATCCTGATGAGCATCGAACCGGCCGTGGCCGCGCTGGCCGCGCTGGTGGTGCTCGGCGAGCAGTTGAGCGTGGTCGAGATGGTGGCCATGGCCTGCGTCGTAGTGGCCTCCATCGGCGCCACCAGAACCGCCGCTGAGGTGCCCGCGCCCAACTGATTCGGACGAATGGTGCCCACCTCGCCGAAAGCTTCGACACCCTTCGGCAGGTTCAGGACAGGCACCGAGCGCTCAGGTGGGCAGCACGCCCATCGGAATCGGGCTGCGCACGCCGGCCTTGCTCAGCGCGGACAGCGAACGCTCCAGCAACCAGCGCTGCACCTTCCAATGCTGGTTCGGCAGCGTCTTGCCGATCACCCGAACGGTCATGGTGGTGGCACTGACCGCATTCACTCCGACCACCGTCGGACGCTCCAGCAGCACGTCCGCGAGATCCTCGGACTTCTCGGCGAGGTCGGCCACCGTCTCCAGCACGCCGATCACCTTGCCGGGACTCTCGTCATAGGCGACCGGAACGTCGATGATCGCAGTCGACCAGCCCTGACTCTGGTTGCCCAGTCGCAGGATCTCGCCGTTGCGGACGTACCAGATCGTGCCCGACAGGTCCCGTAGCCGGGTCACCCGCAGCCCGACCTCCTCCACGGTGCCCTTGATGTCTCCGGTGTCGATCAGATCGCCGACGCCGTACTGGTCCTCGATCAGCATGAACATGCCTGACAGGAAGTCCTTCACCAAGGTCTGTGCGCCGAAGGCCAACGCGATGCCGCCGACGCCGGCCGAGGTCAGCAGCGGGGCGAGTGGTACGTCCAGGATCGCCATGATCGTCAGCGCGCCGATCGACACGATCGTCACCGTGATCAAGCTGCTGATCACCTGGCCGAGAGTGGTGGTGCGTTGGGCGAACCGCTCCTGGTTGCCCATGGTCATCTCCGCGAGCAACTTCTGCGCCTTGGTGGTGCCGACCTCGTGACGCTGCTTCGCCCGCTCCAAGGCGCGTTTGGTCAGCGTTTTGACCAGCTTGACCAGGACGAATCGCAGCACAATGGTCAGGACGATCACCACGCCGATGGAGATCAGATCAGCGGTCGTGAGCCACCCGGTTAGTTCCATGATCAGCATTCTCCCTGATGCAGACGCTGGCGCCGGGAATGCCGAGAGGCTGGGCGTGCGTTTGTGCCGACGGAGGTGTGTGATGCAACTGGTGGTGTTGAGTGCCGGCGCGGGGGAGCCGTCGAGCAGTCGGTTGTTGGCCGACAGGTTGGGTGCGGCCACGCAGGCGGCGCTGGCCGATCATTCCTGCACGTCCACATTGACCTCGATCATGGTGCACACCTTGGGCCCGGACCTGCTGGACGCCATCACCACTCGCACGATCTCGCCGGAGTTGGCGGCCGCCCAGGCGTCCATTCTGTCCGCGGACGGGGTGATCGCGGTGACTCCGGTCTACAACGGCTCCTACTCGGGGCTGTTCAAGCTGTTCTTCGACGCCCTCGACCCACGCTCGCTGGCCGGACGTCCGGTGCTGCTGGGCGCCACCGGAGGCAGCCCGCGGCACTCCTTGGTGACCGAGCACGCCCTGCTGCCGCTGTTCTACTACTTCCGTGCCGAGGTGGCGCCGCTGGCGGTGTTCGCCGCGAGCGCCGATTGGGGCCAGCAGGGTGAACTGAGCTTCCGGATCGAGAAGGCCGCCGACGCGTTCGCCCGCCGAATCATCTCCAGCCGCCCGGCCAAGGAACTGCCCGCCGAAGCGATGCTCGACTACGACGATCTGCTCCGCGGCTGAGCCGAGCGAGCGCTACTTCTTGGCGTCCTTCAGAGTGCCGGTGACTCCTCCGGACGGCGATCCGGCGCTGCACACCAGACGGTGGTCCGACAGCTTGGTCCACTGCGTCTTGGGCAGGATGAAGTGCACGATCTCGTAGGTCGACTTGCCGACGTCCACGCCGACGAAGTCCTTGAAACCCTTCACGCACGTGTCGGTGTAGGCCTTGTCGAACTCGGCGGTGGTCGGGGCGGTCTTTCCGTCCAGCTTCTTGGTGGCGTACACCTCGTAGGCGTGTGATTCGCTGCACCGCACCAGATCCAGGGAGAAGGAGTTCTCCGGTGGCGTGGCGAAGCATTGCCCCTTGGTGGGGAACGAGTAGCCGGTGCCCTTCAAGGTTCCGGTGATCCCGCCGGAGGCAGCGCCGACCAGGCAGGCCACCTTCCGGTTTGCCGGATCAGCCCAATGTGCGGCGATGGGCGCGATGAACGTCACCCCGAAGGTGGTGTTGACCGGGTCAACGCCGACGTAGTCACTCAGAGCTGAGGCGCAGCCGGTGTCGGCCACCGCTCGCAGCGCCGCCTCGCCGGGGTAGGCGTCGCCCGGGGCGGGCACGATCGTGGCCACCTCCCAGGCGTGTGCGGTGTCGCATTCGACCACGCTGAAGGACGGCACCTGTTGAGCGTCGATCGCGTCGGTGCATTGGCCGACGGCCAGGGCACCCAGCGGGGAGGTGGCGTTGCCGGAGCTGGCGGGAGTGGTGTTTCCGGTCCCGGCGCAACCGCCCAGGAGCAGCGCGGTGACCGCGGTGAGGACGCTGATGCCGACTCGCACGTGGTGCCCCTTTCGTCCCGCCCAACCCTAGCCGGTGCCCGGGGGACGGTTCCGGCTGCGGCGCGGCGGACGTCCGGTCGCAGCCGGCCCCATCGTTGGGGCACACACCCTAGGCTTGGCGGCGATGCAGATGCACGAAACCATCTTCCCGCCGGGCGCCACCAGGCACGACTGGCTGATCGACGGTGCGCTCGCAACGGGGATCGGGATCCTGACGATCCTGCCGTACGGCATGGCCGACCTCAGCAACTCTCGCAGCCTGATCATCTTCATCTCCGCGGTGGCGATGGTGTGGCCGCTGGTGCTGCGGCGTCACTCGCCGCTGATCACCATGGTGCTGGTGAGCATCGCCGGCCTGCTGCAATGGGTGGTCTCGACCACCCCGATGGCCACGTTGGCGGTGATCCCGATCGTGGCCTACTCCGTGGCCCGATGGGTGCCGGGCCAGGAGGCGCGGCTGGTGGTGGCGATCGGCGCGATCGGCGCATTCATCGGACCGGCCCGTTGGATCATCGACGATCCGGCCCACATCAGCCTGAAGAACGGCGCCTCGCTGGTGCTGGCCTGGTTCGTCTGCCTGGGTCTGGTGATCACCCCGTACGCGATCGGACGACGGGCCAGCGAGTCCCGTGCCGCCGACCAGGATCGGACGGCCGCCGCCGAGGAGCGCTACCAACGGCTGCTCGCCGAGCGTGAGCAGCAGGCCCGGCTGGCCGAATCCCGGGCCCGCAGCCAGATCGCCCGAGAGTTGCACGACATCGTCGCCCACTCACTGTCGGTGATGATCGTCCAGGCCGAAGGTGGCCGGGCGATGGCGTCCAAGAAGCCGGAGGCGGCGCTGGAGGCACTCACCACCATCGCCGAGACCGGTCGCGAAGCCCTGTCGGAGATGCGCCGCATCGTCGGCGTGCTGCGTGACGATCCCGCCGACGCCAAGGCCGACTTCGCGCCCGCACCGATGCTGGACGACATCGCCGAGTTGGTGACTCGCACCAGCGATCGAGTGAGCCTGGACGTCCGCGGCCAACCGCCGAAGGTGTCCGCGGCGATGGCGCTGACCGCCTATCGGGTGGTGCAGGAGGCGCTCACCAACTTCCTCAAGCACGCCGGGCCGGAAGCGACCGCGCAGGTGACGATCACCTATGGCATGCGTGACATCACCATCGACGTCCTCGACAACGGGCCGGGCGCGGAGAAGGAGGTCGCGTCCACCCCTGGACATGGCCTGAAGGGCATGAACGAGCGGGTCGCGTCCATGGGCGGTCAGCTACTCACCCGCTCTCGGCCCAACGGCGGCTTCCAGGTCACCGCCGTCCTGCCGCTGGCCGGGGGAGTCGGCAGCGACTCGCTGCGTTCGGGTGGCCGCTAGAGCTCAGCCGCCGGGGCCCCTTCGCACCGTGGCCTCGGACTCAGGTCCGGGCATTAGGATCGCTTCGGAGTGAGGAGGACCGATGACCCCGATTCGAGTGTTGCTCGTCGATGATCAGGCGCTGGTGCGCAGCGGTTTTCGGATGCTCATCGAGGCCGAGGACGACCTGCAGGTGGTCGGCGAGGCCGCCGACGGTGCTGCTGCCCTCGAACTGCTGCGGGCCACTCCCACCGATGTGGTGCTGATGGACATCCGGATGCCGGTGTTGGACGGCGTGGAGGCCACCCGGCTGATCGTCGATGAGGGACTGCCTACCCGCGTGCTCGTACTGACCACCTTCGACCTGGACGAGTACGTGTTCAGTGCGCTGAAGGCCGGCGCCAGCGGCTTCATGCTGAAAGATGCCCGGCCCGAAGACCTGCTGAATGCGATCCGGACGGTGGCTCTCGGCGAGGCCGTAATCGCCCCGTCGGCCACGCGACGGTTGCTCGATCACGTGGTGCCCACGCTGCCGTCCGACCCAGAGGGGCTGGACACCCGGCTGGATCTGCTGACCGATCGTGAGATCGAGGTGCTCACCGAGATCGCCGCCGGGGCGACCAACTCCGAGATCGCAGCCAAGTTGTACATGGCCGAGGGCACGGTGAAGACCCACATCGGACGCCTGCTGTCCAAGCTGCAGTGCCGTGATCGGGTCGGTCTGGTGCTGTTCGCCTACGAGTCGGGGTTGGTGCGCCACTGAGCTGGGGGCGGGTCGGAGCCCGGGTTGGCCCGGAGGTTTCGACCCGGCTGCTGTGGAGCGTGCTCAACCAGCGGCGCGGGCGCGCCGATCAGGGATTGATCAGCGGGGGGTGGCGAAGTCCTGCGTCCAGTAGTGGTGGTACTTGCTACTCGACTGATAGGCGTAGCCAATGCCGAGTTCGGTGAAGTCGGCGGACATGATGTTTTCGCAATGGCCGAAGCTCTCCATCCAGCCTTCCACCACGGCGGCGGGGGTGCGGTAGCCGGCCGCGATGTTCTCTCCGGCCGCGCCCCACGCATAGCCCGTGCGGCTGATCCGCTCATCGAAGGTGGTGCCGTCGGCGCTGGTGTGGCTGAAGTAGTTCTTGGTGGCCATGTCACTGCTGTGCAGACGTGCGGCCGAAGCCAGCTGTGCATTCCAGGTCAGCGCGGGCACCGGCGGCTTCACCACTGTCTCGCCGGTCGTGGTGTCGGTGCAGGTGTATCCGGTGGCCCGCTGGAGATTCGTCAGGCGCAGCACCTCCGCTTCGACCGCGCTCGGACCGGCCTGAGCGAGGACATAGCTGACGCGCAGTGACGTGCGGTACTTCTTCTTGCCCACCCGGAGGGTGATCTTCACCGTGCCCGGAGAGTGCGCCGGGGCAGTGACCCGAATCTTGGTCTTGCTGATGTGAGTGACCTTGGTGGTCTTGGTGCTCCCGAAGTAGACGGCATTGACCTTTTTGAGGTTCTTTCCGGTGATCGTCACCACCGTGCCGCCCTCGGCGGCCAACGACGACACCGAAACAGACTTTCCCGTGGGTCGGGCGGCCTGGGCCGGGGTCGCGGGCGCAGCCAGCAGGGCCAGCGCCACCACCGACATAGCCGTGACGACACCGACGAGAAGGCGCCGGAACTTCATGGGTCTCCCTTGATCGAGAGTCTTCCCGATGCCGGAAGCCTAGTCAGGACCGACGATGCCGACAGGTCCCCGTGCGAGCGACTTCGCCCTCGGACGCCCTACAGCAGAGCCAGCAGCGCTTCGGGCTGATGCCGGAATCGCTCGACACTTTCGGTGCCGGAGCTGAGCGCCTCCAGGGTGTCGGTGAGCACCCGATTGACCGGGGTCGGCACGCCCAACTCGGCGCCGCGGTCGGCGACCGCGCCGTTCAGGAAGCGCACCTCGGTGCGGCCGCGTCCCGAATGCAGGTCGATGTGGAAGCTCGGCATCTTGTCGCCCCGCCCGCCGCCGAGGGCCTTGGTGAGCGCAGGCTGGGCGATGAATCGGGGCAGGCTCTTGGCCGCCAGCGCCAAGGCACGCACCGGCGTTCCGGGCAGATCCACCGGACGCAGACCCATGGCGGCCATCACTGCCAGGCACTCCCGCAGCACCGCGATCTCGATGCCATAGGTGCGGCGGTCGGCGAACAACACCGACACCGGCTCGTCCAGAATCGCCGACGTGGCGTTTCCGGTGAGATTGGTCAGCAGCTTCGACCACTTCATCGACTGCGGCTCGGGATAGCCGACCGCCTGCAGGTTCGCGTCGTTCAGGGCGGCGACCAACGACTCGCCCAGCGGGTGGTTCACCGCGATGCCGATGCCGCGCAGCTTCTCCTCGATCACCTGGCCGGTGCCCGGCTTACTCACCGCGGTGGTGACGGTGCCGGTGATCACCTGGTCGGCGCCGAGCTTGGCGGCGATCAGCGGCTCGTTGGCCACCCCGTTCTGCAGGCTCAGCACCGGCGGCAGCGCCTCGCCGGTGGCCAGCAGGCCGTCCAGAGCGGCCGCAGTATCGAACGACTTCAGTGCGCACACGGCCACGTCATAAGGCCCGGCAGCCAGCGCGTCGCCGGCCGAGCCGAAGATGGCGAAGTCGCGCACCTCGGTGACCACCCCGCCGCGGGTCACCCGCAAGCCGTCCGCCCCGATCGTGCGAGCGGAGTCCGGCTGCTCGGAGAAGGTCACCTGGTGACCGGCTGCAGCCAGAGAGCCACCGACATAGGTGCCGATGGCTCCGGCACCGAGAAAGAGAAACCGCATGGCAGGCCCTTCAGGCACGAGGAACGCGTACGCGGCAACCTTGCCACAACCAGCCCGGCGCCGGGACGCCCGCAGGCACCCCGCGCCGGGGCGCCCGCCGCAACCCCGGCTCCGTGCGGTGGTCAGCGGTGCGGGTGAGCGGCGAAGAAGGTCCAGATCAGCGCGGTCGCGTCCAGCCCGGCCGGGTTCGTGGAAGAGCGACCCCCCGGCCATTCGTGCCCGCCGTCGGTGATCAGGATCCATTCCACCGTTCGCTGCGACGGGCAACTGGCCTGACCGCTGGTCACCTCGGCACTGCGAGTGACGTCGAAGCGTCCACAGTCGTCGCGCACTCGCCATCCCTCCCACACCCTGGCCAGTGGTGGTCCGGTGACGTGGGCGGGTCCCGAGCCGCGCTTCCCGTCCGGACGGACGGTGGGGTCGGCGGCGCCGTGGATGTGCAGCACCGAGACGGGCTCAGCGGTCGAACAGTCGATCAACTGGGTGCCCGAGACCGGCGCGATCGCGGCGAACAACCCCGTCTGGCAGGCCAGGCGGTAGGTCATCATGGCGCCATTGGACATCCCGGTGGCGAACCGTCGGGTCGGGTCCACCGGCACCAGTGCGCTGACCTGACTGACCACCTGGGTGATGAAGGCCACATCGTCGACACCGGTGCGCGCTGCGGTGCCGCAACAGGTACCGGCGTTCCACGTGCGGTCGACGCCGTTGGGGTAGACGACCACGAAACCGTCCCGATCGGCGAGGGCATCCCACCCGTAGGCCTCCTCAGCAAGCGCGGCACTTCCTAGGCCGCCGTGCAGCACCACCACCAGCGGATAGCCGGACGCCGGGGCGTCCGCAGCCGGCCGATGGACGAGGTAGCTGCGCTGTTGACCCGAGACGTCCAGGCTGAAGGACGTGGTGCCGACCGCCAGAGCACCGCCGGACGGCGTGGGCGCCACCGGACGGTGACCCGTGCAGCCGGCCAGAACGGCGGTCACGACCGCCAGGAGGACGACGAACCTTCTGTGCATGGGCCGAGGCTACGACGCTCCGAATGCGTCGGCGCTCGCAGCCCGCCAACTTCCAGCCAACCGCCAGGAGTGGCTCAGGAGGTCTGCAGAATCACCGCTTGACCCGGATCGTCAGCGTGGACGTCTTGGCCTTCGCCTTACTCGAGCCGAGGTACTTCACGGTCACGGTCTTGGTGCCGGTCGAGGTGAACTTCGGCAGGGTGTAGCTCGCCTTCTTGGACTTCACCTTGACGGTCTTGAGCACCTTCTTGCCGAGCATGAACCGCACTTTGCCGGTGGGAGTGACGCCGGTGGCCGTGGACAGCTTCACAGTGACCTTCACCCGGGTCTTCTTCTTCTTTGCCGTGGTGGCAGACGAGCTGACCTTGACCTGGGTGCTGGCCTTGACCACCTTCACCGGGTAGGTGAACGTCTTGGTGACCTTGCCGTCGGTGTAGGAGACCTTCACCTTGACGGTTCCCACCTTGGCCGAGCTGAAGCCGGTGATCTTCACCCGACCGGTGACGTCCAGACTGCCCTGGTCGTACACCGCCCTGGTGACCACCTGGCCGGCCGAGAGTTTGGCGCCGATCTGGTAGGTGGTGGTGGCGGGGGCCACCGACAGGCCGGTGAACACCGCCGGAGCCGGCGGGGAAGCCACCGCTGCGCTGTAGCTGGTGCTCAGATCGAGCAGCGTGGCCACATTGCTGGCGATCACCGACGTGGTCGAGTCGCTGGCGGGATTGGTGATGGTCTTGTCTTTGTAGGCGACGTTCGAGACCCGCTGAATGGGCCACGCCACGCCGCTCTTGGACTGCAACTCCAGCGCCGCCGCATCGAACAGGACGCTGGCGCGGCGCAGGTGCGACCCGTCGGAGATCAGGGTGTAGCTGGTGAACTCGGGGCTCTTCTTGATGATCGCCATCGAGTTGGCCGCGTTGCCCACGGTGCTGGAGGACTTGGTTTCGGCGATGACGCGATCCGCCGCGATGCCGTTGTCGATCAGCCAGGCGCGCATGACTTCGCCTTCGGTGTGACCGTTCTTGGGTGCGCCGCCGCTGACGATGACCCGGGAGTTCGGGTAGGAGTTCAGGGCCTTGAGGGCCACCTTGAGCCGGTTGGTCAGCTGGGTGGTCACCGTCCCGGTCGAGCTCAACGAGGCGCCGAGGACCACGAAGACGTGACCACTCGCGGGCAGCCCGGCGGGCGTGGAGTAGTTGAGCACCTGGGAGGAGTTGGCGTGGTCCCAGGCGGCGAAGAAGTTGCTCCACAACCCGGCTTCGAAACCGGAGCGTTCGGCCAACTGATTGAGCGCCAGCGCCCGGTCGGTGGTGCGCGAGGCGCGCTGCAGATAGAGCAGCCGGGAACGCAGCGCGGAGTCACTGAGCTGGCTCAGCGGGGCGGCGGGGGCGTGCGCCGGGGTGAGCAGAGCGAGCAGCACTGCTGCCATCACGGCGATCAACGACAGGCGTCGAACTCTCATTGCGGCGACTCTTTCGGCTGGACGATCAGTCGCGGGATCCGCACCCGCAGGGGAAGTAACGTTGCGGCGGATTTCTCGAGTCTTGCACCGCCGGCACTTTTGCGCACCCCGCTACTTGAGACTTTTCGGTGAACGGAATTGGTCGGGTCTCAACTACAAGGCAGGCAATTGCGCCGAGCGGTCGATGTGTCAACCAGTTGACAATAAGAGTGTCAACTGGTTGACTCAAGCCATGGCTGACAGCGCGATGGTGACTCTGCACGAACTGGTTTCGGTGATGGACACCTATGCCGACGCGCTTCTGCGCCGTGACCATCAACTCAGCTTCAACGAGTTCGAGTACCTCGTCGTCATCGCCGGCCACCCCGGCGCCGACCTCACTGACCTGGCCGAATGCCTCCGGGTGACCAAGGCCGCTGTCAGTAAACGCCTGCCCGCACTGGAGGCCGCCGGCCTCGTGCGGCGCGGCAGCGATCCCCACCACGCCCGACGCGTCCTGGTCGAACTCACCGAAACCGGGGGGCAGAAACTGGCCGCCGCAGGCGCCCAGCTCGAAGCCGAGCTGGCCGCGGTGTTCACCCCCGTCGGTGGTGATGGCCTCGCCATTGATCCCGAGCGACTGAACCAGGAATTGTCCGCGCTCGCCGACCGCATCAGCAATAAGGAGTTGCCACGATGAATCCCCGTCGCATTCTGGTGGTCATCGGCCATCCGATTCCCCACAGTTACAACCACGAGTTGGCCCGCACCTACGCGTCCGCCGCCGAGGCCGCCGGTGCTGAGGTGCGCATCCGCGATCTCGCTGTCGAGCCGGCCGACTCGCCCACCTCACACGAGCAACTGCGAGCCCGTCGGGACGCCTACGACCACCTGGAAGTGGGCGTCGCCGAGGACATCGCCGACCTGCACTGGGCCGAGCATGTGGTGATCTTCTTCCCGCAATGGTGGGGGACCTACCCGGCAGTGCTGACCAACTGGATCGACCGCACCTTCCTGGCCGGTGACGCGTTCCGCTACGGCACCACCGCCGCCAGCTGGGACAAGCTACTCACCGGTCGCACCGCCCGAATCGTGACCACCCATGACAGCCCCGGCTTCTACAACCTGCTGGTCTACCGCGACGCCGCAGTCGTGGCGCTGCGGACGGCGACCCTGGCCTACTGCGGCATCAAGACCGTCGGGGTCACCCACTTCAGCCCGCTGAGGACCAGCACCGATCAGACCAGGCAGAAGTGGCTGGCGACCACCGGCGCGCTCGGCACCCAGGACGGACGCATCGCCGGCGCGACCCGGGTGGTCGCAGCGGTGGCCGGCTGATCCTGCACCTCGGCGCGGTCCGGCCGCAGTAGGGTCGAGGACGATCGAGGAGAAGGGCCTGGCCATGGAGGAAACCGAGACCACCCGCGTGCCGCGCGGACTGCTGATGCTGCGCACCCTGGCCATGCCGGCAGACACCAACCCGTGGGGCGACGTCTTCGGAGGTTGGCTGCTCTCCCAGATGGACATCGCCGCCGGGTTGATGGCCGGCGAAGTGGCCAAGGGTCGCTCGGCCACGGTCGCCGTCGACGGGGTGGTGTTCCGCCGTCCGGTCGCGGTGGGTGAGACGGTGAGCATCTTCGCCGAGCTGACCACAGTGGGCCGCACCTCGATGACCATCCAGCTTGAGGTGTGGGCACGCGATCTGGTGCACAACTACTCCGACCAGGAGGAGTTCGTCACCGAGGGCACCTTCCACTACGTCGCGGTCAACGACGAGGGCCGTCCCCGGATGATCGAACACAACCCGCCGTTCGTCATTCGATGACTTGGCAGGGTGGGGGTAACCCCCCATCGAACTGGGGTGCGATCCTGATTCCGCCGGCGCGACGACGTCCCTAGCGTGGAAGTCGCCAACCAACGCCCATCGAGAAGAGTTCCCCATGTCGACCGAGAAACCCACAGCCGACGGCGGCTACCTACGCCTGTGGCGCCGCGCGCCCGGTGCCACCGCCTATCTGATCGTCGACTTCGTGCTGGCCATGGTGGCGTTGGCGGTGCTGTCGGCGGTGTTCTTTACCGGGGTCGGCAGCCTGGTGCTGCTGATCGGCATTCCGCTGGTGGTCGGCTCGCTGCTGATCGCCCGCGGCTTCGGCACGCTGGAGCGACGGATCGCTCGATGGACCGGACGCGAACCGATCAGCGAACCCGAGTGGCCCGCGCCGCTGTCGCAGGCGCATCCACTGACCCGGCTGCTGCAGCCGCTGCGCTCAGGCCACTACTGGAGCTACCTGGTGCACCAGATGCTGGTGGGCCCGATCCTGGCCACGGTGACGTTCGCCTTTGCCATCACCTGGTGGGCGGGGATGCTCAGCGGCCTGAGCTACGTCCTGTGGCAGCAGTTCCTGCCGACGCCCGACCCGCAGGCCGATTGGCCGCAGTGGCTGGTGAACAACATCCCGGGGTTGATCGGTTGGCAACCGCGCCTGCTGTTGATCGCCATCTACACCACCTCCGGGGTGCTGTTCGGACTCACCCTGCCGTGGGTGATCGACGGCATCACCGCCCTGCAGCACAGCGTCGCCCGGCTGATGTTGGGACGCTGGCCCTCCGACGAGCTGACCGCCGTCGCGCGCCAGGAGGCGGCCGGACGTCAGTCGGCCGTTCAGGCCGAGGACACGGCCATGCGCAAGCTCGAGCGTGACCTGCACGACGGCCCGCAACAGCGACTGATCCGCCTGCAACTCGACCTGGCCACCGCCGAACGCCGCGCTGCCTCCGGCGACACCGAGGACGCGGCCGAGTACGCCCGGCAGGCCCGAGCTCAAGCCCAGGCCGCCTTGGAAGAGTTGCGCGCCTTGTCCCGGGGGGTTGCACCGCCGTTGCTCACCGATCGCGGTCTGCGCCTGGCATTGGCGGCCCTGGCCGAGGACAGCCCGGTGCCGGTGACCACCGATCTCGATCCCGCCCTCGACGATGCCGTTCCGGCCGAGATCGCCCGCACGCTCTACTTCGTCGTCGCCGAGCTGCTGACCAATGTGGCCAAGCACTCCGGCGCCACCCACGCCGAGTTGCTGGCCGCGGTGCATCACGAGGAACCCGCTCGGGTGCGCGTCCGGGTCATCGACGACGGCCACGGCGGGGCGACCTTCACCGTCAGCCACGGCCTGTCCGGACTCCGCGAACGCGTCCACGGGCTGCTGGGATCACTGACCATCGAAAGCCCCGTCGGCGGCCCCACCATGGTCGACGTCACCGTTCCCGTCCCGGCGGCTGCGGCCCTAGGCTGAAGCATGACCTCAGCCCCGTCCTTGCGCGTGATTTTGGTCGAGGACTCGGTGCTGCTGCGCGAGGGCGTGGTGCGCCTCCTCGAAGAGGCCGGCCACCACTGCGTGGGTGCCCTGGGTGACGCCGGCGACCTGGTCGCTCAGGTCCAAGAGCAGCAGCCGCAGGTCGTGGTGATGGACGTACGACTGCCCCCGTCCTTTCGGGACGAGGGCATTCGTGCCGCCCTCGAACTACGCCGCGCCATCCCCGGCACACCGGTGCTGGTGCTGAGCCAGTACGTCGAAACCGTCTATGCCCGCGAACTGTTGGCCGACGCCGCCGGAGGGGTCGGCTACCTCCTCAAGGACCGCCTGACCAGCTTGGACGATCTCGATGAGGCGCTGCAGCGGGTCGCCGCAGGCGGCACGGCGCTCGACCCCGAAGTGGTGCGGCGGCTGATCAGCGCCCCGCGTGACCCGCTGGTGTCGCTGACTCCCCGCGAACGCGAGGTCTTGGAACTGGTCGCCGAGGGTCGCAGCAATGCCAGCATCGCCGACCGATTGACCATCGGTGTCGGTGCGGTCGAGAAACACGTCAGCAGCGTGTTCGCCAAGCTCGGGTTGAACGAGTCGGCCGAGGATCACCGCCGAGTGCTCGCCGTCCTGGCCTACTTGCAGCGCTGAGCCGCCAGCTGTGCGCCACCGTCCCGCCGCGGGTCAGTACTTCAGCACGGACTTCAAGGTGAGCGGCTTGGTGGTGGCTGCCTGGAACTCGGCGGTCTGAGCCAGGTACAGCTCCGCGCACGCCAACGCATCGGTCAGCGCATTGTGGGCGGCGTACCGCGGCAACCCGAACTGGCTGCGGGCCGTCCACAGACGCAGACTTCCCGGCGGCGGCTCCTCGTCGAAGCCCTGACTCAACAGTCGAAACTGCAGTGCCAGCGTGTCCACCACGCTCAGCCGCGGACGGAAGCCATGGACGGCATTGCAGGCGTTGCCGATGAAGCCGGTCTCCATCGCGGCGTGATGGCAGATCATCACCCGGCCACGCAGGGCACCGAAGACCACATCCAGCGCTTCGGACGGGGTCAGCGCGTCGGCGATCGCGTCATCGGTGATGCCGTGGATGCTGGCCGAGTCGCCCACCTCCACCCCGGCCCGCACCAACACCTGACCGGCTCCGGACAGGTCGATCTGGGTCCCGTTCACCGGAACGAAACCGATGCTGAGGATCTGGTCCTTCTTCGGATCCATCCCGGTGGTCTCCACGTCGACGGCCAGCAGGCGCGCCTGCGTCAGCGGCGTCGCCGGATCCGGCTTGTCGTCGACCACATACTGACGGATCGGCCCGTCGGGAATCTCTTGGGTGACCCGACTCCAGGAACGCGTGTTGAACCACATCAGGGCCTCACTCAGGACATCAGATGAGTCTGGTAGCGGTAGGCCAACGCCTGCTGAGCGCGCCGAATGATGCCGAACACGTCGCGCAGGTGCTTCTTCTCCAGCGCCGACAGAGCGTCCGGTGACACCGCATTGGTCGGGCTCTCCCCGGCCGCCACCTGGCGGGCCTGGTGGCGCAACCGCAGATAGGTGATCAGCTCGAACGCGTCCAGGATCGCACTCTCGGTTTCGGCACTCATCGCGCCGGCGGCGGCCACGGCGTGCAGCCGCTCGACGGTGTTCACCGCCGGAATGCCGTTGGCCAGGGACAGCACGCGCACCAGTTCGACGATGCAATGCACCGAGGACTTCAGGTCCAGCCCCGCCTGCGGGCCGCCGCCGCGTTCGACCACGAAGCCACGGAAGAAGCCGATCGGTGGCTGCCGCTCCACCGCCTCGGCGGCCAGGTGGCCGAGGAAGCGCGGCGACCTCGGCGCCAGCGACCGCACGGTCTCGCGCAGCTGATCGGCGCGCGCCGTCCCGCCGTGCACGGAGCGGAAGTCGAAGAAGATCTGGGCGTGCAGCACGGCCTCAGCCGCCGGTTCGAGCATCCAACGATGGAAGTCGGCCTCCCAACTCTTCAACGTCTGCCGCCACCGCGGATTGACCGCCATCACCTGGCCGACACACCGCGGGTAGCCGCAGGACTCCATCCCGGCGGTGACGTACTCGGCCAAGCCGGCGAAGTACCCATCATGTTCGGCGGTGGCCGCATCGTCCAGCAGCAGGACGTGGTCCTGGTCGCTGCCCAGCCCGTGCTCGTAGCGTCCCTGCGAGCCGAGCACCAACCATTCGTACGGCACCGGCGGGGCGCCGAGCTCGGCCTCGGCCAGCTGCAGCAGCCGGTGGGTGGTGGCATCACTGACCGCGGTCACCAGCCGATGGATCTCGTCGGCGCTGGCGTCCTGCTCGACCAACTGGGCCACCAGTTGTGGCAGGCGGGCGGTGACCGTGGCCAACCCCTCGGACGACGACTGCTTGGCGATATCGCCGACCAAGAAGACCGGGTTGGCCGTCTCCAGCCGCATCAGATCGCCGGAGGAGACCAGTCCGAGCAGCTTGTCGTCGTCGACCACGGGCAGGTGATGAATGTTGATGCTGAGCATCTCCAGCATCGCCTCCACCGCCAGCGCATTGCTGCCGATGGTCATCGGGTCGGCGGTCATGATCGTGGTGATCGGCTGCTCGCGGGACACCTCGGCAGCCACCACCTTGCTGCGCAGGTCCCGGTCGGTGACGATCCCGCAGATGTGGTCGCCCTCGGTGATCAGCAGCGCCGAGACCCGATGCTCGGTCATCACCCGCGCCGCTTGACGAATGGTGATCGTCGGCGGAGCGGTGATCGGCTCGCGGCGGACGATGTCGCCCACCCGCGTCTTGAGGATGATCCGGCCGCTGGTGTCGTTCTCCAACTGAGCCACGGCGCGCTTCATCGTCCCGGACGTGCCGGTGTTGAAGTAGTCGGCGAACTCCGGGTGGGTGCGCACCAACTGGCTGAACACATCGCCGGGCAGCACCAGCACCAGGGAGTCTTCGATGGCCACGATGCGGTAACGCGAGGGCATGTGGCTGAGCACCGAGGAGGTGCCGAAGGTGTTGCCCGGGTCGGCGCGCTCGACCAGGTCGCGGCCGTCGCGATAGATGTCGACCGCGCCGGAGCGCAGGATGAACAGCGACGAGTTCGGCTTGTTCAGCTCGACGATGGTGGTGCCACGGCGGAAATACCGCAGGTGCATCCGCGCCGGCAGCTCGTCCAGCTCGTCGTCGGGCAGGGCGCTGTAGGGCGGGTGACTGGCCAGGAAATCCCGGATCTCGCGCAGTTCGACGTCCATTGCCGCAGTGTGGCAGCCTCAGGCCCTCTTGGGGAGAGTTTGTCTGTGATCGGTACGCGCTACTGCTGTTCAGCCGAGGTTGGCGAAGCGGAGGCGCCAGGCCGCTGGTAGAGGCCGATCACTTGGTCGCGGTAGGCCTGCCACCTGGCCGGCCCGGAGACCGCCGGCGAAACGCAGCCCCGCGAGGTCCTCGCTCACCGACGTCCCCGGCGACGCGGGGACGGCTTCGACGAAGGTCTCGGTGCAGTCTTGGTGGTGGGCTTGGCCGGCCGACCCTTCGCGGCGCGCTCCTGAGCTGAGCGTGAGCTGTTGGCGGTTCGTCCACGGACGATGCCGACGAACTCATCGATCAGCGTGTGGGGATTGTCCTTCGACCAGGCCAACCCCACCGTGGTGGACGGCGCGTCGGTGACGATCCGGTAGATCAGGTCACGGCGGCTGTAGGTGCGGGCCACCGACTGGGGCACCAGCAGCACCGCCTCGCCGGCCGCGACCAGATCGAGGTGGAAGGGCGTGAGGGTGGTGACCACGGTCTCCTCGGTCAGATCGGCCACGGCGATCTCGTCGGCGGCGGCGATGACGTGGTCCTTCGCCGCCCAGGCCACCGGCAGTTCCTCGTACAGCTGGATCAGATGCAGCTCGTCGGTCTCGATCGGCAACCGGACGAAACACAGATCGACCAGCCCGTCAGTGATCGCCTGGTGCTGGTCGGCCTGCTCGACCTCGACCACGTCCAGTCGCTGCCGGGGAAAACGCTCGGCCCAGGTGGTGCGCCACTTGGTGAGGGTCACCCCCGGCACGTAGCCGACGCGCAAAGCGGCATCGCGGGGCTGAGGTGTTTGCATTCGTCCACGCTAGCGGGTGGACGGGTCAAGATAGGCTGCCGGGCGTGAGCCAAGTCATGAAGCCGTCCACCGCTGCGAGCAAGCTGGGGATCTACCTGCCCGCAGCCCCACCGGAGTTCCAGAGCTCACCGATCACTCGCGAAGAGCTGGACGCGCTCCGCGCCGACCCGCCTGCCTGGCTGGTCGAGCTGCGTCGCAACGGGCCCTTCCCCAAAGAGGTGATGGCCCAAAAGCTCGGCATTTCCCGCTCGGGCCTGGTGCGCGGCGGGATCACCGAGGCGCTCACCGCCGACCAGATCGGTGAACTGATCGCCAACCCGCCCTACTGGCTGCTGCGCGAACGCGACACCTATCGTGAGGTCATCGCCGAGAAGCAGCGCGTGAAGGAACAGTCCGAGCAGGCCTAGCAAGGGGGGCTGGCTCGTCGGGACCGGCGAGGGTGAGGACACCCGAACTGTCCCCGGTGTTGATGTGCCTGGGTGCTGGTGTGACTGAGGAGAGCTAGGTGTTCAGCGCGGTGAAGGTGAACTCCAGCCGTCCGTCCGAGCGAAGGTGGGCCTGAAAATCGGCGAAGTCCGCACCGCCCTTGGCTCTCGGGTCGAAGCGGACCTGCGGGATGCAGGTGGTCTCGCCAGCGGTGCACCCCTGGCTGGTCAGAATCGGGTTGCCCGGAAGTTGGGCCAACCACAGCGATGCGTCCGCCGGCGTCACCGTGCCGGGCATCACGTCGTGGCTGTCTTGGAAACCGGTACGTGTGCAGTGCGCCTCACTCAGCCCGGACGGCAGCCCGGGCGCATCCACGAAGGTGGCAACCTGTTCACACGCCACCTCTTGGGGGCCACTGGCGCCCAGGAACCCTTGCCGCAGTCCGGAAGCGACCACCGCAACCGTGATGGCGAACGTGACGGCGAGCACCGCGCCGGACGCGACGTACCAACCCACACCCCGTTGGAGGCGATGCGCGCGCAAGCCACCAACGACGATGGTGGCGAGGGCGACGAGGGCTGACACAGCGACGCCGATCATCAGCGCGGCGCTCGTGGACATCGGGCTCGTAGCGCTGCTCCCTCTTCTTCGCCGGTGGCCGGGTCGGGCTGACCTCGACGGTAGTCGGCGTCTGCAAGTCGAGCGAGGTTGGAGGACGCCGGTCGGGCCGTCCTTCGGCTACCCGACAGTGGTGAACTGCTGGTAGGCGCGGGCCGCCACCGCGTTCACCGGGTGCGCGCGCAGTCCCCGCAACTGATCGCGCCACCGCGACGTCCACCCCGAACGGCTCCCAGCGAAGGCGGTCAGCACCACGGCGAAGATGCCGCCGGTGACGTCACCGCGGGCGGCCAACACCTGTGCGGCCGGCTGAAGTTGCGGCTCCACCCCCTGGGCGGCGAGCCGCTCGAGCGCCGAGCCGACGAACCCGCCCACCTCGGTGGCCCGCAGGGGGTCCACGCGATCGGCGAGGTCGGTCAGTGCCTGTTCGGGCGCGGACCAGTCCACCGCCTCCACCCGCAATCGCCAGCCGTACTCGGCCAACTCCGGACGGTCGTCGAAAAGCCCGGCCAAGCCGAGCAGCTGATCGCGGTGATAGGCCACATCGGCCGCCTGCCGCGGGATGAGCGCCTCCACCAGCCGCAACAGCCGCTGCCAGGACGGCAGGTCGGCATCGGTTTCAGCGTTCGGCTCATCCTCGTTCGCGGTGGCATTGGCCAAGGTGGCGATCGCTGCCAGATACGGCGTCCAATCGGCGGCGAGCGCAGCCGCCACCGTCACCGCGGCACAGGCGGCTTTGCTGGTCATCAGGTTCGGGCTGCTCACCAAGGTGGGCAGGTGCTCGCTCAGTCGCGTCGACCAGGGCGTCCACACGCCGAGGGAACCGATCACCTGCGGATCACCGCCGGACGCGGCCAGCGCCAGCACTTGGGCGTACCGAGCTCGGTGGCGTACCGCCAGCTGCTCAGGCGCCGTCTCGACCAAGGACAACTCCGCTTCCCGACCGCTGACGGCCAGATCCTCCAGCACATCCCAAGCCCGATCGTCATCGAGGAAGGCCCTGATCGTGCGTCCGGCCGCGATCCGCAGGTCCACGTGGGCGTCGGCGAGCGCGGCCAGGGAGTCGACGGCATCGGGCAGGCGCAGGGTGCCGATGATGCGGGCGGCCTCCTTGCGGGAGGTGAGCTTCGCACGGGGATCGAGCAGCACCTCACCCAGGAGGGCGGCGGCGTCACGCGGTGTTCGGTAGCGCACGCAACGTCCGGCGGCGTACAGGGCCACGCGTGCCCGATCATCGCCGCGGTGCGCCAGCAGGGTCTCCAGCGCTGCACCGGGATCGTCACCCTGGGCCAGCGCCCTCAAGGCCGCCTCGACCAACACCACATCGTCGCCGGCCAGATACGGCGCCAGGTGGTGGGCGCCGATGCCGGGCAGGGCGCCCAACAACTCGATCGCGCGGGCGCGTTCGTACGCGGTGGGTTTGGGGCCGCCGATCACCGCGTCGATGGGCCGCGCTCGATCGGTAGGCCGAGGACTGGCGATCAGCGCGACCAAAGCCTCGGCGTAGTCGCTGAGTTGCCCAGGCAGCCAGCCGGTGAACGGTCCGGGCAGCAGGGGGACGTAGCGCAGCTTCTTCCAGAACCGCCCCTTCAGCGGGGTGCGGCGATAACAGACCGCCAAGAGGTCCTGGCGACGGCTGCACAGGGCCTGTTGCACCACCGGCAAGGTCACGAAGGTCTCGTCGCGGGCCAGGAGTTGGCCGACCCGGTCGCCACGGGTGGCCGGATCAGCCAGCCAGGCGTCGGCCGCTTGGCGCTGCCAGTGGTCCGACGGGGCGCTGAGGGACTGCTCGACCAGCTCCACCAGGTCGGCTTGAGCCCAGGCCGGACGACCCAGGGCACGCCACAGACTGAACAACAGTCGGAAGTCGTGGCGCTTGGCTCGGGCCTGAAGGAGTGGGAGCAACCCGGCCACCACCGCGGGCACTGCAGCGCGAGGCAGTGACAGATTCGCCGGGACGTCGGTCAGGCCGTCCGGACCGGCGAGAGTGTCCAGCATGAGCAGCAGGTCGTCGAACGGGGCGCCATGGGCGGCCGAGCGGGCCACCAGGCGCCAGGCGGTGTGGCGCATCGCAGCCAAGGTTGCCGACGAGGTATCGGAGGCCTGACTGACCGCCTCGGCAAAGCTCAGCAGCGGGCTGATGTCGGCCGCACTGAGCAGGTCGGGACTGAGCTGGCTCAGCGCCTGCGCCGCCGCCAGACGTACCGGGTCCTGCTCGTTGGTCAGCCGGTCGAGCCGAGCCAGCGCGGTCTCGATCGCGGTCAGGTCGCCACTGTTGGTGGCGTTGGTCAGCAGGGTCGTCCACGCCTGGCAGCGTTCGACAGCATCGCGAGCGTGGAACTGCCGCTCGATCAGGTCGGCGGCGTCCTCGACACTCCACCACTGAGCCCAGCGCAGTTGGACGGGCAGCGACCTCTGCTCCGGTAACTCCGCGATCCGCCGGGCCTGGCTCTGGCGCAGGTCGCGGGGCAGTGTCGCCAGCAGGTCGTCGCTCCACACCCGCGAGCTCAGATCGTCTTCGGCGAAGGCGGCAGTGAAGACCTCAGCGCGCTGGCGGGGCGGCAACGCAGCCAAGAAGGCGGTCAGGTGACGCTCGTCGTGGCGCCAGCGGCGTGCCACCTCGGCCACCTCGTCGGCGGAGAACGCCGAGATGCGACGGCGCAGCCCTTTCACCAGGCGTGGCGGGCGCGGACTCCACCCGCTTAGCACCGGTGCCTGGTGAGAAGCGCCGAGCAGTCGAGCGACCGCCGAGGCGTCGGCGGCCAGCAGCGGCGAGAAGCTGTGCCACAGACTGGGCGGCAGCCGATCGTGATGCGCGACCAGCAACTCCAGCAGCCGTTCGGGACGCTTGCGGGCCAGCGTGGGCAGCGCCGGGTCGGCCCAGCGCCAGGCACGGACCTGCGCGGCCGGGGTGGTGTCCAGGCGTCGGTCGAGCTCGTCCAGCATCAGGTCGGGGTGCGCGGCGGCGAAGGTGGCCAGGTTCGGAATCACATCGGCCAGGTCGCCGAGTCGTCCAGCGGCGACCTCAGCGCTGGCATAGGCCAAGAGTCGGGCGGCATCGGCATCGGAAAGCGGCAACGCCAGCACCGCATCGAACACATCGGTGCGGCCGGCGCGAGCAGCTTTGCGCACCAGCATCTTGCGGGTGACCAGCGGCGCGTCCAGGTAGTGCGCCGCGAACCCGCTCGGCGTCAACTCCGACAGTGGCAGGGCATGCAGCGCGGCGGCGCGAAGACGAGGATTGGCGTGATCGAGAAAGCCGGAGACCCGCGGTACGTCCCCGCCGGCCCGGGCCGCGGTGAGCACCAGCCGGGCGTGATAGTCACTGGTGGCGCTGAGACCGTCCAACAACGTGTCCAGCCGGGGGCTGCCAGCGTGCTCGCGAGCCAGCAGCACGACGCGGCGCGTACGGGCGGCGTGGGTGAGGTGGTCGAGTTCGTTCAGGAGCGTGCGCAAGCTGGGAATTGCCACGCATCGCAGCCTAGGGGCAGGGCCCGGTCGCGACCCTTCGATCAGCCGGGCGTTTCGCGCTTGCGAAGGCATAGCCTGACCCCATGCGTACGACCACTGAACAGCTCCCCGGCCTGACCCTCACGAACCTCTGGCTGGATGCCCCTCTCGACCATTCCCGGCCTGACGGTGAAACCATCGAGATCTTCGCCCGGGTCGCCACCTCCGAGGACGGGGCGAACAAGCCCTATCTGGTCTTCCTCCAGGGCGGCCCCGGTTTCGAGGCGCCTCGCCCCACCCTCGACACTCCACCGTGGGTGGGTCGGCTGCTGCGCGAGTATCAGGTGGTCATGCTCGACCAGCGTGGCACCGGACGTTCCACCCCGGTCGGGGTTCAGGTGCGCCGGAACGGCAACCAGATCGGCACCGAGGTCACCGGCGGCCCGGCTGGACGCAGCGTGGCTGACCAGGCCGAGTACCTCACCCACCTGCGTGCCGACGAGATCGTCAACGATGCCGAGCGCGTCCGGGAGGCCCTGGGAGCCAAGACCTGGACGGTGCTGGGTCAGTCGTTCGGCGGCTTCACCACCCTGCACTACCTGAGCACGCATCCGGAGTCGCTGGCCGGTGCGGTGATCACCGGCGGGCTGAGTGCGGTCGGACGTCCGATCGACGACATCTACGCCGCCACCTGGCAGATCATGATCGACAAGTCCGAGGCTTACTACCGCCGCTTCCCCAGCGACCGCGAACGGGTGCGCGAGCTGAGCCGGCTCTGCGCTGCCGGTGAGGTCACCTTGGGCAACGGTGATGTGGTGTCCGCTGCCCGCTTCCGCACGGTCGGCCAAAAGCTCGGCATGCAGGGCGGCGCCGAGACGCTGCACTACCTGCTCGGCCTCGACCATCGTTCGGCGGCGTTCGCCCACGATCTGGCTGGGCTGCTGCCGTTCGAGGGACGTAACCCGCTGTACGCCGTCCTGCACGAGTCGAGCTACGCCGACGGCGTGGTGACCGGCTGGTCAGCCGACCGGACGATGCCCGACCGGGTCCGCGAGGACGTCACGCTGCTGGGTGGGGAGCACCTGCACCGGTCGGTATTCACCGAGGACACCGCGCTGGCCGCGTTCGGCGAGGTCGCCGACGTGATCGCCGATCATCAGTGGAACCAGCTCTACTTCCCCGAGCGGCTCGCTCAGGCCGACGTCCCGGTGGCGGCATCGGTCTACTACGCCGATGCCTTCGTCCCGCACGAGTTCTCGATGGAGACCGCCGCGCTGCTGCCCGGTTGCCGCACCTGGGTGACCAGCGCGTACGAGCACAACGGCCTGCGGGTGGACAACGCGGTGATCGATCACCTGCTCGGCCTGCTCAAGGGACGTCGCTGGCTGTAAGCCCACGCGGGCGTCGGGGCCTTGGTTTCGACGGGCTCAACCAGCGGCGAGTGAAGGTTGCTGGTTGAGTAGCGGCGCAGCCGCGTGTCGAAACCCGTTCAGGAGTTCAGGACAGGAAGAAACTCTCCGCAGCGGTGAGCGTCTCGGCGTCGTTGAGGATGTCGCCGGGACGGTTGGCGTAGCCGATCAGCGCGCCGGCGAAGGTCATCTTCATGAACGTGGCGGTGTTGGTGAGCGTGCCGATCAGCGGGTCGGCCAGGTGGCGGTCTTCGTTGCTGACCGAGCTGATCGCCCACAGGCGGCGTCCGGCCATCCGCGCGCGGAAGTCGACGCCGGGCACGCGCATCCAGGCCGACCAGTGGTCGAGGTACAGCTTCACCGGCGCCGATACCGAGTACCAATACAGCGGGGAGGCGATCACCAGGTCGGTCGCGGCCAACGTGGCCGCCAACAGGTCGGCGGCATCACCTTCGGGTGCTGGGTAGCTGCCGTCGCCCTCGTGCCGCAGGTCGACAAACGACGGGACGTCCAGGTCGGTCAGGTTCACCCAACTCGCCGTTGCGCCTTCAGGCAGGTGCTCGGCGGCCGCGCGAGCCAAGGTCTCGGTGTTGCCGCCGGCACGCGAGGAGCCGAGGACGAAAAGGAAGCTGCGTTCTGACACGGGTGCACTCTCGCTGGGTTCGACCGGGGGAGCTCACTCTAGGGCGGAGCAGGGTGGCACCGGCGACCCGTCCGCGTGGGGTTGCACGGCTCACTCGTGGGCGCGGGTGGCGATCAACCGGCTTGGCTGGAGGGGGGGTCGCGAGCCGGAGATCAGAACGCGATGCAGGCGGCGCCCGGTCGGGTGCACGCTGCAAGGAAGGTGAAGAGGAGGGCTAGCCCGAGGACTGCGGGAATCACACCAAGCAGCAGTCCAACGCCGATCCAGCGGTATCCCCGCCGGGTGAGAGCCAGAAGCCCAAGAACAAGGTCGGCGAGGTAGGCGTAGCCGGCTATCTCGAAGTCGTCGAGGGTGCCGTCGCGAATGAGGCCAAGAAGCAGGGCACCGGGAATGAGCCCGACGAACACCAACGGCCACCGCACCGGCCTGCCTGTGGGCGTCGTGGTGGGGTCTGGGGACTCCGGACTCAAGTGCGCCTCCTGGCCAGACCATAGCCAGTCGGCGGCCAGGAACACCGGTGTGCTGCGGATCCCCCCAGCAACCATGACTAAAGTGCAAGGGAATCCGGCGAGAGAGGAATAGCGCGTGGTCGACCCCCTGACCAACAACATCGATGACGTGGCGCTCATCTTCGAGGGCGGCGGTATGCGCGGCGCCTACACCGCGGCCGTCGTCCAGACGCTGCTGGCTGAGAACCTGTACTTCAACTGGGTGGCCGGGATCTCGGCCGGCTCCAGCCACCTGGCCAACTATGTGTCGCGTGATCCGTGGCGAGCCAAGGCGTCGTTCGTGGAGTTCGCCGCCGACCCGCAGATCGGCAACTGGTGGACGTTCCTCCAGGGCAAGGGCATGTTCAACGCCGAGTACATCTACGAGAACACCTCAGCCCCAGGTCAGGTGTTGCCGCTGAACTTCGAGCGATTCCTGGCCAACCCCGCGCAGATTCGGATCGGCACCTTCCAGGCCGACACCGGGCGGCAGCTGTACTGGACCAAGGACGACACCCCCACGCTGATGGACCTGGTGCGCCGGGTGCGGTCATCGTCCACCATGCCGGTGCTGATGCCGTTGGTGCACCTGGACGGCCACGTTTACGTCGACGGAGCGCTCGGCCCCGGCGGTGGCATCGCGTTGGACGCGGCCAAGGCCGACGGGTTCACCAAGTTTTTCGTGGTGCTCACCCAGGAGCGCAGCTATGTGAAGCGGCCCACCTCGGGCCAGCGAGTCTTCGACGCCTACTTCCGGCGTTACCCGGCCGCGGCTGAGGCGTTGCGGCAGCGGCACCTCAACTACAACCGCACCCGCGAGGAGCTGTTCGACCTGGAGGCTGCCGGGCAGGCGTACGTTTTCACCCCGGAGAAGATGACCATCGCCAACGGCACCAAGAACGTCCCGCAGTTGCAGGCGGCGTTTGATCGCGGCCTGGCTCAGGCTCAGCGCGAGGCTCCTGCCTGGCGGGAGTTCTTGGGCCGGTGAAGCGCGCCGGTTCGGTGGGCCTCGCCGCCGTTGAGGATGAAGATCTCGGCGCGCCGGTTGGCCGGGCGACCGGTGGGGTCGTCGCAGTCGTCGATTGAGGCTGTGAAATGGCCCTCGCTGTGCCCTATCTCTCGGGCGGTTCCGCCGACCTGAATCGAGTCTCGATGAGGTTGGCGAGCGCCAAGAACTGACCTTGCTGTGGCAAGGCAACTTGTTCGATCGGTGAGTTCGTGATCAGGGTCGGCGCGGGTTCGGATCCCAGGTGCACGTGCAGGCTGAGTGCTGGCGCGTTCGCAAGATCGGTGGAGGTGGGGACGTCGCCGTCGTCGATCGTCACGACCACTTCGACCTTCCGGTGGCCGTGAGCGCCATCGCGTCCACGTAGCGTTACGGCGACCGGGTCTTGCCACGTATCGAAGCTCAGGTGCTCGGTGTAGCCGATCAGGTTGAGCCCTTCGGCCATCAGCAGCTGGTTCAGTCGTGCCTGCGAAGCCGCGATGAACACCAGTGGTGCCAAGGCGGGAGTGGTCATGGCGATGGCAGCGTGCTCATCTGCTCCGACCAGGCCGAGCTCGAGGTCTTCGGCGGCCACAGCCCAGAACCCGTCCTCGTCGTCGAGCAGGGTGGAGTCGATGGCGAGCAGTTCCTCGCGCAGCTGATCAGCCACCAACTCGAGTTGGTCGTCGTCGGCCCCGCGGGTCGCGGCCAACGCCGTGGCGTAGGCGTCGGCGAGTCGCACCAGGGCGGGGAGGGTCGGGGCGAGCGGACTGACCTGCTCGGCATCGAGATCGACCACGGTGACCGCCCCGCTGCGTCGATCCACCCGCACCTCGGAGAAGTGGTGGTCGCGAGCAATCACGGCCACCGGCTTGTCGTACGGTGCATCGAGCCACCGGCCGGGGTACGGCAGGGACCGGACGTTCGGCGTCAGCGCCTCGGCGAGATCAATGTCGGTGACCATGGGCTCAGGGTAATGCCGTTCGACGGTCGGTCGACCAGGTGTGTCAGAGTCCCTCAACTCCGTTTGCGTGCGGTGGTGAAACGGGCACCTGAGGGGAGAAACCCATCGGCGCAGTGCCCTGCCGACCAGTGCCCTGTCGGCGGGTGCGTTGTGGGCCAGTGCCTTGCCGGCGGGTGCGTTGTGGGCCAGTGCCTTGCCGGCGGGTGCGTTGTGGGCCAGTGCCTTGCCGGCGAGTGCCTTGTGGGCCAGCGCGGCGTGCTACCGGCGGTACTGATCGATGGGAGGTTAGCGCACCACGTGAAGCGAGACACTGTTGCCCGAGTTCACCTCGACCACAGAGCCGGGATGCACCTGGCGCCCGCGCTGGGTCTCGACCTCGCCGTCCACCCGGACGGCACCGGTGGCGATCAGGAACTTTGCCTCGGCCCCGTCACTGACCACGTTGGCGAACTTGAGAAGCTGGCCCAGGCGGATCATGTCTTCGCCGATGCTGATGTCCATCCGTCCATTGTGCCCGTGGTCCACCCGTGCTCCTACCTGCACCCGTGCCGGTGCCCCCAGAGCACCCGTGCCGGTGCCCCCAGAGCACGCGTGCCGGTGTCCTAGAGCGCGCGTGCCGGTGGTCCCAACAGCACCCGCACCGGTGCTCCCAACGCCGCTCTTGCTCCTGCGCTCGCCCGTGCCTTAGTCGCCGCCCCATGGCGCCGTTGCCGTCATGACTCGCTCCTGGGGCAACCCTCGTGGTCGAGCCTCAACTCCCGGCCCACTCCCGACGCCGGGCCCAGGTGTCGGTTCCGGCCCAGCCCGCGCCCCAGCCCACCTCGCCCCGACTCCCGGCCCACCTATCGGCCCCGGCCCCGGCCCCGGCCCACCCCCCGACGCCGGGCCCAGGTGTCGGCTCCAGCCCAGTCCGCGCCCCAGCCCGGCTCGCCTCAACTACCGGACTGCGCTCCGGACTGCGCTCCGGACTGCGCTCCGGCCCCGACCAAGCTCACGCCCCGACCTGGCCCGCGTCCCAACCCGGCCCCCACCTCGACCGCAGCCCCCGTCCCTTGCGTGCCCCACCTGCTCACCCCGCAGCGGACGCGGAGGCGACCACCGGCGCTCCACGTTGTCGACGAAGGGGTCTTCGATCGGGACCGGATCTTCGTGGGGGAATGAACTGGGGTAACCCATCGCCGGCGATCTCCACCTGCCACTGGTCCCGCAGCCCGAACTTGGCTGGTTCGACCAGTCCGTGATGGGTGTGGCACAGCAGAACCAGGTTGGACAATGAAGTTTCCCCGTCGGCCCACCACGGCACGATGTGATGCGCCTCACACAGTGAAGGCCGCACGCCGCAGCCAGGGAAGGCGCAGCCTTCGTCCCTCACGATCAGGGCAGTACGGATCGGCGGAGTGACCAGGCGATGCGCTCGGCCCACGTCCAGCACCTCCGAGGCACTTCCGAGCACCATCGGGATGAGCTCGGCGTCGCAGCACACGCGCCGCAGCTCACCTGCCGAGAGTTGGTGCCCTTCGCCGACGGCCCCGGCACCGGCGGCATCGGCGAGCAGCTGTTTGTAGTCCAGCTTCACGATCACTGTGGCGCCGCCCACGCCGGTCACCGGCTTGGCCTTCTCACACGCGCCAAGCATGGCGATGAAGGCGTCAGCCCGGCGCTGCTCCTGGGTGGCGAACTCGGTGGCTGCCTCGCGTGAGTTCAGCCGGGTGCGACGCGCGGCTTCAGCGTGCGCATCCAGCTGGGCCAGCCACGACTCGGCCTCCAGACGGGGCAAGGACCCGTCGAAGCGCACCGAGGCGCCCTCGAAGTGGAACCGGAGCGACCGATCGCGCCAAGCGGCTTCGTGCTCACGCTGTAACCGGGTTTCCAGCAGTTCGTTGGCGGTCGCCGGCACCACCTGAGCCAGTACGGTGCCTGCTGAGCGCGCCAACTGCTCGGCGTCGAGATGCCCGGCCAGGCCGATCAGCACCTGCTCGGCGGCCACCTGTTGGGTGGCATCGAGCTGAGCGGCCAACCCGTCCAGCACTCGGGTGATCGAACGCACCTGCCCGGCGCCCAGTCGTCCGTCGACTGCGGCCTGACCCACCTCGGGATGGGCGGTCAGGGCCTTGGCCTGCGCCACTGCACCGGACGCCTCGCGTCGCGACAGCGTCTCGCCCCGGCTCAGCCAGGACGCCATCGGCGTCCCTGTCACCCGCTCGGACGCCTGTGCCCGCTCGGCCTCCCCGGTCAGCACTGCGGCCAAGGCCCCCGCACGCTGATGCACGGTACGTGCCAGCCGCACCCACTCCAGTCGGGTCGCTGCGTCCACGCCGGCGCGTGCGGAGTCGATCCGGTCGAACAAGCCCACCATGGCGGCGAGGGCGTCCCCGGCCGCGAGCTGAACATGTTCTTCCATGCCCCAATTCTGGCAGCAACAACCCTATGAATCGAACAAAAAGACGAATCTGTGGATGACGACTTCACTGTCCACAGATACGGCATTACCCCTTGACAGAGCGCTAATCACGACCACAAGGGGTGTCAGTCGTCGTCGGAGAAGGCCTCACCGCTGAGCGCCTTCGCGGCCAGGCGTTCCTCCTCGCTGGCCTCCCACACCTCACGGGCCGCCAGCACGGCGAGCACGATGATGAAGCAGCCCAGGATCAGGTCCGGCCAACCGGAGTTCGTCCACGCGGTCAGTCCCGCCATCGCGATGATCGACACGTTGACCAGCACATCGTTTCGCGCCGACAAGAACGCGGCTCGGCTCAGCGACCCGCCGTGATGCCGGACGCCGGCCAGCAGCCACGCGCTGGTGCCGTTGATCACGATGGCGCCGACCGAGGCCAACACCAAAGGCAGGACGTGCGGTGGCGCCGGGTGGCTGAACCGTTCGATCGCTTCCCAGCCGGCCAGCACCGCCGGCCCCAGGATCAGCAGCGACATCACCTTGCCCATCACTGAGCGGTGCACCATCGGCCAACCCAGGGCGATGAAGATCAGCAGATTGACCGACGTGTCTTCCAGGAAGTCCACGCTGTCGGCCAGCAGCGACACCGAGCCCGCGGTGAGCGCCACGGTGAACTCGACGAAGAAGTAGGCGAAGTTCAAGCCGGCGACGATCAGGACGATCCGCCGCAGCCGGGACGCCGTCACCGCGACCGGATCGGGCGGTGGCTGATCAGCGTCGGACATGGAGCCATGCTAGGCGCGCCAGCAGCGTCGGGAGCCTCAACCCAGTACAAGCGGCACGAAGTAGCTACGGGTCAGCGGCGCCAACGCCAGGCCCTGCGCCTCGGCCACCGTCGCCCATCGAAGCTCGGCGATCTCCGCAGCCTCGCGCGCGGCGACAGCTTCGGCACGGGTCAGCTCCACCCGGAAAGCGTGCCCGACCACGCGATGATCGGGCTCGTTGGCGGCCGCTTCCTCGAAGGTGCCCAGGGTCTCGAAGCGCGTTGCGGCCAGAGCCAGGCCGAGCTCCTCGTCCAGTTCGCGGACGATCGTCTCAACCGGGGTCTCGCCTGGCTCGGGCTTGCCGCCGGGCTGCAGGAAGGCGGACGTCCCACGCTTGCGCACCAGCAGCATCCGTCCATCGGGGTCGACGACCAGGGCTGCGCAGATCTCGATGGTGGGCATGCCCATGAACCTACTCACGGATGCGGGCCGTCGAAAGCCGGCGCCGGCCACCACCCCGGTGCACCGCCTGCGAGGATGGGAACACCATCTCAGTGAGAGTTGATCGATGAAAGCAGCGCTGACAAGCCGGGGCGTCCAGGCGGCGCTGCTGGCTGCGGTGTTGTTCGGCGCGGCCACCCCGCTGGCAAAAGCCCTGCTCGGCGAGGTGAATCCGTGGCTGTTGGCCGGGCTGCTGTACGCCGGTTCGGGAGTCGGTTTGTGGGTCTTTCGGGCAGTCCGACGGACGCCACGGGTTCGGCTGGCCCGCACTGACCGCGGACCCCTGGTCGGTGCCGTCATCAGTGGGGGCATCGTTGCGCCGGTGCTGCTGATGTTCGGACTGTCGGCGATGCCGGCGTCCGGAGCGGCGCTGCTGCTCAACGCCGAGGCGGTGTTCACCGTCGGCCTGGCGTGGCTGGTGTTCCGAGAGCCGGTCAGCCGCCGCATCCTTCTCGGGATGCTTGCGATCGTCGCCGGCGCGGTGGTCCTCAGCGTGCCGACGTTGGTCGAGTTCGGGTCGCTGCTGCCGACCCTGGCGGTGCTGGGCGCCTGCCTTGCCTGGGGCGTGGACAACAACCTCACCCGCAAGGTGTCTCTGAACGACACCACGTGGCTGGCCGCGGTGAAGGGCGCGGTGGCCGGCCCGGTGAACCTCGTCCTCGGCTTCGCCCTCGGTGCCCAGCTGCCCGCGCCGGGTCCGATCGGCGCCGCGATGGCAGTGGGGTTCGTCTCGTACGGGGTGAGCCTGGCGCTGTTCATCTTCGGCATGAGAGAGGTGGGGACGGCCCGCGCCGGCGCCTACTTCTCGATCGCGCCGTTCGTGGGGGCGGTGCTTTCCCTGGCATTCGGTGAGCCGCTGGGATGGCCGTTGATCCCCGCTGGGGTGCTGATGGCGTTCGGGGTCTGGCTCCATCTGACCGAGCGCCACACCCATGCGCACCATCACGATGCGTCCGCCCATGACCACTGGCACACCCACGACATCCATCATCAGCACGATCACCTCGACGACTCAGCCCCTCGTGGCGGCCACCGCCATTGGCATGAGCATCCGGAGGTCACTCACGACCATCGGCACTTCCCCGACACCCATCACCCGCACCGGCACTAGCCGGACGACGGTGGTCAGCGGCGTCGAGATCAGCTGCCCGCGGCCCCGTAGGTGACCGCGAGGTACTCGGGGTGTCGCTGGATCCATCCTTTGATGAACGGGCACAGCGCCAGCGCTTTGTGGGTGCCCTCGGCGACGAGTTGATCGAGGGCGAAGCGAGCCAGCGCCGAGCCGACGCCGCCGCCTTCGAAGGCGGGCAGCACCTCGGTGTGGGTGAAGACCACCAACGCGTCGGCGCGCTGGTACTCGGCGAACCCGGCCAGTTGGCCGTCCAGGTGCGCCTCGAAGCGGGAGGCGGACGGGTTGTCGGTGACGATGACCGCGCTCACGGCTTCACCGGACGTTCGACGATCTCCAATGCACCGGACGGGCAGCGTCCCACCACCGCGCGCAGGTGATCGGCCAGAGCGGCGTCATCGGCCTGGCGAGGATCGATCCAGGGCCGTTTGCCGGTGTCGAAGACCGACGGCATCCCGCGGACGCATTCGCCGGCGTGCTGACACACGGCGCCGTCGAAGGACACATCGACGATCGGGCCGTAGTAGGTCTTGCGTGCCATGGCTGCTCCTTTGCTGGCGTCGCCACCGCGACGCTCCCTCAGGACAACAACGCGACGGCCCAGAAGACTCCCGTTGGAGCGGTTGGCCGGGGGTAGGGATTGCCACTTGGCTCATACGGGCGTCCGTCCGCGCTCGGCTACCGTCGCCGCCAAGCCCGTGTGGCCGCCAGGCAGGGGTCAGAAAGGTTCTGGGGTAACACGAAGGAGCGTCGATGAGCCCGGCTAGCCGTTCGAAGAAGATGGGTCCGCTCGCTGCCATGCTCCTCACCGGAGTGATGGTGCTCTCCTATCAACTCACCACCTACTTCATCGTGCCGCTCATTCCGCCCATCCCGGGCTTCACCAACATTCCTCCGATGCCGACGGTGAGCGCCGCCGCTGTGGTGACCGACGACTCCGCCGTCCACAAGAAGTTCTCCACCTACGCCACGAAGGTGTCGCTGCGGGGAACCTATGAGGTGGACCGGCCTTCCAAGAAGAAGTTCCAACTCTCCTTCCACACCACCGAGACCGGGGACGTCGAGTCGGCCAAGGCGCTCGGCCTCGCGTTGGCGGCCACCTACCTGTACTTGACCGCCACGCACGCTCCGGACGACACCACGATCGTGCTCACCGTCTCCAATGGCGACAACGAGGTGGTTGCCCCCTCAGCACTCGACCTGCCTGACCCGCTGACGCTGAAGGGGCTGAGGCACAAGCTGCAGCAGCTGAAGAAGGAGAGGTCCTGACCCGCCAGGCCCTGTCTGGCGACTCGCTGCGTGCCACCCATAGTTGATGCGTTTCAAGTTAGGAAAGGCTCCCCTAATAGCAAACCGGCACACGGTGGTAATTGCACGCAGTTCACATCACGGCAATATGAGAATGCTCTCATTGTTCCGCCTCAATGTCGCTCCACAAGCAGTGATGAGCATTGATGGGGGCTGGCGAATAGCGCGCAAATGGGTACAGTCGAACCAAGCCTTACCCACCCCGGAAGGAGCCGAATATGTTCACCTGGAAACACCTGGCCATCGCCGCTGGGACGATCGCGCTCACCTGCGCCTCGATCCCCGCCGCGACCGCAGCGCCCGCCCACCACAGCCGCACGGTGGCCGCCTCTACCAAGGCCAACGCCCTGACCGCCATGCACGGCGAGGCATTCGCCTACGCCAAGTACACCGCCTTCGCCGGTCAGGCCGCCCGCACCGGCAAGCGCTCAGTGGCCAAGCTGTTCTTGAAGACGGCGTCGGTCGAGCTCAATGATCACTTCGCCGATGAGGCGGTGATCGCCGGCCTGGTCGGCAGCGACGCGGCCAACCTCGCCGACGCGATCGCCGGTGAGACGTACGAAGCCACCACGATGTATCCGGCCTTCGCAGCGACGGCAACCGCCGAGGGCTGCACCGTGGCCGCCGATCTGTTCACCGAAATCGCCGCCGACGAAGCGGTGCACGCCGCCGCGTATCAGACGGCACTCACCTCGCTGAGCGATGCGAGCGTGAGCGTCCCAGCACCACAGGTGGCCGACGTGGTGACCATCGTGAAGAGTGACCCCGCCTGCGCCGGTCAGACGCTGACCAATCTGCTGGATGCCATGCACGGCGAGGCGTTCGCGCAAGCGAAGTACCGCCTCTACGCCACGCATGCGGCCAAGACCGGGCATCCGGCGATCGCCGCGTTGTTCGCCGGCACGGCCAAGGTCGAGTTGACCGAGCATTTCGCTGGTGAAGGCGTGCTGGCCGGCTTGGTCGGCACGAACGCGGCCAACCTCACCGCCGCCATCAGTGGCGAGACCTACGAGGCCACCGTGATGTACCCCGACTTCGCCAGCCAGGCGAAGGCGGTCGGTGACCGCGCCGCAGCTCACGAGTTCTGGACGGCCGGACGTCAGGAAGCCAGCCACGCGCGAGCCTTCACCAAGGCGTTGCGGCGCAGCTAGCGCACCACCCATTGAGCAGACCCCCGGGCCGCGGGCTGGTGGCCCGGGGGTCTCCCACCTATAACGCGGAACGGAGCGATGAGAACCGCTCTATGAGTTCGGAGTCCAGCGGAGGCCCCGGGCTGGGAGTTCGACTTGGCGGTGCTGGTCCGGCCGCGACCTTCCGCACGGAGTCTTCGCGCAGGAGGCTTGGTTCTGTCAGGACGGCTGTGACAGCAAGGTCATCTCGTCTGCGGTGAGCACCAACTCGACGGCCTTCACCGAGTCGAGGATGCTCTCCGGGCGCGACGCTCCCGGGATGGGGATCACCACCGGTGCCAGCGCCAGCTCCCAGGCCAGCGCTACCTGCTGCGGGCTGACCTGGTGATCGGCGGCCACCTGGGCGAACGCGTCATGGCGGTCGCCGAGATCGGCCGCGCGGCGGATGCCACCCAGCGGGCTCCACGGCAGGAACGCGATGCCGAGAGCGGCGCAATGTTCGAGTTCGACCAAGCTGGAGCGGAAGGCGGGGGAGAACTGGTTCTGCACCGACACCAGGCGCCCGTCGAGGATGGCGTTGGCTTCGTCGATCTGGGCCACGCTCGCGTTCGAGATGCTGGCCAGCTGAATCACGCCTTCGTCGAGCAGCTGCTTGATCGCGCCGACGGATTCGGCATACGGCACGGCCGGGTCGGGCCGGTGGAACTGGTAGAGCCCGATGGCCTCGACGCCGAGGCGCTTGGCCGAGGCTTTGGCGGCTTCGAGGAGGTACTCGGGACGTCCGTTCTGGGTCCAGCTGCCGTCGCCGGGACGTAGGTGCCCACCTTTGGTGGCCACTAGGACGTCGGAGGTGTCGCCGCCATAGCTGGCCAGCGCTCGGGCGATCAGCGCCTCGTTGTGGCCGACCTCATTGGCGTCGCGGTGATAGGCGTCGGCGGTGTCGATCAAGGTCACCCCGGCGTCCAGGGCGGCGTGGATCGTGGCAACCGACCGCTGCTCGTCCGGTCGTCCCTCGATCGACATGGGCATGCCGCCCAGGCCGATCGCGCTGACCGTGCGGGAACCAAGAGTGCGTTTAATCATGGGAATGCCTCATTCAAGTGGGTGGGGGCTGTGTCGTTCTCACTCTAGGTCGGCCTCGGCGGCTGTGAGCCAGGAAGTGGCAACCTCACTGATCCCATCGGGGTGGTCCTGGCACGCCAGCTCACCCAGTGATGGTGAGACTGACCCTCTCGCCGCGCGGTGTGGAGACCAGCCGATCGGCGATCCCGGCGGCGGTGAAGGCACGTTCGAGGTCGGCGCGGCTTTCGGAGAAGTGCGCCCAGTCCTCGACGTGCACCCCGACCACCGTGGACGCTCTGATGACTTTCGCGGCCCGGGCTGCTTTGGCGGAGGTGAGGGTGAGCGCCAACGGCAGCGGTGGGACGCGGGCGGCGCCGGCGAACAGGATCGCGATCTCGGCGGTGCCGAGGCGCTGAACCGACTTTCGAATGAGCCGCAGTGAGGAGTTGTCGCCGGAGACGAAGATCGTCGGCTCGCCGGGAGCCTGGAGCAGGAAGCCGATCACGGGCCCGATCAGGCCTTTCAGAATGCGCGGGCCGTGCAGGCCGGGCAGTGCGGTGACGGTGACCGCGCCCACCTGATGGGTCTGCCAAGCCGCCATCCCGACGACCGGCGCGCCGAGGTCGGCCTCAGCCTCGGGCAGAGACAGCACGATGGGCGTCCGGAGCGCGAGCTCCTTGCCGGCGGCGTCGAAGTTGTCGGCGTGACCGTGATGGGAGAGCAGCACCAGATCGATCGGCTCGACGGCCGCCGCGGCGACGCCCGGGCCAGCAGTCTTGGTGAGTTCGTCGGCGGGGTAGTCGCCGGGTTCGTCGAAGGTGGGGTCGAGCAGGATCCGCAATCCGGCGTATTCCAGCAGCGCCGTCGGTCCGCCGATGTAGGTCACAGCCAGGGGTGCAGTCGTCATGTCGTGAGCGTAAGCGGGACGCGGGGGCCGTCCACAAGGTGTCCAGGTGACGTGCGCGACGGACGCGGCCGGCCGAGAGGGAGACCGTCCTGACCGCCTATCGTGAAGCCATCTCGGTGGAGGAGGAGCGACGTGACTGAGGACGACTACCAGGCCGTCAGCTACGACAACTGCGCCCAGGTGCCCGGGCCGTTCTACCACGGCACGAAGGCCGCGGTTGAGGTGGGCACTGAGCTGCTGCCGGGCTTCGGCTCGAATTTCCAGACCGAGCGCGTGATGAACAACATCTACTTCTCCGCGCTGGTCGAGACCGCGGTCTGGGGTGCGGAGTTGGCCACCGCCCTGGCCGGGACGCACGAGCGCGGCCACATCTACCTCGTCGAGCCGCTCGGCGGTTTCGAGGACGATCCCAACGTCACCAACAAGCGTTTCCCGGGAAACATCACCCAGTCGTACCGCACGCGATTTCCGCTGCGGGTGGTCGGTGAGCTGGACGATTGGCAGCCGCATCCGCCCGAGGTGCTGCAGGCCATGTTGGACAACCTGGCCCGACTTCGTGAGCAGGGATTGGACGTCATTGAGGACTGATCCGGGCTGCGGTTTGCGATAGTTGCGCTGTGCGGTACGTGAACGAGCATTACGCCTACTCAGAGCTGAGCAGGGCTGATCGTCATGCGCTGCGCGGCGTACTGAAAGAGGCGTTCCCGATCGGGAAGTCGTCCCATGTGCTGTGGAGCGACTTCCCCGACACCACCGCGTTCGTCCGTCGAGGCAAGGGTGGGGCGGCGGACGATGTCGCCGAGGGCATCGTCGGGGCGGCCATCGTGATGAGCTACCCGGTCGAGCAGTACGACTACCTGGCCTATCTGGCGATCCATCCCGCCTACCGCAACCGCCGCCGGATCTTCTCCCGCGGCGCCAAGCCGCATCACGGGACGCACCTGCTGCGCTATCTCTACGAGGTGATGCGCGACCAGGTGAGCCCGTCATGGATGCAGCGCTATCTGATGATCGAGCCTGCCGGGGACGCCGCGCTGAAGTTCTACCTGCGCGCGCTCCCGCCGGGTGAGTACCCGCTGCGCTACTACGAAGAAGACCGGGTCATCTCGGTGGGCTACGACGGCTTGATGTTGTAGCCCCCGGGGTGTCAGCTGCCGGCGCCGCGGTGCGAGTTCAGAATTGGCGCCGTGCGTAGAGGCTCCGCGATGCCAGCGCTGATGCCGTCCACAGCACCACGAACGCAGCGACCAACGCCGCAGCAGTGGTCAACAGGAGGTCGGGGCTGAGCAGGGCGTCGGGGGTGAACAGCTGCGACCAGGTCCCCTCCAGCCGCTCCCGGACTCCGGGCAACTGGGTCAGCAGCAGGGGAGACAGGCCGATCATCATGGGCAGCATGACGATCCAGCGCGACTTGGTGAACCCCAACCGAAACAGCACCGGCAGCTGCACCGCGAGCATGAGGGTGGCAACCGTTGTGGACGCCAGGGCGACCAGGACCGTGATCGTCAGGGAGATCCGATGGCCGACGAACAGCGACATGGCGGTGGACGCGGCAACTCCGATGAGGAAGGCGCAAACCTCCAGCGCCACGAAGTAGAGGTGGCGTCCCCACACCACAGTGCTTCGCTGCAGCGGCAGCGTGGCGTACAGCAGATCGTGGTGCCCGCGCTCGTCGGCGAGGAAGGGATAACTGACGAAGAAGACCGGCAACAGCGGAATCACCGCAGCGAAGGCGAGCGATTCCTTGCCGCCGGACATCCACGCCATGACCGTGATCAGCACGGCCAGGATCATCATCTGCCGTGCGCTCACCTTTGCGGAGGCGAGTTCGAGTCGGGCGAATCGTGCGGTGGCGTTCATGCTGAGACCTCCTGCTCGGTGGTGCTCAGGTGCACCACGACGTCATCCAAGGTGGCGGGATCGATGACCACGGCAGGGCCGAATCCTGAGGTGTGCGCGGTGTCGATGAGCCCGTCGAAGATGTCGGCGCGCTCGTGCAGCCCGTGAATGAGCGACCGGGTCTGTTGGGTGAGCACCCGCCGCGGTCCACGGACGACCGCGTACCGCTCCAGCACCTCGTCGACGGTGCCGGTCTCGACCAGGCGACCGTGGGACAGGACGCGGACGTGGTCGGCGAGGCGTTCCAGATCGGAAGTGATGTGGGTGGAGAACAAGATGGTGTGACTGTCGTCGGCGGCCATGAACTCGGCGAACAGATCGAGCAGATCGCGCCGGGTGGCCGGGTCGAGCCCGCTGGTCGGCTCGTCCAGCAGCAACAGCCGTGGCTGGTGGGCCATCGCCAGAGCGAGCATCAGCTTGGTGCCCTCACCGCGCGACAGCGACTTCACGGTGGCGTGCGGATCGAGGTGGAAGCGCTGCACGAAGGAGTCGAACAGATCGGGGCTCCACCGGGAGTAGAACGGTGCGATCGCCCGTCCGGCCTTGGTGACGGTCCAATCCGGTAGCACGAAGGGGGCGTCGAAGACCACGCCGATGTCTTCACGGACGGCCACATTTGCGCCGGTGACGGGGCTGCCCAGCAGTGACATGGCGCCCGCGTCGGGGGTCTGCAGACCCAGCAGCAGCTTCAGCAAGGTGGTCTTTCCGGCGCCGTTGGCGCCGACGAGTCCGGTGACGTACCCGGTGGGCACGGTGAGTTCGAGCGGCCCGAGCTGGAATCGTCCGAAGTCGCGAACGAGACCGCTGACGCTGACGGCATCGGCGCTCAACTCGGTGGCTAGCGGACGGCTATCCGCGCTGGTTTTCATTCCAAACCTCTTCCAGAAGATCGCGGACGTCGCTTAGGGCGAGTCCGGCGGTGTGGGCGGTGGAGACCGTCCGGGTGAGTTGGTCGCGCACGGTGGCGCGTGCGCTCGCTTGGGCGGCCGCTCGGTTGACCGGCAGCACGTAACTGCCCTTGCCGGGCACGTTGGTGATGAGTTCCTCGGCGGCCAGGTCGTTGTAGGCGCGGGTCACGGTGATCAGGCTCACCTGCAGGTCGCGGGCGAGTTGGCGTAGCGAGACCAGCGGTGCGCCCTCGGGGAGCTGCCCGGTCAGGATCGCGGCGCGAATCTGACTGGTGATCTGCTCGTAGAGGGGCACCCCCGACGAGTTGGACAAGACGATCTCCACGACACCTCCGTTCATGCTGTATATAGGCAGTATAGACAGTGCTTGCCTGGGATGTCACGCCCGGTCGGAGTCGCCTACGCTGCTGAGCGTGAGTTCCGTCCCGGCAGTGAGGCGCTGATGCCACCACGCTCGCCATTGCCGCAGCGCGATGGGCTGGACGCTGCCTGGGTGCGCACGCCCGACAACCTGCCCGGCTCCCACCGCTGGACGACCATGCGCGACTTCCTGCGTGAGCGGCTCTCGGACGCCGCCCCGGTGGACGAGATGCTGGCTGCAGAAGTCTTCGTCGACCAGGCCGGACGTCCGTGGCGCGGCGAAGAGCCGTACCGCCCCAATGCGTTCATCTGGTTCCATCGCGAGCTCGCGCCCGAGCCAAAAGTCCCGTTCGAGGTGGCGGTGCTGTACGCCGATGAGCGGATCGTGGTGGTGGACAAGCCACACTTCCTGGCCACGATGCCGCGTGGGGTGCACGTCCGCGAGACGGTGGTGGTGCGGCTGCGCGAGTCACTGGGGCTGCCGGAACTCGTCCCCGCACATCGGCTCGACCGGCTGACCGCCGGCGTGCTGGTGCTCACCACCCAGCGCGCGTATCGGTCTGCCTACGCCGAGCTGTTTCAAAGCCAACAGGTCAGCAAGACCTACGAGGCGCTGGCGCCGCACGACCCGGCGATCGCGTTCCCGCAGACGGTGCGCAATCGCATCGAGAAGCCGCGCGGCAGCCTGCAGGCCGTGGTGGTCGCCGGCGAGCCGAACGCCGAAACCCTGATCGAGCTGGCCGAAGTGCGTGGCGACCACGCGCGCTATCGCCTCATCCCGACGACGGGGAAGACCCACCAGCTCCGGGTTCATCTGGCCGGTCTCGGGCTGGCGATCGTGGGCGACCCGCTCTACCCGCGAGTGCTGGACGTCCCCGTCGACGACTTCTCCGCACCACTGCAGCTGGTCGCGCGCCGACTGTCTTTCATCGACCCCGTCGACCAGACCCCGCGTGAGTTCATCAGCGGCTGCGCTCTCAGCTGGCCCGAGGTCGGCCAGTGACCAGCAGTGACAGGATGGCCGACGTGACTTTGCCGCTGCGCATCCTGTTCTGCACGCCGCAGATCCCGAACAACACCGGCGCGACCATGCGGCTGGCCGCGGTCACCGGAGCCGAGCTGCACCTGGCTCGTCCGTTCGGCTTCGACATGGACGACACCAAGCTGCGCCGCGCCGGGCTCGACTACCGCGACGAAGCGGCCACCTTCATTCACGACTCCCTCGACGCCGCCTACGCTGCGCTGCTTCCGGCCAGAGTCTTCGCTTTCACCGCGCACGCCGAGGTCGACTACACCGACATCGCCTACCAAGGCGGCGACGTGCTGCTGTTCGGCCCCGAAGACCGCGGACTTGCCCCGGACGTCCTGGCCGATGGGCGCATCACCGAGCGGGTGCGCATCCCGATGCGTCCGGGCATGCGTTCGCTCAACCTTGCCAACGCCGCCGCGATCGCGGTCTACGAGGCCTGGCGCCAGTTGGGCCACCACGGCGCCCGCTGACTCCGGCAGCATCATCGGCCTGGCAAGGTGCAACAGACCGAGGCCGACGCTGACCTCGATGATGAACCGGCCGACTGGTCGGTGCAGCCGCAGTCGGCGCCCGACCATCACCCGTGAGTCGCGTCGTCGTTCAGCGTCCGGCGCGGCGCAGGACGTCCAGCGCCGCGAGCGACACCAGCGGGTTGGAGGTCCCCCTTCCGACCGGCCCCCAATCGGCGTAGCTGCCGCGACTGATCACCTGATCGGCTGTGGTCACACTCGTCGCCTCCCGTGGGAAACCGCCGTCGGGCAGGCGTTTGGCGTCCAGCAGGTCGAGGGCGGGGGAGCAGCGCGGGTCGTCGAGTCGGTCCAGATCGACCATCACCTGCAGCGCGAACAGCACGTCGAGGAACTGGATCGGGTAGTGAATGTGGTCCGGGCCGGGCCTGCCCGACCACTCGGGGCTGATCAGCGCCCCGTCGCTGCGACGCCAGAGCAGGCGACGCTGGAGCACCAGTTCGGCCGCGCGTTGGGCTGCGTCCCGAGCGGGGGCGTAGTCGTGGGTCTTGCCGTAGGCCCACAGTCCGCGAGCCGGAATCAGTGTCTCTTGGAAGGACGACTGGACGGCCTCGGGACGCTTGTCGCAGTTCCAGCCTCCGTCGGGCCACTGCCAACCGATCAGGCGGTCGACAAGCGCAGGGGTGCGGTCCTCGACCAGCCCCAGGCGTGTCGAGTACCAGATCGCGTTGCCGTCCATGGAGGCGCAGTGCCGCACTCGGTCCTCCTGGCCGGGGTAGGCCGCCGTGAGGGGTGACTCGAGGAAGTGCCGCGAGAACATCCAGTCGTGCACCTGTTGCACGAGCGGACGCAGCGCCGACCGGCCCGGTGGGTAGTCGATCATCGCCAGGCAGGTCAGGGACCAGTGCGGCCCCTGCCACTTCCGGTACGTGTGGTGGCGGGTCTTGGGGTCCTGATCGAGTACCTGCAGGAGGGCGTGCGCCATCGGCGAGTCAGCGATCAGGCCGCGCAGGGCCTCGGCCTGAGGGGAGGCAGGATCCAACCCCAGCATCAGCCGGGCTTTGTGGGCGAGCACCGGGTCGTCACTGGTCGCCAGTGTCTCGATCAGCCGAACCGACGCAGCCGAGCGCTCCGGGTGGACCTGCGCGCGTGCGTCCATTCTTGGATCGTAGCCATGCCGTGGCCCAATGGCACTGGTTCGCGGTGCCGCTGGGCGGCACTCTTGTCACCCCGCCCCGACGGCGGGAGTCTCTCGCGCGTAGCCTTCGAAGATGAAGCCCCTGACCTATCGCTCCAGCGGCGCCGATCTGCCGTTCAGCTCGCTCACGCGCAGCCACGGGGTGGCGATGGAGGGCTACTTCTGGCGCTTCACCGACGCCGCCGCCTCACGGGTGGTGACGGCGCTGATCGGGGTTCAGCAGTCGAGACTCGGGCCGTGGGCGCTGGTCGGCTTGGGTGCGCATCCGGGGCAGTTCTGGCGCCAGGGCGTCCTGATGGAAGCTCGGGCGCGACCGAACGGGCCGGGCGCGCGGGCCGGGTCACTGTTCTTCGGGGACGACCAGCGCATCGTCGTCGACCTCGGCGCCGATGCCCGCCTGGACGTGACCATCTCCGGACTGAATCGCTGGCCGCGGACTCGTCCGTTCGGCGGGTCGAGTTGGTTCCAGTTGATCCCCGGCCTGAACCAGTATTGGCATCCGTGGCTGCTGGGTGGGCGGGCCACCGGCACGGCCACGATCAGCGACCAGACCTGGCAGTTCACCGACGCGCAGGTGTATGCGGAGAAGAACTGGGGCCGCGACGGGTTCCCCGACTCCTGGTGGTGGGGGCAGGCCCAAGGCTTCGCCGAGCCCAGCGCGTGCGTCGCCTTCGCCGGCGGCCAGGTGACCGCCGGCCCCCTGCACACCGAGGTGACCGCGGTCGTCGTCCAGTTGCCCGACGGACGGCTGCTGCGCCTGGGTAACCCGGGCACCTCGCCGGTGCGGGCGCGGGTCACCGACGACAGTTGGAACCTCACCGGACGCAGTGGGCGGTGGCAGGTCGACATCGACGGACGCGCGCCGCTGGCGGACGCCCACGTCCTGCCGGTGCCGCTGGTCGAGGAGCGCCGCGCGACGCCGGGCGCCCTGGAGCACCTGGGTGCGACCATGCAGGTCAGCGTTCGTCACCGGGGGCAGTTGGTGTGGGAGGGCATCAGCACGTTGGCCGGCCTCGAACACGGCGGCTTGGCGAGGGCGGCGGCCGAGGCGCGTCGGCGAGAGGCCGAGCTCGGCCGGCAACGAGCCGGCTAGCCCTGGCATTCCGCCTAGCCCCGCGGGACTCCGGCACCTGAGCATCCACACCTAGGCGTGGAATAGACGCGGGCGCTGGCGAAGTTGGTGGAGGCGTGAAAGCTCTTTATTACGACGAGTTCGGTAGCCGCGATCAGTTCCGGTTCGGCGAAGTGGCCGACCCGCATATCGGCCCGGATTCACTGCTGGTGAAGGTGGTCGCCGCCGGGCTCAATCCGGTGGACTACAAGGTGCGTCAGGGCCACCTGGCCGGACTGATGGACACGATGTTCCCGGTCGTCCCGGGGTGGGACGTGGCCGGCGTGGTGGTGGCCACCGGCTTGGACACCCCGGAGTACGCCGTGGGCGATGAGGTGTTGGCCTACGCCCGCAAGGACGTGGTCGGTGGCGGCACCGTGGCCGAACTGGTGTCGGTGCCCGTCCGGACGGCGGCGCACAAGCCGGCCGGGGTGTCTTTCACCGACGCCGCCGCGCTGCCGCTGGCGGGACTGACTGCCCTGCAGAGCATCCGTCGGGCCGGGGTGCAGTCCGGTCAGACCGTGCTGATTCACGCCGCGGCCGGTGGGGTGGGTTCGTTCGCCACCCAGCTGGCGGTGCTGGCCGGGGCCCGGGTGATCGGCACGGCCAGTGAGGCCAACCACGACTACCTGCGCTCCTTGGGCGCCGAGCCGATCAGCTACGGCGACGACCTGGTTGAGCAGGCGTTGGCGCTGGCGCCGGAGCGATTCGACGCCATCCTCGACTACGTGGGTGGGACAGCGCTGGACTCCGTCCCGACCCTGCTGATCCCCGGTGGCAATGTGGCTTCGGTCGCCGATGCCCGCGCGGTGGCGTTCGGCGGCCACTACGTGTGGGTACGTCCCGACCACGAGGACCTCGCCCACCTCGTCGGCCTGGTGGCTGACGGAAAGCTGCGGGTGAACCTGGATGGGGTCTACCCGTTCGAGAAGGCCAGGGACGCCTACGCCGAGCTCGAAGGCGGACACGTCCGCGGCAAGCTCGTCGTCACGATCTAGGACCAGAAGGGGACCGTCCATGCGCAGATCACGGGTTGAGGCATTCTCCGACGGCGTGCTCGCGATCATCATCACGATCATGGTGCTGGAGCTGCGGGTGCCCGAGGGTCACGAGTGGACCGACGTGGCGGTGCTGTGGCCGAAGTTCCTCAGCTACGTGCTCAGCTTCATCTATGTGGGCATCTACTGGAACAACCATCACCACCTGTTCCAGCTGGTCGAGCGGGTGAACGGGTCGATGCTGCTGGCCAACATGCACCTGCTGTTCTGGCTGTCGCTGTTCCCCTTCGTCACCGCGTGGGCCGGCGAGAGCCACTTCGCCGCGGTGCCGATGTCGGCCTACGGTGCGGTCGCGCTGATGGCAGCGGTCAGCTACTCGATCCTCCAGGGAGTCACGGTGAGAGCGCACGAAGCGAACAGTCGGGTCGCGGTGGCGTCCGGGCTGGACAACAAGGGACGGATCTCCATCGCGGCCTACACCGTGTCGGTGATCGCCCCGTTCTTCGGTGAGGTGGGCGTGATCATCTCCGGCCTGTGCCTGATCGGCATCGCCGCGTTGTGGTTCGTCCCCGATCGTCGCGTGGAGCACGTCTTCGACGCCGAGTAGTCGGGCGTTCCACCAGCCAGGCTGGAAAGAGCCGTCAGCAGATCGTCGTTGGATGGAGGATGCTGGTCTGGTGCCCATTTGCGGCGATCCTCCGGAGCTATCCGGGTGGTCGGCGGAATCCTCATTCCAACCAGGCGGTCCAATGACAGACGAGCAGGAATCCCGGGCAGCCTTGATGGCTGCACTCCTCGAACGACTCCCGTCTGACCCAAAGTTGGGCCTGGCCACGATGTTCCGATCCCCAGCAATCAGCTGGGGAGGCACTGTCGTCGCGTTCGCGGGCCGACGCCGACGCGTCATCGTGAAGCTCACGCTGGGTCGCGCCGCTGAACTGATCGATGCCGGTCGCGCCGAGCCCGTCACCATGGGTCGGCGCACTATGCGCGAGTGGGCCGCCATTCCAGCCGTTGGGGCCGGGGAGGAAGCCATCGAGGCCTGGCTGCCCTACGTTGCCGAAGGCGTCGCGAACGCCCAACCACACTGAGGGGCTAGCCGCCCGAAATCGCTCCGTACCGAATTTCTGGGGAGTAGCGTTCGAAGTGGAACGACCAGTCGCGGCGATGAGCCCAGGGAGTCCCACCCCCGCCAGGGTGTGAACGAAGGGCAGGCAATGACCAACTCGACTCCACAAGCATCGCCGGACAGCCCAGCCCTGGGGGCGGCAGCGGACCCCAGCCTGCTGGTAACGACGACGGCGGGGCCGGTGGTCGGCGTGCGTGATGGCCAGGGACGCCGGTGGCGCGGCCTTCGCTATGCGGCCGCGCCGGTGGGCGCATTGCGCTGGCGGGCACCTCGGCCGCCCCAGCCTTGGGTCGAGCCTTTCGATGCCTCGCGCTATGGAGGGGTGTGCCCCCAACCAGTCAGCCCCATGGTCGTCCTGCCCGACGGGGTCGGCTTCGATGAGGACTGCCTGACGCTCAACGTGTGGGCGTCCGCGGGCTGTGCGCCCGACAAGCCCAGCCCGGTGATGGTGTGGATCCACGGTGGCGCCTACATCTTCGGCGCGTCGTGTCAGAAGATGTTCGAGCCCGACAAACTTGCGGTTCCTGAGCCCATGATCGTGGTCGCGGTGAACTATCGGCTCGGGGCCCTGGGTTTCCTGGATCTGACGTCGTTCGGCACCCAGGCCGACGCCTTCGACTCGAATCTGGCCTTGCGAGACGTCCTGTTGGCGTTGACCTGGGTGAAGGACAACATCTCTGCCTTTGGTGGTGACCCGAACCGGGTGACCTTGGCCGGTGAGTCGGCGGGGGGCGGCATCGTCACCACGCTGCTCACCGTCCCCGCTGCGCGCGGGCTGTTCTCGCGCGCCATCGCCGAAAGCTCGCCAGCCACGTCGGTCTATGACACGGCGCGATCGGCCCGAGTCGCCGCCAAGTTCCTCGACGGTGTGGGTATCGCCCCCGCCGAGATCGAGCGGCTTCGTGACCTGCCGGTCGAGCAGATCGTGGAGGCAGGATTCGCGTTGTACTCCGCCGTCCCGGCCGAGTCCCCAGGAACTCTGGCCTATGCGCCGACGGTGGACGGTGACCTGCTGCCCGACTATCCGTTGAACCGGTTCCGGTCGGGAGAGTCTCACCCGGTCCCGCTCCTGATCGGCACCAACAAGAGTGAGTCGGCGATGTTCAAGGTGATGAAGTCGCCGCTGATGCCGATCACCTCCGACGCCATCATGCAGATGTTCTCCGACATCGCCGCCGATCATCCTGCTCTCGACCTGCCCACCGAGGCACAAGTTGGCTCGGCGTATGTGGGAATGAGCCAGAAGGCCAAGGGGCTTGGCGTGGCCCGGGACATCGGCTTTCGGATGCCGACGATCTGGTTGGCCGAGGGCCACTGCCAGGTTGCACCGGTGTACCTCTACCGCTTCGACTGGGCCACCCCGATGCTTCGGCTGCTCGGACTCGGGGCCACTCACGCCACCGAACTGCCCTACCTGTGGGGCAACCTGATCGGTGGGCCCAAAGACATCACATTCCGCCTGGGTGGGCTCGGTGCCGGCCGCCGCGTCTCGCGCAGAATGCAGGCCCGCTGGCTGTCGTTCGTTGCCGGAGGCGAACCGAATGCTGACCCGGACGATCCGCCCTGGCCGCAATACCGCACCAGCCCGGACGCGGACACGGCCGGTGAGCGAGCGACCTTGGTCATTGACCTGCGCGACCAGGTTGAACCCGATCTGGATCAACAGCTCCGCTTGGCGTGGGGCGACGACGTCCTGAGCTTCTTGTGACGGGGCGAACGCCTCACCTCACCCCAACCGCAGGCACCCCAGCCGTCCGGCGTGAGTCGGCGGCGGCCAACCCCACTCAACCCAGGAACGTGACCTCATAATGGCGACAGCCCCCTCCTTCAATCGAAACCAGGTGCTGCTCCTCGGCCTGCTCGGCGCCCTTCAGGTTGCCGACCCGCTGGTGGCAACGGTGACGTTGGTGAAGGCCTCCGACGAACTCAACCTCTCAGCCTCGTTGCAGTCGCTGGCTGCTGGGATCTCCACCTTCGCCCTCGCCGCGACGGTGATTGCGGGAGGGGTGTTGGCTGACCGGTTGGGTCGTCGCACCGTGCTGGCGGTCTCGGTGCTGGTCGCAGCGTTGGGCCAGTTGATCACCGCCTTGGTGCCGGGGGTGCCGGCGTTCTTCCTGGGACGGATCATCACCGGCATCGCGCTGGGGGCCACCTTCGCCGCAGCCTACGGAATGGTGAAGAACGTCTCCGCTGAGGCGGATCGAGGCCCGGCGCTGGCGATGTTCAGCGTGGTGAACACGGTGTTCCCGCTGGTTGTCGTGGTGCTTGCCGGTCTGGTTGCTGCCCTTGACTGGCGCGGCGCCTACGTGATTCTCCCGGTCGTGTCGGTGCTGGTCTTCCCGCTCACCCTGAAGCTGCTGCCCGCCGTTCCAAAGGTTGCGGCCGGTGCGGTCGACTATGTGGGAATGCTCCTCGTCGGTGCCGGAGTCGCCGGGTTGCTTTCGGGTCTCAGCTCGGCCAGTGCCGGTGTCGGCAGCCCCTCCTTCTGGTTGCCGATCGTGGTCGGTATCGCCGCGCTGGGTGGCTTTGCCGTCTACGGATCCCGATCGAGCCATCCGCTGTTTCCGCCCCGGATCTTCGCCCACCCGGCCTTCCTGGCCGCGGTCTTGATGGGGGTGATCTTCAACTTCGCCAGCGGGGCGTCCAGCCAGATGTCGGCGAACTTCTGGCAGTACATCGTGCATCTGCCCACCGCTGTGATCGGCGCGGCCTCGGCACCGATCGCTGTGGTGGCGGTGATCGCTGCGGTGATCGCCGGACGCCTCCTCAAAGCTGGGGTGGCGGCGTCCCGGATCGCGGTGACCGGTGTGCTGCTGACCGCAGCCGGTCTGGCGAGTTTGGGCATCATCGACCAGCACTCCAGCTACGTCATGTTCATCCCGATGATGGTGCTCAGCGGTACCGGCGTGGCCGGGGTCGCCTTGGTGCAGGGCAGCTTGTTCTTGAGCCTGGCTCCGGCGCGTTTCTTCGGCCCGGTGACCTCCAGCAAGACCGCCGTGGGGCAGTTCGGCTATTCGCTCGGGCTCACCGGCACCACCGTGATGGTCAGCACTTTCACTCTCGATGGCGTGCGGGCGGCCAGCGGGGGCGCCATTTCCGGAGAGAACTCCTGGGATGCGATCACCTCATACCTGGCTTCGGGAACCACTGCCGATCCGGCGCTGGCCGCGATCGGGCAGCCGGCTCTGGCCGGCATCTACTCCCACGCTTTCGTCCTGACGTCGCTGATCAGCGCCGCGGCGGTCGCCGTGCTCGCCGCGGTGATCGTCTGGTCGCTACGACGTCCGGCCGCGGGGACGTCGATGGAGGAGTTCCTCGAGCCACGAAGCACCCCGACCGGCGCCACCACCGAAGGAGAACTGCCGTGACCGCAACCATCTTGACCGCCGGCTCGATCATCACCATGGACGAGTCGGTGCCGCGTGCTGAGGCGGTCGCCTTCGATGGCGACACCATCATTGCCGTCGGATCGCTGGCCCAATGCCGAGCGGCGGCCCCGGACGCGCCGATCGTCGACAGCGGGGCGGCGGTCTTGATGCCGGGCTTCATCGATCCGCACAGCCATCCGCTGTTCAGTGGCGTCTCCACCCAATCCCCGGCCGTGGCGATCGCGCCGTGGGTGGCCCCCACCTGGGACGCCGTGGTGACGATCTTCACCGAGGTGGCCGCCGCCGCCGAGGCGGGTAAGCCGTTGGTGTTCACCGGCTTCGATGCGCTTCTGCACCGCCATCAGGCCCCGACGGCTGCTGAACTCGACGAGATCTTCGGCGATCGGGTGGTGGTGGTGGCCGACAACTCCGGTCACGCCACCTACTTCACCACCGCCTTGATCCGGCGCAACCAGTGGGACGTGGCGGTGCCGTCCGATCCGGTTGGTGGTCGGTTCGGACGTACGTCGAGCGGCGCGCTGAACGGGATCGCCTATGAGGTGCCGGCCAACACCCTTGTGCTCGGTCCGGTGCTCACCGAGCTGGGGGGCAGCATGCTGGGCAGCGCCGCGGAGTATTTCGCCCTGATGGCCCGCGGCGGCATCACCTCCACCTCTGACATGACCTACTCCGCAGAGCTCACTGCGGGCTACGAGGCGCTGGCCGCGCTGCCGAGCAACCCGCTGCGGGTGAGCATGTGGCAGGTGTCGACGGCGCCGGGCTATCTCGATCAGGTGAGCTTCGCCGCCGGCGACAAACTCCTGGTCAAGCAGGGGGTGAAGCTGTGGACCGACGGATCGCCGTGGATCGGCAACGTCGCCTTGTCGTTCCCCTATCTCGACAGCGAAGCCACCCGGTTGGCCGGCATCGACCCGGCCCGGGCAGGCGGGGCCGATTCGATGAACTATGGACGGGCGCAGGTTGATGCGATTCTCGATCAGTGCGCGCCCTTGGGCTGGCAGATGTCGTTTCACTCCAATGGTGATGTGGCGGTCGACTTCGCCCTGGACGCCTACGAAGATGCCTTGACCAGGCACGGGCTGGTGGGCACGGATCATCGTTGGCGGCTGGAGCATGTCGGTGCGGCGCGGCCCGACCAGTTTGAGCGGGCCGCCAAGCTGGGCGTGATGGTGTCGATGGCGCCGTTCCAGTACTACTTCTGGGGTGACCTGCTCGACGGGGAGATGTTCGACCATCAGCACGGAGCGCGCTGGCAGGCCGTCGGCGACGCGGTTGCCGCCGGGGCCTGTGTGTCGCTGCACAACGACGGTTCGGTGTCGCCGCCGACGCCGTTGCTCAACGTCCAAACCGCAGTGACTCGCCAAACGGTGAGCGGTGCCGTCCATGCCCCTGAGCAGTGCATCAGTGTTGACGAGGCGCTCAAGGCGCACACCATTAACGCGGCCTACACGCTGCATCGCGATCAGGTGGTCGGTTCGCTCACCCCCGGCAAGCTCGCCGATTTCGTGGAGCTCAGTGCCGACCCCTATCAGGTGGATCCGAGTCGGCTCGCCGAGTTGGTGACGGTGCTGGGGACCTGGCTCGGCGGTCGACGCGTGGACCTGGACGAGTTCCTGGTGGCGGCGGGTGCCGAAGATTCGGACGTCCATCAGCATCTCCTCCAACACCGGCACCCCGGCTGCTGCTGAAGCGGTGCCGCCGAGGGCGTCCGGTCGACTCAGGCTTGGACGCCCGCCTACCGGTGGCGGCGAGGTCGTGAGCAACGCCACGCGCGATGGCTCCTCTTCGAGGCCGGTGTAGGCGTTGAGTAGGCCCGGCGCGGCACTGCCCCTCGCCACTTACGATCACCCCATGGCGAGAATCGCATTCATCGGGCTGGGTCGAATGGGCCGCGGCATGGCCGGACGGCTGGTCGCAGCCGGCCACGATGTCACCGTGACCAATCGGACGGCGGCCGCCGCCGAACCGCTGATCGCTGGCGGCGCCCACTTCGCGGCGACACCTGCCGAGGCGGTTCGCGGTGTCGATGCGGTGTTCGTGATGGTCAGCGACGACGACGCGTCCCGCGCGGTGTGGCTGGGTGCCGACGGCGTCCTGGCCGGCGACCCGGCGCCGGGCGCGTTCGCGGTCGAGTGCTCCACGTTGTCGTCGGCGTGGGTGGCCGAGTTGTCGTCCGCGGTGCGGGAGCGGGGCTTGCGGTATGTGGACTGCCCGGTGACCGGGCTCCCGGACGCCGCTGCGGCCGGACGACTCACGCTGCTCATCGGCGCCGACCCGGCCGACCTGACCGACGTCCGTCCGCTGCTGGAACCGCTAGCCACCGAGCTCATCCACTTCGGAGGAGTGGGCGCGGGCACGGCCTACAAACTGATCGTGAACCTGATCGGCGCGGTGCAGATCGCCGGGGTTGCCGAGGGCTTGGCGTTGGCCGAGCGCGCCGGCCTCGACTTGGAGCAGGTCGAGCGAGCGCTGGCGAGCGGCCAGGCCGCCAGCCCACAGGTCGTCCGCAATGTGCGCCGAATGGTGGCCGACGACCACCCCGATCCGGTGACCTTCTCCGGACGCCTGCGCCGCAAGGACGTCGCCTACGCCATGCGCCTGGCCGAGGAGTTGGGCGCGGAGGCGCCGTTCGGCGAGGTCGCGCTGGACACCCTGGACGCCCTGCTCGCGTCCGGCCTGGGTGAGCTGAACGAGAGTGCCGTGATCGAGATCGCGCGCCGGCGGGCCGGACGTCCGTAGGTGGCCGACGCCGTCAGCGCACGTCTTTCATCAACTTCAGCACGGCCGGGGCGGCGATCAGCATGGCGACGCCCACCAGCACCGCGACCAGGCCGAGCGTGCCGAAGTAGGTGGTCTCGGGGACGGATGTGTAGTACTCGCCGAGCGTCCCGGCGATGGTGGTGCCCAGTGCGCTGGAGAGGAAGAACAGCGCGATCATCTGGGTGCGGTAGGCCTTCGGCGCGAGCTTGGTCGAGGCCGACAGTCCGATCGGGGAGAGCAGCAGTTCGGCGACGGTGAAGACGAACAGGATGCCGACCAACGCCAGCACCGGGGTGGAGTTGGGACCGCCGCCCGCGAACGGCAGGAACAGCCAGAAGGCGCCGCCCATGATCGCCGCGGCAAGGCCGAACTTCACCGGCGTGGACGGCTGCCGGGTCCCCAGGCGTCCCCACAAGGCGGCGAACGCGCCGGACAGGGCGATGATGAAAACCGGGTTGATCGACTGCACCCAGCTGACCGGGAACTCCCAGCCGAAGATGAAGCGGTTGAGGCGGCTGTCGGCGTAGAAGGTGACCACGGTGAACTGCTGCTGGTACAGCGACCAGAACGCCACCGACACCAGGAACAGCGGGACGAACGCCCACACCCGGGAGCGTTCGGTGGCGTCCACCCGCTTGCTGGTGAGCAGCAACGCGAACAGGCTCACCGCCGCGATCACGGTGGCGATGATGACCACTTGGGAGAGGTTGTCGACGCGAATGATCTTGGTCAGCACCATCACGACGACGGCGATGACACCGGCTGCGCCGACCAGGGCTGCGGCGAGGTAGTGCTCGCGGGGCAGCGGGTTGGGGGCGATGCGGGCGACCTCGGGAATGCTGCGGCGGCCGAAGGAGTATTGGACGAGGCCGGCGGCCATGCCGACCGCGGCCAGGCCGAAGCCCCAGTGGAAGCCGGCGGTGCTCTGCAGGAGGCCGGTCAGCAGCGGGCCGAAGAAGGCGCCCAGGTTGACCCCGAGGTAGAACAGCGAGAAGCCGGCGTCGCGACGGACGTCGTCCGGGGCGTACAGGGTGCCGACCACCGAGCTGACGTTGGCCTTCAATCCACCGGACCCGAAGGCGACCAGGATCAGGCCCAAACCGACACCGAGCAGACCAGGGACGAGTCCCAGGGCGAGGTGTCCGGCCATGATCACGAACGCCGAGACGAACAGCACCCGCTCGCTGCCGAACAGGCGGTCGGCCAGCCACGCGCCCAACACCGTGGAGAGGTAGACGATGCCGCCATAGGCCCCGACGATGCCGGACGCCACGGCCTTGTCGATGCCCAAGCCGCCCTGGTCGACCGAGTAGTACAGGTAGAGCAGCAAGATGCCCTGCATGCCGTAGAAGCTGAACCGCTCCCACATCTCCACGCCGAACAGGTTCGCCAGCGCCCACGGATGCCCGAAGAACGTGCGTCCGTGCGGCGTTCCGGCCGGATGTGAGGGGGTGTCGACAGCCTCGGTCATGGCAGGAGCCTAATCAGGCCGTCCGTTCGTGGTCGGGAAATCGAGCGGGTCTCGGAGCTTCAGGCTGTGCGCTCGTCGGGAGGAGGGAGGGTCGGCTGGTCGTCCGCGACCGCTGCGAGCGCGGTCAAATAGTGGTCGCTGCTGCGGACGTTGGTGATCTTCCGAGTCCGGGAGCCCCGGGCCTCGTCGTCCCAGGATCTATCGGGTCCCACCTCGTGAAGCCAGATCCACTCGGGTTCGGCGAGGTACAGGGTGCCGATCCACAGCGGTCTCGATCAGCGGCCATCTCGATTCCGATGAGTGGTGAGAAGGCGGCCAGCGACGAGACCAGACCCACCGTGGAATCAAGATCGACTGGTGGGGGCGATGGCGGCCACTCCGGCTGCGTCCTGGAGAAGGTGGGCTGGAAGCTCTTGTCGCGCCGGATCCGTGCAACGTCCTTGACCCTAAATGCCTGGTAGCCGTCGAAGTACCCGCCGTCCATGGTCGCGGCCAGCAGGCACCACTTCTCGCCGATGCCTACGACGAACCCCTCCTGGCGATTCGCGTGCTTGGGCTTGAGGTCGACGGTGATCTTCGTCTGCGTGGACATGGCCGCCGTGAGCCGCTTGCGAAATCCCATCCTTGCCTCCTGGTCGGCTCCCATTCTCTCCGGCCCGGAGCGAGGTGGACATCAGCCGGACACCGCGATTTCGGGCAGAGGCGGTAGCTGTCAGTGGCGCGCCTTACCGATGAGCTCGGCTGGAGGTAGTAGCACGCAGTCCTGGCCCACCCGACGGAAGGTTGGCCATTAGGCCACCGAGGCCGACTCGTATCAAAGTCGGTGCGTCAAAGCCTGTTTGTATCAGGCCGTTTCAAGATCCCGCGCCGCGTACCAAAGTGTCGAGGGTCGGACAAGATTGTCCGGCCCGAACCAAAACGAGATTCGGACGCGCTCACTGACGTCAATCTGAGACGGCCGGGGCGTGGCGATAATGAGACGGACGGCGTTATGACATCCGGACCGTTCCCGCTGAGGTTCGGATACGGGGCCTCGGTCAAGTCGGCCACCATGGGGCAGCGGCGCACCCCTCACAATCGGAACAGACCCCACGCCGCAGTGTTTTGTTCGTGGAATTCCTGGAACCGGTGTATCGCCCAATTGGGATCCAGCCTCGAACCCGCTGTTTGCTGTTCAGGTTCGTTCATTGGCTTTGGTTCGCCAATAGACGAGGTTGTGACGGGTGGTGAGCGTGTCGGGGTGTTTGGGGCCGAGTACCTCCTCGTAGGGGGGGAGGAGTTCTTCGAACGCGGCCACGGCACCAGCAGGATCACCCGCCCGGCCGCGCCAGGAGGCCAGGTTGCTGCGGGTGGTGAGCGTGTGGGGGTGTTTGGGGCCGAGTACCTCCACACGCAGGGGGAGGAGTTCTTCGAACGCGGCCACGGCACCAGCAGGATCACCGGCCTCGCCGCGCCAGGAGGCCAGGTTGTTGCGGGTGGTGAGCGTGTCGGGGTGTTTGGGGCCGAGCATCTCCTCGTAGAGGGGGAGGAGGTGCTCGAACGCGGCCGCGGCCCCAGTAAAGTCGCCCGCCTGACCGCGCCAGGAGGCCAGGTTGTTGCGGGTGGTGAGCGTGTCGGGGTGTTTGGGGCCGAGCATCTCCTCGTAGAGGGGGAGGAGTTCTTCGAACGCGGCTACGGCCCCAGTAGAGTCGCCCGCCTGACCGCGCCAGGAGGCC
>PHEY01000002.1 GCA_002841335.1 Actinobacteria bacterium HGW-Actinobacteria-2 | reverse complement strand
GCCGTTGGCGTGCCGGATGTAGGCCCAGGTCGCGATCCAGGTGATCGGGAACTGCGCCAGGCTCAGCCACAGGCCGAGGTTGAGCCCGCCCCAGCCGGGGGTCTTCATCAGGCCGGTCGCGTAGATCGAGAGCAGGACGTAGACGAAGTAGATGCCCAGCACCGCGATCACGATCGGGAAGGCGAAGCCGGTGAAGGTCTTGCGAAGTCGCTGGTAGTCAGCCGAATCGCGGGTGGCTACGTACCGATTGGTCGCGGGATGCGGATGGGCTTCAAAGGTGGTCAGTTCGGGCAGGGGCCAATGGTCTGGCGGGAGATGGAACTCAGGACTGTCTTGGGTGAGTTCGGGCTCCGGGCGTGCGTCAGTCACGGTGGTCACGTCCTTAACAATGGGTTCAAAAGAAGTCAGAATCCGTCGCCGGGAGCGGTGTTATCGCCAGGTCTCGGTGCGGTGCCGGCCGGAAAGGACGTCCTGGTCTGGGATGTTGCCAGGTGTCTTTGGCCACGGGATGGGCAGAGGTTACGGAGCCTGCACGGACGCTGTCCAATCGGCGCCCAGGTGGCGGGACGTTCCTGCCTCAGCGAGCCGAACTACTGCTGAGGAACTCCATCAGCAGCTGGTTGTATGCCGCCGGGGCCTCCAGGCTCGGATCGGAGCCGACGCCGGCGATCTCGGCGTAGCGGCCGTGCGGCAATCGATCGGCCAACACCTGCGCTGCGGAGCGTCCCGGATCGCCAGAGCCGGCGATGATCAGGGCCGGGGCGGTGATCCGGTCGAGGTTCTTGCCGAAGTCGGCGGTGGCGATCAGGTCCAAGGCTCGCAGCAGGTCGGCCTTGGTGGCACCGCTCTCGGCCAACGACTTGTTCGGCAGCAGTCGGATCACCATCCGCTGCAGCCCCATCGCCATGGACGACGGCGCGACCACCGCGCCGGACAGCACCAGCCCGGCCACCATCGTCGGCTCGGTGGCGGCCACTTGCAGCGCGACCATCGCGCCCAGCTGGTGTCCGACCAGGTGTGCAGCCTCGATTCCGTTGCGATCCAACGTGGACAGCACCTCGTCGGCGGCGTCGGCCAGCGACAACTCGTCCTTGCGGCCCGGACGCAGCCCGCGCAACCACGGGGCCAGCGCCGGACGGCTCATCCCGATGGCCTCGACCTGGTCCTGCCACATCTGCGGAGTTCGTCCCGCTGCGTGCAGCAGCAGTACCGGGGTGGCTGCGCCCATGGCTAGGCCTCGCTCTTGGCGACGGTGAAGGCGAAGCCCAGCTCGTCGTCGGCGAACCAGCCCTCGGCGGCTGGGCCGGTGGTGACGTCCACCGCCAGCACCTCGGCGGCGATCTGGTCGACGTGCGTGGTCAGCGCCGCCTCGGTGGCCGGGTTGGTGGCCACCCAGGTGAGGGTGATCCGATCGGACACCGCGAAGCCGGACGTCTTGCGAGCGTCCTGGACGGCGCGGATGAAGTCCCGCGCGATCCCGGCCTGCACCAACTCCGGGGTGAGTTCCAGGTCGAGGGCGACGGTCTCGCCCTGCTCGTTGACCACCGACCAGCCTTCGCGCGGGCGCTCGGTGAGCAGCACCTCCTCGGCGCTCACCTCGACCTCACCCAGCTCGGGCACCGTCACCGTCGCATTGCCCGTCTTCAGCGCCTCGGCCAGAGCGGCGGCATCGGCTGCGGCGATGGCATTGGCCACCAGTGGGGTCTGCTGGGCGAACCGCTTGCCGAGAGCCCGGAAGTTGCCCTTGGCCGAGTAGTCGACCAGGTCGCCGGCGGAGGCGAACGACTCCACCGACACCACATTGAGCTCCTCGGCGACCTCGGCGAGCAGGTCGGCGTCCAGTCGGGCGAAGGCGGCCGACGGCACCAAGGCGCGCTGCAGCGGCTGCCGGGTCTTGATCTTGGCCTCCGACCGCGCCGAGCGGCCCAGCTCCACCAGGCGCCGGGTGAGCTGCATGGACGCCTCCAGCTCGGTGTCGATCACGGCGTCCACAACCGGCCACTGCGACAGGTGCACCGAGGTCGGCCCGGTGGGATCGGTGGGGACGAACAAGTCCTGCCAGACCCGTTCGGTGACGAACGGGGCCAGCGGCGCCATCAGCCGGGTGACCACGTTCAGGGTGTCGTGGAGGGTCTGCAGGGCGCCGGGCTGGCCTTCCCAGAAGCGGCGACGCGAGCGGCGCACGTACCAGTTGCTCAGGTCGTCGACGAAGTCGGCCAGCAGCGAGCCGGCCTTCTGGGTGTCGAAGTCCTCCAGCGCATCGGTGACCTCGGCGGTCAGCGCATTTCGGGCGCTGACCAGCCACCGGTCGAGCACGTGGGTTGCCTCGGCGGGCCCCGCCGCCGGCGTCCATCCGTTCGCGCTGGCGTAGATGGTCTGGAACGAGACGGTGTTGAGGTAGGTCATCAGCACCTTGCGGACGGTCTCGGTGATGGTGCTGTGGCCCACCCGACGGGCCGACCAGGGCGAGCCGCCGGCGGCCATGAACCAGCGCACCGCGTCGGCGCCGTGGGTGTCCATCAGCGGAATCGGCTCCAGGATGTTGCCCAGGTGCTTGCTCATCTTGCGGCCGTCCTCGGCCAGGATGTGGCCCAGGCAGAGCACGTTCTTGTAGCTGGACTGGTCGAACACCAGCGTGCCGACGGCCATCAGCGAGTAGAACCAGCCACGGGTCTGGTCGATCGCCTCACAGATGAAATCGGCCGGGTAGGCCGCGTCGAACGCTTCTTTGGAGCCGTCGGCCCACGGGTAGCCCCACTGAGCGAACGGCATCGAGCCGGAGTCGTACCAGGCGTCGATCACTTCCGGCACCCGATGGCACGGCTGGGTGCAGACCGGGCAGGCGAACACCACATCGTCGACGAAGGGACGGTGCGGGTCGAGCGCGCTCAGGTCGGTACCGGTGAGCTCGCTCAACTCGGCCCGCGACCCCACGCAGGTCTGGTGGCCGTCCGCGCAACGCCAGATCGGCAGCGGCGTGCCCCAGTAGCGGCTGCGCGACAAGGCCCAGTCGATGTTGTTGTTCAGCCAGTCGCCGTAACGGCCCCACTTGATGGTTTCGGGGTACCAGTTGGTGCCGGCGTTCTCCCGCAGCAGGTCGTCCTTGATGGCGGTGGTGCGGATGTACCAGCTGGGCTGGGCGTAGTAGAGCAGAGCGGTGTGGCAGCGCCAACAGTGCGGGTAGGAGTGGGTGTGCCACTCCACCTTGAACAGCACGCCCCGGGCGGTGAGGTCGTCGATGATGACTTGATCGGCGTCCTTGAAGAACAGCCCGCCGACCAGGTCGAGGTCTTGTTCGAAGGTGCCGTCGGGGCGTACCGGGTTGACCAGCGGCAGGCCGTACGCGCGGCAGGCCTCCATGTCGATCTCGCCGAAGGCGGGCGCTTCATGAACCGCGCCGGTGCCGTCCTCGGTGGTGACGTAGTCGGCCAGCAGGATGTAGTGGGTGCCGCCGACGACGTCGGGGAACTCCACCAACTCCAGCGGACGGGCGTAGGTCCAGTACTCCATGTCCTTGCCGACGAAGGTTTGGCCGAGCAGCCAGTCATCGCCCAGCACCTTCTCGGCCAGGGCTTCGGCCAGCACCAGCGACTCGCCGCCGGGCTCGTCTTTGGTGGCCACCACGTAGGTCACCTCGGGGTGCACGGCCGCGGCGGTGTTGCTGACCAGCGTCCACGGCGTGGTCGTCCACACCAGCAGGGCGGCCTTGCCCGCCAGCGGGCCGGACGTCAGCGGGAAGCGGACGTAGACGCTGGGGTCGGAGACGTCCTCATAGCCCTGGGCGAGTTCGTGATCGCTCAGCGTGGTGCCACAGCGGGGGCAGTACGGCGCCACCCGGTAGTCCTCCACCAGCAGGCCCTTGTTGTGGATCTGCTTCAGCGACCACCACACCGACTCGACGTACTCGGGGCTCATCGTCCAGTAGGCCTCGTCGAGGTTCACCCAGTAGCCCATCCGCCGGGTGAGTTCGCTGAACTCACCGACGTGACGGCTCACCGACTCGCGACACTTGGCGTTGAACGGCTCTACGCCGTACGCCTCGATGTCGGGCTTGCCGTTGAAGCCGAGTTCCTTCTCCACCGCCAGTTCGACGGGCAGACCGTGGCAGTCCCAGCCGGCTTTACGGTCGACCCGGAAGCCCTGCATGGTCTTGAAACGGGGGAAGACGTCCTTGAACACCCGGGCTTCGATGTGGTGGGTGCCGGGCATGCCGTTGGCTGTCGGCGGGCCCTCGTAGAACGTCCACGGGGTGCCATCGGCGGTGCGCTCCAGGGACGCGGCGAAGGTGCCGTTGGTCTCCCAAAAGTCGAGGATCTCGCGCTCCATCGCGGGCAGGTCGATGCTGGTGGGCACCGGACGGTAGCTGCCGGCGGGCGTGGAATCGGTCATCGGTGGTTCCTTCGTGTCAGTTCTGACGAAGGGACGAGGCGAACCCCGCGGTACCACCCTTCTTGGACGCCGCGGCGGGCGTCCCTCTTGTTTCATCGCTGCGGCCGGTTCTACTGAGAGCCGAGGCTCCGTTCTTCCAGCAGCTCCGAGGTGATAGCCCCATCAACGCCGTGCAGACAACGACCCAGTTTAGGACCAAAACCAGTCTGGCAAGAAGTGAGGGCGATTTCGCACCATGTTCGGTGCAAAATCGCCCTCACTTCTTGGTCGAGGCAGGAGTGGTTAGCCCTTGTCTTCGTCCGGCGGCGCCGGAGGCTCGGTCGGCGGTGGCGTCCATTCCGGTCGCGGTGGGGCTTCTCCGGTGAGGGCGGCCTTGCGGGCTTGATAGTCGGCGATATCGATCTCGCCAGCGGCAAGTCGCTGGTCGAGGAGGTGGACGGCCGGATTGCCCGCGCCCGGATGGACCGGAACGCTCGGCTGCTTGTTACGACGGACGAGGACGACCACCAGCGCGACGATGAGGGCGATCACCAACAGGGTGCCGACGAAACCGGCGATTCCGAACCAGATTCCCATGCCGCCGTGCGGGCCAGGGTAGTAGCGCATGTGAGCTCCTTTCTGCTCACTGTCTACTGTGCGCCGCGAACCTGTGCGCCGCCTATGAACAGGCTCGGGGTTTGCCCAAAGCTGCGGCGGCGAGGCGGGCTTCGACCCTTCGTCAGGCTCAGGGCAGGCCGAGCTCAACCAGGGGGTGGGGTGCGGGCTTCGTCGGGCTCAATAACCGTGGTCGTTGGTTGAGCAGGCCGCGGAGCGGCCGTGTCGAAACCTCCGGCGGCGACTCAGATGGCGCAGGCGGCCGGCCCGGGCTGGGGCGGCTCGGCGTCGAAAAGCTGCGCGCGATACGGCTCGGGCAACTGCTCCCACTGCCAGCGGCGTTCGGCCTCGCCGGTGAACTGCTGCTCACACGGTGCGCTGTTCAGGGTGAGCGCCTCCAGGCAGTAGTCGGCAGCCACCTCGGCCAGATCAGTCTCGTCGGCGCTGGCGGCGGCGTTACTGGCCGCGCGGACGCAGGTCGCCAACGCCTGATAGCCGGCCTCGGTCAGTGCGCGTGCCGACAGGTGCGCCTCAAAGGCGGCGTCGCGGCAGGCGTCCAGTGCGGCGGCGTCACCGCCGGCCCAGCGCTTAGCGGCGCTGACGGCCTGCTCGGCCGCCTCGTCGGCGAAGTCGGGGAACTGCGCCAAGGCGTGCGCCACGCACTCAGCCGCCCACGCGGTCAGGATGGGGTCACCGCTGCGATCCACGGATCCTCCGTTCGTTCAGAAACTCCTCGACCACCCGGGCCACCCCGTTGTCGATATTGGTGGCGGTGACCTGGTCGGCGATGGCCTGCAGCTCCGCGGTCGCGTTACCCATCGCCACTCCCCAGCCTGCCCAGGCGATCAACTCGGCGTCATTGCCGGCGTCCCCGAAAGCCAGGACGGACTCCGCGGACACGCCGAGGTGGGCGCACAGTCGCGCCACCCCGGTGGCCTTGGTGACCCCGGCGCCGCCGATCTCCAGGAACGGCGCCCCCGAGGTGGTCGCGTGGAAACCGGTCAGACCGCTGGCGTAGAGGGCATCGCGCATCTGCTCGCCGGTCAGCGTGGGATGGCGAATGCTCATCTTCAAGGTGTCCTGGGCCACGATCTCTTCGCGCGACCCCGGACGCAGGAAGCCCGCCGGTAGCTTCTCGCGAGCCTGGACGAGCTCCAGGTAGCCGGGTTCGATCACGTAGTAGCTGCCCTGCTCGCGACTGGCCGACAGTCGGGCGTCCGGCAGGTTCTCGGCGAAGAAGCTGCCAATGGCGGCGACCGTGGCAGCGGACAAGGCAGCCTCGAACAGCACCTCCCCGGTGACCAGATCGATGCCAATCGCACCATTGGCACCGACCAAGTGGCTGACCGCGCAATCGAGCAGCTCCGGCGGCAACGAACCGGTCTGGCGTCCGGTGGCCGCCACCACGACAGCGCCACTGTCAGCGGCCTGGCGCAGCGCGGTGCGGGTGACGGTGGCGATGCTCTTGTCGGGACGCAGCAGCGTGCCGTCCAGATCGGAGGCGATCAGGCGGATGGTTGTCGGCTTCACGGGCGCGGCTCGTTCAGTCGCCGGCGTCCGGCGAAGGCGCGACCCAAGGTGACCTCGTCGGCGTACTCCAGATCGCCGCCGACGGGCAGGCCACTGGCCAGGCGCGAGACCACCACATCGGTGTCGATCAGCAACCGGGAGATGTAGGTGGCGGTGGCTTCGCCCTCCAGGTTCGGGTCAGTGGCCAGGATCACCTCGGTGACGGTGCCATCAGCCAGGCGGGTGAGCAGCTCGCGAATGTGCAGGTCGGCCGGGCCGATGCCGTCAATCGGACTGATCGCACCACCGAGCACGTGGTAGAGCCCGCGGAACTCATGGGTGCGCTCGATCGCCGCCACGTCCTTGGACTCCTCCACCACGCAGATCGCGGTGCGGTCACGGCGGACGTCGGCGCAGATCCGACAGTTGTCTTCCTCGGAGATGTTGAAGCAGATCTGGCAGAAGCGCACCTTCTCGGCCACCTCGCGCAGGGCGTCGGCCAGCCGCTGCACCTCATCGGATTCGGCCGACAGGATGTGGAACGCGATCCGCTGGGCACCCTTTGGGCCGACGCCGGGCAGCCGTCCCAGCTCGTCGATCAGGTTCTGGATCGGTCCTTCGAACATCTGTTGCCTACAGCCCCATCTCCGGCATTTGCGGCATGGTGGCCTGGGCCAGCGCGACGGCCTGGTGGTTGGCGTCACGCACTGCGGCGACCACCAGATCGGCCAGCGTCTCCGGGTCGGACGGGTCGATCGCCTCCGGAGCGATCACCAACCCGATCAGTTCGCCGGTGCCGGTCACGGTCGCCGTGATCAGGCCACCGCCGGCAGTGCCGGTCACGGTTTGGGCGCCGAGTTCGGCCTGGGCGCGTTCCAGCTGATCCTGCAACTGCTGGGCTTGCGCGAGCAGGCTGGACAGGTCCATCGATCCAGGATCGAACATCGGTACTCCATTCGTTTGGCCGCCACCCATGCTACGGGCAGGTCAGGACGGGTCGATCAGCTCCGCGCCGAGGTGCTTCATCAGCAACTCTTCACCGCTATTACCGTCGTCGACGAGCTCGTCATCGTCGCGGTCGGGTTCTTCCTCGGGGGCTTCGGCGCTGACCGGGCTACTCGCCGGCCGGGTCGGACGAATCTCCTGGCGGGCGGCTTCGGCGGCGGCCGAACGCCCGACCGGCTCTGTCGCAGGGCTCGGCGCGGACGCGGGCGCGGGTGCGGGTGCGGAACGATCCGGGGAGTCGGCGTTGGCGTCCACCACGGTCTCGATGCGGACGGCCGCGCCGATCACGGCGAGGATCGCTTCCCGCAGGACGTCGGAACTACCGCCCTTGGCGAAGCTGTCGCGGGCGCCCGGGTTGGCCAGGCCGAGGGTGAGGACCCCGTCACGCAGTTCGACCACCGAGGAGTTCTGACTGAGCAGGATCCAGGTGAACCGGCGCCGATTCTTGACCTCCTCCAGCACCTGTGGCCACAGCCGACGCAGGTCAGCGGTGCCCAGGTCTCCCGGATTGGCCGGCGGTGCAGCAGTGACCGGTTCGGGGGCGGTGGGTGCAGGCGCGGCCGGTTCGGGAGTCTCGACGACGTCGGCGACGGCGGGCGCGACCGGGGCCGGACCAGGATCGCTACTGGGAGTCGGACGGGTCTTCGCAGCCGGGGTCGCCGGGGCGGGCGAACTGGCTGCCCAGGGGTCGGACGCGGCCGGCTCGTCGGTCTTCGGACGGCGAGCGGCTTTCGCGGCGGCCTTGGCCTCGGCCATCGACTCGGCAGCGGTGGAGGCAGTAGCCGCCTCGGCGACTACCGGAGCCGGGCGCGGCGTGGTTGGCGCAGTGTCGGCCGCCGGTGCGCTGCCGGCGCCCACGATGTTCAAGCGGCGTTCCAACCGATCCAGGCGGGCGTGCAGGCCACGTTCGTTCTGGTCGGCCCCGGGCAGCAGCACTCGGGCACACATCAACTCCAGGTGGAGTCGCGGCGCGGTGGTGCCGCGCATCTCGGTCAGCCCGACGGCGATCACCTCGGCAGCGCGGGTGAGCTCGCCGGAGCCCATCGTGTCGGCCTGGGTGACCAGGCGTTCGCCCTGATCGGCGGAGACATCCACCAGCCCGGAGCTGAGCGCCTCGGGCACCGCGGAGACCACGATCAGGTCACGGAGGCGGCGCAGCAGGTCCTCGGCGAACCGGCGGGGATCCTGCCCGATCTCGATCACCTTCTCCACCGTGGCGAAGACGCCCTGGGCGTCGCCGGCGGCGAAGGCGTCGATGATCTCGTCGAGCAGGGCGTCGGGGGTGTAGCCCAGCAGTGCGGTGGCCTGGCGGTAGCTCACGCCACCCTCGCCGGCTCCACCAAGCAGTTGGTCGAGCACCGACAGCGAGTCACGCACCGATCCCGCCCCGGCCCGGACGACCAGTGGCAGCACGGTCGGTTCGACGGCGATGCCCTCGGCCTGGCACAACTCGGCCAGATAGGCCGACAAGGTCTTCGGCGGCACCAGCCGGAAGGGGTAGTGGTGGGTCCGCGAGCGGATCGTGCCCAACACCTTGTCCGGCTCGGTGGTCGCGAAGATGAACTTCACATGGGGCGGCGGCTCTTCGACCACCTTCAGCAGGGCGTTGAAGCCCTCCTTGGTGACCATGTGCGCCTCGTCGATGATGTAGACCTTGTAGCGGCTGTGCACCGGGGCGAAGAAGGCCCGCTCCCGCAGGTCTCTGGCCTCGTTCACGCCACCGTGGGAGGCCGCGTCGATCTCGATCACGTCGATGCTGCCGACCCCGCCGCGAGCAAGGTCACGACACGACTGGCACACCCCGCACGGAGTGGGCGTGGGGCCTTCGGCGCAGTTCAGACAGCGGGCCAGGATCCGGGCACTGGTGGTCTTGCCGCAGCCGCGGGGGCCGGAGAACAGATAGGCGTGGTTGACCCGGTTGTTGACCAGGGCACGCTGCAACGGCTCGGTCACGTGCTCCTGGCCGATGACCTGGGCGAAGGTGTCGGGACGGTAGCGCCGGTACAGCGCCAACGGAGTCTCAGGGCGGACGATCTCGCTAGCCGGCTCGCGCAGCGCGTCTACCACTTCCATCAGTGAAGCGGTGACCTCTTCCTCGGAGCGTCGGCCGCGTTTCGCACCGGCGTCGGCGGGAAGGTCGGCTACCTCCGGCTCGTCGGAGCCGAACAGGTCCGGGCCGTCCTGTACCTCGTACGGCTCGACCTCGAAGTCCTCGTCATCCTCGTCCACGGTTGAACCCTAATGGTTGCTGGGGACAGCTGTCCCCGGGCGAAAATGCAGCGGCCCCCGCGCACCCGGAAGAGCTCACTTACCCTTGCTGTCTTCCGACCCTGGGGGAGTTGGGCGAGGTACCGCCGCGCGGGGAACCGTGGGACAGCCTACCTGGCCGGTGGTAGCGGGCGCGAGCCGCAGTTGTCCGCCGCCGACCGACTCGGCATTAACCCCATCCTTGGCATATTCTCAGGTTTCGTGGCCCCAAGATTCGCCCGCGTCGTCGAGATCGACGCCCCTCCTCCGCTGAGTGTGGAGTACCGCGGGCTGGAGCCGGTGCCCGAGGACGAGCGTCACGGGTCGCTGCGCTCGATGATGTGGACGTGGTTCGCGGCCAATATCGGGATCCTCACCGTCACCGTCGGATCGGGCCTGGTGACCGTCCTTCACCTGAACGCCTGGCAGGCCGTGCTGGTCGCCCTCGTCGGGGCGCTGGGCTCGTTCGCCTTCGTCGCGCTGATCAGCCTGGCTGGGCCGTGGAGCGGGGCACCGACGTTGGTGGCGTCGCGGGCGACTTTCGGAACCCGCGGCAACCTGGTCCCGGCCGCCATCTCCTGGATCGTGCTGGTCGTGCTGGAGACGGTCATGGCCACCACCGCGGCGTTCGCGATCAGCAGCATCGTCGAACTGCTCGGCTTCCCCACCGGCCCGTGGCTGACCATTCCGGTGGTGGTGTTGCTGGTCGCCGGTGCCACCGCGATCGGCTACTTCGGGCACTCGATGATTCTGCTGGTGCAGAAGTGGCTGGGCTGGGTGCTCGCGCCGGTGATGCTGGTGCTGTGCATCGTGGCACTCACCACCGTGGACTGGAAGCTTGCCCTTTCGGTACCGGCGGCGGACTTCGGCTCAGTGATGGCCGGGATCGGCCTGGTCGCCGCCGGCACCGGGGTGAGTTGGCTGTCCACCGGTGCTGACTACAGCCGCTACCTGCCGGCCACGGTGTCCAAGCGTCGCCTGTTCGCCAGCGTGCTGGGTGGCTCGGCGGTGCCGCTGGTGTTGCTGGTGGCCTCCGGGGCCTTCCTCGCGCTCGGCAATAGCGCCGCCGCCGGCCTGGCCCTCCCCGACTGGCTGTTGGTGCCCTACCTGATCGCGTCGGTGCTCGGCCTGCTCGCGGCCGCCGATTTGGCCATGTACTCCTCCGGCCTGAGTCTGCAGGCCACCGGGGTGCCGCTCTCGCGTCCGGTTGCCTTCCTGGTCAGCGCAGGCGTGGTGCTGGTCACCGCGGTGGTCGTGGTCACGACCCAGACGGTGTCCGGCGACCTGACCTTCGCCGAGGCGCTCCCGTTGGTGGTGGCGATCTTCTCGCCCCCGTTGGTGGCCTGGGTCGGAGTCTTCGGGCTGGATCTGGTTCTGCGTCGTGACCTTTTTGACGGTGACCTCACCGACACCAGCGCTGACGGCGACTTCTGGTTCAGTGGGGGCTTCCACTGGCCGGCCGTGGCCGCCTGGCTGGCGGGTTCGATACTGGGCCTGCTGTGCATTCGAATCACCGGAGACAACGGTCAGACCGTCTTGTTCAGTGGCCCACTGGGTGAAACGTGGCTGGGGCTGAACTCGCTGGGCTGGCTGGTCGCCGGGATCTGGGCCAGCGCGGTGTACTGGGTGCTGGAGCCGCTGACCCGGCGCCACCTGCCCGGACGGGCGCACGCCGAGGACGACGACGCCGAACTCTGATCGTCCGGTTGGCGCGGCGGCCTAGCCTGAGAGCGTGCCGTCGAACGTAGCGACGCCGCGACCGACGGTGTTATCACGCAGCGTCCGGATATTGACTCCGGTCGCCCTGTTCGTGTTGGCGTTCGTCGTCCGGCTGATTCCGGTGCTGAACGGTGGCGGCCCCTTCCCGGTGGACAACTACGACCCGTCGGTCTACTACGCCGCCGCAGTCGGACTGGCTGCGGGCCGGGTTCCCTATCGCGACTTCTTGTTGCTGCATCCGCCGGGGCTGCTGATCTTCCTGCAGCCGTTCGTGGCCTTGGGCTCGGTGATCGGCGACCAATGGGCCAACCTGGTGGCGCGAGTGGCCTTCATGCTTCTGGGGTCGGTCACCACCGTGCTGATCTACCGCCTGTTGTCCCAGCGCGGCGTGCTGCCGGGGTTGCTGGGCGCGGGCTTCTACCTGACCTTCTTCCCCGCGATCTACAGCGAACGCACCACCCGCCTGGAGGGGTTGGCCAGTTTCGCGGTCGTCGGTGCGCTGGTGCTGTTGGCCCCGGCAGTGAAACGGGGCCAGCTAGGGGTGGCTCGGCTGTTCGGCGCCGGCGCGCTGCTCGGGTTCGGGGCCACGGTGAAGATTTGGGGCGTGGTGCTGGTCGCGGCGCTGTGCGTGTGGCTGCTGTTCGCTGAGGGATTCCGGGCAGCGCTGATCGCCGGCCTGGGTGCGCTGGCCACAGCGGTGGTGGTGATCGGTCCCTTTGTGGTGCTGGCCCCGCAGTTCTGGCGGATGGTGTTGTTCGACCAGCTCGGACGTCCGGACCTTCCGATCAGCACCTGGCAGCGCCTGGGCGACATCGTCGGGTTGGGGCAGCTGGACCCAGCACCACCGGTGCTGGTGTCGGGCACGTTCGTTACCGGATCCGGGGGTCCGCCGGTGGCGGCCCAGGTGGCCTTGTTCGTCCTGGTGGCGCTGGCGGCGATCGGCGCAGCGCGGTCTCGACTGGGTCGGCTGTACCTGGTGCTGGCGGCGGTAGCGATCGCCACGCTGCTGGCCGGCCCATCGTGGTTCGTCCACTACCCGACATTCTCCGCCGCGCCGTTGGCGTTGGTGCTCGGCAGCGGCTTGGCCGAACTCACCGAGCGAGTCGGACGCGGCGGGCGGGCGGTGGTCGCGGTCACGGTCGTGGGCGCCCTGGCGGCCACCACGGTCACCCAACTACTGATCCCTGAGGGCAAGGAGTTCCCGGTGGCCCAGGTACGCAAGGCCCTGGCCGCCCGTCCCGGGTGTGTGACCACCGACAACCCGGTGTCGCTGATCCTGACCGACACCCTGCGCCGCAACCTTGCTCGGGGCTGCCCGCTGGTGGTCGATCTCAGTGGCTACGTGTACGACATCTCCCATGCCGATGGCTCCACCCCCGAGCGGCTCCGCAATCAGCAGTTTCAGTCGTTCATGGTCGACTACCTGGGGTCGGGGAGCACCACGGTGATCATGCGGCTGTGGCCGAGCAGCTTCAATGAGGCCAGCCGGGCACGGGTGCGCTCCTGGCCGGTGCTGATCGACTTCTACGATCGCCACACTGTCCGTGACACCCGGCACGGCCGCTGATCGCGCCTGGTCGGGCCCGGTTTGGGACGGATCACCTACCGGGGGTGGCCAGTAACCGTGTCGGCGGGTTATCCTCTCCGCCAAGCACGGCCCAGATCTGACACCACTTGGGGTAACCCCCCGTAGGTGGCGCTCTATCCACCGAGTCACTGACCATTGAGTCGGACGAGTAGATCGGCGAAGTACCACTCAGTCTTCGCGGGCGGCAGAACTCGAGCACTGCAGCCGAGGGATAGTCACTACTGACCATCCGTTTGGCTGCAGTTTTTCCTTTCCAGGTTGATACTTGTCTAGGCCGAACCAAGGAGCATTCATGACCGCAGTCGTCACCCCGACCGCAACTGGCAGCGATACGAAGGAGAGCCTGTCCAAGCGCGACCTCGGCGCTCAATGGAGTTGTGTGGACGGTAACGAGGCAGCTGCCTCGGTTGCCCACCGGCTCAGCGATGTCTGCGCCATCTACCCCATCACGCCGGCCTCCCCGATGGGTGAGCTTGCCGACGTGTGGAGCGCGAAGGGCAAGCGCAACGTCTGGGGTCAGGTGCCGCGGATCATCGAGATGCAGTCCGAGGCCGGTGCCGCCGGCACCCTGCACGGCGCGATCCAGGCCGGGGCATTGGGCAGCACCTTCACCAGTTCGCAGGGCCTGCTGCTGATGCTGCCGAACATGTACAAGATCGCCGGCGAGCTCACCCCCGCGGTGCTGCACGTCGCCGCCCGTGCGGTGGCCACCCACGCGCTGAGCATCTTCGGTGATCACTCCGACGTGATGGCCGCCCGGGTCACCGGTTGGGCGATCCTGGGCGCCAACGGCGTCCAGGAGGCCCACGACATGGCCGCGATCTCGCACGCCTCGACGCTGGAGGCCCGGCTGCCGTTCCTGCACTTCTTCGACGGCTTCCGCACCAGCCACGAGGTCAACCGCATTCGGATCCTGTCCGACGAGCAGCTGCGTTCGCTGGTCAGCGACGAGGCCGTGTTGGCCCACCGCGCCCGCGCCATGCAGCCCAACGCTCCCGTGCTGCGCGGTACCGCGCAGAACCCGGACGTGTTCTTCCAGGGCCGTGAAGCCGCCAACTCCTACTACGACGCCGTCCCCGGCATCGTGAAGGCGAAGATGGATCAGTTCTTCGAGCTGACCGGACGCCGCTACGACCTGGTGGAGTACTACGGCGCTCCCGACGCCGAGCGCGTGATCGTGATCATGGGTTCGGGCACTGACACCGTCCGCAGCACCGTGGCCCACCTCACCGCCAGCGGCGAGAAGGTCGGCGTCCTGGTCGTGCGGCTCTACCGTCCGTTCCCGGCCGAGGAGTTCGTCGCCGCGCTGCCTGAGACCGTCAAGGCGGTCGCCGTGCTCGATCGGGTCAAGGAGCCCGGATCGCAGGGCGAGCCGCTGTTCCTCGACACCGTCACCGCGCTGGCCGACTACCGCCCCGGCGGCCCGAAGGTCATCGGTGGACGCTACGGCCTGGGCTCCAAGGAGTTCACCCCGCGCGATGTCGCCGCCGTGTACAACGAGCTCAACGCGGTCGTGGCCGGCGAGTCGGCTCGTCGTCGCTTCACCGTGGGCATCGTCGATGACGTCACCCACCTGAGCCTGTCCACCGACGCGTCGTTCACCCTGCCCACCCGGGCGCGTCAGGCCGTGTTCTACGGTCTCGGCTCGGACGGCACCGTCGGCGCGAACAAGAACTCGGTCAAGCTGATCGGCGAGCACACCGACCTGTTCGCCCAGGGCTACTTCGTCTACGACTCCAAGAAGTCCGGCTCCACCACCGTGTCGCACCTGCGCTTCGGCCCGGATCCGATCGACGATCCCTTCCTGATCGAGCAGGCCGACTTCGTGGCCGTCCACCAGTTCAATCTGTTGAGCCAGCTGCCGGTGCTCGATATCGCCAAGCCGGGCGCCACCGTCCTGCTGGCCGCTCCGTACAGCGCCGACGAGCTGTGGGAGCACCTGCCGGCCCAGGTGCAGTCGACGATCATCGCCAAGGCGCTGAAGGTGTACACCATCGACGCGCTCACCGTGGCTCGGGCCGCCGGCCTGGGCAAGCGGGTCAACACCGTCATGCAGGCCTGCTTCTTCGGTCTGGCCGACGTGCTGCCGGTCGACGAGGCGTTGGCGCTGGCCAAGGACAGTGCCGCCAAGACCTACGCCAAGCGTGGCTCGGCGGTCGTGGAGGCCAACGTTGCGGCCATCGATTCGGCCATCGCGGCACTGTCGAAGGTCAAGATCGGCGCGGCTCCGGCTGGTGACGCGGTTCCGGTCGATGTCACCCAGGCGGCCGATTCGGTGCTGGCCACCGTGAAGCGGCTGATCGCCGGCGAGGGTGAGTTGCTGCCGGTTTCGGCGATGCCGCCGGGCGGCACCTTCCCGACCGGCACGGCCAAGTTGGAGAAGCGCAGCCTGGCCACCGAGTTGCCCAAGTGGGACTCCAGCTTGTGCATCGACTGTGGCAAGTGCACCCTGGCCTGCCCGCACGCCGCGATCCGGATGAAGACCTTCTCCGCCGAGTCGATCGCGGGGGCGCCGTCGGAGTTCGAGACCAAGGCCACCATGGGCCGCGACTTCCCCGAGGGAACCCGGTTGACCATCCAGGTCGCTCCCGACGACTGCACCGGCTGCACCGTGTGTGTGTCGGTCTGCCCGGCGAAGTCCAAGTCGGACCCGACTCACAAGGCGCTCGACATGGTGCCGGCCGAGGACGTCCGCGATGCTCAGCGGATCGGCTTCGACTACTACCTGTCGCTGCCGGAGACCGACCGCACCACGGTGCGCACCGACACGGTCAAGGGTTCGCAGCTGCTGGAGCCGCTGTTCGAGTTCTCCGGGGCCTGCTCCGGCTGTGGCGAGACCCCGTACCTGAAGCTGGTCAGCCAGCTGTTGGGCGACCGCATGGTCGTGGCGAACGCCACCGGCTGTTCGTCCATCTTCGGCGGCAACCTGCCGACCACCCCGTGGTCGAAGAACGCTGAGGGACGGGGCCCGGCCTGGAACAACTCGCTGTTCGAGGACAACGCCGAGTTCGGCATGGGCCTGGAGTTGGGCATCACCGAGCGCGCCGCACAGGCTCGTACGCTCACCGGTGAACTTGCCGGGGCACTCGGCCTGTCCGATGAGTTCGTTGCCGCGGTGACCGCGGACGACATCCTGGTCACCGACGAGGCCGCGATCGCCGAACAGCGGGCGCGGGTGGCGGAACTGAAGCAGGCGCTGGCCGCGCATGCCGACGTGCCGGGCGTTGAGGTGCTTTCGACCATCGCCGACGCGCTGGTGCCGACCTCGGTGTGGGTGGTCGGTGGCGACGGTTGGGCCTACGACATCGGCTTCGGCGGTCTGGATCACCTGTTCGCATCGGGTCAGAACATCAACGTGTTGGTGCTCGACACCGAGGTGTACTCCAACACCGGCGGCCAGGCGTCCAAGGCCACCCCGCGTGGTGCGTCGGCGAAGTTCGCTGCGTCCGGCAAGCCGGGTCGCAAGAAGGATCTGGGCATGATCGCCCACGCCTACCGCGACGTGTACGTGGCTCAGATCGCATTGAACGCCAACGAGGTGCAGACCGTCCGGGCGATTCAGGAAGCTGCGGCCTACCCCGGTCCGTCGCTGATCTTGGCCTACGCCACCTGTATCGCTCACGGCATCGACCTGGCCGATACCGCCGAGCACATGAAGGAAGCCGTCACCTCGGGTCACTGGCCGCTGTACCGGTACAACCCGGAGCCGGAGGCCGGCGCCAAGCCGGTGTTCAAGCTGGACTCGAAGGCGCCGAGCACGACGATGGCCGATTTCTACGCCAAGGAGACCCGCTACAAGACGGTCGCCCGCAGCAACCCCGAGGGTGCAGCTGAGATGGCCGTCCAGGCGCAGGAGGACGCAGATCTGCGTTACAAGCGCTACGAGTGGTTGAGCAACGAAGGCTGATCTTCCAGCCCGAGGTGGCCCCGTCCGGCATGGCTGGACGGGGCCACCTGTTTTCTGGGGCCACCCGTTTTCTGTGGCGAGCCCTCGCTGGGACGCGTTCCCCGAGGCAGCCTGAGTAGAACTGTGGTCGTTGCGTCCGCACGGACGCTGGACGCGAGAGAATGGACGCTCCGCCGTCTTCTCAGGAGTCAGCCATGCCACAGGCCGTTGCCTACGCCATCGATTCGCCCACGGGTCGCTTTTCCCGCACCACCATTGAACGGCGCGAGCCCGGGCCCACCGAGGTGTTGTTCGACATCGCCTACGCCGGCATCTGCCACTCCGACATCCACACCGCCCGCGGCGAGTGGGGTCGTGACATCAACTACCCGCTGGTGCCCGGCCACGAGATCGCCGGGGTGGTGCGTCAGGTCGGCTCACAGGTGACCAAGTTCGCTGTTGGCGACCGGGTCGGCGTGGGCTGCTTCGTCGACTCCTGCGGCGAATGCGCCCAGTGCGCTGCCGGGGACGAGCAGTTCTGCGACGGTCCCGGCGGCACCGTGTGGACCTACAACTCCACCGGACGTGACGGTCTGTCCACTGCCGGCGGGTACTCGACCGCGATCACCGTGGAGCAGGACTACGTCTGCCGCATTCCTGAGGGCATCGAGATGTCGCAGGCGGCGCCGCTGATGTGTGCCGGCATCACCATGTACTCCCCGCTCAAGCGTTGGGGTGCGGGCCCGGGCAAGCGGGTAGCGATCGTCGGCATGGGCGGCCTGGGGCACATGGGCGTCCAGATCGCTGCCGCGATGGGCGCTGAGGTTGCGGTCATTTCGCAGACCATGTCGAAGCAGGCGGACGGCCTGCGCTTCGGTGCGGTGGAGTACTACGCCACCGGCGAGCCGGGCACGATGAAGAAGCTGCGCAAGAGCTTCGATCTGATCATCTCGACCATCTCCGGCGAGCAGGATCTCAACGGCCTGATCGACTGCCTGGTCACCGGCGGAGTGTTGGTCGATGTCGGTCTGCCGGAGCATCCGGTGGCGCTGTCGTTGGGCGGCCTGGTCGGTCAGCGTCGGGTGCTGGCCGGCTCCGAGATCGGCGGTATCGCCGAGACCCAGGAGATGCTCAACTTCTGTGCCGAACACGGCTTGGGTGCGCAGGTGGAAGTGATCGGCGGCGAAGACATCAACGACGCCTACGACAAGGTCGTGGCCTCGCAGGTGCGCTACCGTTACGTGATAGACACCGCCACCTTCACCGACTGATTCGGCGCATCGCGCGGGCGATCAGCACCAGCCAGACTGCGGTCGGGATCAGCGACAGCATCGCCACTGTCAGCCCGATCGGGCCGAGGTTGGCCGGCACCAGCATGGTCACGCCGGTGATGATGCCCACCACTCCAACGGCGCGGCCGAAGATGCGGTGTTTGAGCATCGTCGCCGAGTAGATCAGAGTGCTGGCTGCCCCCAGCAGGTAGCTGAGTGTGAAGGTGCCGCCGTTGTAGCTGGTCAGCAGCATCTGTCCGGCAGCGAGCAGGGCAGCGGCCTGAGCGGGGTCGGTTGCGGTGGCGTACTGCGTGCTGAGTTGCCACATCGAGAACGTGGCATCACGAGTGACGAAGAACAGCACCAGGCTGAACAGGCCGGTCACCAGCCCCAAGGCCGCCGCCGACGCCGAGAACTCCCGGACGAGGACGAACAACGCCAGGTAGAGCGGGATCATCGCCAGATAGTCGATGGTCAGCAGCAGGTCGAGGTCGAGCATCCCCAGCAGCGGGTTGTGCCTGAACAACTCGAAGAAGCCCAGGACGGTCTGGGGTGGTGGGCTGATCAGGAACACCGCCGCCTGGGCGGGCATCACGCACACCACGAGGATGGCGCCGACCACGGCGAGCTTGTAGAGCAACCGCCACGATGAAGCGGTGGCGGGGGTAGCGGGTACGTCAGAAACAGACATCTCGGTCTCCCCCCGAGCGTTTTCGATCAGCCTAGCGAGAGACTTCGAATCGAGAAGCGGTGGGCTCCATGGAATTACGCCTGGCGTTGGGCGTAGTGTCGCTAGCTGTTCGGCCTCCGGGGTTCAGAAAAGGGTCCCTTTGATACTCAACAAAGTCGGCTTGCGGGTCGTTTCGGTCTCGCTCAGTTGTGCCCGCATGTCGGAGTTGCTTGGCGTGGCGCCGACGCGGGCCGTCGAGAAGGGCTCGCCGGTGAGTTCGCGGCGTCCGGATGGACCGCGCCATCCAGCGAACATGTGGAGCCGGGATTCCAGCGTGACCAGTGATGACCTTGCTGAGCATGTGGCGGAGCTGCGTGAGGCAATGGACGGCATCGCCCGGGTGCTCGCCGAAGACCCTGGCGCCACCGCCGACCTGGTGTTGATGATTCTGGCGCGGCCGCTGGGCGCGTGGATGGACATCGAGCCCGAAACGATCCGCCTTCTGGGGTCCGCTGGGTGCGGCCTGTCGATTGACGCCTACGACAGCACGAGAGCGAAGACGATGCTCCTGCGACACCTAGCTGATCAAGCGCTCTGTGGCGCGTTCCGGGACCAGTGAGGGGAGATCCGATGGTCAGTTCGGACGCGCTGTGGGGTGGGCAGCTCACCTCTTTGGTCTTCGATCCGGTGGGACACACGTGTGAGCTTCGAGTCACGACCTGTGAAGGCGGGGTGACGAGGGAGTATGTCGTGGCTGCCGCCGGCGTGACCAGCCTTGAGTTCCGCAGTTCGATCCCTGAGCCGTGGGCCTACTCCGAACTGACCGAGTTCCACGAGGAGCCAGACCCCACCTCAGGCCAGTGCCTTCTGCAGATCATCTTGTGGTCGGAGGATGCTGGGATCGACATGCGCTGTGCTTCCTGGGAAGTCACGGAGCCGCCGAGCGGGGTGGGCATGCTGCGAGAGGTGCTGGATCGCCACCGGCTTTTGGAGTTTCCCGCGCATCCCGAGAGCGACGAGTTCGATTCGTGGCTGCTTAGCCTGCTGGACACCGACGCGTTCTACGTGGGTCTGGCCTCCGCGGTCGTCGCTGGCGGGAAGCTGGCGGACAGGCCTTCCCTGGGCGATCTGGACGCTGAATGGACCTACCTGCGGGCGTTCGAACCATCGTCGGACCGCGATCGCGCCATCCATGACGATGCCAGGGCCTACCTGACGTCCTTGAGCCAACTTCTGGCCGCCTTGGTGCCGGTGGAGCGCTGAGCTCCGGCTTTGGGGGGCACCGGGGGATACCGAGGCTGGCTCCTGGCAGTCCGGGTTTGCTGATGGAGTGGGACAGCAGTGCCCAGCGCCCCCGAACAAACTCAGCGTCCCGACCGATGGTGCAAGAGGAACCGTCCCCGAGGTGCCAGGTGTAGCCCGAATCGTGAGCACAGAAGGTGCACAGAGAGGCCACAGGGCCCCAGGGTCTGCTGGAGGCATGAGCACCTACCAGAACTACTCGGCCGCAAACTCCAGCGCGGTCGAGCGCTACCGGTATCTGTTGCGGACAGCCGCGCCGGAGGAAGTCGAACGGGCCCACGCGGAAGCGTTTGCGGCCTTGGACGCCAACGAGCGTCGTGAGGTCCTGCAGGCGCTCGCGCAGTCGGGGGAGACGCCAGCTGATGACTCACCATCGGCCTTGGCCCGGTCGGCAACTCGATTGGAGATGCGCCAGCCGGGGGCCATTGAGGGCATGTTCGGATCGGGCACCACGGGACGGACTGTGCTGACATCGCTGGCTGCTGGCTTTGTCGGCTCTGCAGTCTTCGACCTTCTCTTCGACCGTCCTGGCGGCCTCCACGGACTAGGCCACCTATTTGATGGACCGCACTTCGGCGGTTTTGATGGCCACGGATTCGGCATGGGTGGGCCGGGCCATGGTGGCTTCGCCGGGGGCGGTCCTAGCGGCTGGTGAGTGCGCCGTACGCCTACGCCGAGTCGCGACGGAAGGCGTCGAGTTCGTGCTCTGCCAGGGCTGAGCTGCGGGCGGCGGCAGCGGCGCGTACTCCAGAGGTGAGGCTGGTCAGGTCGCCGACCGCGTCGGGCAATAGGGCCGCGACGGCGGCGCGTCCGGAGTGGCGGCCCAGGCGAAGCTGGCGGACGGCGCCGACGGCTTCGGGCGGGTACGGCTCGTAGGTGGTGGGGTCGGCGGCGATCCCGGCAACGTGCAGGCCGGACTCGGCGGTGAAGATCTCCGGGCCGATGACTGGTGTGTGCTCGGCGATGGGGCGTCCGATCCAACCGGCGAGCTGTTCGCAGATCTCGCGGGCGGCCAGCAGGTCGTAGCGGGCGCCGGTCTGCAGCGCCAGCCAACCAGCAACCTCTTCGAGTTTGGAGATGCCGGCCCGCTCACCCAACCCGAGCAGGCTGACGTCGGTCCAGGCGGCTCCGGCCTGAATGGCGGCGATCGCATTGGCGGTGGCCATGCCGAAGTCGTTGTGCAGATGCACCGCGATCTCACCGGCGTACACCGCGGCCACCTCGCCCACCAGGGACGCGATCAGTCCGGGCGGCGCAATGCCGACCGTGTCGGCCACCCGCAGCCGATCGACGCCGACCCAGTCGGCGGCCGAGCACACCTCGCGCAGGAAACCGACTTCGGTGCGAGTGGCGTCCTCCAGCCCGACTGAGACGTAGCTCACGCCGAGCGAGCGGGCGAAGTCGGTGAGTTCGACCAGTTGGTCCAGCGCCCAGGCGCGGTCCTTGCCGAGGCGTCCGTGCAGGTGGCGATCGGAGACCGGCAACGCGAACGAGATCACTTCGGGGCGAAGCGCCGCGGCGGCCTCGATGTCCTCGGTGCGGGCGCGGCACCAGATCGCCCGGCGCACCCCGGGAGCCTCGGCGTGCGCGAGCTCGCTGAGTTCGGTGAGGCCCTGGTTGTCGAAGGCGGTGGTGATGTGGCCCAGCTCGATCTCACCCACCCCGATCGCGACCAGGGCGCGCACGATGCTCGCCTTCTGGTCAGCACTCAGGTACGGCACGGGCGCCTGAGCGCCCTCGCGGAGCGTGGTGTCGATCAGTCGAGCGAACATGGCTTCCTCCTCACCGACACGCACCCAACAGCCCAGGATGTTCACCGGCCGATGACGGCTTGGCGGCGGATCGGCGATCCGAGGTGATGGGGCGTCGTCCGGATAGGAGCCGGGGACGCCGCCAGTGACCGGGCAGATCATCGGGATGAACAGGACTTGGTTCCAGTCAAGCAGCCAGGTCGTTACAGGGGCATGAACCCAGGAAAGAGCTGTGTAACAAGTGAGGGCCTCGATTTTGGGGTGAACCCTGGGCGCGGGTGGGCCATCCAACGGCGACTCCTAGACCATCGCCGCAGCCGGCAGACAGCAAGAAACCGACGGTTTCGCGCTCGGGGGGAACAGCGAAACCGTCGGTTTCTTGTGTTGGGGTGGGAGCTACCTCCGCGGTCAGCGCAGCTGGAACTGCGCGCTGAGGGAGGAGCCGTCCTCGGTGGTGGCGCTGACCACGTAGCAGGCAGCTACGGTGGTGCGCACCTTCTTGGTGACGGTCACGGTCTTCTTGCCGCGCTTGACGGCCTTGGTCACCGTGGTGGTGACCTTGGCGACCTTCGGGGTCTTCCAGTTCTGACGGAAGGCGCCGTCGTAGTAGCGCAGCGTCCGACCCTTGCCGATGCTCGGCAGTGCGACCGGATCGGCAAGCGCGGAGAAGTCGGTGCAGGAGACCAGCTGTGAAGTCACGCTGGTAACGGCGGTCTTGGACTTCACCTTTTCGGTGCCGACGTAGACCTTGAACTTCAGCGGCACGGTCGAGCCGCCCTTGACCTTGTTCACCTTGTCCATCTTCACCGGACGGTAGAAGCCCTTCAGGGTCCAGCCGCTCACGGTGTAGCTGATGGTGGCCGGGCTGTCAGTGCCCGCGGCTGACGCGGTGAGGGTGTAGCTGCCGACCGCGGTGCCGTAGCCGGTGACGGTGCAGGGAACCGGCGCGCTCAGGGCGTCCGTCGCCGAACAGGTCGGGGCCGCGGGGACCGCGCCGAAGACATAGGTGGCGCCATCGGTGATGGCGGTGGGCGCGTCCCAGGTGATCGTGGGAGTGGCCTCGGCGGCTGCCGGGGCTAGGGCGAATGAGCTGAGCGCTACAGCGAGTGCCGCGCCGACTGCGATGCGACTGAACTTCGACCTGATCATGAGGTGCCTCTTCATTTTCGACAGTGCGGAGGAGTCGCCGGGGGCCGACTCCACTCAGGTAACCGCCGCCGTGGCCGCAGAGGTTACGGCCTGACGGGGGAAGTTCACAGAAATGTCGCGAGGGGTGCAGGCCTACAACGTTCCTAGCCAGAACCCCAGCCAGGCCGCACCCACGGCGAGCACCAGCATCACGCCGGCATGGACGGCGGCCAGCGCTCCGCGACCCGACAGGATCAGCCGCGCGGCCTCGACACTGGCCGTGCTGAAGGTGGTGAAACCACCCAGGAACCCCGCGCCGAGCAGGGTCTTCCAGGTCTCATCGCCGGTGTGGGTGAGCCACCACCCGGTGACCACGCCCAGCAGCAGCGACCCGGTCACGTTGATCACCACCGTGCCGACCGGCACACCCCACCCGGGGGCGGCCTTGCGGGCGACGGCGTTGATCTTGCCGTCCAGCCAAAAGCGGAGCAGGGCGCCTAGCCCGCCACCGAGTGCGATCAGGATCACGTCGCCTCCCGATGAGCCGGACGCACCCGCCGCAGCACGGCCATCGCGGCAACGGCGGCGGCGATCCCGATCAGCGGGCTGGCCAGCGCGTAGCTCAGGCCCAGAGCCCAGCTGCCACCTGACAGCAGCGACAGGGTCTCCACCGAGAAGGTGCTGTAGGTGGTGAAGCCACCCAGGACGCCGGTGCCGAGGCCCAGGCGCACCGATCGACGCCAGCCGGCGTCCTCTTCGGTGGCAAGCCATTCGACCAGCGCCGCGAGCGCCGCCGACCCCACGATGTTGATCCAGAAGGTGGTCCAGGGCCAACCCCCCGGCGCGGCGGGCGCGGCCGCCTCCAGACCGGCGCGCACAGCCGTACCGACCATGCCGCCGATCACGATCAGGGCGGCGTTGGCGGCTCGACTCACTGCAGCTTCCAGTCGACGACTTCCAGCGGTACGGCGAGCACCGGACGGTGCTGGTGGCGAGCCAGACTCTGACCCACCGAACGATTCAGCCCGAACCGGGACGAGTGCGGACGGCGCGCGCCCACCACGATGGCACAGGCGTCCACGGCGCGGGCCAGGTGAGTCAAGGCCCGGTCGGCGCGTCCGGCCAAGAAGCGGAACTCCCAGGTGACCGGCAGGTTCAGGCTCGCCAACCAGGCTCGCAGTTCGGCCTCGGTGCGTTGCCAGTCGTCGTCGGCGTCCGGGTCGACCCCGACATGGCGGACGGTGCCGTCGGCGAACTCCTCCTCGGGCACCCGGCTGGCGTCTGCGTAGGCGAAGTACAACGGGGCGCCGGACGCCTGGGCCCAGGCCGCAGCCGTGTGCGCGACCAGGTCGGCGCGACGGGGTCCGATCCCGACGACCAGCGGGTGCCCGGGCACCTCGACGATCCGGTCGATCCCCGGTTGGGGCACCTGTGGCATCGGTTCTCCTTCGATGAGGTGAAGCTAGACGGTGGCGTCGGCGACGGCCTTCATCACCGACCGCAGTTCCAGCCACCACTGTTGCCGAGGGCGACGCAGCTGCGCGTCCATCTCATCCATCATCCGCTCCAGCGGACGCGCGGTCACCTTCGACTCAACCAGCCCCAGATAGAAGCTCTCCCGGGTGCCGGCGGCGAAACCTTCGGCGAGCAGGTCGAGTGCCCGCGAGACCAGCCGGACGGCCAGCAGTCGGTCGAAGGGGGTGGGGCTGCCGCCCTGCTGGATGTGACCCAGCACGTTCTGGCGGACGTCGTACAAGCCCTGACTCTCCTGCTCCAGCAGCCGGGCCAGGAAGTCGGTGGTGTAGAGCGGATTGGCTTCCTCGTTGCGGACGGCCAAGAACAGTTTGCGGCCGGCGGCGAAGCTGTTGCGCAACCAAGTCACGTCATCGACCAGCGCCTGCAGGCTGATCCCCTCCTCGTGGAGGTAGACCCGTTCGGCGCCCCCGGACAGCGCGCTCATCAACGCCAGATAGCCGCAGTTGCGTCCCATGGTCTCCACCACGAAGGCACGCTTGGACGCCGCGCCCGACATCTTGATCCGGTCGATGGCTTCGGTGATCACGTTCAAGGCGGTGTCGGCCCCGATCGACAGCTCCGAGCCGGGCAGGTTGTTGTCGATGGTCGTCGGGATGCAGGCGATCGGCAGTCCGCAGGCAGGGAAGGTCTCCCGGTAGCTGTGCATCAGGTGGGCACCCTCGTAGCCGTTCAGGCCACCGATCATCAGCAATGCGTCGATGCGGTGATCCTCCAGCGTGCGGCTGATCCGATACAGCTCTTCGACCGTGGGGACCACTCGCCGGGTGCCCAGGTCGGCGCCGCCGACCAGCCAGCCCTCGACGTCCGCCCACTCCAGGGGGATCACCTTGCCGTCCCGCAGCCCCGGGAAGCCGCCTTGAATGCCGAGCATGGTGTGCCCGCGGCTGATCCCTAGCCGGACGGCATCGGCGGCGGCAGCGTTCATGCCTGGGGCGAGTCCGCCGCCGTGGACGATGGCGATGCGCTTGGACGCGGTGCCAGGTTCGATCCGGCTGGGGCTCGACATCTCGGCGAAGATCCGGGCGGCTTCGGTGAACGATCCGCCGCGCAGTTCCATGGCGGTGGCGTAGTCGCCGGAGGCGATCAGTTGCGGAACCTGCCGGGTCTTGGCCACGGCCTCGATCAGGGGGGCGTGATGGACGCGGTTGCCCTTGAAACCGATCACCGGGCCGACGGTACCCGGGGTGGCGTTGAGCACCTCGATGACGGCCTCGTAGCCCAACCAGGTGGAGGCCCAACGGTCGTAGGCGCTGGGCGCGCCGCCACGCTGGACGTGTCCCAGGATGGTCACCCGGGCGTCCTCACCGAGCTTCTCCTCGATCACCTGGCGCACGTAGGCCGACGTGATCGGCTGTCCGTTGCGATCACAGGCGCCCTCGGCGACCACCACCATCGAGTCCCGACGTCCGCCCTGGCGCCCACGCCGCAGCGCGTCACACATCTGCGTCTCCCAGCCCTCCTCGGGCGGGAACTCCGGGATCAGCACGTAGTCACAGCCGCCGGCGATGGCGCTCATCAGCGCCAGGTACCCGCAGTGGCGACCCATCACTTCAACCACGAAGCCGCGCTGGTGGCTGGCCGCCGTGCTGGACAGGTCATCGATCGCCGACACGATCCGATGAAGCGCGGTGTCGGCGCCGATGGTCATGTCGGTGCCGACCAGGTCATTGTCGATCGAGCCCACCAGGCCGGCGAACATCAGCGCCGGATGCGCGTCGGCGGTCTGCTGGCTGATTCGGCCTTCGGCCACCAGCTCGGTGAGCAGTTGGGTCCATTCGCCACGGAATTGGTCCAGGCCCGACAGCGAACCGTCGCCGCCGATGACCACCAGGCGATCGATGCCGGCGTCGAGCAGGTTGGCGGCGGCCCGTTTGCGTCCGTCGTACTCGCGGAAGTCGGCCGAGCGGAAGGTGCCGATGATGGTGCCGCCCTTGCCGAGGATGCTGCCGACGTCCTCCCAGGCGAGTTCGCGGATGCCGTCCCCGCCGTCGACCATGCCTTGGTAGCCCTCATAGATGGCGTAGACCTGCGCGCCGAGAGTGACCGCGGTGCGGGCGACCGCTCGAACTGCCGCGTTCATGCCGGGAGCGTCGCCGCCGCTGGTGAGGATGCCGATGCGCTTTCCGGCCCCGGGGCGGGAGGCCATCTCAGTCGTCATGGTTCAATCCTGCCCCAACCGGACGTGCTCGGCCGGGCATTGCCGCGAACGGTCGCCGTGGCGCCTCAGTCGATGCCGAGGAACTCCTCAAGGGTGAGTTTGTTGCCCTTGTCGAACTGCCGGGAGATCTCCACTCCCACGTAGCGGAAGTGCCACGGTTCGTAGGGGACGCCGGTGATCTTCTCCTTGCCCTTCGGGAAGCGCAGGATGAAGCCGTACTCGTGGGCGTGGGCGTGCAGCCATTTTCCGGTGGCGGAGTTCTCCATCGGGCGGTACCAGACCTTGCCGTCCCACAGGTCGGCGGACAGGCCGGTCTGGTGTTCGCTCGCGCCCGGTGGGGCGTAGAAGTTGATGTTCTGTGGCTGGGTCCGCAGCGCCCGGTCGTAGATGGCCTTCTGCTGGCTGTAGCTGCGATAACCCGATTTGACCAGCACCTTCACCCCGGCCTTCTTGGCGTCGGCGGTCATCTTGGCCAGCGCCGCGGCCACGGTGGCGTCCAGGTGATTCGGGCCAGTGGGTGAGGGCGGTCCGTAGGAGGCGGTGATCCGGTGCTTCTTCGACACCACGATCACTCCGTTGACCTTGTACGGCTGATTGAGCTGGCTGCCCTTCCGGGTGTCCGGGGTGGGGCTGGACGATGGGCTCGGGCTCGCGGACGGGCTCGGGCTCGTGACCGGGCTGGGCGAAGCCGACGTGGGCACAGACCCCGGCGACGAAGCCGGAGATGTGGGGACGGTGGCCGTCGGCGGGATCACGGCGCATCCCGTCAGCACCAGGGTGCTGACGAAGCCGATCAGAGCGAAACGAGGGCCGACCAAAACGAATCAGAAGCCGAACAGGGCACGCCGGAACTGATCGAAGGCGTCACTGAGACGATGGCGATGACGCGGCGTTCGCGAGGCCGAAGCCGACGGGGTCGGAGTCGCCGTGGGGGTCTGGGCCGACGGGGTTGCAGGCTTCGAAGCAGGGGACTGAGACGTCACGGGTGCGATCGGCGACTTGACCGCTGTCGGCGTCGTGGACGTCGTGGGTGCCACCGGAGCGAGAGAACGCGTCAGCTTGGTCACCGGGGCGGCCGTGGTGGTCGTCGGAGTCGGCGTTGGCGTTGGCGTTGGCGTGGAGGTCGTCGTCGGAGTCGGCGTGGGTGTCGGCGTGGGGCACCCAGGCGGGATGCTCGGCGTCGCTGTTGCCGTGGGTGACGGGGTTGGCGTGGGCGACGGCGTGACGGGCTGGGTGGGGGTGGCGGTCTCGGTCGGGCACACCACAGTGATCGACTCGGTGGGGAACGGAAGCGTTGCGCTGGGCGAGTTCTCGTTGGGGTCGGGTCGAGCTGACGTAGCGGTTCCGGTCGGCGTCGTGGTCGGATCGGCCGGCTTCGGCTGCGGGTTGGCCGACGAGGCGGGCCGACTGGACGGCAGCGGCACCGGGGCGATCGGCTGGTAGTTGTGAGTGGCGTCGTCCGATGGCGTGGCGCTCGTCGACTCCGACGGCAGTGGGCTGGTGGCCGGCGGAACGCTGGTGTTCTGGTTGTAGGTCACCGAGACGCTGACCTGGACTTCCGGTCCGCTGGTGAGGTTCGGGACATCCGCCCGAGGGGGCGCAACAACAACGCCTGCGACTACGCAGGCGGCCGCTGCAAGCCAAGCATTCGCAGCCCGTGCCATCGTTTTCCCCCCGAATGCACAGTGACCTAGGGATGCTCGCTCAGGTGGTCGGGTCCCATCACTACCTGCCAACGAAGAAGTTCGTCTACCAGATTGTGCCGAGCCTGGTTGAGCCAGAGTCGCTGCCCGGCGGGAGTGCCGTACAACTTCTCTGCGGACAATAATGCCCTAACCACACCTGCTCTGGCTAACGCAAAATGGTGATCGGAGAGATTCGGGTGCTCCATCCGGACGCCGCGTAGGTAGACCTGATAACGGCCCGGCACCTGGCCGAGGATCGACAGATCGGCGTCGATGAAGGCAGCCCCGGCCGGATCGCCGGCTTCGGGTTGATGGGAGATGGTCAACAGGATCAGTCGCTCCACCTCGCTGACCAGGGCTGATGGCAGCCCGACTGCACTCAGCTCGGCGACCGCCAGGTCGGCGGAGGCGAGTTCGTCCGCACCCGCGGTGCCGGTGTAGACCGCGTCATGGAACCACGCCGCCAGGGTCACCGGCAGGGGCGGAGCGCTGTCGGTGAGGGTGTTCAGGGCGTCCAGGAAGTGAGCGAGATGGCGGACGTCGTGGTAGTTCCGATGCGGTTCCTGCCAGCGGACCAACAGCCGCTGACCCAGCTCCGGATGGTCCGGGAGCAGGCGCATCCAGGCCTCGTCCAACCGGCGCCGGGCTACCTCTCGGCGGGGCTGCCGATCAGGGGTGCGTACGCGCAGCCCGGCCCGGGCGACCCGACGCACCAACTCACGAGCTTCGACCTCCACCGCACCGGCCGCGACCAGCGACGCGGTGCGTCCGATGTGGATGTCGTAGTGATCGTGATCGAAGGCGCGAAACGGCACGCCGTTCGACCGCGCGAACTCATGAAGTTCGGTCAGTGACCGATCCGAGGCCAGATGGGCGAACCTGGTGCCGTGCGCGGGCCAGCGCGCCGGGTCGATCAGGATCGCCATCGCCGGCTCAACTGGCCGGGTTGGCGAACAATGCGGTGAAGCCGGCCTCGGCCAGGGTGTTGAAGCTCAACGTCAAGCGGGCTGAGGCGCAGCTCGCGTCATCGGGGACGTCGAGCCGGGGGACGCCGACGGCGAACACCCGGAACTCGTAGTGATGTGCCGGCCCGGGCGGCGGCCAGGGTCCACCCCAGCCGGAGTAGCCGTAGTCATTGGTCCAGGAGCGCGCACCGTCGGGCAGGTCGGCGCCCTCGGCGAGGCTGGTCACCTCCGCCGGGATGTCGGTGACCACCCAGTGCCACCAGCCGCTGCCGGTCGGGGCATCGGGGTCGAAGCAGGTGATCGTGTAGCTGGCGGTGCCCTCCGGCCCCGGCGTCCAGCTGAGTTCTGGGCTGATGTTCTGTCCGCCCACGCCAGGCTCGGCATGCGTCATCGCGATGTAGCTGCCTGGGGTGATGCTGGTGCTGCTCAGATCCATGAGAAATCCTCCGATCAGTCGCTTCACAGCTAATCACCCCCTCGGGTCGGTGTCACCAGCGGAAAGTCGGTAGTTCGACGCCCGCCCGCAGTAGTTCTTGCGGCAGGATGGCGGCGTGGCTGTCGAACTTCCCGCGTTGGGTGAACACCGGGTGATCGTGAATCTGCCGGGGTACACGGTCGAGGAGTTGCTGCCGGCCTGCGAGATCCTGTGTCAGGAGGGCTTCACCACCTGGGCGCTACCGATCGACCGAGTGGGTGACCTTCCCGCCCTGCGTGCCGCGTTCGGGCGACGGGCGCGGATCGCGGTATCCGGCGTGACCCAGCCCGCGGACGTCCGTCGGGCGGCGGCGGCCGGGGCGGTGTTCGCGGCAAGCAACCTGCTAGCTCCGCGACTGGTCAAGGCTGTGCCCGATTTCCCGCTGATCCTGGCCGGACTGACTCCGACGGAGCTCCGGACGGGGCTGGACGCGGGCGCCGCGGCGGTGCAGGTGTTCCCGGCGGAGGCATTCACTGCCGAGTACGCCAAGACCCTTCCTGGGGTGTTGGGCAACCCGCCGCTGATCGCCACCGGGCGGCTGACTCGATCCCGCGCCTCGGCCTGGTTGGAGTCCGGTGCGGTGGGCGTGTGGCCTGAGGGAATCTTTGCTGATCAGCTCGCTGTGGACCTGTTCCTTGACGAGCTACGAGGCGAGATCCAGAGCTGGCGACTGAGCGATTAGACCGGCACCGGTTGGCCTCGCGTCGCGGGGAGGATTGCGGCGTCCCCGTGTCCGACAGGAGGACGGGGGGCTTGCCGGGGACCGAATCCTTAAGTTAGTCTGAGAATCTACTCAGGTTGTCTGCAGGAAGTAGCCCATGTCGTATCAGCCGCGCCGGATTGCCGACATTGTCGACGACCCCGCTGCCGAGGACACCGACCAGGTGGCGGAAATCAACCCCCGCCGTGCTGCAACCTCCCTTGTCGACAAGCTCTTTCATCGCGGTGGCGGACTCGCCGCTGCGATCACCGTCGCGGCCACCGCGGCTGCGGTATTGATCGGCGCCACTGGTGGCGCTGCCTCTGCCGTGGGTGTCCCGCTGGCGGCCGCTGCGCCGGTACCCAGTCAGCAGCTGATCGCCGAAGAACTCGTCCTGGTCAAGCCGACAAAGCTCACCACCAAGACCGCCCACGCCACCGCTCTGGCCGTCAGCCGTCAGTACACCGAGGGTTCGCTGAACGTCCGTTCCGAACCGGCGAAGGACGCCGAGCTGCTGGGCCGGGTCTCTGCGGCCTCGCAGGTGGAGGCGACCTCCGACATCGAGGGCGACTATCGCAAGATCGTGTTCGAGGACGGCTTCGGCTGGGTGCTCGCCGACGAGCTCAGCGACTCTGCGGAGGCGGCCGTTCCCGACGGCACCAGCATGGCGCCCTGCTCCCGCGGTTCTCAGGTGGAGAACAAGCTGCGCAAGACCACGATCTTCATCTACCGCTCGGTCTGCCCGTTGTTCCCCGATCTCAACTCGGTCGGTGGCTGGCGGGCCGGCGGTCGTTCCTTCCACAAGAACGGCCGCGCGCTGGATCTGATGCTGACTCCGGGCGACGAGAGTGCTCTGGGCTGGCGGATCACCAAGTACCTGATCGCCCATCGCGCTGAGTTCAAGATCGACCACATCATCTTCGAGCAGAAGATCTGGACGCCCAGCAGCGGTCGGTGGAAGAAGATGGCTGATCGCGGGTCGGTCACCGCCAACCACTTCAACCACGTTCATGTGGCGGTCGCGACCTCTGCTCCGTGAGCAATCACCAGCGCCGATGATTCCGGTCCGCCCGGGGGCGGTTAGGCTACCGGCGTGAGTCGGGGCAAATCCATTGAGAACGTCGGCAGGGCACCCGTGCCCGAGTGGGAGGAACTCGCCCGTGCCGCATGGCCGGGACGTGTCCCCCTGGGCCTGGCCCGGTGGTGCGGACGCGCCAACCTGACTGTTTTCACCCTCAGCATGCTGGTGTTGTTCATCGCCGCCTGGGCCCATTTGCCGTGGATTGCGCTGGGCGCCTGGACGGTGTCGGGCCTGGTGGAGTGGCTGTCCACGCGAGCCGATCCGCCCGCGTCCCGCCTGATGGATCTGGTGGGGCTACGTCCCCAGCTGCGCGCGCTGTTGCGCAGCCTGCTGGCTGCCGCGGCGATCTTCGGTGGCGCCCTGGCCAACTCCGCCACTGCCGCGATGACTTACGTGACGGTGGTCCTGGCCGTCCAATTGGCCTGGGTGATGCAGCCGATTCTGGCCACCTGGACGTCACGGACCGCGCCGGTGCTGGTGTTCTACCCCGCGAGCGTCCGGCAGCCGTCGGCTACGCTCCGCCATCTGCGTATCTACGCCCGTGGCGCCGGGACGCCGGTGGTGTTCTTCCTGATCGAGCTGGTCGCACTGGTCGACGGCGCGATCGCCGAGTTCGCCCCAGCCCAGACCAACGACTCCCTGTTGGGAGTCACGGTCGGAATGGCCATGGCCGAGACCGCTCTGCTGTACGCGGGCTGGACGGCGTGGCAGGCCTACGCCGCGCGCCGGGACGTGGCCAAGATGGGCCGTCCGGTGATCGAGAAGCTGACCGAGCTGGCGCCGTCGTTCCTGGTCTACATCTCCTTGGGTGCCGGGCAGTCGAAGTACATCGCCAACCAGTGGCTGTCGGCGCTGAACGCGCTGACGGAGAACGGCCTCCTGCTGGTGCGCGAAGCCAGCCAACTAGCCGGGCTCGAGCAGACCCGCCATCCGGTCGTGTACGCCCCCACTCCGCGGGACGTGGAGCGGCTGATCCTGCCGAGTATCAAGGTCGCCTTCTACCTGGCCTTCGGTGAACGTAATGGCCAACTGCAGCGTGACCCGAGACTCAAGCACGTGATGCTCCTGCATGGCGATTCCGACAAGGCCACCAGCGCCAACAACCTGGCCCGTGGCGTTGACGAGGTGTGGGTGGCCGGACAAGCAGCCATGGACCGCTATCCGGCGGCCGGCATCGACATGCCGCCCGAGCGATTCGCGGTGATCGGACGTCCCCAGGTGGCTGAGCTGCCGATCGGGCCGACCGACCACGAACACCCGATCGTGCTCTATGCCCCGACCTTCGAGGGCTACTACGACCAGACGTCCTACTCCTCGCTGGATCGGATGGGCGTGCGGCTGGTCCGTCGGCTGTTGCGTGACTACCCCGACGTCCGGGTCTGGTTCCGGCCGCATCCGGCCAGCGGGATCTCGCGGCCCTCGATGCTGACCGCGATCACCGAGATCTCCACGATCCTGCGGCGTGCGGGCAAGGGCCACCTGGTCACCGCTGATGAGAACCTGTCGCTGACCGACTGCCTCAGCAATGCCGACGTGTTGATCTCCGACATCTCCAGCGTCGCCACGGACTTTCTCTACACCGCTCGGCCGATCATCACCTGCAACCCGCGGGGGCTGTCGGCAGAGGAGTTCGTGGCCACGTTCCCGTCCCAGGCCAGCTCCTACCTGATCTCGCCCGATCTGACGGGGTTGGACGAGGCGATGGCTGAGGCCTTGGGGCCGGACCGGTTGAAGCCGGCGCGCCTGGAGATGAAGAAGCATGTGCTCGGGGACACCCCGGACGGTCCGCAGGCGGCCTTCCAGGCCCACGTCACCCGGGTCACCCAGGACTGATCAGATCTTCATCGCACCGCGGCCACCAACTGGTGGACGGGCTGTTGCCGGCCGGGTGGCTGGTTAGGCTGTTTGCATGACACCGGTTGATCCCACCAGCACCGCCGCTTGGTCCACGCTTACCGCGTTGGCTGCCGACTTCTCTCCCGATCTGCGTTCCTGGTTCGCCGACGACCCGAGCCGGGTCGAACGGTTCACCTGTTCGGCAGCCGATCTTCACGTCGACTTGTCGAAGAACCTGATCACCGACGAGGTGCGTGACGCCCTGGTGGCCTTGGCCGAACAAGTCGGGCTGACTCAACGCCGGGACGAGATGTTCGCCGGTGAGCAGATCAACGTGACCGAACACCGATCCGTGCTGCACACCGCCTTGCGCCGACCGCGGGGCGATTCGCTGGTCGTCGACGGTGTGGACGTGGTGGCCCAGGTGCATCAGGTGCTCGACCAGGTCTACGCCTTCGCCGAGTCGGTCCGCTCCGGCGCCTGGACCGGTGCCAGCGGCAAGCCGATCCGTACCGTGGTCAACATCGGCATCGGCGGCTCGGACCTCGGGCCGGTGATGGTGTACGAAGCGCTGCAGCCGTACGTCCAGCCCGGGCTGAGTTGCCGCTTCGTGTCCAACATCGACCCGACCGACATCGCTTCCAAGACCGCCGACCTCGACCCCGAGACCACGCTGTTCATCATCGCCTCCAAGACCTTCACCACCTTGGAGACCCTGACCAACGCCCGGCTGGCGCGGCAGTGGCTGTTGGAGGGTCTGCGGGCCGCGGGAGTGACCGATGGCAGTGAGCAGTCCGATCGAGCCGCGGTGGCCAAGCACTTCGTCGCGGTGTCCACGGCTTTGGACAAGGTGGCCGAGTTCGGCATCGATCCGGCGAACGCCTTTGGGTTCTGGGATTGGGTCGGTGGCCGCTACTCGGTGGATTCAGCCGTCGGCACCGCGGTGGCGGTCGCGATCGGTCCGGCCAACTTCGCCGACTTCCTGGCCGGCTTCCACGCCATCGACGAGCATTTCCGCACCGCTCCACTGGAGCGCAATGTGCCGGCGCTGATGGGCCTGCTGAACGTCTGGTACGTGAACTTCCTGGGGGCCACCAGCCACGCCGTGCTGCCCTACGCGCAGTACCTGCACCGATTCGCCGCCTACCTGCAGCAGCTGACCATGGAGTCCAACGGCAAGGGGGTGCGCAGCGACGGCGCGGCCGTCACCACCGCCACCGGTGAGGTGTTCTGGGGCGAGCCGGGAACCAACGGGCAGCATGCCTTCTACCAGCTGATCCATCAGGGCACCCAGCTGATTCCCGCCGATTTCATCGCTGTGGCGAACCCGGCCCACCCGCTGAATGACCGCGGAATCGACGTCCACGAGTTGTTCCTGGCGAACTTCTTCGCGCAGACCAAGGCGCTGGCGTTCGGCAAGACCGAAGCCGAAGTGCGTGCCGAGGGCACCGCAGAGGCGATCGTCCCGGCGCGGGTGTTCAGCGGGAACCGGCCGACCACCTCGATCATGGCGCCCGAACTCAGTCCCAGCGTGGTCGGGCAGCTGATCGCGCTCTACGAACACATCACCTTCACTCAGGGTGTCGTGTGGGGGATCAACAGCTTCGACCAGTGGGGGGTGGAACTCGGCAAGCAACTTGCGTTGCAGATCGCCCCGGCCGTCGCTGGGGACGCCGACGCCCTGGCTCGCCAGGATCTCTCCACGCAGAGCCTGGTCAGCTACTACGCTCGGCATCGTGCCCGGGGGTGAGTTTCGGCGCTCAGTGAGGCTGTGCACTAAGCTCGCACGGGCGCCGCACATCATCGTCGGCACTACGGATCGCGGATTGGAGTCCTGGCCAGGATGAGTCAGACCGCTTTGGCCGAGCAGTACGGGCTGCACCGGGTCGGTGCCAGGCCCGGGCTGTTCTCCTACCTCAAGCAGACCTGGGAGCGCCGCGACTTCATCCTTTCGATGGCCTCCTTCAAGATGGCCGCCCAGAATCAGGAGAACCGGCTGGGTGCTGCCTGGTTGGTTCTGAAGCCGATGTTGAACGCGGCGATCTACGGCACCATCTTCGGCGTCATTCAGCAGGGCAACCGTCCGCCGGACTACGCCGCTCTCGTGGTCGTCGGAGTCTTCCTGTACGAGTTCTTCTCCAACTCCCTGATCCAGGGAGCGAAGGCGATCACGGGCAACCGGGCGCTGGTGCAGTCACTGGCCTTCCCACGAATCGCCCTGCCGCTGGCGGTGGTGGTGGAGCAGGTCTTCTCGCTGATGCTGTCGACGGTCGTGATGTTGGTGATCGTGCTGGCCATGGGGCATTGGCCGACGTGGAACTGGTTGATGATGATCCCGCTGCTGATGCTGTACACGATGTTCAACACCGGCGTGGCGCTGTTCACCGCACGGCTGACCGTCCACTTCCGTGATCTGACCCAGATTCTCCCGTTCGTCTCTCGGCTGCTGTTCTACACCTCGGGTGCGCTGTTCGACGTCACCAGGATCTTCGCGGAGCACCCCTGGGTGATCGCGGTGTACGACTGGCACCCGATCTATCAGACCCTGGTGATCGCGCGCTCGTCACTGACCGGAACGGTGTCCTACGACCCGATGTACTGGCTGTACTTGGGGCTGTGGGCGGTGGTCGCGCTGGTCGTCGGCTTCACCTTCTTCTGGGTCGCGGAGGAACGCTATGGCCGAGACTGACCGCAAGCCGGTTGTCGTCGTTGACGATGTCCACGTCGAATACCGGGTCTATGCCAGTGGCAGGGCCGTCAACCCGAACGCGCGCGGCTTGCGTCGTGCCCGCCGCGGGATGCGTTCGGTGCACGCCCTGAAGGGCGTCTCGTTCGTCGCCTACGAGAACGAATCGATCGGCGTGATCGGCTCCAACGGTTCGGGGAAGTCGACCCTGATGCGCACCCTGGTCGGGCTCACGCCGCCCAGTGCGGGCGCCGTGTACGCCTCCTCTCGGCCGAACCTGCTCGGTGTGGGTGCGGCCTTGCTGCCGGATCTGTCCGGCGACCACAACATCGTCCTGGGCGGATTGGCGCTGGGCTTTCGCAAGAGCCAGATGGCCGAGCTGCGCGACGAGATCGTCAACTTCGCCGAGTTGACCGACTTCATCGACCTGCCGATGCGCACGTACTCCTCGGGAATGCAGGCGCGGCTGAAGTTCGCCATCGCGGCTTCGCAGAAGCACGACATCCTGATCGTCGACGAGGCGCTCTCGGTGGGCGACAAGCGGTTCCAGGGTCGCAGCGAAGCCAAGATCCGCGAGATCCGCGACAACGCGGGCACGGTCTTCCTGGTGTCGCACTCGATGAAATCGATCTTGGAGATCTGCAACCGAGTGATCTGGCTGAACAAGGGTGAGCTGATGATGGACGGCGATCCCCAAGAGGTCGTGGCCGCATATCAGGAGTCCGTCGCGCGCCAGGTGTGAGGTCGCTGTGAACCTGGCTCCGGCGTCTCAGCGGGTCCGCCGAACTGGGTAGACTGCCGCCCATGTACACCCTTGCCCTCCTCAACGGCGGATTGGGTACGCGGGTCGCCGCGGGTCAACCCAAACAGCTGATTCGGGTCAACCACATCCCTGCGATGGTCTACCCGCTGGTCGCGGTAGACCCGCTGCCTGAGGTCACCCAGATCGTCCTGAACTATCCCGAAGGGTGGCGCGACGAGATCGAGAAGCTGGTCCACGACTACGCCATCTCGACCCCGATCACGTATGTGCCCGGCGGCGCTTCCCGGCACGAGTCGGTGCGGTTGATGCTCCCGCATTGCAGCAACGAGCACGTGATCGTCCACGAGACCGCGCGGCCCCTGGTGACCACCGAGGAGTTCTCTGCGTTGATCGCCTCCGACCACGAGAACGTCTCCTACATGCTGGAGATCCCGTTCACCGTGGCTCCGGTCGAGCCCGAGTCGCGCCGGGTCACCGGCTACCTCGAGCGGGACAAGCTGCGCAACGTGCAGCTGCCGCAGAAGTTCCGGCTGTCGACCCTGGAAGCGGCGCACGAGTACGCCCGCGAGCATGACCTGCAGTTCACCGAGGACGCGACGCTGTGTGCGGTTGCCGGCGCCGAGGTGTATTTCATCCCCGGCAGCGACCGCAACTTCAAGGTGACCACCAAGACCGACGTGAAGTTGGCGGGTTACCTTCTGGGAGTTGAGGGGACCGATGACTAAGACGATGCTGGTGACCGGCGCCTCTAAAGGCATCGGTCAAGCTACCGTCGAGCGGTTCTGGTCCGCTGCCAACGACCTCGACACCTTTGTGCTGTTGGCGCGTCCGTCGGTGGAGTTCGAGGAACTCCGGGCGCACCTGACCGCAGAGAATCCCCACGGAAAGCGCTTCTTCTTCCACGAGATCGACCTCAACGACCTCGATGCCATCCGTGCACTGCTGCCCACGCTGGTCGCCGAGGCCGGGGCAATCGACTACCTGATCAACAACGCCGGCTTCACTGCTCCGGCGCCGATCCACGAGGTTCGCTTCGACGACTTCGAGCGCACCATGAACGTCAACCTGTTCGCGCCGTTCGTGCTCACTCAGGGGCTGCTGCACGCCGGTAATCGGTTCGAGTTCATCTTGAACATCGCCTCGACCGCCGGCATCAACGGACGCTCGGGCTGGCTGACCTACTCGGCGTCCAAGGCCGCGATGATCGCGATGAGCCAGGTGATGAAGGAGGAACTCGCGATCTACGGAACGCGCGTGGTGACCATCTCGCCCGGACGCTGCGCCACCGCGCTGCGCCGGACGCTGGCGCCCGACGAGGATCCCAGCACGATCATGCAGCCAGAGGATGTGGCCGGCGTGATCGAACTGCTGGCGAGTGACCATGGCCGGTTCGTCGACAGCCAGAACCTGGTTGTGCGCCTGTGAACAACATCAGTATCGCGGCCTTGAAGAATGTGATCCGTGATGTCGTTCTGGCGACGGCCGCGACTCTGATCTTCGCTCTGGAACTCACCGGACAACTGGGGATCTGGCCACTGGTGGCGGGGCTGCTGGTCGTGCCGGTGTCGTGGCGCTTCGGACGATTCCAGTCGCTGCCGACCAACGCGGTGCTGGGTGCGGCTTTCGCCGTCGGCGCCCCCCGCGGCGACCAGGTGTGGTTCACAGCGGTGACGGCAGCTCTGGTGATCGGCGCCAGCCTGCTGGAGTCGGCGATGCGGTCGGAGATCCGGCTGCGTAGTGGTACCGCTATCCAGGCCGTCCATCTGCCGGGCTTCCACTCGGTGCGCTACCTCGACCAGACCTTCACCTTCGACGTGACCACCGGCGGCTTGGCGCTGCTCGGACTGGCTGCGTTGTTCAACCTTCCGATGCTGCCGGTGATGTTGGTGGTGATCCTGGCGTTCGTGACCGCTTTGGGAATCATCGGCTGGGGCTTCTGGCGCTGGCCGCCGTCGCGGATCGAGGCGAGCTACCGCAAGGCGGTGGCGGCCTACCAGCCCAAGTTCATCGTCCACTTCAGTGCCCCGGTGGATTCGGAATACCAGCTGCTGATGTGGCTGCCGTACTTCGAGCGGGTGGGACTGAATCACCTGGTGGTGATCCGTGAACGGCAGATGTACGACATCTTCACCAACGCCACCAAGGCTCCGGTCGTGCTGTGCCCGACCTTGCCTGCCGTTGACGCGGTCATGGAATGTGACGCCAGCGCGGTGTTCTACGTCAACAACTCGATGAAGAACAGTCAGGCGGTGCGTTTCGGCGACAAGATTCACGTCCAGATCCTGCACGGCGAGTCCGATAAGCCGCCGAGCTACAACCCGGTGACGGCGATGTTCGACGAGATCTACGTGGCCGGCCAGGGCGGCATCGACCGCTACGCCCAGCACGGCGTCGACATCCCGGCCGAGAAGTTCCGCATCGTCGGACGTCCACAGGTGGAGAAGGTGCGTCCTGGCACGTCGTCGATCACCGAAGCTGCCGTGCCGCAGATTCTGTACGCGCCCACCTGGCACGGCTTCTACGACGACACTTCCTTGACCTCGCTGCCGTACGGCACGCAGATCATGGAGGCCTTGCTGGAGCTCGGCGTTCGGGTGATCTTCCGGCCGCATCCGTACTCGTTCAAGCACGCGCCATCGTTGCGCCAGATCGGTGAGATCAACGCCATGCTGGCCAAGGCCAACAGCGCCGGCGGCGAGCATCTGTACGGCGACAAGGCCACCGAGATGGGGCTGTTCGACACCTTCAACGTCGTGGACGGCCTGGTCACCGACGTCTCCAGTGTGTCGGCAGACTTCTTGTTCTCGGGGAAGCCTTTCGCTGTCGTCGATGTCGGCGATCCCGCCGCCGATCCGCTGGAGGAGTACCCGATGATGCGGGCCGGCTACTTGCTGCGGCCGCTGATCGAGCATCCTCGCGAACAGCTGAAGTCGATGATTCAGCAGGATCCAATGCTGGGAATACGCCAAGAGTTGCGCACCTACTACTTGGGTGACATCCCCGCTGACACTTACGCTGAAGTGTTCCTCGAGCAGGTACGCACGACCGTCGCGGACGGCGAGATCAGGAGGCAAGGGTTGTGAGACGGATGCCGAAGGTGGCCGTGATGGGACTGATTGCTCTCCTCGCAGTCACTGGGTGTGGGTCCGCTCCGGCACCGACAACCTCGTCGGTTCCCTCCTCGCCGAACCCGTCTCCGACCGTCCCCTTGGGGCCGGCGTTGACGGCGGCGCAGTTCGACAAGCTGGTCGCCGGGGGAAAGCTCGGCGATCGCAGCGTCAAGCTGGCGGTGGTAGAGCCCAGCTCGAACGAGGATCCAGATCGCGAAGGATCGGAGAACCAGCAGGCCAATCAGGCCGTGTCCTGCGTGGCGATGAACAAGCTGGCCGATTCTCGGGTCAAGGTGCAGGCCGCCGACGAGTCCGGTGCCGTGATCGTGCAGCTCTACAACGACGCACCCACGGTGCTCGAACTGGTGAACCTCAATCAGAAGTGCGCCGCCGAAGAGGCGAAGCTGGACGCCGGGACCGCGGTGACCACGGTGGGCGCCGGTCAGGACGGGTCGGCAATGTGGTGGCTGACCAAGGACCCGGGCGGGTTGTTCCAGGTGACGATCGGCTACGGGAATGTGCTGGTCTACGGCTTGGTCGAGAATGGCGACGACCCGACTCCGCTGGTCAAAGCGGTGCATGCCCAGATCGACGAGTATGCCAGGAAGTAGGAAGACACAAGCCTGAACGCCGTTCTCGCTCTTTGGTAGGCTGCGGCCTCGAAGCGTGAGGGTGACCAGGTAGCAGAGGGGGTGAGGACGATGCGGATTGCGCTGAAGATCTGTGCGGTCGCGCTGTCCTTCGTCCTGCTGCCCACGGGCGCGGAGTTCGCGGTCGCCGACGATCAGGCGCCGGTGCCCAGCCCGACCCCGGTTACCTCGGTGGCCCCGGATGAGGTCGGCGCCTCGGAGCAGCCCACCGAAGCGACTCCCGCCAGCGAACCAACCGACGTCACCACCCCGACCAGCGAGCCCGGCGAACCGAGCCCTGCGGTGTCACCGTCGCCGAGTGCTCAACCGTCCTCGGCACCGGTGTTGCCGCAGGCTATGCCTGCCGACGTGGGCACCTACCGTCCGGGTTGCGACACTCTTCCCGCGCGGGGAATGGGTGAACCGGTGATGGTCGGCGCCGAGCCCGACCTGGTCGGCTGGACGCCGGTGGAGGGTGCGCTGTTCTCCAACCCGAACACTCCTGAGGGCCAGTGGGTCGTGGTGAACCAGATGATCCGCGGCTTCCAGGCAGCGCGCGCGGGTTCGACCATTCATGTGGCGATGTACTCCACGACGCGCCTGGAGGCCTCCAACGCCGTGGTGCGGGCGTTCTGCCGTGGGGTCAACATCAACTGGGTGACCGATGACCACGGGATGGGCTATCAGGCCAGCCAGACGCTGCGCGACGTGCTCAGCCTCGGGTATGGCAGTTCATTCAAGGCCTGCTACCTCAGCTGCAGCTCCAACTACGTCTGGAAGACCGCTCGGCTGCGCGTGGTCACCACGGTCAACCCGCTGTACCGGCCCTACATGCACGCCAAATACCTCACCTTCGACGATCTGGCCGGGGTTCCCAACGTGAGCATGCTGTCGTCGGGGAACTTCACCACCACCCAGATGATCGCCGGGTGGAACAACATCTACACCGCGGTCAACGACCCGGCGACGGTGACTTTCTTGAACAACCGCTTCGACGAGATGGTCAAGGACACCACCGGGAACGACTATGGGCGGCAGTTCTCGAGCGCGTCACCGGCGAAGACCAGCTACTTCTTCCCGTGGGGGGTCAAGAATCCGCGCAGTTCGAAGCAGACGGTCACCTCCAAGACAGATCCGTACGCCCACTTCCTCGACAGCATCAAGTGCACCGGTGCCGCAGCCGGGTACGGCACGTCCAAGCGCCGAACTCAGGTGTTGGTGTCGATGTACCAATGGTCGTCGTCCCGGTTGTACCTGGCCCGCCGCTTGAAGTCGCTGAAGAACAAGGGCTGTGACGTCCGCGTGCTGATGTCGGCCGGTGAGTGGGATCTGGAAGTCATGCCGCTCCTTCGGGCGCGCGGCGGAGCCGGGCCCATCCCGATCCGCAACGGCGATCGGCACCACACCTTTATCCATTCCAAGTACATCATCGTGAATGGACGGGTCGGCTCCAACCGTCGCTACAAGGGGGTATGGACCGGCTCGGGCAACTGGACCAAGTCGGCCCTGCGCTTCAGTAACGAGTCGTCGATTCTGGTCACCGGTGATCAGGCGTACAACGAGTTCAAGGCCAACTGGAACGAGTTGTGGAGCAGCAAGAACTCCGCGGCAATCACCAAACTCAAGCGCAAGAAGACGGTCAAGTTCGACCCGTAGTCGGGACCGTTTGTCCTACCCAGGTGCGTACCAAGGGGTGGCTGGTACAGTCTTAGCCGCATGCCGCGACGCAGTTGCCGGCTAGCCGGCAGGAAACGGGAGGCAGAGTGAGACTGGCAACCACGGTGGTGACCCTGGCCCTTTCGTGCACCCTGCTTTTCACGGGAGCGGAGGCGGCAGTCGCCGAGACGCCCACCCCGACGCCTGAACCGACCGCCACGTCGACCACCGACCAGGCCAGTCCCAGCCCCAGCCCGAGTGTCAGTACGTCGATCGAACCCAGCGCCACCGAGACGGTGCCTGCGCCGACCAGTTCCGGTCAAGTCCAGCCGGCCGATGTGCCCGCGATGGGGGTGCCGACCTACCGCAATCCGTACTGCCAGGACCTCTCGGTGCTGATGACCCCGGCGATTCAGCAGGCGAACGGACTGCCCGCCGACTACCTCGGTCCGCCCGTTACCTTGGGGCAGGCGCCGGACCTGGTCGGTTGGGTCCCGAAAGAGGGCGCGCTGTTCAACAACCCGTTCACCAAGGCCAGCACGGTCGTCGTCCGGCAGCTGCTCAACGGGTTCCGGGCTGCGACGCCCGGCACCACGGTAAGGATCGCGATGTACTCGATGTCGCGCTGGGATGCGGCCAAGGCCGTGATTCGGGCGCACTGCCGTGGCGTGAACATCCAGTACCTCACCGACGATCACGCCGACGGGACCAGTTCGTCCCAGGCCACCAAGACCGTCCTCACCGCGGACGCCACCGGTTCGCTTTTCAAGGCCTGCTACCTGAGCTGCAGCTCGGACTACAAGTGGCGCGGTGAGCGGGTGCGAGTGGTGACCACCCAGAACCCGCTCTACCGGCCGTACATGCACGCCAAGTACATCACCTTCGACTCCCTGGCCGGGGTGCCGTTCGTGTCCATGGTGTCCTCGGGCAACTTCACCTCTACCCAGGTCAGCCGCGGGTGGAACAACATCTATACGGCGGTGAACGACCCGACCACCTACGACTTCCTCAATGGACGTCTGAACGAGATGTGGGCCGACACCAGCGGCAACGACTACGCGGTCAAGTCCTCGACCGGGTGGCCGGTGAGAACCAGCTACTTCTTCCCCTGGGCCGTGGCGAACCCGGACGACTCGCTGCAGACCGTCGATCCGGCCACCGATCCGTACACCAAGTTCCTGGAGAACGTGAAGTGCACCGGTGCGGCGAAGGGCTACGGCAACTCCAAACGCAAGACCCAGGTACTGGTGTCGATGTACCAGTGGACGTCCTCGCGGCTGTATCTGGCTCGGCGTTTGAAGCGGCTGAAGAACGCCGGTTGTGAGGTCAAGGTGATCATGTCGGCCAGCGAGTGGGATCTGGAAGTGATGCCGATCCTGCGCAAGTACGACAAGAAGAAGGCCAAGACGACCTACAAGAACGGCAACATCCTGATCCGCAACGGTGACCGCGGCAGCAAGTTCGTCCACTCCAAGTTCATCATCGTCAACGGCAAGTGGGGCAGCGACAAGAAGGCCCACTACGTGTGGACCGGCTCGGGTAACTGGACCAAGTCGAGCTTGCGCTTCAACAACGAGGTGAACCTGCTGATCAAGGGCGGTCCGGCCTATCACCAGTTCAAGGCCAACTGGAACAAGATCTGGAACAGCAACAAGTACTCCCGACCGATCACCAAGCTGGAGTCGGAGAAGCAGTCGAGGGAGGACGCCTGAGCCGTGGCTACCAGGGTCATCACCTATGGCACCTTCGACATGTTCCACGAAGGTCATCGACGCCTTTTGGAGCGCGCTCGGGAACTCGGTGATCACCTCACCGTGGCCGTCACCAGCGAGGACTACGACGCCACGCGCGGCAAGCTGAACGTCCAAGAAGGGCTGATGCAGCGCATCGAAGGGGTGCGCCGCAGCGGTCTTGCCGACGAGATCATCGTCGAGGAGTACGAGGGGCAGAAGGTTCACGACATCCAGCGTCGGGACATCGACATCTTCGCGATCGGCTCGGACTGGCAGGGCCGGTTCGACTACCTGTCGCCCTACTGCCAGGTGGTCTACCTCGACCGCACCAAGGGCATCTCCAGCACCGAGTTGCGTGCCGAACGCCACGGAACCATCCGAGTCGGGGTGATCGGCTCGGGCCGGATCGCCGCGCGGTTCGTGCCGGAGAGCCGATTCGTCAGCGGGGTCAGCGTGGACGTCGTCTACAGCCCCAACCCTGAGCACTCCCAGCGGTTCGCGACCGCCCATGAGCTCGACCGTGCGTGCGGCAGTGTCGATGAGTTGTTCGACGCCGTCGACGCGGTCTACATCGCCAGTCCCCACGGCACGCACGCCGAGTACGTCCGGGCTGCGATCGCGGCCGGCAAGCACGTCCTGTGTGAAAAGCCGCTCGCGCTCACCGCCCAGGAGGCGACCGAACTGTTTGCGCTCGCTGCCGAGGCGAACGTGGTCCTCGCCGAGGCCATCAAGACCGCCTATGCTCCCGGGTTCCGCCGGATGCTCGCCGTCGCCCAAGGGGGATCGATCGGACAGGTGGTCAGCGTCGAGGCCACCTTCACCAAGCTGCTGCCGTCCGGACGGGAGCAGGAGGCGCCTGATGGTGGCGCAATCTCGGAACTGGGCAGCTACGTCCTGCTGCCGATGGTGAAGTTGTTCGGAACCGAACCGGCCCAGGTGCGCACCACGGCTTTCCAACCCCAAGGCTCGGACGTCGAACAGTTCGCCTCCATCGAGGTCCGCTACCCCAGTGGGTTGGGTACCGCCCGGGTCGGGATCGGCGTGAAGGCCGAGGGGGAACTGGTGATCGCCGGGACGGAGGGCTACCTCTATGTGCCGGCGCCGTGGTGGCTGACCGACTACTTCGAGTTGCGCTACGAGGACCCCGGCAAGCGTGAGCGCTACTACGTCAAGTTCGCCGGAGACGGGTTGCGCTACGAGATTGGGGAATTCGCTGCGGTGATTCGCTCGGGGGCTCTGGCCAGCTACATGCTGCGGCCTGAGGAGTCGATTGCCCTTGCCGGATTGGTGGAAACTGCCAGGCGTCAACGAGAGATTTTTGGCGTAGAGTAGTAGCGCAGTGAATTGACGCTGTGGCCAGCGGGGGGCCGGCCACTCAACGAAGAAAGGCCCCCCATGCCCACCACCCATGGGCGAGTAGTTCGCCGCATCGCCCTCGCTTCCAGTCTGAGCGTCGCCTTGTGTGTCGGCTTGTTCAGCGCTCCCGCCTCAGCCCAGACGATGACGCCTGCCCGGACGGTGAAGCCGCTTCAGACCATGAGCGCCGCAGCCGCCCCCGTGCTCGCCAGTGCGGCGTCCACTCAGTTGGCGATCGACTGGGAGGACTATGTGGGCGCGCCGCGCTACCGGGTGCGCTACTCCAAGTACTCCAGCCTGAAGAAGTCGACCTACAAGCGGGTTTACGCCTCCGAGATCGTGCTCAGCAAGCTCAAGGCGTCGACCAAGTACTACGTGCGCGTGCAGGCGATCCGTGACGACGCCAAGGGCACTCCGCTGTCGGGCTACTCGGCGAAGAAGGCGTTCAAGACCGCCAAGAAGACCAAATACACCGCGCCCAGCAAGTTCCAGGCCAAGGCCTCGGCGCGTGGCGCGGACGCCATCGTCGCCAACTGGGGCTTTGACGCCGCCGGGCGCCGCTACGAGCTGCAGTACGCCACCAACCCGGGCTTCGCCGGAGCGGGCAGCATCGTGACCCGCGGGCCGTCCGGGGTGGTTCAGGGGCTGGCCGCCAACACCACCTACTACCTGCGCGCGCGATCCATCAGCGTGTGGGGCGCCGTCCTCAGCGGTTGGTCCGCGGTGGCCACAGCCACCACCAGGACCCCGGACGATCCGCGCGCCCGGCCGCTGCAGGTGGCCAGCTTCAATGTGCGAAACGGCACCATAGCGTCCGACACCGGCAACAAGTCGTGGGCGGTGCGACGCCACGTGGTGGCAGCCCAACTGCGGGACAACCACATTGACGTTGCCGGCCTCCAGGAGGCTGAGTACACCTCAGTGGTGGGCGCTGATGGCGCCTGGAAGCACCAGTTCCAGGATCTGCTCGATCTGTTGGGCAAGTCGTGGCGGATCACCTGCGCCACATCGGCCGATCCGTACTGCAATGACCCCGCCACCTACTCGGTCGGAACCCGGCTGATCTACAACTCTGAGACCGTGACGCTGCGCCAGGCAGGGTTCTACGCGTTGAGCCTGCGTAGCGGGGACGTGAGGCGCTTCATGGTGTGGGGGATCTTCACCCAGAAGTCCACCGGACGCGACTTCTTCTTCGCCAACGCCCACCTGGACAACTCCAAGTCGGATGCGGGCTTCAACCAGCGGATCACCCAGTCGCATCAGATCGTCAATGAGATCGCCGCCCGCAATCCGCGGAATCTGCCCGTGATCCTGACCGGCGACATGAACTCGCAGAAGTGGCGCAGCCCGTACAACGCGCCGTACCGGGTCTACTCCCAGGCCGGCTACGTCGATCCGATCGGAAACCCGGACAAGTCCAAAGTGGCGGTCAACGCGACCACGGAGTTCCGGCTGCACACCGAGTTCGACAGCTGGCACAGCTCGTCGACCAAGCCGACCGCTCGTCCATGGATCAACGGCATCAATGTCGACTACATCTGGGTCTCGAGGGCAGTGACCACCTTGGACTACGAGACCGTGGTGAACGTCAACGACGCGACCATGAAGTATGACGGTCCGCCGGCCTCGGATCACCACATGTTGCGGGCCGCTGTCCTGATCCCGGGCTGATCGGACGCGACTGCGGTGCCAGACACCCTCTGGCGTTTCCTGAGAAATGCCGTAGAGTTTCCCAGGAATATTTCATCTTCGGCTTGCGGGGGGCGGTCGAGTCTGCTGAGAGGCGGCGTTCATGCGTGCAATGGGTCCCAGATCCCTCCGCTCATTGGCTGTCGCTGTGCTGCTGGCACCGGCCCTGACGCTGAGTGCCTTGCCCGCGCCGGCGGCGTCCGCACCAGTGCTTCCCCGCGAGGTGGCGGCGGCCGCAGTGGTATCGCCACGGCTGGTGTCGGCAAGTCGAACCTCCCTGACCCTCGACTGGGCTGACGTGTCCGGGGCGAGCGGCTACCGGGTGCGCTACTCCACCCACGCCAACTTCCGGAGTGCTCGTTCGGTGACAGTGGCGACCTCGCGGGTAACCCTGAAGGGGCTGAAGGCCGTCACCAAGTACTACGTGGTGGTGCAGCCCCTCGCGGCGATCGGGTCGGTGGCTGCGGCGGCCTCGCCGCGGCTCACTTTCAAGACCATGGCCACAGCGGCCCCCATCGGGCTGTGGGCCCGGGCGTCGGCTCGTTCGGCGGACACCGTCGCGGTCAACTGGCTGTTCACCACTGCCGGACGGCACTACCAGGTGCAGTACTCGGCCAACCCTGACTTCTCCGCAGCGGCAATAGTCACCACTACGGTGGCGTCCACCGTGATCGGTGGTTTGACCACCGGCCAGCCGTATTACTTCCGGGTGCGCAGTCTGACCGCTCGTGGGTCGGTGACCAGCGGCTGGTCCGGTGCGGTGACCGCGACGCCGCAGGTGCCCGCCGACCCCGGCGCAGCGCCGCTGGAGGTGGGCAGCTTCAACATCCGTAACTGGCAACGCTCGAAGGGTGGCTCGTGGGGCGTCCGTGGCCCGCTGGTCGCCGACGCGATCGCCAGCCGGCACCTCGACGTGGTCGGGCTGCAGGAAGCTGATTTCCACCTGCGCGACGGCGTCAGCCAGTACGGCAGTCTGATCAACCTGCTGGCCGCGAGAGGTGGCAGCTATCAGGCGGTCGAGGCCGGCACGACGGCCGGCACCCGGATCATCTACAACGCTGCCACGGTGAGCCTGGCTCGTACCGGGATGCGGCAGCTCCCGTCCATCCGCGGCGACGTGAATCGCTACGTGGTCTGGGCGGAGTTCGTCCAGAACTCGAACGGTCGGCACTTCATCTTCGCGAACACCCACCTGGTGCCCGAGACCCATCCCGTCGCCACCAAGAAGTGCTCCGCGAAGCAGAGTAAGCGCTACAAGATGCGCGTGACCCAGGCCGCGCTGGTCATGGATGAGATCCAGGCCAACGCGGCGGGCCGGCCTCTGGTGCTGGTCGGTGACATGAACTCCCACAAGGTGCAATGCCCCACCAATGCGCCCTACCGCACCTACGTCAGCCGCGGGTTGATCGATCCGCTAGGCAACCCGGACCGCTCCAAGCGGCCGGTGCGCCCGACCACCGAGGTGCGCATTCACAGCGAATGGGACACCTCCAACCACTACTCCCGCAAGCCGATTCGCCACAACATCGTCAACGGTCATCACGTCGACTACGTGTTCGTTTCGCCGTCGGTCACCACCCTCACCTACGAGATCGTGGTGAAGATCAACGACGCCACCTTGAAGTACATCGGACGTCATCCGTCCGACCACAACCTGGTGCGCGCACAGATCCTGATTCCGCCGTCCTGATCGTGGGCGTCCCAGGTGTGGTGGCTGCTGCCCGGCTCCTACACTGATCCGCGTCGGCGCCATCGGGGGAACTGCGCTCGACACGGGGAGGGGTTCGGGTGCGGCCTGGGTTCGGACGCGAGCAGCGCTGGCCGCTGCTGATCGCGGTTGTGCTTGCCGCGTTGCTGGTGCCGGCGCCGCTCGCGATCGCAGAGCCGACAGCGCCGCTGCGCCCCGCCTACCCCTACGCCAGTCCTGTCGGGCTGGACGCCTCCCCTTCGGCCGGTGGTGCGGACACCGTGGTGGCCACGTGGCAATCGCGGGGGACTGCGGTGCGTTACCAGGTGCGCTGGGTCAACGGACGCACCGGCGAAGCCGTCAGCCGGATCGTGAATGTGCCGGCCACCACCATCGGCGGGTTGTGGCCGAACACTCGCTACTACCTGCGGGTACGAGTGGTGACCGCCTCCGGCAAGGCAGCCAGCGACTGGTCGCCGGTGGTGCACACACGCACCGAACTGCCCGATGACCCCGACGCGTCCCGGCTGCGGGTGGCCACCTTCAACATCCACAATCTGAAGACGACCGGCGGGGTGAAGTCATGGAAGGTGCGGCGCAAGCTCGTCGCCCAGACCATCCGCGGCGAGCATCTGGACCTGGTGGGCCTGCAGGAGGCTGAGGCCAAGAAGACTTCTTCCGGTGTCGCGCAGTATCGCGACGTGCTCAACCAGCTGGGCCCCTCGTGGCGTGCGACGAACGCGACCAATACCGCTGGCACCAGGATCATCTACAACTCCGACACTCTCACTGTGACCCAGCAGGGAACGGCCCGACTGTCCGGCAGCAGCAACCCCAAGCGCTTCGCGACCTGGGCGATCTTCACCCAGCTGTCCAGCGGACGGTCCTTCTTCTTCGTGAACACCCACTTGATTCAAGAGCCTGGCGGGGCAGTCAAGTCGTCGGGCACGTGTTCGGGGTCGGCCAACAAGGCGTACAAGATCCGCAAGAGCCAGGCGTCCCAAGTGGTTGCGGTGATCCGAGCGCACTCCCGTAACCTGCCCGTGGTGCTCACCGGGGATATGAACTCTCACAAGTTCGCCTGCCCCAACAACGGGCCTTACCAGGTGTACCGGTCAGCCGGACTGGTCGACCCGATCGGCAACCCGGATCGGTCGCGCTCGCCGGTCGGCGCCAGCACCGAACTGCGGATCCACACCCAGTACGACACCAGCAACCACTACAAGTCGGCGCCGAAGTCGCACGGCTGGGTGAACGGCTCCAATGTCGACTACGTGTGGGTGTCGAAGTCGGTGACCACTCTGGTCTACGAAACCGTGGTCAACCTCAACGCCGCCGGACGATTCGTCGGACCACCTCCGTCGGATCACAACATGATTCGTGCCACCGTGCTGATCCCAGCGTCCTGAGCGGGCTGGGCGGCGTGGGAGAATGGGCGCCGTGCTGTCCTTGCCCTCCTTGCTGAGTGAACGCGTCGCCAACGCCGCCGGAGTCGATCCGGAGTTGCGGCCCGCCACCCGTCCCCAGTTCGGCCACTACCAGACCAATGTCGCGCTGCGCCTGGCCAATGCTGAGGGACGTCCGCCGCGTGAGGTCGCTGCCGATCTGGTGGCCAAGATCGAGCTGGACGACGTCTGCGAGCCGTTGGAGATCGCCGGTCCGGGTTTCATCAACCTTCGGATCAAGGCCGACGTGCTGGCCCAGGTGGCCAACGAGGTGCTGGGCGACGTCCGTACAGGCATCGCGCTGGCCGAACAGCCGCGCACTGTGGTGGTCGACTACTCCTCGCCGAACGTGGCCAAGCAGATGCACGTCGGGCACCTGCGTTCGACCATCATCGGCGACTGCTTCACCCGCGTCCTGCGTGCTCAGGGTCACACCGTCATTCCGCAGAACCACATCGGCGACTGGGGACGACAGTTCGGCATGCTGGTCGAGGAGATCCTCGACGAAGGCCTGGACGCGTCCACTCTCGACCTGCCCGGCGCCGAGGCGCTGTATCAGCGGGCCAATACCCACCTGAAGGAGTCCGAGGAGTTCGCCGATCGGGCCCGCGAGCGGGTGGTGAAGCTGCAGGCCGGTGACGCCGAGACCCGGCGGATCTGGCAGCAGCTGATCGACGTCTCGCTGGCCGGCTTCAACGCCACCTACCAGCGGATGAACGTGCTACTCACCAACGCCGACCTGGCCGGCGAGTCGATCTACAACGCCGACCTGCCGGTGGTGGCCGCCGACCTGGAAGACCGGGGCATCGCGGTGATCGACGGTGGTGCGCTGGTGGTGTTCACCGAGAACTCCGAGACCCCGGCGATCATCCGCAATGCCGCCGGTGGCTATGGCTACACCTGCACCGATCTGGCCGCGATCCGCTACCGGGTGGGCACGCTGCACGTTGACCGGGCCATCTATGTGGTGGGCACCCCGCAGGAGTTCCACTTCAAGCAGGTCTTCACCGTGGCCCGGATGGCCGGCTACCTGCCGGACGCGGTGAGCGCAGAGTTCGTCGGTTTCGGCCAGGTGCTCGGCGCGGACGGGAAGAAGTTCTCCACCCGTGAGGGCACCGCGGTCACCCTGAACTCGCTGCTGGATGCCGCTGAGCAGGAGGCCGCGCCGTCAATCGCGCTGGCCGCGATCAAGTACGCCGACCTGTCCAGCGGATTGCAGAAGGACTACACCTTCGACGCCGAACGGATGGTGGCCACCACTGGCGACACCGGGCCGTACCTGCAGTACGCGCACGCCCGGGTGAACCAGATCCTGCGCAAGGCCGAGGCCGAGGGAATCGGCTACGACCAGATCAGTGTGTTGGCCGAGCCTGCCGAGCACCAGGTGGCGTTGTTGTTGAGCCGCTTCGGCGAGATCGTGGCCGCCGTGGGCGACACCCTGCAGCCCCACCGGCTCTGCGGCTACCTCTACGAGTTGGCCACCGCCTTGAGCGTCTTCTACGAACAGTGCCCGGTGCTGAAGAGCGAGGGCGAGGTGCGCACGTCCCGCCTGGCACTGTGCGCGGCCACCAAGAAGGTGCTGGCCACCGGCCTGGACCTCCTCGGTATCGAGGCCCCCGAGCGCATGTAGCCTCCGCACCTCGCCCCGGTGCCCCTGACAACCAGAAGCCCCCGAATTGAGCAGCCGCTACCGAAATTCCGGTAGCGGCTGCTCAATTCGGGGGCCTTTAGGGTGGAGGGGTGAGGACGCGGCTCAGCGCGCTGGCATCAGCTTTGCCTTGACGCGGCTGGCCACGCGGCGCAGCTTGCTGCGGTTCTTGGCCTTCGTGGTGGAGAGCTTGGCCTCGACCTCGCGCATCTCGCGGGCGAGCGCGGGCACAGAGCGCTGCAACTCGTAGAAGGTCTTCAGATCGTGCCGCATGCCCATCTGCACCGGTGGGGCGAAGTCCACCGCGGCGATCTTGGCGTCGAAAGCGTCTGGTGACTGGCCGGGCTCGAACACGTGCCGGAGTTGGTGCTTGGCCAGGAACGCCTGCATCCGGCCCCAGCGCTCGGCGTGGCCGGTGAGCATCGGCTTCCAGTCCGCCTGCTCGTACAGTTCCACGGCGTCGACGTGGTCGTCCGGGGTGAGCATCCGGTAGGGGATGGCGTGGTAGTCGGCCAGTTCGAGCGTCCGCGAGTCGTGGGCCAGCAGGACGGCCGGAGTACCGGCCATCAGGGCGGCGATGGTGCCGTGAATGCGCGTGCCGAAGGCGAAATCGAAGGTGGACAGGTAGTCCATCCAGGTCGTCGGGTCGAGGCAGAACCGGACGCGGTTGTCGCGGATCAGTGGGTGATCCAGGGTCGTCGGCGTGTCCGCTGGCGGGGTGTAGGGCGCGCGGTAGGCGCCGGTGAGCATCAGTCCGAGGGTGCGTTGGTCCTGGGCGGTGTACATCAGGTTGGGGTAGCGAAGGGCGTGATCGAGGCTGATCGGGCCGATCAGCTGGCGGTAGGGGGACACGCTCAGTGAGATGTTGGAGTACTTCGTCAGGGTGTCGACCTTGGGAACGATCTCCAGCTCGAGCCCGCGCTGGAACATCGACGGGCAGCCGATGATCTCGACGTGCTCGTCCCCGAAGCCGAGGTTGGCCAGGTATTTGGCGGTGAGTTCGCCGCGCACCCCGACGCTGGGGGCGCGGTTGAGTACCGCTCGCATGAACCGGTCGACCTCGACGTCCAACGCTGAGGCCTGGAACTCCCCGGAGATCGGCCCTTGTGCGCCGACGCCGAGAATGACAACGGGGATGGTGAGCTTCTCGAACAGCTCAGCCATGTCGCGCACGCCCTTGGCCAGCGGCAGGCGGAACGCGTTCGCCAGCGGCACGACGGCGACGTCGTAGTGCTCGTTGATGTAGCCCGGGTCGACCCGCTCGAACTTGCTGACGTCGATCTGGACATCGCTGGTGGAGAGCAGCCGTTCGGAGGCGTAGGAGAACATCAGATTGCCGACGTTGCTGCCGAGCAGCCGCTGGGTGATCGACTCGGCGGCCGTCGCGGAACGGAAATGGCTCTTATGAGCCCGCAGCAGAATTCGTGTCACGCCGCCCTCGCCGGTTGGGGTTCTCAGAGCCGTGATCATAACACCAGGGCCCTTCCGACAGGCCCCGCGGCTGTGGCTGCGAATCCTTCGCGAAAGGCCCCCGAAGTGTCGATCAGCCCCCGAAATTCCGGCAGCGTTTGCGCGGTTCGGGGGCTGATCGGCCTAATCAGGCCGCCGTCTCTAGGCGTCGGCTGAAGGTGCGGTAGACCATCGCCTGGTAGCCGATCACCACGGGCATGGCGATGCAGGCAACGATCAGCATCACCGTGAGAGTGGGTGCCGAGGACGAACCCAGTGCGACGGTGGTGTCGAACGCTGCCGAGATGTCGACCCCGTCCAGCCGGATCGGCAACACGTTGGGGAACACCGAGGCGAAGATCAGCACGACCGCGCCGGCCGCGACGGCGCTGGTGAGCGCGAAAGCCAGCCCGTCGCGTCCGGCGCGGGTGACCGGCACCAGGCCGATCAGGGCGGCGGCGGCGATCGCCACCAGCGCCCAGCTCCAGGCCGGCCCGTGCGAGACCTGCGTCCAGACCGCCCAGGCGGCACCAACCACCAAGACCACCGGAGCCAGGGTGCGCGCCACCTTCATCGCGCGGTCGTGGAGTTGGCCGGTGGTGCGCAGCGCCAGGAACAGCGCGCCGTGGGTGGCGAACAATCCCACCAGGGTCAACGAGGTCAGCAAGGCGTACGGGTTCAGCGCGCTGAGCAGCACCGACAGGCTCGGCATCGCTACCAGCGTGGACGTGGCCAGGTCGGCCTTGCCGTTGGTGATCACCACGTTGGTGAACAACGCGTGCGCATCGATCCCGGCCACCAGGTTGCCGAAGGCGGCGCCCCACAACACCAGCGCCAGGAACGAGCCGATGGCGGTCACCCATTCCCAGGCGCGCCGCGCCGAGGCCGAGGTGGTCTTGGCGCGGAACTCGAAAGCTACGCCACGCGCGATCAGGGACAACAAGATCAGCACCACGGGCAGATACAGCACCGACAACAGTGAGGCGTACCACACCGGGAAGGCGGCGAACATCATGCCGCCGGCCGAGATCAGCCAGACCTGATTGCCGTCCCACACCGGGCCGATGGCGTTGATCATGGTGCGCCGGTCGGATTCGCTGCGGCCCAGGAAGGGCAGCAGCATGCCCACGCCGAAGTCGAACCCTTCGAGCACGAGGTAGCCGGCCCACAGCAGGCCGATGATGCCGAACCAGGCGATTTGCAGAGCAGTTGGTTCCATGTGAGTGCCTCTCAGTACGCGAAGACGAGGTGGTCGGGTTCGTTGGTCTCGGCCTCCACGGCGTCGGGGTCGCCGGCGCCACCGAGGACCGCGCGCCGCACCAGCCGGAACCAGATGGCGGCCAGGACGCCGTAGACCGCGGTGAACAGCACCAGGCTGGCGGCCAGGGCGAAGCTGTCGACGAAGGGGGAGACCGCCTTCTCGATCAGCATTCGAACGGCGACATCGGCGGAGGTGTTCGGCACCACGATCCACGGTGCCCGTCCGAACTCGGTGAACATCCAGCCGGCCAAGGAGGCCAGATAGGGCGCCGGGATCATCCACGGCGCGATGCGTCCGAACCGGATGCGCTGGGCGTCGGTGGCACCTGCACGGGTGCACCACAGCCCGCGGGCCGCGAAGATCAGGGCCAACAGACCCAACCCGATCATCACCCGGAACGACCAGTAGGTGGCCGCCATCGGCGGGATGTAACCCGAGCCGTTGAGCCCGTAGGCGCCGTACGCGGCGGCCTGTGCGGCGGCGACATCGTTCACCCCGGCCAGCGCAGCCCCAGCGTCATTGGTGGCCAGGAAGGCGGCCAGTCCCGGGATCTCGATGAACTTCGTGGACGCCAGTTCCTCGCAGGTGTTGCCGAAGGCGGCCACCGAGAAGCCGGCACCGGTTGTGGTGTGGCACAGCCCCTCAGCGGCAGCCATCTTCATCGGCTGGTCGGCGACCATCAACTGGCCTTGGGCGTGACCGCTCAGGATCACCACGCAGGCGGCGGCCAACGCCACCCACAGTCCCAGCCGGACGGCCGGACGGTACCCGGCAGCGTCCGCGCTGCGTTGTGCACGCAATAGCTTCGACAGCCACCAGCCGCCCACCCCGGCGACCAACAGGCCAGCGGTGAGCAGGGCGGCAGCCATGGTGTGACCCAGGGTGACCAGCGCGGTGGGCGAGGTGAGCATCGTCCAGACGGAGTCGAGCTCGGCGCGCCCATTGGTCGGGTTCACGTGCGTGCCGACCGGGTGCTGCATGAAGGAGTTGGCGGCCAGGATGAACCAGGCGCTGAGGTTGACCGCCACCGCGACCAGCCAGATCGAGGCCAGGTGCAGCTGGGGTGAGAGCAGCTTGCGGCCGAACATCCACACCCCGATGAACACCGATTCGATGAAGAAGGCGATCATCGCCTCCATCGCCAGCGGGGCGCCGAAGATGTCGCCGACGAAGATCGAGTAGGCGCTCCAGTTCATGCCGAACTGGAACTCCTGCACGATGCCGGTGACCACGCCGATGGCGAAGTTCAGCAGGAAGATCTTGCCGAAGAAGTCGGTCAGCCGGCGCCAGTGATCGGCGCCGGTGCGTAGCCAGAGGGTTTGCATCACCGCGACCAACGGCGCCAGGCCGATCGTCAGCGGGACGAAGACGAAGTGATACAGCGAGGTGATCGCGAATTGCCACCGCGCCAGATCCAGAGCGCTCATCTCGAATCTCCCGAGTTGTCCGCGGTCGGCACCGTGCCGACCCCAGCACGCACGCTAGGAAGCTCAGGCGTGGCGGTCTGGAACCGGAGTCACGTTGTCAGGCGCGATCTGCCCCTGAACCGCGCAACTGCTACCGGAATTTCGGTAGCAGTTGCTCAATTCGGGGGCAGATGAGTGGGGTGGCTGGGTGGGGCGGGGACGAGTGGGCGGGGCGGGGACGAGTGGGCTAGGCGGGCAGGACGTAGAGGTAGATCAGCAGGTAGTGCAGGGCGGCGGCGATGATCACCAGGACGTGCCACAGCTCGTGGAAGCCGAACACACCAGGCCAGGGGTTGGGCTTCTCGATCACGAAGATGACGAAGCCGGCGCTGTAGACCACGCCACCAGCGGCCATCAGGATCATGGCCCCGATCGGCAGGTCGACGGCGGCGCCGAGAAGCAGGACGGTCGTCCAGCCCAGCGCGATGTAGAGCGTGTTGGTCACGTACTTGGGCACCTGGCGCCACACCGAGCGCAGCACGATGCCCAAGATGGCGATCGTCCAGGCACCGCCCAGCAGCGCAATGCCGTACACGTTCATCACCAGCACCAGGACCAACGGCGTCAACGATCCGGCGATCAGGAAGAACACCGAGTCGTAGTCGAGAGTGCGCAGCACCTCGTTGACCCGCGGGCTTCCGTTGATGCCGTGGTGCAGTGAACTGGCCACGAACAGCGTCACCAGCGACAGCGAGTAGATCGATACGGCGACGATCTTCACCGGGTCGCCCTGCATGCTGGCCTGGGAGATCAACAGACCGGCACCGACAAGGGCGAAACACGCGCCGGCGATATGGGAAGCGGTGTTGACCCGCTCGTCGGTCACATGGATGCTGCCATCCCTGCTCAGGGGGACTGTTTCCACCAAATCGCCTTCCCGCAACGGCCCCTCGTCTGATGCCCGAAGGGCAATCGCGTCGACCGTGCAGCTATCCAGAGTGTAGCTATTCCCCAAGTGATGGAATGCGCGCGCAGCATGGGCGGGTGCGGTCGATGATCTCCGAAGCACCGGTCAGTGAATGTGACCTGGGTACCAGATCGCGACCCGGCAGCCTCCCTAGCGTGACCTGCAGCGGACGAAGCGTCCGCGTCAGCGTCCATAGGAGGAACTCGTGCCCTACTTCATCGACACCCACGACCAAGCCCGCGGCACCTACCCGACCGGCATCGACGTGCCCGGACTGGCCGCCTTCCTGCCCGGCTTCCTGGAGGCGTGCGCCGCTGAGGGCGTGGCGGTGCAGACCGGCTATGTGAACCTGGAGGCGGGCAAGATCACATGCATCACCACCGGACCGGACGCCGAAGCCGTGCGGCGCGCGCACCTGGCCGTCGGGTACGTTCCCGACCCGGAGATCACCCAGGTGAGCACCATCTCGCCGGCCGATCTGTTCTTCCCTACCCCGAGCGCCTGATCGGTCGGGAGTGCCAGCATGGTGACCGTGATCGAGCAGACCCCACTTCTGCCGGTAGCCGAAGGGTTCCCCTTCCTGGCCGGCGCCTCGGCGGCAACCCGAGATCTGGTCAGCTCCCTGCCGGTTCGCCAGGTGGCGCCCCGCCGTCCCGTGCTGCACCGCGGGGACGCAGCCGAAGGCGTGTTTCTGGTGGTCGGCGGGTCGCTACGGGTCTTCTACATCGCCGCGGACGGACACGAGGCCACGCTGTATCGCGTCCGTCCCGGCCAGACCTGCATCCTGGCGCTCACCGCGGCCTTCCGCAGCGAGCCCTACCCGGCGTGGGTGGAGACCGAGGACGAGGAGCTCAGCTTCGTGCTGGTGCCCGGCGCGATGTTCCGTGAGCTGTACAACACCGAACCGACCTTCCGCAGCTTCGTCTTCGAGGTCCTGTCCGGCCGAGTCTTCGAGTTGATGGCTCGACTGGAGGAGGTCGGTTCGCTGCGGGTCGAACAGCGGCTGGCGGCGTTCCTGTTGGACGCCGTGGACGCCAACGGTGAGGTGGCGATGAGTCAGGCGCGGCTGGCCGCCCATCTCGGCACGGCACGGGAGGTGGTCTTCCGGGCACTGCGGACCATGTCGGACGCAGGCCTGGTGGCCACCTCTCGCGGCCGCGTACGGTTGCTGGACGCGGCCGGGCTGCGGCAGCTGCACCAGCTCGGCTGAATGCGTCCCGGACCGCTCAGGATTCGTTGGCGGCCAGCCAGGCGGCACCGATGATGCCGGCCCGGTTACGCAGGGCGGCCGGCACGATCGGGGTGTTCAGCTTCAGGTACGGCAGGAACTCGTCGGCATTCTTCGACACCCCGCCACCCACGACGAACAGGTCGGGCCAGAACAGCTTCTCGACCACTTCGTAGTAGCGCTGCAGCCGCGGGACGTACTCGGCGTAGCTCAGCCCCTCGTTCGTGCGGACGGAAGCGGCCGCGCGCTTCTCCGCGTCGTAGCCGTCGATCTCCAGGTGCCCCAACTCGGTGTTGGGCACGAGCACCCCGTGATGAATCAGGGCACTACCGATCCCGGTGCCCAGCGTGGTCAGCAGCACGATCCCGTCATTGCCTTTGGCCACCCCGAACTTGGCCTCGGCAACGCCGGCGGCGTCGGCGTCGTTCACCAGGACCACCGGACGTCCGAGGCGCTCGGCGAAGAGCTCAGCAGCCGGCGTCCCTACCCAACTCTGGTCGATGTTGGCGGCCAACCGCACCACGCCGTGGGTCACCACGGCCGGAATGGTGATCCCCACCGGTGAGTCGCCGATCAGGTCGGAGAAGTGCTCCACGATGCGGGCGACCACGTCGGCTACGGCTTCAGGGGTGGACGGGTCCGGCGTCGGGATCCGAAGCCGGTCGGCGGCGAAGTCTCCGGCGATCAGATCAACCGGAGCGCCCTTGATCCCAGAGCCTCCGATGTCGATGCCAAGAACGGCTGTGTTCTGCATAGGCAGAACCCTAGCGAGAACCGGCGGCCTCGCCGGCCGATCCCGCTGCGTTGATCTGCTCAGAAGCGTGGTGGTCCACGCCGAGGTGGCCGTGGACATCGACGGTGATATCAGAGCGGTGCGCCTGGGCGAGGGCGATGAGTTCGTTCTGGCGGTCGCGGACATGGTCGGCATCCAGCCCGAGCGCGAGCGGTGTGAAGCGGGAGCCGCCGGTGTGGATGCCCAGATTGGCGATTCTGAGAAGCCGCGAGATGGGGCCGTGGCTGATCCGGATCGACTGCACGCGCGCGTGCGGGATGAGATCCCAACGACGCTCGAGCCAGCCGTGCCGAGAGACCACCAGCAACTCGTCGTGCCCGATGGCCAGGAATGGCGCCGACAGTGGATGGATCCCATGAGCCCGCCAAGGAGCCTTGTGAAGGACGACCTTCTCCCAGTCGGCCAGCGGCCAGATCTCAGCGAGCACCTGTCGTACCTGCTCGATCGTGGCGACGGGCAGCAGCACGCTGGACACGCCGGCGCTGACTCCGTCCTCGTTGTGAATGCCGAGGCCGAGGATGTCGATCTCGGCGCGATACCACCTCTGTCGGCGCCACAGCACTGACTGGCTCAGCCGCACCGACTGGATCCGCCGCGGCGGGATGGACTGGCTGGTCAGGCTGGTCAGGCCGCGAGAGATCCGCAATCCGGCCGGACGCACCGACAAGGTGAAGTTGAACTGCCCGGTGAACCGACGGACGACGAACCCGATCAACGCCGACGCCGCCGACAAGGCCAGCGCCAGCACCATGAACAGGCCGCCGAAGGTGGGGGCGGCAATGCCGGCGGCTACCAGAGTGGCGGTGATGCTGACCACCAGCCAGACGAACTCGTTGGAAGTGAGCGCACCGAGAGTCAGCTGGCTCGGCGGGATTCGCAACAGCACCTCGTCCTCGGCGCTCAGATCGTCCAGCCGCAGCCCGGGATCGACACTGGCGATCACCTCCGCGTGATGGCCGCGCGCGCGGCTGAGCAGGTAGTCGCGCAGCGAATATGCCCGTGCCCGGCTCAGATAGCGGAGCTTGACCCGGTCATTGGAGCCGATGTCGATCTCCAGCTCGGCCAGGGCGAACATCCGCGCGGCCAGCGGTTGCAGGACGTCGATCGAGGTCACCTTGTCGAAGGCGATGCGCTGCGACTTGCGCACCAGGACGCCGCTCTCGATCCGCAGCTCGTCGGCGTCGATGACGAAACGGGTCGTCAGCCAGCTGATCAGGCCGACCACGATGGCGATCACCACGATGACGCCGACGCTGCCGAGCAGGAGGTCGATCGACGGCACCTTGCGGTCCTCGGTGAACCAGGAGAAGACCTCGCGAGCGCCGCCGATCAGCAGCGCGAGCAGCACCACCCAGGCGCGGATCAGCGGCGTCAGCGGGTGCGGACGTTCAGTCAGCTTGACCGGATCGATCGATGCTGCGGTGTCGTGGTCGTCCCCGGAGGTCACAGCGGGAGCGCCTGTTCCTCGCCGAGGGCGATCAGTTGGTCGCGGAGTCGGGCGGCGTCCGCGGCGGGCAGGCTGGGGATGCGTGCGTTCGAGCGCGGGCTGGCGGTGACCAGCTCCACATCGGCGAGCTTCCATAGGCGCGCCAGCGGACCGGTGTTCACCTCGACACTGAGCATCCGTCCGTAGGGAACCGCAGTGAGCGAGGCGAGCCACAGTCCCTTGCTGATCAGCAGATCGCGCTCACCCTCGCGATAGGCGAAGGCGCGTACCCAACGTCCGGCGCGGATCACCCGCCAGGTGGTCCAGGCCACCATGACGACGGCCGCAACGACGACCACCCACGACGTCTCACGGAAGAGGAACCAAGCCCCGATGACGACCACTGCCGTGGCCACGAAGTTCGCGATCAGTGACTCGACGCGATGGACGGTGACAGCGATCGCTGGCAGACGTTGCCAGTCGCCGTCGGGACGAAACAGCGTCTCCATGAGGGCAGATTAGCCGTACGAGCGGTCTTCTCGTCCACTGTCGTCGTCGTACCGCTCACGCTGTGACCGATTCCTGCGACGACGGCCGGTTTTGGGGTTGCGGATCTCGACTCCGCCGAAGCCCGCGAAGCCCTTGATGACGATCCGCGGGGCCCCGGGAATCGGGGGACCCACCTTGCGATCGACGCCACCGAAGACGGCGATCAGCTGGTTGTCCACGGTGGCGCCCTCGGGCACCTTCAACTCGACACCACCGAACAGGCAGAACACCTCCATGGTGATTTCGGTCGACGGGAACACCGCCTGGGAGAGATCGAGCTCGGCGCCGCCGAAGATCGTGGTGACGAACGTTCGGGGGCGGACCTGCCAATGATCGCTGCGTTCCGCGCCGCCGAAGATGGCCACGATCTGTTCGCTCTCCTCGGTGCTGCCTTGCGCGTACTGCACGGAGCTGGACCGGGTGGTGACCAGGTCGCGAGTCAGCGGGACGAGATCGTCGAAGACCAGCGCGCCGCGAGCCTCGGACAGGCGGCGGTCGCGTTCGTCGGTGGTGAGGCGCCCCTCGGCGTGCGCGGCGGTGAGCAGGGTGATCACATGCTGCCGATCGGCTTCCGCGACGGCGCGGTCGCCGCCGGCTGCGGGGCCGACGTCGGTGGGTTCAAGATTGCTCATACCGACGAACCTAAGACTTCCGCGGCGCGCGCGGAACCGCCTGCGGCGTGATCGGGGGGCTTTTGGGGGAGCACCCTGAGGGGGTGCCCGGAACCGTTGCGGTGGAGGAGTCGGAGATCAGGCTGCGATCAGGCCGTGCTCGCGAGCAATGCTCACCGCGACCAGGCGATCATGGACGCCGAGCTTGGTGTAGACGTTGCTCAGGTGCTTGTGCACCGTCCGCGGCGACAAACCCAGGCGGGTGGCGATGGTGCGGGCCAGCAAGCCGTCGGCCAGCAGTCGCAGCACCTCGACCTCACGCGGGGTCAGACTCAATGCGGCAGCCGCTTCGGCCGCGTTGTGCACCTGCCGGGCCCGATGGCAGGCATCAGCGGCCTGCGGCAGCAGAAAGGTCAAGGAGGCGGCCGACTCGGCCAGCAAGGCCTTGGCGTCGGGAGTGAAGCCGCCACGGCGGCTCAACACCAGCAAGCGTCCGCGGGCCCGGGTGATGGGCTGGTCGTCCAGCTCGGCACCGATCAGAATGACCTCGCCGAGGATGGGGTGCTGCCCACCGCGCAGGATGCTCTCCGACTTCCGGGTGCCGCGGCTGGCGACATCGGCCAGCGCAGAGGACAGACGGTCGTTGGGCCAAGCGGCATGGCTGACGGGGCGGCTGGCTGCGTCCAGGCCGATCAGAGCGGCGGCGTCGGCCTTGCTGAGCTTGCCGAGGACGCGGCACACCAGGCGTTCGGCTTCGTCGCCGTCGTCGATGACCGCAAGCGCCTGGTTCATGAGGTCCAGGATGGCAATGGCCCGTTCTTCTCTGGTCATGACCTCCCCTCCTCGTTGTCGGTATGTCTGGGACACAGTCTGCCCTGTCAAGTCAGCAGTTTGGCAGACCCAACCTCCCGCGGACCGATTTTCGTCCCGATTTGCCAAATGTGGCGGCTTGCTCGGTGTGCGAGCGCCGCGCGCCACGGGCTAGACTTCAGCTCGCGCCAGCAGGTTCTGGCGCCTGCGGATGTAGTTCAATGGCAGAACATCAGCTTCCCAAGCTGACAGTGCGGGTTCGATTCCCGTCATCCGCTCCAGTATCGGCTCCTCCCGGCGGTGCCGGTCTTCTCGCCTCAACTCCCTTTTGCCGCACCTCGACCGTGGGCCGATGCGAAGAGCCACCGCCGCGGGTTCAGTGAACACTGATCTCGAAGTCTTCAGTGTTTTGCCTAGTTCGAGAGGGTTTCTAGGGACGCGAGGGCCCGGCTAGTATGACTATTCGGAAAGCCCGGCCTCACCCTCGGCCTCGCCTGAGCAGGATTGGACGTGAGGGTGACCGCCCCCCGGATTGCCGGTTGACGGTTCCACGCTCGTCCGTGCTGCTCCAAGAACTCGCTGTCGTTGGGGGATCGAACGTCAGCGATGCGCTTGGCGAGCCGGTTGGTGTCGGCTTTCCCTCCGAAGAACCGCAACACACGTGGAGAACACCTCAATGGGTCCCGAAGTGGGTGATCGCGCCGCTGAGCGTTCCTCGCTGTTGATCGCGCAGGCGCAGGCATTGGCCGACCGATTGGTGGCTGAAGCCGAAGCGCGTTCGCACGCCGCTCGCGAGGAAGCCGCACAGCAGCAAGAACTCAGCCAACGCTGGACCGAGCAGGCACGTCAGGCGAAGGCCGCAGCTGAAGCCGCGCTGGGCCAGGCAGCCACCATCTTGGAGAGCGCCCGTGCCGACGCTGCGGCGCTGTTGGAGGACGCGGCCGCGCAGGCCAGCCTGCTGGCTGCCTCAGCCGACCAGAACGCCGCCGCCCTCACTGAGCGGACGACCGCGGCCGCCGAGCAGGTCCGCGCTGAGGCGCGCAGGGATGCCGAGGCCCGCCTGGCCGCGGCCAACGCCGAGGCGAAGAACATCACCGAAGCCGCAGCGGCAGCAGCGGCAGTGGTGCAGGCCGAAGCCGAAACTCAACGCGCTGCCGCCGAGGCCGAGGCCGTCCGACTGGTCGAGCGGGCCAGCGCCGATGCCGCCGCGTTGCGGGCCACCTCCGATGCGGTCATCCAGCAGCAGCGAGAGACCTTCGACCGCGACTGCGCCCGGCTGCGCGATGAGCTGCAGGCCGAGCAGGAGCAGGCGCGGCAGCAGCTCCGGGCGGCGGCCGAGCAGGCCGCCCAGGAGCGGGACGCGCTGGCCAGCGAAACCAGGGCTCGCGCGGAGGCGCAGTATGTCGAGGCCGCCTCGCACCTGGCCTGGACCCAGCAGTCGATGGCCGACCTGCGGGCGTCCACCGAATCGGAACTGTCGGAACTGCGCAGCGCTCACAACGACGCCCTGGCTCAGCAGCGGGAAGAGGCCGAAGCCCAGCTGGCCGCACTGGCCGCGGCCGCCGACCTGCAGGCCCGGGAACTGGTGGGCCAGGCCGAGCTGGCGGCCGCCGACATCCGATCCAAGGCCGAGCAGCTGATGGCCGACACCAAGGCCGACGCGGCCCGCCACCTGGCCGAGGCCGAAGCCGAAGCGCGCAGCCTGCGCGATCAGGCCGATCAGACCACCGCGGCCCAGTTGGAGAGTGCCCGGATGCGCGTGGCCGAAGCCGAGAACGGCGCCCGGCTGATCCGGGAGCGGACGGTGGCCGCGATCGAGGCGATGCAGCGCGATGCCCACGAACAGGCCAAGACCACCCGAGCCCAGGCAGCCGAGGCACTGCGGCAGGCGCGTGTCGAGGCGGAGAAGACCCGCGAGCAGACCCGCGAGGCCACCGAACGGGCGCGGGCCGAAGTAGAGGCGCTGGCCCGGCGGCGGGACGACATCAACGAGCAACTGGGCCGCTTGTCCGGGGTAATCGATGCCCTGTCGGTGCCAGGAGCAGCTCAGATCGAGCAAGGTAAGAAGCGAGAGGAAGCACAACGTGACGCAGTCCAGTCATGAGTTCCGCACGGTGATGCGCGGCTACGAACCCACCGAGGTCGAGCGCGCGTTGCAGCAGTTGCGGGCGTCCGCCGACGAGGCCAAGGCCGCCGCTGAACAGGCCAAGGCGGCCGCTGAGCAGGCCAAAGCGGACGCGGCCGAAACCTCCGCCGACAACGAGAACCTGCGCCGTCAGCTGGCCGCCCTGAGCGAGCAGAGCCGTGCCGACCAGGCCAAGATCCAGGAGCTTTCCGAATCGCTGGACACCGCCGCCGCCCCGAGCGCGGCCGACATCACCGAGCGCGCAGCGAAGATCCTTCGTCTGGCCGAGGACGAGTCTGCCGACCTCCGCAAGCAGGCGGCTGCCGATGCCGAGACCACTCGGAGCGACGCGGACGCCTACGCCGCCTACGTGAAGTCCAGCGCCGACGAAGAAGCCGCCGACGTCCTGGACAAGGCCAACACCGAGGCCGCGCGCGTGGTCGAGGCGGCCAACCGCAAGGCCGACGAAGTGCTCGACTATGCCAACCGCGAGGCCACCACTCGCCGCGAGGAAGCCGAGGCGATCTTCGAGCGTCAGCGCGCCCGGGCCGCCAGCGCCGCAGCCGAGTTCGAGAAGACCCTGGCCGGACGCCGGGACGCTTCGGCAGTCGACTTCGCCAAGCAGATGGAGGCCTACGAGCAGGCGCTGACCTCAGCCGAGCAGCGGCATGCCGTGATGCTGGCCGAGTCTGATCGGATGCTCGCCGAGGCTCGGGAGAACGCCGATGCGATCCTGAAGTCGGCCCGCGAAGAGGCCGCTGAGCGCGTGGACGACGCCCGGCTGGCCGCCGAACGGATCCGCAAGGAGTCCGAGCGTGAACTGCTGGCTGCCACCGCTCGCCGGGAGGCCGTCACTGCGCAGCTGACCAACGTGCGCCAGATGATCGCCGCGCTGGGGGCCGGGCCGCTGCTGGACGTGATCGGCGACGACGCGGCTGCCGATGAGCCGACCGAGCTGTCCACCGCCGCGTTCGAGGACGCGCCTGCGGACGAGGTCGTGGTCGATGAGGCCGAGGATGCCGATGACTCCGACGATGCCGATCAGATCGCTGACGTCACCGACGAGGTCGACGTCGACGACGAGGCCGAAGCCGACATCGAGGAGCCTGCGCCGGTCCAGTGAGGCTCAGCCGCGCTGGGCTCGCTTGTGATCCCAGCGTCGGTAGCCGGCAGCGACCGCGTCCGCTTCGGTGGCGAACCACTCCTCGGCCTTGGTGCGGCCGTAGTACGGGCTGTCGACGGTGTGATAGAGCATCGACCCGCGATTGCCCTTGATGGTCGCCTTCGAGGATTTGCCGCGGCGTCCGGCGCCGTTGCGGTGCGAGGGGTTAGCGGCCGAACGACGCATCGACGATGCGTCGGCCCCCGGAGTGCCGGTGGCCGCAGCCATGGACTTGCGGCGGTCCCAGCGAGTGAACCCGGCCGCTTCGGCGTCCGCTTCGGTGGCGAACCACTCCTCGGCGTCCGTGCGGCCGTAGTAGGGGCTGGCGATGGTGTGATACAGCATCGACTCCCGGCTGCCCTTGATCCGTTCGCCGGCCGGGCCAAGGAGATCGCGGTTCGCGGTGCCCCGGTAGTTGCGCTCGATGCCGGGTTCGCTCTCGGTCGGAGAGATCGCCGGTGCGGGCCGGTTGGCCACGAAGGCGCGATCCCACCACGAGATGACCTCTGCGTCCTCGGTGGAGCTGCCCGCTTCGGTGGCGGCCCCGACCGTGACCGTAGTCAGAGCGGCCTCCGTGGTCTCCGGCTCCGGCTTGGTCTCCGGTTCAGTCTCGGTCGCGACGGCCTCGGGTTCGCTTGCGGCTTGCTCGGCGGCGACCTTGCGGGTGACCGCCCGCAGTGACCACATCAGGGTGAAGATCACTCCGGCGAGGAAGGCGACCAGGAGGAGCAGCCAGTTGAGGTCGTTCATGGTCGGCTCCCCTCGGGCTCGACGTCGAAGGCCGACTCGGCGTCCTCGGCGGTGCGGAGCGGGAAGACCCTGCCGACGACGAGCCAGGTGAGACCCGCGCCGAGGGCGAAGACTGCGAGGTAGATCAGGAAATCGATCAGGAACTGCATTGGGGCTCCCTAGGGGATGACGATTTCGGCGCGGCGATTAGCTGCGCGTCCTTTGGCGGAGGAGTTTTTGGCTACGGAGTGCTTGTCCCCGAGGCCGGTGACGGTCAGGGCGTTGGTCACTCCGAGCGCCCGCAGTCGCGAGCGGACGGTCGAAGCGCGCTTGACCGAAATCTTCTTGTTCACTTTCGCCGGCCCGGTGAGATCAGCGAAGCCGCGGATGGTGACGGCCACCGTTGGGCATGCCTTGAGTAACGTGGCCGCTGCGGCGATGGCGGCCAGGCCCTTCTTGGTGGGTTTCTGGGACTTGTAGCCGAACCGGATCTGGCCCGTGCCGGCGACCTTCTTCACCTTCGCCGCCACTGTGTCGCAGGGCGGCGGCGGGCTGGCGGGAGTGGTCGACGTGGCTGACTCGGGCGGGGTGGCTGCCGGCGCCGGCGTGGACGGGGTAGGCGACGGCACGGTGTCGGGCGTGACCGACGGCCCGGGGGTGGCCGGGGGAGCCCCCGGCGGGGAGGCCACCGGTGTTGCCGACGTGGTGGGTGGGGCGATCAGCGGAGCGGCGGGGGCGGCAAGACCAGCACTGACCAGGGCCAACGTGAGCGGCACGCCGAGCAGGGCAGCCCACCACCAACCGCCAGGACGGCGAAAGTACCGGCTGGTTTCGGATCGCCACACGGTGTCGGCGGGGGGTGTGTCTCCTTCAGGCGCTTCAGCGCGCGAAGAATCGTCGTGAGTGGCCATGTCTCCTCCTGGCGCGAGCCCGTTGAAGCACTCATCAGCACCCTAGACTGCCCGAAGCGTTGCCAACAGGGCCTTTCGCCTCAAATGGTCACCCGGGGACGGCTCCGCTCAGCCGGTGGCAACCCGCCAGGGGCCGAGCGACTCGCTGATCCGTTCCACCGCCCGAGTCAGGCCAGGAGTCGGAGAGATCACGAACCGACCATCGCGATACGGGGTGCCGAGATCGCTGGGATCGATCGACCACCACGCCGCGTCCAGGTCGTGGGTCTGGTCGGGGGCTACCGCGGCACTCACCGCAGCGGCAGCCGCCAGTCCGAGCTCGGACTCCATCATCGAGCCCACCATCACCCCCAGCTCGGCCTTGCGGGCTTCACGGGCGATCTCCAGGGCCGCGTAGATCCCACCGCATTTGGCCAGCTTGATGTTCACCAGATCGGCGGCCTCGGCCTCGATCGCGCGACGCAGGTCGTGGACGCTGAACACCGACTCGTCCAGCATCACCGGGACGCTGAGGCGACGACGCAGCTCGGCGTGCCCGGCCAGGTCATGGGCCGGCAGCGGCTGCTCGATCAGGTCCAGCGCTACTCCTGCGGCTTGCCAGGCGTCGACCGCGGCCACGGTGGTCGAGACGTCCCAGGCCTGGTTGGCGTCGATGCGGATCCGGACACCCTCGCCGGACTGCTCCTGGATGCGAATCACCCGTTGCACATCGGCAGGGTCCAGGCCCACCTTCACCTTCGCGGTGGTGAAGCCTGGCGCGAGCAACTCTGCGGACGGGTCGTCCACCTGGGCGGCGATGGTCAGGTCACAGCCCAGTTCGTCCGCGGTTCCACCCACCGAGGCCGCCAGAGTTCGTCCGGCCCGTCGGGCCAACAGGTCCAGCACCGCGACCTCGGTGGCCGCCCGCGCCCCGGTGTTGGCCGCTACCGCCCCGGCCAGCCAGCGATGCACCAACGGTGCCTGCTCGTCGTCCACGGCGCGTCCCAGCAGTGCGGTGGCCAGCGGCCCCTGGACGCACTCCTCGATGCCCACCATCGACTCACCGGTGACCCGCCAGATTTGTGGCGCCTCGCCGTAGCCGGTCGTCCCGTCTGCGTCAGTGACCCGCACGGCCACGCTGAGGACGTGATCGGTGCGGCGCAGCGCCGTAACGAAAGGGGTGTGCAGCGGACGGATCAAACGCGCGGTCGCTACTTCGACGATTCTGGTCATGCACACCACTCCTGGTAGGTGATTCGGCTCAACTCGGCGATCAGCGCCACGGCCTCGGCATCGGGCACCGGGGAGGTGGTGCAGATCGCCAGCGCGTACGGCGCGGCGGACGGCGGCCGCACCAGCGCGACGTCGTGGCGCACCCCGGGCACCCAGCCGCTTTTGCTGGCCAGCCAGGTGCCGGACGGCAGGCCGGCGCCGATGCCGTCGCGATACTCCTGCCGAGACAGGATCTCCACAGCCGTGGACGAGTCCGAAGTGGGCAGCCAGCGGTCGGTGGCGAGTCCGACCAACAACCGGGCGAGCCCGTCGGCGGTGACCGTGTTGGTGTGACCGGCCCGTTGGGCGGCGGTGTCGCCGATCAGACGCTGGAACTGCAGGTCTGCGGCCAAGTCGGCCTCGACCAGGAAGTCCTGCACCGCGGTGATGCCGATTCGTTCCACGATCAGGTCAGTGGCGATATTGCTGGAGACGGTGATCATCCGCTCGGCGAGCACCGACCAGGCCACCGGTGAGCCCAGAGACGCCCAGGTGGCTGGGTCCTGGTCGTCCTCGGCGGCGAGGTCGAACCGGTCGCCGACGACGCCGGTGAACCGGGCGTGGACCTCGCTGGTGTCGTCCCAAGCCAACAGCCCGGTCGCGCGAGCCCGCAACAGGGCGGCCAGCACGGCCACCTTGATGGTGCTGGCGGCGTAGTGGTGCGCGCCTGCGTTGAGTTCGGCGATGGACCCGTCCAGGGCGTACAGCGAGATCGAGAAGGATCCTGGACGGTCGCCGATGGCAGTGGTCCAGCCGCGCTGGAGGCGAGGGAGCAGGGTCATCGTGCCGTCAGCCGGCTACAGGACGTCACGAACCTTCGGGAAGTGGCACGCGACCACGTGCCCCGGCTCCAGTTCGGTGGGCATCGGTACCTCGACGGCGCAGCGCTCGGTGGCGATCGGGCAGCGGGTGCGGAAGACACAACCCGAGGGCGGGTTCTGGGGGCTGGGCAGGTCGCCGGTGAGCAGAATGCGCTCGCGCTCGCGGCGTGGCTCCGGCACCGGCACCGCCGACAGTAGGGCCTGGGTGTAGGGGTGCATCGGACGCTCGTAGAGGCTGTCGCGGTCGGCGATCTCCATCATCTTGCCCAAGTACATGACCATCACTCGGTCGGAGATGTGCCGCACCACGCTCAGATCGTGAGCGATGAAGACATACGCCAGATTCTGCTCGGCCTGAATGTCCTCCAGCAGGTTGATCACCTGGGCCTGGATCGAGACGTCCAGTGCCGAGACCGGCTCGTCGCACACGATCAGCTTCGGCTTGAGCGCGATCGCCCGGGCCACGCCGATGCGCTGACGCTGGCCGCCGGAGAACTCGTGCGGGTAGCGGTTGTAGTGCTCCGGGTTGAGGCCGACCCGCTCCATCAGGTTCTGGACGGCCTTCTTCACGCCGCCTTCGGGCTTGATGCCCTGGATCTCGAACGGTGCGGCGATGATCGCACCGACCGGATGCCGCGGGTTGAGCGAACCGTAGGGATCCTGGAAAACCATCTGCACTTCGCGACGCAGCTGGCGGAGGTGTTCTCCCTTGATGGAGGTGACGTCCTCGCCTTCGAAGGTGATCTTGCCTCCGGTGGGATTCAACAGGCGCAAGACCGTCCGTCCGGCCGTCGACTTGCCGCAACCGGACTCGCCCACCAGGCCGAGCGTCTCACCGGTGTCGAGCGTGAAACTCACCCCGTCCACGGCTTTGATCGGGTCGCCTTCGCGGCGCAGCAGCTTCTGTTCGTACGTGGGGAAGTACTTCTGCAGGTCAGTGACTTCGAGCAGGCTCATGGGATCTCCTACAACCTCGGGGCGATCTGCTCGGTGAAGATCTCGCCCCGCTTAGCGGCGGCAATATGGCACCGCGAAAGGTGACCGGGATACGACTCGGCGAGTTCGGGGACGACGGCAGCACAGTCCTGGTATGCGAACTCCTGGAAGGTGCACCGAGGGTGGAAGGCGCAGCCGGGAGGAAGGTTGATCAGCGATGGCGGATTGCCGGCCACCGGGATCAAGCGTTCGGACTTCACCCGATCCAGTCGTGGCATGGACGTCAGCAGGCCCCAGGTGTAGGGGTGGTCGGGACGGTGGAAGGCATCGTCCAGGCCGCTCTGCTCGACGCACTTGCCGCCGTACATCACCAAGACATCGTCGGCGATCTCGGCGACCACACCCAGGTCGTGGGTGATCATGATGATCGCCGAGCCGAACTCGTCCTGCAGGCCGCGCATCAAGTCCAGAATCTGTGCCTGCACGGTGACGTCCAAGGCCGTGGTGGGTTCATCGGCAATCAACAACTCGGGGTTGTTGATCAAGGCCATCGCGATCATGGCGCGCTGACGCATACCGCCGGAGAACTCATGCGGGTACTGATCGATGCGGCGCTGTGGGTTGGGGATGCCGACCCGACCGAGCATGTCGATGGCGGTGTTCCGGGCGGCGGCCTTGGTGACCTTCTCGTGCACCTGGATCGCCTCGGTCAGCTGAGTGCCGATCGTGTAGTACGGGTGCATCGCCGACAGCGGATCCTGGAAGATCATGGCCATCTTGCGGCCGCGAAGGCTTCGCAGTTCCTCGTCGGAGACGGTGACCAGGTCCTGGCCGTCCAACAGGATCTCGCCGCTCACCCGAGCGCGAGATCCGCGGTGGAGACCCATGATCGCCAGCGAGGTCACCGACTTGCCGGAGCCGGATTCGCCGACGATGCCCAACGTCTTGCCCTTCACGAGGTCGAAGGTCAAGCCGTCGACGGCCTTGACCAGCCCGTCGTCGGTGGGGAAGTGAACCCGCAGGTCCCTTACTTTCAGGAAGGCGTTGCTCATCCGGCCACCTTGACTCTCGGGTCGATGAAGCCGTAGGCGATGTCGACGACCATGTTTGCCAGCACGATGAAGGCCGAGACGATCATCACCATGGCCACGATGGTGGGCAGATCCATGTAGGTCACCGAGTGAACCGCGAGGTAACCCAGGCCATGCATGCCGAACACGCTCTCAGTGATGATCGCGCCGCCCAGCAAGCCACCCAGGTCGAGGCCGGCAGCGGTCACGATCGGCGTCAGTGCTGCGCGCAGGCCGTGGCGGAAGATCACCGTGGCCGGCGCCAGGCCCTTGGCCTTGGCCGTGCGGATGTAGTCCTCACTGAGGGTCTCGATCATGTAGGCACGGGTAAGTCGGATGTAGCTCGCGGCGAAGAACACGGCCAAGGTGATCCACGGCAGGATCAGATTCTGTGCCCACGCGAACGGGTTTTGCAGGAACGGGACGTACTGCGGGATGGGGACCAGCCCCCAGTTGATGGCTGGGAAGTAGAGCAACACCAAACCGACGAAGAAGGTCGGAAGCGAGAAGCCCACCAGTGCCGCGCCCACGATCGTCCGGTCCGGCCATCGGCCCTTGTTCAAGGCAGCGGCGATGCCGCCTCCGATGCCGGTGATCATCCAGAGAGTGAAGGCGCCGATCGCGATCGACAGCGAGATCGGCCAGCCCTCGGCGACCATTTCGTTGATCGGGCGGTGCTGGGTGGTGGAGTAACCCAAGCAGGGTGCGGGGCAGTGCACGATCTGCTGAGGGAAGTCTTTGCGAAGCTGTTCGTTGTCGGGGAAGTCACGACCGACGAACAGGCCGGCGACGAACTTGCCGTACTGGACGTAAACGGGCTGATCGAAGCCCAGAGCCTTGCGGTTGCCCTCCAGGATGGTGGGCGTGCAGTTCTTGCCACAGGTGTAGCGAGCTGGGTCCAGCGGTGAGGCGAAGAACAAGGCGAACGTCGTCGCGGTGACCAGGAACAGCATCACCACGACCGAGGCGAGTCGCCTGAGGATGTAGTAGAACACGAGTCTCCTTGGGGGAGTTGGGGGTAGGCCCTGAGGCCTACCCCCAACCCTTTGCTCAGTGCTTGACGCTGATGTTTGCCAGGTCGTAGTAGCCGGTGAACGTGGTGTTCACGACGGCACCTTGCACGTTGCTGCCATGGGCGAAGATGAACTGGTCATTGATCAACGGGATGATCCCGAAGTACTTGGTGACCACATCGGTGTCGAGAGCACCCCACGCCTTTTCGCGTGCGGCGCCATCGGTGATGGCCATGGCCTTGTCGATGCCGGCGTTGAACTCGGCGTTGTCGAAGTAGCCGTAGTCCTGGCCGGGGCCGCCGGAGCTGATCTGGCTACGGGAATCCAGCAGCTGCGGGATCACCGTGGAGGCCGACGGGTAGTCAGCACCCCAACCAGCCCAGTAGGCGTCGTACTTGCTCGCCGAGGCCGGAGCCTGCAGCGTGCTGTAGTACTGCTCGGCCGGGATGGCGGTCAGCTGGGTGTCGAAGCCAGCGGCATCCCAACCCTGCTTCAGGCCGGCGAACGCCTTGTCGAGCGTGGCGTTCTTGCGGTAGGTGACGTTGATCTTCACCGGCAGGGTCAGACCGGACGCCTCCAGCACAGCCTTGGCCTTGGCCGGATCACCCTTCTCGCCGGCAAGCAGCGGGGTGTTCGGGAAGGCGGGCAGAGCCGGGTTGATCAGCGAGTTGGTCGCCTTGGCGACCTGGTCGCCGCCGGCGGCGGTGACGTAGGCGGTGCGGTCGGTGGCCAGAGCCAGAGCCTCACGGGCCTTGTCGTTGCTGAACACCTTGGACTTGAAGTTCGGCACCAGGTAGCGGGTGTACGGCGAAGCCACGATCGAGTTGCGACCGGTCGCGGTGTTCACCACGTTGGCCAGAGCAGTCGGCGGGGCCTGATCGAAGGTCACCGCGTTCTGGTCCTCACCCTGGTTGGCGATCAGACGCTCGTACAGGGTCTCCATGTTGCCGTTCAGCGACTCGTCCCACACGATCTTGTCCGGGTACGCCTTGCGGATGGTGTCGGTCTTGGCATCCCACTGGTCGTTACGGACGAAGGTGCCGCCCTTGTTGACCGTCCAGGCGCCGTCCAGCTTGTACGGGCCATTGGAGAAGATCTCGAAGTTCGACTTGTCGCCATTGTCCTTGTCAGCGCGGAAAGCGCCGAACGCGGTCATCGTGGCGGCCATGTTGAAGTCACCGGTCGGCTGGGCCATCTTGAAGGTGATGGTGTTGCCCGCGCAGCTGACGGCCTTGTCGTACAGGTCCTGGCCGGTCTTCTTGTACGGGCCGGCGTAGGCCGAGGAGCCGTCCTTGTTCTTCGGGATGTCGAGCATCTGGATGGCGTAGTTCGGGCCACCGGTGATCACGTCGACGGCGTAGGTACGGGAGATGCCGTACTTGAAGTCCTCACAGGTGACGGCCTTGCCGTCTTCCCACTTGACGCCGTCCTTGATGGTGAACTTCCACTCCTTGCCGTCGGGAGAGACGGTGCCGGTATCAGTGGCGGCGTCAGCGACCAGCTGGGCGGCTTCGCCGTCCTTGGCCACCGGGCCGAAGGTGGTCAGAGTGCGCGTGAACAGGCGGTTGCCGGATTCGATGTTCACACCCACGTAGACCCGCTGGGGATCCCAGTGCTCGGCTGCCGTAGCGGACAGGATGGTCAGGGTGCCGCCTGCACTCTGGGGTCCGGCGGCGCCGCCCCCCGTGTTCGCGGTTCCGCCGCAAGCACTGGCGGTCAACGCCAGAGCCAGCGTCGTCGCCACCCCGGCGACGATCTTGAGTTGTTTCATGCGCTCTCCTTGGTAGTTGTGTTGGTGCGGAGACTCTTGGGTCCTACTCACTGACGGTCCGCTTTGGGGTCCAGCGCGTCGCGCAGGCCGTCACCGAGCAAGTTGAAGGACAGAACCACCAAGAACAAGGTGATTCCGGGGAAAACGAAGTACGCGGGATCGGCCCGGGCGTAGTTCACCGAGTCGTTCAGGATCGAACCGAACGACGGAGTCGGCGACTGGATGCCGACGCCCAGGAAGCCGAGGGCGGCTTCGGTGGCGATGTTCTGCGGCATGATCAGCGTCGTGTACACCAGGATCGGCGCCCACAGGTGGGGCAGCAGTTCGGTGAAGTAGATGCGGGCCCGCCCAGCGCCCAGCGATTGGGCGGCTTCGACGAACTCGCGTTCCTTCAGGCTCAGCACCTGGCCGCGGATGATACGGGCGAAGTAGGGCCACCCGAAGAAGCCCATCACCAAGATCATGAAGACCATTGATGGGACCGTCCGGTCGGTGTTCAACGCGGCTTGCAGGACGTCGATCACGATCGTCGACAGCGCGATCAGCATCAGCGTCTGAGGGAAGGTGAGGACGAAGTCGGTCATTCGGGAGAGCCACCAGTCGACCTTGCCCCCGGCGGTGCCGGAGATCAGCCCGATCACCGTGCCGAGCACGACCGAGATGAGCACAGCCAAGGTGGCGACGATCAACGAGACCGTGAGGCCGGCGATCACGCGAGAGAAGATGTCGCGTCCGGTGCCCGGCTCCACGCCCATCCAGTGCTGCCAGGAGACGCCGCCGAAGGGGCCCAGGGGCAGCGACCCGAGGCCACCGACCAGGTCGTAATGATTGTTGTAGGGGTCGATCCAACCCAGCTGGGTCATCAACGGCGCGGAGACCGCAAGCACGACAAAGAAGACGGAGGCGCCAAAAGCCACCATGGTGACGCGATCTCGCTTGAGGCGCGACCAAGTGATCTGCCAGGGCGTGCGGCCAGCGATGGGCACTGCACTCAGCAGGCCGACATCGTTGTGGCCTTCGACAGCAGGGCTGTCAGTCATACATCTTCCTCTCGACCCTCCCACCTGAGCACGAGCAAATGCTCTCGCATCCAATGTGGGCAAGTGCCGGGTAATCTAGCACGCTCTCAAGCAATGACAGAGTGCAGGGAAGACCGTAATCCAAGCGTTACCAAGCGGGTTTATGGTGGCCGCGGATCGGGTTGGTCTTCCCGTCGCCCCCTTCTCATGATCGCCGCGCACGCTGTTCGCGCGTAGGCTGAACGATGTCGGCGGCCGGGCGTAGGTGAGTCTCCCGCTGATGACCGCGACCGCCACAACCCCATCGGTTGACGGTGGTCCGCGTGGCCAGCAGAAGTCAGCAGAAGGAGGGGACGGATGTCGTTTCGAGCCGTGATGGCGACGCTGGTCGCGATTCCGCTAGCCGCAGCGCTACTCCCGTCCGTCCCGTCGGCCAGTGCGGCGCCACTGCCGTGGTTGGAGATCAAAGCGCATCGCGGTGGCTGGCTGGCCTATGGTGCGCCGGAGGAGAGCCTGAAGGCCGAAACCGCCGCGGCCGAGGACGGGGTGAACTGGATCGAGTTCGACGTGGTCTTCACCGCCGACAACGTGCCCGTCCTGCAGCATGGGGACGCCATCGGCGGCGGCTCCAGCGGAAGTGCGTCATGTACGCATGCCGGCGAAGCGATCCATCTGATGACCTGGGCGCAGGTGGCAGAGGTGCGGTGTACCGACCGCACCAGCGGTGATACCCAACCGATCGCCCGGCTGGACGAGGTGATGACCATGCTCACCACCAACCCCAAGGCGGCCAACACCAAGGTCGATATGGAGGTGAAGACCTACTCGGGCCAGCCGCTGGCCCAGAAGAAGGAGTGGATGAAGGCCGCCTTGCTGGCGACCACGCCGATCCACCCGCGGATGAGCATCTCCACCTTCTACTGGCGTCAGCTGGCCAGCACGATTCGCGCCTACGGGCCGACGGCCTACTTCCTGGCGCTGGAGTACGCCAAGTACCTCACGTTCGCCAAGAACCCGGTGTTCACCAATGTGAAGACCGCCAAGAAGGCCGGCGCCGACGGCTTCGCCTACAACGTGAACTCCTCGGCGGTGGGTCAGCTGAAGTTCCTGGCGGCCAACAAGGTGGGCATCCACCTGTACGACTTCGACACCCACGGGGCGAACTACGGCCAGCAGGTGCGGTTCGCGATCGCCAATGGGCAACACGTCATCGGCGCTGACAACCCAAATCAGTTGCGCGGGCTGGTGGCGTCCCTGGCCGGGCAACTGCCGGTCGGGCAACTGGTGGTCACCGAGCTGGCCCCCGCGACGGTGCTGAACAAGACCCTGACCGCCGCCAAGACCGCCACTCCGCAGGTGTTCGGGTCAGCACGGACCGTGCCGGCGGCGGCGCAGAACCAGTTCGATTCGGTGCGGCTGAAGGTGGTGGTGACCGCCAAGGCCAGCGGCGGGAAGCTCGAGGTGGCTCCGCGAGGCTCGCGGGTGGGCAAGGACGGTGTGCGGGTGAAGCTGCGCAAGGGCACCCACACCTACCAGTTGTTCGTGTCGCCGGGGGACTACGGCGATCTGCGGGTCAAGACCACGCGAAAGGCGAAAGTGAAGGTTGTCGTCACCGGTTACCGGACACAGCAATACAACTGACCGGAAAGGGAGGCGATGTTAGCGGTATCCCGCTAGCATTCTCATCGTGACGAGCAGCGCTGCCGATACCTTCCGCGCCGCCTTCGGAGCAGACCCGGCCGGGTTCTCGCGAGGGCCGGGTCGCGCCAACCTCATCGGCGAACACACCGACTACAACAACGGCTTCGTCCTGCCGTTTGCCATCGATCGCGAGATCGTCGCGGCGTTCGCGCCGCGCACCGACCGGACCATCCGACTGGCGACCACCATCGAACCCGGCTTCCAGACCGCGAACCTCGACGACCTGCAACCGGGCGGGGGCTGGGCGGCCTACCCGCTGGGTGTGGTCTGGGCGTTGGGCGAGTTCGGGGTCGATCTGAGTGCGGTGACCGGCTTCGACCTGGCCGTGTCGTCCACCGTCCCGGTGGGAGCGGGGCTGTCGTCGTCCGCGGCGCTGGAGTCGGCCACCTTGATGGCGCTGACCCAGCTGTGGGATGTGCGACTGGATCGTCCGACCATGGCCCGGGTGGGCCAGCGCGCCGAGAACGTGGTGGTCGGTGCACCCACTGGGGTGATGGATCAGTTCGCCTCGTTGCTGGGCGCGCAGGACTCCGCGGTCTTCCTCGACTGCCGAAGCCTCGACTACGAAGTGGTCGAGCTGGGCCTGGACGCCGCCGGGCTGGCGGTGTTGGTGATCGACACCCGCGTCAACCACGCCCACGCCACCGGTGGCTATGGCCAACGGCGAGCCGAGTGCGAAGAAGGCGCCCGCCTGCTCGGAGTATCGAGCCTGCGCGAGGTGACCGGATCGCAGGTCGAGGCCGCTCGTGACGTCCTAGGGGACGTGGTCTACCGCCGCGTGCGTCACATCGTCACCGAGAACCGGCGCGTGCTCGACACGGTCGCCACCTTGCGCACCCACGGGCCGTTGGCCATCGGGGAGTTGCTGAAGGCGTCCCATGCCTCGATGCGCGACGACTTCGAGATCTCGGTGCCCGAGCTCGACCTGGCTGTGGACGTCGCGTGCGCGTCCGGTGCGATCGGGGCGCGGATGACCGGCGGCGGTTTCGGCGGCTCCGCGATCGCCCTGGTGCCGGCCAGTCAGAGTGAGGCCATCGGCCAAGCTGTGATCGATGCTTTTGCTGCGGCCGGCTTCGCCGCCCCCGCGACCTTCCTCGTGCATCCGGTCGACGGCGCTCGAGTGGTCAGCTCCTCGGCGTCCTGACGTTCGGACGCCTGGTTTCGACGTGGCTGCTGAGCGGCCTGCTCAATCAGCGGATTCCGAGCAACCGAGTCGTTGGTTGAGTAGCGAGCGCGGGCGAGCGTGTCGAAACCGTCCAGCGGAGGGCGGCGTCAGCGGCGCGCGGTGCCCCAGAAGGTGCGGGCCACCTGACCGCCGACGCGGATCACCTGGTTCCAGAAGGTGGGCGAACTCAGCACCTTCTCCACGCCCGACTTCGGGGCCGGACGGGTGCTCGTGCGGGGCGCGGAGGTGCGTTGGCTGCGCTGGGCCTCGGCGTCGGCCTTGGCCTGCTCCTTGGCTGCCTGCGCGGCCTGAGCCTCCTGCTCGGCCTTGGCCCGGCCCTCTTCCAGCTTGCGGGTGAGCATCTCGTAGGCCGAGTCGCGGTTGATCGCCTGGCCGTACTTGGACTGCATCGCCGAGGACGCCACGCCCTGGGTCATCGACGCGGGATCCATCTGGCTCATCGAGGCCAGCGGCGCCAGCATCCGCGTCCAGGCCACCGGGGTCGGTGCACCGTTCGGATTCAGCACCGTCACGATCGCCTCGCCGATCCCGAGGCTCTGCAGGGTCTCGGTGAGGTCGTAGTGGCTGGTCGGGTAGGTCTCCACCGTTGCCTTGAGCGCCTTGGCGTCCTTGGGGGTGTGCGCCCGCAGCTGGTGCTGCACCCGCGAACCCAGCTGGGCCAGGACGTCGTCGGGCACATCGGTGGGCGACTGGGTGACGAAGAAGATGCCCACACCCTTGCTTCGGATCAGCCGGACGGTCTGGGCGATCGCATCCAGGAACGCCTTGGACGCGCCGTCGAACAGCAGGTGGGCCTCGTCGAAGAAGAACACCAGCTTCGGCACGTCCACGTCACCGATCTCGGGTAGGTCGTGGAACAGGTCGGCGAGCAGCCACATCAAGAAGGTGGAGAAGATCGCCGGACGATCCTGGAGGTTCGGCAACTCCAGCAGCGAGATCACGCCATGACCATCGCTGGTGGTGCGGATCAGGTCGCGGGTGTCGAACTCGGTCTCGCCGAAGAAGTCGCCCGCGCCTTGGGTTTCCAAGGTCACCAGGCTGCGCAGGATCACCCCGACGGTGGCCGAGCTCAGCCCGCCGAGTTCCTTGAGGACCGGCTTACCTTCGTCCGAGGTGAGATACATCATCACCTGCTTCAGATCGGCGATGTCGAGCAGCGGCAGCCCCTGGGTGTCGGCGAAGTGGAACACCAGGCCCAGGCTCGACTCCTGAGTCTCGTTCAGCCCCAGCACCTTGCTCAGCAGGATCGGGCCGAAGCTGGAGACCGTGGCCCGGATCGGCACGCCGGTGCCCTGGCCGCCCAGGGAATAGAACTCGGTGGGGCAGCCTTCCGGCTTCCAGTCCTGACCGATCGCCTGGGTGCGGGCCAGCAGCTTCTCACTTGGCGTGCCCGGCAGTGCGATACCCGACAGGTCGCCCTTGATGTCGGCGGCGAACACCGACACCCCGGCGCGCGAGATCTGCTCGGCCATCAGCTGAAGGGTGCGGGTCTTGCCGGTGCCGGTCGCGCCGGCCACCAGGCCGTGCCGGTTCAGCATCGACAGCGACAGTCGAATCCGGGTGGCCGGGACGGGCGTGCCGTCGGCGATCAGCACGCCCAGGTCGATGGACGGGGTGGTGAAGGTGTAACCAGCGGTGATCTCGGCGATCGGATCAGTTGAGGCAGCCATGGAGAAAGACTGGCATATCCCAGCCTGAGTTGGTGGCTGTGTGCTGCCCCAAATCCGGTTGCCTGCCACTTCGTGGTGGTTATCAGCTGCCTCTCGCCACCCGCTGCGAGTTGGTGCCACGTCTTGGTTGAAATGAGGCGGCGCTCCGGGCCTCATAACAACCACCAGGTGGCACACGCTTCAGCGGTTTGCCCCCGGACCCGGCATAACCACCACTAGGTGGCATGGCTTTCGGAGATGGCGGCTTCGCGGCTTCGTGGCCACAAGCGCCAGGCGCGGGCGCCGATCAGGTAGGGCGCAGCGGTGGCGGTCATGAACCACACGAATGACGCTGGGGTGAGTTGGAACTGAGTGGAGATCTCCTCGGCGGTGTTCGTGAACTTCACCGGAGTGCCGAAGACGACAAGGTCAACGCTGCCGCCTCCGACCGCCGCGAGGCTGTCCATCACCCCCAAGCTGTAGGCCACCCCGAGCCCGACCAGGACGTACAGCCCGGCCCCAGCCCACCACACTGCTGTCGACCAGCGGGGGTAAGGCCGCTCGAGATTGGAGAGATACTCCGCGGCGAGTTGGGCCGGGTGTCCCAGCGAGGCGATCGCGGCAGGCATCCCCACTTCGTCGGCGGTGAGCGTCAGCTCGCGGCGCAACTCGCGTTTGACCTTCACATAGCCGGGGTAGTCCTGGGCGTACCAGGTGAAGCGATTGAGGAAGGCCTCCCTGCGGGCGATGTCGATGAGCCTCATCACAACTCCTTTGAGGAAACGGCGCCGGCCAGTAGTGGCTCGACGGTGTTGGCCAGCCCTCGCCAGGCGTCCGCGGCCGAGGTGAACGTCTGTTGTCCGTGGGCGGTCAGGGCGTAGTACTTGCGCGCAGGCCCCGCGGTTGAGGGCACCAGCCGGGACGAAATGTCGCCCTCGCGTTCGAGGCGGGTCAGCACCGGGTACACGGTTCCCGCACCGATTCCGGCCAGCCCTGCTGCGTGAAGCCGCGTGACGAGCTCGTAGCCGTAGGACTCGCCGGCACTCAAGATCGCCAGCAGCAGCATCGGGAGCACTCCCTTGAGGAGTTGCGAATCACGGTTCTCCGGCACGGGTCTATGCTAAACCTACTATTAGGCGATGTCAACTAGTGGGTTATGTCTCCATCCAACGTCACCGGCTGCGGTGGTACTGTCCACCCCAGACAGGGGAGCGCCAGGGGGCGCTGAGAGTGCGGGCCACCGCAGACCCTCGAACCTGATCCGGTTAACACCGGCGTAGGGAGTCGGGACCATCTCCTCGGGGCAACCCGAGCCCTCCGAGCTGTTTGGAGGAGAAGTAATGAAGAAGACAATGTCGATGATCGCCGCGTTGGTGGCGCTCACCGCAACGGCGGTGGCGATGAGCGGCTGCACCGCCGCTCCGGCACCGACAACCAGCGCGTCCGCGCCCACGCAGAGTACGAAGCTGACCGTGGTCACTCACGACTCGTTCAACCTCGACAAGAAGACCATCGCCGCCTTCAAGGCTCAAACCGGCTACGAGGTCACCTTCGTCGCTCCCGGTGACGCCGGGACGGTGGTGAACCAGCTGGTGCTGACCAAGGACTCCCCGCTGGGTGATGTGGTCTACGGCATCGACAACACCTTCGCAGCGCGGGCAATCGACGCCGGAGTGCTCAGTCCGTACACGTCCCCGGCGCTTCCGGCGTCAGCGAAGGCCTTCACCGCCGACGTGGCCGATCAGCTCACCCCGGTCGACTACGGCGATGTCTGCATCAATGCCGACACCACCTGGTTCGCCGCCAAGAAGCTGGCCGTCCCGCAAACCCTGGACGACCTGCTCAAGCCCGAATACAAGGGCCTGCTGGTGGTCGCCAGCCCGGCCACCTCGTCTCCTGGTCTGGCGTTCCTGATGGCCACCATCGCCGCCAAGGGCGAGGCCGGCTACCTCGACTACTGGACGGCCCTGAAGAGCAACGGGGTGAAGGTCGTCAAGGGCTGGACCGAGGCGTACACCGTGGAGTTCTCCGGCTCGTCCGGCAAGGGGGCGCGTCCGCTGGTGCTGTCGTACTCGTCCTCCCCGGCGTTCGAGCCGAAGACCGAGAATCTGAACCAGACCTGCTTCCGGCAGGTGGAGTACGCCGGGGTGATCGCCGGCGCGCAGAACGAGGTCGGCGCGCGTGCGTTCATCGACTTCATGCTCAGCCACGACGTCCAGGCGCAGATCCCCGAGCAGATGTACATGTACCCGGTCGACTCCTCGGTGACCCTGCCGGCCGACTGGGCCAAGAAGGCGGCCAAGGTGGACGCACCGTTCAGCCTGCCGTCGGCGCAGATCAACGCCAACCGTGACAAGTGGATCAAGGCGTGGACGGCGGCGGTCGTCGGATGACTCTTCGCCGCGATCACGGCCGGACGTGGGTCTGGGCCGTGATCGCGGTCGTCCCGGTGGCCTTCCTGGTCATCTTCTTCGTCTGGCCGGTGGCCGCTCTGGTCGCCCGTGGCTTCTTCGACGCCAGCGGCTTCAGCCTGGTCGGCGTCAGCGAGGTGATGGTCGCGCCGCGTACCTGGCGGATCGTCGGCCAGACCCTCGCCCAAGCCGCCGTCGCCACCGTGCTGGCTGTATTACTGGGCATTCCCGGCGCTTACGTGCTCTACCGCACCCGCTTCCCCGGACGGACTGCGCTGCGGGCCCTGGTCGCGGTGCCGTTCGTGCTGCCGTCTGTGGTGGTGGGGGTGGCGTTCCGCTCGCTGCTGACCGAGTCCGGGCCGTTGGGGTTCCTGGGGCTGGGTGAGTCCTTCGCTGCGGTGGTCGCCGCCCTGGTCTTCTTCAACTACTCGGTGGTGGTGCGCACTGTCGGGGTGTTGTGGTCGCGGTTGGACCGACGGGTGAGTGAGGCGGCGCGCAGTCTGGGCGCCTCCCGGGTCCGAGTGTGGTGGACGGTGACCCTGCCGGCCTTGGCGCCGGCGATCGCGTCGGCCTCGGCGTTGACCTTCTTGTTCTGTGCCTCGGCGTTCGCAGTCGTGTTGATCCTCGGTGGCTCGGGCTGGGGCACCATCGAGACCGAGATTTGGTACCAGACCACCCAGCTGCTCGACTTGCCGGCGGCCGCGGCGCTGTCGGTGCTCCAGCTGGTGGTGGTCGCTGCGGCCCTGGTGGCCGCCGATCTGACCCGCAGTCGCCAGGAGCGGGCGCTCACCCTGGCCGGATCCCCGGTGGACCATCGGCTGCGTCGCGGCGACGCTCCGGCCGCGGTGGTGACCGCCGTGGTGGTCGTGGGGTTGCTGCTGACCCCGATGCTCACCCTGGTGTGGCGTTCGCTGCAGACCGCCGGCGGCATCGGGCTGGGCAACTACGCGCTGCTGGCCGTCGGCGACGGACGTCCAAGCGTGTGGGAGGCCACGGCGAACTCCCTGGTCACCGCCGTGGTGGCCACCGCGATCGCGCTGACGCTGGGGGTGATGGTCAGCTATCTGTTGTCCCGCCGACCCCGGTCGGTTGCCGGACGCCGGCTGCTGCGGTGGGCGGATGCGGCGTTCATGCTGCCGCTGGGCATCTCGGCGGTCACGGTGGGCTTCGGCTTCCTGATCACGTTGAATCGGCCACCCTTCGACCTGCGCTCCTCGTGGGCGCTGATTCCGATCGCCCAAGCGATCGTGGCCCTGCCGCTGGTGGTGCGCAGCCTGCTGCCGACGCTGCGGGCGATCAACCCGCGGCTGCAGGAGGCTGCCGCGTCGTTGGGGGCGGCGCCGGCGCGCGTGGTGGCCACCATCGACGTCCCGCTGGCCTGGCGTGGCTTCGGCCTGGCGGCCGGCTTCGCCTTCGCCACCAGTCTGGGTGAGTTCGGGGCGACGACCTTCCTGGCGCGCCCGGACCGTCCGACCTTGCCGGTGGAGATCTTCCGGCTGATCTCGCGGCCGGGGGCGGAGAATCTGGGCATGGCGTTGGCGGCTGCGGTGGTGCTGGCGGCGCTGACCGCAGCGGTGATGGCCGTGGCGGAGTACCTCGGTCCGAAGGAGGCGACCTCATGGTGAGCGGACTGCAGGTGCGCGATGTCGTGGTGCGATACGGCGACCTGGTTGCGGTTGATCAGGTGAGTCTCGACGTGGCGCCCGGCGAAGTGATGGCCGTGATCGGCGCGTCCGGATCGGGCAAGTCGTCGCTGCTGCGCGCCGTGGCCGGCTTGGAGCCGCTGGTGTCGGGGTCGGTGAGTTGGGACGGCGTCGACCTGGCCGCAGTCGAGGTGCACCGCCGCGGTTTCGCGGTGATGTTTCAGGACGGGCAGCTGTTCCCGCACCTCAACGTCGGCGGCAACGTCGGTTACGCACTGCACCGGCTGGGCCGCGCGGAGCGCCAGCAGCGGGTCAACGACCTGCTCGCCTTGGTCGGCCTGGACGGCTACGCGCGCCGACCGATCACCGCACTGTCCGGCGGGCAGGCGCAGCGGGTGGCGTTGGCGCGGTCGCTGGCGGCCGAGCCGAGGCTGTTGATGCTGGATGAACCGCTGTCGGCACTGGACACCGGACTGCGCACTCGGCTGGTGGAGGTGCTGGCCGAGACCGTGCGGGCCACCAACACCACGGCGCTGTACGTCACCCACGATCAGGACGAGGCGTTCACGATCGCCGATCGGGTCGCGGTGATGGCGTCCGGCCGCCTGTTGCAGGTGGACGCCCCGGCGGAACTGTGGCGGCGTCCGGCCGATATCGAGGTGGCCGCCTTCCTGGGCTACGGCCCGTTCCTGGACGAGGGCCTCGCGCGGCAGTTCGGCTGGACCGGTGCCGCCAACGGGCTGATCGCCGTCGGCCCGGACGGGCTGATCGCCGGTACCGACGGAGTGGAGGTGCCGGTGCGGGCAGCCACGGTGGGGCGTGGCGAGACCGTTTTCGAGGTCGAACTGCCCTCCGGTGAACGGGCCTGGGTGCGTTCGCCGGGAGTCAGTCGGCGGCCGGATCTGTTGCGGGTGCGACTGAGCCCGGATGGCTGTGCGGTGGTGCCGAAGCCGGTCGTCCTCGACACGGTCCAGGGGTAGCTGCCCTGGGGGGAGAACGGGCTGGGGTTATCCCAACGGTTTTTTGTCCACGGGACGGGCCTTTTGGTGTTTTATCAGGAGATTCTCAGAACGCGCTTGAAACGTCCCTCCTCCGGGTGACAAGGGGAAGCGTTCCCAGCGGGGATGGACCGTCATGGTCTCAACCAATACTGCACAGTAGGTCGAGGTTAGCGGTGCCAACTCCGCCATCGGAGGTGGAATGAGTGCAAGAATGCCGCCGTGGGAACGGAAGCAAAGTTGGTGCCTACGGGCGCCCGGCATGAGGTCGGAGTTGATGAGCTCTTCTTCTCGACGACCGACGCCCGAGGGATCATCGACCAGGCGAACTCTGTGTTCGTCCGGCTCTCCCGGCACCCCCGGGAAGAGCTAGTCGGTGCCCCGCACAACATCATTCGCCACCCGGTCATGCCCGGTGGCGCCTTCCTGCTTATGTGGGACACCCTTCAGGCCGGCGAGCCCTTCTGTGCTTACGTAGACAACCTCGCCGCCGATGGCAGCACGTACGGCGTGTTCGCCACCATCACTCCGCTCGGTGATGACTACCTGTCCGTGCGCGCCCGTCCGTTCGTCGACGGCCTGCATGATGCAGCGTTCTCGCTCTACGGCGCGGTGCGTCCCCAGGAGCTGGAACTGCGCGACAAGGGATGGAACTCCCATGAAGCCGCCGTGGTCGGCGCCGAGAAGTTGGGCGAACTGCTGGTGGGCGCGGGCATCCCGAGTTACGAAGAGTTCATCTGGAAGGCACTGCCTGCCGAGGTCGAGGCCCGCCTGGAAGCCGCCAGCGGCATCGCCAAGCGTCCGCTGGCTACCGGTGACCTCGCCGACATGCTCGGTGTCGCGGTTCGGATCGACGAAGCCCTGCAGGAGTGGGTGCGCAGTCTGGACGACCTGCAGCGAGTCGCCGACGCACTGCTGGCTGCTGCTCCGCAGTTCAGCCAGACGATGGAAGCCAACGCCGCGGTCGCCGATCGGATCAACGAGAACGACGCCGAGGGCTTCTTCAGCTCCGCAATGGTTTACCTGCGCGTCTGGGCCCAGATGGCGCCCGAAGTCGCCGGCATCGTGACCGAGTTGCTCGGCCAGCTCGACGAACTGCGTCGCAGCTGCGCTCAGACCCGGTTCCGCATCGCCTTGGCCGTGCTCCACAACTGGACCGTGGGTCAGTTCGTGGTTGAGATCATCGACAACGTGCCCGGTTCGGACGAGGCCCGTCCGGCCATCGCCCAGCTGGGACGCGCGCTGGACGAAGGTCTGGCCGAGACCAGCGAGAGCAGCAAGCGGAACGCAGCCCTGGCCGCGGCCGCCGCTGAGCGCATCTCGACCCTGCGCGACCTGCTCGACCTGCCGCAGACGATGATCCGCGAATGGCTGTCCCGCGCTGACCGCAGCTCGGCCACCTTCGTGGAGATGGTCGACACCATCTCGGCTCAGGTTGACCGCACCCAGGCCGACATCGACCTGCTCGGGTCGCTGTCGGACGAGTGCCGTCGGATCGCCGTCCCGCTGGATTCGGCCGTGATCGAGGAGCAGACCGAGAAGCTGCGTGGCCTGCTGGCCGCTCATCAGGGTCACCGTCCGCGTTACGCGATGTCGAAGTAACCGATTTTCCTACTCGACGCCGTTTCCCCAGCCAGGGGAAGCGGCGTCGGTGGTTTTCCGACTCAGTTCCTGGCCGACGCCACGCCTGCTGAGAAGGTGACGCAGCCCGGCCCGCCGGGAATGTCTGCGCCCGTGCCTATGGTTGGGGTAGGCAGGGTCGCCACGGGTGGCCCGTCCGCTACCCGAGGAGCCGGACATGATCGCTCTGCGCGAGGTGACCAAGGTCTACCCGGGCGGAACCGCTGCGGTTGAAGGATTGTCGCTGGTGATGCCCACCGGCCAGATCACGGTGCTGGTCGGGCCATCGGGCTGCGGCAAGACCACCACGCTGCGGATGATCAATCGGATGATCGAGCCCACCAGCGGCACCATCGAGGTGGACGGCCGCGACACCGCCTCGCTGAACCCGGGTGTGTTGCGCCGCGGCATGGGCTACGTGATCCAGGGCGGCGGGCTGTTCCCCCATCGCACCGTGCTGGACAACATCGCCACCGTCCCACTGTTGCTGGGCTGGGACCGGCGTCGCGCCCGGTCCGTGGCCGCCGAGCAGATGGAGCGGGTCGGGCTGGCGTCGGGGTTGGCCAAGCGCTACCCCAACGAGCTCTCTGGTGGTCAGCAGCAGCGTGTCGGTGTGGCCCGCGCGTTGGCCGCCGATCCGCCGGTGATGCTGATGGACGAGCCGTTCAGTGCGGTCGATCCGGTGGTGCGCGAGCAGTTGCAGGACGAGTTCCTGCGTCTCCAGGCCGAACTGGGCAAGACCATCGTCTTTGTCACCCACGACATCGACGAAGCCATCAAGCTGGGCGACCAGGTGGCCGTCCTGCGGGTGGGTGGCGCGCTGGCCCAACTGGCTGCGCCGGCCGAACTGCTCGCCGATCCCGCCGACGACTTCGTCGCCGACTTTCTCGGTCGAGACCGGGGCTATCGCGGGCTGGCCTTCACTGCCGCGCCCGACCTGCCGATCGCGCCGGAGCCCACCGTGGTGCTCGGGGCAGACGGTGATACGGCCCGGCTGACCGCTGCCGGACGAGGGTGGCTGCTGGTGGTCGACCAGGCCGACGCGCCGCTGGGTTGGGTGCAGCCCACGCAGCTGAGCGGGGCCGTCACCCGCGAGACCCTGCATCGCGGTGGCACGGTGGCCACGGTCGGCGGGTCTTTGCGTGCGGCGCTGGATGCGGCCTTGTCCTCGCCGAGTCGCCGCGGGGTGCTGGTGGACGACGACGGACGCCTGGTCGGCACCGTCCGCGCCCAGGACGTCCTGACCGAGATCGAACGCGAACCGCAACGGAGCCCGTCGTGAAGTGGTTCGTGGGCCACCTGGGCCAGGTCGGTGACCTGCTGGTGACCCACGCTCTGCTGGCGGTGATTCCGCTGATCATCGGCGTGGTGCTGGCCATTCCGCTGGGATGGCTGGCCCACCGTTTCCGGTGGTTGCGCACGCCGCTGGTGGTGAGCACTGGGCTGCTGTACACGATCCCGTCGTTGGCGCTGTTCATCCTGATGCCGCTGGTGCTCGGCACCGGGATCCTCGACCCGCTGAACGTGGTGATCGCGCTCACCGTCTACACCGTGGCGCTGCTGGTGCGCACCGTCGCCGACGGGCTGGCGTCGGTGCCCGATGAGGTGATTCAGGCGGCCACCGCGATGGGGGTGGGCGGGGTGCGTCGCTTCTTCACCGTCGACCTGCCGCTGGCCGTCCCGGTGATCGCTGCCGGGCTGCGGGTGGCCGCGGTGAGCAATGTCTCGATCGTCTCGGTGGCCGCGCTGTTGGGCATCGCCCAGCTGGGCTCGCTGTTCACCGACGGCTTCGCCCGCAACTTCCTCGATCCGATCGTGGTCGGCATCGTGGCCTGCATGCTGCTGGCCTTGGTGCTCGACCTGGTGATCCTGGTGGGTAGCCGGCTGCTGACGCCCTGGACACGATCGGGGGCGGCGGCGTGAGCTTCGTCTGGGAGTGGTTGACCAACCCGGCGTACTGGCAGGGCTCGGACGGCATCTGGGTGCGGCTGGCCGAACACCTCGGTTATGCCGCCATCACCTTGGTGGTGGCAGCCGCGATCGGCATTCCGCTGGGGCTGTGGATCGGGCACACCGGACGCGGCCGGCTGGCGGTGGTGAACCTGGCCAACGGCGTCCGCTCGGTGCCGACGCTGGGGTTGCTGTTCGTCGCCGTGCTGGTGTTGGGTCCACTGTTGGCCGGTGACATCGCCTTCCTGGTGCCGGCCATCTTCGTCCTGGTGGTGCTCGCCGTCCCGCCGATCCTGGCCGGCGCCTATGCCGGGATCGAGAGCGTCGACCCGTCCGCCCGGGACGCGGCCCGCGGCATGGGGATGAGTTCGTGGCAGGTGTTGTGGCGGGTGGAGGTGCCGTGCGCCCTGCCGTTGATCTTCAGCGGCCTGCGGTCCTCGACGCTGCAGGTGATCGCCACGGCCACCTTGACCGCCTCGATCAGCCTCGGCGGATTGGGCCGGTTTCTGATCGACGGGCAGGCCTACCGCGACTACGGCCAGATGGCCGGCGGTGCGGTGTTGGTGGCCGCGTTGGCGATGGCAGTCGATCTCGTCTTTGCCGTGGTGCAACGCATCGCAGTCTCTCCGGGCCTGGTGCCCGTCCGTACCTCCCGCCGCTCCGCCCGGACGCGGCTTGTCCCCAACCCGGCCTAGCCGAGGAAGAAGGAAACCCATGATGAAGAAGAAGTTGGCGTTCGGAGTCGCCATCGCGGCAGCGCTGGTGCTGTCGGCCTGCTCGTCCGGCAATCCGCTGGGAAGTACCTCGCCGAACCCCAGTGGAGCTAGTGCGACGTCGATCACGGTGGGCTCGGCGAACTTCCCCGAGAACGAACTGCTGGCCGACATCTACGCCGGTGCGCTGACGGCGAAGGGCGTCACGGTCACCAAGAAGCTCAACATCGCTTCCCGCGAGACCTACGTGCCGGCGTTGAAGAACGGCGAGATCGACCTGATCCCCGAGTACACCGGGGCCTTCTCCAAGTACCTCAACCCCGACGCCGACATCTCCACCGAGGCGGCCGCGCTGGCGTCACTGAAGGCGGCGCTGCCCGACACCCTGACCGCGCTGGAGCCGGCGTCGGCCCAGGACAAGGACTCGATCACCGTCACCCGGGCGACCGCGACCCAGTACAACCTGACGACCATCGATGATCTGGTGCCGGTGGCCAAGGATCTGGTGCTCGGTGGCCCGCCGGAGTGGAAGAACCGCAGCTACGGCGTGCCCGGGCTGAAGAAGACCTACGGCCTGTCGTTCAAGGACTTCAAGGCGCTCGACACGGCCGGGCCGCTGACCGTCCAGGCCTTGAAGAACGGCCAGGTGCAGGCCGCGAACCTGTTCACCACCGATCCGGCGATCAAGGCCAACGACTTCGTCTCGCTCACCGACACCAAGAGCTTCTTCGGTGCGCAGAACGTGATTCCGGTGCTGACCAAGACCAAGGCCACCCCCGAGGTCACCGCGGCGCTGAATGCGGTTTCGGCCAAGCTCGACACCGACACTTTGGCCACCCTGGTCACCAAGGTCGTCGTCGACAAACAGGACGCCGCCACGGTCGCGTCCGACTGGCTGAAGGCCAACGGCCTGAGCTGAGTCGCAAAGGCGACCGGCGCCAATCGCCGGGGACAGCGGGGCCGGCTCCGCTGTCCCCGGTGCTGGGCCAGGTGGGACAGCAGGAGCCGTCCCCGTGCCCCGGGGCTAGGCGCGAACAGCCCGGACGGCGTCGAGGATTCCGCGGTGGAAGGTCGGGTAGGCGTAGATCATGCTTTCCAGGGTGGTCACCGGCACGCGGGCGTGGACGATCACGGCGAGCGCGCTGAGCACTTCGCCACCGTTCGGTCCGGCCGAGGTCGCGCCGAGCACGAGGTTGGTGTCGGCGTCGACGACCAGCTTGATGAAGCCGTGGTTGCCCGCCTTGTGAATCCAGCCGCGTGAGGTGGCCGGGATCTGCGCCAGTCCGATCTTCACCGTGTGGTCGGCTTCGCGGGCCTGCTTCTCGGTGAGTCCGACCGCCCCGATCTCCGGATCGGTGAAGGCCACCCGCGGCAACGCGTGGTAGCTGGCGGCGGGGCTGGGTCGTCCCAGGATCGCCTGAGCGACGATGTCGGCCTCGTAGGTGGCCACGTGGGTGAAGGCGCCGTGCCCGGTGATGTCACCGGCCGCCCAGACTCCCGGACGCACCTGCAATCGGTCGTCGGTGGGCAGGGTGCCCGGCTTGCCGTCCAGGCCGAGGGCCTGCCAGGTGTCCGCGTCGAGAGTGGGTCGGCGTCCGGTAGCCACCAGGAGCGCTTCGGCGCGATGTTCGGCGCCGTCGGCCCCGGTGACGGTGAAGGTGCCATCGCTGTGGCTCACCGACGCGATCCCGGCGCCCAGGTGCAGGGTGATGCCTTCTGCGGCCAGCACGCCGGCGAGCAGTTCGCCCGACTCAGGTTCCTCCAACGGCAGGGGATGCGCGGCGGCGTCCAGGATGGTCACCGCCACGCCGAAGCGCGCCCACGCCTGGCCGATCTCGGTGCCGATCGCGCCGGCGCCGATGATGATCAGGCTGGACGGCAGTTGCTCGGCGCTGACCGCGTTGCGGCTGGTCCAGTACGGGACCTCGGCCAGGCCGGGAATCGGCGGGATCGACGAGGTCGTGCCGGTGGTCACCACCAGCGCACGGCGGGCGGTGAAGCGGCCCACCTCGGGCACCTCCACCTCGGTGGCAGACAGAATGCGCGCCCGTCCGCGGACGAAGCGCATGCCCTTGCCGGTGAGCCGATCGACGGCTACCTGGTCGTTCCAGTTGTCGGTGGCCTCGTCTCGAATACGACCTGCGACCAAGCTCCAATCGCCCTGGACGTCGGCGGTGCCGGCCAAGCCGGGGATGCGTCGAGCCTCGGCGAGCAGGTCGGCGGCGCGAATCATCATCTTGGTCGGAATGCAGCCCCAGTAGGGGCACTCGCCGCCGACCAGTTCGGCTTCGATCCCGAGCACGTCCAGGCCTGCTTCGGCGAGGGTTCCGGCGATCGCTTCGCCGGCCACCCCGAGTCCGACGACGATGACGTCAGCCTCGGAGGTCATGAGGCCGTCCCATCGTCGGCGGCGATGACCTTGACGCCACGCCAGAACGCGACGCGTCCGGTGATCTGCCTGGCCGCGTCCGACGGCGTCGGGTAGTACCAGGCGGCGTCTTCGGCGGTCTGGTCGCCTACGGTGACGGTGTAGTAGGAGGCCGTGCCCTTCCATGGGCAGACGGTGTGGGTGTCGGTGGGGGTGAGCAGGTCACGACGGGCCGACTCGATGGGGAAGTAGTGGTTGCCTTCGACTACGACGGTCTGGTCGCTGTCTGCGATCACGGTTCCATTGAACACGGCTTGCATGCGCATGATCTGATTCAGCCTCTCTGCTGCGGTGATGCCTTGTCGGCGCTCTGTCGTCCCTAACAACCAGCGGCGCGGGAACCTTCCGGGCCGTGGCGGTGTTAGGGATGGGTACGGGGGCTCAGCGCTCGGTGTGTCAAGGAAGACCATTGGAGATTCAGATGCAACGTCCGGCAGTACGGCTTACGACGAAGGTGCTTGTCGCAGTCACGTTCGTGGTGATGATCGCGATGAATGCGGCGGCCAATGCGCTGCCCATCAATGGACGGACGACCGCCGCGGTGTCCGATTCCTACCCCAATCTGTTCGCCCCTGCGGGGATCACCTTCTCCATTTGGGGCGTGATCTACCTGCTGTTGGCTGGCTATGTGCTCTACCAGTTCGGGCTCTTCGCCAAGCCGTCCGACGATGTGGCCGAGCAGGCCCGGCGAGTGGGCATGCAGGAGCGCGTCGGGGTGCTGTTCTCGGTCTCGTCGGTGGTGAACTCGGTGTGGATCCTCAGCTGGCACTACGAGGTGATCTGGCTGTCCACCGTGCTGCTGGCCACCATGCTGGTGCTGCTGATCGCGATCGTGACCACGATCAAGACCGCCGCGGTCACCGGACGGGATCGCTGGTTCGTCCGGCTGCCGTTCAGCGTCTACTTCGGCTGGCTGACCGTGGCCACCATCGCCAACATCACCGTGTGGCTGGTGAGCATCGACTGGAACGGCTTCGGCATCGCGGACGCAACCTGGGCCGCGGTGATCATCGCGGTCGGTGCGGTGATCGGAACCACCGTGGTGGTGCGCAACCGTGATGTGGCCTACGGGCTGGTGCTGGTGTGGGCCTACCTCGGCATCGTGATCAAGCACACCTCGGTCACCGGCTTCGACGGCGCCTACCCGCTGGTGATCGGCGTCACCACGGTCAGCATGGCCGTGCTGCTGGTTGCGGGGGTGGTGGCGCTCCGCAGACGTCCGGAGCTCGCTGTGAGCTGAGTGGGAGCCTGCGGGCCCGCCGGTGAGCGATAGGATCCTGCCTGGAGTGTCGGGAAGCCTGGTCGACGGCTGATCCTGCGCGTCGCGCGGACGGTCCAACCGTCGAGGAGAGCGATGCCCGCCACGAACCTCATTGCCGCCAGGACGCTGGTGACCACCCGATGACGTGGGTTGCTATCGGGGTGTTCACGGTGGTCTACCTGCTGATCGCCACCGAAAAGGTGAACCGGGTCGCGGCCGCTTTGGTCGGCGCCGGGGTGGTCGTGGCGGTGGGAGCGATGAACGCCGACGATGCGTTCTTCTCCAAAGAGACCGGTATCGACTGGAACGTCATCTTCCTGCTGTTCGGGATGATGGTGATCGTCGGGATCCTCAAGCTCACCGGCGTGTTCGAGTACGTGGCGATCTGGGCGGCGAAGAAGGCCAAAGGCAAGCCGTTCCGGGTGCTGGCGCTGCTCAGCGTGATCACCGCGGTGGCCTCGGCGGGCCTGGACAATGTGACCACGGTGCTGCTGGTCGCGCCGGTCACCCTGGTGGTCACCGAGCGCATCGGGGTTCGTCCGGTGCCCTACCTGATCGCGGAGGCGCTGGCGTCCAACATCGGTGGGACGGCCACGCTGGTCGGTGATCCGCCCAACCTGATCGTGGCCAGCAAGTCGGGTCTGGGCTTCAACGACTTCCTGATCAACCTCGGCCCGATCGTGGTGGTGATGTTGATCGTCTTCGTGGCACTGTCGCGGGTGCTCTTCGCCAAGGACTTCGTGGCCGACCCGGCGCGGGTGGCCGAGGTGATGGCTCTGGACGAGAGGGAGGCGATCACCAATCGTCCGCTGCTGATCCGCAGCCTGATCGTGCTGGGCTTGGTGCTGGTGGGGTTCACTCTCCACGGCGTGCTGCATCTCGAGCCGTCCCTGGTGGCGCTGCTCGGCGCCGGGCTGCTGATCGCGGTGAGTGGGCTGCCGGGTCGCTCGTACCTGGTGGATGTGGAGTGGGAGACCCTGCTGTTCTTCGCCGGGCTGTTCGTGCTGGTGGGGTCATTGGTGAAGACCGGCGTGATCGGACAGATGGCCGATGCGTTGGTGGCCGCCACCGGAAGCAACGTGCCCGCCGCGATGATGCTGCTGTTGTGGGGCTCGGCAGTGCTGTCGGCGATCGTGGACAACATCCCGTTCGTGGCCACGATGGCGCCGATCGTGTCGGAGCTGACCGCCTCAGGTCCGTTCGCCGGCAATCAAGGCCTGTGGTGGGCGCTGGTGTTGGGCGCTGACCTGGGCGGCAATGCCACCGCGATCGGCGCCAGCGCGAACGTGGTGGTGACCGGCATCGCCAAACGTGAGGGCCACGAGATCTCGTTCTGGGAGTTCACCCGCTACGGCGCGGTGGTCGCGCTGGTGACCTTGCTAATCGCTACGCCGTACCTGCTGCTGCGCTACGGCGGCTAGCCCGGCGACGGGCCAGTTCCCAGGGCAGGTACATCAGCGTCCAGACGATGGCGAGCAGGACGATCAACACCGGCACGTAGAACGGGCCGGCGAGAGTGTGGATGCCCTCCAGCGGTGAGCCGGGCGCGCCGGCGTTGAGGAACCAGAAGTTCGTGCCCCACACAGCGTTGGCGGCCGCGCCGATGCCGCCGAGGACGGCCATCATGATGGTCACCCGGGGCAGGTTGCGGACGTCGGGAACCAGATCGCGTCCGACCAGGCGCATCAGCACGTAGCCGAAGATCAGTGCGTGGATGAGAAAGCTCTGCCAGGTGAACACGTTCAGGATCGGACGGGTCGTCCAGTCGGGGAACAGATCGGCGGCCAGAGCGCCCCACCAGCCCAGGGCGTAGAGGAAGTCACCGGTCCAGCGGTTGGGCCATTGGGAGTCGATGAAGATCGACGCGGTGGCGATCGCGCAGATGTGTAGCGGCAGGATGTCGGGGGTGTAGTGCCCGGTAGCGATGGTGGCCGCCTGCCGGGCCACTTCGAGCAGCAGCACCGTCCAGCCGACGACGCTGCGCATGGTGCGGCGGTGGGCGGCATCCGCGCGTTTGTAGGCCATGACCAGGACGGCGATGCCGACGGCGAGGATCGCCAGAACCGCGAGGTGGATCGCGGAGAACATCCCGAACCCGGCCTCCGGTGGTGTCGGCTGGTTCTGTGGGACGAAGAAGTAGTCCCAGGTCCACGTCATCGTGGTTCGCCAAGGAGAGCTGCGCAGAGGTCCACGCGCTCATTGTGCCGCTCAGGGAAGGCGGGTTGCGGGATTGGCGCTCGGAGAGTAGGTGCCGTGACAGTGCTTTGGCCTGACCCTGGGGGGCGTCTGGGTAAGACGTCCTGGCTCCTGAATCGCCGCCACGACTATCAGGCCAAGGTCAGACCTACCCCGATCACTGTCGCGGAGGCAGATCCCGGTGTACTGGGTGGAGCTGGGACTCCAGACGAACGAGGTGGCGCTATCTTACAACTGCCAGATAGTGGAGATGCAACTGTGGCACGCGAAGACGATGGGCCGCGCTGCCCCTTGCTTGCCGGGCTGGGAAAGGGCGGGTCGTATGCTTGGCGCGGTGGAGACAGGCGCGTCGGAGAGCGGCCCGATGAGGCGGCGATTGAGCGTCGATGCGCGTCGCACAGAGATCATCGAGATTGCCCAGGAGATGATCGGCACCGAGGGCCCTCGATCGCTGAGTCTGCGGAGTCTGGCTCGCCGATGCGGCATGTCTGCCCCGGGGCTGATGCATCATTTCCCTGACCTGAAGAGCCTCCTGGAGGCCGTCTTGCGCGACCGGGAGGAGAAGGATCAAGCCGCGATTCTGGCCTCGGCTCTGGCGACGGCCGGGCCGGACCTCACTCTGGTCTCGCTGTTGGACGCTGCCGCCCGCTACTACGCGGACAAGGGTGAGGTGACCAGGAATTTCGATGCGTTGGAGGCCGAGGCGCGAAACCCTGACCACCCGGCCCACGGACACTTCTCCGGACAGAGCCAGCGCGCTATGGACACATTTCGGCCCCTGATCGAGCGGGACTACGAGAACCCCGAACAAGTCGAGGCGGTTGCCGAAGTGCTCTTCGACGGGGTCCGGGCGCGGTGGATGATGCATCCCGAACGATGCGACCTGTGGGCCGACTGGTCGCTGGTCCGCGACTCCGTCCTCCAGAGCTTTGCCAAGAAGCGCCAGCCGGAGTAGATCGCGAGCTGGGGGTGCTCGCCCCGCTGGACGTCCTCGCCGAGGTCAGGCGGTGAGCTTCACCACTGGCACGCCGAAGTGGGTTGCGTTGGGGTCGATCTGGTAGGCGCCGCTGAGGTCGACGTAGTTGCTGAAGTGACCTTTGAGCTGCTTGTCGGCCGGGCACTTGGTGACATTCCACTTAGCCTCGGGCGAGAAGCAGTACCCGGTGATGGTGAACGCGGCTAGACCCTTGACCTTGAACATCGCGTTGCTCCCGGTGCCGACGGCGTCGTCAAAGATCGGCACCAACACCGTCTTGTTCTGCAGGGTGGTCCAGTCGAAGTCCCGGCAGGAGGTGGAGCCATCGTTGCCGGGGTCACTCATCACCCACACTCCGGCCACGACCGTGGCAGAGCAGTTGATTCCCTGCAGCCAGCCGAAGCCGCCGGGCACCTCGTTGTGAGCCGGTGGGGTACAGCTGTGCTCGATCATGTAAATGATCGACTCCTCGTCGCTGAGGGGCTGGCCCTGATCGTCCCAGCCGCCGGTGGCGGAGTAGAAGGCACACCACGAGACGGTGAGCGGCAGGGTCGCACCGCCGGACGGCCAACCCCATTTGGCCTGCGCACGCGCGTGCAGGCCCGTCGTCGGGAAGCCGATCACCGGCCCGAACCAGTTCTCTCGCACCGTGGAGGACTCCACGGTGACCGATGCCGGACCCATCGAGCCGACGACTGTTCCGGTGGCGTTGCCGTCGAGCTTGTTGGCCTTGGCGTAGTAGTCAGAGCTGTCTTCGCAGTCTCCGTAGGCGCATGACTTGGCGATCGCTAGCGCTGCGGCATCGGCGCCGTTCTGGAGTTGCTGCTGGTCGGAGTAGGCGCCAGCCAGATCGATCGCAGCGGCCCCGAAGCCGAGGAGGAGCGTCATGCTGAGTCCGACAAACACCGCGGTCGCTCCGCGTTCGCGTCGACGGAGATTCCTTAGCCACCGCATTGCATGCTCCCGACCCCGGTGACGGTGATCTGGCCGCCAAGGATCCCGTCGAAGATGCCTGTCATCGTTTGATACCGGTAGGTGATGGTGAGGGTGGTCGTCTTCGACGGGGCGCAAGGGTTGGAGAACGCCGCTGAGGCGACGTTGGCAGGCACGGGGGTCGCTGCCGTCGCCAAGGCGATCGCGTTGGCCTCAGCGCCAGGGCTGTCGTAGTTGATCACATAGTTGCGTACGCCCAGCCGAGCAGCGCCCGCCAGAGACGCCTGAGCGACGAAAGCCAACGCGAACTCCATGATGCCGAGCAGGAGAAGCATCAGCAGTGGCACGAGCAGCGCGAACTCTACGGCCTCGGCGCCGCGTTCGCTCCGTCGGTTCGGCATCGTTGATCCCTGGGGTCAGGGGGGCGGGCGCCTATTGGCGGATAGGCGCCCGGGATGATCCCCTCACCTGAGGTACCGCACAATTCACCAACTTGGTTACGCCGACGCGGCGAGGAATTTCCTGAGCCTGTCGGTCTCATTGATCGAGCGTGACGACGAGAGCCCGGGAGGGCCTGGACGCCCGTCCACCGGCGAGGGCACAGACCAGTCTTCTTGTGGGCTGGGGCGGCGCTCTGATGGCTCTGCGGCCAAACAGTTGAGGGCTGCGGAAGCAAGCTCCCACAGCCCTCGAAGTTGGTCGGGGTGACAGGATTTGAACCTGCGACCTCGTCGTCCCGAACGACGCGCGCTACCAAGCTGCGCCACACCCCGAACGACCCTGAACTCGTCAGGGCCGAGTGGCAGTTTAGCCCAAGTGGAGCACCTCAGCCATTCGAGACCGCGCGCAACGTCAGCAGGGTCACTTCCGGCGGGCACGCGAAGCGATACGGGGCGTACGGGGACGTCCCGAAACCGGCCGAAACGTGCAGCCACGAGCTGCCGTGGGCCGTGGTGTGGACGCTGGCGCCCTTGGCCTGATCGGTCGGCAGATCGCAGTTGGTGACCAGCGCACCCCAGCCTGGGACGCACACCTGGCCGCCGTGCGTGTGGCCGGCGAAGATCAGTTCCACGCCGTCATCGGTCATCGCGTTCAGCACCCGCAGGTACGGCGCGTGCGTCACGCCGATCGACACCGCCGCATCCGGCGCCGGCGGTCCGGCCACTGCGGCGTAGTCGTCCATCTCCAGATGGGCGTCATCGGTGCCGCGGAACTCCAGCTTCACCCCGCGCAACTCGATCGAGGCGCGCTTCCCGTTCAGGTCGTGCCAACCGCGCGAGACAAACGCATCGCGCAGATCCTCGGTCGGCAACTTCTCGCGATCGGCGTGGACGCCCTCGCCACCGGTGTCAGAGACCAGGTAGCCCAGCGGGTTGAGCGGCCGCGGACCGGCGTAGTCGTTGGAACCGAACACGAACACCCCGGGCACATCCAGCAGCCGCCCGAGCCCGGTCACCAGCGGCTCCAACGCCTCGGCCTCGGACAGGTTGTCCCCGGTGTTCACCACCAGATCCGGCTCCAGCCCGGCCAAGGCCGAGATGAACTTCAGCTTCGAGCGCTGACGGGTCAGCAGGTGGGCGTCCGACAGGTGCAGGACGCGCAGCGACGGCGAACCCGGCGGCAGGACGTCCAGCCGAACCCGACGCACCCGGAACGAGCGCGACTCGACGAACACCCCGTAGGCCACGCAAGCAGCAGCCGTCCAGGCCAGTGCCTTGACCAGGCGTGATGCCACGGCTACTTCTTCCCCGGCGGTAGAGCCGGCTGTGTCGCCGGCGGCGACCCGGGCGGGGTCGGAGCTGCCGGCTTGGGACCCTTTGAGATCAACACGCCGATCGAGCTGCCCTTCGGTGCCTGCCCGCTGAAGGTGGTGCCCACCAGGCCACCGGCCGGCACCGTGTCGGAGAACACGTTCTTGGTGTAGGTGGCGAAGCCGGCCGCGGTCAGTCGAGCCCGGCAGCTACCCGGCCCCAGCCCCGCGCAACTCGGGACGGCCACCGAGTCACCAGCCAGCACCGACGCCGTCGGCTCGGTGAATTGGGTGTGTTCCTTCATGTCAGCCAGCGCCGCTGCCATCGCCGGACGCAACAGCTTGCGACCCGCGTCGGAGCCATAGCCGGTGAGCCAGGTGTGCGAATACGGCAGCTTGATGCCACCCAGATAGCCGGGGTGTGCCTTCCAGAACTTCTTGATCGACTTCACCGGGCTGTTGTCGTAGCTGATCACCGCGCCGACCGCCAGATCGGGGGTGTAGGCGATCGCCCAGGCCGCCTTGTTGTCCGGCACCGTTCCGGTCTTGCCCGCCAGGCGGTAGCCCGGGATCTGCGCGCCCGTCAGGGTGCCGTTGTAGATCGGACCCTGGAAGATCTTGTTGATCGCGTCGGCGTAGCCGGCCTGGATCACCTGGGTGCACTTGGCCGACGGCACCGCCAGCGACGTCCCGTCCGCGGCGGTGATCGACTTCAGGATCACCGGATCGCACCGCACGCCACGGTTCGCCATCGTGGCGTAGGCATTCACCAGCGACAGCGGAGTGACCTCCACCGCGCCCAGGGTGAATGACGGGTACCACTGGTACTTCTTGACGATGTCCTCGCCGATGGCGGACTTCAGGCCCAGGTTGACGGCCATGTTCACCACCGGGCACATGCCGACCGATTGCTCCAACGCGGCGAAGTAGTTGTTCACCGACATGGCCGTGCCACGCCACATGTCGAAGGTGCCGACCTCACTTCGGCTACCGGTCACGCGCCACTTGCCGCCTTGGACGAACGGTCCGGTGCAGTTGGTGAAGGTCTCACCCTTCCAGTCCTTCTCGAACGGCACCTGGTAACTGGTCCGGGCACCGAACCCGTTCGACAACGCGGCGGCGGCAACAAACATCTTGAACGTCGAACCGCCTTGGACGCCGTCCGAGCCACCCATGTCCTTACCGACGGCGTAGTTGTAGTACGTCTGCCCCTTGCCGGTGCCCATCTCTTGGCGGTTCTGCGCCATCGCTCGGATCAGACCGGTCTTCGGCTCGATCATCACGATCACGGCCTTCACCGGATCCTTGGCCGAGATCATCTTCTTGATCTTGTTCTGGGCGATCTTCTGCGCGGTCGGGTCGATCTGAGTCTTGATGGTCAGGCCACCCCGGTAGACCCGCTGGAGCCGTTCCTGCTTGGTGGCGCCCAAGCTGGGGGTGAGCTGAATGAGCGTCTGCAGCGCGTACTCACACACGAACGGGAAGGTGGAGTTCGCGCAGCCGGGGCGCTGGTTGTTGATCTTCGTCCGGTCGAACGGGACTGCCTTGGCAGCCGCGGCGTCCGCGGGGGTGATGACGTTCAGCGAAGCCAGGCGATCGAGGACGTCGTTGCGACGGCTGATCGCGGCCGCCTCCGACCGTGCCGGGTTCGAGTTCGGGTTGCGGACCAGGCCGGCCAGCATCGCTGACTGGGCCAGATCGAGATCCTTGGCCGACACGCCGAAGTAATGCTTCGCGGCGGCCTCGACGCCGTAGGCGCCGTCACCGTAATAGGCCATGTTGAGGTAGAACTCGAGAATCTGATCCTTGGAGAACTTCTTCTCCACAGAAATCGCATAGCGCAATTCGCGGATCTTGCGGGCGATGGTGTTTTCCTTGGCAGCCATCTGAGCCGCCTTGTCGCCACTGGCCTCGGCCTTGTCGATGAGCACCATCCGGACGTACTGCTGGGTCAAGCTCGACCCGCCCTGAGTGTTGCCCTGGCTGGTGCTGACCAGCGCGCGCAGTGTGCCGGTCAGGTCGAGAGCACCATGCTCGTAGAAGCGGTGATCCTCGATGCCGACCTGCGCCTTCTTCATGTTGTCCGAGATCTGCGCCAGGCCGACATAGATGCGGTTCTGGTCGTAGAAGTAGGCCATCGGCTTGCCGTCGCCGTCCAACAGCACCGAGCGCTGCCACTGCGGCGGCGCCTCCAGCTCCGTGGGCAGGTCGTTGCTGCCGGTGACCGCGGACCGTGCGGAATCCGCAGCCATACCGAACGCGGGCATCATCAATCCTGCGACGAGTACGCCGCTGAGAATCGACAGCGCGAGAAACATGAACAACGAATAGAGGCGTTTGCCCAAGAGCATGGCCCTAAGCCTACGTCACGGCACCGAACGGCTCTCCAGCGGCACCCGGACGCCGTGGGTGCGCGGGCCGCGTCCGACCCCGTCCCCGATACCGGATGGGGTAGGTAAGCGGGTAGGTCGCAACCTCACCACTAGCGCCCGCCACGAGGCGCCGATTAGCCTTGCACGCGCAGGGCGGGAGTACGTGGTTCTCCCAACCGGCACCCCACAAGAGAAAGTTGAGAGCAATGACGCTCCAAACTGATGACTGGACCCTCCTCGCCAAGTGTCGCGGTCTGCAAGATGAGTTGTTCCCCGACGGCGCCGAGCAGAAGCGGGCCCGGACGGTGTGCGCCGGTTGCCCAGTACGCAGTGAGTGCTTGGCCGAAGCCCTGGACAACCGCATCGAGTGGGGTGTGTGGGGCGGAATGACCGAACGCGAGCGTCGTCAATTGCTGCGCCAGCGCACCGACATCACCTCGTGGACGTCGCTGCTGTGCCCCAAGCCGCGCACCTACCTCGCCTGAGTCGCCCCTGATCCTTCTTCGTGTTGGCGGCGCGCCCCGGCCACATCGCGTCGATCAGCACTTCCTTACCCGTCCACGAGACGTCCTCGCGCGCCCGGAAGCGCTTAGGGTTGGCCCATGACGAAATGGGAGTACGTGACGGTGCCGCTGCTGGTGCATGTCACCAAGCAGATCCTCGACAACTGGGGTTCCGAAGGCTGGGAGCTGGTCCAGGTCGTGCCCGGACCCAATGCCGACAATCTGGTGGCCTACTTGAAGCGACCGGTGCCCAATGAGTGAGTCCACCGCGTCGGCGCGGCTGACCGAACTCGGCCTCAGCCTGCCGAGCGTGCCGGCCCCGGCTGCGGCCTACGTCCCGGCCCTGCGAACCGGCAACCTCGTCTACACCGCCGGGCAGCTGCCGTTCGTCGACGGCACCCTGGTAGCCACCGGCAAGGTCGGTGACGACGTGACCGCCGAGCAGGCCACCCAGCTGTGCCGGACGGCCGCGCTGAACGCGATCGCCGCCGCGGCATCGGTCGCCGGTGGCGTGGATCGGCTGGCCAAGATCGTCAAGGTGGTCGTCTTCGTCGCCAGTGCACCCGACTTCACCGGCCAGCCCGCTGTCGCCAACGGCGCATCCCTGCTGCTCCAGGAGGTCTTCGGCGCGGCTGGCGTCCATGCCCGCAGCGCTGTGGGGGTGGCCGTCCTGCCGCTGGGCAGCCCGGTGGAGGTCGAGCTGATCGCCGAGATCGCCGAGGACTGATGGACGCCGACCGCGCCGCCCTGGTGCGCCGAGCCGGTAAGATCCACCGGCTGCTCGGCGACACCTACCCCGAGGCGCATTGCGAACTCGACCACACCGACGCCTGGCAGTTGCTGGTGGCCACGGTGTTGTCGGCGCAGTCGACCGACCGGCGGGTGAACACGGTCACCCCGGCGCTGTTCGCTGCCTACCCCGACCCGTCCGCGCTGGCTGCGGCCGACCGTGCCGAGTTGGAGGAGCTGATCCGGCCCACCGGCTTCTTCCGCGCCAAGACCGACTCGCTGCTGCGTCTGAGTGCCGCGGTGGTCGCCGACTTCGGGGGCACCGTCCCCGGCCGCCTGGACGACCTGGTCAGGCTGCCGGGAGTGGGCCGCAAAACCGCCAACGTGGTGCTGTCCGACGCGTTCGGAGTGCCGGCGATCACCACCGACACCCACTTCATCCGGCTGTCGCGCCGCTTCGGCTGGACGAGCGCCACCGACCCCGCCGTCATCGAGACCGAGGTCGGCGCACTGTTCGATCGCAAGGACTGGAACACCCTCAATCACCGGGTGATCTGGCACGGACGCCGCCGTTGCCACGCCCGTCGTCCGGCGTGTGGCGCGTGCCCGGTATCCGCGCTGTGCCCGGCCTTCGGTGAGGGGCCGACCGATGCCAAGATCGCGGCCGGGCTGGTCCGGGAGCCGCGCGGATGACCGTCCCGGAGTCGCCGATGTCGATCCCCGTCCCCGACGAACTGCTCGGGGCAGCGGCTGCGCTGTCGCGTCCGGACGCCCTGGACTTCATCTCTGGCGCCCGACGCCCGGGGGGCGGACGTCCGGCTGCGGTGCTGATCCTGCTGTGCCCCGGCACCAAGGGGCTCGATCTCGTCCTGGTGGAGAAGCGGCCCGACCTGCGCCACCACGCCGGCCAGCTGGCCTTCCCCGGCGGCGGCATCGAACCGGACGACGTCGACGCGGTGCAGGCCGCCCTTCGGGAAGCCGAAGAGGAAGTCGGCGTGCCGCCCGAGGAAGTCACCGTGTTGGGCATCCTGCCCTCGGCCCACATTCGCCGCAGCGGTTTCGACGTCACCCCGGTGGTCGGCTGGTGGCACTATCCGCGGGGGTTGCAGGTGGTCGATGTGGGCGAACTCGCCGACGTCCATACTGTGCCGGTGGCGGCCCTGCTCGACCCGGCCAATCGCGACACGTGGCAGCTTCGCGGCGGCTTCAACGGCCCCGGTTTCTGGATCGGCGAGCTATACGTGTGGGGCTTCACCGCCTATCTGCTGGACGGGCTGTTCACCCTGCTCGGATGGACGCGCGTCTGGGATCGCGACCGGTTCAGTGAGGTTCCGGCTCGCTTCCGCAGTGAGCGGCTCTGAGTGCCGGTTGGGGTCGGCTGAGTTACTTCGCGTCGTTGGTTGAGCAGGCCGAAGCGGCGTGGTGAAGTCTGGTGCCGTGCAACGGGCTGCGCGGACGAAGCCTGGTCAGCCGAGTTCGGGCTGTTTCGTCCGCGGCGCCAGGATCGGCTGGGCGGCGGCGTCCGCGCTGGCCTGAGAGATGGTCTCCTTCACGAAGGCGATCTGCTCCTTGGCATCCTCGATGCTGCGCGTCGGTGCACCCGGCTTGGGGGCGCGACTGCCGAGCAGACCCAACAGGCCCGCGATCAGGAGCATCAACACGCCCATGGTGAGGAAGCCCCAGAACAACGCCGGCAGGATGCCCAGCCCGAACCACGCCTGATAGCCGATCGACCAGGCGAAGGCGAAGGCGCTGAACAGCACCGCGATCGCGCTGATGGCCACATATCCGGCGCCGCCGAACAGCCCGGCGATGATGCCAGCCTTGGCCGCTTCGCCCTTGATCTCGTCGGCCACCAGAGCGACCTCACCGCGGACGATGGTGGTGATGTCGTCCTGGACGGCTTTGATCACCTCGGCGATATCGCTCGGCTCAGCCATGGCGCTCCCTTCGAACCTGTCCCCAGCATAGGCCGCTCGGGCCGGTTCACAGCAGGATCTGCAGGCCGTCGGCAGCCAGGTCCAACTCGCTGGTGAACTCGCTGTGGTCGACCTCGGCCCGCCAGCACTGCACCGCGTACGGCAAGGTCAACGGTTCCGGCGGCTTGGCCGAGGAGTCATAGATCGCGCCGACCGCGTCCAGCAATGGCCGGGCCTCGGACGGATCCAGTCCGGCCAGACGCGGCGCGGACGACACCATCGTCAGCATGCCTTGGCGGGTGATCGGCACCCACATTCGGAAGCTACGTTCGGCCACCTCGGGGAAGTACGGATTGGCCGCGAGCGCGTCCACCGACTCCACCTGGCCAGACGTCATCAGCTCCGGATCGTAGGTCTGCAGGACCGCCGCCAGTCGGCGCACCCACGGCACGCTGTCGTCGCGGGTGATGTAGGCGAGGCTGAGGCATCCGCCGGAGGTCAGCACGCGGGCGAACTCGGCCAACGCCAGCCCGGGAGCCAACAGGTGCATGCCCTGGGCGATGACCACCGCCTCGAAGCTGCACGGTTGGAAGGGCAGACCCTCGGCGGAGGCGGCGACCAGTTCGAGGGCGGGGTAGCGGTTGCGGATGGCCACCAGCTCGTCCAGTTGATCTTCGATCAGGGTGACCCGATGGCCGGCGGCGTGAAGTCGAGCGGCCATCGAGGCGCTGCCTTGGCCGACAGCGAGCACCCGCGCAGCCGTCGACGGCACCAGCCAGTCGTCGGCCGCGGACGGAAAGCCGCTGCGAGAAGTCATATTGAGATGGTAGGTGCGACCGGTTGTGACCGGCGGGATCAGGGGCCGGACGGGTGTGTTCACCGGCGCCCTGGCCGTCAAGTCTCCTGCTGCCACCTGATGGTGGTTATCAGCCCTTCCCCGCACCCCGTCCGGGGGGCGTGCTACTTGATGGTCGAAATAGACCCTCCTGCGGCCCTCCATAACCACCACGAGGTGGCACCAACCTTGAAGGCTCGAATGCTGGGGGCTGATAACCACCATCAGGTGGCATCGAGGGCTCTGGCGACGCGGTCTGCGGCCGCGTCGTGTCGCGCCGTGATCTCCGTGCCCAGCCAGCGCACGGGGAAGCGCACCCCCGCAGCGGTCCGCACCGGCCCTCGAAAGATGGACGCGTCAACCCGGCGCGTTCGAGGTGGCCGACGGAGTAGCGTCCTGGGTGAACAAGGAGGTGTGATGCCGGGACGAACGATCGTGATCACCGGCGCCAGTGATGGCGTCGGGGCGGCTGCTGCGCGACTGCTGGTCGAGGCAGGCGAGAAGGTCGTGGTGGTGGGCCGCTCACCACAGAAGACCGCCGCCGTGGCCGAAGCCCTGGGTGTGCCCCACCACGTGGCCGACTACAGCCGGCTGGCCGACGTCCGCCGCCTCGCCGCCGAGTTGGACGCCGCCTACCCCCGTATCGACGTGTTGGCCAACAACGCCGGGGGCCTGATGGGCGCCACCCGCACCCTCACCGAGGACGGCCATGAACTCACCTTCCAGGTGAACCACCTGGGTGGGTTCCTGCTGACCACCTTGCTGATGGACAAGCTGGTCGCCTCGAAGGCGTCGGTGATTCAGACTTCCAGTGTGGCGGCGCGGCTGTTCGCCCGCCTTGACATTGGTGACCTTGACTCCGAGCGGCGCTACCAGGCGCACCTGGCCTACGGCGGCGGAAAGCTGGCGAATGTCTTGTTCACCCGCGAGCTGCACCGTCGCTATGGCGACCAAGGCGTGAACGCAGCTGCCTTCCATCCCGGGGTAGTCGGCTCCAACTTCGCCAACTCGGCGCCGGGGTTCACCCGCTGGGTGTACCGCTCGTCGCTGGCCGCCAAGACGATGACCACCCCTACCCGGGGCGCCGACCAGCTGGTCTGGTTGGCCGAAGGGGTTCCGGGCTCGGACTGGAGTCCGGGCAGCTACTACGAGAAGCGCCGCGTGGCGAAGACGTGGCCATTGGCCGATGACGCCGAACTGGCCCGCCGCTTGTGGGAGGTATCGGCCGACCTGGTCGGTGGATAACCCGAATCGCTATCCACAGCCTCGTGCTGAGGTGAACCAACGGCCCTTCGCCTGCCGAAGGTGTAGGCATGGCACAGCTGAGCCCGGCGCGACCGGTTCTGGTGGTGGCGGCACCGGGTGATACCCAGGATTCGATCCTGGCCGCGGTGACCGCCCAGGAGTTGGAAGCCGAGGTGATCGTCGAGCCCGAGCGGCTCGCCGGTCCGTGGCGGACGGCTGCGACGGTGATCGTCGCCGACGATCTGGCCGAGAAGGTAGCGGCTCGGGCACTGCCGCACCGGGAGGATGTCTTCCTGGTCGGTCAGCGCACCGACCTGCTCTCGGCCTGGTCGGCGCCGCTGGCGGCACGGGTCATCCCGCTGCCGGAGGGGGCCGCCTGGCTGGGCGCGGTCCTCGGTGAGGGGAGTAGTCGGACGCGGGCACCCGTGGTGGCCGTGCTCGGCGGCTCGGGAGGTGTTGGTGCCTCCACCCTCGCCGCGGCCCTGGCTCAGTTGAGCGCCGCTCGGAGCCCGTCCGGGGCGGCGCTGGTCGATGCCGATCCGCTAGGGGGAGGCATCGACCTGCTGTTGGGCGCCGAACGGGTGCAGGGCTGGCGCTGGCCTCGGCTCAACGCCGCCGCCGGGCACCTGGGCGATCTGCGCAGCTACCTGCCGGTGGTCGACGGGGTCTCGGTGGTCTCGATGGCGCGGGGGAGCGAACTCGACCTGGCCCGGGAGCCGTTGGCCGCGATCGTCGGTTCACTGCGCGCCTGGCATTCGATGGTGGTGCTCGACCCGGGCCGATCCGGGGGGCTCGGCGCGCGGGAGTCGCTGCGGCTCTCGACGCGCCAACTCGTGGTGGTCGCGGCCACCGTCCGCGGGGTGGCAGCGGCTCGGGAGCTGTTGGCGTCCACCGATGCCGAGCGGGCCGAGCTGGTGGTGCGGCGCGGACGAGGGTCGCTGGCTGCCTCCTTGGTCGGTGAGGCGCTGGGGCGTCCGGTGGTCGCCGAGTTGCCCGATGAGCCGGGCCTGGTCGCCGCGGCCGAGCGGGGTGAGCCGCCGGCGCGGGGATCGCGGCGGCGCTACCGCCGGGCGGTCACCGCCCTGGTGGCTCGGCTGCAGGCAGGGGTCGCGGATGGATGAGGCGACTCTCGACGCGGTGCGCGAACGGTTGGCCCGCCGGTCCCAGCAGCCGGGGCCGGTGGAGGTGGGATCCGCCCTGCGCAGCCTGGGGCTGCTGGTCAGCGATGCCGGCGTCCGCGACTCCGTGGCTCGGCTGCGGCGCGACAGTGTCGGCGCCGGGGCGCTGGACCCGCTGCTTCACCTCCCCGGTGTGACCGATGTGCTGGTCAACGGCCCTAGCCAGGTGTTCATCGACCGCGGCAACGGCCTGGAGCCGACCGAGGTGGGCTTCGACGGCGAAGACGAGGTGCGGCGACTGGCCGTGCGGCTGGCCGCGTCAGTATCGCGACGGCTGGACGACTCCTCCCCCTTCGTCGATGCCCGGCTGGCCAGCGGTGTGCGGGTGCATGCGGCGCTCGGCTGCGTCACCGACACCGGAACCTGCATCTCGCTGCGCGTGCCCAACCGGGCCCGATTGACCTTGGACGATTGGGTGGCCGCGGGCAGCGTGAGTGAGACGACCGCAGCATTACTGGCTGGGCTGGTCGATAGCCGTCGGCCATTCCTGGTCTCCGGCGGCACCGGCTCGGGCAAGACCACTTTGTTGGCTGCGCTGCTGGCGCTGGTGCCCGCCTCGGAGCGGATCGTGATCGTCGAGGACTCCCGGGAGCTCAATCCTCATCACCCGCACTGCCTGCGGATGGAGTCTCGTCCGGCCAATGTCGAGGGGGTCGGGGCGATCACACTGACCGACCTGGTGCGCCAGGCCTTGCGAATGCGGCCGGACCGATTGGTGGTCGGTGAGGTGCGCGGTGCCGAACTGACCGACCTGTTGATGGCCTTCAACACCGGCCACGAGGGCGGCTGCGGCACCGTCCACGCCAACTCCGCTGCCGATGTCCCGGCTCGATTGGAGGCGCTGGCTGCACTCGGCGGCTGGTCACGCGCGGCCCTGCACGCCCAGCTCGGCGCGGCCGCACCGGTGCTGATCCACGTGCGTCGGCTGCCGGACGGACGACGCTGGCTGGAGGAGATCCGCCTGTTGGCCGCCGACGACACGGGAGTGTGTCGCACCATCCCGGCCTGGCGCTGCGAGCTTGACGGCGGCGAGCATGCCGGCCCGGGTGAGGCGACGCTGCGCGAGTGGGCGCAGCGATGAGCTGGTTGGTGGCTCTGCTGCTGATGGCCGCGATGATCGTGGGCAGCGCGCCGTCCGCGCGCGCCCGGCTGGCGCGGCTGCGTCCGCTACCCGAGGCCTCCCCGCGGTCGAAATGGCGCCGGTGGCGACCGGAGTGGTTGGCGCCACCGCTGCTGGCCGTGGGGGGCTGGTTCGGTTGGGGTGCGGCTGGGCTGGCGGCGGGAGTGTCGGTGGGCCTGGTGGCAGCCACGGCTGCGGGGTTGTGGCGCAACCACCGCCGTCAGCGTGAGGTCGACCGCCGCGCCAGCGAAGTGGTGGACGCCTGCCGTCTGCTGGCCGGACTACTGCGGGTGGGGCACGTGCCGGCGTTGGCCGTGCGCCTGGCCGCCACCGATGCGCCGATTCTGGCCGAGGCGGTCTCGGCCCAGCAGGTCGGCGGCTCGATTCCGGCGGCCCTGCGCCGCCTCAGTGATCGGCCCGGCGGCCGCGGGCTGGCCGATCTGGCAGTGGCCTGGGAAGTGGCCGAGCGCACCGGCGCATCGCTGACTGCCACTCTCGACGCCCTGACCGAACGGCTGAGTGCTCAGCAGCAGGTGGCCCGGACGGTGGCTGCGGAGCTGTCCGCGCCGCGGGCGTCCGGGCGCGTGCTGGCCGTCCTGCCGCTGGCCGGGATCGGGCTGGGGTATGCGATCGGCGGCGATCCGCTGCACTTCCTGTTGGCCACGGTCATCGGGCAGGGCTGCCTGGTCGCCGGGGTGGGGTTGGCCTGCGCCGGGGTCTGGTGGATCGAGCGGATCTCGACGGTGACCGGATGAACCCCGGGTGGGTGCTGGTCTCGGCAGCATCGGCGGGGTTGGCGATCCTGGCGTGGTGGCCGGCTCCGGCCGCGCGTCTGCGAGCACGCTCTGAACCCAGTGAGAGTCAGGTAGCAGTGGCGGCGCGGTGGCGCCGGATCGGATCGGCGTTGGCTACCGGAGCGGCGGTGAGCTTCGCTGCCGCTGGGCTGGGATGGATTGCGATCCTGGCAGGTGTGGGGGCTGCCGTGGCCAGCTTCGTCGTGTTGGGGCGTCTCCTCGACGCCGGCGAAGAACGGCGCCGGGCGAGCTTCACCGCGGATCTTCCGCAGGTCTGCGACCTGCTGGTGAGCTGCCTGCAGGCAGGCCTGCCGCTGCCGTCAGCGACAGCAGCGGTCACCTCCTCTTTGCGTTGCCCGCTCACCGAGGAACTGGACGAGGCGCTGGCCAAGATCGCTCTGGGGATCGATGAGGCGCGGGTGTGGGGTGAGTTGGCCGTGCACCCGCCACTGGTGGCTTTCGGGCGGGAGTTGAGCCGCGGCGCGGCCACCGGGGTCGCGCTGACCCAGCGGATCGCGGAGTTGGGTGCCGAGGCCCGGCGAGTGGCGGCCGCTGCCGTCGAGGTGCGCGCCCGACGCGTGGGCGTGCATTCGGTGATGCCGCTGATGTTGTGTTTCCTGCCGGCGTTCGTCCTGCTGGGGCTGGTGCCGGTCATCGGCGGCTTCATCGCGAACCTCTTCGGCTGAGTCCACCGTTGTCCACAGCATTCGAGCTGAGGGCCGAGACCATCCACAACCTGCCGAGTCGCTGACCTGATCACCGGCGTCTTGCCCAAGGTGCAGGTGTGTCCGCAGCGGGCGCATCCGGAGAGGAGAAGTTATGGCAAGCAGGCTCTTGGCGAAGATTCGTCGCAATCAGCGGGGCATGACCACGGCCGAGTACGCGGTGGGTTCGGTGGCCGTGGCCACCGCCATCGGCGTGGGGATCAGCATCATCGACCAGCCGTGGTTCCAGAACCTGATCAAGGCGTTGATCGAGGCGCTGTTCAACATCATCAAGTCGATCCTGACCGGCTCGTGAGAAACCTGGTGGTGGTCGATCGGGGGCACCCGGTCGACCACCGGCCAACTCGCCGGTCGGCGAGCGGAATGGTGACCGTCGAGCTAGCGCTGGCCAGTGTGGGCGCTGCCGCCGCGCTGGTGCTGATCGCCTGGGTGCTGTCGGTCGTGATGCTGTGGGGTGCCTGCCACGACCTGGCGACGGGAGTGGCCCGACAGGAGGCGCGCGGCGATGCCGCGGCGGTGGCCAAGATCCTGTCCCAGCGGCCCCGAGGAGCCGAGGTGACCACCCGCCGCGAGGACGGACGTGTCGTGGTCGTGGTCGATCTCGCGGCCCGGCCTTGGGCTGAGTGGTTGCCGAGCATTCCGCTCCACGCGGAGGCCAGCGTGATCGCGGAGCCGACATGAGCACCGGCACCCGTCCACCACGGCGCGACGAACGCGGAGCCGGCACCGTGCTGGTGATCGGTGTCGTGCTGATGCTCGCGGCCCTCGCCCTGGTGGGGGTCATGGTGGGCGGCTACAGCACCGCTCAGCACGCGACGTCCGGTGCTGCTGACCTGGTCGCACTCTCGGCCGCCGCGGCCTATCGCGATGGTGGTGATGCCTGCGCCGCCGCCGCAGCGATCGCGACCGACAACCAGGTGGAGGTCACCGGCTGCACGGTGGCCGGCGATGCGATCGACTACGCCGTGGCGGTGACCGTACGGCGCCACCTGAGCGGGCCGGTCGGCTGGCCGATCACGGTGAGCGCCACCGCGGTGGCCGGGCATCTGGCGCCGAGCTGATCGAGATGGACCACTCAGTCGACGATGAGCTCCAGCAGGCGGGCGGCCGCGGCCTTGTCCAGCGGGTGATTGCCGTTGCCGCACTTGGGCGAGACCACGCACGCCGGGCAGCCCTGCTCGCACGGGCAACTGCGCAACCGGTCCAAGGTGGCCCTCAGCCAGGTCTCGATCACCTGGTAGCCGCGGTCGGCGAAGCCGGCCCCGCCGGCCGCGCCATCGTGGACGAAGACGGTCAACTGACCCGTGTCGGGATGCAAGGTGGTCGACAGTCCGCCGATGTCCCAGCGATCACACGGGGCGAACGCGGGCAACAGCCCGATAGCGGTGTGCTCGGCGGCATGCGCCGCGCCGGGCAGATCGCGAGGGTCGAAGCCGGTCAGAGCGCTGGCCCCGACGGTGTACCAGACCGCTTGGGTGTTCAGGCTGTGGCGGGGCAGGTCCAACGGACTGGAGTCCCAGACCGCGCCGGTGGCCTCGTCCCGGCGCAGGAAGCCGGTCACCTGGCCGGACAGCTCGATGTTGCCGAAGCTGACCTCCGCCCGTCCCAGCCGACGCGAAGCCAATACCTGGCGGATCGCGATGTCGGACTCGGCCGTCGCCTGGGTGAAATAGCCCTCGCGGGCGGGCCGCACCAAAGCGGTGTGCTCCTCGGGTGCGTAGTCGGTCACCAACCACTGGTCACCTTGATGCAGGTAGATCGCGCCCACATGGACGCTGCGGTCGGCCGCGCTGGGATCGAGCTGACCGATCACCCGACCGGTGGTCTGCTCGACCACCTCGACGCTGTGTCCACCAGCGGTGCGCAAATCGATCGAGTCGACGGCCCGGTCCGGACGTGCCCAGTACCAGCCGTTCGCCCGGCGACGCAGGTAGCCGGCGGCGGTGAGCCGCTCGAGTGCGGCACCCAGTTCGCTGCCGAACCACTGACCATCAGCCTCGGTGACCGGCAACTCCTGCGCTGCGGCAGCCACATGCAATGCCTGCACCCGGGGGTTGTCCGGGTGCAGCACCGTCCGCTCCACCGTGGCGTTGAAGATCAGTTCGGGGTGTTCGCTGAGGTAGGCGTCCAGGGGATCGGGCCGGGCCACCAGGACGGCGACGGCGTCGGTGCCGGATCGTCCGGCTCGTCCGGCCTGCTGCCACAGCGCCGCGACCGTCCCGGGGAAGCCGCAGCTGATCACCGCGTCGACCCCGGATATGTCCACGCCGAGCTCGAGAGCATTGGTGCAGGCCACTCCGCGCAGGGTGCCGGACTGCAGCCCGGCTTCCAGCTCGCGGCGGTCCTCGGCCAGGTAACCACCCCGGTAGGAACGCACCGAAGCCGACGAGCCGAGGATGCGCTGGCTGCGGACCGCGACCAGCTCAGCCTGCACGCGAGAGGTGGTGAAGGTGAGCGTCTGCCGCCCCTCGCCGACCAACCGAGCCATCAACTCGGCGGCCTCATGATGCGGGTCGCCCTCGGGCTGCCAGATGGCGAAGTCCAGACCGGCACGTGCCGAGGTGTCGGTGGCCACCTCCAGTACGTCGCTCACTCCGGCCAGTCGTTCCAGCAACTCCCCGGCCCCGCTGACGGTGGCCGACGCACTGACGAAGATCGGGTCGGCCCCGTAGTGACGGGCCAGCCGCCGCAATCGGCGCAACACATTGGCCACGTGAGCACCGAACGTGCCCCGATAGCGGTGGGCTTCGTCGATCACGACATAACGCAAGGTGCCCAGCAGCCGGCTCCACCGCTGGTGGGACGGCAGGATCGAGTGGTGCAGCAGGTCGGGGTTGGTCAGCACGAACTGGCCGAAGTCGCGGACGAACCGGCGCTCGGCCTGGTCGGAGTCTCCGTCCACGGCAACCGGACGCCAACCCTCGATTCCCAGCGCCCGACAGGCGCGCAACTGGTCGTGGGCCAGCGCCTTGGTGGGGGCCAGATAGAGCGCGGTGTGCCCGCGATCCAGGCCGAGCGGGCCGCGATCGACCTCGACGCCGACCTGGCCGTCCACCCCGGCCGCCAGCACGGGCAGCAGGTACGCCAGGCTTTTGCCGGATGCGGTGCCGGTGGCCAAGGCGACATGACGCCCGGAGAAAGCCGCCTCGGCGGCGAGCACTTGGTGCTGCCACGGCTGAGTGATCCCCACCCGGGCCAAGCCCGCGCGGACCGGCTCGCTCACCCAGTCGGGGAACGGTGCGGTGACGCCGTCGACCGACGGACGGTGATGCCGGTAGCGAACCCGCTGATCACCGTCCAGCCATTCCGGAAGTGCCACGCCGATCAGCCTGCCATGCCGCAGCGACAAGTGTGCGGTCGGCCCAGCGTCGGAGAATCAGTGCACCGGCGACAGCGAGGTCTCCACGCTCACGCCGAGCCCGGCCAGGTCGTGCAGGAAAGGACCGGGGTCGACCAGGTCGGCCTGCAGGTGCAGTCCGGGAGTGCGGATGCTGCCATCGAGGACCCGGCGCAGGCAGGCCACCGCCGGTGCGGCGGTCAGCAGGTAGCTGTCCGCGCCGCTGATCTTCGCGTTCGCCAACGCCGGCCGTCCGGCGCGGGTGCCGCGGGCGGCGGTGCGCACCTCAAGAAGGTGCGGCGGCGGGGTGCTTGCCAAATGGCCCATCGACCACCGGGTCAACCGGACGGTCGCGCGATGCAGCAAGGGAATCTTGGCCATCACCATCAGCAGCGGCAGCATCAGGTAATCCATCTTCGGGCCGAAGCCGGAGATGTAGAACCCACAGCGGCGCAGACTGGGAAAGCGCTTGGGCAGGTCGTCCATTTCGGCCAACGGCATCGGCACCACCACCTGCCGGCCGATCGGCTGGTCGAACTCGACGGTGGGGCATTCGGTCCAGCGGACGGCGCGGTGCTCACCATCAATGAAGCTGACCATCTTGAAGTCGCTGAACTCCCCGAGCATCTCCTCGATCGTCGAGTCGGCCACCGAGTCGGCCATCCAATCGACTTTCAGCCCGGCGACCACGTCGGCTTCGACCAGTTCGTCGAGTTGATCTCCGGCCCAACGCACCAGCGCCGCCGGAATGCCGGGGTGGAAGCCGCCATCGGTGATGAAGCAGCGTCCGGCCGCGGCGATGTCCGGCTCCAGGGCTCGCAAGGCGCTCAGTTTGGTCGGCGTGGAGAGCATCGTGTCGAACCAGTCGGCCCCGGCGTCCAGGACGACCCGGCCCAGCGCTCCGACCAGGTCCGGACGGCCGGCCGTGGTGATGACCAGGTCGGCACCGGCGACCACTTCGGCGAAGCGACCGATGTCGGTGATGTCGACAATGCTGGTGGTCACCTCCGCCGAAGTGGTCAGCTCTGAGCGCACGCGATCCAGCCGGGAGGCGTCCCGCCCAGCGAGCACCAACTGGTCCTCGGCAGTGAGCGACGGCGCGAGCAGACGAGCGATCGCAGTGCCGGCATTACCCGACGCCCCAACAGCCACGATGCGCATGGACTATCCCTTCGATGACCAGAAAAGTGTTCCACCACGCCCACGGCGAGCAACAGCGGAAAGCGGTTACCCCCGCGTGCCCACAAGGTGTCGGGTGGGTGTCTGTGCGGCGTCCGCTGTTGGCCGGGCTCGCCGGCACCGGAGCGCGCCCCCGGACCGCACCCGATCGAACCAGGGACGGGCGCCCCGGGAGGCGGTCGTGAGGGTCGCTTCGGACATGACAGGCTGGGGGCATGAACGCCGAACTACAGCCGCTGACCGATGAGGCGATCGTTGCCCTGCGTGCCGACCTGCTCGCCGGTGCCTACACCTTGGAGGCCCTCACCAGCCGACTGGGGGAGTCCGCACTCAACGGTCTGGTCCGCAACAGCAGTGTGCCGGTCGTCCGGGCGCTGGCCGGACGCAGCGACGCGCAAGCTGACTTGACCCGGCTGTGGCTGCTGGGTCTGCCGGTCGCCCAAACGCGCGTGCGGGCGCTGCATTCGGGTGTCGACGAGCTGCTCGCTGCCCAACTGCTGGTCACCGACGGCGACGACTACCGCGCGGCGGTCGAACTCAAGCCCTACGGCGATGAGTCCTTCTCCGGCTGGATCTGCGCCGACCCCACCCCGCTGGACGGACGCGTCGGCCGACCGCGTCCGGACTTCGTCCTGGGCGCATCGCCGGCTTCGACGACCCTGGCCCAGCTGATCCCGCGTGACGGCGTGGTCAGCGCCCTCGACCTGGGCACCGGCTGCGGCATTCAGGCTCTGCATCTGGCCGCCCACTGTCGCCGGATCGTGGCCACCGACCTGAATCCCCGCGCCCTCCAACTGGCCCGAATCACTCTCGGTCTGGCCGGGGTGGACGCCGACCTGCGGCTCGGCTCGCTGTACGAACCGGTCGCCGACGACGCCTTCGATCTGATCGTCACCAACCCGCCGTATGTGATGACGCCGCCGGACAGCTCTGGCCTGATCTATCGCGAGGGCGTCGAGATCGGCGACGGGTTGATGCGGCGGGTGGTCAGCGAGGCCGCCGATCGGCTCAACCCCGGCGGCACGCTGATCGTGCTGGGCAACTGGGCGATCACCGAGCGGGCGTGGGGCGAACGCTTGGCCGAGTGGATTCCGGACGGGTGCGACGCGCTGGTGTTGCAGCGTGAGGTGCTCGACCCCTTCGAGTACGTCGAACTGTGGCTGACCGATGCTGGTCTGTCCGGGTCGGACGACTATCAGCGCCGCTATGCCGAATGGCTGGACTACTTCGCGGGTCTGGGAATCGAGTCGGTCGGCATGGGCTGGCTGGCCGTCCGCAAGTCCGGACGGGCCGTGCCCGAGCGGCGCTTCGAGGAATGGCCGCACGCGGTTCACCAGCCGGTGGCCGCGGCGTTCGCCGACTTCTTCGACGCCATCGAGCCCGCCCGTTTGCCCGAGGACGAGCTGTTGGCCGGCTTCTGGCGTCTTCACGACGGCGTCCTCCAGGAGACCCTCGGACGTCCCGGCGCGGCCGACCCGCAGCATCTGGTCTTCCGTCAGCAGTACGGCTTCGGACGTGCGGTGGAACCGGGAACGGCGCTGGCCGCGGTGGCCGGAGCCTGCGACGGCGACCTGGCGCTGGGCACCTTGCTGGACGCCGTGGCCGCCATTCTCGAGGTCGACCCGGACGCGCTGCGCGACGAACTGCTGCCGCAGGTGCGCCGCCTGATCGCCGAGGGCTACCTGCTGCCCGCGTGATCCCCGCCCTCGTCCTCGTCGTCCATCACTCGCGTCGGTGGCTGAGGGCCCCTTGTAGGCGAGCTGTGGGTGTGGACGGGGTGGCTCGCCGGCGTCGTCCCGCGCTCGCGCCGGTCGTCGAGCGCCCGGGTTGGTGGTTGAGGGCCCCCCTGAAGGCGAGCCCCCGATGTGGAGGGGGCGGGCGCGAGGGGGCGGTAGGACGGTTGGAGCGCTGCCGCAGGAGGAGGATTACTGTCAGCGATCCGGGCGTTACTGATGGGTGCGTAGGCTGGGTGTCGCCAATCGGTGGTGCTCACAGAGTTCACAGGTTGCCGACAGCAGGAGCATGGATTCGCGACCTTCACTGAAGGCGTGATGAAGGAGCAAGACATGGCCGAGGAAAACACCCCCGCGGGTGCGGGTGATCCCGGCAACACCCAACCGTCGGCGGAACCCATCTGGATCCACCAGCCCACCGAGCCGCAGCCTGCGGCCACCGATCCGGCTCTCGGAGCCGATCCCACCCTGCCGCTGCCGCCGATCCAGCCGTACTCGGCGCCGGTCTACCCGTCGTTGAGTGCCGGGGGTGGCGCCGCCGCCAACACCGGCGCGCCGACCGGCTGGTTCCCGCCGCCGCCGTCGTATCCGCCGACCTATCCGGCGCCGGGCCAGCCCTACGGCGCCTACCCGCCGCCCAACAGCAGCTGGACGTCCTACCCGCCGGTGACCGCGCCGGTCGAGCCGCCGAAGAAGAACGGCCGCTGGGGGTTGGTGATGGTCGCCGCGGTGCTGGCCTTCGCGCTGGGAGTGGCCGGCTACACCTTCGCCGGTGGCTGGCTGGGCGCCGCGCCGGAGCCGAGCCGTACCGCACCGACGGTGCCACAGGCGTCGCCGACCAGGCCCACCACGACCTCCAAGGGGGTCACTGCCGAGCAGTCTCGCGGCGTCGTGCTGATCGAAGCCGAGACCGCTGGCGGCACCGCCTTCGGTACCGGCATGGTGCTCACACCTGACGGCAAGGTGCTCACCAACTACCACGTCGTCGCCGGCACCACGAAGGTGGCTGCCACTATCGCCGCTAGTGGCGACACGTATTCGGCGACCGTGCTGGGCTTCGACCAGACCAGGGACGTCGCCCTGCTCCAGCTCAAGAACGCCTCCGGACTGGCCACGGTGACCTTGGACGACGACGCGGTCGCCGTCGGGGACGCTGTCGCCGCTGTCGGCAACGCCAACGGCGGAATGAAACTGGTGAAGGCACCGGGCACAGTCACCGGCACCGATCAGCCGCTGACGGTGAGTTCGGATTCGCCTTGGGGTAACTCCGAGGACCTCAACGGCCTGGTCGCCACCAACGCCGGGGCCGTTCCCGGCGATTCGGGCGGGCCGATGTTCGACGCCGAGAACGAGGTGTTGGGCATGACCACCGCGGGTTCCACCAAGGAGCACGCCAGCTACGCCATTCCGATCGCCACCGCGGTGGCCATCGTCGATCAGATCGAGACCGGCCAGGACGCCGGCACCGTCCGGGTGGGCCCGGCCGGTTACCTCGGGGTGCGGGTGGCTGATGCCAGCTACACCGGCGTCGGTGGCGCCACGGTGGAGTCGGTGGTTGCCGGTGGGCCGGCCGAGAAGGCGGGTATCACCCCGGGAAGTCGGCTGACTCGGATCGGCGACACCACGATCACCGATCAGATGAATGTGGCCAATGTGATCCGTGCGATCGAGCCCGGACAGCAGGTCACGATCTGGTGGATCACGGCCAAGAAGGTGACCATGCATGCCACCGTTACTGCGGGATCCAGCCCAGTGAACTGAGGGCCCGCGTTCGGAGGGGTTAGCATTCACCGAACGCGAGCGGGCTAGAGTGTGGCCTCGATCGCCCCGTAATCGCAGTTGTTCGAGACCAGGAAGTCACCCGTGCCCAACGCCATTCGCAGACTCGTGATCGTGGAGTCTCCCACCAAAGCCGTCAGCCTGGGCAAGTTCCTCGGTGCGGGCTATGTGGTGGAGTCCAGCCGTGGGCATGTCCGCGACCTCCCCACCGGGGCGGCCGAGGTGCCGGCCAAATACAAGGGTGAGAAGTGGGCCCGCACCGGCGTCAATATCGAGGCCGATTTCGAGCCGCTCTATGTGGTGGCCGCCGATAAGAAGGCCACCATCCGCGACCTCAAGGCAAAGCTCAAGGACGCCGACGAGCTCTACCTGGCTACTGATGAGGACCGCGAGGGGGAGGCCATCGCCTGGCATCTGCTCGACGAGTTGAAGCCGAAGATTCCGGTCAAGCGGATGGTGTTCCACGAGATCACGCCAGAAGCGATCCTGGCCGCGGTGGAGAACACCCGCGAACTCGACCACGACTTGGTCGACGCCCAGGAGACCCGCCGGATCCTCGACCGCCTGTACGGCTACGAGGTCTCGCCGGTGCTGTGGAAGAAGGTCATGCCGAAGCTGTCGGCCGGCCGTGTGCAGTCGGTGGCCACCCGTTTGGTAGTCGACCGGGAGCGCGAGCGGATGGCCTTCCGCGCTGCCGGCTATGCCGACATCACCGCCGTCCTGGACGCCGGCGAGGATGCCACCCCGCGGACGTTCAGCGCCAAGCTGGTCACCTTCGACTCGCGGCGCATCGCCACCGGCCGGGATTTCGACTCGGTCGGCACCCTGGTGGGCAGCGGCTTGCTGCAACTCGATCTCGACCAGGCCACTGCCTTGGCCGAGGCACTCGGTGTAGCCAGCTATGCGGTGTCCGGGGTGGAGGCCAAGGCCTACACCCGTCGGCCCTACCCGCCGTTCCGCACCACCACGCTGCAGCAGGAAGCCGGACGCAAGCTCGGCTTCAGCGCCCAGCGCACGATGAGCGTGGCCCAGGAGCTCTACGAGCGCGGCTTCATCACCTATATGCGTACCGACTCGGTGAACTTGTCCACCACGGCGGTGAATGCCGCCCGTGAGCAGGTCAAGCAGCTGTTCGGCGGGAAGTACCTGCCGGAGAAGCCGCGGGTCTACACCTCCAAGGTCAAGAACGCCCAAGAGGCGCACGAGGCGATCCGTCCGGCCGGTGAGACCTTCCGCACCCCGGAGCAGACCGGGCTCAGTGGCGATCAGCGTCGGCTCTACGAACTGGTCTGGAAGCGGACGATCGCTTCCCAGATGGCCGACGCGGTCGGCGAGACCGTGACGGTGAAGATCGGCGCCACCTTGGCCGACCGCTTCGCCGCCACCGACGCCGCCACCGGTGAGGTGGTCGAGTCGGGTCGGGCGACCTTCAGTGCCTCGGGCCGGACGATCAGCTTCCTGGGCTTCTTGAAGGCCTACGTGGAGTCGGTCGAGGACGACGCCGAGAGCGACGACGAGCAGGCGCGCTTGCCGCAACTGGCGTCCGGTGCCCGGCTGGAGGCCGAGAAGGTCAGCGCCGAGGGTCACCAGACGCGTCCGCCGGCCCGCTACACCGAGCCGAGCCTGGTGGCGAAGCTGGAGGAGCTGGAGATCGGCCGCCCGTCCACCTATGCGGCGATCATCCGCACCATCACCGCCCGTGACTACGTGCACAAGCAGGGCTCCGCGTTGGTGCCGACCTGGTTGGCGTTCGCGGTGACCCGGTTGCTGGAGGAGCATTTCGCGACCCTGGTCGACTACGACTTCACCGCCGGCATGGAGGAGACCCTCGACGAGATCGCCGGCGGCAAGGCCGCGCGGGCGTCGGTGCTGAAGGACTTCTACTTCGGCGACGACCAGCCCGGTCTGCAGCGCCTGGTCAGTGAGTTGGGCGAGATCGACGCTCGCAAGCTGTCGACCTTCGCCCTCGGTGACGGCATCGACGTCCGGGTGGGCCGGTACGGCACCTATGTGGAGGATCCCGACGGCAACCGGGCCAATGTCGATCCCGACCTGGCCCCGGACGCGCTGACTCTCGAGCTGGCCAAGGAACTGCTGGCCACCCCGGCAGGTGGGGATCGCGAGATCGGTGCCGATCCGGCCACCGGTCGGATGATCGTGGCCAAGGACGGCCGCTACGGCCCCTACGTCACCGAGGTGTTGGGTGAGGATGCGCCGAAGTCGGCCAAGCCGCGGACCGGTTCGCTGTTCGCCTCGATGAGCCTGGACACCGTCACCTTGGACGATGCGCTGAAGCTGCTCAGCCTGCCGCGAGTGGTCGGCTCCGACGCAGAAGGCGTCGAGATCACCGCTCAGAACGGCCGCTACGGCCCGTACCTGAAGAAGGGCACCGATTCGCGTTCGCTGACCAGCGAGGACCAGATCTTCACGATCACGCTGGCAGAGGCCGAAGCGATCTACGCCCAGCCGAAGACTCGGGGACGGGGAGCTTCGTCGGCGGCCGGGCCGTTGAAGGAGCTGGGTGATGACCCGGCCAGCGGCAAGCCGGTGGTGGTCAAGGACGGCCGTTTCGGTCCCTACGTCACCGACGGGGAGACCAACGCCACCTTGCGCCGCACCGATTCGGTCGAAGAGATCACCTTGGAGCGGGCCGCTGAGCTGCTGGCCGAGAAGCGAGCCAAGGGTCCGGCGCCGAAGAAGACCACGCGGCGTCCGGCGACCAAGCGGACCGCCAAGAAGTAGCGGCGTCCCTCGCTATGGTTGGCCCCGTGAGTGAGGGCATCTTCATCGTCTTTGAAGGCGGCGACGGGGTGGGCAAGTCCACCCAGACCAAACTGCTCGCCGAGTGGCTGGCCGGGCAGGGACGTGAGGTCGTGCTCACCTTCGAACCGGGCGGCACCGAGTTGGGGGCCGTGCTGCGCGATCTGGTGCTGAACCCCAAGTGGGGGGACGTGTCGCCGCGCGCCGAAGCCTTGATGTATGCCGCTGACAAGGCCCAACACCTCTACGAGCTGGTGTTGCCTGCACTGCGCCGCGGCGCGGTGGTGATCAGTGACCGCTATGTCGACTCGATGCTGGCCTACCAGGGAGCGGGTCGGGACCTCGACGTCGATCGGGTCGAGCAGATCGCCCGCTGGGCGACCACGGACCTGTTGCCCGACCTGACCGTGGTGCTCGACCTCGACCCCGATCAGGGGGTGGCCTCGATCGCCGACAAGGATCGGCTCGAAGGGGCCGGGGAGCAGTTGCATCAGCGGGCTCGTCAGTTCTTCCTCGATCTGGCTGCCCGCGACGCCGAGCATTACCTCGTCCTGCCGGCACGGGATTCGGTAGCGAGCATCGCCGGTGCGGTGCGCGACCGGGTTGCGGCGCTGGTGTCAGCCCCGTGAGGCAGGCTGAGACCGTGACCAGCGAAACCCTCTCCGGCGTCTGGACCGACCTGATCGGCCAGGGCAAGGTCGTCGAGGTGCTGCGCCGGGCCGTCCAGGCTCGCTTCGAGGGTGGCAACACCCGCGCGATGACCCACGCGTGGTTGTTCACCGGTCCGCCGGGGTCAGGGCGTTCGAATGCGGCGCGGGCGTTCGCCGCGGCGCTGCAATGCCCCAGTGGCGGCTGCGGGGAATGCAACACCTGCGTCACCGTGCTTTCCGGGGCCCATCCTGACGTCACCTTGGTGCGCACCGAGCAGCTGAGTATCGGCGTGGACGAGGTGCGGGAGCTGATCCGGCGGGCGGCGATGGCGCCGACGCTGAGCCCCTTCCAGGTGTTGGTCGTGGAGGACGCGGATCGAGTCACCGAGCGCGGCGCGGATGCGCTGCTGAAGAGCATCGAGGAACCGGCACCGCGGACGGTGTGGCTGCTGTGCGCGCCGACGGCCGACGATCTGGTCGCGACCGTACGGTCGCGCTGTCGCCGGGTGGAGCTGGCCACGCCGACTGATGTGGCGATCACCGAACTGCTGCAGCGACGCGATCGGATTGATCCGGTGACCGCCGCCTCTGCGGCCCGGGTGGCGCAGGGGCACATCGGACGCGCCCGAGTGCTGGCGCGGAGCGAGGACGCCCGGCAGCGCCGCGATGACATCCTCAGGCTGCCTACGCGGCTGACCAGTCTGGGCGCCTGTCTGCACGCCGCCGAACAGTTGGTCGAGGCCGCGAAGGCTGATGCGGCCGCGATCACCGCCGAGCTGGACTCGACCGAGCGGGCAGCGCTGGCCGAGGCGCTCGGGATGGGCACGCCGTCGGTGAAGGCCCGCAACGCCCAAGCGGCGATGCGGGACCTGGAGGAGCAGCAGAAGGCTCGCGGAAAGCGCCTGCAGCGCGACTCCCTCGATCGGGTGCTCACCGACCTGACCTCGTTCTACCGCGACGTGCTGATCGTGCAGACCGGTGCGGGCCGTCCGCTGATCAACGCCGAGCAGATCGATCAGGTCGAGCGGATCGCCTCGGACTCCACCGCCGAGCAGAGCATCGGCTGCCTGGATGCGATCCTGGTCTGCCGGGAGGCGCTGGCGGCGAATGTGGCGCCGACGCTGGCGATGGAAGCCCTGCTGATCAGTCTGGGTGGCGTGGCCTGACGTCGCCTTGTACGCCGCCGATCGGGTGGGACGGGCCGTGCATCTCAACCCGTGCTGGACGGTTGCGCCGTGGCTCGTGGCGATCCTGAACGCCGAGGGGAGCCAGATCCCGACCGCGCAGATATCGTGTCGCTGAGCGTCCCTCACGTACGTCAGTGACAGCATTAGCTGACGAGCTTTGCACGAAAGGACTTCCCCGTGACCGAACCGCGCGAGCCTGAGTTCCCTCAGCCTGAGGGCATTCCGACGATTCCGGCACCGCCGCCGGCTGCCTGGCCGCAGCCTCCGGCCGCCCCGCATGCCTATCCGCCGCCGCCCGCGCCGGTCACCGGTGCCGTGCCGCCGATGCCTCCGGTCCCGGGTATGCCCATGCCTCCGGCCCCGCCGGCCGCTCCGATCATGACCCCGGCTCCCGTCGAAGCCGCTCCGGTGGTGGAGGATGCGCCCGTCGAGGCGGCTGCGCCGGCACCGTGGGGTGCCCCGGTCGAGGCCGCGGCTCCGGTCGAAGCTGCTCCGGTGGAGGCGGCTGCGCCCGCTGAGGCGGCTGCGCCGACGTCCTGGGGTGACCCGGTTGAGGCCCCGGCTCCGGTCGAAGCTGCTCCGGTGGAGGCGGCTGCGCCCGCTGAGGCGGCTGCGCCGACATCCTGGGGTGACCCGGTTGAGGCCCCGGCTTCGGTCGAGGAGGCCGCCCCCGTCGAGGAGGCTCCGGTCGAGGCGGCTGCGCCGACGTCCTGGGGTGACCCGATCGAGACTCCTGTTCCGGCCGAAGAGGCCTCACCCGTCGAAGAGGCTGTACCGGTCGAGGAAGCTGCTGCGGCAGAGCCCATCGAGGCCGCGGCCCCGGTCGAAGAAGCCGCCCCGGCCACCTGGGGTGATCCTGCTGATGCACCGGCACCGGTCGAGGTCGAGCAGGTCGAGGCCGCCGCAGTCGAGGACCAGTCGGCCGAGAGCGCAGAGCCGGTCGCCGAAGCGCCCGTCGAGTCTGTGGAAGCCGCCGTCGAGCCCGAGGTAGTCGCCACCGAGCAGGCCAGCCCCGCTGAGGACTCGGCTGTCGCCGAGCCGGCTGAGGCCGACGTTGCTGACGAAGTGCCTGCCGAGGTGGCTCCCACCCCGGAGCCCGAGGACGTGGTCCTCCCGTCCGGCCTGGCCTTGCCGAGTGTGCCGGCGTGGGCCGCTCCGCCGCCCGCACCGGAGCCGATCGCTGAGCCCGAGCCGGTCACCGAGAGCGTGGACGAGCCAGAGCCGGTTGCCGAGGAGCCCGCTCCGGTCGCCGCGGCCGGTTTGCCGGTACCCCCGCCGTCCAGCATCTTCCCGCCGGCCCCCGCGCCGGCTGCGGTTGAGGAAGTCACTCAGGTGGCTCCGGCATGGGGTGAACCACAGGCGGGCGAGCAGACCCTGGTCGACAACGGTGACATCTTCCGGCCGCAGGCCGCCGAGGCCGCTGCTGCGGCAGCGGTCAGCGAGGAGGAGCGTCGGCTGGCTGCCGAGCGAGCTGCCCGTCGTGATGCCAGTGCGGCCGCGCTGACGGCGGTTGCGCCGGTCGGTGAGGCGGCTGCGGTGGCGGAGGCGACTCCCGCTCCGGAGCGTGCCGCCGCCCCGGTGAAGGCGCCGCCGAGCACAGACAAGTTCGGTCCGTCCCTCGGCCTGTTCCTGCTGCGACTGGTGATGGCGGCGATCTTTGGCGTCCATGGCGCCCAGATGCTGCTGAACCCCGTTCAGGCGCAGAAGTTCCTTGCTGAGCACACCATCCTGCCGAGCCCGGCCCTGATGGCTCTGGTGATCGGGGTGGCATCGCTGCTGATCGCGGTCTCGATGGTGCTGGGCCTGGCCACCAGGTTCTCCGCCTTCGGCGCGTTCCTGATCGGTGCCGGCTCGGTGGCCCTGGTCTACTGGGGCACCTTCGGCATTCTGGACTCTGCCCAGTTCGGCATCCTCGGCGAAGGCCAGCTGCTGATGGCCGCGGTCGGGATCCTGTTGATGTTCACCGGTGCCGGTGGCTGGAGCATCGACCACAGCCTGCGGGCCGCCCGTGCCCGCGACAAGGCCGCCCGCGCGATTCGCTGACAACAACCACGATCCGCCCCGGACGCGTACCCACGCCGTCCGGGGCGGACTGGTTTCCGCCGTTACGCTGTGACCGTGCCATCCATCCTGAAGCCGCTGGCGATTGCTGCCGCCGTCGTTGTCCTGATCAGCGGCTGTGTCCCCGCGCCCGGTTCGACCTCTACTCCCGGCGGTTCTGCGACCAGTGTGATGGTCGGGGACGTCCCGGTCTCCGCTGTCCCCGCCGACGGCGTGGATCGACGCACCTTCCCCGCGGTTTCGCCGACGGTGCCCGGTCTGGTCGCCGGGCTGCCGGGCGGCGATCTGGCGCCCTACGTGGCCCAGGAGCCCACCTGGAAGGACTGCGACGGTGACCAGTGCGCGACGGTGCTGGCACCGCTGGATTACGCCGATCCGGCCTCCCGGGCGGTGACCCTGGCCTTGCGGGTGCACAAGGCCACCAAGACGCCGCATCTGGGGCCGCTGTTCATCAATCCCGGCGGCCCGGGCGGTTCAGGGGTCGAACTGGTGCCCAACTTCGACACCGAGGGCTTGGAGCAGTACGACATCGTCGGCTGGGACCCGCGGGGTGCCGGGCAGTCGACCCCGGTGCGATGCCTGAGCGACGCCGACACCGACGCCCTGCTGAACCTCGACAGCAGCCCCGACAACGACGCCGAGCGAGTCGCCCTGGTCGAGGCGTCGTTGAACTTCTCGCGGTCCTGCTGGGAGCGCAACGGCGACCTGCTGAGCCACATCGGCACCGTCGACACCGTGCGCGATCTCGACCTGCTGCGCCAGTTGTTCGGCGCCAAGAAGCTGAACTTCCTGGGCTACTCCTACGGAACCCAGATCGGTGCCACCTATGCCCAGGTCTTCGGCAAGAACACCGGCCACCTGGTGTTGGACTCGGCGGTCAACATCACCGACGACGAGAGCGTGATCCAGGCCCAGGGCTTCGACCTGGCGCTCGGCAACTTCGCGTCCTGGTGCGCCGAGACTCGCTGCGGGCTGGGTGAGACCAAGACAGCAGTGCTGGCTGCGGTCACCGGACTGTTCGACAAGCTGGAGACCAATCCGCTGAAGGTGGGCAACCGCACCCTCACCCAGAGCCTGGCGGTGACCGGGGTGGCCACCGCCCTGTACAGCGGCAAAGAGGTCTACCCGGCGCTGAGCGCGATCATCCAGCGCACCATCGCCGGTAACGGGACGAACCTGCTCTACGCCGCCGATCAGCTCAACTTCCGCGACCAGAGCGGCCACTACGACACCATGTTTTACGCCTTCCCGGCGATCAGCTGCTCCGAAACCAAGGAGAAGGGCGTCCTGGACGCCGATCAGACCTGGGCCGACGACCAGAAGAAGGCACCCATCTTCGGCAAATACTTCGGGCCGGGCTACACCTGCTCGCTGTGGGGAGTGCCGCAGGGTGAGTACCTGAAGCTGCACCTCACCGGCCCGGACGCCGCACCGATCCTGGTCGTGGGTGCCACCGGCGACAGCGCCACACCGGTCGAGTTCGCCCGGTCGATGGCCAAGCAGCTGACATCGGCGCGCCTGCTGATCTTCGACGGCGAGGGCCACGGCAGCTACGGCGGCAACTCGACCTGCATCGATTCCGCCGTGGTGAAGTACCTGGTGGCCGGCACGCTGCCGGCCAAGGGCACCGTCTGCAAGTGATCGGCTGCTCGGTTGGCTGAGGGCGTGGCCGCGCCCCTATAGTTGTGCCTCGGTTCGTCAGAATCAGGCCGCCTTAGCTCAGTCGGTAGAGCGACGCTCTCGTAAAGCGTAGGTCTGGGGTTCGATTCCCCAAGGCGGCTCCACTCAGGGCGTGGGATAGCCCTGCCACGGGAGCGTGATGAGCCCGTCCACCAGGTTTGGCGGCACTTTCTTCATCCGCCAACAGTTCGCAGGGCGGACCGCTCCCCCGGCGATGCCGCGAGCGCCCATACCGCCGAGTTGCCGTGGTTATGGAAGCGGGGTAACGGGGCGATCTGCTGTCACCGCCGAGATCCCGTGGTTATCGACGCCCCCGCGGGCCTCATAACCACGACAAGTCGGCGGTATGCCTCAGCAGCATCGCTGCGGCGGCTGATAACCCCGCTAACCCGGCGGTGTGTCCGCGGCGATGGGCCAGGTTGGTCCGAGCCAAACCTGGACGTTCCCTGGACGTTTGGGGCGCGATGTCGGACGAAACCCGCTCCGACTGGCATCTTTGTGCCGTGGAAGGCGCACCGAAGATTCTCGTGGTCGATGACGAAGAGAACATCTCGTTCCTGGTCACCTCGGCATTGAAACTGCACGGCTACCGCACGGCGAGTGCGGCCAACGGCGCTGACGCCATCGGCCTGGCGGCCAGCTTCGACCCGCAGGTGATCCTGCTCGACATCCAGCTGCCTGATCTGGACGGCTACGAGGTGCTCAAGCGACTGCGGGCCGCCGGCAGCCGCGCGTCGGTGTTGTTCTTGACGGCCCGCGGCACCACGTCCGATCGGGTTCGTGGGCTGACCGTCGGTGGCGACGACTACATGGTCAAGCCGTTCGCTCTGGAGGAACTGGTCGCCCGGGTGAAGGTAGCGCTGCGGCGGGCAGGCAACGACGTCACCCCGGCCCGCTACCAGGTCGCCGACCTGATCCTGGACGCCGACGCCCACCGGGTGTGGCGAGGTGAGCGCGAGCTCAGCCTGTCGGCGACGGAGTTCCGGCTGCTGGAGTGCCTGATGGCCAGCGCCGGACGAGTGGTCTCCCGCGGCGCGATCCTTGATCAGGTGTGGGCCTATGACTTTGGCGGCGAAACCGCCATCATCGAGTCGTTCATCTCCAATCTGCGCCGAAAGGTCGACTCGGTGGAACCGAGACTGATCCATACCGTCCGCGGGGTCGGCTACAGCGTCCGGGAGCCTTCGTGACATTGCGCCGCCGCCTGGTGCTCGCCGGCATCTCGGTGCTGGTGATCACCGGCCTGGCCTTCCTCGTGGTCGCGCTCGCGCAGCGGCAGTATGTCCTCGGTCAGCTGGACGCCCGGGTCACCTCGCTGGTCGGTGATACCAAGGCTCTGCTCGCGGTGGCCAACAAGGCCGACGACGGCAATGCCGCGGCAGCCACCCTGCTCAGCGAGGCGTACGTGGGCGTCCTGCGTGCCGACGGACGACTGCGCACCGTGGTGGCGCCGATCGACGATCCGCAACTGACCCCACGGCTCCTGGGGAACGAGCGCGATGCCGGGCCGGTCACTCGTGCCGCTAACGGGGGCCGGTTCGAGCGTGTCCGGGTGGAGGTGGTCCCGCTCGAAGCGGGCCGCGCGCTGGTGGTGGCGGTGTCGATGGAGCCGGTGGAACAGGCGACCCGGCGGCTGACCATCGCCCTGGGGTTGGCCTGGGTGCTGGTGGCCGTTGCGGCGGGCTTGGTCGCCTACTGGGTGGATCGCCACGGGCTGCGTCCGATCGCCCGACTGACAGAGGCGGCGGTCGGGGTGACCGCCAGTGGCGGACGGCAGGCCGTCCAGGTCGAGGTGGCCGACCCGGAGACCGAGGCCGGACGCCTGGGGCAGGCCTTCAACGCCATGGTGGCCACGACCGCCGACGGCCAGGAGCAGTTGCGGCGCTTCGTCGCCGACGCCGGCCACGAGCTGCGCACGCCGCTGACCACCTTGCAGGGCTACTCGGCGTTGTATGCCGCCGGTGGCCTGGCCGACGAGGCGGCGGTGGCCGACGCCATGCGCCGGATCAACGCCGAAGCGACCCGGATGAACCGCATCGTGGCCGACCTGCTCGATCTGGCCCACCTCGGTGATCGCAGCGCGCTGAAGATGCAACCGATCGATATCGAGATGATGCTGAACGAGCTGGCGGCCGACTTGCGGGTGCGCGAGCCAGGGCGCGCGGTGCAGGTCGAGGTGAGCGGGCCGGGGACGGTCGTGGCCGACGGCGACCGGCTGCGGCAGGCGATCACCGCCCTGATCGAGAATGCGGTGAAGTACTCCGCCGCCGGCGCTCCGATCAGCCTCGCCGCCGGCGGCGACGCTCGGGTGCGGATCGCGGTGACTGATTCGGGACGTGGAATTCCGCCCGACGACCTGGCGCGAGTCTTCGACCGCTTCTATCGGGTCTCTGCTGTTGGGCCGATTGGATCAGGGCTCGGCTTGGCCATCGTGGCGGCTATCATCGACGCCCACGGGGGTGCCTACGGGGTGGACTCCGTCCTCGGGCATGGTTCGACTTTCTGGGTTGAGGTGCCGTCCAGCTTGTCCAGGTGATACCCTGGGGGGTATTGAAAGGAGAAGCATGGCCACCACAAATCTGACCGCCGCTGATTTCGAGAAGACGATCGCAGACAACGACATCGTGCTGGTCGACTTCTGGGCCGACTGGTGCGGTCCGTGCGTCGGGTTCGCGCCGGTCTATGAGGCAGCGTCCGAGAAGCACGCCGATCTGGTCTTCGGCAAGGTCGACACCGAGGCGGAGCGTGAGCTGGCTTCGGCCGCGCGCATCATGTCCATCCCCACCCTGATGATCTTCCGTGAGGGCATTCTGGTCTTCGCTCAGCCGGGCGCTTTGCCTGCTTCGGCCTTGGACGAGCTCATCGGCGCCGTCCGCGCCGCCGACATGGACGAGATCCGCGCCGAGATCGCTGAGCAAGAGAAGGCCGAGTCCTCATCATGACCAGCGACGACGGCATCGACACCGGTAGGATCGGCTTCAGTTATGAAGCTGAAAGGGGTGCATTCATGCAACTCGACCCCGATGCCATGGTGCCGGTGCTGAAGCGGCTCAAGCGTGCCCAGGGCCAGATTGGTGGCATCATCCGCATGATCGAGGAAGGCCGCGAGTGCACCGACGTCGTCACCCAGATGGCCGCGGTGTCCAAGGCCCTTGATCGGGCCGGCTTCGCGGTGATCGCGGGCAGTCTGAAGCAGTGCTTGTTGGACGATACCGGCGACACTGAGGTCGACACCGCCACGCTGGAGAAGCTCTTCCTTTCGCTGGCCTGATCCCTAGACGACAAATGGGGCTCCCCGGGTGTACCGGGGAGCCCCATTTTGGTGAGGTCAGTGACCGCTTCGGATGACCAGCTTCATGATGTTGAGCATGAAGCCGACCAGCTTGAAGAACTGGCTGAACGGGTTGTAGCGGGCCTGGAGGGTCCGCACGTTGGGCATCGGAGCCCCGCTCAGGTCGAAGACGGGCTGCGCAGCAGCCGCGGGAACGTTTTGCTCAGTCATGTTCGATCACTCCGGAATCAGCGACCAGCCCGGCAGGGCCTTGGCCTTGTAGATGAACAGGAAATGCAGGATGTACTTCGTCCAGTGACCGAACAGGCCGATCTCGCCACGAGTTTCCTTCATGTCGCGACCCAGCGGGTACCGGTTGTAGTCCGGGACCACCGGGCTCATCACCATGGCCGCGGCTGAACCGTCGAACAGCCCGTTGCCGGCCGAGGCGACACACACTGCGGTCATCTCGGTCATCGACGCGTGATGCGCATGTGCCTTCGGACCCACCTTGATCCGGTCGGCGATGGTGCCGGCCACGACCTTGGCCATGATGCCGGACGGCATGCCGGTGCGCGGCGGGGCCGGGGCGATGACGGTGCCGTTGGGGGTCTTGCGCGGCTTGGAGATCTGGTGCGGCGGCGCGAACGCGATCCCGACCGCCCAGACGTTGTCGTAGCCCACCGACTGGTAGGTCTGCGGCCAGTCTTTGGCGCTCCACTCCTCGTACGGCTTGGGGGTGTAGTCCGCGTCCACCTTCATGAAGCCGCTGGGTGCGAACACCTTGTCGGTGATGTCTTCGCCGGCCGCGTTGAACGCCTTGATCGGGTGACCACTGAACGGCGGCAGCAGCATCGCGAAGTCGTACGGCAGGTCGTGCATTTCGCCGTCGAGGGTCTCGTAGGTGATCACCTCGGAGGTGATCTTGTGCGGGTGGGTGCCCAGGATCGGCTTGACCTCGCGCTCGCGGAACAGCGAACTGGTCCACAACTCGCTGCTGGTCTCGAAGCCGTTCTGGTTGAAGGTCATGCCGCCCACTCCGAAGTCGCCCAGGGCGGCCTCGTTGGTGAGGTAGTACAGCGTGGCCTTGTCCCGGACGCCGGCGGCGCGCAGTTCGTGGTCGACGTTGAAGGTGTACTCGAAGGCCGCGCCCTCGCAGGTGCAGGTGCCGTGACCGGTGCCGACCACCAGCGTCTGCGGCTGGCCGTCCTTCATCTTGGCGATCGTGGCGGCCAGCTTCTGTGACGCCTCGCGGGCGTGATCAGCGGTGCAGACCGAGACGGTGTTGCCGGCGTCGGGGCCGAGGCCCTCGGTGGCTTCGAACTTCAGCTTCGGGCCGGTCGCGTTGACCAGATAGTCGTAGCGGATCTTCTCGACCTGTCCGGCCTTGTTCTGGCCGGTGTACTCGATTTCCACCGCGCCACGGCTGTCGTCGGCATCACCTTCGGGGTAGATCGCGACCGCCTTGGCTTGGCGGTGCTGAATGCCCTTGCGTCGGTAGATCGGGGCGAGGGGGAAGACGACCTGTTCTTTGGCCATCCGTCCGACACCTACCCAGATGTTCGAAGGGATCCAGTTCCAGTTTGCGTTCGGCGAGACGACCGTTACCGTGTGGGTGCGGCCGAGCATTCGCCGTAGATGTAGTGCCGCGGTATGTCCGGCGATGCCGGCCCCGAGGATGACCACGTCAGCCATCGCGAGCTCCTTCCAGCTGGCGAGGCGGCCAGCGGCCATACCCTATGGGGTATAAGTAGGTAAGTCCAGCAGTGGACGATTCCACTGCGCTTGCGGCGATAGGCAATATTCCGCATGTGCGGTCCATCGTCGCTCAATCCGCACCCTACTCCGCGGGCCGCTGCCACGCACCGGTACCAGCGGCTACGGCGTCGCCAGGCGGGACATGAACAGTCGGGCCTCGCTCAGGTCGGACCAGCCGCCGATGAACTCCAACCCCACCAGCGTGGCCGGGGGATACACCGGACGAACCCGCGAAAGCGCGGCCGCGTCGGACGTGCCGTCGGCAAGGTGGTAGGCCAACCCCGGCAACCCCGGAGCGTGGCCGACCACCAGCACATTGCGGCAGGCGTCATCGACCCCGGTGAGTTCGGCCAGGACCTGACGAGCATTGGCATTGTACAGCCGCGGCAGATGCCGAATCGGTGCATGCAGGCTGAGGAGCTGCGCCGTCTGTCGGGTGCGGGTGGCACTCGAGCAGAGCACCAGGTCGATGGTGGTGTCGGTCAGAAAGACCCCGACATCACGCGCCTGTGACCGTCCCAGTCGACTCAACTCGCGAGAGGTGTCGCCCAACCCGTACAGGTCCCCCTCGGCGTCCGCGTGGCGAAGCAAATACAGCCGATGAGGCTTCAGCTCGCCGCGGGTCGCCATGGTGGGGGTGGGGGATTACTCCCGGGTGAACTCGTTGGCGTAGGACGTGCCGCGGGCGCGCTCCCAGCTGGCCCGGATCTCCATCTCGGCTTCGGAGTGGCCCACCCAGACCGCGCCCTCGACCGACTTGCCTGGCTCCAGGTCCTTGTAGACGCTGAAGAAGTGCTCGATCTCCAACAGGGTGAGGTTGGGCAGGTCGGTCAGTTCCTTGATCTGGTTCTGCCGCTGATCGGCGACCGGGATGCACAACACCTTGTCGTCGCCGCCCATCTCGTCGGTCATTCGGAACATCCCGATCGCGCGGCACTCCACCAGCGCGCCGGGGAAGGTCGGCTCCGGGATCAGCACCATCGCGTCCAGCGGATCGCCGTCCTGGCCGAGGGTACCTTCGATGAAGCCGTAGTCATTGGGGTACTGCGTGGAGGTGAACAACGTCCGATCCAAGCGGATGCGGCCCGTGTGGTGGTCCATCTCGTACTTGTTCTTGGTTCCCTTGGGGATTTCGATGGTCACATCGAAGTGCAGGCTCGGCTGGATCGTCGGACGGATGAATGCGGGTTGATCCATTGGGAGCGACCTCTCTGCCATCATGGAACTGTTATGGACACCGTGAGCCTATCGTCAGCTGACCGGGTGAAACGAACTCGACTCCATTCGACCCGCTTCGCCGCCGCCCTGGTCATCGCCAGCCTGGCCACCACGCTGGTGGGCTGTGCGGTGCCTGCTTCGGCTCAGCCGATGGACGTGCCAAGCCCGTCACCGAGCACCGCAGAGCCGGCACCGGCTCCGGCGCCGGCAACGGGGGTGTTGACCGCCCGCCTGGCCACGATCTCGACCAAGAAGATCGACAAGGTGGCCGTGGTGGTCGCCACGCCCGCCGGGGACGTGCTCACCGATCGGGCGGGCAGCACTCCGCTGACCCCGGCCTCGACGATGAAGCTGCTGACCACGACCGTGGCCCTCAACACTTTGGGCGCCGAGCATCGCTTCACCACGAAGGTGGTCGACGCTGGCTCCGGCGTGATCGTCCTGGTCGGTGGGGGAGATCCGCTGCTCACCGACAAGAAGTCCGCCTCGGTCTACAAGCCGGCCTCTCTGCAGAAGCTGGCGGCGGCCACCGTTGCGGCACTCAAGGCGTCCGGACGCACCGCGGTCACCCTCGGCTATGACGCTTCGCTGTTCTCCGGTCCTACCTTCAGCCCCTCCTGGAAAGCCAAGTGGAAGAGCACCGAAGCGCGGGTGACGGCGTTGGAGATCAACTCCGGCAAGTCCGGCTGGCGGGCGCAGACCAAACCGTCGGTGACGGCCACCAAGGCATTCGCGGCCCGGCTGAAGAAGGCCGGCATCACCGTGAAGCTTCGTGGATCGGTGGCCGCGCCCGCGCAGGCCACGGAACTCGCCTCGGTGAGCTCGGCGAGTCTGGCCATGATCATCAAGCGCACGATGCTGGTCAGCGACAACGTTGCCGCGGAGACCCTGTCTCGGCACGCTGCGTTGGCCGCCGGCGGTGCGGGCAGCTTCGCTGGTGCGGCCGCGAACGTTCGGTCCTGGATGATCGCCCACGGTTTGTGGGCCGACGGTCAGGTGATTCTGGACGGCAGCGGTCTGGCGCCGGGCAACAAGCTCACCACGCTCGCCCTGACCAAGGTGTTGCGCACCGCCCTCGCTGACCCCGCCTACCAGCCGGTCATCGCCGGACTTCCGGTCGCCTGGGAGACAGGCACCTTGTCCAAGCGCTTCAACGACCCCTCGGAGAAGGCCGGACGGCACAACGTCCACGCCAAGACCGGAACTCTGCGGGGTGTGGCCGGACTGGTCGGCTACCTGACCACCGCGGACGGCCGCCAGCTGGTTTTCGCCGAGCTGGCCAACACCGCCAAGCCGGTCAGCTACACCCGGCTGTACAACTGGCTCGACCGGACGGCCGCAGCGACCATCACCTGCGCCTGCCGCTAGCCTCAACCGGTTGAGCGGACCACACAGTGGCCCACCCCCCGTCGTTGGTTGAGCCGGCCACGCCGTGGCCGCGTCGAAACCGACGCCGGGCACCGCAGCGCCCATAGCGTCCGCCCCTAAGCTGAGCCCATGGACCAACTTCCCGCAGTGGATTGGGACGCCGCCGTCACCGCCGGAGCGATGGTGCTCCCGGCCGGGCCGCAGCTGAGCCCCGACGAAATCGCCGAACTCGTCGCGGATCTCCGCCGCGCCGCCGACGAGGCCACCGGGCACGCCGTGGCCGTCACCCAGCTTCCGATCGCTGCCGAGGCGAAGGTGCTGGTGGTCGATCGGGCCAGTTGGTTGAAGGCTTGCACCCAGTCGGCCTCGGCTCTGCTCAGCGGCGTCGCCGGCGAAGCCGAGGTGGCAGAAACTCCCTGGGAGCGCGCTCGCGCGAAGGCTCTGGGCGGTCAGGCGGGGGTCGTCTTCGCGGCGATCGCCACCCGAATCCTGGGTCAGTTCGACCCCTTCTACGAGCCCAACCGGCTGCTGCTGGTTGCGCCCAATGTGGTCGGGGTGGAACGCGAACTCGCCGCGAACCCGCGCGACTTCCGGCTGTGGGTGTGCCTGCACGAGGAGACTCATCGGCTGCAGTTCGGCCAGGCCCCGTGGCTGCGCGGCCACCTGATCGGGCTGATCCGCGAACTGCTGGACGGCGACGAGCTGAAGTACGGCTGGCGCGCCACTGACGAGTCCGGCCGGCGCAACATCATCGGAACGCCGGAGCAGCGGGCCGCGTTCGACTCGGCCACCGCAGTGATGTCGCTGCTGGAGGGCTACGCCGACGTGATGATGGATCGGGTCGGCACCGAAGTAGTGCCCACCTACGCTCAGATCAGGTCGGCGTTCGAGCGGCGCCGCAGTGGCGGTGGCTGGTTCTCCTGGGCGCAGAAGCTGTTCGGCTTCGACCTGAAGTACGCCCAGTACCGCGAGGGTGCGATCTTCTGCCGAGCGGTCATCGATGCCGCCGACGTGCCCACGCTCAACCAGGCGTTCAGCGCGCCCGGAATGCTGCCGAGCCTGGACGAACTCCACGACCCGCAGCGCTGGCTGCACCGGCTCTAGGGCCGCTATGGCCCGTCGTGCGCTCGGCCCGGCCGCGCTCCAGATCGTCCAGGCGGTCGCCGAGGTGCCCGACCAGCCATTGGTGGTCGCCTGCTCCGGCGGACCGGACTCCCTCGCCCTGGCCGCAGCCGCGGCCGAGGTGGGACGCCGACGTCACCAGGACGTCCGGGCGATCGTGATCGACCACGGCCTGCAACCGGGATCGGCCGAGGTCGCCGTCGGCGTCGTCGCCCAGCTGAGCGAGCGCCTGCGGTTGTCGGCCGAGGTGGTGCCGGTGAGGGTTGAGGCTGCCGGTACCGGGTGGGAGGCGGCCGCACGAACGGCCCGCTACGCCGGTTTGGAGGCCGCCACCACCGACGCCGAGCTGATCCTGCTCGGCCACACCCTCGACGATCAGGCCGAGACGGTACTGCTCGGTCTGGCTCGCGGTTCGGGCCCGCGGTCCCTCGCCGGAATGCCGCCGGCGCGCGGACGGTTCCGTCGTCCCCTGCTGGGACTGCGCCGGACGGTGACCAGGGACGCCTGCGAACAGTGGGGGTTGGACCCGTGGACGGATCCGCACAACGGTGAGGACCGGTTCACCCGCGTCCGGGTGCGTACTCGGGTGTTGCCGGTCCTGGAGGCTGAGCTCGGCCCAGGGATCGCCGAAGCGTTGGCCCGTTCGGCCGATCTGCTGCGTACTGATGCCGACTTCCTCGATGCCTTGGCCGCTGAGCACCAGGAGCTTGCGGCCTCCGAGCGTTTGGATTGTGTCGCGTTGGCCGCCTTGGCTCCGGCCGTCGGCTCCCGGGTGCTGCGGGCTTGGCTGGTCAACCGTGGTGCGAGCGAGGTCACCGCGCGGCACCTGGCCGCAGTGTCGGCTCTGGTGACGGCCTGGCGGGGGCAACGCTGGGTGGAACTTCCCGGGCTGCGGGTACGCCGCGAGGGTGCCGCTCTGGTGTCGGTACATGGCTGAGCCGGACCGCTGATCAGGATAGGGTGCGGGCGTGGATGCTCTAGATGTTGCCGCCGACCTCTCCGAAGTGCTCTTCACCTCCGATCAGATTGCTGCCCGGCTAGGCGAAATCGCCGCCGAGATCGATCGTGACTACGCCGGAACCAACCCACTGCTGGTGGGGGTGCTCAACGGTGCCGTGATGGTGATGGCCGACCTGTCGCGGGCTCTGTCGATTGATTGCGCGATGGACTGGATGGCGGTGTCGTCCTACGGCATGGGCACGCATTCGTCGGGCGTGGTGCGGATCCTGAAGGACCTGTCCACCGACCTGGTCGGACGCCACGTGCTGGTGGTGGAGGACATCATCGACACCGGTCTGACCCTGACCTACCTGATGCAGAACCTCGCTTCCCGCAACCCGGCGAGCCTGGAGATCATGACCATGTTCCGCAAGCCGGATGCCATGAAGATCGAGGTCGACGTGAAGTACGTCGGTTACGACCTGCCCAACCAGTTCGTGGTCGGGTACGGCCTGGACTACTCCGGCCGCTACCGCAACCTGCGGGATGTGGGCATTCTCGCCCCTCACGTCTACAGCTGACCCGCAAGGGAGTTGTCGGGTTCGGTATCGTCCTACTAGCCCGTGACAAACGGTTCGACGAAAGCTGACCATGAACTTCTCCCGGATCCTGCGATCCCCGATCCTCTGGATCATCCTGGGCTTCTTGGGTATCGCGATCGCTGTCGAGGCCTACAGCAACGCCAACGGCTTCGTCGCCAAGCCGACCTCTGAAGTGGTTGCGCTGATCAACTCCGACACCCCGCTGGCGGAAGTGATCATCAACGACGGTGACCAGACCATCAGGGTGACCACCAAGGACGTCCCCGCGGTGAAGGTGAAGTCCACCTGGATCCCGCCGCAGAACCAGCAGATCATCGATCGGCTCAACCAGCGGATGGCCGCGCACACCCTGGACACCTACACCAGTGAGCCGCCGCAGCCGAACTTCTGGAGCACCTTCCTGTTCAGCGTGCTGCCGTTCCTGATCCTGGGCATCTTGTTCTTCATCATGCTCAACAACGTCCAAGGCGGCGGCAATCGGGTGCTCGGCTTCGGCAAGTCGAAAGCCAAGCTGGCCAGCAAGGACACCCCCAAGACCACCTTCTCCGATGTCGCCGGCTGCGAGGAGGCGATCGAGGAGCTGCAGGAGATCAAGGAGTTCCTCTCCGAGCCCGCCAAGTTCACCGCGGTCGGCGCCAAGATCCCCAAGGGTGTGCTGCTGTACGGCCCGCCCGGCACCGGCAAGACGCTGCTGGCCCGCGCGGTGGCCGGCGAGGCCGGCGTGCCGTTCTTCTCGATCTCGGGCTCGGACTTCGTGGAGATGTTCGTCGGCGTCGGCGCCTCCCGAGTGCGCGACCTGTTCGAACAGGCCAAGGAAGCCGCTCCGGCGATCGTGTTCATCGACGAGATCGACGCGGTCGGACGCCATCGCGGCGCCGGTATGGGCGGCGGCCACGACGAGCGCGAACAGACCCTGAACCAGTTGCTGGTCGAGATGGACGGCTTCGACGTCCGCGGCGGTGTGGTGCTGATCGCGGCCACCAACCGGCCCGACGTGTTGGACCCGGCGCTGCTGCGTCCGGGCCGTTTCGACCGGCAGATCCCGGTCGAGGCGCCCGACATGAAGGGCCGACTGCAGATCCTGCGGGTGCACGCGGCGAACAAGCCGATTGCTCCCGATGTCGACCTGGCCACCGTGGCCAAACGCACCCCGGGCTTCACCGGCGCCGACTTGGCCAATGTGCTCAACGAAGCCGCGCTGCTGACCGCACGGATGAACCTGCGCTTCATCGGCAAGCCGCAAATGGACGAAGCCATCGATCGTGTCATCGGCGGCCCACAGAAGCGCAGCCGGGTGATGAACGAACGCGAGTTGCTGATCACCGCCTACCACGAGGGCGGGCACGCGCTGGTGGCCGCGGCGATGCCGGGCACCGACCCGGTGCAGAAAGTGACGATCCTGCCGCGTGGTCGGGCGCTGGGCTACACGATGGTGATGCCCGACGACGACAAGTACTCCCAGACCCGTGGCGAGCTGCTCGACCAGTTGGCCTACATGCTGGGCGGACGAGCCGCCGAGGAGTTGGTCTTCCACGACCCGACCACCGGTGCCAGCAACGACATCGAGAAGGCCACCAAGCTGGCCCGGGCCATGGTCACCGAGTTCGGCATGACCGAGTCGCTCGGGGCGGTGCGCTACGGCGCTGGTGACCGGGAGCCCTTCCTGGGCATGGATTACGGCAGCTCTTCGCGCACCTACTCCGAGGCGATCGCCGCACAGGTGGACGCCGAGGTGGCCCGGCTGATCTCGACCGCGCACCAAGAAGCCTTTGACGTGCTCACCACCAACCGTGATGTGCTCGACGAGCTGGTGCGGCAGTTGTTCGAGAAGGAGACCCTCGACAAGGAGCAGGTCGCCAAGATCTTCGAGCCGCTGAAGCGCTGGCCCAAGCGTCCGGCCTGGACCGGCTCGGAGACCCGCAAGCCGAGCGAGATCCCACCGGTCGACCCGCCGGAGCGTCCGACTCCGCCGGAGCCTGCCCTGGCGCCGGCCGCGCCGGGATACCCGCTGCCGACCGGCGCGCCGCAACCGATGCCGCCGGCCTTCCCGCCGATGGTGCCCGGTGATCAGGGCATCGGCGGTCCGCCCGCGACTCCACCCCAGGGCTGAGCCGTGGCCGTCGATCAAGAGCGCATCGCCGCAGCCGTCCGAGAAATCCTGATCGCGATCGGTGAAGACCCCACCCGTGACGGCCTGATCGAGACCCCGAACCGGGTGGCCAGGGCGTACGCGGAGATGTTCACCGGCCTGGAGGCCGACCCGGCCGAAGTGCTGGCCACCACCTTCGACCTGGGCCACGACGAAATGGTGCTGGTGCGCGATATCGAAGTGTGGAGCACCTGCGAACACCACCTGCTGCCGTTCACCGGGGTGGCTCATGTGGGCTACATCCCGAGCAAGGGAAAGATCACCGGCCTGAGCAAGCTGGCCCGCCTGGTGGACGCGTTCGCCAAACGCCCGCAGGTCCAGGAGCGGCTGACCTCCCAGGTCGCCGATGCGCTGGTGGAGCATCTGGGTGCCCGCGGCGTGATCGTGGTGATCGAATGCGAGCACCTGTGCATGACCATGCGGGGGGTTCGCAAACCCGGCGCCAAGACCGTCACCAGCGCGGTGCGCGGGGTGATGGCCAACCCGGCCACCCGTGCGGAGGCGATGAGCCTGATCATCGGCTGAGCCCGTCCGGCCGTACCGGGGGGCCTGTTCGCCGCCGGGGTGCGCGCACTAGGGTCGGCACATGACGCGTACCGTACGGCGAATCCTGGTGGCCGCGATCACCCTCACTCTCACCTCGACTGCCTGCGCTGCCCCCAGCGTGGCCGTCGCCCCGTCCGTCCAGCCCGCAACCGTGCCCACCCTGGTCACCCCCGCGGTGAACAGCTTCGGAATCGCCGCGGGCAATCCGTCCGGCAAGGCGAAGGTGCCGAAAGCGGCCAAGGCCGTGAAGACCACCAAACCCACCCGGGTGATCGGCGACGGCACCCCGGCCAGCTGCACCTCCGATGCCGTGGTCGCGGCGGTGGCACAGGGCGGCATCGTGACCTTCAACTGCGGCCCTGACCCGATCACCATCGTGATGACCCAGACCGCCAAGGTGCGCAACACCAACAAGTCGCTGGTGCTCGACGGTGGCAACAAGGTGACGCTGAGCGGCGGCGGCGAGCGTCGGATTCTGTACCAGAACACCTGCGACCCCAAGCAGGTGTGGACCTCGACCCACTGCCAGAACCAGTCCACCCCGAAGCTGGTGGTGCAGAACCTGACCTTCGCCGACGGCAACTCCACCGGTGAAAAGGCCGAAGGTGGCGGTGGCGGTGCGATCTTCGTCCGCGGCGGTCAGTTCAAGGTGGTCAACTCTGTCTTCGTTCGCAACAAGTGCGACACCACCGGCCCCGATCTCGGTGGTGCCGCGATCCGCGTGCTCAGCCAGTACAAGAACCGGCCGGTGTATGTGAACCACAGCACCTTCGGTGGCGCGCCCGGCATGGGTGGCAGCTGCTCCAATGGTGGTGCGCTGAGCAGCATCGGAGTGTCCTGGACGGTGCTGAACAGCTTGTTCACCGACAACGCTGCGGTCGGCAACGGCGCGAACCCGAAGCGCTCCGGGACGCCCGGTGGCGGCAGCGGTGGCGCGATCTACGCCGACGGCAACAAGTTCACCATCCGCGTCGCTGGCACCGTGATCAAGAACAATCACGCCAATGAGGGCGGCGGGGCGATCTTCTTCGTCTCCAACAACCGCACCGGCACGTTGCGCATCGAGAAGTCGAAGTTGATCAACAACCCCAGTGACCGGTTCTACACCCGCGGCTATCCGGGAATCTTCTTCCTGGGCAAGGGCAAACCGAAGGTGAGTAAGTCCACCCTGCGCTGAGGACGAGACCGTCGAGCTTGGCTAGGCTCTGCGAGTGACTTCACTGCCGCAACCCGGACGCACCCTGGTGATGGGGGTGCTCAACGTGACCCCGGACTCGTTCTCCGACGGTGGGGACTTCCTCGACCTGGACGCCGCCGTCGTCCACGGAACCGAGCTCGCCGCCGAAGGGGCCGACCTGGTCGACGTGGGCGGTGAGTCCACTCGTCCGGGAGCCGGCCGGGTGCACCTGGACGCCGAACTGGCCCGCGTCGTCCCGGTGATCGAACGGCTCAGCCGGGCCGGGATCGCGGTGTCGGTCGACACCACCCGCCACGAAGTAGCCCAGGCAGCGGTCGCGGCCGGTGCCGTCCTGGTCAACGACGTCTCCGGTGGGCTGGCGGATTCGCAGATGCTGCCGGCGGTGGCCGACCTGGATTGTGCCTACCTGGCGATGCATTGGCGGGGGCACTCGGTGGACATGCAAACCCGCGCCACCTACGACGACGTGGTCGCCGAGGTGATCGAGGAACTCGCCGAACGAGTGGACGCGGCCGTGGCGGCCGGGGTGACCCGCGACCGCCTGGTGATCGATCCCGGTCTCGGGTTCGCCAAGACCGTCGACCACAACTGGGCGTTGCTGCGGGGACTGGACCGCTTCGACGTCCTCGGCCTTCCGGTGCTGGTCGGAACCTCGCGCAAGCGATTCCTCGGAGAACTCCTGGCCGATGCCGACGGGCTGCGTCCGCCGAAGGAACGCGACGATGCCACCGTGGCGCTCACCGCGCTGCTGGCCGTCGCCGGAGTTTGGGGAGTGCGGACCCACACGGTGCGTCCACAACTCGACGCGATCAAGGTCGGGGGGATGTGGCAACGCGGATGAGGCGGCTATGGTTCGCCAAGGAGGCGATGTGATGGCACCCGCGGACCGCATTCGGATCACCGGTTTGAGGATCGAGGCTGCCCATGGCGTCTATCCCGAGGAAAAGCTGCGGCCCCAGCCGTTCCTGATCGACGTCGAAGCCAGCCTGCGCCCGCGGGACGACAGCGACGACCTGGCCACCACCGTCGACTACTCGGTACTGGCCTCCGCGATCGCGGAGACCGCCCGTGCCGGATCGGTGGACCTGATTGAGACTCTGGCGGAGCGGGTAGCGGCAACCTGCCTCGCAGACGCCAGAATCGAGGCGGTCGAGGTGACCGTCCACAAGCCTGAGGCTCCGCTACCGGTCCCGGTGGCCGATGTGAGCGTCACGATCTCGCGGAGGAACGTGCATGGGTGAGGACTACTTGGACATCGATGGTCTGTCTGGCATGACGCCGCTGCGCACAGCGGTGTTCTCACTGGGCTCCAACCTCGGCGATCGCCACGAGTACCTGCAGGGAGCGGTCAATCTCCTCCGCTCGACGCCCGGGCTGACGGTCACCGCGATCTCCTCGGTGTACGAGACCACTCCGGTCGGTTTCGTCGATCAGCCCGACTTCCTGAATCTGGTGGTCACGACGCGGTCGTCGCTGGCGTCCACGGTGATGCTGGAGCGGGCGCTGGCGATCGAGGACGCGTTCGACCGGGTCCGGGTGATCGACGGCGGGCCTCGCACCGTGGACGTCGACCTGATCGCCGTGGACGACCGGCGGATCGACAACGACTTCCTCACCCTGCCCCACCCGCGGGCCCATGAACGCGGCTTCGTGCTGATCCCCTGGGCCGAGATCGACCCGGATGCCGAACTCGCCGGTCATGGCCGGGTGGCGGATTTGGCCCAGGGCGTCGGCAGTAGCGGTGTGCGACGCCGCGAGGACTTGCGGGTGGAGTGATGCCGGAGCCTGAGGCGCACCCGAGCGTCCGGCCGACCGGGTGGCAGGCCGTTGTCGCCGCCACCCTTGCCGGAATCGGGCTCGGCTGGCTCAGCTGCGCCATTCCGGACGTGATGGGATGGTCGCTGCCGTCGCCGCCGCTGGTCGGTTCGGCGCTGATCGCGGTGTTGGCGCTCGCTGTCGGCTTTCTGGCGTGGTCGACCTATCGCCGCCTGCAGGTCGAGCGGGAAATCATCGCGGCCCCCCGGGCGGTGCGCCTGCTCGTCCTGGGCAAAGCGACGCTATTGGTGGGTGCGGCCTTGGCCGGCGGATATGCCGCGATGATCGGCTATTTGGTCGGACGAGCCGGGGTCGAACTGCTCTCTGCGCGCGTGATCATCGTCGGGCTGACTGTGCTGGCCAGCATCCTGTTGGCGATTGCCGGTGCGTTATTGCAGCGTTCCTGCAGAATTCCCGGTCCCCCGCACGGGGACGCCACGCCGTCATCGCTGCCGGGAAGTCCAACCTCGCCGGGCTAGACTCTGCGACGTGTTACCCGTAGCCGCCTCGAGGAAAGCGATTCCTTCCCCGCGCCGCCGCATCATGCGGCTCTCGTTGCTCGGTTCGGCACTTGCTGCCATTGTCGCCGGAATCGGTGGGTCCTGGATGTTGCCCACCGGTCTGGTATTGGCAGTTGCCGGTGGTGTACTCGCCAGCTATTTCGCCTGGCGTGAAGTGAAAGCCACCCGAACGACGCTACAAGCCCAACTGCGTGACGACGCCCGCCGTGCTTCTGAGTTGATGCAGGATGCAACTCGCCGGCACCTGGGAGTGGTCAAGCTGTTGAGTGCCCGCAATGGAGAACTTGTCCATCATCTCAACCAGGTCCGCTCGGAGGCGGCCACCGTGTCTCTTGAAGCAGCTCAGCTGCGTGGAGACAAGGTGGCATTGCAGTTCGAGCTCAATCAGCGAACGAAAGAACTCGCCCTCGTCCGGGAAGGCCTTCATGCCGTCCAGGACGCCCTCGACGACGAGGTTGTGCCACTGCCGGTGCGTGAACTCATGGAGACCGCAGCACAGGATTTGTGGACTGAGGACGGCTTCCCAACGGTCGTTCAGATCGAACGCCTGATCAATCCACCCATTACCCAAGTCGAGCAGCGCAAGCACGCCTGACCTCACCAGATACACCCGGCTCTCGGAGCCGGGTGTATCTGTTTTCCAGAACATTGTTCGCTGTAACTCGAAGCGCACACTTGCCCCCGGAGCCGTGTCCATGATGTGCTTTGGTGCAAAACTACTTATCAAACGGGGCCGCATTGCCGGGGCGAATTTGGTGAACGGCGTACTCGCCAACTGGGGTTATCGAGCGCGTTACTGGACCGATCGGAAGCGCAACTGATGTGGCTCAATCCACATTCGTCGAAGTGGCTTGCGAATGCCCGTATGAGGTATATGCTTCCATACGCAATGGGGAGCCGAAAATGCTGCCAACCTTGGTAGCCGAATCGAAAGGACCGACATGGCCAAGCGGGTTCAAGTCATCCACACCGACGACATCGACGGAAGCGCAGCAGACGAAACCGTCTCCTTCGCCCTGGATGGCATTGCTTACTCGATCGATCTGTCAGCCGCGAATGCCCGCAAGCTGCGTGACGCTTTCGCACCGTTCATCGCCGCCGGCGAGCGCGACCGCAGCGCCCGTCGTTCCGGCACGGGACGTCGCAAGTCCGGTGGAACCGCCGCCACCGAAATCCGTGCGTGGGCGATCGCCCAGGGCATGCAGGTCTCCAGCCGTGGCCGCGTGTCGGCCGAGGTGCGCGAGGCCTACGAGCGCGCACACAGCTGAGCTGCAACCCCTCGCCCCCGGCTCGAGGAATTGAGCCGGGGGCGAACACGGGATTCCTTCGATCGCGGCTGGCGTTGACTAAGCTGTTAGAACCCGTTGCACTGCCTCCTGGTCCGTGTCGCGGGAGTGCCGCAGCTCGTCGAAGGAGTCCCACGCATGTTTGATCGGTTCACCGACCGGGCCCGCCGGGTGATTGTGCTCGCCCAGGACGAAGCCCGCATGCTCAACCACAACTACATCGGCACCGAGCATCTTCTGCTGGGGCTGATTCATGAGGGTGAGGGAGTCGCTGCAAAGGCTCTCGAGTCACTCGGAGTGACCCTGGAGGCCGTCCGCGAGCAGGTCGAGGAGATCATCGGGCAGGGCCAGCAGGCTCCGACCGGGCATATTCCCTTCACGCCGCGCGCCAAGAAGGTGCTGGAGTTCTCGATGCGCGAGGCCCTCCAGATCAATCACCCCTACATCGGTACCGAGCACATTCTGCTCGGCCTCATCCGTGAGGGCGAAGGCGTTGCTGCTCAGGTGTTGATCAAGTTGGGCGCCGACCTCAATCGAGTGCGCAGCACCGTCCTGCAGATGCTTTCCGGCTATCAGGGCAAGGAAGCCGCGACCTCCGGTGCCCCCGAGACGGGCCCTGCGGCGTCCGCGGCGACCATTCTTGATCAGTTCGGCCGCAACCTCACCCAGGCTGCCCGGGAGAACAAGCTCGATCCGGTGATCGGCCGCGAGAAGGAAATCGAGCGCGTGATGACGGTGTTGTCGCGACGCACGAAGAACAACCCCGTGCTGATCGGTGAGCCCGGCGTCGGCAAGACCGCAGTGGTCGAGGGCCTGAGTCAGGCGATCGTTCGCGGCGATGTCCCCGAGACTCTGCGGGAAAAGCAGATCTACACCCTCGACCTCGGTGCGTTGGTCGCCGGTTCGCGTTATCGCGGTGATTTCGAGGAGCGCCTGAAGAAGGTGCTGAAGGAAATCAAGACCCGCGGTGACGTCGTGCTCTTCATCGACGAGATCCACACCCTCGTCGGTGCCGGTGCTGCCGAAGGCGCGATTGATGCTGCGTCGATTCTCAAACCGATGCTGGCGCGCGGTGAGCTGCAAACCATCGGTGCGACCACCTTGGACGAATACCGCAAGCACATCGAGAAGGATGCGGCTTTGGAGCGGCGGTTCCAGCCCATCCAGGTTGCCGAGCCGTCGATTGCATTGACCATCGATATCTTGCGTGGCTTGCGGGATCGCTACGAGGCCCATCACCGCATCACCATCACCGACGGTGCGCTGACTGCCGCTGCGCAGATGGCCGCTCGCTACATCTCCGATCGGTTCCTGCCGGACAAGGCGATCGACCTGATCGATGAAGCCGGTGCTCGGCTGCGGATTCGGCGCATGACGGCACCGCCGGACCTGCGCGAGTTCGACGAGAAGATCGCGGCTGTCCGGTTGCAGAAGGAAGCCGCTATCGACGCCCAGGACTTCGAGGTTGCTGCTCGACTGCGGGACGACGAGCGCAAGCTCACCATCGCGCGCAGCGAGAAGGAAGAAGCCTGGAAGGTTGGCGATCAGGACATTCCTGCTGAAGTGGACGAGGAAGCCATCGCTGATGTGCTGTCCAGTGCCACCGGCATTCCGGTGTTCAAGCTCACCGAGGAAGAGTCCTCGCGTCTGCTGAAGATGGAAGAGGAGATCGGCAAGCGCTACATCGGTCAGCATGATGCGGTGAAGGCGCTGTCTCGTTCGATTCGACGCACCCGCGCCGGTCTGAAGGATCCCAAGCGCCCCAGCGGTTCGTTCATCTTCGCCGGCCCGTCCGGTGTCGGCAAGACCGAGCTGACCAAGGCGCTGACCGAGTTCCTGTTCGGTGACGAGGATGCGCTGATCACCCTCGACATGAGCGAGTACTCCGAGAAGCACACCGCATCGCGGATGTTCGGGTCACCTCCTGGCTACGTCGGCTACGAAGAAGGCGGACAGCTCACCGAGAAGGTGCGCCGCAAGCCGTTCAGCGTGGTGCTCTTCGACGAGATCGAGAAGGCACATCCGGACATCTTCAACTCGCTGTTGCAGATCCTCGACGAGGGTCGTCTCACCGACGCCCAGGGTCGCGTGGTGGACTTCAAGAACACGGTGATCGTGATGACCACCAACCTTGGCACCCGCGACATCTCCAAGTCGGTCAACCTCGGCTTCAGCCAGAACTCCGACGAGGTGGGCAGCTACGAGAAGATGAAGGCGAAGGTCTCCGACGAGCTCAAGCAGCACTTCCGTCCGGAGTTCCTGAACCGCGTCGACGAGATCGTCGTCTTCCATCAGCTCACCACCACCGATATCGAGCGGATCGTCGATCTGATGATCGCCGAGATCGAGGTGCGGCTGCGGGATCGTGACATGGGCATCGAGTTGACCTCGGCGGCCAAGGCTCTGATCGCCAAGCGTGGCTTCGACCCGGTCCTGGGTGCGCGTCCGTTGCGACGGGCCATCCAGCGCGACATCGAGGACATGCTCGCCGAGAAGATCCTGTTCTCCGAGATCCACCCCGGCGAGATCATCGTGGTCGATGTCGCCCCCGAAGGCAGCGAGCACGCGTTCACCTTCACGGGCACCCCGAAGGCGGCGGTCCCTGACCTGCCGACCGCTGAACTCGGCCAGAGTTCCTGATGATGTGACGAGGGCCCCGGACATGATGTCCGGGGCCCTCGTCGTTTCTGGCTAGGAGCTCGCGGCCGCCACCATCATGACCAGGATCATTCCGACCACGAACAGCAGGGCCAGGCCGGTCAGGATGGTGCCGATGAGGCTGAGGATGAACCCTGCGGTCAGCGTGCCGCCGCTGGTCCATTGACCGGGGTTGGCTGCCACGTCGCGGCGTCCCTTCTGGGCCAGGATCAGCCCGACGATGCCCAGCGGGCCGAAGATCACCAGGCTGCCGATCCCCAGCAGCAGCGACGGCAGGGCGTTGGGGTGGTCGACCGTCGGTTGGGCGGCGTACCCGTAGTCGTAGCGAATCGGGTCGCTCACCGGTGCCGGCGCCGGGTAGGACTGATACACCGCGGGCGCGCCGGATGTCGCGGCGGGACCCTCATTGACGATGCCGGTCGGCTCGGCGACCGACAGGTCGGCCACTGCCGTGGGGAGCGGCTGACTGGGCACCGTCGGCTGGACGTAGTTGCTGGGCGCGGGGAACGGATTGGGGTCGACCGGATCAGGAATCGGCTGGGTGTAGGTCTGGTCGGCGTAGCTGAACTCCGGGTAGTCGCCGCCCCGGCTGCGGAACGGATCGATCTCGGTGGGTTCCAGGTCCAGGCTGTAGGGCTGCTCCGACCTGGTGGACGGTGCCGGCTCCACAGTGCTGGCGGCAGCGGCGTCAGGCAGGGGTGGAACCACCGGCTGGGTGTACTGCGACGGTCCAGCGGGCGCCGAAGTCGTGCTGGCATCGGGCCGGTCGGCCGGGGTCGCGGTGGAATCGCTCATAGCTACCTCATCGTGATGTGTTCGCCTCAACGCTACCGGGTGGTGGCCACCGGGGTATCAGGGGAAGCCCTGGACCACAGCGGAGTACCCCCTGGCCGGAGGGGATTGGCCACTATCGGGCGGCCCGATGAGCAGGTGCCGGGCGTCGGCTTGGTCAGGGCGTGCGGCGTGGTGTGCCCAGGCCTCCGACTGGGCGTTTTAGCCTGAAGTCATGGGTTCGATCATGCATCCCACGGGTCCCCAGGAGCCACAGGTGTACTGGCGGCGACGGGCATTAGTGCTCGGCGCGGTGCTCGTGGTGCTCATCGGATTGGTCGCTGCGGTGTGGGTGGGGTGGCCGAAGTCGGAACCCCAGGCCAGTCCGGCGCCGAGCCCGGTCGGTAGCGCGGTCAGCGGGTTGGCGACCCCGGTGTCGACCCCGTCGATCGTGACCGGCCCACCGGCGTCCTCGGCACCGGCGACTCCGGCACCACCGCAGGCCTGTGACCCGCTCTCGGTGCGCACCGGATTGGCGGGGTTCAAGAAGCTCGCCCAGGGAAGTGCGCAGGTGTTCAAGGTGTCACTCACCAACACTGCTGCGGAGCCCTGTGTGCTGGCGGTGGCGGCAAGCAACGTGGCGGTGGCGGTGACCAGCGGCAAGGACCGCATCTGGTCCACCGCGGACTGCCCGGCCTGGGTGCCGACCAAGACGACGACCCTGGCCGCGCAGCAGGCGTACGTGTTCGAACTGAAGTGGCCCGGAGTGCGCTCGACCGGCGGCTGCAAGACCACGAAGGCGACTGTCTCCGCCGGCACCTATGTGGCCAAGGCCACCTTCACCGGGTCTGAGCCGGCGCGTCTGGTGATGCTGGTCTCGGCGAACTAGCCGGCTTCGACCACGGTCAGCTGAGGCCCGGAGGAGTGTCGATCACCGGAACGCTTGCGCACGCCGAGCACCTGCAGGGCGTTGGCCAGGCTGACTACCTCGATCACCCGTAGCCCCGGGACCTGGACGCCGCATCCGGCCGGCACCAGCGCGAGCTGGAAGCCCAACCGTCCGGCCTCGGCCAGGCGGCGAGCCACCCCGGGGACCGGGCGCAGTTCGCCGGACAGCCCCACTTCGCCCAGCGCGATCACCGGTCGAACGAAGGACTGGTCGTAGGCGGCTGAGGCCACCGCGATGGCGGTGGCCAGATCGGCTCCGGGATCGGCGACTCGCATTCCGCCCACGGTCGAGGCGTACACCTCTGCGGTGTGCAGCTTCACCCCGGCCCGGCGCTGCAGCACGGCCAGGATCATCGACAGTCGAGATCCGTCCAGCCCTGAGGTGACCCGACGCGGCACCGGTGCGGCACTGGGTGCCACCAGCGCCTGAATCTCGGTCAACAGCGGACGTCGTCCGGCCAGCGACACCGTCAGACAGGTCCCGGCCGCCGGCTCCTCGTGCAGGGACGTGAACAAACCGCTCGGATCGGAGACCTCGCGGATGCCGCCTTCGGTCAGCTCGAAACAGCCGACCTCGTCGGCCGGGCCGAAACGGTTCTTGCTGGCCCGCAGCAGCCGAAAGCCCGAGTGCGGCTCGCCCTCGAAGCTGAGCACCACATCGACCAGATGCTCCAACGTGCGGGGACCGGCTACGGCACCTTCCTTGGTGACGTGGCCGATCAGCATCACCGGCAGCGCCCGCTGCTTGGCCACCCGGACCAGAGCGGCGGTGACCTCGCGCACCTGGGTGACCCCACCCGGCACGCCGTCGGTGCCCGGTGCCGCGACTGTTTGAACCGAATCGAGAACCAGCAGGTCGGGGGAGAGCTGCTCGATCTGACCGAGCACCACCGCGAGATCGGACTCGGCGGCCAGGAACAGTGAGTCGTGGACCGCACCGGTGCGCTCGGCGCGTAGCCGCACCTGCGCGGCGGACTCCTCCGCCGACACGTACAAGGTGCGCCGACCCGCGCGAGCCCAACCGGCCGCCACCTCCAACAGCAAGGTGGACTTGCCTACCCCCGGTTCCCCGGCGAGCAGGACGACGGCGCCAGGGGTGAGGCCGTCGCCGAGAACCCGATCAAGTTCGCTGAGCCCGGTCGCCACCGCGCGCGCTTGGTCGATCCTGACCTGGCTGATCGGAATGGCCGGGGCCGCCGGGACGGTGGCCGCAACGCGCAAGCGTCCGCTGGTGGACTCGGCGACACTTCCCCAGGCTTGGCATTCGCCGCAGCGGCCAACCCAGCGCGGGGTCGTCCACCCGCATTCGGAACACTGATACAGACTCGCCGCTTTTGCCATGCTCCCGACGCTAACCGTCGGGACTGACAACGCGTGTCAGAGGCGGACGAGACCCTTCTTGGTCTCGAAGGTGGCCGCCTCGATGCCGGGCTGGCCATTGGGTGAGGTGAAGATGAACTCCACGCCGTCGAACACATCGTCCAGGCAGATGCCCAGCCACTCCTCGACCCGATCCCGGGTGCCGGCGATCTCGACCTGGACCAGCTTGATCGTCCCGGGCAGCGCCTTCGGCAGCACCGAGTGGTCGGAGTTCCATTTGATGAAATAGGGCAGTTGCGGATCAGTGAGCAGGCCGCGCACGCCGAGTTGCTCCCACTCCAGGAGTCGACCGTCGGGGAAATGCCGCGAGCCGTAGACCGCCTGCCGATCGAGGCGCTGCTCATAGGCGGACAGATCGTCGACCGACACCACCCAGCCCATCCAGCCACCGCCCATTTCGGAGCGAGCGCGAACAGCTTGGCCGAAGGCGGCCTTCTCGGCGGCCGGGTGCTCAAGCACCGCGACGACCTCGATGTAACGGTCATCCGCGAGCGGAAGAATGCTATTGGTGGTGCCGAAGCGGGGGTGGAAACCGCCGTCGCGGAACTTCTCGCCAAGGAGTTCGCCAAGCCGCTTCGCCTCCGCCTTCAGCCCTTTGGGGCCGACGGCGAAGGTCAGATGATCGACATGCATGACCACATTCTTGCCGCAGCCTGCCCCGTCCGCGAAATCGAGGCGGAGTTCAGGCGTCAACCACGCCATGATGCCCGCGGTGGCCCGCCTACGATGGAGCCGTGAACAGCCCCGAACGCAGGCCAACGCCGGTGGTGCTGTCGTCGTCCTCGGTGTATCCCGAGCCGACCAGCGCCGCCTTCGTGATGGCGTCGCGGCTGGCCTATGACGGCGTCGAGATCATGGTCGGTATGGACTCGATCTCAGCCGACGTGGACGCGTTGGTCGAGCTGTCCGCTTACCACCAGGTGCCCGTGCGAGCGGTGCACGCCCCAACCCTGCTGCTCACCCAGGCGGTGTGGGGTACCGACCCGTGGGAGAAGCTCAAGCGGGCCGGTGAGGCGGCGCTGCGGCTGGGCGCCGACGTGGTCGTGGTGCATCCGCCGTTTCGTTGGCAGCGCAGCTACGCCGCCGAGTTCACCACCGGTATTCGTCGGTTGGCGGCCGAGACCGGATTGATCTTCGCCGTGGAGAACATGTACCCCTGGCGTGGTCCCGGTGGTGGTGAAATCCGGGCCTATGCCCCCAGTTGGGATTCGGCGCTCCTGGACTGTGACCACCTCACCCTCGACCTGTCGCACGCCTCGATCGCACGATTGTCCTCGCTTGCGTTGGTTCATCAGTGGGGTGAACGGTTGGCGCACGTCCATCTCACCGACGGGCTCGGCGGGGCCAGCGACGAGCACCTGGTCCCCGGCGATGGCGACCAGAACGCCGCCGACGTGCTCGCCGCACTGACCGCGTCCGGGTTTCTGGGGCAGGTGGTGGCCGAGGTCAGCACCCGCGGCCTGAATCAGGACCAGCGGACGGCGACGTTGACGCGCACCCTGACGTTCGCACGACGTCACCTGGGCCAAGAAGGGGCATCGGCATGAGCACGTTGGAACCGTCGAACCTTGAACCCGCCGCACCACGGCGTCCCGGCACCGAGTTGATGCTGGTGTTGGGAGTCTCATTGGGTTCCTCGGCGGTGTACTCGGTGTTGGCCATCATCGAGAAGCTGACCCGCAACGTTCCGTTGAACCAGCAGACCACGACGATGAACAGCTCGATCGCCCCCGATCGGCCCTGGCTCGACCTGGCCTATCAGCTGGCCGGGATCGTGTTCCCGCTGATCCCGGCGCTGTTCGCGCTCTACCTGCTGCGCCTCAGTGGGGATCGAGATCGCATCGGTTTCGATCTGCGCCGCCCGGGATTCGACATCGGTTGGGGGTTCGGCCTGGCCGCCGTCATCGGCATTCCGGGGATCGCGTTCTACCTGGTGGCGCGACAGTTCGGATTCAACACCAATGTCGCGCCGGCGAACCTCGCGGAGAACTGGTGGACGGTTCCGGTGCTGATCGGTGCCGCGCTGATGAATGGCGTCCTGGAAGAAGTCATCATGATCGGCTTCTGGTTCGTCCGCGGCCGTCAGCTGAACTGGCCGGTCTGGGTGGTGCTGGTCTCCAGTGCGTTGGTGCGCGGCTCGTACCACCTCTACCAGGGCTTCGGCGGCGCGGTCGGCAACGTGGTGATGGGCCTGGTCTTCGGGTTGTTCTATCTCAAGACAAAACGGGTCGGGCCACTGGTTGCCGCCCATTTCATTCTCGACCTGGTGGCTTTTGTGGGGTACTCCTTGGCGGCGCCCTACCTGGGCTGGCTGCTGGGGAAGTGATGAGCGGCACCGAGTTCGTCGGCTTCGCCCGGGCGATCATGCGCTGATCGCATTCAGGCTGTGTTCAGCCCCGCCGGGTAGGCTTCCGCCCATGCGTGTAGGTGTTTTCGGGGCAACAGGCCAGGTCGGTCGCGTCATGCGGACCCTTCTGGAAGAGCGTGACTTCCCGGTGGACGAGATTCGGTTCTTCTCTTCGGCCCGTTCGGCCGGCAAGACGCTGCCCTGGAAGGGCACCGACATCGTGGTGGAAGACACCGCGACCGCTGACTTCTCCGGACTCGATCTGGCGCTGTTCTCCGCCGGGGGCTCGACGTCGCGTGAGTACGCCCCGAAGGTGGCCGCAGCCGGCGCCATCGTGGTCGACAACTCCTCTGCCTGGCGTAAGGACCCGACGGTTCCGCTGGTGGTCAGCGAGGTGAACCCCGAAGACGCGCTGAACCCGCCCACCGGCATCATCGCCAACCCCAACTGCACCACCATGGCCGCAATGCCGGTGCTCAAGCCGCTGCACGACGAGGCCGGCCTGGTGCGCTTGACCGTCTCGACCTATCAGGCTGTGTCCGGTTCCGGCGTGGCCGGGGTGGCCGCCCTGGCCGATCAGATCGCCGCCGCCGGGGACGCCCGCGGACTGGCCCTGGACGGTGCCGCTGTCGCTGATGGTGACCCGACGCCGTACGTGCGTCCGATCGCCTACAACGTGGTGCCGCTGGCGGGCTCCATCGTCGACGACGGAACGCTGGAGACCGATGAGGAGCAGAAGCTGCGCAACGAGTCGCGCAAGATCCTGCACCTGCCTGACCTGCTGGTGGCCGGCACCTGCGTGCGCGTCCCCGTCTTCAGCGGGCACTCGTTGAGCATCCACGCTGAGTTCTCCCGTCCGATCAGTGTGGAGCGGGCCACCGAGCTGTTGTCGGCCGCACCCGGCGTCCAGCTCAGTGACGTGCCGACGCCTCGCGAGGGTGCCGGTCAGGACGCCTGCTTCGTCGGGCGGATCCGGGTCGATCAGTCCGCGCCTGAGGGCAGGGGGCTGGTGTTGTTCGTGGTGGGTGACAACCTGCGCAAGGGTGCCGCTCTCAATGCTGTGCAAATCGCAGAGGTGGTGGCGAACCGATGAGCCGACTGGCCGTGATTGGCGCCGGGGTGATGGGCGAGACCCTGATCGCCGGCCTGCTGCGGGCCGGCTGGGAGCCGTCCCAGATCACCGCGGTGGACCGGCACGCTCCGCGGCTGGAGGAGATCTCGGCGAAGTACGGCATCGGCACCGCTGAACTGGCCGATGCCGTGGCCGCCGCTGAAGCGGTGGTCGTGGTGGTCAAGCCCCAGGACACCGGTGAGGTGCTGCCGCAGATCGCCTCGGCGCTGAGCGACGGCGCCTTGGTGGTGTCGCTGTGTGCCGGCGTCACCATCGGCCAGATCGAAGCGATCATGCCCGACCGGACCCCGGTGGTGCGGGTGATGCCGAACACCCCGGCGCAGGTGGACGAGGGCATGGCCGCGATTTCCGGCGGCGCCACGGCGACCAAGGAAAACCTGGAGTTCGTCACCGGCCTGCTCAGCGCGGTCGGCAAGGTGGTCACCGTTCCGGAGAAGTACCAGGACGCGGTCACCGCGATCTCCGGCTCTGGGCCGGCCTACCTGTTCTTCGTGGTCGAAGCCATGATCGACGCCGGGGTGATGCTCGGCCTGCCGCGCGACATCGCAACCACCTTGGTGGTGCAGACCATGTACGGATCGGCCAAGTTGCTGGCTGAGTCCGGCGTCCATCCCACGCAGCTGCGGGAGCGGGTGACCTCTCCGGGAGGGACCACGGCCGCGGCCCTGCGGGAACTGGAAGACCACCGGGTCAAGGCCGCTTTCATGACCGCGATGGAGGCCGCGCGCGACCGCAGCCGGGAGCTCGCCTCGTCCTGATCGGGGTTGTCGGTCGGGATGTGCCTGCACGCCTGGATAACGATTCTGCACAGTTGGGCGATAGTTCGAGACGAGTGTTCACAACCACCCCATGGGTGCCACTATCGTTGGACGAGTACCCCCACCATGGCGGTGGGCGTGTGGGAGAAGGCGGTCAGCCATGAACGATTCGGTCACCAGCTTGGGAAACGTGAAGTTTCTGAAGGTGGCCGAGGTCGCGGCGGCGTTGCGGGTCTCCCGAATGTCGGTCTACCGACTGATCCACTCCGGTGACCTGGAAGCGGTTCGCTTCGGTCGCAACTTCCGTGTTCCGGAGCACGCGGTGAACGCTTACCTGCGCGGTGCGTTCTACCAGGCCGGTTGATTTCGGCCTGCGGGTCCGGGTGAAGTAAGATCGTGCGTCGGCTGGATTGGCCAGCCGGATTCGTCAGGGCTGCCGAGCAGCCGTGAACCAACGAAACGTGCCACCTCGTTCGAGGTGGAATCGAAAGAGGTCCTGCCAGTGGGTTCGGTCATCAAGAAGCGCCGTAAGCGGATGGCGAAGAAGAAGCACCGCAAGCTGCTGAAGCGCACGCGCATCCAGCGCCGTCGCGCCGGCAAGTAAGCCGCCATCGGCTACCGGCCTGATCATGACCACCGGTAGCGCAATCTCACCGACGACGTTCCCGTCTCGCGGGAACGTCGTTGTGGGCTACCCACGGCGAGCACAGGAGCGTTGATGGCACCCAGAATCGTTCACCTGGTCCGACACGGACAGGTCTACAACCCTGACGCCGTGCTGTACGGACGGCTGCCGGGCTTCGGGCTGTCCGACCTCGGCAAGCAGATGGCCGAGCGGCTGGGGGAGTACTTCGCCGACGCGCCGCTGGTGCACCTGGTGAGCTCGCCGCTGCAGCGGGCGCAAGAGACCATGGCGCCGATCGCCGCCGGCCACCCGGAGCTGACGGTCAACATCGACGAACGGGTGATCGAGGCCGCCAACGCGTTCGAGGGCAAGTCGTTCGGGAAGTACAACCAGCTGTTGCTCAAGCCGTCGAGCTGGTGGCAGTTGCGCAACCCGCTGCGTCCCAGCTGGGGCGAGCCGTACCCGTCGATCGTGGCGCGGATGCGCGCCGCGCTGGCCGATGCCGCCGAACACGCCGTCGATGGCGAGGCGCTGATCGTCGCCCACGAACTGCCGATCTGGATGGCCCGCAGCTGGGCCGAGGGACGTCCGCTCGTCCACGATCCGCGCAAGCGCGAGACCCGGCTGGCCAGCGTGACCACGTTCACCTTCGACGGAGACGAACTGGTCGGGGTGTCCTATGCCGAACCGGCCGGCGACCTGGTGCCGCCGAAGAAGAAGCGGTTCCGTCCCGGCGCCTGATTGCGCACTTCGGCTCGACCTCTGGCGCGCCCCCACCTGTCGCGTGGAAGTATTGATCCATGGCTGACTTCGACCTGTGTGTGATCGGCTCCGGAGCCGGCAATGCGATCATCACCAAGCGATTCGCCGACTGGCGAGTGGCGCTCGTGGACGGCCAGAAGTGGTTCGGCGGGACCTGCCTCAACGTGGGCTGCATTCCCACCAAGATGTTCGTCTACCCCGCCGACCTGGCCCAGTTGGCCCGGCACGCCGGCGATCTGGGGGTCGACGTCGGCGGGGTGAATGTCGATTGGCCGCGGCTGCGTGATCGGATCTTCGGACGGATCGACCCGGTGGCCGAGAGCGAGCAGGCCTACCGATTGGCTCAGCCGAATGTGACCCTGATCAGAGAGCGGGCGCGCTTCATCGGACCCAAGAAGCTCAAGGTCGCTTCGCGGGAGTTCACCGCTGACCGTTTCGTGATCGCCGCGGGATCGCGCCCGTTCGTCCCGGAAGTGACCGGGCTGGACGATCCGACCGTGGCCGAGCGTGTGCACACCTCCGATTCGATCATGCGGCTGGCCGAGCTGCCGAAGTCGCTGATCATCGTCGGCGGAGGCGCGATCGCGGCCGAGTTCGCCCACATCTTCGCCGCCTTCGGTACCCAGGTCACCGTCCTGCACCGTGGCCAGCGGCTGCTGAAGTTCGCCGATGCCGCGGTTTCTGACCGTTTCGCCAGCCTGATGAACGCCCGCGTCGCACTGCGCTTCGGGCACCACCTGGCCTCGGTGGAGGCGACCGATCGGGGGCTGGAGGTGGGTACCGTCGACGACGACGGCATCGAGTACTTCTTCGGCGCCGAACAACTCCTGCTGGCAACCGGACGGACGCCCAACAGCGACACCCTCGACCTGCACCACACCGGCGTGGACGTCGATCCGCTGTCCGGCCGAGTGATCGTCGACGAGTTCCAGCGCACCACCGCCGAGGGCATCTACGCCCTGGGCGATGTGAGCTCGCCCTACCAACTGCGCCACGTCGCCAACCACGAGGCCCGGGTCGTTCAGCACAATCTGCTCAACCCCACCCAGCCGATCGCGTCCGACCACCGCTTCGTCCCGCGGGCGGTGTTCAGCGACCCCCAGGTGGCCTGCGTCGGGCTCACCGAGGCCGAATGCCGCGCCGAGGGGCTCGACTACGCCGTCGGCGTGCGGGACTACGGCGGGGTGGCCTACGGCTGGGCGATGGAGGACAGCGACCACTTCGCCAAGGTGATCGCCGAGCGTGGCACCGGTCGACTGCTCGGCGCGCACATCATCGGCCCGCAGGCGTCCGTGCTGTTGCAGCCGTTGATTCAGGCGATGAGTACCGGGCTGGACGCGCGCACGATGGCGCGGGGGCAGTACTGGATCCATCCGTCCTTGCCGGAGGTCGTGGAGAACGCGCTGCTCGACCTGGACCTGGGGTGAGGAGTCCTTCGGCAGGCTACGGCCGCCGGGCGGCGGCGCTGTCAGCCCTGTCCGTCCTGGTGGCCGGATGCATTGCTCCGCCGCCTGCGGGCACCGCGACGCCTTCAGCCAGCCAGGCGTCGGCCACTGTGGTGCCGACCTCCCCGCCGACGTGTGCCTCCGAGGTGGCAGCGCTGAGCGTGAAGGAACAGGCGGGCCAGCTGATCATGGTCGCAGTGAGCGTCACCGGGCTGACCGCCACCGAGCGGACGGCGATCAGGCGCAGCAAGGCGGGTGCGGTGATCTTGATGGGCACCACCTACGCCGGTGTCGACGGCGTGGCTGACCTGACGGCCGAGCTGCAGGAAGTGGGCGGCGGGCAGGTGCTGATCGCCGTGGACCAGGAGGGTGGCCTCGTCCAGCGGCTGCATGGCAGCGGTTTCGCGGCCATGCCGAGCGCGGCACAGCAGGCCAAGCTGACCGACGCCACGCTGACCGCCAGGGCCACCACGTGGGGGAAGGCTCTGGCCGAGGCCGGAGTGGGGCTCGACCTCGCCCCGGTTGCCGATGTGGTGCCGTCGGCCAACAAGGGCAGCAACCGTCCCGTGGCCAGGCTCGGACGCGGCTACGGCAGCGACCCGGCGCTGGTCTCGGCCAAGGTGCTGGCGTTCCGGAGCGGCATGAAGGCCGCCGGGGTGGCTACTGCGGTGAAGCACTTTCCGGGCTTGGGTGCGGTGGTGGGCAACACCGATTTCGCCCCCCGGGTGGTGGATTCCACCACGACCGCGGACTCGCCCTTGCTGCTGCCCTTCCGGGATGCGGTCGCCGGTCAGGCGGATGCGGTGATGGTCTCTTCGGCGGTCTACACCAAGATCGACGCCAAGAATCCCGCAGTGTTCTCCCCGACGGTGATCGGTCTGCTCCGCGGGTGGGGCTACGACCAGGTGGTGATCAGTGATGACCTGGGGGTTGCCGCGGCCGTCCGCGCGGTGCCGGCGAAGGACCGTGCGGCGCGCTTCGTGATGGCGGGTGGCGACCTCGCGATCACCGTCAACCCGCGTTTGGCTACGACGTTCGCCGCTGGCCTTGTAGCCAGGGCTGACGCTGATCCCGGCTTCGCTGACACCTTGAGCGCGGCCGCGATACGAGTGTTCCGGCTCAAGCACTCCTTGGGCCTGGTGACCTGCAGCTGATCGGTCGGGGAGGTGCCCCGGCCGACTCTGCCGGCGGCGCTCTCTAGTCGACGGTGAGCTTGGCCATCGCGTCACGGGCTTCGGGAAGCCGATCCGGGCTGGTGTCGGGCACCGAGGCGTAGAACAGTCCGTACTGGTCCTCAGCGACCGCCACCACCAACAGCAGGACGCGTTCGCCCTTGGCTCGCAGCCCCGGAACGTTGAAGCTGAGCTGGGATTCGATCAGCCAGCCGGGGTGGCCATCGACCTTGTAGGCCGCCGAACTCAGGTCTTGGCGCTCGACCACGGTGTTGGAGTAGTACTTGCCGAGCACGCACTTCATCACCATGTTGGCCGCCGACTTGGCATCACCGAAGCCGTCGCCGGAGACCAGATCGGAGACCAGCACACTGGACACCCACCTGTTGCCATTGCCGTCGTAGTCGTCCTGATCGGTCGCGCTCTGCATCACCGCGTAGGTCCCGAACGGCACCCGGTTGTCGCCGCCGGGGGCCTCCCACGGGTCGCCGAGGGTCGGGTAGGACAGGTGCCCGGCCGAGACCCGTCCGGGCCGGTCGGGGATCGGGGTGGCCGAACTCGAGGTGCCGCCGGCGGTGCAGAAGTTCTGCGTGGGGTTGCCGCCGGGCTGCCACGGGGTGCCGCCGCCGGCGAGATTGGGCAGGAACTGGACGACCGCCCAGACGATCAGCGCGACCACCACGATCGCCGCGCCGATACCGATCCAGACCCCCACCGAGGTCTTCTTGCGCGGCTCGGTCGCTCCGGGCACGCCGGCGGGTTGCCCGGCCGGCGGTGGGGTCTGTCGGGGCGTGGACGTGGTCTCAACAGACCATGAACTGCCGTTCCAGTACCGGAACTGACCAGGCTGACCGCCCGGATCGGGATACCACCCCACGTTCGCCACGGATGAATCCTAGTAGGACGAATCCAGCCAGCGCCTGGGTGAGGTTACGCAGTGCACTCCCGGCTCAGCCGAAGCGGCCGGAGATGTAATCCTCGGTGGCCTTCACGTCGGGAGCGGAGAAGATCTTCTCGGTCGGTCCGGACTCGATCAGCCGTCCGGGTGCCCCGGCGCCGGCGATGTTGAAGAAAGCGGTGACGTCGGAAACCCGAGCGGCCTGCTGCATGTTGTGGGTGACGATCACGATCGTGTACTGCTGCTTCAGCTCGTTCATCAGGTCCTCGATCGCCAAGGTGGAGATCGGGTCCAGGGCCGAGGCCGGCTCGTCCATCAGCAGCACCTCAGGCTCCATCGCGATCGCCCGGGCGATGCAGAGCCGCTGCTGCTGACCACCGGACAGGCTGGCGCCGGGCTTGTTGAGCCGGTTCTTGACCTCTTCCCACAGATTGGCGCCCTTGAGCGCCTGCTCGGCCAGGTCGTCCTTCTCGCTGCCGGGCATCCGTCGGTTGTTCAGGTTGATGCCGGCCAGCACGTTCTCCTTGATCGACATCGTCGGGAACGGGTTGGGCCGCTGGAACACCATGCCGATGTGGCGGCGAACCCGCACCGGGTCGACGCCGGGGCCGTACAGGTTCTCCCCGTCCAACAGCACCTCGCCCTCGACACGCGCCCCGGGAATCACTTCGTGCATCCGGTTCAACGTGCGCAGGAACGTCGACTTGCCACAGCCGGACGGACCAATGAACGCCGTCACCGACTTCGCCTCGATGGTGATGCTGACATCCTCTACGGCACGAAAATCGCCGTAGTAGACGTTCAGGTCAGTGACTTCGATCCTCTTACCCATGCGGGTCTCTTTCTCTCAGTTCCCGGTCTTGGGGGCGAATCGGCGGGCGACGAGCCGTCCGATCAGGTTCAGCAGCATGACGATGGCGATCAGGGTGAGCGCACCAGCCCACGCCCGATCCAGGTACACCTGCACGTCCACGCCCGGATGGGCGTAGGAGTCGTAGACGAAGACCGGCAGGGTCATCATCGGATTGGCGAACAGATTGTTGTTCAGGCTCGCGGTGAAGCCGGCGGCGACGAGCAAGGGGGCGGTCTCCCCGATCACCCGGGCGACGGCCAGAATGACGCCGGACACGATGCCGGAGATCGCGGTGGGAATGACCACTCGGGTGATGGTCAACCACTTGGGGACGCCGAGGGCGTAGGCGGCCTCACGCAGTTCGTTGGGCACCAGCCGCAGCAGCTCCTCGCTGGAGCGCACCACCACCGGAATCATCAGCACTGACAGCGCCACGCTGCCGGCGAAGCCGAAGCCGGTGTTGGGGCCGATGATCAACGTCATCAGCGCGTAGGCGAACAGGCCGGCCACGATGGACGGGACACCGGTCATCACGTCGACGAAGAAGGTGATGGCCTTGGCCAGTCGGTTCTTCGCACCGTACTCGGACAAGTAGACCGCCGTCATCAGCCCGATCGGCACCGAGATCAAGGTGGCCATGCCGGTGACCCACAAGGTTCCGGTGATCGCGTGCAGGGCGCCGCCGCCTTCGCCGACGACGTTGCGCATCGAGTAGGTGAAGAAGGTCAGGTCGAACCGGGCCGCGCCCTTGCTGAGCGCCTCCCAGGTGACCGAGCCCAGCGGCAGCAGCGCGAGCACGAACGCCCCGACGATCATGCTGGTGGCCCGGCGATCAGCGGCCTGGCGGGCGCCCTCGACGATGCGGGCGGAGACTTCCACCGCAATCAGGAAGATGATGTAGGCCAGTGCCGCAGCCAGCGCCAGATTGCCGCCGCCGACCAACAGCGAGATCGCGAGTCCCAGCAGGGCAGCGCCCGCCAGGAGGGCGGGCACGACCACCTTGGGGAGCCGTCCGGCGGTGAGCTGGCCGGGAGCCATCGATTGGCTGATGGTGGTCATCAGTTCGCTCCGGAGTACTCGGCGCGGCGGGACACGATCCAGCGCGCGATGGTGTTGACCGCCAAGGTGATTGCGAACAGCACCAAGCCCGCGGCGATCAACTGGTTGGTCTTGAGGCCGAAAGCCTCAGGGAAGTTCTGCGCGATCGTCGCAGCGATCGTGTTGGGATTGTCGCTGGTCAGGATCTCGAAGGTGATGTTCTTGCCTCCCGACAACACCATGGTGACCGCCATGGTCTCACCCAGGGCCCGTCCCAAGCCCAGCATGATGGCGGCCACCAGGCCCGGCCGGGCGAACGGCAGCACCGCCATCTTGATCATTTCCCAGCGGGTGGCGCCCAACGCCAGGGCGGCCTCCTCGTGGAGGCGGGGAGTCTGCAGGAACACTTCCCGGCTCAGGCTGGTGATGATCGGCAGCACCATCACCGCCAGCACCACAGCGGCGGTCAGGATGGTGCGTCCGGTACCGGACACCTTGCCGTCGAACAAGGGAATGAAGCCGAGGTTCTCGTTGAGCCACACGTAGAAGACGCGCACCGACGGGGCCAGCAGTTCTGCGCCCCACAGGCCGAAGACCACCGAGGGAACCGCGGCGAGCAGATCGATCAGGTAGCCCAGCGGAGCAGCCATCCGACGCGGTGCGTAATGAGTGATGAACAGCGCGATCCCGATCGACACCGGGACGGCCATCAGCAAGGCCAGTACCGCTGCCCACACCGTGCCGAAGGCGTAAGGAGCCACCCAGGAGGCGAACTCGCCGTAGCCCTCGCTGATCAGCTTGGCCGGGTCGGCGAACAGTGCGGGGCCGCCTTCAACCAGGAGGAACGCCGCGACCATGGCCAAGATGACCAGAATCATGATCCCGGACGCCGCGGCCAGACCGCTGAAGATGCGATCACCGAACCGCCGGGGATCAGCGGCGGACGACGGCGAGGTATCGCTATCGACCGGGGCCGTGGTGGTGCTCATCGGGCTCGCTTTCTGCAGGTAGTGCTAAGGCTAGGCCGACCAACGGCGCCGACGGGATGATTCCCACCGGCGCCGTCGGTTTCAGCGGATCACTTGATCGAGTCGACCGCGGCCTTCACCTTGGTCTGCAGATCGGCCGACAGCGGCGCGGAGCCGGCTGCGGTGGCCGCCGCCTGCTGGCCTTCGGCCGAGGCGATGTAGCCCACGTAGCTCTTCACCAGGGAAGCGGTAGCCGAGTCCTTGTAGGTCTGGCAGACGATCGCGTAGGAGACCAGGACGGCCGGGTAAGCGCCCTCAGCGGTGCGATCCAGCTTGTAGGCCAGGTCGTTGGTGGCCCGACCGGGGATCACCTTCGAGTTGTCCAGGATCGCCGCAGCGGCCGCAGCCTCCGGCTTGAGCGTCTTGCCGTTGATCAGCAGGTCGGCGATGCCGACGTTCTTGGCGGCCGAAGCATCGGCGTAGCCGATGGTGCCAGTGCCACCGGAGACCGCGCTGACCACGCCGGAGGTGCCGTTGGCAGCCTCGCCACTGAACGCGGCCGGCCAGTCGTCAGAGGCGGCTTCGGTCCACACCGTCGGCGCCAACTGGTTCAGCGTGTCGGTGAAGTTGTTGGTGGTGCCGGAGCCGTCCGCGCGGTGCACGGCGGTGATGGCCAGATCGGGCAGCTTCGCCTTCGGGTTCAGCTTGGCGATGGCCGGATCGTTCCACTTGGTGATCTTGCCGGCGAAGATGCTGGCCACAGCGGTCGGATCCAAGGTGAGCGAGTCGACGCCGTCCAGCTTGTAGATCACCGCGATCGGCGAGACGTAAACGGGCAGGTTCAGAGCGTTGGAGTCGGCGGCGCAGCCAGCGAACTTGCCCGCACCCATCTCCTCGTCCTTGAACGGACGGTCGGAGCCGGCGAAGGCAACCGCACCAGCGACGAAGGCCGAACGACCCGCGCTGGAGCCGTCGGGAGCGTAGTTGACGGTGACGCCGGAGTTGGCGGTCTGGAAGGCGGCGACCCACTTCTCCTGGGCGGCCTTCTGTGACGATGCGCCCTTACCGGTCAGAGTCTTGGTGGCGGCGCCACCTTCGTTGGCCGCACAGCCAGCGAACGCCAGTGCCGAGGCGGTCACCAGGGCGGCGGCAGTGATCAGCTTGATCTTCAAGGTAGTCCTTAGGTTCGTCGTTCGTGTTCGTCATCATTGGTGAGCACTGGGCTCTAACAGGGACGCTAGAGGGGACGGGTGAGCGTGCCGCGGCAGTTTGGTGAACGGCAGGTGAACTCTGGCCAAAACCCCTCGCGGCGAAGCGACCCGCACCGGCCAGCCCGCTGCCCCGGTGGCGCCAGGGTGGAATACGCTGAACCCATGGAAGACGGCCCCTTGCAGACCCCAGGCCGTCGCGTGCCGACTGTCACCGACGTTGCCCGACGGGCCGGAGTGTCGGCGATGACGGTGTCGCGGGTGATCAACCAGCAAGCCCGGGTGGCCGACGACACTCGCGAGCGGGTGCTCGCGGCGATGCGCGATCTCGACTTCCGTCCCAACCTGATGGCGCAGGGCCTGGCCAGTGGCCGGTCGCGGACGATCGGCGTGCTCACCGAGGACACCACCTTGTGGGGCCCGAGTGCGGCGCTGCACGGCATCGAGATCGCCGCCCATGACCGCGGCTATGCGGTCACCATCACCCACTTGAGCGAAGGCGGCCCGAACGCGGTCGCTCGCGGCGCCAATCTGATGCGTTCCCGCTCCAGCGAGGGGGTGGTGCTGGTGCAGCCGCGGATGACCGCGAACGCCGAGGCGCTGCCGTCCGGCCTGCCGCCGATGGTCGCCATTCACGCCGGGCTGCAGGACAACTACCCGCTGATCGGAGTCGATCAGGGGCTGGGCGCCCGCAAGGCCACCGAGCATTTGCTGGGGCTGGGTCACCGCACCGTCCACCACCTGGCCGGGCCGACCAACTGGTACGAGAGCGTTGAGCGTGAAGCCGGCTGGCGGCAGGCTTTGGCCGATGCCGGGGCCGAGATCGTCGAGCCCATTCACGGCGACTGGAGTGCGGCGTCCGGTTACCAGGCTGCCGCGGAGCTGCTCGACCGTGCGGAGGTGACCGCGGTCTTCTGTGCCAACGACGAGATGGCGCTGGGCCTCCTGCATGCCGCCCACGAGCGCGGACGTGACTGCCCGCGCGAGCTCAGCATCGTCGGGTTCGACGACAATCCGATGGCGGAGTACTTCACCCCGGGGCTGACCACCATCCGTCAGGACTTCAACGAGATCGGTCGGCTCAGCGTCGAGTTGCTGCTGGACATGATCGAGTCGGGCACGCGCAACGCCGAGCACATCACCTTGGAGCCGACGCTGGTCGTTCGAGAGAGCACCGCGCCCCCGCACTGAGCCGGGACGCGGGCGAGTGGTCGGGCCACTGGGACATCCGCACCGCCGACTCATCAACTGAGCCGACGATGCGGACGCCTGCAGTGAGATCACCGGTGAAGCGCGACCTTCTTGGTTGCCGAAGACCCACCGAACCGGGCGTCGGAACCGTAAGTGGCCTTGATCGTGGCCTTGGTGCCACGGCGAGGGAGGCGAACCTTGACCACCGCCGTGCCGTGCTTCAGTGCGACCGTGCGGACACTGCCGCCGGAGACGGCGACCCGGACTGATCCGGACGGCGACACCGACAGGCCCATGGCCGAAACGCTGACCCGCACGGTGATCGTGTGGCCGCGCTTGGCGCGCGAGGGTGCCTTCACCGTGAGCTTGGTGGCCCGCTTGACCACGGTCAACGCCTGATTCGTCGAGACCGAACCGGCTATGGCCGTCGGATCGGCTGGGACGAAGGATGCCCGCACCTGATGGCTGCCGACCGCCAGCTGGGCCGGGAGCGAGACCGTCAGGCTCGGCGCCGCCGTCCGCGTGCTCACGGACACGCCGTCGACCGTCACCGTCACCGCGCCGGCAATCGCCGTTCCGGCGACCGCGGGGACAACCGAGACCGCCGCCGTGGCAGCGGCGCCGTAGGCCACCGAGGCCGGGGCCACCGCGAGCTGGACCGTCGTGCTGACCGGAGCGCTCGGCGTGGGCGACGGCGTCGGGGTGGGCGCCGGGCCGGCCGCGAGGTAGCCGCTCCGCAAGGAGTAGCCGTCGGTCACCGAATCGTCGGCCCAGAAGACCGCCCGGTAGAGCGTGCCCGGATCACCGGAGGCAACAGTGGACGCGGTGTTGAGCGGGGCGATGGCGAAGCCCTCGGTGTTCTGAGCGGCGACGGCGGTCGGCGAGGCCACCAAGGCGGTGATGGTGAAGTCACCGTCGGTGTTGATGGTGTAGGTGGCCAGCTTGGCCGCCTGGTCAGTGCCGCAGGAGTTGTCGCACTGAGCCAACAGGCTGGTCGTGTCGGCGTCCCAGGTGAGGTCCTGGATGACCGTGAAGCCCGCAGCCTGGGCGGTGTCGGGAATGGCGATGTCGCGCACCAAGGTGGCGTTGCTCCCGGCCTCGTCCAGGGCCACGGCGTAGATGTGGCCGTTCTTCTCCAACGCGGCCAGGAACAGGCCCCCGAAGTGGCTGCCGTAGTTCGTCGGGTTGTAGAGCGAGCCATCGGCCAACCGGAAGTGCTTCGCGGTCAGGTAGCTGTCCGGAACCCAGGCGACGGCTTCGAGCCCGAGGTTGGCCTCGGCGCTGGTGGCCAACGTCACTCCGGTGCCGTTGATGATCGACAGCAGGTTCCACTCGCTGGTGGCGCTCAGGTCGGCAGCGCCATCACCGCTGGTGTCCGTGGCGGCCGTGGTCACGTCGTAGCGCAGGATGGAGGGCCGGGAGACGCTCTTGTTGGTGTTGTCGCGCTCGGAGGCGATGAAGAGGCCGTTGGCCGACGAGCCGTTCACCAAGGTGATGCCCTCGGAGTCGACGCCGCCGCTGCCGTCGGTGTAGTGCAACTGCTTGCCGCCCTTGGTGGTGCCGGAGGCGTCCCAGCTCCAGCCGTCGGCAGGATCCTGGGCCCACTTACCGTTCACCTGCACGAACTTGTTGATCGCGCCGGGCCCCTTGGTGGTGGTGTTGCCGAGGGTCGGGTTGAGGTCATTGTCCGCCGCCCACAGCACGGCCGGCTCGGTTGCTGACGCGGGCTGGAAGACCAGCCCGGAGAGATTGCCGTCGGTGTGGGAGCCGCCCGACCCGAGCGCCCCGAACGCGCCCTGGTCGTCGAGGGTGGCCACCGGCTGCAGACCCGACCAGGCGTCCAGCGACATCGGGGTCACCGCAGGCGACGTCGGGGTCGGGGAGGGAGTGGGCGTCGGGCTCGGGGAGGGATCGTCCACCCCCGCGGGGAAGGAGTTCGCCGCTTCCGGTGTCGCCGCGGCAGACATGGCGTAGCTGCCGGTGGAGGTACGGGCCCAGGACGGACTGGCGTGCGTCGACGCCGGCCAGGTGACCGTGTCGCCGACCTTGAGCGCGGCGTCGTAGGTGCCGTCGCCGGCGCAGGTGGTCGTCAGCGTCGCCGCGTCGCCCTTGCCCAAGCCCGGATCGGAGGAGATGTAGGCAACCAGATAGCCACCGGCCGGAATCACCGTCGAGGCCGGAACGATGGTGGACGTCCCGAAGCGGTAGTACTTCGCCGCCGACAGGTCGCCGTCGTACAGGCACCAGCCGGTGACGTCGACCGGGGACGATCCGGTGTTGCGGAGCTCGACCCAGTCGTAGCGCAAGGCGTCGGTATCGGCCGCGTTGCTGGTGTTCGCGCTGAACACCTCATTGATCACGACATCGCTGTCGGCGGCGTGCGCCGGCAGCGCGAACAGACTCACCGCGCCGACGGCGAGCACAAGGGGAGCGATGAATGTTCGATGGATGCGGGCAAGGGAAGACGAGCCAAGGCGTCGCGGGTGATTCATCAAGTTGGCCTTCTGGATGTGATGGCAGCGGGCAACGGGTGGGTGCGCCCAGCTTCCGGGCAGCGAATGGCGCCTGGGTGTGAACGGGGTGAACCTGGCAGGCCAACCACGTGAATGTCCGGCGAACCACCTGGGTGGCTGCGCTGCTGCCGCTGGGCATGTTCTGGGCAGCATCCGGTCCGCTCAGGTGAGCGGTGCCGGTCTCAGTGGAGCGGGCGATGCAGTTCCACCGCGACCACGGTGGCGTCGGCGGCCAGATGGACGACCATCGCCGATGCCGGGCTGAGCGCAGCCGGTTCGACACCCACGCCGGCGAACATCGCCGGCAGCACCGGACGATGCCCACACACCACGGTCGGTACGCCGTCCGCGGCGGTGCGGCGGGCCAGCTCGGCCAGGGCCGCAGTGACCTTTTTCGGCCGAGGGACGCCCGACTCCTCGGTCAGCTCCTCGCGCAGGTCCACCTCCACACCGCGCGCCTTGGCGAACGGACGCACGGTGCGAGCGCAGCGTTCGGCCGCCGAGCTCACCACCCGGGTGATCCCATAGGCGTCCAGCAGGGGCATCACCGCCTTGGCCTGGATGCGTCCGCGCTCGTCGAGGGGGCGCTGGACGTCCGGTGCATCGGGCCACTCGCTGCGGGAGAGGGCCTTGGCGTGCCGCAGGAGGACCAGCGGAGTAGCCGCGGGCAGGTTCACCGCGCGCCGGATCAACTCGCGCTCATCGGCGTACGAGGTCTGCCGCAAGGCGTTGGTGACCGAGAACCAGGCCAAGGTGTCGACCTCGTTGTTCGGCCGGAGCTTGCCGAAGGCAGTGGGGTGCCCCACCCAGTAGCTGACTGCCTTGATGCCGCTGCTGATCGGGTAGCTGATCTCGCCGACCGGCAGACCGAGCCGCACGCTGACCGCGGACTCCTCGACGGTCTCCCGGGCCGCGCAGGCCGCCAGCTGTTCACCGACCTCGAGCTTGCCCTTGGGGAGCGTCCAGTCGTCGTAGCGCGGACGATGCACCAACAGGATTTCCGGCGTGCCATCGGTGACCCGGATGGTGACCGTCCCACCGGCGAGGATGCGCTTGCTGAGCTCTGCCATGACCTCAGCGATCGAGCCCGCGGCGTTGACCCATCTGGCTGATCAGGTGGTCCTGCAAGTCGGTCAGCGGCTCACCGTCGGCGCCGAGAGTGTGCTGGCTCCAGTCTTCGCCGTCCAACCACCACGACGCCGTGCCGTCGGCGAACGCCAGGTCGAAGAGATGTTCGATCTGGGCAATGTGATTGGGGTTGGCCAGACCGACGATCACCTCGACGCGACGATCGAGGTTGCGGTGCATCAAGTCGGCAGAACCGATGCCCACCTGCGGATGGCCGCCGTTGGCGAACCAGTACAGCCGGCTGTGCTCCAGGAAGCGTCCCAGGATGCTGCGCACCCGAATGTTCTCACTCAGGCCGGGCACCCCTGGACGTACCGCGCAGATCCCGCGCACCCACAGATCGACCGAGACCCCGGCCTGCGAGGCCCGGTAAAGGGCGTCGGTGGTGGCCTCGTCGACGATGGAGTTGACCTTGATCCGGATCCCAGCCGGCAGTCCCTCGCGGTGATTGAGGATCTCCCGGTTGATCGCCGAGATCAGGCCGCGGCGCACCGAATGCGGCGCCACCAGCAGCCGCCGGTAGCCCGTCTCCTGCGACATTCCCGACAGGTGATTGAAAAGCTTGGCGACATCCTCGGTGATCACCGCGTTCGAGGTGAGCAGACCCATGTCCTCGTACAGCCGGGCGGTCTTCGGGTTGTAGTTGCCGGTGCCGATGTGGCAGTAGCGACGCAGGCCGGTCGGCTCCTCGCGGACCACCATCGACAGCTTGCAGTGAGTCTTCAGCCCGAGCACGCCGTAGACGACGTGGCAGCCGGCCTTCTCCAACTTGCGGGCCCAGGCGATGTTGGCCTGCTCATCGAAGCGGGCCTTGATCTCCACCAGCGCCAACACCTGCTTGCCGGCGCGGGAAGCCTCGATGAGGGCATCGATGATCGGCGAATCACCACTGGTGCGATACAGGGTCTGTTTGATCGCCAGGACGGCCGGGTCGGCGGCGGCCTGCTCGATGAACCGCTGGACGCTGGTGGCGAACGAGTCGTAGGGGTGCTGCAACAACACGTCATGGCTCTTGAGCGCGGCGAACATGTCGGCCGGCTGAGCGGTCTCGACCTTGGCCAGCTCGGGGTGCGTCTTGGGCAAGAAGGACGGGTACTTCAGCGAATCGCGATCCAGATCGGCCAGGGAGAACAACCCGCGCAGGTCCAGCGGACGCGGCAGCTTGAACACCTCACCGGCATCGATGTCGAGCTCGCTGGTCAACAGTTCCAACATCGACTCGTCGATGTCGGCCTCGACCTCGAGCCGCACCGGCGGACGTCCGGTGGTACGACGCAGCAGTTCCTTCTCCAGGGCGAACAGCAGGTTCTCCGCGTCGTCCTCTTCGACCTCGACGTCCTCGTTCCTGGTCACCCGGAAGGTGCTGTGGGCGACCACCTGCATGCCCGAGAACAGCAACCCGAGGTGCGGGGCGATGACCTCCTCCAGCGGGATGAACCGGTCGTTGCCCAGCGCCACGAACCGGCTCAGGATCGTGGGCACCTTCACCCGGGCGAACTGGCGCGCGCCCGTGGCCGGGTTCATCACCAGCACCGCCAGGTTGACGCTCAGCCCGGAGATGTAGGGGAACGGGTGGGACGGATCGACCGCCAGCGGGGTGAGTACCGGGAAGATCCGGTTCTCGAACAGCTCGGTCATCCGGGCGCGTTCGTCCTCGGTGAGCTCGTTCCAGGCGACCAACGCAATGCCGTTGCTGGCCAGCTCCGGACGGATCTCCTCCGCGAAGACCCGGGTGGCTTCGTCGACCAGTTCGCGGCTGCGGGTCAGGATCGCGTCCAGCAGCTCGCGCGGCATCATCCCGGAGTTGGACGGGACGGCCACGCCGGCGGCCATGCGGCGCTTCAGGCCGGCCACCCGGACCATGAAGAACTCGTCCAGGTTGCTGCAGAAGATGGCCAGGAAACGCGCGCGCTCCAACAGCGGCACCCGCTTGGTGTCACGGGCCAGATCGAGCACCCGCTCGTTGAACGCCAGCCAGCTGAGTTCGCGGTCGTTGTAGCGATCAGAGGGCAACTCGGGCAGGTCCGCGATCAGGTCGTCGAGATCGACCTGTCCTTCGGTGAACGCCATCAATGCTCCTCATCGCCTGGGGCGTAATACACGTCTTCGCGGGCGAGGCCGAAGCCCGCCCGCTCGTACATTTTTACCGCGATCTGATCGGCCGCATCAACGAACAGCGAAACCGTGGGCAAACCCTTCGCAGCAAGGTGAGACATGCCTGCGTCCAACAGGGCCTTTCCGTAGCCGCGCCCCTGGGCCCGCGGAGCCACCGCGATCACGTACACCTCGCCGACGCCATCGACGGTTTTCGTCCAGTGGAAGCCGGCCAGGCCGTCCGCGTCGTAGCCGAGCAGCAGCCCGTCCGGATCGAACCAGCCTTCGGCCATCCGGTCGGCCAACCCGGTGGCGTCGAGTTGGCCCTGCTCGGGGTGTTCGGCGAAGGCGGCGGCGTTCACTGCCAGCAGTTCAGCGGCGTCCGCAGGGGTGTAGGTGCGCAGGGTCAGGCCGTCCGGCAGCTGCGGGGTCGGCACCTCGGTGAGCGGGCGGACGTACATCTTCAAGCGGCGCGAGGCGTGCATCCCCATGGCGGCCGCGAAGCCGCGTGAGGCCGGGGTGTCGCCAAAGGCCCAGGTTCCGGCTGGCACCGGCAGCTGATGCCACAACCGCGAGCCCAGGCCGGCACGGCGATGCTCGGGGTCGATGACCAGTTGGGCGGTGGCGAAGGTCGGATGATGGTTCAGATAGCCGTGGAGGTGTCCCCGTTGACCCACCAGAAGATGGCGGGCCGTTGAGCGGTACAGCGACAAGCGTGCTTCCTCGTTGAGCGGATCAACGCCGTCGGCGGCTGCGGCCCGATCGGCCAGCGCCAACACCCGGGCCACCTGGGCAGAGGTCATCCGGTGGATCCACATGGCAGGAGGCTACGCCCCGGGGCGCGCCGAGGGCAGTCCTCAGCGGCGGGAAATGGCGTCCGGTGAGAACCGGTAGCCGACGTTGCGGACGGTGCCGATGAGCGCTTCGTGCTCGGTGCCGAGCTTGGCGCGCAGCCGGCGGACGTGGACGTCCACGGTGCGAGTGCCGCCGTAATAGTCGTAACCCCACACGTCGGCCAGCAGATGCTCGCGGCTGAACACTCGACCGGGATGCTGCACCAGGTACTTCAGCAACTCGAACTCGGTGTAGGTCAGGTCGAGCGGTTCGCCTTCCAGCATCACCGAGTAGGCCTGATCGTCGATGACGATGCCACCGGCGGAGATCAAGCCGTCATTGGCTGCGCCGCTGGCCAGCAGTCGGATTCGGGTCTCCACCTCGGCCGGTCCGGCGGTGTCGAGCACCACATCGGACAGGCCCCAGTCGGCGGCGACCGCAGCCAGCCCCGACTCGGTCAACACCAGCAGCATCGGCACGGTTGAGCCTGAGGACTGAAAAAGCCGGGCCATCATGCGGGCACCGGCCAAGTCATTGCGTCCGTCCAGGACGACGATGTCACAGCGCGCCGATTCAGTCAGGGCTTGAGTGTCGGCGGCTACACCGAGGATTTCGTGGGAGAGCAGCGCCAGGACGGGCAGTGATCGCTCCGCGGGCACGCCGCCAGCGACTTCGTTGCTGACCAGCAACAGCTTCGCCATGTGATCTCCCGTCCTACTTCTCGGGGCAAACTCTAGTGAGTTCAGGCGAGGTGGTCGCGTCGGCGTCCACGAGAGTGGTCACTCATTGACGTCGAGAATGATGGTCATGGGTCCATCGTTGACCAACTCGACGTCCATCATGGCACCGAATTCACCGGTTTCCACCTGAGCACCCAGGGAACGAAGGGATGCCACCACCGCCTCGACCAGCGGTTCGCTGATCGGCCCAGGAGCCGCCTTCGACCAGGACGGACGCCGCCCTTTGGCAGTGTCGGCGTACAGCGTGAACTGGCTCACCACCAGCAACGGAGCATTCGTCTCGGCGCAGGAGGTCTCCCCGTGGAGGATGCGCAGATGCCACAACTTGGTGGCCAGTTTGGCGGCGATCTCGGGCGTGTCGGTGTGGGTGACCCCGACCAGAACCAGTAGCCCGGGCGTGTCGATCCGCCCGATCATTTCACCGGCAACGCTCACGCTCGCCCGACTCACTCGCTGTGCCACTGCTCGCATGAGGCAATCCAAGCACCCATCGCCGAGTTGTCGGGGTTATCACCGCCCCGAAGCACGTCATCGCAGGTCGCCGCCGAGTTGCCAGGGTTATCAGCCGCGTTTTGGGCTTCATAACCAAGACAACTCGGTGCCTACCCAAACCACGCAGGAAGGTGCCTCGCGAAAACCCCGACAACTCGGCGCTTATTGGGATAGAGCGCGGCTCACCCGCTCCACCACCACGCCGGGAGTGGCCATGATCTCCTTGGCCAGCCAGCGGACCATCCCGAACCCGGCGTCGCGCAGCGCCTGCTCACGTTCCTTCTCGCGTACGTGCGCGGCGGCGTCGGTGTACTTCACCGCCCCGTCGCACTCACCGATCAGCCTGCGGTCGCGCCACAGACAGTCGGGGAAGAAGGTGCCAGCGGTGGTGACGACCCGCGCTTGGTAGATCGGTGTGGGGAGCCCGGCGAGCACAAAGTGTCCCGCCGACAGAGACTCCGCGACCGACTCTCTTGCGGGGTCGGTGATCGCAATCACTTCGACCAAGCTTGGGCGGCGCCTCGACAGCGCGGCTTCGATCAGCTGGGCGCGGGCAGCCTGCGCCAGGCCGGGGTTGGCGTAGTCACGACGCCGGGGTTCGGTCACAAAGCTGGCGCAGAGCAGGCGTGCGGCCGCGTCGAGAACGGCTAAGGCGGCCGGCAGGTCGAGCGAGGCCGCGAGGTCGACAGCGGTGCGCGGGACGCTGGTGACCGGGTAGCCGGCGGTGTCCCGAGACAGGTCTGCGGCGGTAAGCGTCACCACGTGGTGCACTGCGCTGCCGCGGGCGCCCCGGTATCCCTCCCCCGCGGGCAGGGCTATCGATACCGGAGCATCGACCCATTGGCCGAACCCGGGGAACGGCAATCCCCAGGTCACGGCCGCTGACTCGTGGCTGATCACGGCATCAGGGTTGGCCGCCACCTCCGCCCGAGCCAACAGCTGGTGCCTCAGGCCCGGATCCGACGGCCAGGCGCTCGCCGCCAGGAAGACACCGCGGCGGAGGCGAACCAACGCGCCGCTGCGCAGTTGAGTCTGGATCATCGACTCAGTGACTCCGCGTTGCCGGAGTTGCGCGGCGGTGGTCGGGTCGGTGGGCAGCTGCCATGGTCGGGGAGTCTTCACTTCCTCCAGCTTGGGCAACGCGGGGAGAGACGAGTCAGGTCATGGCGAAGCTGTGGAGTGGGTTCGACGGGCTGTGGACAGTGCTTGCCAGGAAACGAACGCTGCGAGAGAGGCTGCTGCGGCCGCGATCGCACCGGTGATTCCGGCGAACATGACCGAGCCGGCGCCATCCTCGGCCGCCCCGGAGGAGACGATCCGCGCGGCTGCGCCGCCGATCGCGGCCAGCGCGGTCACCACGACCACCGCTGCGTTCGGGACGCAGGTGCGCACCGCGGTGGTCGGACGGCGAGGCTGCCGCCACCCGACCCACGCGAGGACGATCAGCCCGACCGCACCGCTGAGGTACTGAGCCCACTGATATCCCGGCCACTCGCCACCGAGAGGACTCGGATAGCTGGCGCTCAGCACAGTCAGGTGGGTGGCGGCGAAGCGGTGAGCGTGCGTGAAAGAGTCCCAGAGCACGTGGGTGGCGGCCCCGAGCGCGACCGCCACCGGCACCGTCCAGGGAGGGGTCGAGCGCCAATCGGCCGGCCGCCATCGCTCCCGGACCGACGCGGGTGCGAGATCGTGCAGCGGTCTGGCACCGGCACGCCAGCCGACCCACAGCACCAGCCCGATCACCACGTCGAGGCTGACCACCGCCAGCGGACGGTGAGTGGCCTGCCCGACCGCCATCAGCCCAGGGATGAAGTACGGGACGTCGGGGCTGGCGCTTCCAGCGGCCAGAGCTGCCAGCGGCAGGCCCACGCCGAGGCGGCGCAGCGGCAGGACTGCGGCGATATGGCTCGGCGTGAACGGCACAGTTGCATGCTAGAAGTGGCCACCAACCCCGGCGCCGCTCGGAATGGCCGGACGGCCGCGCCGGTTATGCTGCACAGGTGCTGCTCCTCGTGCCGCTTTCGGTGACCGGACTGGTGGTGTTTACCGCCTGCCTGGTCGTGGTCGTGTTGGCCGGGCTGGGGATCGTCACCGTGATGCGAGGTAAGCGAGGAGAATGACATGGCCTTCGAGATTCCGTCCGACCTGAACCCGGCGTTGGTCGGGTTGGCGTGGTTGCGCGGGCGCTGGGAAGGCACCGGCTACCGCCAGTGGCCCGGTGAGGAGAAGGTCAGCTACGCGATCCAGGTCGATTTCGCCGACAACGGTGACGACTTCCTGCACTACCTCGCTCAGGGCTTTGTGACCGACGAGAGTGGCACGCCGGTCAAGCCGCTGTTCATGGAGACCGGCTTCTGGCGTCCGCTGCCCGACGGCACCGTGGACGTGATGATGACTTCCCCCGATGGCTACGCCGAGATCTGGTTCGGCAAGTTACAGCCCGGTCGGATCGACCTGATCACCGACGCGGTCGCCCGCACCCGCGATGCCAAGGTCGCCTACACCGCCGGACGCCGCCTGTACGGCACGGTGGAGGGCAAGCTGATGTTCTCCTTCGACCGAGCCACCGAGACCGAAGAGCTGCAGCCCTATCTCTGGGCCACCATGGCACGACGATGACCGTGTTGGTTCCGGCCGGCGTCGACGCCGGTGCGGTGTGGCATTACGGCGACCCCTTCGCTGAGCAGAAGGCGTTGGCCGCAGGCCTGGCCGGAGTTGACCTGTCCCATCGCCCGGTCTTCACCATTTCGGGCCCTGATCGGCTCACTTGGCTGCACGCGATCACCTCGGCGGATTTCGAGCACCTGCAGCCGGGGGTGCCGTTGAACGCGTTCATCTTGAACCCGCAAGGCCACATCACTCAGGTCTTCGCCGCCATCGATGACGGCCAGACGCTGCGGTGCCACACCGAGCCGGGGCATGCTGAAGCGCTGCTCGCCTGGCTGCGCAAGATGGTTTTCGCTGCCCGGGTGGAGATCGGCGACGTGGACGACGAGCTGGCGGTGGTGATCGCTCCCGGCGCCGGACCCCAGGTGGTCTCGCGGGACGGCGTGGAGGCTGCTCTTGGCCAGGTGCGGGCCGGAACGTGGGCGATGGAAGCCGTCCGGATCGCCGCCGGATTGCCGCGGATCTTCCTCGACACCGACGAGCGCACCATTCCCAACGAGCTGGCCAACCCCGATGGCGTCGCCTTGGGCCCGGCGGTCCATCTGAACAAGGGCTGCTACCCCGGCCAGGAGGCTGTGGCGCGCATCTTCAACTTGGGACGTCCGCCGCGCCGGCTCACCCTGCTGCACCTGGACGGCTCGGCCGACGCGCTGCCTGCTGTGGGTGCCGAGGTGCTCGTCGATGGCGTAGTGGTGGGGCGGATGGGCACGAGCGAGCGCCACTACGAACTGGGCCCGATCGGCCTGGCCTTGCTGAAGCGCCAGACCCCGGTGGATGCCGCCCTGGTCGTCGACGGCATTGATGCCGCCCAGGAGTTGGTGGTGAATCCGGACGTCGGGCTGCATTTCCGAGCGACCAGAGGCTGAGTCGTCACCACAGGGTGGGCGCAAGGCTGGATGATTCAGCCATGACTGATCTCGACTTCACCAGTTTTGCCGAACAAGCCCGTCTGGTCGCCGCCGGTGAGGTGACCTCTGCGGAGTTGGTGGAGCACGCCCTGGGCCGGATCGACCGCCTCGACGATGACCTCAACGCCTTCGCCTATGTGTTGCGTGACGCTGCCCGCGCCGAGGCGGCTGAGCGGGATGCCACCCCGGCGGCCGCGCGTGGCGCCCTACACGGGGTGCCGATCGCGATCAAGGACGAGAACGATGTCGCCGGACTGCCCACTGCCTACGGTGGTGCGGCGTTCAGCACCCCCGCGAACCAAGACTCTGAAGTGGTGCGGCGGCTGCGCGCGGCCGGTGCGGTGATCATCGGCAAGACCCGGATGCCCGAGTTCGGCATCTGGCCATGGACCGAGACCAGCGCCAATGGCTACACCCGCAACCCGTGGAACCGGCTGCGTTCGGTCGCCGGATCCTCGGGCGGTTCGGCGGCGGCCGTGGCGTCCGGCATGGTTGCCGCGGCGATCGGTGGGGACGGTGGCGGCTCGATCCGGCTGCCGTCGTCGTTTTGTGGGTTGTACGGGCTCAAAGCCCAGCGCGGCCGGGTGAGTGCCGCCCCCAATGCTCATCTGTGGCGCTCGCTCGGCGTGATCGGCCCGCTGACCCGAACGGTCGAAGACAGTGCCCTGATCAACGATGCGATCGCCGGTGCGCTGCCCTCGGATGCGTGGCGTGCGCCGGACTGGCCGGTGAGCCTCGCCGAAGCCCTCGCCGGTGAACCGGGGCGACTGCGAATCGGCTTCACCACCCGCTTGGGTGCGGCCCGAGCCGATGATGAGACCACTGCCGCGCTGCTGGCCACGGTGGAGGCGTTGCGCGAGGTGGGGCATTTGGTCACTCAGGTGCGTCCGGACTTTCCGGAGGTGTCGGTGGCGTTCATGGCGCAGACCGCAGCCGGGGTGGCCGAGGAGGCCGAGCGGGCCGAGCATCCGCAACTGCTGGAGCAGCGCACCCGTACGTTGCTGAAGCTCACCGCGGCGCTGCGTGGACGGGCCGAGTGGGCCGAGCGCGCCGGGATCGCCGCCGGCGAGCGATTCGCGGCCGACTTCTTCTCCGGCTTCGACCTGCTGCTGATGCCCACCACGCCCACGCCTGCGGTTCCGGTGGGACAACTGGACGGCCTGGGCGCGGTGGCCGCTTCGGCCAAGGCCACCAAGGCGTCGGGCTTCACCTCGCTGTGGAATGTGTTGGGCAATCCGGCCGCAGCGATTCCGTCCGGCTTTACCGCCGACGGCCTGCCGCTGAGCGTCCAGCTGGTCGGGCGGCCGAACGACGAACCCACGGTGGTGCAGGTGTCGGCGCAGTTGGAGCGGGTCCGTCCGTGGGCCCAGGCGCGGCCGGCTCTGGGCTGAGGGTCGGTAGCGAGCGAAGCGAGCCCGCCGCGGTCTGTGGTGGGGCTTTGGCTCGCTGAATCAGCCGGGTCTCGACCCGCGGCGGCGCCGCTGCTCAACCGGCGGGGGCTGGGGTTCGACAGGTTCGACCAGCGGGGTAGCGCGGCTCAGCAGCCGCAGTTGCCGATCAGGTTGGCGATGGTGCGTACCTCAGCCTTCAGCCGGGTGGCGATCTGTGCTCCGGGGGTCTCACTGGGGTGCCGCAGCATGGCCATCACCGCCATGATCATCACCCCGAAGGCGGTGCCGGCCACGTCCCGGTCACCGGTGCGCTCGGCGATGATGTCGATGACCGGTTGCTTGCGCACACTGAACTGTTTCCAGAAGGTCATGCTCAGATCGGGATTCTTCTTGAGTAGCTCCCTCACCCGCTGATAGTCGCTGGGCACGCTCATCGAGCGAGCGAACAAGTCGCACACGTCAGAGATCAGGTCGCCCTCGGCGGCCAGGAACCACTCCCGCACCTCCGGCTCGATGGTGGTCTCGACCAGATCGAAGGCGGCAGCGGTCTTGGTGGCGAAGTAGTTGAAGAAGGTCCGCGGGGAGACCCCGACCTCGGCGCAGATCTCCTCGACGGTGACGCCTTCCAGTCCGCGCTCCTCCAGCAGCCGCAGGGCGGCTTCGTGGATGGCCTGACGGGTGGCCTGCTTCTTGCGTTCTCGCAGCGAACCGGAGGCGACGTCGTCGACGGTGTGGGTCATGCCCCTGCCTCCTGCTTGGCTGCTTCATGCCGATCGTGCTTCTCTTCCAGAGCGGAGCGGCGACGCAGCGGCGGCACGTCATAGAACCAGGTCATCAGGAACGCCACCAGCATCACGCCCAACCCCACCCAGTAGATCGTAACCACCGAGTCGTTGAAGCCTTGCAGGAACGGCGTGGTGAGCCGCGGATCGGCGCCCTTGACGAAGGACGTGTCGGACGCGCTGGTGTCGGTGCTCAGGTTCTGGTCGTTGTCACCACTGCGGATGCTCTCGATCAGCTGGGGCACCAGTTCGTCGATCATGGCCCGCCGCTGGACGGGGTCGGCCCAGTTCACCGCGAGCTTGCCGTCGATGACGCTGAGGTTCTTCTCCTCGGCGACCTTCTTCAGCGCCTTGCGCTGAGCCTCGGGCAGCACCTCGGCGACCTTGTCGTCGACCACCTGCTCGATCTGGGACAACTTGGTGGCCCCGGCGGCGATCTTGCCGCTGCCGACGGCCGCGCCGGAAGCGCCGCTGCTCAGCAGGGTGCCCTTTTGGCCGGCCACGGTGGCGCCACCGGCGAGTTGGTTCAACCCGGACGACAACCCGCCCAGCCCACCCGACAGTGCGCCGACGCCCTTGGCCAGGCCGCTGGCGGTTCCTGACCGGGCGGCCAGGCCGTCCACCAATCCGGAGTCGCCGTTGAGGTAGCCGTCGGTGTCGTGGACGTCGCCGCTCAGGCTGGTCACGGCCGCGTCGACATCGCTGCGGTCACCGGTCAGTGCGGAGCACGCGCCGGCGTCACCGCCGGTGCAGGCGTCGGTGTCGGTGTTGAGCTTGGTGATCGCGGACTTCAGTGCGGTCACGTCACTGACCGCGTCCGCCGACGTCTTGCCCGCCTTGGTCGCGGCGCTGCTGTCGGTCGCGAGGTCGGAGGACAGCTGGTCCATGCTGCCGGAAAGCTTCTGGCTGCTGGTGCTGGCCGTGGAGGCGCCGGCGGCGAGTTGCTGGGCTCCGGAGCCGATCTGGCTCACTCCGGCGACATAGGCCGCGGCCCCGTCGGCGAGTTTGCCCAGCCCCAAGCTGAGCGCGGTGATGCCCGTGGCGAGCTTGCCGGTGCCGGACGCGGCGGCCTTGTGGACCGCGTCGGACACCTTCTGGCGCACCGTGGCTTCGACCTGGTCGTTGACGGTCTTGGTGGCGTCAATGAGGTTGGTGTCGACCTGGTCCTTGATCTTGGTGACCGCCGTGGTCCACATCTTGTCCATCACTGCGGTGTTGTTCGGGGCGGTGGCGACCGCGGGATCGAGCGCGGCGTCCAAGGCGGCGGTGACCGTGGCGGAGTCGGTGAGGGTGTTGGTGATGTTCAGCGGCAGCACCGTGAACAGCATCGACAACAGCACGGCGGTGCCCAAGGTGCCGCCGATCGAGCGGAAGAAGGTCGACGAGCTGGTCGCCACCCCCATGTCTTCTGGCGGTGCGGAGTTCTGGGCGGCCAAGGTGAGGGTCTGCATCAGCTGACCCAGGCCCATGCCGATGACGAACATCGCCACCATCAGGTACCACGACGGCTTATCCAGCGACAGGTTCAGCAGCAGGAGGTAGCCGATCGCGGTGGTCGCGGTTCCGGTCACCGGGAAGATCCGATACTTGCCGGTGCGGCCGATCAGCTGGCCGGTGCCGATCGAGGCCAGCATCACGCCGCCCATCATCGGCAAGGTGGCGAAACCGGACTCGGTCGGGGTCAGGCCGTTCACGATCTGCAGGTACAGCGGGATGGTCAGCATCGCACCGAACATGCCGAAGCCCACCAGCGCGCCGAGCATGGTGGTCATCGAGAAGGCGCGGGAGGAGAACAGTCGCAGCGGGATGATCGCATCCGACCCCATGGCCCGTTCGACCAGGACGAAGGCGATCAGGCTGGCTCCGCCGATGACGTAGCAGGCGATCGCCTGCGGCGAGCCCCAGCCCCAGTCGCGTCCCTGCTCAGCGATCAGCAGCAGCGGAGACAAGGTGGCCACCACCAGGCCCGCACCCCACCAGTCGATCCGGCGTGCGGTGGCGTGCGGAACCTGCGGCAGGTGCAGGAAGGCGGTCACCATGAACAGGGCCACGATGCCGACCGGGACGTTCACCAGGAACACCCAGCGCCAGCCGGCGATCCCCAGGATCTGATCGGTGCCGGCGAACACGCCGCCGACCAGCGGTCCGACCACCGAGGCGATGCCGAAAGTGGCCATGAAGTAGCCCTGGTACTTGGCGCGCTCGCGCGGCGACATGATGTCGCCCACGATGGCCAGCGGCAGCGACATCAGGCCGCCGGCGCCCAGGCCCTGGAAGGCGCGGAAGCCGGCCAGCATGAGCATCGAGGTGGAGAAGCTCGACAGGGCGGAGCCCAGAACGAAGATGGTGATGCTGATCAGGAACAGCGGGCGGCGGCCGAAGATGTCGGAGAGCTTGCCGTACAGCGGGGTGGTGATGGTCGCGGCGATCATGTAGGCGGTGGTCACCCAGGCCTGCTGGTCGAGGCCGTTGAGGTCGTCGCCGATGGTACGAATCGCGGTGCCAACGATGGTCTGGTCCAGCGATGACAAGAACATGCCGGCCATCAGTCCGTAGATCACCAGCAGGATCTGGCGATGAGTCATGAATGGCTTCGGCGTCGCCTCGTCGATCGAGGGACGTGCTTCGACAGCTGTCGCCATGCGGGGAACCTCCAGTGCACACCAAACGCCGCTGATTGCAGCGGCGCAGATTTATAGTAGTGCAACTTTGCAGGGCTGCAAAAATATGGACGAGGGTGCGTCCCGTCCGAGACGGGTTGAGCAGGACCCGGAGCGGCCGTGTCGAAACCTCCGCGCACAGTGCAGGCCTGGTTTCGACAAGCTCAACCAGCGCCGCGGTAGCAGGGTGGGCGGTCAGCTCTCCGGATCGGGGACGGCGAAGGGCAGCACATCGATCCCGGCCAGCTGAGCATGCAGACGGGGCTGACGTCGATCGAACGCCTCCTGGTCGCGGCGGCGTCGCTCGTACAGGACGGCCGCGATGAACTCCTCCGGGTAGGTGCCCCACGGCGGCGCGGGCGCGACATGGCGTTCCAGCTGAGCCGCGAGGCGCAGCCCCAGGCGATGGCGGGCGGCCGGCGGGAACTGTCGCGCGCGTCCCAGGAACTGGCGGGCCCGCAGCGCCAACCCGGCAGGCAGCGGACGGATGTCTGCCAACTGCGCCCATGCGGCCAACTGCGGCGGCAGCCACAGCCCGGTGATCGCTCGCGGCGCCGACCGCACCCGAATCACATAGGTGCCGGCCAGGAAGTCACCGACGCGCTTACCGCGATCGTTGAACATCGCCACGATGAAGGCCAGACCGCCGGTCATCATCCACAGCTCGAAGAAGCCGATCAAGCCGCGGACGGCCGTGTGTCGCAGCCGGACCGGGCCGCCGTCGTCGCGAATCACCTGCAGACCCAGGGCCAGCTTGCCCAGCGAGCGTCCATGGCTGAGGGTCTCCACCGTCACCGGCACCACGATGAACGCGAAGAAGACGATCGCGAGCATGATCGCGGTGGCCAAGGCCTGATCGAGGCGGTCGACGCCGATGATGGCGAGGATCGTCAGCGGGGTGACCACCAAGACGACGACCACGACCACGGCGTCGATCAACCACGCCAACGCTCGAACGAGCACGGAGGCGGCGCTGACCTGAAGCGCAACGCCTTCCCCGGTGAGGATCTCGTCGGCCATGGGTCGAGGCTAGCGTGCCTGCGAAGTGATGCGGAGGCCGACGCTACGCTGACCGATGTGGATGTCGACGTGTTTGTGGCGGCGCACGACGCGCAATGGCAACGGTTGCGCTTTCTGGCTGCCCAGCGACGCCTGAACGGGCAGGAGGCCGACGAACTCGTCCGGCTTTACCGGCAGACCGCCACCCACTTGTCCCTGCTGCGTTCGCGAGCCCCCGAGCCCGGGCTGATCAACGAGCTGTCGGTGCTGCTGGTGGCAGCCAAGGCGCGGATTGCCAGCCCCCGCAACCTCAGCTGGCCCGCTATCGGTGCGTTCTTCGCCCAGACCATCCCGGCCGCGCTGTATCGGGTGCGGTGGTGGTCGGTAGTGGTGTCGGCCGCCTGCCTGGTGATCGCAGTGGTCGCCGGCGTCTGGATGGCCGAGAATCCGGCGTTGCTGGACTCCCTGGTGCCGCCGGACGAACAGCGGCTGATCGCCGAGGAGGCGTTCGCCTCGTACTACTCGACCTATCCCAGCGGGAGCTTCGCGAGCCAGGTGTGGACCAACAACTCCATGATCGCGGCGCTGTGTGTGGCCACCGGCATCACCGGGATCTACCCGGCGTACGTCCTGTTCACCAACTCGCTGAACGTGGGCGTGATGGGTGCGGTGATGCATGTCCAGAACGCCGACTATGTGTTCTGGACCCTGATCCTGCCGCACGGCCTGCTGGAGCTCAGCTGCGTTTTCGTTGCCGGTGCCGCCGGGATGCGACTCTTCTGGGCGTGGCTGGTGCCCGGCGTGCGCACCCGGGCCAAGGCGTTGGCGCAGGAGGGACGCACCACGATCGTGGTGGTGCTCGCGCTCACCATCGGCCTGGGGGTGAGCGGGATCATCGAAGGGTTCGTCACCGGCTCGCAGCTGAACCCGTGGGTGAAGATCGCCCTCGGGGTGCTGGCCTGTGCCGCCTTCTGGGTGGTCACTTTCGTGGCCGGACGGCGCGCGGTCGATGCCGGTACCGATCCAGGCCTCAGTGAGGAAGAAGCGCGCAACGAGGTTGCCGTCGCCGGCTGAGTCCGCGCGCTACAGCCGTCCGGTGGCTTTGAGCAGCAGGTAGGTGTCACACACCGCCGGCGCGAGCCGCTCGGGGTCGGCATGGACGATCTCGACCCCCATCCGATGCACCCGGTCGGCCAGGCCCTGGCCGGCCAGCCACAGTCGTGCCGACGCCGCGGCCGCGTACGCCTCCTGCGCAGTGGTGGTCTGTGGGGTGGGGTCCTTCTCGGCCGGATCGGTGACGTGGGCGATCACCACCTGGTGCTGGTGGGCCAAGCCGCCGATGACGGTGCCGAGCCCCTCGGCGTGGACGGCCGGGTCCAGCCCGGTGATCAGCACCACCAGGCTGCGCTGGCGGCACAACTGGCTCACCTGGTCGGCGACCATCGACCAGTCGGTCTCGACCAAGGCGGCTTCGGCCAGGCTGAGCCGGTCGGAGAAGGCGGCGAGCGCCGAGCCCTTCGCGGTGCCGGCCAGGCGCTGGCGAACCATCGAGTCGGCCACCAGCAGGCTCATCCGGTCGCCGGAGGCCGAACCCAGCGCGGCCATCAACAGGCAGGCCTCGATACCGGCGTCCAGCCGCAGTTGGTCGGTGTCGCCGGTGCCGATCCGTCCGGCCGCCCACCGGGAGGTGTCCAACACCATCAGAATGTGCCGGTCGCGTTCGGGACGCCAGGTGCGCACCATCGTCCGGGTGGCGCGGGCGGTGGCCCGCCAGTCGATCGAACGGACGTCGTCGCCGGCGGCGTACTCGCGCAGCGAATCGAACTCGGTGCCCTGGCCGCGCACCTGCACCGAGGCTTGCCCGTCCAGTTCCCGCAGCCGAGCGAGGCGGGAGGGCAGATGGCTGCGCGAGCGGAACTCCGGAAGCACCCGCAGCACGCCGGGGACGCTCAGCGAGCGCTGCCGGGCGGCCAGCCCGAGCGGGCCGAAGGAACGCACGGTCACCGCGGCCGCAGCCAGATCACCGCGGCGGGTCGGGGTGAGGGTGGTGACCTGGCGGATCGAGCGGCCGCCGTCCAGTCGGATCCAGGGGTGCGTACCGGACGGGTGCGCACTCGGCGGCCAGGCGTCGCGGACGCGCAGCCGCGCCCGGCGGCGGGTCGGGTTCACCACGGTCAGCTGGGAGTCGGCCGCCTCGGTCAACCGGACGCTGGGCGGCAACTCGCGGGTGATCCGCAGCTGATCGGGGCGGACCGCGGCCAGCACGTCGATCACGCAGAGCACGATCACCAACGCCACCCAGCCCACCACGGTGATGGGCTGTGGCCACAGGATCACCGGTATCGCTCCCAGTATCAGCAGGAGCGGAACGCGGCCCGAGATCGCCATCGGCGTCAGCGCGGGACGGGCACGGTGGCCAACACGCTGGCCAGAATGCCGGACGCGTTGCTGCCGTCCATCTGAGCCTCGGTGCGCAGCCCGATGCGGTGACCCAAAGTGATGGTGGCCATCGCCTTCACATCGTCGGGAGTCACGAAGTCGCGGCCGTGCAGCCAGGCCCACGCCCGCGCGGTCTTCAGCAGGGCGGTGGCGCCACGCGGCGACACCCCCAGTGACACCGACGGGGCCGAACGGGTGGCGCGGCACAGGTCGACGATGTAACCGACGATCTGCTGATCGACCCGGGTGAGAGCGACCTGCTCGCGGGCGGCGACCAGGTCGGACGGCCCGGCCACCGCGGTCAGCCCGGCGGCTGCCAGATCGCGAGGATCGAAGCCGGTGGCATGGCGGGACAGCACGCTGATCTCGTCATCACGGGGCGGGATGGGCATCACGATCTTGAGCAGGAAGCGGTCCAGCTGGGCCTCGGGCAGCGGATAGGTGCCCTCGTACTCGACCGGGTTCTGAGTGGCGACCACCATGAACGGGTCGGGCAGCGGCCGACTGGTGCCGTCCACGCTCACCTGGCGCTCTTCCATCGCCTCCAGCAGGGCGGCTTGGGTCTTGGGCGGGGTGCGGTTGATCTCGTCAGCCAGCAGCAGGTTGGTGAAGATCGGCCCGGCGCGGAAGTCGAACTCGCCGGCCTGGGCGTTGTAGATCAGCGAGCCGGTGACATCGCCGGGCATCAGGTCGGGGGTGAACTGTACCCGCCGGGTCTCCAGCCGCAGGCTGGCCGACAGGGATCGCACCAGCAGCGTCTTGGCCACCCCGGGGACGCCTTCGAGCAGCACGTGTCCGCCGACCAGCAGCCCGACCAGCAGGCCGGTGACCGCGACGTCCTGCCCGACGACGGCCTTGCCGACCTCGGTGCGGACGCGCTGGAGGGTCTCCTGGGCCGGGTTGAGGGCCGGTGGCGGCGAGGCGGGCGGCTGGCTGGCCAGCGGAGCCGATCCGGCATCGAACCCGAACGACGGCGGGGCCGGCGGTGCCGCCGGAGCGGGTGCCAGCGGGGGACCAGGCGGCGGAGCAAACATCGGGCCGCCTGCGGGCGGCATCGGTTCGGTCATCTGCTGCTCAGCTTTCTTTCGAGGTCGGTCAGAGTGTGGGCAAGGTCGGCCAGTTCCTGGTCGGTGGCTGGCGGACTTCCGTACAGCAAGGCGTTCAGCGCGCCCGGATCGGTGCCGCTGGCTTGTGCGATCCGCTCCACCACAGTCTGCGGCGAGGCGGACGCGGACAGGCCCAAGCGGGCGGAGACGCGCATGATCGCCGCGGCGCGCAAGGCGGCGGCCGCGTGGCCGCGGGCCCCCGCCTGCCGGTAGAGCCCGGCCAGGCCAGAGGACGCCTCGGACGCGGGCACCTCGACCGGCATCGGCTCCTTCACCAGGGCGCCGAAGCGGCGTCCCCGCCACAGCGCGGCGGCGGCACCGGCGACCAGCAGCACCGCGAACACCGGACGCGACCACGGCGGCAGCAGGTCGAACAGGTCGAAGCCCTGCTCATCGGTGTCGCCGGCGTCCTTCACGTCTTCTCCGGGCAGGTACCAGGTCAGTTGGGGGTGCCGTCCGAACACGCGAAGGGCCAGGGCGGCATTGCCTTGCTCGGTGATGGTGCCGTTCTGCAGCCAGGTCCTGCCGGTCAGGATCGTGACCCGATGAGTGTCGGTGGTGAGGTCGGCGTAGAGCGCGGTGCGGTCGTCATTGACGAAACAGGTGGTGACTCGACTACTGGGGCTTTCCAGTGCCCAGCTCGAGTCGTCAGTGATCGATCCGGCTGCTTGTGCGTCCGGGTCGGAGCAGCCCGCGGCATCACTGGAGGCCCATCGGTCGGCAGTCATGACCCGGTGCGCGGCCAGATCGGCCACGGTGAAGGACTCGGCGACTCCTGGGTAGACCACCACCAAATCAGCCGGCACCTGCATGAGTGCGGCCGTGGCGGAGTCATTGAGGTCATCGGTCAACACCACCACCAGGGTGGAACCGGCCGGGGCGGCGGTGGCCGCAGCGAGGGTCGTGACTTGAGTGACGGCCACCCCGTTGGCGCCCATCACCTGGGCGAGCGCACGGGTCCCGTTGGGACGGGGGTTGGTCGCCGAGTAGGGCAAGCGGTCAGGGCTCGTCGGGAGCATCACGCCCAAGACCACGATGCCGGCGAACAGGGCCAGGGCGATGCCACCGGCGATCAGCAGCCGCTTCATGAGTGGCGGTGGTCACCTCGGCATCCAGTTGCGCCAGCAGTTGGTACTGCTCACTGGAGGCAGCGCGGCGCCCGTAGGCGACCGAATCGAACAGCCGCGCGGACGCGTCCAGGCGATCGGCGTAGTCGGGCAGTCGTTCACCGGCCTGGTCGGTGCCCTCGTGGGCGGTCATGCCACCGAACTCCTCGATGGTGCCGCGTTCGGCGAGGGTGCGGATCATGGCGCGAAAGATCGCCAGCGACGCCTCGGTCCAGTTCCCGGCGGTGGCCAGCGCATTCGCGTCCGCCCGTACCTCGGCGGCGCTGCGCTGATCGTCGGTGAACAGCGCATCGCCCTTCGCCCTCCGGCGTCGTTGGATCGGGCCGAGGGTGGCCCACACGATGATGGCGGCCAACACGACCGCGACCAGGATGATGCCGCCGAGTTGGCCGGTGGACAGCCCCGTCGGCGTCGGTGTGGCACCGGTCAGCCACTCGAACACGCGGTTCCACAGGTCGGAGATCCATCCGCCAGGATCGGCGTAGATCGCCTTTGAGAGCTCGTCTGCGAGCTGGCGCCGGGCTTCGTCGGCGTCCGGGGTCAGCGGCGGGCTCATCCGTACAGCGCCTCTGCGATCGCCAGGTCATGACCCTCGCGGCGAATCCGCGCATCGGTGTACAGCAGCGTGATCACCGATGTAGACAACGGGATGTAGAACACGGCGGTGGCCACCGTGGTCGCGGCGACCGCCACCATCAGGCCGAACTCCGGATTGCTGGCACTGACCAGGATCGCCACGAAGCTGAAGACGGTGGAGATCACATTGGCGGCCATCGAGATCAGGATGCTGGACAGCAGGAAGATTCCGAGGAAGCGCCAGAACTGGCCCGTGGTCAGTTCCCAACTGCGCCGGATCGCGGCGATCGGTCCCAGCTTCTCGATCGCGATCACCGGCGGCACCAACAGCAGCCGGATGCTGAGGAACATGCTGAGGACGGCGGCGGCGAGGATCAGCGGAACCAGGATCACCCAGCCGATGGCGTTCTGCGACGTGGTCGAGATGTTGGCAAGGAGCGCGACGATCAGGCCGACGGCCAGGTAGGCCAGCAGCACCAGACCGGCGAAGCCGAGAGCGGCGCCGGCGCCCGAGCCGATCCGGCGCAGCGCGGCCGACGGTGGGGTGCGGCGCGCGAAGACCGCCTCGTGGACTGCGAAGGCCAGGCCGATCTGCAGGATGATCGTGGCCACCGAGGTGGTCAGGTAGCTGACGATAGTCGTCCAGCCGGCGAGCGATCCCACTGCGCCGAGCTCGGTGGTATCGAGGACGGAGGTGAACTCTCGTCCGGCGACGACGCCGACGCCCACGGCCAGCAGTTGCGCGACCAGCATGCCCATGAGGGTCACCCCGAACATGGTCACCGGGGAGTAGCGCACGGCGCGGAAGGCGCCACCCAGGAAGTCACCGAGTTGCAGCGGACGAGGGGTGATGATGCCGAGCTCGGCGACCCGCACGACGCTGTCCGGCGGTGCTTGCTCGGGGAGGAGTTGCGCAGCGTAGTAGCCGGTCACGTCCCAGCCGGTGGGGGCGGTCATCGGGTGTCCTCGGTGCGCATCACCGCCAGCTTAGAGGCCGGACGCGAACACCGGTCGCTGAGTGGGTGGTGTGGTGGGAGGAATCCTCCCCTCGATGCCCGAATCGGGGGTGTTTGAGCTGTCAGATCGCATCTAGGTGACAATTCCTCCCACATCCTCGATTGAGGAATAGTGTTCTCAGCATCCGGCAGGAGGCAGTTCGCCGACCCAGATCCGGGCGAGAGGAACGCAGATGATGGCTGCCGGGAAAGGCGCAATCGCAATGGCGGTGGTTCTTCTTCTGACCGCCGGTCTTGAGGGGTGTGCTGGATCGGCGGGTGGCACTGATCCGATCCGGAGTGCGCAGCCGACTGTCGTCCCCGTCTCAGCCTCGCCTACGCCGCCTTCAGTGGTGAGCGAGACGCCGACGCCCGACCCCGCCTCGCAGCTGACACCTCCGTCGATGCCTTGTCCGGACCGCTTGCCGGATGGCTCCAAGGTCGGGAAGGTTGCGGTGAAGGCGGGAAAGGTCTTCGGCTTCGTTCGTTACTTCGACGGCAAATGTCTCTACGTCGATCCGGCCGAGATGTACGGAAACGAGGCTGCCGTGAAGGCAGCGCGTGAGGACGGCGAGATCGGGCCGAACGAGGATCTGCCCAACCCCTTCTACATTCGCAACCGGGACCGGGAAGTTTTCGCCGTGCCCGTCTCCGGCACGTTCAAGGTCACGTTGTTGTTCAGCAGCGACTCAGGGATGGTCACACGTCACTTCACCGGCACCACATTCGCCGCGCTCTATGGCCCCGGCCGCGACCCCTCCTGGGACGGCTACTCACCTCTGAACAACATCCCGACGGACCTTCGAGTGTCCGAGGGGCGTGCGGCGCGGGTCGATGAGGTGTACATCCCCTGACCCGGCAGCCTCCTGGCTCGTCGCCGGAGGCTAGGCCTTCTTGGCGCGGTTGCGCTGCTTGGCCCGTTCGTTGGCGTCCAGGATCACCTTGCGAATGCGGACATTCTTCGGGGTGACTTCCAGGCATTCGTCGCCGCGGCAGAACTCCAGGGCCTGCTCCAGGCTGAGCAGACGCGGCGGGATCAGCCGCTCCAACTCGTCCCCGGTGGAGGAGCGGACGTTGGTCAGCTTCTTCTCCTTGGTCGGGTTGACGTCCATGTCTTCGGGACGTGGGTTCTCGCCGACGATCATGCCCTCGTACACCTCTTCGGTGGGCGAGACGAACAAGGTGCCGCGCTCCTGCAGGTTGAACAGCGCGAAGCTGGTCACCACACCGGTGCGGTCGGCCACCAAGGAGCCCGACAGGCGGGTCTTGATCTCGCCGGCCCACGGCTCGTAGCCCTCGAAGACGTGGTGCATGATGCCGGTGCCGCGGGTCTCGGTGAGGAACTCGGTGCGGAAGCCGATCAGGCCGCGCGCCGGGATCACGTACTCCACCCGCACCCAGCCGGTGCCGTGGTTGACCATCTGCTCCATGCGGGCCCGACGGGTGCCCATCAGCTGGCTGATCGTGCCCACGTGCTCTTCGGGAACGTCGACGGTCAGCCGCTCGACCGGCTCCTCGGTCTTGCCGTCGACGGTGCGCAGCAGCACCTCGGGCTTGCCGACGGTCAGTTCGAAGCCTTCGCGACGCATCATCTCCACCAGGACGGCCAGCTGCAGTTCGCCACGTCCCTGCACCTCCCAGGTGTCGGGACGCTCGGTCGGCAGCACCCGGATGGACACGTTGCCGATCAGTTCGGTGTCCAGGCGGTTCTTCACCAGGCGGGCGGTGAGCAGCTTGCCCACCTTGCCGGCCAGCGGCGAGGTGTTGATGCCGATGGTCATCGAGATGCTCGGCTCGTCGACATGGATCAGCGGCAGCGGCCGAGGATCGGACGGGTCGGCGATGGTCTCACCGATGGTGATGTCGGGGATGCCGGCGATGGCCACGATGTCGCCGGGGCCGGCCGAGTCGGCAGGCACGCGTTCCAGCGCCTTGGTGATCAGCAGCTCGGAGAGCCGGACGTTGCTGATGGTGCCGTCGGACTTGCACCAGGCCACCGTCTGGCCGCGGGTGATGGTGCCTTCGACGATCCGGCACAGGGCCAGGCGGCCCAGGTACGGGGAGGCGTCCAGGTTGGTCACGTGGGCCTGCAGCGGCGCGCCCTCGGTGTAGGTCGGCGCCGGAATGGTGTCGGTGATCAGGGTGAACAGCGGTTCCAGGTTCTCCGAATCAGGCATGCCGCCGTCTTCGGGCTGGTTCATCGACGCGCGTCCGGCCTTGGCCGCGCAGTAGATGATCGGGAAGTCGAGGTGGTGGGCCTCGTCGTCATCGAGCAGATCGAGGAACAGCGCGTAGACCTCATCGACGACCTCGGCGATGCGAGCATCAGGTCGGTCGACCTTGTTGATCACCACGATGATCGGCAGGTTCTTGGCCAGCGCCTTGCGCAGCACGAAGCGGGTCTGCGGCAGTGGGCCCTCGGAGGCGTCGACCAGTAGCAGGACGCCGTCGACCATCTCCAGGCCGCGCTCGACCTCGCCACCGAAGTCGGCGTGGCCGGGGGTGTCGATGATGTTGATGGTGAGCTTCTGGCCATCAGCCATGGTGTGATCGACCGCGGTGTTCTTGGCCAGGATCGTGATGCCCTTTTCCCGCTCAAGATCCATTGAATCCATCACTCGGGCGTTGACGTCCTGGTTCTCCCGGAACGCGCCGGACTGCCACAGCATGGCGTCAACCAGCGTGGTCTTGCCGTGGTCGACGTGGGCGATGATCGCGACGTTGCGTAGGTCGGCGCGAATGGGCATGGATGACTCCGGTCTGATCGGGGAACCGGACAAGTCTACCGCCTTGTCTTCTGCCGCCTTGCCCAGAGCGAAAACGCCAGTGATCCAGGGGGCAAACTTGTGGGTTTTCGCCATCCCCCCGCGCCGAGCCGGACCCTACGCTGTGGCCCACTCAGAATCGAGTGGAGGACCACAACAATGGAGTATCGCGGCCCCTTGCCCGACATCGAGATCCCGAATGTGGCTCTCTACGACCTGCTCTTCGCCGAGCGTTCCGATGCCGACTGGGACCGGACGGCGTTCGTCCATCCCGAGACCGGCGCCAGCCTGACCTATCGCCAGGTCAAACACGACACCGATGCGGTGGCCACCTGGCTGGCCGCGCACGGCGTCGGCCCCGGGGACGCGGTGGCCATCGATCTGCAGAACTGTCCGGACTACGCCGCGGCCTTTCACGGCATTGCTCGGACGGGGGCGGCCACCTCGCCGGTGAATCCGGCGGCGATCGCCTCCGAGATCGCCCGCCAGCTCACCGAGACCCGGTCACGGTTCGTGATCACCAGCCAGGCGCTGCTGGGCAAGGTTGCCGAGGCGGCCACGCTCGCCGGGCTGGCGCCGGAAGCGGTGATCGTGTTGGAAGGTGCCGCCGGGCACACGTCCTGGGTGGAGCTGCTGGCCACCACGCCCGATCTGCCGCAGGTGAGCATCGATCCGGCCACCCAGCTGGTCTGCCTGCCGTTCTCGTCGGGGACGTCCGGGCTGCCGAAGGCGGTGATGCTGACCCATCGAAATCTGGTGGCGAACCTGCTGCAGTTCAACGAGGTGCTCGCCGGCATGGGCGCGGACAACGCGATCGTGGCCTTCCTGCCGTACAGCCACATCTACGGGATGACCACCAACCTCAACTACGGCCTGTTCCGCGGGTTCCCGCAGTTCACGATGTCCAGCTTCGCGCCGCCGGCGTTCCTGGAGATCATCGCCACCCACCGCCCGACGTTGTTGTTCATCGTGCCGCCGGTGGCGGCGTTCCTGGCCAAGCATCCGGCCGCCCGCGGCGTCAGTTGGGCCAGCGTGAAGCTGATCGTCTCCGGCGCCGCACCGCTGGACGGTGCCATCGGCGAGCTGATCCAGGAGCGCCTGGGTACCCGGGTGGTGCAGGGCTATGGCATGACGGAGCTGTCGCCGGTGACCCACGTGATCCCGCCCGAGCGGCGCGACATCGACCTGGGCACGATCGGCCCGGCCATCCCGAACGTGCGCTTCCGGGTGGTTGACCCCGACACCGGGCTGGACGTGGCCCCGCCCACCAGCGGGGAGAGTCAGCCCGGCGAGTTGTGGTGCACCGGGCCGAACGCGATGGTCGGCTACCTGGGCTCACCGGTGGACGCCGACGCCGTCCTGGATGCGGACGGCTGGGTGCACACCGGCGACCTGGTGACCGTCGATGCCGACGGCGTGGTGCGGATCGTCGATCGGATCAAGGAGCTGATCAAACGCCGCGGCTTCCAGGTGGCGCCGGCCGAGTTGGAAGCACTGCTGTGTGCGCATCCGGCGGTGGCCGACGCGGGCGTGCTCGGGTTGGCGTCCAGTACGCCGGGGGAGCAGATCCCGCATGCGTTGGTGCAGCTGCGCGAGGGCGCCGAGGTGAGCGCGTCCGAGCTGATCCACTGGCTTGCCGACCAGGTGGCCGGCTACAAGCGGTTGGGTGGGGTGACCTTCATCGACAAGGTGCCGCGATCGGCCGCCGGCAAGGTGCTACGCCGCGAACTGCCGAAGGCTCACGCCGCCGCGAACGCCTGAGCATTCGCTGCCGTCATCAGGGGAACGAGGTCGTCGACGCGATTCCCCCAGGAGCGACGACCGATGTTAGGGAGCGACCAGCCCGTTCACGCTGAAGCCGAGGTGGAAGCTGGCGCGTTCGGCAGGGGTGAGTACGCGCTGCCCCTCGGACTTCTTGACCCAGTTGCCGTCCTGCCACGCCGAGACAGCGAAATTCACCGGGTCGGTCAGGATCGAGTTCTCGTACGAGATCCAGCCCGTCTCGACGTAGGAGGTGCCGGCATCGGTGTAGAAGCGAAGGTTGGTAATCGCTTCGTCGCTGTGGCCGTGCCAGGGAATCGCCCCGCCCGTGGTGCCGTACAGGGCAGGCATCGGTGTTTCTCTGATCGTGTAGTCGCTCCAGCTGAACACGGTCCACACCGGTCCTTCGCCGGCGATCTCGGCGATGAGTTCGTAGCCCGCTACTCCGTCCAGCTGGGCAGCCCCGATGAATGCCGAGTCCTGCTCGGTCTGGTAGCCGACCTGGTTGAACTTGCCTGAGGCCGTGACCACGCGAAGCATGTGGGCGTCGAAGCCGCCGCGGTAGTAGGTCACCAGGTCTGAGCGACCGTCACCGTCGACATCGACATTGACCTGTCCGAGCAGCAGGTTCGGTCCCGCGATCCCCACTTGGCCCCATTTGGACAGTGCTGAACTCTTGACCGTCTTGGCCTTGTGCGTCCAGAGCGTGGCCCACTTGCCGTTTCGCCATACCGAACGGGTGACGTAGCCGTTCCATGGCTTGGTGTATTTCCCGGTGGTCATCCGGGTGGCATCGACGTAGCGACGCCCAGACTTTGTGAAGAAGTTGTAGCCGCGGGCCTCGCCGGCGAGGCTCGCGTTGACCTTCCAGGTCTTTCCCCATCGACTAGCGGGGGCTTTTGCCATCACGAGCTTGCCCGACCTCCAGGTGTACACCCGCAGCGAAACGTTCCCGCGGCTCGCGGCGGTACGGGTGGTGAACGCGTTGACGATCAGCTCCGAGCCTTTGCGACCGTCGATGGCCGAAGCTCCGTACCAGGTGTCTTCGGCCGGTGCCCACTTCGCGTCGACGTGGGAGGTGAACGAGACCGTGGAGGAAGCCCCCTTCGTCGTCGTCGCGTTCAGGCTGAACCGGTCTGCTCCGAGGTAGGTGAGAGTCACCGAATCGCGGGTGCCGTCGCCATCAAGGTCGGTGACGACATGCTTCGCGACTGTCGGCGCGGTGACGTCCGCTGGGGCCACCAGCCTGAGCGGCGCAGCGTCCGCCTGAGTCACGACCAGAGCGAACGGTGTCGCGGTCATCGCCGAAGCGATGGCAAGCGAGGTGATCCGATGGTGCCTCATCGGGGATCCCTTCGATTCAGCAGAACAAGAGTCGCACTGACCCCACCATCGACTCTATTGCGCGGCCTTCGTGGCCGCCAGGCCCCGGGCCATCTGGGCTACGGGTGGCACACCAGCCCGGGTCGCATCGCGACCGACCGTGCCTCAGCGCAGGTCGTCGGGGTCCTGTACGCGGCCGTGCTCCATGGCGTCCAGCATGTCGGGACGGATCGCCACCCCGGTCGCGAGCCGAGACTTGCGCATCGAATAGGTGAAATAGACCCCGAACCCGATCGCCAGCCAGATCACGAACCGCAACCAGGTCTCCACGCTCAGGTTGAGCATCAGGTAGCCGCAGATCACCGCCGAGGCGATCGGCAGCACCGGAGACCACGGGACGCGGAACGCCCGCGGCAGGTCCGGACGCTTGCGCCGCAGCACCACCACGCCGATCGACACCAGCACGAACGCGCTGAGGGTGCCGATGTTGACCATTTCCTCCAGGATGCCGACCGGCGTGAAGCCGGCGACCACGGCCACCGCGCCGGTGACGATCGCGGTGATCAGCCACGGGGTACGGAACTTCGGGTGCACCTTGGCCAGGCTCATCGGCAGCAGCGCGTCGCGCGACATGGCGAAGATCAACCGGGTGGCGCCGATCATCAAGGTGAGCACCACGGTGGTCAGGCCGGCCACCGCACCGGCCGAGATCAAGGTGGCCGCCCAGGTCTGGCCATGCTGGACGAAGGCGTTGGCCAAGGCGGCCTTCGGGTCGAGCTGGTCGTAGGGGACCATCCCGGTGACCACCAGGGCCACCGCGCAGTACAAGATGGTGCAGATCACCAGCGAGGCGATGATGCCGATCGGCAGATTGCGCTGCGGATTGCGGGTTTCCTCCGCGGTGGTGGCCACCACGTCGAAGCCGATGTAGGCGAAGAACACCAGGGCCGCGCCAGCCAGAATGCCGCCGACACCGAAGGTGGCCGGCACCTGCCCGGTGACGAACTCCAGCAGCGGCTGGGTGGCCCAGGCGTTCGGGTCGCCGGCCGGGGTGGGCACCGATTCGGGCACGAACGGGACGTAGTTGGCCGGGTTGATGAAGCCGATGCCGGCCACGATCACGAACAGCACGATGAACAGCTTCAATGCCACCAGGGCCATGTTGACCCGCAGCGACTCTTTGATGCCGACTGCCACCAGCAAGCCGAGGACGAGCACCAGCAGGACCGCCGGCAGATCGATCACCCCGCCGTAGCTGATCGCCGCAGGCAACTCGAAGCCGAGTTTGCCGAGGAACACGCTCAGGTAGGCGCTCCACCCTTGGGCGACCACGGACGCGCCCAGGAACATCTCCAGGATCAGGTCCCAGCCGATGATCCAGGCAAATACCTCGCCGAGGGCTGCATAGGAGAAGGTGTAGGCCGAGCCCGACACCGGCACCGTGGAGGCGAACTCGGCGTAGCACATCGCAGCCAGCGCGCAGGCGATCGCGGCGATCACGAAGCTGACCACGATGGCCGGCCCGGCCACGTTGTGGGCGGCGCGTCCGGTGAGGGTGAAGATGCCGGCCCCGATCACCACGCCGACGCCGAACACGGTCAGATCCAGCGCGCCCAGGGAGCGTTTGAGCTGGTATTCCGGTTCGTCAGTGTCGGCGATCGACTGTTCGATCGACTTGGTGCGCAGCAGGTTCATGCGTTCCTCCAGGATGGACGCTTCGTCGCGGCCTCGGCGTGGGGCTCCCACACCGTAGTTCGCTCACCTGGTCGCCCCTGACCACGACCAGCATCCGGCGCACGGGAGGCGCCAGGGCCGCGTCCGGGGTCGTTCGGGGTCCCCGCGGGGGTGCCGGTCCGTAGGCTGGGGCTGTGACCCAATGGTTCTCAGAGTCGTTCAACGCCGAGTTCGCCAAGCAGGCCGAGGCGCTCGGCCGCGTCAACCTGGCCGTCTTCGGTAAGACCGGCGTGGGCAAGTCCACGTTGGTGAATGCGATCTTCGGCGAGCGCGTCGCCGCGACGGGCATCGGTGCCCCGGTGACGATCGGCTCCCACCTGTACCTCGACCGCCGTGGCACGCTCGGGGTGATCGACACCCGCGGGCTGGAGATCGGCCGCGACGACGACGAGCTGATCAAGGAACTCACCCAGGCGGTGAAGGACTCACGCAGCAAGCCGCTGAGCGAACAGATCCATGTGGCCTGGTACTGCGTGCGTGGCATGGATCGCCGCTTCGAGGACGTCGAAGACCGGTTCATTCGCACGCTGGCCGCCCTGGAGATTCCGGTGGTGGTCGTGCTCACCCAGGTGCCGATGCGGGACGGCCAGTTCCACCCGGACGCGGTGGAGTTGGCGCGCCAGATCGAGGCCCGCGACCTGCCGATCTTCGGCGGACGTCCGTTCCTGACCTACGCGATGAGGGACCCGTTCAGCGGTCAGCCGGCCTACGGCTTGATCGATGTGCTCCGTGCCACCTTTCACCTTGCTCCTGAAGCGGTACAAGCCGCCCTCGCCGCCGCCCAAGAGATCGATCTGGAACTCAAGACGAACCAGTCGAACAAAGCGATCGCGGCAGCGGTAGCCGCGGCCGCGGCAGCTGCGGCGGTGCCGATCCCGTTCTCGTCCGCTGCGGTGCTGGTGCCCATTCAGCTGTCGATGATGGCCCGCATCGCCCACCTGCATGGCATCGGGTTGGAGAAGTCCGCGTTGCTGGCGGTGGCGTCCACCTCGATCGCCACCTCGGCCGGACGCGCGGCCGCATCCAGCCTGCTGAAGTTCATTCCCGGCGCCGGCTCGGTGGTCGGCGGCGTGATCAACGCCTCGGTGGCCTCCGGTCTGACCCTGGCGATGGGCCAGGCGTGGCTGGTGGTCTGTCAGAAGACGTTCAACAAGACCCTGCCGATGATCGACGGCAAAGTCGACACCGCCGCCGTCCGGCACCTGTTCGAGGCCGAGCTGGCCCGCCGAATGCCGGGCATTCGCAAGCCGGAGTAGTTACCGGATGCGGTAGCTGGGGGTGTACCTCACCACGGTGGTGTAGCCGGGCTTGGTCGCCGTGACGCGCACCTTGATGAGGTGCCTGCGATCAGCCTTCCGTAGCCGGTAGGACGCCGAGGTCTCGCCACGGAGTTTCTTGCCGTCTCGGTACCACTGGTAGTGCCGCACCGAGCCCTCCTCCCATGGCCCGGTGGCCACCGTGGTGAGGGTGTGCCCAACGCGCTTGGTGCCGGCGAGGCGGGGGGAGGGGATACTGCCGAACTGTCTGGGCTTGACGACCGCCGTCGGGGCCGTGCAGGCGGTTGTGGTGTCGTAGCCGTCGAGCGAAGCGGTGTAGCACGCCTTGATGCGGTGCCCCACATCGGCAGCGGTAATCCTGTAGAAGGACGGCGCTCCGCTCGGGGTCACGTCGACACCGTCGCGATACCACCGAATGGTTGCGACCGTGGGCGTCGGGCTCCACTTACCGGTGATCACCGAGATGTCGAGGTCGATCACGGGCTTGCCCTGCACGGTGATCGACGGGTGGGTGAACGTCCGGTTCGGTCCCGCGTACTGGGTGAAGGAGAAGCTGCCCCCGTCGGTGCGGTAGGTGCCGGAGGCCGGATAGGTCGCCGCGCCGTTGGTGCAGAGGACTGCCGCGGGCAGTTGCGGGCACAGCGCCTGCCCGTTGGCCGATCGCAGTCCGAAGTCGAAGGGCGTGCCCACGGTCGCCGTCGGGTAGTCCGGCAAGCTCTGGACGCCGATGCTGACCTCGGCATCGTCGGGGAGCGGGCTGAGGTCCTTGATGTGGTTGCCGTCAAGCTCGACCGTGGCGTGCGGACCGAAGCCGGCCAGGGCGGTGACCTCGGTGAGGCCCAGGAAGGGTGCCTTCAAGGAGGTGAGCGGGAGCCCGGTGAGGGCGCTGAGATCGCTCACCGCGGTGTTGGAGATGTTCAGCGTGCGCAGGGTCGTGTGCCCGCTGATCGGGGTGAGGTCGGCGACCTTGCTGTTGCTCACGTCGAGACTGTCCAGGTCGGTGAGGCCGGAGATCGCGGAGATGTCGCTCACCGCGGTGTTGGAGATATTCAGCGTGCGCAGGGTTGTGTGCCCGCTGATCGGGGTGAGGTCGGCGACCTTGCTGTTGCTCACGTCGAGACTGTCCAGGTCGATGAGGCCGGAGATCGCGGAGATGTCACTCAGGTCGCTGGCGTAGGTCTTGAGCTGCGTCAGGTTGGGCAGCTGGTTGATGCCATCGAGGCTGGTGAGCTGCGCGGCCGACACGGTTAGGTGAGCCGGCGCGGAGCTGGGCTTCAGTCCGGTCAGATCGGTGAGTTTCGCCCCGTTCAAGTACAGCTGAGTCACACCGGGCGGGACGTCGAGCCCCGCCAGGCCGTCCGCGGTGTTGGTGGTGATGCGCAGCTGAGTCACGCCGACGAGCGTCCTGGCTGCGGCCCGCGCCGACCCGGACGGGTTGATGAGTTGGAGGTCTGACAGGGCGGGGAGCGTGGCCAAATCAGCGAGATCGTCGGCGAGCGGCACCTCGAAGCTGCCGCGCACGAGATTGTCGTGCCCGAGCGCAAAGCCGTAGCTGGTCACCAGCGGCGCTTTGACAAGCAGTTGCGTGATGTTTGGCAGGGCGGCGATCGGCGATGCATCGGTCACGTTGGAGTCGACGATGACCAGGTACTGCAGACCGACCAGACTCGTCAGGGGGCTCAGGTCCGCTGTGGTCGTCGCCAAGGAGAGGCGCGTCAGGCCGGTGAGACTGTCGAGTCCGGTGAGGTCGGCGATCCCGCTGGACGGGCAGCTGAGCTGAGTGAGCTTCGCCAGGTTGGTGGCGGTGAAGTCAGCTGGCAGCGACTCGGTGGACAGGCGTGCCGAGATGCAGGAAGCCAGCGTGACGTCCGGGATGGTGACGCTGTCTTCGGCTGCGGCCGGCTGGGCCGGAATCAGCCACGAGGCGGCGGCAAGAGTGAGGGCGGCGGCAGCTGAGACGCTGCGGGTGAGGGTGGCGCGAAAACGCTGCGGAACGCTGTTCACGGGTGAATCATGGCAGCCGCGAGCTCGGAGCGAAAGTGGGTCGATCTGCGTCATTGCTCAGGCCGGGGTGTCGCTCGGCGTCGGCGTGGGACTGATCACCAAAGTGACCGCCACCCCGAGGCGCAATGGGGTGCCGACAGCCGGCTGGGATTCGCTCACGATCTCTTCTGGACTGAGCGCCCGGCTGGCGTCGGTGAGGGTGAAGCCGGATGACTCCAGCACCGCCGACGCGGCGGCCACGGTGAGTCCGCTCACCGCCGGTACCGCGTTGCTGCCGGAGGCCACCCCGAGTTGCACCACCGCCCCCACCGCGACCGCACTGCCGGCTGCCGGACGCTGTCCCTGCGGTGACGAGGTCGGTGGCGCGGTAGGCCGCCGATGAGCCGCCCGATCCCAGGAGCGGGCCCAACACGAACCGGTTGGCGAACGGGGTCGGCGCGCCGCTGGTCTGGGCGCTCATGCTGAGGCCTTGGCGGCGTAGTCGTTGGCTGCCCCGGCGACTCGATCGGCGTACTCCTCGGAGTGGTTGTAGGAGAGGACGGCTGCCCGCCAGCCGCCCGTGCTGCGCAGCGAGCCGGACGCGCACAGGTACCGGGCTGCAGCCAGGGCCGCGTCGTCGATCTGGTTGGGGTCGGCCACGCCGTCGCCGTCGGCGTCGGCACCCCACCGCTTCCAGGTGCCGGGGATGAACTGCATCGGTCCGATCGCCCGGTCGTAGTTGGCGTCGCCGTCCCACCGGCCACGATCACTGTCCCGGATCAGACCGGTTCGCCGGCCGTCCAGCACCGGGCCGAGAATGGGACGGTCGGTGTGCCCGGAGCCGAGCAGCCGTGCGCCGCCGTGACTGGCATGTCCGGACTCGATGTAGCCGATGCCGGCCAGGGTGTTCCAGGAGACGCCGCAGCCGGGAGTCTCGGACTTCAGCTGCAGGCTGGCCGCGGCGTAGGCGAGGAAGGCGCGCAACGGGATGCCCGTGCGCGCGGACGTCCGTGCCGCCCAGGTGTGGTCGATGCGGTCACGGGGCAGCTCGTCGACCTGGGTCGGGGCCGCCGCCGGCGGGGCCGGCGCCTCCACCGGGGCCTCGGCCACCGGGATCGGCGCGCGGGCCGCAGCATTGGTGCGTTGCGCGGCGGCATCGGCGAGTCCGCCGATCGCACCGCCGGTGACCACCATCACGACCAGCGCCGTGACCAAAGTGGTGCCCACGCGGTGCCACCGGTGCAGCAGTTTCCCAACACCCATGACTCAGCCGAACCGGCCGTTGACGTAGTCGAAGGTGCGTGGGTCCTGCGGTTCGCCGAACATCGCCTCGGTGTCGCCGTGTTCGACGATCACCCCAGGCTGTCCCTGCGCGGCCAGGAAGAACGCGCACTGCTGGGAGACCCGCTGAGCCTGCTGCATGTTGTGGGTGACGATCACGATGGTCACCTGGTGACGCAGCTCGAGCATGGTGTCCTCGATGACCCGGGTGGACGTCGGATCGAGGGCCGAGCACGGCTCGTCCATCAGCAGCACTTTGGGCTGCACGGCCAACGATCGGGCGATGCACAACCGCTGCTGCTGGCCACCGGACAGCCCGCCGCCGGGCTGACGCAGCCGGTCACGCACCTCTTTCCACAACCCGGCGCGAATCAGGCTGGTCTCGACCAGGCCGTCGCGTTCGTCGCGTCCGGCCTTGACCCCGGTGAGCTTCAGCCCGGCCAGGACGTTGTCGTAGATCGACATCGCCGGGAACGGGTTGGGCTTCTGAAAGACCATGCCGATGTGTTTGCGGGCGTCCACCAGGCGGTGGCTGCGGTCGTAAATGTCGTCCCCGTCGAGTAGAACCTCACCGGCCATCGATGCCGACGGGACCAGCTCATGCATCCGGTTCAGGATGCGCAGAAAGGTCGACTTGCCACAGCCTGAGGGGCCGATCAAGGCGGTGATCTGACCGGCCGACATGTCCAGACTGACCCGATCGAGCACCAGATGGTCGCCGAACCAGGCCGAGATGTTGTTCGCCTGCAGCCCCGACAGCGACGAGGAGGCGCCGACCGCGTCGACGGCGGGCATCACCGCCGTGGCCGCGTCGGCTACGGCGAAACTCGGCCGATACGGCGTCTGCGGCAGCAGCTCAGTGGGCAGGTCGTGGTTCAAGGTCACAGTGACTCCAGCTAGATCAGATTGGGAAGCAACCGGGTCACCTGGTCGGCGACCAGCAACCCGGACAACAGCAGCACGGGGGTGAACACCACCCAGGTGCGCGCGCCGCCGAAACGGCGCCACGACCACACCGCGCCCAACTCGGCCACGACCAGGAACTGCAGCGCGAACACCAACATCCACACGGTGCTGGTGTCGACGGTGAGCTCGCGGTGGGCGGCGGGCAGGGTCTTGGGGGTGGTCTGGCGGGTACCGGCGGGCTGGGTCTTGGAGACCAGTTCGGCATCCACCCGCACCAGACCGGACGGCATGTACGGCCAGCCCCGCGCCGACACCAGCACCAGCCGGGACGCCCCGGGCGCGATCACATTGGGCGCGTTCTGGCCGGCGTAGCGGACGTCGAGCACGCGGAACTGTTGCTCGCCTTGGCCGGTGATGACCGTAAAGAGGGCGCCGGGGGTCAGTTGGGCGATTCGGGCGAAGGGTCCGCCGTACGCGCTGGCTCGTCCGAGCAGCACGCTGACCCCTTCCTGGCCCGGTAGGACGCTGTCGCGCCGGTGTCCCACACCAGCGGTCAGGTCGCCAGAGGTGGTGCCCTCGACCACCGTTTCGTCGATGCCGAGGTCAGGGATCCGTAGCTGCGCGACGGGAGTGCCATCGGTCAGCAGGACGTTGTCGACGTCACCCTCGCTGACCGGCGCGGTGCCGGCGGCCAGGGCCTCGGCGAAACCCGAGCGGAGGTTCTGTTGGGCGATGGTGTGTTGCAGTTGGCTGAGCCCGGCGAGGTTGACCAGCAGGCCGATCATGACGGCGGCAACCATCACCAGCACGGCCTGCAGGAGCCGGTCGCGGGGGCTGAGTTGAGTAAGACGGGACGCGGGAAGTCCGCGGACGGGCTGGGTGCCCGTCCGCGGCTTCCGTGCTTCAACGGTGGTCGTCAAGCCTGACCATTCCTCACTTGGCTACCTTCTTGGTCGCTTTCGACGTGCGCGACTTGGAGTCGTAGCCGGCCTTGGAAGCAGTCACCTTCACGGTGAGCTTCTTCCCCTTGTAGGACTTCGCGATCTTGTAGCTCGACTTGGTCGCGCCCTTGATCGCCTTGCCGTTCGCGTACCACTGGTAGCTGAACGCTGCCGTGGGGGACCAGATGCCCGCCTTGGCCTTGAGGGTCTTGCCGACCTTCGCGGTGCCGCTGATCGTGGGCGTGCTGGACTTGGTGAAGCTCGACTTCGGCACCGCGATGGCAGCCGAGGTCTTGGTTGCGGTGGCGTAGCCGTTCTTCGATCCGGTCACCGACACCGCGAGCTGTTTGCCACCCCATTCGGCGTTGACCACCAGGGTGGGGCTGGTCGCCCCGGCGATGGCAGCGCCGTCCAACAGCCACGCGTAGGTGGTGGTGGTCGGGGCCGGCGTCCAGGTACCGGGGACGGCGGTGACGGTGTTGCCCGCCGAGACCGTCCCGGAGATGGTCGGGGTCGCGGCGGTGAAGGTCGCCCCGGTCACGGTCACCGTGGCATTGGCCGAGGTGGACGTGGCGTAGGTGTCGTCACCGGCGTAGACCGCCTTCACGGTGTGGCTGCCCACCGTCAGTGCGGACGTGGAGAAGGACGCCACGCCGCTGGCCAGCGAACCGGTCCCCAGCTTGGTCGAGCCCTCGTAGAAGTCCACCGACCCGGTGGCCGCCGAGGGGCTCACCGTCGCGGTCAGCGTCACCTCGGTGCCGAACGTCGACGAGGTCGGTGCAGCGGCCAGCGCAGTGCTGCTGGCGGTCTTGACCGCACCCGGGGTGGCGAACTTGAACGCTCCCGAGCCGCTGGTGACCGCAATCGTGGTGTAGTAGGTCTTCACCACGGTCGAGCCCTTGAGGTAGGCGACGCCCAGGCTGTAGGTGCCACCGGTCGCCTTGACCGCCAGCGCACCGAGCCCGTCAGCGAGCCCAGCGCCATAGGCCTGGTAGGACGGGGTGACCTGCGGCAGCAGCACACCCTTGCTGTTCAGCGGGACCGGATCGGAGTAGGCCTTCCAGTCGGCCACCGTGGCCTCATGGCCGGGGGCCGCGAGGAAGGTGGTCGCGGTGGTCGCGCCGTCGGTCGGAGCCGGCAGCCGCAGTGCCTCGTAGGCGGCCGAATCGGCCGGCGTCGAGGCCACCGAGGTCGCCGAGAGGAACACGCCCTGGGTCTCGTCCCAGGCCAGCTCGCTACCGGCGGCGTAGACCTGGTTGGTTTTGCCGTTCACCAGGTACACGTCGCCGGCTGAGCCGGCGGGGAACGACGGGGTGTCGGCGGCCTGAACCAGCGCGGCCGGCAGTGCCAGTCCGAGTAGTCCCGCAATCACGCCGGCCGCAGCCAGGCGATGGAACTTGTTGAGCTTCATGAGCTTCCTGTTCTGTTGGTCGCCGACGATCAGGACAACGTCGCGTAGGCGAAGATGACCGCGGTCGACTTCGGGGCGACGAACCCGAACTTCTGCTTCACCGCACCGGCAGCATCCGGAGTGGTGATGAAGTTGGTCAGGCTGGTCGCAGAGGACTGATCCATCAGGTTGAACAAGGCCGGGTCGTACTTGCCGTTGCCGGGGGTGATCCGGGCGCGCTCGACGACCAGGTAGGTGTCGCGGCCGTAGATGGTGTTGTAGAAGGTGGCGTTCGGCACCAGGTTGGTCCCGGTTCCGTTGAACGGGGCGGTGCCGTCCGGCGAGCCCAGCTTGACGCTTCCGTCGGTGGGGATGGTGCTCGGGGCCACGCCATTGGACTGGGCGATCCAGCTACCGGCGGAGATCGGGATGATGTTGCCGTCTTCCTTCAGCACGGAGGCGTCGTTCTCGGCCAAGGCGCTGGTGGTGCAGGAGCCGTCGGTGAGGGCGCAGGTCGCGCCGATCGCAGAGAGGAAGAACTTGCGGGTGCCGGAGTCGGCCTGCGGAATCAGCGGCTTTACGGTCACGCCGTCGACCGAGGTCAGGGTGCCCTGGTAGATCGCCTTGAGTTGATCGGTGGTCAGGTTGGCCAGCTTCGCATCGCCACGGTAGGCGTAGGCGACACCGTCACGGGCGTAGGGCACATAGGCGAGCAGGCCGTTGTCGTTGGCGTTGTTGCCGGGGCCGGACGACGACCGAGCGATGTCGACCTGGCCGGTGATCGCCTGGGCGCTGGTGAGGTAGGTAGTGCCGTTGATCGAGGCCTTCAGGGCGTTCACGCCGGCGCCGGAACCCGACGGACGGGGGAAGAAGACACCGCCCGGCTTGGTCTGGATGCTGCTGCCGGCCCCGGTGGTGGGGAAGGCGTCGTAGTTGGCCAGGCTCGCGCCGGCAGCCTTGATGCGTACCCGGGCGCCGGTGACGTCGGTGCCGTTGACCAGGGCATTGGCGGAGTCCTGCAGAGTGTCGGAACCGACCAGGACGTAGCTGTTCGAGACCGGATCGGAGAATGCGGGGGCGCCGACGGCGAGTGCCGTCACGGCCAGCCCTGCCGCCAGCCCGAGAACCAAAGGCTTGGTAAGTTTCATTGGGTAAGGATCCTTTCCTTGCAATGCGGGGCCTGCCGCGGTCGCGGCCGGTCCACGGGGCGGGGGGATCGTGGCAATGTGAACCCCGCCCCGAAATCTGTCTTCTGCGCGCTCATCCAAGCCGCCTGCGGAAACGAGCGAGCAACGGCACGGTGACGGCCGCAGAAACACCAACCGCCGCTCCGGCGGGAATCAACACCTGGTAGGCGCCCACGGCCGGGTCGTCCGGGGTCACCGGTCCTGGCGTGGGTGACGGAGACGGCGTCGGGGTGCTCGACGGCGTGGACGGTGACGGTGCCGGGGCGTTCGACGGCGCCGGGGCCGCCGGTGCGCTGCTCGGCTTCGGACTGGGGCTGGGCGTGGGCTGGGCGACGCCGGTGCGGAGCTTCTTCGCCGCGTCGAGCGCCTGGGTCTTCCACGCGGCCGGCAGCGGAGCGAAGCCCTCAGGAAGCTGACCGTCACCGGTACCCGGCGTCTGCCCCGTGGTCACTGCGAAGGTGATGAAGTCGGCATAGGACGTGCGCAGTTGAGCGCTGGTCATCGCCGGGTTCGCGGCGGCATACACGGGCACGGTGAGCGGGTAGGCGGCGGTCGCGGTGGTCACCGCGGCTGCGGCCGGGTCGAGTTGGACGACCTGCTTCTGGTCAGGGTTTGCGGTCATCAGGGCGCCTGCAGCCTTCATCGACTCGGTGGTCGGCGCGACATACGCGCCGGCCGCGTTGAGCAAGGAGGCCTGCAGCACCTGGTACCGCGCTGCGGCGCCGGTGTCGGTCACCCCGAGGACGGCCTGCTCGCCGATCAGGCCGCGATCACCCTTGCTGAACTTCGGTGGGGTGGCCATGTCGTCCCACGGGCCGAGGGCCTGGGGGTCGCCGCGCAACACCAGGTAGCCGGAGGTGTCCAGGCTGTTGGCGTAGGGGCGCCAGGTGACCAGGTTGACCGCGTCGGCGAAGTGACGCACGGAGGTGCCGGGGTAGGTCACCGGGTCCGCCTTGGGGAAGGTGTCGGTGGGGTAGGTCATGCCGACTCCCGCCGGGTTCACCCGCGGGTTGGTCGAGTAGTTCGGGTTGACCTTCATGCCCCACTTGTCGGGAACCCCGTTGAGGAAGTCGACCGCGGCCGGGTCGGACATGATGTAGCGCCACACCGCGTCGGCGGCGTCGGAGCGTCCCAAGGGCATCTGCAGGTCGCTCACTCCTACGCCGGCGATCGCGAGGTACTGCCATTCCTTGTCGTTGATCGACAGAAACTCCGGATCGGTAGTCAGGTTGCGTGACCCGGACAGGTGGGACTTGTCTGCTCCGCTGGGCACCGCGTCGGTGTAGGACGCAGTGAGCAGCTTGGCCAGCAGGCGCGGGTTGAGCTTGAGGTTGGTGAGTCGCTGCCGCGCTCGGGCCAGGACGTCGGAGGGCACCGAGCCGTCGGCCTTGGGCAGTTCATCCACGGCGAAGGCGATGGAAAGGCCGGTGAGCGCGATCGGGGCATAGGTCAGGTTGTCGGTGGTGCCCGAGGGCAGCGCCCGCGAGGTGAGCGCCAGTGGTGCGGGTTCGGTGCCGTTGGCGGCCAGGGCCGCGTCCGATTCCGGTCCAGTGAGCAGGGAGAAGATCGCGCCACCGCGGGCGTTGCACAGCTTCGGCTGCCACTGCCCGACCGCGGTCGAGATCAGTTCGCTGCCGGAGAGCTGACGTTCGGCGGCGCCCAGTTTGCACTGCACGCCGACCGGACGGAAGTCGAGCTTGAAGGCGAGCAGGTGCTTCCAGGTCTGCCACAGCAGACCCGAGGAGGTGTTGTCGCCGCCGTCGGCGTCGGTGGTGCCGCGGGGCACGACGACCAGCCAGCACGACTGGCCGGTGACGGAGCCGCCCTGGTTGATCGCCCGCCCGCAGCCCAGCCCTGGTGATTGCTGATCGGTCTGCAGCTCGAAGCTGATCGACCCTTCACCGGCGGTGCTGGAGCCGGCCCAGCTGACCTCATTGGTCGTGTACTTAGTATAGAACTCGTTGTTGCTGAGGTCGGGCGGGTCGGTCACCTTCTGCCGGTCGACGATCGGGGCCAGCGTCTTGCCGGTGGCCGAGGTGAACGGAATCGAGGTCTGCGTCGGTTCCCACCAGCCAGGGCTGATCGTGGTGTAGGGCTGATCCTCCGGTGCCACGGCGTCCTCGCTGGAGCGGGTGGACGTGCGGCGCGCACCGACGGAGTTCAGTCCGCCGTACTGGCAGGTCCGGCGGTCCGGACGGGTCGAGTCGGCGGGGTCGTCACCCCAGCATTGGAAGATCTGCAGGTAGTTGGTGCCACCGGTCTGTTGGCTGGGGATCGTCGACTTCTTTCCGCCGGTCCAACTCACCGTGAGCCCTTGCTGGATCAGGTCGCGGGTCTGCGACACCGTGACGGCCAGGTCCGGCATCGGTGCGTGAGCCACATCGGGGTCGTAGCTGGACGCTGACACGGTCTTGGCCGAACTGGTGGCGGCCGGGGTGGACACCTCGGCGTGCGCCGGGCTCGGATCCAGCGCCAGCATCCCGGACGCGAGCAGCACCCCGAGTCCGGCCAGCCCGGCGAGCGCGGGACGGCGACGGCTACGCATTGCCACCCTCACCGCCAGCCCGCAGTCGTTGGAGGAGCAGCGGCGGCAGCACCACCGCAGCGATCAGTCCGAGTGCGGCGGCGAGCATCAGCCACTGGGACACACCCACGCCTTGCGCCGGCAGGGTGAACGGCGTGGCGACGGCCTGGCCGGTGCCGGAGGTGGTGGTGGACAGCACGTTGCCGTTCTCGTCCACCACGGGGGCGCCACCGGAGGTCGGCGTCGTCCCGCTCCCGGTTCCCGTTCCGCTCCCGCTTCCGGTGCTTGTGCTCGGGGTGGTGCCGGGGGTGTTGTTCGCCGACCCGCCGGTGCCGCTGCCGGTGGTCGGGGTATCCTGACCCGCACCGCCGGTGCCGGTCGTGCACTGGTTGGCGCCTTCCTTGTCACAGGCGGCCGGGTAGGGCGCGATCTTCGCCAACTGGTTCTTCGTCGGCGAGTCACCGGCTTTGAAGGTGGGGTTGTTGCACTTGCTGGTGTCGATGCCCGTCCCCCCGGAGCCGGGAATGCGGGTGATCTGGTCCGAGCCGGCCTGCACCAGGTTCATCGGGAGCGGCGAGTAGCCCAGAGTGGCCGCCTGCTGTTGGCCCTCACACAACATGTACCGGGTGAACGCGGCCAAGGTGGCGCCCTTGTTGGTGTTGAAGATCGAACCGGACTTCACCTCGGTGGGCACGATCAGGTAGGAGTAGCTCGACACCGGGTAGGCGCGGGAGTCGCTGGCGTTGTAGACGCCGTCGAGGATCTGGGTGAGGTAGGCGGCAGAGCCCTTGTCGGTGTTGATCCGGGCCTGGGTGAGGGCAACGGCCACGGAGTAGGCCGTGGGTTCGACGTAGTAGCCGGCGGCGTTGAGCACCTTGGCTACGGGGTACCCGGACTTCTTGGCGTAGGAGTACTCGACGTAGGTGATCGCACCCTCGCCGTAGTTCTGGGAGACGTAACCGGCGACCCCGTCGGAGCCCTTCTGCGCCTTGGCGTTCCCGAAGGACGGGAACATCGAGGTCATTCCGGTCTTCCAGATCGACGGGAACTGCTTGCTCATCCACAAGGTGAACTGCGCCGACGTACCCGAGCCGTCGGAGCGGATCACCGGGACGATGGTCTTGTTCGGCATGGCCAGGCCGGGGTTGTCCTTCTGCAGTGCCGGGTCGTTCCAGTTGGTGATCGCGCCGGTGAAGATCTTGGCGATGTTGGCGCCGGACAGCCGCAGGTTGGTCACCCGCTTGCCGTTGATCTTCAGGTTGTACATGAAGCTGGTGCCACCGGCCACGATCGGCAGGTAGGCGTAGTCCACCGACGGGCTCTCCGGCGGCGATCCGTCCTCGGGTTTGGCCTGGAAGGGGATCTCGGAGATTGCGAAGTCGACGGTGCCGGCGATGAAGTCGCGGCGTCCCTGGGAGGACCCGGTGCCGGAGTAGTTCACCTGCATGCCGTAGTTCTTGGCCACGTTCGCCCGCCACTGATCCAGTGCGTTCTGCGACCAGGTCGACCCCGTCCCGGTGATCGGGAAGTAGGTGTCGGCGTGGGCAGTGGTTGCTGAGCCGCCGGCAAGGGCCGAGAGCGTCAACAGACTCAGGGAGACGACGGCGAGCAGGGTCTTGCGAATCACGAAGGATCTCCTTGGGTGGCGCGAGCCGGGGCGTCGGGCAGGGTGGGCTGAGCCACCGCAGCCGGGGCGTGGCGAGCCGCGAAGCGTTGGACGTCGCGACGCGAAGCGGCCTGGACGGCTCGCCGCTGGCGAGCGGACAGGTCCCCCGGCGCCCGTCCGCCCAGCGTGCGGGCCAGCATGAACAAACCCAGCACCAGCACCAGCAGCACGGCGGCAGCCCCGAAGCCCCGGGCCACCATGGACGGCTCCGGCGAGCGGACGAAGTCGAAGACCTGCAGCGGCAGCGAGATCATCGGACCGGACAGCGGGTTGGTGTTCATCGCTGCGGTCACCCCGGAAGTGAGCAGCACGGGGCTGGTCTCGCCGATGCCGCGCGCGGTGCCCAGGATCACCGAGGTGACCAGGCCGGAGCGGGCAGTCGGCAGCACCACGTGCCACACGGTGCGCCAGCGGGAGGCGCCCAGCCCGTAGGACGCTTCGCGCAAGTTGCCCGGCACCAGGCGGAGCACCACGTCGGCGGAACGAATGATGATCGGGAGCATCATCACGGTGATCGCGATGCCCGCGGCCAGGCCGGAACGCTCGTGGGTGACGCCCTGGATCACCGCGGCGTAGACGAACAGCCCGGCCACGATCGAGGGCAGCGCGGTCATCGCGTCCGAGACCGTGCGGACGAAGCGGGCGAAGCGTCCGCCGACTTCGTTGAGGAAGACAGCGGTGCCGATACCCAGCGGGACCGCGATCGCCAAGGCGATGGCGATCTGGATCAGCGTGCCGACGATGGCGTGGATGATCCCGCCGGTGGTCAGCGGGTCCAGTGGCCCGGCGAACTGCATGGTCTGGGTGAAGAAGTTGGTGTGGGTGAGCGCGTCCAGCCCACGAGTCAGGGTGTAGACCACGATGAAGGCCAGCGCCCCGAACAGCACCACTCCCGCGCTGGCGAACAGCACGGCCGTCAGCCGGTCGATCACCTCTTGCAGGTCGGCGTCCAGGCTGACCAGCAGCACGTACAGGCCCAGGAAGCTGACGAACGCCACCACCACCCAGCCGATCGCTCCCGACAGCGGCGCGAACCAGCCGAACAGCAGGGTGGCCAGGCTCGCCCCGGCGACGGCGGCACCGATCAGGTCGAAGTGCTGCCGGGCGGTCATCCCGCGGACGTTGCGCCGCGCCCCGCGGGGGGTGTCGCCGGGATCGGGCATGCGCGTGGCGGGTCTGAAGGTGTCGGGGTCGATGGGGAGAAGCTCGGTGACGTCAGTCATCACTTTCGGCTCCAGAACGTGAGCGGGCAACAATCGAGGAAGCGGTGAAGTTGATCACCAGCGTGAGCAGGAACAGCACCAGGCCGGCGGCCATCAGCGCCGACAGGCCGAACTCGCTGGCCTCGCCGTAGCGCAGCGCGATCAGGGCTGAGACCGAGTTGGTGCCGGTCTTGAGCACCTGCCAGTTGATGACGAAGATCGGCGAGATGATCATGTACACCGCGATGGTTTCGCCCAGCGCGCGTCCCAGGCCGAGCATGATTCCGCCGATGATGCCGCCCTTGCCGAACGGCAGGACGACCGCGCGGATCATTCCCCAGCGGGTGGAGCCCAGCGCGTAGGCGCCCTCGCGCTCACCGATCGGCGCGCGGGCGAAGGCCTCGCGCATGATCGAGGTCTGGGTGGGAACCACCATCATGCCGACCACGATGCCGGCGATGAACGCCGAGGACGTGAACGCGCTGGCTTCGGTGAACGGCTGGCCTTGGGCGTCGGTGACCGCGAAGAAGGGCACCCAGCCGAACCAGATCGAGATCCATTTGGCGACCGGAATGATGTTGCCCTGCAGGAAGTACACCCCCCACAGGCCGAACACGATGCTGGGCACGGCGGCCATCAGGTCGACCAAGGTGACCAGCAGGCCGCGCAGCCGTCCGGTGGCCACCTCCGACAGCAGCAGTGCGGTGCCGATCGACAGCGGCACGCTGACCACCAGTGCGATCACCGCGATGGTGACCGTTCCGAACAGGACGGCGGCGACACCGAAGGTGTGGGTCTCCGGCGACCACTGCTGTTCGGTGAGGAACGACCAGCCCACCGTCTGCAGCGCGGTGCTCGCGCGCAGCGACAGGAACAGTCCGACGGCCAACATGATCGACACCGTGATCACACCGGCGCTGGTGGCCAGTCGGCTGAAGACGATGTCGGGGATCGAGGCACGGCTGAGGAATCGACGGGGGGTGGCGGCGTCGCCATCGGCGCGCGGAAGGGAGGTGCTCAACATGGCAGTCATGCAGCTCCCCCTCAGCGATCACTCCGACCCCCGCCGAAGCTCGGCACCAATCTCGCTGCCGTGGATTGCTGCGCACCCCTAACCAGATGAACGAACGTGGGCGGCTCGGTGAACGTCGTCGCGCCCGGCGAGTCGCGACAGCGTCGTGGCCGCAAAGCCGTGCCGGCGGTGATCCGCCCGGTACGGCTCGTCCGGGCGGATGATCTGCACATCCAGCCCGACTGCGCTGCTCAGCGTTTGATCCGGACCGACGCCGAAGTGGTGGTCGCGGTCACGTACGCCGGATGGCGCCAGGTCACCTGGACGCTGATTCGCTTGCCGCGGTCGGAGCGCTTCGGCCGGTAGACCGTCGACGTCCAGCCCTTGATGCGGTGGCCGTTGCGTAGCCAGGTGTAGGTCTTGATGCTGCCTGCGGGTGCCCACGCAGTGTTGGCGGAGAGCCATTTGCCTACTCGGGGCTTCCCGCTGATCTTGGCTTGGATCGGCGGGAAGGCGCCCCGCTCCAGACGCAGCGGGGCGCTGCACCCAGTCTGGCCTGGGGTCAGCCCGCCGTAGGTCGTGACACAGACGGTCAGGTCGTGGCCGAGGTCAGCCAGCGTTGCCTGGTGGAAGGAGTAGAGGTCGGTGTTGGTGTTGGACTGAAGCAGCGTTCCGTCCCGGTACCAGTCGACTCTCCAGGAGGTCGGGAGGAGGGACCAGTGGGAGAAGTTGATGTCGTAGAAGACGGCTGGTGGCCAGGGTGGTGCCGTGCTCGGCCGCAGGGACGGTTTCGGCACCGGAACCGCTGGTGGCGGCGTGACCACCGGCGGCGGTGTGAACGAACCGGTTGTGATGACGTGGCCCGAGAAGGTGTCGCCGGCCGTCCACGTCAAGCCACTGGTTGCGGCGAAGGTTGCGATGCCCGCCTCGCAGGAGAGCCCGGTTCTGGCATCGGGACAGACCGGGGTGCCGGTGATCGACCGCAGGCCGAGGTCGATCGGCTTGCCCGCGTCCACCGTGATGAATCCGGCGTCCTGATGCGCGAACGTCACTGCGGCGTCGTCGGGAAGCGGGCTGAGGTCGCGAATCCGGTTGTAGGAGAGATCAACGGTCACTCCGGCAGACAGGTCCGCTAGCGCGGAGACGTCGGAGATCTGATTGCCGTTGAGAGCGATGCTGACTCCGGGCGGGAGGTCGAGCAGTGGGCTGGGGTCCGTGATGCGACCGCTGGCGATGTGTACTGCCGCTGTGGCCGAGACCATGTTCGCGATCCCGTCGAGTGAGGTCACGGGGCCGCCCGCCAGTCGGAGGCTGTTCAGCCGCATCCCGGACAGCGGCTCCAAGGAGGAGATGGGGCAGCGCTCGGCGTTGAGGTCGGTCAGGGCAAGGCCGCCCAGGGACGCCAGGCTGGTCAGCGAGTTGTAGCTGATGTCGAGGTCGCGCAGTTGACTCAGACCCGAAAGGTCTGGCAGCGAGGTGATCTTGTTGTGGGACAACCGCGCCTTCGTCAGCTGGTCTTCGGCCGCCAGCGCCGATACATCGTTCAGGCTCAGGCTGGAGGCGGCCAAGAAGGTGAGGTTGGGCGCCTGATCGACGCCGTCGAGACTGGTGAGTGCCTTGGTGTCGAGCCACAAGGAGACCATCGACTCCGAGTGCGGCAGGTCTGCCACGCTGGTCACGCTCTTGCCGCTCAGGATGAGCGATCGGACTGTGGAAGGAAGGGTGAGTCCGGCGAGGTTCGACGCGGTTGTGGTGAGGTTCAAGGTGATGGCACCGTTCAGCTCGCCCACGTTGGCGCCGGTCTCGGCGTTGATGTTCAGCCGGGCCGCTTTGAGTTTCGTCAGGGGCGCCAGATCGTGCGGATCGGCTGTTTCGGACGTTGTCAGGTACACCGTGACGAGGTTGATGAGCGGGGAGGCGAAGGCGTAGCTGGTGACCTGAGGTGCGTTGAGATACAGGTAGTCGAGCCCGGTGAGTCGAGACAGCGGCGAAGGATCAGTGAGTTGCGGCGCGGTCAGGTAGAGCTTGGCCAGCCCGGTCAGTGAGGCCAGAGGGGTCACGTCCGGGGTTGCCACCTTGGTGAGGTTCAAGGCTCGGACCCCGGCGAACACCTCGATGCCGCTGAGATCAGCCACCGGCGTCAGACAGGCCAAGTGGGTCAGTGTGGCGAGGTTGGCGGCGGTGAAATCGGCGGGCAGCGCATCCTTGGTCAACTGTGCAGACACGCAGGCGCGCAGGTTCGCGTCGGGAATCGTGACCTCGTCAACGGCTACTGCGGTCATGGCCGGCAGAAGCCAGGAAGCCAGCGCGAGGCTGAGGACGACAGCGATGGTCTTGCCCGGGGGGCGGGTGGCGCGACCGCGGCGCCGAACGACGTTCACGCGAGAATGATGGCAGGACGGCGTCCAGCACGAAAGGGGCGCGCCCGGGTCGGGGTCCTGGACGGGTGGAGCAAGCACGTTTGCTCAGCACTCGGGCAGTTCGTCTCATGTTCTGTCAAGTTTCCATAGAGCTGCCAAACGCGCTCCTCAGCGATGGCAGGATGACTGACATGAGTCGAAACATTGGGGTTACCGAACTCGTTCTTCGCGATGCCCACCAAAGCCTGATCGCTATCAGGATGGCCATGGAGGACATGGTCGATGCTTGTGCCGACATCGATGCAGCCGGTTACTGGAGCGTCGAGTGCTGGGGCGGAGCGACCTACGACGCTTGCATCCGCTACCTGAATGAAGACCCTTGGCAGCGGCTGCGGACTTTCCGCGAGCTGATGCCGAACTCCCGGCTGCAGATGCTGCTGCGCGGCCAGAACCTGCTGGGCTACCGCCACTACGAAGATGAAGTGGTCGATCGGTTCGTGCAGAAGTCGGCCGAGAACGGCATGGACGTCTTCCGCGTCTTCGACGCCCTCAACGATCCCCGCAACATGGCCCGCGCGATGCAGGCGGTCAAGAAGACCGGCAAGCACGCCCAGGGCACGATCTGCTACACCATCTCACCGCTGCACACCGTCGAGGGCTACGTGCATCTGGCCGGGCAGCTGCTCGACATGGGTGCCGAATCGATCGCCTTGAAGGACATGGCCGCCCTGCTGCAGCCGCAGCCCGCCTACGACATCGTCCGCGGCATCAAGGAGACTTACGGCGAGGACGTCCAGATCAATGTCCACTGCCACGCCACCACCGGCGTCACCCTGGTGTCGCTGATGAAGGCCATCGAGGCCGGCGCCGACGTGGTCGACACCTCGATCAGCTCGATGTCGCTCGGCCCGGGTCACAACCCGACCGAATCGCTGGTGGCGATGCTGGAGGGCACCGAGTACACCACCAACCTCGACGCCGGACGGCTGGAGAAGATCCGCGACCACTTCGCCAAGGTTCGCCCGAAGTACGCCGAGTTCGAATCGGCCACCCTGGTCGACACCGACATCTTCAGCTCCCAGATCCCCGGCGGCATGCTCTCCAACATGGAGAGCCAGCTCAAGGCTCAGGGCGCCGGCGACCGGATCAAGGAAGTGATGGCCGAGGTGCCGCTGGTGAAGGCCGACGCCGGTCACCCGCCGCTGGTCACCCCGTCCAGCCAGATCGTGGGCACCCAGGCGGTGTTCAACGTCCTGATGGGCAAGTACAAGGTGATGACCGGCGAGTTCGCCGACCTGATGCTGGGCTACTACGGCGAGTGCATCGGCGAGCGCAACCCCGAGGTGATCGCGATCGCTCAGGCTCAGGCCAAGAAGGATCCGATCACGGAGCGTCCGGCCGATCTGCTGGCTCCCGAATGGGACAAGCTGTCCGCCGATGCCGCCAAGTTGGAAGGCTTCGACGGCAGTGACGAGGACGTGCTGACCTACGCGATGTTCCCCGGCGTGGCGCCCGGCTTCCTGGCCAACCGCGACGAGGGTCCCAAGAACGTCGGCAAGACCGCAGAGCAACTCAAGGCCGAGGCCGATGCGGCCAGCGGGTCCGCCAAGGCCGTCCGTGGCCCGATCAAGTACAAGGTTTCCATGGGCGGACGCGACCACAGCGTCACCGTAGAGATGGCGTGAGGTGAATCAGATGAGCAAGAAGCCAGAGTCGATGGCCAAGCGCATCACTGCGTTGCACGAGGCTGAGGCCAAGGCCCGCCTTGGTGGCGGTGACGCCCGGCTGGAGAAGCAGCATTCGCAAGGCAAGTTGTCGGCCCGCGAGCGGCTGGACTCCCTGCTGGACGCCGACAGCTTCGAAGAGGTCGGGCTGTTCCGTCGCAACCGCACCACCACCTTCGGCATGGATGTCGCAGACATGCCCGCCGACGGCGTGGTCACCGGCTGCGGCACCGTGCTGGGACGCCCGGTCCGGGTGGCCAGCCAGGACTTCACCGTGGCCGGCGGTTCGGCCGGCGAGACCCACAACAAGAAGGTTGTGGCGATGATGCAGTCGGCGTTGGAGAACGGCACGCCGTTCATCTTCTTCAACGATTCCGGCGGCGCCCGCGTCCAGGAGGGCATCGATTCGCTGTCCGGCTATGGCCAGGTGTTCTACGCCAACGTCCTGCTGTCGGGTGTGGTGCCGCAGATCTCGATCATCGCCGGTCCGTGTGCCGGTGGCGCGGTCTACTCCCCGGCGTTGACCGACTTCATCATCCAGACCCGCAAGGCCCACATGTTCATCACCGGGCCGAACGTGATCAAGCAGGTCACTGGTGAGGACGTCACCCAGGATCAGCTCGGCGGCGCCGACACTCACATGTCGGTGTCGGGCGTGAACAGCTTCGTCGCCGACGATGACGAGCAGGCCATCCTGATCGCCAAGAAGCTGCTGACCTTCCTGCCGCAGAACAACGCCGAGGATGTCCCGGTGCTGCCGGGTGAGTACAGCCTGGAGTACGACAAGACGCTGGCCGAGATCGTGCCGGTGGACGGCAAGGCCGGCTACGACGTCCGCGACGTCATCGGCCGTCTGGTCGACAACGCCGACTTCCTCGAAGTGCAGGCCGGCTACGCCACCAACATCGTGGTGGGCTTCGGACGGATCAACGGACGCAGCGTCGGGCTGGTCGCCAACCAGCCCAACCAGCTGGCCGGGGTGCTCGACATCAACGCCTCCGACAAGGGCAGCAAGTTCGTCCGCTTCTGCAACGCGTTCAACATCCCGATCGTCACCCTGGTCGACGTCCCCGGCTACCTGCCGGGTGTCGCCCAGGAGTACGGCGGCATCATCCGCCACGGCGCGAAGATGCTGTACGCCTACTCCGCGGCCACCGTCCCGAAGCTGACCGTGGTGCTGCGCAAGGCCTACGGCGGCTCCTACCTGGCGATGGCCAGCAAGGATCTGGGTGCCGACCGGGTGTTCGCCTGGCCGACCGCCGAGATCGCGGTGATGGGTGCCGAAGGCGCAGCTGCGGTGGTGTTCCGCAAGGAGATCGCTGCGGCTGACGATCCCGAGGCGCGGCGGGCTGAGCTGGTCGAGGAGTACCGCAACACCTTCGCCACTCCGTTCATGGCGGCCTCCCGTGGCCTGGTCGACGAGATCATCGATCCCGGCGACACCCGACGGGCACTGGCCACCGCGCTGGAGAACCTGGCCAGCAAGCGTGTGCTGCGTCCGGCCAAGAAGCACGGTCTGGGCCCGGTGTGATCGAGATGGACACCAACGCCGAACTGCTCGAACTGGTCAAGTCGCTGACCGATCGGATCGAGGGCCTTGAGGTCAAGATCAAGAGCCTGGAAGTGCACAGCAAGGACGTCCCGGAGGAGACCATGGTGGCCATTGCGGCTGCCGTGGCCGCCTACCTGGGCCACCGCGCCAAGCGTCACCAGCCGCACTTCACCACCGCTCCGGGATGGCTGTCGAGCACGCGTCGCTCGCAGCTGGCCCACCATCCGCTCTACACCCGCTGACGACCGAGTGAGGAAATCAGAATGAAACTGAAGGTAACCGTCAACGGTGTCGCCTACGACATTGACGTCGAGGTCGAAGAGCCGGAGGCTCAGCAGCTTGGTCCGATCATCATCGGTGGCTCGGGCACCAGCGGCATCGTGGTGCCCAGCACCGCCTCGGTCAGTGGCGCCTCGGCGAATGCCGTCACCGCCCCGCTGGCCGGTTCGGTGGCCCGCGTGCTGGTCGAGGAAGGCCAGGACATCACCGCCGGCGAGGTCCTGCTGGTCCTGGAGGCCATGAAGATGGAGACCGAGATCACCGCGCCGCGCGACGGCAAGGTGTCGCGGATCCTGGTGGACAAGGGCACCGCCGTCCAGGCCGGTGAAGGCCTGATCGAGCTCGACTGACCCACACGCTGGTTGAGCAGAGCCTGCCCTGAGCTTGTCGAAACCACCGTTTCTGCCCGGGTGGTTTCGACACGCTCGCTCTGCTCGCTGCTCAACCAGCGGTGCGTTGTGTCTGCCGGCGGCGCACACTGGAGCCATGCGAGTTCATCTGGGTAGTGACCATGCCGGACTGGAGTTGAAGCAGCGCTTGCTTCAGCGTTTGACCGAGCTCGGCCACGACGTCGTCGATCACGGACCGGTGGTGTTCGACCCCGAGGACGACTATCCGGTCTACTGCCTGCGCGCCGCCGAAGGCGTGGCCGCTGACCGCGCCGAAGGTGTCGAGGCCGTCGGGGTGGTGATCGGCGGTTCGGGCAATGGCGAACAGCTGGCGGCCAATCTGGTCGCCGGCATTCGCGCCGCCTTGGTCTGGTCGGACGAGACCGCGACCCTCGCGCGCGCCCACAACGACGCCTGGGTGGCCGCCGTGGGTGCGCGGATGCACCCGATCGAGGACGCCGTCGGTTTCGTCGAGACCTTCGTGAGCACGCCGTTCAGCGCAGATGTGCGCCACGTCCGCCGGTTGGCGATGCTGACCGCCTACGAGACCAAGGGCGTCCTGCCACCCCTGCCGACCGACTGAGTTGGTGGTCTCGACACGCTCAACCAGCACCGGGTGGGCTCAACCAGCAGCGGTGGGTAAGGCCCCCGATTGACGCCGCCACCACCGCGGACGTAGCTTCGACAGGTTGTCTTTCTGGGGAAGTGAATCCGTGATCGAGCTGCTGAACAGCCGCCAAGCCGATGCCGCACGCCGGGCGGGGGCGTTCGTCGGCTCCACCTTGGCCGAGTTGCGCCGACGTACCGAGCCGGGCACCAACCTGCTCACCATCGATGCCTGGACCCAGGACCTGATCACTCAGCGCGGCGCGGTCTCCTGCTACTACGACTACGCCCCGTCCTTCGGGCGTGGCCCGTTCGGCAAGGTGATCTGCACCTCGGTGAACGATGCGGTGCTGCACGGCCTGCCGCACGACTACGCCCTGATCGAAGGTGACCTGCTCAGCCTCGACTTCGCGGTCAGCGTGGACGGCGTGGTCGCCGACGCCGCGATCAGTTTCGTCGTCGGCGCAGAGGGTACCGAGGAGGACCGTCGGCTGATCACCGCCACCCGGGACGCGTTGACCGCCGGCATCGCGGCAGCCCGGGTCGGCAACCACACCGGCGACATCTCCGCCGCCATCGGCGCCGTCCTGACCGGTGCGAACTACGCCGTCAACACCGACTTCGGCGGCCACGGCGTCGGTACGACGATGCATCAGGATCCGCACATCCCCAACAACGGGCGCGCGGGCCGCGGCTACCGGCTGCGTCCGGGGCTGGCGATCGCGATCGAGCCGTGGGTGATGGTCGACACCGACGAACTGGTCGTCGACGACGACGGCTGGACGCTGCGCAGCGCCACCGGCGGACGCACCGCCCACACCGAACACACGGTGCTGCTCTCCAGCGAGGGCGCGGAGATCCTCACCCTCGCTGAGTGAGCTCAGCGCACTTTCACCGTCACCGTCTTCGTCGAACCCGAGAAGCCTGCGCCGGTGAAGGTGGCGGCAATGCGGTGCTTGCCCTTCTTCAGCTTGTTGAGCTTGACGCTCTTCCACGACTTCGACTTCACCGAGACCCGCTTCACCACGGTGCCGTCCACGCTGATCGCGACTGCTCCCACCGGCGTCTGTGATGCGGTGACTCGCAGCTTGATCGAGATCTTCTTCGACGACTTGGGCTTCTTGGTGGTGACCTTCAGCGAGGTTGTTGAAGAGATGCCGGGCTGACTCGGCGGCGAAGGTTGCGACGGCTGCGACGGCTGGCCGATCACGTTCGGGTTGAACGGGCCGTAGGAGGGCATGGCGCCCGTGGCGGAGATCACCAGGGGCGCCCGGGTCAGATTGCAGGTAGCCGCGCCACCGAAGTCAGGCGCGCCGGCAATCACCACACCGCGGCTGTCCCGCCAGGCGATCGTGCCGGCGTTCTGCGAGATCGTGATGTCGCTGGGTGCGCCGGTGGCCGGCAGCACGCAGTCGTCAACGTAGATCCCGCCCAGGGAAGCGGCCTTGGTGAGCAGGATCTTCTGGGTGTTGAAGGAGTCGTCGCGGAACTCGGTGCCCAACACGGTGCCGGTGGCCGAGACATCGGTGCGGTCGATCGACAGCCCACTGAGCAGGGGGCTGGAGGTATCCCAGGTGAACCAGGGCGCGAAGGCGCTTGAGCCCGACGAGCTGGGGTCTTGCAGGTAGACCTGGGGGTTGGTGTCGTGGGCCACGACTCGATCGCCGACCAGGGTGCCGTCCTGCCAGTCCGTGAGGCTGAGGGGAACGGCAGTGGTGCCGTCGGCGGTGGCTTTGAGATAGGTGCCGTAGACCAGGTTGAAGTTGGTACCCACCCAGAAGCTTCGCGAATAGCCGTAGGTCAGCAAACCACCATCGGGGGTGATGTCCAAGGAGTTGGGATAGACGTTCAGTCCAGAGTCGACGTGGCCGGAAAGCGATCCGAAATGGGCGACCTTGCCCTGGGGGTCCCACACCGTAAAGCTGGCCATTTGAGAGATCTTGCCGGCTTCCTTTCGGACGCCGACGACGTAGCCATTGTCGGATTGGGCCACCTGGCGCCAGTCGCCCTCGCCGCTGGACAGCCGCTTCTTCACCGTCCCGTCGTCGCTGGACACCCAGACCTCGTTGCCGTCGATGTAGACGATGCTCGCAAAGGCATTAGGGGTTGCCATGCTGAGGAGAAGCAGGGCGCCGAGAATGGATAGCACGATTCGTTTGACCAACATGGCGTCGATCGAATCAGCGGCCGGTGGCCGTCCGGTGCTCGGTAAATACCTTTTTATGGCGGCTGAGCATTTGCCCCACGATGGTGGTCGGTCCGCGGCTACGGGCGCTCAGCCGGCGCGATACAGCTTGTGGTTGGCCGCTTGGGCGACCGGACGGATCACCATCCGGTCGATGTTCACATGCTCGGGACGAGTGGCGATCCAGGTGATGGCCTCGGCCACGTCGGCGGCCAACAACGGGTTGGCCACTCCGGCATAGACCGCATCAGCCTTGGCCTGATCGCCGCCGAAGCGGGTCAGGCTGAACTCCTCGGTGTGCACCATGCCGGGGCTGATCTCGGTGACCCGGACCGGACGATCGCAGATCTCCAGGCGCAGCGACCCGGCGATCATCCGCTCGGCGGCCTTCACTCCGCAGTAGCCCGCGCCGCCCTCATAGGCGGCTTCGGCGGCGGTCGAGGTGACGAAGACCACCACGCCGTGAGCGGCGGTCAACGCCGGCAGCAGCGCCTTGGTGACCCGCTCGGTGCCCAGCACGTTGGTGGCATACATCTGCTGCCAGGCGTCCAGATCGGCATCGGCGACCGGCTCCAGCCCGTACGCGCCGCCGGCGTTGTTCACCAGCACCGCCAACTGGTCGCCGACGGCCGCAGCCAGCGCGTCCACATCGGCGTCCACGGTGATGTCGCAGGCCAGCGGACGTCCACCGATCTCAGCGGCGAGCGCCTCGACCCGCTCAGCCCGGCGGGCCGCGCAGATCACGTCGAAGCCGGCCTCGGCGAGGCTGCGAGCGGTGGCTGCACCGATTCCGCTACTGGCTCCGGTAACGACTGCAACAGGTTTTCCGCTCATGGTGGGCAGTCTCTCATCGCTGGATATCGGCCCCGTGAACCGTCCACGACCTCGTAGGCTAGGCGCATGACTTCAACGCTGATTCTGCTCCGCCACGGAGAGAGCGAATGGAACGCTCTGAACCAGTTCACCGGCTGGGTGGACGTCGACATCAACGACAAGGGTGTCGGTGAGGCCAAGAAGGGTGCCGAGCTGCTCAAGGCTGAAGGCCTGCTGCCGGACGTGGTGCACACCTCCCTGCTTCGTCGCGCGATTCACACCGCGTACCTGGCACTCGACGGCTGTGATCGTCACTGGATCCCGGTCAAGCGGTCCTGGCGGCTCAATGAGCGCCACTACGGCGCGCTGCAGGGCAAGAACAAGGCCCAGACCCTGGAGGCCTTCGGCGAGGAGCAGTTCATGCTGTGGCGTCGTTCTTACGACACCCCGCCGCCGCCCATCGCCGTTGACGACGAGTTCAGCCAGTTCTCCGATGCCCGCTACGCCGATCTGCCCAGCGAGGCCCGTCCGTTGACCGAGTGCCTGGCTGACGTGGTGAGGCGAATGCTGCCCTACTGGTACGACGCGATCGTGCCCGACCTGCGCCTGGGCCAGGTGACTCTGGTGGTGGCGCACGGCAACTCGCTGCGCGCGCTGGTCAAGCACCTCGACGGCATCAGCGATGCCGACATCGCCGGGCTGAACATCCCCACCGGCATCCCGCTGCTGTACGAACTGGACGACGACCTGCGTCCGGTCACCCCGGGCGGCCGCTACCTCGACCCGGCCGCTGCGGCTGCCGCGATCGAAGCGGTCAAGAACCAGGGCAAGAAGTAGTCCAACGCCAAGCGCCCCCTCCCGACTGGGGAGGGGGCGCTTGATGCGTTCAGGGCTCGATCTGCATTCGAACGGCTCAGGCGGTCGGCCAGTTCTCGCCCTCGGGCAGCAGGCCGGTGATCACGTAGATCACTCGGGCGGCCATGATCACGGCGTGATCGGCGATCCGCTCGTAGTAGCGGCCCAGCAGGGCGACGTCCACGGCGGCTTCGACCGAGTGGTCCCAGTCGCTGCCGAGGATCACTCGGAACTGGCTCTTGCGCAGCTCGTCCATCTCCGCGTCGCTGTCGACAAGCTTGCCGGCGTCGTGGGCGTTGTGCTCGCTGAGCGCGCGTCCGGCGGTGGTCACCATGTCTTCGGCGACGCGCGCCATCAGGGTGAAGTTCGGCACCAGCGGTTCGGGGACGGCGTGCTCGGGGTAGCGCAGCCGGGCGATCTTGGCCACGTGCGCGGCCAGGTCGCCCATCCGGGCCAGGTCGGCGATCATCCGCATCGCGGCCACCACTGTCCGCAACTCGCCGGCGACGGGCGCCTGGCGGGCGAGCAGGGAGAAGCAGCGCGTCTCCAGGTCGTCGTGGCGGCGGTCGATCTCGGCGTCGGCCGAAATGACCTGCTCGGCCGTGGCCAGGTCCGCCTGCAGCAGTGCCGTGGTGGCGTCCCGGACGGCCACCTGCACCAGCCCGGTCATGGAGACCAGGTCAGTGACCACGCTTTCCAGGCTCTCGCGGTAGTTGTCGCGCATTCAATCCACTCGTTTCCGGCCGCCATCGTTCGGCGGCGCCTTTGCTCGCTACCTGGAAGGGTAGACAACTTCGCTCCCTGACCTGCGGATGCGGGCCGAACGGGAGGTGAACAGTGGGTGAAAGTTGGGCCAAGACTGGCGTATTCAACTTCTATTTGGCCGAATCGGGATGAATTCCCACCCTAGACTCACTGGCATGACGCCGTTCGCGCCGGCTTTGCTCGGCTTCGTGCTGGGCTGTGGTGTGGGCGCACTCGTGGTGTGGGTCCTGGTCCGCCGCGCCGCCCGCCAGGTTCGAGGCCAGATCATCAACCGCCATCACCTCGGTGAGATCCTTGCGCCCTTGGGGGCCGCAGTGGTGGTGCTGTCCGAGTCCGACTTCGTCCTGGCCACCTCCGCCTTCGCCCGCCGCCTCGGCATCGTCCGCGGCTCGACGATCGCCGGCCCCGAACTGCTGCACCTCCTTGCTGAGGCGCGCCGCACTGGCCAGATCGCCCGCGCCGAGATCCGAGTGTCCGGGCCGAGTGAGGAGCCGGTGGTGCTGGCGGTGCGGGTGCTGGTGCTCAGCAACCAGGCGGCCGTCCTGATCGGCGAGGACCGCTCCCACGATCTGCGGTTCACCGAAACCCGGCGCGACTTCGTGGCCAACATCACCCACGAACTCAAGACCCCGATCGGGGCGATCGGACTGCTGGCCGAAGCCGCCGAGTCCGCCGCGGACGATCCGAACGCCGTCCGCACGTTCCTGGGCAAACTCACCCGAGAAGCCGACCGGCTCAACGAGCTGGTCTCCCAGATCATCGCGTTGTCGAGGCTGCAGACCGTCGATCCGCTCCAGGATGCCCAAGCCGTCGACGTCGCCGGCCTGATCTCGGCCGCGTCCAACCGCTGCGCCCACCAGGCCGAAGCGGGGGAGGTGTCCTTGTCGGTCCAGACGGTGCCGGGCTTGACCGTCAGCGGTGACGCCGGCGAGCTGGAGACCGCAGTGACCAACCTGGTGCAGAACGCCGTGGCCTACTCCGAGCCGGGTGCCAAGGTGGCCCTGACCAGTGGACGGGGCGCCGACGGCATGATCGAGATCCGGGTGTCCGACACCGGCATCGGGATCTCCGAAGCCGACCAGAAGCGGATCTTCGAACGATTCTTCCGCGTCGATGCCGATCGCAGTCGGGCCACCGGTGGTACCGGGCTGGGCCTGTCGATCGTCAAACATGTGGCTGCCGCACACGGCGGCGAAGTGACTGTGTGGAGCCGAGTCGGCCAAGGGTCGACTTTCACGCTGCGACTCCCTGCGGGGAGCGAAGGGGGAACCAAATGAGCAGAGTGTTGATCATCGAGGACGAAGAGAGCTACCGAGAGTCGCTCACCTATCTGTTGGCGAAGGAAGGCTTCGAGGTGATCTCGGCGCCGGACGGTGCCACGGGGCTGGCCACGTTCGACCGGCAGGGTGCCGACATCGTCCTGCTCGATCTGATGATGCCGGGGATGTCGGGCACCGAGGTGTGTCGCCAGCTACGCGTTCGCGGCAGCGTGGGGATCATCATGGTCACCGCCCGCGACACCGAGATCGACAAGGTCGTGGGCCTGGAACTCGGCGCCGACGACTACGTCACCAAGCCGTTCAGCCACCGTGAACTGGTCGCCCGGATCCGGGCGGTGCTGCGCCGCGGCCAGGAGGTCGAGACCGACGAGGCCGTGCTGCAGGTGGGCGGGGTGCGGATGGACACTGATCGCCACGAGCTCACGGTGCGTGGACGTCCGATCCAGCTGGCGCTGAAGGAGTTCGAGCTGTTGGAGCTGCTGCTGCGCAACGCCGGTCGCGTGCTGACCCGCGGGCAGTTGATCGACCGGGTGTGGGGTTCGGACTATGTCGGCGATACCAAGACCCTGGACGTCCATGTGAAGCGCCTGCGCGCCAAGCTGGAACTCGACCCCGCCGACCCGCAGTTGCTGGTCACGGTGCGCGGTTTGGGCTACAAGTTCGTCGACTGATCGTCTCGCCGACTCGGTGCTGGCTGGGTGATCGGGGCCGACCCGGCTAGGGTGGACGCCCGTGACGGATATCACCGTGTTCTCCGGGCATGCTCACCAAGAGTTCGCCGAGGAGATGTGTCAGATCCTGGGGGTCGAGCTCTCCCCATCCCGCCTCTCCCGCTTCTCCAACGACTGCCTCCAGGTGCAGTTGCGGGCCAACTGCCGCCAGCGCGATGTCTACATCGTGCAGCCGCTGGTGCCGCCCACTCAGGAGAACCTGATGGAGTTGCTGATGATGGTGGACGCGGCGCGTGGCGCCTCGGCTGCGCATGTCTCGGTGGTGATGCCGCACTACGCCTACGCCCGTTCGGACAAGAAGGACGCCCCGCGCATCAGCATCGGTGGACGTCTGGTGGCCGATCTGATTCACACCGCCGGCGCCCATCGCGTCCTGACGATGGCGCTGCATGCCCAGCAGGTGCACGGCTTCTTCTCGATGCCGGTCGATCACCTGACCGCGTTGCCGGTGCTGGCGCAGCACTTCAAGAACCGCGACCTGAGCAACACGGTGGTGGTCTCGCCCGACTTCGGTAACGCCAAGGAGGCCAACCAGTTCGCCCGGATGCTCGGGGTGGGCATGGCCGCCGGTTCCAAGCGTCGTCTCGACGACGACAAGGTGGTCATCGACTCCATCGTCGGCAAGGTCGGCGGCAAGGACGTGATCATCCTCGACGACGAGATCGCCACGGCCGGCTCGGTGGTGGAACTGATCGGGATCGTCCGCGGCTACAACGTGAAGTCGATCTCGGTGGCCTGCACCCACGGTCTGTTCTCCGGGAAGGCCGTCGAGCGGCTGAACGCCGTGCCGGACATCACCGAGATCGTGAGCACCAACACCGTTCCCGGTCCGGTCGGTCTGGACCGGCTGACCACGGTGTCGGTGGCCCCGTTGTTCGCCGAAGCCGTCCATCGGATCAACTGCGGCGAGAGCGTCTCGGGCCTGTTCTCCGACGAAGTCACCTACGGCTGACCTTTCCTGACCCCAGCGGAGCCTTCGGGTGGCCGCTGCGTGAGCCTGCTCACCTCCTGCGCGTCCCTGCGCGACTGTGGTGTGCCCGCTGAAACCAGGTGAATCCACACAAACCCACGACGTGCTTTGCTCAAACCCCTTGCAATCCCAACCAAAACAAGATAGAAACAGGTATACCCACATCGACGTGGCTGAAATGAGGCCTGATGTACGCAGAAGAGCGACACCGCACGATCGTCAACCGTGCGCTCCGCCAAGAGCGAGTGTCGGTCACCGAGTTGGCCGAGGAGTTCGGCGTCACCACCGAGACCATCCGCCGCGACCTGGACGCCCTCGACCGGCGCGGGCTGCTCCGGCGGGTGCATGGCGGGGCCGTGGCTGCCAACGGATTCACCCTGCTGGAGACCGGACTGGCCGAGCGCGAACCGGCCAGTGCCACCCAGAAGGTTCGGATCGCCGAAGCCGCCCTGCGTTACCTGCCCGCCCAGCCCGGCACCGTCCTGCTCGATGCCGGCACCACCACCGGACGCCTGGCCGGCCTGCTCACCGCCAACGCGGTCACCGGCGTGGTCACCAACTCCCTGCCGGCTGCCGGGCAACTGGCCGCCAACGGGGTCAAGGTGCGCCTGCTCGGCGGCAACGTCCGTGGCATCACCGGCGCCACCGTCGGCAGTGAGACCGTCGGTGCGCTCAGCCGGTTGCGTTGCGATGTGGCCTTCATCGGCACCAACGGCATCTCGATGCATCACGGCTTCTCCACCCCCGACCACGACGAGGCGGCGGTGAAGGAAGCCATGGTGCGGGCCGCGAATTTCGTGGTCGTGCTGGCCGACAGCTCCAAGCTCGGCGCAGAGCTCCTGGTCGGCTTTGCCGCGCTCAATCAGGCCGACGTGTTGATCACCGACGATGGCATCGACGAAGCCGACGTGGCGGACCTCCGGGCCGCCGGCGTCGAGGTGGTGATCGCATGATCGTCACGCTCACCGCCAACCCATCGCTGGATCGCACGATCAGCCTGGACGCCGCGCTGTCCCGCGGAGACGTCCACCGTGCTACCGCGGTCACCGTCGAGCCGGGTGGCAAGGGCATCAACGTCGCCCGCGTGGTTCACTACGCCGGGCATCCGGCGCGCGCGGTGCTGCCCGCCGACCCGTCCGATCCGATCCTGCGAGGGCTGGACGAACTGCGCCTGCCTTATCGCAATGTGCCGTTGCCGCAACCGGTTCGCACCAACCTCACTCTGACCGAACCCGACGGCACCACCACCAAGATCAACGAACCCGGCCCGACCCTGACGGCCGCCACGATCGAAGCCCTGGCCCGGTTGCTGGTGCTGGAGTCCGAGCGGGCCGACTGGGTGGTGCTGTCCGGCTCGCTGCCGCCCGGGGTGCCCAGTGCTTGGTACGTCGAGTTGGTGCGTGCCCTGCGCCCGTGGGGCTGCCGGATCGCCGTCGACACCTCTGATGCGCCACTGCTCGCCCTGGCCGCGGAGTTCCCCGAGTCGGCTCCCGACCTGATCAAGCCCAACTCCGAGGAACTCGCCCAGCTCACCGGAGCCGACGCCGCCGTCCTCGAAGCCCAGGCCCACGCCGGGGACGTCCGCGCCAGCGCGGCGGCCGCACAGTCGCTGGTCGAGCGTGGCGTCGGCGCCGTCCTGGTCACCCTGGGTGCCGCCGGCGCGGTGCTGGCCACCGCCGAAGGTGCCTGGCGTGCCGTCCCGCCGCCGATCACCGTCCGCAGCACCGTCGGCGCGGGGGATTCCTCCGTCGCCGGGTACGTGCTGGCCGAAACGCGCGCGCTGCCGCCGGCAGAGCGCCTCCGCCTGGCCGTGGCCTACGGCTCGGCGGCCGCCTCCTTGGCGGGCACACAGTTGCCCCGTCCCGACCAAATCAACACCGCGCAGGTCGAGGTCTTTCCCCTCGTCTAACCCTCCCGCCCAACCATGGAAAAAGGAACGATGATGTCCCACCAATCCCTGATCACGGCCGATCTGGTCGTGCTCGACGCCAATCTCGGCGCTACCAAGGCCGAGGTGATTCACGCGCTGGCCGCGCTGGTCGCCAAGGCGGGACGGGCTGAAGCCGCCGGTCTGGCTGCCGATGCCCTCGCCCGCGAAGAGAAGATGAGCACCGGCCTCGGTGGTGGCATCGCGATTCCGCACTGCCGCTCTGCTGCCGTCACCACCAACTCCCTGGCGTTCGCCCGGCTGTCCCCGCCGGTCGACTTCGGTGCCGCTGACGGTCCGGCCGACGTGGCCTTCCTGATCGCCGCGTCCGACGGTTCCGATGATGCGCACCTGCAGCTGCTGGCCAAGCTGGCCCGCTCGCTGATGCGCAGCGAGTTCACCGACGGTCTGCGTGCCGCCACCAGCCCCGAGCAGATCGTCGCGCTGGTCGAGCAGGCTACCGCCGACGAGCCCGTCGCCACCCCCGACGTGGTCACCGCCCCCGCCGCAGCGAGCGCCGCCACGCCGCCGGTGCTGGTGGCGGTGACCGCATGCCCGACCGGTATCGCGCACACCTTCATGGCAGCCGACGGCCTCGAACAGGCCGGACGGGCCGCTGAGGTGGAGATCCACGTCGAGCCGCAGGGCTCGGGACGCATCGACTGGCTCGCTCCGGAGGTGATCGCTCGTGCCGACGCGGTGATCTTCGCTACCGACTTGCCGGTGCGTGATCGCGAGCGTTTCGCCGGGCTGCCCGTGGTGGAGGCCAGCGTCAAGCGGGCGATCAACGAGCCGGCGAAGCTCATCGCCGAGGCCCTGGTCGCCGCCGAGAACCCGAAGGCGGCGCGCGTAGGCGGGTCGACTGATCGAGCCGGCGCCACCTCGTCGGCCTCGGCGTCGACCCAGCTGGGCTGGGGCCGTCGCATTCAGCAGGCGCTGATGACTGGCGTGTCCTACATGATTCCGTTCGTGGCCGCCGGTGGTCTGCTGATCGCCTTGGGCTTCTTGTTCGGCGGGTTCGACATCGCACTGCCCCCAGGTGCGGCCAGTGCGCGCACCTGCGCCGATCTGACCTGGTTGGACGCCGCGTCCTGCCAGGCGGCCGCTGACGGTGGCAAGTCCATCGGTTCACTGGTGCTGGCCGACTCCAGCCTGACCAACATGCCTGCGGGCTTCATCATGACCCTCGGTGCGGTGATGTTCGCCATCGGCGCGGCGGCCTTCGGCTTCCTGGTCCCGGCGCTGAGCGGCTACATCGCCTACGCGCTGGCCGGACGTCCCGGCATCGCTCCCGGATTCGTCGGTGGCGCGATCTCGGTCACCCTGGGTGCGGGCTTCCTCGGTGGTCTGGTCACTGGTCTGGTGGCCGGTCTGATCGCCGCCTGGATCACCAGCTTCAAGGCACCGCGCTGGTTGGCCGGTCTGATGCCGGTGGTGATCATTCCGCTGGTGGCCACGCTGCTCACCGGTGGCTTGATGTACTTCCTGCTCGGCCAGCCGTTGGCCAGCCTGACCAAGTCCATGCAGGCCGGGCTGGGCGGCATGTCCGGTGGCTCGGCGATCGCACTGGGCATCGTGCTGGGTCTGATGATGTGCTTCGACCTGGGTGGTCCGGTGAACAAGGCCGCGTACCTGTTCGCCACTGCCGGGTTGTCGGCCGGGACGGCTGCCAACTTCCAGGTGATGGCCGTGGTGATGGCCGCCGGCATGGTGCCCCCGCTGGCGATGGCACTGGCCACCGTGGTGCGCAAGAAGCTGTTCTCCGAGGTCGAGCGCGAGAACGGCACGGCGGCCTGGCTGCTGGGTGCATCGTTCATCTCCGAAGGCGCGATCCCGTTCGCTGCGGCCGATCCGCTGCGAGTGATCCCGTCGATGATGGCCGGTGGCGCGGTGACTGGTGCGCTGAGCATGGCACTGGGTGTGGGGCTGCGCGCCCCGCACGGCGGCATCTTCGTCCTGTTCGCCTTCCAGCCTCTGCCCGCGGCGATCTTCGGCTTCCTGATCAGCCTGGTTGCCGGCGTGCTGGTGAGTGCTGCCCTGGTGGTGGCGCTGAAGACCTGGTGGCCGGCCAAGCAGGTCGAGGCTGTGGCCTGACCATCCCTCCCCCCAACCCCCGCAGCAGGTGGACTCGGCGCAAGCCGGGTCCACCTGCTGTTTGTGGATGTCGGTTCTGTTCGGACGCAGCGGGCCCAGAACGTCCCCGATGTCGGCCGTGGGAGTCGAAACTGCGCATTCCGCTCTGGCAAGGACAAATCGTGTTTTGGCCCAGTCCTGAGGCATACTCACGGGGCCAGTGTCAAGCCCAATCCTGCTCTGGCTAGGTAAGACATAGCTAGTTGCGGCGGAATCATGCTAGACTAGGAAGCCGGGAAAGGTGGTAAACGCGAATATGACGTTCACAATCGGTGAGACTGTGGTCTACCCCAATCATGGCGCAGCAGTCATCGAAGCACTGGAAACCCGGACGATCAAAGGCGAGGAGCGTCTCTACCTCGTCTTGCGCATCGTCGGGCAGACCGACCTTGTGGTCAGGGTGCCGGCCATGAACCTCGACCTGGTGGGCGTCCGCGATGTCGTCGACGCCGATGGTCTTGAGCGCGTGTTCGGCGTCCTGCGTGCACCTCATGCCGAAGAGCCGACCAACTGGTCGCGCCGGTACAAGGCAAACCTGGAGAAGCTCCACTCCGGCAACGTGTTGAAGGTTGCCGAGGTCGTCCGCGATCTGTGGCGTCGTGAGCGCGAGCGTGGCCTTTCCGCTGGTGAGAAGCGGATGTTGGCCAAGGCTCGCCAGATCCTCGTCTCCGAACTCGCGTTGGCCGAAAAGGTCGAGGAGGACCGCGCTGAGGTCCTGCTCGACGAGGTGCTAGCTTCCTGAGGCGCGGAAGCGCCATGGATTCCCCGCGGCCCGTCGTGGCTGTGGTCGTCGCTGCCGGTGCAGGTACCCGGCTCGGTGATGGACCTCCGAAAGCTCTGCGTGATGTCGGCGGACGTTCGCTCGTCCGGCACAGTCTGGACGGGTTGGCCGGCGGCGGCGTGACCGCGGCGGTGGTCGTCATCGCACCCGGAGAACAAGCCGCTTTCGAAACCGCGCTGGCCGATGCCCCCATTCCGGCGGGCTATGTGTACGGCGGGGCCCGTCGACAGGATTCGGTGCGTGCCGGGCTGGCGGCGATCGCCGGCGATCCCAAACTGGCCGAGTGTGACTTCGTCCTGGTCCATGATGCAGCTCGCGCCCTGGTGCCGTCCGCTGTGGTCGCCGGTGTCATCGAGGCCCTGGTCGACGGTGCGGCCGGCTGCGTCCCGGTGATCCCGGTGGTCGATTCGATCCGCCGCGAGAACTCCGACGGCACCTCTGACGTCGTCGACCGGACGCCGCTGCGTGCGGTTCAGACTCCGCAGGGCTTCCGCCGCACTGTGCTGGAGAAGGCCCTGGAACACGCCGAACTGGTGGGTCTGGAAGTCACCGACGACGCCACCGCGATCGAAGCGATCGGTGAGTCGGTGGTGCTCGTTAACGGTTCGCGGGAGGCGCTGAAGGTGACCGTGCCGGAAGACCTGGTGCTGGCCGAGGCGATCGCGAGGAGCCGGGGATGAGTGTTCGGGTTGGCATCGGCACTGACGTGCACGCCTACGCCGACGGAGTACCGATGTGGGTGGCCGGCATCGAGTTCCCCGACGAACCCCAAGGCCTGTCGGGTCACTCCGACGGCGACGTGGCTGCGCACGCCGCGGTCGACGCCCTGCTGGGTGCAGCCGGGCTCGGCGACATCGGCGGCCACTTCGGCACCGATGATCCGAAATGGGCCGGCGCGAGCGGCGTGAGTTTCCTTCAGGCGACCGCCGCGCTGCTGGCGCAGGCCGGCTTCGCGCCGGTGAACGTCTCGATTCAGGTGATCGGCCAACGTCCGCGACTGGCCGGACGACGGACCGAAGCCGAGGCGGTGCTGTCAGCGGCGCTCGGTGCGCCGGTGAGCGTGTCCGGCACGACCACCGACGGTCTCGGACTCACCGGACGTGGCGAGGGCCTGGCGGCTATCGCCGTCGCTTTGGTCACGAGCGCGGCTTCCTAGCCTCAACGTCCGGCCGACGTGGTCGGCTCAGCGCACCGAGTCCTTGGGAGCGACGTAGCTGTTGCACTTACCGATCTGGTCGGTGCTCAGACCGATCGTGACCCACGCCTCCCGGTTCTTCGACAGGCCGTGATCGCCGTCGTAGTTGGGCTCGCCGGTGAGCACGTCATCGCCGATGTTGTAGAAGAGGAACTTCAGGTTCTCGAAGTCCGCTGAGGTCAGGTTCGATGCCTTGGCTACCGCGTTCACCCACAGTCCGGCGAAGCAGTCGGCTTGCACCTCGGTCCGCCGGGAGAACACCCGGCCTTCGGCCTCGCCGGCCTTCTCTTCCCAGGCCTTGTCCGAGATCAGGATTCCGGTTCGGGCCTGAATGGCGTGCCCGAACTCGTGGGCCATGATTGCGTCGGTCACGAATGGCTTGGTGCGGATCTTGGGAGGCAGAATGCTGGGCAGGTTCTTGGCGTAATAGATGTGCTGATCGGCACCGCAGTAGAAGGCGTTGCCGAGGTCGGCCTTGCCGCACGGGGTGGTGATCGCCGTGGTGTAAACCGTGGACGGCGGGCGGGGGAGTTGGAACCCGGCCTTGGTCATCGGCCCCTCCCAGACACCCCACAGGCAGGCGGTGAGCTGATTGAGGTGATCCTCCAGTTGTGTGGTGCTCGCGGTGGTCGGATCGAGGTAGGGCACCGTGCAGTTGGTCGGGACCGGCACGGTCTCCTTGTAGAGGGCGTTCTTCTCCAGCCAGGTGGTGGCCTGCTCGTAGGTCTTCGGCTGGGGGATCGCCGGCGGGTTGTAATCCGGTGCCGGGACGTTGTCCACCTGGTGATAGCTGGGATCGTTTCCGCCGCCCCCGCCGCCTCCGCCGCCGTTGAGGTAGTTGCTCAGCGCAACCACGAAGAAGCCCAGGATCAGCACGAACGCCAGCCCGCCAAGAATGGCCAGCAGCGGGTTGCCGCGTTTGCGTGGTGTCGGCGGTGGCGGTGGCGCGAAGTTGCCCGGGGCGCCGTAGAGCGGCTGCGGATAGCCGGGGGTGAAGCTGCCTGGTGGCGGTGGGGGAGGTGGTGGCGCGCCCCAGGCGACCGGTTGACCCCAACTCTGGTAGCTGGGCATCTGCGGTCGTGGCGTCGGGGCGCCCCAGGTCTGCGTCACGGCGCCAGCCTAGTAGGCACTCCGGAGCGGGCACCACAGCCCGCCAGGGATCGGTTCGGGCTCACCGGACTTGGTCTGAGCCGGCGGCGAAGGTGTTGCATTGCCCGATCTGCGAGTTACCCAAGCCTGCGGTGGTCCAGGCGATGCGAGCCGCGCTGGTGCCGTGATCGTCCTCCGGGTCCGGCTTCGGTGAGCCCAGTGAGCGGGCAACCAAGATCACATTGGTGCGATCGTCATCGGTGAGCCCTGAGGCCGAGGCGATGGCGTTGAGGAACAGTCCGGAGAAGCAGTCGGCCTGGGTTTCGGACCGCCGGCTGTACTCGTTTGCCAGGGTCTTGTCGGCGTAGTGCTCCAGTACGGCGCTGGCGTAGAAGATGCCGGATCGGGCCTGAATGGCGTGGCCGAACTCGTGGGCCAGGATGAACTCCGGCAGGAACGGCTTGCTCCGCAGCGCCGGATCGATGATCTCGTAGACGTTCTGGGCGTAGTACACGTGCTGGTCTGCGCTGCAGTAGAAGGCGTTGTGCAGCGGTAGTTTCCCGCAAGGCGAGGTGATCTCGGTGGTGTAGACGGTCACCGGTGGCCGCGGGATCTGGAAACCGGCCTCGGTCATCGGCACCTCCCACACGCCCCACAGGCACGCGGTGAGTTGGGAGAGGTGTTCATTCAGCGCGGGGACGTCTGCTCTCGACGCGTCCAGGTAGGGCACCTTGCAGTTGGTCGGGACCGGGACGGCGTGGGCGTAGATCGCATTGGACTTCGTCCAGTTCACCAAGTCGGCTTCGGTCTGGGGTTTGGGGATCGGCGGCGGGTTGAAGTCCGGCTCGGGCACATTGGTGACCTGGTGGTAGCTGGGCTCCGACCCCGGCCCACCGGTGCCGGCGTTGAGGTAGTTGAGGAGCGCGACGCCGAAGAACATCACGATCAGCACGAAGGCTCCACCGCCCAGGATCGCCAGCAGTGGGCTCTTCTTGGCGGGCGGACGCGGTGGTGGCGGATAGGCGCCGACCGTCGGTGCGCTGGGCCGATAGCCGTTGGGTGGCGGGGGAACAGCACCCGGTGGAGGGGACGGGGGTGGCGGCGCGGCCCAGCCAGCTGGGGCATTCCACGCCGGCTGGGACGGCCACTGCGGGCCGGGCGGCGGGTTCCAACTCTGGGTCATGTGGCCAGCCTATTGACCGCGTGTGGGAAGGCGATGGGCTGGTCAGCGAACTTTTACTGAGCTTGCCGTGAAGGTGTTACAGCTAGCGACGGTGGCATTCTGCATGCCGGTGAACAGCCAGTTGCGACGTGACTCGCTGGAGCCGTGGTCGTCGTACGGGTCGGGCTGAGGCATGCCGATCTGTTCGATCGCGGCGCGCAGATGCTTGCGGTCGAGGTCGCTGAGTCCGGTCGACGCGGCGACCGCGCCCAGCCAGTGGCCGGCAAAGCAGTCGGCCTGCAGTTCCATCCGCCGGTTGTACTCGTAGGACTGCTTCTCGGTGCCGGACTCTTCCAGGGCGATGGTGGCGAAGAAGATGCCCGTCCGTCCCTGGACGTTGTGGCCGAACTCGTGGGCCAGGATCATCTCGCCGAGGAAGCGCTGCCCGCGTAGGTCCTTGGTGTAGACGGTGTTGAAATCGTTGGCGTAATAGATGCGCTGGTTCGCCGAGCAGTAGTACGCGTTCTGGGTCTCGAGTTCGCCGCACGGCGACTTCACCGTCTTGGTGTAGACGGTCACCGGCGGCCGCGGCAGCTGGTAGCCGGCTGCCGTCACCGGATCGTGCCAGACCCCCCACAAGCAGCCCACGACCTCATTGAGGTAGGTCTGATACGTCGCCGCCGGAACCTTCGCCATGTCGACGAACCGCAGCGTGCACGCCGTCGGCACCGGCACCGATTGGCCGTACAGGCGGTTCTGCTTCGACCAGGTCTGGGCCTGGCGGGTGCTGGTCGGCTCGGGAAGATCGGGCGGGGTCAGGTCCGGCTCGGGAACGTCGCTGACCTGGTGGTAGCTGGGTTCGGGGGTGGGCTGGGGGGCCGGCGTTGTCGCAGTGGCGGTCGGCGCCGAGGTGGTGGACGCGGGTGGTGTCGGAGTGGCGGTCGGCGTCGGAGTGGTGGGCGCGGGTGGTGTTGAGGCATTGAGGTAGTTGGCCACCGCCACCCCGAAGAAGGCGACCACACAGAGAAAGGCCGATCCACCGATGATCGCCAGCACCGGGCTCTTCCTCTTCGGCGGGGGCGGCGGGGGCGGATAGAACGCCGGAAGGTAGGACGGGGCCGGCCCCGGTGCCGGTGGCCAGGGTGCCGGCGGCCAGGGTGGCGGTGGCGGTGGCCAGCCGTTCGCGCTCGGCCACCCCGGGGCGGGGAAGCCGTTGCTTCCAGTGGCGGTCATGGTCACAGGGTGGCGCATCGGGCCGGCCTCGGATAGGGGTGTCGGAGTTCTTTTATGGGTATCCATGTGGCCGGAGACCGCTCTAGGCTGGCTGCCAATGTTGGAGCGCAGCCCGCTAGTGTGGCGGCGAGAGTGTGACTCAGAGCGAGAAGAGGAACCGGGATGACAGCATTGATGGCTGGCGTGAAGCGGAGCCTGGCGGTGGTGTTGGTGGCTTTTGCGCTGCTGATGGCGACGATGCCGACCGCGCGTGCAGACGGTGGCCAGCTGGCCTCCTACAACGCTGTCGCCTCGATCGGTGCTGACGGCGTGCTGAGCGTCACGGCCACCCTGACTTTCGACGGGGCCGCTCCGGCCAGCGTCCAGCAGGTGTTCACCACTGCGCGACGCACCACCCAGTCGACCGAGTACCGCTTCGCCGTGACCGACGTGACCGCAGCCAGCGGCTCGACCGCCTTGGACGTCAAGGTCGCCAGCGGCCCGATCTCGACGACCGTCGACGTGCCCACTGCGGGTGCGACCGGTCCGATCACGCTGTCCTACAAGGTGACCGGGGCTGCGGTGGCCAATGTGGGCGGCGGCACCGTAGTGGTGTGGCCGTTGCTGCAGGGCCTGAGCGTCCCGGTGAAGGTCTTCGACGCCGAGGTTCGCGTCCCGGCCCAGTTCAACCTGCTCGACTGCGCCGCCGGTGACCCGGCCGCTCCCGGCAGCTGCACCTACTACGCCGGTGGCACCCATGACGCCCCGGTTCCGGTCTTCCACCAAGAGGACTCGCGCTCCGGCGACGTGGTGGTGGTCACCCTCGGATTCCCGGCTGGACAGGTCGCTGTCAACGAGAACGTCCGCCAGCTGTGGACCGCCGAGCGCGCCTTCTCGGTAGCACCGCTGCCGTTGGGCCTGGGCGTGGGGCTGTTGCTGATCGGCGGGCTCGCCCTGTGGGCCGCCCAGCGCCGGGTCGGACGTGACTTCGCCGGTTCGGTCGAGCCGAAGTCGGTGGCCGAGTTCAAGCCGATCGCCGCGGGTAAGACCGAGTTCGTGGTGGCCGACGGCATCCGCCCGGGCGTCATCGGCACGCTGGCCGACGAGCGGGTCGATCCGGTCGACGTGACCGCCGCCGTGCTCGATCTGGCCGTGCGCGGCCACATCCTGATCAGCGAGCTGCCGCGCGAGACCGTCCATTCCGCGACCGACTGGAGCTTCACTCGCCGCCAGGTCGACGCCCCGTTGGCCGACTACGAGCGCACCCTGCTGAACGCGATCGCGCCGGTGCAGGGCGATGCAGTCAAGCTGTCCAATCTGCCGGGCAGTCTGCATTCGGTGATCGGCGATGTGCAGTCCCAGCTGTATGACGAGGTCGTCGCCAACGGCTGGTTCGCCCGCCGTCCGGACGCGACCCGCGATCGGTGGGGCCTGGCAGCGTGGATCGCGCTGATCGTGGCCACCGCGGCTGCCGTGGGGCTGATCTTGTTCACGACATTCGGTCTGGCCGGCTTGGCGCTGGTGCTGATCGCACTGGGCCTGCTGGGGATCTCCAAGGAGATGCCGGCTCGCACCGCTGAAGGCATTGCGGTGCTACGCGGCCTGGACGTGCTGCGAGGCAACCTGGCGACCCATCCCGTGGAGAACCTCAGTGGCCCGGACGCCTACACCCAGATCTCGGCGCTGGTGCCGTATGCGGTGGTGCTCGGCGGTCGTGATCGCTGGCTGGCCGCGCTGGCTTCCGCCGACGACGACGATGTGCCCGACTCGGACGACCTGGATTGGTACCACGGCCCCTCCGGCTGGCACCTGGCCGATCTGCCGGCGTCGCTGAACAACTTCGTCACCGTGATGCAGGGCACCTTGTTCAGTCGCTGACTATCGGCTGAGTGGGCCGCTCACTGTTGGCAGAGCAGGCCGCGCAGCGGCCGTGTCCCACCGTTGGTTGAGCAGGCCGCGGAGCGGCCGTGTCGAAACCTGTGCCTGTAGTGCGCCTGGTTTCGACAGGCTCAACCAGCGGCGTGGCTGGTGAGTAGGTCATCCCACCCATCGTTGGTTGAGCAGGCCGCGGAGCGGCCGTGTCGAAACCTCTGCCTGTGGTGCGCCTGGTTTCGACAGGCTCAACCAGCGGCGTGACCGGCCGAGCCTGTCGGCGCGCTTACAGCTCCAGGCCGGGGTACAGCGGGTTGGCGTCGAGCAACTCGGCCGCCGCGGCGTGCGTCCGCTCGGCGACACCGTCGGCGATGGTGTACTTCGCCTTGCCCGGGGTTCCGGCAGCGGTGGTCACCGGGGTGGTGGCCTTCAGCACGTCGGTGATCAGCTCAGCGACCTTGTCGAACTCGGCCGCGCCGAAGCCGCGGGTGGTCAGCGCCGGGGTGCCGATCCGGACGCCCGAGGTGTACCAGGCGCCATTGGGATCGCTGGGCACGGAGTTGCGGTTGGTGACCACGCCGGAATCCAGGAGCGCCGACTCGGCCTGGCGCCCGGTGAGGCCGAACGAGCTGACGTCCATCAGCACCAGGTGGTTGTCGGTGCCGTCGGTGACCAGCTTGACCCCGCGCTTCATCAGGCCCTCGGCCAGCGTCTTGGCGTTGTCGGCCACCGCCTGGGCGTAGGTCTGGAAGGACGTCTGGCGCGCCTCGGCGAAGGCGACGGCCTTGGCGGCCATCACGTGGCTGAGCGGTCCGCCGAGCACCATCGGGCAGCCACGATCAACCGCGGACGCGTACTCGTTGGTGGCCAGGACGAAGCCGCCACGCGGGCCGCGCAGGGACTTGTGGGTGGTGGAGCCGATCACGTCGGCGTAGGGCACCGGGTTCTCCTCGCCGGTGAACACCTTGCCGGCCACCAGGCCGGCGAAGTGCGCCATGTCGACGAACAGGGTCGCGCCCACCTCGTCGGCGATCTCGCGCATCTTCGCGAAGTTCACCCGCCGCGGGTAGGCGGAATAGCCGGCCACCAGGATCAACGGCTTGAACTCACGCGCGTCGGCGAGCAGCTTGTCGTAGTCGATCAGGCCGGTCTCGGGGTTGGTGCCGTAAGAGTGCTGACGGAACATCTTGCCGGAGATGTTGTGGCGGAAGCCGTGGGTGAGGTGGCCGCCGGCGTCCAGACTCATGCCCATCACGCGCTGAGCGTTGAAGGTGGCGCGCAGGTCTTCCCAGTCCTCCTCGGACAGGTCGTTGACGGTCTTGGCGCCGAGCCGCTCCAACGTCGGGCTCTCGATGCGGTGGGACAGGATCGACCAGTAGGCCACCAGGTTGGCGTCGATGCCCGAGTGGGGCTGGACGTAGGCGTATTCGGCGCCGAAGAGCTCACGGGCGTGCTCGGCGGCGACGCTCTCCACGGTGTCGACGTTCTGGCAACCGGCGTAGAAGCGGTGGCCCACCGTGCCTTCGGCGTACTTGTCGCTCATCCAGGTACCCATGGTCAGCAGCACCGGGAGCGAGGCGTAGTTCTCACTGGCGATCAGCTTCAGGCTGGCTCGCTGGTCTGCCAGCTCCGAGCGGGTCGCGTCCGCGATGCGCGGTTCGACCGACTCGATCACTCCCAGCAGCTGAGAGTAAAGGGCGGACAGGGGGCTGTTGATTTCGGCCACAGACAGGCTCCTTGCTCGGCGACCAGGCAACTCTATCGAGCTTTGCCGGGCTCCCGCGGCGCAGCCACCGCCCGGCTTAGCATGAGGGTATGGCTGACGTCGCTGCGCAGTACCGTGCGGAGCTGGCTGCGCTGACTCCATCGGAGATGCCCGGGTACCTCACCGCACACAGTGGCCTTCCCGGTCCGCGGGCGAACCTCGAGTTGCTGGACGTCGCCGGCGACCTGTTGCCCGACGGTCTGATCTGGGACTGCCTGGGTCGAGACGACGACTACCTGGCCTGCTGCGGAGTGGTCGGACTGAGCCGCTTGGTGCTCGCGGCACCCGAGGACGGCAGTCTGGTTGGACGTCTTCGGACCGCGGCCGCCGATGGTCGCTGGCGGGTGCGGGAGGCGGCCGCGATCGCCGTCCAGCGAATCGGCGACCACGATCCGGTGTTGCTGCGGCGGCTCGTGGCCGATTGGGTGGCCGACCCCGATCCGCTGGTGATCCGTGCCGGGATCGCCGCGATCTGTGAGCCGCGACTGCTGACCGATCCGCTGACCGCGACCGCGGCGCTGGCCGCCTGTGAGCAGGCCACCGCTGCGCTGGCGGCCGTGCCCCCTCCGGCTCGCCGTGGGGAATCGGTGCGCGTGCTGCGGCAGGGCCTGGCGTACTGCTGGTCGGTGGCGGTGGCCGCCCTGCCGCAACCGGGTCTGGCCCAGTTCTTCGCCATCGAGACCACGGACTCCGATCTGGCCTGGGTGGTAAAGCAGAATCTCGCCAAGCAGAGAATGAAAAGGCTGCTCTAGCCCCTTTTGCACCCACGGTGAGCGGTTCCTGCGCGGATTGCGAGTATTGGTTGAGGTTTTGATTCTGCTGCTATGGTTGTGGGCTGTTGGAACTTCGGCGGTCGATTTCACAAGCCACTTGTGATCGATCGCCGTACAACGTCGCGGCCCGGGGACACTCATCCGACGCAATTCCCCTTTGCGATCCCGGGCCGCGGCCCAACTCGGCGCCCACCAGGTGTGTATCCCTGGTGGGCGCCGTGTTTTTACCACCAGGCGGCGGCTCGGAAGGCGGCCAGCCTGGTCAACATGCCTTCGATGGCCGGGCTCTGTGACTTCCCTCGACACCCCGGGGGTCCGATGCCGCATCGCCACAAGCGCGACGCTTGACGGTGTTGCGAGGTCCGAATCCCGCCAGCCCGACGTCGGTGGCGGCGGTTAGGCTCCTGTCCCTGCGATCCAAGGCATCGTGGGCGAAGGAGGGTACGCGTGCAACGTTCGACCGCGATGCAGTTTGGGCTGTTGGCGCTGGTCTGGGGTTCGAGCTTCCTGTTTGTGAAGATCGCCTTGAGCGAGATGTTGCCCGGCCAGGTGGTCTTTGCCCGTCTGGTCATTGGGGCACTGACGCTGATGCTGCTGGCAGTCTGGCGCCGCCCGCGACTGCCGCAGACGCTGGCCGGCTGGGGGCATCTGGTGATCCTCGGTGCCCTGTGGTGCGCGGTCCCGTTCAACCTGTTCGCCTGGGCACAGCAGCAGGTTGCCTCGAGCTTGGCATCGATCCTGAACGCCACCACTCCGCTGATGACGGCCGTCGCTGCCTGGCTGCTCCTGCGGGAACGAGCCGGAGCGTCGCGCTGGGTCGGCCTCGTGCTTGGCGTGGTCGGTGTCGTGGTGATTGTGGAGCCATGGCGCGGTGGAGTTGGTGGCACCGTGTGGGGTCAGCTCGGTTGTCTGGGAGCGACCGCTTGTTACGGGCTGGGTTTTGCCTACTACCGCCGGTTTGTGGTGCCACTGCAGCTGTCGGCGCTGGCCACGGCTTTGGTTCAGGTCGGCTCCGCGGCTGTTCTGGCCAGCCTGGCTCTGCCGTTCAGCGGGTGGTACGCAGCCGTGCCGAGCTGGCCGGTCTGGGGCGCGCTGCTGGCTCTCGGTGCCCTCGGGACGGGTGCTGCCTATGTCTGGAACGCGAACGTCGCCAACGCCTGGGGGCCAACCAGAGCGTCTACCGTCACCTATTTGATTCCGGTTGTCGGGGTCCTTCTGGGGGTGTTGCTGCTGGCCGAGCCATTGTCCTGGGCCGAGCCAATCGGAGGACTGGTGGTGCTGACCGGCGTCGCCGTGGTGCAAGGTCGCTGGTCGCTGAGATCTCTCCTCGCGAGTAGGGTCGATGTTGGTCCAACAAGGAGGGATGATGAGTGATCTGACAGGCAAGAAGGTGGCGTTCCTGCTCAAGCGTGGGGTGGAGCAGCCGGAGTTGACCGAGCCGTGGGCCGTTCTGGAGGCCGCCGGCGCGCAGCCCGTCCTGGTGAGCGAGGAGCACGGCACTATCACCGCGCTGATCGGTGACTGGGACCGTGGCGACGACTTCGCCGTGGACCTGACCCTGGACGAGGCCGACCCCGCCGATTTCGATGCCCTGGTGTTGCCGGGAGGCACCCTGAACTCCGACAAGATCCGCACCAACCCGAAGGCGATCGCCTTCGTGAGGGCCTTTGTCGAGGCCGACAAGCCGGTGGCTTCGATCTGCCACGGGCCATGGATTCTGATCGAGGCGGACGCCGTGGCCGGACGCAAGATCACCTCGACCACGCGAATTTCGACCGACTTGAAGAATGCCGGTGCCGACTGGACTGACGCCGAGGTCGTTGTCGACGGCAAGCTCGTGACCAGCCGCAGTCCTCGGGACTTGCCGGCGTTCAACGCCGCTTTGGTCGAAGCGGTGGCCCGGGGCTGAACACGCGTTCCGCGCCTGGCTCGGGCTGAGTACGCTGCGGCCATGAGCCGTGTTGTTGTGGACGCCGCAAAGGCGGCGGCGATGGTGATCGCCAGTGGTCTTGCCGTGATTGCGGTGGCAGGGTGTCAGTCCGGTGCGCCGAGTCCGGCGCCCAGTCCGGTGTCGAGTTCGGCGAGCACGCCGGCGTCCCCCTCGCCCACGGTGATGTCTCCGTCACCGTCTTCGTCGACCTCGCCGTCGGTGCTGGCTGCGCCGTGTCGGGCGGTCGACGTCACCTTGACGTTGGGGGCGGGCGGCGGCGGCGGGGCCGGCCACCGCCTTCCCTACCTGGTCTTCACCAACGACAGCGCGGCACCGTGTCTGCTGTCCGGTCATCCGAGCGTCGCCCTGGTGGGTGGCGGCAACGGCGTGGTGCTCGGCGCTAAAGCCACCCCGGTGTCGAGTTCCGCCAAGCCGGTGACCCTCAACCCCGGCAAGGCGGCGCACGCGCCGTTGGACGTCGCGGTGGCGGAGAACTACGACGCGAGCCAGTGCCAGCCGCAGCCGGCCGACGGCTTCCGGGTCGTCCTCCCGAACGATTCCCAGTCGCTGTTCGTGGCTGCCTCCGATTACGTGGGTTGCACGAACGCGTCGATCACCCTGATGAAGGTGCGGCCCTTCGCGTCCGGGGCCAAGTAGGTGATCGGTCCTAGCGCTTGATCCGGAAGGTGACCTTGGCCTCGCCGCTGGCCTCACCGGGCGTGGTGAAGGTGAAGCTCCGGGTCAGCGGGGACTTCTTCTTCTTGAGTTTGTAGTCGATGGTGCCGTCGACCTGGTTGCCCGGGTCCAGCGCGTCCAGGATCGCGATCAGGTCGTCGAAGCTGGTGGCGCTGTCTCCTGGTGTGCTGCTCAGATCGGGGCAGTCGCCTTCGTCCGTCGAGGTGCAGGTCTGGTCGGAGGGAGCGGTCGCGGCCAGCGCGAAGTGACCTCGCGTGATCGCGTTCGCGCGCAGCCGTACGGACACCGGATCGCCGGTGAAGACCTGGCTGTCTCGTCCGTTTTTGACCACGGTGTAGACCGGGCGGAACCAATAGCGGCTGCCGGCCTTGAGTCGGACGCCGCTGAGCGACTTCCAGGTGCCCTTGAGTTGGACCTGCATTCCCTTGGCGCGGTAGCTGATCGAGTCGGCGCTGACCAGCCTGAGGGTGACCGCCACGGAGGTGATGGTGACGTCCTCGAACCTGTTGGACACCAGCGCAGACACGTCCTCGGCAGCGGCCGAACCGACAAGATCAGCGAAGGCTTGGTCGGCGTTGACGAACTCGGAGTTGGTCAGGCTCTCGGCCGTACCGTCGGCGCGGGTGTAGTTGATCGTCCAGCCGACCTCGGCCGTTCCGCCACCATCTTGATCGAGTTGCTCCTGGGTGGCCTGACCGATCATCGCCGCGACGGCCGCAGGGCCCGCGGTGGGCTCGGAGACGGCCACGTGGTAGGCGGCGATCAACGTCTCGGCGGCGTTGTGCACGTCCACGCCGATGCCGAAGCTGCGGGTGGCGCCCAGGGTGCCCTTGATGCCGGCGAGCCGGTCCTCGGTGATCATGCCGATGGGTGCGCCGATCTGGGAGGTCTGCTTGTAGGAGCCGGTTTGGCCGGCTGCGTCCGGCACGATCAACGCGGTGGACGCGTTGGCCATCTGCAGGGCGGACCTGCCCTGGAAGGACATCGGATGGCCGAAGGCCCACATCGAGGTGCCGCAGATCGCGGTGACGGTGCCGATGCCGCCCACGATGAGGTCGCCGCTGGCGTAGAGAGCGGCCACCGTCCCACCGGCGACCAAGGTGTTCGGGACGCTGGCGGCGTGGGTGGTGCCGGCGGGCTGGAAGGTCTTGCTGCGCAGGAAGGACGCCACCGCACCACCGGACGGGGTGCGGGCGAGCGTCCGGTTGGTGAACGCGTTGGCGGCAGTTCCGGCCGCGCCGGCGACGTTCACCGTCTTGATCTGGGTGAAGCTGGTGCCCGCCAGGCTGGTGCCGGCAATCTCGGTGCCGGCGGCGGAGACCTTCAGGTTCGTCGAGGTGGTCCGTACCTTGCTGGCCGGGGTGATCCCGGTGGAGCCGATGGACTTCAGGTACTCGGCCGGAGTCACGCCGGCGATCGGCAGATTCTCGGTGGTCAGGGCGTAGGCGACGGCGCCGATCAGCCGGCCGGCGCCGTCGTACACCGGCGAGCCCGACATGCCCGCCCAGATGCCGGCCCCGCGCATGGTGCCGGTGCCGTCGATCACATCAGAGCTGAGCCGGAACAGCAGCAGGTCTTTGCCGGTGCCCAACCCGTCGGAGATGAAGCCCACATAGCTGCCGGTGAACCCCTCGGGGGTGGTGCCCGTGGTCACCGACAGGCCGGTCACCGCCTCACCGGGGGCGTATGCCTCGGCGGCCGCTACCGGCACGTAGGGCTGGGTGTTGTCGCTGCAGAAGTAGGACTCGGCGGCCTGTGCCGGCGCGCTGGCCAGGACGGGGGCAGCGCCCACCGCAACCAGTGCTGCAGCGGTCAGGACGGAAAGCAGGCGGCCGACGTGCCACGACCGTGATCGTGGCGAGCGAGCGGCTGACAGGGGTGGGTGGGTCGTCATGACGGGGCTCCTGAATCGCCGTGGGTGCGCAGCGACGGACCAGCTATGCACCAGAACGAAGGCTTCGTGATGACGATAGCTCGCCGTTCCAGTGCCCTGGCCGCGACGCGGCGTCGGAGAACCGCCAGATCAGGCGCTGGAGCGAGTGGCGTCGTGCCACCGCCCGCGCTTGCGCGGGTTCGAGACGAAGTCAGGCGCGGGAGCGGTTGACTTCGTACAGCGCGATGGCCGCGGCCACGCTGGCGTTCAGCGATTCGACCGCAGACCCGATCGGGATGTGCGCCAGCACGTCACAGTTCTCGCTGACCAGGCGGGACAAGCCTTCGCCTTCGGATCCGACCACCAGCAGCACCGGTCCGTCGATGCCCGGAAAGCCGGCGATGTCGGTTTCGGCTTCGCCGTCCAGCCCGACCACGGTGAACCCCGCGTCGGCGTACTGCTTCAGCGTCCGGTTCAGGTTGGTCACCTGTGCCACCGGGACGCGTGCGGCTGCGCCGGCTGAGGTCTTCCACGCGGCGGCGGTCATCTGTGCGGATCGCCGCTCCGGAATGATCACCCCGTGTGCGCCGAAGGCGGCCGCGCTGCGGATGATCGCACCGAGGTTGCGCGGGTCAGTGATCGAGTCGCAGGCCACCACCAGACCGGCGGTCTCGGCATCGAGGGCGTCGCCGAGGACGTCCTCGGCATCGGCGTACTCGAACTCCGGCAACTGCAGCGCCACACCCTGATGGACGCCGCCGCCGGTGAGGCGATCGAGCTCGGTGCGGGTGGCCTGCAGCAGCGGGATGCCGTGGTCGGCGGCGTACTTGAGGATGTCGCGCAGCCGCGAATCCCGCTCCAGGCCTTCGGCTACGTAGGCGCGGCGCACCGGGAGCCCGGCTTCCAGCGCCTCCAGCACCGGGTTGCGGCCGATCACCCAATCCGAGCCGGCGGTGGCGGTGTTACCCGTCGGTCGCGGCCCGCGCCGAGCGGACTTCGGCTTGCCCTCGGTCCGGCCCGGTTCCTCGGGACGACGCTTGCGATAAGCCTTGTGGTAGGGACGATCCTCGGCGCGCGGCGTGGGGCCCTTGCCCTCCAGACCGCGGCGGACGCGTCCGCCCGAACCGGCCGGAGTGGTCTTGCCCTTCTTGCGGACCGCACCCTTGCGCTGACTGTTACCTGGCATGGTTCCTCACTTCTCGATCGACCAGCGAGGGCCGTCAGGGGTATCGGTGACCGACAGGCCCAGTGCGCCTAGTTGATCGCGGATGGCATCGGCAGCCGCCCAGTCCTTGCGCTCGCGGGCCTGGCCGCGTTGCTCCAGGAGAGCGGCCACCAGGCCGTCCACCACAGGGGTCAGGTCTTGGGTGGAGCCGGTCTCGGCCCACTCGGGGGCATCAGGGTTCAGTCCAAAGATGTCGAGCATCGCCAGCACCTGCGCATAGGCGGTGACCGCTGCTTCGGTATCGCCTGCATCCAGTGCGATGTTGCCCTGCTTCACAGTGTTGAAGACCGTCGCCAAAGCAGCTGGCGTACCCAGATCGTCGTTCATCGCGGAGACGAACTCGGCGGGCAACGACGTGTCGACCAGCCAGCTGGCCCCGAGCGCTTTCACCCGAGACAGGAATCCGTCGATGCGGGCGAGTTGGGCAGCGGCTTCGGCCAGGGAGGTGTCGGACAACTCGATCGCCGAGCGGTAGTGCGGTCCGGCCAGGTACAGCCGGACGGCCCGTCCGCCGTAGGTCGCCACCGCGGTGGGCACGTCGGCGGTGTTACCCAGCGACTTGCTCATCTTCTCCCCGGCCATGGTCACCCAGGCGTTGTGCATCCAGTACGTCGCAAACCCACGTCCGGCCGCCTTGGACTGGGCGATCTCGTTCTCATGGTGCGGGAAGCGCAGGTCGATGCCGCCGCCGTGAATGTCGAAGGCATCGCCGAGGTACTTGCCGGCCATCGCCGAGCACTCCAGGTGCCAGCCCGGACGTCCGCGACCCCACGGGGTGTCCCACGAGGCCGACTCCGGCTCGCCGGGCTTGGCGCCCTTCCACAACGCGAAGTCGCGCGGGTCGCGCTTGCCGCGTGGGTCGGCGTCCTCGGCGGGTTCCATGTCGGCGACCTTCATCCCCGACAGCTCGCCATAGGCCGGCCAGGACATCACGTCGAAGTAGACATCGCCGGAGCCGTCGGTGGCGGCATAGGCGTGCCCGGCGTCGATCAGCTCCTGCATCAGCGCGATCATCTCTGGGATGTGCCCGGTGGCGCGCGGCTCGTAGGTGGGCGGACGCACACCGAGCGCACGGAAGGCCTCGTGGAAGGCGTTCTCGAACAGGTACGCGTGAGCCCACCACGGACGTCCGGCCTCGGCGGACTTGGCCAGGATCTTGTCGTCGATGTCGGTGACGTTGTTCACCATCGTCACCTGATAGCCGGTGGCTTCCAGCCAGCGCCGCAGGACGTCGAAGTTGACCTCCTTGCGGACGTGCCCTAGGTGGGGTGCCGACTGCACGGTGGCGCCACAGCAGTAGATCGACGCCTTGCCGGGTTCGAGCGGCTGGAAGTCGACCACGGCGCGTCGAGCGCTGTCATACAGGCGGAAACTCACCGGGGAAGTCTATCGGGGGTTGTCGGACGCGGCGATTCAGTCGGTGGCCAGGGCTCTGGTGAGCAGTTCGATCGCCTCGGTGGTGCTGAGCCCCAACTCCCGGCTCTTGTGGGCGTACTCGGCTGCAGCCTGGCGTGCCGCCCGGCTGCGCTGGTCGCCGGTGACGAAGGTGCCCGCCCGTCCGCGGGTGTCCAGCACTCCAGCCGCCTCCAGTTCGCGATAGGCGCGGGCCACCGTGTTGGGTGCCAGCCCCAGATCGTCGGCCAGTCGGCGGACGGTGGGCAGTTTGTCGCCTGGTTGCAGTTCGCCGGCGGCGACCGCCTCCGAAATCTGGCGCTTCACCTGGTCGTAGGGCGGCTCGGGCAGGGTCGGGTCGATGGTGATCACAGCGTCACCGCCTGTGCGCTGACCCACTCGCCGGGGCCGAGGCTGGGCCACAGGCGTTTGCGCGTCCATTCGATCGGGGGCAGAGCCGCCGTGGTCAAGGTGGCCCCGATCATCAGTGAGAGTCCGATGAGCTGGGTGATGGTGCCGACGAGCTGGGCGTGTCCCGGGATCTGTGTTCCGGTGAAGCCGAGGACGAGCCCACCCCACATGGCGACTCCTTGGAAGCCCTGGCGGGCAATGCCGGCGCGCCACGCATCCTGCGCGTAGAGCTCAACTGCGTCACGGGCTGGTTGGGGATGGGCTGCGGCGATGCGTCCGCTCCATTCGGCCATGATCGCTGCGGCGACGACGATGCCCGCTGGAATCAGAGTGCTCAATCCTGCCGTAGTGGTGACTGAGGCCGGATCGAGCAGCGCGACCCCGACAGCAGCAGCCAAGCACAAGGCTGCAGCCGTCCTCGCGCTCCAGCGCAAGGACGGCGGGACGTAGTCGCTGAGCCGGGTCGAACGCAGGTGGGCCGCGCGGGTGGCGCTGGGGCGTAGCCAAGGGGATTGCAGGCGCCACACGCCGACCCCGGTGAGCAGGGCGCCGAAGCTGATCACCAGCGTCCAGAGCTGGGGAGTCGGGATGTCGCCGTCGGGGGAAGTGAGGGTCATCGCTGCCTCAATTGCGGCCACGAGGATGGCGGCGACCCCGGCGACCCGTCCCGTGATGGTGGCGTTGGTCACGACGGCATCGTTGATCTCGGGAGTGAGCCGGACGAGGTTTTGCCGAGCCCATTGCTCGGCCCACTTCTGCCGTCGTTGGCGAGAATGCGGCCACAGCAGGAAGCAGCCGATCGCAGTGAGGGGGACCACGAAGATCCACATTCCCAGGTCTGGCAGCTCGAACTCAATCATGACCACATGCTACATAAGCACGGTTTGTGTAGCAATGCAGAGGTTGCTACAACGCTGAGCCCGACTCCCGCGCCTTGCGGCGCAGCGCCTCGATGTCGAGGACGTCGGCGCGCATGGCCGGCATCTCGCCGCTCTCCCAGGGGTCGATCGGCATCGGGGTGTCGTCGTCATCGGCGTAGCCCTGGGACGGGTCGAACGGGTTGGCCAACTGGCGTCCGTCCGCGGCCGCGACGACCTCGTCGGGCAGCGTGGTCAGGACGTCGCGGATGTAGCCGGCGGTGGCCTCGGCCAGTGGCACCTCGCGGCGTTGGGCCTGGGAGGCGTACCAGCGATAGTCGAGGAGCTCGTGGTACAGCTGTGCGGCGTCGCGCTTGCCCCGCAGCTCCTGCGGGACCGCGTCCACCACGGCCTGGAACTGGTCGGTCAACCACTGGTGAGCGACCACCGGCTCGTCGATGTGACTCTGCCCGGTGCGCGCTCGGAAGGTGTCCAGGTCGTTGAGCAGCCGACGGGCCTGGTTCTCCTCGACGTCCAGCCCGGTCAGGCGCAGCAGGCGGCGGGAGTGGTGTCCGGCGTCGACCACCTTGGGTTGGATCCGAATACGCGACCCGTCGGCGAGGGTGTCGATCGCCAACTCGGCGACGTCGAAACCCAACGCGTTGAGCCGACGTACGCGCTTCTCGATGCGGGACAGCTCGGTGTCGGCGAACTCCTCCACCCCGGTGAGCTCGACCCACAGCTCCCGGTAGCGGGCCAGGATGGACTCGACCAGCCGCTGGGGCTCCAGTGACTCGTCCAGCAGGTTGCCGGCTTGCAGGTCGCAGAACTCGCCGTACAGATTGGTGGTCGCGATCATCAGGTCGTGTTCGCGCTGACCGTCGGTGAGACGGGGATGCAACTCGCCGGTCTCGGCGTCCACCAGATAGGCGGCGAACTCGCCGGCGTCACGGCGGAACAGCACGTTCGACAGCGACACGTCCCCCCACAAGAAGCCGACCAGATGCAGCCGGGCCAGCAGCAGCACCAGCGCGTCGAGCAGGCGGCTCACCGTCTCCGCCCGCACCCCCTGGGCGAACAGAGAGCGGTAGGGGAGGGAGAACTCCAGGTGTCGGGTGACCAGCACCGGATCGAGCGGGTTGCCCTCGGCGTCCTCACGTCCGGTGATCACTGCGACCGGCTCCACCGACGGCGTGTGGGCCCGATGCAGCTCGGTGAGGAGGCGGTACTCGTGGCGAGCCAGGTGTTCCAGCACCTCTTTGGCGGCGTAGACCGAGCCGCCCACCTTGATGAATCGGACGACGTGACGCGAGATGCCGCGCGGCAGCGCGACCAGTAGACCGGTCGGCCAATCGGCCAGCGGCAGCTCCCAGGGCAGCGGAATCAGCCGGGCATCCGGCCTGGCCGACAAGAACTGGGGCACCAGTCACTTCCCAACGTCAGGGGTGGTGCTGCGGGCCGGTGGTGGCACCGACCCGCAGCGAAGACCGCGAACGGCTCAGTCGTTCAGACGCTCCTGAGTCGCCTCGGAGAACACATGCATGGTCTCGGGGTTGGCGATGTTCAGCTTCACCGAGGTACCGCGCTGCGGTGGCGTGCGGGTCGACACCCGGGCCACGATCTGCTGAGCGCTCAGCTTCTCCTCCGGCGTCAGGCCGGCCAGCGTTCCGTACAGGTAGCCGTCTGCGCCGAGTTCCTCGACCAGATCGACATCCACGGCGACGCCGGTGGGGGCGACCACGAAATTCTCCGGACGTACACCGATGATCAGGCTGTCCTCACCGGCGGCCTTGCTCAGCACCTCGCGGGTGACCGGCACGACGTAGTCACCGACACGGACGCCGCCTTCGACGATCTTGCCCTTGAGCAGGTTCATCGCCGGCGAGCCGATGAATCCGGCCACGAACAGGTTCTTCGGCTTGTCGTACAAGGTGAGCGGGCTGTCGACCTGCTGCAGCAGACCGTCCTTCATCACCGCGACCCGGTCGCCCATGGTCATGGCCTCGACCTGGTCGTGGGTGACGTAGACGGTGGTGACGCCGAGCCGGGTCACCAGCGCCGAGATCTGGGTGCGGGTGGAGACGCGAAGCTTGGCGTCCAGGTTGCTCAACGGTTCGTCCATCAAGAACACCTGGGGCTGACGGACGATCGCGCGGCCCATGGCGACGCGCTGACGCTGACCACCGGACAGGGCCTTCGGCTTGCGAGCCAGGAACTCCTCCAGGCCGAGCAGCTTGGCGGCTTCCATCACGCGGGTGTCGCGTTCGGCCTTGGGGATGCCGGCCATCTTCAGGGCGAAGCCCATGTTGTCGGCGACCGTCATGTGCGGGTACAGCGCGTAGTTCTGGAAGACCATCGCGATGTCGCGGTCCTTGGGTGGCAGGTTGGTGACGTCGCGGTCACCGATGTAGATGCTGCCGCCGTTGACCTCTTCGAGGCCGGCGAGCATCCGCAACGAGGTGGACTTGCCGCAGCCGGACGGTCCGACGAGGACCATGAATTCGCCGTCGCCGATCTCGAGTTCGAGTTTGTCGACAGCGGGGTGATCGGAACCGGGGTAGACCCGAGTTGCCTGTTTGAAGCTGACCGTAGCCATGCCAAACATCCTTTCCACGGGCAGGTACGTGCCCGACGATCCGTAGTGGAAACCGGCCGCGTCGTCGCGGCCACCCACATCATGGCATGGCTTTGTGCATACCTGGGAGTGTTCTGGAGATAGACCTTCTACGCAGAACTCACCGTGGGTGCCGGCAGGTAGGCTCACCGCGTGACTGATCCCCAGCCGACCGACGGTGACCTGCCCGCGTCCGATTCGGAGGCGGCGTCCACCCAGGAGTGGTGGGACGACCCGTCGTTACCCTGGAAGCACAAGCCGACGAAGGCCGACATTCTGTGCTTTTCGTGGCTGACCGCAGCCGCCATCTACGGCGTGGTCATTTCGATCTTGCGGCCGGGCATGTTGGCCTCGGCGCCGATGGTGCTGGCCTCGCAGGGTTCGTGGAGCGGCGTGGTGATGACCGGAGCGCTGGCCCAAGGCGGAAACCCGTGGTGGCCGCTGGTGTGGGCGCTGGCCACGTTGGGCTTCGTGAAGTTCGACTGGATCTATTGGTGGGCCGGACGCCTGTGGGGCCGCGACCTGATCGAGGTGTGGTCGGGACGCTCGGCCCGGGCTCGCCGTTGGAACGATCGCGCCGAGAAGTTCGCCCGCAAGTACGAGACGTTGGCCATCATCGTGAACTTCCTGCCGATCCCGCTGCCGCGGGCGGTGATCCTGGCCGTCCTGGGTGAGGCCGGAACCAGCCTGAAGAAACTGCTGACCGTCTCGATCCTGAGCTCGCTGGTGACCACCGGCGGCTACCTGTGGATCGGCTGGTACTTCGGCGAGCCGGCCCGCTTCGTCATGGAGACCTACGGCAACTACCTGTGGTACGTCTCGCTGGCCATCTTGGTGGTCGTGATCGTGAGCACCTGGCGCCAACAGGCTCGAAAGACCGCCTGAGCGACTGCGTCAGAAGGAGCGTCCTTCCGACCTCCGCTGTGTCCGCCAGTACCTCCCGTTGCCCCGGTTGCGGCTCTTGTAGGTCGGCAGCTGACTGTCGCAGTTGGGACAGATCAGACGGAGATTGGAGCGGACGTTGTTGTCTGAGTTGCCATCGATGTGGTCCAGGATGAAGGTCAGGGGTTGCCCGTTCCATGCGGCTGTCATTCGGCAGATTGCACACCGCTGATCCTGCTCGGTCGAGATGAAGCGCCGGATGTAGTTGTCCGGCTCGGCTCGTGGGTTGCCCACTCCGGTGGCAAGCCACTCTGCTGTCATGAGCTGCTGTCGGTGCCGTTGCTGGCACTGGTTGCTGCAGTAGCGCCGCTGCCGGTTGGTCAGCGCGGTCCCACATCCTCGGCACGACGCCATGACTCGACGGTAGGGGGACCCACTGACACTGTGGAGCCGCGTGGGAGAATCGAACTCCCGACAACCGATTTACAAGATCGGAGCTCTGCCAACTGAGCTAACGCGGCCTGCGCGAGGCAGTCCGATCATTGTGGCTCCTCGTGCGTCGGGCAAGGAAATCCGAGGAGAAGTCGCCCCCATGAGCGCGCCTCTGGGGGATGCTCGCCTCAGACTAGGCTCCTGCCGTGAACAGCCTGATCACCACCATGGTCCCCGCTCCTGCCACCGCGGCCGATGCCGCCGAAGTGATGGTGCTGCAGCGGTGCTGCTGGGTGGCTGAGGCGATCACGAATCAGACCACCGACATTCCGCCGCTGCACGAGTCGCTGGAGGTGGTGCGGAGTTGGATGCCGCACGCGTGGGTGCTGCGCGACCAAGGCCGGCTGATCGGGGCCGTGCGTGGCTTTGTCGACGGCGACACCTGGCAGATCGGACGGCTGATGGTCGCCCCCGATCGTCAAGGTGAAGGTCTGGGCGGGTTGCTGCTGCGGCACATCGAAGCCCAGGCGCCGGCGGACGTGGCCTGGCTGGTGCTGTTCACCGGTGCGTCCAGCGAACGCAATCTGGGGCACTACCGCCGCGCCGGCTATGTCGACTTCGACGCTGCCCCAGGCCTGGTGTTCCTGCGCAAGCCGCGCTGATCAGACGGCGTCGGCCGCGACGTCGATCACCAGGTCGGCCAGCTCCCACGGCCTGCCGGCATTCCAGTGCCGCTGCTCCTGCTCGGCCCACTGCTGCCAGTGCGGCGCGAACAGCTCGCCGTCGCGGGCCAGGGCGCGCTCGCGGCGGAGCTCTTCGGGGGCGTCCATCCAGATCGCCAAGGTGGCCAGCTCACGGCTGGCCGGGGTGATCGCTCCGCACCCCTCGATGATCAGCGGACGTCGCGGGTCGAGGTGGCGAGGCTCGCCCGGCGCCTCGGCGATCCAGTCCCACTCGACGAACTCAGCCGTGGCGATCACCTGGGGCACGCGGGCTGCGGCCACCGCCAGCCCGTCCCAGCCGGGGCAGAACTGGTCGGTGCAGACCACCTGAGGGGTTGCGCTGGTGGGCCACTGCTCGGCGAGTTCAGCCGCCAGGGTCGACTTACCCGAGCCCGCACCTCCGTCGATCAACACCACCGGGCGCTCGGCAGCCGCGACCGCTCGCAGCAGGACGCGCAACGAGGAGTCGGTCACCGCACCCCGGAGGCGGTCAGGAAGCTCGTCCCGCTACCGTGGTGGAACGCCACTTCGTCGGCCGCCAGGAAGGCGGCCTCGCCGCGGTTCAGTGTCAGGTTCCCGTCCGGACCGGACAGAGTCACCGAGCCGTCGACCACCAGCAACACTCGTGCCGAGCTCGCACCAGGCAGCGCCTCCCCGGTGCTGCCGGTGATGCGCCACACGTCGAACTCGGGACAATCGGTGGGGTAGTGCTCGATCCCGGGGGCGATGGCGTTCGGCCGGGTGATCTGTGGGATTTCGGCCTCGAAGCCGACGACCTTGATCAGTTCCTCGACGTCGACGTGCTTGGCGGTGAGGCCGCCGCGAATGACGTTGTCGGAGTTGGCCATGATTTCCACCCCGGTGCCGCGCAGGTGGGCATGCATCTGCCCGGCGCGGACGAACACCGCCTCGCCCGGCTGCAGCACCACGCGGTTCAGCAGCAGCGCGGCCAGGATGCCCGGATCGGAGGGGAACACTTCGTCCAACTCGATCACGGTGCGCGCGAACTCGCCGAGTTCGCCGTCGTCGTCCTTGTGCTGCATGGCTGCCGCACAGACCAACTCCGACAGCCGCGCACGTTCGCCGTCCAGGCTCAGCACGTCGAGGAAGACCTCGGCCAGGGCGGCGGCGCCGCGACGCTCGGTGAGCGGCCCGATCACGCTGGCCAGTTGCTCGGCTACGCCCAGGCCGGTGAACAGGGCATCGGTGTGCCGCGGATCCCGGAACCCGCTGAGGGTGTGGAACTCGTCCAAGGCGATCAGGATCTCCGGCTTGGGCCACGAGTCGCGGTAGGTGCGTTCGGGGGCGTCCAAGGCGACTCCGGCGGCCTCCTCACGGGCGTAGCCGTCCTCTGCCTGCTCCCGCGACGGATGGGCCTGCAGGCTCAGGGCGTGTCGAGCCGACAGCACCTTCACCAGGTAGGGGAGCTGGTCGCCGAACCGGGCTCGGTTGGGTGCGCCGATCGCGTCCGGCTGTTCGCGGAGATAGTCGTCCAGGCGTTGCCCGTCCAGTTCGGCGGGTGCCGAGGAGTGGGCTCCCAGCCAGTACTCGGCGAACGGGCGGCCGTCGGCCGGACGTCCCAGGAGGTCGGGAATGGCTTCGATGGTGCCCCAGTCATAACGCTGGATCGCACCCTGCAACCGCTGCATCTAGCTTCCTCGCTGGTCGACAAGTGGGTGGCTTGTGCCAGCGATGATCCTAGCCCCTTTGCCCCACAGCGACCTGAGAAGGGGTCGGCTTCACAGGGGCGAACGGTGCTGTCGGCGAGGACGGTTGGAGTCTGGTCGAGCGAATGACAACGGTGTGGTTTCCACCTATGATTGAGCCATGTCCTCACCGATGCCGGTCCTCACCTCGGGTCTCAGCGAGCAGCAGTTGGCACTGCTGGACTTCGAGAAGAACTGGTGGTCGTTGGACGGCTCGAAGGAGTCCGAGATTCGGGATCGTTTCGACATCTCGCCGACCCGTTACTACCAGCTGCTGAACGCGCTGATCGACTCCCCTGACGCCCTGGCCCACGATCCGTTGCTGATCAAGCGCCTGCGTCGCCTCCGCGAGTCGCGCCAGCGGGAGCGCACCGCCCGTCGACTTGGTGTGAGCCTGCACTGACACCCGCCCAGCCCTGAGAGGACGCCGTCGCCATCCGACGACGTCCTCTTGCTTTGTGGTGGTCTCTGGTGGCGTTGCGCTGGCCGTCACCCGCGGTTCGTGCGGCGCAGTCCCAAAGCGGCAGCCGCCTGGGCGAACCCGGCATTTGTACGGGGGTGCTCCACGTAACCGCCACGGGTGAGGTTGGCGGCGCGCTCGAACACATTGGCCGATGCCGGGTCTCCGGTGCGCAACCACGACCAGCCGGACGCGAGCGCGTACAGCGGCAGGAACGGCAGCCCGAGACAGGCGGCGTACTGCCAGGCGTGAGCGGCCTCGTGGGTGAGAACTTCGGGGTAGCGCTGCTGCAGTTCGTCCAGAGTGCCGCCGGGGAACAGCACCACATTGCCGACCGTGAAGGCGCCACGCTGCGGCAGGGGGAGTAGGTAGTGCTCGGCCAGCACCAGCCCGTTGCCACCGCCGCGCAGGTGGCTGCGCCCGGCTACGGCCAGCAACAGCCCGAGCACGGTGCTCAGGTTGGCTGCGTTGAGCACCGTCCGCAGAACGTGGCTCAGCTGGAGGCTGAACGTGCTGGACATGACCTCATTGTGCCGTTTCTCCGGCTTCGCCGCCCGCGGAATCGTTTGCACTCGGCGGGTGCGAGTGCTAAACATGGGGTTAGCACTCTCACGCTGAGAGTGCCACGTCTGAGTCGATGCGATCAGTACTGATCCTCTCCGTTCGCGGACATCGATCCGACTTACAACGTTCACCGCGGGGCGAACAGCCCCACAGACGCCAAAGGATTGCCGAACAGACATGGCGAAGCTGATTGAGTTCAACGTCGAGGCTCGTCGCGGGCTGGAGCGGGGCATGAATACCCTGGCCGACGCCGTCCGCGTGACCTTGGGCCCCAAGGGCCGCAACGTGGTTTTGGAGAAGAAGTGGGGCGCTCCCACCATCACCAACGACGGCGTTTCGATCGCCAAGGAGATCGAGCTGGAGGACCCCTACGAGAAGATCGGCGCTGAGCTGGTCAAGGAGGTCGCCAAGAAGACCGACGACGTCGCCGGCGACGGCACCACCACCGCCACCGTGATCGCTCAGGCGATGGTGCGCGAGGGTCTGCGTAACGTCACCGCCGGTGCCAACCCGATGAGCCTGAAGAAGGGCATCGAGAAGGCCGTGGCCGCGATCGTCGAGCAGCTGGGCGTTGCCGCGATCGAGATCGAGACCCGGGAGCAGATCGCTGCTACCGCGTCCATCTCGGCTGCCGACACCACCGTCGGCGACATCATCGCCGAGGCCATGGACAAGGTCGGCAAGGAAGGCGTGATCACCGTCGAGGAGTCGAACACCTTCGGCCTCGACCTGGAGCTCACCGAGGGCATGCGCTTCGACAAGGGCTTCATCTCGCCGTACTTCGTCACCGACGCCGAGCGGATGGAAGCCGTCCTGGACGATCCCTACATCTTGATCGTCAACTCCAAGGTCTCCAATCTGCGCGACCTGCTGCCGGTGCTGGAGAAGGTCGTCCAGTCGGGCAAGCCGCTGCTGGTGATCGCCGAGGACACCGACGGCGAGGCGCTGGCCGGTCTGATCGTCAACAAGATCAAGGGCACCTTCAAGTCCGTTGCCGTCAAGGCGCCGGGCTTCGGTGACCGCCGCAAGGCCATGCTGACCGACATCGCCATCCTCACCGGTGGCCAGGTCGTCAGCGAAGAGGTCGGCCTCAAGCTCGACCAGGTGACCCTGGACCTGCTGGGCCAGGCCCGCTCGGTCAAGGTCACCAAGGACGAAACGATCATCATCGACGGCAACGGCGATGCTGAGCAGATCGCCGGTCGGGTCTCCCAGATCCGTCGCGAGATCGAGAACTCCGACTCCGATTACGACCGCGAGAAGCTGCAGGAGCGCCTGGCCAAGCTGGCCGGCGGTGTTGCGGTGATCAAGGTCGGTGCGGCCACCGAGGTCGAGCTGAAGGAGCGCAAGCACCGCATTGAGGACGCCGTCCGCAATGCCAAGGCTGCGGTCGAAGAGGGCATCGTGGCCGGTGGTGGCGTGGCGCTGCTGCAGGCTGCCGCTGCCACCAAGCTCGAAGGCCTCACCGGTGACGAAGCCACCGGCGCCAACATCGTGTTCACCGCCTGCTCGGCTCCGCTGAAGCAGATCGCGATCAACGCGGGCCTCGAAGGCGGCGTCGTTGCTGAGAAGGTCGCCAACCTCGAGTCCGGCATGGGCCTGAACGCGGCCACCGGTGAGTACGTGAAGATGGTCGAGGCCGGGATCATCGATCCGGCCAAGGTGACCCGCTCTGCCCTGCAGAACGCGGCGTCCATCGCGGCGCTGTTCCTGACCACCGAAGCGGTCATCGCCGACAAGCCGGAGAAGACCCCGGCCATGCCGGGTGGCGACGGCGGCATGGGTGGCATGGACTTCTGATCCACCACAGCGAGCCCGACGGGGGCCGGTCATCGAGAGATGGCCGGCCCCCGTCGGCGTTCCGGCTGACGTCCAGCCATCGTTGAACGGAGGGAATGCCGACTCCGCCGTCGTAGGGTGGGGCTTTCGACGCCGAGCCTGGATCTCGGCGCGGCGGGGGAATGACCGCCAGGAGTAGAACGTTGGGCCACAGGTGAGTACAGACGGTGCGGCCGGCATCGGGCTGAGGTCCGAGCGGGGCGCGGTGATGATGGCCCTGATGATGGCGACCGGCCTGATGGCCCTGGACGCGACCGTCCTGGCGACTGCGGTGCCATCGGTGGTGGCCGACCTGGGGGAGTTCCACCAGTTCCCCTGGCTGTTCTCGGTCTACCTGCTGGCGCAGGCGGTGTCCGTCCCGGTCTACTCCAAGCTGGCCGACACCATCGGTCGAAAGCCGGTGCTGATGTTCGGGGTGGTGCTCTTCGGCGTCGCCTCGGTTCTGGCGATGGCGGCGTGGAACATGACCGCCCTGATCGTCTTCCGCGTTCTGCAAGGCCTGGGCGCTGGTGCCATCGGACCGATCACCATGACGGTGGTCGGCGATCTCTACACCGTGACTGAGCGGCCCAAGGCCCAGGGCTACATCGCCAGCGTGTGGGCGCTTTCCTCGGTGATCGGGCCGGCATTGGGCGGACTGTTCGCCCAATACGCCTCCTGGCGGCTGATCTTCGCAGTGAACATCCCCTTGGTGTTGGTGGCGATCTGGGCGCTGGGACGCTTCTACCACGAGGACGTCCACCGGCGACGGCATCGCATCGACTACCTGGGCACGGTGGTGCTCACCGTCGGTCTGACCGCAGTGATCCTGGCCCTCCTCGAAGGTGGCAGCGCCTGGGAGTGGACCTCCTGGCAGAGCATCGCCAGCTTCGCGGTCGGCATCATCGCGCTGGCAATCTTCCCCGCGGTCGAACGTCGGGCCGCCGAACCGGTGCTCGACGTGGCGATCCTGCGTCGGCGACTGATCGGCACCACCACGGTGGTCTCGCTGGCCGTCGGTGCGCTGATGACCGGCGTGACCAGCTTCGTGCCCACCTACCTGGTCTCGGCCGCCGGTGAAACCCCGGTGGTCTCCGGTGTGGCCATCGCGGCGCTCACCCTCGGCTGGCCGTTGGCCTCCTCCATCTCCGGACGCATCTACCTGCGCCACGGGTTCCGTGCCACGGTCGTGCTGGGGGCCTCGATCGCCGTGCTCGGTGCGTTCGGACTGCTGGCCACCGGCCCCTGGCCGAGTCCCTGGACGGTGGCGGTGGTGTGTTTCGTGATCGGCTTCGGGCTGGGCTGGACGGCGGTGCCGTCCCTGGTCGCAGCACAGGCGTCGGTCGACTGGCACGAGCGTGGACTGGTCACCGGCAGCAACATGCTCGCCCGCTCGGTCGGCAGCGCTGTCGGAGTGGCGGTCTACGGCGCCATCGCGAACAACCTGATCGTCGCCGGCGGTGGGGTCGAGAACCGGGATGGGGTCGTGACTGCGTTCATCTGGGTTTTCGGTGCGGTCGCGGTCTCCGCGGTCCTCACCATGCTGGCGGCGCTGCGAATGCCCCACGGGGCGGTCGACTCGGACGCGTACGCCGTCTCGACGGTCGAGCCCGAACCTACGCCGGCGAATCCGCGGTGACGCCGGGGCGTGTCGACGCGATGCGGCTACGGTCGACCACCAGAATTGTTCTATGAGCGGATTGCTCGAAGTGGTGGCCTTGCAGCCGGCCGATGCGGAACGCGCCGAGGCTGGTGGCGCTGATCGCGTCCAGGTGGTCGGCACGCTGGAGGATGGCGGCCTGTCGCCGACCCCGCAACTGGTTTCGGATATCCGCCGGGTGACCTCGATCGAAGTTCGGGTACTGGTGAGGCTACGGTCGGGCTACAGCACTGATGGCGGCGAGGCCATCCGGCTCCGCGGGCTGATGGCCTCCTATGTCGACGCCGGTGCTGACGGCATGGTGCTGGGCTTCCTCAACGGCAACGGTGACGTGGACGCACCGCTGATCGAGGAACTCATCGCCGACGGTTCCTGGCCGTGGACCTTCCACCGTGCCATCGACGCCTGCCTGGAGCCGGATCGTGCCTGGCGGGCATTGGCGGGGCTGAGTCGACTCGATCAGGTGCTCACCGCCGGCTCGCCGCGCGGCACCGAACACGGCCTCAACGACCTCGTCGCGCGAGCGAAGGCCGACCCGTGGGCGGCCAGTCTGATCATGGCCGGTGGTGGGCTGAAGCCCGACCACGTGCCCTGGCTCGCCCGGGCAGGGGTGCGCAGCTTCCAGATCTCCTCAGCGGCTCGACCGGGAGGCTCGTTCAAGGCCTATGCCGACGCCGGGCTGGTGCGGACGTGGCGGACCTTGATCGACGAGGAGACTCGTCACCGCCTGCGCTGATCAGTCGTGGGCGACCGCGTCGCTGGTCGCCCGAGAAGGCTCAACGTGAACGAAGGTCGTGGTGCCGGGCAGCGCTTCGTCCACGGCTCCCTCGACCAGATCGGCGATGTCGTGGGCGCGGCGCACGGTCCATTCGCCGGGAACCTCCAAGGTGATGTAGACGAACCGCTGGCGTCCCGACTCGCGGGTACGCACCTGAGAGACGACCATGTCGCAGGTCGAGCAGGCCTCCCGGGCGGCGTTGGTGACGATCTCGACCTCCTCCGGCGGCAGGGCTCCGTCCAGCAGGCCGACCACGGAGCGTCGCACCAGGGTGTAGCCGGTGAACAGGATGTTCGCGCCCACCAGGATGGCGATGATCGGGTCGAGGATCGTCCACGGCTGGGCGAAGAACACACCACTGAGATAGATCAGACCGATCGCCACCAGGACGCCCACCGAGGTCCACACGTCGGTGAGCAGATGCTTGCCGTCGGCCTCCAGGGTGATCGAGCGGTGCTTCCTGCCAGCCCGCAGCAGCACCAGTCCGGTGCCGAGATTGAGCAGGCTGGCCACCGTGGACAGCACCAGGCCCAAGCCGAGTTCCTGTGGGGTCACCGGAGAGAGCAGACGGCCGATCGCACTGTAGATGATCGCGCCGGCGGCGACGAAGATGAGGGTGCCCTCGACCGCAGCAGACATGTATTCGGCCTTGCCGTGGCCGAAGTCATGGTTGTGGTCGGCCGGCTTGGCCGCCAGCCGCATCGCCCACATGGCCACGATCGCGGCGACCAGGTTGACCGTGGACTCCAAAGCATCGGACCACAAGCCCACCGAGTTGGTCAGCCAGGCGGCGAAGCCCTTGATCACCACCGTGAGGATGGCGGTGACGATGGACAGCCACAGGAAGCGTTCGAGATACCGGCTGAGCGCGGCGTGATCGCCAGCTTCCGGGGCATCAGTAATGGTCACGTGCCCCTACTCTACCGGGACGGTGGACTCCTCGGCCGCGCCGAAGTCGTGGACGACGCCGTCCCAGTCGCCGGTGAACCGGGCCAGCCAGGACGGCCAGACCGGCTCGACCTGCTGGTCCAACTCGTCCGCCTCGATCCAGGCCCAACCTGCCAGAGTGAGCAGCTCGTCGGGGGTGTGGCCGTCCTGACTGGGCTCGAACCGTTCCGCCAGCGGGAGCACGAAGAAGGTCTCGTGCTGGCGGAGGATCCGGTCTGAGTAGCCGTGGACGATTTCGCGGAGTGCGACCGGCCCGAGCAGTTGCGAGGCCGACACCATCAAGCCGAGTTCTTCGGCCACTTCGCGCACCGCGGCGTCCCGTTCGGTCTCGCCGGGATCGATGCCGCCACCGGGGGTGACCCACCAGCGGCTACCGGGAAGTCCGGGATCGGTGTCGGCCAGCAGCAGCACCGCGCCCTCGGAGACGACGATGACCCGCGAGGCGCGCCGCGAGTGCTCCGGACGCAGGTGTGCCGGAACGACGCGAAACGTCCGTCGGGCGGGGGGTTCCATCAGCTCAGTACCGATCAGGGGGTTCGTTGTTGCGCAGCGCGGCACCGACCAGGCCGGGAGTGAGGAAGACCAGCACCCAGGAGGCCATCAGAGAGGTGATGCACACCGGATCCCAGATGCCCACCGAGCTGTCGGCGAAGACGGTGAACAGGCTGATCACCACGATCACTGCCAGGGCGATCCAGTAGGCGCGCCGAATCGCAGCCCGGCGATAGCGGATCTGGACGGTGCTGAGCCAGGCCACCAGGAGCGCCACCGGTGAGACCGGAAGGATGAACATGGCGATGATCAGCGGCACCATCACCCAGTTGGTGGTCTCCTTCCAGATCCGCGAGATGTCGACCGGTGCGGCGGCCGGCATGACCGGCTGTCCGGTGGGCGGCGCAAACCACTGGGTGGTGCCCGGGGCCGGGAACGGCGCCGGGTTCACCTGCGCGTTCGGCTGGACCACCGATTGCACGGGGAGATAGCCGCTCAGTGATGGTCCAGGGGCATTGAAGGGCTGATCGGGCCGTCGCTCAGGGGCGGCCGGCTCGATGGCGGTCATCGGCGTGCTGAGCGTCTCGAACGGCAGATTCGGGTTGCGTCCTGGAGCGGCAGTGGGCACCAGCTCGCGCAGGTCGGGCGCCGCCGCGGTCGGGGCGACGAAGTTGGGCTCGTCGGCGGGAAAGGCCTCCGCCGTCACAGGAGCGGACGGCGCTTCGGCCAAAGCGACTGCGTCCGGCGCCACGAAGGCGGCCGGACGATCTGCCGGCGCGTACTCCGGTCCGTCGGTCCATTCGGCCATGACCCCAGCCTACCCAGACCCGGGGTGGACCTCCCAGGGGCAGGCGGGGTGCCCTCGTCCGGCCACGGACGGTAGGCTGAGGGCTTGGCCAGGCGAGTTGGCCCCCGGTTCTTTTCAGGAGTGAGAGTCATGCCAGTCGGCAAGGTGCGTTACTACGACGCGGAGAAGGGGTTCGGTTTCCTCTCCAAGGACGATGGTGGCGAGGACGTCTACGTCCGCGCCTCGGCCTTGCCGGACGGGGTGACCACGCTGCGTCGTGGGCAGAAGGTCGAATTCGGCGTGGTCGACGGCAAGCGTGGTGAGCAGGCCCTTTCGGTGCGTCTGCTGGAAGCGCCGCCGTCGCTGTCGAAGGCGTCGCGGAAGTCCGCCGATGAGATGGCTGTGATCGTGGAAGACCTGATCAAGATGCTGGACGGGCTGGGCAACGGGTATCGGCGCCGCCGGTACCCCGACCCGAAGATCGCCGGCAAGACCGCCTCGGTGCTGCGCGCCGTGGCTGACGAGTTGGAGCTGTGACTTTGTCCCAAGGAACGGTCGAACTCGACCAGGTGTGTGCGAACGCCGTTGAGCTGGCGCATTCGGCGGCGGTGACGCGCGCCGGCGTGCTCGAGGTGGGAGAACACCTGGGTGTCGTCGCCGAGGAGCCTCGCATCGTCACCCACCTTTTTGCCTGTGATCACCCCGGCTACCCGGGTTGGCGTTGGTCGGTCACTGTGGTGCGGGCGTCCCGCGCGCGAGTGGTCACGGTGTCCGAGGTGACCCTGCTGCCGGGTGAAGGTGCCCTGCTGGCGCCCGCGTGGGTGCCGTGGTCGGAGCGCATCGGGCCCAAGGACATCACCCCCGGCGTGATCGCGCCGGCCTCGGCCGACGACGTTCGGCTGGAACCGGGCTACACCGGTGGCGAGTTCGCCGCCGACCTCGAGGCAGCTGAAGCCAGCCAGGTGCGTGCGCTGGTCGCCGAGTTGGGCCTGGGCAAGGAGCGGGTGCTCTCTCAGGTCGGACGCGATGAGGCCGCCGAGCGTTGGCTGGCCGGTCCGGGCGGCCCCGAGACTGCGATGGCCAGTCAGGCTCCGGCCGAGTGCGCCACCTGCGGGTTCATGGTCGGCCTTCGTGGCGGGCTGGGCCGGTTGTTCGGCGTCTGCACCAACGAGCTGTCGCCCAGCGACGGCACCGTGGTGAGCCTGGCGCACGGCTGTGGCGGGCATTCCGACATCAGCGAGCCCAGCAAGGGCGTCGACCTGTCAGTCCCGGTGTGGGACACCGTCAGTATCGACACCAGCCTCTTCGACTGAGTACCGCGCCCCACGGGGGCTGCGGCGGCGTTTGCGGCTGCGGGCGAGTCCGATGCCCAAGCCGATCGACCCGATCACGGTGCCGGTGATCGCGACCCAGAGGTACCAGTCGCGTCCGGTTGCGGTGAGGGGTTCAAGAAAGATCCAACACGCGATCGCCCCGACCGCGAAAGCGACCGTCCCCGAGCCCACGACGGCAATCCCGTCCGGGTCGAGGGCGCGGACGGGCGCTTGCACCAGGATCGGCTTGTGCTCGCCGCCGTTCTGCGTCACGGACAACACCATAACCGCAACTTCAGGGGCTTAGCATTCGCCCCATGGCGAACGCTTCACCGACGGCAACCCCGTCCACCTCACCCAACAAGGGCTTGGACTCCTGGTTCGAGCTCACCAAGCGTGGTTCCACCATGGGTCGCGAGATCCGCGGCGGGCTGGTCACGTTCTTCACGATGGCGTACATCATCATCCTCAACCCGATCATCATCGGTACTCAGGTCGATGTCACCGGTCATCTGATCAGCGGCGCACTGCCGTCCGATCCCAATGCGGTTCCCACTTCGATGGCCATGGTGGCTGCGGCGACGGCGCTGATCGCCGGCATCCTCACCATCCTGATGGGCGCCTACGCACGTTTCCCGCTCGCACTGGCCACCGGCCTGGGCCTGAACGCGTTGGTGGCTTACACCATCGTGAAGCAGATGACCTGGCCGCAGGCCATGGGCCTGATCGTGTGGGAAGGCGTGCTCATCCTGATCCTGGTGCTGACCGGCTTCCGGAAGGCGATCTTCAACGCCGTCCCGCGCAGCCTGCGTACCGGCATCTCGGTGGGCATCGGGTTGTTCATCGCATTCATCGGTCTGGTCGACTCCGGCGTTGTCCGTAGCGCCGTCGGCACCCCGGTTCAGTTGGGCATCTTCGGTCAGCTGCTGGGCTGGCCGATCGCGATCTTCCTGATCGGTCTGCTGATCCTCATCGTGCTGTTCGTCCGCAAGGTTAAGGGCGCGATGCTGATCGCCATTCTGGCGGCGACCGTGGTCGCGGTGATCGTCCAGACGGCGCTGAATCTGCCGCTGATGAAGGACGCCACCGGTGCCGTGGTGAACCCGACCGGCTGGATCCAGAACCTGCCGACCGTGGGCGAGTTCGCTGCGCCCAACCTGGGTCTGCTCGGACGGGTCGACCTGTTCGGTGGGTTCACCGGCGCGTCCGGCCCGGCTGCCGTGCTGGGCCTGGTGCTGCTGGTCTTCTCGCTGTTGCTGAGTGACTTCTTCGACACCATGGGCACGATCGTGGCCGTGGGTGCCGAGGGTGACCTGCTCGGTGACGACGGCAACCCGCCGCGTACCCAGGAGATCCTGATCGTCGACTCCATCGCAGCCATCGCCGGTGGTCTGGGTTCGGTGTCGTCGAACACCTCCTACATCGAGTCGGCCTCCGGTGTCGGCGACGGTGCTCGGACCGGCATCGCGTCCATCGTCACCGGTCTGGCGTTCCTGGCGAGCGTGTTCCTGGCTCCGCTGGTGCACATCGTCCCGGCTGAAGCGGCGACTCCTGCGCTGTTCTTCGTGGGCTTCTTGATGATGGCTCAGGTCGTTCACGTCGACTGGGAGGACCCCGAGGAGGGCATCCCGGCGTTCCTGACCATCGTGCTGATGCCGTTCACCTACTCGATCACCGTGGGTATCGGCGCCGGCTTCATCGCCTTCGCGCTGATCAAGGTGATCCGGGGTAAGGCCAAGGAGGTGCACCCGCTGCTCTACGGCGTGGCGGCCGCCTTCTTGATCTACTTCGCCCAGGGCGTCATCACTGCACTGATCAAGTAGTCACGATCACCGATTCGGTGGCGTCCTGGCAGCAGCCGGGGCGCCACTGGTGGTTTCGGGGCCGATCAGGAGCGGAAGATCGCCACCAGGTCGGGGTGGGCGCGCCCGGCAGCCTCAGCGGCCGAGTTCCACTCCTCGAAGTGGGCGAGGAACTCGATGATCGCCTCGGCGAACTCGCGGTGTGCCGGGCTCAGTTCGTCCAGCCTGTCCGGCCAGGCCTGACGCATGCCCTGGGCGTGTGATCCGCTGACCCAACCGGCCGCCAGGCCGCCGCATCGAGTCAGGCTGATGCCGAGGTTGGCCTTGAACAGCTCCGAGAGGCCGTAGCGCGCGGACACCTCGGCGCGCACCAGGTCGAAGTCGAACTCGTTGAGGCCGCCTTCGGTCAGCGGCCAGCGTCCCGAACCGGCGGCGAGGGTGTCGAGCCAGAAGTCCAACAGGTTCCACGCCTCCACCAGCCGGTGGGGTGGCACGAAACGCCCGCTGAGCAGGTTGTCCACGTCCTCGGCGTTGGGGACTCCTGGACGAGGGGCAGCCGGATCGCCGCCGTTGCGCAGGAAGGGGCCGAGCTTGCCGAGCAGCCCCGGTTGCTGTTGCCCGGACGTGCCGAACCGCTCGCGCGCGGCTTGGCGCAGCTGATCCGCCAGTGGAGGCTCTGCGCGGAAGATGCTGCGCACCTCATCGATGCTGATGGCCCAGAGCTTCAGGGTGCTCATGGGCTAAACCTAATGGCCGCCTGGTGATTTGGGGACACCTTGGGCGACCGCAGTGTTCGAATCGTTGCCGGTGGACGAGCGATTGGGTACGGGTCGGTAGGCTCATCGGCATGAAGATGGTGCTGCGTCGGCTTCTGGCCGCGACGGCGGTGGTGACCGCCTTGTTGATCGGTTCCGGCGCGATGGTGGCTCAGGCCGCCCCCACTCCCACTCCTACCCCCACGTCGAGCGCGACGCAGAGCGCGACGCCGGGCTCGGCCGATCCGAGTCCCACGGCGGTCGACGAGGGTGACACCGAGATGACCGTCACCCCGGACGCCCCCATCGACAACACCCGCATCGTCTGGGTTCTCGGTGGCGTCGGCCTGGTCGCGGTGATCGCGGCGGCAGTGGTGATCGCCCGGCACTGAGCCTGAGGGTTCAGGCCAGCTCGTTGAGACTGATCGGCGCGGCGCGGAAGCGCTCACCGAATGCGTTCAGCACGCCCGCATTCGGGTCGGGCACCCCGGCGACGACGATTCTGGGCAGGTCGCGCAGGGGCGCCAACCGGGCATCGTTGAGAACCTGGTCGATGCCGACCTGATCGCCACCGACGGCCAGCGCGTCCCAGGGTGCGGTCGGTAGCAGCACGTCGGCGGCGTCACTGATCGCCTCGGCGTAGGCGTGCCGGGCTTGATTGTCCCGGCGTCGGGCGTAGCGCTGTTGTGACCAACCACCGGCCTTGGTACGCCCTTGGACGTAGTGGTGGTCGTGGCGTCCGGTGACCAGGGTGGCGCCCTGGAAGAGCCCCACGGCATGACCACGGCGGCGGACGATCAGGGCTGCCACCGTCCGGGCCCGCTGGTAGGCGTCGACCAGCGCGGCCAGCGGGTCGTCGCCGATGGCCAGCGGTCCCCAGCGCAGCGCGATCCGGGCCTGGGCCTGGTCGGGGCAGGTCAGAACCACCGCGTCGTCACTCACCACCACAGTCGGTGTGCCGTGGCGCTCGGCGAACCGCGCCAGCCAGCCGGAAAGCCGCTCGGGCGCGATCTCCACCGTACGTGCCCAAGTCGAGGTCATGGCTATAGTCTGGCGGGCACAGGGTAAGGGAGGCGCATGGGCGAGCTGATCGACACCACCGAGATGTACCTGCGCACGATTTTCGAGCTACGCGAGGAGGGCGTCCCTCCGCTGCGAGCCCGGATCGCCGAGCGACTCAAGCAAAGCGGCCCGACGGTTTCGGAAACCGTGGCGCGGATGGAACGCGACGGTCTGGTGACCCTGCATGTGGACCGACAGTTGGAACTCACCGAGCTGGGCCTGGCCAAGGCCGCGCAGGTGATGCGACGCCATCGGCTGGCCGAGCGGTTGCTGACCGATGTGATCGGCCTGGACTGGCAACTGGTCCACGAGGAGGCCTGTCGCTGGGAGCACGTCATCTCCACCGACGTCGAGCGGCGGCTGGTGGAGGTCCTGGATCATCCGGTGACCTCGCCCTACGGCAATCCGATCCCCAATCTGGTCGAACTGGGCGAGTCGGGATGCGCCACGCAGTTCTTGGACGGTGTGGAGTCGTTGGCGTCCCGGGTGCGCGAGAGCGGCCCCCAGCGGGTCCAGATCGCGCGGATCGGCGAGTCGGTCCAATCCGACCTCGACCTGTTGGCCATGCTCGCCGAGGGTGGGCTCATCCCCGGTGCGGAGGTCTGGGCGGAGTTCGAGCCGCGCGGGCTGCGCCTCGGTGAGGGGGTCGGCGCGCCGGTGCTCGCCGTGGACGTGGCCGAGCACCTGTTCGTGGTCGTCTGAGCGGGAATACTCGACCCGCCGGCCTGGTTTTGTAGGCCGTACCCCAAACGTGAGGAATCCAATGGCCAGCATCGCCGTCACCGCCGAGACCTTCGGTGACACCATCAAGGACAACGGCATCGTCTTCGTGGACTTCTGGGCAGCCTGGTGTGGGCCGTGCCGGATGTTCGCCCCTGTGTTTGAGCAGGTTTCCGAGAGCCACCCGGACGCGGTGTTCGCCAAGGTCGACACCGATGCGGAGCAGGCTCTTGCCGGCGGCCTGGAGATCACGTCCATCCCGACGCTGATGGCGTTCCGGGACGGCTATCTGGTCTTCCGTCAGCCCGGCGCCCTCAACAAGGCTGCCTTCGAGGATCTCGTCCAGCAGGTCGAGGCCCTGGACATGGAGAAGCTGCTCGCGGAGTCCGAAAAGTCCTAGCGGCGTGTCCCCCGCAGGAGTGACACTTCCGGGGGTCGCCGCTTATACTTGTTCACAGGTCCCTGCCCCATCCCCCCGGGCAGGGACTTTTTCATGCTCTGGCATCACCGCGAGTCTGCCATCGGCGCCCCGTTGCCGGGCGGTCAGGGGTAATAGTAGTGAGCTGGCCCCGAGTTAATTCATCATTCGGCGGCATCACTGAGGCCTCGAAGTGCGGCGTCAGTGGGGTCGAAAAGACACTTCCGCCGGGTAGGCGGCACGGTGGGTACCGGAATCCCGTTGCCCGTGGTGCTGACGTATGCGTATTGCTGCCACCCTGGGGTCTTCTGGGGGTCAGGCGAGACTGATTCCATTCCGCTCAATCGATTTACCTATGAGACCTGGCTAGGCTGTCGCCGAACGAGGAAGAGGAGAACATCGTGGTTGCCTTTCCTGAACCGGTCGACTTCGCCACGCTGCGCGTGGGAGACATGCCCGGCGACAAGGTGGAGATCAATGACACCCACCTCGCCAAGGCGCGCACCATCTTCCCTCGGCTGTGGGAGCTGCTGACGCCGGTCCTCACCGACAGCCCGCACGGGCGTGCGGTGGTCTCGGTGCACGGTGGCTCCGGAGTGGGCAAGTCCGAGACCGGAGCCCTGCTCGCCTACGGACTGAACGCCCTGGGGATCGGCGCGTACGTGCTGTCGGGTGACAACTATCCGCATCGGATCCCGGAGCACAACGACGCCGAACGCCTCCGGGTCTTCACCGAGGGCGGCCGGGCCGCGCTGGACGCATACCTCGGCAGCCCGGCGGAGATCGACTTCGATGAACTCAATGCCATCCTGGCCGCCTTTCACGACGGCGCGGCGACCCTGTCGTTGAAGCGGATGGGCCGGCAGCCCGACGAGCTGTGGCACGACCAGGTCGACGTCACCGGCGTGCAGGTGATCGTCCTGGAATGGACGCACGGCAACTCGCCCTACCTGCAGGGCGTCGACCTGCCGATCCTGCTGAACAGCACTCCGGAGGAGACCCTGGCGCATCGCCGCTCCCGAGCCCGCGATGGTGCCGTCGACTCGCCCTTCACCACCCTGGTGCTGGAGCTGGAACAGGCCAAGCTGCGCGCCTCAGCCGGACGGGCCGCGATCATCGTGGCCAAGTCCGGCGAGTTGCTCACCCCGGCCGCCTATCGCCGCCTCATGGGGCAGGGTGGGCCCGGTGCCGGGCCGATGCTGAACCTCTACCCCGACAGCCTCGGTGGCACCCTGGCCGATGTCGCCGACTTCCTCGCCTCCGGTGCGCGCGGTGCCTTCGAGTCGGCCTATGTGCTGCCGAGCATCTTCAACACCGACCTGGATCGCGGCTTCTCGGTGATCGACTACGAACTGAACCAGTGGTTCGCCACACCGTCCGATCTGACCCGGATCGCCGAGGCCGGGGTGGACCTCAAGCTGGATTTCATCCTCAATCACGCCTCGGTGCTGTCGCCGCAGTTCACCGACCTGCTGGCCAACGGCGAGCAGTCGGTCTACCGCGACTTCTTCATCGACTGGAACCGCTTCTGGGAAGGCCACGGCGAACTCACCGCCGCCGGCTACGTCCAGCCGGAGCCGGCGCTGCTGGCCGACATGTTCTTCCGCAAGCCCGGGCTGCCGATCCTGATGGTGCGCTTCCCGGACGGCACCGAGCACCCCTACTGGAACACCTTCTACCAGCAGGTGCGCTACCCGCAGTTCGAGGCCGAAGACCTGATGGCGGCCACCGGGCTGCAGTATCAGGCGGCCACCGTGCTGGCCGGACGCCTGAACGCAGCGATCGCGGCCGGCGGACGTCCCGCCGATGCCGACTTCTCCGGGCTGGACCAGGTGCGAGAGCGGGCCGTCGATGTGGCCGAGTCGCGCCGCCGCTACCTGGGGCAGATGGACCTCAACATCAACTCGGATCTGGTCTGGGAGTTCTACGCCGACACCTTGGACAAGCTGGCCGGCTATGGCGCTCGGATCGTCCGGCTGGACGCTTTCGCCTACGCCCCGAAGCGTCCCGGTGCGCGCAACTTCCTCAACGACCCCGACACCTGGGAGTTGCTGGCGAAGGTGCGTGAGTTGGCTGATCAGCGCGGACTGGTGCTGCTGCCCGAGATCCACTCCACCTATGCCGAAGGCATTCACCACACCCTCAGCGACCTCGGCTACCTCACCTACGACTTCTTCGCTCCCGGCCTGATCATCGACGCGTTGGAGTCCCATGACGCCAGCACCCTCAAGCGTTGGATCGGTGAAGTGGTGGACCACAAGCTGCGCACTGTGACCATGCTCGGCTGCCACGACGGCATCCCACTGCTCGACCTGAAGGGTCTGCTCAGTGAGGAGCGGATCGCGGCGCTGATCGAGGTGGTGGTGAGTCGCGGCGGGTACGTGAAGGATCTGCACGGGGCCAAGGGCGTCTACTACCAGGTGAACGCGACCTACTTCAGCGCGCTGGGGGAGTCGGTGGCCCGGCTGATGCTCGCGCGCGCGATCCAGCTGTTCCTACCCGGAAAGCCGCAGGTGTGGTACCTCGACCTGTTCGCCGGTCGCAACGACCATGAGGCCGTGGCGCGGGCCGGTGAGGGTGGTCACAAGGAGATCAACCGCACCAACCTGAGTCCCGATCAGGTTTCGGCCGGACTGGCCACCCCCGTGGTGGCCGATCAGCTGGAGTTGTTGCGCTTCCGTGCCTCGTTCCCGGCCTTCGGCTTCGATGCCGCCTGCGAGATCGTCGAATCCGCGCCCGACCACCTGGTGATCACCTGGCGCCGGGGGGGTGCGAGCGCCACCCTGGACGCCGACCTGACAGCGGAGACCTTCACCATTCGGGCCACTGGGGCCGACGGGGTGGAGGTCGCCTTCGGCTGAGTGGTCGCGTGGGTCGGGTGGCGGCGGTAGTGGTTTCGACACGCTCGCTTCGCTCGCTGCTCAACCAGCGGAAGGGGGGCTCGCTGCTCAACCAGCAATGGTGCCGTTGGTTGAGCTTGTCGAAACCACCGACGCAGCGCGGGCGGGTTTCGACGCGCTTGCTGCCCAACCAGCGGGGGGATGGCTCAGTTGGCGCAGGTGGTGGCGAAGAAGCGGAAAGCGACTCCGGTGGCTGCCAGCGCGACGGCCAAGAAGCCGAAGTTCAATGCGGTGCTCAGATCACTCAGCAGCACGGTGGAAGCCACCAGGGTTGCCGGTGGAATCATGCCGCAGGTCACGATCGTCTTCTGTTCCTTCTGCGGCAGGAAGCTACCGGTCACCACGGCCTGGGCTGCAGCGACCAACGCAACCAGCGCGATCGGCAGGATGGTGTGTGGGGACCCGGCGATCAGGAAGTTGACCGCGAAAAGTCCCGGCAGGACCGCCAGCGAGGCCACCGTGTGTCGGAGCTGCCACAGCGACAGCCAGCCGCCGGTGGGCGCCACCGAGATCGGTAACGGGTTGTCGACGATGATTTTGAAGTCGTCAAAGGGCTCGCCGCTCATCGCACCGCGTCCTTCGAACATCTCCCCATTGGGTGGTCCCAGACGCCGCGATCGACCGCGTGGCCTGAGCGACCGAATGCGGGGCTGCGCATTTCAGGTTCCTCTCAGTACCCCCGAAGGTATGTTAGTGCGAACACGTCCCGGCTGAGCGGTAGCGACGCGAAATCTCTCTACCGGGAGTCGAGGGCCCAGCTGCCGTCTTCGGCTTCGGTCGGTGAGCTACTTTGGGTATGTCATCGGACGTTGGACGTGAGAGACTTCCACGGTCCGAGGAACGGGCGAGACGTCGACGGAGGCCTCGCCTCACCGAGACCGGAGGAGCAGGTCATGGGTATGCCCCAGGGTTGGGAATGGGTCATCATCGCCATCGTGGTGCTGGTGCTGTTCGGCGGCGCCAAGCTGGCGAGCATCGGCAAGAACGCCGGCAAAGCCATTCGTGAGTTCAAGGAAGAGACCAACGCCGGCAAGGCCGCCGCTGTTGAGCCTCCGATGACCCCCGCGGATCCCCCGAAGGCGACCGAGCCGGTCAAGCCGACCGAAGACGCCTGAGCAACACCACCTTTATCAGGGCGTCGAGCCCTGCCCCGGAATGTGTTCTGGGGGCTCACGGACACCGCTACCCGAGTGCTAGCCTCAGGGCAGTTCCTGAGCGATGCACCGTAGCTTCGCGAAGGTGCTTTGCCGGACTGGTCTCCCCCGACCGATACCCAGCCCCCCGGCAAGGATTGGAGCGCACCGATGAGCGTGCAATTCCCGGAAGGGTTCACGTTCGGCACCGCCACGGCCGCCTTCCAGATCGAAGGTGCTGCACACGCCGACGGTAAGCAGGACTCCATCTGGGATGTGTTCTGCCGCGAGCCCGGACGGATCGTCAACGGTGACGACGGAAACGTGGCCTGCGATCACTTCCACCTGTACGAACACGACGTGGATCTCATGGCTGAGCTGGGCATGAGCACCTACCGGTTCTCGGTCTCCTGGCCGCGGGTGATGAACGACGGCGTGGTCAACGCCAAGGGCATGGATTTCTACTCCCGGTTGGTGGATGCCCTGCTGGAGAAGGGCATCGCGCCCTGGTTGACGCTGTACCACTGGGACCTGCCGGCGGAGCTGCCGGGTGGTTGGACCAATCGCGACACCGCCTACCGATTCGCCGACTACGCGGCCGCCGTCCATCAGCGGCTGGGGGATCGGGTGCCCACCTGGACGACCCTGAACGAGCCGTGGTGCAGCGCGTTCCTCGGCTACGCATCCGGCGTCCATGCGCCCGGTCAGACCGATCCGTCCGCCTCGATCCGCGCGGCCCATCACCTGCTGCTCGGGCATGGGCTGGCCACGCAGGCGCTTCGACAGGCCGACGGTGGGGCGAAGCTGGGCATCACCTTGAACTTCACTCCGGTGCTTCCGGCCACCCACGAGCCGGCCGACATCGACGCCGCGCGCCGCATCGACGGCACCGCGAACCGCTTCTTCGCCGACGCCATCTTCCGGGGCCGCTATCCCGGTGACGTGGTGGCCGACGCCGCCGAGTTCTGGCCCGAGGATCTGGTCGTCGATGGTGATCTGGACGTGATCAGCACCCCGATCGACGTGCTCGGGGTCAACTACTACACCACCAACATGTTCGCGGACGGACCTATCGAGGGTGCCGCGCGCAGCCCGCACGTCACCGCGCCGGGTGCGGTCCAGAAGTTGCGTGAGCTGCCGCTGACTGACATGGGCTGGGAGGTCGAGCCCAGTGGCCTGACTCGGCTGTTGGTGCGGTTGCATCAGGACTACACCGGGCCGGCCGGGACCGAGTTGGTGATCACCGAGAACGGCGCGGCCTTCCCCGACCGGGCGGACGCGAACGGTTTCGTGGACGATTCCGCTGATCGGCTGGAATACCTGCGGCGGCACCTGCTGGCCGCTCACCAAGCCATTCAGGCCGGGGTGAATCTGCGCGGCTACCTGGTGTGGTCGCTGCTCGACAACTTCGAGTGGGCGTGGGGTTACGGCAAACGCTTCGGCATCGTCCGGGTGGACGAGAAGCTGCGGCGCATCCCGAAGGCCAGCGCGCGCTGGTACGCCGAGGTGGCCCGCACCGGCACCGTCCCGACCGTGCCGCCGCCCCCGCCGGACGGCATCCGTCCCAGCGACGACGCGGACCCGGTAGCCGACGAGCCCACGGTGGAACTCGGTGGCGAGCCCGACGTCGGCGAACCCCAGGACATCGCTCTGAGCCCAGAGACGCCGCAACTGCCGAGGTCTCCGTGGTCGGCCGATCCTGCTCCGGGCAGTGAAGCGGTGGTGGCGGTGCCGCCGCCGGCGTTGCCGCAGTTGCCGACCGCGCCGACATCGGCTGATCCTGCCCCGGGCAGCGACGTGGTGGTGGCCGTGCCGCCCCCCGCGGTTCTGCAGTTGCCCACCAGCCCGTGGTCGGCGGATCCGGCCCCCGGTGTTGATGCTTTCCCGGTGGTTTCCGCGACGATTCCGAGGCTGCCGAGGTCTCCGTGGTCGGCTGACCTCCCACCGGTGCAGGAGCACTATGAGGCCCCCTCCGCCGAGGAGCCGCGGCTACCGGCCTCGCCGTGGTCGGCCGACCTGCCCGCCTCGATGGAGCTTCCCGTCGGCGACCCGCAGCCCTTGCCGGCTTCGCCGTGGTCGGCGGAGCCCGCCCCGGCGGCCGAGGCTGACGCGGCCGTGATCCAGCTGATCTACTCGCGAAATCCGCCCGAGTCGCCGGCGTCGGCGAGCATGCGCTGAGGTTCGGATCGACCACAACATCTAGCTAGTTACATCGATGTAAGTATCGGTATATGGTGGTCAGGCAAGGTTCCGCCGGGTCAGCCAGAGTCGGTGGTCGTAAGAGGGAATCCGGTGCGAATCCGGAACTGCCCCGCAGCGGTAAGTGGGAACGAAGGCCGTCACCAAGCACTGGGAGTGATCCTGGGAAGCGACGGCCGCTAGGACAACGTCGAACAGACGCGCCCACGAGTCCGAAGACCTGCCCTGCCGCTCCGCGCCGCGGAGTGCCGAAGACGCGACCTCGTGGGAGGGTCGTGCGGAACCGGGCAGGTTCGCACGTCTCCGTGAGGGCGTCTTCGGGTGCGAGAGGCATCAACGAAGGAACCGGACAATGACCGACCTAGCCACCCCGTCCCAGATCATCAAGCGCGATCACAGTTCCGCCGAGTTCGACCTGTCCCGGATCGAATCGGCCATCTCCCGCGCCGGCTACGCCACCGGCGAACTCGGCGGCGCCGAGGCCCAACTGCTCGCCCGCCAGATCGGCATCAAGCTCGGTCGACGCGGCGATGCTCCCCACATCGAGGAGATCCAGGACGCGGTGGAAAGTCTGCTGCTGGGCTTGGGCTACACCGCGACCGCGCGGGCCTACATCGTCTATCGGGAGCAGCACCACAAGCTCCGCGAGACCAAACACGTCATGGTCGACGTGGCCAACTCGATCAACGAGTACCTCGACCGGGCCGACTGGCGGATCAACGCCAACGCCAACCAGGGCTACTCCTTGGGTGGTCTGATCCTGAACACCTCGGGCAAGATCACCGCCAACTACTGGCTCTCCCACGTGTACGCCCCCGAGATCGGGACGGCCCACCGCGAGGGCGACTTCCACATCCACGACCTCGACATGCTCAGCGGATACTGCGCCGGGTGGTCGCTGAAGACCCTGCTGCGCGAGGGTCTCAACGGGGTGCCGGGCAAGATCGACGCCCAGCCGCCCAAGCACCTGTCGTCCGCGGTCGGACAGATGGTGAACTTCCTGGGCTGTCTGCAGAACGAGTGGGCCGGGGCGCAGGCGTTCAGCTCTTTCGACACCTACCTGGCACCCTTCGTCCGGCTGGACGGGCTCAGCTACGAGCAGGTGAAGCAGAGCATTCAGGAGCTGATCTACAACCTCAACGTGCCCTCGCGCTGGGGCACCCAAACCCCCTTCACCAACCTCACCTTCGACTGGGTCTGCCCCGAAGACCTGCGCGAGGACGTCCCGGTCGTCGGCGGGGTCGAATGCGACTTCACCTACGGAGAACTGCAAGCCGAGATGGACCTGATCAACCGGGCCTACATCGAAGTGATGACCGAAGGCGACGCTTCGGGTCGGGTGTTCACCTTCCCGATCCCCACCTACAACATGACCGCCGACTTCGACTGGGATTCGCCCAACGCGTCCGCCCTGTTCGAGATGACCGCCAAGTACGGCCTGCCCTACTTCCAGAACTTCATCAACTCCGACCTCAGCCCGAACATGGTGCGCTCGATGTGCTGCCGGTTGCAGCTGGATCTGCGCGAGCTGCTCAAGCGTGGAAACGGGCTGTTCGGGTCGGCGGAACAGACCGGCTCACTCGGTGTGGTCACGGTGAACATGGCCCGGCTGGGCTACGTCCATGCCGGGGACGAGACCGGCCTGCTGCTGGCGTTGGATCGGCTGCTCGTGCTGGCCAAGGACTCCCTGGAGGTGAAGCGCAAGGTGATCCAGCGCTACATCGACGAGGGCCTGTTCCCCTACACCAAGCGCTACCTGGGGACGCTGCGCAACCACTTCTCCACGATCGGGGTCAACGGCGTCAATGAAATGATCCGCAACTTCGCCGGCGACGCCTATGACATCACCGACCCCCGCGGACACGGCCTGGCGGTGCGGGTGCTGGATCACATCCGGACCCGGATGGTGGAGTTCCAGGAGGCCACCGGCCACCTGTACAACCTGGAGGCCACCCCGGCCGAAGGCACCACCTACCGCTTCGCCAAAGAGGACCGCAAACGCTTCACCGGCATCCTTCAGGCCGGGACGGACGCCAACCCGTACTACACCAACTCCTCCCAGCTGCCGGTGGGCTTCACCGACGACCCGTTCGAGGCGTTGGCCCGCCAGGAGGAACTGCAGCGCAAGTACACCGGCGGCACCGTGCTGCACCTGTACATGAGCGAAAGGATCTCTGACGCCGAGGCAGCCAAGCAGCTGGTGCGCCGATCGCTGACCAGCTTCGGGTTGCCCTACATCACCATCACGCCGACCTTCTCGATTTGCCCGGCGCACGGCTACCTGGCCGGCGAGCACCACACCTGCCCGACCTGCGCGGATGCCGACGTGGAGCAGAGCTGTGAGGTCTGGACGCGGGTGATGGGCTACCACCGTCCGATCTCCAGCTTCAACATCGGCAAGCGTGGCGAGTTCGACGAGCGGGTGGCCTTCGAAGAGTCCCGCGTGTTGGTGTGAGCACCCCGCAGACCAGCCCGGCGGTCGTCGACCCCGGGCTGGCCATCGCCGGCCTGGCCAGACTCTCGGTCTGTGACTGGCCAGGTCGGTTGGTGGCCACCGTGTTCACCCAGGGCTGCCCGTGGCGCTGCACCTACTGCCACAACCCTGACCTGATCGATCCTGGTCGTCCGGGCCACGTGGCCTGGTCGCAGGTGTGGTCACACCTGAGTGCCCGGGTTGGGCTGTTGGACGCGGTGGTGTTCTCCGGCGGCGAGCCGACCATTCAGGCGGGGTTGCCTGCGGCCGTCGATCAGGTGCGGGAGCTCGGGTTTGCCGTGGGGCTGCACACCAGCGGGGTCCGTCCGGCCCGGTTGGACGTGCTGCTGCCGCAGCTGGACTGGGTGGGGCTCGACGTCAAAGGGCTACCGGAGCACTACCCGGCGCTGACCGGCTCGGTGGCTGCGGCCGCCCCGGTGTTGCGCAGCCTGCGACAGGTGCTGGCCTCCGGTGTCGACTACGAGGTGCGGGTCACCGTCGATGCCGAGCATCACAACTCGGCGCAACTGGTCGAACTGATCGGCTGGCTGCAGGGTGAGGGCGTGACGCACCTCGTCCTGCAGGAGCGCCGGACGTCCGCGGGCATCGCCGATGCCGCTTCGGTGGCCGTCCTGGACGGGGTGGGGGAGTTGCCGTCCGGGGTGGTCCGGCGGGCGGGCTGAGGGCTCAGCGCATCGGGAACACCAGGCGGGTGATCGGACCGGCCGGGTCGTCACCGGGCATGGTGTCGTACAGCTCGTACATGTGGTCGGCCAGGTCGATGTCGTTGGTGACCATCCACGGCACCAGCTTCTCGTAGCTGTCCTCGAGTTGCTCGTACGGCCCGATGTGGGTGCCGACGACGACCTCGGCGGACGGTACCTGGGTGACGGTGAGCTCATCGCTGACGATCGGCGCGGAGATGCCGAAGCCGATCTCGACGTCGATGATGTCGGTGGGTTCACCGAAGTAGCAGGCGTAGGCCGGACCGATGATGTCGCCACCGCCGGCGGTGACCGCGTTGCTGACCTTCTCGTAGATCGGGCCGAAGGTTTCGTGCAGTTCGGCCATCGGCACCTGAACCCGAATACCGGCTCGGACCCAGGCGGGCATCACTTCCAGATGGGGATTAACTTCGGGCATGCGACCCTCCTGTCATGTGGTGGGGTGCATCCACCACGCTACTGCTCACCGGTGACGGTTGCGTCGATGTGGGGGAAACGCTCCAGCGGTTGGGCAGGGAGACTGGTGGCCGGACGAGCTTTGCGTGAGGTCGAACCGGGTGGTTCCAGACCCCCTGAAGAGGAACCTCTGCCCGGTGCGGTGCGGCTCAGGTGTGTGTCGCCGGGGGATCTGCCAAAGGAAGGACCCCCTTGGCTTCGGTGATGCCGTCGAGGAGAGCTCGCCTGACCTGCTCAGGGTAGAGGTCCGAGGACGCCACGATCTGCTCGAGGTGTGGAGACACCGCCATCGCGGCGGCCAGGTTGGTGACCGCCGCCTCGTGTTGGCCGAGGCGATAGAGGGCAAGTGCGCGCACCACGGCCCCCAAATACGGGTGTGGCTCGGGGGTGTCGGCGGCATCGGCCAGGGCGTCGGCCCACCTGCCATCGAGATAGCTACCCAGCGCGCGCAGGGTGAAGCAGTAGGTCGGCATTCGAGGGTTCAGGCGAAGAGCCGAATCGATCAGGTTGATTGCCTCAGTCCAGTCCCCGTGGTGGGCAAGGAGGTATCCAGCCAAGAAGAGCACGGTGGGATTGGTGGGTTCCAAGGCGATGGCGCGGCGTGCTTCTTGGTGGCAGGTGGCGAAGTCCGATTCGAGGAGTGCTGCGCGGGAGAGCGCGGTGTAGGCCAGCCCCGATGGGCGAATAGACAGCGCCTGTGCGGCATTGGCTTTCACCGCGGCCAGGAGCGCTGGTGCCTGGCCGGCGTCGCCAGTTTCGGTCATGGCCACCTGTGCTGAGGCGAGCATTGCCAACAGCAGCGGGTTTCCTGGTTCGTCGCTGAGGGCTGCCTGCAGCGCCTGCTCGGCCGCCGCCGCAGAAGCTTGCGTGTTGTGGTCGAGGTAGTCGTAGAAGAGGAGCATCGCTTGGTAGGTGCTCGGAAGTCGGGCAGAGCGTCCGGGCCTGGCCAGGTCGCGCTGAAGGTCGCCGCGGTAGTCGCCCAGCTGCGCTGCGATTTCGGATGCCAGTTGCCCCTCTGCTTGAAAGCCACTGAACTGCTCCAGATCGCGGTCTGCGGTGGTGGCCACGACCAGGCGGCTGGTTTCGAGGTCGATCAGGCGTGCCGTGACTCGCAGCCGTTCCCGCTCGACGCGCACGGAGCCCTCCAGCAGATATTGCGCCCTCAGGGTGGTTGCCGGAAACTCCTTGCCGGGGCCTAGATCATCGGCTGTCAGCGAGATCGGTCCGTAGACGTTCAACCCGGGAAACTGGCTGAAGGCGTGGGCGAGCGACTCGGCGGCGCCGATGGATTGCGCCGACTTTCCGTCTGGGGAGTTGAGGTCCACGAACCTGCCGATGATGAGACCGGGGCCTTCGGTCCATTCGGTCGCGGGTTCGTCCTGCGGGGGTGTGGTGGTGGAGGCGCTGAATGTCGGGACGTAGCTGCCCTTGCGGATGGTGATGCGGATGGGGTCGTCGGCACCGTCTTCGGCGTAGTAGCGCTCCAGGAGAAGACGGACGCGTCGGGCCTGAACTCGCACTGCTGAATCGGTGTGGCTCGCGAACTCGGTACCGCGGTCCATGACCGATCGGGCGATGGTGAACTCTTTGAGGCGCTGCCCGCGTCCGGCCAGCGTTTCGGTTGCCACGTAGCGCAGGAAGTCTCGTGCCTTGGGTGCTGCCTGGAAACTGCGGCTCGCCAAGACCCGCTGGAGCGCCTCACCGGCCTGCTCTGCGTCGCAGCCGACGAGCTCGGGTATCTGGCCAAAAGGCAGGGACACTCTCCAATTCTCCCGGGTAGAGCCGCGGTTCGCAGGCAGAACCACAAAGTTCGGAGGCGGCGTACGGGCTCGGTGCGACGTCTTGGCGGGGCCACGGGATACGGTTCGGATCCGATTGCGGTAGTAACGCGGACCTCGCACATCGTCACGGGCGGTAACCGTTACACCCAGGAGTCTGACCGCACATGCCCACCAGAAGGCGTAATGTCGGTTGTGGGTACTCAATGACCGACTCAAGGGTCGGGCGGCGACGTTCAAGACGCGAGGCTATCAACGGGGGGCGACGGCTTCGATTGGGCGTCGCCTTCCCCATTTTTCGGCGATTCTGGCCTGCGGGACTGATGATGTCGCCGCCGTCGACGGGGACCGCGTTGCTGATCTTCTCGAAGATCGGCCCGGAAGTTTCGTGCAGTTCGGCCATCGGCACCTGAACCCGAGCACCGGGCCGAAACCAGGCGAGCATCTGTTCCACACGGAACTCACTTCAGGCGTGCCGGATGGGCCGCGTTTCGGGCGGGACGATCTTCGCGTGGCGCCTGCCGGGGCCCCGGTCAGCCTGAGAGACTGACGCGAACAGGTCGGTTCCGCCAACGTCGCTGCGGACTCACTGGAGGTACATCAGATGGCCGTGATCAGCCGAACCAGAGTGCGACTGTGGTGGGAACGCGCCTTCTGGGTGATTCCCACCGTCGGCGTTCTGGCGGGGATCGCGCTCAGTGAGTTCGTCTCCCAAGTTGATGATGAACTCATGCGCGGGGGCTACGTTCCGCAGCTGGTGTCGGCGTCGTCCACCGCGCAACTGTTGTCGGCTATCGGTGGCGGCATGATCACTTTCACCGGCTTCGTGTTCTCCTTCGTCGTGCTGCTGCTGCAGTTCGGTTCGAGCCAGTACTCGCCGCGGACGGTCTCCTACTTCCTGCGGGCACGGGCCACCCGAGTGATCCTGGCGATCTTCTTGGGTACGGTCACCTTCACCTTCGTCAGCCTGTTGGATGTGGGCTCGCTGGGACGTCCGGACTACGCGCCGGCGGTGACGGTGATCCTGGCGGTGATGCTGCTGTTCACCAGCCTGGCCGCCTTCATCTGGTTGCTTCACTCGGTGGGCAGCCGGATGCGGGTGGACGCGGTGCTGTCCGATCTGGGTCGTCGGGCGCGTGGGCAGTTGGCGGTGTTGGTCGGATCACGTGCGTCGGTGTCCGCGGCGGACGACGAGGCGCCCAGCGGGGCGCTGATCGTCCGCAGTGCCGGATCGGGCCAGGTGATCGCGGTGGATCAGAGCGGCCTGGTGCGGCTGGCCGCGCGGCGTGGACTGAGAATCTGGGTGGCGCGGCAGGTGGGTGATGCCATCACCCCGGGGGCGCCGCTGCTGCGGGTGGTTGCGCCGAAGGGCCTCGAGTTGAGCTCGGCGCTGCAGGCGCGGTTGCGTCGAGCTGTGGTGATCGACTCGGAGCGTTCGCTGCGCTACGACCCGTTCTATGCGCTGCGGCTGCTGGTCGACATCGCCATCAAGGCGCTGTCGCCGGGTATCAACGACCCGACCACGGCCGTGCGGGCATTGGACGAGATCGAAGGCGTCCTGCGGGTGGCCGCCGGCCTGCCGTTGGGTGCGCGTCAGGCCGTCCGTGGGGAGGGCCGGGTGGTCGTGCCGGCCCCGTCCTGGGCGGACGTGGTGGCGCTGGGCCTGCTGGAGATCATGGTCTTCGGCGCCGGCCAGCCACAGATCACCCGTCGGGTGACGGCCTTGATCGACGACCTGGTGGCCGACGTCGGCGAGGAGTTGCACCCGCCGCTGGAGCAGATGCGTGCCGAACTGGTCAGTCTGCTGGGTGCGGAATCCTTCGACTCAGAGCTTCGTCGGATCGCCATCGCTCCCGATCGCCAGGGCCTGGGCGGGCGTTTGGGGCCGGTTCCCGCGTCATCGGCGCCGGTGGCAGAGTCTTGAGCGCGTCAACTCGCCGCACGACTACGTACCCATGAGCAGTCTTGGGACTAGTTCCCTGGGAGGACGCTGTAGGAGGCTCGCACGACGTCGCTTGCGGGCTCCATCGCCTGTTGGAGTACGCCGGTGCGCTTCGCGCGAGGTAGGGGGAACCCAGCCCACATCTCGCTGAATGCGGAGTCGGCTCCGACGCGAAAACGCAGCACCTCTCGCGGGGAGCTAAACACGGCCGATCGCACCAGGTACTGCGGAGTATGCAGGTTCGGGAGTCCCACCAACCCAACCTTGGACGGCCTAGTAAATGTGACTTCGTCACCGGCAGCAGAACGCATGTAGATGACATACCTGCCCCAGGCGTCGCGCTCCGTGCGGCTGGCGCGGTACTCGGCTCTGATGAACCCGAGCGTGTCGAGTATTTCGACCGATGATGAAGCTGCCTGGATCGCCTTGAGGACGTCGTCCATGTTGGAGTTGGATCGTTGGAAGTGCGAGACCTGGTTGCGTACACCGTGAACGTTGCCGTCCTTGAGGAGCTTCGACACCTCGGCCAGGCCAGCCGCGATCGACCTTCGAGCGAGTTCCGTCAGGTCGAGATACGGGACCGTGTGGCGGAGCGGGAACTCCTTGAGTTCAGTTTGATATGCCCATTTGGGTATGGATGTGGTTGGACGCAAGTAGCCCTTCGGGTCGTCCTCGAACGACTTGAGGAGTGAACCGAGGACTGAGAATGACTGGCCCAGGGGGTAGAGGGTGCGTTTTGCGCGATCGCCAAAACGTGGCTTATCGGGTGCTGATATCGCATTGGCATGACTTGCAAGCGCCGCCCAGGCGGGCTCCCCTTGGCTCGGTGTGTACGTGAACGGCCTTGCGGCGGCGAGATGGTCGGTGGCCAAGACCCACCACGCGAAGTCGACGGTGTCTCCAAGGAGACCTTCGAGGCTGATGAACAACTCGCGCAGTACCTCTCGCAACCGTGGCAGGTCGAGAATCGCACTACCGTTCGCGTCACGGACAGCTTGCCTTGCCTCCTTCTGGCGTTGCCAGAACTCGGCGGCGAGACTCGCCTGAGGGCTTTGAGGGAAGCCCAGCTTCCACATAAGCTTCTCAACCACCAGTACATCGTCAGAGGCGGGGGCGAGTTCACCGAGCGAAACGCCGCTCTCGATGCCAAGCTCAGTCATTGCCTGCTGTACGTTCTGGCGCCGCGACAGTACCAGGGCTCCTATCGCGTCAGATGGTGACGTTACCCGGAGGTACTCCTCGAGCATCTCGTGGACGTCTGTTCCATCGATCGTACGGAGTTGCCACCGGAGTTCGCTTAGGTCGGAGTCGTTGTCGAAGTCGTAGAGATGGGTTATGAGTCTCCTAAGTCGAAGAAGGGGGACCTCTGGGTCATCAGGGCGTAGACGCACGCCGTGCCTGCCGATCTCGACTCGGAGCTCGAAGGAGCCGACCGCAACATCGACCAGAGGTGGGCGTCGTACCTCGTGCGGAGCGAGCGAGATGGAGCCTGCCGTGATGAGGAAGTCCACGCTTCGTGCGATGTCGTCATCAGTCTTAGTCCAAATCTCCTGCAGCAGATTGGCGCGAAGCTCTGCGCTATCGAGTTCGGGCACTTCGATTGAAAGCTGGCTTGCTACCAGGGCCAACTCCTCGTCGGTAAGGCAATCGCCAAGTGACACCGGAATCCCGACCATCGCGAGATCGTCAAATGGCCTCGAGGCTTCCTCAGCGAGTAGCCCGGTGAAGTCGGTCCAAGCGCCGCGGGCCACAAGATTGTCCGTGAGTACTTTCGTGATCTTGGGCAGGTGCTGGTTGATCGGCGCATCGTAGTCAGTTGAGAGCGAGGTCCAGTGCGGTCGTCGACAGGTCAAATCCCCGCAGTGCTGCAAAGGCACCTTCACTGTGGGAGGGACCCAGCGATTGGCTTGGGATCGAAGTACTCCGCGTGGCCCGACGACTAGGTCGCCGACCTGGAAGACGCCGCATGGCATCCCTTCGAGGAGTTCCGCCGTCTCCTTAGAGTTCAGACGACTGCGTCGATCGGGGAAGATCTCCGCCGCGCGTCGGTACAGGTATCCGCCGTAGATGAAGGGGTATCGCATAGCGCCCTTCACTATGGATGCCGATATTTCGTCAGTGAGTACGTCGAAGTGGGTGCGCTCGAGGTTGACCATCGGCTCGTCGTGAGCGATCTCCAGTAGGCACATCATCCGCGCCTCCTTGGCTGGCACGTCATGCTTAGTGGTGAGGTCCTTTTGGATCTGAGATCCGTATTCAGTGAGGGTGAATGCTGAGTTCATTCGATCGGGGATCTTGAATGAAGATCCGATGATGCTATGACGCAGCAGTGTGACGATGTCTACCAGCTGAAGGTATCTAGCTCGCCAGTCTTCGTCCGTGTATTGTGCGGCGAGATCGTCACCGGTCTTCTTGGTCATGGCGCCTCCTGTGGGAACGGTACCGGTTCACGCACACGTAAAGAAGTGGTTTTCGGGGGCGGAGTGGCCTCGCCAACCCCAAAGTGTTCGCATTGGCCGCGGGTATTGCCCGTCCACTCGGAGGGGCTTCATCCAGGCAGGCAAGGTTCGCTCACCTGCTCCTCGCTTGTCGCTTGGTGGCCTGGTGGGAGTGGGTGCCGACGTGGCGGGTCCACTTCGATGGCGACCCCAGCAAGATTCGAACTTGCGACACAAGGTTTAGGAAACCTCTGCTCTATCCCCTGAGCTATGGGGCCAACGCCGAAGCCCACCTAGCGTATCTTGCCGAGGGGGAGAGCTGCCGAGCCAACCTGTGCGTCGCCTGTGACTATGCAGTTTGCCCCACCTTCGGCTTGGCAACAGTGGGGGGTTCAGGTAGCCTCGTTGGTGAGAGTGACGCACTCGATGTTGTCTCCTGGGGGTGGGTAGACGGCTTTAAGCCCTTCGAGGTGCGTCACTCTCGTTTTGTCTTCACGCGCTCGTAGTGTTCGCGCTATCGCGCTGCGGCTCCGCTCCCCACAGCTCCCTGACGTCGGCGACCCTGTCGCAACCGGGCCGCGCACCCAGGAGTCGGCGAGTGTATGTGGGAGAATTCCCCCGACCGTCACCGAAGGGAGACCATCATGGCGGAGCGCTCCGCATCGGGTTCGCTCACGACTGATCAGTACCTGCGCATCCGAGATGACATCCTCAACGGCGAGTTCCCTCACGGCCAGCGCCTGCTGGAAACCTCGCTGGCCACTCGCTACGGCGTCTCGCGGACGCCCGTGCGTGAGGCCCTGGTGGCGCTCCAGCAGGACGGTCTGATTGAGCGCGTTGACAACGGCTTTCGGGTTCGCACGGGCACCCCGGACGATGTCATGGAGATCTACGAGGCGCGGATCGCGCTGGAGAGCGTGGCCGCGGTGGCGGCCGCCCGCCGTCACACCGACCTGGACATCGCCCGGCTGCGCGCGTGTCACGAGGGTGCGCTGAGTTCCGCGGCCGCCGGCGAGGAACGAGCCGGGCATGAGGCCAACTCGGACTGGCATGTGGCCCTGTGGCAAGCGGCCCATAACGCCACCATTGCGGGCACGATGAACCGCTGGATGGCCCAGCTGCGGATCTACGATCAGGGCCCGCCCGGATCCACCGAAGACCTCACTGCGACCGCTCACGACCACGGCGCGATCCTCGAGGCGATCATCGCTGGCGACGCCGATCAGGCCGGTGCGCTGATGACCGAGCACCTGGAGCGCAGTCGCCAGATGCGCCTGCGCGCCCTGGGCTGATCGGGACGCGCCGACGCCGGAACCTGCGTCGACGATGAGTGCGGGCTACGCATTGAGGCGTAGTCGGCCCTGGGGGAGTGGACATCCCCGCCCGCCCTGCTAAGGTAGGCACATGTCCGCGTCTGTATACACGATTGTTCGCCCGGCCTGCTGCCGGATGCGAATGTGTTGTCGCTGACGCCTCCGCCTGCCCACTGACGCCCGCGACGCACGGTAATGCCGACCCGCGGACGAGCCCTCCGGCAATCCGCCGAGGCACAGGCCCCAGACCACACTCACCGTTCCACCCATTCAGCAAGGACCATCATGACTGCTTCATCGCCCGCCACCGCCGAGGTGGTGGATCCGCGCGGCCCACGCTTCGCGGCGATCATCACCTCGGTGGTGCTTGCCGCGAGCGTGGCGCTCGGCCCCCAGTGGGGACTGCCGCTGCTGATCCTGCAGGCCATCGCCTTCGCCATCGGCGCCATCCTCGGCGTCCGGTATCAGCCCTACGGCTGGGTCTTCCGCAGGTTCGTCCGACCGCGCCTGGCCCCACCGGCCGAACTGGAGGACGCCCGGCCCCCGCGATTCGCGCAGGCTGTCGGCCTCGGCTTCGCCCTGGTCGGCCTGATCGGCGGAGTGTTTGGCCTCGCGACGGTGTTCTACATCGCGACAGGGTTCGCGCTGGTGGCCGCACTGCTCAACGCGGTGTTCGACTACTGCTTGGGCTGCGAGCTGTACCTGTTGGGCAAGCGGCTGTTCGCCAAGCCCGCCACGGTGGAAGGGGCCTGACATGACCGGTCTGTGGGTCGTTCTCGCTGCGCTGGTGCTCGCCCTCGGATTCGGCGGCTACCGCCGGCTCACCGACGGACGAGCGCGGACGTTGCGGCGCGCGGCCCGCCTGGACGCCGAGCGCCTCGGCGCCGAACTCGGCACCCAGGCCACCTTCGTCCAGTTCTCCGCAGCGGTATGCGCCCCCTGCCGCAGCACCCACCGGGTCCTCACCGAGGTGGTCACCGACCGTCCCGAAGTGGCCCACATCGACATCGACGCCGAGACCCGCCTCGACCTGGTCGATGCGTTCGGCATCACCCGCACCCCGACCGTCCTCGTCCTGGACGGCTCGGGCGCGGTCCGGCACCGCATCGTCGGCGCCGCGCGCAAACCCGAAGTATTGGACGCACTCGGCCAGGTGGTCGGCCCGATGGCCGCTTGAGCGTCCGCCAGTCAGCACACAACCACACGACAACTATCAGCACTCAACAACAGTCAGGAAGAGCGAGAGGCACACGATGACCTACTACGAAGACGCGACCAAGCTCATTGGTCGCACCCCGCTGGTGAAGATCAACCGGCTCTACGGCGACAGCCAGGCCACTGTCCTGGCCAAGCTGGAGTACTACAACCCGGCCAACTCGGTGAAGGACCGGATCGGTGTGGCCATCATCGAGGCCGCTGAGGCTGACGGCTCGCTGCAGCCGGGCGGAACTATCGTCGAAGGCACCTCCGGCAACACCGGGATCGCGCTGGCGTGGGTGGGTGCGGCCAAGGGCTACAAGGTGATCATCACCCTGCCCGAAAGCTTCTCCAAGGAGCGTCGCGCCGTACTTCGCGCCCTCGGCGCCGAGCTCATCCTCACCCCGGCCGCCGAAGGTGTGCCGGGCGCCAACGCCCGCGCCGCCGAAATCGCCGCTAGCACCCCGGGTGCGATCTTGGCTCGTCAGTTCGACAACCAGGCCAACGTAGAGATCCACAAGAAGACCACGGCCGAAGAGATCTGGGCCGACACTGAGGGCAAGGTCGACATCGTCATCTCCGGCGTCGGCACCGGTGGCACCATCACCGGCATCGGCACCGTGCTGAAGCAGTACAAGCCCGAGGTGAAGATCTACGCCGTCGAGGCGGCCGAGTCCGCAGTGCTGTCCGGTGAGCCGAAGGGCCCGCACAAGATCCAGGGCATTTCTCCTGGCTTCATCCCGTCCATCCTCAACCTCGGCGTGGTCGACGGCATCATCAAGGTGTCCGGGGACGACGCGATCGAGTGGGCCAAGCGCGTCGCCAAGGAGGAGGGTCTGCTGCTGGGCATCTCCTCGGGTGCCGCCCTGCGGGCCGCGGCCGAACTGGCCGCCGACCCGGCCAATGCCGGCAAGACCATCGTGGTGATCACCCCCGACTGGGGCGAGCGCTACCTGTCCACCCCGCTGTACGCAGACCTGCTCGACTGAGTGGCCCGCGGGGGCGTCCGATCCTGGCCGGACGCCCCCGGTGGCCCCACCGCCAGGACAGAAGGAAATCGTGGACGTCCCCACCGTGGTCAGGAACGCCGGCGCCGTCTGGGCGGCCGGCCGCCTTGCCGCACCCGGCTGCTACCCTGTGGCCATGTCTCGTCCGCGCTCACTGACCATGATGGTCATGCGTGCGCGAATGCTCAGCCGCTGACGAGCCACCTCGCCCCTGAACAGGAGCAGCGAGCCGACAGCACCGAACAAGGTGTCGTCGATCAGCCGTCAGCGGAAGAACCCGCCATCCGCAGCTTCGAGCAAGGACCATCCATGAACTCCCGCACTGAGAGCGCCGACTCCGGCTCCGATCGCAGTCACTGTCCCCGTCCGGCCACCCGGGCGGTGCGCGCCGGCATCGAGACCGACCCCACCCACCACGCGGTGACCCCGCCGCTCTACCTCAGCACGTCCTACGCCTTCACCGGATTCGGTGAGCGTGGCGACTATGACTACAGCCGTTCCGGGAATCCCACCCGCGACCTGTTCGCTGCTGCGGTCGCCGACCTCGAAGGCGGCGCCGGCGGCTGGGTGACCGCCTCCGGCATGGGGGCGATCACCACCGTGCTGCACGCGCTGCTGCCGGCCGGCGGCACCCTGCTGGCGCCTGCGGACTGCTACGGCGGATCGTGGCGGCTCTTCGACGCGCTGGCCCGCACCGGAAGGCTGCAGCTGCGTCTGGTCGACTTCAGCGACACCGAGGCCGCCACCGCGGCGATCGCCGCCGGGGCCGACGTGGTCTGGCTGGAGACCCCGTCCAACCCGCTGCTGCGACTGGCCGACATCGCCGTCATCGCCGAAGCTGCCCATGCCGCCGGTGCATTGGTGGTGGCCGACAACACCTTCGCCAGCCCGGTGCTGCAGCGTCCGATCGAGTGGGGAGCCGATGTGGTGGTGCATTCGGCCACCAAGTACCTCAACGGCCACTCCGACGTTGTCGCCGGGGTGATCGTGGCCGCTGACGCGGCCGTCAGTGAACAGCTGGGCTGGTGGGCGAACACGCTGGGCGTGACCGGCGGCGCCTTCGACTCCTTCCTCGCGCTGCGCGGCCTGCGGACCCTGCATCTGCGGGTGTCAGCGGCCCAACGCGGTGCGCGGGAGATCGTCGAGCTGCTCACGTCCCATCCGGCGGTGGCCAAGGTCCACTACCCGGGGTTGGCGAGCCATCCACAGCACGAGTTGGCCGTTCGGCAACAGGACGGCTTCGGTGCCATCGTCTCTTTCGAACTCGCCGATGCCGACGCCGTCCCGACCTTGGTGGCGGGCTTGGAGACCTTCTGTCTGGCAGAGAGTCTGGGTGGAGTGGAGTCCCTGATCTCGCACCCGGCGACGATGACCCATGCCGCGATGCCGGCCGATCTGCAGGCAGCTGCGGGAATCACCGCCGGCCTGCTGCGGCTGAGTATCGGGGTGGAGGATCCCGCCGATCTGGTCGCCGATCTCCGCGCCGCGCTGGATCGGGTCGGCATCAACTGAGCCGGCCCCGCGGCGAACCGTCCCCGATGTCTCACCCGACTTGCGCGGTGTTGACCGTGCCCTAGCATCACTGGCATGAGCACTGAGGCAATGGCGCGTTGCGTGGCCAAGATGCAGGCCGCCGGAGTCAGCGAACCCGCGATCAAGAACTTCACCCACTACTGGCACCAATGTGCCGCCGGGGCCACCGGGATCATCGCCGAGGCCAGCATTCGTCCCTTGCTGGACGTGCCGAACCTGGCCAGCCTCGAGATCAGCGACGAGGACGCCGAGGCGGCGATCCGCCAGACCGTGATCATCAAGCTCAACGGGGGTTTGGGCACCTCCATGGGGCTCGACCGGGCCAAGACGCTGCTCGAAGTCCGCTCCGGGCGGACGTTCCTCGACCTGATCGTGGCGCAGGTGACCCATGCCCGTCAGCAGTATGGCGCCCGGCTGCCGCTGCTGTTCATGAACAGCTTCCGCACCCGCGAGGACACCCTGGGCTACCTGGAGCGCTACCCCGAGCTCGCCGTGGACGGCCTGGGCCTGGACTTCGTCCAGAACGCTGAGCCGAAGATCCTCGCTGACTCGCTGGAACCGGTCAGCTGGCCCGCCGACCCCACCCTGGAGTGGTGCCCGCCTGGTCATGGCGACCTGTACCCGGCGCTGCTGGGCAGTGGCGTGCTCGACGCCCTGATCGACGCCGGTTTCCGCTACGCGTCGGTGGCCAATGGCGACAACCTCGGGGCCGCCCCGGATGCTCGCCTGGCCGGTTGGTTCGCCGCCTCCGGTGCGCCGTACGCCGCCGAAGTGTGCCCGCGGACGATCAACGACCGCAAGGGTGGTCACCTCGCCGTCCGGATCGCCGATGGGCAGCTGATCCTGCGCGACACCGCGCAGACCGCGCCGGAGGAGATGGACTTCTTCACCGATGAGCACCGCCACCCCTACTTCCACGCCAACAACCTGTGGCTCGACCTGCTCGTGCTGCGGCGCACTCTCGCTGAGCGTGACGGGGTGCTCGGCCTGCCGCTGATCCGCAACGACAAGACCGTCGATCCGGCCGATCCGTCGTCGCCGAAGGTGATCCAGTTGGAGAGCGCGATGGGGGCGGCGATCGAGGTGTTCCCCGGCGCGGTGGCCATCGAGGTCGGTCGGGATCGGTTCCAGCCGGTGAAGACCACCAACGAGTTGATGCTGCTGCGCTCCGACGTCTTCGACCTCGGCGAGGACGGACGACTGGTGGCCACGGCGGCGATCCCGGAGATCCAGCTGGACAGTCACTACAAGCTGGTCGACGACTTCGACCGCTTGGTGAGCGTGGTGCCCTCGCTGCGCCAGGCGCAGTCGCTGCGGGTGAAGGGGGAGTGGCACTTCGACGCCCCCGCTGAGGTGGTCGGCGCGGTCGAACTGGCCGACACCGGGCAGCCGGAGCATTTCCGGTGAGTCCTGCTTGGCACATCGCCTTGGGCTTCGCGCTGACCGGGGAGGAACTGGAGCTGGCCTCGCCCGAGTTGCCTGACATCGACGCGCTGCTGGCGGCGCTGGCGGAGCAGGGGTGGACGGCCGAGCGGCTGGCCGGTCATGCGCGCGAGACCGTCGATGCCGAACGCCCGTGGCCGCACGCGGTGCCCAATCGACTCCGTTCCGGGTGCGGGCCGGCGCAGTTCCATGCTGCGCTGAATCGCGCTCGAGCCGCCCTCGACCTGGTCGTGTTGGAGACTCGTCCGCCGTCTGCGCGGCGCCGACTCAATGCCGACGAGGAACGCCTGATGCGTGAGGTGCCGCCGCATCACGGCAGCTGAGGAAGCTCAGCTCTGGTTCTTGGCCAGCAGGTCGCGGATCTCGGTGAGCAGCTCTTCGCTGGTCGGGCTGGACGCTGCGGCTTCCTCGGCCTTGATCAGGCGTGTCTTGAGGGCCTCGTACGGTTTGACGATGCCGAAGTAGACCACGGTCGCAGTGATCACGAAGGAGATCACCGCGGTGATGAAGACGCCGATGTTGACCCCGGCGACGGTCACGGCGCTGAAGTCGGGCTGGCCGCCGATCACCTTGCCGATGACGTCCATCACCAGCTTGGTGAAGGAGGTGGTCACGCTGCCGAAAGCCGCGCCGATGATGAAGGCGATCGCAACCTCGATGAGATTGCCACGCATCAGGAAGTCCTTGAATCCGGCCATGGGTGCGCTCCTTTGGGGTGTGACTCTTCGATTCACCGTAGAGCAAAGCTCAGTCCCGTCCCAGCCGCGGCCGCGCTGATGGCCACTGCTTGAGCCTGATCGACCTCGACCAGCACCAGCGGGCTGCCGCCGCCGCCGAGCGGGGACCCGGCTGCCGGTGTGGGCAAGGCGATCACTCGGACATCGCCGGCGATCACGCTGAACCCGCTGCCCTCGGCAGCCGGGCCCAACACGTCCAGATGGCAGCCGACGCTCAACACGCCGGCCAGGGAGGAGTCGGAGAATCGGATCGGCAAGGCGACCTTGCCCGGTGCCACGGCCGGCCGGTCGCTGAGCAGCACAGCCGGGCTGACCACCGTCCGTGCGGGCAGGTCGACCACCGCTTCTGTGCCGACCGCAGCCTGGGGTGAGGTGAGGGCATCGGCAGGAACGGCATCGGCGGGAAGCCAGGCCACGGTGAGCTGATCGGCGGTCAGGGTCGCACCACCCGGTACAGCGGTTGCGGTGACCACCACCGCGACAGCACCCGAGGCCCGGGCGGAGAGGGCATTGAGTCCAGCGGTCACGGCGACCACGACCAGGATCGCGGCGAACCAGCGCCGATGCCAGGTGAAGGCACGGATCAGGGGAGTGAAAAATCGAGCGGGCTGCATGCCCACACCTTGGGGACGGCTGGCCCGAATCGGTCAGCATCCACAGGGTCAGGCAGCCGATTCCTTGCCTGTGGATGACGAGCCGCCGGACGTCGGCGCAGCGGCGGAGCTGGCGGTCGACGTGCTCGCATCGGACTTGCTCGGCTCGGCCTTGGCGGCCGCCGTCTTGCCCTTGGTCCGGTTGTCGGTGGCGTAGAAGCCGGAGCCCTTGAACACCACGCCGACGGCGTTGAACACCTTGCGCAAGGCGCCGTCGCATTCGGGGCAGACCGACAACGGGTCGTCGGTGAACTTCTGGACGACCTCGAGTTCTGATCCGCACTCCGTGCAGCGGTACTGATAGGTGGGCATGTTCACCTCCTGACAGGTTGGCGTCGGCATCGTATCGGCGCCGAGGGTACAACTCCGAATCGGCGCCGAGCTATTCCACCGGTTGGCCACCGCAGGTGATCGTGCGACGCTCGGTCACGATCAGGTCGATCGGCTGGTCCCACGGGTCGTGCGGCAGCTGGTCGCGGACCTCGTCGTCGAAGAGCAACAGCCCGCGCGGAGCGTCCGGCCGGGCATGGAGCAGCGCCCGGTCGTACCAGCCGCCACCGGTGCCGAGCCGCACACCCCCGACAGTCCCGGCGAGCCCGGGCAGCCAGATCACGTCGGCCAGCGCCAGGGCGGACGCCCCGAGCCGGACGCCGGTCGGCTGGCTGATGCCGAAGGGGCCTGGAGTCAGCTGATCGGGCCCGGCGAACCAGGCCCAGTCAGGCACGCGGGTGAGCACCGGCAGTAACACCTGGACGCCCGCTTCCCGCAGTGCGGTCAGCAAGCCGGCCGTGTCCGGTTCTTCGGGACGGGCCACGTAACAGGCAACTACCCTCGCGCCGGCGGTCGCGGCCAGCGCGCGCTCAACGAGGCGCTGATCGGCGTCGGGATCACGGTGGCGTTCGGCGCGGGCAGCGGTCAACTCGATGCGGAGTCTTGACTTGTCCGGGAGGGGGCGGCCCGATTTCGGCTGGCCTGCTCCTGCGCCGGGATTCATTGTCTTATGGTAAGCGCATGGCTCTGTTCTCACGTGCCAAGGGGGGTTCGGAAACGTCGGCGGAGGCTGCTCCGCCGCCACGTCCGCCGGTGCCGTCCTTGGAGCGCCTGCCGGGGGCGCCGGGTGTCGACCCGAATGGCTTACGCGGCATCGACGAACACCGCGACTACTTGATCTCCATGATCGGGGAGATGCGTCCGTTCGGGATCGGCTTGATGGACGCCAGCGGGCTCACCTTGTGTGAGTCGCTCACCTCCGATCTGAATCTGCCGATCTACACCTCGGCGACGGTGGCCGGCTGGGCAGTACGGGCAGCCACCCTGGCCGGCGCCGGGGAGATGAACCCGATCATCCTGCCGGTGGTGGGCAGCGTGGCGGCCGGCGATCTGCCCGGCCACCCGTTGACGCCCGGTACCGCGGTTCAGGTCGCCGCAGGCGCTCCGGTACCCGAGGGCGCCGACGCGGTGGTGCCGTTCGACTTCGGAATGGTCGTCGGCGGTGAAGTCGAGTTCCGGGTCGAAGCCCGATTCCAGCAGAACCTGCGGTTGGCCGGCTCACGGGTCACCGACGGCGATCGGTTGCTCGGTCACGGTGCCATGCTCACCCCGCGCGCCCTGGGTCTGATCGCCGAAGTGGGGCATGACAAGGTCTTGGCCCGACCGCGGCCCCGGGTTGCGCTGGTCACCGCGGCGAAGGGGCTGATCGAGCCCGGGCTGCCGCTGACCCGCCTCAGTGAGCGGTACGACTCGACCACCACGCTGCTGGCCGCGTCCCTGCGTGACGACGGCGCCCAGGTGTACGCCTCCGGCATCCTGCCGCCGGATCCCAAGGTGATCGCCAACGCGGTGGGCGAACAGCTCGTGCGTGCGGATCTGGTGATCCTGGTCGCCGACTACGTCCCGCAACTCCTGGACGGTCTGGCGGGAATGGGGGCCTTCGACCTGGCTGAGGTGGACGGGTTCGTGCACCCGATGCTGTTCGGGCTGATCGGCCCGGACCGCATTCCGATGCTGACCTTGCCGGTGACCCCGGTGTCGGCCTACCTGGCCTACGAGCTGTTTGGCCGTCCGTTGGTCGAGCGACTGGGCGGTCAGGAGATCACCGAGCCGGAACTGGTCGACGGACAACTCACCAGCCCCGTGGAGAGCGACGCCGTGCGGACGCAGCTCGTGCTCGCGCACAGCACGTCGGCCGGGGTGCGGCCACTGCCCTACATCGGCGACCAGGGCGCTACCGAGTTGTCGGACGCCAACACCGTGATCTTCGTACCAGCCGGCGTGGGTGTGATCCCGATCGGCGGCGGGGTCGTGTGCTGGGTGCTGGACTGAAGACCGCGCCATGAGTGAAGGACGGTGGCCGGTACGGCTGAGCAGCCCGCCGGTCGTGTTACGTCCACTGCGCCGTCGTGACGAGGCCGCGTGGGCCCGGATTCGTGCGTCCTCGCCGTTGTGGTTCCGTCGCTGGGATTCGACCCGGCCACCGGAGTCGCCGGAGTCGCCGCTGAGCTTCGGGCAGTTGCTGCGGATGTTCAGGGCCAGGGCCCGGGCCGGGGCGATGTTGCCGTGGGCGGTGGAGTACACCCCGCCGGGCGAGCGTCCGCGCTTCGTCGGGCAGGTCACGGTGTCCGGGATCGCTCGCGGTTCGGCCGGTTGGGCTCAGATCGGCTACTGGGTCGACCCGGCGTGGGCGGGCCGGGGGATCATCCCGCGGGCGGTGGCGATGGCTTGCGATTACTGCTTCGCTATCGGGCTGCATCGAATCGAGATCGCCATCCGTCCGGAGAACACCAACTCGCTTGCGGTGGTTCGCAAGCTCGGCTTCCGGCTGGAGGGCCGCCGCGAGCGCTACATGCACGTCAACGGGGAGTGGCGCGATCACGACATGTTCGTGCTCAACGCCGAGGACGTGATCGACTCGGTGCTGGCCCACTACGAGCGCTCGATCAGCCGCGCCGATTGATGCCACCGACCAGCTCAGGGTCGGCCCAGGCTCAACCTGCGCTGTACGTCCGGGGCGCTCGTTGAGCAGCGAGCGGGTCGAAACCCCTTGACAATCGGGGCAAACCAGGAGTCAATCCGCAGACGCGCCGGGCTGGGTCGCCGGGTCCGTCCATGTTCGCCCTTAGCTTGTTGAGTATGGGTTTTACTGGGCTGATCTTCGGCGCCATCGCTGCGGCTTGGCTGATCTACCTGGTGCCCTATTTCCTGCGTCAGCGTGGGGTCGAGCTCGTCGAGGACATTGATCCGGCGATCCCGTTCAGCGGTGAAGTGACGATCGTCCGCTCCGGCGGGTCGCTGGCTGAAGCCGATCCGGGTGCCGCTGACATCTCCACCCCGCTGACCCGTCGCGCCAAGCTCAACGAGCTGAAGCTGCTCGATATCCAGGCGGCCCAACGGCGTCGCCGGGTGCTGATCTTCCTGTTGGCGGTGCAGATCGTGGTGGCTGCGCTGGCGGCCGTCGGGGTGGGCGCCTGGTGGGCGGCCCTGGTGCCGTCCGGGTTGATCGCCGGCTTCTTGGTGATCGCTCGCTTCAGTGTGCGGGCGATGCGGGCCGACTTCGATCGGCGCGCGCAAGCCATTCGCGGTGGCGAGGTCGAGGAGACCGTGGCGCTGTCGCTGAACGACTTGGACGTGGCCAGCCGTGGGCACTCGATCGAGCTGAGCGTGCCGATCACCACCACTGGTTCGCTGTGGGATCCGGTGCCGATCACCCGTCCCACCTATGTGTCGACCCCGCTGGCCCCGCGGACGGTGCGCACGATCGATCTCTCTGCGCCGGTGGTCGCCCCCGGTGCCGCCCCGGTCACGGCCGATCCGATCACCGAGCCCGCAGCTGAGCCGACCATCGAGACCCGCCAAGAGGACGTCGGCTGATCGGTTCCTTAGCGAACATTGAGGCTGGCTTCACCAGGGCATTTGGATGTCCGGTTTAGATTTCAACCATGCATCAGTTGTTGCCTCTCGAGTCCGGCCTCTTCGACACCATCGGCGGTCTGCCGGTGCACCCGCTGATCGTGCACGCGGCCATCATGCTCATCCCGATCTCGGCTGTCGCCCTGATCGTGATCTACTTCGTCCCCACCTGGCGCAAGCCGTACGGCTGGCTGACCATGGCCGCGCTGGCCGGTGGCGCCTTCGCCGCTGTCATCGCGAAGGAGTCCGGTGAGGCGCTGGCTGCCCGCGTTGGGCTGCCGGTCGAGCACCAGCAACTGGCCAGCATCCTGGTGCCGGTGATGGTGGTCACCTTCGTCGTCGGTGCGGTGTGGTTCTGGCTGCAGCGCCGGGCCGCTCTCGCCGGAGTGAAGTCCGTGGCCGCCACGATCACCGGAGCAGCGGCAAGCCTGCTCGCAGTGGCCGCGTTGGTGCTGGTCGTCCTGGTCGGACATACCGGAGCTACCGCAGTGTGGGCCAGTCAGGTCTCCGGCTCGGCCAGTCCGACCCCGACCTTGACCCCGACATCCACTGCGTCAGTTGCCCGCATCACCATGGCGCAGGTGCAGCAGCATGCCTCGGCAACTTCCTGCTGGACGGTCGTCGACGGCAAGGTCTACGACGTGACCAACTGGATCAACCAGCATCCCGGTGGCCCGCAGCGGATCATCGGCCTGTGTGGCACTGACGGTACGGCCGCCTTCCACGGTCAGCACGGTAGCCAGAGCCAGCCCAACAAGACCCTGGCCGGATTCCAAATCGGCACGCTGGGTTGAGCCTCGGACAGCGGGATCAGCGCCCTCGTCCCGACTGCTCCGCCAAGATCTCCCCGAGCCGGTCGTGGCGCTGACCTAGGCGCACATGCCGGTGCATTGCCCGTCGACGCAGTTCTCGCAGCCGTGGTCGGCGCCGGAGCCGCAGCCGCCTGAGCTGCAGCTGCCGCCGTCGCAGCCGTCGACGGCGTCGAAGTCGCCGCCACCGGACTCGCAGCGCATGTCGCACGCGGTCAGCGCTGAGGTCTCGATCTCGGAGATCACCGTGAAAGTGCAGTCCGCCAGCGAGAAGGTGTCGAGGTCCTGGCCGTTGTCGATGACCACCTGATCACCTTCGAAGCTGATCTCGATGGGCAGCTTCACCCGGACATCGGAAGTGAGGGCGTACCGCGTCCGCGAAGCCACCCGGACGGTGCCGCGATCGGGGGTCTCCACCACGACCTCACCGGCCGTGGTCAGGTGAGTGAGGGTGCCGTTCTCGTCGAAGCGGACCGAGTTCTGATCCCCGTCGACAGTGAACGCGTCCACGTCATAGGCGGTCAGGACGCCGATCGGGGTCTCGATCTGCAACGGGAACGACGGCTCGAAGGACGCCAAGCTGCCATTGGGATGCAGCCGGACGCCGGTGCGGGCGAGCGTGCGTCCCACGGGGGTGTTGAGCAGGATGGTTTCTCCCGGCCACAAGGTGAGGCTGCGCACTTCACCGCCGGGGTAGAAGCGGATCGAGATCATCTTCGCGGTGATCGTGTCGAAGCTGAACGGCAGGGTCCATTCGACCGCCAGCGACTTCTCGTCGCGTTCGGTCCAGGCGTAGCTCAGCTGACCGTTGAGCTGAAAGACGGTGTTGAGGGCGCCGTCCTCGTAGAAGCTGACCAGCTCGGCCGGCAGCGGCCCGATGGGAGTGTCCACGTCGGTCTGGTCTTCGAGGTAGATCGTCCGCAGTGCCCCGGACTTGTAGAACGACAGCGACTGGCCCGGCTTGGTGCGCACTTCGAGTTTCTCGTAGCGGGGCACGAGGCCCCCGGCGACAGTGGGGATCACGTTGCGCTCGGACAGGACGCAATCGCGGATGGTGCCGGAGAAGTACAAGGTGCGTCCGGTCACGCCACGCAGTTCAGAGGTGGTGATGGTCACGGGGGTGCTCACTTTCGATCGGCTTCCCGCTAGCCAACCACCGCCGAGTTACAGCCGTTGGCCGCCCCCGGTTACGGTCGAGTTAGGGAAACCGCTTCGGCGTCCACGCTATGGACGCTCGGGCTCCTCGGGTGAGGTGCCCTCGCCGGTGGTGGCGGACGAGGCGCGACGGCGCAGCGCGTTCTGGCGCACTTGGTCCTGCAGCAGCCCGAACAAGGTGGCGATGAACACCAGGTTGAAGGCGAGTTGGATGGTTACCAGCGCCCGGGCGAGCTGGCCGGTGGCGCTGACGTCGCCGTAGCCGACGGTGGCCATCGTGGTCATGGAGAAGTAGAGCGCGTCGAGGCGGGTGCTCAGTCCGGTGAACTCTGCGGGGTTGGCGTGGGCCAGCAGGTAGTAGCCGAATGAGAACACCACCAGCGCGAGCTCAAAGGCGATCAGCAGGTGGATGGGCTTCAAGCGCCGCTCCTCGCGCCGAAGTTCGGTGAACACCACCCGGGCCACCAGCATCAGCAATCCGGCACCGAGCAGGGTGCCGACCAGGAGCCCCAAAGGAGCATCGCGGGAACTGACAGGAATGGTGAAGTAGAACACCAAGATGGCGACCGGCAGCACGACCCGGTTCACTACCTTCGGCCAGCTCCGCACGCGCTCAGTCTAGGCCCGCCGGCAGCGGCGCACGCGAGGTTGCGCCACTGCCGCAGGCCGTCACACGCGCTGTACTCGTTGGCGGTAGTTGCTCACGTTGTCGCCGCTGATTGTGGTTCGCTGCGTGCCCTGGACGCGGTCCACCTGTTGCTCACCACCAGTGATGTTCTGCGATTCGATCACCGTGTCGTGCTCGAAGTCGTGGGACTTGTTGGTGTTTCGGTAGTACTGGTAGAGCCCCCAGTAGGTGCCGACAGCGCCGGCCGGACCGGCCAGCAGGATCCAACCCGAACCGCCGTCGGAGCTCTTCAGCGCGATGAGGAGGTCGATCAGTAGCGGGGTCATGACATCATCACCAGAATCCAGATCACGATTGCCTCCAACACCGTTCCGGCAGCGAGCGCGGCCAGGAGCAGCCGTCCGTGTGACACCGGGACGCTGCCCATGGTTTCGCCGGTACGTCCGTTCACGGCGATGTAGTGCACCATCGACGAGCTCTTGCCTTCTTGATAGAAGGAGTACAGCCATACCGGCAGATACATCGCCACCCACCGGGTGCCGTGGACGTCCAGATGCTCGGCTTCCCAGCGCACGCCGCGGTCGTACTGCCGCACCGAGTTGTGGACCTGGGAGCGTGCGATGGACAGCAGCTGGTTCTCCAGCACGGGCTGAATCTGCGACACGTCCTGATCGCGGCGCTCGGAGGTGTAGCCGACCAGGTAGTTGGCGTTCCACTGCACCGCGTTCTTGGTGTCGAACGGCAGGATCGTGTTGATGATGTTGTTGGTGTTGACCAGCGTGTTCATGTCGGCCCGCTGAGTGGAGGACTCGATGGTGAGGTCGTCCACGGTGTAGTCGACGTGTCTGTGCACCTGGTACACGTCGGCGTCGTAGTAGGTCTCCTCATGGTCGCCGACCTTGCGGGTGTAGCGCCGGGTCTCGATCTCACCGAAGCCTTGGACGTCGGCACTGGCGTTGCCGTCGACCACCATGTAGGGCAGGTAGACGCCCACCACGTTCTCCGGGGAGAACCCGGTGCGGAATGAGCTGTGGGCGAACATGCGTCGCTTCCCGGCGAACTCGCGGATCTTCTCCACTGCTTGGTCGTGGGTGATGCCGAACGGCAGCACGGCATCAGGCACCGCCCCGTTGGGGATCTGCTCGTTGATGGTCAGGACGTGGCGACACCAGTGACACCGTGACGACATCGCCTCAGCGGTGTTGACCACCACCTCGGAGCCGCACCCTGCACACTTCAGAGTCATCATCCCCGACACCTCCGGGGAGATGTCGGTCGCGCCCGAGGCGATCGTGGTGCCGGTGAGGTCAGTCAGCGGAACCTCACCGGAGACCATCGGCTCAACCTGGGCCTCGGACCACTCATTCCGACAGAACAGGCAGATCAACATTCCGGTGGAGACCCGCAGTTGGATGTCGGTCGAGCCGCACTTCGGGCAACGGTTGAGGCCGTCGCTGAGACGGGTGTTGGCGGTGTCGACCCGTTGAGGCTCGGTGGACGTCGGACTGGGGGCAGGCTCGGCCGGAGGCTGAGCTGAGATCGGAGGCGCTGCCGGTGGGGGCGGCGCGGACGGAGGCGGTGGTGGCGGCGCCGCCTGTGGCTGAGGTGGCGGAGGTGGCGGCACAGCGCCATAGCCCTCCGTCACAGGCGGTTGGATCGGCCCAAGTGCGGAGTCACTCATCGGGATCTCACAGCCCCAGGAGCTTGGCTTTCGCAGCGTCGTAGTCGGCCTGAGTGATCAGTCCGGCGTCCAGCATCTGCTTCATCTGGGTCAGCTTGGCCATCGGATCCTCGGCAGGTTCCCGCGCGGGCGGATCCTGCGGGCCGGGGACTTGCGCCGGAACCGCGGTCGGCTGCTGCAACGCGCCGACTCCGGTGGTGCCGGCGGCCATGCCCATGCCGATCAGGCCGGGGGCTCCGGTGTTCGCTCCGGCGGCCTCAAAGCCTGATGCCATCGAGGCCTGCATGTTGGAGTTGCCACGCTGACCCGAAAGCGCGTCGGCGCGCTGCACGTTGCGCAGCAACTCGCGGGTGGTCTCGTCGTACTCGATCGCGATGATCGCGGTCGCCACGATCTCCAGACCGCGGCCGGAGCGCCACTGGTAGTTCTGTTCCACTGCGGCGGACAGGCTCTTGGCGAAGCCGATCGAATCCTGCTGGATGCGGGTGATCCGGTTCTGCTTCATCGGGTCGTTGGTGTACATCGAGAAGGCCGGGGCCAGCGATCCGACGACCTCATTGAAGAGCTGGGCCGCGGCATCGTTGTCGATGTCGGTGAAGTCGAACACGCGACCGGGCTCCAAGTAGGCGGCCGGCACGAATGCCTTGATGAACAGGATCGGGTCGACAATCTTCATCGTGTAGGTGCCGCGGGTGACCGCGCCGACCTGGGCGTTCATGTAGGCGTCGTCCCAGTAGATCTCCGACTGGGTACCGAAGCGGTTGTTCGGCAGTTCCTTCAGGGTGACGAAGTAGGCCCGCTGCTGGGCGCTGGGACGTCCGCCGAACTTGAACCGCTCCCAGGACGTGGTCACCAGCGAGCTGACGAGGTCGTTGCCGGCGAAGATCGATTGCGAATCCTGCGCCTCGGAGTTCCACTCGTAGGCACCGGCCTGTGCGGCGAAGCCGGTGATGGCGCCTTCTTGCATCAGTACCAGGCCGTAGCCCTCCGGGACGATGATGCGGCTGCCGTTGGTGATCACACCCTCAGAGCCCTTGGTGTTGGATCCGCGTCCGGCGTTCTGCCCTTGGGGAACCGCGGAGAACAGCGCCGCCGTTGGCGCGAGGCCGTTGGGTATCGAGTAGAAGTCCAGCCACTGATCGGCCAGAGTCCCGCCGATCGCGCCGATCGCTGCCTGAATGAGTCCCATGAGAAGGATCCTCTCGTTCATGTCGAAGTTCGGTGCACCCAACCCCTCGCGCGAGATTCACACTAGCGGCTGCACCACCCCCAGTCCCATACCCCCACGGTCGTCCTCTTGCTGTCTTTTGCCCATCCCGTAGTACGAGGTGGACGCCAGATGTCGCGGCCGCGTCCGGTAGGGAAGCAACCGGACGCGGGTTCCCGCCGATTGGTGGGCATGGTCAGGCCGAGTTGAGTGGGGCCAGGGGGAGTCGTCGTCCGTGGCGGCAGGGTCCGGTGACGGCGGGGTCCGGGGTGCCCCCGGCTGGGGGTGTGGGGGTTTGACCCCCACAGTCGATGACGAAAATGCGAATGCCCGCCGGATGGCGGGCATGGTCAAGCCAAGTTGAGTGGAGCTAAGGGGATTCGAACCCCTGACCTTCTCATTGCGAACGAGACGCGCTACCAACTGCGCCATAGCCCCAACTGCTCTGCAGCGGCGACCAGCCTAACATCTTGGCGGGTGCGGCGAAAAACCCTGCACCCCACCCACCACGGACGTCCGGTGCCAGCCGCGCGGCGCCTCCGCTCGGTGTTGGGCACGGTCTCCTAAGCTGGGCGCCACCGGCGTCGGTGCCGGGTCAGTGTTGAGGCAGGAGGTTGGTCATGCCGCGCATTTCCATAGCCGCCGGAGTGGGCGCCGCGCTGGTGGCGTTGACGTTCTCCGGGTGTGCGATCAAAGCTCCCGGCACGATGCCGACCGCCCAACCCGGTCCGCCGTCGGTGACCGTCAGTTCGCCCGCCGCGCCGCTGCCGTCCCCAAGTGTTCCTGCTCCCTCAGCTGCCCCGCTCGGCCCGGACGGCTACGCCGGGCTCAAGCTGGGGATGACCAAGGCCCAGGCGATGGATAGCGGTCTGGTCACGGGCATCAGCGGCAACAACGGCACCTGCGGCGCCGACGGCGACGGTCGTCTGGACGGTGCGGTTCCCGCGGATGCCTCCGACCTGGAAGGAAAGCTGTTCTTCTCAACCACTACCGGCAAGCTGGTGATCATCGGTGCCATGTCGGGCGTGCCCACCCCGGAGGGCGTCCATCTGGGCAGCCTGGTCAAAGAAGTGAAGAAGGCCTACCCGACGTGGAAGGGCAGCGAAGGCGACCAAGGGCTCGGCTTCGTGAAGGTGCCCGGTAACCCCACGGCTTTCTACCGGATCTACATCGATGCCGGCCAGGTCCTCGAACTCACCTTGCAGACCGCTGACCAGGACTGCGCGGAGTAGCGACCCTGGGGCGAGATATGAAACGGCCCCCCGCCGAAGCGAGGGGCCGAGTTGCCGAAGCTCTGAAAATCAGAGCGGGTTGATATTGGAAGCCTGCGGGCCCTTCGGACCCTGCGTGATCTCGAACTCCACCTTCTGATTCTCATCAAGAGTGCGGAAACCGGAGCTGGTGATCGCGGTGTAGTGAGCAAAAACGTCAGGCCCGCCGCCATCGGGCGCGATGAAGCCAAAGCCCTTCTCTGCGTTGAACCACTTAACGGTTCCAGTGGTCATGCAACATTCTCCTTCTTGTGGGCGCGGCTCCGACTGCCGGGACCGCACGTGGTCTCCGCACCCCTTGCGGGACGACTCAAACCCGGCAGGGTGCGAGCCGGTACAGCGACTACCAGCTTGAACGATAGCGGGTTGTCACCCATGTGGGGAACAGTAGCGGCCATCAACCACCCCTTTGGGCCGAATCGTGATCTAGGCGTTATCGGAAACGGGACCGATTTTCGGCCGCGAAACCCCTAACCACGGGCCCAAGCGTGGCGAGGGTGGGCTGCGCGGCACTGCGATGTAAAGCTCGGCGATCTCGTCTCCGATTTAGAGACGGGGCGACGGGAAGGAGTCATTGCGACCGATCCGGCGTCTCGTTGATGCGTCGAGCGAGCCGGACGGGGAGCGCGTTGGGCAGGATCCGAGCAGACAGGACCCGCTTCGGTCCGACCGCGTCGCCGTCCAGCTGGGCCTCGACCGGCTCGCGGGTTCGCACCGTGATCCGAGTGGCCTGGCGGTGGACGAACAACCGGTGGCCGCGCCGCTGCCGGGTGATCAGGTTGATGGCGATCGCCACCCAGGACGCCAGCGACCGCGGCGAGGCGATCACCACGTCGAGCACTCCGTCGTCGACCTCGGCCTGCGGGATCAGCTGCAATCCGCCGGTGAGTTCGCCACAGTTGCCGATCAGCACCGTGCGGGCGTGCTGGCTGAACTCTCGGCTCTCGTCGGCGCGCACCCGCACCGCGAAACCCAGCCGGAAGACCGCGGTGACCGCAGAGGCCACGTATGCCCACCAGCCCACCTTCTTCTTCAGGCCCTCGTCGACCCCGGCCATGATCTGGGCGTCCAACCCCATCCCGGCCATCACCAGGAAGATGTCCGCCTCGCCGCCGTCCCAGCGCACTTCGCCGACGTCGATCGATGCGGTCCGGCCGGTGAGAGCAACCTCAACCGAGGCGTCCAGGTCGTCCACAGGCAATCCCAGGTTGCGGGCCAGGAGGTTTCCGGTGCCGCCGGGCAGCAACCCGAGTGGTACTCCGCTGCCCAACGCGCCGGACGCGACCGCGCGCACCGTCCCATCACCGCCGAGCGGGCAGACCAGCTCCGCGCCGTCGGTGATCGCCTGCTTCGCCTGCCCAAAGCCCGGATCGTCCACCGTGGTCTCGTACCAGGCTGGAGTCGGCCAACCGCGTGCGTCGCACAGCTGTGCGACCCGGTCCTTCACTGTCGCGGGGTCGTCGAACTTGGAGGGGTTCAGGACGACGGCCCAGACTCGCACGGTGGGTGCCTCGGCCGCAGTGGTCATGGTCAGCTTTCGGGAGTCGGACGGGATGCACACCTCAACCGGGACGCGGTGGTGGTGATTCCCCTCAGCGATTCAGGGCGTCGGTGATGCTGGTCTCCGGTTTGCCGAGCACCGGCTGGCGGTTGGTCGCCAGGTCCACGACCAACTTGGCGTTGCCGGGCACCTCGCGCAAACTGCCCTGCCACCAGGGGTCGGAGTATTGGCGGGCACTGTCGTCGCCGACGCCCCACGCGTCCACGCCGACCGCCCGGCAGGTCGTGATCGCCCGCGGCAGGTGGTAGCTCTGGCTGACCAGGATCGCCTGGTCGACGGCGAAGATCCGCTTGGCCCGCACGCAGGTGGAGTAGGTGTCGAACCCGGCGTAGTCGGCCACCACCTTTCCTGGTGGGACGCCTTGGGCGACCAAGTAGTTGCGCATCGCGTCGGGCTCGTTGTAGTCGACGTGCCGGTTGTCGCCCGAGACCAGGATCGCCCGGACGCTGCCCTGGTCGTAGAGCTGGCGGGCCAGGTCGAGGCGCGCTTTCAGGAACGGGGACGGCTGACCGTTGGCGAACGTGGCGGCACCGAACACGATCGCCACCGGTTGGGCGGGCACCTGGGTGGCGGCGGCGATACGGGAGCCGCCCACGGCCAACGCGACCGCGGTCGGCGCCAACCCCAGCACGACGAGCCCGGCGAGGATGGAGACAATGGCCCGGCGCCGCATGCCTGTGATCCTAGGTGGCGGGGTGAAACCCGCTGAGGGCGGGGTCAGTTCAACCGGGCTGGACGAAGCGCCACCCGGGTCTGGGTCAGGACGGCGCCGCACTCGCGCTTCAGCCGTTTCACCAACTGGTCCAAGCTGGCCGTGTCGGCCACCACGGCGCGCACCAGGAAGTCGAAGCCGCCGGTGAGGTGGACGGCGTCGATCACTTCACTGAGCGGATGGACGGCCGCGAGGAAGTCGGCATCGTCGAAGCCGTCGGCCAGCCGGACGTCGATGTAAACCTCCAGCGCGCCGGGACGGGCCAGCTGCGTGGGGGAGATCACGGTGTAGCCGGCGATGAAGCCTTCGGTCTCCAGCTTGCGCACCCGGGCGGCGGTGGCGTTCGTGCTCAGGCCGACGCGACGGCCCAGCTCACTGAACGAAATGCGGGCGTTCTGCCGCAGTTCAGCGAAGATCCGTTCGTCGGTGGCGTCCATACTGAGTGATCGTAGCGCTGCCGCGGCATGTTCAGCTGTCGTGAGGACCTACCTTCGCGACAATAGGGCGATGATCGATCAAGCACTCCCGGCACTGCTGGCCGGACTCGCCGCGGGCCTGGCCATCGCCATGCCGCTGGGCGCCATCGGCGTGCTGATCCTGCGCGAGGCGATCCTGAACGGGCTGCGTCACGGAGCCGCAGCCGGGGCCGGGGTGGCCTTCGTCGACCTGATCTATTGCACCCTGGCGGTGAGCGTCGGGGTGGTGTTCGCTCCGGTGATCCGTTCCTGGGGTGCGGTGCCGGCGGTGATCTCCGGGCTGGTGCTGATCGGCCTGGGCGTCCACCAGTTCGTCCGCGGGCGATCGAGTGCTGCCACCGAGCCGGGCGAGGTGCCCAAGCGGGACGTGTTCGGGCGCTTCGTGGCGCTGACCGCGATCAACCCGGCCACCTTGCTCTACTTCCTCGCGCTGGCCAGCGTGGTCACCACCACGGCGTCGTCCTGGCTGGCGCCAGCCGCCTTCGTCCTGGGCACCGGGATGGCGTCCCTGGCCTGGCAGTTGGGCCTGGCCGTGGTCGGTGCGCGGGTGGGGGCGATGCTGCCGGCGCGGGTCGTCGGAATGCTCGGCTGGGTGGCCTCGGCGGTGATCATTCTGCTCGGAATCTCGGTGATCGTGGTGGGGCTCACCTCGGTGCCAATCGTCTCCGGTTAGGTCGAATCTCGGCCAACCCCTACAGTTATGTAGTGAATTCAGAACTTCCCGAGCTGGACGCCGATACCGCCATCTCCGAATCGAGCGCCGCCGGCTTCGCCGAACTCGGTCTGGACGACAAGATCCTTCGAGCGCTGCGCGACCTCGGTTACGAGACTCCCTCGCCCATCCAAGCCAAGACGATTCCGGCCCTTCTCGAGGGCCGCCACGTGGTCGGCACCGCCCAGACCGGCACCGGCAAGACCGCCGCGTTCGCCCTGCCGATCCTCGACCAACTCGACCTCAAGCAGAAGGCGCCGCAGGCGTTGGTCCTCGCGCCGACCCGCGAACTCGCCGTCCAGGTGTGTGAGGCCTTCCAGTCCTATGCCGCGCGGATGCACGGCGTCCACGTGCTGCCCGTCTACGGCGGCCAGGGCTACGGCGTGCAGCTGAGTGCGCTGGCTCGTGGCGTCCATGTGGTCGTGGGTACGCCCGGCCGGATCATGGACCACCTCGAGAAGGGCACCCTGGATCTGACCCAGCTGCGCTTCCTGGTGCTGGACGAGGCCGACGAGATGCTCAGCATGGGCTTCGCCGAGGACGTCGAGACGATCCTGGCCGACACCCCCGACGACAAGCAGGTGGCGCTGTTCTCGGCCACCATGCCGCCGGCGATCCGTCGACTCAGCCAGCGCTACCTGACCGACCCGGTCGAGGTCAGCGTCAAGGGCAAGACCGCCACCGCCGCCAACGTCCGGCACCGCTACCTGCAGGTGTCCTACCCCAGCAAGGTCGACGCGCTGACCCGCATCCTGGAGGTGGAGAACTTCGACGGACTGATCGTGTTCGTCCGCACCAAGAACGACACCGAGACCGTCGCCGAAAAGCTGGCCGCCCGCGGCTACTCCGCCGCCGCCATCAACGGCGACATCGCCCAGCCACAGCGTGAGCGCGTGATCGGACACCTGAAGTCGGGCAAGCTCGACATCCTGGTGGCCACCGACGTGGCCGCCCGCGGCCTGGACGTCGACCGAATCACCCACGTGATCAACTTCGACCTGCCGCTGGACAGCGAGTCCTACGTCCACCGTGTCGGACGTACCGGCCGAGCCGGCCGCAGCGGTGAGGCGATCTCGTTCGTCACCCCGCGGGAACGGCGACTGCTGGGCACCATCGAGCGCGCCACCAAGCAGTCGCTCAGCCCGATGACCCTGCCGTCAGCCGAAGACATCAACGCCAGCCGGCTCAGCCGTTTCGACGACCAGATCACCGAGGCGCTCGCTGCGGATCGTCTGGAGTTCTTCCGCGAAGTGGTCGCCCACTACGTCAACGAGTACGACGTCCCGGAAGTGGACGTCGCTGCCGCCTTGGCACTCACCCTGCAGGGCGAGGAGCCGATGCTGCTGGAGCCCGACGCTCCGGTGCGCCCCGAGCGCGCTCGCGAGCAGTGGAGTGATCGCGGAGATCGCGAAGGCCGGGAGCCGCGCGGGCGCGGTGAACGTCCCAGCCGGGGCAGCAGCCAGGGCCTGGTCACCTACCGCATCTCGGTCGGCAAGCGGCACAAAATCGGCCCGCGCCAGATCGTCGGTGCGCTGGCCAACGAGGGCGGCCTGCGCAGCGAGGACTTCGGCCACATCGACATTCGAATGGACCACTCGCTGATCGAGTTGCCCGCTCGACTGTCAGAGGATTGCTGGGCGGCGCTGAAGTCGACCCGGATCTCCGGCAAGCTGATCGAACTGTCCCGCGACAACGGCGCCCCCCGCCGCAACGATCGTCCGAACCGGGAGTACTCCCCGCGCGGCGAGCGTCCCTATCGCGGCGGCAGCGACCGCGGCGATCGTGGTTCACGGTCGGACGGCCCGCGCACCAAGGAACGCTGGTAACAGTCAGTCCTTCGTCGTTGGTTGAGCAGGCCGCGTAGCGGCCGTGTCGAAACCTCGCGAGTGGCGCGGTCAGCTCCTGACGGCCATCACCAGGTACGGCTTGCTGCCGTCGGGGGTGGTCGCTGCGGCCGCCCAGTTGACGCCGTCCGGACGCCACCAGGCGCCCACCTTGCCCGGGAGCAGGATCGGCTTGGTGAAGCTCACCTCCACCTCGTAGGTGTGGGGGAGTCGCGCCTCGAAGCCGGCCAGCAACCGGGCGTGGGTCCACATGCCGTGGATGATCGGACGGGCGAAGCCGAACGCCTTCGCCGCGATCACGGTGGTGTGAATCGGGTTCGGGTCGCCGGACACGCGACGGTACTGCTTTCCCAGATCGGCCGGCAGACGCCATTGCGCGATCGGGTCGCTCACCGTGAACTCCGGTTTGGGCACCTCCACCGGCTCGCCGGGTACGACCGCGCCGGGTGCCAGATAGGTGCTCACCCCGTCCCAGACCAGCTCGTCGCCGACCCGAATCTCGCCGACCAGGTCGAAGAGTGCGCCACGCTGATGCGGACGCAGACCCTCGATGTGGACGGTCGCGTCCAGTCGCTCGGCCGCGGTCACCGGACGATGGAGCCGCATTCGGTTGGACACGTGCACCACCCCGGCCAGCCGGACCGATGAGCTCGGATCCGACAGCAGCGCCACATGCAGTGGGAAGGTCAACACGTGCAGCCACGTGGGCGGCACCTCGTCACGAATCGCGAACCCGCAGACGCGGTCATAGTCGGCCAGCCGGGCGCGGTCCTGACTCAGCCCGGCCACCCGGACAGCGTGTTCGGGCACGCGCGCCGGCCCACGACGCAAGCTAGGCACCAGGGCACGGGCGAACAGCGGCCCCATGGCCGGCATCGCCGCCAGCTCACGGATCTCCATCAGGCACCCACCAGGTTCTGCCCGCACACTCGAACCACCTGTCCGGTGACCCCGGCCGAGGCCGGGTCGAGGAAGTAGCCGATGGTCTCGGCCACGTCGATCGGATTGCCGCCTTGGCCCAGGGAGTTGGTGCGGCGGAACACCTCACGCTGCACGAACGGAATCTTGGCGGTCATCTCGGTCTCGATGAAACCAGGTGCCACCGCGTTCACGGTGATGCCGCGCCCGGCCAACTCCGGGGCCAGCGCCCGCACCAATCCGACCACGCCGGCCTTGGAGGCGGCGTAGTTGGCCTGGCCGCGATTGCCCGCGATGCCCGAAGTGGACGCGATCGACACCAGCCGGCCGTCGTCGGCCAGGCCGCCGGGACGTCCGTCGAGCAGGGCGACGTTCATCCGCAGTTGCGCGGCCAGATTGACCTCGACCACGGCCGCCCAGCGGGCCGCATCGGTGTTGACCAGCAGCTTGTCGCGGGTGATCCCGGCGTTGTGCACCATCGCGTGAATCCGGGCGTCGTCGCCGTAGCGCGACGCCACCTGGGCCGCGATCCGTTCACCGGCATCGGCGGCGGTGATGTCGAGTTGCAGCGCGGTGCCGCCCAGCTGATTGGTCAACGCTGCGAGGGCTTCGCCGCCGGCCGGGACGTCCACGCAGACCACGGTGGCGCCGTCCCGGGCGGCCACGGTGGCGATCTGGGCGCCGATGCCGCGGGCGGCGCCGGTGACCACCACGATCCGGTCGGTGAGCGGACGCTCCCTCACCGCGGATGTGGCTGCCGCCGGCCCCACCGTCCAGGACTGGCCGTCGACGAACGCTGAGCGTCCCTGCAGCAGGAAAGACAGGGTGCTGGCGAGGTCGGTGGCGCCGGTGCCGGGGCGGACGTAAATCAGGTTGGTGGTTGCGCCGCGCCGCAGTTCCTTGCCCACGGTGCGGTTGATGCCGTCGAGGGCCTGGCGGACGGCGTGGGCCTCCAGGCCGCTGACCTCATCGTCGGCCAGCACGATGATCCGCCCGGACGGCTCCATACTCTTCACCGCCGGACGTAGCGCGGCGCGCAGCCCTTCGAGCTGGGGCAGCAGGGTGAGCCCGCGGGCGTCGACCACCAACGCTCCCAGTCGCGCGGGGTAGGCCGGAGGCTCGTCGCCGTCGTCGACCAGGGCCGCCGAGGCCGCGACGCCCAGCAGCGCGAGGGTGTCGCTGCCCAGACTCGATCCGGTCAGTGACGTCACCGCCACCGGGCCGGACGGGTTCACCCGGCCGCGGCGCAGGGTCTCGGGCTCGGGGAGGCCGAGCTTGCCGGCGACCGCCTGTCCGGGGCCGGAGTAGAAGAGCTGTTCGAGCATGGTGGCCATCACACCGCCTCCAGGATCGCGACGACGCCTTGGCCGCCGGCCGCGCAGATCGACACCAGGCCGCGGGCGCCTGAGCCGTGCGCGTGCAGTTGCTTTGCCAGGCTGGCCACGATTCGCCCGCCGGTGGCGGCGAAGGGATGTCCGGCGGCTAAGGAGGAGCCGTTCACGTTCAGCCGGTCGCGATCGATGGAGCCCAGTGCGTCCGGCAGCCCGAGGGACTCGCGGCAGTACGCGGCCGACTCCCACGCGGCCATGGTGGCCAGCACCGTGCTGGCGAAGGCCTCGTGGAGTTCATAGAACTCGAAGTCGCCCAGGCTCATGCCTTGTCGGGCCAGTAGTCGCGCCACCGCATGGGCCGGTGCCAGGAGGAGATCATCGCCCGCGGTGTGATCGACGGCGGCCACCTGTGCGTCGACGATGCGCGCCAACCGCGGCAGGCCGTTGGCGCTCGCCCAGCCCTCCTCGGCCAGCAGGACGGTCGCCGCGCCGTCGGTGAGCGCGGTGGAGTTGCCGGCGGTCATGGTGCCGTCCACGCCACCGAACACCGGCTTGAGGGCGGCCAGCTTCTCCCGCGAGGTGTCGGCGCGCAGCAGGCCGTCCCGAGTGACTCCGAGGTAGCCGGTGACCAGGTCGTCGAAGAAGCCGGACGCCCACGCCGCGGCCAGATGCTGGTGGGAGGCCAGCGCGAGTTCGTCCTGGGCCTGACGGGTGATGCCCCAGCGCTTGGTGGTGGCGGCCTGGTGTTCGCCCATGCTCAGCCCGGTGCGCGGCTCGACCACCTGGGGTGCCACCGGCATCAGGTGTGCGGGGCGGATCGCGCTGAGGGCAGCCAGCCGGGTCGGCACAGTCTTGGCCCGGTTGGCGGCCAGGATCGCGCGACGCAGCCGGTTGGTGACCACGATCGGCGCGTCCGAGGCGGAGTCGACGCCGGCGCCGATGCCCACCTCGGCTTGGCCGAGGGAGATCTTGTTGTGCAGGTAGATCACCGTCTCCAAGCCGGTGCCGCAGGCCTGCTGCAGATCGACCGCGGGCGTGGTGGGGGCCAGCGCTGATCCGAGGACGGCTTCGCGGGTGAGGTTGAAGTCGGCGCTGTGTTTGAGCACCGCGCCGCCGGCGACCTCGTCCAGCTGGCGTCCCGCCAGGCCGAAACGCGCCGCCAGGCCGTCCAAAGCGGCGGTGAGCAGGTCGAGGTTGCTAGCCTCTGCGTAGGCACCGCCGGCCTTGACGAACGGGGTGCGGTTGCCGCCGACGATCACTGCGGATCGGGGAGCGTTCATCGGTCCTCCTGCGTGTTGGGCACCATACTTTTACTAGATACTGACGGTAGCAGGTACATCCGGTATCGGGTACGCTCGGGCCATGGCAAGCAGTACTGATGGGCGACATACCCGCTGGGACGAGCATCGAGTCACCCGGAAGCGGGAGCTGATCGAACATGCTCTGCGCGCCATCCGCAAGCATGGCGCGGGGGTCGGCATGGAGGACATCGCCGCCCAAGCCGGCACCTCGAAGACCGTGATCTATCGCCACTTCGGTGACCGGGCCGGCCTGTACGCCGCTGTGGTGGCCAATGTGCACGACTACATCCACAACGGTCTGGAAGCCGCTCTGCAACTGTCCAACCCGGCCGATCTGCCGGTGCTGGCCCATGACCTGGCCGACGCCTACCTCGGCCTGGTCGAACGCGACCCGGAGATCTACCGGTTCGTGCTCAGCCCGCCCACTCCCGAGGCCGCCGCCCGCGTCGATCCGTACGGCGGACTGCTGGAGATCATGGGCGATCACATCAGTTCGGCGATCGCCAACCACCTCGTCGCCAACGGGCAGCCGTCCACGGCGGCAACCACCTGGGGCAACGGACTGGTCGGCTTCGTGCGGGCCGTGGCCGACCATTGGGTGGCCACCGGCCAAGCCAAGCCGCGGGCGCAGGTCGTGGCCGAGATCGACGCCTTCTTCACTCCGGCCCTGGCAGATCGCCTGGTCGATCAACACCTACAGGAGCAATGATGACCCTGTTGATGAACCCCACCGAAGAACTCACCGGCCTCGGCGCAGCGCTGCGCCGAACCCTGGACGGCGAGTTCGCCGAACGCCGAGCCCAGGCCCGGGCGAACTTCCCGGTGGCCAACCTTCACCGCGACCCCGAACAGGACCTGGCCACCGCCCGACAATGGGTGCTCGATCGCCTGGTCGAAGTCGGACGCAGCGGCGCGCTGGCCTCAGGCGTCCCCACCAGTGCCGACGATCCCGGCGACGTCACCGACACCGTGATCGCCTTCGAGTTGATGGCCCACGGCGACCTGTCGGCCACCATCAAGTCCGGGGTGCAACTGGGTCTGTTCGGTGGCGCAGTGGCCAACCTCGGCACCGCGTGGCATCACGACACCTTCCTGGCCGACATCGCTTCGCTGAAGCTGCTGGGCTGCTACGGCATGACCGAACTCGGTCACGGCTCGGACGTGTTCGAGCTGGAGACCACCATCACCTACATCCCCGAGACCGACGAGTTCGAGGTGCACTCCCAGACCGAGGAGGCCACCAAGGCCTACATCGGCAACGCGGCCAACCACGGCACCATGGCGGTGGTCTTCGGCCAGATGCAGGTCCGCGGACGCAGCTACGGCGTCCATGCCGTTCTGGTGCCGATCCGTGACGACGCCGGCCAGCCGCTGCCCGGAGTGGTGATCGGGGATCACGGCGGCAAGGGTGGCCTGTTGGGCATCGACAACGGAACCCTGCGCTTCGAGCGCGTCCGGGTGCCCCGGCGGATGCTGTTGGATCGCTTCGGTGGCGTCAACGACAAGGGCGTCTACTCCTCGCCGCTGGCCAACGCCAACAAACGGTTCTTCGCGATCCTGTCCACGCTGGTCCGCGGACGGGTGTGTGTCGCGGCGGCCGGCGGCATCGCTGCCCGGCGCGGCCTGTCGATCGCGACCCGGTATGCCCTGCAGCGTCGCCAGTTCAGCGCCCCCGGCCATCCCGACGGGGTGTTGTTGGCCGACTACGCCATCCACCAGCGGCGGCTGTTGCCGCTGATCGCGCGAGCCTACGCGTTGGGTTTCGCCCAGAACGAGGTCACCGCGAGCCTGGCTCGGCTGTATCACCGCACTGATGCCGACGCCGAGCAGCGCCAGCTGGAGACGCGGGCAGCCGGGCTCAAGGCGATGACCACCCAGTTCGCCAACGTCGCGTTGCAGGAATGCCGCGAAGCCTGCGGCGGCGCGGGCTACCTGGCCGAGAACCGGCTGGTCCAACTCCGAGCCGATGCCGATGTGTTCGCCACCTTCGAGGGCGACAACACCGTCCTGCTTCAGCAGGTGGCCAAAGCCCTGTTGGGCGACTACGCCCACATCTGGGGCGAGTTGAAGACCGTTGACATGGTGCAGGCCACCGCGCGGGTGTTCGGGGATTCGGTGCTGGAGCGCACCTCGGCCACGGTCGTCGTGGAGCGGCTGATCGCCGCCGCACGCCGGCAACCCGAACACACCACCCTGGTCGACCGGGGGTGGCAGGCATTGCTGTTCACCGAGCGTGAGCGGCACTCGCTGGAGTCGCTGGCTCGCCGCGCCCGCAAGGCCGGCAAGAAGTTCGACGCGCTCAATCAACTCGGCGATCACTTACTGTTCGTCGCCCGGGCGCATCTGGAGCGGATCACGCTGGAGGCGTTCATCGCCGCCATCGAGTCCTGCCAGGACGAGCAGGCCCGACCGGTGCTGGAGAAGCTGTGCAGCCTGTATGCGCTGAGCAGCATCCACAGCGATCGGGCGTGGTTCCTCGAACACGGCAAGATCTCCACCTCCCGCTCGAAGGCCATCGGAGCGGAGGTGGGCGCCCTGTGCGGCCAGCTGCGTCCCGACGCACTGGCATTGGTGGAAGGCTTCGGCATTCCGGCGCCCTGGCTGGGAGCCGCCTTCCTCGACGACTGAGTCGCCGATGCCCGGAACCCCGGCTGTGGCGGTCGTGCCCCCCCTTCTACTCGGTGTCCCCTCACCGAGGTCGCGACCGCCACAGCGGGGGAGCTGCGCGCTAGCCTGAGGTCAACCCCGAGACGGAGGACCGCAGGTGACCATCAAGGACCAGTCTCCTTTGACGTGGGCGACGTGGGTCCTCGGCATTGCCGGGGTGACGGCGGCCGTGGGGCTGACCTTTTCGCTCGTGCTGAACCTGTCTCTGGTCCCCGCAGTGATCGACACCCTCGGAGTCGAGGTGATCACTGCGCTGTTTGCGGTGGCGGCGTGGCTCACCATCATCGGCAGCGTCGGGGTGCTGATCGGCTTCGGGTGGGGCCGCTGGCTCAGTGGCCCGCTGTGGGTCAAGGGCATCGTGCCGCTGTTCGTGGGCCTTCTACTGGACTGGGGCTGGTCCCTGCTCAACCGCTATGTCGATCTGTGGGGGATCACGGCTCAACAGAACACCGGTGTCGAAGTTCCGAACGTCGGTGTGTTGCCCACCGTGGTGATCTACGGCGTGTCGGTGATCGCGACCGTCCTGGTGTGGGTCGGCGCGATTCGCGTCCTCGGCTCATCGCCGGCTTCGGAAGCAGAGCCCGCTGGGCCGGTCGAACAGGCGGTTTAGGCCAACCCGAAGCGTCGGCCCAACGCGGCCGTCAGGGCACCGACCAACACCACCACGATGTAAGGCGCGCGCAGTTTCAGCGCGATCGCACCCGCGGCCAGCGACAGCAGTCGGGCGTCCAACACCAGGGCCTGTCCGTTGGCGACGGTGTTCAGCGAGGTGAGTGAGGCCAGCAAGCCCACAGTCAGGGTGCCGGCCAGCTCGGTGATCGGCGGACGATCCAGCCACGCCTGCGGCAGGAGATAGCCCGACACCTTGATGGCGTAGGCGGTGAAGGCGGCCAGCAGCACCCAAGCGGTCAACGTCATGCTGCCGCCCTTCGGTGGTAGTGCCGCCACGCCCACACACCCGCGGTCACCGCGGCGGCGCCGAGCACCGGGATGCCTGGCGGCACGAACGGCACCAGCGCGATGGTGGCGATCGCACCGATGATCGCGATGGCGATCGGGTCCTTGTCGGTGAGCCGCGGCCACAGCAACCCCAGGAACGCCGCGACGGCGGCGCCGTCCAACCCCCACATCTTGGGATCGCCGAGGGCGTTCCCGGCCAGTGCGCCGAGCAGGGTGAACGCGTTCCACATGATGTACACGCCCACTCCGGCGGTCCAGAAGCCGCGAACCCGCTCGTCGTGGTCATCTTGGGCGACTGCGGTGGCGGTGGACTCGTCGATGGTGAGTTGGGCCATCAGCGGTATGGCCTTTCCGGGCGGACGCAGCAGCGCCTTGAGCTGCATGCCGTAGATGCCGTTGCGAACGCCCAACAAGGTGGCGGCAGCCCAGGCAGCGGCACCCGCACCACCGCCGCCGATCACGGCGATGAAGGCGAACTGCGATCCGCCGGTGAACATCAATGCGCTGAGCGCGACCGTCTCCCACACCGACAGGCCCGCGGCGACCGACAGGGCACCGAAGGAGACCCCGTACACCCCGACCGCGATCGCGATCGAGATCCCCATCCGGACCGCCGGGGTGAGGCGTTGGGACAAGGAGGCGCGCATCGCTACACGCTAACTCATCACCGGCGCGGGCTCGCGTAGGTTATCTGCCATGAAACGCACGCTGGTTCCCTCCCGTAAGGGCGAACGCGGCCGCACCGACCGCGCCGCACTCGATGAACTCCTCGACGACGTCCTGGTCGGCTACATGGGTCTGAGTCTGGATGAGGGACCGCTGGTGATCCCGGTGAGCTTCGCCCGCCAGGGCGACCGGATCCTCTTCCACGGTTCCACCGGCTCGCGGCGGATGCGGACGGTCGCCGAGGGCGCCCAGATCTGCTTCACCGTGACCGCCATCGATGCGCTCAAAATCTCCCGGAGCCTGGAGGGCACCGGGCTGGCCTACCGCAGCGCGGTGCTGTTCGGGAACTGCACGCTGCTGGAGGGTGCGGAGAAGTCGCAGGCGCTCAACGACTACGTCGACCGCTACGTCCCTGGTCGCACCGGCGAGGTACGCGGGTCCACTGCCAAGGAGGAAGCGGCCACGATGGTGCTGGCCCTGGCTATCGATCAGTGGTCGATGAAGGTCTCCCCGAATCCTCCCCAGGACGGCGACGAGGATCTGTTGGGTGACGCCTGGGCCGGCATGCTCCCGCTGCGTACCGGCTACACCGAGGCCGTGGCCGCCCCGGACGTCCGCCCCGGCATCGCGGTGCCCGCGTCGGTCGAACGGCTACTCGCCCGCTGACCACCCGCGGGCGACGGACGCGCCCGACAACACCAGCAGACAGCACAGTGGCCCGCACCCCATCAGGGTGCGGGCCACTGTGGCTGACTCAGCGCAACTCTTCAGCACCCGGCTGGGCGGTCTCGAACTCCGCGGCGATCGCCGGGGGCTCGTAGTCGGTGCCGCGCGCCTTACCGATCGCCTTCATCAGGTGGTAGAGCACCAGGGCGGTCACGGTGCCGACGGTGACGCCGCCGAACTCCAGGCCACCGATCGTGAAGTCGAAGTTGGCGATGGCCATGATCAGTCCGATCGCGGCCGGGAACAGGTTCACCGGGTTGGTGAAGTTGACCTTGTTCTCGATCCAGATCCGGGCACCCAGCAGGCCGATCATGCCGTACAGGACGGTGCCGGCAGCGCCGATCACACCTGCGGGAATGGTGAAGATCGCCGCACCGAACTTCGGGCTGAACGACAACACGATGGCGATGAAGCCGGCGATCCAGTACAGCGCGGTGGAGTACACCTTGGTGGCCGCCATCACGCCGATGTTCTCGGCATAGGTGGTGGTACCCGAGCCGCCGCCCAGGCCGGCCAGGGAGGTGGCCACACCATCGGCCAGCAGGGCCCGGCCCATGGTCTTGTCGTAGTTCTTGCCAGTCATCAACGCCACCGACTTCACGTGGCCGACGTTCTCGGCGATCAGCACCAGCACCACCGGGAGGAACAACGCCGCCACACTGAAGTCGACAGTCGGCAGGGTGAAGGTCGGCAGGCCGACCCAGGCGGCTTCGCCGACCGCCTTGAAGTCCACCTGTCCCTGGGCCAGAGCGGCGATGTAGCCGACCAGGACGCCCAGCAGGATCGACAGCCGTCCGATCAGTCCCTTGAACAGCACCGCGATCAGGACGATCGCGATCAAGGTGATCCAGGCGGTCAGTGGAGCAGCGCGGAAGCCGGACTTCTCATCGCCACCCCAGGCAGCACCGGCCAGGTTGAAACCGATCAGCATCACGATCGTGCCGGTCATCACCGGCGGCATCAGGGCGTCGATCCAGGCTGCACCGGCCAGATGGACGACCGCGCCGACCGCAGCCAGCAGCAGACCGGTGAGCAGGATGCCGAACAGGGCCTTGCTGAAGTCCTTGCCGGCCGTCGATGCCAGCACCGGCGAAATGAAGGCGAAGGACGAACCCAGGTAGCTGGGCAGTCGGTTTCCGGTGATCAGCAGGAAGATCAGGGTGCCCAAGCCGCTGAAGAACAGCGTCGTGGTCACCGGGAATCCGGTGATCAAGGGGACCAGGAAGGTGGCGCCGAACATCGCCACCACATGCTGCGCACCGAGGCCGAACATCTTGCCCCAGCCGAGTCTTTCGTCGGGGGCGACGACCGCCCCTGGTTGAACTGTGCCGTTACCGTGGAGCGTCCACAGAGCCATTTTCTCCCCTTTGTCGAGCGAGTCGAGGGAACTCTATTGCGGACGCGTGCCACCGCACCGCGATGATGCAGGGTGAGACCGGGGCGTGTCGGATCGGGCTAGATCCAGGTGCGGAACCAGACCCGTGAGTAGTAGTCCGAGGTCAGCAGCAACTGGTCGGTCAGTAGTGGGTAGATGTAGGCGAAGTTGAGCACCACCAAGGCGGTGAGGACGCCGACGATGATCGCTCCGCGTCGTCGATGGGGGCCGTTGCGTGGGCCGAGGACCAGCCCCATGGCCATCGCCAGCAGGGTGACGGTGAACGGGATGATGCAGATCGCGTAGAAGAAGAACACCGGCCGATCGGCATTGGGGAACCAGAAGACGTAGGTCGACATGGCCGCGACGATCGGCACCCCGAAACGCCAGTCGCGTCCGCCGATCCACCACACGAAGCCGACGATCAGCGCGATGAATGCCAGCCACCACAGCAGCGGCGTGCCCATGGCCGACACCACCCGCATGCAGGTCTCGCTCGCCGCAGCGGTGCACCCGTCCACCCCGGGCGCGATCGAGTTGACCGCGTCGATACCGGTGGGGCGCACCATCAGCAGCCAGCCGATCGGATGGGCGTCGTAGCTGTGGGTGGCTTCGTTCCGCATGAACGCGCCGTTATGGAAGTCGAACATGTCGAGGTGGTACTTCCACAGGGAGGCCAGCCCCTCGCCCACGGTGCGCACCACCGGGTCTTCGGGGTGGTTGGCGCCCCAATCGCGGTCCCAGCCGCCGGGGTTGAACAGCCAGCCCGACCAGGAGATCAGGTAGACCAGAGCGGCGACTACGACCATCTTCACGAACGCGGGGATGCCGTCAACGACGAGCGCCAGCAGGCTGCGGAAGTCTGCGCCGGCCAACCGTCGCGCGCCGACGTCCCAGATCACCGACAGCAGGCCCATGGCGCCCAGGACGAACAGCGAGTTCCACTTGGTCGCGATGGCCAGGCCGAACATCACCCCAGCGACGACCCGCCAGGGTCGCCACCAGATCAGCGGGCCGAAGCGTCCGCCGAAGTCGTGGATGCCTCGGGCCTCCAACACGGTGGCCAGCTTGCCGCGGAAGTAGTCGCGGTCGGCGACCACGGCGGCCACACCGGCCACCAGGAAGAAGGCCTGGAAGACGTCCAACAAGGCCAGCCGCGACATCACGAAGGCCAAGCCGTCCACGGTGAGCAGCAGGCCGGCCAACGCGCCGATCAGCGTGGAGCGGGACAGTCGGCGGGCCATCCGGATGGTCATCAGCACCAGCAGGGTGCCGAACACCAGCGGCATGAACCGCCAGCCGAAGGAGTTCATCCCGAAGATCTGCTCGCCGAGACTGATCAGCCATTTGCCCATCGGCGGGTGAACGATGAACGATGCGGAGTCGGTGTAGAGGTTCACCTCGCCGGCGGCCACGCGAGCGTCCACGTCCTTGGGCCAGGAGGTCTCGAAGCCGAACTGCCACAACGTCCAGGCGTCCTTGGCGTAGTAGGTCTCATCGAACTCGAGCTTGTTCGGGTAAGCGAGGTTGACGAACCGCACGGCGAAGGCGATCGCGGTGATGGCGAGGGTGATCAGCCAGGATTGCCAGCGATCGGACAGGGCCTGTTGCCCGTCACGCAAGCGCTCGATCGTGGTCAGTTTGTCGGCATGCGCGGTGCTGCGGATCCGCGCCAGCGCGGACAGCTTGGGCGGTGCGGCCGCGAGCACCGGTTCGCCGACGGGGTCGTCGCCGGCCCAATCGGCATCGGGGGACTGCTCAGGGTCGATCGGCGGGATCGGCGTGAACACTTCGACGGGGAGTTCGTCGGAGGCTTCCGGACTGGCCGAACGCCGCGCGGCCGGAGTCTCGCCGCTGAGGTAGGAACGATCCACCCTCACCCACCCGGGGGCGGCATCGGCGTCGTGGCTGTCGCTGGCGGGCCGCGCTTCCTCCGGTTCGGTCACCCGGCCATAGTAGTGCCCGAGCCTGGGTCGCCAACCCCGCCGCCCGGCCGCTGTGGGTAGGCGCGGGGTGGGCGCGTGGCGCGAGGTGGGGAGTTTTCCGGGATACTGGGCCAATGGGTGGCGCTGCGGAGACGGGCTTGTTGGTGCTCGCCGGGACGCCGATCGGGAACGTGGACGACGCGACGCCGGCCTTGCGAAATGTCCTTGCACAAGCAGATGTGATCGCTGCGGAGGACACCCGCCGATTCCATGCCCTGCTCGCTCGATTGGGCTGGACGACCACGGCCAGGGTGGTGTCCTACTTCGACGGCAATGAAACGGCGCGCGCCCAAGAACTTTCTGCCGAACTGTCCGCCGGAGCCACCGTCGTGGTGGTCACTGACGCGGGAATGCCCACGGTGTCCGATCCAGGATTCCGGTTGGTCGGCGCTGCGATCGCGGCTGGGGTGCCGATTCGGGTGGTCTCGGGGCCGTCGGCGGTACTGGTGGCGTTGGCGCTGTCGGGCTTGCCGACCGACCGGTTCTGCTTCGAGGGCTTCGCGCCGCGGAAGTCCGACCAACGTCGGCGCAGCTTGGCGGCGCTGGCGGCAGAGCAACGGACCATGGTGTTCTTCGAGGCACCGCATCGCGTGGCCGACTTCCTGGCCGATGCCGTCGTGGCGTTCGGTGAGGACCGGCTCGCATCGGTCAGTCGTGAACTGACCAAGACCTATGAGGAAACCCGCCGAGGGACGTTGGCCGAGCTGGCGCAGTGGGCAGCTGACGGCGTCCGTGGTGAGGTGACAGTGGTGATCGCTGGGGCAGAGGGGTCCCTGATGCCGATCACCGACGCGGTGGACGAGGTGCTCTCGCGCCTGGCCGCCGGTGAACGCTTCGCAACCGCAGTGGCAGCTGTGGCCGAAGAAAGTGGTATCCCGCGAAAACCCCTCTACTCCGCCGCCCTCGCGGCACGTAAGGAGTCACCTTGATCCGCCAAGATCTCCCTCCGCTCCCTGACCCACTGCCCGTTCCCACCACTGACGCCCACACCCACCTCGGCAGCACCGCCCAGGCCGAGGGCATGCCGGAACTGGACGCCATCGCCGCGGCACTGGCGATGAACGTCACCCGCCTGGTCGAAGTGGGCACCGATGTCGAGTCCTCCCGCGCCGTGGTGGCGTTGGCCGACGCCTACCCCGAGGTTGTGGCCTCGGTGGCGATCCACCCCAACGACGCCGCCCGCCTCGGTGCCGGTCTGGGCGCAGAACTCGACCGGTTGGCCGCTCTGATCCCCACTTCGCCGAAGATCCGCGGCATCGGCGAGACCGGACTGGACTACTACCGCACGCCCGAGGCCGACGGTCAGGCATTGCAGCGTGAGTCGTTCGCCACCCACATCGCCTGGGCCAAGGAGCACGACCTGGCGCTGGTGATCCACGCCCGCGAATGCGGCGACGACCTGCTGGCGGTGCTGGACGCCGAAGGCGCACCCGACCGCGTGCAGATGCACTGCTTCTCCGGTGATGCCGCCTTCGCCAAGGAGTGCCTCGACCGGGGTTTCTACTTGTCCTTCGCCGGCCAGGTGACGTTCAAGGCCAACGAGGAACTACGCGAAGCCCTCGACGTCGCCCCGACCGATCGTCTTCTGGTGGAAACCGATGCGCCCTATCTCACGCCGATGCCGCACCGCGGACGGCCGAACTCCAGCTACCTGCTGCCGCACACCGTCCGGTTCATCGCCGAGCGTCGCGGGGCCGACCTGGCCGAGTTGTGTCACCAGCTCGACGCCAACGCCACCAGCGTGTTCGGGCAGTGGGGGGAAGTCGGCTGATGGCTGAAGCCCTGCTCGATCCGCGCACCATTCGTGAACTGGCGGCCTCATTGGACCTGCGGCCGACCAAGCAGCGCGGCCAGAACTTCGTCCACGACGCCAACACCGTCCGCCGAATCGTGGCGGCGGCCGGTGTGGGTGCCGACGACGTGGTGCTGGAGATCGGGCCGGGCCTGGGCTCGCTGACCCTGGGACTGCTGGAGGTGGTCGCCGAAGTGGTGGCCGTCGAAATCGAGTCCAGCTTGGCGCGCCAGCTGCCGATCACCGCCGCCGACCGGCTCGCCGATCGGGCTGACCGGTTGCGGGTGATCGAGGCCGACGCGCTGAGCGTCGACGTCCTGGACGATCCGCAGCCGACCGCGGTGGTGGCGAACTTGCCCTACAACGTGAGCGTGCCGGTGCTGCTGCATGTGCTGGCCCGGTTCGCCACGATCACCACCGGTCTGGTGATGGTCCAGGCTGAGGTTGCCGACCGGTTGGTGGCCCCGCCCGGATCGCGGACGTACGGGGTGCCGTCGGCCAAACTGGCCTGGTACTGCGCGGCCAAGCGGGTGGGCAGTGTGCCGCCGACGGTGTTCTGGCCGGTCCCCAATGTCGATTCCGGGTTGGTGTCGCTGACCCGGCGCGAACCGCCGGTGACTTCGGCCACGCGTGAGGAAGTGTTCGCGGTAGTCGATGCCGCCTTCGCGCAACGCCGCAAGATGCTGCGTTCGGCGCTGGCGGGGATGTTCGGCTCTTCCGCTGCGGCTGAACAGGCACTGACCGGCGCCGGAGTCGATCCACAAGCCCGCGGTGAAGTGCTGGGGATCGCCGATTTCGCGCGCATCGCCGAAGCCCGTCGCGACGTCTCGGTGGGATAGCCTCACCGCATGGCATCTCCGATGGCCGAGGCCGATGACGTCCGCGTCCGGGTGGCGGGCAAGATCAACCTTGCCCTGCGCAGTGGACCGCGTCGCGATGACGGCTATCACGGGCTGTCCACGGTGTTCCAGGCGGTGTCGCTGTACGACGAGGTGATCGCCCGCTGGGCCGAGCCGGGGCAGATCAGCGTGACCGTGACCGGTGACCAGGCCGACCTGGTGCCCACCGACGAGTCCAACCTGGCCGTCCGGGCGGCCCGATTGCTGCGCGATCTGGTCGCGACCACCGAGGTGGGTGTCGCGTTGGAGATCCACAAGGCGATTCCGGTGACCGGGGGAATGGCCGGCGGTTCTGCGGACGCCGCTGCCGCGCTGCTGGCCTGCTCGGTGTTGTGGGATCTGGACATCTCTCCGGAGCAGATGCGGGAACTCGGCGCGCGACTCGGCGCGGACGTCCCGTTCTGCCTGACCGGCGGGACGGCCCTGGGTGCCGATCGCGGCGACCAGCTGATGCCGGTGCTGACTCGTGGCACCTATCACTGGGTGCTCGGGTTCGGCGAGGGGGAGTTGTCGACACCGGCGGTGTTCGCCCGTTTCGACGATCTCGGTCTGGGTGGTGACGGGCCCGAGGACGTGCCGCCGGCGCTGATGAACGCGCTGGTGAGTGGCGACCCGGTGGCCCTGGGTGCCGCTTTGGTCAATGATCTGCAGCCCGCGGCCCTGGCCTTGCGTCCGCAACTGGCCGAAGCGTTGGAGACTGGCATGGAGTTGGGGGCGGTCGGAGCGATCGTCTCCGGCTCCGGACCCACGGTGGCCTTTCTGGCCGCCACCGAAGTGGAAGCGATCGACCTGGCCGCTCAGCTGTCCACCCGCGGGCTCTTCCGCGGGGTCAAGCGTGTGCAAGGCCCGGTCGCCGGCGCCCGTCTGCTCGACTGACGTCGCGACCGGAGGTCCCACCCACTCAGCGGGTCTTGAGCCATTCGACAACCTCGGGGTAAGAGGGGTAGTTGCTCAGCCCCACCTCTTGGGGGAAATGCGCAGTGCCCGCCCCGTCGGTGACGGACACCTCGAAGTTGGACGACGTAGTGCCTGATTGGTGTTCGAAGGTCTGCACGCTGACCCGGAACGCCTGGGTCAGCAAGCCGGAGATCACCGTGGGATCGACTGATGCGGTCCGCAGTTCCAGCTGGACGTTGTGGTTGATGGTCCCTGGACCGGTGACGACGTAGCGCGCGATGTGGACCTCGGCGTTCGGGATTCCGCGGGCCAGCCCGGCTAAGTAGGCCGTGCCTTCAGCATTCTGCTTTTCGAAGGATTCGCCACAGCCGGAGAGACCGACGAGGGTCAGGAGAGCGGCGAGAACCGCGGTGAGTCTCTTCATCCGAAGGTTGCTCCAATCGGGACGTCGTATGTGGTGGAGGACGGCTGCGGGTCAGCGGAATCGGTCTTCGGGTAGTAGAAGTCCGAGAGCCCATTGTCCGCCTCGAAGCGACGGACGTCGGGGCGATCCAGATGGTCGAGGGCGTAGTTGTCCTGGGCGTGATTGGTCAACGGATCATGCCCAGGTGGTGGGGTGACGACGCGCGTGATGTTGGGATGGTACTCATAGGTGCCGAGAATGGTCCGCCCGCCGTCGTCCGTTGCCGGGACGATGTCCCCCGAAGTGAAGAACGTGGCGACTTGGGCCGCTGCGCTGACGACTGGAACGCCAAGCGTGGCGATCCCGGCGATCGTCGATGACACCTCAGGTGCGCCGTGTTGGATCGACATCACTTTGATGTTGCTGGGGATTTCCGCGCACTCCACTGGCGAGCCGGCCGTGATCACTCCGCGGATGTTGTACTTCGAGGTGAAGTCCGAATCAGAAGTGATGTTGGCCATCACGATGCCGCCTTGCGAGTGGCCGCTCAGCAGAATCTCCGGTCGTCCCCCGGAATTGCCGTAGATCGCCTGGTCCTGCGCGATGGCTTTGGCGATGGCCAGCTTCACCCCTTCTTCATAGGCGGAGTCGCCGGTCGATACGGCCCACAGGTTCGCAGGCCAGTCGCGCGCATTCGGGTTGCCGTTCCAGCCCCCGTCGCGGAACATTTCGGCCTGAGTCCCTGGCGCCTCCACGATGTAGCGCGTCGGCTGGCCTGGCACATGCAGTGCGGTCACTCTGACTCCAGCTGAGTTGTAGCTCATCGGCATCCCTGCCGTCAGGTCTTGAAGCCCGGTGATCGGTGCGCGGGTGATGACTTGCGGCTCGCCCACCACCGGCTTGCCCTGAGCGAAGATGTGTTGATCGGTGCCGGTGAACACGTTGGCGGTGGTCCCGACCGAGAGCCCGGCCGCCAGAACCAAAAACGCTGCGATCTCCGCCGTTTGAGGCAGGCGGCCTTTCAGGAGCTCAGACAGCGTGTGCATCCCGAAGCCGAGCCAGGCCTCACCTTGGCGGCGGAGGCCGATGAGTCCGACCCACACCCTTTGGATGAGGCATCCGACACAAGCCAGGACGGCGAACACGACGCCGACAACGGCCTCACCCCAGGCATTCTCGCCGGTCGCGGCCAAGATGATGTTCGCGATTGCGGCGACGATCGCGGCGATCGCAGCCACGGTCAACAAGACTGCGGCAAGGGCTGGTCCGATCACCGGGATCCAACACACCAGCAACGCCAAGACGCCGGCGATCATGGCGATCGCTTCGGCGACCTTGGCGATCCATTCGGTGAGCTTGGCGCCCCAGTCGTCCCACCAGGTGTCATTCAGACCGTCATTGGACGTGGATGCGTTGATCGCCTCGATCGCAGCCCGGGCAGCGGTGTCCCGGTCAGCGACGGCGCGCTCCACGACCCGCTTCTGGGCCGCCACCGCGCCGGCAGCGTGGGAGCCGGCCCGCTCCGCGGCGTCCTCCCGCTTCTCCCACTTGGTCTGCTCCTCGGTATCACCGGCGTCCTTGGCGTCCTGGGCGCGGCGGTGGTACTTCGCCTCATCATCGGCCGCATCGGCCGCGTCACCTGCGGCAGCATGTGCCGCACGCAACGCGTGCAGCGTGTCGACCTGCACCGTGTCCAACACGGTGGCATAGGCGGTCAGCGCATTACCGGCCGCCCGGTAGCGGCCCTCGGCGACCCCGACAGAGTCGACGACCTTGTCGCGGGACTCCAGCAGGGCCTTCACTGAGTCAACGTTGGAGACCCCAGCCTCCAACGACCGCATCGTCGCGGCGGCTCGACCGATCGCGTCCGCGATCCCGACATACCGCGTCCCACCGGCGCGCACCGCTACCGGATCACCCGGGGTCGGATCATGCGCCAGATCCAACACCGACCAGTTCGAAGGCCTCACCCGTTACCCCTTTAGTCGCCCCACCAGATCACTGTTCTCGGAAGTAGCCAACCAGAACTGGGGCACTTGCGCGAGGAGAGAACTCCCCACGGCTCGGGGTTGCCGCAGTGAAGGGCTGTGGGGGCGCCTTGCGGGCAGGGGAAAGCCGCCCAGCGAGCGTTCGCTCGTCGGCTTCTGGGGTCCCCGTGGGGCAGTGCGTGGTGCGCTCGGCGTGTGCCGAGGGTCAGTCGACGTCGGCCTCGGGGCCCGGCATCACCCGGGCGAGCAGGATCAGCCCGCTCAGCAGCGCCGCCGGCACCAGCATGGTGTGCTGGATGCCGAGCACCGAGGCCAGTGCGCCGATGATCGCCGGGCCCACCAGGAAGGTGACGTAGCCGAAGGTCACCACCACCGCCAAACCGCGTCCGCCTGCGGTGTGGCCGGCCACCGCGTACACCTGCGGGGCGATCATGCCGATGCCCAACCCCACCAGCGCCCACCCGACCAGCAGGACGGGGAAGGGTGTCGCCAAGCCCACGATCAGGTAGCCCACCGCGGAGGTGGCACCGCCGAAGCGAGTGACCGCGCGCCGTCCGAACCGCATCACCAGGAAGTCGCCGAGCAGGCGGATGACCACCATGAACGCCGCGATCATGGTGACGCCGAGGGAGGCCGTAGCCGCGTCCACACCGGCCACGGTCTTCAGGTGGACGCCCGACCAGTCCATGCCGGTGCCCTCACCCAGTCCGAACGCGATCGCCATCACCCCCATCACCCAGGCCGCAGCCGGAATCGGTGTGCGGGCACCGGTGTCGGTGTCGGTGTGGGCGATCTGCTCGGTTTCCGGCACGGTCCGCCAGCCGAGGACGAGTACGGCGATGCCCAGCGCGGCGACGCTACCGGTGGCCCACTGCACCCCGGCCACATCGGTGACCCGGAAGGTGGTCACCAGCAGCAACAGCAAGGCCGCGCCGATCAGGTTCCCGACGCTCCACATGCCGTGCAGCAGGCTCATGATCGGCCGAGGACGATGGCGCTCCACCTGGACCCCGATCGCGTTCATGGCCACGTCGATACCGCCGTTACCGAAGCCGATCATGGCGCCGAAAACGAACAGTGCCGGCACACTCGACGCTTGGCCGATGCCGAGAATGCCGATGATCAGGATCGGGACGATGGCCAAGGCCACCCGTCGGGCACCGAAACGGTCGGACAGCCGTCCAGCCAGCTGCATCGACGCGATCGCTGCAGCGCCGACACTGACCAGCAGCCCGGACAGTTGCAGGGGTGCGAGCTCGAAGCGGGTTTGGAAGACCGGGAGCGCGGCGGCGTAGGCGCCGACCACCGCCCCGTTGTAGGCGAACAGCATGCCGGTGGCGGTGGCTGCCGTCCGTGAGCTCAGCGGTATCACAGGCCTCACCCTAAGCGGGGCGGATGACAGTCGGGTGCGCGAGCGGAATCACCGGGGTGTGGTGAGGCATATGCCGCTCAATTGCCGGGATGCTGCCCGGCGCAGGCGTCAGTTCTCGGGGTTCGGCACCACGGACAGCGGACGCTGTGTATAGAGGCGAGGATTGGCGCTCAGGTTTCGCATGCCGTACCACGCCAGGTTCACCAGGTGTGCGGCGACCACTGGCTTGGCCATGCGGAGCTCGTCGCGGGTGTCCATCCACCACTGACCCGCCAGTGCCACCAGGCCCACCAGCATCTGGGAGTACAGCGGCGCGGTGGCCGGGTCGAGCCCGGTCTTGGCGAACTCGTCGCCCAGCAGATCCTCAACCCGGGAGGCGATGTCGGACAGGATCGTGGCGAACGAGCCGTCCGGCGAGGTGGCCGAGGAGTCGCGCGACAGGATCCGGAAGCCGTTGGGGTGGTCGTCGATGTAGTCCAGCAGGGCCAGCGTGCCCAACTCGATCAGCGCGCGCGGGTTGGTGCGCGGGGTGGTGATCGCGGCTCGGATCGAGTCGTGCAGCGTGCGCACCTCGCGGTCGACCACGACCGCGTACAAGCCCTCTTTGCCGCCGAAGTGCTCGTAGACCACCGGCTTGCTCACGCCGGCGTGGGCGGCGATCTCCTCCACCGAGGTACCGTCCAGGCCGCGCTCGGCGAACAGGGCACGTGCTACGTCGATGAGTTGCTCGCGTCGTTCACTGCGCGTCATTCGCACCCGGCTGCGCCGGGCGCGGGCATTGGCGCCAGTAACGGACATGGCGCCAATTGTGGACCCGGTTCTTCCTGCGGCGAAATCGCCACGCTCACCTTGGACGTCCGGCTCGCCTCACGGGCGAGATGCAACCAGCCATCGATCCCCCGTAGAGTGTGCGGGTCGCCTTCGCGGCGACGTTCCCCGGTTGGTCTGCCGGCAGGGCCCGCCTGACTTTGAATCAGGACTAGCGACGTAGGTTCGACTCCTACCCGGGGAGCCGAAGGCGCCGCTGTTCAGCGAGTGAACAGCTGCGGGGCCGCCGTCCGAAGTCGATCACCCAAGAGCACTGCGCCGTAGCGGGTGAGGTGATTGCGGTCGGGGGAGAGCAGGTTTCCGGCACCATCGAAGACCGGCACGCTGTGTCCGTCTCTACCCAGCATTCGGATGACGTCGATGTAGTGGGGCACTGAGGCGGCGAACGCGTCGTTGGTCGCCTCAACCTCCGGCAGAACTTCCACCCGACTAGCCGGACGCTCCGCGAGTGGCACTCGTCCGTACGGGTTCAGGTTCCAGCCGAAGCTCTTGGTGCCGAACGCCTCGATCGCCCGTGGGTGAAGTGCGTTGAGCTGCGCGATCTGAGCTAATCCGACCTCGACGGACTGGTCGTGCATCGCCAGGACCACCAGGGTCTTCGGGGTCACCGCCGGTTGCAGCTGAGCCAACAGGCTGGGGTCGAAGGCTGCGCGGATGTTGGCCGGCTCGGCGTAGCCGACTCGTCCGGTGAGCGCCGGTTCGGCCTCGAGCAGGGCATTGACGGCGTCGCGTCCGAAGCTGTCGCCGACCACCACGATGTCGGGATCGGTCGGCGCCTCCGGCTGCCCGATGGTGAGGGCGCGCACCCGCTCGTTGTAGGAGACGTACACCTCGGCCTTGGAGGTGAGTGAGGGGAAGACTCGCTGGGGGAAGCCCTGGGAGAAGTGCAGCACCAGGCCGAGGGCGAGGATCACCACGAACGGCGGAATCAGGCTGGCGAAGACTGCCCGGGTGCTCACCCGGCGCTTGTCACGGAACGGCTCCTCGATGGAGCGCCAACTCAGCCACGCCACGACCACCACCACCGGCAGGACGGCGACGAAGACCCACGGACTCGGTTCGCTGAGCGAAGCCACCCGGATGAACGCGAAGATCGGCTGGTGCACCAGGTAGGCCGAGTAGCTGATCAAGCCGATGAAGACCATCGGACGCAGGGTCAGCAGCCGCTGCGCCCAGGGGTCGGACGGGCCGTAGACCAGCACGGCAGCCGTCCCCAGTACTGGCACCAGCATCCACGCTCCGGGCGCGGGGGTGATCGTCGGCGAGAACGCGATCGCCGAGACCACTACCGCGATCAGGCCCACGCTGGGCAGGAACTGTTCCCAGCGGCGCCCCGATACCACCGCGAAAGAGGCCATCGCGCCGATGAGGAGCTCCCAGGCCCGATATTGCGGCAGGTAGAAGGCCACATCGGGATTGGTCGCAATCGCGACCTGCGCCCACACCAGGCTCCCAACCGCCAGGACGGCCAGCGCTGCGATCACCCGGGTTCGGTGCTGCCGGAAGAGCCGCATGATGCCGACGAAGAGCAGCGGGAAGACGACGTAGAACTGTTCTTCCACGCCCAGACTCCAGGTGTGCAACAGCGGCTTGAACGCGCTTTCCAGCGCCCAGTAGCCGCTGGTCACAGCCAGCAGGAAGTTGTTGGCCGACAGCATCGTGGCCACCGCGCTCTGGCCGAAGTTCTGCAGGAAGTCGGGCAGCATCAGCCACCACGCGAACGGGAAACACAGCAGCACCGTCGCGGTGGCCGCCGGCAGGATGCGTCGCACCCGCCGCAGGTAGAAGCGTCGGAAGGTGAAGCGGTCTTGGCTGAGCTCGCGGGTGATGATGCCGGTGATCAAGAAGCCGGAGATGACGAAGAAGACATCGACGCCGATCCACCCACCGCTGAACAGGCCCAGGCCGGTGTGGCACAACAGCACCGCCCCGATCGCTACCGCGCGCAGGCCGTCGATGTCCGTGCGACGGGTCGTCGTCGTTGCCGTGGGAGCACTGGCGAGTGTGGTTTCGCTCATCTCACCCCCACCTCATATTTGCCGCACGTCGAAGATGGCGTGGCCCGCAGCAAGATTCCCCTGGTGGCGCCGGGCATGGCGCCAGGGCGATCATAAACGCCAGATCTCCTGGCAGGGTTAGGATTGCTGCGCCGATGCGGAACCCCCTCCTGGCCCTCGCGGGCTCGGTTAGGGTTGGGGAAGCCACGAAAACGGGGAGCCGCTGATGAGTGATGACCAAGGCGTAACGACGCCCGTTGCGGCCGTGGTGGTGATGGCCGCCGGTGCAGGCACCCGGATGAAGTCGGCCACTCCCAAGGTGCTGCACAAGGTCGCTGGGCAATCGATGATCTCGTTGGCCGTGGACGCCGCAGATGCGCTGGCCCCGGAACGTCTGGTCGTTGTCGTCGGGCACGGACGTGAGCAGGTGAGCAGTCACCTGGCCGATGTCGCGCCCCACGTGGTGGTCGCCGTCCAAGAACAACAACTCGGCACCGGCGACGCCGTCCGTTCCGGCCTGGCGGCGCTGGGCGAGGTGGACGGCGAGGTCGTGGTCACCTCCGGCGACGTCCCGCTGCTCGCCGGGGAGACCCTGGTCGCGCTGGTCGCTGCGCATCGACGCGAAGGCAATGCGGTCACCGTGTTGACCGCGACGGTGCCCGACCCGACCGGCTACGGACGGATTGTCCGCAGTGACGGTGAGGTGGCCCGCATCGTCGAGCAGGCCGACGCGGCTCCCGATGAACTGGTGATCGACGAGATCAACTCCGGCATCTACACCTTCGACGCGGCCGTCCTGCGGTCCGGCATTGCGTCGCTGACCACCGGAAACGCCCAGGGTGAGTTCTACCTCACCGACGTGATCACCCACGCCCGCGCCGAGGGCGGACGGGTCGGCGCCTGGTTGCTGAGCGATCATCTGCAGACCGAAGGCGTCAACGACCGCATTCAGCTGGCCGAACGCAACGCCGAAGCCAACCGCCGGATCCTGCGCCATTGGATGGCCGAAGGCGTGACCGTGATCGATCCGGCCACCACCTGGGTGCACGCCGGGGTCGATCTGGCCGCCGACGTCACCCTGCTGCCGGGCACCTCGCTGGAAGGTGCCACCTCGGTGTCCACCGGCGCGACCATCGGTCCGGACACCACCTTGATCGACGTCGAGGTGGGCGAGGGCGCCACCGTCACCCGAAGTCACGCCGAGTTGGCCACCATCGCCGCCGGGGCGACCGTCGGACCGTTCAGCTACCTGCGTCCGGGCACCGAGCTGGGCGCACGGGGAAAGATCGGCGCTTTTGTCGAAACGAAGAAGGCCGTGATCGGGGCCGGCACGAAGGTGCCGCATCTGTCCTACTGCGGCGACGCGATTCTCGGCGAGGGCGTCAACATCGGCGCCGGAACGATCTTCGCCAACTACGACGGCGTCACCAAGTCGACCACGGTGGTCGGCGACAACAGCTTCGTCGGCAGTGACTCGGTGCTGGTGGCTCCGGTCGAGATCGCCCCGGGCGCCTATGTGGCGGCCGGTTCGACGATCACCTCTGCGGTCGGGCCGGGGGAGTTGGCAGTGGCGCGTGGTCAACAGCGCAACATCGCCGGATGGGTGGCGCGCAAGCGTCCAGGCAGCAAGAGCGAAGCGTCTGCGCGGCAGGCCGCCGCCCTGCGCCGGGCAGTCCAGGAGGACGAGAAGTGAGCGGTCTGAAGCGGCCCACCGAAAAGCACCTGATGGTCTGCACGGGGCGTGCCTTCCCCGAACTGGCCGAAGAAGTGGCCACCCTGCTCGGCACCGAACTGGTGCCCACCCGCAGCCTCACCTACGCCAACTCCGAGATCTATGTGCGCTTCGAGGAGTCGGTGCGCGGCGCGGACGCGTTCGTGATCCAGTCCCACCCGGCGCCGGTCAACGAGTGGCTGATGGAACAGCTGATCATGATCGACGCGCTGAAGCGGGCCTCGGCGCGACGGATCACCGTGGTCTCGCCGTTCTACCCCTACGGACGCCAGGACAAGAAGCACGCCGGTCGCGAACCGATCTCGGCGCGGCTGGTGGCCGACCTGTACAAGGCGGCCGGTGCCAACCGGTTGATGTCGGTCGACCTGCATGCGGCCCAGATTCAGGGCTTCTTCGACGGCCCGGTCGACCACCTGCTCGCCCTGCCGGTGTTGGCCGAGTACGTGAAGGCCAACTACGACGCCTCGGAGATCACTGTGGTCTCTCCGGACGCCGGACGGGTGCGGCTGGCCGACATGTGGTCCGACGACCTTGGCTCGCCGCTGGCGATCATCCACAAGCGGCGCGACCCGAACAAGGCCAACGAAGTGGCCGTCGGTGAGGTGGTCGGCGACGTCCACGGCCGAGTGTGTCTACTGGTCGACGACATGATCGACACCGCCGGCACCATCGCCCAAGCCGCCACCGCGCTGCGGGCTGCCGGCGCCAAGCAGGTGATCGCGGCAGCCACCCACCCGATCCTTTCCGGCCCGGCGGCCCAGCGGCTGAACGAGTCGGCGATCGAGGAGATCATCGTCACCAACACGCTGCCGTTGCCCGAAGACATCAACATCCCCAAGCTCACGGTGCTGTCGATGGCGCCGCTGCTGGCGCAGGCGATTCAGGCGGTGTTCGAGGAAGGCTCGGTCGCTTCGCTGTTCAACGGGCACTGAGCCGGAGCCGATTTCCGCCCTCGCGGGGGAAACGGTAGGCTTTCCCGCGTTGCCTAGGCGAGGGGCTTTCGCCCGTGATCGACATGGCGGGACGCATTATTGCGCCCCCATCGTCCTCCCTGGTCGACATCACGTCTTGAACGAGGTTGAGGAGAGCTGAGAATGTCCCAGAACAAGATTGCCGCCGTCTCGCGTAGCGAGTTCGGCAAGGGTGCTGCCCGTCGTACCCGCCGTGCCGGCCTGGTGCCCGCGGTGCTGTACGGCCACGGCACCGACCCGGTGCACCTCTCGCTGCCTGCCCATGAGCTGTCCTTGGCCCTGCGGGTCGCCAACGCGGTGCTGGAGATCACCATTGACGGTGGCAAGTCCCAGCTGGCGCTGGCCAAGCAGGTGCAGCGTCACCCGGTGAAGCCGGAGATCGAGCACCTCGACCTGGTGATCGTGCGCAAGGGCGAGAAGGTCACCGTCGAGGTGGCGCTGGTCATCATCGGCACCCACCCGGGCGACGCCATGGTGGTGATGGATCAGCAGACCATCGCGCTGGAGGCCGAAGCCACCCACATCCCGACCGATGTCGAGGTCGACATCACCGGTCTGGAGATCGGCGCGACCATCACCGCCGGCGACCTGAAGCTGCCCACCGGCTCGGTCTTCAACGGTGAGCCCACCGATCTGATCCTCTCCATCCAGCCGACGCCGACCCAGGAGGCCGAAGAGGCTGCTGAGGGTGAGGGCGAAGGCGCAGAGGCCGGGTCGGCCGAAGAGGCCTGATCGGCATGACGAATTGGCTGGTGGTTGGGCTCGGAAATCCGGGCCCAACCTATGCAGCCCACCGTCACAACGTCGGATTCTTGGTTGCCGACGAATTAGCCCGCCGGGCACAAGTGAAATACTCCCGCTCGCTCGGTTTACGGGCGGACGTGGCCACGACGCGGGTCACCTCAGCCGGCCTGGGGGCAGTCGGAGCGGACGCCTCGGCCGTGGTGCTGCTGAAGTCGCGCACCTTCATGAACAACACGGGGCTCGCGGTGTCCAAGGCCACTGCCTACTACAAGACCCCGGCGTCGGGGCTGGTGGTGATTCACGATGAACTCGACATTGACTTTGGTCAGTTGCGTTTGAAGTTCGGTGGCGGAGATAACGGCCACAACGGGTTGAAGTCGATTCGGCAAAGTCTGGGCACCGGCGATTTCTTTCGGGTCCGATTCGGGATCGGCCGTCCGCCGGGCCGTCAGGACCCGGCCCAGTTCGTCCTGTCGCCGTTCCCGAGCGCGGTGTCCGCCGACCTCGCTGAGGTCGTCTCACGCGCGGCGGACGCGGTGGAGTGTCTCCTGACCGACGGGCTGGAGGCGGCCCAGAATCGGTTCAACTCCTGATACCGGAGATTATTGAAACTCGCGTCCCTCCCAAGGGGGACAAATGAAAAGTCACCCTGATAGGTGACTTTTTTGCTTAGCAAACGCCTCAATAGAATGCAGATGGTTGATCGAAGGCTCTCGACAGAGGCCACGATCGGACAGGGTCCCTGGACCTCCGGACGGCACGGCGATTCCCACTGCCACGTCGGCTCGGATCGAGGAACCCCGGCCATCGTGGGTTCGAGCGCCTTCGACCTCGAGGGTTGAGGGATGCCGAACGTTGGCCGACTCAACCGGACGCCAGCACTCCGGCGCCCGGTAGATGCCGCGCCAGGTCGATGACCGACGTTCGGCGACCTCTACCAACAGAGACTGGGGCACGTGGCCGCGCCGGACGAGAGTCCTGGAATGGGTCGCGTCGGCCTAGCCGGCCGCGCTAGCGCCTTGGGCTGGAGGCGGCGCAGCCGGGCTACGGCGGGCTCACACCGTGAGGGGGATTGCGGTGGCGAGTCCGCCGTTTGCATGTCCGCTTGCGGTGGCCGGTCCCGCGACCGCGCCGGAGTAAGGTGGTGCGGTGATTCTGAGCGGGCTGGTGGAGCTGGTTGCGAACGAGCCGGTGATCGCCGAGACCATCGCCGATGCCCGTCGACTTCGGCTGTCCAGCCTCGACGTGACCATGCCCGAGGCGGTGCGCCCGCTGTTCGTGGCCGCGCTGGCCGCGCAGGCCCGTCGTCCGGTCCTGCTGGTCACCTCCACTTTCCGCGAAGCCGAAGCCGCCGTGGACGCGCTCGGCTCGCTGTTGGGCGCCGACCAGGTGGCCTACTACCCGGCCTGGGAGACGCTGCCCCACGAACGACTCAGTCCGCGTTCCGACACTGTCGGCAGGCGGCTTTCGCTGCTGCGGCGCCTGGTCGGCAACGATGCGCTGCCGGCACCGACGGTGGTGGTGGCGCCGGTGCGCGCGGTGCTGCAGCCGCAGGTGGTCGGGCTGGCCGAACTGCGTCCGGTTCATCTGGTGGCCGGTACCGACTACGACATCGACGAGGTCGCCAAGGCGCTGGTGGACGCCGCCTACGTCCGGGTGGATCTGGTGGAGCGGCGCGGCGAGTTCTGCGTGCGTGGCGGCCTGATCGACGTCTTTCCGCCGACCGAGGAGCATCCGGTCCGCATCGACTTCTTCGGTGACACGGTCGAGGAGATTCGGCCCTTTGCGGTCGCCGACCAGCGCTCGGCTGAGACCACGCTGACCGAAGTCACCGCTTTCCCGTGTCGGGAGTTGTTGCTCAGTGACACCGTCCGCGCTCGCGCGGCCGAGTTGGCCCAGCGCTACCAGAACGAGGCCGGCAGCTTGGGGGAGCTGTTCGCCCGCATCGCCGAAGGGCACGCGGTCGACGGCATGGAGTCGCTCACCCCCGTCCTCACCGACGGGCTGGAGTTGCTGATCGACGTGATGGCGGCCGACACCGTGGTGCTGGTGGCTGATCCCGAGCGCATCCGTGCCCGCGCTCACGAGCTCGTCGCCACCAGCGAGGAGTTCCTGCAGGCATCCTGGGCCGCGGCCGCAGAGGGCGGCACAGCCCCGATCGACTTGGGGGCGGCCACCTACCGCAGCCTGGCCGATGTGCGCGCCCACGCGCTGGAACGGGGCCAGTCCTGGTGGAGCCTTTCGCCCTTTGCGGCCGGCTCTGAGGTGGACGACGAGCCGGGGGTCGGCGGCGTCCTCAGTCGGACGGTGAACGCCGGTGAGGCCGATCGGTGGCGCGGTGATGCCGAGGCTGCGCTCGCGGCGATCGGCGTCAGCGTCCGCGCCGGCGAACGGACGGTGCTGACCGCGGAGTCCTCCGGCCTGGCCGATCGAATGGCCGAAGTGCTGGTCACCGCCGACGTGCCGGTGCGGCGGCTCGACCGCCTCGACGAGCAGCCCGGTGCCGGTGTGGTCACCGTGGTGCCAGCCGGTCTGCGGCACGGCTTCACGCTGCCCTCGATCGGCTTGGCGCTGTTCACCGCCGCCGACCTGTCGGGCCAGCGCGACCGCGACCCGGCTGAGAAGAAGATGCCGACCAAGCGGCGCAATCAGATCGACCCGTTGGAGTTGCGTCCCGGCGATCCGGTCGTCCACGAGGTGCACGGCGTGGGTCGTTATGTCGAGATGGTGCAGCGCACGGTATCGGCGGCCACCCGGGAGTACCTGGTGCTCGACTACGCGCCCAGCAAGCGCGGGCAACCCGGCGACCGGCTGTACGTGCCGATGGACCAGCTGCACCTGATCACCCGCTATGTCGGCGGTGAGAGCCCGTCGCTGGACAAGCTGGGTGGGGCCGACTGGGCCAAACGTAAGTCCAAGGCGCGGCGGGCGGTGCGTGAGATCGCCGCCGAGCTGATCAAGCTGTACGCGGCGCGGCAGGCGTCCCGCGGACACGCCTTCAGTGCCGACACCGTGTGGCAAGGCGAGTTGGAGGACGCGTTCGCGCACGTCGAGACCCCCGATCAGTTGGTGGCGATCACCGAGGTCAAACACGACATGGAGCAGGTCGTGCCGATGGATCGCCTGGTCTGCGGCGACGTCGGCTACGGCAAGACCGAGATCGCGGTACGGGCGGCGTTCAAGGCGGTGATGGACGGCAAGCAGGTGGCCGTCCTGGTGCCGACGACGCTGTTGGTGCAGCAGCATCACGCGACCTTCGCCGACCGCTACGCCGGCTTCCCGGTGACGGTGGCGTCGCTGAGCCGGTTCCAGACCGACGCCGAGCGCCGGAAGGTGATCGACGGGCTGGCTACCGGTGGCGTGGACGTGGTGGTCGGCACCCACTCGCTGTTCAGTGGCGAGGTGTCGTTCAAGGACCTCGGTCTGGTGATCATCGACGAGGAGCAGCGCTTCGGAGTCGAGCACAAGGAAGCGCTGAAGAAGCTGCGGCTGAACGTCGACGTGCTGGCGATGAGCGCCACTCCGATTCCGCGCACCCTGGAGATGGCGATCACCGGGATCCGTGAGATGAGCGTGATCACCACTCCGCCGGAGGAGCGCCACCCGGTGCTGACCTTCGCCGGTCCCTACGACGCCAACCAGGTGCGGGCCGCGATCCGGCGCGAGCTGGCCCGCGAGGGTCAGGTGTTCTACATCCACAACCGGGTGCAGTCGATCGAGAAGACCGCCCAACAGATCGCCGAACTCGTCCCCGAGGCTCGGGTCGCGGTGGCTCACGGCCAGATGAACGAGCACACCCTCGAACAGGTGATGGTCGACTTCTGGGAGCGTCGTTTCGACGTGTTGGTCTCGACCACGATCGTCGAGGCCGGCCTGGACATCGCCACCGCCAACACTTTGCTGATCGAGCGGGCCGACCAGCTCGGCCTGTCCCAGCTTCACCAGCTGCGCGGACGGGTCGGACGCGGCCGTGACCGCGGCTACGCCTACTTCCTGTATCCGCCGGAGCGGCCGCTGACCGAGACTGCGCACGACCGGCTGGCCACGATGGCCGCGCACACCGATCTTGGTGCCGGCATGGCGATCGCCATGAAGGACCTGGAGATTCGCGGCGCCGGCAACTTGCTGGGTGGCGAGCAGTCCGGGCACATCGCCGAGGTCGGCTTCGATCTCTACCTGCGGCTGGTCGGGGAGGCGGTCGCCGAGTTCCGTGGCGAGGAGACCGAGCCTGAGCCGGAGATGAAGATCGAACTGCCGATCGATGCCCATCTGCCCGGCGACTACGTCGAATCCGAACGGCTACGGCTGGAGATGTACAAGCGCATCGCTGCGGTCGCTACCGAGGCCGACATCGACGCGGTGCGCGAGGAGCTCACCGACCGCTACGGGCCGCTGCCGGCGCCGGCCGAAGCGTTGCTGGCGGTGGCCGGTTTCCGGCTGCAGGCGCGCCGCTGCGGCGTCCATGAGGTCGTCCTGGCCGGATCCATGGTCCGTTTCGGGCCGGCGCAGTTGCCCGACTCGATGCAGCTGCGGATGGGGCGGATGTACCCGGGCGCCCAGTACCGCAAGGCGACCGAGGTGCTGCTGGTGCCGCGGCCGACCACGCGTCCGATTGGCGGGGTGCCGATCGTCGACACCGAGCTGCTGGCTTGGGCCACCAAGGTGCTCGCCGACCTGTTCGTGCCGATCGTCTCCACCGCCTGACCTGGACGTGGGACATTCCCGGCAACCGGACGGGCCGACGGCAGCCACCGGGTAGGATCGCCGCGGCGGACGAACGACGGAAGTGAGTAGGCGATGAAGAAGTCGGCGGTGAAGCTGGTGGCGGTGTTGGCCACCGCGATCCTTGCGTTGACCGGTTGCGCGGACAACAACCCGAATGTGGCCGCGAAGGTGGGCGGACAGGAGATCGCCCTCTCTCAGGTGGACACCATTGCCAAGGCCTTGGTCGCCAGCGATCCCTCGGTGAGCTGGGGTGTTGCCCGGCGTGACGTCGCCCAGGTGCTGGTGGTTTCGCAACTCGCCAAGCTGGCCCAGAAAGACATCGGTGCCCCGGTGAGCGACGCTCAGCGCCAGCAGGTCTACGCCGCCTACCCGAACTGGGAGCCGCTGCTCAAGAACCCGACCACGTCGGTGTTCATGGCCGACTTCGCCGATTACATCCTGGTGATGAGCGATGAGACCGGGTCCGCGGCCTTCCAGAAGGTCTGCGCGAACGTCCCGGTGGAACTCAACCCCGTCTTCGGTTCCTGGGATCCGACTCAGGGTCAGTTCGCGGGCGACTCCGGGTCGCTGTCCCGGGTCCTGTCCTGACCGATCCCATGACGCAGCAGTATCCCGAGCTGGCGAGGCTGGCGTCGGTGATGCACCGGCTGCGCAAGGAATGCCCCTGGGATGCTGCGCAGACCCATGAGTCGCTGGTGCACTACCTGATCGAGGAGACCCTCGAAGTCGTCGAGGCGATCGAGGCCGGCAGTGACGCCGATCTGCGCGAGGAGCTGGGTGACCTGCTGCTGCAGGTCTACTTCCACGCCGAGATCGCCGCCGAGACCGGACGCTTCGATCTGGAACAGGTGGCCGCGCGGATCTGCGACAAGCTCATCGCCCGCCATCCTTACGTGTTCACCGATGCCGCCGTCCCTGATGATCTGAACGCCTCGTGGGAGCGCGCGAAGGCGATCGAGAAGAGCCGGGACTCGGTGTTGGACGGGATCCCCGAGCGGCTGTCGGCGCTGAGTCGAGCCAAGAAGATCCTGTCCCGAGCCGGCGACCACGGCCTGGACGTTTCGGTACCTGAGCCGGTCGCGGAGCCGGAGACGGCCACCGAGCTGGGCGAGGCGATGATCGCGCTGGTGGCGCGGGCGCGAGCACTGGGCGTCGATCCCGAGCAGGCGGCTCGGACGGCGGTGCGACAGCTGGAGGACCGGGTCCGCGAGACCGAAGCGGGCCTTTGATAGCACAATTGCCCGCCATCTGGACGAATGTGCCCGTGTGCGCTGGTCAGCCGCGGGCAGGCGGTCATCGCCGGTAGGCTGAAGCCGATGACCTCCACCAGCTGAAAGGCAGACATCGTGGCAAGTATCGAATTCGTCGATGCGCGACAGATTCTTGATTCCCGGGGCAACCCGACCGTTGAGGTACAGGTGGTCCTCGACGATGGCTCCGAAGGCCGCGCCGCGGTCCCGTCCGGTGCTTCGACGGGTGCGTTCGAGGCCGTGGAACTGCGCGACGGCGATGCCGCGCACTACGGCGGCAAGGGCGTACTGAAGGCCGTTGAGAACGTGATCGAGCAGATCGGGCCGGAAGTGCTCGGCATGGAAGCCGACGAGCAGCGCCTCCTCGACCAGGCGATGATCGAGCTCGACGGCACCGACAACAAGGGCAAGCTGGGCGCCAACGCCATCCTGGGTGTGTCCCTGGCTGTGGCCCACGCGGCGGCTGAGTCCGCCGGACTGCCGCTGTACCGCTACCTCGGTGGCCCGACGGCGAACCTGCTCCCGGTGCCGATGATGAACATCCTCAACGGTGGCTCCCATGCCGACTCCAATGTCGACATCCAGGAGTTCATGATCGCGCCGATCGGTGCGGCCACCTTCGCTGAGGCCCTGGAGATGGGTGCGGGTGTCTACCACGCGCTCAAGGCGGTGCTGAAGGGTCGTGGCCTGGCCACCGGCCTGGGTGACGAGGGCGGCTTCGCCCCCAACCTGGCCAGCAACGCCGAGGCCCTGGACCTGATCCTCGAAGCGATCGGCAACGCCGGCTACACCCCGGGCAAGGACGTCGCGCTGGCCCTCGATGTGGCCGCGTCGGAGTTCTACAACGAAGACGGCACCTACAACTTCGAAGGCGGCAAGAAGACTGCCGCCGAGATGAGCGCCTACTACGGCGAACTGGTCGCCAAGTACCCGCTGGTCTCGATCGAGGATCCGCTGAACGAGGACGACTGGGACGGCTGGAAGACCATCACCGATCAGCTGGGCGACAAGGTGCAGCTGGTTGGCGACGATCTGTTCGTGACCAACGTCACCCGTCTGCAGAAGGGCATCGACACCCGTACCGCCAACGCGCTGCTGGTGAAGGTGAACCAGATCGGTTCGCTGACCGAGACCATCGATGCGGTCACCCTGGCTCACCGCAGTGGCTACTCCACGATGATGAGCCACCGCAGCGGTGAGACCGAGGACGTCACCATCGCCGACCTGGCCGTGGCCCTGGGCTGTGGCCAGATCAAGACCGGCGCCCCGGCGCGCACCGAGCGGGTTGCCAAGTACAACCAGCTGCTGCGCATCGAGGAAGACCTGGACGACGCCGCGCGTTACGCCGGTGCGTCCGCCTTCCCGCGGTTCAAGGCCTGAGTACGACCTTCAATGGCCCCGGCGCTTCGGCGTCGGGGCCATTGGCATTCCAGCAGGTCGTCGCCGGGCGCGTCCGTCCCGGGGCGGCCGGATCGCCCACCTATCCTGGAAGGCGATGAGCGGAACCCATGCCCGGCGCGCCGCGTAAGCCGCGCCCCAGCCCCGGTCCCGGACGTCAGCAGCAACAGCGGCGGCGTCCGCGCGCTGGCGCACGCCCGGCCTCACCGAAGGCCACGCCGGCGGTTCCGGTTCCTCGCTGGCAGAAACGGCTGAAGCTCACCCGCAGGGCGCTCGCGTTGGGCGTGGTGGTGTTGGCGTTGGCGGTGTCGTTCGTCAGCACCTTCCAGATCTACGTGCGCCAGCAGCAGGAGATGGCTGTGGCCGACCAGGAGATCCGCGATCACACCGCCCAGATCACGACGCTGGAGGCCGAACTGGCCCGCTGGAGCGACCCGGCCTACGTCAAGGCTCAGGCCCGTGAGCGGCTCGGCTGGGCGATGCCCGGCGAGACCGGCTTCCGGCTGGTGGACGACAACGGCAATCCGATCGGCGGCGGCATCACCTTGGAGTCGGCGCAGCGTCCGGTGGTCGGCGAGGATGATCTGACCTGGTGGCAGCGTCTGAACGGCTCTTTGGCCACCGCGGATTCACCCGTCCGTAAGATCGCCGGTCGGTGAACCTCGGCCGCGGCATGCGAGAATGCCGCCGTGCCTGAGTTCACCCCGCTGACCGAAGCCGACGCCGCGATCGTCGAAGCGCAACTCGGTCGTCCTGCTCGGGGTGTGGCTGCGGTCGCCTGGCGTTGCCCGTGCGGCAAGCCGGGCGTGCTGGCCACCGAGCCACGCCTGAGCGATGGGACGCCGTTCCCGACGACCTACTACCTCACCTGCCCGCGCGCCGGTTCCGCCTGCTCGGCCCTGGAGGCGAGCGGCTTGATGACCGAGCTGACCCAACGACTGGCCACCGACCCCGAACTGGCCGCGGCCTACGAAGCCGCGCACCAGGCGTACCTGGCTGATCGGGCCACGCTGGGGGAGGTGCCTGAGATCGACGGCGTCAGCGCCGGCGGCATGCCGAACCGGGTGAAGTGCTTGCACGCCTTGCTCGGGCACGCGCTGGCTGCCGGGCCCGGGGTGAACCCGATCGGAGACGAGGTGGTGGCGCGCCTGGGCGACTTCTGGAGCCGTCCGTGCCTGGTGGACTATGAGTGAGTTGGTCGCCGCGGTCGACTGCGGCACGAACTCGGTGCGGCTGCTGATCTGCCGCCAACGCGACGGACGCCTCAGCGAGGTCGACCGACGCCTGCACATCACCCGCCTGGGGCAGGGCGTGGACGCCACCGGGGCCTTCCACCCCGACGCGCTCGCCCGCACCCTGGACGCGATGGCCGACTTCGGTGCGCAGCTGGACTCCCTCGGCGTGAGCCGACGCCGCGTGGTGGCCACTTCTGCGGCGCGGGACGCGGCCAACTCCGCGGAGTTCTTCGACGGTGTCCGTGCCCGGCTGGGTGTGGATGCCGAGATCATCCCTGGTCAGGAAGAGGCCCGACTGTCCTACCTGGGCGCGGTCTCGGCACTGCCGACGCTGCCGCAGCCGGTGTTGGTGATCGACATCGGTGGCGGGTCGACCGAACTGGTGCTGGGTCGCGACGGCGCCGTGGAGCACGCGATCTCCCTCGACATCGGCTCGGTGCGCGTCCGGGAGCGCTTCTTGTTCAGCGACCCACCGACGTCGGCGGAGATCGACGCGGCGACGGCGCACATCAACGACCTGTTGGACAACTCCGGCATCGACTTTGCGCAGGTGGCCACCTGGGTCGGGGTCGGTGGCACGGTGACCAGCCTGTCGGCACTCATTCAAGGGCTGCAGACCTACGACCGCGCCGCCGTCCACGGCTCCAAGCTGGACGTCGGTGAACTGGACGCCTTCGCCGACGAGTTGCTGCGCCAGCCGATCGCACAGGTCGCTCAGTACCCGACCATGGTCCCCGGGCGAGCCGATGTGATCTGCGCCGGCGCCCTGATCTGCGGACTGATCGGCGACCGGATGGCGTTACCGCTGCTGGTCAGCGAGGCCGACATCCTCGACGGCATCGTCGCCGGTCTGCTCGCCTGACCAGGCCGTTCGGGGCCGGCTCGCTAGACTCCGTTGCGGCCCCCATGGCCCAACTGGCAGAGGCAGGCGGCTTAAACCCGCCACAGTATGGGTTCGAATCCCATTGGGGGCACGTGCGCCCGAGGCCCGTCGTGATCGCCTTGTTCTCCCGATCTGGGCCGTGGTACTCCTGACCAGAAGGCGTCCGGTGTGAGGGTGGAGGTGACAGGTGGCGGAGTTCTGGCGGAGCTCGACGGTGGCGTCGTTGGAGGCGCGGCGGTCGGCGCAGGAGAACTCCTGCTACCGGCAGCACCTGCATGACGCGCTGTCGATCGGCGTGATCGACGCCGGCGTCTCGAACTTCGCCGGCCCGATCGGGGGCGCGGTGAGCCTGGAACCCGGGGACGTGGTGATCATCCCCGCCGGTCAGGTCCATGCCTGCAATCCCGAAAACGGCCGCTGGCTGTATCGGATGATCCACCTGGACCAGGAGTGGGCGGCCTCACTGATGTCGCCGCCGGTAGCGGCGACGCTGCTCGACGCAGTGAGCGTGCTCCGGGATCCAGCCCTCGCCGCTGCTGCCACAGCTCTGACCGACGAGCTCTTCCTCGATCCGCCACCAGAACAGCTCCAGGAGTGCTTCCGCCGCTTCTTTGCGGTGGCCGGAGACGCTCCAGCCGCGCATCGCGTCCGGTCGATGGTCGATCCGCAGTTGCGCGCCCGGATCGAGCCCGTACTGCAACGCCTGGCTGAGGATGAGGTGGCGCCACGCCTGGACGTGTTGGGCGCACTGGTGGGGATGTCCAGCTATCAGGTGGTGCGGGCGGTCAAGCGAGTCACCGGGCTGAGTCCGATCGCCTGGCGACAGAACGTGCGCGTGCTGCGGGCGCGCCAGCTGTTGCGCGAGGGCGAATCGATTGCCGACGCGGCCAATGTGTTGGGGTTCACCGACCAGAGCCACTTCCATCGGGTTTTCCGCGCCCATGTCGCGGCCTCGCCCGGGGCCTACCAAGGCTGACCTGCAAGAACGTACAAGACGCCGCCAGGTGCCACCCCAGATGCTGGAGCCCGTCCTATTGGCCAGCATCGTCGAGGTGAGATGGAGCAGTTCCTTGCCGTCGCGGGCGCGCATTTCCTCGCGCTGTTGATCCCGGGTGTGGACTTCTTCCTCATCGCCCGGCTCTCCCTTGCCAACGGCTGGCGCCGGGCCAGTGGGGTGTGCGTCGGCATCGCGACCGCGAACGGCATCTTCATCACGGCCGCCTTCAGCGGGGTCTCCCTGATCACGAATCCGATCCTGCTGGACGTGATCGAAGGCGCGGGCGGTGGCTTCTTGATCTTCGTCGGGATCGCGTTCTTGCGTTCCACCGGCGATCTGCACATCGAGAGTGGACCTCCGTCCGACCCGATCTCCTGGTCGCGCGGCCTCGTGCTCGGGCTGATGTCGGGGCTGCTCAATCCGAAGAACGCCCTGTTCTACGCCAGCCTCGCCGCCGCCATCTCCACCAGCCCGCCGGCCGTGCTGGCCGGCTACGGGGTGTGGATGTTCACCGTCGTGCTCGTCTGGGACATCCTGGTCGCTGTCCTGTTGGGATCGACCAGCGCGATGGCCGGCATGCAACGTGCCTTGCCCTGGGTGACCAAGATCGCCGGAGGGTTTCTCCTCCTCTTCGGCGCGGGGATGATCGCCCGCGTCCTCGCCGCCGTGCTGTGGTGACGCGTCCGTCCGGATCAGGGGAAGATCAGGGAGGAACAAAGCCGGACTGCGGCGGCGTTGCCTACGATGGAGGGCAGACGGCGTCCACCGCTGCCAACAAGGAGGAAACTCACATGCAGAGCAAGAACCCTGTGCTGTCCAAGCCGGATGCTTGGGTGGTGCCGAGTGCGCAGTCCCAGGCCTATGGCCAAGGCGTGCCCGGTGGCCAGGCCTACCCCGGCCAGGGCTTCCCACCGCCCGCCGATCCCTACGGCGCCGGCTACGTTCCCGCCCCGGCTGCGGTCGGCGGCCGGATGACCATCGAGGACGTGCTCACCAAGAGCGCGGTCACCCTCGGTACGGTCGCCGGCATGGCCGCCCTGACCTATTGGGCGTTCAGTTCCGGCCTGCTGCCGATGAGCCTGATCACGCCGATCTGGATCGTGGCCGGGCTGGTTGCCTTCGGCACCGTGCTGCTGGTCAGCTTCCGGACCAAGGTGAACCCGGCGTTCGTGCTGCTGTACGCCGCCATCGAAGGTGTCTTCATCGGTGCGGTCAGCCGTGCCTACGAGTACCTCTACCAAGGCATCGTCCCGGCGGCCGTGTTCAGCACCCTGTTCGCCGCCGCGGCAACCCTGGGTGCCTACAAGTTCTTCCGGATCAAGGTCACCAGCAAGTTCCGCAAGATGGTCTACATCGGCACCATGGCCTACGCCGCGATGCTGCTGGTCAACCTGGTGATGTCGTTCTTCGGGGCAGGCTTCCTGTTCAGCGGCGGCAACCTGTTCCTGCTGCTCGGCATCTCGGCGATCGGCATCGGGCTGGCGGTGTTCAACCTGATCCTCGATTTCGACTACATCGAGCAGGGCATCGCCGTCGGCGCCGACCAGTCCGAGTCGTGGAAGGCCGCCTTCGGCCTGACGGTGACGATGGTCTGGCTCTACATCGAAATGCTGCGTCTGCTGTCCTACCTGCGACGCTGAGACTGTGATCGAAGGCTCCGTCCGCGCCAGCGGGCGGGGCCTTCGTGTCGTCCGCGGTCAGTGGGCCGCAAGCAGGCTGGGCAGATGGCGATCCAGCATCAGTCGCGCCCAGCTCGACCAGGGACGATGCGTCCACTCGTCCAGCCCGATCCACTCCGCGGCCGCGGTGGTGCCGCCGATGTCGTGCACGATGGCGGACGAGGGTGTGGGGCAGTGTCCGGCGTAGACGATCCGGACCGCATGGAAGTCCTCCACCACGCCAGAGGGTGCCCGACCGATCCAGTGATCGGTATGGACGTCCAACAACTGCGAGATGCTCAGCTGCTGCCCGGTCTCCTCGCTGACCTCACGCACGACCGCTTGGCTGGGACTCTCTCCGGCATCGATGCCGCCGCCGGGCAGACCCCACAGCCCAGGAACGGCGGTCATTTCGGAGAACTGGGTGGCCAGCAGGCCGAACGGGGACAGCACGATGCCGTACGCGGCAACGCGCTGCCGCGGTACCGGCGGACCGGCCAGGACGTCCGCGTCCAGGTCGGCGTCCATGGTGCGGCGATGCGGCTCCCGGACCGTCCGGTCGCGATGGTGAGCCGACACCTGAACGGTGAGTTGCAGGTCGGGAGAGGTGCCCGAAGCCGACAGGGGGCGCAGGACCCGGTAGCCGTGCTCCCAGGCCAGTCGGTGTGGATCCTCACCGTGGGGGAGGATCGCACTGAACACCGGGGAGCCACCAGCTGCACGCACCCCGATGATCCTCATCCACCCATCATGACGGTGTGCGCCGTACGAACCAACCGGCCTCGCCGGTCGGCAGCCGGGCCTGAGGCGGGTCGGGCCGTATGCTCATCGCGGAGGTGAGTGCGGGTGCACGCGACGAGGCGACTGACACGATGCCGGGGTGACCGGTCGTGATCAAGTACCTCGGTTCGAAGCGGCGCCTGGTGGATCAGCTGGGCGAGGCTTTCACCGCCGTCGGTGCCCGCACCGCGCTGGACGCTTTCACGGGCACCACTCGGGTGGCCCAGGAGTTCTGTCGGCGTGATGGCTCGGTCATCTGTGTCGACACCGCCGCCTACTCCGAAGTGTTGGCGCAGTGCTACGTGGTCGCCGACGCCGCCGACGTCGATCCCGACGAGGTGAGTGAAGCCCTGGCCCGGCTGCAGGCCTTGCCCGATCGCAGTGGCTACGTCACCGAGGTGTTCTGTGAGAAGTCGCGCTACTTCCACCCCGACAACGGACGGCGCATCGACGCCATCCGGCAGGGCATCGACGACCTGTACGGCGATCACCGGCTGCGTCCGATCCTGCTCACGGCGCTGCTGGAGGCCGCTGATCGGGTCGATTCCACCGTGGGGCTCCAGATGGCCTTCCTCAAGGACTGGGCGCCGCGGGCGCTGCGTCCGCTGCGTCTGGTGGCGCCGGTGCTCACCCCCGGCACCGGGCAAGCCATCCGCGGGGACGCGCTGCAGGTGATCGACGACCTCGAGTCGGTCGACCTGGCCTACCTCGATCCGCCGTACAACCAGCACCGCTACTTCACCAACTACCACGTCTGGGAAACCCTCGTCCGCTGGGATGAGCCGGAGTACTACGGCGTCGCCTGCAAGCGGATCGACGCCCGCAGTGCCGAAACCCGTAGCCCGTTCAACTCCCGTCGCGAGATGCCGCCTGCCCTGGCTGACCTGGTTCAGCGAGTGCGGGCCGAAGTCGTGATCGTGTCGTTCAGCAACGAGGGGTACGTGCCACTGGACGACCTGGTGGAGATGTGCGCGGCTCGCGGCCATCCGGTGAAGGTTCTGGCCTATGACACCCGTCGCTACATCGGCAATCAGCTGGGCGTGTTCTCCCCGGACGGACGCCGGGTGGGCGAAGCCGGCCACGAACGAAATGTGGAGTACCTGCTGATCAGCGGGCCGGAGGAGAAACTGGCCGCGATCAGCGGATGATCGTGCCGTCGATGTCGGCGACCACGACGGTGAAGCCGAACGAGAAGTACATCCGCGGTGCGGTGAGCTTCTCCCGGTTGTCGATGGTCACACTCCACTTCGACCCTTCGGCGATATCGGCCTGGCCGCGCGTCTGGGTGACCACCTTCCAGATGGCCGCCGCGCTGACCCGGGTCGCCGCGAAAGGCCGCAGGTCGCCGCCGGAACGGGTGGTGGTGATCACCGGCACCTTCGCGCCACGGGTCCGCCGGACGATGCCGTTGGTGGAGCCACTGGCCGGAAACTCGGCGGTGACGCCCTGGTCGCTGATCACCGACACGGAGTAGACCATGGCGCGATCACCGAGCGCGTCGCGGACCCCGGCGCTCACCCCGGAGTAGGTGTCGAAGTTGAGCAGGGGGGTGAGGGTGCCGTCCGGGTTGAAGAAGACGGTGCGCGACTCCGGCTCGGTGGACACCGACATGGCCACCTCACCGCCGGAGGAGTCCACGATGGTCAGCGACTGGCGCGACGCCGACCCACACTGGCCGGCGGCTGCCCGGAAGAGCGCCCCGACGTCGGACAGGTTGAACCGGTCGACATCGAAGGTGGCCTGGTCGACGTACTGCAGGTCGCTGTTGACCTTGCCCGCCTGGCCGTCGCGGTAGGCCCAGGTGACCGGCTTGTCGTCGGCCAAGACGCTGACCTGGACGTTGTCGGCGTCGATGCGCAGCATCAGCACCTTGGTGCTGCCGGCCTGGGTCAGTAGTTGGTGGACCATGGCCGTGGCCACGCCGGGTTGGGTGAAGTCGGGGGCTGGAGTCGGTGCCGCGGTGGGCGCCGGGGTCACGGGAGTGCAGCCGACCAGCGCAGCAACCAATGCACCGCACACGGCGGTGAGGGTGCGCCGGCGGTTGATCACGCCTCAACGGTAGCGCCTCCGTCGAAGCCGGCGGGCACACTGGTCAGGTGATCGACCTCAGCCTGCCCGCGCCCGCGCTCGCACCGCTGCTGTTGGGCGCCGTGCTCAGCAATGGCGAGGTGAGCGTGATGCTCACCGAGGTGGAGGCCTACGCCGGCAGTGATGACCGGGCCGCGCACGCCTGGGGCGGGCCGCGTCCGCACACTCGGGACCTGTTCGCCGAGCCCGGCACGCTCTACCTCTACCGCTCCTACGGCATCCACGTCTGCGCGAACGTGACCTGCGGGACGTCCGGCCACGGCTCGGCGGTGCTGTTTCGAGCCGGGCGCGTGGTGGCCGGGCTGGACGAGGCGCGAGCACGGCGCGGCACGGTGGCTGATAGTGCCCTGGCCCGCGGCCCGGGCAACCTCGGGCAGGCGCTGGGCTGGACCTTGACCGACTCCGGTCGCCGCTGGGGCGACGGCTGGACGCTGACTCCCGGCCGGGAGCCAGCCGTGATCAGCAGCGGACCGCGAGTGGGGGTGAGCGTCGCCTACTCGCGTCCCTGGCGGTTCTGGATCGCCGATGATCCGACGGTGTCGGCGTACCGGCGCAGCCCGCGGATCGTCCCGGGCCGGTGGGACTGGTAGGTCGGGGCCGATCGTCTTGTCAGCTCGAGGACTGAACCTTGGAGTGTGAGGTTCGCGGAGAATCTAAACTTGTGCGGGCAAAGGTGAAGGCCGGACCAAGTATGAGTTGGTCCGGCCTTCGATTTGTCCGAACGAGACGCTCTCGAACCCGTCAGCCTCGTCGCTCCGCCCTCCGTCTCGAGGGCGCCGATGGATTGCTCCACCAGCTCTTGGAACTCGTCTGCTGTCCGTCCGTGACCTTGGCTGCGGTTCCCTTTCAGGCCCCTCACCGCGATCGCGTAGCTAAGTTCTACGCCTCGGGACGGGGGTGCGCAAGGGGTTCGTCCAAGATTGTTCGGTCAAATTTTCCGGGCCTGTCACACCGGTCTCCTGTTGTCACTCTCGTCACAGTTGTCACAGGTTCGGGCGGCCTCAAGGAACGTGAAAGCCGGACCAACTCATACCTGGTCCGGCCTGCAATATTTCTATCGGGTCGACGTACTGAGGCTGGGGAGCGACACGCAGTCAGAGCCGTATTGGGCAGGAGTTGGAAAGGTTCGTGGAACCACTTCCATCGACGGCGAACCTGAGTAGTGTGGCGGTATCCAGCCCAGCGTTGGGCGGATCGAATCGCCGAGTGGATCGAGGTATGTGATGATCGAACAGGCTCAGGGTGACACGCTCGTGAACCCCGTGGACACCACCGTGAAAGTCAGCCGGTCGGTGTCCAAATCAGTCAAGGATGTCTGGAAACTCATGTCCACTCGCGAAGGGGCCGAGGCACTCCTCGGTGCCGGCGGTGAACTGGGCGACAAGGGTGATAGCTGGCACGCTGCGGACGGAACCTATGGGGTCGTCCGTTCCTACCACCCGCTGGAGCAGATCCGGTTCAGCTGGCACGCCGCCGAAGAAGCGCCCAAGACGATCGTCGAGATCGATCTGATCGCCGAAGCCGACGGCACCCGCGTGGAGGTCTCTCACACCGGGATCCCCAGCTACTTCGATGTGGCTGCCATCAGCCACCGCTGGGAGCGGGCCCTGGAGCATCTCGCCGCTGCGGCGGAGTGATCGACTCCCCACCCCGCGTGGGTGGTGAATGACGAACAGACGGCCTCCGTCAGGTCGTCCGCGCTGATCGCGCGGGCCAACCGGCGGAGGCCGTCTGCTTTCTGTTTCGTGCCCGCGATGCCTACTCGTCGCGCGGCGGGTTGGTGCTGGAGCGATGCACGATGGTGCACGCCTCGTAGCTACGCCGGGGGAGTTGGTCGATCGTCTGGTCCAGCGTGTGCTGGGCGGCCAGGCGTCCCATTTCGTAGAAGGGGATGCGTACCGTGGTCAGGGCCGGCGCGAGGTCGGCGGCCAGCGGCTCGTCGTCGTAGCCGACCACCGAGACGTCATCGGGAATCTGCAGTCCCATCCGCGCCAACGCCAGGTAGGCACCGGCGGCCATCTGATCGTTACCCAGCAGCAGGGCGGTCGGACGGTGGCGCTTCTGCATGGCCTGCATGGTGAGCTCGTAGCCGGAGTCGATGCGGTAGTTGCCGAAGTAGATCGGGTTCTTGGCCGGGTCCAGGCCGGCCGCCTGCAGGCCCTCCAGATAGCCCTTCACCCGGGCGCGGGTGGCCCAGGCGGGCTCGCGTCCGGCCAGGAAGGCGATCCGGCGATGGCCCAGCGACAGCACGTGCTCAATCGCAGCGCGCCCACCGGCCAACTCGTCGGGAAGGATCGCCGGGATGCTGTCATCGGCGGTGTAGGCGTTCACCAGCAGCGCCGGCACGTTCGCCGGAATCGGCGGGAACTCCACCAACCGGGTGCCCATCGCGGCGAAGATCAGCGCGTCCACCTGGCGGTCGAGGAGATCCTCGACCGCGGCGGTCAGGCGGGACTGGTTGCGGGTGGTGTTGACCATCAACAGCAGCGAGCGCTGCTCCCAGATGAGGTCGTGAATGCCGGCGATCATCGGTCCGGAGAACGGCTGGATGGCGATTTCGTCGGTGAGGAAGCCGATCGTGCTGGTCTTGCCTAGGCGCAGGCCTTGGGCGGCCCGGTTGGGGCGGTAGTCGAGCTCCTCGATGGCGGCCAGGACGCGCTTGCGGGTGGCCGCGCTGATCTTGGCGTCCCGGTTGTTCAGGATCAGCGACACCGTGGTCGGCGATACCCCGGCCGTACGGCCGACATCAGCCATCGTCGGCCGTGAACTGGACGGAATCCCCGCCATTGACACTCCCTGGTCTCGCTTGCCGTCCCAGGTCTACCGGGCAGGGTTCGCGCCGGTCAACCGCAGCGGCGTTCCGGGCCGGATTAGCTCGGGGGCGGCTTCAGGTTGGCGATCTCCTCAAGTCCCCTCGTCCGGCGGTGGCCGCGGTCCGAGGACCGAGACAATCCATCTCGAAAGGCCACCCCGACTGATCCGTCACTACCCGACCTGGTCGCCGGCACCCGGTGAGCGTCTCCTAGGCCTGAGGAACGTCCGTCCTCAGCCGCACTTCACGCCGGTGGCGTGGCTCAGCCGCACTTCACGCCGGTGGCGTGAATGGGGCAATAGCCGTTGGGGTTCTTGTCCAGGTACTGCTGGTGGTAGCGCTCGGCGGCGAAGAACGTTCCGGCCGGCTCGATCTCGGTGGTGATGTCGCCGTAGCCGGCACCCTGGAGGCGCTCGGCGAAGTCCAGCTTGCTGGCCTCGGCCACGCGGTGCTGCGCCGGAGAAGTCACGAAGATCGCCGAGCGGTACTGGGTGCCGTGGTCGTTGCCTTGGCGCATTCCCTGGGTCGGATCGTGGTTCTCCCAGAAGGTGGCCAGCAGCTGCGCATAGGTGATCTGGGTCGGGTCGAAGACCACCATCACGGTCTCGGTGTGGCCGGTACGTCCGGTGCACACCTCTTCATAGGTGGGGTTGGGCGTGTAGCCGCCGGTGTAGCCGACCGCGGTGGTGATCACGCCGGGCAGCTGCCAAAACAGCTTCTCCGCACCCCAGAAGCAGCCCAGGGCGAAGTAGGCCACCTCGGCGCCCTCGGGGACCGCGTCGATCCGGGTGCCGAGGATGTCGTGGAAGGTGGTGCCAGGGGTGAGCACCGGACGGTCTCGACCGGGCAGTGCATCGGCGGGGCTGATCATCGTTGACTTGGAGAATCCGAACACGTCTGCTCAACACCATGGCTGCGCGTGGCATTCCTGCAATCAGATGCACTGGCAACGCTCGTCCGAGGCGGGACACGCCGGTGATCTCGCGGTGCGAGGGCGAATCGTTGCAGGGTTGGGCGGAACGGTGAACCGGGGAGAGTAGGGGGGCCTAGGACAAGCGCCAGTCGATCGGGGTGGCGCCCTGTTCGACCAGGGCGGCATTCGCCCGACTGAACGGACGCGAACCGAAGAAGCCGTAGCGGGCCGACATCGGTGAAGGGTGTGGAGAGGCGATCTGGGCGATGCCGTCTAGGCGAGGGGCCAGGGACTGGGCGTCCTTGCCCCACAGGATCGCCACCAGTGGTCCACCGCGGGCCACCAGAGCATCGATCGCGCACTCGGTGACCTGCTCCCACCCCTTGCCACGGTGCGATCCCGGCGCGCCCGGACGCACCGTCAGCACCCGGTTGAGCAACAGCACGCCCTGCTCGAACCAGGCACTCAAGTCGCCGTGAGCGGCCGGCGCAATACCCAGATCGGACTCGAGTTCGGCGTAGATGTTGTTCAGGCTGCGCGGCAGCGGACGGACGTCCGGCGCGACCGAGAACGACAGGCCCACGGGATGCCCGGGGGTGGGATAAGGGTCCTGGCCGACGATCAGCACCCGGACGTCGGCCAGTGGCCGGGTGAACGCCCGCAGCACCTTGTCGCCGGCCGGGAGGTACTGGCGGCCCGCAGCCAACTCATCGCGAAGGAAGTCCCCCATGGACGAGATCTGTTCGGCAACCGGTTGCAGGGCCTCAGCCCAATCGGGCGCGAGCAAGTCGTTGAGCGGATGGCGCATGGCGTCAGCCTAGGGCGGGGGTGGGCTGAGGGGCATCCCTGAGGGTATGGGCCGGCCGGGCTGACTACAGTTCACGGCATGGCGATCGCGAAAACCCCGGCGGGCAAGACCCGCGCCGACGACACCGTGCCCCTGGCGGAAGCCGCCGCAGATACTCCGGACACCCCGCGCATCCCCGTCGGACTGGTCACCGCTGCCAGTTGGAGCTGGCGGGTGCTGGTGGTCGCCGGGGTGGCCGCCCTGCTGTGGTGGGCGCTCACCTACTTCTCCGCGGTCAGTGTGCCGCTGGCGGTGGCCGTCCTCCTGACTGCGCTGCTCGCTCCGCTCAACGGACGCCTCCGCGCCTGGAAGTGGCCGGGGGTGCTGGCCTCGATCGCGTCCCTGCTGGTGATGGCGCTGGTCGTGGCCGGCGTCTTCGTCGCCATCGGCACCCAGGTGGTCAAGGAATGGCCGCAGCTGTGGGTGCAGGCCGAGGCCGGGATCGCGACTTTCCTCACCTGGCTGGCCTCCGGGCCGTTGCAGATCGATCAGGCCCAGCTGAGTGGCTACCTGACCCAGCTCAGCGATTGGGTCGCCAACTCCAAGGCCGAACTCGCCTCAGCCGCCGCCAAGGCCGGCGTCGGGGTCGGTCACTTCTTCGCCGGGCTGGCGATCGCGCTGATCGCCACCTTCTTCTTCCTTGCCGGCGGCGAGCAGCTGTGGGGTTCGGTGCTGAAGCTGGTGCCCCGCCATTACCAGGTCGCCACCGATCGGGCGGTCGGGCGCGGGTGGGAGTCGCTGGTCGCCTACATGCGGGCTCAGGTGCTGGTGGCTCTGGTGGACGCGATTGGCATCTTGATTGGTGCGCTGGCGTTGCAGCTGCCGATGGCCTGGGCGCTGTTCGCCCTTACCTTCGTGACCGCGTTCGTCCCGGTGGTCGGGGCGGTGCTGGCCGGCACGGTGGCCTGTGCCCTGGCGTTAGTCACCCACGGCCCGGTGAGCGCGCTGATCATGCTGGCGGTGACCATCGCGGTGATGCAGGCCGAAGGGCATTTCCTCCAGCCGATCCTGTTGGGGCGGGCCGTGCAGCTGCACCCGTTGGCCGTGCTGATCGGGCTGGCGATCGGCGCCACCATCGCCGGCATCGTCGGCGCGCTGCTGGTGATCCCGGTGCTGGCCTTCTCGGCGGCCTTCATCCGTGGTCTGAACCCGGACGGATTCCCCGAGCCACTGCGGGCGGACTTACCAGAAGTGAAAGCTGATACTGCGTAAGTTGAAAGGACGGCATACCATTGAGGTATGAGCAACCCTGACTTGGGACCGATCCTGGAAGATCTCGCGGCCGGACGTATCGACGCTGCCGAGGCCGCGCGGCGTATGGATGCGCTGAAGACGGCATCGAGCGAGGCGACCCCGTCCGAGCCCACCGCGTCCGAGCCCACCCCGGTGGAGCCGACCAATGAGGAACTCGCTGCCGAGGCCGACGAGGACGGCGACCGCCGGCAGTACTCCCCGCATGCCCGCGACGTGTTCGAGAACCCCGCCCCGTCCGGACGCAAGCGCGCCGGTGGCACCAAGGGCGTTGATCGCATCGCCGTGCGCGCCGTCGGACGTCGAGTGCGGATCACCGGCGACCCGTCGGTGGCCACCGCCTCGGCCGAAGGTCCGCACGTCCTGCGGCGCAACGGCTCGGTGCTGGAAGTGTCCAGCGACGGCGAGTTCGGCCCGAGCTTCGACGGCTTCTCGATCCTGCGGCCGCCGCGCAACTTCGACGACATTCGCGCCCTCGGGCTGGGCAAGGAGCTGGTGCTGCGGGTGAACCCGGCGATCGCCCTCGATGTCGAGGTCACCGCCGGCCACCTGGTCTGCACCGACGTGCCCTACCTGGGCAAGGTGCGCGTCACCGCCGGCGGTGCTGAGCTGCGTGGGGTCACCGAGGTCAACGACGCGCTGGTGCAGGCCGGATCGGCGACGGTGGTCGGCACCATCGCCAGCGGACGTTCCCGGGTGCGCGTCGAGTCCGGCCAACTCAATGTCGAACTCGGACGCGAGTCGAACGTCACCGTGCATGCCGAAGCGCAGCTGGGTCGGGTCACCTTCACCGGTGCCCACACCGGCGTGGTGGACGAGCTCGTCCTCGGCAATGGCTCGGCCCGCCTCGACATCGGTGTGGTGATGGGCTGGGCGAACGTCGATGCCGCCGAACCGGAGGGCCAGCAGTGAGCCAGCCGAAGTACCAGGCACCGTCGGACTGCCCGGTCTGCGGCGGTGACCTGATCACCACGCGGGTCGGGTGCCGCAACTGTGGTTCGGAGTTGGTGGGCGAGTTCGCGCACTGCGACTTCTGCGGCTTGGACGAACGCGAGACCGAAGTGCTGCGGGTCTTCCTGGCGTCCCGGGGCAATCTCCGTGAAGTGGAGAAGCACCTGGGCGTGTCCTATCCGACCGCGCGGGCGCGCTTCACGGCGCTGTTGACCAAGCTGGGGCTGGGTGGGGCCGAGCCTGGTCCGGCGGTGTTGTCACGCGAGCAGGTGCTCGCCGAAGTCGCCAGCGGTGCCCTGTCTCCGCAGGAAGCTGCCGAGCTTCTCAGTGAACTGGCTTAGTCAGGCCTGATCGGGCTAGCCGGTGTAGGGCTTGACCTCGACGATGGTCACCTCGATCTGACTACCACTCGGCGCGGTGTAGCTGACCGTGGCGCCAACTTTGGCGCCGAGGACGGCCGCGCCCAGCGGTGACTGCGGGCTGAACACTTCCAAGGCGACCGAATCGTCCAACCCCATGAGCTCGCGCGACCCCAGAACGAAGGTGTCGTCGTCATCGGGGTCGTCGTCGTAGTAGATGGTGACCAGGCTGCCGGGGGTGACCTCGTCGGCCTCGCCGGGAGCTTCACCGACCTCGGCGTTCTCAAGCATGGCGGCGAGCACGCGAATGCGCGCTTCCTGATGGCCCTGCTCCTCGCGCGCGGCGTGGTAGCCGGCGTTCTCGCTGAGGTCGCCCTCTTCGCGAGCGTGAGCAATCTTGGCCGAGATCAGCCGTCGTCCCTCGCCCTTGAGATAGGCGAGTTCTTCACTGAGTCGGTCGTAGGCCTCTTGGGTAAGCCAGGTGGTCTGTCCGGTCATAATCGGCAAATCTAGCTCACCAGGGCGGCGAGCCAGAAAGCGCGGCGCGGGAATCAGGCCAAGGGCTGGACGGTTGACCACAATGATGACCATGCCGAATCCGAGCGACGACCTGCGCTTGCTACACGTCCACGCCCATCCCGACGACGAGTCGAGCAAGGGCGCGGCGACGACTGCGTACTACCGGCGCCGTGGGGTGAAAGTGCTGGTGGCAACCTGTACCGGCGGGGAACGCGGGGACATCCTCAACCCGAAGATGGAAAGCCCGGAGAACCAATCCCGATTGCCCGAGTTGCGCCGCGAAGAAATGGCGGCTGCGGCGAAGATCCTCGACATCGAGCAGACCTGGCTGGGTTTCATCGATTCCGGCATGGGCCCGGACGTCGACCCCGATTCCTTCGCCGCCCAGGACGTCTCCCAGGCCGCCGGACGGCTGGTGAAGGTGATCCGCGAGTTCCGTCCCCAGGTGGTCACCACCTATGACGAGAACGGCGGCTACCCGCATCCCGACCACATCATGACCCACAAGATCACCATGGCCGCGGTCGATGCGGCCGCCGACCCCGACGCCTGGCCCGAGCACGGTCCGGTGTGGCTGGTGACCAAGGTCTACTACGACATCACCCTGCACCGCGGACGCTTCGCTGCGCTCGATCGCGCCATGCATTCGGCCGGGCTGGAGAGCCCGTACACCGACATGCTGGCCGGCTGGGAGGAGACCGACGAGGATCGCGCCCGGATCACCACGCGGGTGCCGTGCGCGGAGTACTTCGGGGTGCGCAACGACGCGCTGCGCGCGCACGCCACCCAGATCGACCCCGACGGCCGCTGGTTCGCGGTGCCGCTGGAGATCCAGCAGGCTGCTCATCCCAGCGAGGACTACCAACTGGTGCGCAGTCGGGTGTCGGTGAACCTGCCTGAGGTCGACCTGTTCGCCGGGGTGATACCAGGTCAGCCGCTAGGTGCCTGGCTGACTCGGGCTGATAGATCATGACCGACCGATCCGTCCGCTGCCGCCTAAGCTGACCGGCGTGAATCACCTGGGTAACGCGACCTCGCCGTATCTGCGCCAGCACGCCGACAACCCGATCGACTGGTGGGAGTGGGGCGCCGACGCGCTCGCCGAAGCCGAGCGCACCGGACGTCCGATTCTGCTGTCGGTGGGCTACGCCGCCTGCCACTGGTGCCATGTGATGGCCGAGGAGTCGTTCACCGATCCGGCCGTGGCTGCGGTGGTCAACGCCAACTTCGTGGCGATCAAGGTCGATCGCGAGGAGCGTCCCGACATCGACCAGGTGTTCCTCAAGGCAACTCAGGCCCTCACCGGTACCGGTGGGTGGCCGATGACGGTCTTCTGCACCCCACAGGGCCGTCCGTTCTTCGCCGGCACCTACTTCCCGCCCACCCGGCGCGGCCCGCAGCCGTCTTTCACCGAAGTGATCACCGCGATCGATGAGGCCTGGCGCAACCGTCGGGCTGAGGCCGAGGCGGGGGCGTTGGCGATCGCCGAGGCGCTGGCCGACGCCTTCGTCCCGTCGGCAGGAGGCACCGCACGGATGGACGTGTGGAAGGTGCAGCAGCAGTTGTCGGACGCGTTCGACCCGATCAACGGCGGTTTCGGCACCGCGCCGAAGTTCCCCTTCCCGCAGGTGTTGGACGCCCTCCTGGTCAAAGGCGAGGCCGCTTCGGTGGACGTGGCCCAGCGCAGCCTGGAGGCGATGGCCCGCGGCGGCATCCACGACCAACTCGGCGGCGGGTTCCACCGCTACACCGTGGACGCGTCCTGGGTGGTGCCGCACTTCGAGAAGATGCTCTACGACAACGCGCTGCTGCTGGGTGCCTACACCCGCGGCTGGCGGCGCACGCCGGACCACGACCCGACCCTGCGCTGGCAGCGGGAGCGGGTGGCCCGCGGCATCGTCGGCTGGCTGGCCCGCGAGATGCGCACCGAGGCCGGCGGGTTCGCCGCCAGCCTGGACGCCGACAGCCTGGACTCCCTCGGCCAACAGCACGAGGGCATCTACTACTGCTGGACGCCGGAGCTGCTCACCGATGCGCTCGGCGCCGAGGACGGGGAGTGGGCCGCGCAGGTCTTCCACGTCACCAACGCCGGCACTTTCGAGCACGGCCTGTCCACCCTGCAGTTGCGCGGCAATCCCGACGCCGAACGGCTGGCGCGGGTGAGCGAACGACTGCTCAGCGAGCGCTTCAACCGGTACGCGCCCTTCCGTGACGACAAGGTCGTGGCTGCTTGGAACGGCTGGACGATCGACGCGCTCTGCAACGCCGCCGCGGTGTTCGGGGAGCCGGAATGGCTGGAGCTGGCCCGAGCGGCTGCGGAGTACCTGTGGCAGGTCCATGTGGTCGACGGACGGCTACGGCGTACGTCGCTGGACGGGGTGCCTGCCGGTGTGGGTGGCTTTGCTGAGGACTACGGCGCGGTCGCGCTGGGCTTCGCGCGCTTGGGTGGCGTGTTGGGGCAGGCCGACTGGCTGGACCGTGCGGTGCAGCTGCTGGAGGTCGCCCTGGAGTTGTTCGGGGCCGACGACGGCGGCTTCTTCGACGCCGGCGCCGACGCCGAGAAACTGTACGCCCGCGCGCGTGATGTCGCCGACAACCCGACCCCGTCGGGCACCAGCACCCTGATCGAGGCGCTGCGGCTGGTGGCGCTGATGGCCGATCGTCCCGATTTCGTCGAGCGCGCCGATCAGGCCGCGGTGACGGTTCGCGGTGCGGTGGAGAGCAATCCGCAGTTCGCCGGCTCCGCCTTGGTGGATGCGTTGATCGCCGACGAAGCCCGGACGGGGCTGCGTCCGGCCGTGGCCGTGGTGGTCGGCGGCGATAGCGAGCCGTTGTCGGATCTGGTCCGTGCGACCTGGCGGATGGCTCCGGTGGGGACCGCAGTGATCGCCGGTCCGGCGGACACGACCGGCTTCGCACATCACTTCGAGGAGCGCGTCGAGCCGGGTGTGTACGTCTGTCGCGGGGAGACCTGCTTTGCGCCGACCAGCGATTTGAAAGAGCTGCGTACCGCGCTGTGGAGCCGGGTCGGTGGGGTCGCGGCGCCGAAGGCCGCCCCGGCGGCCGGTTGTCACGACGACGAAGACGGCGACCACTAGGGCGCACCCGCTCGTACCGCACCACCCATGGCGCCGAGGGCCCGCGTTGTTGGTCTCTAGCCCCTCTTCAGGGCCAGGGGTGTCGGCGCGAGGGCTGGACGTCGGCGAGCGCTAGGCGAAGATGGCGACGGTGATCGCCGCGAAATGGCACCCGGCCGCGATCACCGTGAAGGCGTGGAAGATCTCGTGGAAGCCGAACCACGTCGGTGACGGGTTGGGCCACTTGCGGGCGTACACCACCGCGCCCAGGCTGTAGGCCACCCCGCCCAGCAGGATCAGGATGACCACGGCGGGGCCGCCGAGGGTCCAGAAGGCCGGCAGCCAGCCCACGCCGGCCCAGCCCATGCCGAGATAGCAGGCCACGTTGAGCCACCGCGGTGCGGTCGGCCAGGCGATCTGGACGGCCATGCCGGCGACCGCGATCGACCAGATCAGCACCAGCATGACGGTCGGGTCGGGCAGCAGCGCGATCGCGATCGGGGTGTAGGTGGCTGCGATGAACGCGAAGATGTTGGAGTGGTCCCAGCGTCGGAGCACGTCTCTGGCCGTGGGACCCCAGTTGCCCAGATGGTAGGTCGCGCTGGTCCCGAAGAGCAGCACCGCGCCGGCCAGCCAGATGGCGGCCCCGATCTTGCCGGCGATCGTGGGGGACAGTGCGATCAGGAGAACGCCGCCGATGATGGCCAGGGGGGTCGCGCCGAGGTGGAGCCAGCCGCGCAGTCGTGGCTTGGCTTCGGCGATGTCGGCATCCGACCGGACCTGGGTCATTGTCATCCTTCTCCCTACCTACGGTTGCGTAACTTACCTTAGCGTAGGTTGCGATGGGCGCAAGTCCTTCAAGCTCCTCGGGTACTTGCGTCGTTGTCGCTACTCGCCGCGCTGTGGTGGAGCGGTAGGGTTTCGACATGGCGATCGAGGGGTGGGCCAGAGGATTGGCCGACCGGGTGCAGTCCTGGGATTTGCTGTACCGCTACTACGAGCGACGCCTCTTGGTGAACCTCGATCCGTCCGCGCTGCCTCGGCACGTGGCCGTCCTCGCGGATGGAAACCGCCGCTGGGCGCGCACGAATGCGCCGGGGCGTCCGTTGGTGGTGGGCTACCAGGCCGGAGCCGACAAGTTGATGGAGTTCGTCGGCTGGTGCGCGCAGCTGGGTATCCCGCTGGTGACCTTGTGGGTGCTGTCCACCGACAACCTGCGTCGGGCGGAGGAGGCCGAGATCGCCCCGCTGCTGGAGGTGATCCGCGGGCTGGTCACCGACCTGACGGTGGCCGACAACTACCGCGTACAGGTCGTCGGTGACCTGAACCTGCTGCCGGCCAATCTCACCGCTAGCCTGCGGGAAGCCGAGCAAGCCACTGCGGCCAACACCGGCTGCCATGTGAACGTCGCGATCGCCTACGGGGGACGCCACGAACTTCGCGATGCGGTCCGCTCGCTGCTGGCCAGTGAGGCATCCAAGGGAACCAACCTCGCCGAACTGGCCGACAGCCTGGAGATCGACGACATCTCCGAACACCTCTACACCGCCGGGCAACCCGACCCCGACCTGATCATTCGCACCAGCGGCGAACAGCGGCTCTCCGGCTTCTTGATCTGGCAGTCGGCGCACAGCGAGTTCTACTTCTGTGAGGCTCTGTGGCCCGACTTCCGCAAGATCGACTTCGTCCGGGCACTGCGTTCCTACGCCCAGCGGGAACGCCGCTTCGGCCGCTGAGCCTGCCGCTACTTCACTTTGTGGCTGGACGAGGTGGCGCGAGCGGTGGGGTACCCGCTGCGTCTGACTGTGACCATGACGCTGATCTTCTTGCGTCGATCTGAGCGAGTGAGTCGATAGCTGGCCTTGGTGGCCTTCGGGATCTTCTTGTCACCGCGGTACCACTGGAAGCTGACCCTCGCGGGTGTGGGGCTCCAGATGCCATCGCTGGCCTTCACCTTGTGGCCCACGCGAAACGTCCCCGTCGCCTTCGGTCGGGAGAGCAGCTCAATTGGTGGCTGCGGCGCCGGGATAGGCGGGGGGTTCTCGCTTCCGACACTGGGGTTCGGCCCGCTGACCGGTGAAGGTGCCGGCAATGGATCCGGCACCGGCGCGGGTGCCGGCGAGGTCTCGGTTTCGCCGGGTGTCGGTGTGGGGGACGGCGTGGGTGTGTCGCCCGGTGTCGGGGTCGGGGTGGGGGACGGGTCGGCGTTGGGAGTCTCCGCGGGCGTCGGTGGGCTGAAGTGGGTCCCGGCGTAGGTCAGTGCGGCGGCAGCGTTGAGGATCCCTGCTCCGCAGACCTCACCGGTGGTGCACGGCGAGTTCTGCGTGGCCTGGGCAAATGGTGTCGCCGAACTCGTGATCGCCTCGGTCAGTTGACTCACGGTGAGGTACGGCTGCGCGGAGCGCAACAAGGCAATCACCGCGGCAACATGCGGGGCAGACATTGACGTACCGCTCGAGACGGCATAACCGTCCTTGCAGTACGGATCGCCGGAGTTGCAGGTCGACATCACGTCCCCGGGTGCGGAGATGGTCGCCGGCACCGTGGGGTCGCCGATGTTGCTGTAGTCGGTGAGGCCTGCGAGGTGGTCCGACGCCGTCACGGTGATGACGCCCCGACAGTTCCCCGGAAAGAAGCCGCTGATCAGATCACGTTTGCCGGTGGTCTTGGCGTCCCAGGTGTTCCCGGCGGCGACCACGACCGCCACTCCCTGTGCGGTTGCTGCGTCAATAGCTTCCTGAACAGCAGAAGGGCAGGCGCCCTCCACGGCGATGGACAGGTTGAGTACATCGGCGGGGGTCCGACTGGACGGCGCTCCCTCGACGCCCAATCCGGCACCCCAGCGGATCGCTTCGTCCATGTTGGCGGTGTCGACGCCGCCCTGCATTCCGACCAGGCGGATCGGCACCACTTTCGCCTCGGGTGCGACCCCGGTGACTCCGAAGCCGTTGTCGAGCGCGGCGACGGTGCCGGCAACGTGCAGCCCATGCCAGCCGGGAATCACCGGGCCGTCGCCGTTCGTGGTCTTCATCTCGTCAGTGGGGTTGGCGTCCCAGCCGTCACCATCGCCGGTGAGGTCGCTGCGCGAGATGAAGTCGTAGCCAGGCAGCGCATTGCCGCCGATCAGATCGGTGGTCGAATCGGTGAAATCGAGATGTGGGCTGATGCCGGTGTCGATGACGCCGACGACGGTGCCGGCGCCGCGGCTCGTCTTCCAGGCTGCCTGCGCATCAACCCCCGTAGCGGTGATGTTCCAGTCGTTGATTGTGATTGCGTGAGCGGGCAATGCCGATCCGACCCAGATCACGGCGACAGCGACGGTCGATGCCGACCATCGAAACCAGCTCATGAGAAGTCCCCGCAGAAGATCCGTCGCGAGATTCTTGCATGCCGGACCGCCGACCCACGCTCACATCCGCGGGGACACAGCGGCTACTTCACTTTGTGGCTGGACGAGGTGGCACTGGCGGTGAGGTATCCCGGCAGAGTGACGGTGACCTTGACGGTGATCTTCTTCTTCCGGTCCGACCGGGTGAGTTTGTAGGTCGACTTGGTGGCCTTCGAGATCTTCTTTCCGCTGCGGTACCACTGGTAGTGATAGGTGGCCGGAGTCGGGCTCCAACTGCCCTTGCTGGCCTTGACCTTGTGGCCCACCCGGAAGGTCCCGGTCGCCTTCGGACGGGAGACCAGGGACAGCGCTGCCGAACTGATGCGGACGCTCGCGGTCTGGCTGACGCTGTGGCCGTCGTGGCTGGCCACGGCCTGCACGACCACGTCCTGGCCCACGTCGGCAGAGACTGGGGTGTAGCTGGAGCTGGTGGAGACGACCGAGCCGCTGATCGTCCACTGCCAGGCCAGGCTCGCATCGCTCGGAGTCACCGAAGCCGAGGCGGTCAGCGTCGAACCGACGATCGGCGATCCGCTGATGGCCAGCGATTCGAGGGTGGGCGCGACCGAGGGTGGTGGCGAAGGGACGTGCCCGGCAGCGGCCACAGCCGCGGCCGCGTCCACAATGCCCGCGCCGCACTCGGTCGTCGAGCAGCCCGCGGACGCCTTCGCGGTGCTGGTGAGGATGTCGGTGACTTCGGCAACCGTGAGACCGGAGTCGGCGGCTTTGACCAGGGCGGCCACTCCGGCAACGTGTGGCGCAGCCATGGACGTGCCGATCATGCCGGTGTAGGTGGGACTGCCCCCCGTGGTGGTTCCGCTGTTCCAGGTCGACCAGATCCAATGCCGGTAGTCCCCGTCGCTCCCGCTGGACGCCGACCCACCGGGGGCCGACACGGTCGCCGGCACCGAGGCGGTGCCGTAGTTGCTGTACCAGGATCGAGTCCCGTCGTGACCGGTAGCGACCACGTTGACCACGTGGTCACAGTTGGCGGGGAAGGTCGTGCTCAGCGGGGAGCCGTCATTGCCGGCGGCCACCACCACGATCGTGCCGGCCGCGACGGCGCCATCGATGGCGGTCTGGATGCTGGTTGGGCAGACGCCGCCCCCACCGAGGGAGAGGTTCAGCACCGCGGCTGGTGTGGGGTTGTCGGGAACGCCATCAACATGGAGACCCGCACCCCAGGTGATTGCTGCGGCGACGTCGTAGTCGCTGCCGCCGTCACGCCCCAGCACACGGATGGGCTGCACCTCGGCGTCCGGGGCGACCCCGGCGATGTCTCGACCATTGTTGGCGATCGCGGCGATCGTCCCGCTGACATGGGTGCCATGCCAGGAGGAGTCGACCGGGGTGCCATTCTCGGTGTGGTAGTCGCCCTCGTCGGTGGGGTCGTCGTCCCACCCACCGCCGTCCCCGGCGCTGGTCGGGCTGGTGATGAAGTCGTAGCCGGCGACCACATTGCCACCGACGATGGCCGAACTGGAAGCCGTCAGATCAGGGTGGGCGGTGATACCGGTGTCGATCACGCCGACCACCACACCCGTGCCGGTGGACGTCGGCCAGGCGTCCTCGGCATTGACGCCGTAGGTGCTGTCGGCACCGTTGTTCAGATCCCACAGATAGTCATAGAGCGTGTCGTCGGTCGACGTGGGGTAGACCTTGCGGGACGGCTCCGCAGCGACCACCCCGTCCTGTGTTTCGGCCGCCTCGCCCAGCTGCTCGGCCTGACTGGTGGTGGCATCGACGGTGACCGCCACCGTCGTGTCGGTGATCGGCACCACCTTGGTCACCTCGCCCCCGACCTCGGTGATCGCGTCGCTGGCCGCAGCGGCCGGATCGCCTTGATGAGGCTCGACGGTCACCACAATGGTGGTCTGGCCTGGGTCCGCCTGACCGTCGGCATGAGCCAACGGCGCCGGTAGCCCGAACAAGAGCAGGCCAGCGGTGACGGCGGCGGTCCATACGTGGCGGCGCATGTCGGTCCCTTCTCCTGAAACCATCCTGGCACCCCAACTCATCGTTGGGTCGCCACATCGTGAGGGAAGCCGCACGCCGACATGAACAGCACATATCGGCCCGCGTGTCGTGGCCAGGTGATGTTCGGCGGCGAGCTTAGGCTCGAACCACGATCCGGTGCCTCGCCGGGTCGTCGAGAGGTACCCAATGCGTCGTCCTGCTCGAAGGAGCGAGACCCGCAGGCCTGCGCTCAGGCCCTGCCCCTCCGGCTGAAACTGCTAGTGAGCCGGACGTGGGCGAACGTGCGGCTCGGACAAGGATCGACATGCCGCGCACCTCTACCCGGACCGTCTTTGCCGGGACCCGCGATTCCGCAGTGGCATTGAAGACCTACGTGATCGACACCTCGGTGTTGCTCAGCGATCCCCACGCGCTGCGCAAGTTCGCCGAGCATTCCGTGGTCGTGCCGGTGGTCGTCATCACCGAGTTGGAAGCCAAGCGTCACCATCCCGAACTGGGCTACTTCGCCCGGACGGCTCTGCGGTTCCTGGACGACCTGCGAGTCAAGTACGGACGCCTCGACGCACCCATCCCGGTGAATGAGTCCGAGGGCTCCTTGCGGGTGGAGCTCAATCACACCGATCCCGAGGTGCTGCCTCCGGGCTTCCGCCTCGGTGACAACGACTCCCGCATCCTCGCGGTCGCGCTGAACTACCGCGCCGAGGGTGAGGACGTCGTCGTGGTGAGCAAGGACCTGCCGATGCGGGTGAAGGCGTCCGCGGTCGGACTTGCCGCCGAGGAGTACCGCAACGAGCTCACTCCCGATTCCGGTTGGACGGGGATGGTCGAGCTCGACGTCACCGATGCCAGCATCGAGATGATGTACGGCGACGGCAGCGCCACGGTTCCGGAGGCCGTCGATCTGCCTTGCCACACCGGGGTGGTCCTGCACGGCAGCGGATCGTCGGCATTGGGGCGGGTCATGCCCGATGGCACGGTGAAGTTGATCAAGGATCGTGAGGCGTTCGGCATCCACGGACGTTCCGCCGAGCAGCGGATCGCGCTCGACCTGCTGCTCGACCCGGAGGTCGGAATCATCTCCTTGGGCGGTCGCGCCGGCACGGGCAAATCGGCGCTGGCGCTGTGCGCCGGCCTGGAAGCGGTGCTGGAACGGCGCCTGTTCTCCAAGGTGATCGTCTTCCGTCCGTTGTACGCGGTGGGCGGCCAGGAACTCGGCTATCTGCCGGGCAGCGAGACCGAGAAGATGAACCCGTGGGGTCAGGCGGTCTTCGACACGCTCAGTTCGGTCACTAGCAAGAACGTGATCGACGAGGTGATCGCCCAGGAGATGCTCGAAGTGCTGCCGCTGACTCACATCCGCGGACGCTCGCTGCACGACGCCTTCGTGATCGTCGACGAAGCCCAGTCGTTGGAGCGCAACGTGCTGCTCACCGTGTTGAGCCGGATCGGCCAGAACTCCCGCGTGGTGCTCACCCATGACGTCGCCCAGCGCGACAACCTTCGGGTCGGACGCCACGACGGCGTGGTCGCCGTGGTCGAACGGTTGAAGGGCAACCCGTTGTTCGCTCACGTCACCCTGACCCGCTCGGAGCGGTCACCGATCGCCGCCTTGGTCACCGAGATGTTGGAGGATGTCGGCATCTGAGCTTCCCTCCCGCTGGTTGAGCAGCTGAGCGCGTCGAACCACTCGCTGGGCCTGAAGGTCTCGACACGGCCGCTCCGCGGCCTGCTCAACCAGCGGCGTGGACACTCCCTTGCTGGTTGAGCAGCGAGGGAGTCGAAGCTCCCTCAGCTTGTCGCAGGGTCGAGACCCATCCCAAAGTGACATCTGGCCGCCACCGTCGGTTCACCCGCCGGTATCCCAATGCGTCTTTTGCCATCCCTACCCTCCGATATGCCGACCCGTGCGGATTCGCCGGAACCCGTCGGCCACTATCGAAGGGGAACGACATGCAGATGCTGTCCACTATTGGGCGGCGGGTGATCGCGGGAGTTGCGATCACCGTCACCTCGGCGCTGGCCATGACCGCGTGCGCGGGCACGCCGGCTGCGGGTCCGTCGAGCGCGAGCGGCGTCAAGGCCGCCACCGCGACCAGCCTGGCCGACTTCGGTACCAAGGCCCAGCTGGAAGCGGCCGCGAAGGCCGAAGGTGCGCTCAACGTGATCGCGTTGCCGCGCGACTGGGCCAACTACGGCGAGATCCTGGACCTGTTCGCCAAGACCTACCCGGAAATCAAGATCAACGAGCAGTCCCCGGACGCCTCCAGCGCGGAGGAGATCCAGGCCGCCAAGACCAACGCGGGCCTGGACACCGCACCGGATGTCTTCGACCTCGGGCTGACCGTGACCCGCCAGAACACCGCGATGTTCGCCCCCTACAAGGTCGCTGCTTGGGACGAGATCCCGGCCAACCTGAAGGACGACTCGGGCCTGTACACCGGCGACTACGGCGGCTACATGTCGATCGGCTACGACTCGGCCAAGTACCCCGCACCCGCCGGCCTGAACGACCTGCTGGGCAGCCAGTACAAGGGTGCGGTCGCGCTGAACGGTGATCCGACCCAGGCCGGTGCCGCGTTCGCTGCGGTCGGGCTGGCCACCGTCCAGAACGGCGGGACCTTGGACGACTTCACCCCGGGCATCGACTTCTTCGGCAAGCTGAAGTCGGCCGGCAACCTGCTCAAGGTGGACGTGACCAGCGCCACCGTGAAGAGCGGTGAGACCCCCGTGGTCTTCGACTGGGACTACCTCAACGCTGCCCACACCAAGGACAAGGCCAGCTGGAAGGTGACCATCCTGCCGGGCACCGGCTACGCCGCCTACTACAACCAGGCGATCAACAAGGACGCCGCTCACCCGGCCGCTGCCCGGCTGTGGGAGGAGTTCCTGTACTCCGATCAGGTGCAGAACCTGTGGCTGAAGGGCGGCGCCCGTCCGGTTCGGATGGAAGCCATGACCAAGGCCGGCACCATCGACAAGACGCTGGCCGCCGCTCTGCCGGCCGCGCCGGAGAAGTCGGTGGTTCCCACCGCCGCCCAGAGTGATGCTGCCGGCAAGTTGCTCGGCGACAAGTGGGCCGCGGCAGTTCAGTGAGTGCACTGGCTCAGGCCCCAGGCCTGACTCGCAGCGCCGGGGTGGAGCATGCAGCTCCGCCCCGGCGTACGCCTCGTCCGGCCCGTTCGTGGGCGTGGCTGGGCCTGCTGCCGTTCGGTCTCTATCTGGTGTTCTTCCTCGCGCTGCCGACGGTGTTGGCGGTGGCTTCGGGGATCATCGTCGACGGACGCCTCCAGCTGGGCAACCTCGCTGCGCTGGGCGATCCGGTGATCGTGAAGACCTTCTGGAACTCGGTGTGGCTGTCGCTGCTGACCGCCGTGGTCGGAGCGGTGGTGGGGGCGGTGGTCTGCTACGCCATGTTGGGCCTGCCGCAGACCGGCATCGTGCGTACGGTGGTCGACGCGGCCGCCGGAGTGTTGGCCCAGTTCGGCGGCGTGATGCTGGCGTTCGCGTTCATCGCCACCATCGGTGTCCACGGCGTCGTCACCGGGTGGTTGGCCACCTCATTCGGGATCAACATCTTCGCCGACGGTGCCTGGATCTACGACCTGCCCGGCCTGATCGGGCCCTACCTCTACTTCCAGGTGCCACTGATGGTGATCACCTTCAACCCGGCCGTCACCGCGCTCAAGCCGGCCTGGGCTGAGGCCAATCTCACCCTCGGTGGTACCCGGATGTCTTTCTGGACCCACATCGGGCTGCCGGTGCTGGCACCGTCCTTCCTGGCGAGTCTGCTGTTGCTGTTCGCCAACGCCTTCTCCTCCTATGCGACCGCGGCCGCGCTGGCCAGCCAGGGATCCCAGATCGTCACGCTGCAGATTCGCAATGCGCTGACCAGCGAGACTCTGCTGGGACGACAGAACCTGGCAGGCGTGCTGGCCCTCGGCATGGTCGTGGTGGTCGGCCTGGTGATGTGGGCCTACTCTGCGGTTCAGCGAAAGGCCGCGCAATGGCAGCGATGACGCCGGCCGGATTCGCGCCGGGCCGCGCCACTCGTTGGCTGATCGCGGTGCTGGTCGGCGTGGCGTTCGCGGTGCCGTTGGTGAGCATGCTGCTGTTCACCCTCCGTGACGAGGACACCGGCGGCTACACCCTGGTCCACTGGACGGGTCTGTTCTCACCGGCCAATGCCCGCGCGCTGTCGCCGCTGTGGGAAGGCTTGGGCAACTCGCTGGTGCTGGCGGCGTTCACCGTGGCCCTGGTGCTGGTGCTGTTGGCGCCGACGATGATCCTGGTCAACCTGCGGTTCCCCCGCTTGCGCCGGCTCTTCGAGTTCCTGGTGCTGCTGCCGATCTCCATCCCGGCGATCGTGCTGGTGGTGGGCTTGGCACCGATCTACCTGGCCATCGGACGGACGGTGGGCACCGGTGCGTGGACCCTGGGCTTCGCCTACGGGATCACCGTGCTGCCGTTCGCCTTTCGGGCGATCCAGGCCGCCATCGATGCCATCGACCTGCGCACGCTGACTGAGGCTGCCCGCTCACTGGGCGCCAGTTGGCCGGCGGTGATCCTCCAAGTGCTCGCCCCGAACCTGCGCACAGGCTTGATGGCGGCGTCCCTGATCTCCACTGCGGTCGTGCTGGGCGAGTTCACCATCGCCTCACTGCTCAACCGTCGGGTCCTGCAGACCGCCCTGCTGGTGGTCGGAAAGATGGACTCCTCGGCGGCCGCCATCTTCTCCCTGCTCGCCCTGGTGCTGGCGTTCCTGCTGCTGCTGGCCATCGGACGAGCTGGTCGACTCAACCTTGGAAAGGACCGCTGATGAGTGCGGTAGAAGTGACCCGCGACACCGGTACGCCGGTGGAGTTGCGGCAGATTCGCAAGAGCTACGCGGGCAACACCGTCCTGCACGGCGTCGACCTGGACATCGCCGCCGGCGAGTTCGTGTCGCTGCTGGGGCCGTCCGGCTGTGGCAAGACCACCGCACTGCGGGTGTTGGCCGGTTTGGAGCAGGCCGACTCCGGTGAGGTGATCTTCGACGGACGAGACGTCTCCCGGGTCCCGGTGAACCGGCGCGACATCGGCATGGTGTTCCAGTCCTACTCGCTGTTCCCGCACCTGTCGGTGCTGGCCAACACCGCCTTCGGGCTCCGGCGCCGCAAGGTGCCCAAGCCGTTGGCGCTGCGCCGAGCCGCCGAGTCGCTGGAACTGGTGGGCCTGGCCGCCTTCGCCGACCGCTTCCCACACCAGCTTTCCGGTGGCCAGCAGCAGCGGGTCGCGTTGGCGCGGGCGCTGGTGACCGAACCGCGGGTGCTGTTGCTGGACGAGCCGCTGTCGGCATTGGACGCCAAGGTGCGAGTGTCGCTGCGCGACGAGATTCGCCGAATTCAGCTGCGGCTGGGGATCACCACGGTCTTCGTCACCCACGACCAGGAAGAGGCGCTGGCGGTATCGGACCGGGTGGCGGTGATGGGATCGGGCCTGATCGAGCAGATCGGCACCCCCGAGGACCTCTACTTGCGCCCGGCCACCGCGACCGTTGCGGAATTCGTGGGCCTGTCCAGCCGGGTTCCGGGCGCTGCGCACGCTGATCGGGTAACCGTGTTCGGCCAGGAGCTGCCGCTGCGCACGCCGCTGCCGGACGGCGCGGTGGTGGTCTACCTGCGTCCGGAGAACGTCCGGCTGGCCGGCGCCGGCGAACCCGGAGTGGACGCGATCGTGGTCGAATCCAGCTTCCTGGGCAGCTTCCGGCGCACAGTGGTGCGCACCGCCGATGACATCGAGCTGAGCGTCCAGCACCCGGCCACCGACACGGTGACGATCGGCGAACGGCTGCGGATCGCGCTCGTGCCGACGCCGGTGATGGCCGCTGCCGCCAACTGAAGCCTCGCTGAGAAGGTGCTTCGCAGCGGTTTTCGGGCAGGATCGGCAGCTATCGTCAGGATATGAAACGCAATGTGGCGCTGCAGATCATCTTCGCCTTCTTCCTGGGCCTGGTGCTGGTCGCCTTCGTTTGGATCGGTGTGATCACCTTCTACCCCGAGCCGTCCTGGACCAGCGAAGGCGGCGATGCCGCCGCGAGGACCTGGCGCTTGACGGTCGGCATCATCTTGTTGGTGACCGCGACCGCCCTGTCGGCGATCTCGTTGTCGTTGCCGGTGCGTGCCGAGGCCATCGCGAACGGTGTCTTGCTCGGCGGGGTCTTCACCATGCTCACCGCCGTCGGGATGGCGTTGTCGTCGGAGACCGGGGCGCTGCGGTTCGCCGTGGTGACCGCGGCGTTGGTGGTGACCATCGGCATCGGCTATCTACGCTTCGGGCGCGGCCCCCGGGTGGCTCCGGTGGCAGCAACAGCCGACGGCCAGGCCGATCCTGAGTTGGCTGCTCGCGTCGAACAGTTGGAACGCCGACTGGACGCCATCCGGCGCGCGCTGGACTAGGACGCAGAACGTCCCTGCACCGTTCTCAGTGCAGGGACGTTCTTCACCACGATTACAGCAGGTTGCTGGCCTCGGTCAGTACCGAGCGGAGCATGCCGGTGATCTCGGCGAACTCCGGCTCACCGATGGTCAGCGGCGGGGCCAGCTGGACGACGGGGTCACCCCGGTCGTCCGCGCGGCAGTACAGCCCGGCCTCGTAGAGGGCCTTGGACAAGAACCCGCGCAGCAAGCGCTCGGACTCGTCCTCGTTGAAGGTCTCCTTGGTGGCCTTGTCCTTGACCAGTTCGATGCCGTAGAAGTAGCCGGCGCCGCGGACATCGCCCACGATCGGAATGTCGAGCAGCGAATCGAGCTGGGCCTTGAACAGCGGGGCGTTGTCGGCCACCCGCTTGTTGAGCCCTTCGGATTCCATGATGTCGAGGTTGGCCATGGCCACCGCGGCCGACACCGGGTGCCCGCCGAAGGTGAAGCCGTGAGCGAAGCTGTTGGTGCCGGACTTGAACGGCTCGAACAGCCGATCGGAGGCGATCATCGCGCCGATCGGGGAATAGCCCGAGGTCAGGCCCTTCGCGGTGGTGATGATGTCGGGCACGTAGTCGAAGTCGTCACAGGCGAACATCGACCCGATCCGGCCGAACGCACAGATGGTCTCATCGGAGACCAGCAGCACGTCGTACTCGTCGCAGATTTGGCGAACCCGCTCGAAGTAGCCAGGAGGCGGCGGGAAGCAGCCGCCGGAGTTCTGCACCGGCTCCAGGAACACCGCAGCAACAGTGTCGGCACCCTCGAACTCGATCATCTCCGCGATCCGCTCCGCGGCCCACTGACCGAAGGCGTACTCGTCGGCCTGCAGATGTTCCGGGGCGCGGTAGAAGCCGGTGTTGGGTACCTTCAGCCCGCCCGGAACCAGTGGTTCGAAGACGGCCTTGGCCGCGGGGATGCCGGTGATGGACAGCGCGCCCTGCGGGGTGCCGTGGTAGGCGACCGCCCGCGAGATGACTTTGGTCTTGGTGGGTTTGCCGGTCAGCTTGAAGTACTGCTTGGCCAGCTTCCAGGCCGACTCCACGGCCTCACCACCACCGGTGGTGAAGAAGACCCGGTTCAGGTCGCCAGGCGCGTAGCCGGCCAGCCGTTCGGCCAGCTCGATGGCTTGCGGGTGCGCGTAGCTCCACAAGGGGAAGTACGCCAGCTCGGCGGCCTGCTTCGCAGCGGCCTCGGCCAGTTCGGCCCGCCCGTGACCCACCTGGACGGTGAAGAGGCCCGAGAGCCCGTCGAAGTAGCGGTTGCCGTCGATATCCCAGATGTGGTGGCCCTGGCCGCGCACGATCACCGGCATCTGCCCGCCACGTCCGCCTGCCTCAACCGGCTCGTAGACCGAGTGGCGGGTGAAGTGCCCCCACAGGTGGTCGCGGGCGGCCTCGGTGTAGGAGGTGCCGTTTCGGGTCAGTTTCGGTTGATCACTCATCTAGTTCCCCAGTCGTAGTGCTGTTTGTTCAGTTTCAAGTAGACAAAGGTCTCGGTGTGGCTGACCCCCGGGATGACGCGGATCTCGGTCATCAGCACGCGGAGGAGTTCGTCATCGCCTTCGCAGACGACTTCGGCGAGCAGATCGAAGCTGCCGGCGGTGGTCACCACGTAGTCCACCTGCGGGATCTGGCACAGCGCCTCGGCCACCGGGGAGGCGTCGCCTTGGACTTTGATCCCGATCATCGCCTGTCGGGAGAACCCGACCATGATCGGGTCGGTGACCGCCACGATCTGCATCATTCCCGCGTCCAGCAGGCGTTGAACGCGCTGGCGGACGGCCCCTTCGGACAGCCCGACTTCTGCGGCAATACTGACAAAGGGCTTGCGTCCGTCGGTTTGAAGGAGTTCGATGATGCGCTTACTGGTCTCGTCCATCGTGAGGCCGGAGCGGCTGAGATCGGCCTCGCCGCGCGGCGCAGTCTTCGGTGGGGTCATGAGCCCGATCATGCCTGCAGAAACCGCAAGGGGCAAGCAGTATCTCTACGAATCTCGCAGTAACCCATCTGCAACAAATGCGGAATACTCTGTCCTCACCTGTTGTGGATCACTCTCTGGATGGAGGTGTGTGATGGCGGCTGTGCCGGAAATCGTCGTGGTGCCCTTCACGCGTCCACCGTCTGTGGTGTCCACGATTCGGGTGGGGGGCTGTACGCACCCGGCCAACGGTTCGATGCTGAGCCGGCCCGCCGCGAAACGCGGGGGAGCCTCGGCCAGCGCCGATGCGTTGATGAAGCAGCCTCTTGCCCGAAGGCCCGTTGGCTGACGGCCAGCACCACAACTCAATAACAACGTAGCGACACTAATTAGGAGGGGACCATGGCGGTAGACCGCGATCCGATGATTGACCCGCAGAAGTTGAGTTTCGCCCGCGCAGCATTGTCGCGGCGCACCGCGCTGACAGGGCTGGCTGCCGTTGGTGCAGCGGGACTTCTGACGGCCTGCGGAACTCCGGGCAAGAGCCCGTCCGCGCCCTCTGCGTCGAAGACGCCGCTGGTGGCACCCGACCTCTCCGACACCGAAAAGGTGATCAACTGGTCGAACTGGCCTGCCTACATGGATGTGGACGGCGGCAAGCACCCCACCTTGGACGCCTTCACCAAGCAGACCGGTATCAAGGTCAAGTACAACGAGGACTACAACGACAACGACGAGTTCTTCGCCAAGGTGCGCCCGCTGCTGGAATCGGGCAAGGACACTGGTCGCGACGTCTGGTGCAGCACCGACTGGATGGTCGCCCGGCTGAAGCGCCTGGGCTACCTGCTGCCCCTCGACAAGGCCAACATCCCCAACGCGGCCAACCTCGTCGACACTCTGATCAATGTGGAGTTCGACCCGGGTCGGATGTACTCCCTGCCCTGGCAGAGTGGCTTCGCTGGCATCGCTTACAACCCGAAGTCCACCGGCGGCAAGACCGTCAGCACCATGGACCAGCTGCTCCACGACCCGGCGCTGAAGGGCAAGGTCACGCTGCTGACCGAGATGCGCGACAGCGTCGGTCTGGTGTTGATGGAGCAGGGTGTGAGCCTGGCCAGCGTGACCGCCGAGCAGTTCGCTGCCGCCATTCAGGTGATCGCCGATGCCAAGAACTCCGGACAGATCAAGGGCTTCACCGGCAACGACTACACCAAGCCGCTCGCCTCCGGTGATACCGCAGCGTGCGTGGCCTGGACCGGTGACGTGGTGCAGCTGCGGCTGGACAGCCCAAGCCTGGGCTTCGTCCTGCCGGAGAAGGGCTTCACCTTGTGGTCGGACAACTTCGTCATTCCGGCGATGGCCCAGCACAAGAAGAACGCCGAGAAGCTGATGAACTACTACTACGACCCCGCCGTCATGGCCCAGGTCGAGGCCTATGTGAACTACATCGCCCCGGTGAAGGGCACCAAGGAAGCGCTGGTCAAGACCGATCCGACGATGGCCAACAACGATCTGATCTTCCCCAGTGACGCCACTCTGGCGCGTGCGCAGGTCTTCCGTGGCCTGAGTGCTGAAGAAGAGACCAGCTTCACCCGTCAGTTCCAGGCGTTGGTCACCGGCTAGCAATGATCGAATCTGCGACTTCGGTCCTGTCACGCCGGGCTTTGCCGTCCGGCGTGACAGGGCGGGGAGATCGCCACGGCTATCAGCGACACCGCTGAGCAGCCGATCCTTGGGTGGGGCCGTTGCCGGTGGCCGGTCTCGCCCCAACCTCCGCTGATGCCAACGAGCCTCAGCTAACAGACTCAGCACGTGTGACGGGATAGGTGATATGACCGAAGCGATTCAGCGCAAAGCTCAAGGTGAACTCCGGCTGGTCGAACTGGAGCGCCGCTACGACGACTTCATAGCGGTCAACGGCATCGATTTGGACGTGCCACCGGGGTCGTTCTTCGCGCTCCTCGGCCCGTCCGGGTGTGGCAAGACGACCACCTTGCGGATGATCGCGGGGCTGGAGGAGCCGTCCTCGGGTCGAATCTTCCTGGGCACCGACGACATCACCAACACCCGTGCTCATCAGCGCCGGGTGAACACGGTGTTCCAGAGCTACGCGCTGTTCCCGCATCTGAACATCCTCGACAACGTCGGCTTCGGCCTTCGTCAGTTGAAGGTCGCCGACTGGAAGACCAAGGCCATGGAGGCCCTGGAACTGGTCAAGTTGGCCGATCGTGCCAAGCAGAAGCCGCGGCAGCTGTCCGGCGGCATGCAGCAGCGAGTCGCGCTGGCTCGGGCCATCGTGAACGAACCCGAGGTGCTGCTGCTGGACGAACCGCTGGGTGCGTTGGACCTGAAGCTGCGTCGCGAGATGCAGATCGAGTTGAAGCGGATCCAGCAGGAAGTCGGCATCACCTTCATCCACGTCACCCACGACCAGGAAGAAGCCATGACGATGGCCGACACCGTCGCGGTGATGCGGTCGGGCAACATCGAGCAGCTGGGGGCTCCGGCCGAGTTGTACGACAACCCGGCCACTGCCTTCGTTGCCAACTTCCTGGGGCAGTCGAACCTGCTGCCGATCGAGGTGACCTCGGTGACCGGCGAACGTGCCGCCGTCACCAGCCACGGCAGCACCTTGGTGGCGCAGGCGGACACGATCCCCGATGAGGCTCCCGACGGCCTGCGTCTGGGTATCCGTCCGGAGAAGCTGCGGCTGGTATCGGCCACCGACACCACCTGGACCAACAAGCTGACCGGCGAGGTGAGTGACGCATCCTTCACCGGGGTGTCGACCACCTACCTGGTGCGGATGCCGTGGGGCCAGGAACTCACCGTCACTCAGCCCAACGACGGCACCGACCGCGCCGTGCTGGGTGAGCAAGTGACCATCGCCTGGGATCCCCACCACGCCTTCATGATCGGGCGCGACTGATGGCGCTCGCGGTTCCCGGAGCGCGCCCGGCTCGGCGGCGCGCGGCGCGGCGCCGGGGAACCTTCACGCCGCTGCTGCTGTTGGCCCCGGCGATGCTGTGGTTGACGATCTTCTTCGTCATCCCCACCTTCTCGCTGGCGTCCCAGTCACTCCAGACCGGTGACATCGACAACGGCTTCGTCCTCACCTGGCACTTCCAGACCTACTCCGATGCGCTGGGTCGTTACTGGCCGCAGTTCCTGCGCTCGCTGATCTTCGCGGGCTCGGCGACGCTGATCACTCTGATCGTGGGCTACCCGCTGGCCTGGTTCATCGCGCATCGCTCGGGTCGGTTCAAGACCATGCTGCTGGTGCTGGTGATCGCGCCGTTCTTCACCAACTTCCTAATCCGCACCCTTGCGTGGATCACCATCCTGACCGACAACGGCCTGGTGACCGGGTTCTTCCGGGCCACCGGTTTGATCAACGTGCTGCGCTGGCTGGGTCTGGTCGGTAACGACACCTTGCTGTACTCGCCGTTCGCAGTGATCGCCGGCTTGGCCTACAACTTCCTGCCCTTCATGGTGCTGCCGCTGTACACCTCGCTGGAGCGCATGGACATGCGGCTGCTGGATGCCGCCGGTGATCTGTACGCCAACGGCTGGCACACATTCTGGAAGGTGATCTGGCCGCTGTCGCTGCCCGGAGTCGTCTCCGGCACGCTGCTGACCTTCATTCCGGCGGCCGGTGACTACATCAACTCCAAGCTGTTGGGGAACACCCAGACGACGATGATCGGACAAGTGATCGACGCGCAGTTCCTGCGGGTCCTCGACTATCCGACCGCCGCCGCGCTGTCATTCATCTTGATGGCCACGATCATCGTGATGGTCGGCGTGTACGTCCGCGCCGCCGGTACTGAGGAGTTGGTGTGATGCGCTGGCTACGTAAGAACCTGATCGTCATCATCGGCTTGGTGGTGATGGCCTACATCCTGATCCCCAACATCGTGGTGGTCATCTTCTCCTTCAACAAGCCGCTGGGTCACTACAACTACGAGTGGAACCAGTTCTCGCTGGACGCCTGGCTGGACCCCTGTGGCGCGCCCGGCATGTGTGACGCCCTCGGGCTGAGCCTGTGGATCGGCGTCGCCTCCGCCACAATCGCGACGATCATGGGCACCATGGCGGCGTTCGCTTTGGGACGCTACCGATTCATCGGTCGCGGGTTCACCAACCTGCTGGTGTTCTTCCCGATGGCTACCCCCGAGGTGGTCATGGGTGCCTCGCTGCTGACTCTGTTCATCTCGATGGGCCTGGAGTCGGGCCAGACCACGATCCTGATCGCGCACATCCTGTTCACCGTGTCGTTCGTGATCACCACCGTGAAGGCTCGCGTGGCCTCCCTCGACCCGGCACTGGAACAAGCCGCGGCCGACCTGTACGCCACCCCGGCGCAAGCCTTCTGGAAGGTCACCTTCCCGTTGGTCGCGCCCGGCATCGGTGCGGGTGCGCTGCTGGCCTTCGCGTTGAGCTTCGACGACTACATCGTGACGAACTTCAACGCCGGTGCCACTACCGTGACGTTCCCCATGTTCGTGTGGGGCGCGGCACAGCGCGGGACGCCGGTGCAGATCAACGTGATCGGCACAGTGATGTTCGTGGGCGCGGTCGCCGTCGTCGGCATCGCGCAGGCAGTCGGCGCACGCCGGAGAAAGGTCGATGCGTAAATGCGCATTCTCGTGGTCGGGGCAGGCGGGGTAGGCGACGCGGTTGCTCGCATCGCCGCCCGCCGCAGCTTCTTCGATGTGATGGTGGTGGCCGACTACGACCTGGCCAAGGCCCAGGCGTCGGTCGCGGCGGCCGAGGCCGCCGGCGGAACGGGACGATTCGTCGCCGCCTTCGTCGACGCCTCCAGCGCCGATTCGGTGGCGGAGTTGGCCCGCGAGCACGGCATCACCCATGTGCTCAACGCGGTCGATCCGCGCTTCGTGATGGGCATCTTCAACGGTGCTTTCGCCGCCGGTGCCGACTACCTCGACATGGCGATGAGCCTGTCGGTGCGGCACCCGGAGCGTCCCTATGCCGAGGTCGGGGTGAAGCTGGGCGACGAGCAGTTCGCCCAAGCCGAGGCCTGGGAGGCGTCCGGACGGCTGGCGCTGGTCGGCATGGGCGTCGAGCCCGGCCTGTCGGACGTGTTCGCCCGGTATGCCGCCGATCATCTGTTCAGCGAGATCGACGAGCTCGGTACCCGCGATGGAGCCAACCTGGTGGTCACCGACGAGAACGGCGAGGAGATCTTCGCCCCGTCCTTCTCGATCTGGACCACTATCGAGGAGTGCCTCAACCCGCCGGTGATCTACGAGGCCGACAAGGGCTGGTTCACCACGCCGCCGTTCAGTGAGCCGGAGGTCTTCACCTTCCCCGAAGGCATCGGCGAGGTGGAGTGCGTCAACGTCGAGCATGAAGAAGTGCTGTTGATGCCGCGCTGGGTGGACGCCAAGCGGGTCACTTTCAAGTACGGCCTGGGTGATGAGTTCATCGGGGTACTGAAGACCCTGCATGCTCTCGGCCTGGACTCGACCGCTCCGGTGACGGTGAAGGGGGTGGAGGTGTCCCCGCGCGACGTGGTCGCCGCCGTCCTGCCCGACCCGGCGACGATCGGCCCGCGGATGACCGGCAAGACCTGTGCGGGGCTGTATGTCACCGGCACCGGCAAGGACGGGAAGCCGCGCCGCACCTACCTCTACCACGTGGTCGACAACCAGTGGGCGATGGCGAACTATGGTGCCCAATGCGTGGTCTGGCAGACCGCGATCAACCCGGTGGTGGCATTGGAACTGCTGGCCACCGGGGTATGGAAGGGAGCTGGGGTGTTGGGGCCGGAAGCCTTCGACGCCGTGCCCTTCCTTGAGCTGCTGGGCGGTAAGGCGCCGTCCGGCTATGACTCTGCCTGGGGAATCGAGGAAAAGTAATTGATCGAACAGAAGAGAATCCTGCGCACCTCGCTGCCGGGACCGGGATCGGCCGCGTTGGCCGAACGTCGTAAGGCGACGGTCTCGTCCGCGGTGAGTGGCGGCAACGATCTCTACATCACCGCCGCCGTTGGCGCGATCCTGGTTGATGTCGACGGCAATCAGCACATCGACATGGGTTCGGGCATCGGCGTGGCCTCGGTGGGGCATTCGGCCCCGCGCGTGGTCGATGCGGTGACCAAGCAGGCGTCCAGCTTCGGCCACACCTGCTTCATGGTCAGTCCCTACGACGGCTACATCGAGCTGTGTGAGGAACTGGCCAAGCGCACCCCCGGAGACTTCGAGAAGAAGTCGGCGCTGTTCAACGCCGGCGCGGAGGCGGTCGAGAACGCCGTCAAGGTGGCTCGCGCCTTCACCGGTCGTCCGGCTGTCATCGTGTTCGATCACGCCTACCACGGGCGCACCAACCTGACCATGGCCATGACCGCCAAGGTGCAGCCCTACAAGGACGGCTTCGGTCCGTTCGCGCCGGAGATCTACCGGCTGCCGATGGCCTACCCGTACCGCTGGCCCACCGGCGCGGAGAACTGCGCCGAAGAGGCCTTCGCCGAGTTCGCCAGCAAGGCCCACATCCAGATCGGCGAGGACCACATCGCCGCAGTGGTGATCGAGCCGATCCAGGGCGAGGGCGGCTTCATCGTCCCGGCTCCCGGTTTCATGAAGCTGCTGCGTGAATGGTGCACCAAGCACGGCATCGTCCTGGTGGCTGACGAAGTGCAGGCCGGCTTCTGCCGCACCGGCAAGTGGTTCGCCATCGAGCACGAGGACGTGGTTCCCGACCTGATCACCACGGCCAAGGCGCTCGGCGGCGGGTTGCCGATCGCGGCGCTCACCGGACGCGCGGACATCATGGACGCGCCCGTCCCCGGTGGATTGGGTGGCACCTTCGGTGGCAACCCGCTGTCGTGTGCGGCGGCGTTGGCGGCCATCGAGACCATGGAGGCCGAAGACCTCGCCGGTCGCGCCACCCAGATCGGGGAACTGCTCTACCGGCGGCTGAACGCCCTGGCCGAGAAGTACCCGCAGATCGGTGAGGTGCGCGGACGCGGTGCGATGGTCGCCATCGAGATCGTGGTTCCCGACGGGTCCAAGACCCCGGATGCCGCTTTGACCAAGGCGGTGGTGGCCGGCTGTGGCCGCCGCGGCGTGCTGATGCTGTCGTGTGGCAGCTACGGCAACGTGATCCGCATGCTGCCGCCGCTGGTGACCGAGTTCGCGTTGCTCGAAGACGCGATGGACGTGCTCGAAGAGGCCTTCGCCGAGGCGATCGGCTGAATCACCACTACCGCGGCCGGTCTTGCACGAGCGAGACTGGCCGCGGCTTCACAGGTTTTTGATGCAGGAGAGGACTGCAATGACGCAATTGCCACAATCAGTGCCCACCGGGCTCTACATCGGCGGTCAGTGGCGCGCCGCTTCCAATGGGGCCACGTTCGCGGTGGAGAACCCCGCCACCGGCGAGGTGTTGGCCCAGGTCGCCGACGCCACCCCCGCCGACGGCATGGCTGCCCTCGACGCCGCCGCTGCCGTGCAGGAGGAATGGGCGCGGACCGCGCCGCGGGTGCGCGGTGAGCTACTGCGGGCTGGCTTCGAGGCGGTGACCGCTCGGTCTGAGGAGTTCGCGGCGGTGATGACCCTGGAAATGGGCAAGCCGCTGGCCGAGTCGCGCGGGGAGGTCGCCTACGGCGCGGAGTTCCTGCGCTGGTTCTCCGAGGAAGCCGCGCGCATCTACGGGCGCTACTCCACCGCTCCGGACGGCGTGAACCGGCTGCTGGTCTCCAAGCGTCCGGTGGGCCCGAGCCTGCTGATCACGCCGTGGAACTTCCCGCTGGCCATGGCCACCCGCAAGGTGGCCCCGGCGATGGCTGCCGGCTGCACCGTGGTGGTCAAGCCGGCCGCCCTGACGCCGCTGACCACGCTGTTGTTCGCGAAGGTGATGGAGGAGGTCGGGGTTCCGGCCGGTGTGATCAACATCATTCCGACCACCCACTCCGGCGCGACCACCGGGCCGCTGTTCAACGATCCGCGGCTGCGCAAGGTGTCCTTCACCGGCTCCACCGAGGTAGGCAAGGTGCTGCTGAAGCAGGCCGCCGAGGGTGTGCTGCGGACGTCGATGGAGCTGGGTGGCAACGCCCCGTTCCTGGTGTTCGGCGACGCCGATCTGGAGGCCGCCGTCGATGGTGCCTACAACGCCAAGCTGCGTAACGGCGGCCAGGCGTGCACCGCGGCCAACCGCATCTACGTCCACTCGTCGATCGCCGAGCCGTTCGCCGAGAAGCTGGCCGCCCGGGTGGCCGGTATCAAGGTCGGCCCCGGCATCGAGGACGGCACCCAGCTCGGTCCGGTCATCGACGATGACGCCCTGGAGCGCATCGGTGGTCTGGTGGACGATGCGGTGGCCGGTGGCGGCACCGTCCTGACCGGTGGTGGCCGGATGGATCGCGCTGGTTACTTCTTCGAGCCGACCGTGCTGGTGAACGTGGCTCGCGACGCGCGCGTCCTGACCGAGGAGATCTTCGGCCCGGTCGTGCCGATCGCCACCTTCGACTCCGAGGACGAGGCGGTGGCGCTGGCTAACGGCAGCGAGTACGGCCTGATCTCCTACGTGTTCACCAAAGACCTCAAGCGGGCGCTGCGGATGAGCGAGCGGATCGAGACCGGCATGCTGGCGGTCAACTCCGGCGTCATCTCCAACCCGGCCGCCCCCTTCGGCGGCGTCAAGCAGTCCGGTCTGGGTCGCGAGGGCGGCGAGGAAGGCATCGAGGAGTACCTCGAAACCGTCTACGTCGGCATCGGCAACCCGTACGCCTGATCTACGCAAGAGTGAGGGGAGTTGTGCACCAAACACGGTGCACAACTCCCCTCACTTACGTTTCACTGGGGTCGTGAGTGAACGTGAACTGACAGCGCCCGTTGCGCTCGTGGGGGCGGACGGACGGCTCAACCCGGCCGCGGTGGGCTGGGCCCGGCGCCCGGTGGTCGACACCTCGGGCATTGATGGACGCCGTAGCTGGGGGCGCAACAAACGCTGGGAGTATTGGAACGTGGTCACTCCCACCCATGTGGTGGCCCTGACCGTCTCATCGGTGGACTATGCGGCGGTCAACGAGGTGTGGGTGTTCGATCGGGCCAGCGAGCAGACGTGGGGGCAGGCGCCGACAGTCCTGCCGGCTCGCGGCGTGGTGCTGCCGGCCAGCCTGGGCGATGGACCGGCGAGTGCGAGCGCGCCGAACCTGTCGATTCAGATCACCCCCACCGCCACCGGGACGCACCTCAGGGCCGAGATCCCCGGCGTGAGCATCGACATCACCGTCACCCGGCCTGAGGCCCACGAGTGTCTGGCGGTGGTGGTGCCGTGGTCATCGAAGCGATTCCAGTACACGGTCAAGGACGTCGCCCTGCCTGCGGTCGGTCAGCTGGTCATCGACCAGACGACCTACCCGGTGCCGGCGACCGATTCGTGGGCGGTGCTCGACCACGGTCGGGGTCGATGGCCCTACGACATCACCTGGAATTGGGGCGCCGGCTCCGGGCTGGTGGGCGGACGTCCGTTCGGTGTGCAGGTGGGTGGCAAGTGGACCGACGGCACCGGCTCGACCGAGAACGGGATCCTGATCGGCACCGCCATGCACAAGATCTCCGAGGAGCTGACCTGGAGCTACGACGTGGCCGACTGGCGACGTCCGTGGACGATTCGCGGCGGCGACCTGGACGCGGTGTTCAGCCCCGAATACGACCGGACGGCCCGTACCAATCTGGGCGTGATCGCGGCCAGTACAGACCAGTGCTTCGGGTACTGGTCAGGCCGCTTCGGTGAGGTGAGCTTCGAGGGCATCTACGGCTGGGCCGAGCACGTCCACAACCGGTGGTGACGCGGGCGATCAGCCCAGCTGCAGGTCGACCTGGATCTCGGCGGCGAGGTGCTCCAGATCGGCGGTGATGGCAGCGGTGTCGCCATCGGCCGGAACTCGCGCGATCACGGTGGCCTCGAACAACCGTCCGCCCGCCATCGGGGCGTCGATCGTCTTGCTCGACAGGTGTTCGATGTTGAGGCGGTGGCGGCTCAGCGCGCCGGAGATCTCTTTCACGATGCCGGGACGGTCGTTGCCGATCACCGTCAGGCTCAGCCGCGGCCAGTCGCTGGGCGCCTCGGCGACACCGGTGTGCGCGGTGACCTTCAGCAGTCCGTCCAGCCCGTCGAGGGCTGCGGTGAACGCCGCGGCTTGATCTGCGGGCACCGACACCTCGACGACACCGGCGAAAGTGCCGTCGAGTTCGGCCAGTTCGCTGCGCTCCCAGTTGCCGCCATGAGCGGACACCACTTCGGCCAGGGCGGCTACCAGTCCGGCGCGATCATCGCCGACGACAGTCAAGATCAGCATGGGCATGCCTGAGAGCCTAGCGAGCGTGCAACCAAACGCCCTAGCACCGGTCCGACGAGCCCGGACACGCCGGGTGTCTCGCGTATCGAGCGCGCTTGGTTGCATCAGGCGGCGGGCGGCGCCCATTCCACTTCCCTGCAACAAATCGACTCTGATGTCTGAGATCTGTCGCGTGTTGAGGGGCAGGCCGACATCCTCGGGGCAATTCGTTGCAGAGGTCGCCAGGGAGCATTTCACTGAGTATGCTCACTGAGCATGATCAGTAGAGCAGAGCAGAAGGCGAACACGCACGCCGAGATTCTCAGCGCGGCCAGTCGGGTGATGGCCCGCGAGGGCTTCGCCGCCGCCACTGCACGCGACGTGGCGGCCGAAGCCGGGGTCGCAGTGGGGACAGTGTTCCTCCACTTTCCGACCATGGCGCAGCTGGCCGAGGCGATCCTCGACCAAACCGTGGGCGCGGCGCTGGACGCCGCAGCGAAGACACCTCCCGATGGCCTGATCGACCGCCTGGTTCACGTTGCGGCGGCCCTGTTCGACGGGTACGACACCGATCCGGAGCTCTCTCGCCAAGTGATCGCCGGCTCGCTGTTCGAGAGCGCCGACGGCAGCCCGTCCCAGGTGCGTATGGCGCAGTTCCGCGAGTGGGTCAGCGCCGAAGTCGTTGCCGCCGTTGAGCGTGGGGAGATCGCGCCGATCGAGCCGGGCCAAGCGTTCCTGAGCTTCTTCGCCTTCTACTTCGGCGCCCTGGTCAGCGGACTACGCGGTGAGCTCGATCGGCCTGCGCAGCTGGCCCTGCTGCGCTCCTCGCTTCAGCGGATGCTCGGCGCAACGGAGGTGCACTGATATGGACGTCATTGTCATCGGAGCCGGGATCGGCGGCCTGACCGCTGCGAACGCGCTCGCCCGCGACGGCTACCAAGTACGGCTCTTCGAACGCAGCGCCGGCTTCGAGCCGGTCGGGGCCGGTCTGGTCCTGGCCGCGAATGCCGTGCGCGTCCTGGAGTCGCTGGGCGTGTCACTGGACGGTGAGGCCCAGCAACTGCGTTCCATGGAGGTGCGAGACAAGACGGGCGATCTGCTGTCGGCGTTGTCGACCAGTCACCTGGCCACTCAGCACGGGCCCAGCTACGGCATCAGCCGTGCGCGGGCTCACCAGTTGTTGTCGCAGGCCTTGCCGCGCGAGGTCGAGGTGACCTTCAATGCGGCGGTCGAGACAGTCTCGGAAGTCCGTGGGCGAGTCTGGGTGTCCACGCCTGGCGGAGAGTACGCCGCCGATGCGGTGGTGGCCGCCGACGGGATCCGTTCGTCGGTGCGCGCCCAACTGCCCACCGGGCCGGGACGGCTGCGCTACAGCGGCACCACCTGCTGGCGCGGGATGCTCGACCTCGACGCCGGCGACATCGCCACCGAGGCGTGGGGAGGGCGCACCAGAGTCGGCGTGGTCCCGATCGAGGATGGACGGGCCTACTACTACCTGGTCGCCGACGCCCCAGCGGGTCAACCGGGGCCGACCACAATGACCGAGTTCGCCGCCCTGTTCGAGGGGTTCGGTGGCGTGGCTGGAGACTTGGTCAGCCGCCTCGACACCGTGCCACCGTTGCACCACGACCTGTTCGAACTGGACCGTCCGATCTGGGGCAGTGGACGCGTGCTGCTCCTAGGCGATGCGGCGCACTCGATGACTCCGAACCAAGGCCAAGGTGCCGTGATGGCGATCGAAGACGCCAAGGCGGCCATGCTCGCGCTGCGTCCGGGGGTGGAGGGGGCCCTTCAGCGCTATCAGGAGATGCGGGCCCGACGGGTGCGCAAGGTGCAGCTGGACTCCCGTCGGATCGGCCAGGTGGCCCACTGGCACAACCCGCTCGCGGTCGCCGTCCGCAATGCGGCGATGCGACTCACCCCCGCGTCGTCCGGCGACCGGATGCTGACGAGCCTGGTGGCTCCTGGGGTGGCATTGGCGGTGACCCGATGAAGGGGCGACTGCTGGGCGCCCGCATCGCGGGTTGGTCGCTGGTCGTGCTCGGCTGTGGTCACCTGGTCACCGTGGCTTTGGACGGATCGCGGCGGGTTGATGCCGCCACCTCCGAAGCGATGGCGGCCATGGGGCGAGCCACCGTCTCGCTGGGCGGCCCGAGTCATAGCTTGGCTGAGCTGTTCCTCGGCTACAGCCTGCTGATGGGATTGATGGTGATCTCACTTGGCATGGCGGTCGTCGTGGCCGCTCCACGGATGGCCGATCCGAGGCCATTGCTTGTTGCCGTGGCGGCATCCTGCCTGGTCGGACTGGCACTCTCGGTGTGGCTGATGCCGCTGCCGCCGATCGTCGGTCTGTCAGTGGCGTTGGTCGGAGCGGTGCTGGGGCTGACGGGACGGACGTCAGCGGTCGCCTAGTCCTGCGTGGCGGTGCGAGCGGCGTCGATCTTGGCCTTGGCACCGTCCAGCCAGGTCTGGCAGATACCGGCCAGTTCCTCGCCGCGCTCCCACAGTGCCATCGACTCGCTCAGTGGCACCGAGCCGGCTTCGAGCTTGCGGACGATCTCGACCAGCTGGTCGCGGGCCTCTTCGTAGCTGAGCTCAGTCTTCTTGGCAGTCATGGTTGCTCCACGGGGTCGGTCTTGGTGACGGTGAGGCCCAGCTGGCCGTCGGCCATCCGGGCGGTGAGTTTGGCACCCTTGGCGGTGGCTGCAACCCGATCGACAGTGTCGCCGCTCGCATCGGTGAGAATCGCATAGCCGCGCTGCAGGGTGGCTTTGGGAGAGAGTGCCCGGACGCGCTCGATGGCGTGGGTCAGTCCGGTTCGCTCCTCGCGCAACCGGACCTCGATGGCTCGGCCCAAGCGTTCGCGGGTGCTGGTGAGTCGCTCGCGGTGCCCGTCCAGCGTGGCGGACGGGTCGCGCAGCACCGGTCGGGTGCGCACCTCGTCGAGGCGGCGCTGTTCGGTGCTGACCCGGGTGATCATGGCCTGACGCATCCGTCCGACGGCGGTGGCGAGGTTGGCTGCCTCGGTGGCCGCGTCCGGCACGACCCGTTTGGCCGCGTCGGTGGGGGTGGAGGCCCGCAGATCGGCGACCAGATCAAGAATCGGGGTGTCGGTTTCGTGACCGATCGCGCTTACCACCGGGGTGCGGCAAGCGAACACCGCGCGGGCCAGCGCCTCCTCGCTGAACGGCAACAGATCCTCCAGTGAGCCGCCGCCGCGAGCGATGATGATGACCTCCACCTCGGGGTGGCGATCAAGGGCCGTCAGCGCGTCGATCACCTGCTCGGCAGCGTTCGGCCCCTGCACCAGGGTGTGTCTGACCTCGACGACGGCGGCCGGCCAACGTCGGGCGATGTTCTCGATCACGTCGCGCTCGGCGGCGCTGCCGGCGCCGGTGATCAGCCCGATCCGCTTCGGCAGGAACGGCAGCCGTCGCTTGCGGGACGGGTCGAACAGGCCTTCTGCCTGCAGCATGCGTTTGCGCTGCTCGATCGCGGCCAGCAGCCGTCCCTCACCGGACGGACGCAGCTCGCGGCAGTCGAACACCAGGCTGCCCGACTTGGCCCACACCACCGGCTTCACCCAGGCCGCCACGATGGTGCCCTCGGTGATCGGGCCGGCGGCGTCCAGTACGGCGCGGGTGGTGGAGATGGTGACTGATACTTCGGCCAAGGTGTCGCGCATGGTCAGGAACTGCATCGCCCCCGAACGCTGCTTGATTTCGATCAGCTGCCCCTCGACCCAGATGGGGTTGAGCCGGTCCACCCACTCCTTGGTCGAGTTCACCACCACGCGCAGCGGCTGCGGCTGCTCGGCAGAACTGCTCAAACCCATGCGAGCAGGCTAGTGGGTGCCACTGACGACCGCGGTGACCTGCTGTGGGCGGATTTGCGCTCCAGATTGCTCAAGAAGGCCGAAATGGGCCGGATTCCGCATTCTGGAGCGCAAATCCGCTCAGGGGTGGCTGGTGACCGGGCCGCCTAGACTGAGGCCATGCCAACCAAGCGGGTCGTGGTCGCTGCGCCACGCGGATACTGTGCCGGGGTCGACCGGGCCGTGGTCACGGTAGAGCAGGCGCTCGACCTTTACGGACCGCCGGTCTACGTCCGCAAACAGATCGTGCACAACCGTCACGTCGTGGAAGACCTCGAAGCCCACGGCGCGATTTTCGTCGACGAGCTCGACCAGGTTCCCACCGGTGCCACCGTGGTGTTCTCCGCGCACGGCGTGTCTCCGGCTGTCCATGCCGAGGCGGCGGCGCGTGGACTGAAGACCATCGACGCCACCTGCCCGCTGGTCACCAAGGTGCATCACGAGGTGAAACGCTTCGCCGATCAGGGCCTGCAGATCATGTTGATCGGCCACGCCGGTCACGAGGAGGTCGAAGGCACCACCGGCGAGGCGCCGCAGTCGATCACCTTGATCGAACACCCCGATGACGTCGATGACGTCGAGGTCGCCGACCCGACCAAGGTCGCGTGGCTGACCCAGACCACCCTGAGCGTGGACGAAACCACCGAAACCGTGACCCGGATGCGGGCCAAGTTCCCTCAACTGATCGATCCGCCCAGCGACGACATTTGTTACGCCACCCAGAATCGCCAGCAGGCGGTCAAGCAGATCGCTACCGGCGCTGACCTGGTGATCGTGGTCGGCTCGCGCAACTCGTCCAACTCGGTGCGCCTGGTCGAGGTCGCGCTGGAGGCCGGCGCCAAGGCTGCCTATCGAGTCGACAACGACGGCGAGATCGACCCGGCCTGGCTGGACGGCGTGGATGTGGTGGGGGTCACCTCCGGCGCGTCGGTGCCTGATTCGCTGGTGCGCGGTGTGCTCACCTATCTGGAGTCACAGGGCTTCCCGGCTGCGGTCGAGGAACGGCTGACCGAGGAGAACCTGACGTTCGCATTGCCGCCCGAGCTTCGCAAGGACCTGCGCGCGGCGGGCGTGCCCGACCCGTCCTGATGTTCGCCGTCTACGAGCCCGACGTCGTCGGGCGGCCGCTCGCGGTGACCGTCCGTCCTGCTGAGGTCACCGATCTGGACGCCTGCGCGGCCCTGGCTCAACAGCGAAACGGCGGCGAGTCCGACACCTGGCGGAGCCGGTTGAGCGTCGAACTGGATGATCCGGAGCGGCTGCTGGTGGTCGCAGAGATCGACGGGATCGTCGTCGGGCATGCGGGAGCCGGCTGGTTGAGCTTCGATCCCGAGCTGGCCGACAACGTCAAGCCCGGCTGGTACCTCACCGGGGTTCTGGTTGATCCGGCGATGCGCCGTGGCGGGATCGGTTCGGCCCTGGTGCAGGCCCGCCTGAACTGGCTGGACGCGCGCACCGACTGCTCGTGGTACTTCGCCTCAGCGGCGAACCAACCCTCCGTGGACCTGCATCGCCGCTTCGGGTTCCGCGAAGTCACCCGCAAGTTCACCGTCCCAGGAGTGGAGTTCACCGGCGGCGTCGGGGTGTTGAGCGTCCGCTTTACTGCGGGGGCTCGGTAGCGCGAACTCGGGTGACCCGCCAGATGTTGCGGGCGTCCTGCCAGCGGTGCTGGACGTCGTCGGCAAGCAGGTAGATCAACGGCAAGCCGCGTCCGTGCTCGGCCTGTTGCTCGGGCATGTCGGCGGTCGGCTGCGGCGGTGGTGCTTCATCGCCGGTGTCGGAGGTTTCGATGACCACCTCACCAGGGGTGATGCGCACGCGGACGTCGCAGAAGATCTCGCGGTGCGGGTTGTTCTGGATGACATTGGTGACGAGCTCGCTGAGGATGGTCTCACAGGCCATGCGCTCCTCAGCGGTGACGTCAGGGTGCTGAGCCCACACGTCGTTGAGGAAGTCGTGCGCGTCGTCCACCGTCTCCGGTGGGCTGCGGATGACTGCCTGATAGTCAGTCGGCGAAGGCCGATTCGGGGGTTTCATACGGCCTCAAGATCCTGTCCATGTTCGACAACTGGAGAACCATCAACACCTGCTCATTCGCACCGGCGATCCGCAGGTCGCCACCAGCAGTCCGCGCGGTCTTCAGGCCGCTGATCAAGGCGCCCAGGCCGGAGGAGTCCATGAAGGTGGTGTTGGTCAGATCAACCACCACCCGCAGTCGACCGGTGCCGACTGCGTCGGCCACGGTGTCCTTCAACTGGCTGGCGGTGACCATGTTGAGCCGGCCATCGACGCGGATCACCCCGACGTCGGTCCCCAGCTCATCGATCGGGTAACTCATGGGGTCTCCTCGGTTTCCTGGAACCCGCGGTAGCGGACCGCTCCGACGAGCGCGCTCATCGATACGAGATCGAAGATCACCCAGGCCAGGTTGATCAGGGTCCCAATCGGTTCGGCGTGCCCGACGACAAGCCATATCGTACCGACCACGATGCTGATCACGAGCGCAATCGAGGCGGCCAACTGCCAGCCGATGAGACCCCATTGGATGCGGGTCGACTGGGTGTTCGCCTTGGGCGTCACCGCGAACCCCAGCGGACGACCCGCCCACACATTGGCTGCTGCGGTGTAGCAGGCCTTGATCCAGACCGGGAACAGCGCCAGGGTGTACTGCTGGCCTCGCCAGGTCGGCAGGCCACGGGACGCGAAGACGAACAGCAACTGGTTGGCCACCATGAAGGGGATGAAACGCAGGAAGAACGGCGCCGCATAGCTGTTCACCGGCAGGACTCCGGCGGTCAGGAACAGGATCGGGGCGATCAGGTACACCACGGTCGCGAAGCCGGACAGGTAGCTCCACATCGTCGACAGGTACATCAGCCGTTGGGGGAGCGTCAGGCCGCGCAGGGTGAGCGGGTTCTCGCGGAAGAACACCTGCATCGTGCCTTGTGCCCAGCGCAGCCGTTGAGTGAGCGACGGTGCCAGCCCTTCGGGAGCGAGACCTTCGGCCAGGGTCTCGTTGTAGTAGACGCTCTTCCACCCGCGGGCGTGCATCCGCATGGCCGTGGCCATGTCCTCGGTGACCGAGATGGTGGCCATAGGCAAGATGGCCTGAGCTTCGTCGGAGCGTCCGATGTCGATAGCCCGCAGGGTGCGCTCGACCGCCTCGACCGCGTTGAGCGGGGACAGCTCGATCGACGCCAGCTGGGAGATCACTTCGTCGTAGTCGATGTTGAACGCCGACTGATCGAAGCCCAGCTCGTCGAGATCCTCGGCAAGCTGGGCGAGGTCGCTGCCGACGGTCGCGTGGGAAAGCTGGTGGACGCTGCGCTGGAGTTCGTAGGTGACTTCGGCGATCGGCTCGCCACGCCCGATCTCGGCCAGGGCGTGGTCGATGGCGTCCCTGGTCTTGATCAGGATCGGGGCGGCAGCGGCGTCGCTCTTGCGGATCGTGCGACGCACCAGCCCGCGGGTCTCCCGCAGTCGATTCACCACGGTGCGTTCGGTGGCCGCGACATAACCGGTGATGCCCAGATCCATCAAGGCGTCCCGACGTAGGACGGCATTCGAGCCGCAGAAGAAGGCTGCGCCCCAGCCGTCCTTGCCTTCCTGGATCGGGCCGTAGAACAGCGGAGCCTGGCTGCCGAGCGGGTCACTGCGCGGCACATTGATGAAGTGCTGCGGGGTTTGCACCAGGCAGAGCTTCTCGTCGGCGAAGAAGCCGAGGGTCCGGTCGAGAATCGTCGGATCGGCCACCATGTCGGCGTCCAGGATCAGGATGAACTCGCCGTGGGTCTGCATCAGTGCGTTGTTCAGGTTGCCGGCCTTGGCGTGGCGGGGCTTGCCGTGCCATTCGTCGCCGCGGGTGATGTAGCCCACGCCGAGCTTCTCGACTTCGGCGCGCAGCTCGTCGCGGTCCCCATCGTCCAGCACCCAGGTCTGGTGGGGGTAGTCGATGGCGATTGCTGCACGGACGGTGTTGAGCACCAGATTGGGGGGCTCGTTGTAGGTGGTGATAAACACATCGACGGTGGCATCGGGCGGCGGTGGCGGAGCTTCGCCGCGCTGCCGGGAGCGCCAGATGGTGATGGAGAACAAGGTGAGATCGATGATGCTGTAGGTCTCGGCGAGGACCAGCGGGACGGCAATCCACCACGCTGACCAGTTGATCGAGGCCAACCAGCGCCAGCCGACGTAGTTGAAGCCCAGAACCAGGGTCAGCACCGTCCAGATGCGCAGCCAGAGTAGTCGGCGGTTCTCGGCCTGCTCGCCGCGGTAGTTGCGTGAACGGCGGGTGGCCATCATGCCTTCCCTTCGCGACGGAGGAGGACGGCGGTCGCGTCGTCGGTGCGCTCGCCAGTGGTGTCCGGGCCGGCGCACAGTGCCTCGACCAGGGCATCGGGGGAGTGGCCAGTCAGCTGTGCGTTGAGGCGGGTGATCGCTGCGATCAGGTCCTCGATGGTGACGCCCCACAGTTCCAGAACCCCATCGCTGACCATCAACAGGCCCTCGCCGGGCTGGAGGTGGTATTCGAGTTCCTGCCACTCGGAGCCGAAGCCCAACGGTAGATCGAAGGTGGCCAGGCGCTCGACGTCACCGTCCGCACGGAGAGCGAAACTCAGCCCGTGCCCGGCATCGACCAGGCGGACCCGTCCGGTGACCAGATCGATGCTGGCGTACCCCAACGTCACGAAGGCCCCGGCGTTGGTGAGGTCCTCCTCGATGATGCGCGCGCTGTCGGCCAGGGCCTCTGCCGGATGGGCGGGGACTTCCGATGCGCGCAACGCCGTCCGGGTGGCCGCGGCCAGAATGCCGGCACCCATGCCCTTACCCATGACGTCGCCCAGGGTCACTGCGGCGGCCGTTCCCCTGATCCGCAGGTCATAGAAGTCGCCACCGACTTCGCGAGCGGTGATCGAGGTGGCACCGTGCTCCCAACCCCGCCGGACGGGGAGGGTGTGGGGGGAGAGCGCCTGCTGCACTTGCTGAGCTCGTTCGAGGTCGGCCTCCATGAGGCGCTGGGCGATCAGCGAGTCGGTGATGTCGATCAGCTGGATCGCGGCGCTACCCACGGGCGGCTCATCGCTGAGCGGAGTGATGCTCGCGGTCAGATGGCGGCCGTCGGCCAGTTCCAACTCGGTGGGGCCGATGGCGACGGTCTCGCTGGCCGAGTCCAAGGCGGCAACGGCTGCCGGCCCGAGGAGTGCGCCCACATCGGACTCGCCGGGACGAACCTGGGGCAGCAACTGCGTCGCCGCTGGATTCGCCGTCTGCACCGTCCACTGATCGGTACTGCGATCGGCGATCAGCATGCCGGAGATCGAGTTCTGGAAGGTGCGGCGGTACAGCAACTCGCTCGCTGAAAGCCGCCGGGCGACGTCCCGCTCGGCATCGGCGGTGAGGGCCAGGAGCAGGGCCAGAGCCACCATGGCGAGTTCGAAGACTTGGAGGAGGGCCGCACCCCCGTCGCTGCCCACCGCGGCGAATGTGAAGGGGCCATGTCCGATGGAGCTCCCGTAGGAGGCGATCGCGGCGATTCCGACCATCTCGACCATCAGCCAGCGGGCGGGGATCACCAAGGCTCCCGCGATGGGCGGGACGAGAGGGAGGAATGAAAGGGGCAGGTTCTGCGGGGTGAGGAACACCAGCCCCGCGACGATCAGACCGGCGCTGATGTGGGCGGCAGTCAACCAGGTCAGGTCGCCGCGATGGTCCTCGGGGAGACGAAGGAACAGCGGGGTGATCAACAAGATTCCGGCGGCGCGCCGTGGCCCCGCGGAGGCGAGGTGGAAGATCGCCTCCGCCGGGCTGCTGGTGGCCAGTGCGGCGACGGTGAGGATCAAGTCGAATGCCGTTGCGGCCAGGACCGCCGCGATCAGGAGTCGTCCGAGGTCTGCGCGCGTACCCAGCGTCGGGGTCCCGTCGCTCCGCCAGCGAAGGACCTGGACGCCGACCCAGATTTCAACGCTGGCGCCGATCGAGGCCGCGATGCTCATGGTGACGCTGTGGAACTGCGCGAAGTTGGCACCCATGACCACCAGGCCGGCGGCCACGGAGAACCACCACAGGTCTCGCTTGGGTAGGCGCAGCGCAGCGCCGATAGCGATGCCCGAGGCCGGCCACCACGTCTCGACGAGGGCCTGGGTCGGCTTGGTGGCGATGGAGAACCATGACAGAAGCAGGATCGCCACCAGTGCCATGATGGGCACGAGTAGTGAGTGCCCCGCTAGGTGGCCGGGGCGTGCACTTGGGGGCGGAGCCAGCGCCATGGGTTCATTATTGGGTGCTGGTCCGGATCCTCACCGGTGTTTCGAGATATCGGTGCCGAGATGACTTCCCGGCGTTACACCAGGAATCGGTAGAACGGGCTGTCGGCCGAAACGATCTCGAAGGTGATCGGGCTGGCGTCCAGGCGGACGATGAAGTCGCCGAGGGTGGCCGGATCGCCCAGTTCGATGCCCACCAGCGCCGGGCCGGTCTCCCGGTTGGAGCGCTTCACGTACTCGAAGTGGGTGATGTCGTCGTCGGGGCCGAGCACCTCGTCCAGGAAGCGGCGCAACGCGCCCGGCTCCTGGGGGAAGTTCACCAGGAAGTAGTGCTTGCGGCCTTCGTAGACCAGGGAGCGCTCGATGATCTCGGAGTAGCGGGAGATGTCGTTGTTGCCGCCTGAAACGATCACCACGACCGTGGACTCCGGCGGCGGCTGGTACAGCCCCAGGGCTGCGGCGGCCAGCGCGCCGGCGGGCTCGCTGACGATGCCTTCGGTCTGGTAGAGCGCCAGCATCTCTGAACAGATCCGCCCGGTGGGCACCGCATACAGCTCGGGGGAGTGGGCAGCCACGATGCCGTGGGTGAGTCGTCCGACCTGACGGACGGCGGCGCCGTCGACGAAGGTGTCCATGTCGGCGAGTTGAACGGGATGACCGGCGGCGAGCGCTGCGGCCATGGAGGCCGCTTCGGCCGGTTCGGCGCCGATCACCACGGTGTCGGGATGGCGCTCGGCCAGCCAGGCGAGACAGCCGGAGATCATGCCGCCGCCACCGACCGGAACCACGATCACATCGGGTGCGTAGCCGAATTGATTGACGATCTCGGCGGCCACGGTTCCCTGACCGGCGATGGTGTCGGGATGATCGAAGGCCGGCACGACGACCGCGCCGGAGGCAGCAGCCTCGGCGACCGAGGCGGCAGCGGCTTCGTCGTAGGAGTCACCGGTGACGACCAGCTCGATCATGCCTTCGCCGAGGGCGCGGATCCGGTCCCGCTTCTGCCGAGGGGTGGTGGCCGGGACGAAGATCCGTCCGCGAATGCCCAGCGCGGCGCAGGCGAAGGCGACGCCTTGGGCGTGGTTGCCTGCCGAAGCGCAGATCACGCCGGCTTCGCGTTCCTCGGGGGTCAGCTGAGCCATCAGGTTGTAGGCGCCGCGGATCTTGTAGGAGCGCACCGGCTGCAGATCTTCGCGCTTCAACCACACGTAGGCGCCGGTGGCCGCGCTCAGTCGCTCGTTGAGTTGGAGCGGCGTGCGGGTCACCACGGGCGCCAGTCGAGCGGCAGCGGTCTCGACGGCCTGGGCATCAATCGTCACCGAGTCATTGTGTCATTCGCCGCTGGGGGTGAGGCGCCTTTTGATCGGCCCGGCCAACGGCAGGCCGCTGGCCTAGTCGCGAGCGGAGCGAGACCACTGCCGGGGTGGGCGCAACCGGCGCCGCCGCTAGCGGTTCGGGTTGGAGTCCTTGCCGTCCAGCCACAGCACGTCGGACGGATCGGCGTGCGGGCCCCCGGAGTTGACATGCTTATCGCTGAGCTGTGGGCCCTTGGTGATGACGTGGACCAACGCCATCGCGTGGCCGCGGCCCAGGTCGTAATCGGCGGCGAGCCAGGCGACGATCTCGGCGGCTTTGGTGCCCGGGCCGAAGCCCTTGTCGGTGGCGAGTGCGATGAACTGGCGCGGGGTGAGGCCGGTCTTGGCCTCGATGTTGTCCAGATAGGCCTGGAATGACATCCGGTTGCCTCCTGTCTGTCGACACCGAACCTACGCATCGCCTACTCAGGGTGGGTATGGGTAATCCGGTCAGTCGGCCGGACGGCCCGAACGCTCAGCCGACGCTGGCGTGCGGGGGCGTGGTCTCCTCGGGACGCAAGTCGATCAGCGCAGGATCTTGGGCGATAGCCGCCAACTCAGCGGTGGTGCGCTCCCGTCCGATCAGCGGGGTCACCGCGGCCGCATTCTCCACCAGTTCGGCAGCCGTCAGCGGGCGAGGTGACGCCTCGACCGCGTTCACCGTCTCCAGCTCCTTGTCGATCACCTTCAGATCGCGCAGCTTGCGAGCGGTCGGGAACACCCGGCCCTCGATCGAGCCGACGGCATCGTTGTAGGCCTTCACCGCACCGGTGAGGGAGCGGCCCACCTTGTCGAAATGGCCGCCCAGGGTGCCCAGCCGGTCGTACAGCTCGCGGCCCAGCTCGAACACCTCGCGGGCCGAATCGGCCAACGCGGCCTGCCGCCAGGCGTACGCGGTCGCCTTCAGCAGCCCGATCAGCGTGCTCGGGGTGGCGATCACCACACCGCGATCGTTGGCGTACTCGTGCAGCGTCGGCAGCTGCTGGAACGCCTCGGCGGCCAGTGCCTCACTCGGCAGGAACATCACCACATACTCCGGCGTCGAGCCGCCGGCCTTGAAGTAGTCCTTGCGACCCAGCTGGTCGATGTGGGTGGTCACGTTGCGGGAGAAGACGCCGAGCAGGCGGGCGCGCTCCGCCGGGTCGTCGGTCTCGTGGGCCTCGAGGAAGGCGCTCAGCGGCACCTTGGAGTCGACGTAGAGGAAGCGATCCTCGCTGAGCATCACCTTCAAGTCCGGACGGATCGTCGAACCGGAGGTGGTCTGCGTGGTCTGCTGCAACTCGAAGTCGCAGTGCTCGACCATGCCGGCCATCTCGACCACCCGCTTGAGCTGCAACTCACCCCACGCGCCCCGCACCTGCGGCTTGCGCAGCGCAGTGACCAGCGCCGCGGTCTCCTTACGCAGCTCGTCGCCGGTGTTGCGCACCTCGCGCACCTGGGCCTGCAGCTGCACCGACATCGCGGTGCGTTCCTTCTCCACCTCGGTGATTCGGCTGTTGAACTTCTCCAGGCTTTCCTTCACCGGTGCCAGCAGCTGTTCGGTCTTCTCATGGCGCAGCGTCGCGGAGGCATCCAGCTTGCGCTCCTGGGCCTCGATGGCCTGCGCCGACAACTCCTTGAACTGGCTGACCAACTGGGCGCGATCGCTGGCGATCTCCTCGGCGCGGCGCACCGCGGCGTCCCGCTGGGCAAGCGCTCCGGCGAGCTCGGCGTTGGCCTCTGCGGCCTGTGCCCGGGCCTCGGCAGCTTCGCTGCGCACCCGCTCGATCTCGACTGCCTCGGTGGCCGTCTGCTTGCCTTGTACTGCGCGAAGCACCACCCAGGCGACGATCGCGCCGAGCGCGATCCCGACGATCAAACCTGCGAGAAGTTCCATACCGTTGATGATCTCAGCAGCCACTGACACTTCGGTGGAGGGCTGGCCGCGGCACCGTCCTTTGCCCCATATGACAAGCTCATCCCAGGAGGTGTCGTGTCCCCAGAATCGTCGCCGGCCCCGAGGCCGGACGTGCCCGCAGAGCCCAGTTCGCCGCCCGCCTTTGTGCCCGTCCCAGAACTCGGGCCGGACGCAGTAGGCACCCGCCTGCGTCCCACGGTGGTTCGCTGGCGCTGGATCGTGGCTGCGGTACTCGTGGCCATCGCGGTGGCCGTCCTGATCGTGATCGTGCCGAAGCTGTCCAGCGACCCCGGCGACGTGGCCATGCTGGTGGCGCTGGTCGTCCTGCTGGCGGGGATCACCGCCTACCGGTTGGTGCTGGCCTGGCACGGCAACGCGATCGCGGTGAGCTTCGACGCCGACCACCTGATCATCAGCCTGCCGTTCAATCATGCGCGCGTGCCGCTGGCCGCGATCACCAAGGTCACCGCTCTGCGCAGCGACATCCTGGTGGAAGCCAAGGGCGCCATCGAACGCCACGGACGTCCGACCGGAGCGCGCTGGCTCCCCATCGAGAGCGCGCGATGGCTGGAGGTGGACCGCAAGGAGCTGGTGGCCTACCTGCGCCAGCGGGTCGAGCAGGCAGGCGGACGCCCCGCCACGCCGTAGCCCGGAACGGTGCAGACTGGGGGCATGAACGCCGTAGACCACATCGCCGATCTGGCTGCCTTCGTCTCCGCCTCCCCGTCGAGCTACCACGCCGCCGCCGAGGTGGCCCGGCGACTGAGTGAGGCCGGGTTCAGCGAGCAGCAGGAGACCGAGACCTGGCAGGGATCCTCCAGCGGCTACGTGGTTCGTGATGGCGCGATCATCGCCTGGCGGTTGCCGTCCGCCGTGGACGCACCCGTCGGCTTCCGGCTGGTCGGCGCTCACACCGACTCGCCCGGTTTCAAGCTCAAGCCGCAGCCATCGAGTTATGCCTTCGGCTTCTCGCAGGCCGCGATGGAGGTGTACGGAGGCCCGCTGCTCAACTCGTGGCTGGACCGCGAGTTCGGCCTGGCCGGACGGCTGGTGCTGCGCGACGGACAGACCCGGCTGGTGAGCACCCCGGCCTGGCTGCGGATTCCGCAGCTGGCGCCGCACCTGGATCGCAGCGTGAACGAAACCCTGCGCCTGGATCGCCAGGCGCATCTGAAGCCGATCTACGCGATGGGTGCCGGCGACCTGTTGGCGGCGCTGGCCAGCAATGCCGAGGTGCCTGCTGATGCCATCGACGGCTTCGACCTGTTCGCTGCGGTCACCGAGGCGCCGGCCCTGATCGGGGTGGGCCGGGAGTTCCTGGCATCCGCGCGCTTGGACAACCTGTCCAGCGTCCATGCCGGTCTGGTGGGGCTGCTGGCCACTGAGGCGTCCGATCAAGTGCAGGTGCTGGCGTGTTTCGACCACGAGGAGATCGGCAGCGACTCCCGCAGTGGCGCGGCCGGGCCGTTCCTGGAGGACGTGCTGCGTCGGATCGCCACCTCGTTGGGCTGGGGCGCCGACGCTCAGGCCGTGGCGATCGCGAAGTCGTTCATGATTTCGGCCGATGCCGGCCATTCGGTCCACCCGAACTACCCCGGCCTGCACGACCCCGATCATCAGCCGATCCTCAACTCCGGGCCGCTGCTGAAGGTGAACGCCAACCAGCGCTACACCACCGAGGGTCCGGGGACGGCGCGGTGGCTGAGTGTCTGCCGCGCGGCTGGCGTACCCACCCAGGCGTTCGTGAGCAACAACGCGGTGCCGTGCGGCTCCACCATCGGACCGCTGTCGGCCACCCGGTTGGGCATCGAGAGCGTGGACGTGGGCGTCCCGCTGCTGAGCATGCATTCGGCCCGCGAGCTGTGCGGGGTGGAGGACGCCGCCTGGCTGGCGTCGGCGCTGCAGACCTTCTATCAACGCGGCTAGCGGGGGCCGATCATCGAGGGGGTACCTCGTCGGCGTGGATGAGGTTGACCCCGATGCTTGCCAGTTCGCGTGAGGTGGGGTCGTCGGTGGGTCTGTCGGTGATGATCCCGGCGACCTTGCTGAGGGGTAGGACGGTGTAGCGCGAGCCGGCGCCGATCTTCTCGGCGCTGCCGAGGACGTAGGTCTCGGCGGCGCGGGCGGAGAGGGCGCGCTTCATGGCGGCTTCCTCGGCATCGCCGGTGGTCAGTCCGACGGTGGGATGGATGCCGGTGACCCCGAGGAAGAACACATCCGCGCTGATGTTGCCGGCGGCCTCCACGGCAGCCGCTCCGCAGGCGACGGCGGAGTGCTTGAAGAGTCGTCCGCCGATGAGGAACACCTCGACGTCGTGCTCCAGGAGCGCGGCGGCGATCGTCGGGCTGTGAGTGATGATCGTGCCGGGGAAGTTCACCGGAAGGGCGTGGACGATGGCGAGGGTGGTGGTGCCGCCGTCCAGGATGATGGTGGCTCCTGGCTCGATCAGAGCGACGGCCGCGGCGGCCACGCGCCGCTTGCTGTCAGGTGACACCGACGCCCGAGTGGCGTAGTCAGCCACAGCTGGGGATGCCGGAAGTGCGCCGCCGTAGACGCGTACGGCCAGGCCTTGGGCGTCGAGTTCGCGCAGATCTCTGCGGATGCTGTCTTCGGACAGTCCGAGCTCGGCGGCAATCTCCTTCGCAACGATGCGGCCGTCAGTGCGCAGTCTTTCCAGCAGCAACGCTCTGCGTGAGGCAGCAAGCATGCGCATTCCTTCCTGATCTTGCACGATTGTGCCGTATTGTACCGACTGTGGAAAAGCCTATGTTGATTCTGATCGCCGGACCCTACGCCTCCGGCACCAACGGAGACCCTGAGCTCATGGCTCAGAACCTGAAGCGCTTGGAGGAGGCCGCGTGGCCGATCTTTCAGGCTGGACATATCCCGATGATCGGCGAATGGGTTGCCCTGCCGGTGCTCGCGAGTGCCTCAGCTAATGGAGTGACCGACCCGTTGGAGTCGGCGGTGATGTACCCCACCGCTGAGCGCCTCCTGCAGCACTGTGACGCGGTGCTGCGTCTGCCGGGCGATTCGCGCGGTGCCGACCAGGACGTCTCCATCGCCCAGAACAGGGGTATCCCGGTGTACTACTCGCTGGGCGAGATCCCGGGGGCACTCGCCTCCGCCTCGTGACCGTGAGGCGAGGACCGCTTCACCAGGCGGCCTGAGTCACGGCCGGCAGGACGGTCACCGCATCCCAGGGCAGCGGCGCGTACAGGTGCGGGTAGCCGTCCTCGATGAGGACGGGGAGGTCGTCCTGCGGATCGAGGCGCAGCAGCACCAGCTGATCGTCGGCGAGATCGCCGTAGAACCGGGCGCGAGTGGCCGGCAGTTGCTCGGCGAAGGAGAAGTGGACGAAGCCGGCATGGTCGAATGACTCGCCGCGCGCCGACCACGGGTATTCGCCTGCGGCACGGGCCTCCTCCCAGATCTCGCGCGGGCTGAGGTGGAAGATCGGCACGTCGTGGGGCTGGCCTGGCACGGGTAGGCCGAGCGCGAGCAGGTCGGCGCGCAACTGGGTGGCGTCGGTGAACTGGATGCCGCGCAGCCCCGCCGATTCGGCGGCGGCCACGTTGACGGCCAGGTCATCGATGAAGACGGCATTCTTCGGCGCGACGCCCAGGCGCAGGCAGGCGAGGGTGAAGATGGCCGGCTCCGGCTTGGCCATACCCTCCACGCCGGAGATCACCAGGGCGTCGAAGCGGTCGAGCGCGGCGAAGTGCTCCCGGGTAGCCGCGAAGGTGTCGGCCGACCAGTTCGACAGCGCACCCACGGTGATGCAGTGCTGCTTCAGCTCGGCGATCAGGGCCAGGGTTCCGGGAATATAGCCGGGAATCGACAGCAGATGATGGCGCCGGTAGGCGCGAATGGCCTCGGCGTCGTCGGGGTGTTGGGCGCACCACTCGGCCTCGATCTGCGCCCAGGTCCGGCGATCGGCTTGACGGTTCCATTCGTGGAAGCCGGTGCGTTCCAGAAACGCTGGGACGGCGTCCGCGTCCATCACTTGTTCGAAGGGCCGTTCGGGTACCCAATCGAGGAGCACTCGTCCCAGGTCGAAGATCACTGCAGAAACCGTCACCCGCTAAGTACAACCGCTGGTGAGGTCATTCGCCACTTCTGGCTGTCAGCGCGGCGTGCGAGGGTGGTCCTACGTCATCGTTGATGGAGGAAGTTCATGCAGAAGATCATCCCGAACCTGTGGTTCGATCACACTGCGGCGGAGGCCGCGACGTTCTATGCCAGCGTCTTCCCGAACGCGCGGGTCACCGACACTCAGCTCTACCCCGATGAGGGGCTGCCCGATTTCCAGGCCGAGTTCGCCGGCAAGGAGATCACGGTCTCCTTCGAGATCGACGGCTACAGCTTCATCGCGATCAACGCCGGGCCGGAGTTCCCGGTGAACCCGTCGATATCGTTCCTGCTCAACTTCGACCCTTCCCGCGACCCGGACGCCCGCGCCCACCTCGACCAGCTGTGGGCCGCCCTCGCCGAGAGCGGCCAGGTGATGATGCCGCTGGGCGAGTACGCGCATAGCCCGCACTTCGGCTGGGTGCAGGACCGCTACGGAGTCAGTTGGCAACTGATGCTCACCAATCCCGGGGGCGAGCCGCGTCCGTTCATCGTGCCGACGCTGCTGTTCGGCTCGACTGCTCAGAACCGGGCGGGTGAGGCGGCGGCGTACTACGTCGACATCTTCCCCGGCTCGCGGGTGGGGACCGATATGCGCTACCCCGAGCAGGCCGGCCCGGCGACGCCGGGCAGTGTGATGTTCGCCGACATCGAGCTGTTCGGGCAGTGGTTCGGGCTGATGGACGCCTCGGTCGAGCAGGACTTCACCTTCAACTGCGGGGTGTCGCTGATGATCCAGTGCGCCGACCAGGCCGAGATCGATCGCTATTGGGACGCGCTCAGTGCGGTGCCGGAAGCCGAGCAGTGTGGCTGGTGTGCCGACAGGTTCGGGCTGAGTTGGCAGGTCGTCCCGGCGAATCTGGGTGACCTGATGCTGACCGGTGATTCCTACGCCGCCCTGATGGGCATGAAGAAGATCGAGATCGCGGCGTTCGGCTGAGCCGGCGGCGAACACCTGGGGACCGGCTCAGGCCAGCGCGGCGATCTGCTCGCGCAGTTCGGCGATGCGGGCGTAGGCGGCGTGGGTGCGCTCGGCCACCTCGGGAATCCGCTCCCAATCCAGGGGTAGGTCCTCGGCCAGATCGTGCAGGTCCAGCTTCAGCTGTCCTGCCGAAAAGGTGAGGCTCCGCAACTCGTCTTCCAGTGTTTCGCGCTCGCTCATGGGTGTCCCTTCCGCCGTGTCGGTGTCGATCCTGGCCAGTCTGGGATGCCCACGACAAGGCCGGGTTCAGCCTCGTCACAAGGACGTCACATCGACGTCCAACCGGTGAGCCGAGGGGCGAGAGGGGAGGCGCTCAGGGCTGCCGAGGCAGGCTCAGGCGGACGGCGCCCAGTAGCAGCGCACCGGAGATTCGATCTGCCCGGTCTTCTTCAACTCGGCCATCGCCTTGTCGACGAGCTTGCGATCCAGGCCGGTCAGCTCGACGACCTTGCCTGCATTCAGCGGCACGCCAGCGGTCCGCATTGCTTCGAGCACCTTCTCGGCGTCGCTCATCTCGTTCTCCCATCCGGGTGTGGTTGGCGTCAACCTAGCGCGGGCGACGTCCGTCCGCGAACCGAGGAAGGCCGGTGTCCTAGTACGATTTCGGCTCGTGGCTTTAACTATCGGCATCGTCGGGCTTCCCAACGCGGGCAAGTCCACTCTGTTCAATGCGCTCACCCGCAACAACGTGCTCGCCGCGAACTACCCGTTCGCGACCATCGAGCCCAACGTCGGCGTGGTGGGGGTGCCGGACGCGCGACTGCCGGTGTTGGCCAAAGTCTTCGGTTCGGAGCGGATCCTGCCGGCCACGGTGAGCTTCGTCGACATCGCCGGCATCGTGAAGGGCGCCTCGCAGGGCGAGGGCATGGGCAACGCGTTCCTGGCCAACATCCGTGAGGCCGACGCGATCTGTCAGGTGACCCGCGTCTTCCGCGACCCGGACGTGACCCACGTCGACGGCGCGGTGAACCCCGGCAGTGACATCGAGACGATTCGCACCGAGCTGATCCTGGCCGACCTGCAGACCCTGGACAAGGCGCTGCCGCGGGTGGAGAAGGAAGCCCGGATCAAGAAGGAGAAGCAGCCGGTGCTGACTGCCTTCCTGGAGGCCAAGAAGGTGCTCGACTCGGGCGTGGGCGTCCATGCGGCTGGGCTGGACTTGGAGCCGCTGCGGGAGCTGTTCCTGCTGACCGCCAAGCCGTACCTGTACGTGTTCAACTGCGACGCCGACGAACTGGCCGACACCGAACTGCTGGACAAGATGCGTGCCCTGGTGGCCCCGGCCGAGGCGATCTTCCTGGACGCCAAGATCGAGGCCGAGCTGTCGGAGCTGGAGCCGGAGGACGCTGCGGAGTTCCTGGCCGAGATGGGCATCACCGAGCCCGGCCTGGACACCCTGGCCCGCGTCGGCTACGAAACCCTCGGCCTGCAGAGCTACCTGACTGCCGGCCCCAAGGAGTCGCGCGCCTGGACGATCAAGAAGGGCGCCACCGCGCCTGAGGCTGCCGGCGTGATCCACACCGATTTTCAGAAGGGTTTCATCAAGGCGGAAGTGATCAGCTTCGAAGACCTGGTCGCCGCCGGTTCGGTTGCTGCTGCCCGTGCGGCTGGCAAAGCCCGCATGGAAGGCAAGGACTACGTCATGGCCGATGGGGACGTCGTGGAGTTCCGCTTCTCCAGCTGAGCGGTGTGGCCAAGCCAGGTCTTCGACTCGAATCGCGGTTGTGCCTTAGCCATGTCGCGGATTGAGTGAGGTTATGAGGGGGGTCGGTGCGGCCTTCACCGGAAGTCGCGGATCTAGGAGGGTTTTGAGGCCGCGACGAGGGCGCAAGACCTTCCTCAATCCGCGAGTTGCTTATTCGTGGTCGGACACCCACGTCATAACCCTCATAGATCCGCGAGTCATGCCTGCTCGGCGCCCCGGTGACCCGAGCGGCGGCCTGTGCGGTCGTGTTGCGGGCCGGAGACTCAATCGTCGGTTCCGGGCGTGGCGGCAGAGGCGTCCAACTCAGCCTCGAGTTGGGTGAAGATCTCGCGTTGGCGGGTGAGGAAGGCGGCCTCGTCGAGACGCTTGCGGCGAAGCCAGCTGGTGACTTCGGCGTTCCACTTGCTGGCGTTGCAGGATCGGCAGGCCGGCACCACATTGCTCAGGGTGTAGCGACCGCCGTTGGCGATGGGGAGCATGCAGTCCTTCTCCAACGACCCGGTGGCACTGCCGCAGTAGGCGCAGCCGCCCCACGCCGCCACCAGGGCCGCCCACTGAGCGTCGGTGAGGTCATGGGTCCGGCCTCGCATCCGGCGCTTGCGGCGCCGGGCGTACACCTTGGCGCGACCCGCATTCATGACACCAGGCTATGGCTCACCTCCGACTGGAGTGCGTTACGCGGTGCTTGTCGCCGCCTGAATCGCGCGGACGGTCTCGCCCAGGATTCCCTGAGTGAGCAGGCCGGACCCGAGCGGGCCGTTGGGGTCGGTGCCCAGCAGTGGCAGCAAACGCAGGGCTGCTCGCTCGTCGGCGGTCAGCTGAGCGAGCTGCCAGGCCACCTCGTCGCGGGCTGCGTCCGCCCCGTGGGTCAGGGAGACGGCTTTGACCGCGTACGCCGCTGCGCCCAGGGCATGGGCACCCACGTGGGCCACCGCTGCGGCCTGCGCCACCGACCTGGCGGCCGCGGCACCTGCCGCCGTGGTGGCCGAACCGGCTGCCTTCACCGCCTCCATCCGCCGACGGATCTCGATCGCCGCGGTGCTCTCGCCGCGGGCAAACGCGGACGCCCGGACGAGCGCGTCCCGCACGGTGGCGTCGGCGGCCTCATCATCGCTGGCGAACAACGCAAGGACGTGCTCCGCGCACGCTGCCGCCCAGCGCGCCAGAGTGCGCCGATCGGCTTCGCTGAGGGTCTGGGCTGAGTTCATTCCAGCTCCGCAGTTGCCGTCGCGAACTCTCCGTCACTACCCAGGGTTTGGGTGACGAGCGCTTCCACGGCTCGCTGGACTCGTGCGGTGTCGCCGGTGGCGAAGAGGTCCAGAGCCAGGCCTTTGAGGCTGCTCACCAAGATGGTGGCCTCGGTTTCGGCACGGGTGGGCGGGCGACCGTGGGCAACCAGGAGGCTGACGACGATGTTAAGCCATTGGTGAGTCGCCGCCTGGGCCAGTTCGCGGTACTCGGGTGCGGTCTGCGCCAGCGCCATCACCTCAAGCATCAGCTGCACGCGAGTTCGCTGGTCGCCCTGGGTCATCCGGGCCCACAGCTGTTGGGCGGTGTCGATCGGGCTCGCGTCCGACGGCAAACCGAGCTCGGGCATTGCCGACTCCAACGCCTGCCTCACCAGGGCTTCCTTGGTTCCGAAGTAGTGAACCAGCATGCGATCGCTGGTGCCGAGCGCGGTCGCCAGCGGCCGCAGTGACAGCCCCGCCAAGCCGTGTTCGCCCAGGTAGGTCACGGTGCCGGCAAGCAGTTGCTTTCGCCGTTGCTGATCGAGGGGTCGGGCCACATCCTTGACTGTAGCAGACGTTACAGTTATCGTCCCGATTATGAATGGAACGACTGCTACACAAACGGCCGCCACGCTCTTCGGCCACCTCACGGCACTGCCCGCCTGGCTTCAGCTCAGCCACCGCGAGCGGACCGTCATCGGGGAACGGACCTGCGACACCGCGCTGCGAGCTCATCCCGCGGTGAGTACCCGGTGGATCGACGTCGACGCCTTCGAAGGTGGGGCCTCGGACATCCTGCTGGCGACGACTCCCGACCTCCAGGGCGGCTACGCAGACGCCGAGCAGGGCCAGGTCGCATGACTGCCAGACGCGATCTCGCCGGAACGAAGGCCCTTGTCACCGGCGGCAACCAAGGGTTCGGGTTCGCTCTGGCGGGCGCGCTCGCCCGAGCGGGGGCCGAGGTGGTCATCTGTGGGCGCAGGCAGGACGCCGTGGAAGGCGCCTGCGCTCGGCTTCCCGGCGTCCACGGCGTCTGTGCCGACGTCACGCACTCCGCTGAGCGTTCGCGGCTGCTGGCAACCGCCGCCGAACAGATGGGCGGACTGACCCTCCTGGTGAACAACGCCGCGATCCAGAATCCGATGCGGTTCACCGCCGCGTCGGCACCCCAGCTTGCCGGAGTCGCCGAACGTGAACTAGCCGCTGATCTGCTGGCACCGATTGCGCTCACCACCGAAGCCCTGCCCTACCTCGCGGGCGAGCCGGACGCGGCGGTGGCCTTCCTCACCAGCACGCTGGGCTTCATGCCCAAGCAGTCCGCGCCCGTCTACTGTGCGGCCAAGGCGGGCGTGCAGGCCTTCGCCGAGTCGCTGCGCCATCAGTGGCGCAACGGGCAGGGGCCCCGATCGATCACGATTCTGCTGCCGCTGGTCGATACCAAAATGACGCAAGGAAGAGGGCGGGCCAAGGTGTCTCCCCAGCGTGCTGCCGATGCCGCCGTGCGGGCGCTGTTGCGCGGGCGGGACGACATCGTGGTTCCGCCGGCGGGGGTCGTCCGGCGGCTGCATGGCTGGGCCCCACAGTTGGTGGGGCGGGTGACCCGTGACTCTTAGCGACCCCGGCCTCCGTGATGCCGCCGGGCGTCCACCCTCGGACCCTGTCGTTTCGACTCAGTTGTGATGATTCGAGATACTTCGTCCGGGACAAATCACAGACGTGGCCGCGGTCGGTAGCGGGGAACGATGCCGACCGCGAGAGATCGGGGGACGGGCATGGGTTACTTCAACAAAGAGGCATTGGGCGGCGGGTCGGTCGCTACGCCGCTGGCGCGTCAGCGGGTGCAGGCGGCGCTGGACCGTCAGAACTGGGTCTATCGCGTCGACGACGACGGCGACATCTACGCCAGCTGGGACGAGGGCTACTTCTGGTTCTTCTTCTACGGCGAGAACGAAGAGGTGCTGCAGGTGCGCGGCACCTGGTACGGCACCCTCACCCAGGACCACGAGCTCCAGGCATTGCGGCTGGCCAACGAGATCAACATCGACAAGCTCTTCCCGAAGGTCTACACGCAGGTGACCGACGACGGCCAGGTCCTGGTGCGCGGTGAACTCAACATCGACTACGAAAAGGGCGTCACCGACGAGCAGCTCACGCTTCATCTGCGGGCGGCGATCGGGGCCACCATCGGCGCCTTCGGGCGGTTCGCCGAGGCCTTCCCCGACGCGGCCCCGGTCATCGAGGAGTGAGCGGCGCCGCTGAGGTGGAGCGCTTCCAGGTCGATCTCGCCGGCGTCGTCGACCTGCTGTCGCACCACCTGTATTCGGGTCCGCAGGTGTACCTGCGCGAACTGCTCCAAAACGGGGTGGACGCCATCACCGCGCGCCGCGGCCTGGACGCGGACGCCCCGGCGACCATCCGCATCGTCACCAGCGTGGCCGCCGACGGGCGTCCGGCGATCGAGGTCACCGATTCCGGTGTCGGCCTGACCGCCGCCGATGCCCAGCAGTTCCTGTCCACGATCGGCAACTCCTCCAAGCGGGGGTTCTCGGTCGGCGAGCGGCGAGGCTCCTATCTGGGCCAGTTCGGCATCGGCTTGATGGCCGCGTTCATGGTCGCCGACCAAATCGAGGTCACCTCCCGTAGCGCCCGCGCCGACGAGGCGATCAGCTGGGTGGGCTACACCGACGGCACCTTCACCCTCACCGCGCTGCCGGTCGAGGACCGTCCGGTCGGCACTACCGTCCGGCTGGTCGCCCGCCACGGCTTCGAGCATTGGCTCACCGAGCAGGCGGCCGTCGAACTGGCCACCGAGTACGGCTCGCTGCTGCCGGTGGACGTCGCAGTCGGCGTCGCCGTCGAAGGCGCGGGCAACCTGTGGCGCCGAATCAGTGAACCCGAGCTGCCCTGGCAGGTGAGCTACCCCAACACCGCGGCCCGAGAGGCGGCCCTGGTCGCCTACTGCGAGCGGGTGTTCCGCTTCACCCCGATGGCGCACATCGATGTCTCGGTGCCGATCGCCGGACTCACCGGCGTGGTCTTCATCGTCCCCGAACCCACCGGGGTGACCTCGGCGGAGAACCGGGTCTACATCAAGCGCATGCTGCTGGGCGCCCGGGTGCCCGGGGTGCTGCCGGAGTGGGCATTCTTCATGCGGGCCGTGCTCGATTCGGATCTGCTCTCGCCGACCGCGTCCCGGGAGCAACTGCACCCCGATGAGGTGCTCGCCGCCACCCGCGACGCGCTGGGGGAGCAGGTCAAGGCCTGGACGATGCGTACGCTCAGCGCCCCGTCCGCCCTGGCCGATCGCCTGCTGCAGACCCACCACCTGGCCATTCGGGCATTGGCGCGCAGCGACGACGATCTGCTCGATCTGGCCGCGTCCGTGCTGCCGTACGAGACCTCCGAGGGCGTGCTCACCCTGGCGGAAGTGGCCGAGCGCGGCGAGGTGCTCTACACCGTCACCACCCAGGCCTACCGCCGGGTGTCGGCGGTTGCCCGGGCCGAAGGCATCACCGTGGTCAACGCCGGCTATGTCTACGACTCGGAGATCCTCGAGCGGCTCGGCACCCGCCGCGGTTGGCGCGTCCGGGAGTTGAAGAGCGACGACCTGGTCAAGGTGCTGCACCTGCTGAGCGCCGAGCGGGAGGTGGCCGCGTCCAGTGCGGTGGTGCGAGCCCGTGGGTTGCTGGCCGGGGCCGACTGCGACGTGATCGCGCGCCGCTTCGAGCCGTCCGCGGTGCCGGCGATGGTGCTGCGCGACTCCGAAGGTGAGCATCGACGCCGACTGAGCCGAGAACGCCAGGCGGCACCCGACTTGTGGGGCGGCCTGCTCGACAGCTTGTCCACCACCGGCGCCGGACGCTCCCGGACGCTGGTGCTCAACGATGCCGCGCCGATGGTCCAACAGCTGCTGACCAATGGCGGCAGCTTCGACGACGACCTGTTCGCCGCCTCGGTCGGCTCGCTGTACCTTTCGGCGGTGATGATGGCCGGCGACGGACTCACCTCCAGCGAAGCCGCCCAACTCAACGACGCCCTGCACACCCTGCTCACTCGAGCCGTCCGCACCGACGAAGGAGACTGAGATGGCGCTTTCCCCGCACGAGGCTGGACGCGAACTCTCCCGCCTGCGCCAGATGCCCTACGGCACGGCCCGCACCGCAGCTAGCGAGGCACTGACCGATCGCATCGAGGCCGAAGGCCCGCGTGACTACCTGCCGGCCGCCCTGCTCGACCTGGTGGAGAACTACGTGTTCACCGATCAGGACGACCGTGGTTTCGTGGGCTTCGCCCGCCTGCTGCGGTTGTGGGACGAGGACGCCAGCCTGTTCGACGATGTCGATACCGCCAACCTGTTCTGGGAGTACAAGTGGGTGGCCGGCAGCCTGGCGTCCTACCCGGCGATCTCGATCGAGCAGGCCGAAGCCTTCCTCGCCGAGATGGAGCGACGTTTCGTCGTCTCGGGCAAGCCGACGTCCTGTGTGGCGAAGTCGCGGTTCGGCTGGCTGAGTGACATCGGCAGCTCACTGGCCGACGACGCCCGGCAGGCGTGGCAGCGCGCCGGGTTCGACGAGTACGACGACTGTGCCGCGTGCCGCACCGGTCAGCAGGTGGGCTTCCTGGTGCAGGAGGGACGCTACGCCGAAGCCGTGGAGGTCGGCGCCGGACGAGAGGGCACCTGCAATCGGGAGCCCCACAGCACGCTGGTTCACCTGGCGCTGGCCCACACCGAACTGGGGCAGCCCGAGTTGGCCGCCGAGGCGCTGAGCGCGGCTCGGGCGAGCATCGGCGGAAACCACACCATGTCGGCCGGTTCGCTCGGGTTGTGGTTCGAGGGCTTGTGCCGGATCAACCGGCTCACCGAAGCGCTGGCGCTCCTGCGGGGCGACTACGCCGACTTCCTGCCCGGCCGGGCCACCCCGCTGGACCAGGTGCGGATGCTGACCCACCTGGTCGCCGGGCTGGCGGCCCATGCCGATGCCGACGATGCGCCCACCGGACTGACCCAGTTGGGCGAGCTGAACGTCCGTCAGGTGCGGGAGTGGGCGCACGCGCAAGCCGCGGAGTTGGCCGCACAGTTCGATCAGCGCAACGGCAACAGCTTCTTCAGCCGACAGCTCGATCGCGCGCTGACCGCAACCCGCCTGGACGTCCCGGCCGTGGCGCCGGAAGCGCCGGTTGTCGCAGCCGACGTCGTCGCCACCCCCGCGAGTGATTCGCCGCTGGAGAGCGCTGCGGTGGACATCGAAGACGCCCCTGAAACGGCCGACGCCTACCAGCAAGCAGCACTCGCCGACGAAGCCGCCGGACAGTTGGTCGACGCCGGAGTCAACTACGCCGAGGCCGCCCATCTGCTGGCGGACACCCAGCTCTCGCTGGCCCACGACACCTTCGCGCTGGCCGTTCCCCGGCTGGTCGCCGGGGGTGCCGAGCCGGCACTGATCGCTGCCGTGTTGGGGGACTGGGCGCCGGTCGCCGCGGACGTCCTGGATACCGCGGGCGTGGAACATCACGTGGTGTCGCTGATCGAGCACCTCGATCAGCGCATCGCCGCGGAGCAGTCACCGTCCGACGATCTCGCCGTGGCCGAACTGGCCCGCTTCCAGGCGCTGCGCTGGGAGCTGATCGACGTCCTGGCCCGCACCATCGCCTCCACGCCGCCGTCGCAGCGCCGTCCGGGTCGATCCGCGGCAGAAGCGATCGACCTGGCCATGAAGGCCGGTGAGGGCTTCGCCGGAATCGGTCAGCCCTACAACGCCGCGCACGCGTTCTGGCTTGCCGGACGCCTGCAGCGCGAGGCCGGTGACGTGGAAGCCGCCATCTGGGCGCTGGAGTCGGCCTACGAGGGCTTCCGGGTAGCGGGCCTCCCGGCGGTGGCTGCCGAAGCCGCCGGCGATCTCATCGAGGTGCTGCGTGCCACCGGTCAGGACGAGCGCGCTACCGAGGTCGCTCGCAGTTTGTAGTAGCCCGACAGCGGCCTGGCGCAAAAGGAGCCGTCCCCCGTGCGTCGCCGGTCGCGCCAGGTGCAGGATCCTTGGCCAGCGTCAGTAGGACGTGGGCTTGATAGGCGGGTCGGGGACTTCGCCGTTGGCGAGCGCTTCGACCCAGTCGACGTCGGCATCGGGGAGGTATTGGCCGCGGACTTCTCCGCCCGCGCGCATGATCTCTACGGCGATGTCGTCGGCAAGCGCGTCACCGTTGTTGCTGATCAGCCACTTTTGCGAATCTCGCCGGAGGAGCGGCCACCACGCCTCGATGCCCATGCGCCATTGTCACACGCCTTCAGCGAAGAAGATCGGCCGGTGAGCCGACAATCATTGGGCAGATCGGCGAGTGAAGGTCAGGTGGGTGACGCCGCTGGGGGAGGCGACCGTCTCCACGTCGTAGTCGGCTTCGACGCCCTCCAGGCCGTCCCACAGGCGGACGCCGCGTCCGAGGATGATCGGCACCACCACCAGATGCAGGTGGTCGACCAGACCTGCGGCGAGGAAGTCGCGCAGCATGCTCGGGCCGCCGCCGATGCGGACGTCCAGCCCGCCGGCTGCCTCGCGGGCGATCCCCAGCGCTTCGGCTGGGCCGGTGGAGAGAAAGCGGAAGGTAGTGCCGCCGTCCATCACCAGGTCGGGCCGCGGACGGTGAGTCAGTACGAAGGTCGGGGTGTGGAAGGGCGGGTTGTCGCCCCACCAGCCGCGCCACTCAGGGTCGTCCTGCCAGCCGGGAGGGCCGAACTTGTGGGCGCCCATGATCTCAGCCCCGATGCCCTCGCTGTGTCGCTGAGCGAACGCATTGTCGATGCCGTCGCTGCCGTTCTCGTCCCAAAAGCGGGTGGCCATCATCCAGCGGTGCAACCGTTGTCCGGCATGGCCGAAGGGCGTCTCCAAGGTTTGCGGCTCGCCGGTGGCGAACCCGTCCAACGAGATGGAGAAGTTGTGGACTCGCGTGCGTGACATGGCACTCCTCGGTGAGTGGCAACTGACTCAGCGACTGTAACTCGCCACCCTCCGGCTCGGCCACGGGGTCAGGCAAGAACGGAGACGACCATGAAGAACAGCACCACGCCTTCGATGCCGTGCACGATGACGCCCATCCACATGCTGCGGAAGCGCCGGGTCGCCCAAGCGGTGCCGAAGCTGCTGAGGAGGATCGTGGGCAGTGACCAGATCTTGTGGACGTGGTACAGGCTGAACAGCAAGGTGTTCGCTACCCAGTCCCACTTTCCGAACACGCCGGCCATGCGAGGCAGCAGGACGCCACGGAAGAGCAGTTCCTCGCCGAGGACGTAGTTGAAGGCGCTGCTGACCGCCACGAGTCCGAGGATCCACCATTGCCCGCGGAACTGCGGGTCGGCCAACCCGCTGATCTGGGTGTAGGCCGGTTCTGGGATGACGGTGGCTGCCCACGTCCAGCAGGCGTCCAGCTGGGTCGCTGCGAGGCCCAGGAAGAAGTTGGCAGCGATCGCCGGTACGACCCACCACCACAAAGTCCCGCGCCTCTCGCCGGTCACCGGGTCGGACGGAGCCCGCAGCCAGATGCGACCTTTCAGGGACGCCCAGTTCAGGCCGCCCGGCTCGCGGCTGAGCAGCAGCAGCGCCAGGACGAACTGCCAGGCCATGCCGACCACCATGGCGATCCAAAAGACCAGGCCAGGATGCAGCGGAATGAAGGGGATGACGGCAGGGACGATGAGGAAGGCCAGCAGCCCCATTGGGAGAGCGGCGGCTGCCCACACGCCCAGGATGACCGGGAGTGAGTACTGCCGAGGGCCCGGGGTGAGGTCAGTCGGTTGCGGATCGAAATCGTTCATGAAAGCAGCGTGCTGGTTGTGTAGCCGTCCTGGCGTCGTCGCACGGATGGGTCTTTCGTCGCGGGGACTCCTGCCTGCTGGGGAGGGAGGATCCATCTTTCGGAGGAGGCGCGCTGCCGGTCGAACACCTATGTTGAGACGGTGAGTCCTGTGCCAACATCGCCGCGGTTCGGTTGGATGCCGGTGGTGGTCGGCGTGCTGGTCGTCATCTGCGTGGTGGAGGTGGCCGTCCGACCCCAGCTCACCGCCATCGGGTTACCACGCCCGGTCGTGCTGATCGCGTTGGGTGCGTTGGTGCTTCCCCTGCTGGCGTGGCCTCGGTTTCCGTTTGCTGCCCCGGTGACGGTCTGGATCATCGCGGCCGCCCTGTCGTTCATCGAGGGACGCCTGGTGGCCGGCTCCTTCGGCGCTTACCTCACCGGGATCACTGCGGCCGCGTTGCTGGGCAGCCTGCGGGATTCCCGCAAGGCGCGGATCGGGTTGGTGATCGTGGTGGCGAGTTCGGCACTGGTGGTGCGGGGGGATCCGAGCGCCTCGCTCACATCGCTGATCTTTTTGCCGGCCTTCTTCGCGCTGGCCTGGTTCGTCGGGCTGACCGTGCGCAATCGGGTGGAGCAGGCCGAGGCGTCCGAACAGCGGGCGGTGTTGGCCGAGCTGGCTCGCGAGTCCGATGCACGAACCGCCGTCGCTGAGGAACGCGCTCGCATTGCGCGCGAGCTGCATGACGTGGTGGCTCATTCGGTCAGCGTGATGGTGCTGATGGTGGGGGCCGTTCGGCAGCGACTGCCCGGTGATCGCGGCGAGGACCGCGACGCCTTGCGCGAAGTGGAAGGCATCGGGCGCCAAGCGCTGGGTGACATGCGACGCCTTTTGGGTGCCCTTGATCGCGACGATGCTGCGGTGCAGCGGGTGCCACAACCCACCCTGGAGGATCTCGCGCCGTTGGTTGAGCAGTTGCGGCGGGTGGGCTTGGAGGTGGCCCTCACCGTCGAACCCCTACCGGAACTCGCGCCAGCGGTGGCGCTCTCGGCGTACCGGATCATTCAGGAGGGGCTGACCAATGTGGTCAAGCACGCCCAGGCCACCCGCGCGGAAGTGTCGGTCGGCTGCGAAGGTGCAGACGTGGTGCTGGTCGTGCGCGACAACGGGGTGGGTCTTCGCACCTGTGACGGGAACGGGCGCGGGCTGGTGGGTATCGCCGAGCGCGTGAAGATCTTGGGCGGGACGTCCTCCTCGGGGGCAGCCCCTGGTGGTGGGTTCGTCCTGTCGGCGAGGTTCCCGGTGAACGTGGGGGAGTCATGACCATCAAGGTTGTCGTCGCCGACGATCAAGCCATGGTGCGGGCCGGCTTTCGGATGCTGTTGGCCGATCAGGACGACTTCGACGTCGTCGGCGAGGCGAGTACGGGGCTCGAAGCGGTCGCACAGGTGAGGCGCCATCGACCTGACGTGGTGTTGATGGACATTCGCATGCCTGTTCTGGACGGGCTGGCGGCCACCCGGCAGATTCTGGCTGACGATCCCGACGCCCGGGTGCTGATCCTGACCACCTTCGACCTCGACGAGTACGTCTACGAGGCGCTTCGCGTCGGCGCCAGCGGATTTGTCCTCAAAGATGACCCGGTCGAGCAGCTGCTGGCTGCGATCCGGGCGGTCGCGAACGGGGATGCGCTGCTGTCGCCGACGGTGACCCGGCGGGTGATCACGACCTTTGCGCGGCAGACTCGTCAGCCCCGCCCTGCGGCCTTGGACGAGCTCACCACTCGCGAATGGGACGTGTTACGTGGCATCTGTCGCGGACGGTCCAACGCCGAGATCGGCGTCGAGCTGTGGATCAGCGAAACGACCGTCAAGACCCACGTCACCCACATCTTGACCAAACTGGGGCTGCGGGATCGGGTGCAGGCAGTGGTGATGGCGTACGAAACCGGCATCTTCGATGATCAGCCTGACGTCACGCCCTGACCGGGTCGATGAGAGAGTTCGCCGCCCCCTCGCTGCTCGCCCCTAGCTGGCCTCCTGCTGGTAGGCCTGGCGCGCGGCGAGGACGTGGTGCAGGTGGGTGATCGACCATTCCTCCAGGGCGCGGAGCGGCTCCAGCAGGCTCAGCCCGGCCTCGGTGAGCCGGTATTCGACGCGGACGGGCACCTCGGGGAACACCTCGCGGTGAACCAGGCCGTCCTCTTCGAGGTTGCGCAGGGTCTGGGTGAGCATCTTCTGTGAGACTCCATCGATGCGCCGGCGCAGCTCGGAGAAGCGCAGGCTGCGTTGGCCGAGGGAGCCGACCACGAGCACCGTCCACTTGTCGCCGATGCGGTCGAGGATGTGGCGGGTGGGGCAGCCCGCCTCGTAAGGGTTGCCTGGGCGCAGGTCCAAGGTGGTTACCACAAGGTGCCTTCTTCCCAAAGGAGTGTTGGTTACCTACAGTAACTAAGGAAGACCAGTTACGACAAGCATCAACAGGAGAAACACCATGACCAACATCACCGTCATCGGAGGAACCGGCTACGCGGGATCGGCAATCGTGGCCGAGGCGGCCGCACGCGGACATCACGTCACCTCGATCAGCCGCAGCATCCCCGACGCCCAGGTACCCGGCGTCACCTACCTCACCGGGGACGCCACCGTCGAGGTTCCTGACCTCACCGGAGCCGAGGTCGTGGTGGCGGCGCTGTCACCGCGGGGCAGCAACGCGGGCAAGCTTCGTCCCACCTATCTCGCCATCGCCGATGCCGCGGCTACGGCGGGCGCGCGTTTCGTGGCGATCGGCGGCTTCAGCTCGCTGCGTCCGGCTCCGGGAGCGCCGCGGTTCGCCGATGGTGACGATCTACCCGCGCAGTTCGCGGACGAGGCGAAGGAGATGAACGCGATTCTGGTGGAGTTGCTGGATGGCGCCACCGATGCCGACTGGCTGTTCGTCAGCCCGGCCGGCGCGTTCGGCGCCTACGCTCCCGGCGAGAAGCTCGGCCACTACCGCACCAGCGGCGAAGTCGCGCTGTTCGACGACAACGGCAACTCCGCGATCAGTGGCGCCGACTTCGCCACCGCCGTCGTGGACGAGATCGACACCCCCACCCGCCACCAAGCCCACCTCCACTTCGCCTACTGAGTCGAACCAGAAGCGAGGGCGATTTCGCACCATGTTCGGTGCGAAATCGCCCTCGCTTTGTGTCAGGCCTTGCCTTTGAACTGGCTGAACCACAGGTTGCGGTATAGGCCGTCTTGGGTCAGTAGGTCGTCGTGGGTGCCTTGTTGGACGATGGTGCCTTGGTCGACCACCAGGATCGAGTCGGCATCGGAAATCGTGGAGAGCCGGTGCGCGATCACGAACGAGGTGGTGCCGGTCATCAGTCTGCGCAGGCCCTCCTGGATCAGCTTCTCGGTGCGGGTGTCCACGTTGGAGGTGGCCTCATCAAGAATCAGGATCCGCGGACGAGCCACCATCGCTCGGGCGATGGTGAGCATCTGCCGCTGCCCCTGGCTGAGGTTGGCGCCGCGCTCGACCAGCATGGTGTCGTAGCCATCGGGAAGGGCTTCGATGAACTCGTGCGCGTTGGCCTCCTTGGCCGCGGCGATGCAGTCGGACTCGGTGGCGCCCTCGCGGGCGTAGCGCAGGTTGTTCATGATCGTGTCGGAGAACAGGAAAGCCTCCTGCAGCACCATCCCGACGTTCGCCCGCAGACTGCCGATCGTCACCGCGGTCAGCGGCTGGTCGTCGACCAGCACCTCGCCGGCATCGACGTCGTAGTAGCGGGTGAGAATGTTGATGATGGTGCTCTTTCCCGCGCCGGTCGGCCCACAGATGCCAATCTTCTGGCCCGGCAGTGCAGTGAAGGTGTTCTTGCGCAGGATCTGACGTCCGGGGACGTAGGAGAAGTCGACGTCACGGAACTCGACCTTGCCGCCGGTGAACGTCAGCGGCTGGGCTGCAGGATCGTCGACCACGGTCGGGCGGTCGTCCACGATCTCGAACACCCGACGTCCGGCCGCGATCGCCGACAAGGTGGTGGTGGCCAGGTTCGACAGGTCCGACAGCGGTGAGGCCAGCAGGCCGGCCAGGCCGACGAAAGCGATCACGCCGCCCACATCGGCTTCGCCCTTGGCGGCCAACAGGCCACCGACGACCAGCACCACGACCATCTGGATCGTGGTCATCGCCATCGTCGCCGGGAACTGCAGCAACCCGGTGAACGTCGCCTTGGACGCAGTGGTGAACACCTCACCGGCCTGCAAGTCGTGCTGATGGACGGCCCAGTCCTGGCGGCGGGTGGAGATCAGCACCCGGTGCCCGGAGATGGTCTCCTCCTGGAAGCCGGACAGGTCACCGAGTTGCTCCTGCAGCCGGGTGTACGCCGGTCCGGCGGCCCGGGTCACCACCGCGCCGACCAGCAGCAACACCGGCACGACCGACAGCGCGGCCAGCGTCAGCCGCCAGTTGGTGACGCTCATCAAGATGACGATCAGCAGCACCTGGAAAATGCCACGCATCATCTGGGAGACCGCGTTCTCGTTGAAGGTGGCCACCGACTCGGTGTCGTTGGTGACCCGGCTCATCAGCTGGCCCACCGGCTGGCGGTCGAAGAAGTTCAGCGACAGCCGCTGCATGGTGGCGAACATGTCGCGCTGCAGGTTCATCGTGGCATTGGTGGCCAGCCGGGTCATCATGAACTCGGCGAAACCGGCGAACAGCGCGTAGGCGCCGACGGCCACGATCGCACCGATCACCCAGGTGTGCAGGGCGGCGGAGTCGCCGGAGCGCATGGCGTTGACTGCCGCGCCGGTGAACGCCGGGACCGAGGTCAGCGCGACCACCGAGATCGCCCGTAGGCCGACCGCGGACCAGAACTTCACCCGGCGTCCGCGGCCACCGATGTAGCCGAACAGGCGGCCGAGCATGCGGCCCTCGTCGCGGGGCTCCTTCGGCGGGGCCAGGGGAGTCGTCGTGGTGCTCATGCCGACACCTCCTCGATCGCGCCGAGTTGAGATTGATAGATCTCGCGGTAGAGATCGCTGCGGGCCAGCAACTCGGTGTGGGTGCCTTCATCGGCGATCCGGCCGTGCTCCAGCAAGATGATCCGATCGAGGTCGATCACCGCGCTGATCCGCTGGGCGACGTAGATCAGCGTGGTGCCGGCGACGTCTTGGGGAATGGCGGCTTGGACGCGGGTCTCGGTGGCCACGTCCAGGGCGCTGGTCGAGTCGTCCAGGATCAGCACCCGGGGACGCGGGACCAGCGCGCGGGCCATCGACAACCGCTGCCGTTGGCCACCGCTGAAGTTGTAGCCGCGGCGGGCCACCGGCGCATCCCAGCGCTGGGGGAGGGCCTCGACGAAGCCGAACGCGTCGGACGCCCCGGCCGCCTGCTTGATTCGGTCGTCGGTGGCGTTCGGCTCGGCGAAGCGGACGTTCTCGCGTACGTCGCCTTGGAACAGCACCGCTTCCTGCAGGGCGACACCGACCATGCCGCGCAGCTGATCCAGCGGCACCTCGCGGACGTCGACGCCGTCGATCAGCACCCGTCCCGCGCGTGGGTCGTAGAAGCGGGGAATCAGGTTGACCAGGGCGGTCTTGCCCGAACCGGTGGCACCCAGGATGCCGAGCGACTGGCCGGGTTTGATCACCAGGTTGATGTCGTGGAGAACGTCACCGGTGTCGTCGTCGGCGGTCTTGAAGCCGAAGCAGACGCCCTCGAACCGGATCTCGGCTCCGCCGGTGGTGGCCAGTTCGGTGGTGCCTCCTTCCGGCAGGGACGGTGCGGTGTCGATGATCTCGAAGACCCGCGCGGCCGAGGTGACCCCGCGCAGCAGGTACGGCGTGATCAGCGCGGCCAGTCCCAGCGGGACGACCACCAGGCTGAGGTACTGGGTGAAGGCGGTCACTTGGCCGATCGTGGTGCCGTCACCGCTGATTACTCGCTCGCCGCCGATCAGCAAGGTGATCGCAATGCCCAGCTGGGTGACGGTGTTCAGCGCGGGGGTCAGCAGCGCCACCCGGAAGGCGGCCGCCCGGGCCGGTTGGCGCAGCAACTCGGTGCGCTGGTCGAACTGGTCGACCTCCAACTGCTCGCGTCCGAACGCCTTGACCACCCGGACGCCGGCCAGGTTCTCCTGCATGGAGTTGTTGACCTCGTCGAGGCGCTTCTGGCGTTGCGCGTAGGCCCGTTCCATCGGCCGGATCAGGATCACCGCGATGGCCAGCAGGACCACCGTGACCACGCCCAGAATCCAGACCATCCCGGGGGCGGTGATCGAGGCCAGGCCGACCGAGACCACCAGCATGATCGGGGCATACAGCAGCAGCATCACACCGAAGAGCACGGCGTTGGCGACGTTGATCACATCGGAGTTCAGCCGCACCAGCAGGTTTCCGGTGCGCATCGCGTCGAAGTTGCCGAACGAGTACTTCTGGATGCTGGCGTAGGCCTGGGTGCGCAGCACGTAGGCGGTGCCTTGGGAGAAGAACACTGCGATCACCGCGGTACCGGCCAGTAGCAGGCTGGCAGTCACGCCGAGTACGGCCATCCAGATGCCGGTGTCGACGATCACCCCGGTGTCACCGGCCAGCAGACCGTCGTTGACCAGCTGCGCGTTGAGTGCAGCTGTACCGAGGGTGGCCAGGGCCGAGAACAGCAGCAGGACCTGGGAGAGGATCAGCCGTCCGCGGTAGGGCCGGTACAGGGCGAGCACCCGACGAACCGGGTGCACGTGGGCGGGCTTGGCGGAGGCAACGGGAGTCGTCATCGATTCACGTGTCCGCGCAGAGAGAGGGTGTTCGACGGTGCCACAGCAGGAGTCTAAAGCGGTGCCTGCGGGCTCGCGGGCTAATGAGCGGGACGCCGCTGACTCGGCTGCGTGGCGGTCACGATCCGGCCGGTGGCCGACGTCTGATCGAGGTCGGTGAGTCGCTACTCCGCGGGGGTGCGCGGCGCACTGTTGAGGTAGCCGTAGACCGCGCCGATCAGCACCCCACCACCGACGAGATTGCCGACGAAGGCGACGCCGATCGCGGCCGCTGCCCGAAGGACGTCGATGCCGTGGCTCACCCCGAAGACGGTGAACAGCACCGTATTGGCCACCGAGTGCTCAAAGCCCATCACCGTGAACACGAAAATGCTGCCCCACAACGCGACGAACTTCCCGAAGTCGGAGGTCACCATGCCCTTGTAGACCACCAACATCGCCAGGTTGATTAGCAGGTTGCAGAAGATCGCCCGAACGAACAGGTCGCTGACCCCGCCGATGCCGTGGTCGAAGTAACCGAGCTTGGCGGCCACCGAATGCTCGACCAGAGCCAATGTCGGCCCGCTGAGCAGCGTCGACCCCCACACCAGTAGCGCGATCACCAACCCGCCCAGCGCGTTGCCGAGCATGCACAGCCCGAGGAGTCCGAGGGCGCGCCCGGGACGCATCCGGCGCTGCTGGACGCCGACGCCGACCATCATCATCGTCGAGGTGGTCAGCTCCGAGCGGGTGTAGACGATGAAGAACAGCACCAGTCCGAAGACCGAGGCGCCGGCGAGTCTGCCGACGAAAGCCGCCTGATCGCCGAGGGCGGCAGTGAGGTTGGCACTGATCGCGTAGTTGGCCAGGTAGAGCACGCCGATGATCACCCCGGCCATGCCGGCACGAACCAGATAGCGGGCGGTGCGGTCGTCGGCCAGCGCCTGCTTGGCGTCCAAAGCGTCCAGGACGTGCGGCACGAACGCAGGGCCACGAGTGGGGGAGGTGGTCGTCATCGGCGGCCTCTCGACGGAGTCAGTAAGTGGTCAGGCCGCGGTCGGTGAAGACCGCCCGGACGGCAGCCAGCTCAGCAGCGGTCGGGGTGGGGGTGTCGGTGAGCTGGTAGTCCAGGCCGAGTTCGGCCCACTTGTCGCGGCCCAGTTGATGGAAGCCCAGCACCTCCACCCGCGTCACGGTCGACAGCGAGGCGGCGTAGTCGGCCACCGCGGCCACAGTCTCGGGGGCATCGGTCAGGCCCGGCACCAGGACGAACCGGATCCACAACTCCACGCCGGCCGCGGCCACCCGCCGACCGAAGTCGAGGGTGGGCGCCAGGCGTCCGCCGGTGATGCGGTGATAGGTGGGCTCGTCGCCGGCCTTAACGTCGAGCAGCACCAGGTCGACGTCGGCCAGCAGGTCATCATCACAGTTGCGGCCCAGGAAGCCCGAGGTGTCCAAGGTCACATGGACGCCCCACTCGCGCGCCGCGCGCACCACCGTCCGGACGAACGCGGGCTGGGCCAACGCTTCACCGCCGGAGAGGGTGATGCCACCTCCAGTCGCGGCGAAGATGCCACGGTAGCGCCGGATCTGGGCAAGCAGATCCTCGGCCAGCACCGGCACCCCGCCGCGGGCACTGAAGGTGTCGGGGTTGTGGCAGTACAGGCAGCGCAGCGGGCACCCGGCCAAGAAGGTGGTCATCCGTGTGCCCGGTCCGTCGACGGCGGTGACCAGCTCCCAGGAGTGGACGAGACCGACCTCGCCGGTGCGCTGACCCACCAACAGCTCGGCGCGCGAGAGATGCTCAGCGGTCGGGATACCGCCGAGCATGCTCGCGCGCACAGGGGGTGGGACGGCCAGATCGGCCGAGCCGGATTCGGGAGCTGAGCGCACTTAGACCGCTTCGTGGAAGGTGCGCGACAGCACGTCCAACTGCTGCTCGCGGGTGAGCTTGGTGAAGTTCACCGCGTAGCCCGACACCCGAATGGTCAGCTGCGGGTAGTTCTCCGGGTGCTCCATCGCGTCGATCAGGGTCTCCCGGTTCAACACGTTGATGTTGGCGTGGTAGAGCCCCTCACCGAAGCCGGCGTCCAGGATGCCGACCAGGTTGGCGACCCGCTCGTCCTCGGTGCGTCCCAGGGCGGCGGGGGTGATCGTGTTGGTCAGCGAGATGCCGTCCAACGCGTCGGCGTAGTCGAGCTTGCCGACGCTGAGCATCGAGGCGAGCATGCCGTGGGTGTCGCGGCCGTTCTCTGGGTTGGCGCCCGGGGCGAACGGGGTGCCGGCCGGGTGGCCGCACGGGAAGGCGCCGGTGAACTTGCCGTAGACCACATTGGAGGTGATGGTCAGCACCGATTGGGTCGGCACGGCGTCGCGGTAGAGCTTGATCGCCTTGATCTTGTCCATCACGGTCTTGACCACGAGCCGGGCCAGGTCGTCGGCGCGGTCGTCGTCGTTGCCGTAAACCGGGAAGTCGCCTTCGGTGATGTAGTCGACCACCAGGCCGGTCTCGTCACGGACGGGGGTGACGGTGGCGTACTTGATCGCAGCCAGCGAGTCGGCCACGATCGACAGCCCGGCGATGCCGCAGCCCATGGTGCGCACGATCTCGTCGTCGTGCAGCGCCATCTCGACGGCCTCGTAGGCGTACTTGTCGTGGCTGTAGTGGATGATGTTCAGGGCCTCGACATAGGTCTCCACCGCGTGGGTGAGCATGTCGTCGTACTTGGCCCAGACCTCATCGAAACTCAGCGGCTCGTCCCCGGTGATCGGCTCGAAGCCGGTCACGATCTGCTTGCCGGTGCGCTCGTCGCGGCCGCCGTTGACGGCATACAGCAGTGCCTTCGCCGCGTTCAGCCGGGCGCCGAAGAACTGCATCTGCTTGCCGATGGCCATCGGCGAGACGCAGCAGGCGATCGCGGTGTCGTCGCCCCAGTGGCAGCGGATGTCGGCGTCGGACTCGTACTGCAGCGCGGAGGTCTCGATCGAGATCTGCGAGCAGAACTCCTTGTAGCCGGCCGGCATCGCGGCGTCCCAGTAGATGGTGATGTTGGGCTCGGGGGCCGGGCCGAGGTTGCGCAGGGTCTGCAGCAGCCGGAAGGACGTCTTGGTGACCAGGGTGCGGCCGTCGTTGGTCATGCCGCCGTCGGACCAGGTGGCCCAGTACGGATCGCCGGAGAAGATCTGGTCGTACTCGATCGTGCGCAGGAAACGGACGATGCGCAGCTTGGTGACCAGGGCATCGATGACCTCCTGCACCTCGTCCTCGGTGATCTCGCCGGTGGCCAGATCACGTTCGGCGTAGATGTCGAAGAAGCCGCTCAACCGCCCGATGCTCATCGCGGCGCCGTCCTGGCTCTTCACGCTGGCCAGGTAGGCGAAGTAGGTCCACTGGACGGCCTCGCGGTAGTTGGCGGCCGGACGGGACAGGTCGAAGCCGTAGCTCTCGCCGAGGTTGCGCAGCTTGACCAGCGCCTTGATCTGCTCGGCGTGCTCTTCGCGGTAGCGGGCCCAGTTCTCGCTGAACGGCTGGTCGTTGACCGAGTCCATGTCGAGCTGTTTGGCTTCGATCAACCGGTCGACGCCGTAGAGCGCGACCCGACGGTAGTCGCCGATGATCCGGCCGCGGCCGTAGGCGTCCGGCAGGCCAGTGAGCAGGTGGGAGCTGCGGGCCGCTCGGATCCGCGGGGTGTAGATGTCGAAGACCGCCTGGTTGTGGGTCTTGCGGTACTGAGTGAAGATCTTCTTCAGCGTTGCGTCGGGGGTGAGGCCGGCCTCCTTGATGGCGGTCTCGACCATCCGCCAGCCGCCGGCCGGCATCATCGGCCGCTTCAGCGGGACGTCGGTCTGCAGGCCGACGATCACGTCGTCCTCGTCGCTGATCAGGCCGGGGGCGAAGGCGTCCACGTCGGCGGGGATGTGGGTCTCGACGTCGTAGACGCGGCGCTCACGCTCGACGCTGAGATAGTCACGCTGCAGGGTGTCCCAGACGCGCAGGGTCTTGGGGGTCGGCCCGGCCAGGAAGCTGGCATCGCCGAGGTAGGGCGTGAAGTTCGCCATGATGAAATCGCGCACGTCGATCGATTCGGTCCATGCGCCGCGGGCGAAGCCGTCCCAGGGGTCTTCCCGGTAGAGCCCAGCGAGCTCTTCCACCTCGGTGGTCATCAGTCTCCTTCATTGCCCGAGCACGGCGGATTGCCCCGCGTTCGGGTGGGGTCCTTCATTGGATGGTTAGCGCCGTCCGCTCGTGGCGAGAGGTGCTGAAGAAGAGTCTAAGTCAAACGTTTGAATGACCGCACATTAGGCCAAATGCTGGGCGCTCCGGATCGCCTGCCCGGCACACGGTGGACGGTTCCCGATGTCCCAGGCTTGGGTGGTGTTGGCTCAGCGGAAGCCGGCGTAGAAGACCGCCAGAGCGAAGCCGAGCACGGACAACACGATCTTCAGCCAGCGCAGCGGTGGTACCCACGCCTCGATGGCGCTCCACAGTGCCAGGGCGGCCAGGCTCAGGCCGAGCGGGAGGCCGATCGGCGGGAACGTCAGTTGGAGGAAGGAGATGGCCGCCAGACCGATGGCGGCCAGGCCGCCGAGGAATTCCAGGACGCCGCGAATGCGGCGAGTGACCACGATCCAACCGGCGACCGGGAGTGCGCGCCTGCCGGTCGGCGGACGGTAGCGCATCAGGCTGATGCCGCTGACGATGAACCAAATGCCTGTGGCGACCGCGACATAGATGTCCGGCCCAATGGATCTGAGTACCCCCACCACCTACCCCCTTCGGCGCGAGCAGTCTACGGGCTGGTAACCCCTAGCCGACAGAGGAAATCGGAGAGCATTTGGCGCTCGGCTTCGTCCAGGACGCCGAAGACTTCGGTGGTCACCGCCGTCCGGGTGGCGTGGACCTTCGCAGCCAGGGCATGTCCGGACTCGGTGAGCTCGATGCGGTAGGCCCGACCGTCGTCCGGATCGACGCTGCGGGTGATCCAGCCGGACGCGGTGAGCGCGGCGATGGTGTCGCTGGCGGAGCGGGGGGCGACGTCCAGCAGTGCGGCCAGCTGGGACGGACGAAGGGGCGCGTTGTCATCGATGATCCGCAGCGCCCGTGACAGGTGCGGGTTCAGCCCGAGGGGACCGATGCGCTGCATCGTCTCCCGACGGATTCGGCGGGAGGTGGCCAGGAAGAGCTCGGCCAAGGCCTCATCGGTGTGCACGCGACCAATATAGTGTGGTAACCACACTATATTGGGAGGTCGCATGGTGACCCTCGACACCCCCGTCCAACGTTTCGGACCGTCCCGGATCGATCCGAATGATCGCGCTCAACTCGCTGAGTCTCCGGTGAGTCTGCGGCGCGTGCTCGACCTCTTCGCCGGGCACGGCGGCAGTCTGCTCGCGGTGGTGGCGATCATCGTGGTCTCCTCCCTGGTCGGCCTGGCCAGCCCGTTCCTGCTGCGCGAAGTCATCGACGTCGCCCTGCCGACCCAAAACCTCGGCCTGCTGGTGTGGCTGGTGGTCGGCATGGTCGCCGTTGCGGCGATCACCGGAGTGCTGGGAGTGTGGCAGACCTGGCTGGCGACAGCGGTGGGGCAACGGGTGATGCACACTCTGCGGGTGCGGGTGTTCGCCCACATCCAGGCCCAGTCGCTGGACTTCTTCAAGCGCACCCGCGGTGGGGAGATCCAGTCGCGCCTGCTGCGGGACGTGGCCGGGCTGCAGTCGGTGCTGACCTCGACGGCCACCTCGATCGCGGCCAACCTGACCACCGCGGTGGCCACAGCGGTGGCCATGGTGGTGCTCGACTGGCGGCTGTCCCTGCTGTCGCTGCTGGTGCTCCCGCCGGCAGTGTGGGGCACCCGCAAAGTGGCCCTGGTGCGCCGTGACATCACCGGCGCGATGCAAGCGCGGCTGGCCGAACTGCACGGCGAAGTGGAGGAGGTGCTCAGTGTCAACGGCGCACTGCTGGCCAAGACCATCGGTAGCGAAGCCGCCGACCGGGCCCGCTTCGCGACCACCTCGGAGTCGCTGATCGACCTGGAGGTGCGCTCCCAACTGGCCGGACGCTGGCGGATGGCGACCATGGGCATCGTGTTCGCCGCGATCCCGGCGCTGCTGTACCTGATGGCCGGGTTGGGCAATGTGGTCGGCCCGATCTCGATCGGCACCCTGATCGCCTTCGCCAGCCTGCAGTCGGCGATCTTCCGTCCGATCATGGGGTTGTTGAACACCGGCGCGCAGTGGGTGGCCTCGATGGCCCTGCTGAGTCGCATCTTCGGCTACCTCGACCTGCCGATCGACGTGCCCGAGCCGTCCGGTGGGGTCGGTCTTGATCGCCGCCGGGTGCGCGGGGAGGTGCGCTTCGAGGGGGTTGGGCTGCGCTTCGCCGACAGCGACACCGACGTGTTGGCCGGGATCGATGTGACCATCCCGCCGGGCGGATCACTCGCGGTGGTGGGGGAGACCGGCTCGGGCAAGTCGACCCTGGCCTCGTTGTTGGCCCGGCTCGCCGACCCGACCACCGGGCGGGTGCTGGTCGACGGCGTCGACCTGCGCGACCTCGCCACCGCCGATCGCACCGCGATCATCGGCATGGTCACTCAGGAGACCTATCTGGTGCACGCCAGCATTGCCGAGAATCTGCGGCGAGCCGCTCCCGACGCGAGCGAGGACCAACTGTGGGAGGCGTTGCGCACAGCACAACTGGCCGACACCGTCGCGGCCCTGCCTGCGGGGATGGAGACCGTCGTCGGCGCCCGCGGGCACCGCTTCAGCGGAGGGGAGCGGCAGCGGTTGGCGATCGCCCGGACGCTGCTGCGCAACCCGCCGATCCTGGTGCTCGACGAGGCGACCTCGGCACTGGATGCCGACACCGAACGTGACCTGCAGGCAGCGCTCGACCACCTTCGCGCCGGACGGACGACACTGACCATCGCCCACCGATTGAGCACGGTGCGCGACGCCGATCAGATCGTGGTGCTCGACGCCGGGCGCATCATCGAGCGGGGTACGCATGATGAATTGTTGGCCCTCGGCGGGCGGTATGCGGCGTTGAATCGTTAACAAGTAGAGAACGGCATTCCCGCGTGGGGCTCCCGAGAATCGGTGCTTGACAGTGCCACAATCCGAGTGTGACTGCACCCGCCAGCGCCGCCACGCTCGGACACACCCCCGGTCAATGGCTCGACGTCGATCTCATCGCCTGGCCGGCCTGGGGCGTCGGTGGCCTCTCCCCAGACGCCGTGGACTGGCGCCTGCACTGGGCGCTGGACGGTGACCTCGATCCGGCCGCCAGCGAACCGGTGCCCTGGGGCTCCTGCGGGCTGGGCTTCGATCCGCGCGGGATGCCCGCAGCGGCGCAGCAACGTTTCCGGCACCTGAGGAACTACCTGGCCCTTCGACTTCCGCCCACGGTGCTGGACCAGGTGCCGGCGATGCTGACCGGACGCCTGATGCTCAGCGTCCATCACCCCTCCGGCCGGGTGCTGGCCAGTGGCGGTTTGCAGCTACCCGGTGTGCTCGACCAGCTCTACGCGTCGGCCGGGTCGGCGGTGCTGGGGCCCAGCTGGCAGGGCGGTTGTCCGACCCTGCGGGTGTGGGCGCCGACGGCGCAGCACGTCCGACTGTTGCGGTGGGCGGCGCCGGGCGGCGCGCCCCAGGCGGTGGCGATGACTCGCGCCGACGACGGCACCTGGGCGGTGACCGGCGAGGCCGACTGGCTCGGGTCCCGCTACAAGTACGAGGTCACGGTCTTCGCCCCCTACGCCGGACGGGTGGTGGCCAATCAGGTCACCGACCCCTATTCGCTGGCCCTCACGGTGAACTCCACCCACTCGGTGCTGATCGACCCCGACGATCCGGCGTTGGCGCCGACCCAATGGCTCACCGCTGCCGCGCCGCAGCTGGAAAGCCCGGTCGACCAGGTGATCTACGAGCTGCACCTGCGTGACTTCTCCGTCCACGACGACACCGTGCCGACCGAACTGCGCGGCAGCTTCCTGGCCGCCACGGTCGACACTGCCGGCATGGCGCATCTGCGGCGGCTGGCTGAGGCCGGGTTGAACACCGTCCAGCTGTTGCCGATGTTCGACAACGCCACCGTCCAGGAGCACCCCGACCGGCGCCAGCAGCCGCCCAAAGAGGTGCTCAAGCAGTTGCCGCCGGACAGTCCCGAGCAGCAGCGACTGGTCGTCGGCGGACCGGGCGGCGACGGCTACAACTGGGGCTACGACCCGTGGCACTACTTCGTTCCCGAGGGCTCGTATGCCTCCACCTTGGCTGCTGCGGACGGCGCCGGACGAGTGAGTGAGTGCCGGGCGATGATCGGCGCCTTCCATGCCGCCGGGCTGCGGGTGGTGATCGACCAGGTCTTCAACCACACCGCCAGCTGGGGGCAGGATTCGCGCAGCGTGCTGGACCGGATCGTGCCGGGTTACTACCACCGGCTCAACGCCGCCGGTGAGGTGGAGAACTCGACCTGCTGCGCGAATGTGGCCACCGAACACCTGATGGCCGGCAAGTTGATGGTCGACGGGTGCCGGTCGTGGGCGCGGCTCTACCGGGTGGACGGCTTCCGCTTCGACCTGATGGGCCACCACAGCCGGGAGAACTTGTTGGCGGTCCGGGCGGCGCTGGACGAGTTGACGCTCGCCGCAGACGGCGTCGACGGACGGGCGATCACGCTGTACGGCGAGGGCTGGAACTTCGGCGAGGTGGCCGACAACGCCCGCTTCGTCCAAGCCACCCAAGCCGAGCTGGCCGGCACCGGGATCGGCACCTTCAACGACCGGCTGCGCGATGCCGTCCGTGGTGGGTCGGTCTGGGATGCCGATCCGCGTGGACAAGGCTTTGGCAGCGGGCTGTTGACCTCCGACAACGGCAGTGGCGCCAGCGGTGAGCGCAGCCAGCAGGAGCAGCGGCTGGCCTGGTACTCCGACCTGATCAGCCTCAGCCTGGCCGGCAGCCTGCGCGACTTCCGGTGGGGGTCGCTGTCGCGGAACGCCGAGATCGCCGGCCGCGAACTCGACTACGGCGGACGTCCGGCCGGGTACGCCGCCGAGCCGACCGAGATCATCAACTACGTCGATGCCCACGACAACGAGACCCTGTTCGATGCGCTCACTTTGAAGCTGCATCCGGCTACGTCGATGGCCGATCGGGTGCGGCAGAACACGCTCTGCCTGGCGTTGGCGACGTGGGGCCAGGGCGCGGTGCTGTGGCATGCCGGCACCGACATGCTGCGCAGCAAGAGCCTGGACGCGAACTCCTACCGCTCGGGCGACTGGTTCAACTTCCTCGACTTCTCGATGCGCGACAACGGCTTCGGCGCGGGGCTGCCGCCGGCCGCGGAGAACTCCGATCGCTGGCGCATCTATGCTCCGCTGCTGGCCGATCCGCGGATGAAGCCCAAGCCGGAGCACATTCACCGGGCGCACGAGATCGCCTTGGACCTGCTCCGGGTGCGGTCGTCGTCGCGGCTGTTCCGCTTGGGCAGCGCTGAGGCGATCAAGGCTGCGGTGCGATTCCCGGTGGCCGGCGGTTGGCAGGCTCAGCCCGGGGTGATCGTGATGGCCATCGAGCAGGAGGGCGCACGTCCGTACGAGGCGGTGTTGGTGGTGTTCAACGCCACCTCATGGCTGGTGCGCCAGTCGCTGCCGATGGATCTGGCCGGCTACCGGCTGCATCCGGTGCAGGCCGCCGGCGCCGATGTGGTGGTCAAGGCCTGCGGTTACGGAGCCGACTGGGTGTCGGTGCCCGGGCGGACGGCGGCGGTGTTCGTCCGCTAGTCGGAGGTCGACTGGCGCGATCTCTTCAGCTGGCCGCGGCGGTGCTTGCTGACCAGGCGTCGCTCCACCGCGGCTCGGCTGGGACGAGTGGCGCGACGCGGCGGTGGCGGTGGGGCCAGCGCGTCCCGCAGCAGGCCGGCGAGGCGTTCGCGGGCCTCGGTGCGGTTGCGGCGTTGCGAGCGGTGTTGCGCGGCGTCGATGGTGAGCACGGTGCCGTCCAACCGGGTGGCGAGGTTGCGCAACGCCCGCGCCCGCTGGACGTCGCTCAGTGCGGTCGTGGTGGCCAGATCGAGCGACAACTGCACGCGCGAGTCGGCGGTATTGACGCCCTGCCCGCCCGGCCCCGAGGCGTGCGAATAGCGCTCTGTCAGCTCAGCTGCAGAGATCACCAGCCCGTCCGGCACGCCCGGACCAGGCGCAATGCGCACGTCGAACACAGATCAACCGTAGCGAGCGGTCGTGGCAGAGGTTGTCCAGGCTCAGCCAACGCCGCCCGTCAAAAGCCTTGCGGCCCCGGCAGGATCAGTGGTGTTCCGGCACCGAATCCGGGTCGTGTTTGGGTAGGAAGAACGCGGCCACGATGGTGAGCAGCCACACGCAGCCGACCACGATGAACGCGGTGCGAGCCCCGGTGGCCAACGCCTCGGTGCTGACCGCCTGGGTGTCAGTGGCACCGGAGACCGTCGCCATGATCGTGATGAACAGCGCCGTCCCGGCCGCCCCCGCGACCTGCTGCACCGTGCCCAGCATGGCCGAGCCGTAGCTGTAGAGGTGGTGGGGCAGTGCGGCCAAGGTGGTGGTGAACAGCGGGGTCATCATCACGGCTAGGCCGAGGCTCATCACCAAGTTGGCCACCAGGATGTGCCACCACGGGGTGGCCGGCGAGATGGTGGCGTAGATCGCGAATGCCGCGGTGACCACGATCGCTCCCGGAATCACCAGGACGCGCGCGCCGACCTTGTCGTAGAGGCGTCCGATGACCGGGCCGAGCAGGCCCATCAGCAAGCCGCCGGGCAGCAGCATCAGGCCGACGGCCAGGGGTTCAAGCCCCATCACCTTCTGCAGCACCAGTGGGGTGGCGATGATCGAGCCGAAGAGGACGATCATCACGATCGCCATCACCGACAGGGCGATCGTGAAGGTCGGGTAAGTGAAGGTCCGCAGGTCGAGCAGGGCGTCGTCGGTGCGCTGCAGCACGAGCTGGCGCAGGACGAACGCGGCCAAGCTGACCGCGCCGATCACCAAGGCGGTGACCAGTTCCCAGGTGGGAATCAGCGGGTTGCCCACCAGGCTCAGCCCGTACACCAGGCCGCCGAAGCCCAGGCCGGCCAGCGGAATGCTCCACCCGTCCAGGTGCGTCTTGCGGGTCTCGGTCACATTCGGCACGAACCGCAGGCCGACGAACAGGATGGCCAGCGCGATCGGCAGCACCATGACGAAAACGAAGCGCCAGCTGAGGAACTGCAGGATGACGCCCGAGACCGTCGGTCCGATGGCCGGCGCGGTGGCGATCACCAGGCTGATCGTGCCCATGACTCGGCCGCGCATATGGGGCGGGACGAGTTCCATCACGGTGGTCATCAGCAGCGGCATCATGATCGCGGTGCCGGAGGCTTGAATGATTCGCCCGCCGAGCAGGAAGCCGAATCCGGGGGCGACCGCCGCGATCGCGGTGCCCGCGGCAAACAGCGACATGGCAAGGCCGAATGCCTGGCGGGTGGTGAGACGCTGCAGCAACCAGCCGCTGATCGGAATGACCACGGCCATGGTGAGCATGAAGCCGGTGGTGAGCCACTGGGCGGTGCGTTCGGTGACGGACAGGTCGGTCATGATGCGCGACAGGGCCACGTTCATCGCGGTCTCGTTGAGGATCACCACGAAGGCGCCGACGAGCAGCACCGCCAGGACCGTGAAGGTCCGGCGGGGGAGCTTCTCGGCGGATGCCGGCGGCGGGATCGGCGTCGTGCCCTGGGTGGGCTCGGTGGCCAGGTCAGGAGTGCTCATCAGTTCCTTGGGTTCGGTGTCGGCGCGCAGAAGCACAGCTTGAGTTCAACCGTTGGGTTGGGCGGTCTATTCCCGCACAGCTAGTTGATCTTGGTGTGTCTTGAGGTTGTCGAAGGGTCGAAGACCTGGGGAAGGTCTCGTCGAAGCGACGGCTTCGCGGGGTGATGGGCCGAACTCGCTGCCGCCGCCGGTCGTCCTCGCTAGCATCCCATCGTGACCAGACGCACTCGCACGATCAGCTACTTGGCGATCAGTTTCGGCTGGACGTGGGCTCTGTGGATTGGTGGTTGGTGGCTGGGAGCGGTGCAGCAGACACCGGTCAGTTCCACCGGAACGATCTTCGACCTAGCCGGTAGCGCGGGCTCGCCCGGCTTCGTGGCGCAACTGCTGTTCGACCTGGGCGTGTTCGGTCCGCTGCTGGGCTACCTGGCTGTGCGCCAGTACCGTCCGGTGTGGGGACGTCCGACCGTGGGCAGTGTTGGCTTGGCGGTGGGGGTGCCGATGGTGCTGGTCATCCCGGCGTTCGTGTTGAGCGTGGCGACCGGCGTCCCGGCGGCGGGGGTCACGGTCGGTGGCGCGGTGGCGGCGACCGCGGTCTACCTGGTGTCGAACCTGGTCACCAGCGGCACCGAGGAGTTCGGCTGGCGCGGCTATCTGCAACCGACTCTGCGGGCAGGAGAGTCGACGCTGTGGGGTGCGACGTGGAAGGTCGGCCTGATCTGGGCGGTGTGGCATTACCCGCTGATGGTGATGCTGTATTGGCAGCTCGGGTTCGTGATGATCTTCACCATTGCGGGGTTCACCGCGAGCATCGTGGCGATGGCGTGGCTGACCGGCCTGGTGTACGAGCAGAGCAACTCGATCGCGCTGGTGGCGCTGATGCATGCGCTGAACAACACTGCGAACTTCGCCTTGATGCTGATCTTCCCGACCGCGCCGTTCACTTTGGTGACTGCGGCCATGTCGTGGGTTGCGGTGTTCGTGCTTGAGCGAAGGTTTCGCGGACGTCCGTCGGCCGCCTAGGCCTTTTCCTACGCCAGCTGATTGAGCTCGCCTCCCTGCTCCCGCTGGTTGGGCAGCGGCGAAGCCGTGTGTCGAGACCCTTCGGTGGAGGCACTTGCCAAAACGGTAGCTAGCGTTACTATGTACTGGTAGTCAGTGTCACTGAGTAGCGAGGACTGGACGTGGGAAAGCAGATCACCGAGATGCTGAAGGGCACGCTGGAGGGCATCGTGTTGGCCCTGTTGGCCAGCCAGCCCGCCTACGGCTACGAGATCACCGCTCGGCTACGGGAAAAGGGCTTCACCGAGATCGCCGAGGGCACGATCTACGCGCTGCTGGTGCGCATCGAACAGCGGGGTCTGGTGGACGTCACCAAGGTGCCGTCCCCGTCCGGGCCGCCGCGAAAGGTCTACACGCTCAACGAGCGTGGACGAGACGAGTTGGACGAGTTCTGGAGGACCTGGAGCTTCCTCGCAGATCGCTTGCAACAGCTCCAAGGAGGTAAGTAACCATGGCTGCACGTTGGGTTGAAAAGCTCATCGGATCGTTGGATGAGAAGAAGCGCTACCACGAGTACAAGGCTCGGGTGGCAGCGCTCCCGGAGGCCTACCGCACGGCGCTGAACGGCATCGAGCGCTACCTCACCTACTTCGGCGGCATCGACTCCGGCGAGGTCATCGTGAGGATGTTCGACGACCTGATCGAACTGTTCGAGCAGGCCGCCGCCGACCGCACTGCGATCCGCGCGATCGTGGGTGACGACCCGGTGGGCTTCGTGGAAATCTTCTTGGCCAACTACTCCGAAGGCCAATGGATCAACAAGGAACGCACGCGCCTGATCGATACCATCGCGCGGGCCGAGCAGGCCGAGGGTGGCGAATCGAAATGACGCTGTTGACGGAGCCGCCGGTGCGGGTCCGCGGCCTGGTGAAGTCTTTCAAGGACGTTGAGGTCCTGCGCGGCGTCGACTTCGAGGTCGCGCGGGGCAGCATCTTCGCCCTGCTCGGCTCGAACGGCGCCGGCAAGACCACGGTGATCAAGGTCCTGTCCACCCTGCTGTCGGCCGATGCCGGTGAAGCCAGGGTGAACGGCTTCGCGGTGGGTGCGCAGGCGTCCGACGTTCGGCAGTCGATCAGCCTGACCGGACAGTTCGCGGCTGTCGATGAGATCCTCACCGGACGGGAGAACCTCGTCCTGATCGCCCGGCTGCGACACCTGAAGAACCCCGGCCAACTCGCCGACGCGCTGCTGGAGCGATTCTCGCTCACCGATGCGTCCGGACGCCGGGTGGCCACTTACTCCGGTGGGATGCGCCGCCGCCTCGACATCGCGATGAGCCTGCTCGGCGAGCCGCCGGTGGTCTTCCTCGACGAGCCGACCACCGGGCTCGACCCCCAGGCTCGGCTGGAGGTGTGGCAGGCGATCCGCGAGCTGGCCGCCAGTGGCACCACCATTCTGCTGACAACGCAGTATTTGGACGAGGCCGAGCAGTTGGCCGATCGGATCGCGATCCTGCACGGCGGACGCATCATCGAGAACGGCACGCTGGCCGAGCTCAAGGCACTGCTCCCGCCGGCGAAGGTCGAGTACGTGGAGAAGCAGCCCACCCTCGAAGAGGTCTTCCTCGCCATCGTCGGCGAGCCGGAGGCCGGGGAGGAATCAGCATGACCAATCACTTCTTCGGCGACACCGCCGTCCTGCTCGGACGCTCGTTGCGCCACATCAGCCGCAGCCTGGACACGATCATCACCACCACGCTCACGCCGATCGCGATGATGCTGCTGTTCGTGTACGTGCTGGGCGGCGCGATCAACACCGGCACCGATTCGTATGTGGCCTATCTGCTGCCCGGAATCATGGTGATCACCATCGCCTCCGGCATCGCCTACACCGCGTTCCGGTTGTTCCTCGACCTGCAAGGCGGCATCTTCGAGCGCTTCCATTCCATGCCGATTGCGCGGTCGTCCGTGCTGTGGGCGCATGTGGTGACGTCCCTGGTGGCCAACCTGATCTCGGTGATCGTGGTGGTGCTGGTCGCCGTCCTGATGGGGTTCCGGACGAGTGCGGGCCTGCTCGCCTGGCTGGCCGTGTTGGGCATCGTGGTGATCCTCACCCTGGCGTTGACGTGGCTGGCGGTGATCCCCGGGCTGACTGCGAAGAGTGCGGACGGGGCCAGTGCGTTCGCCTATCCGTTGATCTTCCTGCCGTTCATCAGCTCGGCCTTCGTGCCGACCGCGACCATGCCGACCCCGGTGCGGATCTTCGCCGAGAACCAGCCGGTGACTTCGATCGTCAATGCGATCCGGGCGCTGTTCGCCGGCCAGCCGGTGGGTGCGGATCTACCGATCGCCCTGGCCTGGTGCGTGGGCATCCTCGTGTTGGCCTACGTCCTGGCGATGCTCACCTACCGTCGCAAGCTCAGCTAGACGCTTGCGACGGTAGGTGGCTGGGGACTGCTAGTCCTCGACGTGATCGACCAGCGGTGCGCCGAGCAGCGCGACCGTCCGCCGGGCGGTCGCCAAGGCGACGTCGAACCCGGCGTCGGGGTTCTTGACCAGCTGCTCGGTGGCGAGCGCGTGGGCGCGCACGGCCGCGTCGCGATGCTGCTTGGCCCGCTCGATCACCGGGGTGGCCGCGTCACCGAGCGCTGCCAAGGCACGGCTGAGGCCGCGCTGGACGGCACGGTCGCCGCGTCCGAACTGCGTCGAGAGCACCTCGGCGAGCGCCGCAGCCTCGCCGTCCGGCACCAGGGCGGCCGCCGCCCGCCAGGCGGTTTGGGCCACTCGGTCGTCGGGGTCGGTGAGGTGCTCGGTGGTGATCGCCGGCCACGCCTCCTGCTCACCCAGCTTTGACAAGGTGTGCAGTGCCTGAGCGCGGGCCTGCGGATTCTCCGAGTCGAGCTCCGGCAGGACGCGCTTGAGCGTGAGCGTCCGATCGTGACTGATCAGCGCCCAGGTGAGCGTGTCGCGCACATGGAAGTCCGGCTCGACGCCGAACCGCTCGACGAGGACATCGATGTAGCGGTCGTGCGGACGCATCCCTGCGGCCATCACGGTCTGCAGTCGTGCGGTTGCCGACTCGGCCTCCAGCTCGGCCTTCAGTCGGTCCACCACTTCTTCGATCTGATTGTTGGTCATCTCAACCACCTCCGTCCCCTAGTGAAAACCTTGACGCGACGTGAAGGTCAAACAAGCGCCCCTCTATGCTCATTCCATGGCGGGGAATCGTAAGTCTTGGGTGATTGCGGCGGCGCTGATTGCCGCCGGGGCTGTGGCTGACGGTGCGGCGGTGTTGCTCTCTTGGCAGCCGTGCCTGGGCAGCATGTTCTCGGGAAGCATCTTCAACGGCTATCGCTATGACGTGCCGTTCAGTCCCGAATGTGGGGTGGCGATGAATGCGGTGCCCTCGTTCCCCTTGCTGACCTTCGGCGAGGGCTGGACGCTGATCGGCACGTTGGGGACGATCGCCGCGCTGCTGTTGGCAGCGTCGTGGCTGGTCGTGGTCGGCGCCCTGCCGGTGAGGTGGGGCTTCAAGGTCGCCGCGGCACTGCCGTCGGTGCTCGCGATCGCCGCGGTTGCCGCAGTGGCGGCGCCGCCCTATCAGGTGGGACCGGAACTGTCCGTGGCCGGCGTCCTGGGGGCGCTGGTCGAGGTGAGCGCTGTGTTCGCGCTGATGGCGTTGTACGGCGCTGGCGTACGCGGAGTGGTGTTCGGCCGAGCGGTGATCGTCCTCCTGGCGGCGACCGCCGTCGGCTTCGCGCACCAGGTGGTGGAGTACTTCGCGATGATCGCGCTGAGCGACGCCAACTGGGACACTCCGCCCGGCACCGGTCTGTTGACCGTGGCCTTCGCGATCCTGGCCGCCGTGGTCACGGTGATTCTGGCGTCGCGTCCGGCGCCGCGTGCGGCTGTGGCTGTCAGCTAACTGAGCCCTGGAGGCCGACCCTCTGGCGAATATAGCAAGTGCTATATTGCTCACATGTCCAAGAGCTTGGCTGAGGTTGCTCGTCGGTGTGACGCCGACATCCGTCGTGCCCGCGAGGAACTGATCCAGGCCGTCCGCGCTGCCGCGGCGTCCGGCATGACTCAAAAGCAGATCGCTGCCGAGATCGGTCGGAGCCAGCCGGAGGTCTCTCGCCTGCTGCACTTCTGCGGGACGTCGCCGTTGGGTCGGCGTCTCCGCAAGAACGCCTCGGCCATTCAGAAGCTGGTGGCCGACGTCGGGGGAGCCGACGTTCGGGTGTTCGGCTCGGTCGCCACCGGCCGTGATCGTGAAGGCTCGGACATCGACCTGATCTTCACGCCCTCGGTTCCGCTGAGCCTGATGCGGCTCGGACGACTCGAGCAAGACATCAGTCACTTGGTGGGTGTCGAGGTGGATCTGGTTCCCGACTCCGCCCTCAAGTCACACCTGCGCGAGCGCGTCCTGGCTGAGGCCGTGGCCCTGTGAGTCGGCCTGCGGTCGAGGTGCTGACGGACGCTCTGCAGCATCTCGAGGCGCTCCAGGGGTACGCCGCTCGCGGCCTTGATGATCAGTTGGTCGTCGACGCGATCTGCATGCGCCTATCGGCCGCCATTGAGGTGCTCGCCGGCCTCGACTCGGACGTCCGAGACCGACTCTTCGGTGAGGACTGGCCGCTCATGTGGGGAATGCGCAACCGCATCGCCCACGGCTATCTCCTGGTCGATTCGGGGATCATCCGGCAGACCATTGCTGTGGATGTTCCGCTCATCGTGGGCCGAGTGGAGGCGGAGGTTGGTGGCGATGTCCTCTGAGGGCGTCCCCAAGCAGGAGTTGGCCCCAACTGCTGGCCAGGAAGCCGCCTCCCGCCGCCTTCGCGGCGACAAGGTCACTGCGCTGCGGTTTGCTCTTCGGTGATCCGTCCGCCAGTTGGAGTCCGCGCAGAGGCGGCCAGCGGCTCGATGTCCAGCGGGGGCCTCGATGGGCCCAAGCGCGTCCAATGGGCCGGTGAGCCCAGGCGGCCTCTAGCGCAGGTGGCGTGTGCTTGAGGCTGGTGTGTGGTTGTGAAGACCCCCGCGAGACGTCGGCATAGGCGCGGGGTTCAGCGCCTCCTTTGAACCCGCCACTTCGCGGCGGATTCGAGCAGCCCACTCCGGATTCGGGACTGGCTTGAGTATGTGGTGTGGTCGGGCACCATGCAGAAGAGCGAGTCCTCGGCGGCCAGATACTCAGCGAATGATGCCGCCATGGTTCGGAAGCGCTGGCGCTCGGAGGCCAAGCGAATCTCGGAGTGGCGAACCTCGTCGAGCAGGGCGGTTGTGACGGACATGGCAACCAGGTACTCGAACGATGACCTCGCCCACGCCAAGTGCAAGCCTCCAGCGGGCGAAATCTCGACGCGACTAGCCTTGTCGACGTCGAGCACGGTTGGGTCGAAGTTCAAAATCAGACCCGTCTTGAGCAGCTGATCGATCCACATCCGTGTGGCGCGAGCGTCGATGCTCATGGTGGTGGCTACTGCTTCCAGGTTTTCGATCTCGATAAACGCACCCTCCCGCTCAATCGTCGGCACGTCCGCTAACGCCTGGAGGAGTCGCACACCTAGAAGCGGCGTCGTTTCCATCGACGCCTCCAGTGCATAGACATTCTGGACCGAGTCGTGCATGGCTTGGGGGTAGATGTCGTATCGACCGCGAATCAAGGCGCGTTCTATCACGTTGTTCTCGACGTTTACGGAGGTGCCAGCGAGGTATGCGCCGACAAGGTCCTCGACACGCAAGTGGGGCGAAACAATGAAATGATTAGCGATATTTAGTGCCCTACGTATCTCGTAGTTGGCGAGTGCGCCAATCCAGTCGGCTGTCGTGGCCGACTGCAAAAAGAGCCTCTGCAGCGCGTTAGTGAACGCGCGCAAGTCTCGAACTGCAAGAGAGACCCCGCGATCGGTGAAGTAGCGACCCCCGCCCTCATCGGAGTCTATTTTGGATTCGAGGAACTCAACTCTCTTGCGTAAAATCTGCTGAGTTCCTGGCGTGGGCAGGAAAAACGACTCGTGTTCAAAGGACTGAATTGCGCCGTGTTTGGTTAGCTGCCAACTGGTTCTATCGGTGATCGGTAGAATTACAAGGCAGAAGGTCCGTTCATAGAGTGACTGGGCATATTGATATACGCGCTGTTGGAAATCAATATCGAAGTGGTCGGTGTTGTCGAACACGAGAACGGGAACTTGCTTCCTTCCGCCGACAACGCTCCGGATTAGGCCTTCTAGGTAGACGTGGGGCTGGGTGGATCGGAGCTGTTCGATGTGATCTCCGAATCGCTGAGAGAACTCGCTGAAGTCTGTATCGTGAAGAACCTTCCAGGGCCCCTTCTTGAGGCGAGTGTACTCGTCAAAGAAGGCACCTTTGAGCTGGTCGAAGTTGGGTGACCCCTCAAACAGCGCGATCTCCGCTTGTGCGAGAAATGCGCGGTCGAGCCAGTCGACCAAGGTTTCGAGCGAGCCTGGGTTGTCCGCTAGGTCCACCTGGAGCACCGAACACTGTTTGGCGAGTGGTTCAGGTAGGACAAGGTTAAAGAACCGAGTAACGAAGGTGGATTTCCCGGAGCCTTTCTGGCCAACTATGACGACGAACTCGTGTCGTTGGGTATCGGCTGTGCGTCGGATGAGTTCGACAAGTTGGGCGCCGCCGCCCGTTTCGAGGTCCTTAATTCGGGCGGTCATCGACTCGGCGATACGTGTGAGTTGCCGCTCTGCGGTACGACTGTCGTCGGACTCGACGAAGCAGGCTTCAATTAGTTGGGGGTCGTCATCTCCTGTCAGACGTCGGAAGAAGGTTGTCATGACTTTCTCCATATCTGCGGCGAGTGCAGACTGAGGGATGGAGCGGGCTGAACCTTGTGGGCGGACGGCCTTATTGAAGACGGACATGCGAATTGGGTTGCCTTCAGTCTCCTGGAACTCAGGGATATATCCGCGGGATAAGACTGAGTCCCTAGAGAGGAGTTGAAAGAATCGTCGAAAGCTGGTCTCAATCTCTCCGAGATTCGGGAATACGAAAGCGTGTCCTTGCCTTACTGGATGCCCATCGCCACGCCTGTTTGCACGGAATATTATCCACTCACGTCCATTGGTTACGCATGCGAGTTCCGCACCTTGCTCCGCGCAGTAGGAAATCGCTTGAGTGATACCCTCTTGTGCGTTGCCGTCACTGAAGACTGGGCCGTCGAGCTTGTAGGCTCGGCCGCCGGCACGGCTCTCGCATCCGAGCGAGCGCCCGTCACGCTTGGCCTCCACAACGGCCCGGCAAAGGCCATCTCCCATCAGGCTATAGTCGGCGTACCCGGCCTCACTGTGTGTCTCGGTCATCAACTCTAGGCGGGGCCAGCCCAAGACCTCCACGAACATTCGGTCTATTACCTTCATCCGAGTATCGGACTCAGTGATGACCGAGTGTAGGTACTCGCCGACTTCCTTACTCAAGCGCGTGAAGGCTTCGAAAGCTGAATCGATGGGTTCCACGAGTTGCCACTTCCAATGAGTGATATGCATACAGCCGTCAAGCCAGCCTACTGTCCTTCCGTGCGCCGTGCATGGCTCCGAGCGGCCGGTTTTGGGCAAGTGTGGACGCTTTTCGTCCTGCTCCAGGAGTCAGGTGCTACGCGCCGCGAACCTCCGTGCGCGGCGGCCTCGCTTTCCGAGGTCTTCACCTCGAGTCGGGCACGGGCCGGCGGGCACGTGCTGGTCCACGGCGGACGGTCTCCCCAGATGTGGGAAACTAGGGCGGTCCCGGCGCCGCAACGAAGTTATCCCTGAGGAAGGTCAAAGATGTCCGATCTAACCTGGAGCGAGCTGGACGCGCGCGCTGTCGACACTGCACGGATCCTGGCGGCTGACGCTGTGGAGAAGGTCGGCAACGGCCATCCGGGCACCGCTATCTCGCTCGCCCCGCTGGCGTACCTGCTCTACCAGAAGGTGATGCGGCACGATCCGTCCGATCCCCGCTGGCTCGGACGCGACCGCTTCGTGCTGTCCATCGGGCACTCCTCGCTCACCCAGTACACCCAGCTGTATCTGGCCGGTTTCGGCCTCGAGCTGGACGACCTGAAGGCGCTGCGCACCGAAGGCTCACTGACCCCGGGACACCCCGAGTACGGCCACACCGCCGGCGTCGAGGTGACCACCGGTCCGCTGGGCGCGGGCGTGGCCAACGCGGTCGGCTTCGCGATGGCGGCCCGCCGCGAGCGCGCCCTGCTCGACCCGAACACCCCGGTCGGTCAGCCCTCGCCGTTCGACCACTTCGTCTACTGCATCACCGGCGACGGCTGCATGCAGGAAGGCCCCGCCGCCGAAGCATCCTCGCTGGCCGGCACCCAGAAGCTGGGCAACCTCGTGGTCATCTACGACGACAACCGCATCTCCATCGAGGGCGAAACCTCCATCGCCTTCACCGAGGACGTCGCCGCCCGCTACGCCGCCTACGGCTGGCACGTGCAGCACGTCGACTGGACCAACGGCAGCACCGGCTACACCGAGAACCTCCAAGCCCTGTACGAGGCGATCGAGGCGGCCAAGGCCGTCACCGACAAGCCCAGCTTCATCAAGCTGACCACCGTCATCGGCTGGCCACTGCCCACCATGGCCGGCAGCCACAGCGTCCACGGCGCCAAGCTCGGCACCGACGAAATCGCCGCCCTGAAGAAGGAACTCGGCTTCGACCCGGCCGTGAACTTCCCCTACGAAGCCGAAGTGCTGGCCCACGCCCGCACCAACGCCGCCACCCGTGCGGTCGCGGCGAAGGCTGAATGGACGCGCGCCTACGACGCTTGGCGCGCCGCCAACCCCGCCCAGGGCGAGCTGCTCGACCGCCTGGTCGCCGGCGTCGTCCCCGACCTGTCGGCGGCTCTGCCGGTGTTCGCTCCGGGCAAGAAGGCCACCCGCGCCGCCTCCGGTGAAGTGCTCAGCGCCATCGCCGAGGCCATGCCCGAGCTGTGGGGCGGCTCGGCCGACCTGGCCGGCTCCAACAACACCACCATGAAGGGCCAGAAGTCCTTCCTGCCCCCGGAGCGCTCCAGCCACGAGTTCAGCGGCGACTTCTCCGGACGCGTGCTGCACTTCGGCATTCGCGAGCACGCCATGGGCAACATCCTCAACGCCATCAACACCGGCCTCACCCGCGCCTACGGCGGCACCTTCCTGGTCTTCGCCGACTACATGCGCGGTGCGGTGCGCCTGGCTGCCCTGCAGAAGATTCCCACGATCTTCGTCTGGACGCACGATTCGGTCGGCGTCGGCGAGGACGGCCCCACCCACCAGCCGATCGAGCACGTGGAGAGCCTGCGGATCATGCCGGGCATCGACGTGATCCGTCCGGCCGATGCCAACGAGACCGCTCAGGCCTGGGCGCTGGCGCTGGCCCACACCGATCGTCCCAGCGCGCTGATCCTGTCGCGCCAGGACCTGCCGATCATCGATCGGGACGCCGCCGGCGTGGCTCCGGCCAGCGAGGTCGCCAAGGGCGCCTACACGCTGGTCGACGCCGACGGTGAGCTCAAGGTGGTCATCATCGCCACCGGCTCGGAAGTCTCAGTCGCCCTGGACGCCCGCGACGCGCTGCAGGCCGAAGGCATTGGCACCCGCGTGGTCTCGGCTCCCTGCCTGGAGTGGTTCGACGCCCAGCCGTCCGACTACCGCGCCGCCGTCCTGCCGGACGGGGTGGCCAAGGTCGCCGTCGAGGCGGGCGTGCCCACCGGTTGGCGGGCCTACGTCGGACAGGCCGGCGAGATCGTCGGTATCGACCACTTCGGTGAGTCGGCCTCGGGCAACGTGCTGTTCGCCAAGTACGGCTTCACCGCGGACAACGTCGCGGCCAAGGCCAAGCTCGCGCTGTCCCGGCTCGGCTGAGGTTGCCTGGCACGTTGAGCGGACGGCGCACCCGCGCCAACCTGCTGTTGCTGCTTGCTTCGGCGATTTGGGGCTTCGCGTTCGTCGCTCAACGTATCGGCGCCCAGTTTGTGGGGCCGTTCACCTTCAACGCGGTCCGGTTCGCCCTGGGTGCGTTGGTGGTGCTGGCGATCATCGCCTGGCGGGGATGGACGGCCAAGCGTCAGGTCCCCACTGCGCACCGCCGCAAGGCGTGGCGGGACGTGCTCGGCCCCGGCATCGCCGCGGGCGTCTTCCTCACCGTGGCCAGCGCCCTGCAGCAAGGGGCGATGACCACAGTCCCTGCGGGCAATGCGGCGTTCATCACCGGGCTCTACATGGTGTTCGTGCCGGTGGTTGCCGCCTTCCGCGGCCATCGCAGCAGCGTCTCGACGGTGCTGGGCGTGGTCTCATCGGTGATCGGGCTCTACCTGATCGCGGTGACCGACGCCTTCACCATCGGTTTCGGCGAGGTGCTGCTGATCGCCTCGACGTTGGCCTGGACCGGCCAGATCCTGGTGATCGACCACTACGGCGCTCGGCTGTCGGCGCTGCGGTTCGCGGTCGTGCAGTTCCTCACCTGCTCGGTGTTGTCGACCCCGGCCGCGTTCGTGGCCGAGCCGGCCCCGTTCACCGGCATCGATCAGGCGCTGGTACCGATCCTGTACGGCGGCCTGCTCAGTGTCGGTATCGCCTTCACCCTGCAGGTGGTCGGGCAGCGGGACGCGCTGGCCACGCACGCCTCGCTGATCATGGCCATGGAGTCGGTCTTCGGCGCCCTCGGCGGCGCGCTGATCCTGGGCGAGTCGATGGGCGTCCGCGGCTACGTCGGTGCCGCGCTGATGGTGGCCGGCGTGGTCATCTCCCAGCTGGGCGCCCTACCCCGTCGAGCACCCAATCCGACCTCCACCTAACCCCCAGCCCCCCGACCCCGACCCAGCCCCCCGACCCCGACCCCGCCCCGCCCTCCCCGCCCCGCCCACCCCGACCCCAGCCGATCTGCCCCCGAAACGCGCAGGCGCCCCCGAAAAACCGGTAGCAGTTGCGCGATTCGGGGGCAGATTCGTGGGGGTGTGGGGTTGGGGTTGGGGGGCTGGGTGGGGCGGGGGTCAGGGGGCTTCGGTGAAGCCGAGGGTTGTCAGCTCGGTTGCCTGGTCGTCGGTGGCGATCACCAGCAGGCTGCGGGCGTCGGCGTGAGCGGCGGCCCAGGCTCGCGCTAGCACGTCCTCACCGGCGGCGCAGACCGCCCACTCGCCGTCGACGAACACGCCTTCAGCAGGACGGACGGGGCCGCGCCCGTCCAGTAGCTGGGACAGCCGAATAATGAATTTTCGCCCGCTCAGCCCGGCGTGTCCGGCCAGTTCGGCCAACTGCGACGGGGGAGTGCGCAGCGGGTCGCGGCCACGCGGCACCCCGATCGACCGGCAGCTGGTCACCTGTGACCACGGCAGGAGCCGTTCGCCGGAGCGCGTTCGCAGGCTCAGCGATGTCGAATCGTTGCTGATCACCCACCCCACAGCCTCGCCCGGGCCGTCCTCGGTTACAAACGCGATACTGACCCGGGTATGTGGTTGCACATCGTGGCGATCCACTACCTTTTCCCCTCAGAACTCGTACAGTTGGCGACGAGGTAAGTATCCCTGAGTGAGGAGTCCCCGATGGCTTACGTGATCACCGATCCGTGTGTGGATGTCAAAGACAAGGCCTGTGTCGAAGAGTGCCCCGTCGACTGCATCTACGAAGGCACCCGCACGCTCTACATCCAGCCGGATGAGTGCGTTGACTGCGGCGCCTGCGAGCCGGTGTGCCCGACCGCTGCCATCTTCTACGAAGACGACGTTCCGGGCGACCAGGCTCAGTTCACCAAGATCAACGCAGAGTTCTTCTCCGAGATCGGCTCGCCCGGCGGCGCTGCTGACTTCGGTGCTTACGACGGTGACCACCCGCTGGTTGCCGCCCTTCCTCCGAAGGAATGAGTTCGGGGCTGGCCGCAAGGCTGCCCGACTTTCCCTGGGACTCTCTGGCTGGGGCTCGGCAACGAGCCTCAGCCCACCCCGGCGGCATCGTCGATCTGTCGGTCGGCACGCCGGTCGATCCCACCCCGCAGGTGGTCCGTGAGGCGTTGATCGCGCACGCGGACGCCCCGGGCTACCCCACCACGTGGGGCACCGCCGAGCTGCGTTCGGCGATCATCGACTACCTGCAGACCCGCTGGTCGTCGGTGCCGCTGCGGGATGTGAATGTCCTGCCGGTGATCGGCACCAAGGAACTGGTCGCGCTGCTGCCGTCCCAACTCGGTCTGGGACCGGACGATGTCGTGGTCATCCCGACAACGGCGTATCCCACCTATGACGTGGGCGCCAAGCTGTGCGGCGCGCAGGTTGTCTGCTGCGACGACCCGGCTGAGATCGCCGGGATTGCCCCGAAGCTCATCTGGATCAACTCGCCGGCCAACCCGCACGGACGGATCCTCGACGCGGACGAGATGCGGGCCTGGGTGGACGCCGCCCGCGCCGTGGGCGCCGTTCTGGCCTCCGACGAGTGCTACGGCGAGTTCGGCTGGGAGGCCGAGCCGGTCTCGGTGCTGCACCCAGACGTCAACGGCGGCTCGCCGGACGGGCTGCTGGCCGTCCATTCGTCCTCGAAGCGCTCGAACATGGCCGGCTACCGTGCCGGCTTCATCGCCGGCGATCAGGCGCTGGTGGCCCCGCTGTTGGAGGTTCGCAAGCACTCCGGGCTGATGCTGCCCACACCGGTGCAGGCTGCTCTGGCTGCCGCGCTGCGTGATCACAGCCATGTTGCCGAGCAACGCGAGCGCTACGCCCGACGTCGGGCGCTGCTGCGTCCCGCACTGGAGGCCGCCGGGTATCGGGTCGAGCATTCGGAGGGATCGCTCTACCTGTGGTGCACCCGCGACGAGGACTGTCGGGCCAGTGTCGACCACCTCGCCGGCCTTGGCATCCTGGTCGCTCCGGGCGACTTCTACGGTGCCGCCCAGTTCGTCCGAGTGGCGCTGACCGCCACCGATGAACGCGTCGAAGCCGCCGCGTCCCGCCTGCTCGCCGCCTCCGCCTAGCCCGACACACCGGGGACGGTTCCTGGTGTGCCTACCCTTTGCGTCGCCGGGGACACAGCGCCCGGGACACAGGGACGGTTCCTCGCGTCCCAGGTGTCCAGCTGTGGTGAGGACCTTGCCCCCTCGCTGCGGCGACGGTGGGGCGCCAGGAACCGTCCCCGGTGTCCCAGCCCGGTGTCCCATCGGCACGTCCCGCCTGCTCGGTAACTGAGCGAGCCGCCCGCTGGTTGAGCAGCAAGCGTGCCGAGACCTCCCACGCGCCGCCGGTTGAGCAGGTCGCGCAGCGACCGTGTCGAGACCCCTCCCCACAAACCACAAGAGCCCCCAGCCTTGCGGCCGGGGGCTCTTTCCGGGGGTTTGGGGGATTCCGGGCTGGTGTGGGATCAGCTGACGACTTCGCCGCCTGCTGACTTCCAGTTGTTGATGCCGCCGGCCAGGTCGTACACCGAAGTGAAACCGAGCTGCACCATTGCCGACATCGCGACCTTCGACCGGTTAGCCGCACGGCAGTAGACCGCGTAGGTCTTGGTCTTGTCGAGGGCGGCCACCTTGGTGGCGAAGTCCGCTGCCTCGACGTCGACGTTCACTGCTCCGCTGATGTGTCCCGAGGTGAACTCAGTCGGAGTGCGGACGTCCAGCAGCACCGTGTTCGGCAGCTTCACTGCCCCTGCGAAGTCAGCAGGGGAGAGTGAGGTGCCGTTGGCCGGCACCGCCGCCGCAGTCGGACCCGAGGTGGGGCTCAAGGGGGTCGAAGAGCACCCACTCAGCAACGCGGCGACAGCAGCCATTGCGGCAACTGTGGGGGCGAGTCTCACCGGCCGAAGAACCCGCCGGAGCGCTGCGGGGTGGACGAGCCGTGGCCACCGCACCACTGATCGGCCGGAACCATGCTCTTGACCATGGCGACATGCTGGCCACAGCCGGACCAGGTGGTCTTACCGCACTGACGACAACGGACGGGACTGCACATAGGGGTTCTCCTCACGTTCTGTTGCTCCAACGATACCCCCCAGGGTATGCGGACGCAAATCCCGGAACACCAAAAGACTACCTAGCGAACCACTCAGGACCGTCGGTTTCAGCCGATAGGGTTGGCGCCATGGCTGGTACCCGCGTTGATGGTCGAGACCCTTCTCAGTTGCGAGAGGTGCGGATCACCCGCAAATGGCTCGACCATGCTGAAGGCTCTGTCCTAGTCGAGTTCGGCGCCACTCGCGTGCTGATCGCGGCCTCGGTCACCGAAGGGGTACCGCGTTGGCGCAAGGGCAGTGGCCTGGGCTGGGTGACCGCCGAGTACGCGATGCTTCCCCGCGCCACGCACACCCGCGGCGACCGTGAGTCGGTGAAGGGACGCATCGGCGGGCGCACCCACGAGATCAGCCGCCTGATCGGGCGCTCGTTGCGCGCGGTCATCGACTACGCCGCACTCGGCGAGAACACCATCGTCCTCGACTGTGACGTCCTGCAGGCCGACGGCGGTACTCGCACGGCGGCGATCACCGGCGCCTACGTCGCCCTGGTCGACGCGGTCGCCTGGCTGCGTGAGCGCGGGTCCCTGGTCGGCGAGCCGCTGATCGGTTCGGTCGCTGCGATCTCGGTGGGTGTCATCGACGGCGAGACCATGCTCGATCTGGCCTACTCCGAAGACTCTCGCGCCGAAGTCGACCTCAACGTGGTCGCCACCGGCGACGGCCGACTGATCGAAGTTCAGGGCACCGCCGAAGGCGAACCGTTCAGCCGCGCAGTGCTCGACGAACTGCTCGATCTCGGCCTGGCCGGCTGCGCAACCCTGAGCGCCAAGCAAAGCGAGGCACTGGCCCGATGACCGTGATCGTGGTGGCCACCCACAACGCCAAGAAGGCCGCAGAACTGCACCGCGTCCTGGCCGCGTCCGGAGTGGACGCCGAAGTGAAGGGTCTGGACGACTTCCCGCCCTACCCCGAGCCCGCCGAGACCGAGAAGACCTTCGAGGGCAATGCACTGATCAAGGCCAAAGCGGCGGTCGCGGCCACCGGTTGTATCGCGGTCGCCGACGACTCCGGCCTGGAAGTCGACCTGCTCAACCGGATGCCCGGCGTCCGCTCGGCCCGCTGGTCGGGGCCGGAGGCCACCGACGCGTCCAATCTGAAGTTGCTGCTCGCCCAACTGCACGACACCCGCGACGAAGACCGCACCGCTCGCTTCGTCTGCGCGATGGCCATGGTCGCCCCCGATGGCACCCAGCACCTGGTGCGCGGGGTGATGAACGGACGGCTGGTGCTCACCCCGCGCGGCAAGAACGGCTTCGGCTACGACCCGATCTTCATCGCCGACGGGTACGCCAAGACCAATGGCGAACTTCTCCCCGAAGTCAAGGACGCCATCAGCCACCGCGGTCAAGCGGTTCGTAAGATCGTCCCGCTGTTGAAGAAGTATCTGAGGAAGCGATGAAGCAATACCTCGACCTGCTCGACCGGGTGCTCACCGAGGGTGTGGAGAAGTCCGACCGCACCGGCACCGGCACGATCAGCGTGTTCGGTCACCAGATGCGGTTCAACCTCGCCGAGGGCTTCCCGCTGCTGACCACCAAGAAGCTGCACACCCGCTCGATCTTCGGCGAGCTGCTGTGGTTCCTGCGTGGCTCGACCAACCTGGCCTGGCTGCACGAGAACAACATCACCATCTGGGACGAGTGGGCTGACGCCAACGGCGAGCTCGGCCCGATCTACGGCTACCAGTGGCGCTCCTGGCCCACCCCGGACGGCGGCCACGTCGATCAGATCAAGACGGTGATCGAGTCGATCAAGAACAACCCCGATTCGCGTCGGCACATCGTCAGCGCCTGGAACGTCGGGCAACTCAGCGAGATGGCGCTGCCGCCGTGCCACGCCTTCTTCCAGTTCTACGTGGCCGACGGCAAGCTCAGCTGCCAGCTCTACCAGCGCTCGGCCGACGTGTTTCTCGGGGTGCCGTTCAACATCGCCTCCTACGCGCTGCTGACTCACCTGGTCGCCCAGCTCACCGACCTCGAGGTGGGCGACTTCGTCCACACTCTTGGCGACACCCACCTGTACCTGAATCACCTCGATCAGGCGCGCCTGCAGCTCACCCGCGAGCCGCGTTCGCTGCCGAAGCTGGTGCTGAACCCGTCGATCACCGACATCGACGCGGTCGAACTGGCTGACATCGAGATCGTCGACTACGACCCGCACCCCGGAATCAAAGCCCCGATCTCGGTATGAGCGCCCGAATCATCGCGATCGCCATCGTCGCCGCCAACGGCGTCCTCGGCGACGGTGAGCGCCAGCCGTTCGAGTTCGCCGAGGACTGGGCTCGCTACAAGCGAGTCACCAGCGGGCACCCGATGATCATGGGACGCCGCACCCACGACGCGATCGGACGCTGGCTGCCGGGCCGGGCCACCATCGTGGTCACCTCCGATCCCGAGGCGGTCGAACTACCCGCCGACGAGCGGGCCACCGGCTTCGCGGTCACCTCGGTGGAGTTGGCGCTTTCCCTGGCCGCTGAGCTGGACGATGAGGAGATCTACGTCGCCGGCGGCGGCACGATCTACGCCCAGGCGTGGCCGTATCTGACCGATCTCGATCTCACCGAAGTGCATGCCGATGCCGAAGGTTCGGTTCGGTTCCCCGAGGTCGACCCCACCGAATGGGCTGAGGTGCGGCGCGAGCCGCACGCGGAGTTCGATTTCGTGGGGTACCGCCGCAACGAAACGCGCTGACGTCCCCTGGGAGCGCCGCGACACGCCGCCCATCTCGCGATGCGAGGGCAGATTGTTGCAGGCGGGCGTGGGGTACGTGCCGGCCGCCCCGGCGGCGAGCGGGGGTTGCTGGCCTCCCTGCGGCCGGTGGATACCGCCAGCCCCTGCGACAAGCGGAAACCGCTGGCCACCGTGCAACAAATGGCCCTCGCATCGCGAGATCGTCCGGGGTGTCGGCCATGATGGCATCTGTGCGAGAGCGATTGGTTGCAGGTGATCACCATGCGTGACACCGCGAGCATCCTGCATCTCGATCTGGACGCGTTCTTCGCCGCCGTCGAGCAACGCGACAAGCCCTCGCTGCGCGGCAAGCCGGTGATCGTCGGGGGCGTGGGGCTGCGTGGCGTGGTGTCCACGGCGTCCTATGAGGCTCGGACGTTCGGTGTGGGCTCGGCGATGCCGATGCACGAGGCGCGGCGACGCTGTCCGCATGCCGCCTTCCTCGGCGGCCGGTTCGGCGCCTATCGCCAGGCCAGCGGCATCGTGATGGGGCTGCTGCGTGAGCTGTCGCCGCTGGTGGAGCCGCTCAGTTTGGACGAGGCCTTCGTCGATCTGGCCGCCGGCCCGCCGCGTTCGCTGGATGAGGACGCATTGCTGGCGCTGGCTGCCGACCTGCGGGCACGGCTGACCGAAGCCACCGGTGGGCTGACCGCCTCGGTAGGGCTGGGCAGTTCGAAGTTCATGGCCAAGGTGGCCAGCGAGTTGGCCAAGCCCGACGGGATCCGGCTGGTGCGTCCGGGCACTGAGCTGGAGACCATCGCCCCACTGCCTGCGCGGGCGATTCCTGGGGTCGGCCCGGCCACCATGGAGCGACTGACCCGGCTGGGAGTAGCCACGGTGGCCGACCTGCAGGAGTTGTCGGAGGCCGAGCTGGTGCGCGAGTTGGGCAAGTCCGGAGGGGAGCATCTGCACGCGCTGGCCTTCGCTCGCGACGATCGTCCGGTCGAGGCGGAGCGGGAGACCAAATCGATCTCGATGGAGGACACCTTCGAGCACGATCTGTCCGACCCGGCGGTGCTGGCGGCGATCGCTGATCAGCACGCGGCCAAGGTGACCGCGCGGCTGGTGAAGGCCGGTCTCTTCGCCCGGACGGTGACGCTCAAGGTGCGCTGGCCCGACTTCTCCTCGGTGACCAGGTCGCGGACGCTCAACGGCGCCACGGATCGTCCTGAGGTGATCGCCCAGGTGGCCCGATCGCTCCTCGACGGCCTAGACGTCCGCCAGGGGGTGCGACTGCTGGGAGTGGGTGTTGCCGGCTTGGTCGAGGTCGCCCAGGAGCCGCTGTTCGACCTCGAGGCGCCGGCCTCGGCGCGGGTGGTAGAGGAGGCCGAGGCGCCGGTGAGCCGCCGTCCGCGGGACTGGCTTCCCGGCGCTGATGTCGACCACACCGAGTTCGGTGCGGGCTGGGTGTGGGGGTCGGGATTGGGGCGGGTCACCGTTCGCTTCGAGACCGCCGAATCCGGCCCAGGGCCGGTACGTACCTTTGCTGCGGACGATCCGGCCCTTTCCATGCGCGTTGGCCCCGTTTCTACCGACTGAGCTGCCTGTGCGGGGTGGTTTCGACACGTTTCGCTGCGCTCTCTGCTCAACCAGCGGGCGGGGGTGACTGAGCTGCCCGCAGGGTGGTTTCGACACGTTCGCTTCGCGCTCTGCGCAACCAGCGGGTGGGGGTAGCGGGGCCGCCGGCGGCGTGGTTTCGACACGTTCGCTTCGCTCACTGCTCAACCAGCGGGTGGGTCGACTGGGCTGCATGTGCGGGGTGGTTTCGACACGTTCGCCGCGCTCACTGCTCAACCAGCGGGGGCGGGCTGGTTGAGCCGGGCCTGGCTCGAGCCCATCGAAGGGTCGAAGCCCGCGCGGGAAAGGCCGATCTTCGCGGTGCTTCGGGGTGGGGTGAGAGCCACTAAACTCAACGGCGGTCGCCGGAGTGGTGGAATTGGCAGACACGCAGGATTTAGGTTCCTGTGCCTTCGGGCGTGAGGGTTCAAGTCCCTTCTCCGGCACATAGCGTAGTCGCGGCGACTTCACAAGATCCGTCTCACGATGAGGCCATCCGTCGTGGCTAGGTAACACGATTTACCACGGGTCACAGCTTGATAACTTTGTGCGTGGAGAGGTGCCCTTACGGGGGACAGCGGGGTTACTGTCCGGAGTAGCCCCCATTTCGGGGGGTCCGTTCACAGAGAAGTGAGGACCAATGTCACATGCACGCGTGACTCGCGTTTTGATCGCTGCTGCTTCCATTTCCGGTTTGTTGGCGATGGCCGCCTGCAGTTCGGGCACCACTCCATCGGCATCAGGGAGCGCTGCCGGTGACTGTGCTGCCTACGCCCAGTACGGCGACCTGACCGGTAAGACCATCTCGGTCTTCACCTCGATCGCCAGCGATGCCGAGGCCAAGCCGCACACCGATTCCTACAAGCCGTTCGAGAAGTGCACCGGCGCGACGATCAAGTATGAAGGATCGCGCGACTTCGAGGCTCAGCTGCCGGTGCGGCTGAAGGCCGGCAACGCCCCTGACATCGCCTACATCCCGCAGCCCGGCCTGCTCTCCACGCTGGTGAAGGACAACCCCGGCAAGGTGTTCCCCGCGGGCGACCTCGCCAGCAAGAACGTCGACACCTACTACGACCCGGCGTGGAAGACCTACGGCTCGGTGGACGGCAAGTTCTACGCGGTGCCGGTGGGCGCCAACGTGAAGTCGTTCGTCTGGTACTCCCCGAGTGCTTTCGCCGACAAGGGCTACCAGGTTCCGCAGACGTGGGACGAGATGATCGCGCTGAGCGACAAGATCGTCGCGGACAACCCCAGTGGTGACGTGAAGCCGTGGTGTGCAGGCATCGAGTCCGGCACCGCTACCGGCTGGCCGGCAACCGACTGGGTCGAGGACGTCATGCTTCGCGTCAACGGCACCGATGTGTACGACCAGTGGGTCGATCACACCATCCCGTTCAACGATCCCAAGGTCGTCACGGCGATCGACAAGGTCGGCAGCATTCTGAAGAACGACAAGTACGTCAATGGCGGCTTGGGCGACGTGAAGTCCATTGCCACCACGTCCTTCACCGAAGCCGGTCTTCCGGTTGCTGACGGCAAGTGCTACATGCACCGCCAGGCGTCCTTCTACCAGGCCAACTGGGACAAGGGCACCACGGTTGGCGAGACCGGCGATGTGTGGGCGTTCTACTTCCCGAGCATGAGCGCCGACTCCAAGCCGGTCCTGGGCGGCGGCGAGTTCGCGGCTGCGTTCTCCGACAAGCCTGAGGTTCAGGCCTTCCAGGCCTTCCTGGCCAGCCCCGAGTGGAGCAACGCCAAGGCTGACGCCACCCCCAACGGTGGCTGGCTGTCGGCGAACAAGAAGCTGGACGTCAACAAGTTGGTCAAGCCGGTCGACAAGCTGTCGTACCAGATCCTGACCGACCCGAAGGCCACCTTCCGCTTCGACGGTTCCGACCTGATGCCGTCGGCAGTGGGCGCTGGTTCCTTCTGGAAGCAGATGACCAACTGGATCGCTCTGAACAAGAGCAGCCAGGAAGTGGCTGACGCCATCGAGAAGTCCTGGCCGGCTAAGTAACTCGCAAGGAGATTCGTTGGGTCCGGGCGTCGCACCTGCGAGCCCGGACCCAACGCGTCCCTTCGGTTAGGACCTCAATATGACCTGGATCCTCAAGCCTGAGACATTGCCCGAGAAGTTCGTGGTGATGTTCCTGGCGATTCTGCTGTTCGCGATCGTGATGGGCCTCGTGCTGGCCATCGTCGATCGCCCGCGACTGCCCAAATGGGTCCCGGTATCGGGGTACCTCGGTCCGTCGCTGTTGCTGATCACCTTCGGCCTGCTGTGGCCCGGTCTGCTCACGATCCGCAGTTCCTTCTACAACCGGACGGGGGCGGACTTCGTCGGGTTGACCAACTATCAGACGATCTTCACCGACGAAGGCTTCCTGATAGTTCTGCGCAACACCCTGGCTTGGGTGGTGGTTGTTCCACTCGCGGCTACCGCGCTCGGCCTGGTCTACGCCGTGCTGGTCGACCGCACCCGGGTGGAAAAGTTCGCGAAGACGCTGATCTTCCTGCCGATGGCGATCTCGATGGTGGGTGCCTCCATCATCTGGAAGTTCATGTACGACATGAAGCCCGGCAAAGATCAGATCGGTCTGCTCAATCAGGTGGTGGTCTGGCTCGGCGGTACGCCGCAGCCGTGGCTGCTGAACCCGCCACTGAACACGTTCATGATGATCATCGTCATGATCTGGATCCAGGCCGGTTTCGCCATGACGGTGTTGTCGGCGGCGATCAAGGCCATCCCGGACGAGACCATCGAGGCCGCCAAGATGGATGGTGCGGTCGGCGTCCGGCTGTTCTGGTGGGTGACCGTGCCGAGCGTGCGTCCGGCGATCATCGTGGTGTTGACCACGATCGCCATGGGCACGCTGAAGTCCTTCGACATCGTCTACACGATGACCGGCGGCAACTTCGACAGCTCGATCGTGGCGCAGGAGTTCTACACCCAGAGCTTCGTCCAGGGACGTCCTGACATCGGCGCGGCCCTCGCGGTCCTGCTGTTCATCATGATCGTGCCGATCATCGTCTACAACGTCCGCCAGATGCGGATCTCGGAGGGGGAGCGATGAGCGACGAAATGCGCCCCGCAACGACCCGCAAGCTGACCCGCAGAGAGCAGCGTCAGGTCGATGCCAAGACCCGACTCACCTCGCCGGCCGCCTCGCTGATCGCGGTGATCATCGCGGTGTTCTGGACGGTTCCGACCGCTGGTCTGTTGATCACCTCGTTCCGAACCCAAGCCGACATTCGGCGTACCGGCTGGTGGACGGCCTTTGCCAAGCCGGACTTCACGATCGACAACTACGTCGACACCTTGGGCACCAACAACCTGTTGAACTCGTTCTTCAACTCGTTCATCATCACGATTCCAGCGGTGGTCATCCCGATCATCCTGGCGTTGTTGGCTGCCTACGCCTTCGCCTGGATCGACTTCAAGGGCCGCAACCTGTTGTTCGCCTTCGTCTTCGCGCTCCAGGTGGTGCCGATTCAGGTCACGCTGGTGCCGTTGCTGACCCAGTACGTGAACTGGGGGCTCGCCAACACCTACTGGACGGTGTGGCTGTCGCACACCATCTTCGGGTTGCCGTTGGCGATCTTCCTGCTGCACAACTTCATGAAGGAGATTCCTCGCTCGCTGATCGAGGCCGCCCGGGTGGACGGCGCCGGTCACGTGCGGGTGTTCTTCCAAGTGTTGTTGCCGCTGTTGGTGCCGGCGATCGCGTCGTTCGCGATCTTCCAGTTCCTGTGGGTCTGGAACGACCTGCTGGTGGCGTTGACCTTCGCTGCTCCGGAGTACATGCCGATCAGGCGGTGACCGCCGGTCTGTCGGGCAGCTTCGGCAGCAAGTGGCATCTGCTCTCCAGTGCGGCCTTCATCTCGATGATCGTGCCGATGGTCGTGTTCCTCTCCCTCCAGCGCTACTTCGTCCGTGGCCTGCTGGCTGGCGGTGTGAAGGGCTGATCGCACAACACAGTGGGGCCCGGACGTCCACCGTCCGGGCCCCACTGCTGTGTCTTGGGTCTGTGTCGTGCCTCAGCGCTCGGCCAGTGCGGTCTCGATCGGGTCGTCCTTGCTGTCGGCCTGGATGAGTTCCCAGACGCCGTCGGTATAGCGCAGCAACGCCCACGAGCCGGTCCGCGGTGGCAGCAGCTCCGTGGGGGTGTAGTCGGGAACCAACGCGTCCAGCGCGTAGCGCAGCACCGCGTCGTGGGTCACCACCACGATCGGACCGGACGCGCCGCTGAGAGCCAGATCGGTGAGGGCCGCGACGCTCCGCTCGGCGACCTCTGTTTCGGGCTCCAGGCCGGGGGCGGCATTGATCGAGCCGTACTGGGCGATCAGGTCCTCGCGCAGGGCACCGTCGAACTGGCCGTAGGAGCGATCGATCAGACGTCCGTCGAACTCGACTCCCAGACCACCGGCGACCGCGATCGGCGTCGCGGTCTGACGGGCGCGGCCCAACGGGCTGGACACCACGCGGGTGGGCTGCAGGGGGCTGAGCAGATCGGCCAGATCGCGGGCTTCGGACTGACCCACCAGGTCGAGATCAGGGTCCAGGCGGCCGCGTAGACGTCCGGCCGCATTCAACGGAGTGCGGCCATGGCGACACAGATAAAGATCGATCGAACTCATGGACGCGTCCTCACATCGGCAACACTGGCTACCTATGAGCCTACTGGCCCCGAGTTACGCCTAGTGAATCGCGCCAATCGGTGAGCGTGGAGTTACCCTGAGCCATGGCAGCTACTCACTTGGAGCGACTGGGCGACTACCAACGGCGTTTCGCCGATTCCCTCGGCGAGATCGACCCCGATCTGCCGATCCCCACCTGCGGGGATTGGACGGCGCGGGACCTGGCTCTGCACTTGGCCGACATCTACACCTGGGCCGCTCGTCGGGCCGGTGGACCCAAGGTCCGCCTCGAACCCGGAGACGACCTGGTGGCGCACTATCGCACCGCCGCGTCGGTGCTGTTCACCACTTTGAGCGAGCTCGATCCGGACGAGCCGTGTTGGACGTTGCTGGACGACGATCGTCCGGCCGAGGAGCCGCGGGTCGGCACCCGAGCGTTCTGGCACCGCCGGCAGGCTCTGGAGACGATGGTGCATCTGTGGGACCTGCGCACTCCGGCTGGCTTGGTCACCGAGTTCTCACCCGACGAGTGGTGGGACTGTGCCGATGAGGTGGTCACGGTGATGCAGCCGCGGCAGGTGCGGTTGGGCCGCACCGCGCCGCCGGAGGTACGCGTCGTGCTCACGTCCGGCGAGGCCGAGGAGTTGGTGGTCGATGCGGCCGAGGCGTCGGCGCCGACCGTGCGAGTGAGTGGCACCGCCGAGCAGCTGGCGCTGCTGCTGTGGGGACGACGCAGCGCGGCCGACCTGGACGTCGACGGTGACCGGGACGCCCTGGCGGCAGCCCTGAAGGGCATCGTTCCCTGAGTCGACCCCGCGGGGGAGCTAGACCCGGATGCCCAACTGCTTGGTGAGCTTGGCGACGTGACCGGTGGCGCGCACGTTGTACTGCGGGTCGGTGATCGTGCCCACGCCGGTGGGGTCCACGTCGATCAGGAAGGTGGACCGGATCACCCCGGTGACCTCTTTGCCGTACAGCATCTTCGAGCCGTACGCGCCGTAGGCGTCCAACACCTGACGTTCCGGGTCGCCGAGCAACGGGAAGGTGAGCTGCTCCTTGTCGCGGAACTTCGCCAGCTTCGCCGGGGCGTCCGGCGAGACGCCGACCACCTGGTAGCCCGCATCGGCGAACTGGTCGACGGCCTCGCTGAAGTCTTTGGCCTCGATCGTGCAGCCGGGAGTCATCGCGGCCGGGAAGAAGTAGAGCACCACTTTGGAGCCGGCGAAGTCGGCCAACGAGACCGGCGCAGCATTGGTGTCGGGAAGGGTGAACGCGGGGGCGGTGTCGCCACTCTCCAGTCGAGCCATGCGGCCACCTTAAGGCATTTGCCTCCCTCAGCGTGGGCCTGTACTGAGCGTGGGCATAGGCTGGGGGCACCATCGTGCTAAGGAGGCGTCATGGCAGCGCAGACCCCGTCCGCGGAGCCACCGCGTAGTCGTGCCGAGATCGAGGCCGACATCGCCGCCGCCCGCGATCGGCTGGCTGAGAACCTGGCCGGGCTGATCAACCAGGTGCACCCCAAGGCGATCGTCCGCAACACCGTCGCCGACGCCCGGGATTTCGTGGATTCCGGCTATCACAAGGTGAAGGACCAGTTGGTCAACGAAAAGGGCGTCCGGATCGAGCGGGTCGCCCTGGTGTTGGCCGCGGCCGCAGGCGCAGTGACGTTCGCCGTGGTGCTCCGTTCGATCTTCCGCGATCGGTGAGGCGCACCACCACCCGGCGAGCCGGTCGGACGCTGCTGGTTGCAGCGCTCGCGCTGGCCGCTGTCGGCTGCACCTCCAGCCCCAGCCCGACTCCGTCGGCCAGTCCGGCGACCACGAGAGCCCCGGAGCGGGGGCCGGTGATGCTTGCCGTGCCCGACGTCAACGCCGCGGCCTGGACGAAGCTGGCAGCCAGCTGGAACAGCGCGCACCCCACCGAGCCGGTGACGATCCGGGCACTGTCGGCCGATCCGACGGTTCGCCACGATCAGCTCGCTCAAGATGCGGCCGCCAAGAGTGGCGAGAACACGATCCTCGCCCTGGACTCGGCCTGGGTCGCCGAGTTCGGCGCCAAGGGGTGGGTGCAGCAACTGGATCCCGCCACCTTCCCCACCGACACCATGCTGCCCGGACCAGCCGCGGCCGGGACCGCAGACCGCGTGCGCTACGGCTACCCGGTGACCGCCGAGGCCAGTGTCTTGTACTACCGCAAGGACTTGTTGTCGCGCGTCGGGGGCAAGGTGCCGACGACCTGGACCGAGCTGACCGCAACCTGTGACCAGCTACGAACTCAACCGGAGGTCACCGCGGGCTGCTACGGGACGGGGCTGCGTGCGTCCGATCCGCTGACCGGGAATGTGATCGAGGCGATCAACGCCGCCGGCGGCAGCGTGCTGGGTCCCTCGGGGCAACCGACCCTGGGCACGGCCGAAGCTGCGGTCGGCGTCGATCGTCTGGTGAGTGCGGTGAAGATCGGCACCATCGTCGCCGACTCGCTGACCTGGGACGACGGTGAGGCCGCCGAGGCGTTCGCCAACGGCAAGCTGATCTTCCTGCGCGGCCCCCTCGTCGACGCCCGGATGCTCGAGGCGACCGACGGTTCGTCCTCGGTGGCCGGACGGGTCGGGGTGGCGGCCTTGGTCGGTCCGGGAGGCGCGGCCGTGCCCAACGCGGGCGGCCTGCAACTGAGCCTGTCGACCTACGGTCGCAATGACACCACCGCCGCCGACGTGATCCGATGGTTGGGCACCCCGGCGACCCAGCGTGAACTCGCGGCCAACGGCTTCGCCCCGGTGCAGGCCGGGCTGTATCAGGACGCCGCGCTGGTCAAGCAGGTGCCTACCCTGCCGGTGTTCGACGCCGCGCTGGCATCGGCGCGCCCGCTCCCGGTCACCACGCACTACGCGGAACTGAACCAGGCCATAGCGGCCGCGCTGGTGCCGGTGGTTGCCGGCAAGGAGCAGGCGGTGACCGTCCTGACGGGCCTACAGACGAAGCTGACCGACCTGCTGAAGTAGGCCCGTGCGCACCCGAGGTGCTCATTGACAGCGCTGGAAGCGGCTCGCAAACTGGGGTAACCCCCGTGGGCAGCGTCGCTCGGGCTGGGCCTGCTGTGCGCTGCCTCCCTTCTCAAAGGAGCACCGTGCAATCCCGCATCAGAAGCTCGATCGTTGCCTCTTTCGCTCTCCTCATTACGACCGTCATCGTGCCGGTGGCGCCCGCCCAAGCCGCTACCGCCACGGGCAATGCCAACTTCACCGCCAATGTGATGGCCCCCTTGCATGTCACTGACTTCACCGCCTTCAATGCTCAGCTGCAGACCGTGAAGGAGTACGGCGTCGATGCCGTCTCCGTCGATGTGTGGTGGGGCCAGGTGGAGACCTCCGACCAAACCTTCGACTGGTCCTACTACGACCAGGTGTTCTCCGCGATCAAGGCCAAGGGGCTCAAGATCGTGCCGATCTTCTCCTTCCACCAGTGCGGCGGAAACGTCGGTGATCAGTGCGCCATCGGTGTTCCCGGCTGGGTGTGGAGCAAGTACACCGGGCAGAGCCTCAACGGCGTGACCTTGGACGCGAACGGCTTGAAGTACAAGTCCGAGCAGGGCAACTACAACTCCGAAACCGTTCAAGGCTGGGCCGACCAGCTGGTGAAGGGGGAGTACACCGCCTTTGCGACGGCCTTCAAGAACAAGTACTCGGCGAGCTACGGCTCCGACGTCCAGGAAGTCAACGTCTCCCTCGGCCCGGCCGGGGAACTGCGGTATCCGTCCTACAACTCCCACGACACCAACACCGGTTACCCGACCCGCGGTGCGCTGCAGGCCTACTCGCCACTGGCGGTGGCCGGCTTCCGGGCGTGGACACTGGCCAAGTACACCAACCTCGCGGGCGTGAACGCCGCCTGGGGGACGTCGCTGACGAACACGTCGCAGATCATGCCACCCTCGGATGGCACCAACTTCTTCACCTCCAATGCCTACCGAGCCACCACCTATGGCAAGGACTTCATCGATTGGTACAACGAATCGCTGATCACTCACGGCAAGACCGTGGTGGAAGCCGTGCTGTCCGGCCTGGGGACGTCCTTCGCTTCAGCGGCGATCGGCTACAAGATCCCTGGCGTGCACTGGGCGATGACCAACCCGTCCTATCCGCGGGCGGCAGAGGTGGCCGCCGGGCTGGTGCAGACCAGCGTCGACATGAACGCCGACGCCACCGGCCACGGCTATCAGCGGATCGTGAATCTGGCCAAGCAGATCGCCACGACGCGGCAGGTGATCCTGCACTTCACCTGCCTGGAGATGAGCAACGACAACACTGCGCCGGCCTACTCGCTGGCTCAGGACCTGGTGTTCTGGGTGGCGGCCAAGGCGGCCGCGCTCGGGGTGATGATCAAGGGCGAGAATGCGCTGTCGGGTGGAGTGACCACCGACGCAGGTTGGAACAACATCGTCAACGCTTTCGATTGGGCCAGCTACGTCGGGTTGACGGTGCTGCGCATCGACAACGTCAACAGCGGGCTGGGGTTGGCGCGGTATGCGTCCTTCATCGCCCGGTATCGGCTGTCGGTGACCATTCATTACGCCGAGTTCGCCTCGGCGACGTCCTACACGATGCACCCGTTCAACGGCCTCACCGGCGACAAGGTGATGACCTATGAGGGCTACCTCAACGGGCGGCACTGGTGGAAGGTGACGGTGGCCAATCCGCCGAACTTCACCTTCTGCTTCGTCAACAGCAATGGCACCTGGGACGGCACGAACCGCCTGTTCACCAAGCAGGGAACCCAGCTGTACGTGCTGCCGTACTCGGCGAACGTGGCGGTGACTCGTCCATAGCTGGGTGATGAGTCTGGTCACGGAGAAGGATCGCGGCTGCAGGCGGCCAGGGTCGCGGCAACCATCCCCAAGGTGGGAGGGTCGATCTTGACACCCCCATCTCGGACGGTCCATCTGAGCCTGCTCACTTGACCACGACTATTCGTACGCGCGGCGAACTCACGGGCCGAAGTGGGACGTCGGGCGGCAAAGTAGGCACGCTGGTTGGGGCTATGGGGCTATGGGGCTATGGGTCACGCCCACAAGAACCACAGGCCGACGCCGTATGCGGCAACGCCACAGACAGCGAACCAAATCAGACTCATCCGCCCGGCCAACTTCCACCAGCCGATCGGATCGACTGGGCGCTTGCCCATGGACGTGATCAGAGTCCAGGTGATTATCGGCAGGACGGTCAGGCCGAGAATGTATGCCGATGTGAGGAGTTTGGACGAGGTAGCTGCATCCAGCTTGCCCCACCATCCGAGGCTTGCGAGAATCGCTGGCGCCAAAACGCCCGCAAGCACTCCTCCGATCAGAGAGTTGTTCGTCCATTCGGGAAGACGCTTTGGTTTTGGCTCCGCAGCGGGACTCAGGGTCTCCGCGGTCGCGATCTGGGTCGTTTCCACAGGTGCGGGCACTTCTCCGGCCGCGAGCCGGGCCGCGAAGCGAGCCACTTGATCTTCGAGTGTCGCCTTGTTCTGTTCTACGACTAGGCGATTTGGGCCGCTGATCTTGACGCGGAACTCCGTATCGACTCGCCAGTGAGGAACGGTGACTGCGAGGCTGGGCGTTACCCACGTTATGTACCACTCGTCTGGGACGTTGTGGCCTTCATCGCTAACTAGCGCATCTCTCGCGGCGGCGAGGGAACTTCTGCGGTAGGACGCGTTGCCAGACTCAAGCTCCACGTGTACCCGCGGTGGCTCGGTCTTCAATAGCTTCAGGTGTGTTGTCACGGACTGTTCGATGAAGAAGAGCAGTGGCCATAAGTCACCCGCGCGCGGCATTGGCAGCGCGAAGCCCGCTTGGAACGTATCCTCTTCCAACTTTCCCTCCTCTGGACATTCGCATGTTCTCATGAACAGGTGTCTCAATGGTGCTGCGGCGAGCGACCCGTCGAGGATTGCGCAGTCCCACTTCATGGCTGACGCTAGCGGGAGGGGGCGACCTTGCTTTGGGAGTGGCTCCGGGGAGATGGCCGCCCCGGGTAACGGCGTCGACGCACCGCGCGATCCCGCGCCCCTCCCTCCAGGTGTGGGAACCAGGTGGCTCGCCCGAGCGGGTCCTCGGGGGTAGATGCTCGGTTGACGGTCTCATCCGTGTCGTCGGCCTATCCACCCTTCCGAGTGGGGACTCGATGGGCTTGACGGGCTCGTTGCATTACGACGAGACGCCTCGCGGATGGGCGACGGCAACTCCAAATCAGTCTCCAACGAGAGTCTGACCGACCGAGCCTGCCCGCCATCCTGACCTTCATGGTGACTCCATGATCTGGGGCGGGCCGCCGTCAGTGAGGTTGAGAGCGCGCCCCCTGAAGAAGATTTGGATATCGGTTTGGATGGGCGTGGTGGTGCCTCGGCGCAGGCAGTAGTCCAGACGAGAGCACCCTTGGTTGCGGCGAAATCGGGCGTCCAGTTGCCGCCGATCGCTTCGAATGCCTTTGGCGCCGGAGCAGCAGAGACCGCCAGGGGTGTGAGCCGTGAGGCCCGCCGAGTGACGCGGACCGGCTCGGCCCAGAAGCGGCAGAAGCCCCTGACCGATGGCCAGGGGCTTCTTTCTGTGCGCCGCCAGGGACTCGAACCCCGAACCCGCTAGTTAAGAGCCAGCTGCTCTGCCAGTTGAGCTAGCGGCGCGCGAGCAGAAACTCTACCTCAGCCGGTGGCGGAGTGTGAAATCGCGCCACCGAAGGTGGTGAAGCTGACCATCCTGCGATGTCAGTGGCGCATGACAGGATGGAGGACCGGGTAAGGAGCGCAGATGGATGTGAAGCGACGCAGCTTCGTGGGCTTGCTGGTGAACACGCTGATCGCCAATGTGACGACGAGCTTCTTGTGGTTTGCCCTGATCTTCTGGATCTACCTGGAGACCCGCTCGGTGCTGGCCAACGCACTGTTGGGTGGGGTGTACATGCTGCTGGTTGCGGTGATGGCGGTGCCGTTCGGCAGCTGGGTCGACCGCTGGCGCAAGAAGCAGGTGATGGTGGTGGTCACCACGGTGACCGCAGTGGCGTTCGCCGCGTCCCTGGTGTTCTTCCTGATCGTGCCGACCGCGCAGATCCTCACCGTGGGCAGCGTGGCGTTCTGGACGTTCTCGACCCTGGTGTTGGTCGGGGCGGTCGTGGAGAGTGCCCGCGCCATCACCTTGTCGACCTGCGTCACCTTGCTCGTGGACGAACCCGAACGCGCCAAGGCCAACGGCCAGGTGGGCATGGTCAACGGGCTCGGTTTCGCGATCACCTCGGTGTTCTCCGGCCTCGCCGTCGGCATGCTCGGCATTCAGATCACCTTGTGGATCGCGGTGGCCCTGACCATCGCCTCGTTGCTGCATTTGCTGACCGTGTCGATTCCCGAGCCGGAAGTGCTCCATCCGGACGGGGTGCCCAAGCCGGTCGACTTCGCCGGCGCGTTCCGCGCGGTGATCGCGGTACCCGGGCTGACGGCGCTGATCCTGTTCGCGACGTTCAACAACCTGCTCGGTGGGTCGTTCATGGCGCTGATGGATCCTTACGGCCTCACCTTGGTGTCGGTGGAGGTGTGGGGTGTGCTGTGGGGTGTGCTCAGCTTCGGCTTCATGATCGGGTCGGTCTGGGTGGCCCGCAAGGGGCTGGGGGCCAAGCCGCTGCGCGCATTGCTGCTGGCCAATGTGGCGATGTGGATGATCGCCGGACTGTTCACCATCAGAGAGAACATCTGGCTGTTGGCGGTCGGGGTCCTGTTCTACATGGCGCTGGTGCCGGTCGCCGAGGCGGCCGAGCAGACGCTGCTGCAGAAGGTCGTCCCCTACGCCAAACAGGGACGAGTGTTCGGGCTGGCGCAGGCGGTCGAGGTGGCCGCTGCGCCGCTGAGCACCTTCGCGATCGGACCGATCGCGGAGTTCGCGATCATTCCCTACATGAACACCGACGCCGGCCGGACGCAGTGGAGCTGGCTGTTGGGCGAGGGGCAGGCGCGGGGGATCGCGCTGGTGTTCCTGATCGCGGGAGTGCTGGGCTTGCTGCTGACTCTCGGCGCGTTCGCCACCAAGTCCTATCGGTGGCTGACCGAGCGCTACGAGGCGCCGGAGGAGGATGCCGCCAGCGAGGTGCCTACCCCGGAGCCGCAACCCGGATAGGTTGGTTCAGCACGACTTCGTGCTCGCCATCTACTCCGGGAGGAACCTGTGTCGGACGCTGAACGGCCCCACGGCCCGGGGCCTGCGCCCTCGATTCCTGACCTCCAGCGCAAGCTGCGCACGTCCCAGCGGCTGAACGTCGCCTTGGCGGCGATGGCGGTGTTCCTGCTGGTGGTGATCGTCACCCAGCAAGTGGCGACCCCTGGCTCGACCGGCGGTGCGGTCACGCCGTCGTCCAACGCCGCTGGGCAGACCATGGCGGAGAAGGTCGCCCGCGCGCAGGCCGACGATCCGATGGCCTGGGGTGATCCGAAGGCTCCGGTGGTGATCGTGCAGTGGACCGACTTCCGTTGCCCCTTCTGTGCGGCCTTCGCCAAGGACACCCTGCCGACGCTGTTCACCCAATACATCGACACCGGCAAGGTGCGCTTCGAGCTGCATGACGCGGCCCTGTTCGGCGATCAGTCGGTCGACGCGGCGGTGGCGGCCCGCGCTGCCGGTGCCCAAGGCAAGTACCACGAGTTCATGACGGCGCTCTATGCCGCCGCTCCCGACAGCGGACACCCTGATCTGCCGAAGGAGACGCTGATCGGCTTCGCCAAGACCGCCGGCGTCCCCGACATGACGGCCTTCGCCGCCGCCTTGGACGATCCCGCGCTGCGCAAGCAAGTGACCGATGCCACCGCTTCGGCACAGAAGCTGGGAGTGAACTCGGTGCCGTTCTTTGTGGTCGGCAATCAGGTGGTCAACGGTGCCCAACCGCTGATGAACTTCCAGTCGGCCATCGAGACCGAGCTGGCCAAGAAGTAGCCATGTCGGTCGGGCTGGCGGGCGCTTTTCTGGGCGGGATCCTCACTCTGTTGAGCCCCTGCTCGGTGATGCTGTTGCCGGCCTTCTTCAGCTACGCCTTCTCCAGTGCGGGCATGTTGGTGGTGCGCACCGGAGTGTTCTACCTGGGGCTGGTCACCACCTTGGTGCCGCTGGGCATGCTGGCCGGCAGTCTGGGGTCGCTGATCTCGGCGAACCGCGCGGCGTTGGTGATCGGCGCCAGCGTGCTGGTGATCGTGCTCGGCCTGCTGCAAGTGGCCGGTGTCTCGATTCCCGGCATCGGGCGTCTGGACGGCCACGGCGGGGCATCGGCGCTAAGCGTCTACCTGTTGGGCACCGTGTTCGGCATGGGCACGGTGTGCGCCGGGCCGATCCTCGGTGCGGTGTTCACCCTGGCCGCGGTGGGCGGCAATGCGCTCTACGGCGGACTGGTGCTGCTGGTCTACGCCGCCGGCATGGTGTTGCCGCTGCTGGTGCTGGCGTTCGCCTGGGATCGGGTGCCGAAGCTGCGTGACTGGCTGCGTCCGCGCCAACTGGTGATCGGCGGCTGGTCGAACGCCTGGACATCAGTGATCGGCGGCCTGGTCACGGTGCTGCTCGGGGTGTTGCTGATCGTCACCGACGGCACCCTCGCACTGCCGGGGTTGATGTCGGCTGAGCAGTCGATGGGTGTGGAGAGCCGCGTGCTGGCCGGGACGGCGAAGGTGCCGGACCTGGTGGTGATCGCGGTGGCCGTGGCGGTGCTGGGCGGGGTGTATCTGCTGCACCGGTTCAGTAAGCGTCGCGCCGACGCCTGAGCGGACGGTTCAGCCGCGTCCGTGCTTGCGGACGTGCGCGATGCGCTGACGGCGCAACTCGTCCAGCTCGGGGTTCGGCAGCGGATCGAGCTGGCGTCCCAGCGCCAGTTCGAGGAGATGATCGGCCAACTCAGGGTTGCGAGCCAGCGCTGGCCCGTGCGGGTAGGTGCCGATGACCGTGCCCTGGACGGCGCCGTCCACGCCGTCGTTGGCGTTGCCGATGCCGATCTCCACCCGCGCCAACGGCTGAGCCTTCGGGCCGAGGGTGGTGAAGCCGCCGTGGTTCTCGAAGCCGGTGATCAGGGACTCGGTGCCATCAGGCTTGGTCCAATGGGTGAGGATTTCGCCGACCGCGCGGACGTCGCCGCGGCGGGTGTCGACGTCCAGCAGGCCGAGGCCTTCGATCACCTCGTCGTGCTCGCCGACGGTGAAGGTGTTGCCGACGATCTGCAGGCCGGCGCAGACCGCGAACAGCACCGCGCCCCGCTCCACGGCGCCGAAGATGTGCCCGTCGGACTTCAGGCCTTTCACTGCCGAGATCTGAGCGGCGTCCTCGCCGCCGCCGAGCAGGTACACCGCGCCGGTGGACGGCACCACATCGCCGGGCTCGACGATGGTCAAGGTGGCGTCGATCCCGCGCCACTCCAAGCGCTTGCGCAACACCATGGCGTTGCCGCGGTCGCCGTAGATGCCGAGCAGCGACTGGTACACCAGGACGATCTCTACCGGTTTCATCGTAGCCCCGCCATCTTCAGCAACGCCTGGAACGGGGTGTAGGTGGCGATCACGTCCACGGCTGCCGCGCCGGAGGTGGCGATCGCGTCCTCCAAGTCGCGGGTGATGGTGTGTTCGACGCCGGCGTAGCTCAGCCGGACGGCGAGGTCCTGGGCGCGCGGGCCGGTGCAGATCACCTGGCGTCCGGCCAACTGCTCGTACTCCACGTCCCACAGCCAGGACACGTCCTTGCCGTCGGCGGCCACCGAGTCGATCGCCAGCACCACCGGATCGGATTGGGCCAGGGGCAGGGCTTCGGCCCAGCCGGCTGGGTTCTTGGCCAGCAGCAGTCGGGCGTCCGTGCTGCCGAAGCGGGCCGTGGCGAAGCGTCCGGCCGGCGAGGTGACCGTGTGCATGCCAGCCAGGGCGGCGTCGATACCGACGCCGAACTCGATGGCGGCAGCCAGCGCACAGGCAGCGTTGGAGATGTTGAACGACCCGGGCACCTGCAGGTCGGGGGAGACTCGCTTGCCGTCCGGGAGGACGATCTTTGTGCCCTCAACGCGGTAGTCGGATGCCGGTTGGGTGAGTTCGCAGCCGGGGCAGTCCCAGGTGTCGCGGCCGTCGGCGGGCACCCGCACGAGCAGTTCGCCGCAGGCCGGGCACAGGGCGCCGTCGGCATGCCACACGGTGTCGGTCTCGACCCAGATGACCCGGGCGGCCGTCCCGGCGGACCAGACGACCAGCGGGTCGCAGGCGTTGGCGACGATGGTGGGGCCGGCGCTCCCGGCCTTCTCCAGCGCCACTCGCCAGGCGCGTCCCAGTGCCTTGATCTCGTGGTGCCGGTCGAGCTGGTCGCGGCTGAAGTTGAGCAGCACCAGGATCTCCGGACGCGCGACCGCGATCATGTCGGAGACCACGCGCTCGTCGGTCTCGATCACGGCGATGTCGGCGCGGCGGGCCTGCGACAGGGCCGAGGCGATGCCGTAGTGCAGGTTGGCGCCGTCGGCGTTGGTGACCAGGCGGGCGGCGTCGCTGCCGAGCCCGGCGCGCACCGCTGCGGCGAGCAGGTGGGTGGTGGTGGTCTTGCCGTTGGTGCCGGAGACCGACAGGACGCGACGTCCTTGCAGCAGCAGGTCGAAAGCGTCGGGCACCAGGCGAGTCAGGATCTGGCCGCGGACCGAAGCTCCCGAGCCCTTTCCGGCCAGTCGGGACGCCAGCGCAGCGGCATTGCCCGCGGTGATCGCGAGGCGCAGGCGGAGCCGCTCACCCACCGACAGGGCGGCAGGTGCCGCCTTGGTGGTGAGCGCTGACATGCCTCCATTGTGCCTTGTCTGTGAACGAGCCCCCTACGCGGCGCGTCCGATGGGCTTCAGGTGGCTTCAGCCGATGATGAGGGATTGGAGTTCGCCGACGTCGAGGGTGCGGGTGCCGGTGGTGGTGTGGGTGAGGGTGCCGTGGTGGCCGGTGGCTTGCC
>PHEY01000008.1 GCA_002841335.1 Actinobacteria bacterium HGW-Actinobacteria-2 | reverse complement strand
CACTCGCAACAACCTCGCCACTTGGCGCGGTCGGGCGGGTGATTTTGCCGGGGCCGTGGCCGGGTTCGAAGAACTCCTCCCCCTCCACGTGGAGGTCCTTGGCCCTAAACACCACGACACGCTCACCATCCGCAACAACCTCGCCTATTGGCGAACCAAAGCCAAGGATGAGACCGAAGGGGTGAGCAACAGAACCGAGACCTGAGCCCACATCGAACCGGCCAGCCATCCAATATCTCTGAGGCTTCTCTGTACCAAGGGAAGGGTCTGAGCGAACCGCCATCTGTACGGGCGTTTTGTGTCGGGCACGGGTGAAATGGGACCGGGACGTGCTCACGCGGGGCGATCTGAGACGGGCTAGGGAGAAGCGATAACGATACGAGCCGCAGGGCAGGAAGCTTGGAGATTCCGACCCTCGTCGGAGGAGGCCAACCCGGTGCGTGTTTCACTCCGAGCGGCGTGGCCCGCTTGGTTGTGCTTCCCTGCAGGTCAGGCAGCAGCTAGAGCGGCGGCGGCAGTAATCGGGAGTGGGCCTCCGTGGCCGACATAGAGAGCGGCGGGTTGATGTTGCTTCAAGAGGGTGCGCAGCAGCGCAAGGTCACGCTCGGTGTCGGCGGAGTAGTAGGACCTCAGCGCGAGACCGGGCCGCAACGCCCCGCCCATGTGGCCGCCGCGGATGAGGTCGCCCACTAGCGCCGATTCACCTGGCCGAAGCCCGACAACGGCCAGGGAGCCGGGGGTGTGTCCGCCGATCACCGTGGCGACAGCGTCCACACCGAAAGCAGTGAGATCGATCGAGTCGTGAACCTCGATATCGGGCTGGTAGGGATCGAATGGCCGATCGACGAAGGGCCGAATCATCCGAGCGGTGAGGTTGGTCGGGTCCAGTGGCGGGTTGTGGCCTGCTGTGAGTAGCGGGGTGTCGAGGGCCCCAACGATGATCGGCACGTTCGGGCCTACGAGGAGGCGAGCTCCACCGGCGTGGTCAGCGTGACCATGGGTGAGGACGACGGCGGCCAGCTGAGCCGGATCGACTTTGAGGTGGGCGAGAGCCGCGCGGAGTTTGGGTACGGCCGCGCGGGTGCCGGCGTCCACCAGGATCATTCCGGTCTGGCCGTGAATGAGGTGGGCATTCGCTGCGGGGAGCTTGATTGTGATGATACGCATCGTAGATTCCTATGGTCCAAGCTGTACGGTTGTCTGTGACCATTCAAGACGGAGCGATGCCGCGGAGCAACGCTCAGATTCAGACGATCCGATTCGGAGGTCGAGATGCCGACGCTCTCACCCAGTGCGTTTGTCGTCCTTGGGCTGCTTGATCGCTACGGCCCCATGACGCCGTACGGTCTAGATCAGCGCATTCAGGGCAGCATCGGCTACTTCTGGGGCTTCCCACGCTCGCAGCTCTACAGCGAGGCAGCTCGGCTCGCCCGGTTCGGGCTGGTCACCGAGGTCCAAGAGGCCGAGGGACGACGCCGCAGGCTGCTGTCGATCACGGACGCTGGTGCAGCAGAGCTTGCACGGTGGCTCACCCAAGCGCCGACCGAGCCGGCCGAGATTCGGGACGCTGGCCTGCTACGCCTGTTCTTTCAGGGGTCGAGTGATCAATCTGTCGAGCAGTTGGCGGCTGAGCAGGAGCAGGCCCATCGTGGGCGGTTGGCCGAGTATGTCCAACTCGTCACGGACGCAGGCATTCCCGAGAACTCGCCGCAGCTGCTCACCCTGACGATGGGGATGCGGTACGAAGAGCTCGCGATCGACTTCTGGGCCAAGATCAAAGACGGTCGCACGCAGATCTCGACCTCAGCGACACCCGCGTGCGCCCCGACCACCGAGTAGCGCTGCCGCGGCGAAGACGCGACGGGATCCGCTTGCGTGTAGCAATCTGAGACAGCTGATGCGTGATGATCTCGAGATGCACCGTGTTGTGACATTGACTGGCGTCCGGCGTATGTCCGTGCGCTCTCATAGGATCTGAGGCGTGACCGATTCAGCCGGGAAGCACGTTTTCGTCTCTTACGTTCGGGAGGACTCTGCGCAGGTCGACCAGCTCTGCGCGGTCCTCGAGGCCAGCCGGATTCCCTACTGGCGAGATCGGACCTCCCTCGGTCCAGGGGACGCGTGGAAGGCGAAGATCCGCGATGCGATTCGCGAGGGGTCTTTGGTGTTCCTAGCGTGCTTTTCAGAGAACTCCAGAGCGAAGCTGAAGTCGCATATGAATGAGGAACTCACTCTTGCTGTCGAGGAATACCGCAAGATGCCGCCTGGGCGGACCTGGCTAATCCCAGTGCGGTTTGACGAGGGCGACGTGCCTGAGTGGGATCTGGGTGCGGGCCGGGTCCTGAGTGATCTCAACTACGTCGATCTGTTCGGGTCGGCGATCGCGCCGCAAGCAGCCTCGTTGGTCACCACGATTCACGGCGTCATGGGGGAGAAGCAACTGGGGGCGGCGCAGACTCTGGAGGCTGTGGAGCATGCTGTCGCGGTGGATCGGATCGAGGTCGTGAAGCGCCTGACCAAGGAGATGCTCCTGGATCCTCCGCGACGTATCCAACTCGACGATCTCGTCGGACAGGAGGTTCAGCGAGTGCTGCTGGCGATCACCGACAGCGTGCGCGTCGAGGGACCGCTTGAGGGCTCGGGCGAAGATCGAGTCGTCCAGGTCGCCGAGTCTGCCCTGGAGCTCTGGACCTTGGTGGCGCCGTTCTGCGCTTCACTGCAGGTGGCGGCTCGATGGGCGTCGGCGGAGGCCCTCGCTCCTTGGGCGATGGCGATCAAGTCGTTCGTCGAGTCCGCCAACAAAAGCGCTGCGGGAGTCACTGCCTTGGTTGAACAGCGTCACTTGCCCGGGATGGTCAGCGCCATGACCGCCGGACTTGCCTGTGTGGCCAACGGGAAGTGGGACAACTTGCGAGTCCTCCTGACAGAGCCGACGGTCAAGGACCGGTATCAGCCTGCACGGTTACCGCTGCTCGAGGTATCTGATCCGTATACACCGTTCGGCAGCGCGGAGTTGGTGCCCCACGCTCTAGCCCACTCCGGCGTTGATGGATTAGGACTGCGGGACGCTCTCGTGGAATTCACGGAGAAGAAGAAGGGCAAGTACTACACGCCCGTCGCTGAATGGCTGCATCACGCCCTCAGGCCGTTGTTCATCGATCAACTGCCTCAGCAAGATGCGTACGATGCCGAGTTCGACAGGGCGGAGGTCATGCTTGGGCTGTTGTCGACTGACTTGGTTCTGACTCGACTGTCCGTCGCGACTAACGATCGCATGTTCGGTCGATCTCGCTGGTTTGGTCGCTCGATGTGGCGCTCAAAGAACAACTATGGGAACCCCATCGACGACTTCAGCCAAGAACTCGCGACGCAAGGAGAGATGTGGGCTCCGCTGCGCGCCGGTCTGTTCGGAGGGAGTCAGGATCGCGCTCTGGCTGCCATCGACAAGTACCGAGCCGACTTCACGGAGTGGTCGCGCTCCATGTGGTGACGGGTCATTGGCCCGATCGGAGGCGAGCAGCCGAGCCTTCCACGTTCGAGGTAGCTGGCATAGGAGCGTCCCTCGGGGAGCGCCTCAACGATGCTGCTCATGGGCAGCTGCGCGAATCTCTTCTTCCGGCCCTGAAGGGCCAGGATGCTCATCGATTCTCAAAACCGCTCGCGGGCGAGTGCGCTGTTCGTCACGGGCCTGGCGAGCCCGCCGGCATGCCTTTGGCGGCTGACCCATCACTGGTCGGGTATCCCCGTAGTCCTTCCGGGACCGAGCACCCACCGCGCCCACTCTCGCCGGTTGGGCCAGGTTAGGTCGAAACGGTCGGGCCAACTGTCAGTGGACGGATCGGAGATATCGGTCTCCCCAGTAAGACTCTGAAGAAGCGTGGTGTCGACCTTGTCGAGGCGTGTGGAGCCGTCGTTGTAGGAGGTGATCACGCTGACGCACCGGGCGGCAACCCCGTCGAGCGTTATCTCCTGATTTGCGAGCGCTTGCCGGACAAGATCAGGTAGCCGATCCAAGCGACCCAGGGACAATAGGAAGCCGACGTAGGACTGAATATGGGACCCGAGAGGGGCTTGATCTCCGTCTCGCAGTTGTTGCAGTGCGGACGAAATACACATGTCGGCGACGGCCTGGGTAACTTCCTGGGCCCAGCCGTCGTTGGTGGTGAGGCTAAGCATCCTCTTCGCCAACAACGCAGTCGTTTCGTCTCCTAGGTGGTCACGGAGCGCGCCGAGGAGAGTGGAGACGTCGACGACTCCCTTCAGCAGTGGCAACAGTGCGGCCAGCCAAAAGAGCAAGGAGGACCCGAAATGTGCGGTATCTAGGTCGTCTTGGAGCGACACATGTAGGTCAGCGATGTGAAGCGCGAACTCAAGGGTTACATCGCCCTCGTGCCATTCCTCTGTTCCGCGACGTAGCTTCTGGAGAGCCACAGCGTGTGTGGGGTCCGCAGGTGACAGCAGTGCGTCCAGGGAGGAGAAATCGGGTGGGGTTGTGTTCGCCGAGATGAGGGCGCCGGTAACGTCCGTTTCTCGGACCTCTCCCTTGGGCACTTCGAAGAGGAGGTGGCGCTCAAAGTAGAGCGAGGTGCAAGCCCGAACGAGGCCGTCCGTGACGAAGGTTTCCTGAAACGCGGGAAACACAGACTGGAGGCTGAGTTGGAAATCCTGTTGGTCCTCGGTGCGCTCGCCCGCGTAGCGAAGCAGCTGAGTCCAGTCGACTGGGTTGCCCGATCCGGGCTCCCATGGGTTAGTGCCGAACCTGCCTGAGCCCAACAGTGTGGGGCGCCAGTGGGGCAGTTGCGCATAGCCCTCCGGGAACTGAAGCCTTACGAAAAGCAGTATGAGGAGATCAATAGCGTCGAACTCCGCAGGATCGAGATGTGCCAGTAGGTTCCGGGCTTGAGCGACGAACCGATCGATCGATCGGGGTGTCGCCAGGCGTCGGAGGACAACATCGTCAAACGCTTTGGTGAGTCGGTACTCGCTCAGGACTTCCGGGTCCCAACCACACTCGCGGAGCACGGGGCCGAGCGAGCCAGTCAGTCTTGCCAGAACTTCGGATGTGGTGAGCCGGGGCATTGGAAAGATGAACTGGACGATCTTCTCTAGGTAACGCTGGGCGCTTACTGCGGAGTTGTGACCGACTCCGGCAGCACTGAGGGTGTGGGAAAGGGTCTCTTCGTCGTAGGCGAGGACGTATGTGACCCCCGGGAACCTCCCGACAAGCCGGATCACCTTGAGAAGCGTTCGGAGTTCAGTCGGATCGAGACGATCACAGTCGTCAACGAAGACTAGGATCCGCTGACCCAAAGCTCGAAACCCATCAGAAGCGTCTTTGAACGCGTCGGGCCAAGGTTTGCGTGCGGTTAGATGCTTCTCGAGCTTTTCGGCGTACCGAGATGCGGCGTTCCCTGCGACTGGGATCGCGGAGAGGCCTGGGCCGACCAAGCTGGCGCACACCGCCAGGTTCTTCCGAAGATTGGAGCCCCGCTGCGAGGGAAGCACGGACGATAATGCGGAGAAGAACTCCGCAAGCATCGAGTCGTCGTCAGCGGCTGCCCATGGGTTGAGCTTCGCGACTGACCACTTGGCCTGATCAAGCTGGGCACTCGCCAGAGTAAAGGCCGAGGTCTTCCCACTGCCCCAAGCCCCGGTTAGGCCGATGACTATGCTGCTGTCCGGGTCGTGGCTGCGTTCAATTAGATCAGCCAGGCGTGCTGTGAACCCTTGCCTACCAAGAGTGTCCTGGGTGAGGTCGGTGATTGGCTCATCGGTCCACAGCATCTTCGCTGCCCCCTCTCGCTTGCGCCGGCTTCGGGATGTGGGGTTCATCATCCATCACACAACTACCCTCACATAAGGGCTTGACCTGAGCGCCGCGAGATCCGCCTAGTGGCCAGTGGCGCCACCATGACCCTAGGGATAGGGCACACCTACCAGGACAAACGCAGTGGAAAGGGAGGGGGAAGCGACAAGTGTCACCCAGGTCGACCCCACAATCCACAGGTCAGGGCGCCGAGGATGAGCCGGCTTCGGACGTCGGCCTGTGCGGGAAGAGGCCGGCACCTCTCGCGCGCATCAGCATGCCGGTGTCGTAGGTGATCAGGTGGACATCGCGACCGGCGATCGCACTGATCGTTGCGGCGCGATCAATGATTTCGTCGTCGGTGTTACTCAGGCGCGTGTGGTGCGGCGGGTCGAGAACGATCTCTGCCACGAACTTCGATCCCTTGGGCTTCACCGCCTCGTCCGGGGCTCCAACAAGCTCCTCAAACATGCGGAGAGTTCGCCGCGCACGATCTCGTGTGGATTCCTTTCCGCGGTCGGTCTTTCGACCTGGGAAGTCCTTCGCACGATCTAGCTCGTCGACGATGGTGATCGGGATCAGGATGTGCCAGGCCTCTTCCCCAACGTGCTTCCACAGGTCTATTGACGTGAAGTCGGTCGGGGCGTGCAAGTAGACGTTAGTGTCGAGCACCACCAGCGGGAGGTGGTCGTTCCAGCGAGCGATGGCACGGTTCAGTACATCTAGTTCGTTCGACAGGTGGGCCTTGCGAGCTTCGAGCTCTCCGTCAAGCAATGGGAAGCCGCGAGGTACGGAGCCGGTTGAGTTGTCCAGGAGCGAGTAGAACGACCGTGTGAGGATCAACTCTTCCACTGCCTGGCTGGTGATGCAGTTCTGGAGTAGGCGTGCTTGTGCGGTCGCCCAATCGATGTAGCGCCGCATGACTTGGTCTGCCGCGCCGCCTCCGCCGCGGACACCAGCAAGCTCGGTCAAGGCCAACGTCAGTGCTGCGGCGACGCTTTTGCCAGATTGCCCACGTGCAGGTACTACAGCCACAACGCCATAGTGACAGCACACGCGAGTTGACGTAGCGAGATTCCGGCTTTGCCGCGCCGAGTGTGCGGACTCAGCCGACATCGCTAGGGCTTGCGTGTGTCTCGTGCAGTTTCAAGCGAGGTTAGGTACCTGTCGAGGCCAAGCAGGGTGTCCTGCTCCACACGGTTGGTACCCATGCGTGTACGAAGTGAATAGGACTCCCATTGAGGTCGATGAGTGTCCTGGCGTCGCAGCGGCGTGAGGATGAGATCGAACTTGGCCGCACGCCCCCGAAGTGAGTTCGCATAGCTCAACCACACATCGTCGCCGCCAGCGAACATCGCCAAAGAGAACAACAGGTCTTCCCAGCTCATGGCTTCGTAGCGGTTGAACTGCCTCAAGTAACGATCTGCGGGCCCACCTTCAGCTTGGAAACCATCCGCAGTGAGCCAACCGGCGGCGACGAGAGTAGAAATCCAAGGATGGTCGTCCGCAATGGCTTCGATCTCAGTAGCGGCCCTGTCGAATCCACGGGCAGTACTACGACTGGCACTGTCATCGTGGCGCTCGGCGACCTCGCGACGCCATTCCGCCTGATCCCGCGGGAAGTCGGCAAGCGCCTGCGCATATCCCATCATTGTTCGCTCCCTCGTCGGTCGGGTGAACGCGACCCTAGCCCGTGGATCAGACAGGCCGGGCAGTGGAGCCATCGCCACCCGGGCGGTAGCTGTCGGTGGTGCGGGCTACCGTCTGGGCATGGAGATCGAGTTCAACCAGAAGGCCATCGACGCGCTCGGGGCCGAAATCGCGCACGCGACCGAGATCGCATTCAATAGGGGTTTGGAGCTCGCGGCCGGCCAGCCCCTCGATCAGGCCGTAGACACAGTCGTCCGAGAGCTCGCGAAGGCCGGAGTCGAGCCCAACGCCCAAGGAATCCGGGACGAGCTCGCCAAGCTCGGCTGGAAATAGCCCGCAGCTCCGGGCTCACCGAGGCAGGAGCTGGCCGGGCTGCTCGTTCGTGCGGCACGTATCAGAATCCGTGCGTCCAGCGGCCTTCCGTATCAAGCCGTATCAAGATCCCATGCTCCGTACCAGATTGCCGAGGGTCGGACAGCAGATCTGCTGGCCTGCTGATCGCCCGAACTACACGCGTGTAGTTATCCCCACTGTGGACAACTTCTGTGGACAGAGGGCCTAGTCGAGGGGCGGTTCGTCATTGGCCGTTCACCTCGGCGCAACTCAGAGCATCAGAGCTGGACGCCTCCACCGCTCAGACCCGCCACGCGACCCCCACAGCCAGCCCGATCGCTCACAGGAAGCGGAGCGCAGCCTGTGGATATCGTCCACAGGCCCCCGCACGCCGATCCTCACGACTCACCTCGGCGGCCACACCGCCCGGGCTAGCCTGAGCTATGGCTCATCGCAACTACCCCCACGAAGATGACATCAGCCCGCTGTTCAGCCGCAAGGCTGAGGCCCGCCGCCACCAGGGGCACTCCCTGCCCAAGCACGGCATGTTGGCCGACACCGCCTACCAGGTGATCCACGACGAAGTGATGTTGGACGGCAACTCGCGGCTCAACCTGGCCACCTTCGTCGGCACCTGGATGGAGCCCTACGCGCAACGCCTCTACGCCGACACGGTCGACAAAAACCTCATCGACAAGGACGAATACCCCGCCACTGCGGCCATCGAAGAACGCTGCTGGCGAATCCTCGCCGACCTGTGGCACGCCCCCTCAGCGAAGGACGCGCTGGGCACCTCGACGGTCGGCTCCTCGGAGGCGTCCATGCTGGCCGGGCTGGCGATGAAGCGCCGCTGGCAGGCCGCCCGCCGCGCCGCCGGCAAGCCCACCGACCGACCCAACCTGGTGATGAGCTCTGCCGTCCAGGTGTGCTGGGAGAAGTTCGCCAACTACTTCGACGTCGAGCCGCGCTACGTCCCGATCACCGACGAGCATCCCGTCTTCGACGGCCACGAGCTCGAGCGCTACGTCGACGAGAACACCATCGGCGTGGTGGCCATCATGGGCGTCACCTACACCGGCGCCTACGAGCCGGTCGCCCAGATCGCCGGCGCCCTCGATCGCCTCCAGCTCGCCAGCGGCGTCGACGTCCCCATTCACGTGGACGCCGCCTCCGGCGGATTCGTCGCCCCGTTCCTGCAGCCCGACCTGCCCTGGGACTTCCGCGTCCCGCGGGTGGTCTCGATCAACGCCAGCGGCCACAAGTACGGCCTGGTCTTCCCCGGCGTCGGCTGGGTGGTGTGGCGCGAGGTCGAGGCCGTCCCCAAGGACATGATCTTCACCGTCGCCTACCTCGGCGGCGAAATGCCGACCCTGGCGATCAACTTCTCCCGCCCCGGCGCCCAGGTGCTGCTGCAGTACTACAACTTCCTGCGCCTCGGCTTCGACGGCTTCACCGAAGTGCAGCAGGCCAGCCAGGACGTCGCCCACTACCTCTCCGGCGCGATCGCCAAGATGTCCGCCTTCGAACTCCTCAGCGACGGCAGCGACATCCCCGTCTTCGCCTGGCGCCAGCGCGCTGGCCACACCGACAAGTGGGACCTGCACGACCTGTCCGACCAGCTGCGCCAACGCGGCTGGATGGTGCCGGCCTACCCACTGCCCGACAACCTCACCGACCGCACCGTGCAGCGCATCGTCGTCCGCGACGGGCTGTCGATGGACCTGGCCGAACGCCTCCTGAGCGCCATCCGCGACTCGGTGCGCTACCTGGACGGCTTGTCGGCGCCGATGCCCAAGGAGGGACGCCAGCACGGCGCCTTCCATCACTGAGCCCTCGGCACGCAGAATGCCCGCCCCTAGTGGGACGGGCATTCGGTGCGTCTTGCGCCGTGGTTTCGAGACGCCCTTCGGGCTCCTCAACCAGCGGTGGTTTCGACCCTTCGACAGGCTCAGGGAGCTTCGCCCCTCCTCAACTAGCGGTGGTTCGCACCGTCGTTGGTTGAGCAGCGGCGTAGCCGCGTGTCGAAACCTGGTTGGCGGCCGGTGGTTTCGAGACGCCCTTCGGGCTCCTCAACTAGCGGTGGTTCGCACCGTCGTTGGTTGAGCAGCGGCGTAGCCGCGTGTCGAAACCCCTCCAGAGACGGCCCCTGGGTTTCGACACGGACGCTTCGCGTCCTGCTCAACCAGCGAAGGAAGGGTCTACTTCGAGATGGCGGCCTTGGTCTCGCGGGCCATCGCCAACTCCTCGTTGGTCGGGACGACCAGCACGGTCACCGGGGAGCCGTGGCGCGAAATCACCCGCGGGTCCTTCGAGCGGACGGTGTTGGCCTCGGCGTTGAGCCAGAAGCCGAGCGGCTCCAGCCGTTCCAGCACCGCGGCGCGCACCTGCGCGGCGTTCTCGCCCACGCCGGCGGTGAAGGTCAGTGCGTCCACGCCACCCAGGATCGCCACGTACGAACCGATGTAGCTCACCAGTCGGTAGATGTAGACGTCGAAGGCCAGCTTGGCGTCCTCGTCACCCTCATCGATCAGCTCGAACAGATCGCGGAAGTCGGTCACGCCCGACATCCCGAAGATGCCCGACTTCTTGTTCAGCAGTGAGTCGATCTCGGCCAGGCTCAGCCCCAACCGGTTCGACATGAACAGGTGCAGACCCGGGTCCACATCGCCCGAACGAGTACCCATCACCAGGCCGGCCAGCGGCGTCAGCCCCATGGACGCGTCCACGGCCACACCCTTGCGGATGGCCGAGATCGACGCCCCATTGCCGAGGTGGCAGACGATCTGATTGAACGAGTCGTAGTCGCGTCCGAGTACCTCGGCCACCTTGTGCGACACATAGTTATGGGACGTGCCGTGGAAGGCGTACTTGCGCATGCCGTGCACCTCGCGCAGTTCCCGGGGGATCGCGTAGGTGTAAGCCTCGGCCGGCATCGAGCTGAAGAACGCGGTGTCGAAGATCGCCACGTGCGGGACGTCCGGCAGCGCCTTCTGCGCGGCCTCGATCCCGGCGATGCCCGGCGGGTTGTGCAGCGGGGCCAGCGGGCTCAACTCACGCAGCTTGTCGAGCATCACGTCGTCGATCACCGTGGTCGAACGGAACCCGCGACCACCGTGAACCGTCCGGTGACCCACCGCGACGATGTCGCTCAGCTTCGGGCCGACCTCGTCGAACAGCTTCACCAGGAACGCCAGCGCAGCCGAGTGATCAGCGAAGCCGTGCTCGTCCTGCAGGGTCTGCCCGCCGTAGGTGTGCGAAATCGTCGATTCGCCGTCGCCGATGCGCTGGATCAGACCGCTCGCGACAACTTCTTCAGAGTCGGCGTCGATCACCTGGTACTTGATTGAGCTTGAGCCACAGTTCAGCAGCAGGATCGGAGTCGTCATGCTTCACCTCTTTTCTCGTTCTTCTCGGATTGCGCCTGAATGGCAGTGATGGCCACCGTGTTGACGATGTCATCGATCAACGCCCCCCGGGAGAGGTCGTTGACAGGCTTGTTCAGACCCTGCAGCACAGGGCCGATCGCGACGGCGCCGGCCGAACGCTGCACCGCCTTGTAGGTGTTATTTCCGGTGTTCAGGTCGGGGAAGATGAACACGGTCGCCTTCCCGGCCACCGCAGATTCGGGCAGCTTGGTCTTGGCCACGGTCGGGTCCACGGCCGCGTCGAACTGGATCGGGCCCTCCAGCGCCAGATCGGGACGACGGCTGCGGACGATCTCGGTGGCTTCGCGCACCTTGTCGACGTCCGCACCGGTGCCGGACGAGCCGGTGGAGTAGCTCAGCATCGCCACCCGCGGCTCGATGCCGAAGGCCACCGCGGTCTCGGCGGTGCTGATCGCGATGTCGGCCAGTTCCTCGGCGGTCGGATCGGGGTTCACCGCGCAGTCGCCGTAGAGCACGACCTGATCAGGCATGCACATCAGGAACGAGCTGGAGACGACCTTCACCCCCGGCTTGGTCTTCACGAACTCCAGCGATGGCCGGATCGTGTTCGCGGTGGTGTTGATCGCACCCGACACCATGCCGTCGGCCATGCCCAGGTAGACCATCATCGTGCCGAAGTAGCTCAGGTCGGCCAGCTTCTCCTTGGCGTCGGTCAGCGAAACACCCTTGTGGGCGCGCAGTCGGGCGTACACCTCGGCGAAGTGGTTGAGCAGTTCCGGCTTGGTCGGATCGATGATCTGGACGTCCTGTAGCGCCAAGCCCAAGTGGTTCGCCCGCGCCCGGATGTCGACCGCATCGCCCAACAGGATCACGTTGGCCGCGCCGCGGCGCAGGATGATGTCGGCCGAGGTCAGGATGCGATCGTCGGTCGCCTCAGGCAGCACGATCGTCTGCCGATCCGAACGCGCCGTCTCCTGCAGGCGATGCTCGAACATCAGCGGCGTGATCACTTCGGAGCGATGGACGTGCAGCGCCGCCAGCAGCCTGTCGGTGTCGAGCCGCTCGGCGAACAGCCGTCGGGCCACCTCCACCTTGCGCGGGCTGGACGTCATCGGCGCCTCCAAGCGGAACAGCCGCTCCGCGGAGGTGAACGTGCCCAGGTCGGTCATGCCGATCGGCAGATCGGAATGGATGCCGGCGATCAGCTGGCGGATGCTCTCGGGAATCTCGTACCCGCCCACCAAAAGCAGCGCGGCGAGCTTCGGGAACGTCCCGGACGCGTGCGCCAGCAGCAGACCCGGCAGCAGGTCGGTGCGGTCGCTTGGCATGATCACCGTCGACTCTGGCGTCAGGCGCTGCAGCACGTTCGGCAGGGTCATGCCGGCCACCAGCACCTCGACGGCCTCATGCTTGAGCAACTCGTCGTTGCCCTGCATCAAGGTGGCGCCCACGGCCGCGAACTGCGCTCCCACCGTCGGCGCGACCAGCAGCGGATCGGTCGGCAGTGCGCCGGTGACCATGCCGTCGAGCTTGGCCAGTTCGGCTTCGACCGCGTCCACGATGATCGGCTCGACCCGGTTGGCCACCACCGCCAGCACCTTGGCGTGGTTGGCTTTGAACTCAGTGATCGCCCCGTCAACCGCCGAACGAATCGCGGCTGCGTCGCGTCCGGTGCCGGAGACGACCAGCAGGACGGGCGCGTCCAGGTTGGCTGCCACTCGGGCATTGAAGGTCAGCTCAGTCGGAGAGGCGACGTCGGTGTAGTCCGACCCCAGAATCACCACGGCTTCGTGGGCTTCGCGGATCTTGGCGTATTTCTCCACCAGGGTCGACAGCGCAGCGTCGGCGTCGGCACGGATGTCGTCGTAGGTGACGCCCACGGCCTGGGCGTAGGTCTGATTGACGCCAGGTTCGGCGAGTAGCGTGCGCAGAATCTCATCGGGTGCGCCGGCGCGAACGACCGGCCGGAAGACTCCGACCGAGCTCACCGTGCGGGTGAGCGCCTCGATCATGCCGAGGGCGACCATCGACTTTCCAGCGAGTCCCTCGGGGGACGCGACGTAGATGCTCGTACTCATTGGGGAAGGGTAGCGATCAGGGCGTGGCGTGGCGATAGCTTCGTCAGTGCTATTTCCCTGTGACTCGCCGTTGGGTGCCGTAACGGGATTGGTGGACATCGGCCCGGGCCTTTCAGAGGTCGCGCATGGGCATTATGGCTTGTTGTGCGTTGTTACTGACATTCTAAGCCCGGCTTGGAGGCTGAGGGCGCGCGGGCTGAGCCTGGTCGAGACCGTGTCCGGGACGCTGGTAGTGCCCGGATGGTGCCTTGGCGGGGCTGATGGTGAGCCCCGCTGAAACCTGCGCGCGTCCTTCGGTGTCGCGATGCGTGTGCCGCACCCGCTCACCACGAAGGAAGCAAGGGCTGATGATGAGCCCGGGGGAAATGTAGCGCATGCACCCACGCCCACAGCAGGGGTCGTCCAGCCCAACTTCTCACCGGCGCACCGGGGACGGTTCCTGGTGTCCCACACGCGAGAGTTGGTTGAGCAGCGGCGCAGCCGCGTGTCGAAGCCGCTCGTGGAAGTGGCGCCTTGGCCTCGACCCTTCGACAGGCTCAGGCCGAGCCGGGCTCAACCAGCGGCGCGCTGGCAGGCCCGGGCAGTTCAGCGCTGCCAGGTCTCCAGTGCGGTTACGACGGCATCGACGGTGCGCTCGAAGCTGCGCTCCAGGTCGATCGGCAGCCGAAAGGCGCCGCCGGTCTCCAGGCTGACGAAGCCGTGAACCGAGGCCCGCAGGAAGCGGGCCGCATCGACGGCGTCATCATCGCTGAGCCCGTAGCCGGCCAACACGGTATAGAGGACGCCCACCGCAGCCTCGCTGACCGCCACATCGGCCTCGTCGCCGGAGTCGGCGGCCAGGATCGTCAGCGGATACTGCATCGGGAAGGCCAGCGCCCATGATCGGTAGGCCCTCGCCAACCCCCGGACGGCATCGGCGCGCGCCCGTCCGATGGTGGCCTGAGTGAGTTCGGCGGCCAGGAGCCGCTTGGCGCGCACCATGATCCCGCGGCGCAGACCCGCCAGCCCGTCCACATGTTTATAGAGCGAGGGCGTGCGGACGCCGAGGCTGTCGGCCACCATGGCCAGGGTGAGCTCGCCGTCGGGTGTCTGCTCCAGGAGCTGCGCCGCCCGCTCGATCACCACCTCAGTGGTCAGTCCGGCTCTCGGCATCGACGTGCGCCTCCTTCAGAAACTCGAGCACGACAGTAGCGGTCAGTTCGGGTTGCTGAGACTGCGGGTAGTGCCCGGCTTCGTCCACCATCACGACCCGACCGTTCACCGCTTCGCCGATCCAGCGCGCTTCGGCTGTCGGGTCGGCGAAGTCGGGATCCTGCTCGCCCATCACCACGAGTGTCCGCGCCGTGACCTCGCCGAGGCGAGCCTCGGCCACCGCATGGTCGGTCTGAGCCACCGTCTGCGCGAAGGCCTTGCCGTAGCCGGGCTGACGCAGCTTGGTGACCAACTGATCGCGGTAGTGGTCGAAGTCGGCCGGCTTGGTGCCAGCGTAGAGCGACGGAAGGTAGCTCTTCCACACCGCCGCCCCCCATGGCGGCAACACCAGCAGGCGCATCAGCGTCCGCATGCCCGGTGCGGAGCGTGGGTTGCGGACGAACGGTCCGATCAGTACGAGGTCGGAGATCAACTCCGGATGATCGGCGGCGGCGATCACGGCCGCCCCGGCCGCCAAGGAGTTGCCCACCACCGCTGCGGGGCCACCCAGCTCGGTGATGAGAGCGCTGATGTCATCGGCGGTGGCAGCATCGCCGTAGCTGGTGAAGGTGGTGTCGCTGTCACCGTGCCCCCGCAGGTCGGTGGTGGCCACGCGGAAGCCGGCCGCGATCAACGCGGGGGCGAGGAGGCGGAAGGACGAGCGGAGGTCGGCCATACCAGGGACCAGCACGACCAGCGGTCCAGTGCCGTCGACGTCGTAGGCGATGCGTCCCTCGTCGCGGGGGAGAAATCGGGTGGCCGGACGGCCGAGGTCGGATGCGTTCATGTAGCTAACGTAGCTAGGTCGTAGGCTATTAGCAATAGCTTTAGTGCCGAGGGGGCAGGACTGCGCAGTCGTAGGCAGGATCGGTGGGACAGGAGGAACCGTCCCCGGCGACCCACAGGACTGTGCAGTCGTAGGCAGGATCGGTGGGACAGGAGGAACCGTCCCCGGCGTCCCACAGGACTGTGCAGTCGTAGGCAGGATCGGGGTGGGACAGGAGGAACCGTCCCCGGCGTCCCAGCGGAGAGCGGTTCAGCCGACCGCGTCGGCCAGCCACTTCAGATCGACCCGCCGGGCCTCGGCATCGCCGGGAGTCTCCAGGATGATCGGCGCCCCTGCGGTGGCGAACACCTCGGCCAGCCCCTCGGCGTCGCAGTGGCCGGCACCGAGATTGGCATGCCGATCGGCGCCGGAGTCGAAGGCGTCGCGGGAGTCGTTGCCGTGCACCAGATCGATGCGTCCGGTGATCGCCTTGATCTTGTCGACCAGGCCTGACAGCTCGTTGCCGCCGGCGTGGGCGTGGCAGGTGTCCAGGCAGAAGCCCACCCGGTCGGCGTTGGCCGAGCCGGAGATCGCATCCCACAACCGATCGATCCGCTCCAGGCTGCGGGCCATCGCATTCGCGCCACCGGCGGTGTTCTCGATGAGCAGCGGCACGTCGATGCTGAGTCCGTCGATGGCCTTGCGCCAGTTGTCGAAGCCCACCTGCGGATCCTCCGCGGCCAGCACATGCCCGCCATGAACGACCACCCCGGCCGCGCCGATCTCGGCGGCCATGGTGAGCTGCTTCTGGAGCTGCTGGCGACTGGGAATCCGGATCCGGTTGTTCGTGCTGGCCAGATTCAACACATAGGGGGAGTGGATATACAGCGCCACCCCGGCTTCAGCGGCGAACTCGCGCAGCGCTTCGGCGCCGGCCGGGAACCCGACCTTGGGTCCCTTCCAGCCTTGCGGATCGCCCAAGAAGAACTGGGCAGCACCCAGGCCCAGCTGCTGCGCCTCTGCCACCGGATCGACCGAGTCGACATGTGCCCCGAAAACCATGGGGTCAGTCTAAGCAGGGCGCTGTGACAGCTCGACGCCGAGTTGTCGGGGTTATCAGACGCCCAAGCGTCCACCCGCTCGGTCACCGCCGACTTGCCGGGGTTATCGGGCCCTAGGGGGTCTTCATAACAACGACAAGTCGGCGCTCGGTTCGTCCGGGCTCGAGACCTGGCTCCATAACCCTCCTAACTCGGCGGTCACTGGGTTGTGGCGCCACAGGTCCGCGGACGTGCCGGGGCTCGGATGAAGCGTGTGGGGTTGGCATCTCTCCTGACTCGTGCAGGAACCTACGGAGTAGTAACTTAGTGACATCTCACTGGAGGAACTTTGATCGACACTGCCCACCTGGCCGGGCTGCTCGCCCGCTCTGTGAACATGTTCGCCGACGAACCTGCCGTCCGGATCCATGACGGTGACGCCTGGCAGGTCGAGACCTACGCGGAGTTCGCCGCCAAGGTGCGCGCGTTGGCTGCGCGATTCATCGACCGTGGGCTGGCTCCCGGTGATCGGGTTGCGATCTTCGCGCCCAACCGGCCGGAGTGGTCACTGGTCGATTTCGCCTGCGCCGAGGCTGGCTTGGTCTCGGTGCCCCTGTATGCCACCAGCACCGCCGAGCAGGTACGCCACATCGTCCGCGACTCCGGATCGAAGCTGATCTTCGTCGACGGCGCCGGACGGGCCGCGATGCTCACCGAACTGCGCCCGGAGCTGGCCGAGTTGGACGACGTGATCGCCCTGACCCCGGTGGAAGGTGTCACCAGCCTGGACGACGAGCTCGCCGCGGCGCCCGCCGACACCTCGGCGGTGGAGGCACGGCTGGCTGTCGTCGACCCCGACGCCCTGGCCACGATCATCTACACCTCTGGCACAACCGGCGAGCCCAAGGGCGTCATGCTGAGCCACCGCGGCTTCACCCACCAGGTCACCGCACTGAACAAGTACTTCCGACTGGCCCCGGGCGATGTCTCGCTATGTTTCCTGCCGCTGAGCCATGCACTCGAGCGTGCCTGGACCTATGAGGTGCTGGCCAATGGCTGCCTGAACACCTACGTTGCCGACCCCCGGCAGGTCGCCGAGCAGATGATCTTGGCTCAGCCCAACCTGCTGGTGAGCGTTCCTCGCTTGTACGAGAAGGTCTACAACACCGCCAAGGAGAAGGTCGCCGACAGCGCGCTGAAGCAGAAGATCATGAGCTGGGCGCTCAAGGTCGGCGCCGAGTACGCCGATGCGCTGCGAACCGGCAAACGTCCGCCGGCCGGCCTGACCGCTCGCCTCAACATCGCTGACCGACTGGTGTTGCACGCCGTCCGCGAGGCCGTCGGCGGAGCGAAGAAGGTGCTCGCCTGTGGTGGGGCTCCGATGCGACGCGAGGTCGAGGAGTTCTTCTACAGCTGTGGCATGACCGTCCTGACCGGCTACGGCCTGACCGAGGCGTCGCCCCTGGTCACCTTCCCGCCGCCGCTGGACTACGAAGTGGGCAATGTCGGCAAGGTGATGCCCGGCGGCGAGCTGCGGGTCGCCGAAGACGGCGAGCTGCTCTACCGCGGCCCCAACCTGATGCTGGGCTACTGGAACAAGCCGGAGGAGACCGCAGCCACCATCCGCGACGGCTGGTTGCACACCGGCGACGTCGGTGTGGTCGAGGGCGGATATGTGCGGATCACTGACCGGATCAAGGATCTGATCGTCACCAGCAACGGCAAGAACATCGCACCCTCGGCGATCGAGGGCATGATCGCCGCTGATCCGCTGTTCGAGTACACCCTTCTGTTGGGCGACAACCGACCGTATCTGACGCTGCTGGTGGCGCCCTCCCTGCCTCATCTGGACGAGATCGCCAAGCAGTTGCAGATCTCCTGGGCCAAGCGCGAGGAGCTGCTGGACAACCCGCAGGTGATCGAGGAGATCAAGCGACGGATCGGCGCCCTGACCGAGAAGCTGCCGAGTCATGAACAAATCCGCGATCTGCGCTTGCTGATCGACGGGTTCACGCAAGAAAATGGAATGCTTACGCCGACACTGAAGGTCAGGCGCAAGGAAGTAGAGAAGCGCTTCGCACAGCTGGTGGACGACATGTACGCCCGGGTTGGCAAGAGCCGACGCTAGGACTGTCTCGGTTGGCCTTGAGGAGGTGGCGGCCTCCTCGGGTCAACCGAGACCCCGGACGCTTCTCCTTCGCCCCTCCCTGGACGTGAGGAAGTCAGTTCACGGTTCACCGAGGCGGCCCTGACTTGACCGACTCAATACCCCGGGGGGTATAGTTCCAGCCATGAGAACCGTGATTGTTGGGGGCGTTGCCGGGGGCATGTCCGCTGCCACTCGTCTGCGCCGGATGGACGAAAACGCCGAGATTCTGGTCTTGGAGCGCTCCGGGCATGTGTCGTTCGCGAACTGTGGCCTGCCGTACTACGTCGGCGGTGTGATCACTCGGCGCGAGTCCCTGCTGCTGGAGACTCCCGAGAGCATCAACCGCCGCTTCAACGTGGACGTCCGGGTCAACTCCGAAGTGGTCTCCATCGACCGCGCGGCCAAGACCGTCACCGTTCGCGAGACTCTCACCGGCACTGAGTACACCGAGTCGTACGACAATCTGATCCTCGCGCCGGGGGCGGCACCGTTCATCCCGCCGATCCCCGGTGTGGAGCGTGCGCTGACCCTGCGCAATGTCGCCGACACCGACACCATGGCGACCAAGGTCGCCGAGGTGCTCGCCGGTGACAACAAGACCGCGGTGATCATGGGCGGTGGCTTCATCGGCCTCGAACTGGCCGAGAACCTCGTCGAGCGTGGACTGCAGGTCGCCGTCGTCGAGCTCGCTGACCAGATCATGGCCCCGCTCGATGTGGAGATGGCGATTCGCGTCCAGTGGGAGCTGGAAGGTCGCGGCGTCGAGGTCGTCACCGGGGCGTCGGTGACCGAGATTGCCGACACTACTGTCACCCTCTCCGACGGTCGCACCCTGCCGGCCGGACTGGTGATCGCCGCCATTGGCGTCCGCCCGGAGTCGGGGCTGGCGTCCGGAGCAGGCCTGGAAGTGAACGAACGCGGCGGGATCGTGGTCGACGAGTTCCAGCGCACCTCGGACCCCTCGATCTACGCCGTCGGCGACGCGGTGGTGAAGCGTGACGCGATCACCGGTGACGGCGCCATGGTGCCGCTGGCCGGGCCGGCGAACCGGCATGGTCGCCTGGTCGCCGACGTCATCGCCGGACGCAAGGTGAGCTCCAACACGGTCTTGGGCACCGCGATCGTCGGGCTGTTCGGCCTGCAGGCCGCCGCGACCGGTTGGACGGAGAAGCGTGCGGTGGCCGCCGGTCGCAAGGTGCGCGTCGTGCACACCCACCCCGACAACCACGCCGGCTACTATCCCGGCGGCGAGGAGATGCACCTCAAGCTGGTGATCGACGCCGAGACCGACGCGATCCTCGGCGCCCAAGGCGTCGGCGGAAGCGGCGTTGACAAGCGCATTGACGTCATTGCGACGGCAATGCGTGGTGGCCTGACTGCGTCCGACTTGGCAGATCTGGAGCTGAGCTACGCACCGCCGTTCAGCTCGGCCAAGGACCCGGTGAACATGCTCGGCTTCCAGGCCGAGAACCTGCGCGACGGCCTGATTGAGACCATTCAGTGGCACGAGTTGCCCGCGCTGCTGGACGCGGGCATTCAGGTGATTGACGTGCGCACGCCCCTGGAGCTGGAGCGCGGAATGATCGAGGGCGCGATCAGCATCCCGGTGGACGAGTTGCGTGCTCGAATCGATGAGATTTCCGAGGACGTGATCCTCTATTGCTGGTCCGGGGCGCGCTCGTACGTGGGCGCCCGAATCCTCTCGCAATGCGGACGCCGCGTCCGTAACCTTGATGGCGGCTATCGAACCTGGGCGGGTATCTAAACCGCGCAGGTGTACGAGTCTGTACGAAGTGTGGGTACGCCTATCTGAATTATTCGGAAGGTGGCGTTCACTAGTGCTGCAGGCACTGGCACCAGTCTGAGGGGGGCACTGGTGAGTTGGTCAACCAATGAGGGGTGCGATCATGGCGGTGATCGCCTAGGACGTTGATCTGACCGCAGTCCGCTGGGATGGGTCAGTGCCTGCACCCTTTTCCCTGGGGTGGCCGCAACCACTCCGATCGCCCCCGCAGGAGAGATGTGCAAGACAGGCCGAGTCGCGCGGAGATAGCCGCAATGGTCAACCAGTCCCGCATGGACCGGCATCTCTCGGTCCGGCGCGCAGCGCAGATCTCCGGCGTCCCTGCCTCCACCATGCATGGCTGGCTTCAGGGGCGCCACTTTCCAACGCCGGCGCTGCGGCCGAAGTTCTTGGCGTTGGTGGCCTACCTGGAACTCGGCCACTTCTTGCATGCGGGGTTGTGGCAGGACGAAGAGAGCTGAAGCATCGATAATCGGTGCGGACCCAGGTGATTCCTGAGACAATCGGGGTATGTCCGCTGGGCTTGTCAGTCGGGACTTCGCGAGGCGAGTGAATGAGGCTCGGTTGTCGCGGCATCTTTCAATTCGCGCGGTAGCTCGCTTGGCGGGGGTGCCGACCACGACTGCGCAGGGATGGCTCAGTGGGGAGCATCTCCCTTCGGCTGCATTGCGCGGCCACTACCTGCGGCTGGTTTCTTTGCTGGGCTTGATGTCGGAACTCCCCGACGAACTGCGGCTCCATCTGGCTGATCGCTGACCGGCGCCGCCGAATTCCGGTGCGCGCGAGTGTGGGCGCACCCAAAACAATGTGAACGCCGTTCGTCTTTTGCCACTGCGAGAAACTGATTGCCCGGTAATGCTGCCGCCAGGGGTTCCACGCCAATAGGCCGGACGATTTCGGGCGGCGCCACCCTCACCGGCGCCGATCTGGCTGGCGTCCGGTAGGCCGGAGTTGCGCTCAGCCGATCGGACCCACCGGCGTCGATCGCAGTTCGGTTGCGGCGTAGCCACTGCGCGATGCGACCACCACGAGGGTCAGGGAAGCCCCGGCCTGATCGCTGGTGGGCGTGTAGGAAGCGGCCGTCGCACCGACGATCGGGGCGCCGTCGGCATACCACTGGAAGCTGACCGAGGTCGGCGCCGGAGTCAGGCCGACGAGCCCGCCGCTGAGGGCCTGGCCGACGGCCGGGGTGCCGGTGACGGCCACCGTGGCGGGGTTGAACCCCTTGACGATCTTCACCTTCGCTGAGGTGCGGGTGACCGTGGTGTAGCCGAAAAGGCGTCCGGTCACTCTGACCGAGATCTTGTGGCCACGATCCTTGGGCCGGACGGTGAAGGTAGCGGCGGTTGCGCCTGTGATCTTCTTGCCGTCGCGCAGCCATCGGAAGCTGACGCTGCTGGGCGACGGTGACCAGGCGCCGAGGTCGACGCTCAGAGTGTTGGCCGGGGCTCGGTTGCCGACGATCACCGGCACGCTGCCGCTCATCGGCGCGGGGTAGACGTCGGCGATGTTGTTCGACGCGCGAGTGCCGAGAGGGGTGCCGTCCGCAGCGGTCGCGGTGACTCGCACCTCCACTTCCTTGCCCACCTGCTCGGGAGGGATCAGGTAGGTCGACTCGGTGGCTCCCGGAATGGGCACTCCGTCCGCGGTCCACTGATAGGCGACCGTGGCGTCGGCGGGCACCCACTTACCGGGGACGGCCCGCTGCAGGATGCCGACGCGAGGGCTCCCGCCGACCCCGGGCAGAACCCAGGGCGCGGGGGTGAAGCTCGCCGGCACCTCGGTGAACTGGTACGGCCAGGCGGCGGTCGTCCGCGCGATCACGGGCAGGCAGGCGCGCACCCCGGCCGCCCCGCACCGGGAGTTCAGCGGATCGGTGATCGGCTGGCCCGTCCACCAGGACGTCTGCTGGTAAGCGCCGTCCCAGGACAGTGAGATGTGGACGTGGTCCTTGTGGTTGGCGGTGGGGCCGCCACGATCCTCCATCAGCCGCCAGCCGAGTTCGGGGTAGTAGACGCTCCAGATGTGCTGGTTCCAGATCACGTACATGATGCCCAGTCGCAGCGCGACCTCACCGTTGTTGGCTGTGATCCAGGCGAGGGCGGCATTCACTCGCTTGCGTTGGCTGGCCTTCTTCACGCTCATATGCCAGTCGAACGCACGTCCCTCTTTGTGCTCGGAACGTCCACCGACGCCGCAGCCGCGAGAGATCCCCGAGGACGAACCGCCCCAGGTCTTGATCAGCAGCTTCAGCACCGCTTTGGTGCCGGGTTTCGCCGAGGGTGAGCACGTCGTCTGCGGCATGTAGCCCAGATGCGCGTCGATCTGGACCGACGCGAGCGCCCGCGGCGGCGGTGGAGTCTTGGCGGACGCCGGAACCGGCGGGGCGAGCAGGCTGAGGCTCAGCAGCCCGCCAATGGCGGCAGCGGTGGTGCGGGCCAGCGATCGCGCCCGAGTGGTGGAGCGAGGCATTTGGCCAGGCTAACGGCAAACCGTGCCTACAGGGGGACACGGCCGGTCTACGGCTGCATTCTGTCGAGTCGGAGGTCAGCCTGGCCGGGTCACGATCAGCGTCCACGCGACCGGTTCGCTGCCTGGTCATGACCCGGTGCCGGGCAGTCGCGCCGGTGGGCCGATGCTGGCGCGACGGTCGCTGACCGGAGGATTGTGGTGACCTCGGCCAAGACCGCGAAGGTGCGCTAGACACCTCATCGCGCACCCGAGTTCGGGGTCGCATCGCTAGTCATCAGTTGAATTACCACCCCGATTGGGTCACTCTTAAGGGGACGTCGAAGCGGGGGAGCGTTTCGCGTCGGCTGAGTGATTCGGGGGAATCGGATGAGGCGAGGCATTCGCATACTGCTTGGTGCCGTGCTCGGACTGGCGCTCACCATCGGTTTGCTGGTGGGAGTGAGCTCGGCGGCGCTGGCCGACAGCACGAACTCGGGGTGGATCGGCGGGGTGGTCACGACCTCGACCGGAGCGCCGGCGGCGAACCTGGTGGCCACCCTGTACACCATTGATGCCGATCAGCGGCGCACAACCATCGCCTCCTCGGTCACTCGCTCCGATGGCAAGTTCTGGCTCGGCTATCAGCCGGTGGGCAGCTACTACCTGCTGGTCACCGACCCCACCGGTGAGGACGCGGCCACCTGGTGGCCGGTGCCGTCCGGCCCCTATCGGCCCGACGCGTTCGATCTGACCACCGCCAACATCTACGCCCAGATCACGATGACCCCGGGCCTCGACATCTCCGGCAAGGTCACCTTCGACGGCAAGCCGGTCGCGGACGTCTGGGTATGCGCCGGACCCGACATCGCCTGCCCGCAGACTGATGCGTCCGGGGCCTACACCGTCCGGGGGATCGCTGCGGGCCTGCATCAGCTGGTCGCTGATCCGGGCGAGGGGCCCTACGTCATGACGTTCTACCCCAGCTACACCGCGGCATGGTCAGAGGTCTCTGGCCCGCAGCTGATCGACGCGACCACGGCCGGCCAGGCCTGGGATTTCGAACTCGCCGCGGTGCCCTACGTCGGTGGCACGGTGGTCGACGAGGCAGGCGCTCCGATCGCGGGGGCCACGGTGTGTCTGCACACCCTGTGCGACACCACCGGCGCGGACGGCGTCTTCCGGATCGACGTCGACCTTCCCTTCCACTACTTCCCGAGCCTGGTGATCACCGCTGCCGGATACCAGGACGGCAGCCTGATGATCGGAGCCAACCAGCATGAGGCTTCGGTCACCCTGATCGCGTCCAAGCCGGTCGCTCCGACCAAGGTGACCGGTACTGCACCGTCCATCTCGGGCAAGGCCAAGGTCGGCGCTCGCCTCAGGGCGAAGGTCGGCGGGTGGGGCCCGGACGGCGTGGCGCTGAGCTACCGGTGGTACCGCAACGGGGTCAAGATCAGCGGGGCGACGAAGGCCACCTACCGGCTCACCTGGCGCGACTGGCGCAAGAAGGTGACCGTCAAGGTCACCGGCCGACTCGCCGGCTACACCAGCCTCACTATGGTCTCGGCGGCCACCAAGAAGGTCGGCTGGCGCTGAGTATCTTCACCCAGGCGAGTGGCGAACGTCGCGCGCTTGCGCCATTCTGGAAGGGTGCCTCCACCTGTGAGGCCGCGGGCATGCAGACATTCGGGGGGATTTCCTTGCAGCCACCATTCAAATCGCGTCGCGCACTGAGCGTGCTCGTCGGTGCAGCCATTGCTGTCACGACTGCTCTGCTCGCTGCACCGGCACCTGCACATGCGGACGCCACCTCCACCTCGGTTGCCGGTCGGGTCACCTTGGACGGGACGCCGACCGGTGGGCTCACGGTGTGTGCCAGCGGTGCCATCTACGGCGATCAGGGCTATCAGAACTACGGCGATTGCACGACGACGGCACCTGACGGCACGTATTCGGTGTCCTTCGACTTCCCAGGCTCGTCGAACATGGTCACGGTCTGGGTGGATCCCGGCGATCAGTACCGCGACGTGTTTACCCAGACCTCCTACGGCGAGTACCGCCCGGGCGTGGCGGGATACATCGATCTGACACAGGGCAACCACCTGGCCGGCATCGACATCGCGCTCACCAAGATCGACAAGCCGTCCCAGCCCTTCAGCGTCGGTACCCCGACCATCTCCGGTACCCCGCGGATCGGCAAGAAGCTCCATGCCGCGGTGCAGGTCACTGGCGCAGATGGGTCGAAGGTCAGCTACCGCTGGTACCGCAACGGCAAGAAGATCGTCGGCGCCACCAAGGCGACCTATCGGCTGGCCAAGCGGGACTCGCGCAAGAAGCTCACCGTCGCCGTCACCGTCCGAGTGCCTGGTCAGGATCCGGTCCGCGTCGTGTCGGCTGCGACCTCGAAGATCGCCCGGTAGGCGGCCCGGTCAGCAATTGGCCCCTGCGCCGGTGCTGCCGGTAAGCTGGGCCGTCGGCCGTCCCTCGGGATGGTCGAAGATACGCCCTCCTGCTACGGGAACCGCCCGTAGCCGCTCTAGACCAGAGGAGGTGGAGTTCGCGTATGCGTTCCTACGAAGTCGTGGTGATCATTGATCCCGAAGTCGACGATCGTCAGGTGAACGGCTTGCTGGACAAGCCGCTGGCCGGACTGAAGAAGTCCGGCGGCACCGTGGACAACATTGATGTGTGGGGCCGGCGTCGTCTGGCTTACGACATCAAGAAGAAGTCCGAAGGCATCTACGCCATCATCAACGTGACCGCTGAGCCGGCCGTGGTGAAGGAGATGGATCGCCAGTTCACTCTGAACGAGCAGATCATGCGGACCAAGGTGATCCGCCCCGACCTGCACTGATTCACAGGAAGCCTCGCCATTGTCGGCGCAAGCTGACACCCTTGGTCGAGGTAACCCATTCAAGTCCGATCGAAAGACACCAAACATGGCAGGCGAGACCATCATCACCATCGTCGGCAACCTAACTGCCGACCCCGAGTTGCGTTTCACTCCGTCCGGTGCGCCGGTGGCGAACTTCACTGTCGCCTCGACGCCCCGCACCCTCGACCGCGCGAGCGGCGAGTGGAAGGACGGCGACGCCATGTTCCTCAACTGCGCTGTGTGGCGCCAGGCGGCCGAGAACGTTGCCGAATCCCTCACCAAGGGGATGCGGGTCATTGTTCAGGGTCGGCTGCGTTCGCGTAGCTACGAAACCCGTGAAGGCGAGAAGCGCACGGTGTTCGAAGTCGAGGTCGAAGAGGTCGGTCCGGCCCTGAAGTACGCCACGGCCAAGGTCTCCCGCAATCAGGGTGGCTCCGGCGGCGGCAACTACAGCGGCGGCTCGTCCGGCGGTTCCAACTGGAACCGCGGCGGCGGGCAGGCAAGCAGCGGCGGCGGCGCTGATCCCTGGGCTGGCGCCCAGAGCGAAGAGCCCCCGTTCTGATGCCTTTCGGTGCCGCCACCGCGGCATCGACCATCACGTCATTCCGGCACCACGCCGGGCTTTCATAAGTCAAGGAGAGCACCACAATGGCCTCACAGCGCAAGCCTGTGAAATCAAAGAAGATCGTGCCGGCGAAGTCCATTCGCATCGGCACCATCGACTACAAGGACACCGCCACGCTGCGGAAGTTCATCTCCGAGCGCGGCAAGATCCGGGCTCGTCGGGTTACCGGTCTGTCGGTTCAGGAGCAGCGCAAGGTTGCTATCGCGGTGAAGAACGCTCGCGAAGTCGCCCTGCTGCCCTACGCCTCGAACTCGCGTTGATAAGGGGTTGGTGAGATGAAGCTCATTCTTACTGCTCCCGTGGAGCACCTCGGTGTTGCCGGCGACGTCGTTGAGGTGAAGGACGGCTACGGCCGTAACTTCCTGCTGCCGCGCAGCTTCGCGATCAAGTGGACCCGCGGTGCGGAGAAGCAGATCGAGGGCATCAAGCGGGCACGCGATGCTCGCGAGATCCGTGGCACCGAGCACGCCATTCAGGTGCGCGAGCAGCTCGAGGCGCTGCAGGTTTCCCTGCCGGCTCAGGCTGCCGAGTCGGGCAAGCTGTTCGGCGCGGTCACCGCGTCCGACATCGTGCTCGCGGTGAAGAAGGCCGGCGGTCCGGCCCTCGACAAGCGCAGCATCGACATCGTCAAGCCGATCAAGACCACTGGCGCCCACACGGTTGGCATCAAGCTGACCGCCGGCGTGGTGGCCCACATCACGGTGACGGTCGACGCCGCCTGATCGCAGTTCTCAACAGCGCCGGTCACCTTCGGGTGGCCGGCGCTGTGGTTTCTCCGTGTCGCTGGCCGCCCGCAGTCTCGTGGCGGAGGCTTCAGCGAGGCGAGTCGTCGAGTAGGCGGCGTTCCAGCTCGGCCGGGAGGCCGTGAACCGGGCGATCGGCGCGCTGGACGGGCCGGCCCTCGGCCTGCAACCAGGCCCAGGTGTCGGCGACCGTGTCGCCGACCGGGCGACAGACCAGGCCCGTGCGTGCGGCCAGGGTGGTGTCGGCTTCGAGGAAGCCGGCGAACTCCTCGGTCTGCGGTACCCAACACGGCAGCTGCGTCCAGGGCTCGACACCGGCCGCGGCCAAGCGCTCCTGGTCGACCCAGACCAGCTCGGCGTCCGAGCCGGTCGCTGTGATGCAGGCCTCGAGCAGGCCGGACGTGGTGGTGTGCCCCGACCGGCTGATCACATCCACCGGGCCGATCAACCCGTCGGCCAGCCCCGACAGCAGCCAGGACGCCAGGTCGCGCGCGTCCACGTACTGCAGCGGACGCACCGGGTCGCCAGGGGCGACCACGCGTCCACCGGCGGCGATCCGGTGCAGCCACCAGGGCAGTCGTCCGATGTCCTCGTGCGGGCCGAGAATCAGTCCCGGACGAGCGATGAGCGCGTCGGGGAACGCTGCCAGAATGCCTAACTCGGAGCCGCGCTTGATCGCGGCATAGTCGCCGTCGGTCGCCTCTGGGTCGCCATCGACCACCGGAGATCCCTCCCCGTGGTGGGTGCCCCAGGCATAGACCGAGGTGCTGGAGATGTAGCTGTAGCGCCGGGCGCGGCCGGCGAGCAGGGCGGCGGCGCGGGTGGTGACCTGTGGTGCGCCCGACCAGGTGTCGACGACGGCATCCCACCTGGTGTCGCCCAGTGCGGCGGCCAGGGCGTCGGTGTCGGTGCGGTCGGCAAGCCGGACGTCGACGCCGTCGGGCGGCTGTCCGGTGAGTCCGCGATGGACCGCGGTGACCCGCCATCCGCGTCGCAGGGCTTCGTCCGCCACCGCGCGTCCGACGAAGCGGGTGCCACCAAGAACCAACAGATCCATGCCTAGATCCTCACCGTCCCTCGACTGCGCGGGCAAGGACGTTCACTCTGGGCGCAGCCGCACGCGAGCCTCCTGCCGCCCCCTCACTGAGCGCTCACCTCGGCGGTGAAAGCTCGCCCTCAGGAGGGGCGTTCAGCGGTCACGGCGGGCCTTCGACGTTGGGACGAGCGCGTCGGGGCGAGAATCAGTTGGGGTGGGGGTGTGGCGCACCAGGAGCCGTCCCCGGTGTGTTGGGCGGGCCCCGTTAGGCTGAACGGGTGAATGCGCGCAGTACCGGCTGGTGGAGCCAAGTCGTGGTTTTCGGACGTCGGTTGCGGCATCAGATGCGGCTCGATGTGGTGCTGATCGTCCTGGTCAGCTTGGCGGTGCTGGTCGCTGCTGCGGTGTGGGCCAGCGCGATGATCTCACCGGTTCACCGCGTGGGTAACCCGTCAACGGCCCCGTCGCCGACCCCCAGCCTGCCGGTCGTCACCCCAACGCCGAGCCCGACCCCGACTCCCACGCCGACACCGACACCGAGCCCGCCGGCACCGCCCAAGCCGTCAACGATGACGTCCTCGGACAAGTACAACGCCGCCACCTTGAATGTGAACTCGGCCGGGTCGGCCGGCACGCTGCGCACCTTCGGTGTGCGCGTGGAGACCACCGCCGGTCTGGACGCGAACAACGCCGCCACCCAGGTGATGGCCGTGCTCAACGACCCCCGCAGCTGGGCCGGTAGCGGCAACGTCCGCTTCGCCCTGGTGGCCGACGCGGCGCAGGACTCGTTCGTGGTGACGTTGGCCTCACCGGCGACCATCGCCAAGTACTGTGCGGCCACGAGCGGCAGCTGCCTGGCCGGAACCACCGTGATGGTGGACGCGATGTCGTGGACGAACCCGCCGGCCACCTACGGCGGCGATGCGGCCGCCTGGCAGGCGTACCTGGTGAACCACGCCGTCGGGGTGCTGCTCGGCAAGAAGTCCGCGACCTGCCCAGGTGCGGGCGCCCCGGCGCCGATCATGGCGCCACAAGAGACTGATCTGGGCGGTTGCGTGGCCAATCCCTGGCCAACGCCGTGAGCTGACCTGCGAGACGCGTCCCTCAGGTAGGGGGGCGGTTCAGGCGCGCGCGGCGTCGCTTTCGCGAATCGGGACGCCCGGAGCGGCTGAGGACGGCCACTCGGCTTCGGGGCCGGGGGTGCCGCCGAGGCTGCCGACCAGCAGCTCTCGGGCGCGGGAGAGGTGTTCGTCGAGCATGGCGGCGGCGCCGTCGGCATCACCGAGTTCGATGAGCTCCAGGATGCGGGCGTGCTCGGCGACGATGATCTGCGGGCTGAGCGCCTGGCGTCCCTGCAGCTGGGCCATGCACAGCTTCACTTCGAAGGCCAGGGAGTGGTAGGCCGCGCTGGTGCGGGCGCTGTCGACGGAGTCGATCAGGCCGGTATGGAACCGCATGTCCGGATCGACGATCTGGTACGAACCGGCTCGCCAGAGGTCGGCGATTTCGGCGTTGGCCTGGCGGGAGCCGTCGGGAACCTTGTGCAGTGCCGCGAGCCGACGCAGCACCTCTGACTCCAGGTAGATCCGGGTGTTGTAGATGTCGCGGACGTCGACGGGGCCGAGTTCGACCACCCGTGCGGTCTTGTGATTGCGCCGGACCAACACCTTCTCTGCGGTGAGGCGTTCGATAGCTGCTCGGGCGCTGGAGCGGGCCACGTCGTAGCGGGTGGACACCTCGAGCTCGGTCAGCGGCGAACCCGGCGGCAACGCGCCGGTCACCACCTGCTCGCGAAGGTCTTCGGTGATTGCGTCGACCACTGACGTCACCACAAGCTGCCGAACCACGCCCCTCCCGTCCCGTGCGTTGCGCTCAGCCTAGAGGAAGTCTTGCACCAAACACTTGTACTGCTTGTCTACTTGTCTGACAATATCCGAATACGCCTGATCCGACGATGGGGTCAAGGGAGGTGGGGAAGTGACGTTCGCCGAAGCAATGCTGCGGCCGCTGCTCGCCGACTGCTTGCGTGACCCCGACCAGCTGAGCTTCACTCAGCTCGACCGCCGGGCCCTGGCCCATGACGCGTCCCACTTCCTGCTGGTTCCCCAGGCCATCGTGACCCCGCGGGACGCCGACGAAGTCTCCAAGCTGCTGCGCGCCACCGCCGCCGCCGGAATCGACCTCACCTTCCGATCCGGTGGCACCAGCCTGTCGGGGCAAGCCGGCACCGAAGGTGTGCTCGCCGACGTGCGCAAGCACTTCAAGGACGTCCAGGTTCTCGACGGCGGACGTCGGGTGCGCGTCCAGCCCGGCGTGACCGTGCGGCAACTCAACGCCCACCTCGCCCCGTACGGACGCAAGTTCGGACCCGACCCGGCCAGTGAAGCCGCCTGCACCATCGGCGGTGTGGTCGCCAACAACTCCTCCGGCATGGCCTGCGGCATCGTGGAGAACAGCTACCGCACGATCGAATCGGTGGTGGCGGTGCTGCCGTCCGGCACGGTGATCGACACCGGAGCCGCCGACGCCGACCAACGGCTGCGTGCGCTCGAACCCGCGCTGCACGCCGGCCTGCTGCGGCTTCGTGACCGGATCCTCGACAACCCGGCATCCCTGGCGAAGGTGAACAGCCAGTTCTCGATGAAGAACACCATGGGCTACGGCCTCAACGCGCTGGTCGACTACGCCGATGTCCCACAGATCCTCACCCACCTGATCGTGGGCAGCGAAGGCACCCTGGCGTTCATCGCGTCGGCCACCTTCACCACCATCGAGGTGCGCAGCCACACGGCGTCCGCACTGCTGGTCTTCGACGACCTCTACGCCGCGAACGCCTCGCTGCCGGCGCTGGTCGCGACCGGCGCCGCCACCCTGGAACTGATGGACGCCGCCAGCCTGCGGGTCGGGCAACGCCTCGCCGATCCCCCCGAAGCCATCGCTCAACGAAACATCGGCTCCCAGGCCGCCCTGCTGCTGGAGTATCAAGCCAGCAGCTCGGCGGAACTGGAGCAGTTGGTCCGCGCCGCCACGCCATCCCTCGATCAACTGCCCGTGGGTGGCCCCGTCCGTCTCAGTACGGACGAGGCCGTCCGCGGCAAGCTTTGGAAACTGCGCAAAGGCCTCTACACCGCCGTCGCCGGAGCCCGGCGCAGTGGCAGCACGGCCCTGCTGGAGGACGTGGTCGTCCCGGTGGCGCGGCTGGCCGACACCTGCGCCGAGCTGGCCGGTCTGTTCGACCGCCATGGCTACGCCGACTCGGTGATCTTCGGTCACGCCAAGGACGGCAACATCCACTTCATGATCACCGACCGGTTCGAGAGCGACGCGCAGCTGGGCCGCTATGGCGCTTTCACCGAAGACCTGGTCAGCCTGATCTTGGACAGCGACGGCTCACTGAAGGCCGAGCACGGCACCGGACGGGTGATGGCGCCTTACGTCCGGCGGCAGTACGGCGACGAACTGTACGAGGTGATGGTCGCGGTCAAGGACCTGTTCGATCCGGGCCGTCGCCTCGGCACGGGCACGATCATCACCGATGACCCGGCCCTGCACCTGAAGCACATCAAGGTGGCCGCCACGATCGACGAGGAGGTCGACCGCTGCGTCGAATGCGGCTACTGCGAGCCGGTGTGCCCCTCGCGCGATCTCACCTTGACGCCGCGGCAGCGGATCGGGCTGCGCCGCGACATTCGCGACGCCGAAAGCCGCGGCGACCACCGGCTGGCCGCCGAGTTGGAGCGCGACTACGGCTATGCCGGGGTGCACACCTGCGCGGTGGACGGCATGTGCGTCACCGCCTGCCCGGTGCAGATCAACACCGGCGCCCTGGTCAAGAAGTTGCGCGGCCAGCGCGTCGCTGCGCCTGCGGCTGCGGCGTGGACGAGCTTGGCGAAACACTGGAAGGGCACCACCACCACCTTCTCGAAAGCGTTGGACGTCACTGCCGCGCTGCCGCCGGCCCTGGTCGGCCCGCTGCGCGGCGTGAACAAGGCCGGCCGAGCGATCCTCGGCAGCGACAACATCCCGTTGTGGTCACCAGAACTGCCGGGCGGCGGAGCACCCCGACGCCGCCCGGCACCGACCGGCGATCCGGTGGCGGTCTACCTGCCGGCGTGCGTGAACGTGATGTTCGGTCCGGCCGAAGGCCCCGGCGTCCAGGTGAGTTTCGAGGCGTTGTGCGCCCAGGCGGGCATCGCCTTGCTGGTGCCGCCCGAGATCGAGTCGTTGTGCTGCGGGACGCCGTGGTCGAGCAAGGGCATCGCCGACGGCTATGCCGCGATGAAGGCCACCGCGCTCCCGGCGATTCTGGCCGCCACCGACAACGGACGGCTCCCGGTGGTGTGTGACGCGTCCAGTTGTACCGAGGGCTACGCCCGGCTGGTGGCCGACGTGACCGAGGCCAAGATCACCGTCATCGACGCGGTCGCCTTCGCGGCACAGTACGTATTGCCGAAGCTGGGGACCTACCAGAAGCTGGACTCTGTGACGGTCCATCCGACCTGCTCATCGACTCAACTCGGGCTCAACTCCGAGCTGGCGACCGTCGCTGCCGCAGTGGCCGAGGTCGTGCACGTGCCCATCGATGCCGGCTGCTGCGCCTTTGCCGGCGACCGCGGCATGCTCCATCCCGAACTCACCGCCGCCGCCACCGCCCCGGAGGCGGCCAACGTGGCCGCACTCGATGCCGACGCGCACGCGTCCTGCAACCGAACCTGTGAACTCGGCATGACCAGAGCCACCGGCAAGCAGTACCGCCACGTCCTCGAACTCCTGGCCGAACAGGCCGGAGTACTACCCACCCACCCAGTCTCCGTCGGCGCTGTTGCCGGCGGTGTCACCCCCACCCATCCGAATCGCCGACCGGACGCAGGAACGAGCCCGCGCCGAGCCACCAGAACGGAGTAGAGATGAATCCAGCCACGACTGCCCTTGTCCTCATCGAGTTTCAAAACGATTTCACCAGTGAAGGTGGAACCCTGCACGGCGCCGTCGCCGAGGTGATGTCGGCCACCGGCACCCTGCCCAACGCCAAGAAGGCCCTGGACGCCGCCCGCGCCGCGGGCACCACGGTGATCCACAGCCCGATCTCGTTCCAGCCCGGCTACTTCGAGATCAGCTCCCACCCCTACGGCATCCTCAAGGGCGTGGTGGATTCCACCTCGTTCGTGAAGGGCACCTGGGGCTGTGAGATTGTCGGCGACGTCGCCCCGACCGACGGCGAGATCGTCCTGGAAGGCAAGCGGGGGCTGGACGCCTTCGCCTCGACCAACCTCGACTTCATCCTGCGCAGCAAGGGCATCGAGACCATCGTGCTGGGTGGCTTCCTGACCAACTGCTGTGTGGAATCGACCATGCGCTCTGCCTACGAGAAGGGCTTCGAGGTCTACACCCTCACCGATGCGGTGGGCGCGACCTCGTTGGAGGAGCACGCCAACGCGATCAAGTTCGACTACCCGATGTTCTCCAAGCCGATCACGACCGACGAGTTCGTCGCCTCACTGGCCGGGGTCGCGGCCACGTCGGACACTTCACGCGGCTACTGACGTCGGGAGGTTGCTGGGGCGGGTGAAACCGCTCCGGCAACCCGGTTCAGCGAGTCTGAGGACGCGTCACTCAGTGACGGCCGGGATGCTGCCGGTGGTGTCGGACGGGCTGTCCAGCGGCTCGGCGCTGCCGGGCAGTCGGACGGTGAACTCCGCACCGCCGCTGGCGGCGCGTCCGGCCTTCACCCAGCCGCCGTGCGACTTGATCGTCTGGGCCACGATCGACAACCCCAGGCCGGAGCCCGGAGTGGTGCGGGCCTTGTCGGAGCGGTAGAAGCGGTCGAAGACGTGCGGCAGGTCCGCTTCGGCGATGCCGGGGCCTTCGTCGGAGATCCGCAGTCGGTCGCCGACCAGCCGCACTTTGATCCGTCCGCCGGGCGGGGAGAACTTCACCGCGTTGTCGAGCAGGTTGGTGATCGCCCGCTCCAGACTGTCGGGCTCGCCGACCAGGTACAGCGGTTCAGTTTCGACGTCGAAGATCAGGCCCGGTCCGCGGCGCTTGGCGCGGGTGACCGCGTTGTTCACCACATCACGCAGGTCGATCGGCTCGGGGTGGGCCTCCACCTTCTCGTCGCGCGACAGGTGCACCAGGTCGCCGATCAGCTGGGTGAACTCGCCCAACTGGGCGGCGATGTCGCGCAGGATCTCCGAGCGGGCACCCTCAGGCAGCATGCCCTGACGCTCGTCGGCGATCAGCAGCTCGACATTGGTACGGAGCGACGTCAGCGGCGTGCGCAACTCGTGGCCGGCGTCGGCGATCAGTCGCCGCTGCCGCTCACGGGAGGAGTACAGCGAACGCATCATCGTGTTGAAGGCGCCGGTCAGGTCGGTCAGCTCGTCGCCGCCGCCGGGCTCGATGGGCTGCAGCTGGTCGGTCTCGGTGACCCGGGTCACCGCTTCGGTGAGCCGCTGAATGGGCCGAAGGCCCGAGCGGGCGATCACCCAGCCGATGGCACCGGCCAACAGCACGGCCAGCAGGCCGAAGGTGAGCAGCGAGAACGCCAGAATGCGCAGGATCTGGTCATTGGGTTCCATCGGGCGCCCCATGACCAACGCGTAATAGACCGGGCTGGTCGCGCCCGGCGGCAGGTCGGCGAACGGCACCGCGACAATCCGGTAGCTCTGGCCGTCCGAGGCCACCCCGGTGCGGGCCGAGGTGCCCATTTGGGTGCGTGCGATGGCGAGTTCGGCCGCGGTGGACTGCAGCGTGATGCCGTCGCCCTCGGGGCTGAAGGTCTGGCCATCGGCGCGAACCAGCAGCATGGACACGTTCGCGGTGGCCAATGCCTCACTGTTCAGTCCGCCCAAGGACTCGGCGTCGCCGGCGATCCACTTGCCGGTCAGGTCTGCCACGGCAAGCAGCTCACGATCCATCTGGTCGTAGATCGCGAAGGTGGTGATCAGGTAGGCGGCAATGCCGGTGATGGCGACCGCCGATGCCACCGCCGCCGAGATCAACGCCATCAACCGGTCATGCAGCGGCCGGTTGGTGACCGAAAGGACGGAGCGGAGCCAGCGGATCACGGCGGCGTCTCGCGCAGCACGTAGCCGATGCCGCGCACGGTGTGGATCAGACGGGTCTCGCCTTCACCCTCGGTCTTGCGGCGCAGGTAGCCGATGTACACCTCAAGGGAGTTGGCCGTGGTCGGGAAGTCGAAGCCCCACACCTCATTCAACAGCCAGGACCGCTCCAGCACGCGGCGCGGATTCTCCAAGAAGGTCTGCAACAGGGCGAACTCGGTACGGGTCAGGCTGATCCGACGGCTGCCGCGGCTGACCTCACGGGTCTGCAGATCGAGGCTGAGGTCGGCGAAGCTGAGCTGCTCGGTGCCTTCGGCCTCACCGGCCGGACGCACTCGCCGGGTCAGTGCCCGCAGCCGCGCCTGCAACTCGTCGAAGGAGAACGGCTTGGCCATGTAGTCGTCGGCGCCGGCGTCCAGGCCGTCCACGCGATCGCCGACCGCGTCGCGGGCGGTGAGCACCAGGATGGGCACGTCATTGCCGGACGCGCGCAGGGAACGAGTGGTTTCCAGCCCGTCCAGCCGCGGCATCATCACGTCCATGATGACGGCGTCGGGACGCAGCGAGGACAACCGTGCGAGGGCATCGACGCCGTCATTGGCGGTGGTGACTTCGTACCCTGAATAGCGCAACGAGCGGGCCAGCGAATCGCGGACCGCTTGATCGTCGTCGACAACGAGGATGTGCATAGCTACAGCCTGCCACGAAGGGCCAGTCACACGGGTGTCACCGTCCCGCGTGAACGCTGATTCGGGTTGTCCGGCGCTCAACCGAGCAGTTCGCGGACGCGCTTCATCAGCTCCTTCATCGATGCCTCGATCTGATGCAAGGTGACCACAAAATCGCTGTCGTCGCCGTACCAGGGGTCTTCGATTTCGGATCCCGGAACTGCGTCGGGGTTGAAGTCGCTGAGCAAGTAGAGGTGGTCGGCGTGCGGGGCCAGCTGACGCAGCTTGGTCAGGTGGAGCGACTCCATGGCGATCACCAGGTCGGCGTCTTCGATCTCCTCAGCAGTCGCCCGGTGCGCGGTGTGCGGACCGACCGGGTAGCCGGCCTGCTTCAGCACGGCGACCGCGCGCGGGTCCATCGGGTTGCCGGCCTCTTCAGCCGAGACGCCCGAACTGGTGAAGGTCACGCCGTGGAAGCCCTCTTCGGCGGCCTTGGCGCGCGCGATCATCTCAGCCATCGGGGACCGGCAGATGTTGCCCCAGCAGACGAACATGATCTGGGGTTGGGTCGTGCTCACCGGTGTTCTTCACCCTTCTTGAAGAAGGCGTTGAGGATGAAGCTCACCACCGAGACGATCAGAGCGCCCCAGAACGCGGCACCCCAGTCGACCACTTCCCACGACAGCCCCAGCATTCCGGCGATCCATGAGACCAGCATCAGCAGCAGGGCGTTGATGACCAGCAGGAACAGCCCGAGGGAGAAGAAGATCAGCGGGGCGGTGGCGAACTTGAACAGTGGCTTCACCACCGAGTTGACGATGCCGAAGATGACGGCGACCGCGGCCACCGTCCATACCTTCGTCCAGGTGTCGCTAGTGCCGGTGTGAATCCCGGGGACCAACCAGGTGGCTACGCCGAGGGCCGCGGCGCTGGCCAAGAATCTCGCGAACATGGCTCAATGCTGGCACGATGCGCTGCCCTGGGCGAGCCAATCCCGTCCTAAGCAGCACGACCGGCCCGGTGCGGTCGTCCAAAACCTGGCAGAGTTCTCCTACCGGATCGGCGAAAAGGAGCCTGCCGTGAACCTTCGTGGTCGTCACTTTCTCAAGGAAGTCGATTTCAGCCCAGCCGAGTGGCATCACCTGCTCGACCTGACCGCTGAGCTGAAGTCCGCCCGCAAGGCGGGCACCGAAGTGCCGCGCCTGACCGGGGCCAACATCGCGCTGATCTTCGAGAAGACCTCCACCCGTACCCGCTCGGCGTTCGAAGTGGCCGCGCATCACCAGGGCGCCCACGTCACCCAGATGGACGGCAACTCGTCCCAGTTGGGTCACAAGGAATCCCCGGCCGACACCGCGCGCGTGCTGTCGCGGCTGTTCGACGGCATCCAATACCGCGGCGCCAAGCAGACCACCGTGGAGACCATCGCGAAGTATTCGTCGGTGCCCGTGTGGAACGGCCTGACCGACGAGTGGCACCCCACCCAGAGCCTGTGCGACATGTTCACCATGCGTGAGTCCTCGGGCAAGGACGACCACGACATCAGCTTCGCCTACGTCGGTGACGCGCGCTTCAACGTCGGCTGTTCGCTGCTGATCGGCGGCGCGCTGCTCGGCATGGACGTGCGGATCGTGGCGCCGTCCAAGCTGCTGCCGCCGGCCTCGGTGATCGCATCGGCGAAGCAGATCGCCGAGGAAACCGGCGCCCGGATCACCCTCACCGAGGAACTGGACGGGGTGAAGGGCTGCGACTTCCTGCACACCGACATCTGGGTGTCGATGGGTGAGTCGGAGAGCGTGTGGACCGAGCGGATCCTGCTGTTGCAGGACTACCAGGTGAACACTGCGCTGATGGAGCGCACCGGGGTGGACGAAGTGAAGTTCATGCACTGCCTGCCCGCCTACCACAACCGCGAGACGTCGGTCGGTGAGACGGTCTTCCAGCGGTTCGGGCTGCCCGAGTTGGAAGTCACCGACGAGGTGTTCGAGTCGCCGGCGTCCATCGTGTTCGATCAGGCCGAGAACCGGATGCACTCGATCAAGGCGATTCTGGTCTCGACGCTGTCGTAGGTAGCTTTCGCGGACGGTACCCACCGTGGCGCCGGGCTGACTAACGTGAGGCCATGGTCTTCCCGTCATCGATGCCGGTTTCACGTGTGCCCGATCCTGCCACGGCCCCGCCGTTGAATTGGGGGGTGATGGCGCCGGGCTGGATCGCCCACGCCTTCGCCTCGGCCGCCCGAACGTTCACCCGCCAGGAATTGGTCGCGGTCGGCTCGCGCAGCTTGTCGCGCGCGCAGGAGTTCGCCGCCGAGTTCGGCATTGGCACCGCCTATGGGTCCTATGCCGAGTTGGTGGCCGATCCGAGCGTGGAGGCGGTCTACATCGCCAGCCCGCACAGCGAGCACGCCGAGCAGATGATGTTGGCGATCGAGGCCGGCAAGCACGTCCTGGTGGAGAAGGCCTTCACCCGCAACGCCAAGGAAGCGCGCCGAGTGGTCGACGCCGCCCGCACCCACGGGGTGGCGCTGATGGAGGCGATGTGGACGCGGTTCCTGCCGCGTACCGACATCGTCCGCCAATTGCTGAACGACGGGGTGATCGGCGAGATCGAGACTGTCCTGGGTGATCACGGGCAGGCGCTGACGCACGTCGAGCGGCTGATGCGCCCAGAACTGGCCGGTGGCGCGCTGCTCGACCTGGGCATCTACCCGGTGTCGTACAGCTTCTTCGCGCTGGGACGCCCGGGCACCGTCCGGGTGGTCGGGGAGCTGACGCCCGCCGGGGTGGATCGCCAGCTCAGCATCACCTTCGGTGACTACGTGAATCACCCGCACGCCCAGGCGCTGCTGTCGACGACCCTGGCCGCGCGGACCCCCACGACCATGGCGATCTGCGGCGAGCACGGCCGGATCGAACTCGACGGCGAGTTCTACACACCGGGACGCGTGCGTCTGGTCAGCCCGTCCGGTGAGGCGATCACCAGCCCGCCGGACGTGATGGTCGGCCATCAAGGCCTAGCCCACGAGACCGCCCATTTCGCGCAACTGGTTGCCGACGGCTTCACCGAATCACCCCAGCTCCCGCTGGACGAATCGGTGGCCATCATGGAGACCCTCGACGACATTCGTCGTCAGATCGGTGTGCGGTATCCGGGGGAGTAGCTGCCGCATCGCCTCGGGTTGGCGGGCACGCTTGGACACGTTTCAGATCGCCCTCACTATGGGCGCGTCGCCTCACCGTGATGGGCGCCCGGCTCTACAACCCGGCCACCGGCAGGTTCCTATCGATCGACCCCGTCCCCGGCGGCAACGCCGTCCGGTCGGGGTGGTGTTCGTGCACGGCGACATCGCTGGGATGCCAGGCCGAAGAGCTGAGTTACCGGGGTTTTGCGGGCTTCCTGGGCGGGCGTGGCCAGTCACCGCCGAGTTGCCGGGGTTTTCAAGGGCGAAATGGCGTTCAAAACCACGGCAACTCGGTGGTTGGTATCAGGAGCGCCGGAGTCTGCGCTCATAACCCGGATAAGTCGGCGCTCGCCGGTTGACCGAGACCGGTGCTGGCCCTAGATTCGCCGGAGCGATATATCGCGACACGACCCGTGCGACGTCGGCGCGAGAGGAGAGCATGATGAGTTCTCAGAAGTTCGCGAAGGTCCTGCTGTGGCTGAATGCCGCCGTATGGCTGGGGTTCGGGGCCGGCTACACCGCTGCTCCCGACGTGTTTGCGTCGCTGGTGGGCGCGGGGGTTTCCCGGCCCGACAGCGTCCGGGTCATGACCGACGTCGGGGTGATGATGGTGGGAATCAGCCTGTGGTACGGCTACTGCGCGCTCGACGATTCCCGGACGCGGCTCGGCCTGGTGTCGGCCATGTTGATCGGCATCGGTCTGTGCGCGGGGCGGCTGATCGGGATCACGATGACCGGCTCGGCCAACCCGGTGTCTGTGGGATATGCGGGCCTGGAGGCGCTGAACGCGGTGCTGCTCGTGGTGGCGGTGCGCGCCGACTCCCGCCTGAGAGTGGCGAGCGCGACGGAGCAGTAACCCGCTCAGGCGCCTTGGACGGGCAACACCTGGCCGCACACCTCGGCCAGCCAGGCCAGGGAGTCGGCGTCGTCCACCCACAGATGGCTCTGCCAGCCGAAAGCGGCAGCGGCCTCGACTGAGTCGACACGGTCGTCGATGAAGGCGATCTCCTCGGGGGCGATGCCGAGTTGATCGGTGACTGCCGGGAAGATCGCCGGGTCGGGCTTACTGAGGCGCAGTTCGGAAGAGATGAAGACGCGGTCGATCAGTGGCGCCCACTCGGCAAACCGGACGGCCCGTCCCAGCGCCAGCGGCCCATTGCTGACCAGCGCGGTCCGCAGCCCCCAGGAGTAGACCGTCACCAGCATCGCTTCGGCCGAGGGACGCAACTGGATCCACAGCTCGGCGTCGAGCTCGGCCAGGTGGGTGATCGCCTCGGCGGTCGGCTCGATGCCCAACCCGGTGAGCAGCGGGCCCCAGTATTCGACGCGGGAACCGCCGCCGTCATAGGTGGCGCGCCCGCTGCGATACACGGCCTCGTAGGCCGACGGCGGCACCCCGAGGTAGGCCGCGGGCGCGGTGTAGAGGTCGGCCGGGGAGGCCAACACTTTGCCCAGATCGAACGCGACGAATGCGATCATCTGCCCAGGCTAGCCCCCTGGCCGCTGGCTGGGGGAAGACTCGGGTGCGGATTTGTGAGCAGGCGCGGAGGGGTTTCGACACGCTCGCATCGCTCGCTGCTCAACCAGCAGGGGTGGGTTGGCTGCGCCGCTGCTCAACCAGCAGGGCTGGATTGACCGCGCCGCCGCTCAACCAGCGCAGAAACTGAGGGGGTCGGCGGTGAGCCCCCAGCTAGCACCGCCGACCCCAGTGGCTCCGCCGCCGTGATGAGACGGAACCGGGGTGTGAGAATCCGTCCGCCGATGGACTCTCACCCCACAATCAGAGGAGCTTCTCCCGCCAACCCGGGTACAGCGCATCGGCGTCGCCGGGGAACGACTCGAACGCCCGGGCGAACTCCCGGTGCGTCCGGGCCCACTCCACCGGATCAGCTCCGGCGGCCCAGCCTTCGTAGGCCTGTCGCAGCGACAAGGCACCGGACGCCGGACCGTCGAGGTGGCCGTAGGAGCCGCCACCAGCGGTGTTGATCAGGTTGCCGTGCCCCAGGTTGGCGAAGAAGCCGGGCAGACGCAGCGCGTTCATGCCGCCGGAGACGATCGGCGTGGTGGCCTTGATGCCGTCCCACTTCTGGAAGTACACCGGCCCCTGGGCCTCGTCCCGCTCGATCATGTAGGCGATCACCCGGTCGTCAGCCTCGCCCTCCATCTTGCCGTGGCCCATCGTGCCTACATGGATGCCGGACGCGCCCTGCAGCCGGGCCATCTTGGCCAGCACGAACGCGGTGTAGCCACGCTTCGAGCTGGGGGACGTGATCGCCCCATGCCCGGCCCGGTGGTAGTGCAGGAACTGGTTGGGGTAGTTGCGCCGCGCAGTGGTGATCATGCCCGGGCCGCCGACGTAGCCGTCCACCAGGAAGGCCAGCTTGTTGGCGTCCGGCCCGAAGACACCCAAGGCGTAGTCGGCGCGAGCCAGCATTTCGTGGTGATCGTCGGCGGTGATGTTCATGCTGAACAACTTGGCCTCGCCGGTCTCGTCCATCGCCCGCTTCATCGCGTCGTAGACCAGCGGAATGGTCTGCTTCACCGGCGCGAACACCTGGTTGCCCTGCGGCTCGTCGTTCTTGATGAAGTCCCCACCCAGCCAGAACTCGTAGGCCGCCTTGGCGAACGGCTCGGGACGCAAGCCCAGCTTCGGCTTGATGATGGTGCCGCAGATGTAGCCGCCGTCGGTGGTCGGACGGCCGAGGATGCGCCACAGGTCGGCGATGTTCATGCTCGGCCCGTCGAACTGGCGAATCACCTCCGGCGGCACCCAGAAGTCGACCATCTTGGCGTACTCGATGTCGCCCATGCCCTGGTTGTTGCCGATGGTGAGGGTCAGGAACGAGACCATCATCATCCGGCCGTCGGTCATGTTGCGGTCGAAAAGGTCCAGCGGGTAGGCGATCCGCACGTCCTCGGACGCCTCGTCGGCGTAGTAGACCAGCGCATCCACCCCGCGGGTGAAGTCGTCGGTGGTGGAGATCTCCACGTTGGTGCCGGTGGACGACTCTGCGGCGAGGTGGGCAGCGGCCGACAGGTAGCTCTGCCCGGGCTTCTGCTTCAGCTTGTAGGCACACAGGATGTGGGTGCCGGCGGCCATCAGGTCGCCTTCGGTGAGGCTGAGGTCGGCGTAGCGACTCGACTGATCCATGCTGGGCTCCTTGGTTGGGCCGGGACTATCCGGTGGTGACGCGCTGGTCGAGGCTGCCGTCGGCGTAGCGGGCGGCCATGTCGGGCAGGGGGACGGGAGTGATCTTGGATGCCTGACCGGCCGAGCCGAACTGCTCGTAGCGCAGGCGGCACAAGTCGGTGACCGCCTCCATGGCCGGAATCAGGAACTTCCGCGGATCGAACTCCACCGGGTTGCTGACCGCCACCTTGCGGAAGGCGCCGGTCATGGCCAGGCGCAGATCGGTGTCGATGTTGACCTTGCGGACGCCGTAGCGGATGCCTTCGAGGATCTCCTCGATGGGCACGCCATAGGTCTGCGGCAGTTGCCCGCCCCAGGCATTGAAGATGTCCTGCAACTCTTGGGGCACCGAGCTGGAGCCGTGCATCACCAGATGCAGATCGGGCAGGCGGCGGTGGATCGCCTTGACCGTCTCCATCGACAGCACCTCGGCATCAGGCTTGCTGTCGAACTTGTACGCGCCGTGCGAGGTGCCCATGGCGATCGCCAGGGCGTCCACTCCCGTGCGCTGGACGAAGTCGACGGCCTGGTCGGGATCGGTCAGCAGCTGGCTGCGATCCAGCGTGCCGGTCGCGCCGTGGCCGTCCTCCTGCTCGCCGGTGCCGGTGTCCAGGCGTCCCAGGACGCCCAGCTCACCCTCGACCGACACCCCGCGGGCGTGGGCGTACTCGCGCACCGCCGTGGTCACGGCGACGTTCTGCTCATAGGTGGTGGGGGTCTTGGCGTCCTCCAGCAGCGAGCCGTCCATCATCACCGAGGTGTAGCCCTGGTCGATCGCCGAGAAGCACACGCCCGTGCCGTTGCCGTGGTCCTGGTGGACGCAGATCGGCACGGTGGGGAACATCTCCTCGGCGGCCTCGATCATCTTGCGCACCATGGCGTCGCCGGCGTAGCTGCGGGCACCGCGGCTGACCTGAAGGATGGCCGGGGAGTCGGTGGCTTCGGCTGCGCGCATGATGGCCAGCACCTGTTCGGCATTGTTGACGTTGAACGCCGGCAGGCCGTAGCCGTGCTCGCCGGCGTGATCCAGCAGCTGTCGTAGCGTGATGCGGGCCATGGTCGGCTCCTCGTCAGTGAGTGGTGTGGTGGTGGGTGAGGCCGGCCAGCAACCAGTGGTGCTGGCCGGCCTGCCTCTGGGCCAAATCAGGAGCAGTCCCGGCAGAGGTCTCCGTCGATCGGGCCAGAGCTGTGGGGACTCCGCGAACGAAGCCGTGGGTGGTGCGGACGATCATCAGCCGGCCCGCCGTTTGTTTTCGACCAGGCGCTTGATCAGCGGGGTCAGGATCAGCTGCATGGCCAGATCGAGCTTGCCGCCCGGGACGACGATCGAGTTCGCCCGCGACATGAAGCTGCCGTTGATCATCGACACCAGGTAGCCGAAGTCGATGCCGGCCGGGTCGCGGAAGCGGATCACCACCATCGACTCGTCCGGGGTGGGGATCGTCCGGGCGATGAACGGGTTGGACGTGTCCACCAGCGGCACCCGCTGGAAGTTGATGTCGGTGCGGGAGAACTGCGGGGTGATCGTCTTCAGGTAGTCCGGCATCCGGCGCAGGATCGCCGCCGAGATCGCTTCGGGCTCGTGTCCGCGTTCGGACCGGTCCCGGTGCAGCTTCTGGATCCACTCTAGGTTGATCACCGGCACGACACCGATCTTCAAATCTCCATAGGTGGATAAGTCGACAGTATCGGTGGACGCGGCACCGTGCAGGCCCTCGTAGAACAGCACGTCGCAGTCCGGATCCAACGGATGCCAGTCGGTGAAGGTGCCGGGCGGGCTGCCGTAGGTCTGCGCCTCGATCTCGTCATGGACGTAGTGGCGGGTGCGCCCGGTACCGCTCTCGCCGAACTCGGCGAAGACCGCACCCAGCTCGTCCAACAGGTTGGCCTCGGCGCTGAAGTGGCTGAAGTGGTTGTTGCCCGCTTCGGCGGCCCGGGCGATCTGCTCACCCATGCCGGCGCGGTCGTAGGCGTGGAAGGCGTCGCCTTCGATGTGGGCGGCCTTGACGCCTTCGCGCCGGAAGATCTGGTCGAAGGTGTTCTGCACCGTGCTGGTGCCGGCGCCGGAGGAACCGGTGACGACGATGATCGGATGCTTCACCGACATGGTGGGCTCCTTAGGGTCAGTGGCGGGTTCGGGTCAGTCGCGGAACAGGCCGCGGGAGGAGAACAGTGGCGAGCTGGCGTTCTGAAGGTTGGGATCGACCAGGTAGCGACGTACCCGATCGACCTTGGTTGCCGAGCCGAACACCAGCGGCACGCGTTGGTGCAGGTGGATGGGCGTGAGGTCGAGGATGTCGTCGACCCCGTTGGTGGCCTTGCCGCCGGCCTGAGTGACCAGAAACGAGATCGGGTTGGCTTCGTACACCAGCCGGATCCGGCCGTTCTCGTAGCCCTTGCGGTCGTCGGCGGGGTAGAGGAAGACCCCTCCGCGAGTGAGGATCCGATAGGCCTCGGCCACCAGGGACGCCAGCCAGCGCATGTTGAACGCCTGCTCGCGGGGCCCCGACTTGCCGCGCACCAGGTCGCCGATGTATTCGGCGATCCCCGGCCCCCAATGCCGGGCATTGGAGGCGTTGATCGCGTACTCGTTGGCCTCGGTGGGCAACTGGATGCCACCACGGGCCAGCCGGAAGTGGTGGGTGTTGAGGTCCAGGACGTAGAGGTCGGTGCCCTCGCCGACGGTCAGCATCAGCACCGTGCTCGGTCCGTAGACGATCATTCCGGCGGCCAGTTGGCGGTTGCCGGCCTGCAGGATCGCCGGCATCTGATCCTCGCTGTCCACGGCGGGCAGGATCGCGAAGATGGTGCCGACCGGCGCGTTCACGTCCAGGTTGGACGAGCCGTCCACCGGGTCGACGGCCACCACGTAGCGTCCGCCGGCTCGCAGGGTGACCGGCTCGTCGGCCTCTTCGGAGCAGAACGCGGCCACGTCCAGCCCGGCCAGGGCATCGAGCACCACCTTGTCGGCGTACAGATCCATCGGCTTCTGCTCGTCACCGCTGGCGTTGGTGCCCTCACCCGCACTCGGCGTGATGGTGACGGCGGGCGGCTCCAGCGGGGCCATGGCGATGGCCTTCGACAGCCGGACGCCGGCTTCAGCGAGCGCGACAACGATCTCGGACAAGGCCTGACGCTCGTCCGACTCGCCACTCCAGGTGGCCAGGGCGTCCGCGAGAGACATCTGATCGCTGTACATGCTGTCCAGTGTCGGCCTCGATCGAACGAAAGGGAAGGCACAGTATTTTTGGCGCAAGCAAAGAGATACTATGCATCTTCATGAAGGACATCACGCTGCGGCAACTCCGCTTCCTGGGGGCGGTCGTCGAGACCGGCTCGCTGGCCGCCGCCGCCGAACGTCTCCACCTCACCGGTCCGGCGATCGCCCAGCAGGTGCGGCTCCTGGAACGCCAGGTCGGCCTGCCCCTCATCGAGCGCGGCCCTGGCGGCCAACACGCCACCCAGGCCGGACGGATCCTGGTGGAAGCGGCCCATCGCATCGACGCCGAGCTGGCCGACGCCGCTGAGGAACTCAAAGCATTGCGGTCGGCCGGCAGTGGCCACGTGACCCTGGGTGCGGTGAGCACCGCGAAGTACTACGCCCCCTTCGTCCTGGCCGCCTTCCAGCGGGCGCATCCCGGGATCGAGATCGCGCTGCGCATCGGCAACCGTGACGAGGTGCTGGGATGGCTGGAGAGCTTCGAGGTCGACCTGGTGGTGATGGGACGTCCGCCGGCGGCAGCACAGATGCTTGCCGAGGCCTTCGGCAAGCACCCCTACGTGATCATCGCCGCGCCGGACCACCGACTGGTGGTCGAGCAGGCGCGTACCGGGCGTCCCTACGACTTCGCCACGGTGGCCGAAGAGCCGGTCCTGGCCCGCGAGCACGGCTCCGGCACGCGCCTGCATTTGGATTCGCTGTTCGCGACCGCCGGACGTGAGCCCAACATCGGCATGGTGCTGAGCTCGAACGAGACCATCAAGCAGGCGGTGATGGCAGGCATGGGGGTGGCGCTGATCTCGGGGCACACCATCGCCGGGGAGCTCGCCGACGGGCGGCTCGCCGTGCTGGACGTGACCGGCCTGCCGATCTGCCGCAACTGGCTGGTGGTGCGGATGAGTCGACGCACCCTCACCCCGGCGGCAACCCAGCTGTGGCGGTTCGTGGTGGCCGAAGCGGCCAGTCAGCTTCCGGTCCTCGAGTTGGGCACCCACGCCTGCGACTGACCGCGTCGTTGAGCTCTTCCTGCAGGCAGTGAGGCTGATGCGCTACTCGACGCGGCGACGGTGGACGCCCGGCTTGGCTGCCGACACCAACGGACCGACCGCCCGTCCGGCGAGTTCGGGGTAGCGACGGGTGGCCTTGGCCATGAACCGTTCCTCGGCCTTGGCCTCGCGCTCGGCGAATGCCTCGGCGGTGAGCTGCAGAGCCTCGGCGGCTTCGGCTGGGGTCAGCGCGTCCCAGTAGCGCAGCTGCAGGAGCTGGCGGTGCTTGTGGCGCAGGTTGCTCAACACCAGCAGCATTGCGTCGGTGGGGCCGGGGCGGGATACCTTCATGCCGCGGGTCAGCCGGTCGAGGGTGCTCTCCTTCGCCGCGTGGCGGGCGTAGGTGAGTGTGACCACCGCGTCCACGGCGGCGTAGAAGTCGGTGAAGTTGGGATCATCGCAGTTCACCAGGCGCTCGAAGACCTCGTCGGCCATCCGTTCGGGGTCGGCCATGCCGAACGCACGCCATTCACACGCTGTGACCGCCAGGCTGCGATGCCGGGTCGCGAGTACTTCGAGCCTCACCCGATCAACCTAACCTGCCGGACGCCCCGGCGTCAGGTCCTCTTCGGCCAACGACGCCGATCAACTGGCGAATAGTGCTTGCCCGACATAGCCGTCGGCGGCGACGCCGGGCGGAACCAGGAACACCGAGGACGACGTGGTCTTCAGATACTCGACGAACATGTCGTCGCGGGCCATGTTGGTATGGACGGCGGCGAACCGCGCCGGCGCCTTCACGAAGCCGATGAAGAACAGCCCCGCGTCCAGTCGGCCTTGGTCGTCATTGCCGTCGACGAAGTTGTAGCCGCGGCGCAGCATCGCGATGCCGCCGTTGTTCGCCGGGTTGGTGCGCGCCACATGGGAGCGGGGGTCGATCAGCGGTGCTCCGTCGGTGCCGGCCTTGGTGAAGTCGGGGGCGGTGAACTCGGTTCCTCCCGACAAGGGTGCTCCGCTGCCCTTCGCCCGGCCCAGGACGCGATCTTGTTCGGTGAGCTGCAGGCCGTCCCACACCTCGATGGTCATCGCGATCCGCCGCGCGATCAGGTACGACCCGCCGTGCGACCACGACGGTCCCTCGCTGATCCAGACGTGCTCGGCCAGCCGCTCGGGCTCCTCGGCCTTGAGGTTGTTGGTGCCGTCCTTCTGGCCGAACAGGTTGCGCGGTGTCTGCTGGCTGGTGGAGGTCGATGAGGTGCGCCCGAAGCCCAACTGCGACCAGGACAAGGTGGCCCGTCCGATGGCGATGCGGGTGAGGTTGCGGATCGCGTGCACCGCCACCTGCGGATCATTCGCGCACGCCTGAATGCACAGGTCCCCGCCGGAGCGCGCCGGCTGAATGAAGTCGTTGACCATCGTCGGCAGGGTGGTGAAGTCGGGTGGCAGCTGGGCGGCCAGCCCGAAGCGATCGGTGCCCTCCGCGGTGACGAACAGCGTCCGGCCGAAGCCGAAGGTGATGCTCAGCCCGCTCGGACCGAGGTCGGCGGCCTCGCCGGTGTCGTCCGGCGGCAGGTAGGGGCCACCATCAAAGGCGCCGTGCGGGCTCACGTCCTGGCCCTGGGTGAGCCGGGACGCCGCGTAGGTCCAGTCCTGCAGCAGTTCGATCAGGTCGTCGCGGGTGGCGCCCGCGCGCATGGTGAAGGCCGCGAAGTGCAGGCGATCCTGGGCTGGGGTGGTGATGCCGGCCTGGTGTTCACCGAAGAACGGGTACGCCAGGCCGGCACCATCGGCGACGGACGGCCGGGAGAGTGCCGCCGCCGTGCCCCCGGCGAGGGCTCCGACGGTCAGGCCGAGGCCTCCGCTGAGAGCCAGCAGTCCCCGCCGGGAGAGCCCACGGGGGGCGCCGCCTGAGCCGTCGGCCGGCTCGGAGGCGGCATCGAGGTCGCGCAGAGACCCCGGGTCTTGAGTGGGGGTGGCGCCGCTCACTTGCCGCCCTCGATGCCCAGCACGGCATTGGTCAGCTTCGACAGCGGCTCGCGCGTGGCATCGATCTGTTCGACCAGTTGCCGCCGTTGCGAGCGCGACACCTTGTCATAGGAGGTGAAGCCCGAGCTCACCGAGCCGTGGCTGTCGAGCAATGCCTGGAGCTTGTCGAACTCGGTGTCGATCCGAGCGACCAGCGGCTTGCCCGCTTCACTCTGGCCTTCGGCGACGGGCGCGACCAGGTCGAAGGCGATGCGGGCGCCTTGCAGGTTGCCCTGGAAGTCGTACAGGTCGGTGTGGGACCACCAGTCCTCTTCGCCGGTGACCTTCGAGGTGGCGATCTCCTCCAGCAGTGCGGAGGCGCCGTTGGAGACGGTGGCGAGGTCGACGTGGTGGGTGGCGGCGAAGTTGTCGGCGTGAACGGTGTCGTACAGCCGTCCGATGTCGGCCACCAGGGTCTTGGCGATCACCGCACGCTCGGCCGGAGTGGACGGACGCCAGTCGCCCCACGCGGGGCTGCCGTCGGGCTGGAGCGCGTCCTTGGCCGGCACCCACAGATCCTTTTCGATGCGGTGGAAGCCCAACCACTGGGTGAAGGTCGGGTCGTCCTTGGCCAGCGCGGCCGCTTCGGCCTTGTAGTCGATCTCGCGGTAGTCGATGCGGGGGTCGAGGATGCCCAGAGCCTCGGCGATCGGCTCAACGCGCTCGTAGTGCAGTCGGGTGGTCGCGAACAGGCTGCGCGCAGTCGCATCGTCGCCGGCGGCGTAGGCGTCGGCAAGCTTGGCGGCCTGGGGCTGAAGCTCGGCGATCTCGTTCTTCACGAAGCTCACGTATTTGGTGACCACCTGGCCGAGCAGCGCTTGATCGTTGCCGGTCATCTGCACCGGCCCGCCGGTGACGGTGAAAGCCGCCTTGCCGACATTCTCCCCACGCATGCCGGGCTTGCAGGCGGTGAAGTAGCTGCCCGGTTGCATTTGCGCGCTCAGTTCCGAGGTCGCTCCGGTGGCGATGTTCTCCTTCTCAGCCACCACGCGGAGGCCGTCGGCGGCCAGCACGTAGAACTCGGTGGTTTGCGGGCCGTTGTTGGTGATCCGGAAGCGCACAACACCGCTGGCCGCGGTGGCTGGTGCGACCGCGCAGGCTGTTTCCGAGGCGCTGACGCTGATCACTTCGGACGCGGAGGAGGCTCCACCCATCGGTTGATTGGCGACGCAGCCGGTGAGCACGAGGGCGGCACCGGCGGCCACCGCGACCAGGCGGGAGGGGGTCATGAGGCGGTCCTTTCGGGCACGGGCGTCAGTGAGACGTCCGACGATGTGGTGTGTTCGGGGGTGGGAGCGGTGGTGGCGGGCACGGGTGCCGGCTCGGTTGGGGTCGCAGCGGCTTTCTCGGCGCGGGCGGCCTGCACGGCTCGCCGATTGGCGCGGGCCTGGGAGAGGAATCGGGGCAACACTACCGCCAGGTAGATCGCCCAGATGGTGACCTCCAGCCAGCTCATCTGCGGGGTGAAGCCGATCGTACCCTTGGCCAGGGTGGCCCAGATGCCGGTGGGGTCGATGAACGCGGTCAGGTCGAAGGCCCAGCCGAACGGGTAGGCGGCCATCCAGAACGGGCCGTCGGTGAGCCCGACCAGCACGTTCCCGGTGAGCGGGTCGGTGGGGGTGATCGGGGCGCCGGAGAACGGCCCAGGCAGGACGGCGGCCTCCTGCAGGTCGTGGATGCCGTAGGCGAGGATGCCGGCCGCGACGATGATCAAGAAGGCGCCGGTGAAGGCGAAGAAGGTGCTGAAGTTGATCCGCAGCATGCCGCGGTAGACCAAGTAGCCCAGAGCGCAGGCGGCCAGGATCCCGACCAGTGCGCCGAGCAGGGCCTCGGGTTGGGTCGCCCACCCCCACAGCATCAGGGTGGTCTCCAGGCCTTCGCGGCCGACCGAGAGGAAGGCGATCCAGGCGATCGTCCAGCCGCTGCCGATGGCCAGCGCGGACGCGGCGCTGGACTCGAGTTCGGACTTCATCCGGTGGCCGGTCTTCATCATCCAGAAGACCATCCAGGTGACCATCGCCACCGCGAAGAGCGACATCAGGCCGCCGATGATCTCCTGGGTCTCGAAGCTGAGGCCGTAGGCGCCGAAGGTGAAGATCGCACCCAGTGCCAGCGACAGACCGATGGCCAACCCGACGCCCCACCACACCCGAGCCAGGACGTCGTTTCGTCCGCGCTTGTGGATGAAGGCCACCAGGATGCCGACGATGAGCGCGGCCTCCAGGCCTTCACGCAGCCCGATCAAGAACGAGGCGAGAAACATGACATCCGTCCGCTTAGGTTAGGCTTCCCTAACTTGAATACGCAACACAAGCATTGCCAAAAAGGTGCGGGTTCGTCAAGTGGGCGCCGTAGTCACAAGTGAGGGCGGTTTCGCACCGAACATGGTGCGAAACCGCCCTCACTTTTCACACAGCGCAGCTACAGCTTGCGGGCGGGGTCGGAATGGCCGCAGGCGTACCAGTCGACCTCCAGGGCGCGTAGGCGGGAGAGGGCGGCGCTGGCTTTGCGCGGGTCGTCGTCGAGGAAGGACCCCATCGGCACCAGACGTCCGTCCTGGCAACGGGCGGCGTCGCCGGCGAACAGGACGCCGTCGAAGCGGAACGCGTGATGTCCGGGGGTGTGCCCAGGAGTCTGCAGGGCGGTCAGCCCCGGCAGGATCTCGTCGTCGCCGGACAACAGCTGGAGGCGTCCGGGAAGTTCAGGGGTGCCGATCTTGCTGGAGAACTGGCGGAACGAGCTGGCCGGACGGGCGGCGCCGGTGAGAATCGCCGCGTCCGCTGAGCCGAGCCACACCCGGGCCCCGGTGCGGCGCTGCCACTCGGCCGCGACCTGAGCGTGGTCAACGTCAGCGTGGGTCAGCAGGATCTCAGTGACCTCGTACGGCGAGCGCCCCGCGCGCCGCAGCTCGCGGGCCACCCGGTTCAGCCCTGCCGACATGCCGGGGTCGACGATGGCCACCTGATCGGGGCCGAGGTCGATCCAGTAACAGCGAGCACCGACCGCATCGGTGAGCCAACTGACCTTGTCGGTGAGTTCTTTCATGACTGCCTCCGGGATCGATTCAGCGTAAGACCCACGATACGAGCCACCACCACCGCGAGATACAGCATCCCCGCAATCTGTTGGATCATCACCACCGATCGAGCCAGCGGCTTGACCGGAATCACGTCCGACAGTCCGGTGCTGGTCATGGTGGTGGTCGACAGGAACAGCAGCTCCAGCCAGGTCCGTGGCGCGTCGACGTCGATCGCCGCAGTGAACGAGCCGGGCGCGATCAGCTGCACGGTGGAGTAGGCGTACGCCCACAGCCACACCGCCACGGTGAAGGTCGCACCGATCGACCACACCTCGTCGGCGGTCACCTGATCGTCGGCGAACATGTAGCTGAGCAGGCCGATCAGCGTGTAGGCGTAGAAGGCGACGTGAACCAGACTGGACGCCAGGCTCCAGCCCGGATCGCCGGTGCCCCACTCGACGAAGGTGAGGATCACCGCCGGAATGCCGATCATCACGCCGAGCCAGGTGTAGATCGGCGACTCGCGCAGCACCGCGAGCGCCAGCGCCACGACCACCATGCCGAACAGGCTGAGCACCAGACGTCCGATCGATCGGACGCCGGCCTCATCGACGAAGGCGTACAGCACGATGCCCAGCAGCTGGGCGAGCAGGAGTATCGCCGAGGGGTTGGCCTTCGCCCAGTCGAGGGTGCCGCGGAGCCTGGTCTGCATGGCCCTGACCCTACCGAGTGGGCCCAGACATGCCACGCGCACCGCCCGACGGATCGGACGGTGCGCGTGGCGTTGTTGGCTAGACCAGGATCAGGCGGATCAGCTTGACCGTCGCGTCCTTGGTGGTGGACGAGTTGGTCAGCTTGGTGTGAGCGGTCAGCGAGGCGCCGCGTCCGTACCACTTGAGGTACTTGGCTGCGATGGTGACCTTCTTGGTGCCCTTGTCTGCCTGGGTGAGCGTGGTCTTGGCGACCAGGTGCCCGTGCAGGTAGGTCTTCAAGGTGCCGGTGGCCCACACGCCATCACCGAGAGCCTTGGTCTTCACCGTGAAGGTGAAGGGCTTCTTGGCGCTGGCCACGGAGACCTGAGCCTTGTTGATGGCCTTGACCGTGGCCTTGACCACCTTGATCGTGACCGGCGCCGAGCTGCTGGCTGCAGCCTTGGTGTCGGCGACGAAGCTGGCCACGACCTGCTGGCTGCCCACCGGGATGTCGTTCGGCAGCGTGGCGGTGGCCACTCCGTTCACCAGCGGTGCGGTGACGGTCTTGCCGGCCACGGCGAAGGACACCGTGCCCGAGGTGGTTCCGGTCACCTTGGCGGTGGCGGTGATCGCGGTGCCGAAGGGCACCTTGGTCTTGTTCACCGTCAGGGTGGTGGACGTGGCCAGCGGGGTGGTGGTCACCGGAACCCGCACCAGCGTCTTGGACGGCAGCGCGGTCAAGGTGACGGCCTCGGTGGACGGCATCGTGAAGGTGGCGCTGGCCGCACCGCCGGAGACCGGGACGGTGGTGACCAGGGTGTTACCCACCCGCACCTCCAGGGAGGTGTTCTCCGGCGAACCGAGCGAGGTCAGGTTCAGATCGGAGACCGACACGGTGTAGGACTCACCGACCTTGGCCGTGCTGGCGGCGGTCAGCACTGCGCTCGGCTTGGCGAAGTCCGGGGCCGTGGGCTTGTGCGCCTTCAGGTAAGCGATCCAGGCTTCGTAGTCGACCAGGCCGGAATCCTTTGCATTCGTGCCCTGGGCCAAGGTGGTGAAGTTGTCGCCACCGGAGGTCAGGAAGCTGACCGTGCCGATGGTGAAGCTGTCGCCAGCCTTCACCAGCTTGCCGTTCACCCACACGCTGGTGATGCGGTTGTTACGGCTCGCGGTCGGATCATAGGTGTAGCTGACGTTGCTCGACAGTCCCAGCGCCAGGTACGGGCGGCTGGCGCCATCAGGTTGCCACTGCTCTTCCAATACCTGCTTCAACTGGGCGCCGGTAATGGTGGTGGTCCACAGGTTGTTCACGAAGGGCAGGACGGCGTTCGCTTCGGCGTAGGTGACGATGCCGTCGGAAGCTTCTGCGCCGGACTTGGCGTAGAGGAGGTCGGCACGCAGCCCGCCCGGGTTGGTGAGGCCGATGTCGGCGCCGCCGCGATCGGGGTCAGACAAGGTGGTGAGCAGAGAGTCGGCCACCAACCTGCCCACGGTGGACTGCTTGGAGCGATCGCCGGCCGTACCACCGGTCCACGCACCGTTGACGAAGGAGCCGCCGCTGAATGCGGTGGTGATGCTTCCGGTGATTTCGCCGATGGGCTCGTTACCGACAATCGCAGCGTGCGCCAGGGCGGCGTCCACGACCGTCTTCACCGCAGCCACGCGGGGGTAGGTCGAGGCGTCTGCGGACAGGGAGCGTGCGACCACCGAGGCGGTGGCGCTGGTGAGAGCCTTCGTGGTGTTGTCGACGGTGAGCACAACCTTGCCGATGTGGCTACCGTAGCTGGCTGCTTGAACGACGGGACGGTTGCTGTGGTTCGGGTCGGTCCAGGCGTAGGCAGTGTGGGTGTGACCGTTGAAGATCACATCCACCTTGGGGCTGGTGTTGTCCACGATGTTGGTGAATGCGGCGCTTGCGGCCTTGGCTTGCGCCAGGGTGGCCGCCGGCGTCACCGGGTTGGTGACGATCCAGGTGCCATCGCTGATCGAGGCGCCGTCATGGATCTCTGCCACCACGACGTCGGCTTCGCCGTTGGCGGCGTTGCCGTCCTTGAGCTGATTGGCCACGCGGTTCAGTGCGACCAACTCGTCACCGAAGTCGAGGGTGCTGACTCCTGCGGGCGACACGAGCGTCGGGGTTTCCGTAGTGACCACGCCAACCACGCCGATCTTGATGCCGTCGATGGTCTGAATCGAGTACTCGGGCAGGACCGGCGTGGTGGTGCCCTTGGCGTACACGTTGGCACCGAGGTAGTCCCACGTGGCGTTCGAACCGTTGTTGATGACTCGCGTCTTCAGGTCGTCCCAGCCCTTGTCGAACTCGTGGTTGCCGACCGCCGAGGCCTTCAGGTCCAACGCGTTGAGCACGTCGATGGTGGGCTGGTCGGCTTGCGTGGCCGAGGCGAACACCGAGGCGCCGATGTTGTCGCCAGCACTGAGCAGCAGCGTGTTGGCGTCGCCGTAGGTGGCGCGTTCGGCCTCGATGGTGGTGGCCCACTTGGTGGTGTTGGTGTCGATGCGACCGTGGAAGTCGTTGAAGTTCAGCAACGCGATCGTGGTGTCCGTCGGGGCCGCTTGGGCCGGGGCGACGGCGAGCGGCGCGGCGATCAGCGCGGCACCGACGGTGCCGACCAATAGGCCCTTGAGCCTGAGGTGGGGGATTGGTTTCACTACGGTCCTCCTTGATGACGGGTGGCGCGCGAGCGCCGGCCTAGCAGGTTCGGCTAGGGGGTTTCACTGACTGGCTGTTGGCTGGCCAATGGCCGACACGTTACGGGCCGCCGCGGGTGCCGACCAGGGTCTTTTGGGGTCAGGTTGGTAACGATTCATACGGTTGTGGGCAACGAATCTCGTAACGCAAACCGGTCCGACCAGAGGGCGGACGCCACCATCTCGCACGGTGGTGACGCCCGCCCGTCCGGCTAGAGCAGGATCGCGTGCAGCACCTTCAACGTGGCCTTTTCGGTGGTCGCGGAGTCGGTGAGCTTGGTGACGATGGTGATCACTCGGTGACGGTGAGACTTCAGCACCTTTGCCGGCACGGTGATCCGGACGGTCCCGTGATCGGCTTCGGTCAGCGACGTGGTCGCCACCACCTTGCCGTTCAGGTAGGTCTTCAGGGTGCCGGTGGCCCACACGTCATCGCCCAGGGCCTGGGTCTTGACCGTGAAGGTCAGCGGCCGTGAGGCGGACGCCAGGCGCCATTCCTGCTTGTCGATGGGCTTCACGGTGGCCTTGGTCACCGAGAATGACGCCGAGGACGAATCCGCAACCACCCCGGTGGAAGCGATCAGGTAGCCGGCGCTGACCTGGTGGTTGCCCACCGCGAGCTTCTGGGGAAGCACCAGCGTGGCCACACCGTCGACCAACGCCACGTCAGTGACGTCCCCGTCCACGGTGAACCGGACGGTGCCGGTCTTCGGGCCGGTCACCGTTGCGGTGGCGGTCACCGCCTTGCCGTAGCGCACCGAAGCGGCGCTCAGCGTCAGCGCGGTCGTCGAGGGCGAGAAGCCTACGATTTCCGGATCGTGATCGCTGGAACGGAACGGTGAGGCGTCGTAGAAGTTGGTCACGTTGTAGTTGAACCGGCTGTACTCCAGCGCGATCGACTCCCCGGAGTTGATGTTCCAGATGTCGGCCCCGGTGACGATCTTCTCCGCTGCGGCCGAAGCGAGGATGTGATCCAGCGAGCCGGACTGGCTGTCGAAGGAGTAGGTGTACTTGTCGGTCTTGCTGCCCTGGTCGACGTAGCCGGCCGTGTACAGCACCTGCATCGGATCCTCCTGGGTGTAGGAGTTGAAGTCGCCGGTCAGGAACACCCGATCGGTACCCAGGGCTGCCTTCTGCTGATCGGCTAGGGCCACCAACGCAGTGGCCTGATCCACCCGGGACGCATTCCAGCAGCCCTGGCCGTCGCCGTGATCGGCATTGGGATCGTCGGCCGGCAGTACTGGGGACGGGCAGCCCTTCGACTTGAAGTGGTTCACGATCGCCACGAAAGCGTGACCGGGCTCGCCCACCGGCGCAAACCCCTGAGCCAACGACGGACGGGCATTGTCGAAGGCCGGATCGGCCGAGATCACCGAATCGCCGACGAGTGCGACCGCGTTCGGGTTGTAGATGAATGCGGTGCGGATCACGTCCTCACCAGCGGGAATGGTCGCCGGGCTCGGAGCGTAGGCCCACCGGGTGGAACCGGCTGCCGCGTTCAGCGCATCGACCAGCGTGGCCACCGCAGCATCGCGCGGCTTGCCGGCGATGGTGGCGTTCTCGATCTCCTCCAGGGAAACCACGTCCGCGTCGAGGGCATTGATCGCAGCCACGATCTTGGCCTGCTGACGAGCCAGGTTGGTCGCATCAGCGGCGCCGCGCACGCCCGGGTTGGTGCAGGTGTTCACGGTGATGGGGTTGCCCGCGCGGTCGTTGTAGAACGAGCAGGTCGCGCCCGCAGCCACGGCGTCGGCACCGGTGGTGGTGAAGTAGTTCAGCACGTTGAAGCTGGCGATCTTCAACCGACCGTGGACGTCAGCCGGGGCGGACGTGCGGGTGTTGGCGAAGGTGGCCGGCTGCACGGTGTCAGCGTTGGCGACGGTCAGCTGCTGGGTGGGCTGCAGGTTCCACAAGCTGTTGCGGTAGTCGACGATCACCGGCTGGGTGAACGTCACCGCAGCCCCGACGCGCACCGGCTTGTCCAACGACAGGTACGGCAGCGGGATCGACTTGTTCGACGCGGAGTTGAAGTTGGTCGAGGCGCCGTCGTCGAGGGTGAGGGCGCGAGCCGCGTTGTCGGTGACGGTCTGGTTGTAGGCGGCTGAGCCCGGGCGTCCGACCTCGGTGGGGATGAGCAGCGGCTCAGTGCCGGCAGCCAGCCCGATGGAGGCGTAGTAGTTGGTGTCGTAGGTGTCGGTGACGGTGAAGTCGCCCTGGGGTGCGATCAGCATCGACTCCAGCGCTTCGCGCCCGGCGTCCGTGGCGGGCCAGGAGACCTTCGCCGGAACCGGCGGGGTGAGGCCGGTGGCGTCCGGCTTGGTCAGGTTTCCGGTGTTGACGGTGATCTCGGTCAGACCCTTGAACTCGCTCACCGCACCGGTGACCTGGACGTAGTCGCCGATGGCGACGCTGCCCGCGGTGGCGCTGGAGTAGACGAACAACCCGTCGGAGGTGTCATCGATGGTCGCGCCGCTGCCGGCTGCCTGAATCACATAGCCGTTGAAGCCGCCGGTGTTGTAGCGCGCGGTGACGAAGCCGGTGGTGGTCACGGTCTGGCCGACCAACGGGCTGTCCGCGCTGTTGCCCTGGATTTCAGCGATGGTCTTGTCGTTGGTGGCGGGCGGCGGCGGGGGCGGCGGGGTCACGTCGCCATAGGTGACGCCTTGGGAGTTGGTGGGGGCGAAGGTGCCCACAGCAGTGAAGTCGGCGACGTTGACGTCGGTGTCGATGCCGCTGGTGCGCGCACAGGCCACGGCGACGCCGGGGGTGCAGCCGCGGGTGGTCTCGAAGGTGTTGGACGAGCCATAGCCCAGCAGGTCGACGATCGCGTCGGTGTCGGAGACGACCGATCCGGCCGGCGGCGCCAGAGCGGTGCCCACGTTGGCCAGGATCAGCGTCCCCGATGACCCCGACCAGGACGCGGTGGTGGTGGCGTCCGGAACGACCGAGGACACCCAGTTGGCACCAGTGGTGGAGTTCGCGGTGCCCGCAATGACGTAGTGGCCCTTCGCGGCGATGGTGCCGGTCAAGGCCACGACGTTCGAGGCGTTCGCGGTGCTCGACGAAGAGCGGTATTGCAGCGACCAGCCGGACAGAGAAACCGCAGCGTCGGTGGGGTTGTACAACTCGACGTACTTGTTCAGATAGGTGGCGCCAGTGCTGCCGCCGTTGAGGTAGGCCTCATTGATCACCACATGGTCACCGCTGGCGGCTTGCGCTGTTGGACTGTTGAAGGCGAATGCTGGAGCCAGCAGGGCAAGGGTCGCCAAAGCGACCGTGTAGCTGCGTTTCATCGAGGGGTGTTCCTTTGCGGGAGGAGTGGGGCTGGGCGGTGTCGCCGTTGACGGTTGCGAGCCTAGGCAGGGGCGTATGACGCTGGCAAGGCCCGGCGTGGGTCGGGGCAGTGAACAAACTGGTAACGATTCAGTCGCGCGCCACACCCTGGCAGCGCGGGCAATGAAACATCGGACGCTCCTTCGTCGGCGGCCCGATCTGAGCCACCGCGATCGGGGTGCCGCAGCGGCGACAGGCCTGGCGATGGCGGCCATGAACGTAGCTGTTCCGCCCGGGCGCGCTGACGCCGGTGCTGGTCTGAATGGGAGTCGTGAGCGCGGCGAGCATCGTCCGCCGGGTCCAGCTGATCAGGGCGTCCAGCTGATCCGCCGTCACCTCGCCAGCCGGACGCCACGGGTCCAGCCGCCGGACGAACAGGCCTTCGGCAGCCCAGAAGGTACCGATGCCGGCCAGGTTCGTCTGGTCGAGCAACGCGACGCCGATCGTCCCGGAGAAGGCGCGCAGCCGAGTGATCGCCTCCTCGGCGTCGAAGTCGTCGGCCATGATGTCCGGCCCGAGGTGGGCGATCAGGGTGTGCTCGTCGCGGGTGCGCACCAGATCGAGCATCCCCAGGCTCAGCCCGACGGCCAGCCACTCCGACGTGCCCAACACCACCCGGGTCTGCGGCGAGTACCGCACCTTGCTCGGGCCGGACGGCGCGACGAACGCCCAGCGCCCGTCCATGCGCAGGTGGGTGTGCAGCGTCCAGCCGTTGTCGAGCCGAATCAGGAGGTGCTTGCCATAGGCGGCGACGGTCACCACGGTCGTCCCGCGCAGGTCGGTGCCGGCCAGCGTCGGCCAGCGCAGCTCGGCGACGGTCAACGGCTGCCCGGCCAGATGGTGTTCCAGCTGAGCGCAGGCCCGTCGGACGGTATCGCCCTCGGGCATCAGCGACGCACTCTCAAGCCCTGCGGGGTGAGCCCGAATCCGGCCGCGGCCAACGCCTGCGCCAACGGCTGGGACGATCCCAGCGCAGCCTCGCCGTCCACCTTGGTGACCGTCATTCGGCCCAGATACCCGGCATGAACCGCGTCGGCCAGGGCGGACGCCGCCAGCGCCAGGTCGGCCGCGTCCTCGGTGAAGGACAGCAGCGTGCGGCCGCCGCGTTCCACGTAGAGCACCAGCCGCCCGGCGACCAACACCACGACCGCGCCGGCCTTGCGGCCCGGCTGGTGGCCGCTGGTGCCACGTCCGGGCCAGGCCAGGGCGGCGCCGTACGGGTTGGCCGGATCGGTCGCGGCCAGCAGCAACGCCTTCGCCGGCGCAGCCGATGTCGGCCCGGCGGCATCGGGCGAACTCGCTCGCAGCCGGTCGACCGCACCCGGCCCGGCGAACTGGGCTGCCCCGAGCCCCTCGACGAAGTAGCCGCGGCGCAGACGTCCGGCCTCCTCGGCGGCGGCCAGCACTCGATAGACCGCGGCGAAACCGCCGGGCACATCCTCGCCGGCCACGCTGCCGCGAGTGAGCACGCCGTAGCGATCCAGAAGCAGCTCGGCCCGTGTGACCGCCCGGACGGTGACGTCGGTGCTCGCGGCTGGCAGCGCCGACCAACGCCCGGCGGTATGGGCCGGTGCTGCGCGTCTCGCCAAAGCCGCCGCCGACAAGGCTGGACGGTGCCGCCCCCGGGCCGCAGTGGGCCGGCTGCGGTGGGTGACCGTGCCCGCATTGAGCAAGGAACGCAGGCCGGTGAAGGTGTCGTTGGTCAGCCGTCCGGCCCACACCAGTTGCCACAGCAGCTCCGCCAAGACGGCCTCACCGAACGGTGCCGACTCGACCAGCCCACGAAAGAAGTGGCCGCCGCCGCCGATCAGCTCCAGCAGCTGGCTCTGTTCGGGCGTGAGCGCCTCGGTGGCCGGAGTCAAGGTCAGGTGGGCGACCTCGGCCGGATGGAGCGAGACCCAGCCGTCGTTGGTGCCGAGCGCGCCGTGGCCCTGCCACAGCACCTCACCGGAAGCGGTCAGTTCGTCCAAGAGTGCGGGGGAGTAGTCGGTGACGCGGGCAGGCAGGATCAGCGACTCCAGCGCACTGGCCGGCACCGGCACGCCCGCGAGTTGATCGATGGTCTGCAGCAACCCCTCCAAGCCACGCCGCTGACCCACCCCCTGCCAGTGCGGCAGGAAGGCGGCGAAGTCGGTCGCGGCCACCGGCTCGACGCTGTGCCGCAACGCGGCCAAGGATCGGCGCCGCAGCAGTCGCAGCACCCCGGCCTCGACGTACTGCGAGCCGGGGGTCGGCGGCCCGCTCGTCTCCACCGGCGCCCAACCGGGCGGACGCAGATCGCCTTCGACCAGCCGCCCGTCGGCGACCAGGCGGCGCAGCACGTCCCTGGCCACCGCCACGCCGACGCCCAACCAGGCGGCGGCATCGGCAGCGGTGAAGACCGTGTGGGTGCGGGCATAGCGGGTGAGCAGGTCGCCGAGAGGATCAGACGACGGCCCCAGCAGCACCTCGGCGATACCCGCGGGCAGGGCCAGCCCGAGTCCGTCACGCAGCCGAGCCGCATCGTCGATCACCGCCCAGCGCTGTTGCGGCAGCGCCAGCACCTGGCGGGCCCGCGCCAATCCGTCCAGCCACTCGGGCACCGCCTCGGGTTGGCGGCTGCGCGCAGCGACCTGCTCAGTGGTCAGTGGCCCGAGCACCCGCAGCAGGTCGGTGACGTCCTCGGCATCGCGGGCCCGACGTTCAGCGCTGAGGTGTTGCAGTTCACGTTCGGTGGTGGTGAGCGCATCGGGATCGAGCAGGTCGGCCAGGGAGAGCGCCTCGGTGGTGCCCAGCAGGTCGGCCAACAAGCTCGGGTCGAGAGCCAGGGCGGCGGCGCGGCGTTCGGCCAGCGGCGAGTCGCCCTCGTAGAGGAACTGGGCCACGTAGCCGAACTGCAGCGAGTTGGCGAACGGGGAGGGGTGAGGGGTCTCCACCGCCACCGTGGTGATGGTGCGGGCGCGCACGTCGGCCAGCAGCTGTTCCAAGGCGGGCACGTCGAAGACATCGTTGACGCACTCGCGGACGGCCTCGAGCACGATCGGGAACTCGGGGAACTCGCTGGCCACCTCGAGAAGCTGGGACGCCCGCAAACGCTGCTGCCACAAGGCCTGACGCTGGCCGGGACGGCGGTTGGGCAGCAGCAGGGCGCGTCCGGCGCACTCCCGGAAACGGGACGCGAACAGCGCCGAGCCGCCGAGCTGGGAGCGGACCTGCGCGGCGATGTCCTCGGGGTCGGGGAAAAGTAGTTCGAGCAGTTCGGCCAGGGCCGGGTCACCGCCACGGACCACTGGGCGGGCACCGGGGTCGACATCGTCGGCCCACTCGGTGTCAGGCAGCCGGAACACCATGCCGTCATCGGCGTGCATCGCCTGGACGTCCACGCCGTAGCGCTCGCGCAGCCGGGCAGCGGCCACCAACGCCCACGGCGCATGAACGCCCGCGCCGAAGGGTGAATGCACCACCACCCGCCAGTCGCCCAGCTCGTCGCGGAACCGCTCGACCACCAGCTGCTGATCGTGCGGCAGTTGCCGAATCGCTTCCCGCTGATCGGCCAGGTAGTCCAGCAGATTCGCCCGCGCCCACTCGTCCAGCCCGACCGCGGCCAATCGGGCATCGGCCTGTGTGCGCGACAGCCCGGAGAGTTCGCGGACGAAGCCGCCCACGGCCTTGCCCAGCTCAGCCGGACGACCCAGCGACTCGCCCTTCCAGAACGGAAGTCGGGCGGCTTGACCCGGCGCCGGCACCACCAGCACCCGGTCGTGGGTGATCTCGGTGACCTGCCAACTGGAGGTGCCCAGGGCGATCACATCCCCGACCCGCGACTCGTAGACCATCTCCTCGTCGAGCTCGCCGACCCGGCGCCCGGCGTCCTCTCCGGCCAGGAACACCCCGTACAGACCGCGGTCGGGAATGGTGCCGCCGGAGGTCACCGCGAGGCGTTGGGCGCTGCGACGCGGAGTCAGGATGTCGGTGCTGCGGTCCCAGTTGAGGCGGGGGCGCAGCTCGGCGAACTGCTCGCTGGGGTAGCGTCCGGCCAACATGTCCAGGACGGCTTCGAGGACGGGGCGGGTGAGCGCGGTGAAGGGGGCGGCCCGGCGCACCAGAGCTTCGACCTGCGGCACGGTCAGCGAATCCATCGCCACCATCGCCACGATCTGCTGGGCGAGCACGTCCAGCGGGTTGGACGGGACGCGCAGCGCCTCGATCTGCCCGCTCAGCATTCGTTCGGCGGCGACTGCGGTCTGCACCAGGTCGCCGCGGAACTTCGGGAACAGCAGACCGCGCGAGACCGCGCCCACCTGATGACCGGCCCGTCCGACCCGTTGCAGGCCGGACGCCACCGACGGTGGTGCTTCCACCTGGATCACCAGGTCGATCGCGCCCATGTCGATGCCCAACTCCAGCGACGAGGTGGCCACCACCGCCGGCAGCCGTCCGGCCTTCAGCTCCGACTCGATGAGCTGACGTTGCTCCCGACTGACCGAGCCGTGGTGCGCCCGGGCCAGCACCGGGGGCGCGCCGCTGGAGATCGCCGATTGGGCCATCACCTCGGCGGGCGAGCGGGTGGCTGGGCGGGTGTGATCCCGCGCAGTGGCCGGGCCGTCCATCATCGTGCCGGGTATCGGCGCGGTGCCGGCATCGGTCCGCTCCACCCAGATCTCATTCAGTCGGGCGGTGAGCCGCTCGGCCAGTCGCCGGGAGTTCACGAACACCAAGGTCGAACGATGGGTGGCAATCTCGTCGGCGATGCGCCCTTCCACCGCCGGCCAGATCGAGGAGGACGCCTCGGTGCGAGCCTCGGACCCGGCGTCCAACTGGGTGAGATCGGCTACCGGCACCACCACCGACAGGTCCCAGCGCTTGGTCGACGGCGGGCAGACCTGGGTGACCGGACGTCCGCCGGCCAGGAAACGCGCCACTTCCTCGACCGGACGCACCGTGGCCGACAACCCGACCCGTTGCGCCGGATGGGGCAGCAGCGCGTCCAGACGTTCCAGACTGAGGGCCAGATGGGCGCCCCGCTTGGTGCCGGCCAGGGCGTGCACCTCGTCGATGATCACGGTCTCGATGCCGGTCAGCGCTTCGCGCGCCGCTGAGGTGAGCAGCAGGAACAGCGACTCCGGGGTGGTGATCAGGATGTCTGCCGGGTTGCGCGCGAAACTGCGACGTTCTTCGGCGGGAGTGTCGCCGGAGCGCACGGCGACCCGGACCTCCGGGCGCGGCAGGCCGAGGCGCTCGGCGGCGTGACCGATCCCCACCAGCGGGCTGCGGAGGTTGCGCTCGACGTCCACGGCCAACGCCTTCAGCGGCGAGATGTACAGCACCCGGCAGCGAGCGGGAGTGGGGGCGGGCTGACTGGTCAGCCGATCGAGTGCCCACAAAAAGGCGGCCAGCGTCTTACCCGAACCGGTCGGGGCAACCACCAGGGTGTGTTCCCCGGACGAGATCGCCGACCACGCGCCGGCCTGGGCGGCGGTGGGCGCGGCGAAGTTGGCAGCGAACCACTCTCGGGTAGCCGCAGAGAAGGGCTCCAACACGTCGGCGTCCATGGTGGGACAACTCTGCCACGCCCCGCTGACAGCCCGAACAGCACGAACCCGGCCGGAGCTGTCTCCCCTCGCCCCGGCCGGGTGGTGCGGATCAACCCGGCGTTGTGATCCCTCGATGACAAACTAGTAACCGGATTTCGCAGGGCTGTCGCTGCCGTGTCGCAATCCCGGTACGTCCGCCTCGACGGCGAAACCAAGGAGGGTGCCATGCGTGTGCGCCGGACCTCGATCATCCGCGCCGCTGTGCTGACGAGCGTGCTGACCGGATGCGCCACGGCCGTCCCGCCAGTTCCGTTCGCCGCGCCCTCCGCCTCACCCACACCGGTGGTCGACCGACTGCACTTCGCGGTTGCCAGCGACTTCCACTACGGCGAACCGGGAACCGACTACCAGGCCGGGTTCGCGCAGGCGGTCGCCGGGCTGAACGCTGCCGACGCTGCCGACCCGCTGGCTTTTGTGGCGCTCAACGGCGACATCTCGCACGGTGGGGTGGGTCTGGCTCAACAGGCGAAAGTGGCCCTGGCGGGGCTGAGGCCGCGGCTGCTGGTCACGCCGGGAAACCATGACGAGTTGACCGGGGCCGAGTGGCAGCAGGTGTGGGGGGCTCCGGCGGATCAGGTGGTGCGCTTCGGTGATCGCAGCGTGATTCTGGCTAGCACCTCCAACGCCGCCGGCGACTACCTCTGCCCCAACCAACAGTGGCTGGCCGAGGCCCTCGCCGGCGAGGCGAGGCAGCGCGATGTCTTCGTCATCTTCCACATCACCGTGAAGAAATGGACCAAGCACGGCATCGACTGCCCCCAAACCCGTGCCTTACTCGCCGGCACGTCGAACGTCCGCGCGGTCTTCAACGGACATGACCATGACCAGGTGTCGGTCAAGGACGACGACGGCGTCAGCTACTTCTTCGACGGTCACGTCGGAGGCAGCTGGGGCGCTCCCGAGCGGACCTACCGCGACGTCCTGGTCACCGACGCAGGCCTGAGCACCCGCCTACTCACCCTCGACGGCCGCGAGCTAGCCCGGGACGTCCTCACCTGGTGAGGATCACCGGAAGTGAGGGCGATTTCGCACTGAGTACGGTGCAAAACCCCCCCTCAGTTTCCACAGATCACCCGCCGACCGAACGGATTCCCCCGCGGATTCCGAGACTGGTGGGTGTGATACCTCGAAGCCGTCTTTCGGTCCCGGCGGTAGCCCTCGCCCAGCGACAGGCGGGGGTCTTGTCGCGTGAGCAGCTGATCGCCCTTGGTGCCAGTGACCGGGTGATCGCGCGCATGGTGGCCGCCGGCGAGCTGACGCGCGTCGTCCGTGGGGTCTACACCACCTCTCACGGTGGGTGGCTCCAGTTGGCGTGGGCCGGGGTACTGGCAGGGGGCGCAAGTGCTGTCGTGGGCGGAGAGGCTGCGGCGCATCTCCATGGGCTGGTGCCGGACGCGCCCGCAACGATCCGGCTGTACGTCGACGACCGACGCGTTCAGCATCCCGCGTGGCAGATGGTGAGGAGCAGCAGAAGGGGAGTCGGCGATCCCCCTCGGACCCGCATGGCCCAGACTGTGCTCGACTGTGCGGGCAGCCTCTCTCCCGGAGACTTGGTGATCCTGACGGCCCAGGCGATGCGGCGTCGCCCCGAGGTTGCTGCCGAGATCGAGGGCCTGTTGGCTCACTCCAAGTGGCAGCCGCAGCGCCGCCTCATCACCGACGTTGTGGGTGCGGTGAGGCAGGGGGCGGAAAGTCCTCTTGAGCTGCGCTACTTGCAGGATGTGGAGAAGGCACATGGTCTACCGCGGGCGCGGCGCCAGGCACGTGTGTCAGGTGGTCGCCGTGTCGACGTCTGGTATCAGGACTACGCGCTCGTTGTGGAACTAGATGGTCGGGCGTACCACCGTGGCGCCGCCGTGTGGCGTGACATGGACCGCGACAACGATCACACGCTGATGGGGATTTTCACGATGCGGTTCGGATGGCACCAGGTCGTCACCTCCCCCTGCCGGGTCGCCGCCACCGTGGCAGCCGCACTCCACTCCCGAGGCTGGCCCAGCGCCCCCACCCCTTGCCCCCGCTGTGGAGAGTGAGGGCGATTTCGCACCGTGTTCGGTGCGAAATCGCCCTCAGTTTCGTCAGTTGGTGGCGGCCAGGCGCGCCTGTTTGCGGGCGGCGCGCTTCTCGGCGCCCAACTCGATGATCTCGTACAGCACCGGCACCAGGATCAGGGTCAGCACGGTCGAGCTCACCAGGCCGCCGATCACCACGATCGCCAGCGGCTTGGAGATGAACACGCCACCGCCGGTCAGGCCCAGCGCCATCGGCACCAGGGCGAACACCGTAGCCAAGGCGGTCATGATGATCGGACGCACGCGCAGTCGGGCGCCGGCCTGAATCGACTCGGCGACCCCCAAGCCGGCTTTCCGCTTCTGGTTGATCAGGTCGATCAGCACGATCGCGTTGGTCACCACGATGCCGATCAGCATCAGCAGGCCGATCATGGACGGCAAGCCCAACGCGGTGTCGGTGATCAACGAGAAGGCCAGTGCGCCAGTGGCGGCGAACGGGATCGAGACCAGCAGGATCAGCGGCTGCAGCAAGGAGCCGAAAGTCGCCACCATGATCAGGTACACCACCGCGATCGCGACCAGCATCGCCAGCCCCAGCTGCGAGAACGAATCGGCCTGTTGCTGGCTCACGCCACCGATGCGGTAGCTGATCCCGTCGGGCAGGTTCAGTCCGGCCAGGCCGGTCTGAATCTGAGCGGTGGTTGCGCTCAGGTTCGTGGACTCCGAGCTGGCGCTGATCGTGGCCGAGCGGACGCCGTCCACGCGGGTGACCATCGCCGGAGCCTGAACCACCTTCACTGAAGCCACCGCGTTCAGTCGGACGGCATCGGCAGTCGCCTCGGCCGCGTCCTTGGACTCCTGGGAAAGCGCCTCGGACTGGGCCTGGGACTCCAGGGTCTTCTTCCGGGAGGTGTTCAGGGTCTGCAGCTGCTTGTCGATGCTCGCCGGCGTGGCTTGAACCTGTGCGAGCTGGGACGCCGTCGCCGCGATCTGCTGATTCAGCTGCGCCACTCCGACCGCCAAGTTGGCGCACTCGGGGTCGCTTGATCCACCGGCACACTTGGCCTGAAGGGCGGCGAGCTGTGCCTGGTAACCAGCCAGCTTGGCCTGCAGGCCCTTGGTGGCGGCCTGAGCGTCTTTCTTGGCCTTCTTCAGCGCCTTCACCTGGGCGTTGTAGGCGTCGGTCGCGGCGGCCTGACCCTCCTTTTGCAGCGCCTTCGACTTGTCCTGCACCGCCTGGGAGGCCTCGGTCTTGGCGTTGCCGTTCATCAGTTGGGTCACCGGCAGCTCGATGTTGCGCAACTCCGCCAGGCTCTTCACCGGCTTCTCCACGCGCAGGTACACCTTGAGGGTGTCGTCACCTGAGGCAATCTGGCCGATCTGCTGCCCGCGTACCGCGCGCGCCACCGCCTGGCCGATGGTGGCCTGGTTCATGCCGAGCTCGGCTGCGGCCTTGTTGTCGACATCCACCGCCACCTGCTCGCGAGCCTCCGACAGGTCGGAGGTGATGTTGGCCAGGTCGGGGATGGTCTTCATCATCGCCACCACCTGGTCGTTGGCGGCTTTGAGCTTGGTCTGGTCGGAGCCTTCGACGTAGACCACGACGCCGGAGGTGCTGTTGCCGACGCTGACCTCCACGGTGCCTACGGCAGTGCCGAGGGCGGCGATGTTCTTGCGAATCCGGTCGACGACGTCCTTGGCCGAGTACCCGGGGTTCAGCGGCACGGTGTAGCTGGCCTGGTTGGTGTCGGCCTGGCTGCCCATGAAGACGCTGGTGCTGCCACCGATGCTGGTGGAGTAGGTCTGGACGGCCGGGTCGCCGGCAAGCACGGTTTCGATCTTGCGCGCCGCGGCATCGGTCTCCGACAGCGACGTCCCCGGAGGCATCTTCTGGCTGATCATCAGGGATTCGTTGCCCTGCTCGCCGAGGAAGTCGGTCTTCAGCAGGGGTGTGAGCGCAATGGTCCCGATGAACAGGAACGCGGCCAGGCCGATGGTGATCCAGCGGTGGGCCAGCGACCAGTTCAGTGCAGGCAGGTAGAGCTTCTGCAGCCAGGTGTCGGGTTCGGCGGCGTCTCCGCGGGCATCGATCACGCGCTGTTCGGCGGCAGAGGGATGCATGAACCAGCTGGCCAGCACCGGAACCACCGTCAACGCCACCAACAACGAGGCCGCCAATGCCAGGGTCACCGTCCACGCGAAGGGTCGGAAGATCTCGCCGGCTTGTCCGCCGACCAGCCCGATCGGGGCGAACACTGCCACGGTGGTCAGCGTCGAGCTGGTCACCGCGCCGGCGACCTCTTTGACGGCCCGGATGATCGACTCGGCGCCGAATTCGCCCATCGCTTGGTGTCGTTTGATGTTCTCGATCACCACGATCGAGTCGTCCACCACGCGGCCGATGGCCACGGTAAGAGCGGCCAAGGTGAGGATGTTCAGGGTGTAGCCGCCCAGCCACAGGCCCAACAGAGCGATCAGAAGTGAGAGCGGAATCGAGACCGCCGTGATGACGGTCGGACGGATCGAGCGCAGGAAGATCAGGATCACCAGGATCGCCATGGCCAGGCCGATGCCGCCTTCGACGCTGAGGTCGTGGATCGACTGCTCGATGTAGGGAGCCTGGTCGAAGACAGTGGTGAAGGTGGCGTTGTTGCCCAATTGCTTCTCGAGGTCGGGGATCATCGCGGAGACCGCTTTGGCCACCGAAACGGTGTTGGCGTCCGGATTCTTGATCACCTGCAGCACCAGGGCGGTCTTGCCGCCCACTCGGGAGATGCTCGTGGTCTCCACCGGCTGTTCGATCACCGTGGCGATGTCACCCAGGCGTACCGGGCCGTCGGAGGTGGGGATCTGCAGCCCGGCGATCTGCTCGGCTGAGCTGAAGGTCGCGCCGGTCTGCACGTCCAGGTTCGAGGCGTCACTGCGGATCGTCCCCGATGGCACGGCGTTGGCGTTGGCGGGGAACAATTGCGTGATCGTGGCCGGGTCGATGCTGCGGTCGTTGAGGTCGGACTGGTCGAAGGTGATCAGGATCTCGTGGATGTCCTCGCCCGACACGCTCACGTCGCGCACTCCGGCTGCGGTCTTCAATGCCGGGGTGACCAGCTGATTCACCTTGGTGGTCAAGGTGGCGGAGTCGTCGCTGGAGCTCAAGGCGAGCACGACCACCGGAATGTCGTCGAAGCTGCCGGTGATCACTCGCGGGCTGACCGAAGTGGGCAGGCCGCCAGAGATGGCGTCGATGGCACTGCGCAGCTTGTTGGCCATGTCGTCGGACTTGACGCCGTAGTCCCACTGGACGGTGACCTGGGAGACCCCCGAGGAGCTCTTGGACGTGACGCTGGTCACGCCGGTCACCGCCTTGACCGCCGACTCGATCGGCTTGGAGATCTGCGATTCCACGACCTCAGGCGAAGCGCCGGGGTAGAGCGTCAGAACGCTTCCGCGCGGCAACTCGATCGAGGGGATCAGTTCCTGCTTCAACGCGCTGGCCGCGTACACGCCCACGCCGATCACGAGCAGGCTGAGCAGGAGCACTACGCTGCGCTGAGCGAGGCTACCCTTGGTGAGTCGGACCACGACGAAGTTCCTTCGGTAGGAGGGGCCGGTGGACCAGACTACGTCCACATTGGTTAGTCTACTACTAAGCAATTGCTGACTGGGATGGAGGGAATGCGTTGCACCCAATCGTCGACCTGGACGCCCTCGGGCTGGATCCCGAACGCAATCGTTTGGTCACCGACATCCTTACACTGCAGGGCAAAGTCCATGACGAAGCACTGGCGATCGCCGGCCCGACGCCGAATCCGTCCGACCTCACCATGCAGCAGCTGCGGGTCCTCGGCTTCATCGCCAAGGAGCCTGGGTTGGCCGGCCATGAGTTGGGTGAGCGGTTGGGAGTGAGCGCACCAACCGCCAGCGGGCTGATCGACCGCCTGGTCGAGAAGGGTCTGTTGGCCCGGGTGGACGACCACGAGGATCGGCGCGTCCGGCGGTTACATCTGACCGACGAAGGTCGCGCGCTCATTCGGCAGATGGACTCGCTGGTTCAGCGGGCGATGATGAAGGTCATCCAGAACATGACGGTGGAAGACCTGGAAGCGATCCGGCGCAGCTCGGAGATCTTCCTGGAGGCGATGTCTCGCGCCAAGTCGTCGGAATGACCGATTCGTCCGTTTCTTCACATCTGTAACCCGACACGCCGACGACACGCCGAGACTGCGAAAACTGGCCAAAAACGTCACCCCAAACTACTTGCGGGGGTCGCTGGAACGGACTAGAAATCTGCGTACTGGATCGCTTCGGTGATCCCGGATCGGAAGAAGGAAGTCGGTCTGCGTCGGGCTCTTGGCTCGTGGCAACCCCAGTGATGTGGGGTAGACCAGCTGGTAGCTTCTGATCGGTCTCGGCCATCACGTCGATTCCGAGGGAAGGCCCTGGAGACTCATACTCGCCGGGGCCTTTTCCCTTGTCCGGGACAGATCAGTCGGCCACCATGGTCACCGGGGTGCCCAGTTCGACTGAGCGCGACACCGTGCAAAGTCGATCATGGGAGCGCCGTAGCGCCGTCGGCAACATCTCGCGGGCGCGATCGCCGTCCGGGCCGTCAGGGAACCGCACCGTGAAGCGCACCTCGATCGGTCCCAGGTGATTGCCGGCCTCATCGGACAGCTTGTCGGCGCGGACGTCGACCTCGAAGCTCTCCGGTTCGGCGCGACGGGTCGTCAGGTAGTCCACATCGATGGCCGAGCAGCCGGCTAGGGCGGTCAGCAGCAACTCCACCGGAGTGAAATCGGCATCCTCGCCTTCACCGAAGATCAGCTCGCCACCGCGGACGTTGCGGGCCCGGAATCGGCGCTCTCCGACGCGGTCGACACTCACCGCACGCACAGTCTCAGCACTCATCGGCCCAGCATGCGCGGGCCCGTCCGCAGACGCGGGTAGGCGCTCCGAAAGGGGTAGTGGGTTCTCGGGTGGGGGGCGGGTAGGCAGTCAGGTGGGCGGTGGGTGGGTGAAGGGTGGAACGGGGTTGCAGGCCTCCCATCGGTAGAAGCGCGCCACCTAGAGTCGGGCACGTCCGTAGCCGGGGGGCCGGACAAACACGAGGCAAGAGGGGCCTCAAGGAGGGAGTGTGACGTGACCGTTCCGGCCGCATCGCACGATCGTGGGGTGTCCTCACCGCGCCGAAGGACACCCCTCCGCTCCTGGATGGTTCTCCTCCTTGCCCTCTTGGGCGCCCTGCTCGCGCTTCTTCTGGGCGCGGTGAAGGGCGCCCAATCAGCTTCCGCTAGCCCCCTTCCGGACGCTTCCTCCGTGGCCCAACGAAGTGCCACTCATGTGGGGATCGCGTTCGGTAGCACCGGGATCCAAGGTGTCGATCAATGGCGATCGTCTGCCGCTGGAGTCTCGGACGGGGTGACCCTGCCGTCCCCGCGGGTCACCCCAAAAACGTCCGTGGTCGGATCGATGCGGCGATCCGACCACGGCACCCCCTTCGATCAGGTCGGACGGAGTGTCGCCGACGAACCGACCGGTGGTGTGGTGGATCTTTCGTTGTCGGCAATGCCGATGGTGGGGCTGCTTTTTGGCGGCGCGATCGTCGTGATGCGCCGGTATCCGGCTCGACTTCTATCGGTGTCGACGCCGCGATAATCAACAAGCGGTTGACAGTAGTTCGTCATGTTGGGTGTTCAGAGTTCCCGTGACCGCTGTCGTCGGGCACAATGGCGAGGGGCGCCGCCGCGTATGACTCAGCTAGAGGCCCTGTGACTGCTCACCCGCCAAGGAGCTGACCTGACACCACCGACCCGCAAGCGGCTGCTGGCACTTCTGAACGCAGCCACACCGACGATCTTCGTGGAAGGCGGCGTCGGCACCCATAAGAGCGCCCTGATCCACGCGTGGGCCAGTCAGGAAATGGCCGGTCGGAGAGTGGTGGTCGACTTTGACCACCGACAACTTTCCCCGGCAGTAATGGCCGGTCGACTCGCTTATCAATTGCAGGTTGCTGGTTTTGCTGTGGGTGCACAAACGGTCGAGACCGACGATTGGGATGCTTTCGTCATCCCGATTCGCGAAGCCGTTGCGCTTTCCTCCGATCCCATCACTTTGGGTGTTCAGCGGATGGACGAGCTGCCTGCGGAAGCCAACAAGACGCTGATCGACCTGGTGGCGTCATTGCCGGGGTTACGCCTGGTGGCGACCGCGGTCGACGCCCAGCAGTTGATCAACCTGGCAGTAGCCGCTCAGGTGAGCCACCAGGTGCTCGATGATGCCGAACTCGCCTACACCAGCGTGGAAGTGTCGGCGATGCTGGCCGAGGCATTGCCGCAGGCTACCGACGCCACCGTCCGGGCGATCCTGGAGGCTACCCACGGCGTTCCGATGCTGGTGGAGCGGGTCATCGAGCTGTTCGGCGAGGAGTGCCTGGCCGGCACCATCAGCATCGAACAGGCCGTCGGTGGATGGACCCCCCAGCGTGAAGGGGCTACGGAGTTCCACACTCAGACCCGCCAACTCGCCCGCGTACCGGCGATCACCTTGGACCTGCTCACCCGCTTGTACGGCAGCGAACGCGCCGACTACCTGTTCTCGCGGATGGCGCGGATGGGGTGGGGCACCATCAGGCAGGGGCTGAGCGCGGCGCGTCAGTTCGTGTGGTTCCCCGCCGTGCGATGGCACCTCTTGCAGGCTTGGCCGGTGGACGCCGCCGTGGCGGAGGCGGACCGGGCGTTGATCGCCGATTGTGCGCAGCAGTGCGGTGAGCCAGGGCTGGCGGTGGCCATGCTGGTGGCCAACCAGTCGCTGGCCGATGCCGATGTGGTGGCCGGCGACTGGCTGTGGGAGCTGGCCGATGCCGATGCCGACCTGCTGCTGGAGATCTTCGTGGCCACCGACCCCGCGGTGCTCCGGGAGTACTCGAACCTCCTGGTGGTGGCGACCTTGGTGCTGCCCAACCGCGGTGAGCTGCCTGCGGATCCTGAGCTGGTCGATGCCCAGCGGGCGGTCCTGTCCGGATCGATCGGCGGCACCATCGGCGATCAGCTGTCCTACCTGGCCAAGGCGGCGACGTTGGCGTTGGGTGTCGGTGAGATCGGGGTGGCGATTCGCGCCACCATTCGCTGGGCCACGTTGATCCAGACCAAGCCGGAGGAGTGGACCGAGCTGATCGGGCCGGGGTTCGTTTCGGACTCGTTGCTCATGGTCAAGGGAATGGTCCAGCTCGGCCGTATCGATCTGGTGTCCGGCATCGCCCAGGCATTGCTGTCGCAGTTGCGCCGCAGCCCCGAACTGGTCGGCGGCGTGGGCGAGCTGCGACTGAGCACGTTGATCTCCACGCTGCGGATGGCCGCGGTCTTCCTGGGTACCGCCCGGGCCGAGCTGAGGACGGTGCAACTGGCGCCGCGTCAGTTCCACCGCGAGTTCGACCACATGATTCACGGCGTCATCGACAGCGGCGAGGCCTTCGACCGCGGCGACTTCGCCAGCGCCGAGGCCTTCACCCGAGTCGCGATGTTCCGCCTTCCCCATCCCACCGACTGGCCCATGCTGGTCTACCTGCGCGCCGTGGCGCTGGTGGCGACCGGAAACCGCGAAGGTCTGGACGAGTTGATCGACCAGGTGTTGAGCACACCGCGCTGGTCGGCCTGGCAGCATCATCCGGAGGCACCGGGGTGCTACGCGATGGTCGCCGAGATCATCGTGATGGCGGCCACCGGGCGATCCTGGGGTCGTCCATTGGCCGAGGTGGCCGGCTATGTCCGCTCGTTGCCTCCGGGGGCCACTCACCGCTGGCCGCCGTGGGGACGCCGGCTGCTGGAGGGCATGATTCAGGTGGGCACGGGTGCCGCTCGAACAGCCGAGCTACCCACCGACACCGAGCTGCCTTCAGCCCCCCGCGTGGCGTGGCAGTTGGCGCTGCTGACCGCTGTCAACAACCTGCGTGCCGGCGAAGAGGCGACCGCGATCGCCGTGCTGGTGCGTGGCGGGGCTGCCTTGAAGTACCAGGCGGCGCCGCTGCCGCTGGTGTTGGCTTCGCCGGACGAGATCGGCACGCTGATCGAGCGACTTCCTGCCAATGTGGCGCCGATCGTCCGGGGCAGCCTCGGCCTGGCCGCGGCCTACGTGGGGGTCGATCACGACAGCCGCGGGGCAGTGCGGCTGGCGACGCGTGAGTTGGAGGTGCTGGACGGCGTCCGGCGCGGTCTGACCAACACCGCGATCGCCCGAGAGCTGTACGTGTCGGTGAACACGGTGAAGTTCCACCGCACCAACCTTTACCGGAAGCTGAACGCCACCAGCCGCGAGGAGTTGCTCGCCGAGGCGCTGCGTCAGGGCCTGTGATCGGCTCGCTCCCCGCCACCGAGGGCTCGCCTGCGCGTCGAGAGCCCCGTTCAAGCGAGCGTTGAGTGCCTAAGGCGGGCGTCGAGTGTGTCGGTGAGCAATCGGTGGGTCGGGCGAGCGCTGAGTGAACGGCTGGCGCGAGGATTGCTGGTCGGACAAGGGAAAAAGCCCCGGCGAGTATGAGTCTCCGGGGCCTTCCCTCGACCTGACGTGATGGCCAGAACCGATACACCAGAAGCGACCAGTCAACACACCCCACGCATCACCGGGGGCTCCAGCGGCGAACCGCCAGTCGGCTGACTTCCTGCTTCCGATCCCCGAACCACCGAAGTGATCCGGTAAACAGATTTCTAGTCCTGTTCCACCCGGGGTGCAAGAGGTTTTGACCCGGAAAATCGAGAAGTTTCGAGCGAATCGGCGTGTCGTCGGCGTGTCGGGTTACAGCTGTGACGAAGGGCCGGTATGGGCGCTCCGTCCAACCTCGAGTCGGCTCAGGTGAACTGCCAGCGGGTGGTCGTCCGATACTCCTGGCCGGGCCGCAACACCGTGCTGGGGAAGTTGTCGTGATTGGGTGCATCGGGGAACGCCTGGGTCTCCAGAGCCACACCTGCGAAGGTCGGGTAGGGCGCCCCCGAGGTTCCTGGTTCGCCGGCGAAGTGATTGCCCGTGTACACCTGCACCCCCGGCAAGTCGCTGAACACCGTCAGGCTGAGGTCGGCGGTGGACAGCACCGCGTGCCGCCGCATTCCGGATCCGTTGATGGCGAAGTTGTGATCGATTCCGCCGTCGCGTCCCCAGCCCTTCGCCACCGCCTGGTCTCGGGCTGCGCCGATCAGCTGCGGCGTGCGCAGATCCAGTCCGGTGCCCTCGACCGTGTGGATTTCGCCGGTCGGCACTCCGTCGTCTCGCAGGACGGTGAAGGCGTCGGCGTCCACGAGCAGTCGATGATCCTCGATCGTGCCGGCGCCCTCGCCGTCGAGATTGAAGTAGGCGTGGTTGGTCAGGTTCACCACCGTGGGTGCCGAGGTGGTCGCCGTGTAGGTGATCGCGACTCCGTCGTCCAACACCTCGTACCGGGCGCGTGCGACGACCTCGCCCGGAAAGCCCTGGTCGCCATCGGGACTGGTCAGGCCGAACTCGGCCCAGTCCTCACCGACACCGAGGACGTCCCACGGCCGGGTGGAGAATCCGCCCGGACCGCCGTGCAGCTGGTTCGGCGTCAGGTTTGCGGCCAACTCGTGGGTCACGCCGTCCACGGTGATCCGGGCGTGGTCGATGCGGTTGGCGAAGCGGCCCACGCTGGCGCCCAGGTAACCCGGATCGTCCTGGTAGTCGGCGATGGTCGGATGGCCCAAGGTGATGTTGCGCCAGCCGCCGCCGATCGCGACGTCGAGGCGGCGCAAGGTCGCGCCCAGAGGGAGGAGTTCGAGCCGGATGTCGGCACGCTGAATGATCAGCTGACCCGTCGTTGGATTCACCGTCCCAGCTTGTCACAGGTCTGCCAGGAGCCCACTCGTGAATCGCGAGCTGAGCGCTGCGCCGCCGCATAGGCCGGGTGCCGCTCGGGGCGCGGCTCCGAGGTGGGATACCAGGCCTCGACCAGCCCCTCGCTGATCAGGACGAGCGCGACATCGCGTTGGTCCACCTCGACGTAGCGCAGGCGACGCTGGTACCTATCGACATCGTCGGAGCGTCCATCCGCGATCAGCCGGACGGTCTTGCCGACGATCAGATCGTGCAGCCGGGCACCGGCCGCGTTGGCGCCGCATTCGGCCGACTGACCGCTGTGAGCCATCTCGGGGGCGTCGATGCCGAGCATGCGCACCTTCACCTTTGCGCCGCTCGCGTCGCGCCCGGTGAAGGTATCGCCGTCGGCGGTGGAGATCACCACCACGGACTCCGGCGCTGGATCGTCGACCGTCGGTGCGGTCGCCGTCGAGGCCGGGAGGCAACCGCTCAGCGACACCGCGACCAGCGTGGCGGCCAGGCTGCCCGGGAGTGCGGAGCGAATCATCGAGCTCACTCCAGCGGCTCGAAGGCGGCCGCGTCCGGGCTGGCCGGCGGTGCGATCGGAGTGGTGGCCAGGTGGCGACGCCACAGCAGTGCGCCCAGGATCGTGTAGGCGAACGACCCTGCCGCCAACGCAGTCAGGGAGAAGCCCAACGCCGGGGCGAGGACGCCGGCGACCAGGGTGTTGCCCAGCAGGGCCACGAAGTTCTGCATCGAGGAGGCCGAACCGCGCGCGGACGGGAACAGGTCGAGCATCGCCAAGGTGAGCACGGGGAAAGTCAACGCGATGCCGAAGGTGAGGATCGGCAGCAGCAGCACCGCCCACGGCAAGGTGGTGGTGCCCGGGATCAACGACACCCCCAGGTTGGCTGCACCCGCACTGAGGCTGATCAGGTAGCCCAGGTTCGCCACCCGGGTACCGCTCAGTCGAGTGGCCAGGCGTCCGGACACCCACGAGCCGATCACCATGCCGGAGATCAGCGGGACGAACAGCATCCAGTAGTCCTGCTCGCCGAGTCGCAGCAGATTGCCCACCAGCAGCGGAGCCGAGGACACGTAGAGGAACATCGCGCCGTTGTTGAACATCGCCGCGAAGCTGAGGCGACGTCCCGACGGGGTGCGAGCCACCGACCACAGACCGGCGACCAGGGGACGGAAGCGCATCGGTGTGCGTCGGTCGGCCGGGTGGGTCTCGGGAAGGAAGAACACCACCAGGACGAACATCGCCACGCCGACCGCGACCAGGAACCAGAAGATGATCCGCCAGCCGCTGAAGCCCAGCAGAAACCCACCCACCACCGGAGCCAGCGCGGGGGCGAGGCCGAAGATCATCGCGATGTGACTCATCGTCCGCCGAGCCTGGGCGTCGGCGTAGACATCGCGGACCATCGCCCGACTGATGATCGCGCCCGCACCGGCACTCAGGCCCTGGACGGCGCGGAACACCAGCAGCACCCCCAGGTTGGGGGCCAGCGCGCAGCCGATGGACGCGCCGATGTAGATCACCGTGCCGGCCACCACCACCGGTTTACGCCCCAGAGCGTCCGACAAGGGTCCGTGCACCAGGCTCATCACCGCGAAGGTGAGCATGTAGGAACTGATGATCTGCTGAAGCGCGAGTTCGCTGGCGCCGAACTCGGCGCCCATCCGCGCGAAGGCCGGGAACATCGTGTCGATCGAGAACGGCCCGATCATGCCCAGGCTGGCCAGGATCACCAGGAAGAGTGCCCGGCGTCCGCCCGTCGGTGCGTTACCGGCGGGGGCGGAAAGGGCGTTCACCGACCAAGTTTGTCACGTTTCACCGGCCCTCCCGACCCAGTCCGTGCGGGTTATGCTCGGCGGGTGAAGGAGCCGACGACGCTGCGCATCGTGTCGATGCACACCTCCCCGGCACATCTGCCAGGGTCGGGCGATGCCGGCGGGATGAACGTCGTCGAGCGTTGCCAGGCATTCGAGTTGGCCACGCTCGGCTTCCAGGTCGAGATGGTCACCCGCCGAACCAGTCCGGATGATCCCGAGCTCAGCGAACTCGCGCCAGGGGTCAGGTTGCGCCAGGTGGACGCCGGTCCGCCCACCCCGTTACCCAAGAGCCGCATCGACGATCACCTGGACGAGTTCACCGCCGGGTTGGACGCCCTGAACGAAGTCGAGCTCTACCACTGCCACCACTGGATGTCTGGGGTGGCCGCGCTGCCGGTGGCCCGCCGTCGCGGCGTCCCGCTGGTGCAGAGCTATCACTCCGTGGCCGCCCTGCCCGGGTCGCCACTGTCGGCCGGTGAGCCGCCCGAGTCGGTACGGCGGGTGCCAGGGGAGGCGCTGATCGCTCAGGCCGCGGACGCCGTGGTGGCGATCTCGGCTGCCGAAGCGCACACGGTGATCGAACGTTGCGGAGCCGACCCTGACAAAGTGTGGATCATTCCCCCAGGGGTCGACCAGGAGCAGTTTCGTCCGTTGGCGGCCGGTGAAGCCCGATGGACGCCGCCGGGCGTCGAGGTCGGGTCGAACGGCTACCTGGCCTTCGCTGCCCGGCTGCAGCCGCTCAAGGGGCCCGATCTGGCCATTGCTGCGCTGGCTCAGGTGCCGCCCGAGCTGCGTCCGCAGCTGGTGATGGCCGGCGACGCATCCGCCGACTTCGCCGACTACACCGCGAGCCTGCGGTCGCTGGTCGATGAACTCGGGTTGACCGACCAGGTGACCTTCCTCGGACCACAACCCCGCGCCGAGCTGGCGCGGTTGCTGCGCGGTGCTCGGTTGGTCCTGGTGCCGTCGCATTCGGAGACGTTCGGTCTGGTCGCGTTGGAGGCGGCCGCCAGTGGGGTGTCGGTGATCGCCTCCGCGTCCGGCGGTCTGCGGGAGGCCGTCGCGCACGGCGAAACCGGACAGCTGATGGATTCCCGAGCCCCCGAGGACTGGGGACGGGCCATCACCCGGCTGCTGTCGGATCCGTCTCTGCTGGCCATGCAGGGAACGGTCGCGCGGGTGCACGCCCGGCGCTTCGACTGGGCTTGGACGGGGCAGCGTTTGGCGGGGCTGTACCGAACGCTGCTGGGCCAGGAGTGACCGCGATGAGGATCGCGGAGCTGTTTGCCCCCACCGATCGGGTGGTCCTGCTGCACGCCCATCCCGATGACGAGACCCTGTCCACCGGCGCGCTGATTTTGGCCCTGCGAGCGGCCGGGAACCCGGTGGCCGTGGTCACCGCCACCCGCGGCGAGCAGGGCGAGCCGACGCCGGCGTTCGCGGCGCTGACCCCGGCGTCCTTTGTGGCCCAGCGGGAATGCGAGCTGCGCCGCGCCCTGGACGATCTCGGGGTGACCGAACGGGCCTGGCTGGGCACCCCACCCGCCCGAGCGGCCGGACGGGCACCGCGGCGCTACCTCGACTCGGGCATGCGCTGGGTGACGCCGACGCTGGCCGGGCCGAGTGCGGAGGCTGAACCCCTGGCGTTGGCGCTGGCGTCGCCGGACGAGGCCGCCGCCGACCTGGCCACCTTCGTCGAATCCTTCGGTGCCGACGTGTTGATCAGCTACGACGAGCTCGGCGGCTATGGGCACCCCGATCATGTGGCGTGTCACCGGATCGCGGCGGCGGTCAGCGGCGTCCGGTTCGTCCAGGTGGCCTCGCCTGGGCGCCACAGCGAGCCGGGAGCGGTGGTGGTCGACGAACCGGAGGTGGCCGGGCGCTGGCGGCTGGCGCTGGCCGATTACCCCAGCCAGTTCGAGCTGCTCGGCGATCAGGTCCGGCATGTGGGCGGTCAGCTGCAGGAGTTGTCGACCGCGACGGTGCTGATCCTGGGCGAATAAACCGCACCGAGCTGATGTTGGGCCTAGCAATCGTGGATGTCGCTTCTTGGCAGACCACGCCGAACACGTCAGAATCGCGGCAGAGCCAAGGAGGGCCAAGTGCGCAGAGTAGCGATCGTTGGAGCCGGACCGTCGGGCCTTTTCGCCGCCGGGCAACTCGCCAGTCAGACCGAGGTGGAGGTGGCCATCGACATCTTCGACCGCCTGCCCACGCCGTTCGGCCTGCTGCGCTACGGCGTCGCGCCCGACCATGACAGCGTCAAGGCGGTGGCCAAGACCTTGGCACAGGCCTTCGACCACCCCAACGTCCGGTTCTTCGGACTGGTCGAGGTGGGCAAGCAGGTGAGTCCCACCGAGCTGCTGCGCTGCTACGACGCGGTGATCTACGCCTACGGCGCCGAACTCGACCGCACTCTGGGGATTCCCGGCGAGAGTGAGTTGGACGGCAGTCGGTCGGCACGTGAGTTCGTCTCCTGGTACTCCGGTCACCCCGACGCCCACCACCAGGATCTGTCGGCCGTGCGCAGCGCGGTCGTGGTCGGCGTCGGCAATGTCGCTGTGGACGTCTCTCGCATCCTGCTGAAGGACCCCGCCGAGCTGTCGGTCACCGACATGCCCGAGTCGGTGCTGAACGAGCTGCGGGCGACTCAGATCGAACATGTGTGGTTGGTCGGACGCCGTGGTCCTGAGGCCGCGTCGTTCACCAATGTCGAGTTGCGTGAACTGCTCGGCCTCGACGGCGTCGACACCGAACTGATCGGTGCCGACCTGAGCGCCATCGACACCGAGTCGCTGGAGCGGCGCGCGAAGGCCAACGTGGAGTCGATCGCCAAGGCGATCGCCGAGCCGACCCCGGGGGCCACCCGGCATCTGCACCTGCTGTTCAACCACCGGCCGGTCGAGATCACCGGAGACGGATCGGTGTCTGCGGTGGTGTTCGAATCGAACGTCGACGGCTCCCGGATCGAGGTGCCGGCCGAGCTGGTGCTGCGCTCGATCGGCTACTACGGCGTGCCGCTGCCGGGCGTCCCCTTCTCCGACGGACGCATCCTGAACCTCGAAGGTCGCGTCCTGGACGACGACCTGAGCGCCCGCCCCGGTGAGTACGTGACCGGCTGGATCAAGCGCGGCCCCAGCGGCCTGATCGGAGCCAACAAGAAGGACTCAGCCGAGACAGTGGCGAACCTGGTCGCCGATCTGGCCACCGCCCCGGTGCGCGAACTGGCCGACCCGGACGCCCTGCTGGCGGCCAACGGCGTGCGCGCCAGCTCACTGGCCGACTGGCGGCGGATCGACGAAGCCGAGATCGCCCGTGGTGATCTGCTCGGGCGCGAGCGCACCAAGATCGAGGCCTGGCATGAGCTGCTCGACCTGGTCTTCGCCGAGCAGCAGGCCACCGTCGGCTGAGTCCGGTTCGACGGGCTCTACCCAGGGGGTTTCGACACGCTCACTGCGTTCGCTGCTCAACCAGCGGCGGGAGTTGGTTGAGCAGGCCGCACAGCGGCCGTGTCGAAACCCTTGGAACCGGCAAGAAGGTGCCACCACACGGCTCTAGGCTGTGCGCCGTGATCAAGCACATCGTCATGTGGAAGTTCGCCGATCAGGCTGCCGGTGCCGACAAGGCCACCAACCTGGTCCGCGTGCAACAGCAGCTGGCCGCCCTCGACGGGCTCGTCCCCGGGATGCTCGCCTTCGAACCGGTGATCCCGGTCGACGGCTTCGAGCACAGCTACGACTTGGTGCTGTACAGCGAGTTCGAGTCGGTCGAGGCGCTGCACGCCTACGCCACCCACCCCGACCACGTCGCGCTCGGGCAACTGATCAGCGAGGTGCGCACCGAGCGCGTCTGCGTCGACTACGAAGTCTGAGTCGTCGCGAGCGGAGGCACGCCTCAGGCGTTGACCGGGCCGTCGCCGAAGAGCAGCTTCTCGCTGCCGGCCACGATCAAGGCGAAGTAGTCGGCCGGAGCGACGATGTCGTAGGCGTAGGCCCGGAAGAACTCGACCCGCAGTACGCCGGTGATCATGTGCCACGCAGCCACCCCGGCAACCAGAGTCTCCGGCTGCACGTTCGCCCCGGTGGTGGCCGCGAACTCGCGCAGGCCGTCCAGGTTGGTGCCGTAGTCCTCGGCCTGAACCCGCGGACGGTAGCCCGCCGCTTCGACGTCGGCACCGAGCAGCGCGAGCATCACGTGCACCCGGCTGGCTGCCGGGATCGGCTGGTTGACCAGTGCGCTGTAGTCACGCGGCGGCGTGCCGTTGATCAGGGTCCACTCGTGCGGGTGTTCCAAACCCCACTCGCGCTGTGCAAAGGCAACCGCGCGCCAGCGTCCGCGGACATCCTCGCGGGCCACGGCGTCGTGGGCAGCCTGGACGGTGTCGGCGTAGTCGTTGTAGACGTGCTCGAACAGGATGTTCAGCAGGTCGGCGCGATTGGTCACGTACCGATAGAGCGCGGACGGAACCAGATTCAGTTCGCGGGCCAAACCGCGCACCGTCAGCGCCTCCTGACCGCCATCGGCCAAGAGTTTCAGGCTCGCGTCCAAGATCGCGCGCTGAGTCACCTCGCGTCGTTGGGCTCGACTTGTCATTACACCTCCGCGGTACTGGCACCTTCATTGTGTCACGACCCTCAGGGGTGCGGTGGTGACCCACGGATCGTATTGGGCATTGGGTGGCTTGTCAGGTGATTTCACGCCGACGCGGGGCGAAACCTGTCGCTGAGCGCTTGAGTCGCGCCTAGGATGGCTCCGGGTTCGGCCACCCAGACCGACCCGGATAGCTCTGTTGGAGGATACGAATGCAGCCTGTGAGTCGTCGAAATGTGCTCTTGGGATCCTTGGGCATCGCTGGCGCAGCGGTCGCCGGTGGCGCGCTCGCCGGGTGCGCCCCGCAGGCGCCCGCGGGCACGGTACCCCCCGGCCCGGCGTCGAGCGGCGCTCCGACCCCATCGACGCCGCAGACTCCGCGTTGGCCGCTGACCGGGGTTCCGCTGGCTGCAGGAGATGACCCCAAGCAGGTGGCGGTCGCGGTGAAGGTTCCCGACAACAAGCGTGAGCACATTCACAACGGCATGCTCGTGCAGCAGGGCATCAACGACGCCGACATCGTTTTCGTTGAGAACGACGGCTACTCCTCGCTGCCCTCAGGCGAGGCTGGTACGCGGTTGATGCCGGTGTTCCACAGCAAGTACGCCGAGGCCGTGCAGGCGGTGCGCTCGATGCGTCCGGTGGATGCAGCCTTGATGGCGCCGATCACCGGGATCATCGGCAGTACCGGCGGCACCGGGTGGGTGCTGCGGTACATGAAGGCGTTCTCCAACTTCTTCACCCCGATCGACTACATGACGGCCAAGGCAGCCTTCGGCGGCAAGTACGTCGCCTACGACATCAACGGCAAGTTCGTCTACAACTACAACGGCATCAAACGCGACAAGGCGGTGTTCTGCCGTCCGGGCAAGCTGGCCACCTTGGCCAAGAAGTTCACCGACGGCCCCCAGATCAACTACTTCCCTTGGGCCGATGAAGCTGAAGCCAGCACGGTGAACGGCCAGCCAGCCGTTTCAGTGAAGGTGCCGTGGGCGAAGAAGATGAACTGGACGATGTCCTACAAGTGGGACGAGGCCAAGAAGGTCTACAAGCGCTACATGCCGTGGGGCCCCCACCTGCTCGCGGGCAAGGTGCAGGTCACCACCGAGAACATCCTGGTGATCCTGGCGCCGATCACCTACGGACGGATCAACTCGTCCACGGGCAAGATCACCGAGAATGGCGCTTCGCACCCCGAGCCCATCTACCACGTGATCAACGGCACCGGGAAGTTCTACTACGCCCACGCGGGCAAGTACGTCACGGGCACCTGGACCAAGGGTGCGGTCAACGAGCCGTGGGCGTTCACCCTCGACGACGGCACGCCGTTGAAGATGGCGCCCGGGCGCACCTTCGTCGAAATGCCCGGCGCGAACCCGAAGGTCACCTTCGCCTGATCGATGGCCACCCTGCGGAAGTGCGGACGATGAGCCGCGGTTCCGCCGACGGCCGGAAACGGGTCTTGTTCCTGTTCTCCGACACCGCCGGCGGGCACCGCGCTCCGGCAGAGGCGGTCATCGAGGCGCTCGAACTGGAGTTTCCCGGCCGATTCGAGTCGCGGATGGTCGACTTCTTCGAGCAGTACTGTCCCCGGCCGATGAAGTACGCGCCGACACTCTTCCGTCCGGCGGCTCGGTGGCGGAGGGCCTTGCACCTGCCGTATCGCGCCAGTGACGGCACCGCTCGGACGCATGCGGTCTCCGCGGCCACCTACCCCTATGTTCGGCGGGCGATGACGCGCTTGCTGAACGACAATCCGGCCGACCTGATCGTGTCGGTGCATCCGTTGGTCAACCAGACCGTGATGCGGGCGATGCGCCGCGCGCCCCGTCCGTATCTCACGGTGGTGACCGACCTCGTCTCCGCGCACGCGTTCTGGTTCGATCGGCGGGCCGATCTGGTGGTGGTGCCGACCGCGCAGGCGGCCAAGACCGCGACTCAACACGGCATCCCGACCGGGAACCTGCGGGTGGTCGGCCTGCCGGTGCGGGCGGGGTTCACCCAGCCCCTTCCTGACCGGGACGCGTGGCGCGCCACACAGGGTTGGGACGCCGATCGCTCGGTCGTGCTGGTGGCCTGTGGGGCCGAGGGCCTCGGGCCGGTCAAGAAGGTCGCCAAAGCCATCGATGAGGCCGAGCTCCCGGTGACGCTGGTGATCCTGTGTGGCCGCAACACCGAACTTGCCACGGAGCTGTCCCAGCGTTCGTGGCGGACGCCCACCCACGTGTACGGCTTCACCGACGAGTTGCCCGCCTTCATGGCTGCCGCGGACATCTTTGTCACCAAGGCCGGCACCGGAGCGATCACCGAAGCCTTCGTGTCGGGCCTGCCGATGGTGCTGTTCGCCAGCATCCCCGGCCATGAGGACGGCAATGTTGCCCACGTCCTGCGCCAGGGGGCTGGGGTGTGGGCGCCGCGTCCCCGTGCGGTCACCGACGCGGTGCGCGCCTGGGTCGATGCTCCGCAAGCGCGAGCGCGAGTGGCCGCCGCGAGTGCTGCCGCCGCTCAGCCGCAGGCGGCCCGCGAAGTGGCCCGAGTGATCGCCGGTCAGTTGGGAGTTCATGCGCGCCGGGGCGGCGTTTCGCGCTAGGGGCTACTCTCGAATGCTGACCAAGGAGTGATGTTTCAGCGTGACCGAAGACCGTACCCGTCCATCCACCACGACTGACGCCGCCGACGCGGCGCCGGTCGGCCGCGAGCCGATGAAGGTGAACCTCTCGCTCCCGCAGATCATCGGCGGGGCGTTGGCGGCGGCCACGGCGGCTGCGCTGGGCAGCACCTTGGGGGTTGCCGGAACCGTGATCGGCGCGGCGGTGGCCAGTGTGGTCGGCGGTATCGCCGGGACGCTGTACAGCGTCGGCATCGATCGGACGCATCGCACGGTTACCGCGGCGATCAAACGTGGCTACGACCGCGTGTCGGTGGCTGAGCCCAGCGATGCCGAGACCGCGGCGACAGGTGAGGGGATGCCGGAGGCACCGGACGCCGACCAGGTGGAGGTCATGGTCGCACCGGCGGTGGAACCGGTCTCGCAGCGACGCCGCCTGCTGGTGCGGATGGGCGTCAGTGCCTTGGCGATCTTCGCGATCGCAGCGGCGGCGGTCACCGTGATCGAGCTCGCCACCGGGCACTCCCTTGACGGCACTCAGGGAACCTCCGTCGGGCAGGTCACCCGGCCGCGCCCGCAGCCGTCTGCGTCCACTGCGCCGGTGGTGACGCCGGCCCCGACGGTGACCGTGACCGTGACGCCGACCCCGACCGATCCCCCGACCAGCGCGCCGCCCACCGAGCCTCCGGCACCCACCGAGGCCCCGGTGCCCACCGCGACGTCGGAGCAGACGGCTCCGGTGCCACAGCCCACCCAGAGTTGAGGCACGCGTTCATCGCCCGTTCAGGTTGCCGACCTATCCTCGAACTGTGAGGAGACCAGGGGTGATGGCGGTGCTCGCGGGCATGGTCCTATCCCTGAGCGTGCAGGCGATGGTTCCGGCAGCAACCGCGGCACCGTCGGCCCGACCGACCGTGCCGCTCCCCGCTCCCACCACGGCGGGCGCCGCCACCGTCGGCCCCGCCACCGTCAGCCCCGCCACCGTCAGCCCCGTGCCGCCGGTCACCAGCCCGCCGCCGCCCACGGCGGTCGACTGCACCAAGGTCAAATGCGTCGCGTTGACCTTCGATGACGGACCGGTGAAGAACACCTCCCACGTCCTGGACGCGCTGTCCGCGCGCGGCGCGCGAGCCACCTTCTTCGTCCTGGGGATCATGGCGAGGAAGCGCCCCGGCCTGCTGCGTCGGATGATCGCCGAGGGCAACGCGGTCGGCGATCACTCCTGGAATCACCCGTTGATGTTCGGGTCGAAGGCCACGAAGATCCGTTCCCAGTTCGTTCGGACGCAGCAGGTGATCACCGCGGCGACCGGCGAACGTCCGATGCTGGTGCGGCCGCCCTTCGGCCAACAGGACAAGAAGGTCCGCAAGACCCTGGCGAAGCTTGGTTCTCCGGTGATCCTGTGGAACGTCGACCCGGAGGATTGGAAGGTCCGCAAGGCCGACGTGGTGATCCGCCGGGTGCTGAAGGCGACCAAGCGGAACTCGATCGTCCTGCTGCACGACGTGTGGCCGTCCACCCGGGCGGCGGTGCCGGCGATCATCGACAAGCTTCAGGCCAAGGGGTTCGTGCTGGTCACCGTCCCGGAGTTGCTCGGCGGGTCGCCGACGCCCGGCAAGGTCTATCTGCACGGCTGAGTTCCGGCCTACCCAGATCGGTGCCCGCCCCCTAGAGTCGGGCCATGACCTCTGGCACCGGGTTGCGTTCGATGATGATCGGTCTGGGCGTGCTCGCCCTCGTGGGTGGTTGTGCGGCCGCGCCGCCACCGGCAGCGGTCCCCGTCCCGCGGATGACGGCGCAGGCGCTGGCCTATGAAAGCCCGAGTCTGCAGGGGATCCAGATCTTCCCCAAGAGCAACCCGTGGAACACCAAGATCAACAAGAGCAAGGTCGACAAGAACTCCAAGAAGCTGATCAAGGCCATCTCCGGCAAGCTGCATCCCGACTTCGGTGCCGACTGGGACGGCGGCCCGTTCGGGATCCCGTACGTGGTGGTCTCCGGCAGTCAGCCCAAGGTGCCGATCGACTTCGTCTGGTACGGCGACGAGTCCGATTCCGGAGACCCCAGCGGCGTGGGGAACGGCTCGGGCAAGGGCATGTATCCGGTGCCCGCCAATGCGCCGATCGAGGGTGGTGAGGCGTCCGATGGTGACCGCCACGTCCTGGTCCTCGACCGCCAGAACATGATGCTGTACGAGATGGGCAACGCCTACCCGCATGCCGACGACAGCTGGGAGGCCGGGGCCGGGGCGGTCTTCAACCTGAAGTCCAACAAGCTACGGCCGAAGTACTGGACCAGCGCGGACGCCGCCGGCCTGCCGATTCTGCCCGGCCTGGTGCGCTACGACGAGGTTGCTGCCGGCAAGATCACTCACGCCATCCGTTTCACCGTGTCCCGGACCCGCAAGGCGTTCGTGTCACCGGCGCGGCACTACGCCAGCAGTAACCGCAGCTCCAGCCTGCCGCCGATGGGCATGCGGGTGCGGTTGAAGAAGAGCTTCAAGATCTCCGGCTACCCCAAGCAGGCCCGGGTGATCCTGCAAGCGATGAAGGACTACGGCCTGATCCTGGCCGACAACGGTGGCAACTGGTTCTTCTCCGGGGCACCCGATTCTCGCTGGGACGACGGCCAGCTCAACACCTTGAAGAAGGTGCCCGGCAGCGCCTTCGAGGTGGTCAAGATGGGGAAGATGACCAAGGGCTGAGCCGAAGGCTTCGACCCGGCCGCTGAGCGGCCTGCTCACCCTGCGGCCGAGGTCGCGGTGGCGTCGAGGTCTTCGCCGTGCGGCCAGCCTGCTGGTTGAGCCCGTCGAAACCCGGCCAGGGCCGGCCAGCGCCTCAGCGGATCTTCACCTTCTGCTTGCCGCTGGTCTTGGTGAGGTCCGCGGCGGTGGTCGCGGTGAACCAGCGGTAGTAGACGGTTTGGCGCTTCCTCGTGGTGATGGTCACCGACGCCGTGCCGGTCAGGTCGGTGCGGCGAGTGTTCACCGACTTCCACTTGGTCTTGCCGTTGGTGCTGCGCTGCAACTGCACCGTCTGCCCGGCGATCGCTCCGCGGGCGTCGGTGAAGGTGGCTCGCAGGATCACGGTTGCCTTGCCACGCTTTCGTTTGGCGGTGATGGTGGCCTTCTGGGGCGACCTGGTGATCGTCTGGCTCAGTTGGACCGGAGTGAGGGTCACATGTGCGGTCGCTCCGGACCCCGCCGGCACGGTGGGGCTGGCGGTGGCGTTGAGGTAGTACGCCTTGGTGAAGGTGAGCGTGTGGCCTCCGGCTGCGGCGGGCAGGGTGTAGCTACCGTCGGGTGCCGTGATGGTGGCCGGTGAGCCGTCCAGGCTGACCGTGACTCCCCCCACACCGGTGCCACCCGAACTGACGGTTCCGCTGATCGTCCCCGGCAGCGGACTGAGCACCGCGTCCACGGTGGTCGTCGAGCCGATCCACACGTCCGCGGTAGTTGACGTGGCGGTGTAGGCGGCCTTGCTGAAGCCGACCGTCCAATGCCGCTGCTTGGCCAGCCCGATGGTGTATCCGCCCGTGACGTCTGTGATCGTCCGAGGCCCATCAGTGAGGGCGACGGTGACGCCGGCCAGTGGCGTCCCGCTGGCGTCGGTGACCGTGCCGCTCAGCACGCCGCCCACCTTTTGCGGGGTCACGTTGACGGTGTAGCCACGTGAGCGGAGAGTGTCGACGATCTGACTGGCCGGCGAGCCGGGGGTCAGGTCGAGGTAGTCGGAATGCAGGTGGATCGTGCCCCCGGCATTGAGGTTCTCAAGCCCGGTGAGGTCGTACACCTCAGCGTCGGAGAAGTTCGCCCAGGTCAGCTTGGTGTGCGCCGCCAGCGGAGTGAGGTTCGACAGCGTCCCGCTGCTGTAGAGGTTAAGCGAGGTCAACTCGGTGAGTCCGGCGAGCGGACTCAGATCGGTCACCGCCAGGTAGCCGGCATCGAGGTAGGTCAGCCCGGTCAGGTCGGAGAGGGGCTCGAGACTCGTGGCGGCGAGTTGAGCAATGCTGAGTGAGGTGAGTTTGGTGAGCCCGCCGAGGGCGGACAGATCAGTGATGTCGACGTTGTGGCTGGCGTACAGCGTCTCCAGGTTCGTCAGTCCGGTCAGCGGTTCATAGCTTTGAACATCACACCATCCGATGTTCAGGTAGGTGAGTTTGGTCAACCCCGCGATCGGTTGGATGGACGTCAGGGCAGGGTTGCTGCCGGCGTCCAAGGTGGTGAGGTTGGTCGCGGCTTCCAGGCCGCCGAGCGAGGTGACCGACGGACTGCCGACACTCAGACTGGTCAGCGCCAACATGTCGTCGGTCGTCACCGGCGTGGGTGAGCTGATGTGCAGTGCGGTGCGCACCGCTGCTTCGACGTGGCTGTCAGCGAAGGTCACCGGCGGAGCGGCGGAGGCGACGATCGGCGGCGCGATACCGATGAGGGCGACACTGATCGCGACGGTGGCGAGTCCGCGCCGCACCCGAGAGCCGGCAGTGGTGGTGTTGGGCGTTGAAGAGCTCATTGCGTCCCCCGATCAGTGCGGCGCGCGCGTCCGTCCGCGCGGCTGTCCCCTCCGCGTCAATGACCATAGGAAGCCGGGAGCTGCCGGCGGGCTGTAGTAAACGGCTTTTTACGCGAGCGATGGGGGCGCGGCGGGTGCCTTGCTGGCCTGGTAGCGGGCCAGCGCTTCGAGGCGCTCGGTCTCGTGATCGACGATCCGTTGCGGATAGCCGCGGGAGTAGCCGTCCGCAGCCTCCCAGGGACGGTGGACGGTGCCGCCGCGCAGGTGCGTCAACTCCGGCACCCATTTGCGCACATAGTCGCCGTCCGGATCGAACCGCTCGGCTTGCGCGACCGGGTTGAAGATCCGGAAGTACGGGGCGGCGTCGGTGCCGGTGCCGGCCACCCACTGCCAGCCGTGGACATTGGAGGCGGCGTCGGAGTCCAGCAGGTGACGAGCGAAGAAGTCGGCACCGTGCTTCCACCACACGTGCAGATCCTTGGTGAGGAAGCTGGCACTGATCATCCGCACCCGATTGTGCATCCAGCCGGTGGCCAGGAGTTGCCGCTGTCCGGCGTCGACCAACGGGTAGCCCGTGCGGCCCTCGCACCAGGCGGTGAACTGCTCGCCGGGCTCGTCGTAGGTGATCGGCAGGGGATTGAGGTCCGCCTCCAGCGAGCTGGGGTTGCGCCAGGCAACGTCGGCGTAGAACTCGCGCCACGCCAACTCGACGATGAACCGGTCCACGCCGGCGCCGCTGTGCCCGACCAGGTCGGCCAGCAGGGTGCGCGGGTGGATCACGCCGAGTCGCAGGTACGGCGAGAGCCAGGTCGTCCCGGACGAGTCGGGACGGTCGCGCATGACTGCGTAGTCGTCCAGGCGCTTGCGGGCGAACTTCTGCCACAGCTGCCGGGCCGCTTCCTCGCCGGCCGGCGGCAGCGCGATCGGACACATGGTGATCGCCTTGTCGAGCTTGCGCCACGCAGACGCGTCACTCGCCACCGGGATCAGCGACAGCGACGCCGGTGAGGGCGCGGGATCGGGCCAACCATGGGCCTGCCACGACTTGGCGAAGGCGCTGAAGACCTTGAAGCCGCTGCCGTCGCGGGTGGTGACCTTGCCCGGGGTGACCGCGTACGGCGAGCCGACTTCGCGCCAGGCGACACCCCTGCGGGCGAGGGCGTCGCGCACCACGGAGTCGCGCAAAGCGGCGGGGGCCTCACACTCGGATGCCGCTTGAACCACCGCTGCACCGACTTCGGCCGCCAGCGCCGGGATCACCTCCTGCGGCGCGCCCACCCGTACGCACAACCGTCCATCGAGGGAGGCGTTGAGGGCGCGGAGGTTGGCCGCCAGCCATCCGGTGCTGGTCGGCCCTTCGGCAGCGACCTGGGCGGGGTCGAGCACATAGCAGGCAACGACCTCACCGCGCGCGGCTGCAGCGGTGAGGTTCGGATTGTCGGTCGTACGCAGGTCACGACGGAACCACACCACAGTGGTCATCGGCTGGCCTGCGCAGATCGGGGCTGGTTCGATCCGGGCATCGGCAAAGAACCTAAGCCTCAGAAGGCCAAACAGGGAAGAGCCTCACCGAAAGGAAAGACGATTGTGCCGGTTTTCGGCTCAGGTGATCGCCGCAGCGTCGGCCGTGTCCGCTTCGGCGCCGTCCAGAATGGCCTTGTCGGTCTCGCTGGTGTTGTTGCGCACTCGCTTGGCGATGCGACTCAGGGCGACATCGGTGATGTTGAGGAAGTTCGCCAAATCGCGTTGAGTCACCCGGTTCACCAGGCCTGGATGTTCGGTGAGCAGGATCCGGTAGCGCTGCTCCGGGGTGCTCCGCAGCCAGGCGACGTCGGCCTGCAAGGTGGTGGCGTGCATCACCGAGATCGCGGCGATCAGTCGTGCCCAGGGCAGATGCTGGGTGGCCAGGTGATCGATCACGCGGAAGCTGACCCGGGCGAGCAGACTCGACTCCAGCGCCTTGACCGTGTGGATGGTCTCCGCCTCGACGGCGGCCTGAATGGTGGCCGAACGGGGATGCAGACCACGAATCGCCGCCCTGCGCACTCCCTCCATGCCCAGGGCGGTCATCGAGGCGAGAACATCCCCTTCTTGGGGGAAGAAGACGGTCGCCTGGCGGCGGCCGCCCTCCACGCTCATTTGCGCTTTGAGGAGGCCATGCTGAACGAAGTAGACGTAGGGATGGATCTCTCCGGCCGAGAACAGGATGTTTCCCGGCTCGACGCGCACCATCTTCACGTTGGCGGCGAAGAGATCCCATTGAGGAAGCTCGGACGCCGCATAGGCCTCCAGGAGTAGTCGCAGACTGCGCAAGGCGTGACCCGCAACCGCGTCGTCGACCGTCACCGCTCCTCCACCCATGTACCCGAACGGGGGTGTCGGCGTTGACCAGGATCAATGCCGAACCCCAATGCCTTGATACAGGTTAGTAGCTCAATGGGCTTGTGGCGAGGCGTTCTGGCAGATTGGTGCCAATACCTGGAGGGGGTTGGCATGGCGGTGCCGATCAGGTAGAGGGGGGAGTTGTGCGACTTGGCGTGCCGGCACGTTCACCCGGGGGGTTTCCGGGTCGGAGGTTCATCCTCAGAGTGCTGGCGGGGATTTCTCTCATCTTCATGCTTTGCTTCGCCGCTCCCGCCGCAAATGCCTACTCCGACGCATCTCCGCTGTCGGTGGAATTCCTCGCGGATGAGCCGATCGAGACCTCCGGGTTGAGTATCCGGATCGACGTCTGGGCGACGGTGGTGTGCGGCGATGCGAGTGCGTGCGAATCGACCAAGAACGACAACGACGTGCGGTGGGCTTTCCGCGCCGGTGGTGACGAGTTCGCCAACACCGGCGGCGGAGACCTTCTCGCGAGAGGAACGCTCGGCGGGCTGTTGCTGGTGGCAGGTGGCGGCCTGCTGCTGGCGACACGCCGCCGAGTAGCGAACTGAGCTCGGCTCCCCATACGGCCAGTTCGCGGGCGAGCGCCCGGACCTCAGGGTTCGGGCGCTCTGCTTATTGCTAAAGGTTCCGGACGACTGCGAAGACCACGGCGGTCAGGCCGAGGAGGCCCCACCACAACCGTGCATTGCGCAAGGCCCCGGGCAGGCGGACGGCCGGACCGCCCAGTGCCTCGACAGCCCAGAAACCTGAAAGCACCGCTAAGACAGCAGCACCGCTGAGCACGAATGCGTTATCTGACCACGCTGCGGCGAAGTCGAACGAGAGCAGATCGTTGCCCACATGAGTGGCCCCGCACAGCGGGCACAACGTGCCGGTAAGCATCCGCCACGGGCAAGGCAGGCCCAACCCGGTGATCCGATAGGCCAGGCTCAGGCCGGCTCCTACCAGGGCGAACGAGCCCACGGACTGCAGTCTTCTGACGGCAGAACTGCGATCCGAGGCGGCCATTTCGTACACAGCGCCATTATGACGTCGTTCCCTATCGTCGGTCTCAGGCCCTAGGATCAGGACCACCATTGCTCTACAGGGAGAGAAGCATGTCCGATCAGTATCCGACCACGCCGCAGCCGGGCGAACCGGGCGGCTACACCCCGCCGCCCGCGAGTGATTTCACCCCGCCGCCCGCGAGTGACCCATACGCCGCGCCTCCTGGCGCCTACCCGCCGCCGCCGGCTCCGTCCATGGGCAGCTACCCGCCGGCTCCGACCGGTGGTGCCGCTGGTGGACTCGCCGAGTGGCCGGCCCGCGCCCTCGGTGGTGTCATCGACTACATCGTCCCCGGCATCGTCTTCAGCATCATCACCCAGGTGTTGGCCAACTTCAGCACCACCCTCAGCGGCGCCGTGAGCTTCCTGCTGAACGTGGGGCTCTACGTCTACCTCGGCCTGTTGGTCGGTAAGTACGGCGTGACCCCGGGCAAGGCGATCGCCAAGATCAAGGTGGTCAGCGAAGAGACGGGTGACGTCATCGGGGTCGGCCCCGGCATCGCCCGCCAGTTCGCCCACATCATTGACAGCCTGATCTGCCTCGTCGGCTGGCTCTTCCCGCTCTGGGACGCCAAGAAGCAGACCCTCGCTGACAAGATCCTGAAGACCGTCGCGATCAACAACTCCGCTGACCCGGAGGCTGGCGTTATCCGCTGGAGCTGATTCGTCTCATTCTTCACACAAGTGCCATCGCCAACACGGCGGTGGCACTTGTCGTTTCTTCGGCGATAGCGCCCTCCGGCGGCTAAGTTGGCGCTGATAAGGAGGTCTGATGCGTGCCCTGGTGAAGACCAAGCCCGGACCCGGGTTGGAGCTGATCGATGTTCCGGAGCCTGAATGCGGCCCTGACCAAGTGAAGATCCGGGTGCTGCGGGCCGGTTTGTGCGGCACCGACCTCCACCTGGAGTCGTGGGACGACTGGGCTGCCAGCACCGTGGTGGCTCCGCTGACCATCGGTCATGAGTTCTACGGCGAAGTGGTCGAGGTCGGCGCCGAGGTGACCGGGATCAAGCCGGGGGATCGGGCCTCAGGAGAGGGCCACATCGTCTGCGGGCGCTGCCGCAACTGCCGCGCCGGACGGCGCCACGTGTGCATCAACACCGTCGGGCTGGGCGTGAACACCAACGGCGCGTTCGCCGACTACGTCGTCCTGCCGGCCTCAAACGTCTGGCTTCAGCCTGAGGCCATCGACCCCGAGTTAGGGGCGATCTTCGATCCGCTCGGCAACGCCACCCATACCGCGCTGCAGTGGCCCGTGGTCGGCGAGGACGTCCTGGTCACCGGGGCCGGGCCGATCGGGGTGATGGCGGCCGCGATCGTCCGCCATGCCGGTGCCAAGCACGTCGTGGTCACCGACATCAGTGACTACCGGCTGGGCCTGGCCGCGGCCGCCGGCGCGGACCTGTGTGTGAACGTGAGCACCACCCGGATCGCCGACGCGCAGCGCGACCTCGGTATGCGGGAGGGCTTCGATATCGGCCTGGAAATGTCTGGGGCGCCGTCCGCGGTGGCCGAGATGCTGGCGAACCTGAATCACGGCGCCAAGGTGGCCATGCTCGGCCTGCCCAAGGACCCGTATCCGATCGACTGGGGTCGGGTGATCACCCACATGATCACCATCAAGGGCATCTACGGGCGGGAAATGTTCGAGACCTGGTATCTGATGAGTTCGATGCTGGCTACCTCGCCGACCTTCGCCGACGCCGTCCGTTCGGTGATCACCCACCGTTTCCCCGCTGAGGAGTGGGCGCAAGGCTTCGCCACCGCCCGAGCCGGCGAATGCGGCAAGGTGATCCTCGACTGGTCCTAGGGCGAGCTGAGCCGGCAGCGTCCGGCGTAGGCTGCCGGGCATGTACAGCGCGGAGCTACAACAGCAACTGCGGGTCGACCTGGACCAGATCCGTGCGGCCGGCTTGTTCAAGGCCGAACGTCAGCTCACCACGGCCCAATCGGCGCACATCGCCACCTCCAGCGGCCCGGTGCTCAACTTCTGTGCCAACAACTACCTGGGCCTGGCTGACCATCCGGACGTGATCGCCGCCGCCGCGAACTCCCTTGCCGAGTGGGGTTTCGGGATGGCCTCGGTGCGGTTCATCTGTGGCACCCAGACCCTGCACACCGAGCTCGAACGCCGTCTCAGTGACTTCCTCGGCACACAGGACACCATCTTGTTCTCCAGTTGCTTCGACGCCAACGGCGGCGTCTTCGAGGTGCTGTTCGGCGAGGGCGATGCGATCATCTCCGACGAGCTGAACCACGCCTCGCTGATCGACGGCATCCGGCTGAGCAAGGCGGCTCGCTACCGCTACCGCAACGGCGATCTGGCGGACGCCGAAGCTCAGCTGCAGGCGGCGGCGGGGGCTCGTCGACGCGTGATCGTCACCGACGGTGTGTTCAGTATGGACGGCTCCTTCGCGCCTTTGGTGGGGTTGTGCGACCTGGCCGACAAGTACGACGCACTGGTGTTGGTGGACGACTCCCACGCTGTCGGCTTCGTCGGTGCCGGTGGTCGGGGTACGCCGGAGTTGTTCGGGGTCGCGGATCGGGTCGATCTGCTCACCGGCACCTTGGGCAAGGCGCTGGGTGGCGCGTCCGGGGGCTATGTCAGCGGCCCGTCCGAGGTGATCGCGCTGCTGCGGCAGCGGGCGCGTCCCTACCTGTTCTCCAACGCCGTCGCCCCCGCCACGGTGGCGGGATCGCTGGCTGCGGTCACGATCGCGGCCGGGGCTGACGACGCGCGCGCCCGACTGCAGGCCAATGCGGCGCTGTTCCGGCAGCTGATGACCGAGGCAGGCTTCGACCTGCTGCCCGGGGATCATCCGATCGTCCCGGTGATGTTCCCCGGTGAGGAGGGCGCTCGCACGGCCGGCCAGATCGCCGATCGCATGCTCGCCCTGGGGGTGTACGTGATCGCCTTCAGCTACCCGGTGGTTCCCCAGGGCAAGGCTCGAATCCGGGTGCAGCTGTCGGCTGCGCATAGCGCCGACGACATCGGTGCCTGTGTCGCCGCGTTCGTCTCGGCTCGCGATCAGCTGAACCTCGCGCCGAGCCGTAACAAAGCGGCCGATCTCAGCGGTTTCTCAACTGAGGAGGATTCATGACGATCAACGAACACGACATCGAGCGGTTCCTTTCCGGCGACCTTCCCGATGATCACCCCGCGTGGACGCAGACCGCAGCTTTCAGCCAACGACTCAACTCGGTGTTCCCCAGCGCCGACGGCCCGCTTGATGCCGCCCAGTTGGCGGCAGTGGTGAATGAGGCCCGACAGGTACGCACCAGGTCGGCGTTGCAGCGAAATCTGGTTCCGCCTCCGATGAAGCCGTCGCGCCTGGTTCTGGCCGTGGCGGCCGCAGCCGTGTTGGCGGTCTCCTCCGGCGCCGGTCTGGCGGCGGCACTCACCGGTGGGCTCAATCAACAGGCCACCAACCTGAAGATGCAGCTGCCGGTGGCGCCGGTGAGTCAGGCGGCACCTGCAGTGAGCCAGCCACCGGTGGCACCCACCCCGGCTGCCACCGAATCCGAGCCGAGTGAGGAAGCCGCTCCGCTGGAGACCGAGAAGCCGAAGGTCGTTCACAAGAAGACCGTCACCCACAAGGCGAAAGCCAAGCCCAAGCCGACGAAGACCGCCACCAAGTCACACGACGAGGACGAGCACGAGGACTCCGACGAGGGTGACCACGAAGACGAACACGAAGACGACGACTGATTTTTTTCTCGGTGTCGGTGAGTAACTAATTGGCCGACACCAGCGGTATGACGGTGGGAAGGGACGATATGGGTAGCGGACGCGCTGACTTCGACCGATTGCTGGCGGGCGAACTCGGCACCGACGACCCTGAGTTGGGCCGCGTGGCCGCCTTCCTCAGCCGGGTGCAATCTACGGCAGACCTCCCTTCGGTGGCGTCGCTGGAGACTGCACATGTCGCGCGAGTACGCGCCGCGCTCTCGGCGTTGGAGTCCTTCCCCCGGACACACCGCCGAGAGCGGCGGGCCGCACAGGTCCGGCGCTTCCTGCTGGCCGGTGTCGCCGGCGTCTTCGCCGTCCTGACCGCGGGCGCGGGAGTGGCCGCTGCGATGGGCGTGGACCCACTGGACGCTCTGCGTCAGATGAACTTCGGGCCGGCCATCGGGCATCCGATCACCCCGGATCCGACCCATCCGGCCGTTCCCGAGCCGAGCCGGCGCCCGCAGGCGCCGCAGACGGCAGCGCCGGGGCAGAGCCAGGAGCGTGACGAGTCCGATGAGGGCGACGAGGCGACCGAATCCGAGCACGGCAAGGCGACCGAGTCCGAGCACGGCGAACCGAACGAGCATGCCAACCCGCGGTCCACGCAGACCGGGAAGCCGTCCGCCAAGGAAACCTCCGACGACGAGAAGTCCAACAACGGCAAGTCCGATGACGATGAATCCGACACGACCAAGAGCTCTGCCAAGGTCAGTGCCACGACAAAGTCGTCAGAGAAGAAGGACAAGGACTGAACCGTCACTGGAACGCGGGTGATGGATTCCGCACAGTGGGAGCCGAACAGCCTCGGGTCAGGTTAGTCTCGGCTGAACGATTCCCAACCTCGGACCAAACGCCACATGCCCATCGGTGCACGCTTCCCCCAAGTCCTCCAGGCTGCCGTTGACGGCCTGGAGTGGGCTTGGGTTGAGCTGTATCGGGAGTTCGCGCCACCGATGCTGCGCTTCCTGCGTAGTCAGGGCGCTGCCGAGCCGGAAGACCTGGTGGCCGAGTGCTTCATCCAGATCGTTCGCAACGCCCCGACCTTTGTCGGTGACGAGGCCGGCTTCCGTGCCTGGACGTTCACCATCGCCCGGAGCCGGCTGGCCGATGCCTGGCGGCACACGGGACGGCGTCCGGTGGTGCCGGTGGCCGATCCTTCCGAACATGCGACCGAGGAGACCGTCGCCGGACCGGAGGAGGCGATGCTGGCCGATGCCGGCGTCACCGAGATCCTGAATCAGCTCACTCCTGATCAGCGAGCGGTGATCGCATTGCGTTTCGTCGACCGATTCTCCCTGGCCGAGACCGCCGAGATCCTGGGACGCAGCGAAGGCGCGGTGAAGCTGTTGCAGCACCGGGCGGTCAAGGCCCTGCGCAAACTGCTGGTCTGATCGCTCAGCAGTGCTCGGCCCAGGCGTCCAGCTCCAGGTGCTTGCGGACGGTACTGAAGCCGGCCGGAACCCGCGGGCAGATCGAGTCCATCGATCCCTGGTACTCGATGTGGAAGACCGGCTTCCCGACGCGGGTGAGTGGGGCGTAGGCGCCGCATTCGTCGTACTGCAGGCACTGCTCGTTGACCGCGAACTCGACCAGGCCGGTGGCCTTGCCGACCAACTCAAGGGCACCCTTCAGTCCGATCGCCAAGCCGCGGGCATGTGCGGCCTTGCGGAGTGCCTTGAGGTAGGCCAGAGCGTGCTTCTGCTTCAGCGGGAAGCCAGTGGGGGCGTTGGCGTAGCCGTCCATGTTGTCGGGGTCGACCGCGTCGAAGCCCTTGGCCTTGCACTGCTGGATGCGCTTGGTCATGATCGGCATCAGCTTCTTCAGCTTGCGAATGTCGAGCCAGCGTTCGCCCGGCCAGTCGCCCAGGGGCTTGCCGATCACCGATCTGGGGAACTTCTTGCGGTCGGGGCGCCAGCTCTCGTAGCCGCCGGCGTTGAGGTAGCAGATCACCTTCTTGCCCTGGGCGTGGAGCGCGGCGACCTGTGCCTTGGTGGTCTCGACGCCGTCGAGGTCGACCACCTGGGCCGTGGTTGCGGCCAACTCCCCGGAGTACTGGATCTGCCAGGTGAGCCCGTGGCCCGGATGCCAGATCCGGCTGGCCTTGGTGGTGGTGGCGACCGGACGTGGGCTCGGCGCCGCCGTCGTGCCGGGGTTCATCACCTCGTCGACCGCTGCGCAGCCGGTCACCGCCACGAGGGTGGTGGCCACCAGGAGTGCGATCCGCGCCTTCACGACTCCATCTTGCCCGCAACCTGGGCGATCAGCGCTAGTCCCTGGGCCAGTTCGGGTTCAGGTTCGGCGCCGAAGCCGAAGACGATGCCGTGGTGGCTGCTGGGGCTGGACCAGTAGCTCGACAGTGGGCTGACCCGGACGCCGGCCGCGGCGAGCTCGGCGACGACGGCGGTCTCCTCGCGGATGGTTTCGACGACTGCGTGCAGCCCGCCGTCCATCGGATAGACCTGCAGGCCCGGTTGATCTCGCAGCGCGGCCACGACCTGGGCGCGGCGCCGCCGGTAGCGCTGGCGCATTCGTTGGGTGTGCAGCCGCAGGGCGCCACTGGCCAGGTAGTCGGCCATAGCCAGCTGGGCCACCGAGCCCAGCGGCTGCCCCAGATCACCGCGGACGTCGGTGACCGCCGGCACCAGCCATTGGGGTAGGGCCAGGAAGCCGGTGGCCAAGGCCGGGGTCAGGGTCTTCGACAGGGTGCCCAGCAACACCACCCGACCGGTGATCGGGTCGTCCAGTGCGGCCAGTGCCGGCAGCGGGGAAGAGGTGTAGCGCAACTCGGAGTCGTAGTCGTCCTCGACGATCACCACTCCATTCTGCTGCGCCCATTCCAGGAGTTGCTGGCGGCGGTCGATCGGCAATGAGCCGCCCAGGGGGTACTGGTGGCTCGGGGTGACCAGCAGCACGTCCGGGGCGGCGGGGCCGTCCGGCAAGGCGGAGGTGACCAATCCGTGCCGGTCGGTGGGTAGCGGCACCAGGTCGGCGCCGAATCGCAGCGGCACGCGACGCAGCGACGGGTAGCCGGGATCCTCCACGCCGACTCGGAGCCGGTGATCGCCACTGAGTGCCAGCAAGACCAACGCCAGGCCCTCGCGGCCGCCGCCGGTGACGGCCAGCTGGTTCGGGTCGCGGACGACCGCGCGCATCCGACGCAGGTGGTCAGCCCACTGTTGCCGCAGTTCCGGCAGGCCGAGTGCCGGCACCGCAAGGTCGGCCGGGGCCAGCGAGGCCCGCCGCCAGGCGGCCTTCCAGGCCGGTCCGATCAGCTCGCCGGTCCACGGACGTCCAGGGCGCAGGTCGAGCGCGTCGTCATCTTCGGTGGCTGCGGCCGAATGGGCGGCGGGCAGGCTCGGCGGATGGACCCGACGCAGCTGGGGATTCACCACGGTGGCGCCGCCAGCGGTCGCGGAGAGGTAGCCCTCGGCCAGCAGCTGGTCGTAGGCGGCGACCACCGAGCCGCGGGAGATGCCCAGATGTGTGGCCAGCGGACGGCTGGCCGGCAGCGGGTCG
>PHEY01000007.1 GCA_002841335.1 Actinobacteria bacterium HGW-Actinobacteria-2 | reverse complement strand
ATATTCCCCACTGCTGCCTCCCGTAGGAGTCTGGGCCGTATCTCAGTCCCAGTGTGGCCGGTCGCCCTCTCAGGCCGGCTACCCGTCGTCGCCTTGGTGAGCCGTTACCTCACCAACAAGCTGATAGGCCGCGAGCCCATCCTTGACCGTCGGAGCTTTCCACCCCAGCAGATGCCTGCCGGGGTCGTATCCGGTATTAGCAGCTGTTTCCAACTGTTATCCCAGTGTCAAGGGTAGGTTGCTCACGTGTTACTCACCCGTTCGCCACTGATCAGAGGAGCAAGCTCCTCGTCACCGTTCGACTTGCATGTGTTAAGCACGCCGCCAGCGTTCGTCCTGAGCCAGGATCAAACTCTCCGTTGAAAAATTTCGGTAGGGCTGTAAGGCCCGTTTACCGTCAACTTCAGTTCGATTCTGACGCAGACCATTGCTGGTCTGTATCAATAATCAAAGGAATCCGTTCCGGATGTGTTCTGCTTTGCAGCTTCGCACCCCCGGTACGGGGTTTTGTTCGCACTCCGAAGAGTGCATTATTGTGCATTGACTTTTAAGCACGCTGTTGAGTTCTCAAGTTTCGGGTGCGCTCCTCGCTTTGGCTTTCACCGCCGCTTGGGGCAACTCGACTTACTTTACTAGGTCCGAATCCCGTTGTCAAACCGGGGTTCTTCCCTCGAACTTGGCCGTGACGGGCCCCGGATCTTGGCGGCTTCTGGCATGAAGGCACCCCGCATCCGAGATGTCTTGGTTGGGTTCGGCGCCCCGATCCGTCCGTTCCAGCTTCTTGCTGTCTCGTCCGTGTCACCGGCAGCGCTTGATGAACATTACGCGGTCGCGCCGGGTGGGTCAAATCGGCGGTACGCCCGGGCGTGTCCCACTCTGACTAGGGCAAACGGTCGATCTTGACGCTTCCGACGGTCTTCTTGCCCCGTCGAATCACCACAAATCTTCCGGCCAACAGGTCGCTGGGAGCCAGCACCTGATCCGGGTCGGTGACCTTCTGGTTGTTCAGGTAGGCCCCACCCTCGTCGACAGCACGACGTGCGGCCCCCTTGCTGGGCACCAAACCGGCAGCGACCATGAGGTCCACGATGGGCACAAGATCCGCCCCGACGCTCAGTTCCACTCCCCCAAGCTCGGCGTTAACAGCAGCCAAGACGGAGGCGTCGAGTTCACGTAGTTCACCGCCGCCGAACAATGCCGCGGCCGCAGCCGTGGCCGATTCCCGGTCCTGTGGCGAATGCACCAGGTCGGTGATGTCGTCGGCCAGGGCACGTTGGGCGATCCGACGGTACGGCGCCTCGGCTTGCTCACGCAGGATCTCGTCGAGCTCGTCCTTACTGCGCTCGGAGAAGATGCGTAGGTACGTGCCCACCATCGCGTCCTCGGCGTTCAGGAAGAACTGGTGGAACGCGTACGGGCTGGTCATCGTCGGATCGAGCCACACCGTCCCGGACTCGGTCTTGCCGAACTTGGTGCCGTCGGCCTTGGTGAGCAGCGGCGTGGCCAAGGCGTGGGCCTTGCCACCGTCCGCTCGCCGAATCAACTCGACCCCCGAGGTCAGGTTGCCCCATTGATCCGAGCCACCGGTCTGCATAGTGACGCCGTAGCGCCGGTACAGCTCCAGGAAGTCCAGCGACTGCAACAGCATGTAGGAGAACTCCGTGTAGGAGATGCCCGTCTCCAACCGCGTCTTGACCACCTCGCGATCGAGCATGCGGTTGATGCTGAAGTGCTTGCCGATGTCCCGCAGGAAGTCCAGAGTGCTCAGCTCGGCGGTCCAGTCGTAGTTGTTGACCACCGTCGCCGCGGCCGGCCCGTCGAAGTCGACGAACTTGCTCACCTGGCCTCGAATCCGCTCCACCCACTCGTGGACGAGATCCTTGGGGTTCAGATTGCGCTCACTGGACTGCTTGGGATCGCCGATCAGGCCCGTCGATCCGCCCACCAGCAGGAATGGTCGGTGTCCGTGCGCCTGCAGCCGCCGAGACAGCATCAGTTGCACCAGATTGCCCATGTGGATGCTGGGGGCCGTGGGATCGAAGCCCACATAGGACGAGAGCTGTCCGGCGTCCAAGGCTGCGCTCAGCGCATCCGGGTCGGTGGAGTGGGCGATGAACCCACGCCAGGTCAGCTCGTCTAGTAAGGCATTCACGAGCCGTAAGCCTAATGCGCCTCGCTGGCGAACCTCGCCAAGGCGGTGTCGGTGGCGACAGCTAGGTTGAGCCCATGCCGTCCTTTCGGGCCAGCGTGGCCATCACCGCTCTGCGAGCGGGCGCGGATCCGTCCGCTGCCCAGCAGGCCGCTCAGGCGGCGGTAGCGCGGACCTGTCACGTCGAGGACGCCTTCGTGGACGTGGAGCCTTTGCGCAGCGGTGGACTGCCCCGGGTGACCATCCGATTCGTGGTGCCGTGGACCAACGATGCTGACGAGGACGCCGCTGCCCGCCGAGTCGGCAAGGACTTGGCTGCCGGCGTCGGACAGGTGGCCGGCTGGCGGGACCTGCGGGTCTTCCGCCGCCTGAAGGGGCGCTGGCTACTGCTGGACGGCGCCTGAGCGTCCTGGCAGCGCAAGCTCGAGGTCCAGGCTCTCCCAGGTGAGGCCATCGACCTCGCTGTAGCGCCGGGCGCCGGTGTCGACGAAACCGAGATCGGCGTACAGGCTGCGCGCTGCGGTGTTGTCGCGGTAGACGCCCAAGGTGATCCGGGTCACCTGCGGGTCGACCGTGGCCAACGAGAGCAACTCGGTGACGATCTTTCGACCATAGCCGTGCCCGCGGCGGGCGGGATCGGTGAGCACCCAGCCCAGCCTGGCGCTGTCCCCCATGAACTGCACCGATCCCATCGCCACCGGCACACCGGCCAGCAGCAGCACCCAGGGGTGCCGATCCTGCTCGACCGTCACCCGGGCGAACTGGGCGGCGTCCAGGGGGAACCACAGGCTCGGCCCGGCGAACATCGCCACCTCCGACGGAGTCCGCGCCCAGCCACAGGCGATCTCGGCCAGCGCGTCGTCCAACCGACGCAGACTGAACTCGGCCACGGTCACCGCTGCGCCGCCAGCACCTCGCGCAACTCGCCCAGTTGGGCTTGCACCTGGGCCGGTGCGGTACCGCCACGTCCATTGCGAGACGCCACCGAACCTTCGATGGTGAGGACGTCCAGCACCTCGGCGGACAGCTCCGGTGAGATCTCGGCCAACTGTGCAGGAGTCAGCTCGGCCAGCTCGATCCCGGCGGTCTCGCAGTACTTCACACAGGCTCCGGCGATCTCGTGTGCCCGGGCGAACGGCACCCGCGCCCGCACCAGCCAGTCGGCCACGTCGGTGGCCAATGAGAAGCCCTTGGGAGCGACCTCAGCCATCCGCTGATGGTTGAACTGCAGGGTAGAGACCATGCCGGTGACCGCCGGCAACAACACCCGCAACTGATCCAGTCCGTCGAAGACCGGCTCCTTGTCTTCTTGCAGGTCGCGGTTGTAGGCCAACGGCAGACCCTTCAAGGTGGCCAGCAGGCCCGCGAGATTGCCGATCAGGCGTCCGGCCTTACCGCGGGCCAACTCGGCGACATCGGGGTTCTTCTTCTGCGGCATGATGCTCGACCCGGTCGACCAGGCATCCGACAACCGGGCGAAGCCGAACTCGGCGGTACACCACAAGATGATGTCCTCGCTCAGCCGTGACAGGTCCACGCCGATCTGCGCCAAGACGTAGGACTCCTCGGCGACCAAGTCACGAGCGGCCGTGCCGTCGATGCTATTGGGCACCGAGTCGGCGAAGCCCAACTCGGTCGCGACCAGCTGCGGATCCAGGCCTAGTGAGGTGCCGGCCAGCGCGCCGGAACCGTAGGGGCTCAGCGACAGGCGCCGTCCCAGGTCGTCCAGCCGCTGCAGGTCGCGCACCAGCGGCCAGGCATGGGCCAACAGGTGGTGACTGAGCAGCACCGGCTGTGCGGACTGCAAGTGAGTGCGTCCGGGCATGATCGCGCCGAGATTCGCCTCGGCCTGATCGCCCAGCGCCGAAATCAGGTCACGCACGTCGGCGGCCAGCACGGCATTCGCGTCGCGCAGGTAGGCGCGGATCAACGTGGCGATCTGGTCGTTGCGGGAGCGCCCGGCGCGCAGCCGTCCACCCAGCTCGGGGCCGACCTCGGCGATCAACAGTCGCTCCAGCGCACCGTGGACGTCCTCGTCGGTCGGCTCCGGCGCCAGTTCACCGGCGGCCAGTCGGGACAGCAATGCGTCCAGCCCAGCGGTCATGTCGGCGTACTCGGAGTCGGTGAGCAGGCCCGCGGCGTGCAGTGCCTTCGCGTGCGCCTTCGACGCGGCCAAGTCGTGGCCGGCCAGGCGCCAGTCGAACTGGGTCGACTGGCTCAGCGCGAACATCGCCTCGGCCGGTCCGCCGGCGAACCGGCCACCCCACAGTCGCCCGGCGTCGGTCGATTCGGTCATCTCTTGCTCCCTATCCGTTGGTGTGCAAGCCCAGCAGGTACTCCGCCAGCGCCGCACCGCCGTCCGCCGCCCGGGAGATCACCAGGACGGTGTCGTCGCCGGCGATGGTACCCAGGATCGACTCCAAGGCGACCCGATCGATCGCCGAGGCGAAGAACTGTGCCGCCCCCGGCGGGGTGTGCAGCACCGCCAGATTCGCCGAACCCTCCGCCGACAACAGCAGCTCGCCGCACAGCCGGGTCAGGCGCGACATCGCGGCGGGACTGCCGGGGGCGTGGTCGCCAGCCAGCAGCGCATAGGCGAACTGGCCGGCCGAGGTACGCACCCGTACCGCCCCCAACTCGACCAGATCCTTGCTCAAAGTGCCCTGCGACACCGCGATTCCGGACTCGGCGAGCCGGACGGCCAGCTCGGTCTGGGACCCGATCGGCTCGCGCTCGATCAACTCCGCGATCCGTGAGTGGCGCGCGCTCTTGGTCGCCGGCGCCTTCAACATCTCGGTCATGCGGTCTCCACCAAGGTCGGTAGCGCGGCGATGAACTCATCCAACTGGGCGTTGGTGATGATCAGCGGCGGCGCGATCCGCAACACGTTCGGACGCGGCGCGTTGATCACGAAACCCGCGTTCAGCGCGGCCGCGGCCACGGCGGCGGCCTTGGGCTCGGTGAGCACGATGCCGCGCAGCAGACCCCGTCCGCGCACGGTCTGGATCAACGGGTGGTTCAAGGCGGCCACGCCGGCCGCCAGGTGCTCACCCGCAGCAGTAGCCCGAGCCAGCAGCCCGTCGCGTTCGATGATGCTCAACACCGCCAGTCCCGCTGCCGCAGCGACCGGGTTGCCACCGAAGGTGGTGCCGTGGCTGCCAGGACCGAGCAGTGTGGCGGCGGCGCCGGTGGCCACGCAGGCCCCGATCGGGAAGCCGTTACCCAGGCCCTTGGCGAAGGTGACGACGTCGGCCGTCACTCCGGACTCGGTGCTGGCCAGCCAGTCTCCGCAACGGCCGATTCCGGTCTGTACTTCGTCGATCCACAACAAAGCGCCGACCTCAGCGGTCAGCTGACGCGCTGCGGCCAGGAAGCCGGACGGCGGCTCGACCACCCCGTTCTCGCCCTGAATCGGCTCGACGATGACCGCAGCCACCGTTTCGTCCAGCGCAGCGGCAAGGGCGTCGGCGTCCCCGTAGGGCACGAAGGTGACATCACCGGGCAGCGGCTCGAACGGCTCGCGGTACTTCGGATTGGACGTCAGCGCCAAGGCGCCGAGGCTGCGCCCGTGGAAGGAGCCCTCCATCGCGATCAGTCGGGTCCGTCCGGTCATCCGGGTGATCTTGAAGCCGGCCTCGTTGGCCTCGGTGCCCGAGTTGGTGAAGAAGACCCGCGCCGGAGTCCCGGGCGCGTTCACCGTCACGAACCCGGTCAGCTTCTCGGCCAGCGCGATCTGGGTGGGCGTGGCGAAGAAGTTGGACACGTGACCCAGCGTCGACAGCTGCGCCGAGATCGCGCCCAAGACCTGCGGGTGGGCATGGCCGAGCGCGTTCACCGCCAGCCCGGAGAGCAGGTCGAGGTAACGGTTGCCGTCGGCGTCCCACAGCGAGACACCCTCACCGCGGACGAAGACCCGTGACGGCGGGCCGAAGGTGTTCATCAGCGCCCCGGAGTACCGGTTGAGCAGATCGGACTGGCTGCCAGCCAGCGGCTGCACGCTCATCTCAGATCAACTCCCGCACCGCGGACTGACCCAACACCATGGTGCCGATGCCCTCGTCGGTGAAGATCTCCAGCAGCAGCGAGTGCGGCACCCGGCCGTCGATGACCGTCGCCTTGGGCACGCCGGCCCGGACGGCCTCGACACAGGCCTCCATCTTCGGGATCATCCCGGACGCCAGTGTGGGCAGCATCGCGGCCAGGTCGTCCACCGCGATCTGGCGGATCACCTCACTGGAGTTCGGCCAGTCGCGATACAGACCCTCGACGTCGGTCAGCACGAGCAGCCGCTCCGCGCCCAAGGCTGCGGCCAGCGCACCCGCGGCGGTGTCGGCGTTCACGTTGTGCACCAGGCCGTCCTCGTCAGGCGCGACGGTGGCGACCACCGGAATGCGTCCGGCGTTGATCAGGTCGATCACGGCCTCGGGACGAACCTCAGTCACCTCGCCGACCAGCCCGAGATCGACCTCCTTGCCGTCGACCTCCACGGCCTTGCGCTCGGCGGTGAACAGCCCGGCATCCTCACCGGAGATCCCGACCGCGATCGGGGCGTGGGTGTTGATCAAGCCGACCAGTTCGCGGTTCACCTGGCCCATCAGGACCATCCGCACCACGTCCATGGCTTCCGGGGTGGTCACCCGCAGGCCGCCACGGAATTCACTGGCGATGCCCAGCCGCGACAACATGTCGGAGATCTGCGGGCCGCCACCGTGCACCACCACCGGCTTCACCCCGACCGTGCGCAGGAACACGATGTCGGTGGCGAAGGCGGCCTTGAGCGACTCGTCGACCATGGCATTGCCGCCGTACTTGATCACGATGGTCTTGCCCACGTAGCGCTCCAGCCACGGCAGCGCCTCGATCAGAATGGACGCCTTGTCGGCTGCTTCGGTCATGAGGAGTACTCCGCGTTCTCTTTGACGTAGTCGTAAGTCAGATCGTTGGTCCAGATGGTGGCTGCCGCTTCGCCAGCGTGCAGGTTGACCTCGACCAGCACCTTGCGGCCTGCGGTCAGGTCGACCTCGCTGCGGTCAGCACCGAGCTGGCCGTTCACGAAGACCCCGACCCCGTTGAACGCGACATCGACCTTCTCCGGGTCGTAGTCGGCCGGGACGGTGCCGGCTGAGGCAAGCACCCGCCCCCAGTTGGGGTCGTTACCGAAGATGGCGCACTTGAACAGGTTGGACCGGGCGATCGCCCGTCCGACCGCCAGCGCGTCGGCTTCGGTGGCAGCGCCGCTGACCACGATCTCGATGTCATGGGCCGCACCCTCGGCGTCGGCCAGCAGCTGGGTGGCCAAGTCGGCGCAGACCCCGGTGAGCGCGGTGGTGAACTCGCCCACATCCGGGACGACCTCGGCGGCGCCCGAGGCGAGCAGCAGCACGGTGTCGTTGGTGGACATGCAGCCGTCGGAATCGGTGCGATCGAAGGTGAGCCCGGTGGCCGTCCGGAGTGCGGCGTCCAGGTCGGCTGCGGTGAGCTGGGCATCGGTGGTGATCACGACCAGCATCGTGGCCAGGGCTGGCGCGAGCATGCCGGCGCCTTTGGCCATGCCACCGATCGTCCAGCCGGACGGTGAGGTGTGGATCGACTCCTTCGACACCGTGTCGGTGGTCATGATGGCCGCTGCGGCGGCCGGACCGCCCGCTTTGGAAAGGTCTTGTGCTGCGGTCTGGACGCCGGCCAGCACCGCGTCCATGGGCAACCGGACGCCGATCAGGCCGGTCGAACACACCGCCACGTCCTGGGCGTCACAGCCGATCTCGGCCGCCACCCACTCGGCGGTTTGGACGGTGTCGGCGTAACCGGCATCGCCGGTGCAGGCGTTGGCGCCGCCGGAGTTGAGCACGACCGCGGCCAGCCTTCCGCTCGCGACAGCGGCCTGGGACCACTTCACCGGGGCGGCGGTGAACTTGTTGCTGGTGAACACGCCGGCAGCGTGAGCCTCGGGGCCGGTGTTGACCACCAGGGCCAGGTCGGGGCGACCGGACGCCTTGATGCCGGCCGCGACTCCGGCAGCGGTGAATCCTTTGGCAGCGGTGACGCTCACGGTGCTACTCCGATCGTGTTGAGTCCGGTGGTCTCGTCCAGGCCGAGGGCCAGGTTCATCGACTGCACCGCTCCCCCGGCGGTGCCCTTGGTGAGGTTGTCGATCGCGGCGACCGCGACCAGGCGGCCGGCGGCGGCGTCGACGGTGACCTGCACATGGACGGCGTTGGAGCCGACCACGGCTTGAGTCTGCGGCCAGGCGCCCTCGGGGAGCAGGTGGACGAAGGGCTCGTCGGCATAGGCGGCGGTGTAGGCGGCCCGCGCCTGCGCCGCGGTGGTGGCGGGGCTCGCCAGCGGCGCAGTGACGGTGGCCAGGATGCCGCGGGCCATCGGCACCAGCACCGGCGTGAACGACACCGTGGCATCCGTGGCGCCCAACAGGGCGAAGTTCTGCAGCAGCTCGGGCACGTGGCGATGGACGCCGCCGACACCGTAGGCGCTGGTCGAGCCGATGACCTCCGAGCCGAGCAGGTTCGGCTTGAGCGCCTTGCCTGCTCCCGAGGTGCCGGACGCCGCTACTGCAACCACGTCGGTGCCGGTGACCAGGCCGGCGGTGAGCGCCGGCAGCAGAGCCAAGGTGATGCTGGTCGGGTAGCAGCCGGGCACCGCGATCCGCTTGGTGTCGGACAGGGCAGCGCGCTGGCCGGGCAGCTCGGGCAGACCGTAGGGCCAGGTCCCGGCGTGCTCGGTGCCGTAGAACTTCAGCCATTGCGCCGGGTCGATCAGTCGGTGGTCAGCGCCCGCGTCGACCACCAGGACGTCCGGCCCCAGCTCGGCGGCGATCGCCGCTGACGTCCCGTGCGGCAAGGCCAGGAAGACCACGTCATGTCCGGCGAGGTTGGCCGCGGTGGTCTCGACGATGACGCGATCGGCCAGCGGAGTCAGGTGCGGATGGTGGCTGAACAGCGTGGTGCCGGCACTGGCGCCCGCGGTCAGCGCGCCGATCTTCACCTCGGGGTGCGTCAGCAGCAGCCGCAGCACCTCCCCGCCGGCATAGCCCGTGGCACCGGCCACAGCAACAGAGAACGTCATGTGCATGATTATGCCGCGGATGGAATGAATATTCCAAATGCCGCGCCGACTCCCTGTCTCGAAAAGTGCGACACCCCGTCTTACAACTTAGCGACACTTGGGAGCTAGCATGTCCCGCATGCCGATTGCCGCATTGGGGCTGAGCCACCATCTCGTGTCCACCGAGGAGCTATCGGCTCTCAGTTCCGCCGGGTCGGACGCGGTCTCCGCGCTCCGCGTCCGCCCGGAGATCTCCGGCGTCGTCCTGCTCAGCACGTGCAACCGCTTCGAGGTGTACTTCGACGGTCCGCTGTTCCATCCGGCCGTCGAGGCCGTCCTGGACACGCTCCGCGACGTGCTGCCTCCCGAGCGCCGCGGACTGGCCGACGAGTTCGAACTTCATGCCGGCCAGATGGCCGTCCAGCACCTGCTCGAGGTCGCCGCCGGACTGGACGCCATGGTGGTCGGCGAGGCCGAGATCCTCGGCCAAGTCCGCGAGGCGCTCGCGGCCGCCGACAACCACACCACTCCCGCCCTTCGACGGCTGTTCCACGCCGGGCTCACCACCGGGAAGGCGGTCAAGACCGAGACCGATCTCGGGGCAGCCGGACGCTCGGTCGCCGACGTCGGCCTCGCCCTGATCGAACAGCGGCATTTCCCGCTGGCCGGACGCCGCGTCCTCATCGTCGGCACCGGGAGCTATGCCCGGGTGGTCACCGCCAGCCTGGTGCGCGCCGGCTGCACCGCGATCTCGGTCTACTCCCGTAGTGGTCGCGCGGCCGCCTTCGCTGCCAGCCACGATCTCGACGCCGTCGGCTCCGACGGGCTGATCTCCGCGATCGGCGAGACCGATGTGGTGGTCACCTGCAGCGGGCACAGCCACCACGGCCCGATCATCACCGCCGACCTGATCGGACGCGCCCGCGACGCCACCAGCCCGCTGCTGCCCGTCCTGGATCTGTCCCTGTCCGGCGATGTCGCCACTGATGCCGCCGACCTGATCGGGGTCGACGTGATCGACCTGGACGAGATCGGCGCCCACGCCCCCGCCGAGGCCAGCGCGGCCGTCCTGGCGGCTCGCGACCTGGTGGCGCGCGGCGTGGACACCTACGTCCATCTGGAATCCGGAAGGGCCGCCACACCGGCGGTCACCGCGATGCGCTCGCACGTCAGCCAGTTCATCGAACGCGAGATCGAGGCCGCCGCCCGCCGCTACGACGCCGCCACCTCCGCCGCCGTGGCCCGCTCCCTGCGCCGGGTGTCCAACGCCCTGCTGCACACCCCATCCCTGCGTGCGGCCGAGTTGGCGCGCGCCGGCGGGCTGGAGGACTACCAGCACGCCCTGCACACCTTGTTCGGTATCGACGTGGAGGCCCACCCGTGATCTTTCGACTGCCCGACACGCATCCGCTGATGCAGGGACGAACCATCGACTCGCCGCTGATCAGCGCCTACACCGGGCGTCCGGTCACCCGCCGTCCGGTGTGGTTCATGCGCCAAGCCGGACGCTCCCTGCCGGAGTACCGCGCGCTTCGCGAGGGCATCTCGATGCTCGACTCCTGCCTGCGCCCCGACCTGGCTGCCGAGATCACCCTGCAACCGGTGCGCCGCCACGACGTGGACGCGGGGATCTTCTTCTCCGACATCGTCGTCCCGCTCAAGCTCGCCGGGATCGAGGTCGAGATCGAGCCCGGAGTCGGCCCGGTGATGGGCGCTCCCGTCCGTACCGCCGCCGAGGTGGCCGCACTCCCCCGGCTCGACCCGGACGCCCTGGGCCCGATCCGCGAGGCCGTGGGGCTCACCATCGCCGAACTCGGCAACACTCCACTGATCGGCTTCGCCGGGGCGCCCTTCACGCTGGCGTCCTATCTGATCGAAGGCCGCCCCAACCGCGAACTCACCGCCACCCGCGCGCTCCTGGCCACCGACCCCGCGACCTTCACCCGCCTGCTCGCGTGGGTGGCCGAACTGACCGTCACCTTCCTGCGTGCCCAGGCCGAAGCCGGCGCCAGCGCCCTGCAGCTGTTCGACTCCTGGGTGGGACGCCTGGATCAGGCGACCTACGAGGCCATGGTGCAGCCGCACTCGGCCGCCGTGTTCACCGGAATCGAAGACCTCGGCGTGCCGCGCGTCCACTTCGGCACCGCGACCGCTGACCTGCTGACCAACCTCTACGCCGCCGGTGCGGACGTGGTCGGCGTGGCTACCGATCTCACCCTCACCGAAGCCAATCGGCGACTCGGCGGCCGGGTGCCGCTGCAGGGCAACCTCGACCCGGAGCTGCTGGCCGGCCCGACCGAAGCCCGCGAAGCCGCCGTGCGCCGCATCTGCGCCGAGGGGGACGCTGCCCCCGGGCACGTCTTCAACCTGGGGCACGGCGTTCCACCGACCACCGATCCCGACGTGCTGACCCGCGTGGTCGACCTCGTCCACTCCCTGCCGCCGAAGACTCAGGAGCGCTAAGCCATGACCACCCACACTGCCAGCATCGGAGCGGTGCGCCCCAACGAACTGTGGGCCTACGAGCGCGCCCCGATGATCATCTACTGGGAGTTGACCAACGCCTGTGGACTGGCCTGCCGGCACTGCCGCGCCACTGCCCAACCGGAGGCAGCACCCGGCGAGTTGAGCACCGCCGAAGCCATCGCCGTCCTGGACGACATCGTCAGGTTCTCCGCGGACGGCGAGCCGTTGCCGCACCTGGTGATGACCGGCGGCGACCCGCTGAAGCGCCCCGACCTGGCCGAACTGGTCGGCGCGGCGACCGAACGCGGCATCGGGGTCTCACTGGCGCCGGCGGTGACCCCGCTACTCACCCGGGAGGCCATCTTCTGGATGAAGGAGATCGGGATCCAGGCCATCTCGCTGTCGTTGGACGCCTCCAACGCCGAGTACCACGACGGCATCCGGATGGTGCCCGGCACCTTCGATGCCACCTTGACCGCCCTGGACCACGCCGCCGAAGCCGGCCTGCCGGTGCAGGTGAACACCCTGGTCACCGCCACCACCGCGGCCGACCTGCCGGCCGTGTTCGAGGTGTTGAGCCAGCACACGCTGATGCAGTGGAGCCTGTTCTTCCTGATCTCGATCGGACGCGGCTCCGAACTCAGCGAGCTCGATCCCGGCGAGGCTGAGAAGTGGCTGCTGTGGGCCTCGCGGCTCAATAAGGACGCGGCCTTCCGGGTCAAGACCACCGAAGCACCGCACTTCCGTCGGCTGGTGACCGCTCCCCGGCTGCGCGCCGGGGCCACCTCGGCTGACATCGAAGCCGGGCCGATGGCCCGCGGCTTCGGCATCCGCGACGGCAACGGCATCGTGTTCATCTCGAACCTCGGTGATGTCACCCCGTCCGGGTTCCTGCCGGTGACCGTCGGCAATGTCAAGGACACCTCGCTGGTCGAGCTGTACCGCGACTCGCCGGTGCTGCGCTCGCTGCGCGACCCGGACTCCTTCGTCGGCCGCTGCGGTGTGTGCGAGTTCCGCCGCTGGTGCGGCGGTTCACGTGCCCGCGCCTATGCCTGGACGGGCAACCCACTGGAATCCGATCCGCTGTGCCCCTACCAGCCCAAAGTCGACCCGCAGTCGTGAAGCTGCTGGTCATCGGCGGTGGCATCACCGGCCTGTCGGCTGCCTGGGAGGCGGCCCGCAGCACCGAGCACGGCCCGGTGCAGGTGGTCGTCGCCGAGGCGTCCGAGCGGTGGGGCGGCAAGCTGTACACCGAGCGCAGCGAGGGGTTGCTGATCGAACACGGTCCGGATTCCTTCGTCGCCTACCGTCCGGCCGCGCTGAAGCTGATCGACGAACTCGGCCTGGCCGACCAGGTGATCTCGATCTCCGGCACCCGGACGGTCTATCTGCGCTCGCGCGGCCGGTTGCGTCCACTGCCGGCAGGCATGGGGATGGTGCTGCCGACGCGACTGGGTCCGTTCGTGACCACCGGCATCCTGTCGATCGCCGACAAGCTGCGCGCCGGTGCGGACCTGTTCCTGCCCCGCCAGCTGCGCGACGGCACCGACGTCACCATCGGCGCCTTCCTGCGCGCTCGCCTCGGCCACGGGATCGTGCAGCGCTTCGCCGACCCGATGATCGGCGGCATCTACGGAGCCAGCGTCAACGAACTCAGCCTGGATGCGGTGCTGCCGTCGCTGCGCACCGACGAGCAGGCGCACCGCAGCTTGATGCTGGCCTCACTGGCCGCCGGACGCCGGGCGCGAACGTCCGGCCCTCGGGGGGCCAACTCACCCTTCCGCACTTTGCGTGACGGCCTGGGCAGCCTGATCGACGCGCTGGTCACCCAGCTCACCGACGCCGGTGCCGACCTGCGGCTCGGACAGGCGGTGTCCTCGGTCACCGCATCCGACGGCCGCAGCGATGTGCGCTTCGTCGACGGCACCGCCGAGACCTTCGATGCCGTGATCTTCGCCTCGGGCGTGACCGCAACCGCTGAGTTGCTGGCCGAGCCGGCGCCGACGGCCGCAGCCGCACTGAAGGAGATTCCGCTGGCCACCTCGACGGTGTTGGCGCTGGCCTATCCGTCCAACGCCTTCGCCGAACCGGTCACCACTCACGGCTGGCTGGAGGCCGATCCAGCGCCGATCAGCGGCATCACCGTCTCCTCGGCCAAATGGGCCGGCCGCGCGCCAGCCGGCACCGTGCTGATTCGCGCCTTCGTCCCCGGGCGGCTGGGAGCGATCGCCGACGCGCCCGAGGCGGAGTTGATCGCGGCGGTCAGCGCGCACATCGCGGCCGTCCTCGGCGCCACCACCCCGCCCACCCAGGTACGCGTCGCTCGTTGGCCCCAGGTGATGCCGAAGTACACCGTGGGCCACCTCGACCGCGTCGCAGCCGTCGATCAGGCCTTGGCTGACCTGCCCACCTGGCGGGTGGCCGGTTCTCCGCTGCGCGGTGTCGGGGTACCCGACTGCGTGGCCGACGGTCGCCGCCAAGCCAGCCTCGCCCTCGCCGCCGCGAGTGGCGCCGCCACCCAGGTAGGGAGTCCCGCATGACCAATCCATCGTCCGACGCACCGGCTGAGACCACGCAGTTCACCTGCTACGCCGTCTTCGGTCGCCGCACTCCCCTGCCCACCGCAGCGGTGGAGGAGACCATCGCCCTGATCGACCGCCTGCAGACCGGGTCGGTGACGGTCCGCGGGCTCTACGACGTCACCGCCATGCCAGCCGAAGCCAACCTGCTGGTGTGGCTGCACGGCGCTGACCCTGCCGCCTTGCAGGCGGCCGTGCGCGACTTCCAGCGCGTCGCCCTGGCCGACACCGTCAACCTGGTGTGGACCGGCATGGGCGTCCATCGCACCGCCGAGTTCAACCGTCGCCACGCCCCGGCGTACCTGCTCGGCGAACCGGCCAAGCAGTGGCTGACCGTCTACCCCTTCGTCCGCTCCTATGAGTGGTATCTGCTGCCGGAGACCGAACGGCGCGACCTGCTGGTCGAGCACGGTCGCCTGGGACGGGAGTTCCCCCAGGTGCTGAGCAACACGGTGGCCGCGTTCGCCCTAGGCGACTACGAGTGGCTGCTGGGGTTGGAGGCCGACGAACTCATCGACCTGGTCGACCTCATGCGGCACCTGCGCACCGCGGGGGCACGTCGGCACGTCCGGGTCGAGACGCCGTTCTTCACCGGACGCAAGATCGCCCCCGACGAGTTGCTCACGGTGCTGCGATGACCTACGACGCGGTGCTGCTGCTCGGCTTCGGCGGGCCGGAGGGGCCCGATGAGGTGGTGCCGTTCCTGGAGCGGGTGACTGCCGGTCGCGGCATTCCGGCCGAGCGATTGGTCGAGGTCGGGCAGCACTACTTCACCCTTGGTGGGGTCAGTCCGATCAACGCGCACAATCGCGCCCTGCGGGACGCGCTGGCAGCCGAGCTCGCCGCATCCGGGCATCAGATCGACGTGGTGTTGGCCAACCGGAACTCCGCACCGTTCGTGGCCGATGTCCTGGCCGAACTCAGCGCCGCCGGCGTCCGCTCCGCTCTCGGAGTGGCCACCGCCGCCTACTCCGGCTACTCGGCCTGCCGGCAGTACCGCGAGGATCTCGGAATGGCCGCGGCCGCCAGCGCGGCACCGGTCGAGCTGCGCAAGCTGCCGCCGTACTTCGATCTGCCCGGTTTCGTGGGCGCGATGGCTGAGCTGGCATTGGCCGCCCTGCCCCCTGACCTCGACCTTGCCGATCCCGCCACCCGCCTGGTGTTCACCACCCACTCGATCCCCACCTCGATGGCCCGCTCCGCGGGACCGTCTGGGGACGCGTACCTGGCGCAGCATCGCTGGGTGGCCGCCCGGATCGTCGAGCAGTTGGCCGAGGCCACCGGCACCGTCAAGCCCTGGGAGCTGGTGTTCCAGTCCCGCTCGGGCCCACCCCAGGTGCCCTGGCTGGAGCCGGACGTGAACGACGCACTGACCGGCTACGCCGCCGACGGCGCCCGCGACGTCGTGCTGGTGCCGATCGGCTTCCTCAGCGATCATGTCGAGGTGATCTGGGATCTCGACACTCAGGCCCGCCAGACCGCCGAGTCGTTGGGCGTCCGACTGATCCGGACCCCGACGGTGGGCACCCATCCCCGCTTCGTCACCGATCTGGCCGCCCGCATCGCGACCGCGGTGGACGCCGGCCCCACCGACGCCGACACCGGCGAGTTGTGTCACGGCGATTGCTGCCTCAACCCCCGCAGCCAGGCACCCGTCGTGCCGGGCTGCGCCGTATCCCCTGGAGTGCTGTGAAACTACGCCTGGCCACCCGCGGCTCGACCCTCGCCTGGGGGCAGTCCGGACACGTCGCCGCCGCGCTGCGCGCGCTCGGCCACGAGGTCGAACTGGTGAAGATCACCACCCACGGCGACGTCACCACCGCCCCGTTGGCGAGCCTCGGCGGCGCCGGGGTCTTTGTCGGTGCGGTGCGGGCCGCGGTGCTCAGCGGTGAGGCGGACCTCGCCGTCCACTCGTTCAAGGACCTGCCCACCGCTCCGGCGCCCGATCTGGCGCTGGCCGCGGTGCCGGTCCGCGAGGACCCAGCCGATGCCTTGTGCACTGCGGACGGCCGCGGCCTGGCCGCGCTCGCTCCGGGAGCGCGCGTCGGCACCGGCAGCCCCCGACGCGCGGCCCAATTGCTGGCGTTGCGACCCGATCTGCACACCGTGGACCTGCGTGGAAATGTCGAGACCCGGCTGGCCCGCGCCGGCGCCGACCTGGACGCGGTCCTGCTGGCTGCGGCCGGCCTGACCCGGATCGGCCTGGCCGAACGGATCAGCGAGCGCCTCGACCCGCAGGAGTTCCTGCCCGCCCCCGCACAAGGTGCATTGGCGGTGGAATGTCGTGCCGATGCCGCCGAGGTGATCGCTGCGATCGCTCCCCTGGACCATCTGGCGACCCGGCTGGCCGCAACGGCCGAGCGTGCGGTGTTGTCCGGGCTTCAGGCCGGTTGCGCGGCACCGGTGGGCGCCCACGCGGCGATCACCGACGGCGTGCTGCAGCTCGACGCCCGGGTGATCTCGGTGGACGGGCGGCACCGGATCAACGCCTCCTGGTCGACCAACGACCTCACCATGGCCGGCGCCGAAGCGCTCGGTGCCCAGGTGACCGGCGCGCTGTTGTCCGGTGGCGCGGCCGCGATCGTCGACCTCGCTGCGACCAAGCCCAAGCCGCTGACCGGACGCCGACTGCTGGTCCCGCTGCGCAGCCCCTCAGGCCTGATCGACACCCTGCGCACGGCCGGCGCCGAGGTGACCACCGCCGACTTCACCCGACAGGAAACCCTGCCGTTGGCCGCGCTGGAGGCCGTCCTCGCCGACCACTTCGACTGGCTGGCGGTCACCTCTCAGGCCACCGCAGTCGCGCTGGCCGCACAGCCGCTGGCGCGCCTGCGTCCGGCCGGAGCGAAGGTCGCCGCCGTCGGCGCGGCCACCGCCCGCGCGCTGAGCGAGATCGGGCTGGTTCCCGATCTGGTCGCCGCTCCCGGCGGCGGCGCTGCCCTGGTGGCGGCCATCGGCGCCGGGTCCGGAGTGGTGGTGCTCCCCGGTGCCGCCGAGCCATCCTCCGAGCCGGCGCACGGCCTGGCCGCGAACGGCTGGATCGTCCGCCCGGTCGGGGTGTACGAGACCATCGAGAACGAGTTGGGGCCCGACGTTGTCGAGGCCTGGGGCGCGGCTGATGCGGTGATCATCACCGCCGGCTCGGTCGCCCGCGCGGCTGCCCGACTCGGCCTGCCGGGAGCGCCAGCGATCGCGATCGGCGCCTCCGCAGCCGAGGCCGCCCGCGATGCCGGCCTGGACGTCATCGCGGTGGCCGCGACACCCGATCTGAGTGGTCTGGTCGATGCCGTCTTGGGAGCGCTGGGCTAGATGTTGTGCTCAGATCAGCGGGCCGAGGTCGGCGACCGAGTCCAGCACCAAGGACGGCCGATAGGGGAAGGTTTCGATCTCCTCGACCGAGGTGACGCCCGAGAGCACCAAGACGGTGAGCAGACCGGCTTCCATCCCGGCCACGATATCGGTGTCCATCCGGTCGCCGATCATCGCGGTGGTCTCGGAGTGGGCCTCGATCCGGTTCATGGCCGAGCGGAACATCATCGGGTTCGGCTTGCCGACCACGTACGGCTGGCGGTTGGTGGCGGCAGTCACCATGGCCGCAACCGCGCCGGTCGCCGGCAGCGGGCCGTCCGCCGATGGGCCGGTGGTGTCGGGGTTGGTCACAATGAAGCGGGCACCGCCGTTGATCAGCCGGACCGCCTTGGTGATCGCGTCGAAGCTGTAGTTGCGGGTCTCCCCCATCACCACGTAGGCCGGGGCGGTCTCGGTCATCACGAAGCCGGCTTCGTGGAGTGCGGTAGTCAGCCCCGCCTCGCCGATGACGAAAGCGGTCTTGTCACCGGGCTGGCCGGCCAAAAAATCCGCGGTGGCCAACGCCGAGGTCCACAGATTCTCCTCGGGGATGTTCAGCCCGGATCGAGCCAGTCGCGCCGACAGATCACGAGGCGTGTAGATCGAGTTGTTGGTCAGCACCAGGAATCGCTTGGACGTCGTCACCCAGCGCTCCAGCAGGTCCGCCGCTCCGGGGATCGGCTGGTCCTCGTGAACCAACACCCCGTCCATGTCGGTGAGCCAGCATTCGATGTCGCGCACATTTCGCTTCATGCCTCCAGTTTGGCACCCCAAGATTGCCTCCGAGTGAACATCTCCATTACCAATCGCGCTTGTCAGCCGACCCAAGCCGGGCTCATCACCGGCGAAGAACAGGAGTGAGTAGCCCCATGTCCCAGATCATCCGTCGGCCTCGGCGGTTGCGTACCACCCCGGCGATTCGTCGCCTGGTCGCCGAAACCCGCGTCCATCCGTCTCAGTTGATCCTGCCGGTGTTCGTCGCCGACGGCCTCAGCGAGCCCCGTCCGATCAGTTCACTTCCTGGCGTGGCCCAGCACACTCTCGACTCGCTGCGCGTCGAGGCGGTGCGCGCGGTCGAGGCCGGCCTGGGCGGCATCGCCGTCTTCGGGGTCCCCGCCGCAACCGACAAGGACGCCGTCGGCAGCGCCGGGATCGATCCGGCCGGCATCGGTAACCGAGCGCTCGCGGCGGTGCGGGCCGAGGTCGGCGACGAGCTGGTGATCATCGCCGACACCTGCCTGGACGAGTTCACCGACCACGGTCACTGCGGGGTGCTCGACGAACGCGGCGCGGTCGACAACGACGCCACCTTGGGTCACTACCAAGAGCTCGCTGTCGCCCAGGCCGAGGCCGGTGCCCACTTCGTAGCTCCGTCGGGAATGATGGACGGCCAGGTGATGGCCATCCGCGACGCCCTGGACGAGGCCGGACTCATCGACACCGGCATTCTGGCCTATTCGGCCAAGTACGCCTCGGCCTTCTACGGCCCGTTCCGCGAGGCCGTCGGCTCTTCGCTGGTCGGCGACCGGCGCACCTACCAGCAGGACCCGGCCAATCGGCGCGAGGGGCGTATGGAGGCCAGCCTGGACGAGTTCGAGGGTGCCGACATCGTCATGGTCAAGCCGGCCGGACACTATCTCGACGTGCTGGCCGAGATCGCCGAAGCCAGCCAGGTCCCCGTGGCCGCCTACCAGGTGTCCGGGGAGTACGCGATGATCGCCGCCGCCGCAGAGCGGGGCTGGATCGATCGTCGGGCGGCGCTCAGCGAATCGGTCACCTGCATCGTCCGCGCCGGCGCCGACATGGTGCTCACCTACGCCGCATTGGAGGTGGCCGAATGGCTGCGCTGACCGGAAACGACACGGCTTTCGCGCGAGCCCAGGCGGTGATCCCCGGCGGGGTCGACTCGCCGGTGCGCGCCTTCGGCTCCGTGGGCGGAACGCCGCGGTTCATCGATCACGCCCGTGGCGCCTATGTCTACGACGTCGACGGACGCGGCTACCTCGACCTGGTCGGCTCATGGGGCCCGGCCCTGCTCGGGCATGCGCATCCTGAGGTGATCGCCGCCGTCCAGGCCGCGGCGACGAAGGGGCTCAGTTTCGGCGCCCCGACGCTGGCCGAGGCCGAGCTGGCCGAGCTCATCCGGGCTCGGGTGCCGCTGGCCGAAAAGGCGCGCCTGGTCTCGACCGGTACCGAGGCCACCATGACCGCCATTCGGCTGGCCCGCGGCGCCACCGGACGCGACCTGCTGGTGAAGTTCGCCGGCTGCTATCACGGCCATTCCGACGGCCTGTTGGTGGCGGCCGGTTCCGGACTGGCCACCGCCGGGCTGCCCGGATCCGCCGGGGTTCCGGCGCCGGTGGCCGCCCAAACGGTCGTGGTGCCGTACAACGACCCCGCCGCGATCCGGGCGCTGTTCGCCGAGCGTGGCGACCAGATCGCCGCGGTGATCACCGAACCGGCAGCTGCCAACATGGGCATCGTGCCGCCCGAGCCGGGCTTCAACGAACTGCTCCGCGAGCTGACTCAGGCGCACGGCGCATTGCTGATCTATGACGAGGTGCTGGTCGGCTTCCGGGTGTCGTCGGCGGGCTGGTGGGGCTACGAGGGTCGGACGGTCTCCCCCGACTTGTTCACGTTCGGGAAGGTGGTCGGCGGCGGAATGCCCCTGGCCGCGATCGGTGGCCGAGCCGAGATCATGGACCTGCTGGCGCCACTGGGGCCGGTCTACCAGGCCGGCACGCTGTCTGGTAACCCGCTGGCCACGGCCGCCGGGATCGCCACTCTTCAGCTGGCCGATGCCGCTGTCTACGCCACGATCGATGACGCCTCGGCGCGGTTGTCCGCAGCGGTGAGCGAAGCGCTGACCACGGCCGGGGTGCCACATCGTCTGCAGCACGCGGGATCGCTGTTCAGCGTCTTCCTCGGCATCGAGACGCCGGTGCGCACCTACGTCGACGCCCAAACTCAACATGTCGGCGCCTACCGCGCCTTCTTCCATGCCATGCTCGATCAGGGTGTGGCGTTGCCGCCGTCAGCGTACGAGGCCTGGTTCGTCTCCGCAGCCCACGACCAGGCCATCCTGGACGCGATCAGCGCGGCACTGCCGACAGCGGCAACTGCCGCAGCGAAGGCGATCGGCTAGGAGGTGGCGATCCCCACCCAAGAGCCGGTCTTGGTCGAGCCGTCGTCGAGGGTGTATTTCACCCGGTAGTAGAAAGTCGTCCCCGAGCCCATCGCACAGGTGCCGCCGCCGAGCAGCGTGGTATTGCGGGCGCACATAGTGGTCATCGGCGTGGCTTGGGGGTAGGTGTAGCTGGTCGTCGCACCGTTGCCCAAACGTCCATAGGTTCCGGTCCCCCAGCACCACGGACGTCCGTCGAAGATCGCACAGCTGTGCACCGAACCGCCGGCGATCTGTACCGCAGAGGCCGGGGTGGTCGCGGTGGTGGTGACCGCCACCGGGATGCCCACGCTGGTGCCTGAGGTGTTACCCAACTGTCCGCTGGTCCCCAACCCCCAGCAGTAGGCCGCGCCGCCAGCCACCGCACAGGTGTGGTTCGCGCCCGCCCCCAGCGACGTGACATTGCTGCTCATCAAAGTGGTGGCAACTGCCACCGGCGAAGTCATGTTGGTAAGGGCCGCGTTGTTGCCGATCTGCCCCGAGGCGTCCGAGCCCCAGCAGTAGACATGGTGGTCGGCAGCGATCACACAAGAGTGGTTGGTGCCCGCAGACACCGCGAGCACCGCCTGGGTGCCCAGCGCCCCCGTGGTCACCACCGCGCGGGGAACGTAGCTGACCGTGGTGGTGCCCAACCCCAGCTGGCCTGAGGAGTTGAGACCCCAGCAGTAGGCGTGATCATTGGCCAGCGCACAGGTGTGGGTGCCACCAGCAGATACCGCCGTGGCCGGCAGAGTGCCTAGGTCGCCGCCGCTGGCGCTGACGGGCACCGTGCTGGTGGCGGTGGAGTTGTTGCCCAGCTGACCGGAGTTGTTGCGCCCCCAACACCACACGGCACCGCCGGTGGTGATGGCGCAGGCGTGAGTGGCGCCGGAGCTGATGTCTTCAACGGTGTAGCCGCCCTGGTTGGCCACCAAGTGCGGGGCTGAGTAGGTGGTGTAGTCATTGGAGCCGAGCTGCCCATAACCGTTGTAGCCCCAGCAGTAGGCCGCACCGTCGGCAACGGCACAGCTGAAGGAGTCACCGGCGGCGATGTCGGTGGTGGTCATGGTCGCCAACGCAGGCACCAGCGCGGGCGTGGTGTGATTGGCGGTGTCTGTCGCCCCGATGCCGAGCTGGCCATAGTTGTTGCGGCCCCAGCAATAGACCTGGCCATCGGAGATGCCGCAGCTGTGATCCAGCCCGGCAACGACCTTGCTGAAGCCGACAGTCGGCACGCCGGAGGCATCGGTGAACGTCCGAGCGCCGGTCACACTCAACGTGGTCGGATTGCTGCCATCGCTGCTGAGCGAGCGCTGCAGGGTGTACTGCGCGTAGGAGTCCTGTGGCTCAGCCGGGGCAGGCCAGTCCATCGTGATCGAACTCGCCGTCCGGCTTACCAAGGAGGGATTGACACTGCCGCGGGCCAAGGTGGTGGCCTTCTTCCAGGTGCTGTTCGGCGCCACCCAGGAGCCGATCGAGTAGCCCAAGCGGAAGTAGTAGTCGGTGTTCTCGCTCAGCGAGCAGTTCGTCCCCACCCGCACGGAGCCGTCCGGGCAGGTGGGCACGTTCAGCAGCACGTCGGTGGGCACAGCCCTGTTTGCCGATGCCCCGTTGCCGATCTGTCCGTTGGTGCCGCGCCCCCAACAGGCCGCCGGGGTGTAGCCGGTCGCGCAGCTGGTGTAGGTGCCGGCCGAGATCGCCACCACCGCTCGCGATACGAGGGTTCCGGTGGTCAGCACCGGCACATTGCTCTGGCCGCCGCCGTTACCCACCTCGGTGTAGGTGCCGTCGCCCCAGCAGTACGCGTGGCTGTCGGCGACGGCGCAGCTGTGGTTGTAGCCAGCTGAGATGGCGGTCACGGTGGCAGACATCACCGTGGTCCTCGCCGCCACGGGATAGGTCGAGGCGGTCGTGGAGTTGTTGCCCAATTGGCCGGTGGAGTTGTACCCCCAACAGTAGGCCGCGCCGCTCATGATGGCGCAGGTGTGGTTGCCGCCGGCACTGATGTCGGAGACCACTTTGCCGATAGCCACGCCAATAGTGACCACTGCAGTGGGCACCGCGTAGGTGGTGTTGTTGTTGGTGCCGAGCTGCCCGTAGGTGTTGGTACCCCAGCAGAAGGCCAAACCGTCGGCCACAGCGCAGCTGTGGATCCGCCCGGCCGACACCTCGGAAACATTGCGCCCCGCCAGGAGCCCGGTCGGATACACCTGGGTGGGCACGTTGCGCTGAGTGATGGAGTTGTCGCCCAGTTGACGGCTGTTGTTGCGCCCCCAGCAGAAGGCCTTCGCTCCGGAGACCGCACACGCGTGCAGGTCACCGGCCGAGATACTGGAGACGTTACTCAGCGACACGAGGACCGGAACATTCGAGTCAGTCGCGGAGTTGCGGCCCAACTGCCCGTAGCTGCCCTCGCCCCAGCAGTACGCCGCACCGGTGGACATCCTCGCACAGGTGAAGTTGGTGCCGGCGGTGACCGCGACGGCCTGTTGACCGGCCAGCAGTCCCCCGACCGGGAGCGGAACGTTCGTCGTGGTCGTCGTCCCCAGCCCCAGCCCACCGGACGCACTGGTACCCCAGCAGTAGACGGTCCCGCGAGAGATCCCACACGCGTGGGTGGAGCCTACGGCGACATCGGTGAACGTGCGCGCCTGATCCGTCTGTACTCCGGAGCCAACCTGCAGCGTCGCCGTCCGGGCCGAACCCGAGTAGAAGGACGTGGCGGGAGTACCGCCCGCCAGCGGCGACCACGCCATCTGGTAGCTGGGGGTCGCCCAGTCGCTCGGCGGATCAGGCTCCGGCCAACTGGCGTCCACCTTGCTGTAGCTGGGATCAAGGGTCGGGCTGATCGCCACGAGCGTGCGAGCAGTGAAGGTGCCCTTGCTGTACTCGGAGTCGACGAAGGCGGCCAAGGTGGTCTGCTGTTGCCAAAACAGCGATAAAGCGGCCAACAGGCCCAGCCCGAAGGCGGTTACCCGAGTCCTTCCCCGTGGGGAAGTCGGGAGGTAGCGCAGACCCCTCTTCACTGCACTACCCCCCGAGCCAGCCGCTCCCCGGACACCTCGCGGCGCCCGAGTGCAGCTTTGTTACCTCGGTCGGCCAGCATTCCAACCGAGGCAGCTTGTGGGAGTGCTGAGTTCGGGCACGCCGAAACCGGCAGCCGCTGATCTTGCCCGTGAGCGTCCGCCTGAGCCCTTACCGGAGTGGTACACATCTGCTGGTCTCCGATTCTGGCAGCAACCCGGTCAGGTCTCGCGTAGGCGTCCCTGACCGGGTTGAAGCTTTGGGTGGAGTCAGATCAGTTGGAGGTGGCGGTGAACAGCCACGTAGCGGTGCCCGTCTGACCCTGGCTGAGTCCCGCACCCGCCGTCACCTTGAAGCACAGGTAGGTCGCCACGCCGTCGGTGGCGCTGTTGGCCGGCTTCGCCACGGTGAACGAGGTCGGGGTGCCCACCGAGCCGACTGCGGTGCCCGCAGGGACCACAGTCACCACCGGCGTCGAGGCTGCGCTGCAGCCCGCGGCGGAGGTAGTGAACAGGGTGTAGGTGAGGTCGGAGACATCGCCGGTGGTCGACGGAGCGCTGACCACAACGGTGCCGGCGTTGGTCGAGGTCTTGAACAGGTTGAGCGCGTACGGTGCGTACACCACGTCACCAGGCGACATCTGGGTCGCCAGCGGGGCGGTGAAGGCCAGGGCCGCGGACGAGCCCGCGGTGGTGTGATCGGAGAAGGTGGTCTGGTTGGTGCTGCCGCGCAGATCGAAGTAGCCGCCGGTGAAGGTGCCGGTCGCGTATTCGGTGTCGGTCCAGGCGGCGAGGGTGGCCATGGTGCCAACGCCGACAACGACGCCGCCGGCGAGGATCGCGGCAACCTTGCGGCGCCGACCGCGGTTGTCTTGGCTGGAGTGATGCTGGTTCACTTCGGTGCCCTTTCAAGTGGGGGGTAAATCGGATGAGTACACGCAAAAAGATATTAGAGCGCCCAGTGACGCTACAAGCGGACGCCGCACTCAAGTTGTGTTTTTGGTGACAGGATTTGATCCTGGTTAACGACGCGTCCCCCCTTGTCACCCACCAGAGGACGCCCCCAAAGCGAGACGCATGTTTCCGCTCACATGGGCTGGTCACCCGTTATGGGGACATCAATTGACGAGCTATTAGTGCCGGACCTTGCGGGACACAAAATGTCCCCCATTTGGGGGACATTGCCAGTATTACTGGCCAGCGTCCGCCGAATCGTCCGCTAGCAACGCGTCCAGGCCGGCAGCCTCCTCGCCGTCTGCGGGCCGCACCGCCGCCAGGTCAGCGGGGGCCACAGGGGCCGGATCCTCACCTGCCAGTGGTGTTGGTTCACCGGAGTCGGGATCATCTGCTGAACTCGCGACCCGGGTGGGACCAGTCGGGCGACGGGGCCAGAAGGCCCACGTCACCAACATCGCAGCCACCACGGTCAGGCCGCCGATGACGTACGGGGAGCGCAGTCGAGAGATGGTTTGCGCGACCCCAGGAACCGAGTACAGCACTCGACGCACTTCACTCACCTGATACGGAGCAGCGTCGGGCGAGAGGTTCGCGTCGCCCTTCATGGTGATCACATAGTCGCCGGGAACCGCCTCCGACGGCTGCACTGACGTGACCCGGTGGGTAATCGGAAGCGCATCCTTGCGCTCGACGGTAACCACATCCCCGACCTTGACCTCACTGGCGGGAATGCGCTGCACCAAGGCGGCCGCACCGGCCGGAATCGTGGGCGCCATCGAACCCGTCGAGAACAGGATGATCGACAGACCCCAGATATGAGCAATGATCGCGGCGATCAGACTGAGCAGGCCGAGGATGCCGATGCACCACAGCAGGATGTCGATCAGGTTCTGCCCCATCCGGTAGAGCAGGCTGGGACGGCCGCGTCGTCCGGCGGTGGCGCGGGGGGTTTCCGGGTTGAGGGTTTCGGACATGGGGGCTGGTCCTTCCACTGAACAGGCCGGACGAGGTCTCCCCCGCCCGGCCCGCTAGCGTCAGTCTAGGAGGAGGTTGCGGTGAACAACCAGGTCGCCGAGCCGGTCTGGCCCTGAGCCAGCCCCGCACCCGCGGTGGCCTTGAAGCACAGGTAGGCAGGAACGCCGTCGGTGGTGGCATTCGCCGGGGCTGCCAGGGTGAACGGCGTAGCGGCACCGACACCACCCAATGCGGTGCCCGCTGGCACAACGACGGTTCCGGTGGAGGCCGCGTTGCAGCCGGTCGTGGCGGTCTTGATCACGGTGTAGGTGATGTTGGTCACCGTTCCGGTGGTCGACGGTGCGGTGATCGCCACGGTGGCCGCGCTGGTGGAGTCGCGGTACAGGCGCACTGCGTAGGAGGAGTACACGGTGTCGTTGGGCGACAACGCCGTCACCGGCGAGCTGAAGCTGAGGGTGGCGGCGGTGCCGGAGGTGGTGTGCTCGCTGAAGGTGGTCTGATCGGTCGACCCCTGGAAGGTGAACCTGCCCGCAGTGAAGCTGCCCGTGGCGTATTCGGTATCGGTCCATGCGGCCAAGGTGGCCATCGTGCCCACGCCGACCACCACACCACCGGCCAGGATCGCGGCGACCTTGCGCCGCCGACCACGACCGTCCGCGCGTTGCGCGTCGCTCATGTCAGTGCCTTTCCTAGAAGTCCCTAACTTGCTGGATGAGTGAAGATACGGTATCGAAAAGCACATTCAGGCAACAACCAATGAAATGCCTCACCCACCCGAAGTGAAGACCAGAACACACCCCTCACCGGCAGTAACACCCCTAGTCAAGGCGGGCACAGGGCGTCGAGTCGGGCGACCGGCATGCCGAAATGAACTGGCTGGCGAATCTATTTAGTCCCCCATTAGGGGGACATTAATGGGCCGCCCATGGTCCCCGAAATAGGGACATGACAGCACCAGTGTCACCCGTATTGGGGACGTGCCGTCCATCACTCGGCAGCAGCGGTGAACTGCCAGGTGACCCCACCGGTCTGGGTCTGCGACGCCGACGCGTCCAGCGTCACACGGATGCACAGGTGGGCGTGCGCGGGACCACCATCACCCTCCGGGGCCAACAGGAATGCCTCCGACGAGGTGCCGTCCACGGCGCGCGGGGCGACTGCTGGATCGGCCGATGCCCAGGCGGTCCGGCACTTGGTGGCATCTGAGGTGCGGCGCACCTCGTAGGTGAGCTTCGAACCGTCGCCTTCACCTACCATCGGACTCATTCGCACCCAGGCGCTGGTTGCACCATTGCCGCGCAACGCGAGGTCGTAGCCGAAGTAGGCCGACTCTCCGGGCTGGAGTCCGTCCCGCAGAGCGGGATCGGTGAGCGAAGCGGCGTCTGAGTAGCTGGTGTGGTCAGCCAGAGCACCATGCCCGGCCGGAGCAGCGACCAAGTCGATCTGCCCCAAGACGGGGATGATCTCGAAGCCAGCCATCTGCTGGGCCGCAATGGCCGCAGAAGTAAGGCCGGTGGTCGAGATCACCGCTCCAGCGAAACCAGCCAGCAACTGGCGCCCGAGGCGCCACAGCCGTTTCGTAACATAAGTGTTGGCGGACACGTCTGTCACTTCCTTGTTTCATCCACCCCGCTCTGCGAGGCACTTTCAGCCTAAGGGGCCTTTTTCCGACACCACAAGGTGGTAACTATTCACCACCCAGCCACCTACCCCCTCCCACCTCCCTCCCCACCCGCCTGGGGCGAGAGACGGGTGCGCCGATGCGTCACGCCTAGTCAGGGCCATTTTTTGGGGATTGGTGAGGCGTCCACGGGTTTCACCATCTTCGTGGTCACCACAACGAAAACAAGCGGATTACCCCACTTGTCCCCCGCGCGGAGGAATCATCCTGTCACCTGTTTGGGGGCCAAAAACGGGCCCTACTTCGGCAATCAGAAATCGCGCAGCTGCGCTCCGAGACCCGTGGCCCTCGCTACCGCAGCCTGCCGAGCGGCCGCAGTCTCGGCGTCAGTAAGCGTCCGATCGGCCGCACGGAAGCGCAGCGCGAAGGCCAGCGACCGATATCCGGCCGGAACCTGAGAACCGGTGTAAAGGTCGAACAGGGTGATCGACTCCAGCAACTCCCCTGCGCCGTCCACCAAGGCTGCGCGGACCTCGGCGGTGCTGACCTCGTCAGGGACCACCAAGGCGATGTCCTCTTTGGCTACCGGATGACCCGAGATCGCCGCGATGGATCCACCAGTCGGAGCCAAAGCGATGAGCTGATCGAGATCGATCTCGACAGCCGCCGATCGCTCCGGCAGTCCGAAGGCCGCCACCACACGTGGGTGCAGCTCCCCAGCGAAACCGACCACCTGATCGGCGACCACCAGTGCGGCGCAACGACCAGGGTGCCATGGCGCCTGACTGGCCGCCTTCCGCACCACCACCGCACCGATGGCCGAAGCCACGGCATCGGCGAGCGCGAAGGCCTGCTGCCAGCCGGCAGGCTCGCCCGGGCCCGCCCAGCCGGGAGTACGCCAGCGTCCGGCCAGGACCGCACTCAACAAGGTGGGCTGGGTCGGCAACGCACTACCGATCGCGGCGAGTTCGTCAGCGCTCGGACGCTGGGTCACCACCGGAATCGGTGCGGGCGCACCCGAACCGGCGAAGAAGACCCGTCCGGTCTCGAACAAGGTCAGATCGTCGTTGCCGCGGGAGGTGTTGCGGTTCACCGCGGCGAAAAGGCCCGGAAGGATCGACGTCCGGAGGAACGGCTGGGTCTCAGCCAACGGGTTGGCCAGACGCACCAGCGCCCGGCGCGGGTCATCGCCCGGCACCCCCATGCGATCCAGATCCTCAGCGGAGCCGAACGGGAACGTCAGTACCTCCACGAATCCGGAGCCGACGGCAGCCCGTCCGATCGCCCGGCGGGCCTGCTGCTCACGAGTGAGTCCCCGACCAGCCGGGGCAGCCGGCAGCACCGAGGGAATCTGATCGAAGCCGACCTTGCGCCCGACCTCCTCGACGTAGTCATAGGGGTCACGCAGATCGGGACGCCAGGTGGGCGGAGTGATCTGGAGCTGGCCGTCGGCGGCGGCCACCACGCAGCCGCTCGCCTGCAGGATCTCGACCACCCGAGCTTCAGCGACCGTCACACCCAGAATGCGCGAAGGCAGCTCAGCGGAGATCTCCTGAGTCGGCATCGCGGGCACAGCACCGGCCACGGTCTCATCGCCCCACACGGTGCCGCCGGCCAGCTCATCGAGCAACGCAGCGGCACGGTGGGCGGCGCTGTACGCCGCGTCCGGGTCAACGCCACGGTGGAAGCGCTTGGACGCCTCCGACGGCAGGTTGTGACGCCGCAGGGTGCGGGAAATCGTGACCGCATCGAAGTTGGCGGCCTCGATCAACACATCGGTGGTGGTCTCGCTGACCTCGGTGGTCTGTCCACCCATCACCCCGGCCAGGCCGATCGGGCCACTGTCGTCGGTGATCAACAGGTCGTCGGGATCGAGGGTGCGGCGCTGATCGTCCAGCGTGACCAGGCTCTCCCCCGCGCGGGCCTTGCGCACCACGATCGGGCCCTGCAAGCGGGCGGCGTCGTAGGCGTGCAGCGGCTGACCGGTCTCCAGCATCACGTAGTTGGTGATGTCGACCGCCAGCGAGATCGAGCGCATGCCGGCCATCACCAGTCGGCGAGCCATCCAGCGCGGAGTGGGTTGAGTCGGGTCGATTCCGCTCACGCTCACCGCGACGAAGATCGGGCAGGTGGCGTCGTCCAACACCACCGGGTAGCCGGCCGCCGTGGTGGCCGGAGTGGGCTTGGACACCACATCGGTGAAGGTGAGACCCAGGCTCTGGGCCGCTTCACGGGCCAGACCACGGATGCTGAGGCAGTAGCCGAGATCAGGGCTGACGTCGATGTCGAGGACGTCGTCGCGCAGCAGCAGGAACTCGGCCGGGTCGTCGCCGGGCTCCAGTCCGGAATCGGGCGGCAACACGATGATGCCGGAATGGTCGTTGCCGATGCCCAGCTCGTCCTCGGCGCAGATCATGCCGTCGGAGATGTGCCCGTAGGTCTTGCGGGAGGCGATCCCGAAGCCACCGGGCAGGCTCGCGCCCGGCAACGCCACCACCACCAGGTCGCCCACGGCCACGTTCGGCGCGCCGCAGACGATGCCGCGGCAACCCTGGGGGAAGTCCTCGCTGGCCTGGTTGTGTTCGGCACCGACGTCCACCTGAACCCAGTGGATGACCTTGCCGTTCTTCTGCGGCTCATCAGTGGTGGTGAGCACACGTCCGACCACCACCGGGCCGGTCACCTCGGCGCCGACCTCGTCGACGGTCTCGACCTCCAGTCCGGCGCGAATCAGCACCTCGGACAGCTCCCGGCCGGTCATGGACGCCGGCAAGTCGACGTACTCACGCAGCCAGCTCAACGGCGCCCTCATCGTGCCATCCCCTTCAGTGAGCGGCTGAACCGCACATCGCCCTCCACCATGTCGCGCATGTCTGCCGCGTTGTTGCGGAACATCAAGGTCCGCTCGATTCCCATCCCGAAGGCGAAGCCGGAGTAGACCTCAGGGTCGATGCCGCAGGCGATCAGCACCCGGGGGTTGACCACACCGCAGCCACCCCACTCGATCCATCCCTGGGACTTGCACGTGCGGCACGGGGCGTCCGGATTACCCACGCTGTTGCCATGGCACACGAAGCACTTCAGGTCGACCTCGGCCGACGGCTCGGTGAACGGGAAGTAGTGCGGACGCATCCGGGTCTCAACCCGATCACCGAACATCGCCTTGGCGAGGTGGTCGAGAGTGCCCTTTAGGCTCGCCAGGGAAATCCCCTTGTCAACGCACAGACCTTCGATCTGGTGGAAGACCGGGACGTGCGTGGCGTCGAACTCGTCGGCACGGTACACCTTGCCCGGGCAGACGACGTAGATCGGTACATCGCGATCCAGCATGGTGCGGGCCTGGACCGGCGAGGTGTGCGTCCGCAGCACGATGTGGTCCGAAAGCGGCTCCACGAACAAAGTGTCGGACGTGCCCCGCGCCGGATGGTCGGGGCCGATGTTCAGCGCATCGAAGTTGAGCCACTCCCCCTCGGCCTCCGGGCCTTCGGCGACCTCCCAGCCCATCGAGGTGAAGACATCGCTCATCAACTCGATCAGCGCAGTGATCGGGTGGGCGGCACCCTCGGGGCCGAGTTCCACCGGCAAGGTGACGTCGACTCGTTCGGCGACCAGGCGGGCGGCCAGCTCGGCCTCCCCCACCTCGGTCTCGCGCTGCGCCAGCGCCTCGGCCACCTCGGCACGCGCCTGGCCCAGCCGCTGTCCGGCCTCCTTGCGCTCCTCGGCGGCCAACGTGCCGATCGCCCGGTACGCCAGCGCCAAGGCCGAGCGGTCCCCGGCGTGAGCCAGGCGGGCCTGCTTAAGCTCAGCGGTGGTCTGGGCGTCGGCGAAGGCGGCTTTGGCCGCCGCGACGTGACCGTCGATCGTGTGCTGGCTGAGGTCGGCCTGGTCTGTGGGGCCGGTCATGGACGTCACTCCTCGTTCAGTGGGACGCGGTTCAGTGGGACGCGCGCTGCGCGCTGGCGCTGGTGTAGAGACACACAGCTGCCGCGGTTGCCAGGTTAAGGCTTTCCGCCTTGCCGTAGATGGGCACGGCCACAGTGCGGTCGGCCAGTTCGAGATGCTCCACCGGGAGACCCCAGGACTCGTTGCCCATCACCCAAGCCGTGGGGCGACCCAGGTCGGTGTGCAAGCCGGTGAGCTCGGTGCCTTCGGCGCCGTCGGTGGCGAAGATCTGCATTCCCGCGGACCGGCAGGCGTTGATGGCTTCTTCGAGGTCGACCCCGACTGCGATGGGCAGATGGAAGATGCTGCCCACGCTGGAGCGCACCGTCTTGGGGTTGTACACCTCGACAGAGTCCGAGCTCAGGATCACCGCGTCGGCGCCGAAGGCGTCCGCGCAGCGAATCACGGTGCCGGCATTGCCTGGATCGCGCACCTGGGCGCAGATCACCACCAGGGTGGGGTTGCCGGCCAGCGCTGTGTCCAGGCTGACGTCGATATCGCGTGCCACCGCGACCACTCCTTGCGGGGTGACGGTGTCGGTGATGGTCGCCAGGTTCTGTTCGCTGACACCGAAGTAGGCCACCCCCGCCGCCTGTGCCGCCTCGACCAGGTCGATGTTGTCCAGCGCTTCGGACCAGCGGAAGAAGACCGCCTCGACGGCATCGGGCATGCCGAGGGCTTCGCGGACGGCCTGACGGCCCTCCACCAGGAACTTGCCGGCCTCTTTCCGTCCACGACGGCGCTGCAGTGCGCGGGCAGCGCGCAGCATCGACTGTGGCGGTTCGGGCAATTCAAGAGCGGAAGGGACGGTCATCGTCGATCCTTCTTCAGGTGTGGGTCGGCCGGGCCCGATACATCGGACCCGGCCTGTGGTGAGCTGTGGGCTCAGGCGGCCTGGGCCGGCTGGTTCTCCTTGGCGATGGCGACCAGGGCGTTGAAAGCCTTGACGTCGCTCACGGCCAGTTCGGCCAGCATCTTGCGGTCAACTTCGATTCCGGCGGTCTTCAGACCGTTGATAAATCGGTTGTAGGTCATGCCCTCCGCACGGGTAGCGGCGTTGATCCGCTGGATCCACAGCGACCGGAAGTCACCCTTGCGGGCCTTACGGTCACGGTAGGCGTAGGTGTAGGAGTGCAGCAGCTGCTCCTTGGCCTTGCGGTAGAGCCGGGACCGCTGACCCCGGTAGCCGGACGCATCGTCCAGGACCTCGCGACGCTTCTTGCTAGCGTTCACAGAGCGCTTAACGCGTGCCATTTCGGTTACTCCTCAGTCTTGTATTCGCTGGACGTCACTTGGCGCGCTTGCCGAGCAGCTTGCGGGCCTTCTTCGCATCACCGGGAGCAACCACGGCATCGCCGTCCAGACGGCGGGTCTGGCTGGTGGGCTTGTGCTCGTTGAGGTGCATCTTCCCGGCCTGGCGGTGCATCACCTTGCCCGAGCCAGTAATCCGGAAGCGCTTCTTGGCGCCCGAATGAGTCTTCATCTTCGGCATCTTGGCGTCCTTCTCTTCTTCTTACAGGTCTACGTCGGGGTCCATGTTGTCGGCTGGCCCCCTCTTCTTCTTGGGCTTGGTGGCGGCCGCAGCAGCCGCAGCAGCGGCAGCTCGCAACTCGACCTCCTGCTGATGCTCGGCTTCCGCTGCGGCAGCTCGCTCAGCTGCCTTCGCGGCCTTGGCGGCTTCCACTTCAACCTTGGCTTCGGTCTTCTTTCGTGTCGGCGAAAGGACCATCAGCATGTTGCGGCCGTCCTGCTTGGGCGCGGACTCGATGAAGCCGTCCTCGACAACGTCATCGGCCAGCTTCTTCAACAGGTTGAAGCCCAACTCCGGCCGGCTCTGCTCACGACCACGGAACATGATGGTGATCTTCACCTTGTCGCCGGCCTTGAGGAAGCGCACGACGTGACCCTTCTTGGTCTCGTAGTCGTGGCTGTCGATCTTGGGCCGCAGCTTCATCTCTTTGATGACGGTGTTGGTCTGGTTGCGACGCGACTCGCGCGCCTTCTGAGCCGCCTCGTACTTGAACTTGCCGTAGTCCATCAACTTGGCGACCGGCGGACGCGCCATCGGCGCGACCTCGACCAGATCCAGATCGGCCTCTCGGGCCAATCGCAAAGCGTCTTCGATCCGCACGATGCCGACCTGCTCACCGGCAGGGCCGACCAGGCGCACCTCGGAAACCTTGATGCGCTCGTTGATCCGCGGTTCAGTGCTGATGTGTCCTCCAAAGACTCGTCGGGGTTGATCAATCGGCAACGAAAAAGGGCCTCCGCGCACGCGGGGACCCTGAAAACTCGGCAGCACACGAATGCACCGCTCCGCCGTACCGACCTGTCACCGGAAGCGATCAGGTGGGAGATCAGGTCTCCACTTGCGCGGACTGCCACCTTTCGGTGGAGTCGATCGTCGTTCAGTCTAACGTGACCGACCCCGATCAGACGAATCGGTGCCGGCTCAGATCCGACAGGCGTGGATCGAGGTCACCAGGATCCCGTCCGCACCGACCTCCCACAACTCGTCCATGATCTGCTGGGCGCGCTTGGCCGGAATCATCGCCCGCACTGCCACCCAGCCTTCTTTGGCCAGCGGGGAGACCGTCGGCGAGTCCAAGCCCGGCGTCACCGCAGTGGCCGCGGCCAGGTTGTCGGTGGACACGTTGTAGTCGACCATCAGGTAGTCGCGCGCGGTGATCACGCCGTTCAGGCGACGTACCAGCAGGTCGAAACCTTCGGGCGCCGGACGTCCGCGGTGCTGGATCAACACCGCCTCGGACTCCAGAATCGCGTCGCCGAACACCTCCAGGCCGGCCTTTTTCAAGGTGCTGCCGGTCTCGACGACATCGGCGATCACATCGGCCACGCCGAGGCGCACCGAGGACTCCACGGCACCGTCCAGGTGGATCAGGCGGGCCGAAAGGCCCTTGTCCAGCAGGTACGCGCCGACCAAGCCCGGGTAAGACGTCGCAACGCGCTTGCCGTCGAGGTCAGCCACGCTGAGCGCACCGCCCCCCGGTGCGGCGAAGCGGAAGCGAGTGCCGCCGAAGCCCAACGCCATCACTTCGTCAGCTTCGGCACCGGAATCGAGCAGCATGTCGCGTCCGGTGACCCCCAGGTCGAGGGTGCCCTCACCGACGTACACCGCGATGTCGCGGGGACGCAGGTAGTAGAACTCCACGCCGTTGGCGTCATCGACCAGGACCAGGTCCTTGGTGTCGTTGCGCTGGCGGTAGCCGGCCTCGCGCAGCATGGTCAGTGCGCCGTCGGCCAAGGATCCCTTGTTCGGGACGGCGATCTTCAACAGTTCAGTCATGGTGGCAGCCTCCGAGCTCACAGGTGGGCGTAGACGTCATCGAGATCGAGGTCGAGCGCAAGCATCATCACCTGCAGGTGATAGAGCAGCTGACTGATCTCCTCGGCAGCCTCGTCCTTGGACTGGTACTCCGCCGCCATCCACACCTCGGCGGCCTCCTCGACGATCTTCTTACCGATCGCATGCACGCCGGCGTCCAGCTGTCGCACCGTGCCCGAGCCGTCCGGACGGGCAATCGCTCGCTCACGCAGTTCAGCGAAGAGGTCTTCGAAGGATTTGCTCACGTTGCCGAAGACTACCGGTGCACGCGGTGCCGGCGCACTCACAGCGGCAGGGCGGACGCCTGCGGCGCGAGGCCGTGACTCACAGCCGGATGCCGAGGAGGGCGTCGATCACCGCGGATACCGATTGCGGAGCACTCGCGTCCGTCCCAGGCGCGGCGGCCCACTGATCGATGGCAGCCAGCGCTGTGGGAGCGTTGAGATCCTCACGAAGCGCGGCCCGCACCGCCTCGATCAGCGGCCCCGCCGCAGGCCCGCTCGGCCGGGCCACTGCCGTCCGCCACATCGCCAGCCGGGTTTGGGCGGCGGCCAACTCGGCGGCGGTGTACTCCCAATCGCTGCGGTAGTGGTGGGCCAGCAGCACCAGTCGCAGTGCCATCGGGTCGACGCCTTCGGCGCGCAGCCGGTGGACGAAGACCAGATTGCCCAGCGACTTGCTCATCTTGGCGCCTTCGTAGCTGACCATGCCGGTGTGCAGGAATGCCTGGGCGAAGGGCTCGCCGGTCAGCACCCGCGCTTCGGCCGCGCACATCGGGTGATGCGGGAAGGCCAGGTCAGATCCCCCGGCCTGCACATCGAAATCCGGTCCCAGTGCGTTGAGAGCGATCGTCGTGCACCCCACGTGCCAACCCGGCCGTCCCGCACCCAGGCCCGTGTCCCAGGCCGGTTCGCCGGGACGCTGCTGGCGCCAGACCAGGCAGTCCAGCCGGTGCCGCTTGCCGTCGCGTTCGGGGTCGCCACCCCGCTCGGCGAACAGCTGCTCGGCCTCCGGCAGCGACACCGGCGCGCCCTGCAACAGATTGGACGTGCTGGTCACCGAGAAGTACCAGTCGGGGTGGGTCGGATCGGTCAGCTGGTAGGCCGCTTGCCGGTCACGCAGACCCAGGATCGTCCCGGTGATGCCATCCATCACCTCGCTGACCGCGGTCAAGGCGTCCGGTGGGAGCACCCGGAGTGCTGCCATGTCGGTGCGGTACAGCTCGGTCTGCTCCTCGGCGAGCGCACGCCAATCCGTCCCGGTGTCGGCGGCGCGCTCCAACAGCGGGTCGTCCACGTCGGTGACGTTCTGGGCGAAGCGGACGTCCAACCCGGCGTCCCGCCAAGCCCGCACCAGCAGATCGATGCTCACATAGGTGAAGGCATGACCCAGGTGAGTGGCGTCGTACGGAGTGATGCCGCAGGCGTAGAGCCGGGCCGCACCGGTTGCCGGCCCGACCGGCTGAACACTGGCGCGCACCGTGTCGTAGACGCGCACCACACCGCCATCACCGCCCGGGACGACCGGCACGGGCACAGGTTCCCAGGCATGCATGGCATCAGCCTACGACGTGGGCCGCGGGTTAAGCTGGCCGCCGACAGCCGGGCTCGGCAACGGAGAGGGAAAGATGATCGACTGGTGGCACGCGATTCTGTTGGGAATCGTCGAGGGCATAACCGAGTTCCTGCCGATCTCCAGCACCGGGCACCTCACTGTGACCGAGAAGCTTCTCGGGCTGAATGTCTCCGATCCCGGCGTGACCGCCTTCACCGCCATCATTCAGGTAGGCGCGATGGTGGCCTCGATCATCTACTTCTGGTCCGACATCGTCCGCTTCGCCACCGCCTGGTTCGCCGGCTTGTTCAACACCGAGAAGCGCACCGCGCCCGAGTACCGCATGGGGTGGGCGATCATCATCGGCTGCGCGGTCACCGGAGTGATCGCCTTCTCGCTTCGCAAGCTCGTCGAGGGGCCACTGCGCAGCCTCTGGGCGGTTGCGATCGGCCTGATCGTGTGGAGCATTGTGATGTTCATCGCTGACCGTGTCGCCGAGCGACAGTCCGCTGTCGGCAGCCGGGCCATCGGTACCGGTGCCCGCGATGAGACCTCGATTACCTGGGTGGACGGCGCCATCCTCGGCCTGATCCAGGCGATCGCCCTCGTGCCCGGCGTCTCCCGCTCCGGCGCAACGATCTCCGGCGGCCTGCTGCGCGGCATCGACCGGGTCAGCGCCACCCGAATGAGCTTCTTCCTCGGCATTCCCACCCTGGTCGCCGCCGGCGGCTGGGAGGCCGCCAGTGCCGCCGGCGACATCAGTGCCACCGTGGGCTGGGTATCCACCGGCATCGGCACGGTGGTCTCCGGCATCGTGGCCTACTTCTCGATCGCCTGGCTGCTGAAGTTCGTCGCGCACAACAACTTCACCGGTTTCATCATCTACCGCGTCCTTCTCGGCGTGGCGATCATCGCGCTGCTGCTCACCGGGACAGTCTCAGCGGTATGAGAAAGCGCTCGGTCGGCGTTTCAGGCCTCCAGGTCTCCTGGCTGGGCCTGGGCACGCTGACCTGGGGCCGTGAGACCAAACTGGAGGACGCCCGCGCCATCCTGCGCAAGTTCGTCGCGGCCGGAGGCAATCTGGTCGACACGGCTGCGGCCTACGCCGCCGGCGACGCCGAGCGAATCATTGGACGGTTGATTCGCGCCGGCGATGTGGCCCGCGACGACCTCGTCCTGGCCACCAAGGCCGGCTTCGCCATCCGGGACGGACGCCGCGTGGTCGACACCTCTCGCACGTCGCTGTTGGCCGACCTGCATGAGTCACTTCGCCGTCTGGGCACCGATCACATCGACCTGTGGCAACTGCACGCCTGGGGCCAGGCACCGCTGGAGGAGTCGCTGGCCGCGATCGACAGCGCCGTGTCGGCCGGTGACGTCCGCTATGCCGGGATCAGCAACTTCGTGGGGTGGCAGACCGCGCAGGCGGCGACCTGGCAGGCCGCCTTCCCCGGACGCACGCCGATCACCTCGGCGCAGGTGGAGTACTCGCTGTTGGCTCGCCGCGCCGAGATGGAAGTGATTCCGGCCGTCCGCGCCTTCGGGATGGGGTTCTTCCCCTGGTCCCCGCTCGGCCGCGGCGTGCTCACCGGCAAGTACCGCGGCATCATGCCGAAGGGTTCGCGGGGGGCGAGTGAGCATTTCGCCTGGTTCGTGGAGCCCTACCTGGAGGCGCGCTCGCGGGCGATCACCGAGGCCGTTGTGACCGCAGCCGAAGGCCTGGAACTCAGCCCGGCCCAGGTGGCCCTGCTCTGGGTTCGGGACGCGCCGGGGGTCACCGCTCCCCTGCTCGGCGCCCGCACGGTCGCCCAACTCGAACCGCTGCTGGCCACTGATGCGGTGGAGCTGCCGGCCGAGATCTCCTCCGCCTTGGACGATGTCTCCGGCGGCCCGCACCAGCTGCGTGAGGTCAACGAGCCCACGATCGGCCTGGAGTAGGGGTGAGATAGCCATGCCCGCCGCTGATGCCGAGAAGCTTCCCGTCCCAGATCTCGCGACCTGGCATGAGTGGCTGAGCAGGCATCATCAACGCGAGGCAGGCGTCTGGGTGGTGTTGTGGCGTCCGGCCACCGGACGACCCCATCCCAGCTATGACGAGTTGGTCCGCGAAGCGTTGTGCTGGGGCTGGATCGACGGCCAAGCCAAGCCGCTGGACGAACAGCGCTCGATGCTGTGGTTCGCCCGGCGCAGGCCCGCCAGCCTGTGGGCGGCGTCCAACAAGGCGCGCGTTGCCGAACTTGAGGCCGAGGGTCGGTTACAGCCGTCCGGGATCGAGCAGATCGAACGAGCCAAGGCCGACGGCCGCTGGACCCTGCTGGACGACGCCGAGGCGCTGATCGAGCCAGCCGAACTGAGTGTGGCCTTGGACGCCGATCCCCAGACTCGGGCACGGTGGGAGGCGCTGTCGCGGAGCGTCCGCAAGCAAGCATTGAGCTGGATCGCGATTGCCAAGCGGCCCGAGACGCGCGAGCGTCGGATCGCCGACATCGCCGCGCGCGTTGCGCGGGGAGAATCACCGGTCTGAACCACCTAGGAGAGCCCCGACCTGCACGAACCGATGGGTCTGGTCGACGTGGCGCACCTCCGGGCGCACTCACAAGTCTCGAATTGGCTGTGGATAACCCGTCCTGACCCCTCCTGCGGCGCCCTAGCGTGGCTCGAAAGCGACGCGGGGAGGGCGAATGTGGAAGTCGGTGCTGGTTGGGTTCGTCGGGGTCGGGATGCTGGTCGTGGGATTCCTGGCCGCGACCTGGATCGGGTCGGACGACTGGGTGGACTCCCCCGCCCAGGTACTCAACGGTGACGGCGAGGTCGCAGTCGTCACCAACTATGGCCTGCTGTCGCAGAGCTTCCCGATGCGCGTCTCCGCGGCCAACGAAGGCGGCGAGGTGTTCGTGGGCATCGCTCATGCGATCGACGCCGATGACTATCTCGCCAACACCACCACCTCACAGCTGGGTTGGTTCAGTCCCACCGAACTGCGCGCCACACCTCGGGAAGCCGCCCAAGTGGCGCTTCCCGCCGCCCCCACGGCGCTGGACTGCTGGCGGTCGTCGGCCAGCGGCCCGGGCGTCCAATCGGTGGAGGGCAGCTTCCGCGGACAGCCGGTGGTGGCAGTGGTCACCACCCCCAGCGGGGTGAGCGCTCCGCTGCGGATCTGGGTGGGCAGCCGGTGGGTCGGTGCGTTCGCGGCAGCGTTGGGGATGGCGGGGCTCGGGGTGGCCCTGCTCCTGCTCGGTGGCTGGTGGCAATGGCGTCGGCGCCGAGAGCCCGTCGCCGAACTCCCTTCGCAAAGCACCGTTGGGTTCGTCGGCACCACCGCATTGCTGCTGTCGGTGGCGCTGTGCGCGTCTGGCTGCACCGCCCCGGCCGCCCCGCCTGCCACCGATCTACCGCCACGCAATCAACTCACCCGCGACGCGCTGGACGGCATCGACGTCACGGCGTTGGCGGCCGACTACAACCGACGCAACGATGCGGCGAATGCGGCCAGCAGCGCACCGAACTACTCGACAAAGGAGTGGGACAACGTGGACACGGAGTTGATTCTCCACTCGGACTACTTCAACACCGCCTGGAAGCGGGCGACCAAGGACAAGACCAAGCCGGAGCCGTGCCCGATCCGCCTGGGGACGCCGTACCCCGGGCCCAGCTCGGCCGGCTACCCGCGCACGGTGGTGATCCCCTACGGATGGACATGCGGGAAGGGCGCTGACAAGCCGATCGCGAACTACGGGGTGTTCGTGCGGGACCACGCTTACTCCCCCTGGCTGCACGCGGCCATTGTGGGCGCCCCGGACTCAGCCCCGCATAATCCGGGAACTCAGGCACCCGACCCATCGGTCGCCGCACTCTTCGAGGCGGCGACCACAACGATCGCGACCCAACTCACCACCGGAGGTCCGGGCTTGGCTCTGCCCGCCGACCTCGTGAAGTGGCGCAAGGAGGACCTGAAGCCGACCTACTGGTGCACCGACGCCTGGGCGGTGCAACCACTTCGCGGCGCGACCAGGACGTTCTCCACTGACAAGGGCAACGTCGCGATTGCGTCGCTCACCATCGTCGATACGTCGACGGCGCGACCGGGGCAAACGGTGCAGTGGGGCAAACCGTGGAGCATCATCTACGGCCAACCTGGCGGCTATGACACCATCACGAGCACCGACGGTTTGATGGTCGTTCTCGAACTCGTCGACGGTGAGGTGAGACTCACCAACTGGTACGCGCCCAACTACCTCTAGCCACGTGCGCGGGTAGCCTGCGCGTCACCGACGGGCGCAGTAGCTACTGATGCGGAGCTCACCGATGCCGTTGGTGAAGCCGAGGTGGGCGGTCTCGATCGAAGTGCTCGGTTTGCCGCCGAACCACCATTCGCGATGGATCATCTCGGCATCGCCAGCCATCCCGCTGGCACTCCACGCGTCAGCGATCTGGGCGGCCACCTTCTCGTTGGCGTGTTCAAGGGCATACATCTCGTCGGCACCATGGACGTCCGCCAGGAGCCGGGTGGTGAACTGAGCCGTTGAGGAGATCATCACCCCTGCACCTCCCGACGCCAGGGTGCAGGCTTCGGCGGAGGTGTGGGGTCCCTTCGGCCAGAGCACCTCCTTCCCGACGGAGGCGCGAGCGAGCTGGACGAGCCGCTGCTGATCTGCTCGAGCCTGGTCGACCGAGATCGCAGGCGGCGGTACCGAAGGCATTGGTCGGATACGAGTGTGAATGTCGGTGCGCGCCTGCTCGATTTGGGCAGCGGATGGCGACGCATTCACCGTCCAGATCGCCAGGCCGAGGCCGGCGATGACGGTAGCCGCCGCAGTGACCAGCACCCCAACAGTCGGGCGGCGCGACGCGCCCCAACCACCATCGACGGCGATGATGACACACGCCACACTCACAGCAGCCGCCAACCAGAAGATGCCATCAAGCTCGGAACCACCCCACTTCTGGACGGTGTCGAGACTCACGCACCAGACCTGCGGCGGGAACCCCACGTCGACGAACGACGCCGCATCCACTCCGCCCCCCAGACGAGATGCACACTCCCCCTCCGGGTACCACGGGTGGGCATACAGCGAAAGGTACATCGCGATGACTGCAGCCACGGCACCCGCAGCCACTGCGGCGACCACCCACGGAGTTGCGGCTTCGATGCGTCCGAATCGAGCCGCCAGAGACAGGCCCCCGCCGCCGCCGATAGCACCGGTAACCGCGCCCGTAACGACCAAAACGACCAGGCCCGAACCGGGTTCCAGCAGCCCGTACAGGGAATAGGGCGACAACCCCAACACCCATCCCGCCGCGGTCACGCCGCCTGCCAGTGCACCGGCCACCGTCGCCGACCACACCCGAAACGCGGCGACCCTGCCGCGAAACACCCGATCGGACCCAGCCGCTGCCAGCCCGATCAAGACCGCGTCCAAGACCACCGGCGGAACCCAGAAGGGGACGAACAACAGCATCGCCACGACAGCGGAATCGAGGCCGCGCCCGAAGTCGGGGTCGTGATCCAGGGCGTTGAACGCGTACATCTCCACGAACACCGTCGGCAACGTGACCAGCACAGAGATCCACATCGAGTGCATGATCACTCGCGATGTCGGTGCTCCTCCCATGTGGCCATCCTGCTCGCCACAGCAAACTCACAACACGTTGGCGCGATACGCGGTGCTGTGCAGCGGGTATTCGAAACGCTCACGACCCTTGGTGTGCGGGTGGGTGGCCACCAGGTCACGGACGTCGGCGACGATGCGGGCCTGCGTCTCGGGCGTCGCGGTGAGGTAGATGCTGCGGGAGACCACCATGGCCTCCAACTCCGCAGCGGTCATCCATCGCACCCGGTCGATCCGACTGCGCTCGAACGCGGTGAAGCCCGGCAGATCGTAGACGTCCTCGTCGTCCATCATCACCTCGGCGGGCGAGTCACCCATCGTCGGCGCTAGCGTGGCGACGAACGGATGGCTCAAGTCGCGGGTGTTCCAGATCAGCCCGAGCCGTCCGCCCGGCTGCAGGACGCGGGCGATCTCGACTCCAGCGGTCGCCGGCTCGAACCAGTGCCAGGCCTGGCCCACCGTCACCGCCGCCACGCTGGCGGCCGGCAAGGGCAGCTGCTCTGCGGTCCCGACCAGGGTGGGGATGTCGGTGATCGCCGCGAGCATCTGTTCATCGGGATCGACCGCAACCACCTCGAAGCCGAGGCCGGCGATCGCGCGCGTGAGCTTTCCCGAGCCCGCGCCGAGATCGAGCACCCGGCCCTGCACGCCGTCCAGCAGCCACGCGACGTGTTCGCGGTCGTACTCCGGACGTCCTTGCTGGTAGGCGTCGACCGCCGCCCCGAAGGAGGTGGCGCGCTCCTGCTCACTCATCGTTGGCCCTACGCCCGGTCCAGGAAGTCGTCGAGCACCTGGCAGCCGAACTGCAGCGACTCGATCGGCACCCGCTCGTCCACACCGTGGAAGAGAGCGACGAAGTCGAGTTCGGGCGGCAGGCGCAGTGGGGCGAACCCGAAGCTGCGCACCCCCAGCTTGGACCAGGCCTTGGCGTCGGTGCCGGCGCTCATCATGAACGGCACCGCGATCGCGTCAGGATCGACCGCAGCCAAGCTCGCGGTCATCGCGTTCACCAGGTCTCCGTCGAAGGTGGTTTCCACCGCGACATCACCGGTGACGACCTCATAGCGCACCTTGTCACCGATCAGTTGGGCGATGGTGTCGTAGAACTCCTGCTCGTGGCCGGGCAGGAAGCGTCCGTCGATCCCGGCGGTGGCCTGGCCGGGAATCACGTTGACCTTGTAGCCACCGCCCAGCATGGTCGGGTTGGCGGTGTTCGACATGGTCGCCCCCACCATCCGGGCGATCGAGCCGAGCCGGGTCAGGGTCTGCTCGACGTCGTCGGTGCCGATCTGGACGCCGAGAGCATCCTCAATGGCGGCCAAGAACTGCTGCACCGAGGGACGCAGCCGCGTCGGCCAGCGATAGCTACCGACCCGACTGACCGCAGCGGCGAGTTCGGTGATCGCGTTGTCGTCATTGCGCATCGAGCCGTGGCCGGCGGTGCCGTCAGCGATCAGCTTCAGCCAGGCCAAACCCTTCTCAGCGGTCTGGATCAGATACAACCGCCGATCGTTCACGGTGAGTGAGAAGCCACCCACCTCGCCGATGGCGTAGTGGCAATCACCAATGAGTTCGGGGTGATGCTCGGCCAGCCAGCCCGAACCCTTGCCGCCACCGGCTTCTTCGTCGGCGGTGATCACCAACCGAATCGGACGCCGCGGTGCGCGTCCCTCTCGTTGCCGCTGACGCACCACCGCCAACACAATCGCGTCGAAGTCCTTCATGTCGACCGCGCCCCGGCCCCACACGTAGTCGTCGACGACCTCACCGGCGAACGGGTCGACCGTCCAATCGTCGGCCATCGCCGGCACCACGTCGGTGTGGCCGTGAATCAGCAGCGGCGCCAGTGAGCGGTCGCAGCCGTCCGGCTCCCAGTGGGCGACCAGGGAGGTGCGTCGCGCCTCGGACTCGAACAGTTGGGACTCGATGCCCACCTCGTCGAGCTTGGCGGCGTAGTACTCGGCTGCCTCCCGCTCCCCTTTCGAGCCTTCGGGGCCGAAGTTGGAGGTGTCGAAGCGAATCAGCTCCTGACACAGCCCGGTGACTTCGTCGCTAGCGCTCGGTGAACCGTCCATGCCCTCATCCTGCCACCCGGCCGAGGACGCGCCCGGGCCCAAATCGCCATGCCCCCTCGTCGTTGCTATAGTTTCCTGGCTGTCCGGACTGCTCCGGATTGCTCACCAGTCCGGGTGGCGGAATAGGTAGACGCGCTAGCTTGAGGTGCTAGTGCCCGTTAAGGGCGTGGAGGTTCAAGTCCTCTCTCGGACACCATGGGCAGAGTTCTCTGCCGGGTCAGATCCCACCGTGCCATCAGGTTCACACCCCGTGCTCACACCTACATGCGGTGGGCCATCGGAAGCAAGAACAGATAGACGTTGAGGACCGACAAGACCCCGAGCAACACCATGAACGGGACTGTGGTCGACCGGCGCCGAGCCGCGCTTCCGTACCGGCGGTGGCTGATCCGCCGAATGGTGTAGGCCGAACCGGCAACGCCCAAGGCCAACACCAGGAGCTGGAGGGACAGAATCGTCGACGGGCTGGCCAACGCGGTGGCCGCGCTCACCGGGGCCGCGCCGAACAGTGACGCCACGGTGGAGAACACCAGCGATCCCTCCGCCAGGAGGTGGAAGAGGTTGTGTGCCACGTGCGCGGCGATGTCCAGCGGGATCAAGGCGTAGCCGAAGCGGGCGAAGTTCATCAGCGTGGTCTCCAGATTGCTGGCTGCGGCGATCCGAGCGGCCAGCGCCAACAGGGCCACCGGGATGCTGACCGCGACTACGAAGGCCACCGTGAAGATCACCGGGTAGCTCGTGATCCCGATGGTCCGCTCGATCCAGGACAGCAGGTCCTGCCACACGGTCAGCATGGTGATGTTCTGGATGAGGACGATCCCCATGATCGCCATCGCGAGAAAGGACTCCTCGACTTTCGGCTTCCCGAGGAACCACAACTCACTCATCGGCTTGCGCGTCGTGAGTTGGATCGCATCATTCGGGCACGCCTTGATGCAGTTCGAGCACAGGGTGCAGTTGGCACTGGTGTCCATTGTCCGGGGGAAGTTGAACATCGGGCAGCCCGCCTGAGTGGGGGTGCCGTTGAAGCAGGCAGCCTTCGCTGTGCAGGTGGCGCAGATGCTGGTGTCGGCGCGGAGCCCGACAACGCTGCTTCGGGAGTAGTTGCTGCACAACCCGCCGAGGAAGCAGAGGTAGCGGCAGAAGGTACGCTTCTGGAAGAACGCACCGGAGATGATCACACCGGTCGTGAGCAGTAGCAGCAGTACGCCCGATCCCCATGGTGACTCGACGATCCCCCACACATGATCGCTCCAGGTGATGGCGAGGAACTGAGCGTCGATGATCCACAGGCCGTATCGCTTCAGGAACCTCGGCACCGGCCGATTGACGCCCACCCACTTCTGGACGACATCGGAGATGGCGCCGAACGGGCAGACCGCGCACCACAGTCGTCCGACGACAACGAAGGTGATCGGAAGAACCGGCCACCACAGCACCCACATCAACGCGGTCCCTGCGTTGCGTTGGGCAGTGGCGGGTCCGGCCAGCAACTGGTAGGCGACGAGTCCGAAGATGGCAGCCACCGGGACCTGGAGAATCCCGGGGTACCACCGGCTGCGCATGATCTTGGCGACGAGCGGGACCTTCATCAGGTCGCGGCCCCCGGGCTGGGAGGAGAGGTCCGCCTCGTTGTCGGAGACTGGTTCAACGGTGGCGTCGCGCCTGGTGGGAATGGGAGTAGGCATGTCGATCCTGGGTGTTGGGGCTACTTGGCCGGCCGAGAGGTCTGGGGGTTGATGGCTGCGCGTCGTACGTGACGTCTCCCGACACCCGCCGCGACCAGCACTGCACCGTTGACCGCTATGAACCCGCCAACGACTGCAGCGAGGGGGCGAGTCGCGGGCGCGGCTTCCGCACCCCCGTGCGCCGTACTGTCGTGCGCCGTACTGTCGTGCGCCGTACTGTCGTGCGCCGTACTGTCGTGTGAGGAGCTTGTTGGCTCCTCGTGGTTCATCCCGGCCATCTCTTCATCACTCATGCCGGCCATCGGGTCCTGACTCGCACCCACTGGCGACGACGCCCCGTGATCCATCCCGGCCATCGGGTCCTGACTTGTGTCCTCACCGGGGACGGCCGACACGTGCGGGTCCTGTGCGGGATGGACCGGGTTCGCCGCGAGCGCTTCTTGGGCTCCCAGCAGGGGTATCGCGACCACCGCACCGGTGGCAGCAAGGATGGCGAGACGCTTCAGCATGGTTCTCCTCGGACGTAGGACTTCCGACTATGTCCGACCGAACGACGCGTCAACGGGCCAAACCCGTTCTCTACATCAGACCTTGAAAGGAACTTCACCGAACCTCAACACTGCCCTCCCGATGGCAGCCTCTCGACCTCCAGCAACTCGCGTCCGTGCACCATCGCCTGGACTCAGCGAGTGGGCCCGCAACCGTCTGCGGTCAGTATTGGAGGGTGGTCATCATGCCGATCTCGGCGTGGTAGATGTTGTGGCAGTGGTAGGCCCAGATGCCCGGATTGTCCGCCTGAAGGTCGGCGGTCACGGTCTGCATCGGCAGGACCAGCACCGTGTCCTTGCGCAGTCCCCCGTTGCCTGGCAGCGACCAGGTGTGGCCATGGATGTGCATCGGGTGCACCATCATCGTCAGGTTCGACATCTGCACTCGCAGCCGCCTACCCAAGCTGGTGCGGATCGGAGTGTCATTGCCGAACGTGGTGCCGTTCATTCCCCAGGCGTAGGGCTTCATCTGACCGTTCAAGGTCACCTGCTCGACCTGGTCGGGCTCCTTGTCGGCGAGTCGCGCCGAGTCAGCCGCAGTGAGCGCACTGAGCAGAAGCGGGTCACCGTCGAGTTCGGCGGGGTGGACGGTCGCGGCCGGCTTCGTCCCAGAGCCCGTGCGAATGAGAATGAGTCCCTGCCCCTGCTTGCCTTCCGCGGCCGCAACGAACGGGAACACACCATCCCCCAGAGTGACCATCAGGTCGACCCGCTCGCCCTGGGCGACATAGAGCGCGCGAGTCTCCTGGGCCTGCACCGCGTAGCCGTCGGTGTGCGTCACCGTGACCTGGTGCCCACCGAGTGCCACCCGGAACACCGTGTCGGAGGCTGCGTTGATCACCCGGATCCGGGCGCGCTGACCAGGCTTCGCACTGAGAGTCAACGGCTCCGTCGGAACCCGACCATTGATGAGGTAATGCGGGTAGTCGATGTCACCAACGTCTCCCAGGGGGGAGCTCCCCATCCCGGACATTCCGCCCATGTCGTGGTTCATGCCGCTACTGACCGTGCCGTGTTGCGCTTTGTAGCCCGCAAGAATGTCGTCAGGACTCGTCCCCACACCATCGGTCCAGTCGTCGAGCACCAGGATCCACTCGTGGTCGTAGCCGCCGGGTTCGGCAGGGTCGTCGATGATCAATGGCGCGTACAAGCCCCGATCGATCTGGACGCCGCTGTGGGGATGAAAGAAGTAGGTGCCCGGGTCGGGTGCGGCGAACTCGTAGGCGTAACTCGCGCCTGGCGCGATCGCATCCTGGGTGATCCCGGGGACGCCGTCGGCCGCATTGTGGAGCCTGATCCCATGCCAGTGGACGCTGGTCTCCGTCGGAAGCGCGTTCTCGACCAGCACCCGGATCACGTCGCCGGCTTTGGCTCGAATCTCGGCCCCGGGTAGACCGTCGCCATAGACCCAGGTCGTGGCGTTCACTCCCCCCAAGTCGACTGTTGCCACGCGAGGGCGGAGGGTGGCTTCCACCGCTGGGGCACCAAGGTTCGGGGCCGTGGGCACTTTGACGCTCGCCGTTGGCATCGCCCCGGGGGCGGTGGACGTGCAACCCGTGAGCAAGCTGGCACCGGCAAGGCCGAGCCCGCCCGCAATCAGCTGACGTCGGGTGAACAGACTGGCCAAGGCGACTCCTTCACGGTGGAAGCTCCCATCCTGCAGGGCCGCGACCGGCAAATCGGCTGCTCAGTATGAAGATTCGGTCAAGCCTTCGCCGCCATCGGCAGCTGAAGGGTCACCGTCGTGCCCAGACCCGGGCCTTGGCTGACAGCGGTCAGCGTGCCGTGGTGAGCCTTGGCGATCGCCAGGCTGATCGCCAGGCCCACGCCGGTCCCCCCGTGGTCGCGGCCTCTGGCACTGTCTGCCCGATAGAAACGCTCGAAGATGTGCGGCACATGCTCAGGGGCAATGCCCTCGCCGTCATCGGTGACCTCCAGAAAGACCGTGCGATCGTCGTGAGTCACCGCGAGCGTGACGGCTCCATTCGAGGGAGTGTGCCTCAGCGCATTCGACAGAAGGTTGTCCAAGACCTGGCCGATTCGCGCGGCGTCAGCAGTCACCCTCACAGCGGAGCTATCGCCGGGCGGGCGCAAGTCGAGTCGGACGTGTTTTCGCTCGAACGCGTCCTTCGCCGCGAGGACGGCACCTGCGGCCAGCACCTGCGGATCGACGGACGAGATGACCAGGTCAAGTCGGCCTTCCTCGGCCGCCGAGACCTGAGCGATGTCGTCAGCAAGCCGGGCGATCCGATCAATCTGACTCGACAGAATCCCCCACGCCTCGGGGCCGGGCTCGATCGCGCCGTCCTCCAGGCTCTCCACACAGATATCTATGCTGGCCAGAGGGGTCCGGATCTCGTGAGCCAGGTCGGTCAAGAGTCGGCGTCGCGTCCCTTCGGTGGCCGCCAACCGGGCAGCCATGGTGTTGAAACTGTTCGCCAGGGTGGCCAGCTCCCGGGAGTTGCTCTCGGCTGCTCGAAGCCCGTAGTCGCCTTCGGAGATGCGAGCGGCGACGTCGCCAAGATCGGTCAACGACCGGCGGAGCTTCCGCGAAGTCAGGACACTGACGATGATCGATCCGGTGGTGGCGATCAGCAGCCCGATCGCGAGGGAAATGAAACCCGCCGTGCGGAATGCTTCCTCCGCGTGGGCGAGAACTCCCGGGTTGACCTCACCCGCCTGCTCCATGTGGACCTCGAAAAGGACCGGGCCAGCGGTTGCGGCCACAATGATCACGCTCAGCGCCATGATCACGGACACAGTGATCTGGGAAACCAACAGCCGGGTGGTCAGACTCCCAGGCTCAGCCTCCGACCTCACTGCGCAGCCCCCATTCGGTAGCCAACACCCCGAACGGTGTCGACAAAGCTCGCCTCGGACGCCTCACCGAGCTTGCGGCGCAGGTGGGCAATGTGCACATCAACGAGATGCTCGTCACCCACCCAGTCTTTGCTCCACACGGCATCGATCAACTCCCGCCGCGAGAACACCACGGCGGCTCTCGCCGACAACACGGCGAGCAGGTCGAACTCCGTGCGGGTCAGGTCGATCTCAACTCCACGGACCGTGACCCGACGTCCGCCCGGATCGATCGTCAGCTCGCCGATCGTTCGCTCCGCAGGGACGGTCCCCGGTTCGGCACGCGGGCGCCGCAACAGGACCTTCACGCGTGCCACCAACTCACGCGCACTGAACGGCTTGGTCATGTAGTCATCGGCCCCAGCCGACAGGCCCAGGAGCTTGTCGATCTCCTCGTTGCGGGCGGTGAGCATCAGGATGTAGCAGTCAGAGTGGCGCCGGATCTCATGACAGACCTCCATTCCGTCCTTGCCGGGAAGACCCAGATCAAGCACCACCACATCGGGACGATCATCCGAGAGCGCGCACGTCACCGCCGTCGGACCGTCGTGGGCGACAGTCGTGCGGAACCCTGCGCGCTGCAGGTAGTTGGCCACCATTCCCGCCAACACGGTCTCGTCATCGACAACCAGGACGTGAGGTCGGGTGATCGCCGGGCTCTGGCTCATAGGCGCCATCATGCCGCCGGAGCAGCCCGTGGTCGGCGCACTCACCTAGATCAGGACCGATTCTTCATCAGAACTTCGTATCAGCGCGGCCTGGCGGAGGCGACGCACCGGGGAGGGGCCGGAGGGAAGCCTTGGCGGCACCCATCATGCTCAGCACCCAGCTGAGCAGCGATCCCACAGGTGGCAATCCCATACCCTGGGGGGTATATGATCGCCGAGGCAGGCCGTTGAGGTCGCGGTGAAAGCTGCGCCGTGTGTGAAAGTGAGAGATCGACATGGGTGAGCTGACGCTGCTCGGCGCCTTCGTCGGTGGGCTGGTGTCGTTCCTCTCCCCCTGCGTTCTGCCGGTGATCCCGGCCTACATCTCGGTGGTGACGGGGCTCGGCGCAACCTCCGTCCAGGAGGGCGGACGATCCCACCTGTGGCAGGTGCTGAAGACCTCTGGCGGCTTCATCCTGGGATTCAGTACGGTCTTCGTCCTGCTGGGCTTGTCCTTCACCGCGGTCGGCCAGGCGTTGTTCGTCCACCGAGCGCTGTTGACCCAGGTCTCCGGCCTGGTGGTGCTGGCGATGGCGTTGTTCCTGCTCGGCTCACTGTTCCTGCAGGCCCCGTGGCTCTACCAGGAGGCCCGCTGGCATCCGAGGCTGGACAAGTTCGGCCCCTTCGCCGCGCCGATCGCCGGGGTGGCCTTCGGCTTCGGCTGGACGCCGTGCATCGGTCCGGTCCTGACCAGCGTGCTTGCCGTCGCCGCCAGCAGCGGCGACCTGTGGCAGAGCACCGCAATGCTGATCGCCTACTCCGCCGGGCTGGCTGTCCCCTTCCTCGGCGCGGCGCTGGCCCTCGATCGGCTCGATGGCGCCTTCGGCTTCGTGAAGAAGCACTTCTTCGGCATCACCCTCACCTCCGGCATCGTGCTGGCCGTCTTCGGCGTCCTGCTGGCGTTCAACGCGATGCCCCTGGTGACCACCTTCACCCAATCGATCCTGCAGGCCGTCGGACTCGGCTCCCTGCTCGGACTCGGCTAGCTGCGAAAGGCAACATCCATGAGCACTCCCCCGTCCTCGCAGTCCCGCCGCGCGGCGCGCGCCGCGGAGTTGGCTCGCGCCGAGAAGCGGCGACGCACCACCAAGATCGCCGTGATCGCTGCGGGGTTGGTGATCGTGGTCGGCGTGGGCATCGCCGCCATCGGCCTGCGTGGCACCAGCCCCACCGCGGACGCCGGTGGGCAGGCCTATGTGGGAACCAAGGACAACTTCCGGTTGCCGGGCCTACTCGACTCCGCCAAGACCGTGAGCCTGGCCGATCACAAGGGCAAACCTGTCGTGGTCAACTTCTTCGCATCCTGGTGTGTGTACTGCAACGAGGAACTGCCCGGCTTCGTGCAGGTCGCCACGAGCACTGCCGGCTCGGTCAGCTTCGTCGGCGTCGACACCAACGACCCCGGCGATGGTGTGGCTATGGCCAAGCGCTTCGACCTGGCCGATGCCGGCTTCGCGCTCGCCCACGACATCGGCGCCAATCCCGCCTCCGACTTGTGGCTGTCCTACGGCTCGCAGGGTCTGCCCGTCACCGCGTTCTACGACGCGAACGGCAAGCTGGTCGACTTCGCCGGCGGCATGCTCACCCAGACCGAGCTGGAGCAACGGCTGCAGAAGAACTTCGGAATCACCGTCAGCGCCCCGGACGCCTCCACCCTGGCAGCGCCCGTCATTCCGTTGATCCCCAAGGGCATGTACGAACTGTTGAACGCTCACGGCAACGCCCAGAACTACTTCGCCGTCGACGTCCGCTCGGGTGCCGACTTCACCCAAGGACACATCACCGGTGCGCAGAGCCTGCCATCGGCCACCGCCGCCACCGTGGCCTCGCAAGCGTCGGAATGGAGCAAGGACGGCAGCTACTTCCTCTACGACGCCGACGGCAAGGCCACCGAACCCATCGCTCAAGCCCTCCACGACGCCGGCTACAAACACGTCTACTACCTCGACGGCGGCCTGGCCGCCTGGCAGCAGGCCGGCGGCCCCGTCACCAAGTAGCCGACCGGGCAAGATTCCCCCTGCGCGGCACGCGGCCGGTGTGCGGCGTCTAGCCTGTGGCCATGACGCAGGACGCACCGGCCCCGCAGCCCGCCGATTCCCATGAGTTCATCCGGGTGCGCGGCGCACGCGAACACAACCTGAAGAATGTCGATCTCGACCTACCCAAGCGCCGACTGACGGTGTTCACCGGGGTGTCCGGTTCGGGCAAGAGCTCACTGGTGTTCAGCACCATCGCCGCCGAGTCGCAGCGGCTGATCAACGAGACCTACTCGGCCTTCCTACAAGGCTTCATGCCCAACCTCGACCGTCCCGAGGTCGACCTGCTGGAGGGCCTGACCACGGCGATCATCGTCGATCAGGAGCGCATCGGGGGCAATCCGCGCTCCACCCTCGGCACGGTCACTGACGCGAATGCGATGCTGCGCATCCTGTTCAGCCGGCTGGCCACGCCATCGCTGGGCTCACCGCAGGCCTACTCGTTCAACGTGGCCACCGTGCATGCCGCCGGAGCCATCACCATCGAAAAGGGGCCAGGCAAGCCGGTCAAGCAGAAGGCCTCCTTCACCGCCATCGGTGGCATGTGCCCGCGCTGCGAGGGCCTGGGCGTGATCAACGACATCGACCTGACCGGCGTTTACGACGCCAGCAAGTCGCTGACCGAAGGTGCGATCCTGGTGCCCGGCTACAGCGCGGACGGCTGGTACATCCGGATCTTCGGCCAGGTGGTGCCCGCCGACATCCCCGTCAGAGCCTTCACCGACCGCCAGCTTCACGAGTTCCTGTACGGAGAGCCCCGCAAGGTCAAGGCCGAGGGCATCAACGTGACCCACGAAGGTCTGATCCCCCGCATCCAGAAGTCGTTCCTCAGCAAGGACATCGACTCCCTCCAGCCACACATCCGCGCCTTCGTGGAGCGGGTGGCCACCTTCACCGCCTGCCCCGACTGCGGTGGCACCCGGCTCAACGAGGGGGCGCGCACGTCCACCATCACCGGGGTCAGCATCGCCGACGCCTGCGCCATGCAGGTCTCCGATCTCGTGGGTTGGGTGCGCAGCATCACCGACCCTTCGGTCGCTCCCCTGGTGACCAAGCTCGCCGACCTGCTCGACGGCTTCATCGCCATCGGCCTGGGCTACCTCAGCCTGGATCGCGCCTCCGGCACGCTGTCGGGCGGTGAAGCCCAGCGAGCCAAAATGGTGCGCCACCTCGGCTCGGCCCTCACCGACATCACCTATGTGTTCGACGAGCCGAGCATCGGCCTGCACCCCGCCGACCTCGCCCGGGTGAACACGGTGCTGCAGGGCCTGCGCGACAAGGGCAACACCGTGCTGGTGATCGAACACAAGCCGGAAGTCATCGCGATCGCCGATCAGGTGGTCGACCTCGGCCCCGGCGCCGGACAGTCCGGTGGCGAGGTCTGTTTCACCGGGACGGTCGAGGCGCTGCGCGGCGCCGACACGATCACCGGACGCCACCTGGACGACCGCGCCCGGCTGAAGGGCGCGGTGCGCACCCCGTCCGGCCAGCTCGAGCTGCGTCACGTCACCAGCCACAACGTCCACGACCTCTCGGTCGACCTGCCGCTCGGCGTGCTCACCGTGATCACTGGCGTGGCCGGCTCCGGCAAGAGTTCGCTGATCGACGCGGCTGTCGCTCCCCTGGCTGAGGTCGCCGTGATCAACCAGGACCCGATCCGCGGCTCTCGGCGCAGCAATCCGGCCACCTACACCGGTGCCTTGGAACCGATCCGCAAAGCCTTCGCCAAAGCCAACGGCGTCAAGCCCGCCCTGTTCAGCGCCAACTCCGAAGGCGCTTGTCAGGCCTGCAACGGCAGTGGCGTGATCACCACTGACCTGGGCGTGATGGCCAGCGTGGAGACCACCTGCGAGGTGTGCGGTGGACGGCGCTTCGACGCCGCCGTGTTGGACTACCACCTGGGCGGACTCAGCATCGCCGACGTGTTCGAGCTGTCCGCCGGCGACGCGGCCACGTTCTTCGCCGACACCGCGCCGGTGCCCGCGGCCCGGGCGATCGCCGATCGCCTGGTCGACGTCGGTCTGGGCTACCTCCGCCTCGGCCAGCCGCTGACCACACTGTCCGGCGGCGAGCGCCAGCGCCTCAAGTTGGCCGCTCAACTGGGCGATCCTGCAGGCATCTACGTGCTGGACGAGCCCACCGTCGGGCTACACCTGGCCGACGTGGACAACCTCCTCGGCCTGCTGGACCGACTGGTCGACGCCGGTCGTTCGGTGATCGTCATCGAGCACCATCAGGCTGTGATGGCCCATGCCGACTGGATCGTCGACCTCGGCCCCGGTGCCGGCCACGACGGCGGCAGGGTGGTCTTTTCCGGGCCGCCCGCAGAGCTGGTGGCCGGACGCCACACGCTCACCGGTCAGCACCTGGCCGACTACATCGCCCGCTGAATAGCAACAGCCCTGGTCAAGGGGTGCTCGACCAGGGCTGTCGCGAAACCATAACTAAGCCGACTGCAGTTGCTTGTGGCTCTCCCTAGAAAGTGCGTAGAAGAACAGGGCCACCGGCCGATACATCACGTGGGCGAACTTGGTGAACGGCATGAACAGCACCAACTCCATGGCGATTGCCACATGTACCAGGAACAACACGTAGGCCCACGGCTGCGGATGCGCCTGCGGCAGGTACAGCGAGACCTCGATGATGAAGCCGGTCAATCCGGTCAGCCACAGCATTCCGAGGAACATCCAGTCCGACAGCGAGGTGTGCTGAGCAGCCGCGCTGACCTTCTGGTAGCGGTTGATCCCGAACCAGGTGACGCCGTACATCATCGCCAGGCCGCCGATGGTGCCGATGACCCGCGCGATCGGCGAAATCACACTCTCAGCCACCGACTCCGGGACGCCGATGATGTCGCCGCCATAGTGGATCAGCGTGGCCGCGAACAGCGCCAGGAAGCCCCACAGCGTCAGGAAGTGAATCAGCCACCGGCGGCGGTACAACGGCTCGGCCGGTTGATCGTCGGCGCAGTCCTCGCGGTAGCGCTTCTGCCCCAGCGACTCCACGCCGATGGCGGACCACAGGGCCCGCAGGGTGCGTCCCCAGGCCTGCTTGGAGCCGAACAGCGACTTCCCGGTGACCCCCTCACGCTTGGCGGTGGCCCGCGCCATCATGGCCAGGTTCACCACCGCTACCAGTGCCACCAGGATCATCACGACCAACCCGACGAGGTGAATCCACTCGTACGGGACGCCGAAGACCAGCCGATCTGCCGGTGCAGCCTTCACCGAGGCGAAGAACCCACCGAAGACCAGCACCCCGAGCAGCGAGATCACCGCAGCCGCAACCGGGCTGGTGTACATCGCCCGCGCCACGCCCGACTTGTCGAGCTTGGCGATGGCGTAACGGCGGGCGGTGGCCATGAACTCGGCCGGATCGGCTTCCTGCGGGCACCGCGCGGTGCACATGCCGCACTGGTAACAGGTCCACAACTCCTTGCTGGTCACCAGCTCGTCGGTGAGGCCCACCTGCGCCAGTCGGATGAACCGGCGCGGGAAGGTGGCGTCGTTGTCGGCCAGCGGACAGATCGCGGTGCAGTTGCCGCAGGAGTAGCAGGCGTTGATGTCGGGAGCGCCGAACTTCTGCAGATCGGTGATCAGGTTGGGATTGACCATCGTGGCCATGACTAGACCTGCCTTCCGGTGGCGGCGTAGGTGAAGAATCCGTCGTCGTCGGCGTCCTTGCTTTCGGCGAGGAAGCCGTAGCGGCGCATGCCCATCACCCAGTAGACGACTTCACTGGCCGGGGCGCCGAGCTGCTCGGCGATCTGCGGGATGGTCAACGGCTCGTCGGCCACCGCCGCCAGGATCGGGGCGTGCATCTGCATTTCCTCACGCATCACTTCGCGGGGATCTCGCAACACCTGGCTCATGACACCGGCTCCTTCACAGCCTCGGCTTTGGTGGGTGCTTCGGCACTGATCAGCTCTTCGATGGCCGAACGCATCTGGGCATCGGTGTAGCCCAGCAGGTCGATGGCATCGACCCCGCACAGCGGGACGCAGCCACCACAGCCCTTGCAGGTGGACGGATCGACCGAGGCGATCTGGCGACCGTCCCACTCGATCATGGTGATCGACTCGTACGGGCACACGCTGAGGCATTCGCCACTGCCAACGCATTTGTCGGGATCGATCTTGGCCACCAGCGGCTCAAGCTCTGCGTAGCCCTTCTTCAGCAGCGCCGCGCTTTGGGCGACCGCGGCCAAGCCGGCCTGGACGCTCTCGGCGGCGGTGCGAGGCGCTTGGCAGCAGCCGGCGATCATCACGCCGTCCACCACGGTCTCGACCGGACGCAGCTTGGGGTGAATCTCGTTGAAGAACCCGTCGGTTCCGACCGGCAGCTTCAGCAGGTCGATCAGGGACTTGTTCTGTCGCGGCACCATGCCGGTGACCAGCACCACCAGGTCGACCGGAAGGATCACTTCCCGGCTGGCGGTGAGCAGATCGGTGACAGTGACGCCCAAGCCACCCTTGGGCAGCTTCTCCACCGTCGGCGGAGCGTCGTCGGCGAACTTCAGGTAGGTCGAGCCGGCGCCGCGGGAGGCTCCGTACTCGAGCTCGAACTTGCCGTAGGCGCGAATGTCTCGATACAGGTGGAACTGCCGGATCGAGGGATCGATCTTGTTGACCAGCAGCGAGGAGTGAATCGCCGACGTGCAGCAGAACTTCGAGCAGTACTCGTTTCCGCCGGCCCCCTGCCGCGAGCCCACGCAATAGATGTAGGCCACCGAGCGCACCGGCCGACCCTGGTAGGAGAGCTTGCCGACCGCGGGTGCGGTATCGATGAGTTCCTTGAACTCCGGCAGGGTGACGACGCCGTCCATGCCGTAGCCGTACTCGCCGTCGTCAGGGTTGTAGGAGTCGAAACCGGTGGCCACCACGATCGAACCGACGTCCAGACTCAACTCCTTGTCGCCGCCGTCACGATGCAAGGTGATCCCGACGGTGTAGTTGCCGAAGGTGCCGGCCTTGCTGGTGAGCTCGGCGCTGGTGTACACGGTGATGTCGCGGCGATCCTTGATCTGGGCCATCAACGAGGCGATCTGATCTTTGCCGGAAGCCTCGGAGGGGAAGCTCGCGCCGAAGCGGCCCATCCAGCCGCCCACTTCGGGAGCCTTCTCCACCACCACGGCCTCCAGCCCGATGTCGGCCAAGCCGATCGCAGCCCGGAGCCCGGTGATACCGCCGCCCACCACCAAGGAGCGCTGCACGGTGTCGAAGCGCAGCGGATGCAGCTCGTCCGACAATCGAGTCTTGGCCACCGCCGAACGGACCAGGCCGATCACCTTTTCGGTGGCACCTGCACGATCGTGCTGGTGCGCCCACGAGGCCTGCTCCCGCACGTTCGCCTGGGTGTAGGCGTACGGGTTCATTCCGGCCCGATTGGCCACATTGCGGAAGGTGACCTGATGCAGCTTCGGCGAGCAGGACGCCACCACCAGGCCGTCGAGGCCCTTGGCCTTGATGGCGTCGATCATGTCGTGCTGGGTGCCGTCGGAACAGGCGAACAGCTCCGTGGTGGAGACCACCACACCGGGCTCGTCGACCAGCGCGTCCCGGACGGCCTCGACATCGACGTAGTCGGAGATGTTTCCGCCGCAATGGCAGATGTAGACGCCGATCCGGCGATCCTCGGGGTTGGCCTTGGCTTCTTCGGCCGGCTTCTGCTCGGTCATACCAGCGCCTCCTCAGCGGCGAAGTGGTGGTGCTCCAGGTGAGCGGCCACTTGAGCGACCGCCGCGCCGGCATGAAGGATCGTGTCCACGATGTCCTTGGCGCCGGCGGAGGTGCCGGCCACGAAGACTCCGGGGATGTTGGTCTGACCGGGACTCAGCTCGGCGCTGGGCTCGGCGACGTAGTAGTACTCGTCCAGCCCCAGCGGAGTGTCGCCGAACAGCTTCTCGACATCTCGGTTCGGCTGGATGCCCACGGCGAGGACGACCAGGTCGTAGCTGGCTTCCACGATGCCACCGCCGTTGTCGATGTCCTCGTAGCGCACCAACAGGTCACCGTTGGGTTCCTCGGTGATCTTGGCCACGCGTCCCTTGATGTACTGCGCGCCCATGTCTTGGGCCTGGGTGTAGAACTCCTCGTACCGCTTTCCGGCGGCTCGCATGTCCATGTAGTGCATGGTCACGTCGGCCAGCGGGAGAGCGCCCATGATCAGCTGGTTCTGCTTGATGGAGTACATGCAGCAGAACTTCGAGCACAGCGGGTTGCCGACGGTCTTGTCGCGCGAGCCGGTGCAGGAGATGTAGGCGATCCGGTCCGGCACCTTGCCGTCGCCGGGACGCAACACCGTGTTGAACGGACGAGTCGGTGCCAGCAGACGATCCATCTGCATGGCAGTGATCACGTTGGGATAGGTACCGAATCCGTACTCGGGCTTCAGGTCGGCCGCGAACAGCTTGTGGCCGGTGGAGACCACCACCGCCCCCACTTCGACATCGGTGAGCTTGTCCCGCTGGGACATGTCGATGGCGAACGCCGGGCACTTCTTGGCGCACTCCTGACATTCGGAACAGACCCCGCAGTCCAGACACGCCCCCGAACCGGTGTGGGCCTGATCTTCGGTCAGCGGCGCCTCGATCTCGGCGAAATCGGTCGGCTTGGTCACCAGACTGACCTGCCCGGTGACCGGGTCGCGGTGGGTGATCTGGTTGTGCCGGCCCAGCACCTCACGATGCTTGGTGGTCGACAACTTGGAGTCCAGTTCGAAGCCGTCCAACGTCTTGCCGGCGAGGAACCGGTCGACCATATGGGCCGCGCGCCGGCCCGAGCCGACCGCGCGGGTGATCGTGGACAGCCCGCTGGCGGCATCGCCTGCCGCGAACAGCCACTTGGCCTTGGTCTGCAAGGAGCGACGGTTGGCCGCGATCCGGGTCTTGTTGCCGACCCCGGCCAGCTCGGCGAACAAGGTCTCATCCACCTCGAGCCCGGGGCAGCTGATCACCACATCGGCTTCCAGGGAACTCACTGCGGACGCGGGCGCCGACGGCGCCGCCGAGGCATCCGTTGCAGTCTCGTCGGAGTCGCCATCCTCACCCTCGGTGGCTGCAGGAGCGTTCGCCGAAGCGGGAACGCAGCGCAGCGTGGCGGCGCTGCCTGCGCCGATCTCCGCCACGGCAGTGGCGAAGATGACCTTCACACCTTCGGCGGCAGCCTCGGTGTACTCGACCTCGTTGCAGGCCAGTGCGCCTGGCTTGGCGGCTTCGGCGACCACGGTGGCCTCACTGGCACCCAACCGCAGCGCGGTCCGGGCGGCGTTCATGGCGACCACGTCACCGCCCACGACCACCACACGCTTGCCGTCGAGGCGATCAGCCTGGGACGCGGCCGCGTCCTTGAGGAAGGCCAGGCCGGAGACCACGTTGGCCCCGTCGGCCCCGGGAACCGACCAGGCGGCTTCCCGAGAGGCACCGGTGGCGACGATCACGGCGTCGTAACCGGAATCCTTCAGCGCCTGCAGGTCGGTCACCGGCGAGTTGCAGATGATCTCGACGCCGAGGGCGTCCAGGTTGGCCAGATCGGCCTCCACCACATCCTTGGGCAGCCGGAAGGCCGGGATGCCGTGGCGCAGGTGGCCACCGGCGGTCGCCTTGGCCTCATGGATGGTGACCTTGTGACCCTGCCGAGCCAGCTGCCAGGCGGCGGTGACGCCGGCCGGGCCCGATCCGATGATGGCTACCGACTTGCCGGTGGGGGCAGCGGCCTCGACGCCGGGACCGTCAGCCTCTGCGTAGTGCCGGTCTGCGACGAACCGCTTGATCATCCGGATCGGCACGGTGCCCTCAACCTGGCCGCGGGTGCAGCCGTTTTCACACGGTGCGTAGCAGGAGCGGCCCAAGGTGCCGACCAACGGGGTGGCGTCCAGGTTGAGCTGGAAAGCCTCCTCGTACTTGCCCGTCCGGGTCAGCGAGACGTAACCGTGGGCCTTAATGCCTGCCGGGCAGGCGGCGATACACGGAGAAGTACCGGCCCGGTCCAGAACGGCCTTCTTCGGCACGGCCTGGGGAAATGCGATGTAGGCAGCCCGCCGCGGCGCCAGCTCCGCGTTGAACTGATCAGGAACCGCGACACTGCACTCCTTCTGGCACACATCACAGCCGGTGCAGGCAGCCCAGTCGACGAACTTTGCCTTCTCCCGAACACGCACGTTGAATCGACCATCCGCATTTCTGCTTATCTGCTCGACCTCGCTGTACGCCAGCGTCTTGATGTTCGGGTGGTTAATGGTGGTCGACATTTTCGGCCCGGAGATACACGAGGCGCAGTCCAATGTCGGGAAGACCTTGCTCAGCAAGATCATCCGGCCACCAACGCTCGCTTCCTTCTCCACCAGTAGCACCTGGTAGCCCATGTCAGCCAGCTTGATCGACGACTCCATGCCGCCGATCCCGCTGCCCACCACGAGGACGTCGTAGTCCATCGCTATCTCCTTGCTTGTCGCGCCTGCGCGCAGGGGTCAGATGAAGAGGTTGACGTTCGCTTCGTCGGCTTCGCCCAGGTAGGTGGCGACGCCGGCGTACTCGATGCCGTCGATGAGTTCTTCCTTGGTGATGCCGAGCACGTCCATCGACATGGTGCAGGCGATCATCTTGATGCCTTGCTCCTGCGCGGTCTCGATCAACTCGGCAACCGTCATCACGTTCTCGGACTTCATGACCTTCTTCATCATGAAACGACCGGCGCCACCGAAGTTGAATTTCGACAGGCCCAGTTTCTCTGCATGCTTCGGGAGCATTCCGCCGAACATGTTCTGAAGGAAGCTGTTGTCCGACTTGACGCCAGCCGGCTTCTGCGTCTTACGCAATGCGGACAGGCCCCAGAATGTGAAGAACATCGTTACTTCATCATCCATTGCGGCGGCACCGTTGGCGATAATGAATGCCGCCATCATCCGGTCGTAGTCACCGCTGAAAACAATGATCGTCTTCTTTGACATCTTCGTCACTTACTTTCTCTGATACTTGAAGGCTATGACGCCACGGAGGCATCGGCGTCGAGGCGCTTCAACGCCTCGGAGAACTCGATCATGTACTTGGCGAACGGCTCGGCACACACCGAACAGACCGCCGCCATCTTGAGTCGCTGAGCAGGGATCCCTTTGGCCGCCATCAACTCCTGAGTCTTGGCGATGATGTGCGAGGTTCGCTCGGCACAATCGGGCAGGTAGGAACACTCCTCACCGTCAGAGGCGACGAAGACACCGTCAAACCCCTTCTCAAGTGCATGTATCAGCCAGGAGGGCTTGAGCCCACTGCTGCAGGGAACCGGCATGGTCTGCACCGTCGCTGGGTACTCCAAGTGTCGACTTCCGGCCAGGTCGATGCCTGGGTCGGAGATGTTGATCGTGGAGAAGACCAGGATCCGAGGTGCACTGCCGGGCTGAGGAGAACCCGACATGGCGGACTACTTCGCTTTGCGAAGGAAGAGGTGGATCGCGCCGGCCTCTTCGAACGAGCCCAGGAAATCGTGACCCATCTTCCGACACCAGGCCGGAATATCCTTCAAGGTGCCGGAATCGGTGGCCAACACCTCCATGACATTACCGACAGTGACACCTGCGATCTGCTTCTTGGCCGCCAAGATGGGACCCGGGCAGGAGACGCCCCGCGCGTCGACGACGACGGGGGTTGCGATGGCCTTGAGTTCTTCCACGGACGCTGACATTGCCTTGGTTCTCCTTCGTCTGATCAGCAACTTTGCTTATCGGTTCCAGGGTACACCCCCGGGGGCATACGAACAGACCGAATGGGCAAGTCGCTGCGGCGATTCGAGCCGATCTGCTGGGCCATTTTCGACGCACCAGCGTTGTGGATTTCCCGAGGCTTGTGTCGCCCCTAGTTGCGGGCGTAGGCGAGGGCCAGTCGGGCGCCCACAGCGGCGTTGTGCTTCACCAAGGCGATGTTTGCGCGCAGAGATTCGCCGCCGGACAGTTCCACGATGCGACCCAACAGGTAGGGGGTGATCGCCGCGCCGGTGATGCCGAGCTGATCTGCCTCTGCCAGCGCCTGTTCGATCAGAGCACCGATCTGCGCTTGCGGGATCTCATCACCCTCGGGGATCGGGTTGGCCACCACGATGCCGCCGGCCAGACCAAGGCCCCACTTGGCCCGCATCGCGCTGGCGATGTCTGCCACATCGTCCATCCGCAGCGGGGCAGGGAAGCCACTCGAGCGGGAGTAGAACGAGGGGAACTCATCGCTACCGACACTGATCACCGGCACACCCAAGGTCTCCAGCACTTCCAAGGTGCGGCCGATGTCCAGCAGCGACTTCACTCCGGCGCTGACGACGGCGACGTCGGTCAGGCTGAGCTCAGTGAGATCGGCGGAGATGTCCAGGCTGACCTCTCCCCCACGGTGGACCCCGCCCAGGCCGCCGGTGACGAACACCTTGATGCCGGCCAACGCGGCCAGTCGCATCGTCGAGGCCACCGTGGTCGCGCCATGCAGGCCACGGGCCAGCACGTACGGCAGGTCGCGGATGCTCACCTTGCGAACACCGTCAGCGGACCCGAGCAGGTCGAGTTGCTCATCGTTCAATCCGATCCGCGCAACACCGTCAAGGATGGCGATTGTGGCCGGGACAGCACCAGCATCGCGGATGATTTGCTCCACCTCGCGAGCAGTCTGGACGTTCTTGGGGTACGGCATCCCGTGACTGATGATCGTCGACTCCAAAGCGACCACGGCGCGGCCGGCTTCAAGAGCCGCGCGAACGTCGTCGGACAAGGCAAGCATGGGGTGAACAGCGGTCATCGGGTAGCTCCAGGTGAATCGTGAAGGGCTTGGGCAAATGCGACCCCGAGGTCGGCACGCACGGTCTGGGGGCTCGCCACGGTGAGCGCAGCGGCGAGTTGGCCCTGACGGGCTGCCTGCTCCGGTTCGGCCCCGGCGATCAGACCATGGACGAACCCGGCGGTCATCGCGTCTCCGGCTCCGGTGACGTCCACGACCTCCTCGGCCGGCCACACGGCTTCGACCGCGTTCTCCGGGCCCACCAGCAGGCTGCCGTTGGCGCCGCGACTGACCCAGACGTAGGTCACCCCGCGCGCCTGCAGCTTGCGCGCTGCCGCGATGATCGAGCGGACATCGTCGCCGACCTCCATCCCAGTGAGGGCGGCCAGTTCATCGACATTCGGCTTGATGGCGAACACCGGACGCGTGGGGCTCAGCACCGGCGCCAGCCGACTGGCCTTGGCCACACTCACCGGCTCGATCACGACGGTCACCTCGGCGGCACCGGCGACGGCCAGCGCCCAATCGATGACTGCGGGCGGCAGGTTGCCATCGACCACCACCACCGACGCGCGTTCGATCACGTCCTGATTCCGAGCCACCGCCATCACGTCGAGTCGATCAGTGGCCAGCATGTCGGACTGGCCGACGATCAGTTCACCAGAGGCGTCCAGGGCAGCCATGTAGCTGCCGGTGTCGTGAGCACTGAAGATGATTCGGCTCATGTCGACCCCAGCCTCAGCGGTGTGGGCCACCAACTCACGTCCTGGTTGATCCAGGCCCACCGCGGCAATCAGTGACACCGGCGAGCCGAGCCGGGCCAGATTCTCGGCGATGTTGCGTCCCACCCCACCCGGCGTGCGGGCGATGGTGGACGGATTCGAGGTGTACAGGCGCATGGCCTCGTTACTGCGGGCCTTGACGTCCCAGACCGCTCCACCGATGACGACCGCCCCCGGCTCGTTACGCAGCAGGTAGCCGCGACCGACGATCTCGCCCTTGGCGGTCAACGAAGACAGCGCCACCGCCACCGCCCCCTTGGTCGTCCCCAGGATGCGGGCGACACCAGCGGCGTCGAGGGTCGGCTGAGAACGCAGCAGTGCGAGGATCTCGCGTTCGCGTGGACTGAGCTTCATGCTAACTCATATTAGGGCAGGCTAACATTTTTTACCAGCCGCATGCAAAGACATGGGGTGGACGAGCATGGCTCTCGTCCACCCCATGACGTTGCGAGTGTTATCCAGGTCAGTCGCTGCCCACCGTGTTCGGTTCGCCGAGTAGCGGCTGCTCCCCCCTGTTCCGTCAAGGTTAAGCAGCCGAACTGTCCGGAAAAAGTCCCCATAGGGGCTACACCGTGGCCTGATCAGGGCGGAGCTGACCCAGTCGCCACCCTCCGTCTTCGGCCTGAATGACGAAGCCGCGCTCGGCGAGGCGGTTCAGCAACGCCAAGCAGGTGGGCACCGCCACCCCGGCCCGCAGCGATGCCTCACCGGCACCCAGCGATCCCCGAGCCGGAATGACCTCGAAGACGCGCAGCTCGTCCGCGGAGAGCTCGTCGGTGGGCCGTCGCTCGCCCGGCGGACGCAGGAGGCGGCCATCCAGAGGCGACAGCAGTTCGAGCACCTCGGCCACCGACGACACCAGCACCGCCTCGGCTTCTCGAATCAGTCGATGCGGCGTCACCGAGGTGGCGCTGCCCAGGTGAGGGTGTTGCGGGCACCCGAGCGCGCCGCCGCCTCCACGATCACCGCCCCCTGGGTGACCGCGGCAATCAACCGGTTCCGCGCCAGGAAGCGCACCCGAGTGGGGTGCTCGCCCGGTGACCGCTCACTGACCAACACGCCACGCTCGGCAATCCGCCCGAAAAGTGCCCCGTGCCCGCTGGGATAGGGCTGATCCAGACCACCGGCGAGAACCGCCACAGTGGGCGTCGGCCCGGCCAGCGCGCCGCGGTGAGCGGCCGCATCAATGCCGTAGGCGCCACCGGAGACCACCGAGCGTCCCGCTTCGGACAGCCCGCACGCCAACTCCGCCGCTACGGTATCGCCGTACCCCGTGGATGCCCGAGCGCCGACAATGGCGACCGCACCCGAGGTCGCTTCGCCCAGGTGACCCCCGCCACGCACCCAAAGCCCCAGCGGCTCACCGCTGAGCTGGGCAACCGGATCGCATCCGGCAAGCGCCTCCAGACCGCTCGGCCACTCCTCATCGCCGGGGATCACGAAGCGCTGGCCGCAGGCGTGGGTACGCGCGCGGAGTCCTTCAGGATCCACGGCCCGCGCCCTCCGGGCCAAAGGACCGTCGGGACCACCCAGTAACCCCGCCCACACCTCGGTGGCCGGGAACTCGCTCACCGCTGCGGCCATCGCCGGATGCCCCGGCTCCGCGATCGCAGCCAGACAGAGCCGCGCCAATCGTTCGTCCATCAGGCGGCCCCGTTCTGGTCACCGCGGCGCATCGCCAGCGCGGTATGCAGATGGTCGCTGGTGGGCGCGGCCGCACCAGCGAGGTCGGCGATGGTCCACGACAGCCGCAATACCTTGTCGACCCCCCGCACCGAGAGCTGTCCCTGCGCGAGCGCCCGGCTGAGCAGATCGGCACCGCCGGGCGCCGGCAGCTGTTTGCGCAAGACCACGCCGGGGACCTCGGCGTTGGTCGACCAGCCGAGCCGCGCCAGCCGGTGACGCTGACGATCTCGAGCCTGGATGACCCGTTCAGCCACCATCGCGCTGGTCTCAGTCACCGCGTCTCGCGCGAGCAACTCCGGACGCACCGGACGCAGCCGCTGATGGATGTCGATCCGGTCCAGGATCGGCCCTGAGACCCGGCTGGCGTAGCGCCGTACTGCCATCGGCGCACAGCGGCAGTTGGCCCCCGGCGTACCGGCCATGCCACACGGACAGGGGTTTGCGGCCAGGATCAGCTGGAAGTTCGCTGGGTAGACCGCCGTCGCCTCCGAACGGGCCAGCACCACTCGCCCGGACTCCAGCGGGACACGCAGCGCGTCCATCGAGCGTGGCGGAAACTCCGGAGCCTCGTCCAGGAACAGCACGCCGCGGTGTGCGCGTGACACCGCCCCGGGCATGGCCACGCGAGCTCCCCCACCGACCAAGCTCGCCAGCGAGGCCGAGTGATGCGGGTCGGCATAAGGCGGGCGGCGTACCAACCCGTCGTCCAAGTCGATGCCGCACAGCGAGTGAACTCCGGAGACCTCCAACGATTCCGGCTCGCTCAGGTCGGGCAGGATCGTGGTGAGCCGTTCGGCCAGCAGCGTCTTTCCGACCCCCGGCGGACCGTGCAGGTAGAGGTGGTGCCGTCCCGCGGCGGCCACCTCCATGGCCCACTTCGCCTCGTCCTGGCCGGCCACATCGGCCAAGTCCAGGGGCGGACGCGTGCTCGGGGTCGCCACCGGCGCCGCCGGCATTGCCGCCCCACCTCCGCCGGCGAGCACCTCGAACAGCTCGGCCAAGTCGCCCACCCCGAACAGGGTCAGCCCGCTGAGCAACGACGCCTCCCGCAGCTGGGCCGCCGGCACCACCGCCTTGGTCACCGCCTTGTCGCGGGCGTTCAGCAGTGCGGGCAGCAGGCCGCGCACCGCACGCACCCGTCCGTCCAGGCCGAGTTCGCCGAACAAGGCCAAGCCGACGAGTGCCTCGGGATCGACCCGCCCTTGCGCGGCTGCGATGGCGGCCACGATGCTGAGGTCATAGTGCGCACCGGCCTTCGGTAGCGTCGCCGGGGAGAGGTTGATGGTGACCGATGCCGACGGCCAGCCGCCGCCAGCGGTGCTCATCGCGGCCCGACAGCGATCACTGGCCTCTTTGAGCGCCTTGTCGGGCAGGCCCACCAATCGGGTGCTGGGCAGCCCTGCACTGATGGCCGCTTCCACCTCGATGATCGTGCCCTCCATGCCGACCAGTGCCACCGACAGCGCCTTCGCCTGGCGCATCAGCAGATCCCACGGCGATGATCGATGCGGCCGGCCCCATCGGGACCCAGTAGCACCCCGATGCCGTCGAACCTCATGTTGGGCACGGCGCCGGGCTGTTCTCGCAGCCAATGCAGGGCCAACTCTCGCAACTTGGTCACCTTCGCCCGGGTGATCGCCTCGATCGGCAACCCGTAGGACGTACCACGCCGACACTTCACCTCGCAGAACACCACCGTGCCCGAGGCGGACGGGTCGACGGCGATGATGTCCAACTCCCCTACCGGGCAGCGCCAGTTCCGGGCCAGGATGCGCCAGCCCAACCGATGTAGATGCTGTGCCGCGAGATCTTCTCCGGCCTGCCAAACCTCTGCCCGATCCATTCGGTGACCACCTCCACACCGCAGTGTGGGCAAGACTCACCGCCGTCGTTCAGCGTTGGCATCGTCTGTGGATCCCGATCAGCGGTATCCACACCCGGGTCACAGACCGTCGGGGACCTTCAAGTCGCTATGCACGATCTCCTCGATGGAGACGTCACGGAAGGTGAGCACCTTCGCGCTCTTCACGAACCGGGCCGGACGGTACATGTCCCACACCCAGGCGTCAGCCATCGACACCTCGTAGTAGACGTCGCCGCCCTCGGTGCGCACCTTCACATCGACCGCATTGCACAAGTAGAAGCGCCGTTCGGTCTCCACCGCATAGGTGAAGATCCCGACCACATCCTTGTACTCGCGGTACAGCTGCAGCTCGAGTTCGGACTCGTACTGTTCCAGATCTTCGGCGCTCATGACGGCCTCACCTTACCCGCTCGTCGCACGTTCTCGAAGCACTGTCGATGGATCACGCTCGGCCCGTGAGTGTCCAACCGCTCCTGGTGCAGCGCGGTGCAATACCCCTTGTGGACGTCGAGGGCGTACTCGGGGTACTGCTCATGCCACTGCGTCATCACCCGGTCCCGGGTCACCTTGGCGATCACCGAGGCCGCCGCCACGCACGCCGCCACCCGATCGCCCTTCCACATCGACAGGCTCGGCGCGGCCAGGCCGTCCACGCTGAAGCCGTCGGTCAGGACGAAGTCGGGCTGGGGCGCCAGCTGAGCCAACGCACGGCGCAAGGCGGCCAGGTTGGCCTGGTGCATCCCCAGTTGGTCACACTCAGTCGGCTCGACCGAGACCACCGTCCAGGCCAGCGCCTTCTCGGTGATCAGTCCGTAGATCCGTTCGCGCTGCCGCGCGGTAAGAAGTTTGGAGTCGGCCAGGCCGTCGATCTGCCCGGTCTTGCCCGGGCGCAGGATCACCGCACCGGCGACCAGCGGCCCAGCACACGCACCGCGTCCAGCCTCATCGGCTCCACCGATCAGCCGGAACCCGCCACGACGCAATGCCTGCTCGTAGCCGTAGATCCCCGCAGCCGGCGTAATCGTGAGGCTCATTGCGATCTCAGCAGTGGAACTCCGGTCCCTTGATCACCGCATGAGCGGGGGCCGGGCCGGGGGCCGGGATGTTTTGGAGACTCGTCGGTTCGTTGAGCGCGTGGAACCGGGAGAACGGATAGACCACCGCCACCGCCGAACCCACAATGTCCGTAGTCGGGATGAAGGCCGCATAGCCCTCCGGTTTGCCCGGCACTTGCTGCCAGATGTGGCACCGCGAGTCCTGGGAACGATCGCGATGATCACCCATCACGAAGACGGTCCCCGCCGGCACCACCACGTCGAAGGTGTAGGTCGACGGGTCCACCTGCTTCTTGGTCGTCGGATCGGTGTAGAGGTAGGCGGTCTCGTTGATCGCTGCGCCATTGACCGACACCCGGCCCGCGGCATCGCAGCAGGTCACGTGGTCTCCGGCGACGCCGATCACCCGCTTGATCAGGTGATTGGCGCTCTCGTCCGGCGCCAGGCCGACGAAGATCAACGCCTGCCGGAAGATGTCCTCCTCCGGCGGCGGCGCACCCAGCCAGCCCAAGGAGTCGCGGAAGACCACGACTTCACCGCGATGGTAGGGAACGATCTTCTGAACCGCGACCCGGTCGCCGATCAGCAGGGTGTTCTCCATCGACACCGACGGAATCACGAACATCTGCAGGACGAAAAGCCGTAGCAGGGTGGACGCAATCAGCGCCCCCACCACAACGATCGCGATTTCACGAAGCCAGGAGAGCAGCGAACCACCCGCCGACGAAGCCGATCCGGTTCGACCGCCGCTCACCTACGTCCCCTCTCGGCGCTGCACAGATGCTGCGTACGCGAACCGTCAGCGGTCGCGCTTCTCCTTGATCTTCGCAGCTTTTCCGCGCAGACCGCGCAGGTAGTAGAGCTTGGCGCGTCGCACATCGCCCATCCGCTCGACCTCGATCTTCTCGATGATCGGGCTGTGCAACGGGAACGTCCGCTCCACGCCGGTGCCGAAGCTCACCTTGCGAACGGTGAACGTCTCGCCGATGCCGGAACCGACCCGCGCGATGACCGCGCCGGCGAAGACCTGAATACGGGAGCGGTTGCCTTCAACGACTCGGACGTGGACCTTGACCTGATCACCCGCACGGAAGTCCGGGATGTCCTCGCGCAGCGCCGCGGCGCCAACCTGCTCAACCAACTTGTTCATGGGTTCCTCGCCAGTGCCACAGGTCACTTCGTTTCGTCTTGTATATCGTCTGAACACGCCTTCCCCCTGTGGCAGGAGCGCGCTCGGCACAACGACAACCAAGTTTGCCATATGGCGGACTGACTGCGGTAATCGCCTACTCGGCCGCGGCGACCGCACTACGCGGCAGGAGCGCCAGCTTCTGCCAGATCTTCCGCGACATCCCTGTGGTCAGGTTCTCGATGTCAGAGATGGTGGCCAGTACTGCCGCATCGGTCGTGCGTTCTGCGTACAGCGCCGCCGTCTTGGCCACCAGCGAAAGCAGCTCCGAACAGTACTCCAGATAGCTGGACATCTGCTGCGAACTCAGCCCCACCCGCACCGACGAGTCGGTCGGGGTGTAGCCAGCGTCGAAACGCTCAGGGTCCTTGGTGAGTTGGTGCATGTCGATCACGTGAGCGAGCGAGCGCAACCGATGGAGTTCACCCAGGATGCGTGCCCGCTCCACCCGGGCCGGCAGCAACCACAAGAAGGCCACAGCGACTCCGGCGAACACCAGGTCGTTGACTGAGGTTTCGACCGCCTCAAGCCAACCCAGGGTCGATCCGGTGTTGCCGATCAGTTCGGCCGCCAGCGCCACCAAGGAAACTGCGGCAACAGCGACCAGGACCACGATCAGGACCAGACCGACCACCCGCAGCACCCGCATCAGGGATGACCGTGCGGACGTCCGCTCGACCTCGCTGGTGACCATCGCCACCCGTCCGGCCACCTCACCGAGATTCCGATCGGGGAACCGCGCCTGAATCCGGACGGCCAAGCGCTGCGCGGTGGCAGCGACCGCGTCGGCGTCGAGTCGCTCGTAGGGCATGCCGCTCCCTCCTGTCGGTGGCAGATTACGACACAACGCCAGCGGGCCCGCGGAGAGACTCTCCGCGGGCCCACTGGTCGGGTGCTACTTGCCGTCCCGGCTGAACAGCGAGGAGATCAGGTCCCGGTTGAGCTGGCCGATGACGTCCAGCGGGATCTCCTTGGGGCACACTGCGGCGCACTCGCCGATGTTGGTGCAACCGCCGAAGCCCTCTTCGTCGTGTGCACTGACCATCTTCTTGATCCGCAGCCCGCGCTCCGGCTGGCCCTGGGGCAGCATCGCGAGGTGGGTGATCTTGGCCGCGGTGAACAGCATGCCCGAGTGGTTCGGGCAGGCAGCAACACAGGCGCCACAGCCGATGCAGGTGGCGGCGTCGAAGGCCCGGTCGGCCTTGCGCTTGTTCACCGCATTGGCGTGAGCGTCGGGGGCAGAGCCGGTGTTCACCGACACATACCCACCGGCCTGGATGATCCGGTCGAAAGCCGACCGGTTCACCACGAGGTCCTTGATCACCGGGAACGAGCCGGCCCGCCAGGGCTCGACGTCGATCACTGCGCCGTCGGAGAACGAGCGCATGTGCAACTGGCAGGTGGTGGTGGCCACCGGAGAGTTGCCCCGACCGTGAGCGGTGCCGTTGATCACCACGCCACAGGTACCACAGATACCTTCGCGGCAGTCGTGGTCGAAGGCCACCGGCTCCTCGCCCTTGATGGTGAGGTCCTCATTGAGTAGGTCGAGCATCTCCAGGAACGACATGTCTTCGGACACATCGCGAACCTGGTAAGTGACCATGCGCCCCTCGGACTGGGCGTTTGCTTGGCGCCATACGCGCAGGGTGATGTTCACTTGTAACTCCGTTGCTTGAGCTCGATGGCCTCGTAGACCAAGTGTTCCTTGTGCAGCACCGGCTTCGCGCCGGCTCCGGTGTACTCCCATGCCGCGGCGTAGAGGAACTCGTCGTCGTGACGCAGCGCCTCGCCGTCCTCGGTCTGGCTCTCAGCCCGGAAGTGACCACCGCAGGACTCACGCCGGTGCAGCGCATCGACGCACATCAGCCGGCCCAGTTCGAGGAAGTCGGCCACCCGGCCGGCCCGCTCCAGAGCCTGGTTGAAGTCCTCGTTCACGCCGGTGACCTTGACGTTGGTCCAGAACTCCTCGGTGAGGGCGTCGATCTTCTTGATCGCGATCTTCAGCCCTTCCTCGGTGCGCTCCATGCCGCAGTACTCCCACATGATGTGGCCGAGTTCCTTGTGGATGGAGTCGACGGTGCGAGTGCCCTGAATGCTCAGCAGCTTCTCGATCCGCTCCTTGACCGAAGCCACCGCCTCGACCACGGCCGGGTGCGATTCGTCGATCTTCTCGAACTTCGCCTGGTCGGCCAGGTAGTCGTTGATGGTGTTCGGCAGGACGAAATAGCCGTCGCCCAGGCCCTGCATCAGAGCCGAAGCCCCGAGTCGGTTGGCACCGTGATCGGAGAAGTTGGCCTCGCCACCCACGTACAGACCCGGAATCGAGCTCATCAGGTCGTAGTCGACCCACAGCCCGCCCATGACGTAGTGGACGGCCGGGTAGATCCGCATCGGGGTCGAGTACGGATCCTCACCGGTGATCTGGGCGTACATGTCGAACAAGTTGCCGTAGCGGGAAGCCACCGCATCCTTACCCAGACGACCGATCGCCTCAGCGAAGTCGAGGTACACGCCACGACGCACCATGCGCTCGTTGCCGTCGTGATCGAGTTCCTTGACCGCCGGGCCCACACCACGACCTTCGTCGCACATGTTCTTGGCCTGACGAGAAGCGATGTCACGCGGCACCAGGTTGCCGAACGACGGGTAGATCCGCTCCAGGTAGTAGTCGCGGTCTTCCTCGGGGATGTCGCGGGGATCCTTCTCGCAATCCTCGACCTTCTTGGGCACCCAGATGCGTCCGTCGTTACGCAACGACTCGCTCATCAAGGTGAGCTTGGACTGGGTCTCACCGTGCACCGGAATACAGGTCGGGTGGATCTGCGTGTAGCACGGGTTGGCCATGTAGGCGCCCTTGCGGTGCGCACGCCAGGCAGCGGTGACGTTCGAACCCATCGCGTTGGTCGACAGGAAGAACACGTTGCCGTAACCACCGGTGGCCAGCACCACGGCATCAGCGAGGTAGGTCTCGATGGCGCCGGTGACCATGTCACGCGCGACGATGCCGCGGGCGCGACCGTCAGCGACGATCACCTCGAGCATCTCGTGACGGGTGTATTCCTTCACCGTGCCGGCCGCGATCTGACGCTCCAGGGCCTGGTAGGCACCGATCAGCAGCTGCTGACCGGTTTGGCCGCGGGCGTAGAAGGTGCGCTGCACCTGGACGCCGCCGAAGGAGCGGGTGTCCAGCAGACCGCCGTATTCACGAGCGAACGGGACGCCCTGAGCCACGCACTGGTCGATGATGTTGGCGCTGATCTCGGCCAGGCGGTAGACGTTGGTCTCTCGCGCCCGGTAGTCGCCACCCTTCACGGTGTCGTAGAAGAGTCGGTAGACCGAGTCGTTGTCGTTGCGGTAGTTCTTGGCCGCGTTGATGCCGCCCTGGGCCGCGATCGAGTGCGCCCGACGCGGGGTGTCCTGGTAGCAGAAGTTCAGCACGTTGTAGCCGGCTTCACCCAGGGAGGCCGCCGCCGCGCCACCGGCCAGGCCGGTGCCGACGATGATCACCGTCAGCTTGCGACGGTTGGCCGGGTTGACCAGCTTGGCGCTGAACTTGCGCTGCGACCACTTCTTCTCGATCGGGCCGGCCGGCGCCTTGGTATCGGCGATGTCGTTGCCGAGGGTGAAGTAGTCAGCGCCCGGAAGGGTCTTGGAAGTCGTAGCCATCAGTGAATCCATCCGACGAGAACGGCCACCGGCGCAAAGATGAAGCCGATGTAGAGCAGGATCGCGATCGCCCAGGCGCACGCGTTGAGCACGCGGAACGCCTTGGGGCTGGTGTTCGCACCGAGGGTGGCGAACGCGCTCCAGAAGCCATGACGCAGGTGCATCGCGACGGCCAGCATCCAGACCGCGTAGATCACCACCATCCACCACTGCTGGAACTCACCGACGAACATCTTGTACGGCGAGTGCGCGTAGGTCGCACCGAAGGAGCCTGCGGTCAGAGCCGAGTGCACGGTGAACTGCGCGAGATGGAAGATCAGCACGCCGGCCAGGATGACGCCGCCCCACCGCATGGTGCGGGCGGAGTAGGTCTGGGCCAGCGCCTTGCGTGCCTTGTAGGCCGACGGAGTCGCCGCCTTCGCGCGCATCCATAGGGTCACTGCGGAGTAGATGTGCAGGATCACTGCCAGCACCAGCACTGAGCGGAAAACCCAGATGAAAGCGCCGGCCGGAAGGATCGGGTAGAGGATGCCACCATCAGGAGTCTCGCCCTTGAGCCACCCTGCGTAGTGGTTGAAGGCCTCCTCCCCGAGGAACATCTTGAAATTGCCAAACATGTGCATCAGTAGGAACGCGATCAGCAGCAAGCCGGTGACGGCCATCAAGGCCTTCAACGCGACTGAGGATCGGACTGCCCCCTGATGAGGGGTAAGGGTCGTAGTCGCCACGAGCCACACCCTAACCAGTCCGCGGGCCCTCGGCGCACATGGGCAGACATTGCCCATAACATTGTCTCAGGATGTGGACCATCCCTCTCCGACTAGGAAATACGGGCCTATTCAGAAAGGCTGGCGTTTCCTAAATCGACCTCTTTGAGCAGGTCGGGACGCCGCTCGGCGGTGATCCGACGAGCCTCCTCGGCACGCCAACGGGCCACTTCGCCGTGATGGCCACTCAGCAGCACCGGCGGGACGTCCAGCCCACGCCAACTGGCCGGCTTGGTGTACACCGGGTACTCCAGCAGCCCGGCGAGCTCGTCACCGTGGGACTCCTCCACCAACGATTCGGGGTTCCCCAGCACCCCCGGCAGCAATCGGACGACCGCCTCGATGATCGCCAGCGCCGCGACCTCACCACCGTTGAGGACGTAGTCACCCAAGCTGAGTTCACGCACCTCCATGCGAGTGCGTGCGTACGCCATCACCCGGGCGTCGATGCCCTCATAGCGTCCGCAGGCGAACATCAACCGGTCCGCCTGGGCCAACTCGGCTGCAATCGACTGCCGGAACGGCTCACCCGATGGCGTCGGCACAACCAACACCGGCACAGGCCCACCGGCCGGAACCAGTGCGTCCAACGCCTCGCCCCACGGCTCGGGCTTCATCACCATGCCGGCCCCACCGCCGTAGGGGGTGTCGTCGACCGTGCGGTGACGGTCGTGAGTCCAGTCGCGCAGATCATGGACGCCCAACTCGACCAGGCCGTTGGCGATCGCCTTGCCGACCAGCGACAACTCCAGCGCGGCGAAGTAGTCGGGGAAGATGCTGATCAGGTCAATCCTCATCGGGCACCTCGCTCAACAGACCCGGGATCGGCCGCACCACCAGCCGTCCGGCCTCGGGGTCGACGTCGGGAACCAGTTCAGTGACAAACGGCACCAACCACTCCCCTGCGTCGTTGCGGACGGTGAGCAGGTCTTGAGTCGGGTGGTGCTGCACCGCGGTCACCGTGCCCAGCGGGGCCCCGTCGGGATCGACCACGGCCAATCCGATCAAGGTGGCGTCGTGGTACTCCTCGTCGTCGAGTTCGTCGTTCTCGGCGTCGGCCCACAACTCCGCGCCGCGCAGTTGCTCGGCCGCGGCCCGGTCGCGGACGCCCTCCAGTGCCACCACCAGGCGGCCTTGGGTCAACCAATGCCCGGTCACCGTGACCGGGCGCGAGCCGATCAGCACCTGTGCGCCGGTCGCGAAACGCTCCTCGATCCGATCGGTACGCGGGCGCACGGTCACCTCACCACGCAGCCCGTGGGGCCGTCCCACCGTGCCGATGATCACCTGCTGACTCATCGTTCCTTCCTATCCCTTGCCGGGAAACACGACCGCCCCGCTGCAATCAGCAGGCGGGGCGTCGTAGTGGTGACAATGACAGGTCAGCGGCGACGTGCGCGACGGTCGACATCGACGAAATCGATGCGGACCTGTTCACGTCCGGCCAGGGCGGCGAGCACGGTGCGCAATGCACTCGCGGTGCGACCCTGACGGCCAATGACCTTGCCGATGTCTTCGGGATGCACCCGCACCTCGAGGGTGCGGACGCGGCCCCGTTCGTACTCACGCACGCGCACGTCATCGGGATTGGGCACCAGTCCGCGGACCAGATGCTCCAGTGCGTCGGTGAGCATGCTCAGGCCTCTTCGGTCGCTTCGGCCTCAACCTCGGCCGGAGCGTCGGAAGCCACGACCTCGGCAGCCTCGGCGTCAGCGTCGGCCTTCTTGGTCTTCTTCGACTTCGAGATGGCCGAGGAGGCCGGCTCGTCGTCGGCCTCGGCCAGGGCGGCGTTGAAGATGGCCACCTTGTCCCGCGGCTCGGGCTGCGGATCGACACCGGACGGCGTGGTGTCGCCGGTGAACTTCTGCCAGTCACCGGTGCGCTTGAAGATGGCGACAACGGCCTCGGTGGGCTGAGCGCCGACGCCCAGCCAGTACTGAGCGCGCTCAGAGTTGACGCGGATCACAGACGGATCGTTCTTCGGGTGGTAGAGCCCGATCTCTTCGATCGCCCGGCCGTCCCGCTTGGTGCGGGCGTCCATGACGACGATGCGGTAATGGGGCGAGCGGATCTTGCCGAGCCGCTTCAGTCGGATCTTGACAGCCACGGGTGTGGTTTCTCCTGTAGGAACTTGGGTCGATGACGTCACCGGCCCGGATGGGTGGTTCCGCCCAACGATGTGGGGCAACGAAGAGCGAATCCGGATGAATCGTATGCACGCGAGGCATGAGAGGGCGCTCCCGGCACAGATGCGCAGGCCATTCTGCCAGAGCCGATGCCAGCGGCGCCAATGCGCGCCTGATCGCCGCCGTCCCAGCCGGTGTCGCGAAGGTTCGGCGGCCGGGGCCGGACTCGGTTAGCCTGCCGAACATGACGTCCGCAGGCAAGCCATCCCCGACGGCCACCGTGCCGCCGTGGCAATGGCTGCGCCTGTTGGGGCCCGCCTTCGTGGCCAGCGTGGCCTACGTCGACCCGGGCAATGTGGCCGCCAACCTCAGCGCCGGCGGCCGCTACGGCTACGCACTGGTGTGGGTGCTGGCCGCGGCATCGCTGATGGCCATGGTGATCCAGTACCAATCGGCCAAGCTGGGCCTGGTCAGCGGACGCACTCTGCCGCAGCTGATGACCGAGCGGTTCGCCCGCTCCCGTCTGCACGCCCCGCTCACCTGGGGCTACGGGCTCCAGGCCTTCGTGATCGCGATCGCCACCGATGTGGCCGAAGTGGTCGGCGGTGCCTTGGGATTGAACCTGCTGTTCGGCGTCCCGCTGTGGTTCGGCGGCGTGGTGGTCGGACTGATCTCGCTGGCTCTGCTGGCCGGGTTGCGCAATCGGGGCGAGCACGCCTTCGAGTACGGCGTGGGTGCGCTGTTGGCCCTGGTCGCTCTGGGCTTCCTGGGGACCTTGTTCTTCCAGCCGCCGGACTGGTCGGCGACCGCGCAGGGACTGCTCCCTCAGGTGCCCGACCGGGCCGCCTGGCCGCTGATCGCGGCGATGCTGGGCGCCACCGTGATGCCGCATGCGATCTATCTGCACTCCGGCCTGGCGATCGACAGGTTCCGCCCCGAAGGCTCCCTGCCGACGCAGGGGTTGGGTCGCCTGCTTCGCGTTCAGCGCATTGATGTGGTGTTGGCGCTGGTGGTCTCAGGCTCGGTGAACGTCGCCATGCTGCTGCTCGGGGCGACACTCCTGGACGCCCAGGGTGGTGGGACGATCGAGGCGGCCCATGCCAGCCTGGTGGCGTCCCTGGGGCCGGTGGCCGCAGCGGTGTTCGCCATCGGTTTGCTGGCCTCCGGTATCGGCTCGGCCGTGGTCGGCACCCACGCCGGCTCCCGCATCCTGAAGGACATGCATCTGTGGCAGGTCTCGCCGTTGATTCGCCGAAGCCTGACCATCGCCCCGGCCGTGCTGCTGCTCCTGTTGGGTGCTCCGCCCACCTCGGTGCTGATCTGGAGTCAGGTGGTGTTGAGCTTCGGGATCGCGTTCGCCGCGATCCCGCTGGCGATCGTCACCGCTGATCGCGCCGTAATGGGCAGCTTTGCCGACCGTAGCTGGCAGCGGGTGGTCAACTGGACGATCGTGACCGCCATCGTGGCACTCAACCTGATCACCGTCTGGTGGGCGCTCAGCGGCAGCTGAGCACGACTCAGCTGCCGGCGACTCAGCCTCGAACGACCCGGCCGCGCAGGATCACCAAGCGCGGATGCGCCAGCACTGCGACGTCCATGCGCGGGTCGGCATCGAAGACCACCAGATCGGCCCACGCGCCCTCAGCCAGAGGTGGCGCCCCCAGCCATTCCCGCGCCCGCCAGGACGCGGCCCCCAGGGCGAACTCCGTCCCGCCCAGCTGGGCCAGCAGACCGACCTCGGCAGCGATCAGGCCGTGCGCGATGCTGCCACCGGCATCAGTGCCGGCGAACACCGGAACGCCGGCTTCCACCGCTGCTCCGAGGGTCCGGAAGCGCCGGGCGTGCAGGTCGCGCATGTGGGCGGCGTAGCGAGGGAACTTCTCCTGGCCGGCATCGGCGAACTCGGTGAAGTTCTCCAGGTTGATCATGGTCGGCACCAGCGCGACCTGGCGGGCGGCCATCAGCTCGATGGTGTCGGCGTCCAGACCGGTGCCGTGCTCGATGCCGTCGATCCCGGCACGCACCAGCTGCTGCACCGACTCCTCCCCGAAGCAGTGCGCGGTGACCCTGGCCCCCAACTCGTGGGCCTTGGCGATCGCTGCGGCAGCCACCTCCGCGGGCCACAGTGGTCCCAGATCGCCGGACTCCCGATCGATCCAGTCCCCCACCAGTTTCACCCAGCCATCACCGCGGACGGCCTGGCGGGCCACCTCGGCGATCAGTTCCTCGGGTTCGATTTCGTTGGCGTAGTTGCGGAGGTAGCGCTTGGTGCGCGCGATGTGCCGGCCCGCCCGGATGATCCGCGGCAGGTCGTCGCGCTCATCGATCCAGCGGGTGTCGATCGGCGACCCGGCATCCCGCACCAGCAGGGTGCCTGCGTCCCGGTCGGTGCCGGCTTGATTCTCGGCCACCTCGTCCGGCACCGGGCCGTCCGGGCCCAAGCCGATGTGGCAGTGCGCGTCCACCAGGCCCGGCATGATCCAGGCGCCCCGGCAGACGGTGACCGCATCGGCGACCGGCTCGGTGCGAATGAGCCCGTCGACCACCCACAGATCACGAACCTCGCCGGCGGGGAGCACGACTCCGGACAGGTGCAAGGCACTCGCTTCGGGTGCTCCGCCGGATGGGGCGGCACCGTGATCGTGGGCGAAGAACTCGGCCTCCCCCAGACCGGGCGGAGCGTGATGGTGACTCATGGCGGGAGGCTACCCGATGGGCCGCCTCCCGCAGCGGAGTCCGACTCACTTGTCGAGGGCGACCTTTGCCACCTGGACGAATCCGGCGAGACGGTAGACGATCACCGATCGCGATGAAGCAACGTACAAGGTGTCGTCGATGGTCATGCCGCGCACCGTGGACAGACCCTGCCTGAGGTTGACCGGCACCTTCAGGTGACCCACCTGGGTGAAACCAGCCGTCGGTTCGTAGCGGTAGAGCTCGTAGGAGACGGTGCCATCATCCCAACTCGACACCGGGAAGCCGACCAGCCCGGCAGCCGGATCCACCAACACTGCGCGATGGTCGTACAGCGCCTCGGAGTTGTCGGCCTTGATCCGCAGCGTGGTCAGCTCGGTCACGGCCGCCGGGTTGCTGGTGTCGAACATCGACAGCTTCAGCCCGCGATCGTTACCGGATTCGGTGATGTCGCGGCCCAGACCCAGGAGACGTCCGTCCGCCCACGGATGGAGGTAGGAGCTGAACCCAGGGATCTTCAGCGCGCTCAACACCCGCGGCGAGGTGGCATCGCTCAGGTCGATGGCGAACAACGGATCCACCGACCGGAAGGTCACCACGTAGCCGATGCCGCCGTCGAACCGCACCGAGCGCACGCCCTCATTCTTCGCCAAGCTCGGAATCGAACTCACCAGGCTCAGATCGGAGTCCAGGACCCACAGGCCCGACTGCAGGGTCCAGGCGCGGTGAGATCTCTGCCCCTCCATGGTGGTGGCCACTCGAAGCCGACCGTCCCATTCGTCGAGCGCGAACTGGTCCACCAGACGCCCCGCCACCGAGCCCTGCGCCGCCACCGCGAGCTGACCGGCATTGACGCTGATCCGAGCCAGATTGGTCACCGGCACCCGCGAGAGGTCCTTCGGGACCCGCGCCTTCTCCGCGACCGGCCCGGACGGCGAGTAGTCCGTAGTGGCCAGGTACACATTGGTGTCGCTCATGTAGACGGTCGAGGCGCCACCGAGGAGCGATGCCGAGTCGATCCGGGTCCGCTTGTCCAGGTCGAGGCTGCTGACCACCGCGTAGGTGGGCCCACTGGGGGCGGGCATGATCCCGCAGTCGTCGGGACGAGCCGGCTTCACCAGGTGGTCCTGGGTGAAGACCGGCACGAAGGTTGCCGGATCGTCCTTCTTGGTGCCCTGCTGGTCGACGACGGTGTACTGGGTGACCACGTACAGCAGGTTCCCGGCCAGACGGGTGGTCACCAGGCCGCCACTTTGGCCCAGGCTGCCCTGGTAGCGAGGGACGGCCGGGTCGGAGACGTCGTAGATCAGGGCCTTGGTCAGCGACGGGTCAAAGGGCAGGCTCACCGAGTCGGCGGGCATCGGCAAGCTCGCCGGGAGGTCGGTGGTGCGCGGTTGGTACTCCGTCACCAGCACCACCAGGGTGGTGCCGTGCAGCATCAGATCCACCACCGGCCCTTGAAGGGTCAGGTCGTCGCCGGTCGGTTTGCCGGCCTCGCCCGTGGCGGTATCGATGCGGGCCAACACTCGGGTTCCATCACCGGCGGCTCGAACGATCGAGACCTGCTTGCCGGAGGCGACGAAGATGCTGCGTCCGTCGCTCTTGACCAGATCACCCTCGTCGATGGAACGTACCTGGACGTTGGTCGTCCAGGTGCTCGACTCCACATCGGCCGTCTGTGGCATTGGCGCCCTGGTGTCCTCAAGACCAGCCCCCATCTCCGTCTGTGGCGGTGGCGGCGCATTGCGCACCGCGGCGTAGAGCGTGGCGTAGTCGGCGACTCCATGCTCGGCGGTGTTGGTGCTGCCATCGGAGTTCACCGACCAGCCTCCGTTCACCCCGACACCGATCAGCGCGGCGACGGTCACTGCGGCGACGGCCGGCGCCAACCACCTCGGCTTCGGTCGACCGGGTCGTGACGTCTGCTCAGGGGCTCGCGCACCCGCCGGTTCGTCCCCGGCGTCGATCCGGGCGAACAAGTCCTGCCGCAGCGCGGCGTCCGGGCGCATCTGCTCAGACATCTCCTGGAAGATCTTGTTAGTCATCAAACACTCCTTGAGTGAGCCGCTCGCGCATCAGCGCGCGGCCGCGGGAGAGCCGCATCTTCACCGTGGACACCGTCAGGTCGAGGACCTCGGCGATTCGGGCGATCGACAGGTCCTCGAAGTAGAACAGGTGCAGCACCGAGCGGTAGGAATCCGGCAGGGCCTTCAGCGCCGCGAACAGCGCGTTCTGCTCCACCGTTGCGAACTCGAACTGTGCCGGGGCGGCATCGGCCTCCCCGGTCGGCAACGGGACCACCCGAGTACGCCAGGAACTCCCGGCGACCTGGCGGGCGCAGTTGATGGTGGTGGTGATCAGCCACGCCTTGCGATGTTCCTCGCTGCGGAAGGCGGGCTGACGGCGGTGGTAGGTCAAGAAGACGTCTTGGAACACATCGTCGGCGTCGCCCTGGCACCGGGTATGGGTCAGCGCGATGGCGTACACCATCGGCTCGTACCGGACGACGACGGCGTGGGTGTCCAGATCCTCGACGGCGGAGTCAGGCAAACCGCCAGAATCGGCGTGACGCTGAGCGCTGACCTCCACCACGACCTCCCCGCATGAGCATCGTTGCCGCCACCGTCGGTGGCTCGGCACAACGAGCCCTTCACCTTCAACTGGCCGCAGCGGGCCAAAAAGTCACAGCGAAAGCGGATGAAGTTTGTGCGAACTCACTTCTGGCCGTCGAACAGCTTGGCCAACTCCGGGGGGAGCTGGAAGTCGCCGGGCGCTGCCGGCGCCTGCGCGGGCAGGCCGAACGCACCGCCGGGGGCCGTCGGCGTCGCCGTCGGCGGGGCCACCGCCGGACGCGGCGGACCGGCCGGACCCTTGCGCTTCTTGGCGGCCTTCGCCTGACGCTTCTTGCCGCCGCCGGCGAACCCGGCGCCCGGCATTCCCGGCATGCCTGGCATACCCGGCATGCCGCCGCCGGCCATCATCTGCATCATCTTCCTGGCTTCGGTGAACCGCTTCACCAGGGCGTTGACGTCGGACACCTTGGTGCCCGAGCCGTTGGCGATCCGCAGGCGGCGCGAGCCGTTGAGGAGCTTCGGGTCGGAGCGCTCGGCCGGGGTCATCGAATAGATGATCGCCTCGATCCGGTCGATCTCGCGCTCGTCGATGCCGGCGATCTGGTCCTTCATCTGGCCCATCCCGGGCATCATGCCCAGGATCTTCGACAGCGGTCCCATCCGGCGCACGGCCTGCATCTGCTGCAGGAAGTCGTCCAGGCCGAAATCGCCCTTGCCGCCCAGCAGCTTCTCGGCTGCGCGAGCACTCTCCTCGGCGTCGAAAGTCTTCTGCGCCTGCTCGATCAGGGTGAGCACGTCACCCAGGTCGAGGATCCGGCCGGCCATCCGATCGGGATGGAACGCGTCGAAATCGCCGAGACCCTCGCCATTGGAGGCGAACATGATCGGCTTGCCGGTGACCTTGGCGATCGACAGCGCCGCGCCACCACGGGCGTCACCGTCGAGCTTGGACAGCACCACGCCGTCGAAGCCGACACCCTCGGCGAACGCGTTGGCGGTGTTGACCGCGTCCTGACCGATCATCGCGTCGACGACGAACAGCACTTCAGTCGGGTTGACCGCGTCGCGGATGTCGGCGGCCTGCTTCATCAGTTCGGCATCGACACCCAGGCGTCCGGCGGTGTCGACGATGACCACGTCGTACAACTTGGTGGTCGCATGCGCGATCGCGCCGCGCGCCACCGCTACGGGATCGCCGACGCCGTTGCCGGGCTCGGGAGCGAACACATGGACGCCGGCGCGTTCACCGACCACCTGCAGCTGGGTGACCGCATTGGGACGCTGCAGGTCGGCCGCGACCAGCAACGGCGAATGCCCCTGATCCTTCAGCCACTTGCCGAGCTTGCCGGCCAGGGTGGTCTTACCGGCGCCCTGGAGGCCGGCCAGCATGATCACCGTCGGCGGCTGCTTGGCGAACCGCAACGTACGGGTCTGGCCACCGAGGATCTCGGTCAGTTCGGCGTTGACGATCTGGATGATCTGCTGGGCCGGATTCAGCGCGGCATGGATCTGCGCGCCAACAGCCTTCTCACGCACGGCGGCGATGAAGTCCTTGACCACACCGAGATTGACGTCGGCCTCCAGCAGGGCCAGCCGGATCTCGCGCAGGGTCTCGGTCAGGTCGGCTTCGGAGAGCCGTCCCTTGCCGCGCAGATTGCGGAATACCGCCGAAAGGCGATCAGAGAGGGTGTCGAACAAGGCATGCCTAACGATCGTTGGTGTGGCCGGGGCACATCCTACCGGCGCAGTCCTACAGGACCAGTTGCATGTAGACCAGGTCGAGCCACCGGTCGAACTTGCGGCCCACCTGCGGCATCCGGGCCACCTCGACGAAACCCATCTTGCGATGCAGCCGCACCGAGGCCTCGTTGTCGGCGCTGAGTCCGCCCACGAGCACATGCACTCCATCGGCCCGGGCGTGATCGATCAGAGCCCGCATCAGCGTGGTGCCCACGCCCTTGCCGCGAGCGGCCTCCGCCAGGTAGATGCTGAGCTCGCGGGTGCGGTCGTAGCCGATTTTGTGATGGAACTCGCCATAGCTGGCATATCCCACCACCTGGTCGGCATCGACGGCCACCAACAACGGGAAGCCGCGTTCGACCTTGTAGGCGTACCAGTCGGCATGCTGAGCGGCCGTCCACGGCTCGTAGTCCCAGCTGGCCGTGCTGTCCACCACCGACTGGTTGTAGATCGCCGCGATCGCCGCAAGATCGGCAGGCGTGGCGTCTCGTAGCTCCACCATCACTCCTCCAGGAGCGCGTCGACGAACGCTTCGGCGTCGAAGGCAGCCAGATCGTCGGGGCCCTCCCCCAGCCCGATCAGCTTCACCGGGACGCCCAACTCACGCTGCACCGGCACCACGATGCCGCCCTTGGCCGAACCGTCCAGCTTGCTCAGCACGATGCCGGTCACGTCCACCACTTCGGCGAACACGCGCGCCTGGGCGAGTCCGTTCTGGCCGGTGGTGGCATCGATCAGCAGCAACACCTCGGTCACCGGAGCCTTGCGCTCGATGACCCGCTTGATCTTGCCCAACTCATCCATCAGGCCAGCCTTGGTGTGCAGCCGTCCGGCGGTGTCGACGACCACCACCGAGGCGCCGGCGGCGATGCCCTGGGTGACCGCATCGAAGGCCACGGCGGCCGGGTCGCCGCCTTCGGGGCCACGCACGACCTCCACCCCCACCCGGGAGCCCCACGTCTGCAACTGGTCGGCAGCGGCGGCGCGGAAGGTGTCGGCGGCGGCCAGGATCACGGTGGCGCCGTCAGCGACCAGGATCCGCGCCAGCTTGCCGACCGTGGTGGTCTTGCCGGTGCCGTTCACGCCGACCACCAGCACCACGCCCGGCAACCCGTCGGCGCCGGTAGTGCGCAGGGTGCGATCCAGCGTGGGATCGACCAGCTTCAGCAGTTCGGCGCGCAGCACCTTCTTGGCCGCGGACGGGTCGCTGACTGGGTCGATGGACAGTTCCCGGCGCAATGCACTGACCAGTTCATCGGTGGGTCCCACGCCGAGGTCGGCGGTGATCAAGGTGGCTTCCAGGTCGTCCCACGCCTCGGCGTCCAGTCGGTCGGCCGAGAGCAGCGACAACAGGCCGCGGGCGAACGGGTTGGCGCTGGCGGAAAGCTTGCGGCGCAACCGGACCAAGCGCGAGGCCACCGGCTCGGGCACCTCGTCCGACGGCACAGGCTCGGCCGCAGGCGCGGACGGCGCGGGCTCGGCGACCACGTCGGTGGGGGTCGGCGCCAACTCGGCCGGCTCGTCGCCGCTCGGCAGCGCCTTCTGCTTGCCGAAGATGATGGCACCGGCCGCAACCAGCAGTACGACAACGACAGCGCTGAGAATGATCCAGAAGAACTCCACGCTCGGATTCTACGGGCAGGCTTGCCTCGCTCAGCGCGCTTCGGCGCCGGGCACAGCGTCGGGAAGCACCGATGGTGCCGAGATCGCGCTGCGAGCAGACGGTCGCAGCTCGGGGATCTCGTCGAAGAGATCGACCAGGACCTTCGGCGGTTCGGCGTCGCCGTTCATGTGCCGCGCTGTCGCGGCGGCCACATCAGCGATCTCCGGAGCCCGGTGTGCCCAGGGTCCCATCCCGACAGCGACGACCAGGATGATCACCACCGCGACCAACACGATCACCGCAGTCGACACCCACGCGAGCACCACGAGAAAATCCCCTTCAATATGCGAACGCAAACCAGTATGCCTCAGGGAAAAGAGCCAACCCAGCGGCTCAGGCAGTTCCTAGGTTGATTCAGCTTTCCCTCAGGCGCTGACTGATCACCGTAGTGACGCCGTCAGCGCGCATGGTCACACCATAGAGAGCGTCGGCAATCTCCATGGTTCGCTTCTGGTGGGTGATAACCAGCAATTGACTGTCGGCTCGCAATTCCTGGTAGATCTCCAGCAGTCGCCCGAGGTTCACGTCGTCCAGCGCGGCCTCGACCTCGTCCAGGATGTAGAACGGGCTGGGCCGAGCCTTGAACAGCGCCACCAGGAACGCCACCGCCACCAGCGAGCGTTCGCCACCGGACAACAGCGACAGCCGCTTGACCTTCTTGCCGGCCGGACGGGCTTCCACGTCCACGCCGGTGGTCAGCCATTCGCCGGGCTCGGTGAGCACCAGACGTCCCTCACCGCCCGGGAACAGCCGGGAGAAGGAGTCGGCGAAGGCGGCTTCGACATCGGCGTAAGCGGCGGCGAAGACGTCCTGAACGCGGGCGTCGACGTCGTTGATGATGTCGACCAGGTCGTCGCGGGTCTTGCGCAGGTCGACCAACTGCTCGGCCAGGAATGTGTGCCGCTCACTGAGGGCCTCGAACTCCTCCAACGCCAGCGGGTTCACCCGACCCAACACGGCCAGGTCACGCTCAGCCGCCCGCAACCGCTTCTCCTGTTCGGCACGGACGAACGGCACCGGCTCAGGCTCACTGCCATCCTCGGCCGGCTCCACCAAGAGCACCGGCACCGGCACCTGCGGGCCGTACTCGGCCAGCAACGCCTCGGCCTCCAGGCCCAGTTCGGTCAGCGCCTTCTCGGTCAGCGCCTCGATCTTCATCTGCTGCTGCGCGCGGGCCAACTCGTCGCGGTGGACGGTGTCGACCATCCCCTCGAACTCCTTGGCCAGGTCGCGGCCACGTTGGCGGGCCGCACTCAACTCGGTTTCGGCGGCGGCGCGAGCGCCTTGGGCAGCAACCCGCTCGGTCTCGGCCAATGCCCGGGAGTACGCCAGCTGCGCGGCCAACCACTCGGCGGCCACCTGCACAGCAGCAGCGGTCTCGGCCTCTCGCCGCAACTGCTCGCGGCGGGCCGCTGCCTGGGCGCGCGCATCGCGCTCGGCCTGCGCAGCACGGGTGAGGCTCTCCACCCGTCCGGCCAGGGCGCGAGCCCGCTCCTCCATGGTGCGCAGCGCCAGCCGCGCGTCCATCTCGGCAGCCCGCGCGGCCCGAGCCGCATCGGAGCTTCGGTCGCGGTCGGTCGGATCGGCCTCACTGAGTTCGGTCTGCGCTTCGGCCAGCTCCAGGCGGCGCTCCAACTCGTCCAGATGGGCCAGCGAGCTGTCCCGGGACTCGGCTGCCTGCCGGGCAGCCTCGGTCAACCGGCCGGCCTCTGCCAAGGCGGATCGGGCCGCCTGGTTCAGTTCGGCGGCTTCCTCGGCCAGCGCGGCATGCTCGGCGTCGGACTCGTGCAGCCGAGCCAGCGCGGCTTCGGCGACTTCCTGTGCCTGCGCCAACTCCGCGTTGGCCTTCGACAAGGCGAAGGTGAGCCGTTCGGCATCGCCTTGGGCAGCGGCCAACTTGGCGTTCGCCTCATCGAGTGCCGCCTGGACTTCCAGCACGGACGGCTGGGCAGCCGATCCGCCCGCGGCGAACCAGGAGCTGAGCAGGTCGCCGTCCGCGGTGACGGCGGTCACCTCGGGAAGCTCCTCGATCACCTGGCGCGCTGCCGCGACATCAGAGACGATCGCCACCTTGAACAGCAAGCGTTGGAGCGGTGCTTGGAGCGGCTTGTCGCAATCGACGGCGTCGATGGCCCAGCGCGCACTGCTCGGCAGTGAGGGCCACGAGGAGCGGGCCTCGCTCGGTCCACCACCCAGCAGCAGCCCGGCTCGACCCAGGTCCTCAGCCTTGAGGTGATCGAAGGCCGCCACCGCGGCGTCCACTCCGGTGACCGCGACCGCGTCGGCGGCCGCCCCCAGAGCTGCCGCGATCGCCACCTGATCGCCCGGCTTCACCTTGATCAGGGCAGCGACCGAGCCCAACAGGCCGTCCAGGCGATTTCCGGCGGCCAGAAGTGCGGCACTGCCGTCTCGTTGATCCAGGCCCAGCGCCAGCGCCTCGGCCCGTGCGGCCAACGCTCCCCGCTCCGCAGCGGCATTACGCAAGGCGTCGTTGAGTCGCTGGACTTCGGCCTCTGCGGCCTCTGCCCGGGCCGTCGCGGCCTCGTAGGCGGCGTCCAGGCCAGACTCCCCCGCGCTCAGACCGGCCAGCCGCGTCTCCAGGCCGGCGAAGCGGTGTTTGGCCTCCGCACTGCGCTGGTCGGCGTTGGCGCGAGCCTCGGTCAACCGCTCGATCTCGGCCCCGGCCGCCTCGACCCGACTGCGCAGGGTGTTCACCTCGCCCACCAAGCGGGCCAGGCCCTCGCGCCGATCGGCGATCGCGCGCTGCTGGGCGGCGTAGTGCTGCTCAGCGGCGGCATGAGTGGTCTCGGCGAGGGTCCGGGCCTCGGTGGCTGCCGACAGCGCCTGAGCCAATGCCTCCACCTGGGTGGCGATCTCGGCCTCGGCGGCGCGCACTTCGGCGGCCTCACGTTCGATCGCCTCCGGATCGCGTCCGGGACGATCCTCGGTGGTGATCGCCGACGCGTTACGCAGACGTTCGGCGGCGATGGTCTGGGTGCTGCCGATGCGCTCGGCCAAGCCGGCCAGCGCGTACCAGGTCTCCTGAGCTGCGGTCAGCCGCGGCATCGCCTCCTGGGCGGCGGCCTCGGCGGCAGCTTCGGCGGCCCGCGCAGCGGTGAGCTGTTCCTCCAGCCGCAACCGGCGCTGCTTGATCTCGGCCTCGGCAGCCAGATCGGTGGCCAGCACCTGAGTGGCGGCAGCCAAGTCATCGGCGAGCAGCCGGGCCCGGGCATCGCGCAGGTCGGCCTGGATCACCGCCGCCTTGCGGGCCACCTCGGCCTGACGTCCCAGCGGCTTCAACTGCCGACGGATCTCCGAGAGCAGGTCATTGAGCCGGTTGAGGTTGGCCGCGGTCGACTCCAGCTTTCGCTCGGCCTTCTCCTTACGCTTGCGGTGCTTCAGGACGCCGGCCGCCTCCTCGATGAAGCCGCGGCGAATCTCGGGGGTGGCCTGCAGGATCGAGTCGAGCTGGCCCTGACCGACGATGACGTGCATCTCGCGGCCGATACCGGAGTCGCTGAGCAGCTCCTGGACGTCCAACAACCGGGCCGGGGTGCCGTTGATGGCGTACTCCGAGCCACCGCTGCGGAACATCGTCCGGCTGATCGTCACCTCGGTGTAGTCGATCGGCAGCGCGCCATCGGTGTTGTCGATGGTCAGCAGCACTTCCGCGCGGCCCAGCGGCGCCCGTCCAGACGTGCCGGCGAAGATGACGTCCTCCATCTTGCCGCCGCGCAGCGTCTTGGCTCCCTGCTCGCCCATCACCCAGGCGAGCGCGTCGACCACATTGGACTTGCCCGACCCGTTCGGACCGACCACACAGGTGATCCCCGGCTCGAACACCATGGTGGTGCTGGACGCGAACGACTTGAAGCCACGCAGCGTGAGGCTCTTGAGGTACATCTCAGCCGGCCGCCTTCTCCTCGGTGCGCTCAGCATGCCAGCGACGCACCGCGCGGAAGGTCCACAGCTTGTTGACCAGGAAGTTGATCGGCATGGTGATCACGATCGTGAGCAACTGCGACCAGTACTCACGAGACTGCAGGCCCGCGTTCTCGTGGAACCACGGCTCGGGCAGGTAGATCGGCGAGTGCGGGTTGGTGAAGCCGATCTTGATGAACAAACCGGCCACTGCGGCCACACTGCCGACCAGCAGGAAAGGCCCGAACTCGTGGAACCAGGGCGCCTTCGCGCTGCCCCGGAAGGTCCAGCTGCGGTTCAGCTGGAAGTTGAAGAGATTGGCCACCAGGAACGCCACGATCCACACCAGCGAGGTGAACCGGAAGTTGTACGGGGTGCCCGGGATGGCGAACAGGATGTCCTGGGCGAACTTGGTGCCGCCATGGGCTTTGTTCATGATCACCGCCACGATCATGTTGACCACGACTCCGGCACCACCAACCAGTCCGAACTTGATGAACTGCCGCAGAACGTGGCCGTAGCGTTGGTACAAATCCGCGGGGCTCACAACTGCGAAGGATATACGCCTCGGACACCCATAACCGACCTGACCGGGCCCGGCACTTCGGTGATTCGGGCTCGTCGCTCAGTTCAGCTCACGCGGACGCCGCTGGCAGGACGGGCATCGATAGGACGAACGATTCATGAATGCCTCCCGAACGATCGCCCGCCCGCAGCGCGCACAGGGCAGGTCGGCCCGGCCGTAGGCGTCCAGCGAGCGGGAGAAGTAGCCCGAAGAACCGTTCACGTTCACATACAGCTGATCGAAGGAGGTCCCACCGACCTCCAGCGCCTCGGTCATCACTTCGCGAGCATGCGCCAGCAGCTCACCGACCGCGGCACGACTCAGTCGGTCGGCCGGGGTGTCGTAATGCAGCCGCGCTCGCCACAGCGCCTCGTCGGCGTAGATGTTGCCGATCCCGGACACCACGTTCTGATTGAGCAGGACGCGCTTGATACCGGAGTGTCGACGGCGAATGTCGGCGATCACCGCGTCGAGGTCGAGGGCCGGATCGAGCAGATCGAGCCCGATATGGGCGATCTCGGCGGGCAACTCTGCGCCTCCCGGACTCACCCACAGTCCGCCGAACATGCGCTGATCGGCGAACCTGAGCTCATCGCCGTCGTCATCGAACCCGATCTGCACTCGGCAATGTGGCGGGTTCGGCCGATCAGGCTGGTCAAGGCGGAACTGGCCACTCATCCCCAAGTGCGCCATCAGTGCGTCCCCGTCGGCGAAGGGCAGCCACAGATACTTGCCGCGCCGCCGTGGCGTGGCGAACGTCCGTCCGATCAGGGTGGCGGCGAAGTCGTCGGCCCCACCGAGGTGTCGGCGCACCGGACGGGGATGGAGAACGTGGACGTCGGCGATCCGGCGCCCGACCACGGCTTCAACCAGGCCGAGGCGGACGGTCTCAACCTCGGGCAGCTCGGGCATCAGGAGGCCGGAGAGGCCAATGCGTTGAACGCGTACTGGGCCGCACCTTGCTCGGCTTGCTTCTTCGAGGTGCCTTGACCAGGAGCGTAGGCGGTACCGGCGACCACGGCGACGGCTTCGAAGCGCTTGTCATGGTCGGGTCCGGACTCGGTGATCCGATAGCTGACCACTCCGAGGTCCTTCTCGGCGGCCAGTTCCTGCAAGCTGGTCTTCCAGTCCAGGCCGGCGCCCAACGCGGCGGCCTCGGCCACCAGCGGATCGAACAGGTGTCGGATCAAGCGGTCGGCGCCGTCCCGGCCGGCGCTCATCAGCACCGCGCCGAGGAATGCCTCCAGCGAGTCGGCAAGAATCGAGGACTTGTCGGCGCCGCCGGTGGTCTGTTCGCCTCGTCCGAGCAGGATCAGCTTGCCCAGTTCGAGATCGCGGGCCACGTCGGCCAGGCTGTGGGCGTTCACCACAGCAGCGCGCAGCTTCGCCAGCCGGCCTTCGGGAAGGTCGGGGTAGCTGCGGTAGAGATGCTCGGTGACGACCACGCCGAGCACGGCGTCACCCAGGAATTCGAGCCGCTCGTTGTGCGGGAGGCCACCATGCTCGTAGGCATAGGACCGGTGCGTCATCGCAAGCTGAAATAGCTGGGGATCCAAGTCGATCCCCAGCTGTTCAATCAGCTGCAGTGCGCGCCCGCTGGCGGCGCTGTCGCCGGACACGGCCGGCATGCCGGTCAGGAGTCGAGCACCTGGCGGCGGGCGGCCCGCGGGCCGTACTGGCCGCACTCCGGGCAGGCGGTGTGCGGCAGGTGCGCAGCGCCACACGCGGCGTTGGCACAGGTCACCAGCGTCGGCGCGGTGGTCTTCCACATCGACCGGCGGGCCCGGGTGTTTGCACGGGACATTCTCCGCTTCGGGACGGCCACGGCTTTACTCCTTGTTCTTCGAATCAGACTCAGGATCCGCCCACTCCGTCAACGAAGCCCATCGAGGATCGACGGCTTCATCATGACCGTGGTCGGGTTGCTTGTTCAGATTGACCCCACAGAGGGGGCACAACCCGGCACAATCCGGACGGCACAACGGCGTGAACGGCAAATCGAGCACCACCGCGTCCCGCAGGACGGGTTCGAGGTCGATCAGATCGTCCTCAACACGGCTGGCCTCGTCATCGTCAAGCTCCTTGCCCGGGTAGCAGAACAGTTCTTGAATATCGACCACTTCCGAAGAAGTGATCGGCTCCAAGCACCGTCCACAGCTGCCCTGCAACTGAACCTTGGCGGTTCCGGTGACCAGCACCCCCTCCACCACCGATTCCAACCTGAGGTCGAACTCGATGGGTGAGCCGGGTGGTACCCCGATTACGTCAATGCCAAGATCTTCCGGCGCTTCCGCGATCCGCGTGACTTCCTTCAGCACACCAGCCCGGCGACTCAATTCACGAGTGTCCAGGACGAGCCCGGAACGCGGGTCTGGCAAGCGGGGCGTCACAACGTTTCCCTTCGGCATGGCTCGGCATCGTCATAACCAACGGTGAACTCTATCAAGGCACTTGTCCTAGCGGCAAAAGCCGCCGGCCAGAGCCGTCCTACTCACTCCTCCAGGCGCGGCAAAGCGGTGGTCGCGTCGTCGTCCAGGGACGAGCGTCGGGCCAGCCGTTCGCGCATGGTGCGCACCTGCGACATCGTCTTGTGCAGGCTCGCCTCGAAGGTGGCGATTCGAGCGTCGACGTAGGCGTCGGCCTCGCGGCGCAGCGCTTCAGCATCCGACAGCGCCTTGGCTTCGAGCGCGGCCGCTTTGCGCTGCGCCTCTTCGAACACCGGGTTCTGGGTGGACAGGTAGGACGCCCGCTCCTCAGCGGCAGCCACGATCTGCTTGGCCTCGTGCTGGGCCCGCTCCAGAGTCTCCAGCGACGTAGCGGTCACCCGATGAGCCTCGCCCACATCTTCGGCCAGGGCGGCCTTGGCGCGGTCGATCACCGCCAGAGCCTCAGCCCGATTGAGCATGCACGATGCCGACATCGGCACGGCCTTGGCGTTCAACACCAAGTCACGCAACTCGTCCAACACACTTTCGGTCCGATCAACCATCGGCCCTCTCCTCTCCTGCCCGCAGACGAATCTTCGCAGCCACGACGTCCGGCACAAAAGCCGAGACATCACCGCCGTGAACCGCGATCTCGCGAACCATGGACGACGACAGGGTCGACCACTGCGACGCCGCAGGCAGGATCAGAGTCTCCACTGCCCCCACAACGGCGTTCAAGTTCGCCATCTGCAACTCGAACTCGAAGTCAGCGGCAAACCGTACCCCTTTGATCAGCACCCGGCCACCCACGTCGTTGACGTAGTTGGCCAGCAGTCCGTGCAGTTGCTCCACCCGGACGTTCGGCAGGTGCGCGGTGGAGGCTCGCACCAGCTCGACCCGCTCGTCCTGGCTGAACAGGTATTGCTTGGTGGAGTTCTGGCCGACCGCGACCAGCACCTCGTCGAAGATCGATGCGGCTCGGGTGATCACATCCAGGTGGCCATTGGTGATCGGATCGAATGAGCCAGGGCATACGGCTAACACGGGTCTTCCTTCATCGCGAAGTACACAGTGGTCTCACCGTAACGGCGATGCCACCTCACCGATAGCGCCTCCGGCAGGACCGGGGGTTGATCCCTCGATGAGCGCTCCAGTACCAACAGGCCGTTCTCGGCCAGCCAGCGCTGTTCGATCAGCTCGACGAGCGCGGCCAATCGGTCGTTGTCGTAGGCGTACGGCGGGTCGGCCCAGACCACATCGAAACGGGTGGCGGCTCCCCCGGCCAGCCACTTCGACGCCTCTGCAGCGACCACGGTGACGGCCAGGCGGGTGGTGCGGGCGTTGTCCTTGGCGATCGCGGCCACGGCCGGCACCGACTCCACCGCGGTCACTGGACCCGCTCCCCTGCTGACCGCCTCGAGCGCCACCCCGGCAGAGCCGGCGAACAGGTCCAGGAAGGACAATCCGGCCAGCATCTGTTCCGCACCGGCGCCGCCGGTCCCGGCCCAGTCGGCGATCGCGGAGAAGACGGCCTCGCGTACCCGGTCAGTGGTCGGACGCGTGTCTGAGGTCGCCGGGGTGCGCAGGCGATGGCCTTTCGCACTACCGGCGATGATCCTGGTCACAAGTACCCAGCCTAGTGGGGCTCAGTTGTGGTCCAGCCAATCTCCGACTGACAGCACCTCGGTAGCCCGGACCGCATCGGCGAAACCGGGCGTGGTGCGGCCCGGATCCCGGCGCACGCATTCGATCGCCAACTCTCGCGCGGTGGCGATTACGTCGGCGTGGTCCAGCACCCGCAGCAGACGCAGGGTGGAGCGACTTCCGGCCTGGGTGGCCCCCAGAACGTCGCCCTCGCGGCGTTGCTCCAGGTCGAGTTCGGCCAGCCGGAAGCCGTCGCGGGTCGCAGCCACGGCATCGAGCCGCTGCCGGGCCGGCGAATCCGGCGGCAGGTAGGTCACCAGCAGGCACACCCCCGGATGACTGCCGCGTCCAATGCGTCCGCGCAACTGGTGGAGCTGGGAGATCCCGAAGCGATCGGCGTCCCAGACCACCATCATGGTGGCGTTGGGCACGTCCACCCCGACCTCGATCACGGTGGTGGCCACCAACACCTCGATCTCGCCCGAGACGAAGCCGGCCATCACCTCGTCCTTCACGTCACTGGCCAACTGACCGTGCAGAATGCCTAGCCGCAGGCCCTTCAGGGCACCATCGGCCAGTTCGGCGGCGAGCTCGACAACACCCTTGCCTTCACTCGACTTGGTGCCACCGATCCGGGGAGCGACCACGAACACCTGGCGACCGGCACCGACCTCCTCGCGCACCCGCTCCCAGGCACGATCCACCCACGCCGGACGGGTGGCGCCGTCGACCACCACCGTCGACACCTCGGCCCGACCGGCCGGCAGCTCGGCGAGCGTGGAGACCTCCAGATCACCGAAGACCGTCATCGCCACCGAACGCGGGATCGGGGTCGCGGTCAGCACCAGGACGTGTGGTGCGGCCTCGGCTTTGCCCGACAACACCGCCCGCTGCTCGACCCCGAAGCGGTGCTGCTCATCGATCACCACCAGGCCGAGCTCGGCGAACTGCACTTGATCGGCCAGCAACGCATGAGTGCCGATCACGATGCCGGCCTCTCCGCTGGCCGCCCGCAGCAAGGCCGAGCGCTTTGCCGCGGTCGGCATCGAGCCGGTCAGCAGGACCACGTCGGTGGCCACGTCGGGAGCGCCCAGCAGGCGGCCGCCGCCCAGGTCGCCGAGCAGGCCGGTGATGGTCGCGTAATGCTGCGCGGCAAGCACCTCTGTGGGCGCCAACAGCGCTGCCTGCCCGCCGCTGTCGACCACGTTCAGCATCGCGCGCAGCGCCACCACCGTCTTGCCCGAACCGACCTCGCCCTGGAGCAGCCGCTGCATCGGACGCTCAGTAGCCAGGTCGGCGAAGATCGCCTCGCTGACCTCCGACTGCCCGCTGGTCAGGGCGAATGGCAGCCGGGAGTCGAAGGTGTCCAGAATCCCGTCCGGTTGGCGCACGCGCGCCCGCGCGGTGTGTCCGGCCGCGTCAGCGCGGCGGTAGGCCATGGTCAGCTGGGTGGCCATGGCCTCGTCGAAGACCAGCCGCTCAGCCCCGCGGGCCGCCTCGACCAGCGTTCGCGGCTCGTGGACGGCGGCGAAGGCTTCGGCCAGGCCCAGGACGCCGGCTTGCTCGCGGAGCCACTCCGGCCAGGGATCATCCAGCGGGGGCAGGGAGTCGAGCACCAGACGGGCGCATTCGGCCACCTTCCAGGTAGGCAGCTTGGCCGTGGCCGGGTACATCCCCACCAGCCCACCGCTCGACAGCGAAGCCAGTCGCTCCTTCTCCTCGGAGTTGGCCACGATCCGCCCAGTGGCGTCCATCATCACGAAGACCGGATGGCTCATCTGCAGCTGATCGCGAAACACCCCGACCTTGCCCACGAACAGTCCGGCCACCCCGGCGCGCAGTTGCCGCTCCCACCACTCCAACAGGTGGCTCTTTCCGAAGAAGGTGGCGGTCAGCCGTCCGTTGCCGTCGGTGAGCACTGCCTCCAGCCGACCGGGACCGGGCCGTCCGCCGGGACGCGAGCGTGGTTCGTGGCGATCGATTCGGGCCACTTTCGCCGTCACCGCCACCAGTTCGCCCGGTTGCAGCGAGGCCAGGTCGGTGAGTTCGGTGCCCGACAGGTAGTGCCGGGGCACGTGACGGAGCAGATCCCCCACCGTGGCGATCCGCAGCGCCGCGAACTCCTTGGCGGTCCGCTCCCCCAGCACCGGCCCCAGCGAGCCGCTCAGCAGGGCATACGTCCTGGTCTGCCAGCCTCCGATTCCGGTCTCCACGATTGGTCAGCCTAGGCGCTGGATCCCCCATTTCGCGCGTGACCGCAGGCGTGGCGCGGGGCTCGGCAAAGCAAAAGGACCCGCACAGCGGCGGGTCCTTTTGATGAATCGGGTCAGCGGGTGACGCGACCAGCCTTCAGGCAGGACGTGCACACGTTCAGCCGCTTGGGGGTGCCGTTGACCACAGCACGCACCCGCTGAATGTTCGGGTTCCAGCGCCGGTTGGTCTTCTTCTTCGACCAGGGCACGTTGTGACCGAAACCCGGGCCCTTGGCGCAGATGTCACACACAGCAGCCACTGGAGTACTCCTCAGTTTGTCGTCCGAGACCGCGCATCACTTCTCGACGCGCGCGAAACCTGCCCCCACATCGGGGACCTGCCTACGATACCTGAACTTCGCGGCCCGATGCGAATCGGCCTCGGACTACGACGACACCACGATCGGCAGGATCATCGGACGGCGGCGGAAGTTGTCGTTGACCCAGCGTCCGATGGTTCTGCGCAGCAGTTGCTGCAACTGGAAGGTGTCCTCCACACCGTCGGCCAGCGCCCGCTCGAGCACCGCGACCAACTCGGGACGAATCGGGTCGAAGACCGCGTCATCATCGGCGAAGCCACGAGCATGAATATCTGGACCGCTGACCAGCCGACGCGACCGGAAACTCACCACCGTGACGATCGAGATCATCCCCTCCTCGCCGAGGATCTTTCGATCGGTCAATTCGGTGTCGGAGATCTCACCCTCGGTGAGGCCGTCGACGAAGATGTAGTCGCACTGCAGTTGGCCGACCACCCGGGCCTTGCCCTTGGCCAGGTCGATCACCGCACCGTCCTCGACCGGGAACACGTTCGACGCGGGCACCCCGGTGGCCACCGCGAGCTTGGCGTTGGCGATCAGGTGGCGAACCTCGCCGTGTACCGGCAGGACGTTGCGCGGGGTGAGCAGGTTGTAGCAGTAGAGCAGTTCGCCGGCACTGGCGTGGCCGGAGACGTGCACCATGGCGTTGCCCTTGTGCACCACCGTTACGCCGTTGCGGCTGAGCCCGTTGATCACCCGGTAGACCGAGTTCTCGTTACCCGGAATCAGCGAGGACGCCAGCAGCACCACATCGCCGGCCCCGGCGGTGATCACCGGATGCTCATGGTTGGAGATCCGGGACAGGGCGCTCAGCGGTTCGCCCTGCGAACCGGTGGAGATGATCACCACCTGATCGTCGCGGTAGTCGTCGATCTGCTTCAGGTCGATCAGCGTGTTCTCCGGGACGTGCAGGAAGCCCAACTCCCTGGCCACGGTCATGTTGCGCAGCATCGATCGACCGACGTAGACCACCTTGCGGCGGTGCCGTACGGCAGCGTCCATCACCTGCTGGACGCGGTGCACATGGGACGCGAAACAGGCCACGATCAGCTTCTGCTTGGCCTGGGCGAACACCCGCTCCAGGGCCGGCTCGATGTCGCGCTCGTGAGGGGTGAAACCGGGCGTCTCGGCGTTGGTGGAGTCCGGCATGAACAGATCCACGCCTTCAGCGCCCAACTGGGCGAAGCCACGCAGGTCGGTGAGCCGTCCGTCGAGGGGAAGCTGATCCATCTTGAAGTCGCCGGTGTGCAGCACCGTACCGGCCTTGGTCCGGATCACCACCGCCAAGGCGTCGGGAATGGAGTGGTTCACCGACAAGAACTCCAGGTCGAACGCCCCGGCCTGCACCCGATCACCCTCGGCCACCGTGTGGAGGGCATAGTTGCGTACCCGGTGCTCGCGCAGCTTGGCCTCCACCAGCGCCAGGGTCAGTTTCGATCCGTGAACCGGCAGATCCGGGCGGCGGCGCAGCAGGTAGGGCACCGCACCGATGTGGTCTTCATGGCCGTGGGTCAGCACCAGGGCCTGGGCCTCGTCCAGTCGATCCTCGACCAGATGCAGCCCGGGCAGGATCAGATCGACGCCGGGATGCTCCTCGGAGGGGAACAGCACGCCACAGTCGATGAACATCAGCTGACCGTTGATTTCGTAGGAACTCATGTTGCGGCCGATGTCGCCGTGACCACCGAGCGGAATCACTCTCAGGGTGTCAGCGGCCAACGGGGGTGGGGTTTTCAGGCTTTCTCGCACCCTCCCAACCTAGCGCCCCCGCAGCCGGTGCACCGGTCTGCCGCCCCGTCCTACCCATACCGGCGCAGGGTAGGGTGACGCCCGTGATTGCCGATTCCGTCCGTCTGGCGCTGCCCGCAGAAGCCCCCGCCATCGCTGCGATCCAACGTCGCGCCTGGTCGGCGAACTTCGATCAGGCCACCGCCGCCGACCTGCTCAGCAGTGTGGATCTGGCGACCATGACCGAGAGTTGGACGGCAGCGATCACCCGTCCGCCGTTGGCACAATTCCGAATCCTGGTCGCCGTCTCCGATGATCGGGTCGTGGGCTTCGCCGCTCTCGGCCCCAGTGACGATCCGGACGCCGAAGCCGGCGTGGACGCCCTGGTCGCCGAGTTCACCATCGATCCGCCGGCCCAGCGCCGTGGCCACGGGTCTCGGCTGCTCAACGCCTGCATCGACACACTCCGAGCCGACGGCTTCACCCGGGCGACCTGGTGGGTGCGCAGCACCGACGACATCGTGCGGCGGTTCCTGACCGAAGCCGGCTGGGATGCCGACGGCGCTCACACCGAGGTGGCGATGACCGACGACGGCCCACACCTGAAGCTGCTCCGGCTGCACACCGCAATCTGAGTTCGGCCCGGGCCGCACCTAAGGGAGCGGATCGGCGAGGCTCAACTCCCACACCGCCAGGCCATGAAGTCCCTGGTCAGCCGCGAGTTGTCGACGCGCGGTGAGAGTGTCTCGATCCGACCACCACAGCAGGGTGCCATCGGCCAGAGTGGCCGTCCATTCCTGCTGGGTGGTATCGAACACAGCCCGATCGCCGGCCAACGCGCGGGCCTGAGCCACACTCAGCGATGTCCCCGGCGTGCCGTCGGCGGGCCAGCTGTAGCCGTACTGAGCCACCCCGAGGTCGATCTGCGAGCGGCGGACCTTCGCCCGGATGAAGCCGGCCAGCACCTGCTGCACCCAGGGCGTCCCGCCCACAGGCCCCGCTGAACTCCACCCTGGGCCGTGTTGGTCATAGGCCATCAACACAAAGCGGCTGACCACCCGGCGCAGCTTGGTGAGTTGGTAGCCGGCATTCTTGTAGCCCTTGACCGTAGAGCTGGCCATCACCGCCATCGAGATCCGCTTGCTGCGCGGCAGTGCCTTGCGTAGCTGCTTGACGAAGGCCGTCAACCCGGCTGCGTAGCTCGGCTTCAGCGACTCCAGGTCCACCTGCACCCCGTCGAAGCCGTACTTCTTCACCCGTGCCACTAGCGCCTTGACCACCGCCGCCCGGTGCCTGGTGCTCGTCAGCAGCCGCTTGGCGATCGCCGGAGAGAAGTCGCCCAGCGACTCGGAGTAGTTCGAGAGCAGCAGTTCGGCCTTCTTCCCGTTGCGATGGGCCAGAGCAATGGCCTCAACCGCGATGTCGGGGGTTGCGGTAAGACCGCCGCCGGAGCGAGTGAGGGTGACCCCGTCTACACCGACGATGCTGATCGCGGCGATGTTGGCTTCGAGGTGACCGATCGCACCATCGGCATCCATCAGGTATCCCTCTATGGGAAGGGCACTCGACGGCGCCACGACGGACGGCGACGCCGGCACCGGGCCGACGACCAGCGCTGCGACCTGAACGGCGAGCAGGATCAGTCGGATCACGGTTGCCCCATTTCTCGGGTTTCTTCGACGCTAGCAGTCCGCCGACATGGCGAACAGGTTGCGGGCGTGACCGCGGGGGCTACAACCCCAGCAGCCGGTCGATTCCTACCGTCAGGCCGGGCAGCTCCGGCACCGCACGAACTGCAGTCAGCACACCGGGCATGAAGCCGATCCGGTCGAGCGAGTCGTGCCGGATGGTCAAGGTCTCCCCCGCCGACCCGAACAGCACCTCTTGGTGGGCGACCAGGCCGCGCAGCCGGATGCCGTGAACGTGGATGCCGTCAACCTCGGCGCCGCGGGCACCGTCCAACCCGGTATCGGTGGCGTCCGGCACCGGGCCGGCACCGGCCGCAGCGCGCGCCGCGGCGATGCGCCGGGCGGTCGCCTGTGCGGTGCCGGACGGCGCGTCCACCTTGTTCGGGTGGTGCAACTCCACGATTTCGACCGACTCGAAGAAACGGGCGGCCTGCTCGGCGAAACTCATCATCAGCACCGCGCCGATGGAGAAGTTCGGGGCGATCAGGATGTTGGCGCCGGGACGCGCCTTCAGCTGGGTGCGCAGCTCGGCCAAGCGCTCCTCGGTGAAGCCGGTCGTCCCCACGACCGCGTGGATGCCGTGCTCGATGCACCACGCCAGGTTGTCCATCACCACCGCCGGGACGGTGAAGTCGACCACCACGTCAGCGGTCTCGGCGGGCGTCCGGTCCTCGCCGGCGTCGATGCCGGCCACCAACTCCAGATCGGGAGCAGCCTCGACCGCCCGGCACACCTCTTCGCCCATCCGCCCTTTGGCGCCGAACACCGCTACCCGCATGAGACTCCCCTTTCGTGCCCCACATCATAGGGTGGACGGACCGAGCAACCCCTGCGTTGCCGCAGCGACTAGGGTTTCAGGATGCGCACTCGCCTGGTCCCGGTGGCGGCCTACCTGGTCTCCAATCTGGTGACCTGGCTGGCCGCGGCACTGGCCGGACGCGACTACCTCAACCCGCTGGAGCGGGCCAAGTGGGACAGCCAGCACTACCTCTCGATCGCACGGACGGGCTACGAGTCGTTCCGTTGTATCGATCGCTATCCCACCTGGCCCGATTTTTGGTGCGGCAACACCGCCTGGTTCCCCGGCTACCCGATGTCCATCCGAGCGGTGTCCTGGTTGGGGATCCCCGGCGAACTGGCCGGAGTGCTGGTCAGCGAGGTCTTCTTCCTCGGCGCAATGCTGTTGTTGTGGCGACTGTTCGACAACAAGATCAGCACCACCTCGATCGGCGCGATGGCCCTGGCAGCCGTCTTCCCGGGCTCGGTCTACTTCCACGTGGTGTTCGGCGTCTCGATGTGCCTCTACGGGCTACTGCTGGTGCTGGTCGGCATCCGCGAGCAGCGCTGGTGGGTGGCAGGCTTGGGCGGGTTCGTGGCGTTGTCCACCCACATCGTCGGGGTGATCGCGGTCGGCGCGATCGCAGCCTCGGTGCTGTTCGGCTGGCGGAAGTTCACCTGGCCTGGACGGCTGTGGCGAGTGGCCGCGGCCACCGCTGGTGCAGCGTCGGCCCTGCTCGTATCGCTGTGGACGATCTACCACGACACCGGCAGCTGGACGATCTACTTCCAACACCAGAACGAGTCGTTCCACAACCTGGGTTGGCATGACCCGCTGGAGCAACTCGTCCGCTTCTACAAGATCCAGTTCCGCCACAGCCCGGAGGTGGCCGACCACTGGCTGACGGCGCACTCACTGACCGCCCATCAGCCCCAGTTGGTGCTGAACGTGGTGCTCTGCCTGATCATTCTCGGTTGCGCCGGCTGGCTGGCCTACAAGCGCGAACTGCAGCCGTGGCAGGGGGCCGCGGTGTTGATGGTGATCGGCGCCATGGTGATGCCGCTGACCTCTGGCGCGTGGTCGGCCTGGTACCGCCACGACGCCTTGATGCTGGTCGGAGTAACCGTCCTGCGGCTCCCCAAGCCGGTCTGGGTGCTCCTGGTCGGCATCAGCGCACTGCAGACCCTGTTCCTCACCGGCATGTGGTTCGGCGGCACCCTCATCTGACCTCGACTCCCTCCCTCCCTCCCCCCCCCACCTCAGGCACATGCCCCCGAAGTGCGCATCAGCCCCCGAAATTCCGGTAGCGGATGCGCGATTCGGGGGCTTCTGTCGGGGGGCGGGGGGCGGGGGCGCGGGGAGGGGGCGGGGAGGGCGCAGAGGGGACGCAAAAGCCGGCGCCCCGCGACTGCGGGACGCCGGCTTTGCGCTGACGATCAGGCTTCGGCCGGGGCCTCGGCGTTCTCCTCGACAACCGGGATCAAGCTGAGCTTGCCCTTGTCGTCGATGTCGGAGATCTCGACCTGGATCTTCTGGCCGACGCTGACCACGTCCTCGGCGTTCTCCACGCGGCCACCGCCGGCGAGCGCGCGCATCTTGGAGATGTGCAGCAGGCCGTCCTTGCCCGGGAGCAGGGAGATGAACGCGCCGAACGGCATGATCTTCACCACGGTGCCCAGGTAGCGCTCGCCCTTCTCCGGCATCGTCGGGTTGGCGATGGCGTTGATCAGGCTGCGGGCCGCCTCAGCGGAATCACCGTTGTCAGCACCGATGTAGATGGTGCCGTCGTCCTCGATGGAGATGTTCGCGCCGGTGTCGTCCTGGATCTGGTTGATCATCTTGCCCTTCGGCCCGATGACCTCGCCGATCTTGTCGACCGGGATCCGGATGGTGATGATCCGCGGAGCGTAGGGGCTCAGCTCGTCGGGGGTGTCGATCGCTTCGGCCATCACGTCCAAGATGGTGTGACGAGCCTCACGAGCCTGCTGCAGCGCACCGGCCAGCACCTCAGAGGGGATGCCGTCCAGCTTGGTGTCCAGCTGCAACGCGGTGACGAAGTCCCGAGTACCGGCGACCTTGAAGTCCATGTCGCCTAGGGCATCTTCGGCGCCGAGGATGTCGGTCAGCGCCACGTAACGGGTCTGGCCGTCGATCTCTTCGCTCATCAGACCCATCGCGATGCCGGCGACCGGGGCCTTCAGCGGCACACCGGCGTTCAACAGCGCCAGGCTGGACGCACACACCGAACCCATCGAGGTGGAGCCGTTGGAGCCCAGGGCTTCGGAGACCTCACGGATGGCGTAGGGGAACTCGTCCCGCTTCGGCAGCACCGGCACCAGCGCACGCTCGGCGAGCGCACCGTGGCCGATTTCGCGCCGCTTCGGCGAACCGACCCGACCGGTCTCACCGGTGGAGTACGGCGGGAAGTTGTAGTTGTGCATGTAGCGCTTGGTGGTCTCGGGCGACAGCGTGTCGAGCTTCTGCTCCATGTCGAGCATGTTCAGCGTGGAGACACCCAGGATCTGGGTCTCGCCGCGCTGGAACAGCGCCGAACCGTGCACCCGGGGCAGAACGCCGACCTCGGCACTCAGGGTGCGGATGTCGCGAACGCCACGGCCGTCGATGCGGACCTGCTCGGTCAAAGTGCGGTAACGCACGACCTTCTTGGTCAGCGACCGGAACGCGCCGCTGATCTCCTTCTCCCGATCGGGGAACTGGCCATCGAGCTCGGCATGCAGGGCATCCTTGAGCTCTTCGGTCGCGGTCTCGCGCTCCTGCTTGCCCACGATGCTCATCACGGCCTTGAGGCGATCGGTGCCCGCAGCCTCAACGGCGGCGAAGACGTCGGCCTCGTAGTCGAGGAAGACCGGGAACTGCTGGACGGCCTTGGGGGCCATCGCGGCCAGCTCGGCCTGCGCATCACACAGGGCCTTGATGAACGGCTTGGCCGCCTCGATGCCCTGAGCCACAACCTCTTCGGTCGGAGCAGTGCGACCCGAGCGCACCAGCTCCCAGGTGGCTTCGGTGGACTCAGCCTCGACCATCATGATCGCGACATCGCCGTCGGGCAGGACCCGACCCGCGATGGCCATCTCGAAGGTGGACTGTTCCATCTGGTCGACGGTCGGGAAACCGACCCACTGATCGCCGATCAGGGCGATCCGCAGGCCACCGACCGGGCCGGAGAACGGCAGGCCAGCCAGTGTGGTGGAGGCCGAACCGGCGTTGATGGCCAGCACGTCGTAGCGGACGTTGGGGTTGAGGGCCATGACGGTGATGACCACCTGGACCTCGTTGCGCAGGCCCTTGACGAAGCAAGGACGTAGCGGACGGTCGGTCAGGCGGCACGCCAGGATGGCGCCTTCGGAGGGCCGACCCTCGCGACGGAAGAACGAACCGGGGATACGACCCGCGGCGTACATACGCTCTTCGACATCGACGGTCAGCGGGAAGAAGTCGACCGCGTCACGCGGGTTCTTCGCAGCAGTGGTGGCCGACAACAACATGGTGTCGCCGTCAAGGTAGACAGCGGCGCTGCCGTTGGCCTGGCGGGCGAGCAGACCGGTCTCGAACCGGACGATGTGCTTGCCCAGAGCGCCGTTGTCAATCACGGCCTCGGTGAAATGAAGGTCAGGGCCTTCCATGGGGATTCCTTTCCCGATGGCCCCACCCACGGTCTCGCCCGGTCTTCGATCGAGGCTCGCGGGTTGCATTCGCTGCCCGAGAGTCACTACCGAGGACCAAAACAAGCCTGGTGCGGGGCGTTGTTGAGTTGTGAGAAGCACGACGAGCCGGTGACGGAGTTCCCGTCACCGGCCAATCATGAAGCTTGTGTCACCGACGCAGGCCGAGGCGCGCGATCAGGGAGCGGTAGTGCTCAATGTCGTTCTTGGCGACGTAGTTGAGCAGGCGGCGACGCTGGCCGACCATGAGCATCAGGCCCCGGCGGCTGTGGTGGTCACCCTTGTGCATCTTGAGGTGTTCAGTCAGGTGCGAGATCCGCTTGGTGAGCAGCGCGATCTGCACGTCCGGCGAACCGGTGTCGCCCGGGGTGACGGCGTACTCTTCGATGATCTTCTTCTTGGTGTCAGCGTCCATGAAGGTGCTGCTCTCCTTTCGGTTTCCCGTTGCGCGGCGCTTCCCTGCCTAGTGGCGCGATCTTTGAGTGAACAAATCCGCTGGGAAGCTCTTACGCGTCCGCGGCCGTCGTGACGGCGTCCCGCAGTCTACCGGTCCAGCCGCCTCAGCGGCGAATCGGGCCCGCCCACATCGCGAGCCCATGTGTCGTCAACGGCACCACGCAGTCTTACCTAGCACTACGCTACGGCGAGCAGGCCCGGCAGGTCCGGCTCCACTGGAAGGACTCAACTACCCATGCAGATCGGGATTCCTCTGGAAACCCTCAAAGGGGAGACGCGCGTTGCGGCTACCCCCAAGACGGTAGCCCAACTCATCAAACTCGGACACAGCGTCATCGTCGAAGCCGGCGCTGGCGCCAAGTCCTCTTACCCTGATGCCGACTTCGAAGCAGCCGGCGCCACCATCAGCGATCGGGCCACGACCTGGGCCGCTCCGGTGGTGGCCAAGATCAACCCACCCAGCGCCAAAGAGATCACTCAGTTGGCGAAGGGCACCATCTTGATCTCGCTGCTGGCGCCGGGTCGCAGCCCTGAACTGATCGAGAAGCTGAACAAGCGCGGCGTCACGGCGATGGCCATGGACGCTGTCCCGCGTATCTCGCGGGCTCAGGCCTTGGACGTGCTCAGCTCGATGGCCAACATCGCCGGCTACCGCGCGGTGGTCGAAGCGGCCAACGAGTTCGGTTCGTTCTTCACCGGCCAGGTGACCGCAGCCGGCAAGGTTCCGCCGGCGAAGGTGTTTGTCTCGGGTGCTGGTGTGGCCGGTCTGGCCGCGATCGGCACGGCGAAGTCGCTGGGTGCGATCGTGCGCGCGACCGACCTACGGGCCGAGGTGGCCGAGCAGGTTCAGTCGATGGGTGGTGAGTTCCTCGCCGTTCAGGCCGAGCAACAGAAGTCCTCCGACGGCTACGCCAAGGAAGCGTCCGACGCCTACAAGGAGGCTGCAGCCCAGCTGTACGCCGATCAGTGCAAGGACGTCGACATCATCATCACCACCGCGTTGATCCCCGGACGCCCCGCGCCCCGGCTCATCACCGCCGAGATGGTGGCCACGATGAAGCCGGGCTCGGTGATCGTGGACATGGCCGCCTCCAACGGCGGCAACGTGGAGGGTTCCCAGCCCGACAAGCTGGTGGTGACCGAGAACGGCGTGAAGATCATCGGTTACACCGACCTGGCCGGACGCCTGCCAACGCAGGCTTCCCAGCTGTTCGGCACCAACATCGTCAACCTGTTCAAGCTGCTCACCCCGAATAAGGACGGCGAAGTCACCCTCGACTTCGAAGACGTGGTGGTCCGGGGCATGACCTGCACCAAGGACGGCGAAGTGCTGTGGCCGCCACCACCGGTGCAAGTCTCAGCGGCCCCCACGGCCGCTGCAGCTGTCGTGGAGGTTGAGGATCCCGAGGCCAAGGCCTTGCGCCTGGCAGCCGAAGCCAAGGCCAAGAGCCGGCGCAACATGTGGACGTCGATCCTGGCGGCCATTCTGGTGATCGTCGCGGTGACCTTCTCCCCAGCGAGCTTCGTCGGGGCCTTCACGGTCTTCGCCTTGGCCGTGGTCGTCGGCTTCTACGTGATCAGCGGTGTGGCGCACTCGCTCCACACTCCCCTGATGGCACAGACCAACGCGATCTCGGGCATCATCCTGGTCGGCGCGGTGCTGCAGCTCGGCTCCACTAACTGGGCGGTGCTGGTGATGAGCTTCATCGCCGCCGCCATCGCTTCGATCAACATCTTCGGCGGCTTCCTGGTCTCCTACCGGATGCTCGGCATGTTCAAGAAGGAGGCCTGAGCATGCTGCTCACTACGGAAAACATCGATCAGTTGATCGTCGGGGCGTACATCGTCGCCGGGGTGCTGTTCATCCTGTCCCTGGCCGGGCTGTCCAAGCAGACCACCGCCCGCATGGGCAACATCGCCGGCATGATCGGCATGGTCCTGGCGCTGATCGCCACGATCAGCGCTTCGGTGTGGGATTCCTACCTGGCCTCGGTCGACCCCGATCCCCTGGTGCAGGCCACCCGCCAGTCACCGCTGATGACCTTGGCTCTGATTGTGGCCGTGCTGCTGATCGGTGCCCTGATCGGTACGCCGATCGCCCGCAAGGTCGAGATGACCCAGATGCCGGAACTGATCGCCATCTTCCACTCGTTCGTGGGTATGGCTGCAGTCCTGGTCGGCTTCAACTCCTTCGCCGTTCCGGATGGCGCCGGTGGCCCCGTCCACCTGGTCGAGGTCGCGCTGGGCGTGCTGATCGGTGCTTACACCTTCACCGGCTCGGTGATCGCTTACCTGAAGCTGTCGGCCAAGATGAGCTCCGCGCCGCTGACGCTGCCCGGTCGCAACATCCTCAACCTGTTCGGCTTCGTGCTGTTCTTCGCACTGATGATCTGGTTCACCATCTCCGGCACCGGCGCTGACCACGAGCCGACCACCCTGGGTTGGATCTTGATCATCGCGATCGCGGCGATCGGCTTCCTGCTCGGCTTCCATATGGTGGCGGCCATCGGCGGCGGCGACATGCCGGTCGTGGTGTCGATGCTGAACTCGTACTCCGGCTGGGCGGCGGCTGCTGCCGGCTTCATGCTGAACAACAACCTGCTGATCATCACCGGCTCGTTGGTCGGTTCTTCGGGTGCGATCCTGAGCTACATCATGTGCCGGGCGATGAACCGCTCGTTCATCTCGGTGATCCTGGGCGGCTTCGGTGTCGACACCGGCACCGTGGCGGCCTCGTCCGATGAACACGGCGAGCACCGCGAGATCGACGCTGCTGGCGCAGCCGAGATGCTTCGCAACGCTCGCAGCGTGATCATCACCCCCGGCTACGGCATGGCGGTGGCCAAGGCCCAGTACCCGGTGGCCGAGATCACCAGCAAGCTGCGCGCCCAGGGTGTCAACGTCCGTTTCGGTGTGCACCCGGTTGCCGGGCGTCTGCCGGGCCACATGAACGTGCTGCTGGCCGAGGCGAACGTCCCCTACGACATCGTTCTGGAGATGGACGAGATCAACGAGGACTTCGCCGAGACCGATGTGGTCCTGGTTATCGGTGCCAACGACACCGTGAACCCGGCCGCCTTGGACGACCCGGGCTCCCCCATCGCCGGCATGCCGGTGCTGGAGGTCTGGAAGGCCGAGAACGTGATCGTCTTCAAGCGGTCCATGGCCACCGGCTACGCCGGTGTCCAGAACCCGCTGTTCTTCAAGGAGAACACCCAGATGCTGTTCGGCGACGCCAAGCAGCGAGTGGAGGACATCCTTCGATCCCTGGACAGCTAGTCACACAGCACAGTGCCCTCGGCGGGCCGCCTCGCGCGGCCTCCCGGGGGCACTGTGCTGTTCAAACACTGTGCTGTTCAAACACTGCGCTGTTCAAACACTGTGCTGTTCACACCTCGGTGAGGGGGGAGAGAGCCGAAGCCGGCCCAGCGAATCAGCTCAGACCGAGCAACGTCCGGCATTGCCGGACGTCGTCGTGCATTTGAGCGATCAGGGCGTCGATGTCGGTGAACTTGATCTGCCCGCGGATCCGAGCGGCGAACTCGACCGAGATCGGCGCGCCGTACAGCTCCAGGTCATCGCGGTCCAACACATAGGACTCCACCCGGCGGGACAGGCCATCGAAGGTCGGGTTGGTGCCCACCGAGATCGCGGCCGGCCAGCGTTCGGCAGCAGCGCCCGGCGGCAACGCCTCGCCGTGGCCGTCCAGGCCGTCACGGCGGGTCACCCAGCCGGCGTAGACGCCGTCATCGGGGAAGGCCAACTCGACCGGGACCGGCAGGTTCGCCGTCGGGAAGCCCAGCAGGCGTCCCCGCTGGTCGCCGTGGGCCACCACCCCCCGGAAGCAGAACGGACGTCCCAGGTGCTCGGCGGCATGCACCACGTCGCCGACGGCCAGGGCCTCGCGGATACGGGTCGAACAGGTGTCCTCGTCGCCGAAGCGCACTAGCGGCAGTCCCTCGACCTCGAAGCGGCCGCCGGCCAGTTCGGCCAGGGTGCGCACCGAGCCGGCGGCCAGGTGCCCGAAGCGGAAGTTCTCCCCCACCACGACCAGTTCCGGGTCCAGCGGCAGCAGGACCTCCTCGACGAACTCAGCCGGCGACAGCGCGGCGAACTCGGGAGTGAAGTCAATGACGCGAACACGGTCGGCCCCGGCCTCGCTGAGGTGTTCGATGCGGGCTTCCAGGCTGGTCAGCAACAACGGCGCGGTCTGCGGGCGAAGCACCGAGACCGGGTGCGGCCAGAAGGTGACCACCACCAACGGAAGCTCCGGATGGCGTCGCTTGGCTTCGGCCAGCACTCCTCGATGCCCCGGATGGACGCCGTCGAAGTTGCCGATGACGACTACTGACGAACCCATGAACGCCTTTCCGATCCGGTTTGTCCGGCTGCCAACATTATCAATGCCGCGCCGGTTCGCGGCTCACCCGGCCAGCACCGCCACCGGAACCGCATGCGCAGGACCGTCCGGCCGGTACAAGGCGAGCAGTTGATGGTCGCGCAGCAGCGCGGTCGGGTCGGTGGGCACGCTGATGTCCAAGGCGCGCCCAAAACTCACTTCCCGCGCCGCGTCGGCGTCCACGTCGACCACGTCGAAGGCGCGGCGTGCCACCTCGGCCATGCTCAACAGTTCTGGCGCGGACTCACCGGCCAAACCGTCGGCGTCGAGGGCCACCAGGTCGAGATCGAAGCCACCTACCCGGGTCCGCCGCAGGGCCGTCAGATGCCCACCAGTGCCCAGCTGTGCCCCGATGTCGCGGGCCAGGGCGCGAATGTAGGTACCCGAACTGCAGTCGACCACCACGTCCACGTCCAACACCGCTACGGACGCCTCAGCGGGCCGGACGTCGAGCACCTCGAAGCGAGAGACCGTCACCTGGCGCGCGGCGAGTTCCACTTGTTCACCGGCCCGCACGCGGGCGTAGGCGCGCTTGCCGTCCACCTTGATCGCCGATACCGACGACGGCACCTGGCTGATCGGACCAACGAAACCGGCGACGGCAGCGCGCACGTCAGCCTCGCCGACGCCGAGCGCACCACGGGTGGACGTCGCCTCGCCGTCCGCATCGTCGGTATTGGTGTCGATGCCCAGCCGAATGGTGGCCAGGTAGGACTTGTCGTGGCCAGCCAGGTAGCCGAGCAAACGGGTGGCCCGGTTCACCCCCACCAGCAGCACACCGGTGGCCATCGGATCGAGCGTGCCGCCGTGTCCGACCTTGCGGGTACCGTACAGCCGCCGGCAGCGGCCCACCACCTGGTGGGAGGTCCAGCCCTGCGGCTTGTCGACCACCACCAACCCGGACGCCCCGGGGTCAGGCAAGGTCGTCCTCGGCCTCGGCGGGCTTGCGGTACGGGTCTTCGTCGCCGGCATAGCTCGCGCTCGCCGCCTGCGCCGCGACCGCCTCGTCCGAGGCCTTGGCCCGGGCCAGCGCATCCTCGATCCGGGCGGCTTCCTCTTCGACACCGTCGAGGACGAAGGCCAGAGTGGGGGTGAACTTCAGCCCGAGACGCTTGCCGACCGTGGAGCGCAGCAAGCCGGTCGCCGAGGCCAGAGCCACCGCCGACTCCGCCCGTGCCTCGGCATCACCGAGCACGGTGTAGAAGACCGTGGCTTCGTGCCCGTCACCGCTGATCCGCACGTCGGTGACAGTGACAAAACCCAATCGGGGATCCTTGATCCGTCGCTGCAACATCTCCGCGACGATGAACTTGATCTGCTCAGCGGTCTTGGCGAATCGTGGGTTCGACATGGCCCTTCCTTCCTAAAACGTCCGCCCGGCCCTTGAATGAAGGACCGGGCGGACAATCACGCAATCAGTCGCGCGGCTTCTCCACCATTTCGAAGATCTCGATGATGTCGCCGATCTTGATGTCGGAGTAGTGAGACAGCGTGGTGCCACACTCGTAGCCCTCGCGCACCTCAGTGGCGTCGTCCTTCTCGCGACGAAGCGACGCGATGGAGGTTTCGGCCACCACGGCACCGTCGCGCAGCAGACGAGCCTTGGCGTTACGCCGCAGGATTCCACTGAGCACCATGCAGCCGGCGATCGTGCCGAACTTCGACGACTTGAAGATCTCGCGAATCTCGGCCTGACCGATGACCTTCTCTTCGAAGATCGGCTTGAGCAGACCCTTCAACGCGGCCTCGACCTCGTCGATCGCGGCGTAGATCACCGAGTAGTAGCGCACGTCCACGCCCTCGGCGTCGGCCAGCTGAGTGGCCTTGCCCTGAGCTCGGACGTTGAAGCCGATGATGACGGCATCGGAGGCCGCAGCCAGCGACACGTTGGTCTCGGTGATGGCACCGACACCGCGGTCGATGACCCGCAGCGAAACCTCTTCGCCGACATCGATCTGCAGCAGCGCGTCCTCCAGAGCTTCCACGGCACCGGCCGAGTCGCCCTTGAGGATGAGTCGCAGTTCCTGGGTCTCGCCCTTGGCCAACTGCTCGAACAGCTGATCCAGCGTCTTGCGACGGGTGGTCTTGGCCAGCATGGCCGCCCGCTGCCGGGCTTCCCGCTTCTCGGCGATCTGGCGCGCCATCCGGTCGTCCTCGACGACCAGGAAGTTGTCACCAGCTCCGGGAACCGAGGTCAGACCCAACACCTGAACCGGCATGGACGGCGGTGCGAAGTCGACCGTGTCGCCCTGGTCGTTGACCAGCGCCCGGACTCGGCCATAGGCCGAACCGGCAACGATCGAATCGCCCGTGCGCAGCGTGCCGCGGTGCACCAGGACGGTGGCCACCGGGCCACGACCCTTGTCGAGGTGCGCCTCGATCGCGACACCCTGAGCGGGCATGTCCGGGTTGGCGCGCAGATCCAGCGACGCATCGGCGGTGAGCACGATAGCCTCCAGCAGTGCGTCCAGACCCAGCTGGGCCTTGGCGGAGACGTCGACGAACATCGTGTCGCCGCCGTACTCCTCGGGCACCAGGCCGTACTCGGTGAGCTGACCGCGCACCTTGACCGGATCGGCGCCTTCCTTGTCGATCTTGTTCACCGCGACCACGACCGGCACATCGGCCGCCTTGGCGTGGTTCAACGCCTCGATGGTCTGCGGCATCACGCCGTCATCGGCCGCCACCACCAGCACGGCGATGTCGGTGGACTTCGCACCACGGGCACGCATAGCGGTGAACGCCTCGTGACCCGGGGTGTCGATGAACGTGATCTTGCGCGGAGTGCCGTCGACCTCGGTGTGCACCTGGTAGGCACCGATGGCCTGGGTGATGCCACCGGCCTCGCCGGCCACCACGTCGGTGTGCCGCAGGGCGTCGAGCAGCTTGGTCTTACCGTGATCGACGTGACCCATGACGGTGACGACCGGCGGACGGGCCTCCAGATCGTCCTCGTCGCCGAGGTCTTCACCGAACTCGATGTCGAAGCTCTCCAGCAGTTCGCGGTCCTCGTCCTCGGGCGAAACGACCTCGATCTTGTAGTTGAGCTCGGAGCCCAGCACCTCCAAGGTGTCGTCGGCCACCGACTGAGTGGCGTTGACCATCTCACCCAGGTGGAACAGCACCTGCACCAGCGACGCCGCGTCGACACCGATCTTCTCGGCCAGGTCGGTCAGCGAAGAGCCGCGACGCAGCCGGACGATCTGGCCGTCGCCCTGACGGACGCGCACGCCACCAATGCTCGGCGCTTCCATCTGGTCGAACTCTTGACGACGCTGCTTCTTCGACTTGCGACCACGCTTGGCCGGCCCACCGGGACGACCGAACGCACCTTGGGTACCCGAGCCGCCACGACCACCACGGCCGCGGCCACCGCCGCCACCGGGAGGGCCACCGGCACCAGGCGGTCCACCAATGCCACCACGACCAGGAGCGCCACCAGGACGTCCCCGACCGGGGCCGCCGGCGCCACCACCGGGACGTCCGGGCGCACCGGAGCGCGCCGGGCCGCCCAGGCCCGGGCTGGGCGACTTGGGCATCATTCCCGGGTTCGGACGCGGCATTCCGGCCACGCCACCACCAGGACGCGGCGGACGATCACCGCGCGCACCAGCCGGACGATCACCGAAGGGGCGATCTCCACGCGGAGCCGCACCCTCGGGACGCGGGCGCTGCACACCCATGCCCTGACGGGAGGCGAACGGGTTGTTGCCCGGGCGCGGGGCGCCAGGACGACGCGCACCGGCTCCCGGCAGACCACCGGTACCACCCGGACGCGGCATCGGCCGCGGACGTGGAATGGCATCGCCGGTCGGCGCGCTCGGGGCACTCGGTGCCGGAGCGCTGGGCGCCGGGGCGCTGGGTGCCGGAGCGCTGGGCGCCGGGGCACTCGTCGCCGGAGCGCTGGGCTCGGGCGTACGAGGACGCGGTGCCGGAGTTGATTTCTCGACCTTCACCGGGGCCGGCTCAGCGGCCTTCTCCACCGGGGCGGCAGCGGGCGCGGGCGCCGACGCAGCTGCCATCGGCTTGGCCGGGGCGGGCTTGGGCGCCGGGGCTGCGGGCTTGGCCGGTGTCGTCGCAGCCGACTTCTCACGCAGCTTGCGCACCACTGGTGCTTCGATCGTTGATGATGCAGACCGTACGAACTCCCCCATGTCGTTGAGGGTCTGCAAGAGTTCCTTGCTTTCGAGTCCGAGCTCTTTCGCGAGCTCGTAGACGCGGACCTTGGCCACTACTCTCCTTCAGGTCCGCGCGGGCGCGCCGGACCAACTAGTTTTGCTTGCTCATTTCGAGGTACTCATCGAGTGGTCATGAGCGTTAGCCCACCTTCTGGTTGTGTCCGTCGCTTCTCGACGAACGCGCGGCGATTATCATAACGCGCTTGCCGCCCAATGACTCAATCGCGGCGCGCGGCGGCCAGCGCCGCAGCGACCTGCGCGGGATCGACGCTGGCCCGTAGGGCCCGTCCGACCACCCCACGGCGCGACGCCAGGGTCTGTGCGCACTCCGGGTGGACGTACGCGCCGCGTCCGGGGAGCCGGTAGGCGGGATCAGTAACGAGGACGCCGTCGGCCACCACCAGCCGCCACAACGCCACCTGATCATCACGACCACGGCAGGCCAGGCACATCCGCTGGGGCTTCACAGGGCAGCAGTCTAGTCGGCGCCGATCCACAGCCGACTCCTAGGTTGGCCCAGGTATCGCCACAGCCACAGCTGTTTGGCTGAAGCCCAACAACCTGGCACAGAGGAGTTGGCATGAACAGGACGCAGCGCATCGGGCTGGCCATTGGTGGTGGCGTGATCGCCATCGGTGCAGCGGTCGGCGTGGGGGCGATGGCTGCGAACCTGGCCAATGGCCAGGGGACGCCCGGCGGCTACGGGCAGGGTCCGGTCGATCAGAATCAGGATGGCAACCGAGGTCCGGGGGGCTTTGACACTACCTCGATGGCCACCCAACTCGCCGCCAAGCTCGGCGTCGACGAGGCGAAAATGAAGACCGCACTGGACCACGCCCTCGCCGCAGCCCGTCCGGACGGTGGGTCTGGCGGCGCACCGTCCGGCGGCGCGCCCAGCGGCATGCCCAGTGGTGCGCCCAGCGGCATGCCGTCCGCCGACGGACAGCGCGAGAACCGCCGCACGGAGATGATGACCGCGATGGCGACCTCGATCGCCACCGAGCTCAACCTCGATCAGGCGAAGGTGCTGGCCGCCCTGCAAGAGGTGTGGCCCACCACCGGCGGCGGGTTCGGCGGCCCAGGCGGGCAACCGACCGCCGCACCGACGAAGTAGGTCAGCTGGCGGTGTCGGGACGGATGTCGATCCGCCACCCGGTGAGTCGGGCCGCGAGTCGGGCGTTCTGCCCCTCCCGACCGATCGCCAGGCTCAACTGGTAGTCCGGGACGATCACTCGCGCTGCCCGCGCGGCCGGGTCGACTACGGTCACCGAGGACACCTTGGCCGGGCTCAGCGCCTGCGCGACGAAGACCTCCGGGTCGTCGGAGTAGTCGATGATGTCGATCTTCTCCTCGTTCAACTCGTGCATGATCGCCCGGACGCGCTGGCCCATCGGACCGATGCAGGCGCCCTTGGCCGACACGTCGGCGTTGTGGCTGACCACCGCGATCTTGGTGCGATGCCCGGCTTCGCGGGCGATCGCCTTGATCTCCACGGTGCCGTTCTCGATCTCGGGGACTTCCAGGGCGAACAGCTTGGCCACCAGGCTGGGGTGCGTGCGGGAGACCACCACCTGTGGCCCCCGCAGCTCACGCCGCACGCTCACCACGAACACCCGCAGCCGCTTACCGTGGGAGTAGTCCTCGCCGGGTACCTGCTCGGCTGCCGGCATGATCGCCTCGATCGTGCCCAGGTCGACCCGCACGACCCGCGGATCGCGATCCTGCTGGACGACACCCATCAAGATGTCGCCCTCCGAGCCGGCGAAGTGGCCGAACTTCTGCTCGTCCTCAGCCTCGCGCAGCCGCTGGGTGATCACCTGGCGAGCGGTGGCCGCAGCCACTCGCCCGAAGCCCTCGGGGGTGTGATCGAACTCACCGACAGCCTCGCCGTCCTCGTCCAGTTCGGGGGCCAGCACGCTCACCTTGCCGCTGCGCCGGTCGATCTCGACCCGCGCGCCTTCGATCGCGCCCGGGGTCTTCTCGTAGGCGTTGAGCAGGGCTTCGGTGAGGGCGCTCAGCAGCACCTCCATGGAGATTTCCTTGTCGCGCTCCAACGCCTTCAATGCGCTCAGATCAACGTCCATGTCACAACTCCTCGTCCTCGTCATCACTTGCATCGGTGAGGGGGCGATTCAGCTCCACCTTCACCAGGGCTTTGTCGATCGCCGCCAGCGCGATCGTTTGGGGCTGCCCATCGACATCGATGGTGACCTGGGCGTCGTCGGCCTCGACGATCCGACCGGTGACCTCGCCGTCCGCGGTGCTCACGACCACCAGGCGTCCGCTGTTGCGACGGAAGTGCTTGCCATCGGTCAGCGGTCGACCCACACCACGGGAAGACACTTCCAGGGTGTAGGGACGCCCGCCGGTGGGGTCATCGTCATCGAGGGCGGCGGAGATGCTGCGGGTGGCCGCGGCGATCTGGTCCAAGGACGGGCCCTTGCCTGCCGGGCCATCCCCGTCGAGGAAGACCCGCACCACCGACCGCTTGCCGGCCGCAGTCACTTCGACACGATCGATTTCGAGGTCGTGCGCCGTAACCACAGGGGTCAGGAGTGCGCTGATATCTGCCGAATTCATGGCCTGCCTCGATCCGATTGTGCAAAGCGATTGTCAGTGCCGCGGTCGCGGCTTCGTACCATCCTAGGTGGAACCGAGCGGTTTCACCCCTTGATCAGCGCGATCAGCTGCGGCACCGCCTCGGCGTAGGCCACCTCCGAACGCTGCCCGGAGGCACGATCGCGCACCTCCACCAGGCCGTCGGCAAAACTGCGCCCGACCACCACCGAGGTGGGCATGCCCATCACCTCGGCGTCGGTGAACTTCACCCCCGGACTGGCCTTGCGGTCGTCCAGCAGCACGCGGATACCGGCAGCGTCGAGGTCGGCGGCCAACTGCTCTGCCGCAGCGGCGATCTCATCGCCCTTGCCGGCAGCCAGGATCTGGATGTCGTAGGGAGCCAGCTCGCGCGGCCAGTTCAGGCCCCGCTCGTCGCAGGTCGCTTCGGCCACGGCAGCCACGGCGCGCGAAATGCCCACCCCGTAGGAGCCCATGGTGACGGTGACCAGCTTGCCGTTCTCGTCGAGCACCTTCAGACCGAGCGCATCGGCGTACTTGCGGCCCAACTGGAAGATGTGGCCCATCTCGATGCCGCGGGCCAGGCTCAGCGGACCGGAGCCGTCCGGTGCCGGGTCACCTTCACGCACCTCGGCGACGTCGATCACGCCGTCTGAGGTGAAGTCACGCCCGGCGACCACATCGGTCATGTGGGTGTCGACGATGTTGGACCCGGTGATCCACGCCGTGCCGGCCACCACGCGGGGGTCGGTGAGGTAGCGCAGCTTGAGCGGACCCTCGCTACCCAGGTGCGGCACAACCGCACCGTCGACGATCTTGATCGGCCCGATGTAGCCCTTGACCAGGCCGGGGTTGGCCACGAAGTCCTCGTCGTTCACCGGAGTGGCTTCGGCCGGCGCCACCGCAGCTTCCAGCCGCTTGAGGTCGACATCACGGTCGCCCGGCAGGCCGACCACCAGAAGTTCGCTGCGACCATCGGGGAAGGCCAGCTTGAAGACCACGTTCTTCAAGGTGTCGGCGGCCGTCCAGGCCCGGTCTGCGCGGGGGAACTGGGCGTTGGCCACATCGACCAGCTCGACGATGGTGCCGGTGTTGGGCGTATCGACCGTGTGCGCAGCGCCGATCCCGGACGCGTCCTGCTCGGCGGGGGCCGGCACGGTGACGGCCTCGACATTGGCCGCATAGCCGCCCGGCGAACGCACGAAGGTGTCTTCGCCGGTGGGCGAGACCGCCAGGAACTCTTCCGACGCCGAACCACCCATGGCGCCGGAGGTGGCCTTGACGATCACGTACTCGAAACCGAGGCGGTCGAAGATGCGGATGTAGGCCTGACGGTGCTTCTCATAGGAGGCGGCCAGGCCTGCGTCGTCGACGTCGAAGGAGTAGGAGTCCTTCATCACGAACTCACGCCCACGCAGCAGACCGGCACGCGGACGAGCCTCGTCGCGGTACTTGGTCTGAATCTGGTACAGCGCCAGCGGCAGGTCTTTGTACGAGGAGTAGAGATCCTTCACCACCAGGGTGAACATCTCCTCGTGGGTCGGCCCGAGCAGGTAGTCGGCGTCCTTGCGGTCCTTCAAGCGGAACAGGTTCGCGCCGTACTCGGTCCAGCGGTTGGTGGCCTCGTAGGGTTCGCGCGGCAACAGCGCGGGGAAGCGCACCTCTTGGGCGCCGATGGCGTCCATTTCCTCGCGGACGACCTGCTCGACGTTGCCCAGCACCCGCAACCCCAGCGGCAGCCAGGTGTAGATGCCCGGGGCGACGCGGCGGATGTAGCCGGCGCGCACCAGCCAGCGGTGGCTGGGCACCTCGGCGTCGGCGGGATCCTCACGAAGCGTGCGGAAGAAGAGCTGCGAAAGACGGGTGATCACCGCTGAATCTTATCTGCCGCCCGAGGTTGCCACCGACCCCGCCCCCGGCTGGTTGAGCGGCGAGCGAGGCGAGCATGTCGAAACCCCCTGCCGCACGCGGCACAATGGCCGGGTGAGCCAAGAGATCCATCCCAGCGCCGTGAAAGTAGCCACCTTCCTGGCCGAGGCCGGGCACCCGCACGAGGTGGTGATGCTGCCGGTCACCGGCCGCACCGCTGCCGACGCTGCCACTGCACTCGGGGTGGAGTTGGGACAGATCGCCAAGAGCATCGTCTTTCGCCGCAAGGACGACGACGCCGCGGTCTTGGTGGTGACTTCCGGCGACCTGCGGGTGGACGAGAAGAAGGTCGCCGCGTTGGTCGGAAAGCTCGGACGTGCCGACGCCGACTTCGTCAAAGCGGCCACGGGCTTTTCGATCGGCGGGGTCTCCCCCGTCGCGCACACCACGCCGCCGGTGATCCTGATCGACCGGGAGCTGTTCCGCTACGCCGAGATCTGGGCCGCAGCCGGGCATCCGTACGCGGTCTTCCCGCTCAGCCCGCAGGAGCTGGTCGAGCTGACCGGCGCCCCGGTGGCCGAGGTCGCTGCGGTCTGACGAGACAGCGGCCGTTTCACGATCGTGTTACGGCTTCATCTTCGCGCCCATTATTGGGACGCTCGGGATGGATACTCATCGTCGGTGCGACCATACTTCTCGTCACCGGACCATTCAGATCTAAGGAGTCCCGCGGTGTCCATCGCTCTCACAGGCCGAAGCAGTAAGTTCTTGGTCGCGGCCGCCATTCCCTCGCTCGTCCTCATGCTCAGTGCATGCGGTTCTAGCTCCCTTTCCCCGTCGGCCCCCGCGGGCGGAAGCTCGACTCCCGCTGTTGTCCAGGCCGACCCGGCTCTCAACGCGAAGCTGCCTGACAAGATCAAGCAGGCTGGCGTGATCCAGATCGGTACCGACGCAACCTACAAGCCGAACGAGTACATGAACGGCACCACCGTCGTGGGTATGGATGTGGACCTCTTCGATGCGGTGGCCGCCAAGCTCGGAGTAAAGACCAACTGGAACCCGGCGAAGTTCGACTCGATCCTGATCGGCATTACCGCCGCCAAGTACGACATCGGTGTGTCGTCGTTCACGATCAACTCCAAGCGCCTCCAAGCCGTCACCATGATTTCCTACGCCAATGTCGGGACCCAGTGGGCCTCCCCGGCTGGAAACCCCAAGGGCGTCGATAAGGACAACCCCTGCGGCAAGACCATCGCGATCCAGACCGGCACTGTGCAGGATGACGAAATCGCCGCGACCAACAAGGACAAGTGCGCCTCCGATCCGATCAACGTGCTCTCCTACGCTGGCCAGGACGAGGTCAACAACGCTGTGGCAATCGGCAAGGCTGACGCGATGCTGGCCGACTACCCGGTCACCCAGAGCGCCATCCAGACCTCGGGCGGCAAGCTCGTGGCCCTCGGCGATCAGTACGGCGCCGCCCCCTACGGGTACGCCGTGACCAAGGAGAACCAGTCCTTTGCCGACGCGATCGCAGGCGCCCTGACCGAACTCAAGAAGGACGGCACCTACGACGCCATCCTGAAGAAGTACGGGATCGAAGCCGCAAGCATCTCTACCTTCGAAGTCAACCCGAAGGTATGAGCCTGACCGAGCCGGAGGTGCCCGGGACCATTGATGCGGTCCCGGTGCGCCATCCCGGTCGTGTGGTGGCGGTGATCATCACCTTGGTGGTCACCGCCATGCTGGTCCATCAGCTGTTCGTGAACCCGGCGTTCGACTGGCCGTTCACCTTCGAGGCGATGACTCAGCAGCCGGTGATTGACGGCTACATCAAGGGGACCTTGCTGGTCACCGTCGCCGCAATGGTGTTCGGCGTCTTGTTGGGCATCCTGCTCGCCGTGATGCGGATGTCACCCAACTTCGTGCTGCGCTGGATTGCCGGCGTCTATATCTGGTTCTTCCGGGGCATGCCCCGCTATGTGCTGCTGGCGATTCTCGGCGGCGCAGGTGCGTTCTTCGCTGGCGGCCTTATCGTTATCGGGGTGCCCTACGACGAGCAGATCCTGTCGCTGCTCGGGATCCACGGCACCCTGCGAATCGGCACCATCGACGCCAATGTGCTGTTCAGTTCCTATGCTGGCGCGGTGCTCGGCCTCGGCTTGTCCGAGGCGGCCTACATGGCCGAGATCGCTCGCTCCGGCATTCTCAGTGTCGACAAGGGACAGACCGAGGCCGCGCTAGCCCTGGGCATGAGCCGCAGCCAGACGATGCGTCGCATTGTCTTGCCGCAGGCAATGCGGGTGATTGTGCCGCCCACAGGCAACGAGACCATCGCCATGTTCAAGGACACCTCACTACTGAGCGCCCTTCCCCTCGCTGGCGAAATGTACTTCCAGTTGCACAGCATCGGCACCGCCTACTACAAGTTGGTCCCCGTGCTGATCGCGGCCACCATCTATTACCTGGCCACCGCCACGGTGATGGGCATCGGCCAGTCGTGGCTTGAGCGGCATTTCGGGCGAGGGTATGCCAACGGCACCACGCCTACCCGTGGGCAGGCCAAGGCGGCTTCTGCGACCTCCGGCGAAACCCCATTGATGTTCCCAGGGAGTGATCACTGATGGCCGAACGCTCCGAGTCCGAAGTCATCGTCAAGGCGCGAAATGTCCATAAGTCCTTCGGGGACCTTGAGGTGCTCAAGGGCGTGGACCTCACCGTTCACCACGGAGAGGTCGTCGTGCTGCTCGGTCCGTCCGGCTCCGGAAAGACCACTCTCCTGCGTCTCATCAACCAGATGGAGACCCTGACCGGTGGTCGAATCTGGGTGGACGACGAACTGATCGGCTACGAGGAACGTGGCGGTCGGCTGTACGTCCGCACCGACAAGGACATCGCCAGGCAGCGCTCCTATGTCGGAATGGTGTTCCAGCGGTTCAACCTCTTCCCGCACAAGACCGCGCTGGAGAACATCACCGAGGGACAACTGGTCGTCACCAAGAAGTCCAAGGCTGACGCGATCTTCCGCGCCCGTGACCTGCTGCAGCAGGTCGGCTTGTCGGAGAAGGAGAGCGCCTACCCTGCGCAACTCTCCGGCGGACAACAGCAACGGGTGGCTATCGCCCGGGCACTGGCCATGGACCCTGACCTGATGCTCTTCGACGAGCCCACCTCAGCGTTGGACCCCGAACTGGTCGGCGAAGTGCTCACCGTCATGAAGACCTTGGCTTCCGAGGGCGTCACGATGATCGTGGTCACCCACGAGATGTCCTTCGCCCGCGAGGTCGCCGATTGGGTCGTCTTCATGGACGGCGGCGTGATTGTCGAAGAGGGTCCCCCAGCAGAGGTGATCGACAACCCGAAGGAGGAGCGCACTCGCACCTTCCTCCGCCGGGTCTTGAAGCCCTGAGCCGATCCGTCCCCCATCGAGCGAAGGTCCGATGGGGGCGCCGACGCGCTCGCCTAACGCGCTAGTCGCGCCCGCAACTCCACCACGACCCAGCGGACGATCAACCCGGCGGCGAGCGCCCAGAAGGCCGCACCAATACCGAACACACTGATGCCCGAAGCGGCCACCAGGAACGTCACCACGGCAGCCTCGCGGCCCTCGGCCTCACTGATCGCTCCCAGCAGGGACGAGCCGAGCGTGCCGAGCAGGGCCACCCCGGCTGCGGCTTGCAGCAATCCTGGCGGCCCGGTGAAGACCAGGGCGGTGACGGTGGCGGTGATTCCCCCGAAGACGAGGTAGCCCAGTCCGGCGACCACGGCGGCACGCCAGCGTCCGGACGCCTTTTCGCCGGCGTCCGGTGAGGCTGCCAAGGCCGCGCTGATCGCGGCGAAGTTGATCGCATGCCCACCGAAGGGAGCGCCCACGACCGTCCCGATGCCGGTGGTGACCAGCGCGGAGCGCCACGGGGCACGGAAGCCGTAGGTGCCCAGCACGGCGATGCCGGGGATGTTCTGCGAGGCCATCGTGACCAGCCACAGCGGCAAGGCCACCCCGATCACCGCCGGCAGGGACGGCTGCGGCATGACGAACTCCAGCGGGGTCCCCGGCGCCGGCAAGGACGCCAAGCCCGGACCAGCCGCGACCGCAAACACCGCGATCACCAAAGCCAGCCCCACGCTGACCGCTGCGGCCCACTTCGGCTTCCAGGCCAGCATCGCCAGCCAGGCGACCAGCACCGGGGCGACCACCCACGGGCTGATGATCACCGCTTTGACCGGTGCCAGACAGATCGGCACCAACACCCCGGCCAGCATCGCCTGGGCCAGTGCGGTCGGAATCGAGGACACCACCCGCCCCAACCAGGGCACCAACCCGGTGATCAGGAGCAACACCCCCACCACGATGAACGCGAAGACTGCCGCCGGCCACCCGCCGGCGGGCACCCCGGTCGAGGCCAGCAGCGCAGCGCCCGGAGTGGACCAGGCGATCGTGATCGGCATCCGGTGCCGCACGGCCAGGAAGATCGTGGCCAGGCCCATGGTCAGGCACAGCACCGCCAAACCCGACGCCGCCTGGGTCGGACTCGCGCCGACTCCCTGCAGACCGGTGAGCACCACGGCAAAGGCACCGGTATAACCGACCACCGCCGTCACCGCCCCCGCCACAACTGCCCGCCGCACTCCCACTCCGTTCCACAAACAGAACGTTCTGTTTGTGGAACGGATAGTAGCCTGGGCACATGAAGACCGGCGACCTCAGCTCAGCCGTGGGACACCGTGTGGCCGAGTTGCGCAAGGACCGCGGCCTCAGCCTCTCTGCGCTGGCCGCCGCTGCGGGCATCGGCAAAGGATCGCTCTCCGAGCTGGAGGCCGGCGACCGCAATCCCACCTTGGCCACGCTCTATGCCCTGGCCGGCCAGCTGGAAGTCCCGTTGGCCAGCCTGCTCGGTGACGAGATCGGCACCAGCCTGGTCGCCGGCGGACTGACCCACCATCTGATCGATGTCCGGCGCACCGAGACCGCCACTCGCGAGACCTACCGAGTCGAAGGCGAGGCCGACGCCGAACGCCACTCCCCTGCTCACGGACCCGGCGTCACCGAACATCTCCTGGTCACCGAGGGCAGCATCCGCGCCGGGACCGTCGGCGCCGAGGCTCAAGCTGGACCGGGACAAACCCTCACCTGGGTGAGCGACCGAGAGCACTTCTACCAGGTCGTAGAGGCACCCTTCGCCGCTGTACTGGTGATCGTGACGCCGGTCAGCTGACCGCAGCCAGGCTCTCGGCAAGATCGCCGCGGGGTTCAACTCTCACCGTGCTCAGGCCCAGCCAACCAGCCATCCGCCGCAGCTCGCCGGCAAGCCGTGCCGCCGTCTCCGCCTGCGGCGCATCCGCCTCCAGCCAGGACGATTGCACCAGGAGTTGCCCGGCCTTCCGGTCGGCCTTCAGATCGACCCGAGCCGCAATCCGGTCGTCCATCACGAACAGGTAGACGTAGTAGCCGTGCACCCGCTCGGCCTTCGGTGTGTACAGCCCGATTCGGTAGTGGACGCCGAAGGTGTCGGCCAACCGGTCCCGATCGAAAACCAAGGAATCGAAGGGCGCCACCAGGGCTTCGCCGACGATCTTGCGCGGACGAGCCGCCGCCGTCCACAGATAGGCCGGCTGGGACCAGCCGCGGACGCTCACCGGTTCGACCTCGCCCGCGCTCACCAACGCGGCCAGCGCCGCCGCAGTCTGCTCACGCGCGGTATAGAAGTACTCGGCCAGCCACTTCTCGGTGAACACTCCCAACGCTGCGGCCGCCCGGCGCGCCAGGATCACCCGCGCTTCCTCCTCGACAGGGGTCGGCACCGCCAGCACCTGTTTCGGCAGTACCCGCTCGGTCAGGTCGTAACGACGCTCGAAGGCGGTGTTGCGTCCGGCACTGGACACCTCGCCGATCACGAACAGCCACTCCAGAACCGTCTTGACCTCCGACCAGTTCCACCAGCTGCCCGGCTCACGGAGCTGATCGTGCTCAACCTGCCGTGCGGTCAACGGACCGCGAGCGGTGAGCTGGTCGCGCACCTTGTCCATCAGTTCCGGCTTGGTGGCCAGCAGTGCCGACGCATCCTTCCACGGCTTGGCCCGGCTCGCCTCGGTGCGCCAGCGCAGCGCCGGCTCCAGCTCGACGTCGAGGATGCAGGCCGCGTGGCCCCAATACTCGTAGCCGCGTCGCGGTGCGGTGTTGCTCAGCGCGTCCAACAGGGAGCGGTCGTAGTCGCCCAGGCGGGCGAACGCCGGCATGTAGTGCGCTCGCACGCACACGTTGACCGAGTCGATCTGAAACTGCCCCAGCCGGCGCAGCTCACGCTGCAATGCCGCCTTGCCGACGATCCGGTCGCGGTCGCGCCCGAAACCCTGGGCGGCCAAGGCGATCCGTCGCGCCTGTGCGGCGGTCAACACTCTGCTCACGCGGTGAGCCTAATCGCCGTGGCAGACAACTCCGTCCGTCCGGGTGCCGAGAAGCTCAGCATCCCGAACGGACGGACGTCGTCGCGCAGGTCAGGCCGTGGCCTCCTGGGTCAGGTTGAGGTGAATCACGCCATAGTCATAGGCCTTACGGCGGTAGACCGCGCTCGGTGCTCCGGAGGTGGCATCGACGTAGATGAAGAAGTCGTGACCGACCAGTTCCATCTCGTCCAACGCCTGGGCCAGGGTCAACGGGGTGGCCTCGAAGTGCTTCTCGCGCACCACCAGTGGACCATCGCCGGTGACTTCCAAGCCGGCGATGTTGTGCACCGCCGGCGCCTCGACCTCGGGCGCTTCCTCGACCACGGGGGCGACATCGGCGGCCGACAGTTGGCCACGCAGTCCTCGGTGGGCCTTGCGGCGATCCGAGGCCCTGCGCAGTTGCGACATCAGGCGCTCCATCGCGTGGTCGAAAGCGACCGTCTTGTCTTCGGCAGATGCCTCAGCGCGAATCACCGGACCTCGCCCGCGCAGGGTGATCTCGACCTGAGTCGACTCCCCCGGCTGGCGTCGCGCCCCGTGGGCCGACACCTGCACCTCAGCCCTGATGATGCGATCTTTGAGCTTCTCGACAGCAGCAATCTTCTCGGTCACCCGGGTACGAAACTCGTCGGGGATCTGGCAGTGACGACCGGTGATCAGGACGTCCATGGCTACCTCCAAGGGCTCAGGCGCTTGTCGATGCTGACAAGCGCGGATAGCAAAGGCACCGCGGCCCGCACCCGTCCTAGAAGACCGGGGTTGAGGCCATCGGTGCCATACATCCAACCTAGTCCCCCGACCCAACCGGCACCAGCCAACAAGCGGGTAACTACCTATGAGTTCGCCATCAGTTCGCCATGTCGGAAACCGAGCTGTAACACCGGCTAACCGCTTCGTAACATGGACAGAACCCCGACGTAACAGGGGTAGGTCAGCCTTCTTGTCATGATTCTCGAACTTGACCAAGGCGCCACTGCCTGGCTCCTCACCAGTGCCGCGTTGGTACTGGTGATGACTCCAGGCGTCGCGTTCTTCTATGGCGGAATGGTGCGCGCCAAGGGCGTGCTCAACATGATGATGATGAGCTTCATCGCGATGGGTACCGTCGGTGTGTTGTGGGTCTTCTACGGCTACAGCATGGCCTTCGGTACCGATCTCTTCGGTGGACTCCTCGGAAATCCCCTCGAACATGCCGGCCTCTACGACCTGCTTCTCAACGATGGCACTGCCGGTGAGGACGGCTCGGCCTACCCCGCGCTCGCCTTCGTTGGCTTCCAGGCAGGCTTCGCGATCATCACCGTCGCGCTGATCTCCGGCGCCATCGCTGATCGCGTGAAGTTCGGCGCATGGACGGTCTTCACCGTGATCTGGGCGACCCTGGTCTACTTCCCGATCGCTCACTGGGTGTGGGCTGCTGACGGCTGGGCCTTCAAGCTCGGCGTCATCGACTTCGCCGGTGGCACCGCGATCCACATCAACGCTGGTGCCGCAGCGCTCGCGCTCGCGCTGGTCATCGGTCCGCGGATCGGGTTCGGCACCAAGCCGATGCGTCCGCACAACATGACCCTGGTCATGCTGGGTGCCGCCCTGCTGTGGTTCGGCTGGTTCGGCTTCAACGCGGGCTCCGCGGTGGCTGCTGACGGCCGCGCCAGCCTCGCCTGGGTCAACACCCTGGTGGCTACCAGCGCTGCCATGCTGGCCTGGTTGATCGTGGAGAAGCTCCGCGACGGTCACGCCACCTCCCTGGGCGCCGCCTCCGGTGTCGTCGCGGGTCTTGTCGCCATCACTCCGGCCGCCGGTGCGGTTGATCCGATGGGCGCCATCGCTATCGGTGCTGTCGCTGGTGTGGGCTGCGCCTTCGCCGTGGGACTGAAGTACAAGTGGGGCTACGACGACTCGCTCGACGTGGTCGGCGTGCACATGGTCGGTGGCGTCATCGGCACCTTGCTGATCGGCTTCCTGGCCACCCCGGCCGCTTCCGGCGATCCGGAGAGCCCGTCGGTCGCCGGCGTGTTCTACGGTGGCAGCTTCGATCAGCTGGGCATCCAGGCGATCGGCGCCTTCAGCTCGATGGCCTACTCCTTCGTGGTCACCCTGCTGATCGCTCTGGCCATCAAGTACACCCTCGGCTGGCGAGTCAGCGCTGCTGAAGAGCTGTCGGGCATCGATCTGGCCGAGCACTCCGAGGGCGGCTACGACCTCAGCCCGGTCTACTACACCAACAAGGTCCAGCGCACCCTGGTTCTCACCAAGGACGACCTGGCCGAGACGGGAGCTTCGAAGTGAAACTCGTAACCGCCATCATCCAGCCCGAAATGCTGGAGACTGTCCAGAAGGCACTCGTTCGTCACGGTGTGGGCGGCATGACCATCAGCGAGGTGTCGGGATACGGCAGCCAGCGTGGTCACGTCGAGGTCTACCGCGGTGAGGAATACACCATCGACTTCATCACCAAGGTTCGCCTTGAGGTCCTGGTTGACGATGACGATGCCGAAGCCCTCACTGGCGTGATCGTCCAGGCCGCTCAGACCGGCCAGGTCGGTGACGGCAAGGTGTGGATCGTTCCGGTCGACAACATCGTCCGGGTTCGCACCGGAGAGAGTGGCCCCGGGGCTATCTGAACCACAAACGGTTGGGGGCGTTCGCGCCGCGAACGCCCCCAACCCACAACCACCGACATCACCGCCGATCCGGCGGGATCCTCGGCACAGCGATTAGGGACGGAAGGCGTTTCCCCTGATCGCAATCTTGCTGTAACACGCACGTAACAGCTTCGTAGCGCCTTCAGAACTCCCACGTAACACCGCTCAGTCACGCTCGCAGTCGTGTTGGAGATCAATAGCGGTGACACCGCCTGGATTTTGACCAGTGCAGCACTGGTGCTGCTCATGACTCCCGGCCTTGCTCTCTTCTACGGCGGGATGGTTCGCGCCAAGGGCGCGCTCAACATGATCATGATGAGCTTCATCTCGATGGGCACCATCGGAGTGCTCTGGGTGCTGTTCGGCTACAGCATGTCCTTCGGTGATGCGATCGGGTTCTGGGTCCCCGACGGTGGCTTCGGACGCACCACCTTCGTGGGCTTGCTCGGCAATCCGCTGTCCTTTGCCGGACTCGGCCAGCTCGTCGCCCCCGACGCGGTTGCCGGCACCGTGCCGGCCTTGGCGTTCGTCGCCTTCCAAGCCTGCTTCGCGATCATCACCACCGCTGTGGTGTCCGGGGCCATCGCCGACCGCGCCTCCTTCGGCGGCTGGACGGCCTTCACCATCGCCTGGGGCATCTTGGTCTACTTTCCGGTCGCCGGCTGGGTCTTCTCCTTCGACAACTTCACCGGCGTCGGCTTCCACGGCGGATGGATCGCCAACTGGCTGGGCGCGATCGACCTGGCCGGGGGCTCGGCCATCGAGATCAACGCAGGCATGTCGGCACTGGCCCTGGCGCTGGTGCTCGGACCACGCATCGGCTTCGGTACCAAGCCGATGCGGCCTCACAACATGACCCTGGTGATGCTCGGCGCCGGTCTGCTGTGGTTCGGCTGGATGGGCTTCAACTCCGGCTCGGCAGTGGCCGCCAACGGCATGGCCTCGCTGGCCTGGCTCAACACGATGGCTGCGGCCGCAGCCGCAATGGTCAGCTGGCTGATCGTGGAGAAGGTCCGCGACGGGCATCCCACATCCCTGGGCGCCGCGTCGGGGATCGTGGCCGGCCTGGTCGCCGCGACCCCCTCGGCCGCATCGGTCAGTCCGATGGGAGCGCTGCTGATCGGCGCGGTTGCCGGTATCGCCAGCGCCTACGCGGTCGGCCTGAAGTACAAATGGGGCTACGACGACTCCCTCGACGTGGTCGGCGTCCACTTCGTCGGCGGTGTCATCGGCATGGTGATGATCGGCCTGCTGGCCGATCCGGCGACGCCGGGCTCCTTCGGCCACGCCGGGCTGTTCTACGGCGGCGGAGTGGATCAGCTCTCCCGGCAGGTGATCGCATCGGCGGTCGTGGGGGTCTACGCCTTCGTGGTCAGCTATCTCATCGCAACGGGGATCAAGAAGTTGATCGGCTGGCGGGTCAGCGCCGCCGACGAGCTGTCCGGCATCGATCTCGCCGAGCACTCCGAGGTCGGCTACGATCTCAGCCCGGTGTACTACACCAACAAGATTCAGCGCACCTTGGTGCTCACCAAGGACGACTTCGCTGAACCGCAGACGACGGGAGCCGAAAAATGAGACTGGTGACGGCCATCATCCAGCCCGAAATGCTGGAGACCGTGCAGAAGGCCCTCATCCGGCACGGGATCGGCGGCATGACGATCAGTGAAGTGTCGGGGTACGGCAGCCAACGCGGACACATCGAGGTCTACCGCGGCGAGGAGTACACCATCGACTTCATCACCAAGGTCCGCTTGGAGGTCCTGGTTCCGGCCGAGGACGCCGAGGCGTTGGCCGGTGTCATCGTCCAGGCTGCCCAGACCGGCCAGGTGGGCGACGGCAAGGTGTGGATCATCCCGGTCGACAACATCATCCGGATCCGCACGGGCGAAAGCGGCCCGGCCGCCATCTGAGTACCGTCAGGCTCGGCGACGCAGCGGTGTCGCTGCCACCGTCGCCGCCCCCACTGGCGGACGTCCGGCAGCTGTGAGCACCCGGGCGGCCTCGGCCAAGCTGGCACCGGTGGTCACGATGTCGTCAACCACGATCACCTCGCCGCGAGGCACTCCGCGGCGCAGGGCGAACGCACCGGCCAGATTCCGGTTGCGGGCCGTGACCCCGAGTCCGGCCTGATCGGCGACCCGACGGCGGTGCCGCAGGCAGGCAACCACCGTGACCGACACCCCCGCCCGCCGCAGCCGGACGGCCGCCGCGCGTGCCAGCGCAACCGTGACGTCCTGCCCGCGCCGGGCCACCTGAGCACGCGCGGACGGCACTGGCACGAGCACGATCCGCTCACTCGGGCGCACCGAGGCGAGCACCGCGATCGAGATCGCGAGCCGGCGACCCAACACCCCCACCAGCCCCATGCTCTGACGCTCCTTGAGCGCGATCAGCAGGGTCTTCATCACCCCGGAGTAGCTTCCGGCAGCCACCACGGTCAACCGACACTGGCCCAACCCCATCACCTGCGGACGGGCCGCGCTCAGCTGAGTCCGACAGTGGGCACACGCGCCGAACTCGGCGACTCCGCAGCCCGGGCAGCGGGCCCCGAGCAGCAGATCGGCGGCGGCCGCGATCGCAGTGGACAGATTCACGTCCCGATCTTGGGCAGCTGCGACCCCGACCGGTCGCCGTCCACAGGACTAACCGGGGTAAGCGACGGCGTCCACACCGGTGGAGGCAACGGCCCAGTTGAACTCGCCGTCATAGCGATACAGCACCCCCATACCGGTCAAGACCAGCGTGGGACGACCCGGAACGGCGGCGATGGCCTGCAACCCCACAGCGTCGCCCGGACCGATCTCGGTGAAGATGGCACCATCCTGGCTGGCCACCCCGACACTGGTTTGCGAGTCGGCGCCCAGCCGCAGCAGCACGAGGTCGGTGGCCGACGTCCAGCTCAGGTCCAGGATCTGCGACGTGCCCGTCACGCCGGTGTCCACAGCGACCGGCCGCCAACCGTCCAGCATGACCCCCGCGTCACTGCGGCGGATCCGCAGCAGGCCGACCGAACTGACCCCAGCTTGGGTCAGCACCAACGCCAGCCGATCGCCGTCCGGCGCCAATGCCATGGCAGCCACGTTGCCGTGTGGAACCCCGCTCACCGACACCGGTACCGCCGCACCTTCTCGGTAGACCTTCAGCCCGGTCAGCTTCGTGGTCGGCGACCACAGCTCACCGTTGCGGGCGAACGCCGGCCGCAACAGCACACCGCCGGTTCGGAGCGTGCGGTTGGCCTTCCCGTCGACCGGACCGCTGATCAGCTTGGTGCGGTCCTGGCTCACACCCGCCCACACCTGGGTGCTGCCCGAAATCGCGAACGACGCCACCTTCGGCACACCGACCTGAACGTCGGTCAAGTCGATCCAGTTACCCTCGCTCGCCTGGCGCCGCAGGTGATCATCGGCGATCACGTAGGCGCTGCGCATCGAGGTGCCCGCGGCCGGATCCATCGAAGCGAAAATCTTCGGCGTCAGTTCAGTGCGACCGTCGGCGGTGAACCAGGTCGAACCACCGGCTCGCACTTGGATGGCGCGCACCTGGTCGAAACCGCACAGCGTCAAAGTGAGTTCGGCCAGGAGTCGTTCTCGCTGGTCGCCGTCGATCGCGGTGGCCTCACCGGGCAGGTTGACGTCGACCACTCCGGAGGAGTCCAGCGTCACCGCCGTCGCCCGCAAGTCAGGCAGCGGCCGAGCCACCACCAGCGGGGCCAGCCAACTGGTCGGTCCGGCCAGCACGTCGTTGACGGCCATGGTGATGCCGTCATCAGCCACCGGCACGAACCGTGACTCTGGCAGGAGCACTGCCCCGGACGCACTGGCGAAATAGGCGTCCACCGCCACGAAACCCGTCGTGAACAGGTACTTGGACACCAGCAACCCCGGTGGTGGGTTGGAGATGCGCCATTGACCGGCATCGTTCTTGACCAACCCGAAATCCAGACGTACCTGGCCCCCGGCCGAGGAATAGGCGCCGCTGGCGTCCACCGTCCCGGCCAGCGGGGCGATCAACACCACGCTCTGGTCGGTCTCGGCGGGCGGATACCCATCGGCGTAAACCTGGATTCCCGACTCGGGGCGCCAGTTGGTCGCCGCCTGCGTGGTCAGATACTGCCGGGCGATGGCGTAGTTGCTCTGATAGGTGCCCATGGCGTGCAAGAAGCCCTCGACGATGAGCAGCTGGGTGGCCCCGTCGACCGGTGGCAGCGGCGCGACCTGCACGCCACTGGTGGCACCCCCCTGTGAGGGTTGGTAGTGCTGCACCGGGCCGGACGTGGGCACCGACGCACACCCGGTCAGAGCCAGCACGAGGATCGCGATCAGTTCAGCTCTTCTTCGCACGTCCGCCTCCCTTCGTCTCGGCCGGCATCGTGGGCAGCGGCGACGACCGCAAGGTGCCGCCAGCGGCCCGCGGCAAGGTCAGCCGGAACTGGGCACCCTCCCCCGGTCGCCCCCAGGCGGTCAGCCAGCCACCATGCAGGCGTGCGTCCTCCAGGGAGATCGACAGCCCCAGGCCGGTGCCGCCGACTCGACGTCCACGCGACGGGTCGGCCCGCCAGAACCGGTTGAACAACTGGTTGCCCTGCAACGCGGTGAAACCCACCCCGCGGTCACGGACGGCGATCGCCACGGCATCGACGTCGCCGCGGACGTACACGGTGATCGGCTTGCCCTCGCCGTGCTCGATCGCATTGGTGATCAGGTTCCGCACGATCCGTTGGATGCGACGCCGGTCGACCTCGGCCATACAGTTGCCGTCGCTCTCCAACGTCACCACACTGCCGGCGCGCGCGGCCAGCGGCTCGTGGGCGGCCATCTCGTCGACCACGAGGGTCTCCAGATTGACCACTTCGAGGGAGAGCTTCGCAGCGCCGGCATCGAAACGGGAGATCTCCAACAGGTCGGCCAGCAACGCCTCGAAGCGGTCCAGTTCGGCCGACAGCAGCTCCGCCGAGCGGGCCGAGGTGGTGTCGAACTGGTCACGGTGGGCGTACAGGACCTCTCCGGCCATCCGGATCGTGGTCAGCGGTGTGCGCAGTTCGTGGGACACGTCGGAGACGAACCGCTGTTGGACCGTCGACAGGTCTTCCAACTCGCTCACCTTGTGCTCCAACTCGGTGGCCATGTGGTTCATCGAACGCGCCAGCCCGGCCAGGTCCTCTGCACCGGTGACCGCCATCCGGTCGTCCAGGTGACCGGCGGCCAGCCGCTCAGCGGCGAGGCGCGCTGCTCGAACCGGACGCAGCACTTGCAGCGTCATCAGGTAGACCACGACCCCCAACCCGGCAAGCAGGAACACGCCGGTGGCCAACGTGGCTTGTTGCACGACTTCCAGGGTGCGCTGCTCCTGGCTGGTCGGGAAGATGAAGTAGATCGGATAGGTCGCTCCGCCGGGAGCGAACAGCTTGGAGGCCACCACCAGGCCAGGCTCGGACGCGCGGGTGTCGTTGTACTGGATCAGCGTCGGGGTGCTCCACAGTCCCCCGCCGCCGGCCACCGAGTCACGAATGGAGGCTGGAATGCTGGAGGCGGCGAGTCCGGCGCTGCCGATCTGCGTGATCGGAGTCTCGATGACCACCAGATACTGGTTGCCCGCTTGGCCACGGTTGGTCGCATCACGTCCCAGACGCGTGATCCGCTCCCCCAGCGTGGTCGTGCGCAGGTCGGTCGTGGACAGGTCGCGTTGCATCACGTCCACAACTGCGGCGGCCTCGGCGATGCTGGCCTGGGTCTTACCGGCGATGATCCCGCGGCTGGACTGGTCGATCAGGAACCAGCCGGTCGCCACCAGAATCACCACCGAGGCGCTCATGGTGGTCAGTACCACCCGGAATGGCAGCGACCGCGCCCACAGTGTCCAGGGGTTCAGCCGAGCCGCCCATTGCTTCATTCGCCGGTCTTCGGCTCTCCGGCTCGGTACCCGATCCCGCGCACCGTCACCACGATCTCGGGCCGTTCAGGATCCTTCTCCACCTTCGAGCGCAGTCGCTGAACATGCACGTTGACCAGCCGAGTGTCACTGGCGTGACGGTATCCCCACACCTCTTCCAGCAGCACTTCACGAGTGAATGCCTGCTTCGGACGCCGAGCCAGGGCCAACAGCAGATCGAACTCCAGCGGAGTGAGAGTGATCTCGTCATCACCGCGCCGCACCGTGTGCTCGGTGACGCTGATCGTCAGGTCGCCGATACCGATCGTCTCGGCACCGGCCTCGGCCACCGGACGGCGGCGCAGGCGGGTTTTGATCCGGGCAACCAACTCCTGGGTCTTGAACGGTTTGGCGACGTAGTCATCGGCGCCGGCCTCCAACCCGTCGACCACGTCGTTGGTATCGCTCTTGGCGGTCAGCATGATGATCGGCAACCCGGACTCGGCGCGGATGTCGCGGCAGACGTCCACCCCGTCCCGCCCGGGCAGCATCAGGTCCAACAAGACCAGATCCGGCTTGTAGTCGCGGAAGGCCTTCAGCGCGTGCTGACCGGTGTGACAGAGCACCGGATCGAACCCCTCCTGCCGCAGCACGATCTGCAGCATCTCGGCGAGCGCCTCATCGTCGTCGACGACCAAGATCCTCGAAGGCGCGCCGCGGGCTGCCTCGGACACTTCCACCCCTCCTTAGAGACCGTAGTGACGAAATCCTATGCTGCCACGCCCCGGCCGCGCTCAGTTCAACTCGACAGAGTCCTCTGGCCAGGTCGAGAACAACGCCAGATCGCCGCCCTGGCGGCGTAACACTCGGCGCCACAAGGTCTCCGGGACCGGATCGAAGGGATCATCCGGCAGGGCCGGGACCACGTGCCACATGCCGAACTCGAGTTCCTCTTCCAGCTGACCCGGATCCCAGCCGGCGTAACCGGCGAAGACCCGCAGCCTGGTGAAGGCCCACGAGCTCTCCTGCGGCGGTATCTCCAGGTTGAGCAGACCCAACCGTCCGGTCACCGCCCGCCAGCCCAGCGGCACGGCGTCCGGATCGCCGAGTTCCCCCAGACACACCGCACCCTGCTGCGAGACCGGGCCACCGTCGAACAGCACCTGCGGCGGACAAACCAAGTCCGCCCATGCCGGAAGCGCGCCAGGCAAGTCAATCGGGCTGAGCCGATTGAGCACCACCCCGACGGTGCCGGACTCGTCGGCGTCGAGCACCAACACGACCGTGCCGTCGAAGACGCCGTCGCTGACCGTGACGCTGGCGACCAACAGGTCACCGGCCCGGTATCCGCTCATCGCACCTCCTAATACCAGTCTGGCAGGTGAAACCACCCCCGAGCGCGCACCATCCGCCTCAGCAATCTGAGCAATGGTCCGGGTCGCACGCTACCGCTAGGGTTGGCCCGGTCGCGTGGCCCACCGCCCCCGGATCACCCAATCCATCCCCGCGACTGCACTATCAGCGCTGTGTGAGAACGAGGACCCGTGGGAGTCTCGGAAACACCCGACCGGCTGTCGCGAACCGGCTCGCCGAGCGCTGCCGCGCACCCATCGGCTTCCTCGGTCCGCGCGGTGCCGATCGGGGCCCTGGACTCGCCGTGGCTGCGCGCACAGTCCCGAATCGCTCTCGGCCGCCTCGACCTGCCGTCGCTGAGTGACCTGCGCGCCGCTTTCGTCGAACTGGCTGCCCTCGGGGAACGCACTCGGGCCGGCTTCACGCTCGGCCCGTCGGCACGCCACTGGCTCTTCGACCCCCATCGCCTGGGGGAGTTGGCCGAGCAGGTCGTCGTCGAGCGGGACCCCGGCCCGGTCGCCGGGCAGGACGAGGTGCTTTTCGGCGGACTCTCGGAACTGCTGGAGTCCATCGAGGTCGACAACACCACCGCCGCGCACTTCACTCGCGCCGGCGACACGCTCGTGTTCGTCCAGAATCACGGCCTGGGTGATGCCCAGTTGGCGTTCCAGCTGCCGTCAGCACTGGTGGCGATCGCCCGCGGTCAGCAGCCGCCGGCCTGGACCGGTGCGCCCCTGATCGCGCACCCGTTGTGGCGGGCGGTCACTCACTCTGTCCGTCCGGGACGTAATCCGCTCGCGGGTCTGTGGCGCGATCGCGCCTCGGCACCCAGGGGCGAGCGGGTAACCGGCCGCACGCTGAGCGCGGATTGGACGCCCACGCCGCGCACGGCCTTCCGGAGCCTGTCACGCGAGTCCTGGCAAGAGGTCAAGGCGTGGCGCACGCAGTACGCGCCCCAGGCGTCGCTGGCGAGCCTGCATCTGGTGATCCTGCGTCAGGCCTTGTCGGCGGCGGGTATCGCGATCACGCCGGAGACCATCGTCCTGTACGACTGCCGCCGCTACCTGCCCGGACGCGAGCAGGTTCGGGGCAACTTCGTGATCGCCCGTAGCCAGCGGCTCGGCGAGGATCCCGAGAGCGTGAGCAGCACCCTCGCCCACAGTCTCGACAGCGCGCAGCCGCTCGCCGGGCTGATCGCAGCCACGGCGAAGAACGCGCTGCGGCGTCCGCGCACGCACCACGAGCAGCCGCAACATGTGGATGCCGAGTGCCTGCCGGCCTTCGTCTTCCCGCCCCGCAGCGCCGAGTTGGAGGCAATGCCGTGGCAGCCCGGGGGCCCCCGGTGCATGGCGGTCTCGAGCGGTCCGCCACGGGCCAATGCGGTGACCGCCACCATGTTCCTGCTCGGCGGGCGGTTGTCGACCTCGATCTGCTACCACCCGGACGTGATTGCCGACACCGCCGTGCACGCCGCGATCGCGTTGATGGACCACCATCCGATCGCCCTGCTGGAGCGTTCGTTGTCGGCCTGAGCCCACAACGCAGAAATGCCCGACCGGCGAAGCCGATCGGGCATTTCTCACAACAGGGGCAGAGCCAGCGAGGTTCGGGTCTTCCCTCACGGGAAACACCACTCCGCTCGCTCGTCGTGGAGGTGGCGGGAATTGAACCCGCGTCCTCAAGCGGTGACCCAGGTCTTCTCCGGGCGCAGCCGGTTAGGCGTTCTGCTTGGCTGTCACCCTCTCACCGGCACGTGGTGAACCAGCCCAGTTCTATGAAAGTCCCGCGCCGACCCTAGAACGAGGTCAGCACAGCAAGCCCTCTAAATGAGGCCAGGATCCGGACCGAAGGCATGTCCGGGCTGACCCTTCGGTCACTGCTCAGGCAGCGAGAGCGAAGTCAGTGCGATTGGAATCGGCACTTATTGGTTTTCGGGAATCGTTTACGAGATGTCCCCGATCCTCGGCCCGCTTCTCCTGGGACTATCGTCCCGAGTCGAAACCAGTCACCCCCTGTTGAGTTGTCACTGCACGCCTCAACGTCCAGCCCACCGAATCTAGTCCCCCACCACCGCTCAGGCAAACCCCGGACCGCTCGGCACGCCTGCGGCCACTCAACAGCCGCCCCACCCCTCTCCCCCACCTCCGCAGCGTCGAGAGCTCGCGTTGACGCCGAATCTCGCCTTCAAGAGCGGCTCTCGACGACGAAGGCGAGCCCTCGGCGATGGACGCGGGTCGCGACGGTGTTGCCGGCGTCAGCGGTGGGATTGGGTAGGCTTCCCGCCATGGAAAAGCCGTTCGTCGACCCGCCCGAGGGTCCCGCCCCTGCAGACCTGGAAATCATCGATCTGGAGGTCGGCACCGGCCCCGAGGCCGTCCCCGGCAAGCAGGTGGCCGTCCACTACGTCGGGGTCGCGTACTCCACCGGCGAAGAGTTCGACTCCAGCTACGACCGCGGCCAGCCCCTGGTCTTTCCGCTGGGTGCTCGTCGCGTGATCACCGGCTGGGACAACGGCCTGGTCGGCATGAAGGTGGGCGGACGTCGCCGCCTGGTCATCCCGGCACACCTGGCCTACGGCGACCGCGGTGCGGGCGGCGTGATCGCGCCGGGTGAGACCCTGATCTTCGTGTGTGACCTGGTGGGCGTGAAGTAGCCCTACCAGCTCCCGAGGTCGCCGCCGCCCCCGCCACCACCGGAGAAGCCACCGCCGTCGAAGGCGGAGCCACTGCTGCCGAATCCGGAGTCGGAGGCCGAGTAGCTCGAACTCGACCCCGAGCTGACCGGGGTGCTGGCGGCGTCCACCGACGACCCGAAGTCGTTGAGTTGCAGCGACAAGCTGTTCAGGTCCCAGACAGACCCGGCGTACCACGTCGGTGCCTGCGCGGAGAGGCGACCTAGTTCGATCAGGCGTTGGCACACCTGCGTCCAGCGCTCGGTGATGCCGAAGGCGATCGCCCAGGGCAGGTACTTGCTGAAGATGTCCTCGCCCTCCTCGAACTGCAGTTGCTCTGCTTCGGCAGTGTTCAAGTAGGTGCGGAAGCCCACGACCTGATCGGTCAGCGCTCGTCCCACGCCGCTGCGCTGGCCCTTGGCGCTCTTGACGCGCACCACCCACCAGGTGATGTAGCCGACCACCAGCAGCGGGAGCGCGCCCAAGGCAACCAACACCAACCCCACCCCGAAAGTGCCGAAGAAGACGACGGCGATCGCCCCTCCGGCCACCATCATCGCCACCGCGACGACGGCTTTGATGATCATGTCGGGATCGAATCCGCCCGCATCAGGGACGGGCTCGCGGGCCCACCAACTCCCCCGCTTGGCCGACAGCTCGACGCCGTCGGTCACCGCTGAGTGCGCGTTGCTCAGCCGCCACGATTGGCTGATCTCGAGGCTGTTGCCCCCTTTCGACTTCTTCGGGAAGAGGGTGCGCAGCACGGACTGCTCGATCCGTCCGGACGCTCGCGTGCGGTCGACGAGTTCCACGGTTTGATGGGCGCCGAGGTCCAACCGCACTGCACCCTGAACCGCCAGGTTCATCAAGGTCGCGGCGGTGTCCTTGACGTCGCTCTTGCCGTCGATCAGGTAACCGGCTTCGGCCACTGACAGTGCCGGCGGGCCAAAAGCCACGGGTATCTCCAGCTTCGGGTCGCCGCGGCCCTCGGCACCGGATTGTCCTTCGGCCGGAAGCACTCCCGGCGGCAGGTCGTTGAAGCGCAGATCGGTCGTGTCGCGACGGATCCGCCGCCAGCCGACGAACGGCACGATCAGCGCGGCCACCGTGGATACCACCAGTGACCAGAACCCGAAGGCGCCGGCGATCGCGAGTTGCTCGGAGCTGGTCTTGGTGGCGTCCGGTTCGAGGATCGGGGTGTTGTTGGTGACCATCCCGGGTTTGATCCCCACCCCCACGGTCATCACCTCACCGGGGACGAGATTGGACGCGGCGAACTGCGCGGTGCCGTCCGCACTGCGGGTCGAGGTCGCACAGTCCCTGTTGGCCCCCGGCCGTGCGGCCGAGCAGAACACCGCCTGCGCACCTCCCGGAACAACGACGTGGGCCGATGCCGCCAGGATCTGCGGCATGCCGGCACCGGTCAGGTCCCAGTAGAGCTGATCGACCCCTCCGGGGCTTCGCACCAGGCCGAGCACGCGGTAGGAGATCACATAGGTGGCCGTGGGCGTGCTCACCGTCTTGTTGGGGTCACCGACCCTGATCCGCAGACCTTCGGTACGGGTTCCTTGGCCCTGATAGGTCAGCTCCACCTGATCCGGCGCCCCCGATGGGCTGGTTACCGAGACCTCGTCCACCTTGAGCAGCATGTCCTGGCCGGTGTCGTTTCCGTTCACATCACGGTCGGGTTCCCGCACGGTCAGGGTGCGTTGGAGCCCGTGTCGGCCCGAATCAGCGCCGAAGCGCAACACGACGGTCTCCGTGACGTGCAGGTACCCCTCGGTGTCCAGCCGAGCGCTCACGTCGAACTGATCGACGGTGTCCTCACCGGCGGCGTAGGCAGGGGTGGCGGTCAGCGCCCACGCGCCCGCGGCGAACAGGGCGATCAGCCAACGCAGCGCACGCATCGGGGCTACCGCTGACCGCGGTTACGCTCGGCCAGTTCGCGGCGCGCGTCACGATCGGCGTCGCGAGCGGCGATGGTCTGGCGCTTGTCCCATTCACGCTTGCCGGTCGCCACGGCGATCTCAACCTTGGCGTAGCCGTCGGAGAAGTAGATCGCCAGCGGCACGATGGTGCGCCCAGAGGCGGACGTCTCCCGCTCCAGCTTCGCGATCTCGTTGCGATGCAGCAGCAGTTTGCGGGTGCGCCGGGTGGCGTGGTTGGTCCAGGTCCCGAAGGCGTACTCGGGGATGTGCGCATTCCGCAGCCACACCTCACCATCATCGACGGTGGCGAACGCGTCGGCGAGCGAGGCCCGTCCGGCGCGCAGTGACTTCACCTCGGTGCCGGTGAGCACCAGGCCGGCTTCGAACCGGTCGTGGATGTGATAGTCGTGATGCGCCTTGCGGTTCTGGGCAACCATCACCCGGCCTTTTGGTCTGGGCATGCCCGTGTCTCCTTCGTGCGGCTGGATCGAGGCCAGCCTAGCAAGCACGCCTCACAGGTAGCGCATGGGGTTGACCCGCACACCGTTGCGGTAGACCTGCAGGTGCAGGTGACACCCCGTGCTCAGGCCGGTGCTCCCCACATAGCCGACGATCTGGCCCTGCTTGACCTTCTGCCCGGCATGGACGATCACCTTCGACTGGTGGGCGTAGCCGCTGGACAGGTTCGCGCCGAACATCCGGCCGTAGCTGATGATCGTGTAGTTCCCGAAGCCATAGGTCGTCCAACCGGCAGAGATCACTTTGCCGTTGGCCATGGCCCGAATCGGCGTGCCACAGCCCGCACCGAAGTCGGTGCCCCAGTGCATCCGCCAGTAGTGCAGGATCGGGTGGTAGCGCATACCGAACGGGGAGCCAGCCGGTGCATCCACCGGCTTGATGAACCCGTTGGGGTTGGAGTAGTTACCGTCCTCGCCACGAATCTTGGCCGAGATCTTGGCTTCCTCGCGTTGCAGCTTGTCGTACTGCGCCTTGCTGGCCTCCAACTCGTCCTGGGCGGCCTTGCGCAGCTTGGCGTTCTCTTCGACCAGGTTGGCGACCTTGTTCCGACTCGCCGCCGCTTGGTCGGCCAGGCTCTTGGTCGTGGCCACGTTGGCCGCACTCTCGGCGCGCTTGGCCGCGACGGCCTGCTCGGTAGCCAGGCGCGCCGCACGTGCTGCCTGGGCCTGCGTCTCCAGATCGGTGAGCCGCCGGAACTCCGCGGCGGTGGTGTCGAAGACCGTATCGTTCCAGTGCATTCGGGAGGCCAGATCCCGCGGGGTCTCCGAACCCAACAGGATCGACACCGAGGCGAGCCCGGTGTGCGCCTGGTACGCCTCGCGCGCCACCTCACCGATCAGATCGCGTTGGCTGTTCACGTTTTGTAGAGCGGCTTGCTCCGCCTGGGTGGCGATGGCCAACTCCGCTTCGGCCACCTGCAAGTGCGCCGCCAGCGTCGCATCGATGCCTTGGGCCGCACTGAGCTTGCTCTCCGCGTCAGCCAGGTCGGCCTTGGCCGCCGCCAGGGCGGCTTGGGATGCGCGCAGCCTGTCCTCGGCCTTGGCCAGTGCGGACTTGTCGGCGGACACCTGCTTCTTGGCCTGCACCATCTGCTTGCGAACCTTGTCGCGGGCGTCTTTGAGATCGTCGGCGGCGGCCGGGGTGACACCGCCCAGTACCAAGCTGACCGACACGGCCAACGCCACCGCAGCCACGGACGCAGGCCAGCGACGCCGGCGTCGCAGTCGGACGTCGCTCGAGGTGGGGGAAGACACCTTCACGATGATTGTCCAATCAGTTGACTAGACCCGGAGGAACCTCCGAGTGGAAACCAGAGTGGGGATGATCGACAAGATGATCGCCACTCCGGCGATGCTGGCGACAGCCAGGCCGACATGACTCCAGTCGACCCAGTGCTGTTGGGGGAACTGGGCCTTGGCCCCGTCCTTGATCACAAACTGTTCGATGGCCGCCAACGTCCCCGAAGCGAGCACGGCACCGGCCAGGCCGGCCACCAGTGACTCCAACAGGAACGGCAGCATGATGTACCAGTTCGAGGCACCGACCAGCCGCATGATGCCGATCTCGCGGCGGCGGGCGTGGGCGGCCATCCGGATCGTGTTACCGATCTGCAAGGCGGCGGCCAGCAACAACAGAGCGCTGGCCCCGATGGTGGCCCACCGGGCCAGGTTCAACCAGGCGAACAGCGGGTCGAGGAGTTTGCGCAGGTCGTTGACCGACTCGACGCCCGACATGCCCGCAACCGCGGACACCACACCGGCGTACTTGGTGGGGTCTTTCAGTTTCACCCGGAACGAGTCCGACATCATGTCCACGGTCATCGTGCCCAGCACCGGCGAATCGGCGTAGACCTCTTTGAACTCGGCGAAGGCTTCCTCTTTGCTCTCGTAGAACACGTCGGCGACTTCCGGATTGGATCGCAACGTGGCCTCGATGGCCTGGCGCTGAGCGTCCGTGGTGACCACTCCCGGCTCGCAGGTGACCGCGTTGGACTTGGGCGTGCACATGAACACGCTGATCTCGATCTTGTCGTACCAGCGGCCCTTGAACAGCTCGACCTGCTCGGCAGCCAGCAGCCCGACGCCGAACAGCGACAACGACACCCACATGGTGACCACCACGGCGAAAGTCATCGAGGCGTTGCGCCGAAGTCCCGACAACGCCTCTGTCAGGGTGTGTCTCATCGGCCCACCCCCAGGTATCGATCACTGGTAGCCATAGACGCCCTTGCTCTGGTCGCGAACGAGGTCGCCGTTGTGCAGCTCGATCACACGCTTGCGCATCTGGTCGACGATCGTCGCGTCGTGGGTTGCCATCACCACAGTGGTGTCGGCGCGGTTGATCCGGTCCAGCAGCTTCATGATGCCCACGCTGGTCGCCGGATCGAGGTTTCCGGTCGGCTCGTCACAGATCAGGATGGCCGGCCGGTTGACGAACGCGCGGGCGATCGCCACCCGCTGCTGCTCGCCGCCGGACAGTTCTTCGGGGAGTCGGTCGCCCTTGCCCTCCAGGCCCACCAGTTCGAGGGTCTCGGGGACGACCTTGCGAATCAGCGAGGCCGGCTTGCCGATCACCTGCAGCGCGAAGGCGACGTTCTCGTTGACCGTCTTGCCCGGAAGCAGACGGAAGTCCTGGAACACCGTGCCGATCTGGCGGCGCAGTGATGGCACCTGCCAGCTGTGCAGGCGGGTCAGATCTTTGCCAGCCACATGGATTCGTCCACTGCTGGGCAGGTACTCCCGCAGGATCAGCCGCATGAAGGTGGACTTGCCCGAGCCTGACGTGCCCACGAGGAAGGCGAACTCGCCCTTGCCGATCTCGACGCTGATCTTGTTCAGGGCAGCGCGAGATTGACCGTCGTAGGTCTTGGTGACGTCTTCGAATCGGATCACGATGCGTGGCAGGCCGGGTAGGCGATGGGGAAGTTTCCTTAGAGCAACCTAAGGACGGCCTGCTTGCAGTCTAGGTGTGATCAACCGAGGTGCAACCCAAGTGCCTCGGCGTGTTCAGCGCTCACCTTGCTGGCGGCGCCAGCGCACTCCGGCGTCGATGAAGCCGTCCAGATCGCCGTCGAAGACCGCGTCAGGGTTGCCGACTTCATGATTCGTACGCAGATCTTTGACCATCTGATAGGGGTGCAGGACGTAGGAACGCATCTGCGAACCCCACGAGTTGCCGCCATCGCCCTTCAGTTCGCGCATCTCGGCTTCCTTCTCCGCCCGGGTGCGCTCCAACAGCCGCGACTGCAGCACGCGCATGGCGGCCGCCTTGTTCTGCAGCTGGGACTTCTCGTTCTGACAGGAGACGACCAGCCCTGTCGGCAGGTGGGTGATCCGGACGGCGGAGTCGGTGGTGTTGACGCTCTGCCCACCGGGGCCGGACGAGCGAAAGACGTCGACGCGAATATCGCCTTCGGGAATGTCGATGTGGTCGGTCTCCTCGGTCACCGGCAGCACGTCCACCCCGGCGAAGGAGGTCTGGCGTCGGCCCTGGTTGTCGAAGGGACTGATCCGCACCAGTCGGTGGGTGCCCTGCTCGACCGACAACAGTCCGTAAGCGAAGGGCTCCTTCACCGTGAAGGTGGCCGACTTGATCCCGGCCTCCTCGGCGTAGGAGGTGTCGTAGACCTCGGTGGAGTAGCCGTGACGTTCGGCCCAGCGCAGGTACATCCGCAACAGCATGGCGGCGAAGTCGGCCGCGTCCACCCCGCCGGCCTCGGAACGAATGGTCACCAAGGCGTCGCGTTGGTCGTACTCACCCGACAGCAGCGTGCGAATCTCCAGCGCCTCGATCTCGCTGCCCAAGGACTTGAGCTCACGTTGGGCCTCATCCATGGCGGAGGCATCGGACTCCTCCTCGGCCAACTCGATCAGCACGGCGAGGTCGTCGACCCGACCCCGCAGCCCGGTCAACCGGTCCACCTCGGACTGCAGACGCGACAGTCGGGAGGTCACCTGCTGGGCATGCTCCTGGTCGTCCCACAGATCGGGGGCACCGGCCTGCTCAGCCAAGTCGGCGATCTCGGCCTGTTTCGAAGCAGGGTCGAGCACAGTCTCGATCGAAGTCAGCGTTCGATCGAGGTCGGCCAGAGCGGCCTGTAGGTCAGCCACAGTCACAGCGCACAACTCTACCGGTGATTGAGACTCAGTGCCGCCAGCCGCCCCGTCACCTACGCGGGGGACATTTTCGAATGCAGAAACCCACAATTCAGGCGTTTATGTCCCCCTGCGGGTGACACGGGAGTCCCCCCAGTGGGGGACAACTGAAGTACGTAGATGAATAGCCCCCAGAAAAGCTGAAGAAGTTTCAGAAAAGGGCTTGCGCAGCGCCTGACCAACTGGACTAAAGTACTCATCGAGGCAAGAGGTTCCCCCCGAGCCCCCGCCTCATAAGAACTCCGGTTCCCCCCGAGCCGGATTAGCTGCCCCCCGGCAGTGCCCGCAGAACGCTCCCGGTTCGTGGCGGGCTCCTTCCCTGTCTGGGGTCTGACAAGCGGATTTGCAGCACGCGGCGAGTTTTCTTCCGCCGACACCCACGCCCCTCACCACCGACTCGCGAGCGGCATCGGCGCACATGGGGCGCGGCCACCCGTCGACTGGGGCAGCAATCGCAAGATTCTCACAACGATGAATAGCCCTGAAGAACCTGATCCAGCTTCACCATCGTGAACTCCGAACGATGGCCAGGTGGCGCCACTATTGCCTATTCGCTATTCCCTATCGAAGGCATTGTATTCCGCATTCCATTACTCGGGGCGATTGGCCGACACTCCCACCCCGCCACTACCCTGTCGCGCCCGCTCGACACCCCGAAGGCGCGGCCGACATGCCTCTGACTAGGAGATATGCCGAGCATTACCCGGCCGGGTATCCATCCAGTCCCACCAGCCCGTAGCGCTCTCGCGAGCCTTCAAACTTCAGTCCCACTGGCTTTCTTGGTGCCTCACGAACCCTCACGCGCGGCTTTGAAACGTGGCAACTCCGGTGCCTTTTCCGCCTCGCCGCACTGTCGCCGACGGGTGCGGATCGCACCGCTATGCCCCCGGTGGTATCCGACCGGTCACCGGTACCCCCTCCAGACCTCTAAGATGTCTGGCCGGGGCGCATAGCTCAGTTGGTTAGAGCACCTCCCTTACAAGGAGGGGGTCAGGGGTTCGAGTCCCTTTGCGCCCACCCACCCGGCGTTCGACGCAATGCGATCGGACGCGGGAAGCCCGGGATCGCGCGGCTGCGCTCAGCGCGACAACAGTCGACACTCCCCCTGAGGTGGCCGCCGCCGAGCCAATCCGCCGAAGCTAGCGGCGCACTCCCTTGGGGCGTACCAACTTCTGCGCCTGCCAGTCCTTGGACACATTGGCCGAGTTGGCCAGGGCGAGGCCGGCAGTCAACGCGGCGTCGGCCAGATCAGAGGGCTCAACGTAGCCGGGGCGACCGACCCTGGGGGTCAGCAACCAGATATGGCCGGTGGAACTCAGATCGGTGAGGGCGTCGACCAATCCGTCGCCCAGGTCACCGTCCTCCTCACGCCACCACAGCAGGACGACGTCGACCGCTTCCACGGCCTCATAGACGAAGTCCTCACCGAGGACGTCCAACAAGGCGGTCCGCAACGCGTCATCGACGTCGGAATCCCAGCCAAGTTCTTGCACCGCCGAGCCTGGGCTGAATCCCAGTACGGCCGCAGCCGACGACGACGCCGGTCCGGGCGCGGTAGTCACGCTGCTTTCTCACTTCCCCACAGATGATTTTGGTTGGCTTCAGCCTGCCAGATTCGCACCCGTGAGGAAAGCCGTCGGCGCCTAGGCGTCACCGCCGACGGCTCCGCTGCGACCCGCAGTGACATCGTCGAGGCGATACAGCTGGGCTGCGTGAGCAGCCGCACCGGCATCCACCTCACCGGTGGTGGCCAGTTGCTGCAGCGTCCGAACCACGATGGACGGGCCGTCGATCCCGAAGAAGCGCCGAGCCGCCGCACGAGTGTCGGAGAAACCGAAGCCGTCCGCGCCCAGGGAGGCGAAAGGCTGCGGCACCCAGTTCTGGATCTGATCCTGAACCCCGCGCATGTAGTCCGACACTGCGATCACCGGGCCGGGACGTCCCTGCAGCTTCTGAGTCACCCACGGCAGCTCGGCATCCTGATCAGGATGACGGAAGCGCTGGTCGTCGTAGCGCAGACCGTCGCGACGCAGCTCGTTCCAGCTGGTGACGCTCCACACGTCGGCGGCCACACCGAAGTCACGTTTGAGCAGCTCCTGAGCCTCCAGGGCCCACGGCACGCCCACACCCGAGGCCAGCAGCTGGGCGCGCGGTGCGTCACCGGCCACCCCGTCGGTGCTGCCTTCAGCCAGCAGGTGCATGCCGCGGACGATGCCATCGACATCGACGTTCTCCGGCTCGGCCGGCTGGACGGCCGGCTCGTTGTAGACCGTCAGGTAGTAGATGACGTCCTCCGGGTTCTCGCCGTACATGCGGCGCAGACCGTCGGCCATGATGTGCGCGATCTCGTAGCCATAGGCCGGGTCGTAGGCCACCACGGCCGGGTTGGTCGCCGCCAGCAGGTGCGAATGCCCGTCCATGTGCTGGGTGCCTTCACCGGTCAGCGTGGTGCGTCCGGCGGTGGCGCCGATCATGAAGCCACGAGTGAGCTGGTCGGCAGCGGCCCAGATGGCATCACCGGTGCGCTGGAAGCCGAACATCGAGTAGAAGACGTAGATCGGCACCATATGCACCCCGTGGGTGGCATACGAACTGCCCACGGCGGTGAACGCAGCCAGCGAGCCGGCCTCGTTGATGCCCATGTGCAGGATCTGGCCCTGCGGGCTCTCCCGGTAGGCCAGCATCAGCTCGTTGTCGACCGGGGTGTAGTTCTGACCGTGCGGGTTGTAGATCTTGATGCTCGGGAAGAACGAGTCCATGCCGAAGGTGCGGGCCTCGTCCGGGATGATCGGCACGACGTGGGAACCGAACTCCTTGTCGCGCATGAGGTCTTTGAGCAGGCGCACCCACGCCATGGTCGTGGCCACCGCCTGCGAACCGGAGCCCTTCTTCACCGCGTCATACGCCGACTGGTCGGGCAGCTTCAGCGCCGGCGCAGCGGTGCGGCGCTCGGGTACCCAACCGCCGAGGGTACGGCGACGCTCCAGCGCGTAGTCGATCCGCTCGTCGCCGGCACCGGGGTTCATGTACGGCGGCTGGTAGGGGTTCTCCTCCAACACCGCGTCGGTGATCGGGATGTCGAGGCGATCACGGAACTGCTTGAGATCGTCCAGCGCCAGCTTCTTCATCTGGTGGGTGGCGTTGCGTCCGGCGAAGTGGCTGCCCAGGAAGTATCCCTTGATGGTGTGGGCGAGGATCACCGTGGGCGCGCCCTTGAACTCGGTGGCCGCCTTGTAGGCCGCGTACACCTTGTTGAAGTCGTGGCCGCCGCGGGTCAGCTTCCAGATGCGATCGTCCGACCAGTCGGCCACCATGGCCTGGGTGCGCGGGTCGCGATCGAAGAAGTTCGCCCGGACGTAGGCGCCGTCATTGGCCTTGTAGGTCTGGTAGTCGCCGTCGGTGGTGGTGTTCATCAGGCTCACCAGCGCGCCTTCGTTGTCGGCAGCCAGCAGCGGATCCCAGCCGCGGCCCCAGACCACCTTGATCACGTTCCAGCCGGCGCCACGGAAGAAGGACTCAAGCTCCTGCATGATCTTGGAGTTGCCGCGCACCGGACCGTCCAGACGCTGCAGGTTGCAGTTGACCACGAAGGTCAGGTTGTCCAGCCCCTCGTAGGCGGCCAGTTGCAGGGCACCGCGGCTTTCGACCTCGTCCATCTCGCCGTCACCGAGGAAGGCCCACACGTGCTGCTCGGAGGTGTCCTTGATGCCGCGGTTGGTCAGGTACTTGTTGAACTGCGCCTGGTGAATGGCGTTGATCGGGCCCAGCCCCATCGACACGGTCGGGAACTCCCAGAAGTCAGGCATCTGGCGCGGGTGCGGGTAGGACGGCAGCGCGCGCACCTGGCCGTCGACCAGGTGGCTCTTCTCCTGCCGGAAGCCGTCCAGATCGGCCTCACCCAGGCGGCCTTCGAGGAAGGCGCGGGCGTACATGCCGGGGCTGGCGTGGCCCTGGAAGAACACCTGGTCACCACCACCGGGGTGGTCCTTGCCACGGAAGAAATGGTTGAAGCCGACCTCGTACAGGGTCGAAGCCGAGGCATAGGTGGAGATGTGGCCGCCCACTCCGACGCCGGGACGCTGGGCGCGATGGACCATGATCGCGGCATTCCAGCGCACCAACCGGCGGAACTGTCGCTCCAGCTCGACATCGCCGGGGTAGACCGGCTCACGATCGGCCGGAATGGTGTTGACGTAGTCGGTGGCGGTCAATGCGGGCAGTCCGACCGCACGGCTGCGAGCACGCTCGAGCAGCTTGAGCATGATGTACCGCGCGCGGTTGCGTCCGTCGGTATCGATCATCAGGTCGAGTGAGTCCAACCACTCGGCAGTCTCTTCCGAGTCAATGTCGGGCAGGTTCGTCGGCAATCCGTTCAGGATCGCGTCAGCGGAGTCGGCTGTTGCCACGTCGTTGTCGCCTTTCACAGGGGGCGCACGAGGTCGTCGTGCAATGTCAGACCATATCGGCCCGCACTTCCCCCAACCGTGGTGATCACCTCCACATTCCCTTCAACCGAGCCGAAATCAGCATTTCCTCCCCCTCCGGGGGCGCCTACGCCGAGCCGGCGTTCTAGGCTCCTGGCATGACCTTTGCCGACCTCATCGCCGAGGCGGACGCTCCCGCGGCCGCAGCGATCACCGCGGTTTTGGACCATGCCCGGGCGCAGGTGCCCGACCTCACCGAGGGCGTCAGCTATGGCGTCGCGGCCCTGATGTACCAGGGCCGTGGGTTGATCGGAATCGGCCCCCATGCGAAGGGCTACACGCTGTTCCCCTTCAGCGGTTCGATCGTCGCCGCCGTGGCCGATCAGCTGCCCGGCTATCGGTTGAGTAAGGGCGCCATCGGCTTCACCGCCGCTCAGCAGATCCCCGTCCAGGTGGTCGATCAGATCGTGGGCTTGCGACGGGCTGAGATCGAAGCCGCCCACTGAGCCGATCGGCCGGGCTACGATGCGCTCAACGTCGGGCCGCGGCATCGGCCGACGCTGATTCCTACCGCGAGGACTCACTGCATGAAACAGACCCAGGACCGCGTCGGGTGGCCGGCCGCATCACAGCGCGCCGCGATCGCCCAGCGGCTCGCCGGTCAGGCCTCGGGTCTGACCACCGAGGCGATGGCCCGCATCGCCGGCGCACACCCCTGGTTCGCCGATCTCAACGCTGAGCATCGCTCCTGGATCACCGTGGTCGCCCGCGCCGGTATCGACGGGTTCGTGTCCTGGTTCGCCGCCGGGGAGCAGGGCACTCCGGGGACGGTGTTCGATGCCGCTCCGCGCGCACTCACCCGCCGGATCAGCTTGGACCAGACCGTCGATCTGGTGTTGACCACGATCGAAACCGTCGAGGAGGCGATCGGCGGCCTGCCCGAGGACGAGCAGCTTCCGGTACGCATCGGCATCCTGCGCTACTCCCGCGAGGTCGCCTTCGCCGCCGCCCGGGTGTACGCCCGGGCCGCGGAGATCCGCGGCGCCTGGGACGCCCGGATGGAAGCCATGGTGGTCGACGCGATCATTCGTGGCGACGCCGACGACTCGGTGATCTCCCGCGCGTCCGCACTGGGCTGGGTCACCCCCTCCCCCGGCGTCGCCGTAGTGATCGGGCCGGCACCGGACGATCCCGGGGCGGCCGTGGACGCCATCCGCACCGCGGCCGCACACAGCTCGCTGGAACTGCTCGCCGCCCAGCAGGGCGACCGACTCGTGCTCGTCCTGGGCACCGGCGCCGACGACGCGGACGAGCTGGTGCGACTGGTGGCCGGCTTCGTGGACAACTTCGGGTCGGGTCCGGTGGTGGTCGGGCCGATCGTGACCAGCCTGGTCGAGGCCGGACGCAGTGCGCGCAGCGCCCTGTCCGGGTTGCGCGCGGTTCGCGGTTGGCCGGGAGCACCTCGTCCGGTGTCGGCCGACCGTCTGCTGCCGGAACGGGCGTTGGCCGGCGATGGTCATGCGCGCCGGGCACTGGCGGTGGAGCTGTACCAACCCCTGGCGGCCGCCGGTGGCGACCTGGTCGAAACGCTGACGGCCTACGTCACCAATGCCGGCTCGATCGAAGCCACCGCGCGGGAGTTGTTCGTTCACGCCAACACCGTGCGCTATCGCTTGCGCCGGGTTCAAGAAGTGACCGGCTACTCCCCCACCGACGCCCGTGATGTCTATGCATTGCACCTGGCGTTGACGCTCGGACGCCTGCACGACTGATCAAAGCCACCAACCCAGCGGCAGGACAAAGGGTTGATCTGGCGCTGGCGTTGTAGGATTCCCACAAAGTCGCCCCGGTCTATTTCGTGGCGTCCGACGCCAAGGTCACCAGCGAAGTCCGAAAGAGTTGTCCTGTGCTCGCTATCGTCGCGCCCGGACAGGGCGCCCAAACTCCTGGCTTCCTCAGCCCGTGGCTGGCCGAACCCCGATTCGCTGATCGCCTGAACTGGCTGTCCACCGTCTCCGGTATCGATCTGGCGCACTACGGCACCGAAGCCGACGCCGAGACCATCAGGGACACCGCCATCGCGCAGCCTCTGCTGGTCGCTGCCGGTCTGCTCGCCGCGTGGGAGTTGTTCCCCCAACCCGTCGATGGCTTTCAACGCACCGGCGTGGTCGCCGGGCACAGCGTCGGCGAGATCACCGCAGCTGCAGCCGTCGGGGTGTTGTCGGCCGAGCAGGCCATGGTCTTCGTCCGCGAGCGCGGTCGCCAGATGGCTGCCGCCAGCGCGGCTCGCCCCACCTCGATGATGGCGGTGATCGGTGGCGACCCCGAAGAGGTGCTGGCCGCGATCGCAGCACAGGGCCTCACCGCGGCCAACAACAACGGCTCGGGGCAAATCGTGGCCGCCGGCACCGTCGAACAGCTTGCCGCCCTCCAGGCCAACCCGCCGGCCAAGGCCCGGCTGATCCAGCTGTCGGTGGCCGGCGCCTTCCACACCGTCCACATGGAGCCCGCAGTGGCCCACCTGGACCGACTCTCCCGAGCGATCACCACCAACGATCCGTACACCCGCCTGCTGTCCAATGCCGACGGCCAGGTCGTCCAGTCCGGTCAGACCTACCTCAAGCGGCTGGTCAACCAGGTCGCAAACCCGGTGCGTTGGGATCTGTGCCTGCAGACCATGTCCGACCTCGGGGTCACCGGCCTGCTTGAGTTGCCGCCGGCCGGCACCCTCACCGGGATCGCGAAGCGGAACCTGAAGGGCATCGAGCTGTTCAGCCTGAACACCCCCGATCAGCTGTCCGCCGCGCAGGAGTTCGTTGCCAAGCACGGTGCCGACTCGGTCGACGCATTGGCCTCCACTCCGTCCTCGATGCTGCTGGTCTCCCCCGGCAAGGGTGAGTTCCACGCGGCCGAAGGCATCGACGTGGGCACCCACCTGGGGGCCGATCAGCCCGTCGGCGTGGTCTCGAACCCGAGCGACCAGATGACGGTCAACACGTCCCACCCGGGCACGATCACCGAATGGCTGGTGGACGACGGCGATCACGTCGCCCCTGGCCAGCCGCTGATCCGCCTGTACCCGACCCACGACTCCGCAGGAGCTACTTCATGATCAAAGCCAGCCACGGCGCCCAGTTCGCCCGGATCTACTCGGTGGGTTCGGCCACTCCGTCGCGAGTGATCGACAACGACTATCTGTGCCAGTTCATCGACTCCTCCGACGAGTGGATCACTCAGCGCACCGGGATCAAGCAACGTCGCTGGGTCGGCGAGGGCGAGAACATCGAGACCTTGTCGGTGACTGCGGCCACCAGCGCGCTGGATCGCTCCGGCATCCCCCGCGATCAGATCGACGCGGTGATCGTGGCCACCATCTCGCACTACTACCAGACCCCGGCGCTGGCGCCGAAGCTGGCGCACCTGCTGGGCCTGGGCGACGTGGCCGCCTACGACATCTCCGCCGCCTGCGCCGGTTTCAGCTACGCGGTCGCTCAGGCTGAGGCTCTGGTCCGCGGCGGTCAGGCCCACTACGTCCTGGTCGTGGCCGGAGAGACCATCTCCGACATCACCGACCTCACCGATCGCGGCACCGCGTTCCTGTTCGGTGACGGTGCCGGCGCGGTCGTGGTCGGCCCCAGCGAAGTGAACGGTCTCGGCCCGGTCGTGTGGGGTTCCGATGGTGGCCAGTTCGACGCCATCTGGATGGACAACGGCATCGCCGGCGCGGTGGAGTCGGGCAAGTTCCCCACCATTCGCATGGACGGCCAGGCCGTGTTCAAGTGGGCGACCGGCTACATCGCCCAAGCCACCCGGCGCTGCCTGGACGAGGCCGGACTCACCCCCGAGGACCTGGACGTGTTCATCCCGCACCAGGCCAACAACCGGATCACCGACACCATGCTGCGCTACCTGAAGCTGCCGGAGCATGTCGTGGTGGCCCGCACCATCAAGAGCCTGGGCAACAACTCCGCCGCCACCATTCCGATGGCGATGGACGCGCTGCTCACCAGCGGCGAGGCCAAGAGTGGCCAGACCGCACTGATCATCGGCTTCGGCGCCGGCCTGGTGTACTCCGGGCAAGTGATCACCCTCCCTTGAACCACCGGCTACGGCCGGAGCGAAAGCAACCCAACAAAGAATGGAGAAACAGATGGCCACCACCGAAGAGATCCGCGCTCAGCTCGCCGAACTCGTCAACGAGGTCGCCGGGGTGCCGGTCGAGGACGTCCAGCTGGACAAGTCCTTCGTCGATGACCTCGACGTCGACAGCCTCGCCATGGTCGAGATCCTCGTCGGCTGCGAGGAGAAGTTCGGCGTCACCATCCCCGACGAGGAGTCCAAGAACCTCAAGACCGTCGGTGACGCTGTCGCCTATGTCGAGGCGCACAGCTGAACTGATCGGTGAGACGTGCCGCCACCCGCGGCTCTCGCACCACCTGATCGGGCGCGCCGGGACCGCCACACCTGGTCCCGGTGTGCCCATCCCAGCCTCACCACTTTGATCGACCAACGGAAGCAACCATGACTGAGATCGTGATCACCGGCATCGGTGCCACCACCCCGCTCGGCGGCGACCTGTCCTCCACGTGGGCGAACCTGCTCGCCGGGAAGTCCGGCGTCGTTCGACTCACCGACGAATGGTTCGCCGAACTGCCCGTCCAGATCGCAGCGGTCGCCGCGGTCGATCCAAGCGAGCGCATCGACCGGGTCAAGGCACGTCGCCTGGACCGCTCCACCCAGTTGGCGCTGGTCGCGGCTGAGGAGGCCTGGACCGACGCCGGCTTCGACTGGGAAACCGGTGCCGACTCTCAGGTCGATCCCGAGACCCTGCTGGTGTCGCTCGCCAGCGGCATCGGCGGCCTGCACTCCCTGCTGAACAACTGGGACGCGCAGCGCGACAAGGGCTACCGCCGGGTCAGCCCGTTCACCATTCCGATGTTGATGGCCAACGCCCCGGCCTCCAATGTGGGCATCCAGATTCACGCCAAGGCCGGCATCCACACCCCGGTCTCGGCTTGCGCCTCCTCCAATGAGGCGATCTCCCTGGCGATCGACCAGCTGCGGCTCGGCCGCGCCGAGGTTGCGGTGGTCGGCGGCACTGAAGCCACCATCCACCCGCTCCCGCTGGCCGCCTTCGGTCAGATGCAGGCTTTGAGCCGACGCAACGACGAGCCCGAGCGCGCGTCCCGTCCCTGGGACCGTGGCCGCGACGGCTTCGTGATGGGCGAGGGCTCCGCAGTGATGGTGATCGAGACCCTCGAACACGCCTTGGCTCGCGGCGCCAAGATCTACGGCACCCTGGCCGGGTCCGGCATCAGCGCCGACAGCCACGACATCGTCCAGCCCGATCCGTCGGGTGGTGGCCAGTCCAGCGCGATGCGCAAGGCGCTGAAGAACGCCGGCCTCACCCCGGCCGACATCAACCACGTCAACGCCCATGGCACCTCGACGCCGCAGGGCGACGTCACCGAAGCCGGCTCGATTCGCGCCGCTCTGGGTGCCGATGCCGACCATGCGGTGGTCACCTCGACCAAGTCGATGACCGGCCATCTGCTCGGCGGTGCCGGAGCATTGGAGACCGTCGCCACGGTGATGGCCCTCCACGACCGGATGGTGCCGCCGACGATCAACCTCGAAGACCCCGAGCCCGACCTGGGTATCGACATCGCAGCCAATGTGGCCCGTCCGCTCCCGGACGGCGATCTGGCTGCGCTGAACAACTCCTTCGGGTTCGGCGGGGCCAACGTGGCCGTCGTCGTCACCAACGCGAACCAGACCCGCTGAGGATGCGATGAGCACCACTGCTTCACGAACGCTCTGACCCTCGCAGAGCCCCTGAGCCCGGGCCCTGGGGAGGGCGGCGGGATCGACGTCCAGCAGTCGTCGGCTGGGTTGCCTGACGGCGGACGTCCGGTCACCGGCCGCGCCCCAGGGCTTCGGCATTTCCGCCCGCCAACTGGGGCACCGGGCGCGGTTCCTACGGTCTCGATCAAGCTGCAGCGGTGGGACACCAGGAACCGTTCCAGCGTCCCAGAGGAACCGTCCCCAGTGCGCCGCTAGAGGCCAGTCAGTTGGCGCACTGGGGACGGCAAGCGTTGTGCCTCAGCCGACGTGAAGCCAGCGGACGGGCGCGCCTTCGGCGGCGAGGCGGAATGGTTCCAGCTCCAGATCCCAGGCAGTGCCCAGCAGGTCGGAGATGGCATCGGCCAAAGGCTTGCGGCCCAGGGCGTCGGCGACCACCGCTTCGCGCAGCCGATTCTCGTGAACCATGATGTCGCCGTGTTCGCCCACCGAGGCGGAGAAGACGCCCAGCCGGGGCGTGAAGGCCCATCGCAGACCGTCCCCACCGCCGACAGCTTCTTCGGTGACTTCGAAGCGGACCCGCTCACACCCGCGCAGGGCGCTGGCCAACTGCGCACCGGTACCAACCGGGGCCTGCCAGGAGAACTCGGCGCGCATGGTGCGATGTTCGGCGGGCTGCCAGGTCCAATCGAACTCCACCGGGTAGCCCAAGACGGCGCCGACTGCCCACTCGAGGTGTGGGCGCAGCGCAACGTTCGCGGAATGGATCTGAACGACCCCACGCGTACTGGTCATGTGACCCCCGATCTATGTCGAGATTTGCCTTCCCCAGCAACCTCGTTCGATCAGGGTCTGTGGCCATTGTGCCCCAGCGAGCCGCGAACGGCTACTACGACCCGCGGTTACGGCCAGCGTGCCGCCAACGATGCCAACGACAACGCCGCGACCACCGCGAACAGCAGGGCGATCCCGGCGAACATCTCGGTGACTTCCTGCGACTGCTTCACCATGCCGACTTCGTGCGCGATCGAGGAGTAGACCTCCTTCAACTGCGCCGAGGACCCGGCCGCGAACTTCTTGCCACCAGAGATGTTGGCGATCTGCTGCAACTCGTAGTGGTCCACCGGTACTCGCTGGCGCTGGCCGTTGCTCTCCACGTAGCCCCAGTCGGTGCCGTAGGCGATCGTGTAGATGGGGATCTTTTGATCCTTGGCCTGTTGGGCCGCGGCCGCCGACGGATTGCCGGAGTTGGTCGAGCCGTCACTGAGCAGCACGATCGCACCCGGGGCAACGTCGTCGGGACGGTTGGGATCCGGCGGAGCCTGGGCCATCGCGTCCAGCGCGGCGAGGATGCCGTCGCCGATCGCGGTCGAGGGGGCCACCTCGAGGTTCTCGATCGCCGCCGTCACCGAGGCGTGGTCGGTGGTGGGCGGGACGACCACCGCCGCTGACCCGGCGAAACGCACCAAGGCCACGTTGAAGCCAGGTGGCATCAGGTTCACGAACTCGACCGCGGCAGCCTTGGCGGCATCCAATCGGTTGGGTTGGACGTCGGTGGCCGTCATCGACCGGGACACGTCCAGAGCGAGCACCACCGTCGCCCGGTCCCGCGGCACCATGACTTCACCCTTGGGCTGGGCGAAGGCCACGTTCAGCGCCGCCAACGCCAGGATCGCGGCACTCACTGCAATGTGCCGCTTCCACGCTTGCTGCTTGGGCAGGACCTTCTCCAGGCCGCGGATCCCGACGCCGCTGCGGGCGCGGTTGCGACGCCGCTGGATGAGCACCACGTACAGCCCGATCAGGATCGGGATCAAGACCAACCACCACAGCCGCTCGGGCCGCATGAACAGTTCAGGGATCATGGCCAGCGCGCCCCCAACGAGACCGCTGCGAGGGCGGCGATCACCGCGAACGCCAGCCCGTAGCCGGCCCAGGTCGCGGTGGTCTCCTTCTTGGTCGGCACCTGGCCGACCTCACTGCGGATGTTGGCGTAGACCCGGTCCAGCTGCGACAGGTCCTCGGCAGTGAACGTCTGGCCACCGGTGGCGATGGCGATCTGCTTGAGCAGGTCACGGTCCGGTGGGACGGACTCGCGTTTGCCGTCGAGGTCGACATAGCCGTTGTCGGTGCCATAGGCGATCGTGTAGATCGGCACCTTGGCCGCCTTGGCCTCGGCCGCAGCCTGGATCGGAGCACGGCCGGCAGTGTTCTGGCCGTCGGACAACAACACGATCGCCCCGGGTGCCGGGTCGTTGCCGTTGTCGTCCTTCGGAGCCATCTGCAGGGCTTCCAGGGCGGAGTAGATCGACTCCCCCACCGCGGTGGAGTTGGCCAGTTTCAGGCTGTTGATCGCCTGCTTGGCCGCCGTCCGGTCAGTGGAGGGTGGCATTCGCACCGCCGGGTTGCCCGACAGACTGACGATCGCCAGGTTGTACTGCGACGGTAGAGCGTCGACGAACTTCACCGCAGCGACCTTGGCCGCATCCAACCGGTTGGGTTTGACGTCGGTGGCCTGCATCGACTGCGAGACATCCAACACCAGCACCACGGTCGCCCGCTCGCGGGGAGCCATCTCGATGCCTTGCGGACGCGCCCAGGCGATACTCAGCGCCACCAGGCTCAACAGCGACAACGCCACCGCCAGGTGCCGGCGCCACTGCGACTGCTTGGGCACCACCCGTCCCAGGATGGTGGTGTTGGTGAACCGGATGCCGATCTTGTTGCGCTGGCGCAGCGCGAACACGTACCCGGCGATCACCAGCGGCACCAGCAACAGCACCCAGAGCCGCTCAGGGTTCGCGAAGGAGAACCAGTCCCACATCAGCGCGTCACCCCCGACGGAGGTTGGTGCAGCGCTGAGGCCGTTCGGCGGTAGGCGAGCACGAAGCGGGCGATGTCATGCACCCAGTCTGAGTCGGTACGCAACTGGATGTGCGCCGCGCCGGCCCGCCGCAGCGCAACCCGGATCCGCTCACGCTGGGCCGCGGTGGCCGCGTTCATTCGCTCCCGGGCGTTGCTGTCGCTGGTGTTCACATAGCGGGCGAAGTCGGTTTCGGGGTCGCGGATCAAGATGTCGCCCAGGTCGGGGAACTCGATCTCGTGGCTGTCGATGACCTCCACGGCCAACACCTGGTTGCGGATCGACAACTGGGCGATCTCGCGTTCCCACTCCGGTGCCACGTTCGGGTCGAGCTCGAAATCACCGGGGGTGAGGAAGTCCGAGACGATCAGCCGCATCCCTCGACGCGGCTCACTGCGCGCCAGACGTTGAATGCCCGCGGCCAGCGAGAACGGTCCGGTGGCGTGGTCGGGCACCATCGGCTCGGTCAGCATCCGCCGCAGCAGCCCGTACAGGGCGGTACGTCCGGAGCGCGCCGGCAGCCGCTTGAGCTGCTCGGGTCGCATGATCAGGCCGCCGAAGCGATCGCCCATCTTCTGGGAGAGGAAACCGATGGTGGCCACCGCCGCGATCCCCAGGTCGCGCTTGGTGACCCCTTCGGTGCCCCAGTTCATGCTCGGGGTGACATCCAGCAGAGCCCAGATCTCCAACTCGCGGTCGGCGATGGTGTCTCGCACGTGCGGAGTCATCGTCCGGGCGGTCACCGCCCAGTCGATCTTGCGGACGTCGTCCTGGCCGGGCACGTACTCGCGAGCATCGTTGGACTCCGAGCCAGGACCGGGCAGCAGACCCTGATGGTCACCGTGCAGGAACCCTTCCAGGCGCCGGACGATGGTCAGCTCCAGCCGACGCAGCGCCGCCTCCGGGGCGAGTTGGCTCAGCGGCAGAGTCGCCTGGGTGGGGGCAGCGACGACCGACGACACCGCACTGACATTGTCAGGCGGTGGCGCGAAGTTCGGCGCCTGCGTCACGCCGATCAGCCCTGCGGCTGGTAGCGATGCTGGGTCTGGGCTGCCTGGCGTTGCTGGTTGTTCCACACCGGCGTGGGCGGCGGGACCATGGCGACGATCCGCTCCACGACTTGGGCGGGAGTGATGTTGTCGGCGACCGCGTCGAAGCCCAGCACGATGCGGTGGGCCATCACGTCCTTGGCGACGGCCTGGACGTCGGTCGGCAGCACGTAGTCGCGTCCGTGGATCAGAGCCAGCGCGCGCGAGGCGGCCACCAGGCCCAGCGTGGCGCGCGGGCTGCAGCCGATCTGGATCACCGAGGTCAGATCGGGCATCCCGAACTCCTCCGGGGTACGGCTCGCCAACACCAGCCGGACGATGTACTCGGCCACCAGGTTGTGCACGAACACATTGCTGGCCAGGTCCTGCAGCTCACGGACCAGCTCAGGGTTCAGCACCGGATCGGCCGTCGGCGGCTTCACACTCATCCGGCGCAGGATCTCGAACTCCTCGTTGCCACGGGGATAGGAGACGTCCACCTTCAGCAGGAAGCGGTCGCGCTGAGCCTCGGGCAGCGGGTAGACACCCTCGGACTCGATCGGGTTCTGGGTGGCGATCACGATGAACGGCTGCGGCACCGGGTAGGTCTCACCGCCGATGGACACCTGCTGCTCAGCCATCAACTCCAGCATCGCCGACTGCACCTTGGCCGGCGCACGGTTGATCTCATCGGCCAGCACGAAGTTCACGAACACCGGGCCGAGCGCGATGTCGAACTTCTCCTGCTGGGCCGAGTAGATCCGGGTACCGACGATGTCGGAGGGCACCAGGTCGGGGGTGAACTGGATCCGGGCGAACTTGCCGCCGACCACGGTGGCGAAGCTGCGCACGGCCAGCGTCTTGGCCACACCGGGCACGCCTTCGAGCAGACAGTGACCCTTGGCCAGCAGCGACACCATCAGCTGCTCGACCATGTGCTCCTGGCCGACGATGACCCGCTGCACCTGCTCGATGGCCTGACCCAGCAGCTTCGCGGCCGCAGCGGTGTCGGCTTGAGTGACGGGCTTGGCGTGATGCGACGACGGGGTCGAGGCTTCATGGCTCGAATTAGTCACGTGGGCTCCCGGTAGTAAGCAGGCGAAAACAACATCGACAGGCGCCGCCCACGATACCGGGTGGGGCGAATCCTCGTCCGGGTTGGACACCGGGCATGTTTCACCACCCCCACAGCTTGGCCAGTACGGCAGAATGGGGCATCGCAGCCTTCCGGCACTGACGATGGGACCAGATGAGCGAACCGACGCCCGGCCAGCCGCCGCGCCTGTCGCCGCTGCTGCCGTCCGACCCGCCGAAGGTCGGAGACTTCTGGCTGGACGCACGGTTGAGCGCGGCCCCGTCGGGAGTGGCCTACATCGCCCATGACGAGGCCAACACCTCCGCGATGGTGATCCTGTTGTCCGAGGGCGCCGCCGGTGACGCCGGTGCGCGTGATCGGTTGGCCGGAACGGTCAACCAGCTGCACATCGACACCGTGCTGGCTCGCGGCGGTCACGGACAGGACGAGGGGCGCCTGGGACACCATTTCCGCGACGAGCCGGACGATCCCCAACTCGGCGACCAGACGCCGGCGACCCCGTGGGTGGCGCTGGCCTATGACGCTTCCGGGGCCGCAGTGGCCGAGGCTGAGCGGATTCTGTCCGAGATCGACATGTCGCTGCTCGGATCTCAAGGCCAGGTCGCCGGCCCGGACTACCGCTTGCACTGGATCGACTGGAGCCGTCCAGGGATTGCCAAGGTGTGGCCGCTGCCGTGGCCGGGGCGCCACGACCGCACCGGCTGGCTGAGCATTCTGGCCTCGTGGCTGCTGATGCTGCTGCTGTGCGCGTTGGCCGTGCTGATCGCGATCTTGATCTTCCACGAGTCCTCGACTCAGCAGCCCCCGCCTCCGGTGCCGACCAGCGCCACCGGCTCTCCCCCACCGCAGTCGGGATCGCCGTCGCCGCAATCGGGATCACCCTCGCCGCAATCGGGATCGCCCTCGCCGCAATCGGGATCGCCATCACCGTCTGGATCGGGCTCGCCGTCGGCGTCGCGCCAGTCGGTAACCCCCTCGCCGCAGACCGCCTCCCCGTCCGGACGCGGATCGCCCACCCCGAACTCGAAGCTGTGACCAGGCCCCGGCTGATCGCCACCGACCTGGACGGCACGTTCTTGCGTCCGGACGGCAACGTCTCGGCGCTCAACGCTCGCGCCGTGGAGAAGGCAGCTGAGTACGGCATTCCGTTCGTGGTGGCCACCGGACGTCCGAGTCGCTGGCTGGGCGTGCTGGACGCAGTGGCCCGCGCTCATCCGCAAGTGATCGTCAGCAACGGCGGCGCGGTCGTCGACCTGGCCACTCGGACGCCGATTCTGGAGTTCCCCCTGGTGACCGCGCTGACCATCGGCGTGCTGGACGAACTTCGTCAACAGATCCCGGGAATGACTTATGGCTTCGAGACCGGTGTCGGGTTCGGTTGCGAACCCGATTCCCCGTCGCGGCAGCGCCAGGAACCCGGCCACTTCGTCGGCTCGGTCGACGAGTTGATCGCCGCACTCGGCCCGATCATCAAGGTGCTCGGCTTTCACCCGGGCATCGATTCCGAACACCTCACCGCGCAGGCCGCCCCGATCATCGGCGAGCGACTCACCCTCACTCACGCCTCGGTCAGCCAGCCTTACGGAATGATCGAGCTGACCGCGCCGGGCATCTCGAAGGCGTCCACCTTGGCGAAGGTGTGCGCCGACCTGCACGTCGACGCCGCCGACGTGATCGCCTTCGGGGACATGCCCAACGATGCCGACATGCTCGACTGGGTCGGACAGGGATTCGTGGTCGCCAACGGCCACCACACGATGAAGACCCGCGGGTACACCGAGGTGGCCAGCAACGCCGAGGACGGCGTGGGTCGCACGATCCTCGACCTACTCAGCTGACGGTGCTGCGTCGCTGAAGGCCGTCTTCGGCACGAACAACAGGGCCACCGCGGCCACCAGCGCGGTGGTGCCACACACGATCCACACCGTGAGGTACCCGGTGAAGGATCCGGCGGTTCCCACGTCACTGCCCGGGGCATGGGTGGCCAGGGCGATCCCGAACACCGCTGAGGCGATCGCACCGCCCACAGTCTTGACCGAGTTGGTCAGTCCGGTAGCCACCCCGGTCTGACCATGCGGTGCCGCAGTGGCAGCAGCCGCCGGCAGGGCGGCGACCAGAGCTCCCGAGCCCAGGCCGGCGATGATCATGTTGGTCAAGGTCTGGACGTAGGTGGCATGCAGCGGCAGGAACAGCAGATAGCCGACGCCGACCAGCGCGCTGGCCCCGACCAGCGCCCACCGCGGGGTGATGAACTTGGTCACCACCGGCAGCATCAGCGCCCCGATGGCCAAGGTGAGCACGTAGGCGCCGATCAGGATCGAGGTCTGGCCCGAGGTCGCCCCCAGTCCGTAGCCGACGGCCGGGTCGGTCCGGGCGAAGGTCGACAGCGGCGCCTGGGCGCCGAGCACGCTCACGCCGAACAGGCCGGCGGTGAGGAACACCGGCCACAGCGTGGGATCGGCGAACATCCGCACCTCGATCACCGGATCGGCCGTCCGGCGCTCCCAGAGCACGAACGGCACGAACAACACCACCCCCAGCACCAGCACGGCCCAGGCGGCCGGCGAGGCCGGGCCGTACACCCGAAGCAGGAACAGCCCACCGGTCAGGCCCAGCAAGGCGATCGCCACCAGCACCAGACCGATGGTGTCGAAACGTCCACCGTGCAGCTCGGGCGACTCCTTCACCCCGAACAGGATCACGAAGAAGCAGGCGACCACGGCGATCGCCGGAATCCACAGCAGGCCCGGCAGGCCGACCACGTCGACCAACTGACCGGCCGACAGCGCCGCCACGATCACCCCGATCTCCAGCGCGCCCACCAGAGCGCCTGCAGCGCGGCGGGTCAGCACCGCCGGATGTCCGGTGGACCGGGCGCGGGAGTAGATCAGCGCGGTCTCCAGCGGCAGCCACACGACGTAGAAGCCCTGCAGCGCCCAGGCGGCCAGGAAGAGCCAGAAGTTGCCCGACAGTGGCATCAGCACGCTGGCCAGCGCGGTCACCGCGGTGGTGATCAGCAGCATCTTGCGGTGCCCGATCATGTCACCGAGCTTGGCGAACGCCGGAATGACGATGGCGGCCACCATCGCCTGGGCGCCCTCCAGCCAGTTCACGTCCGCATCAGGCACGCCGAAGTAGCGCGCGATGTCGGTGAGCAGCGGGACGTAGAAGCCTTGGATGACCCCGCTGGTCAACTCCACGAACACCAGGAAGCCGACCACCATGCCCAGGTTGCCGAACTTGATCCTGGACGCGTCGGTAACACCTTCAGCCATTGGAAACCCCCACCTCACAGTCCGAGCAGAAGCGCCCGGTAGAACCGTTCACCGCGAACGAGCGCGTCAACACTGACTCGTTCGTCGGCGGCGTGAATCGACGCCCGCTGTTCGGCATCCATCGCCAGCGGGCTGAAGCGATAGACGTTGGGGGTGAACCGATGCCAATGACGCCCGTCGGTGGCAGCGGTGGTCAGGTAGGGCACGGCCTCCACACCAGGGTAGGCGGCGGCGACCGCAGCGGCGAGCTGGCGCCAGGCGGCGTTGTCGACGGCGGATTCGGGGGTGGGTTCGTCGGCCTCGATGATGTCGATGGTCACTTCGGGGTCATCGATCACGGTCCGCAGCCGGGTGATCACCTGGTCACAGGACTCCCCCACGTTCACCCGCAGGTTCAGCACCGCCGACGCCTCCGAAGGCAGCACATTGGCAGCACTGCCGCCCGAGATCATGGTGGCGGCCAGGCTGGTGCGAACCATGACCTCGCCCTCGGCGCCCAGCAACGGCAGCAACCGAGAGGTCACCGCCGGCGCGGACGCCGCAGCCCGGTAGATGCCCGCATAGGGCTGGTCGGCGTAGTCAGCGAGCCGGGAGAACAGCTGCCGCACGGTGCGCGGCATCCGCAGCCGGAAGGGATTGTGGTTCAGTCGGGCGACCGCGCGGGCGATCCGTCCGACCGCGGTCAGCCCAGACGGCGCGGACGCGTGCCCACCGGCACCGGTGGTCGACAGCCGAACCGCCATCACGCCCTTCTCGGCCAGGCCGATCATGGCGAACCAACCCGACAGCCCCGGGAACGGCAAGGTTGTCACCGCGCCACCCTCATCCAAAACGAAGCTGGGCCGCACGCCGCGATCCTTGAGGGTGTCGGCGATCAGCCGGGCCGCCCGTCCGTGGGTCTCCTCGTCGCCGCCCAAGCACAACAGCACTTCCCGCGGCGGCGCCCAGCCGTCAGTGAGCAGGTTCTCCACCGCGTCCAGCAGCGTCACCAGCGAACCCTTGTCGTCCAGCGCGCCACGGCCCCAGACCACTCCGTCGGCGATCCGCCCTTCGAACGGCGGCACCGTCCATTCGTCCTCCTGGCCGGCGACCGGCACCACATCGAAGTGCGCCATCAGCACCACCGGGGCGGCCGCGCTCGGCCCGGCCGGGCTCCAGGTGAACACCATGCCCAGCTCGCCGATCCGCTCGCGTTCGAGGTGCTGGTGGATCAATGGGTACTGCTGGGCGAGTAGGTCGAGGAACTGCTCGAAGGGGCCCACACCCAGCTCGGCGCGGTGGGCCGAGATGGTCGGAATGGTGATCATCTCCGCCAGCCGATCCTCGATACCCGAGCGGGCGGGCGTGATGTCGGCCGACGGCGACCAAAGCGACTGCATGCGCGCAGCCTAGGGCCACCGACGCCCCGGCGGGATCAGCAATCACCGCGTGAGCTATGCGGGCTATGGTCGAGTCGTGAACGAGCTTGCCCGAGCCATCCAGGACGCCCACCGCATCGTCTTCTTCGGCGGTGCCGGCGTCTCCACCGAAAGCGGCATTCCCGACTTCCGCTCCAGCGGCGGGCTGTACCACCAACAGACTGGGACGTCCTATCCGCCGGAAGCCGTGCTGAGTCGCAGCTTCTTCGACCGCTACCCGGCAGACTTCTTCGATTTCTACCGCCGCTACCTGCTGCACCCCGACGCTCAGCCCAACCCCGCCCATACCGCGCTGGCCCGGCTGGAGGCGGCCGGAAAGCTGACCGCGGTGATCACTCAGAACATCGACGGACTGCATCAGGCCGCCGGTTCGACCAACGTCTGGGAACTGCACGGCAGCGTCCATCGCAACACCTGCCTGAGCTGTGGGCGCACCTATCCGATGCAGACGGTGCTGACCGCTGACGGGATCCCCCGCTGCGACTGCGGCGGGATGATCAAACCCGACGTGGTGCTGTACGAGGAGGCCCTGGACTCGGCGGTGATCGAGGCTTCGATCTCCGCGCTCGAGGCCGCCGACACCCTGATCGTCGGCGGCACCTCCTTGGTGGTGTACCCCGCGGCCGGGCTGGTGCAGGCCTTCGGCGGGCACACGTTGATCCTGATCAACACCCAGGCCACCGCGATGGACTCCGCGGCCACCCTGGTCGTCCGTGAACCGATCGGTCAAGCCCTCGGCGCTGCCGTTCCCTGAGGCACCTACCTGCCGGTGTCGATTCGGGGCAGGATGGTGCGATGAGCACCCAGAGGGTCACCGTGGACGGGCATCAGCTCGCCCTGACCAACCTCGACAAGGTGCTTTATCCCGCCACCGGCACCACCAAGGGCGAGGTGATCGACTACTACACCCAGATCGCCCCCGTGCTGCTGCCGCACCTGCGCCAGCGTCCGATCACTCGCAAGCGTTTCCCTGACGGGGTGGGCGACGGTGCCGAGCCACCGAACGTGTTCTTCGCCAAGAACCTGCCCGCCGGCACCCCGGATTGGGTGCGCCGGGCACGCATCGCGCACACCAGCGGTACCAACGACTATCCACTGGCCGACGACACCGCCACCGTGGTGTGGCTGGCTCAACTGGCCGCCCTCGAGCTGCACGTCCCACAGTGGCGGTTCGACGACGACCAGAACCGGCTGCCACCCGACCGACTGGTCTTCGACCTCGACCCGGGTGAGGGCGTCAGCCTGGCCGACTGTGCCCGGGTGGCCGGCTGGGTGCGCGAACTGCTGGACGAGTTGGGGATGGCGTCCTACCCGGTTACCAGTGGCAGCAAGGGCATCCACCTCTATGCCGCCCTCGACGGCCAACTCGACAGCGAAGGCGCCTCCGAGGTGGCCAAGCAGGTGGCCCAGACCCTGCAACGCCATCACCCCGACCAGGTCACCGCGGTGATGCGCAAAGCCGATCGGACCGGACGAGTGTTCCTGGACTGGAGCCAGAACAACGGGTCGAAGACCACGGTGTCGCCCTATTCGTTGCGCGGACGGCAGCAGCCGTGGGTGGCCGCGCCGCGCACCTGGGACGAGCTGACCGACCCCGAGCTGGGACACCTCGACTTCGCTGAGGTGCTGGCCCGGGTCGCCGTCGACGGCGACCCGCTGGCCGGCCTCACCGGCTCGGGCACCGACAAGCTGTCGACCTACCGCAGCATGCGGGACGCGACCAAGACCCCCGAGCCGGTGCCGCCGACAGCGCCCGCCGCGGGTGCGGGCACCAGTTTCGTGATCCAGGAGCATCACGCCCGACGGTTGCACTACGACTTCCGGCTCGAACGCGACGGCGTCCTGGTCAGCTGGGCGGTGCCGAAGGGCCCACCCACCGACCCGGGCACCAACCACTTGGCGGTGCACGTGGAGGATCACCCCTTGGCCTACGGCGGATTCGAGGGCACGATCCCCGCCGGGCAGTACGGCGCCGGCACGGTGAGCATCTGGGACGCCGGCAGCTACGAACTGTCCAAGTGGCGCGAGGGCGCGGAGGTGATCGTGACCCTTCACGGCCGTCGCGACGGCGGCCTGGGCGGCGAGCCGGTCACGTTCGCACTCATCCACACCGATGCCGACAACTGGCTGATGCACAAGATGGTCGCGGCGAAGGAACCGGTGCCCGTCCGTCGGGTTCGGGGGCTGCCACCGGGCCGCCTGGAACCGATGTTGGCCTCCCCCGCCGAGCCGGACGCGCTGGGCACCGGCGAGGACTGGGCCTACGAGATGAAGTGGGACGGCGTGCGCGCGGTGGTCACCATCGTCGGCGACCAGGTGTCCCTGACCAGTCGCAACGGGCGCGACGAGACGGCCCGCTACCCCGAGCTCACCGACGATCTGCGGGCCATCGGCTGCGGCAGCGCCACCCTCGACGGCGAGATCGTGGCTCTGGACGCCGGCGGCGCACCTGACTTCGGTCGGTTGCAGCCCCGGATCAACCTCACCAAGCCCGCCGACATCGCCGCGGCGGTGACCGCGACTCCGGTGCAGCTGATGCTCTTCGACGTGCTCGAACTCGACGCGACCTCGGTGTTGGACGTTCCCTACCAGCAGCGCCGCGAACTGCTGGAGCACCTGGTGCCTGACGGGCTCGGCCACGTCCAGGTGCCGCCGGCGTTCCCCGGCGACTTGGAGGCTGCCCTGGACGCCAGCCTGACCTTCCGGTTGGAGGGGGTGGTGGCCAAGCGGCTGGGCTCGACCTACCTGCCAGGACGGCGGTCCGATACCTGGCTGAAGATCAAACATCGCCGTACCCAGTCAGTGGTCGTGGGTGGCTGGCGTCCGGGCCTGGGCCGGCGCGGCGGCAGCATCGGCTCGGTGCTGGTGGGCCTCCCCGACGGCGACCGGCTGCGCTACCTGGGACGAGTCGGGTCAGGCTTCGACGACGCTGGACTCGACCGGGCCACGGCACTGCTGGACCCGCTGACGGCCGACACATCCCCGTTCATCGAGGTGCCGGCCGAGGACGCCCGCGGAGCGACGTGGGTGCGCCCGGAGCTGGTTGCCGAGGTGGCCTTCAGCGCGCTGAGCGCCAGTGGACGCCTGCGGCATCCGGTCTGGCTGGGATGGCGTCCGGATCTCAACCCCGCTGACGTCCACGCCGAGCGCTAGAGCCGCTGGTGGCCGGGCAGGGCATGATTGATCTATGTCGCTGTTCTCTCGTCGTTCCCTCCCACCGGAACTCGCCGAACTGGTGGGCAAGGCCCGGGTGCTCGCGCGCTCGGCCAGCGCGGGCCGTCCGGTGTTGGGCCTCACCGATCGCCTGATCTATCCCACCGACGGCGGCTGGAGCGAGATTGCCTGGCACGAGATCGAGCGCGGGGGCTGGGACAACGCCACCCGGCAACTCAACTGGAGCACTGTGGACGGCACCTGGGTCGCCGTCGAGTTGGACGATCCCGGACGAATCCCGCAGCTCTTCCAGGAGCGGGTCAACGCCACGGTGGCCTACTCCCGGCATCTGGAGTTCGACGGCCACCACAGTGTCGTGATCAGTGCCCGACGATCGCTGGTCGACGTCGCTGCACCGTTGATCTGGCACCTCACCCCGGGAAAGCGGACCACCGCCGAGCAGGCTGCAGCCAGCACCGAAGTGGAACTGGAACTGCGCCGCCTGCGGCGCGATTTCGACCTCGGCTGAGCCCTGCTCGCCAAGTACGAACTTGCCCGCAAGTTCTGGTAACGTATCGCCCCGCGCCACCGCGCGATCCCCCATAGCTCAATTGGCAGAGCGTCGGACTGTTAATCCGCAGGTTCCTGGTTCGAGTCCAGGTGGGGGAGCTCTTCATATCCGGGGCCGCCTGTTGGGCCGCCATCGTCAACACCGAGCACCCACGCGATCGGCACTCTGTACCTGATTGCGATTCGTCTCGCGATCGCCATGATCCCGCGGGGTAGCCATGCGTCGCTCTCCCATGCACTGAGCGACTTCGGGTCGGCGCCGATCTCGGCGGCGAACTCCTTCTGACTGAGCCCGTTGACTCTGCGGATCTTGCGGAGGCGGTCTCCGAAAGTCCAGGTGTATGCCCCGAAACCTGGGGCCTGCTGTGTGCTCATGCCCGAATGGTAGCAAAACCTGGGTAAACCTAGGCATTTCGGCGTGTTGCTTGCCCCAGGTGCCGAGGTATGCCTAGGTTTACCCGCATGGCAGAACCTAGGTATACCTCGGTAGATGGGGATTCTCTCCCAATCGGGACGGCGGCACGGTTGCTGGGTGTCTCGATTGACACGCTGCGGCGATGGGAGAGCGAAGGCAAGATCACGGGTCGGCGGACGGCTGGAGGCCAGCGTCGATTCCCTCAGTCGGAGATCGATCGACTCTTGGGGGTCGAGGTCGATGGCTGAGCCGGTTACTCGCGGGTTGACGACTGAGGAGCTGTCCCTGGTGGCGGCCGGGCTCGACGGGTTGGGTCGGGCTGATGCGGCGTTGTTGGCGGTGGAGATCAGGAACGCGGCCGCCGTCGCCGTGGTGCAGAAGGCGCAGGAGCACGACACCGCCGTACCGGTGGTCAAGTGGGTGTGGAGCCAGGCCCTGGTGGTTGAGATGGACGGCGATTCCCAGAACTACGGGAAGATCCACGCGGAGGGGTGCTCCGATTGCCGCGATCCCTTCCTGTTGGGCCGCACGCTCGATGGGCTTTACGCGTGCTGGCCTTGGCCGGAGGAACTCGATCCGGACCTCACTCTTCCCGATCCCCGGCTGAGGGAGATCGTCGGCCGGATGATGCCGTGCGCGAAGGCGGTGGCGTTCTGATGGCCCGCTTCGTACGCAAGAACGTCGGCACCAGCCACAGCTACCTCCTCGACGGCAACCGCATCCCCGGCGTCACCACCGTGATCGGCATCCTCGACAAACCCGCCCTGGTCAACTGGGCCGCCAAAGAGTCCGCATCCTTCGCGATCGAGAACTGGGAACGACTCACCGCCCTGCCGCTCCTGGAGCGCGCCGCGCAGATCGAGAAGGCCCGGTACAACACCAACCGCAAAGCCGTCGTCAAGGGCAACCGAATCCACGCGCTCGGCGAGAAGCTCGCCCACGGCGAGACCGTCGAGGTGCCGCTGGAGATTCAGAGCCAGGTCAGCGCCTACGCCCGTTTCCTCGACACCTGGGGGCTGGAGGTGTTCGCCACGGAGACGCCGGTCGCTCACACCGAATGGTGCTTCGGAGGCACCTTCGACCTGATCGCCGAGACTCCCCGGTTCGGTCGGGCGTTGATGGATATCAAGACCGGCAAGGGTGTCTATTCCGAGGTGGCGCTGCAGTTGAACGCGTACGCCGGCTGCGATCTGCGGTTGGTGTCGTCGGAGGAGATCGGGCCGCGCGGTGGCCGGAAGACGGTTTGGCATGAGGCGCCGATGCCGGCGATCGACTCGCTGCTGGTCGCGCACGTCCTCGATGACACCGTGGAAATGGTGCCGGTGAAGCTGGATCCGGCGATCTTCGAGAGCTTCCTGCACATGTTGGAGATCTACGAGACCTGGGTGAAGCGGACCGGGTGGGACTTCCGTGATGAGGAGTCTTTCGACCCGCCCGTGGGTAAGCCGGTCTATCCCGAAGACGTGCCCGCGGCGCGTCCCTGAACTATCACCCCTGAACGAGAGGCACTCCCATGACTTTGCAGCCTTACGACCCGCCGACAAATCCGGCTCTCCTCGACCGCACCACCGACAGCTGGACAGCTGTGCTCCTCGACGTCGTGACGCTGGCGGAGAACATCGCAAACACCGAGTTCGTCCCCGGTGGTCTTCGTGGCAGCGTCCCGAAGACCGTCGCCGCGATCCTCCACGGACGAGAGCTCGGTCTACCGCCCATGACATCACTCGCACACACCCAGGTCATCAATGGGCGCCCCGGTACCTCTGCCGAGGTGATGCGGGCGCTGATCCTGCAGGCTGGCCACGACCTGCATATTGAGGTGTCCACCGCTGAGCGCTGCACGATCAAGGGCCGTCGCTCCGGGTGGGCCGAGGACCGCTGGACCACGGTCACCTTCACGATGCAGGACGCGGCCCGCGCCGGACTCCTAGAGGACAAGCGGTCCAAAGACGGTCGAGTCACTCCGTCGATGTACAAGAAATGGCCACAGGCGCTCCTCCTGGCCCGCGCGAGCACGATTCTCGCCCGGATGATCTTCGCGGACGTGATCCACGGCATGCGATCGGTCGAGGAGCTCCAGGACATGGACGGCGCCGATGCCGCCGGCTACGTGCCGGACCAGCCGAACACCACCACAGTCTCCCGCCAGTCGAGTTTGGGTAGCTCGCCGGCGGTCGAGGCCGAGGCCCCGCAACAGGGGGGCGCGGCTGCCTCGGAGGGGGTGGGCGCGGCAACGTCGGAGCAACAGCCGGTCGTGCCCGCCCCTGCGAGGGGACGGCGGCGGGCTGGGTTGACTCCGCGTGGCGCGAAGGCTGCTCCCCCGGCCGCGGCCGAGGAGGAGCCCGAGACCGTCGCAGCTGAGGTTGTCGTCGCCGAGGTCGTGGAAGCGGTCGGCGCCGAGCTGGCCACCGAGACCACCGAACCGACCCTGCCCGCTGACGACTGGCGCCGGCGCACCACGACCCAGGTGCAGATGCAGTGGGAACGCCTGCTGGGCAAGCCGGTACAGCGTGACGAACGCCTGTTCTGGACCGGGGTGCTGGTTGGCCGTCCGGTCGAGTCGACCAACGAGCTGACCGACGAGGAGCTGGCGAACCTGCTGAACCGGCTCGGCGCGCTGCGGAACCTCGCCGCGCTGGAGGCGCTCAACAAGGGGGCCGATCAGGATGCCTAACTCGGTGGCGTGGCAGAAGGCCAAGGTGAGCCGGGGTGGTGCGGTGGTTCAGCACCTGGTCGTCGGTGGCGATCTCCTCGCCCTGTGCGGGGTGATGTCGTTGGAGTACTCGGTGGCGAATGCGTCGCAGTCTCCGGATCCGGCGGTTGAGCGGTGCACGGAGTGCTGCTGGATCGCGTTGGAGGCGGCTCAGATGGCTTCGGTTCCGGCGGGTGGTGAGTCTCGTGGCTGAGGTTGTTACGCGTCCGTCGTCGGATGTTGCTGTGCGGGTGTTGCGGGATCGGTTGGTGGTGGTTGCTGGTGCGGTTGAGCAGCTGCCGGAGGGGCCGATGCATGAGGCGTTGGTGTGTGCGCGTGAGCACTACGTTCAGGCGATCGCCGCGATCAGCACCGAGGGTTGCCCGGTAGCTGACTACGCCGAGGCGTGCCACACCGCCTTGCACTGGGCCATTGCTGGCCGGAGCGGCTGCTGTGTGACTTCGCTCGGCGATGTGCTGGAGGTGCTCGGAGGCGGACATGGCTAACCACCAGCCCGCCCCCGGCAGCTGCCGCACCTGCGGCGCCACCCTCAAATGGGTCCGCATGGTCGAGAGCGGGAAGTCGCTCCCGGTCAACCCGATCCCCGACCCCGAGCACGGCAACGTCGCGGCCCGATGGACCGGCGAACGCTGGGCCGCCGGCTACGTGCTGCGGCGCGGCGAACTGCCCAAGCCGGGGTTCAAGGTGTTCCGGCCCCACGCCGCCGACTGCAAGCCGGAGGCCCCCAAGAAGACCCGTTCGGAGTCGGCCGCGGCCGCTCTGTTCTGAACAACGCAAGTACTCCCACTAGTGAAAGGACGGACTCCTATGTCCGAATCGTTGAAGTTGGCCTCCGCTCTCCCGGGCGATGACACCGTGAATGGTCTCGATGTGTTCGCCGCGGAGTTGGCGAAGAACCCGGACGGGACGACGATCACCGCGATCGTCACCTTCGATGTGCGGGAGGTGCGGTACTCGGTGGCGAAGGGCACTGAGGTGCCGACTGTGCAGGTGCGTCGGGCTGAGGCGTGGTTGACGGAGAAGACGCCTCAGGCGGTGCGGGACGCGATGGTGGCTCGGGGTGAGGAGCGGTTGAATCGGGCGCCGTTGCCGTTCGGGCAGGTCGAGGGTGGTGGCCTCGATGAGTGAGGTTCAGAAGTTCGAGCTGACCGAGGAGACTCACCCGTCCGCGCCGTGGCTGCGCCGTATCCGGGCGCTGGTCGACATTCCGGCTGCTGGCGTTCGTGCGGGTGATCTGGGTGGGTGGGTTGAGTCGGAGGCGTGCTTGGCGCACTCCGGCGACGCTTGGGTCTCCGGCGACGCTCGGGTCTACGGCGCCGCTCGGGTCTCCGGCGCCGCTCGGGTCTCCGGCGACGCTCGGGTCTCCGGCGACGCTTGGGTCTCCG
>PHEY01000013.1 GCA_002841335.1 Actinobacteria bacterium HGW-Actinobacteria-2 | reverse complement strand
GGGGTCGGGCAGCTTCAGTTTGGCGACGACCTGGCGGAGTTGGGTGCTGGTCGGGGCGGGGTCGGTGCGTGGGGTCCGTTTCGTCTTGGCGGGTGGGTCACAGATGTCGGTGTTCGCCCCGCAGTGCGGCCCCTTGGTCGTCAGGGTCGTGCGCTTGGGTTCGGCCGACGTCTGCGGAGGACTCGTTACGGGGTTGGGGGTCTTTCGGTTGTGGGTTTGCTGCTTGGTGCGAACGTGCGTGTTGATGCTGAGCTTCGCGTTGATGGTGCCGCCGCTTGTGGCGATACTCGGGCTTGGTGAGGCGTCTGGTGGCGGGGTCTTCCTGTCGGGCGCGAAGGGTAGGACTGCGAGGGTGGACACGACTGCGAAGACAGCGAGCTTCAGCATGTCGGCACGACCTTGGAATCGGCGTTGGCGAGCTTCAGCGAGCCCTCAACCACGACAAAGTAGCCCGTCTCTTGTATGGGTGTTCCGGTCTCGGAGCCTCCTTTGCCATCGCTGAAGCGAACCTTGCTTCCATCAACGCATGAAGTGAGGGCAACGACTGAACCGGAGCGGGCTGGGCCCGGTGTTCGTCTAATCCACGACACGGTGTAGTCGCCGCTGAGCACGCGGACTTTGAGTTCCACGAGGTCGCGAAAAATCTCCATCGCGTCCGACTGATACTTGCCGGTGGTTGTCTCCAGTAGAACCGGCGTCGGCTCAGTTACGCCACCGGCGCGGTAGATTCGCGCCTCCTCGGTGAGGTATTTGCGATAGACCGTCTCGGCTTCGGTGTAGAGCCTGTCCTTGGCGACCATCTCCTCGTACTGGTACGGGGTGCAGGTGTAGGGAGTGCCACCGGCTTCGGGTGTGCAGGTGGGACTGGGTTGGGGCAGTGGGGTCGGTGTCGTCACCGGGGTGCAACCGGCAAGGATCGCGAGCCCGAGCGCCAACGCGCTCAGGGTCGTGCGGAGTGCTGCCATGAAGCCTCCCGGGGTGGGGTAGAACTCCAGACTGGCACAAACCGAGTGCACCGTTCACTCCGAAGGTGGGGTTATCCACAGAACGGGCAAACCCGTTCACTTTCCCACAGGTCAGCACGACGGGACGCGCCGTTGCGTCCCGCCGTCGTTCACCCCTGTGGTTACTTCGAGCTGGGCTCGAAGGACACGTGTACGTGATCCATGTGGTTTTGGGTATCGCTACCGCGATCCTCCATGGCCTTCCACTTGCCGGTGGACAGCGAGTAGCTGCGCTGCTGCCAGATCAGATAGGTGACGTGGAGGCGCGGGCCGTTGGCGATCACATAGTCGGCCAGTGCATCGCCGAGTGCCTTGTTGGTCTTGTAGGAAGGGATCATGAAGTCGACCGCGCGTCCGTTGGGATGGTCGGACGAGTACGCGCTGGACGACCGCCAGCCGTAGATCGAAGTGATCTGCGGGAAGAGCGGACGGATCTCGATCACCGCGGCCTTGCCGTACACCTCCAGCATGTCCAGGCTGGACGAGCCCAGGGTCATGGTGACCGTCGACGACTGTGCCCAGGCGATGCCGCCGTTCCAGATCACCGAGATGAAGGACGACTCGGACACCTCGGCGGTGGAGCGCAGGGTCGTCCCCACAGCCACCTCGCCGACAACCGCGGAAGTCAGATCGGCCGAGGCGTACAAGGTGGCAGTGGCCACGGCCGAGACGTTGGTGGCCCGCATCGGCAGGACGTACTGCGGGTCAGTGCCCGCAACGGCCTGCAGGTAGCCGGTGATGACCCAGCCGACCTTGCCGGAGAACACAACCTGGCTGTAGGAGCCGGAGTGCTTCCCGGTGCCGGCCACGGTCGATCCGGTGGCGATGGTGACCAGGCTGGTGGCGCTCACCGAGGCCGACGTGCGCAGGGCGAGGCTGGCGGTGGTGGTGTAGGAGGCAACCGTCGCCGGCAGGACGGCCGGAGTGGCGGACGCGGTCGTCCTCGAGGTCAGACGCCGGGTGGACGCCCAGGCCTTCGTGCCGTCGACGATGACTCGGGTGTAGATCCCAGAGGTCTCACCGGTGACGTCCATGACGGTGCCCTTCGGGGCCACCTTCAAAGTTGGTGCGGACACCTTCGCCTTGACGCGAATCGGTACCTGCATGGTCGACTTCTTGGTGCCGGCCGGGCCAGCGACCACCACGGAGGCCGTCTTGGCGTCCCGCTTGAGGTACTTGGTGGAGACGTAGGCGGTCTTGGCGTTGTACTTGATCGGCATCCAGCCCGACTTCGCCTTGCCGGACGGCAGGACGTGGCTGCCGGCGGTGATGGTGCCGACGATGGCGGCCTTGGTGCTCTTCGAGGAACGCACGTACATGGTTGTCGTGACCGTGTAGGTCTTGCCGACGGTGGCCTTCGCCTCGGCTTGGGGCGCGGAGACCAGCGTGAAGGCGACCGTGGAGACGGTCATCAGGACCCAGGCGACGATGGCCCGGGCGGCGTGGGGGGCACGCATATGCGGGACTGCTTCTTTCTGGCCCGGAGAAGGTGGCCGGGTGGGGGGGTAGGTGAGGCAGGGGGCGGGCCTTCCCCGTGGCAAGCCACACCCGTCCCGATCTGCCTCGACCTGAGTTTCAGGCTAGTCCCGTTCGGACGGCGCTGGCGAGGGAATTTGGTGAATTGCACGCGTGGAATCTGAGGGCGTCTGAGGAAATAACAACGATGTGATTTACCCCGATTTGGAGGTATGGCGGCGGGCTAGGCTGGGCGCATGGCGGTGCAGGTGAGCGAAGAGCGCTTCGAGGAACTGGTGGACGTCGCGCTGGCGGCGATACCGGAACACCTGCTGGACCAGATCGAGAACTGCGCGGTGATCGTCCTCGACGAGCCGGACCCTGAGTTGGGTGATGTGCTCGGCTACTACGACGGTATTCCCTTGTCAGATCGGTCTTCGCAGTACTCCGGCGCGCTCCCGGATCGCATTTTGATCTTCCGCGGACCGCTGTGCCGCATGGTCGCCTCCGAGGTCGAGTTGGCCGAGGAGATCCGGATCACGGTGTGGCATGAAGTGGCCCACTACTTCGGCATCGACGACGACGATCTGGACGAGTGGGGCTACGCCTGACCGCTTGGTGGGGGTGGACGTCCGGCCTGGTGGGAGGGTGAAGTTCACCTCCAGCCGAGGTTCACGGTTGAGGCGCTAGCTGGCGTGCAGCAGCCACAGTTGGGTGGGGCTGCTCACCCAGGTGCCGCAGGTGCCCAGGGACGCATCCGGCACCCAGCCGGACTTCAGGTTGGCCGGCGAGATGGGGGTGGCATCGACCAGTTCTGCCAGATGCGCGCGACGTCCCGGATCGGTGATCGGGACGGCATCGGAGGCGAGTTTGCCGGCCAGCGTGTTCACCTCAAGGGTGTGATAGACGTCGGCTGCTATGCGCTCGGCGACCACCACGAGCGGACGCGAGGCCGCGACGGCTTTGGCGATCACCGGCAGGAGTTCGCGCGTGGAACTCAGGTCGCCGTCCACGATCAGGATCAGCGGGTCGGTGAGCACGGCCAGACCGGAGGCATGGTCGCTGGCGAAGGCGCCCTTACCGTGTCCGTGCGGCAGCGAGGTCGCGCTGCTGAGTCGATCGCGCAAGGTGGAGAGCTCATCGGCCGGCAGCGACGGCTTGGCGTCCAGTTCGTCGGGGTGGACGTACATCGGGGCGTCCGCGGTGGTGTTCAAGCCCGGGATCGGACGGTCCGGCGGGGCGTTCAACTCCTCGGCGCGGCGCCGGTTGGCGGTGCGGTCGGACAGCCACCCGTACGCGATGACGGCGATGCCCACCACCACGATGATTCCGATGCCCACCCAGTCCATAACTCAAGTGTGCACGGTGCCCCGAGCGGTGGGTACGCTGTGGGGGCGTTGCTGCGCGCTGCAGGCTCGACTGGCGGGTTGAGCATCGGCCGTAGGGGCGTGCCGGGCCTATAGCTCAATTGGCAGAGCAGCGGACTTTTAATCCGCGGGTTCTGGGTTCGATTCCCAGTGGGCCCACCAGAGGGCTGTGTCTTCGGCCGACGCTTCCCACTCGGCCACCGGCGTATGAGGCTGGACCTGATCGGTGCCGGGGGTGCCAGCGGGGAGTCGTCCGTGGGTACCGTCGGGTGTGCCTAACGCCGATCGCTCGGCGGCAGGAACGATGGTGGGTCACCTCGCCTCAGACGCCCGCCGCACGTCTCCGCCCGCACGGACGGCGCGAGGGATCTCGGCCACGTCGTCAACGAGCGCGATCAGCTGGGCGAGTGAGGTCGGGTCGGCGGGAGAGTCGACTTCGACGTCGTACTCGATTCCTGACGATGCCCAGTCGTCGGTGAAGCCGCCGCGAGCGCGCACGCGGACGCCGTCCAGGGTGATCCTGAGCTTTTCGGCCTCGCGGTACAGATCATTGAGGACGCACGCGGCGATGGACGCGTGCAGCAGGTGTGCGCCCGTGAAGGCGGCGGTGACGTCCACGCCACCGTCGGTCCAGCGGTGCGCGAAGTGAGTCGCCGTGGAATCAGCGGTACGCAGGCTGCCTGCGGCACATTCAACGGAGAAGTCACTCATGTAGGCAGTCTGTGACCCCCGGCGGCAGCCGCCAATCGTGACTTGTGCTGAGTGTCCGAGGTGCCGGTGCTGCAGCGCGTGTGACGCGGTGGTTATCCACAGATGCCGTCGGCGGGCTGTCTCGACGCTCTTCGGGCTGGCTAGTCTCAGGAAGGCCAACAGAGTCGGTCCCACCCCACCACCCCACGGGAGTCTGCATGGTCGTGCTCATGCTGTTCACCGTCGCGGTGTCGGTGGTGCAGCTTTCAACACTCGGCGTTTGGGCCCGCTCAGTTCGCGTGCTCACGCTGTTCCAGGCCGTCGGGATTGGCTTTCTCGTCGTCGCGCCACTCACGGTTGGGGCAGAGTGGCTGGCCGCTCGGGGAGTAGCGGTAGCCAGCCAGCAGTTGCTCATCACCATCACCAATGTTGCGTCGTGGACCTACGACCCAGCACTCGAGGAAGTCTTCAAGGTGGCGCCGTTGGTGGTTGTCGCTCTCGTGTGGCGCCGGGTGGCACGTCAGCTGGGCTTGGTGGACTTCCTGCTACTCGGTGCGGCTATCGGAGCGGGGTTCGAGCTTGCGGAGGCCCTGCTGAGGTTTGGTCAGATCTCCGGTGTCGTGAGCATCGTGCCCGGTGGTGTGCTGGTGGGCGGATCGATGATGGGGGTGTCTGCGGTTCCATCGATCGCGACGTCACTGGGGACGTGGTTGCCCGCGCCGGCGACGTCCGATTGGCCGCACTTCTCCAACCCGCTTCATCTCGTCTGGACGGGCCTTGCGGCGGCAGGCGTGGGCTGGATCGTACGGCGCCAGCCGCTGCGCTGGCTCGGGCTCTTGCCGCTGGTCGTGGTCAGCCTGGTTCACGCCAACTACAACGCTCGACACTCCATTTCGGGCCTGGGGTGGTCGACCCCGGCTCTGACCTGGCTGGAGCCGCAGCTGAACGCGCTTCTGGTCACTTTCGTCGTGTGCGGAGTGGCCGTTGACCGGTTCGGCCTAGCAAGGGCGCGTTGCGCGCGTGGGGAGATACTCCTGGGTGGCGAACGTCCGGACGGACTCGGACCTTTGGCGGTGGCTCGGGTCGCCTTGCGCGGCCTTCCCTGGAGCACCTTTGTGACCTGGGTGGTGGTGCTTGAGCGTCGCGCTGCGCTGTACTCGGAGCTGGTTGATGGCCAGTCTCCTGCGCTCGCTCACGGTGTTGAGCAGAGGATTGCGCAGCTCCAGCGGTCCGCGAGCGGGGCTCGCTGGGCGGAGGCAGCCAAAGAGGTGCTGGGCGCAGTCCCGTGGAAGGGCCTGTGGGGCTGGCGGACGGTCGTGTGGGTGCTGAGCCTGGTGCCGGGACTCCTGTTCCTTGTCGTCGGTGGATGGCCGGTGACTCGCGGATTGCAGGACCTCGCGTCCACCTGGGTGGGGACCGGCCTGATGCTGATCGGGCTGCTGCTCGGGGTCGCGTTGGTGGTCTCCCAAGTGCCCGGGCTGGTGCGGCGGGTCTGGAAACGTGCTGAGCCGTCGCTACACGAGGAGAAGCTGAGGCCGGGCTTCCAGTTGGCCACCGGTGTTGCGGCAATCGCGAGCGCGGGCCTGGTGGTCGCGGGCTTGATCGGCGGCGGCGACCCGACCCACCGGCTCGTCACCAACTACCACGTCATTGACGCGCTGTCGTCGGCCGAGCTGTGGCTGGGGCTTGCGATCATCCTGCTTTCGTTCCTGCTCTTTCCGCCCGCTGGTGCTCTGCTGGTGACCTCGATCGGGACAGTGATGATCACCGGTAGCGGCGTTGCTCTGGCGGCGGGAACCGTGGTGGGATCGACGCTCGTCGCCCACGCTCTGCTGTCGGCTGCGAGCGGGGCGTCGGCTGGCGGTGGAGCGCCCGCTGCCGGTGAGGCGGTGCAACGGGGTCAGCCGAGCACGCCAAGCACCTCCGCGGCAGTCAGAGATACCCCTCAAGTCAGCAACTCCAAGCTCCAGAACCTGATCAACAACGTCTACAAGGGAACGACTAACCCCAATAGGGTTGGTGATGGCACCACGATGGATGCGATCCGAAGTGAGCTGGGTTCGGGGCTGCCAACAGGTAACCGTTTCCATACGATCAAGGGTCGAGAAACGTTGAAAGGCCTCGAAAACTGGGTTCGGCGTAATCCGAACGCGCCCGCTGCGGACCGCCAGGTGGCTGAGGGCCTTATCGATGAGTTGCGAGCAGCGCTGAAGGGAGTCAAATGACGGCCTCCGCTCTGCTGGTCCGCCAGTTGGTCGAGACCCACCCCGACATTGCTGGGCTATTGTCGGAGCACCTCGAAGACAACGAGGGGGAGTTGCTGCCCCACTTGCTGTTGGCCGACATCATCCGGTGGCTCGTTTCGCACCGCACCACGAAGGCCCAGGTGTGTGCCTCCGTCCTGAACTACCTTGATGCGGCGTTCGCCGCTGGCCCCGACGAAGTGCGTGGTCTCATTCAGGTGAGCGGCGTAGAGATGATCCCTGACCCTGGGCAACCCGGTGCCGAGCTTCGAGCGATGCTCGGGCCGAGCCTGGCTAGCGTGGATCCGTGGCGTGAAGTGACGGGCGGCTGACGGGTCATGTTGGACGCAGAGATCGCGGCGAGCAAGTTCGTTCCGGGACGGAGTCTGCAAGACATCGACGGCCAGGACTGGGGTGACCCCGATCCTTGTGACTCACACCTGGCTCAGACCTGCACGCGGCTTCATCGAAAGCAAATCGCCGACTTCGACGATGAAGACCTGCGGGTGATGGTCGGCCAGGGGATCGGGCTAACGACGTTGGTGCCACTAGCGACGAGCGTCGTGGAGCGGCGACCTCTGGCATCCGGTGACCTCTACCCGGGCGCGCTCTTGGCGGCGTTGATCCGCCTTCCTGGTGGCTACTGGGCTCAACACATTGAGTTGCACGTCCGAGTGGTCGCTGTCGCGAGGGCCATCGATCTTGGCGACCCTGAGCTTGCCGGGACCGACTTGGCGGTGACCTTGCGGTGCTGGCTTGAGGAGTCGGCATGAGACGAGGACGGGGGAGGGAGCGTGATTCGTTGTCCGTCCGGGGATCCGGGGCGCCTCGCCTACGTCAGTTGTTGGAGGCAGCGGCCCGGACGCTATCACGTGGGGTTGGGGTGGCCGATCCCGATGAGGGCTATGCAACTACCCGACTGGAAGAGGCCCTGGCTTCGGCGGAGGCCGTGGGCTTGGTGGGTGAACACCTCTCAGTGAAGGAGGCTTGAGTGGTGCTCGGGTTCTCGCGTGCGCTAGTGGTCCTGCTCAGCTGACTTCGAGGACCACCTTGCCGGTGGTGGCGCGGCCCTCTAGGGCGGTGTGGGCTGCGGCGGCGTCGGCGAGGGGGAAACGGGCGCCGATGCGGACGTCGAGCGTCCCGGCTTGGACGGCGGCGAAGAGGTCGTCGGCTCGGGCGTGGAGTTCGTCGTCGGTGGCGATGTAGTGGCCCAGGCTCGGTCGGGTGATGAACAGCGAGCCGCCGGCGTTGAGGCGCTGCAGGTCGAAGGGCGGGACCGGTCCGCTGGAGGCGCCGAAGAGCACCATCGTCCCGCGAGGACGGAGGCTGGCCAGCGACGCGTCGAACGTCGAGCGTCCGACACCGTCATAGACCACCGGGACGCCGCCGCCACTGAATCCCTTGACCAACGCGGGTAGCTCGGCGGTCAGATCGGACAGCTGGTCGTAGCGGATGACTTCGCTGGCGCCGGCTGCGCGCGAGTGTCGCTCCTTGTCCGCGCTGGAGACGGTGGTGATAACTGTGGCTCCGCGGGCGACCGCCAGCTGGGTGAGCAGCAGCCCGACACCGCCCGCGCCTGCGTGAACCAGGATCGTGTCGCCGTCCGCCACCGGGTAGGTGGACGTCACCAGGTAGTGCGCGGTGAGGCCTTGCAGGGGGAGTGCGGCGGCGACGTCGAGGCCGACGCCGTCGGGTACGCGGAGAGCGCGCGAGGCTTTGACCAGCACGAACTCGGCATACGAGCCGGGCGCGTCCGTCCAGGCGACCTGGTCGCCGACGGCCAGGTTGGTGACACCCTCACCGAGCGCCACCACGACGCCGGCGCCCTCACTGCCGGGCACATAGGGCATCCGCATCGGGTAGATGCCGCGGCGCTGATAGGTGTCGATGAAGTTGACGCCGGCCGCCGCAGTCTGGACCAGCACCTCACCGGGGCCGGGATCGGGACTGGACACGTCGACCAGTTCGAGAACCTCCGGTTCGCCGGTGCGCGAGACGTTGATTGCGTGCATGCCTCGACGATAGCTCCGCCGGTGGACGCCGCGAACACCGGTTGGGAGAAGTACGCGGACCGACCCCAAGGTCCGGAACCTTTGAGCTGTGCGAGGTCCGTCCGCTAGGTGGTGGCCGCCTTCTTCGATTGCCACGCGCCGCTGAGTTCGGCTTCCTTCCACTCGGCGATCCCGTTGACCCGCTTGGTGGGTTCAGATGGTCGCGTCGGTAGATAGCGGAGCTGATCCTTGGCCTCTTTGATGGCTTCGAAGGTCTCGATCACGGTCTCGGCTTGGGGCCGGTCGAGCCACTCCTGGTGCTCCCAGTAGCGGCGCAACTCCCCGGCGCTGCGGGCATAGCGGGCGATCAGTCCGCGGGCGCTGCCAGCCATCTCGCCGAAGTTGAGGATGCGCGGGACGACCGCGCAAATCCCGGCCAGCAGGGCGACGCCGGTGACCAGGAACTGCGCCTGGTAGGTGTCGGACTCGGCTACCGTCCCCCAGATCGCCAAGCCGGTGACCACGCCAAGCACCGCGGCGACGATGGCGAACACGTCCGCAGTGAGTTGCATCTTGTTGGCGTAGCGCGGGAGAGCCCCTACCCAATACAGGGCACTGTCGAGGCAAGCTTGGATGTCACTGACGGCCACGGGTGGCGAATCGACTTGTGCTGCAGTCTTGGCTGGATCGGTCTTGTGGGTGGTGCCCATGTCTCGCTCCTTCATCAGCTGATGCATTTCTACGGTGCTGTGAATGCGCGCCCTTCGCGAGGGGTTGGAGCGATTCTTCGAATCTTTTCAAACGCCCGGAGGTGCCCACTGTGGACTAGGCGTTGCTGTCGCGGTGCAAGTAGCTGATCAGCTCAGAACGCTTGTGGATGCCGAGCTTGGCGTAGATGTGCTGGACGTGGGTGTTGACCGTGTGGGGAGAGATGACCAGCTTGTCGGCAACCGCGGTGGCGGAGTAACCGCGTCCGACCAGGGCGACGATCTCGCGCTCCCGTTCAGAGAGCTGGAACTCCTGGGCCACTGAGTCGACCATGGCGTCCAACTCGTTGGCGTCCTGAGGGCTGGTGGTGATCACCTGGATGGCGAACTCTTGGCGGACCATCGTCATGCCGAGACCGGACAAGACCACGATCAGCACGACCAACGTCGGGGCGAGTGCTGCCGCGGCAACCTCCGGCATCCGGGCGAAGACCAGGCCGACCACGATCGCCATGGCGACCCCGAAACGGAACGCACTGCGCGAAATGGCGAACGCGACCACGGGGGACAAATAGCCATGCAGGGTCAACACGCCCATCAGGCGCACCAGGAGCAGTTCCAGCAGCAAACAGGTGGCCAGTGCGAGGAAGAACTCGGCCAGGTCGAATTGGGGGGTGGCCAGATATACCGCGCACGCGGCCACCGCCGGCAGGAGAAGCCAGGCAAAGGACGAGAAGTTGTACCCGCGGCGCTTACTCCAGACTCTGAGTCCCGCGTAGGCCAGGATCAGGAGGGCACCGAGCGTCACACCCCAGGCGAACGGGTAGACATCTCGAGGGCTGGTGAGGGGGATCATCATCACCAGCAAGAAGCAGGTGAAGGCGGCCACCGACGACACCACCGCGGCAGTGAGGATCGGACGCCGCGCGCCGTCAGTGGTGGCGCGCGGCAGCAGCCGAGGAGCTTTGGCTTGGGTTTGAAGTCGAAGGTTGAGGTGCAGCAGGAGGCCGGAGATCAGGGGGTAGGCCGCGATCACCAACGACCGAGGCAAGGTGGGCAGCGTGGCGGTCACCAAGACGGTCACCAGCAGCAATCCGCCGTAGACCGGCGCGAGGTGTTCGATCGCGAAGGTGGCGGACTGATCGGCAAGACGCTGGCCCCACATCAGCCAGAGAACGGCGCTGAAGGTGCCGGTGGTCAGGCTCACCGCGAAGAACGGCCAGGGGTTCGGCATGGCCCGGTCTAGCAGCGGTGAGACCAGGCTGGCGGCGGCGGCGAGCACGGCGGACGTCCAGATGAGTGCGGGGCTGATGGGCATCCGTCCGGCCCGGCCGAGGCGCCACACGAACAGCAGTGGTACCACCACGGAGGTGAGCGTTGTGGTCAACCGCGACAACACCAGGGTGTCGCTGGCCTGAAGGAGGCTGGAGACGGGGGAGGTGACGAACCACACCGAGTAGGTCCAGCACAGCAGGAGGGCCAGGCCCACGTAGCGCATCCGCGCGCCCGCGACGATGCCGTACGAAACGGTATTCGTAGTGGTGCTCGCACCGGCGTCCATGGCGGTTCCTTTTGGGCGGGTGTTGGCGGGCCAGCCCAACTCGTGCGCGGGCCACATGAGACCCAACGAGCTTGTGGACGAGTTTCCCACACGTGCTCAATGGCATCAGCTATTTCTAATGATTAGGCACGCGAGCGGTCAGCGAAAACCCATGAACTTACTGACCGTGAGCTTGTGAGGATGCTGGCGGGCTGCGCGGATGCGGAAACCGATGCACAGTGGTGTCATGTCCCAACCCCCCCGGGGCATACGCGATCAGGCGATGGGCCCTCCCCCCGGTCCATGGACCTGGAACCGTGATCGCTCACAGATGAGTCGGCCCCTGTGGAGGCGAGATCCGCAGGTTGCTGGACGACTTATCCATCGGCTCGGGTGAGGCCGCCACCTCACCCGAGCCGATGTTTCATTTTGGGGCTGGGGATTGCCTCACTCGGTGTTGTGGGTGCGTTGCACAAGTCACGCAATGAGTGCCGCGGCCGATGACCGCGGGGCCGAGTGATCGGGTGTGAGTAAGGCGCGTTGGCGCAGCCTCGCAGGATCAAGTGATCGTCGGGCCCCATGGCGAGTCGGGTGCACCTGCAGTCATGTGTTGATGTAGCCGCCAAGGTAGGCACGCAGGGCGGGGTCAACCACGTAGACATAGGTGCCCTTCATGCCACGTGTCATCAGTACCCCATAGATGTTGGAGATGTAGCGGAGTAGATCGTCATCGGTGTAGGTGATGCCGAGCTTCCGGTTGTTCTCCATTCCCTTCTTGTCGAAGTAGCTCGTGCGGTCTGCAAAGAGCCTGGCGCCAATCGGGTCGTACCGGAGGTCTCCCCCGATGACTACGCCTGCGTAGTTGAGGTCGTAGCCCTGCACGGTATGGATCGACCCGACCTCCTCAAGTGAACCCTTCGAGTTGATCCAGTCGATCTCAGAGCGGTTCCAGCGCAGGCTGCAACCGTCCAGCATGATGTCGTACTTGCTCTTGTCGTTCTTGCTTGCCCACGGCCATGCGTAGCCAGCAACGAGACGTGCCAGCCCATGCTCTGCGTCGCGAGTGTGAATGGCGTCTCGCATGGCAGCGAGGTCCTCGAACATCCGCAGGTCATAGCCAGGGAATGCTCTCGGTGTGCTCGCGCGGCTAGTGAGGAGGTCTCGCACGTACTGGATGTAGTCGCCGCCGGCTTGAACCCGCATCTGGGACCGAAGCGGGTATACCCGCCCCGCAGTACTCGCATCGTCTAGGAGTTCGCGGAGCGTAGCCGTCGCGAGATCTGCGGGGCGCACGCTTTGAGCGGCGTCGAGGAGGAAAACCTGGTGATCGCTTTGTGCCTTGATCCAGTCGAGCTGGGTCGTCGCGAGTTCATCCGCGCCGAAGAGTCGTCGGTTGATCTCCCCGAACTGCCTGTTCTTTGCCGCAGACGACTGGTTGGCGCGCTGGTTGAGCCGATGGGTCTCATCCACGATCAGTAGGTCGTATCGATCGTCACTCAAGCCGACCTCGTATGGCGTGAGCACCATCCCCGCACTGAGCCTCGGAGTTCGGGCGAAGACCTTCCTGATGGAATCCCTCAAGGACTGCTGAGGAACGACGAGGCCAATCCGGAGCCCATCAAGCAGCGCGGCGTGATCCGGAAGGAAGAACTCCGAGAACATCGACTCTGCGTAGAACTCGTCGTGCAGATCAATCTCCTGGATGTCGCGGAGGAGCTTCATCAAGAAGATGCCGACGATGGTCTTCCCGGTGCCAGGGTCACCCCGAACGATGATGGTGCTGCCCCGCCCGGTGTGGAGGTCGTCGAGAAGACCCTCAACAATGTCGACGACTGCGGCGGCTTGGTCCTCGGTGAGCGACTTGAACGGCGAAAGTTTGAACAGGTCGCTGTTCTCGATGTCCTTGATGTGCCCGTTGAAGAGACCCTGGCTACGGAGCTCTTCGAAGATTGTGCGGAAGGTCTCCTGGTAGAACTCCCTGTCGTAGTAGTCCCGGTCGGTGATGCCCGCGTTCGCATTGAGCACCTCGTACTTACCATCGCCCGCAAAGAGCCGTATCAGGTAGGACTCAAGATCAAGACAGACCGATTTGTTGAAGGTGTCATCGATGATGACTCTGGCGGTGTCAAGGTGGCGCCTGGAAGGGGCCGACAGATGTTGGCGGAGCCGTCCGGCGCCGCCAAGGGTCTCACCGACGTACACCTGTGTGCTTCCGTTTAGCGCGTACACCACGGGCCAGTTGGAATGCCGCCGGTCTGAGTCTCTCCACGCGCCAAGGGAGGCGGCCTCAAACGGCAGTTGTTCGATTCTAAAGCGTGTCATATCGCTCGCTGCGGCCCCGGGCCTTTTCCACGGGGTACTTGGCTCGAGTGACTTCGAGCTTGGCCAGGATGATCTCCCCGGGATCCAGTCCAAGACGGTCGGCTAGGAAGTAGCAGTAGGTGAGGACGTCCGCCAACTCGCCTTTAACCTGGTCGAAGTCGGGATTCCGATCCCACTGGAAGCACTCGAGCAGTTCGCCAGCTTCTATCGAGATGCTCTTAGCGAGATTCTCAGGAGTGTGGAACTGGCCCCATTCTCGCTCAGCGGCGAAATCCCGGAGCGCCTTGTGGACACGGTCGTCGGACACGGGGCGAGCCTAGCAGCGCGGCCCGGTGGTGCTCCTGCCATGCGGGCGCTGTGCGTTTCCGCTCACTGATGGACCTGAGGTGACGGTCGTGCGAGGCATCAACGTCGGAGGTGCTTGCCTGCGGGTATCCGCAGGTGGGAGAAGAGGCGGCTGGGCTTCGGGTGCGAGCCCTGCGCGTGGCCCGTGGTGGCGCTGAGTGTCGGTGCGTCCACCTAGCATGGCGGGGTGCTGACCTCCACCGATCCCGCGACCGAGATCCTGCGCACCACGTTCGGGTATCCCGCTTTTCGTGGTGATCAGGAGGAGATCATCGGACACGTCATCGACGGCGGCGATGCCTTGGTGCTGATGCCGACCGGTGGCGGCAAGTCGCTGTGTTACCAGATCCCGGCGATCGCGCGTCCGGGGGTCGGGGTGGTCATTTCGCCGCTGATCGCGTTGATGCATGACCAGGTCACCGCCCTGCAAACGCTGGGCGTTCGGGCGGGCTTCCTCAACTCGACTCAGGAGGCGGACGAGCGCCGCGCCACCGAGCAGGCCGCCCTTCGCGGCGAGCTCGACCTGCTCTACCTTGCTCCCGAACGGCTCACCGCGAGTTCGACGCTCGACCTGTTCGATCGGCTGCAGATATCGGTGTTCGCCATCGATGAGGCGCACTGTATTTCGCGGTGGGGGCACGACTTCCGTCCGGACTATTTGCGCTTGTCGTTGCTGGGGGAGCGCTGGCCTGGGGTGCCGCGCATCGCGCTCACCGCAACCGCGACCCCGGCCACCCGCACCGAGATCGTGGAGCGTCTGGGGTTGTCGGACGCGCGGCAGTTCGTGGCCAGCTTCGATCGACCCAACATCCGCTACCGGATCGAGCCCAAGCAGCAGCCACTGGCGCAGCTGCTGAAGCTCATCAACGAAGAGCACGCCGGCGACTCGGGCATCGTCTACTGCCTGTCGCGGGCGAGCACGGAGAAGACCGCCGAGGCATTGGTGAAGCACGGCGTGAACGCGCTGCCGTACCACGCCGGACTCCCGGCCGCGGTGCGGGCGGCCAACCAGTCGCGCTTCCTGCGTGAAGAGGGACTGGTGATGGTCGCCACGATCGCCTTCGGCATGGGAATCGACAAGCCGGACGTCCGTTTCGTCGCGCATCTCGATCTGCCCAAGAGCGTCGAGGGCTACTACCAAGAGACCGGACGAGCCGGCCGCGACGGCCTGCCCGCCACCGCCTGGATGGCCTACGGGCTCGCCGATGTCGTCCAGCTTCGCCAGTTCATCGAAACCTCGGGCGGCGACGCCCAGCACCGGCGATTCCAGGGGCAACTTCTCGACGCGATGCTGGGGCTGTGTGAGACCGCTGGCTGCCGCCGGCAAATGGTGCTGGGCTACTTCGCCGAGGCCAGCGGGCCCTGCGGCAACTGCGACACCTGCCTGGCTCCGCCGGAGCAATGGGACGGCACGGTCGCGGCTCAGAAGCTGTTCTCCACCATCATCCGGCTTGACCGCGAACGCAACCAGCGTTTCGGTGCCGGACAGATCATCGACATCCTGCGCGGACACAAGACGCCCAAAGTCGAGCAATGGCGTCACCACGAGCTGAGCACATTCGGCATCGGTGACGAACTGAGCGAACTGCAGTGGCGCGCAGTCGTGAGGCAACTCCTCGCCACGGGGCTGCTCGCCGTCGCGTCCGATCACGGCACGCTGGCGATCACCGAGAAAGCCTCCGGTGTGCTGCGAGGTGCCGAGGCCGTCCAACTCAGGCAAGACACCGTCGTCCGCGCCGCTCGGTCTGATCGCAGCTCAACCAAGGGGAGCCGCAAGGCCAGCGCCGTCGCCGCAGACCTCGCCGGCGACGAGCTCGACCTGTTCGAGGCGTTGCGCGAATGGCGGCTCGAAGTGGCGCGCCGCGAGTCGCTGCCGGCGTACGTGATCTTCCACGACGCGACCCTGGCCGCCATCGCGCAACTCAAGCCGTCCACGGTGGACGAGTTGGCAAGCGTCAGCGGCGTCGGTGGCAAGAAGCTTGAGACCTACGGGCCAGGAGTGCTGGACGTGGTCAGCCGCACCCTCACCCCGCAGGCAGAACCCCCAGCCGGGCACGAGTTTGGCGATCGGGTCGATCAGGACGATCTGGTCTGGGTCAGCTGAGCTGAACCAGGGTGAGGCTGCCGGGGGTTGGCAGGAGCCAGCGCCCATCGCCGGCATCCACGCCCGCCACCGATACCCAGTCGACCGGGATCGTCTGAATGGCTCGTCCGTTCAGGTCGCATGGCTCAACGTCGTTCCCGATGGCGTAGTCGTAACGTTCGTCGCTTCCGAGCCACGGCAACATGAGGGTCGGTCGATTGCGCTCGCAGAACAGGCCGGCCCCGGTGGGCACCGGCGTGGCGGCTGCTGCGCGGGTGTCGAAAATGGTGGGCTTCCCCTCTACGACGAGCACCATTCGGTCTTCGCTATCGACGAAGCTGGTGGCGGATGCTTGGCCCGTTGTCTTGCCAAGCGGGCTGCGCCACAGTATTTCCCCCGTTTTTCGGTTCGCCACCACCAGCTCTTGTTCATTGACGTATGAGTCGAGCTTCCAGGAATCTCCCTTCTTGCGATACGCCGCCGAATCGACGAGATTGCGGCAGATGACGATCCGGTCAGCTGAGGACCCATCGAGGGGGTCATGGTCTTGGCAGCCGGAGGCGCGGTCGAGAGACCACAGCGTGGCGCCGCTCGTGCTATCCAGGCCGACAAGCACTCCATTCGTGTCTTCGCAGGTGAGGATCTGGGCGCCATTGACGATTGATTCCTGGCAATCATCCTTGTAGCCAACCCCGACAATGACGTTGTCTCGCTCGGCCTGCCAAGCCCATCCGAAATCAGAACTCGCGCCCTCGCCGAACACCGACGTGTAGGGACGCTCCCAAACCGTGGCGTTGTTGCGGAACGACCCCAGTTGTTCGATCCCCTCTGGTGGGCGATCGTCGGAGGTGTACAAGGTGTAAGCGAGGCGCCGCGCGTTGGTCGGTAGGCCGTCGGTGGAGTCAGTGCTGATGGCGCCGCTGGGGGGATCGATTCGTAGGTTGGCTTGCTTCTTCGGGGCCTTCTCTTGGTAGCCGACCATGCAGAATGCTTGTTTGTCGCTGCAGGCGATGGGACGCGTCGTCGGCCAGACCACTGTCGGCGTGCGCTTCTTGCTTGGCCCGGTGACTACGTCGGCGATGACGAGGTCGTACCAAGGGTTCCCGCGCAGACTGGTGACATAGGCGACGAAGCCTCGGCCTCCCACTGTGACGGTATCGACCCCGAGCTCGATTCCGGGCGCCTCGGCGCCGGTCACTGCTGCGGCCGACCACAGCTGCTTGCCGTCGGCGAGACGCCACGCTCCTACCCTCAGTTTCCCGTCTCTGCGGAAGTAGCTCACGGCCGTGCCGTTGGCGACTCTGGGCGCCCCAACAAGGTCGGCAGCTACCTTCCAAACGGTGTTGACGAGGGTTGGCTTGGATGGTGCCGGGGTCTCGGTGGGGGGAGGAGGTGCTGTGCATCCCGCCAGCACGGCGCCAGCGAAGACGGCACCCGCAATAGCAAACCGGCGCAAATGCATGAGTCCTCCACAGTTTTCAATCAGGGACGGCAGCTCTGTCATGGCTGGCCGGACCGTGTCTGGTTGGTTGCGGTTTGATCATTGATCATTGATTCCGCTTCAGACAACGACTGCTGTGGATAACTTCCGAGAATTGGTGCCGGAGGTACTGGCAGCCGGCGGTGACTGGCGATGAATGCCAGTTCCATTTGTGCTCAGACGCCGAGCTCGAGACCGTGCCGATCGACTACTGGCCGCGGCCGGAACTGAACTCGGAATCGGCCGTCTCCACCATGAGGCGGGGCGCCGGTGGCTGGTCGATCGCAGTGTCTGCGGACGTGGCCGTACTCAGGCCTAGGAGGCGTCCGCCTAGGCCGTCGCCGTCTGCGGGGGCGCGGACGATGCCACCGCGTCCTGTTTGCGCCACTCTGCGATGAATGTGGTCAGGGTCTCAGCGTGCTTGGCTGAGGCGGGATGAAGCTCGTCGGTCGTGCGATCCCAGTAGCCGATCGAGGTCTCATCGTCGAGATGCACATACAGGCGGTCATGCCCGAAACGCTTCCAGGGGTGCGTGTACATGACACGACGGTAAGCGAACACCGACCGCTGCCTCGGAAAAGGTGCGGTTATCCCTAGTGCCAGAACCGCAAAGACCGCACCCGAGCGCGCAACGGCTGCGTCCGCACCGCCTGGACAACGGCACCGGCGCGCTGCCGTGAACGGCTGGTGTACCCGAGATGACAACGTCGAATGCGGCGCGACGGACGTCCATCAGGGTCTTGCGCACCGACGGTATCGACACCCTAGGCTGCCAACTGCGGTCCCACCCCCTGGGCCGCGCAACCGAACAGGAGTTTGTCGACATGCGAACCTCTCGGATCGCCGTCGGCCTGGCCGCAGTTGTGGCTCTCGCCTTCGGCATCACCCCCAACGCCTCGGCTCACCAGACCCCGCCGACGCGCACCACCCACCTCACCTTGCTGGCGACCACCGACGTCCACGGCAACATCAACAACTGGGACTACTTCCGCAACGCCCCCTACACCGAACGCACCGGCGACACGAAGGGCCTGGCCAGCGTGGCCAGCATCGTGAAGTCCGTCCGGGCCGAAAAGGGCGCGCGGAACGTGGTCGTCGTCGACAACGGCGACTTCCTCCAAGGAACCCCGCTCGACTACTACTTCGCCGTCCAAGAGCCGGTCACCCAGACCCGACGCGACCATCCGATGGCGGTGGCCTACAACACCATCGGCTACGACGCGCAGGTGGTGGGCAACCACGAGTTCAACTACGGTCTGCCGCTGCTGAATGCCTACACCAAGGACGCCGACTTCCCCGTGCTGGGTGCCAACGCCATCAACGTGAAGACCGGACGCCCCTACCTGAAGCCGTTCACCATGATCACCCGCGCCGTGCCCGGCGGCCCCTCGATCAAGATCGGCGTCATCGGGCTGACCAACCCCGGTTCGGCCATCTGGGACAAGGCCAACGTTGAGGGCAAGGTTCGCTTCGACGACATGGTCACCACCGCAGCCAAGTGGGTGCCGGTGGTGCGCCACCTCGGTGCCGACATCGTCGTCGTCCTCGCCCACGGTGGCGTCGGCGGCGGATCGTCCTACGGCACTGACCTGCCCGCGGAGAACCCCGACGACGTGATCGCGGCCAAGGTGCCCGGCATCGACGTGGTCGTGGTCGGCCACACTCACCTCGACGTTCCCGAGACGTGGGTGACCAACGAGGCCACCGGCAAGCAGGTGCTGCTGACCCAGCCCAAGAACTGGGGGCAGACCGTCTCTGAGGTCGACTTCACCCTCAGTGCGAAGGGTCACGGAGACTGGACGGTCGACTCGATGGTGACCACCTCGCTGCGGTCGAAGAACTACACCGAGGACGCGAAGTTCACCCGTGCGCTGAAGTACTACAACGACAAGACCCTGGCCTACGTCAGCCAGGTCGTCGCGCAGTCGACGCAGGAACTCCCCGCGACCGAGTCGCGCTACAAGGACACCGCGATCATCGACTTCATCCAGAACGTCCAGACCGAAACGGTGAAGTCGGCCATGGCGGGGACGTCCTACGCCAGTACCCCGGTGTTGTCGATCGCCGCCCCGTTCTCGCGGACGGCGGTGTTCCCGCAGGGGGATGTGACCATCCGCGACATCGCCGGGCTGTACATCTACGACAACACCCTTCAGGCGCGCCTGATGACCGGTCAGCAGGTCAAGGACTACCTGGAGTATTCGGCGAAGTACTTCGCTCAGGTGCCGGCCGGTGGGACGTTCGACCCCGCCACGATGACCAACGCCCCGGGTGGAGCCACCCCCGACTACAACTACGACATCATCTCCGGCATCAACTACGACATCGACCTCAGCCAGCCGCAGGGCTCGCGGATCGTCAACATGACGATGTCGGACGGAACGCCGGTGGCGATGAGCGACCAGTTCGTGGTGGCCGTGAACAACTACCGAGCCAGCGGTGGCGGGAACTTCCCGCACATCGCTTCGGCCCCGGTGGTCTACAACGACCTCAAGGAGATCCGGCAGCTGCTGATCGACTGGTCCCTGGCCAAGGGGACGATCGACCCGGCCGACTTCTACGTCCCGAGCTGGCGGCTCACCATCAACGGAGTCGTCGCTGTTCCCTAACTAGCTGTGTGACGAGGTGCCGGGCCGATCCCTTCGGTCCGGCACCTCTGCATGTTCGGGTGCGTCGGTGTTGCCCGTCGGTTTCGATAGCCTCAACCAGCGGGCGGGGGATCATCCGGCGGGAACGGCTTCAGCCGATGATGAGGGATTGGAGTTCGCCGACGTCGAGGGTGCGGGTGCCGGTGGTGGTGTGGGTGAGGGTGCCGTGGTGGCCGGTGGCTTGC
>PHEY01000006.1:147531-351409 GCA_002841335.1 Actinobacteria bacterium HGW-Actinobacteria-2 | reverse complement strand
GACCGCCCTCACTTTCGTGGGGGCGGCGCCGGCAGCGCTGGCCGACACCACCTACACCGCCTGCAACGGGGTGTGGGTGGTCGTCGACTACGGCTCGCTCGGTGGCGTCTCCACCGCGTGCGCCACCAGTTTCAGCACCGGCACTGCGGCCCTGCGTAGCGCCGGCTTCACCCCCACCCTCGACAACGGTTTTCTGGAGAAGATCAACGGCAAGCCCGCCGCACCGGACCGCCAGACGGCGTACTGGTCCTACTGGCAGGCCACCCGACAGTCCGACGGCAGCTACTCGGGGTGGAAGTACGCCAACACCGGCGCCAACTCCTCGCACCCGACCAAGGGCAATGCCGAGGGCTGGCACTACGTGAGTGTCTCGGGCGCCAGCGCGCCGGGAGCAACTCCGCCGAAGAATCCGGCCGAAGCACCGAGTTCGGCGCCCAGCCCCACCAAGAGCAGCAGCGCGCCCAGCCCCACCAAGACCGCCAGCGCCAAACCGAGCGCGACCAAGTCGTCCACCTCGAGTGCGACCGCCACGCCGACGGCGTCGTCCGCGAAGCCCAAGAGCCCGTCACCCACCCCCTCCCAGTCCAGCTCGGTCTCCCCCTCGCCGAGCGTGGTGGCTACCAGCCCGCCCGCGTCCTTCCCACCCGGAGCACCATCCGCCGATCCGATCGGCTCGGACGCTCCCGCCGGATCGCCCACCGCCGTGATTGTCACCGCGTCGGCGCTGGCTGTGGGGGCCGCCGGCGCGGGCGGCTGGTGGCTGTGGAGAGGACGGCGACGCTGAGAACACTGCATCCGCTGGCCTGGTGGGGATGGGCGATCGCGATCGGGATCGCGGTCAACACCACCACCAACCCCCTGCTGCTCCTTCTGATCGCCGCAGCCATGCTGCTGGTGGTGCTGGCCCGCCGCTCGAATGCGCCGTGGGCTCGTTCCATCCGCGCCTATCTGGTGCTGGCAGCGGTGGTCATCGGAGTGCGGATGCTGTTCCAGATCGTCATCGGCGCCCACAGCGGCACCACCGTGTTGTTCGTCCTGCCGGAGATCCCGCTGCCCGACTGGGCGGCCGGCATCCGGCTGGGCGGGGCGGTCACCGCCGAGGCGCTGGTGCGCAGCGGCTACGACGCCCTGCGGCTGGCGGTGCTGCTGTTCGCGGTCGGCGCGGCCAATGCCCTGGCCAGCCCGCGCCAAGCACTGCGGTCGGTGCCCGCGGCTTTGTATGAGGTGTCGGTGGCGGTGGTGGTCGCACTCAACGTCGCACCGCAACTCATCGAGAGCGGTCAGCGCGTGCACCGCGCCCGGCGGCTGCGCGGTGAGTCCGCCATGAGCCCCCGAGGCGGGCTGGAGCTCGGCCTGGCCGTCGTCGCGGACGCCATCGACCGGTCGCTGTCGCTGGCCGCCGGTATGGAGTCGCGCGGCTTCGCCCGCACCAGCCGCCGCACCGGCGAGGGCGGTTGGCTGCTGATCGGCTCGGCGGTGGTGGCCACCTTCGGCGGCTTCCTGCTACTCAGCACCAGCGACCGACTCCTCGCTTTCTTCGTGTTGGCCGTCGGCCTGGTCGGCACCCTGGCGGGCCTGCGCCGCGCCGGGGCACGCCTGGGGGTCACCCGCTTCCGTCCGCCCGCCTGGGGCTGGCGGGAAACCCTGACGGTGTCCGCGGCCGTGCTGAGCGCGGCCATCGTGCTGACCGCAGGAGTCCTCGACAACGCGGCGGTCTTCCCCAGCACCGATCCCCTGGTGTGGCCGCAGTTGCCGTTGAGCCTGTTGGCCGCGGTGGCGTTGGTGCTGGCACCGCTGCCGCTGACCATCGCTGCCACCACCGTCCCGGACGCCCGCGACGACCGCCGCGTCCGCGAGCTGCGTCCGGTGGCCGAGGTGGTCCGATGATCACCCTCGACCAGGTCGGCTTCCGCTACCCCGATGCCGTCCGGCCCACCCTGGACCAGGTCAGCTTCCACATCGCCGAGGGCGACCTGTGTCTGGTGATCGGCGGCACCGGTTCGGGCAAGTCCACCCTGCTCGGCGCGATCAATGCGCTGGTGCCGCACTTCACCGGTGGACGGCTGACCGGACGAGTGCTGGTCGACGGACGCAACACCGCACACTTCCGTCCCCGCGATCTGGCCGAGGTCGTGGGCTACGTCGGCCAGGATCCGCTGCGCGGATTCGTCACCGACACCGTCACCGATGAGATCGCCTACGGCATGGAACAGCTCGGTCTGGCCCCCTCGGCGATGCGCAAGCGGATCGAGGAGACCCTCGACCTGCTGGGCATCGCCGAACTGCGCGAGCGCGCCCTGATCGAGCTGTCCGGTGGCCAGCAACAGCGGGTGGCGATCGCGTCGGTACTGGCGGCCCGTCCCCAGGTGCTGGTGCTGGACGAGCCCACCTCTGCGCTGGATCCCACCGCGGCCGCCGACGTGCTGGCCGCGATCACCACCATCGTCCACGAGGTGGGGCTGACCGTGGTGTTGGCCGAGCATCGCTTGGAGCGGGTGATGCACGCCGCCGACACAGTTGCCTGGCTGCCAGGTGATGGACGGGTGGTCTGCGGACCGCCCGCCGAGGTGCTGGGCGAAAGCAATCTGACCCCACCGCTGGTCGGCCTGGCCCACGCGCTGGGTTGGACGCAAGTGCCGCTGAGCGTGCGCGAAGCCCGCCGACGGGTGCTGGCCGAAGGCATCCTGCCGACTCCGCCCGCTCCGACACCCGAGCCCAGCGGTGCGCCGGTGCTGATCGCAGCGGGCATCACCGTCCGCTACGGCGAGCTGACTGCGGTCAGCAATGTCGACCTGACCTTGCGCGCCGGCGAGATCACCACCTTGTTGGGCCGCAACGGTTCGGGCAAGTCCTCACTGCTGTGGGCCCTGCAGGGGGCGCTCAGCCACGCCGGCACGGTGGACGTGGCCGGCCAGGACCCGGCGGGGTTGCCGGCCGCACAGGCCCGTCGACTGGTCTCGTTGGTGCCGCAGACCGCCGCAGACCTGCTGTACCTGTCGTCGGTGGGCGCCGAATGCGACCGCTCCGATCGCGACAGCGACGCCGCAGCGGGCACCACGGCTTCCCTGCTCGCGCGCCTCGGCGTTCAGGTGGAGGCCGACCGGGATCCCCGTGACCTTTCTGAAGGCCAGCGGCTGGCACTGGTGCTGGCGATCCAGTTGAGCGCCGAACCCAGCGTCCTGCTGTTGGACGAACCCACGCGCGGCCTGGACTACCAGGCGAAGGCCGAGCTGGCTCGAATGGTCAGCGAGCTGGCAGAAGCCGGGCTGGCCGTGCTGGTGAGCACCCACGACGTGGAGTTCGCCGCCACGATCGGCCACCACACCGTGCTGATGGCCGAGGGCGAGTTGATCGCCGAGGGCCCGACCGGAGAGTTGCTGGCCTCGTCGGTGGCCTACGCGCCGCAACTGGCCAAGGTGTTCGCCCCCGCGGTCGTGCTCACCGTGGCCGACGTGATCGCAGGGCTGTCATGAACACCACGCCACGCCTGAGCGCCACCCTGCGGTCCCGGATCAGCCTGGTGGTGGCCGCCGTCGCCGGACTGCTGGCGTTCTGCTGGCCGCTGCTCCTGACGCCAGGCGCCGGAGTGAGCGCCCGGCTGGCGCCGCAGGTCTTCGCCGGCGTCCTGGTGATGGTGCTGGCGGTGGTGCTCACCGAACTGTCGGCTGCCCAGTTGGACGCCAAGACCTTGGCCATGTTGGGCGTCCTTGCCGCGGTCGGCACGATCCTGCGTCCGCTCGGCGCCGGGACGGCCGGCTTCGAGTTGGTGTTCTTCGTGATCATCGTGGCCGGACGCGCCTACGGCGCCGGCTTCGGCTTCATCCTGGGCGCCCTGACCTTGTTCACCTCGGCCCTGATCACCTCTGGCGCCGGGCCGTGGCTGCCCTACCAGATGCTCGCGGCCGGCTTCGTCGGCCTGTTCGCCGGGCTGCTGCCCCGGGCCCGTGGCGCTGCGGAACTGGTGCTGCTGGCCGGCTACGGCATGGTCTCGGCCTTCGCGTACGGCTGGCTGATGGACTTCTCCTTCTGGCCCTTCGCCCTGGGCGACGGCACTCAGCTCTCGTTCGACGCCGCATTGGGGCCGTGGCAGAACCTGCAGCGCTTCTTCTGGTACAACCTGGCCACCTCGATGGGGTGGAACCTCGGCCGGGCGATCACCAATGCGGTGTTGATCGCGCTCCTGGGCACCCCACTGCTGCGACTGCTGCGCCGGTCGGGTCGGCGCGCCGAGCTCGTCCAGCCAGCAATTGCTGCACCCACCGCGGAATAGTGGTCACTGACCCCGAGTTGGGGTTGGTGATAGCCAAAGAAGCACAACCCGAAGGGACGTCCCCATGGCCTACACCCTGCCTGACCTCGACTACGACTACGGCGACCTGGCCCCCGCGATCTCCGGCGAGATCATGGAGCTGCATCACTCAAAGCACCACGCCGCCTACGTGGCCGGCGCGAACACGGCGCTGGACAAGCTCGCCGAGGCCCGCGACAAGGGCGACTTCGCCGCCATTCCGAAGCTGGAGAAGGACCTGGCTTTCCACCTGGGTGGTCACATCAACCACTCGGTGTTCTGGAAGAACATGTCGCCCAACGGTGGTGGCGAGCCGACTGGTGAGGTCGCTGCGGCCATTGACGAGTTCTTCGGCTCCTTCGGCGCTTTCTCCGGCCAGTTCGAGGCTGCTGCCAACTCCCTGCAGGGCTCCGGCTGGGCCATGCTCGTCTGGGACACCTTCGGCAAGCGGCTGAACATCAACCAGCTCTACGACCAGCAGAACAACCTGCCGGTGGGTCAGCTGCCGGTTCTCCAGCTCGACATGTGGGAGCACGCGTTCTACCTGCAGTACAAGAACGTGAAGGCCGACTACGTGAAGGCCTGGTGGAACGTGGTCAACTGGACCGATGTCGCCGAGCGTCTGGCCAAGGCCAAGGCCGCCGACATCTTCTGATCTCCGCTTCGCGGCTCAGACTTCGAGGGCTCGCCCAACCGCCGAGAACTCTCCCTTCACAGGAGGTCCTCCGAGCGCGAGGCGAGCCCTTGTTGCGTCCGTGCGCGAGTGTCCGGGACGGCGACACGACTGGGTATGAATCCTGAGAGAAGTTGACCGATCTCTCAGGATCGTGCAGTCTGTTCTCAGGAAGTAGCCGCCGAACAAGGATTTTGCGTTTTGAAGAAGGTCATCACTGCTGTCGCTCTGGGCATCGCGCTCACCGCTGGCGGCACCACCACCGCGACAGCCCTGCACAAGGATGTCCGGCTGACGATCGACGGACAAACCGTTCCCGGCGGCACCTTTGCAGTGACCGTGGCCGACGTTCTGGCCGGCAACGGAATCGTCCTCGGCCCCAACGACCTGGTGTCCCCCGCGCTGGACACCAAGGTCGAGGACGGCGCCACCGTGGCGGTCACCTACGCCAAGCCGATCACCCTCACCGTCGACGGCGAGCAAGAGATCTTCGTCAGCACCGCCGCCACGGTCGCCGAGCTGCTGGGCAGCAAACCCATCCCCGAACTCCACCAGGCCTGGGTGTCGGTGCCGACGTCCACCGCCCTCCCGCGCACCGGCCTGGCCATCGCGGTGAGCACGCCGAAGCAGATCACCCTTGCTGTCGCCGGCGGCTCCGCCAAGAAGCTGACCACCTCCGCCAACACCGTCGCCGACCTGCTCACCGAACAAGGTGTGAGCGTGGACGCCGACGACCAGGTCTCCCCGGCCCTGACCGACTTCCTCACCGAGGGTGCTGCGGTCACTGCGGACCGGGTGGAGATCACCACCAAATCCGTCACCGAGAAGGTCGACCCGCCGGTGACGAAGAAGAAGAACTCCACGATGTGGGCGGGCGAGTCCCGCACTCTCGTTGAGGGCAAGCCTGGAAAGGCCAACCGGGTTTACCAAATCACCACCGTGAACGGTGAGGTGACCAAGAAGACCGTGATCACCGAGCTGTTCGTGACCCAACCAGAGCCGGCCACCGTTGAGGTCGGCACCAAGACCAGCGCCAACGGCGTGGGCATCAACCTTGCCCGGGCCGCCATGTGGGACCGGATCGCCCGGTGCGAGTCCGGTGGCAACTGGCACATCAACACCGGAAACGGCTACTACGGTGGCCTGCAGTTCAACCTGGCGTCGTGGCGTGCCAACGGTGGCCGCGACTTCGCCGCACGTCCAGATCAGGCGACCCGTGAACAACAGATCACTGTCGCGAATCGCTACTACGCGAAGGCCGGAACTCGGCCCTGGTCCTGCGCCTGACGCATCTTCCCCCAGACGTCGCCCCCTCGACGCCTGCCCAAATATGACCGACTCGTACCCAGAGAGAGCCATGAACAAAACCTTGACCACCGCAGCGCTCAGCCTCGCGCTGCTGGCCGGCGGCACCGCCAATGCCGCAGCCCAGACTCCCACCGACACGACGTCGACGACGCCGACCGTCACCGCGACTTCGGAAGCGACCACCGTGGCCGCCGCCGCTCAGGTGATCCACACCGTCGCCAAGACCCACAAGGTCACGATGAAGGTCGGCAACGCGAAGCGAAAGAAGACCAAGACCCGCGCCGCGACTGTCGCCGACCTCTTGGCGTTGCGCGGAGTCACCCTCGGCGCGTCCGACACCGTCAAGCCCGCCCTGACCAGGAAGATCACCAAGGGACTGAAGATCACCGTCAAGCGGGTCTCAGTCACCAGCGTCACCCTGACCGAGGTCGTCCCCGCACCGATGGTCAAGCAGGAGAACGCGACCATGCGACGCGGCCTGTCCAACGTACTGCAGGCCGGCGTTCCCGGCTCCGCCCTGCGGACCTACACCCAGGTCAGCGTCAACGGCAAAGTCACCCGCAAGATCCTCACCGCCGAAACCGTGCTGGTCGCTCCGGTGGCCGGGCTGCTCGAGGTGGGCACCAAGGGCAAGCCGCTCAACCTGGCGCGCCTGAAGCTATGGAACAAGATCGCCCGATGTGAGTCCGGTGGCAACTGGCACATCAACACCGGCAACGGCTACTACGGCGGCCTGCAGTTCGCGCTGGGCACCTGGCGGGCCTACGGCGGACGCGACTTCGCCTCCAGGCCGCACAAGGCCACCAAGGCCGAGCAGATCACGGTGGCCAACCGCGTCTACAAGAAGCAGGGCACTCGTCCGTGGGGTTGCGCGTAACCCTCTGACGTCCCCCACCCCAGCGGCCCAGGCAACTAACTCCCCCGAAGTTGCCTGGGCCGCCTGGCGTCCGGGCTCAGTACTGCTCGGGGTTCACACCCTCGACGTAGTCCACCCCGACCACTTCCTTGACCAGGGGCTGGCCGCACACCACGCGGCCGCGCTCGGGATCGAAGACCATGGTCGAGGGGCCGGCGAGCGCCCACCCGTTGTTCAGCGCCAAGCTGATCTTGTGGTTGAAGGACTCGTTGTCAGGGCCGGTTAAGTAGCGGTAAAGGATCACAGCTGAACTGTGCCACGTCCGAGCGCACCAGCTCATGGAGAAACACCCAAGCCGACCACAGCCTGATCACCGACGTCGGGCCCATCATCCCCATAACGCACGAACCGCCCGCCCCCAAGCTGGGGACGGGCGGTTCGTCAGTTGACTGTCAGGCTCAGGCCTGCTCGTCCTTGGCCTCTTCGGCGACAACCTCAGCAGCGGTCTCTTCGACCACCTCAGCAGGAGTCTCCTCCACGACCTCGGCCGGAGCCTCTTCGACGGCGGCCTTCTTGGCCGGAGCCTTCTTGGCAGCAGCCTTCGGCTCAGCCTTCTTGGCTACCGGCTTGCCGGCACCCTTGGCCTTGGCCTTGCGGGAATCCTCGACGGACTCGGTGATGACCTCGATCACGGCCATCGGGGCATTGTCGCCCTTGCGCGGCCCGATCTTGGTGATCCGGGTGTAGCCACCCTCGCGCTCGGCCACGGCCGGGGCGATGTCGTTGAACAGGATCCGAACCACGGCCGGGTCCTTGACGGTCTGCAGCACCAGGCGGCGGTTGTGCAGATCGCCCCGCTTGGCCTTGCTGATCAGACGATCGGCCAGCGGCTGAACCCGCTTGGCCTTGGCCTCGGTGGTCGTGATCTTGCCGTGCTGGAACAACTGCGTGGCCAGGTTGGCCAGGATGATCCGCTGGTGGGCCGGGCTACCGCCGAAACGGGGGCCCTTAGTCGGCTTTGGCATTGTGGTCTATCTCCTGATCAGTACGTGTCGTCGTAGTCGACGTCACTGTCGTAGTTGGCCAGAGCGCTCAGCGGGTCGAACCGCGGGGAGCTGTCCTTCAGCGACAGGCCCATCTCCTGCAGGCGGAGCTTGACTTCCTCGATCGACTTGGAGCCGAAGTTGCGGATGTCGAGCAGGTCCTGCTCGGTGCGGGAAACCAGTTCGCTGACGGTGTGGATGCCCTCGCGCTTCAGGCAGTTGTAGCTGCGCTGAGTGAGCTTGAGGTCCTCCACCGGCAGGGCGAGGTCGGCGGCGAGCTGCTCGTCCACCGGGGACGGGCCGATCTCGATGCCTTCGGCGTCGGCGTTCAGCTCGCGAGCCAGGCCGAACAGCTCGACCAGGGTCTTGCCGGCCGACGCCATCGCGTCACGGGGCTTCATGGAGGCCTTGGTCTCCACGTCCACGATCAGCTTGTCGAAGTCGGTGCGCTGCTCGACGCGGGTGGCCTCGACCTTGTAAGTGACCTTGAGCACCGGGGAGTAGATCGAATCCACCGGGATCCGACCGATCTCGGCGTCGGGGTTCTTGTTCTGCACGGCCGACACGTAGCCACGGCCCCGCTCGACGACCAGTTCCATCTCGATCTTGCCGGTCTCGTTCAAGGTGGCGATGTGCAGGGTGGGGTTGTGGATCTCGACCCCAGCCGGCGGCGCGATGTCGGCAGCGGTCACCGCGCCGGCACCGGACTTGCGCAGGTACATGACCACCGGCTCGTCCTCCTCGGAGGAGAGCACCAGGCCCTTGAGGTTCAAGATGATCTCGGTGACGTCCTCGACCACGCCAGGCAGCGTGGAGAACTCGTGCTGGTTGCCCTCGATCTTGATGCTGGTCACCGATGCGCCCGGGATGGACGACAGCAGGGTGCGACGCAGCGAGTTGCCCAGGGTGTAGCCGAAGCCGGGCTCCAGGGGCTCGATGACGAACCGGGAACGGAACTCGTCAACGACCTCCTCACTCAGGATCGGACGCTGTGCGATAAGCATGTTCTCTTTCCTCTCCACCGCCCACTATTTGACGGTGATTAGTCGCCGGATGAACCGGCTGGGTTTTGTTACTGGTTCGCCTCCCCACGAGTGCGGGGAGGCGAACCAGGGCTTTGTTACTTGGAGTAGAGCTCGACGATCAGCTGTTCGGTGACGTCGATGGTGATCTGCTCGCGGATCGGCAGCTGGTGAACCAGGATCCGTCCCTTGTTCGGACGGGAGGTCAGCCAACCGGGCACAGCCTGGTCGTTGAAGGTCTCCCGTGCGATCACCAGCGGAGTGAGGTTCAGCGACTTCGGCTTGACGTCGATCACGTCGTAGGCGCTCACCCGGTAGCTGGGCACGTTGACCTTCTTGCCGTTGACCAGGAAGTGGCCGTGGACGACCAGCTGGCGGGCCTGACGACGGGTCGAGGCGAAGCCAGCGCGGTACACCACGTTGTCCAGCCGGGACTCCAGGATGATCAGCAGGTTGTCACCGGTCTTGCCGGACTGCCGAGTGGCCTCTTCGTAGTAGCGACGGAACTGCTTCTCCAGCACGCCGTAGGCGAAACGCGCCTTCTGCTTCTCGCGGAGCTGCAGCAGGTACTCGCTCTCCTTCGTCCGGCCCCGGCCGTGCATGCCCGGCGGGTAGGGGCGGTGCTCGAAAGCCTTGTCGTTGCCCACCAGGTCGGTGCCGAGCCGACGGGACTTCTTCGTGATAGGTCCGGTGTAACGGGCCATGGTTTATCTCCTCTTCGACTCGGGGCTCAGACGCGGCGGCGCTTGGGCGGACGGCAACCGTTGTGCGGCACCGGGGTGACATCGGAGATCGGACCGATCTCCAGCCCGACGGCGCCGAGGGAACGGATAGCGGTCTCGCGGCCGGAGCCGGGACCCTTGACGAAGACGTCGACCCGCTTCATGCCGTGCTCCATGGCGCGGCGGCCAGCGGCCTCAGCGGCCATCTGGGCAGCGAACGGGGTGGACTTACGCGAGCCCTTGAAGCCGACGGTGCCGGCAGAGGCCCATGAGATCACCGCACCGGTGGGATCGGTGATCGAAATGATCGTGTTGTTGAACGTGCTCTTGATGTGCGCCTGACCGGCGACAACGTTCTTCTTCTCTTTGCGACGCACCTTGCTCTTGGCGTTTTTGGCGCTCGCACGGCCTGCAGTAGCCAATTCAGTTACTCCTGGTTATCTCGGGTTCACCGGGCCGCGGTTAGCGGGCCTTCTTCTTGCCGGCGACGGCCTTCTTCTTGCCCTTGCGGGTGCGGGCATTGGTACGGGTGCGCTGCCCCCGGACCGGAAGGCCCATGCGATGACGACGGCCCTGGTAGGAGCCGATCTCAATCTTGCGACGAATGTCAGCGGCGACGCTGCGGCGCAGGTCACCCTCGGTCTCGTAGTTGGCCTCGATGTGGTCACGAAGCGCAACGAGCTGGTCGTCGGTGAGTTGGTGAACACGAATGTCGCCACTGATCCCAGTGGCCGCCAGGGTCTCCTTGGCGCGGGTACGGCCGATGCCGAAAATGTAGGTGAGGGCGATCTCCAGTCGCTTTTCGCGCGGAAGATCGACCCCGATGAGGCGTGCCATAGCACTGACCTTTCAGGTACCGAGCCGGTGTCACCCGACTCGCGAAGGTGTCTGGCGTGATGCGTCCCCTCACCCGATTGGTGTGGGCCCCGGCCTTCGTCCGGAGGTGGTCACCGAAGCCGGAGCCTCGATGTTGCGATCACGTTTTTCTTGATGCGGCTCTCGCCGCCTTCGGACCCTCTCGGGTCCTGCTATTCAGTTGTTGAGCTGGCCCGAAGGCCGGGTGTTCCGCGTCCCGCGCTTGCGGGGCCCGGTTGAGCTTTCACTCAGCCCTGGCGCTGCTTGTGGCGCGGGTTGTCGCAGATCACCATCACGCGACCGTGCCGGCGAATCACCTTGCACTTATCGCAGATCTTCTTGACGCTCGGCTGAACCTTCATCGAGCAACTTTCTGACTAGGCGCCGCGCGCAGGGATATCCCCGTGCGTGACTGATGGTGGACTCTTGCGGGTTTGCTTACCGATGCCGGAAGACGATGCGCCCACGAGTCAGATCGTAGGGAGACAGTTCAACGACGACCCGGTCGGCCGGAATGATGCGGATGTAGTGCTGCCGCATCTTGCCACTGATCGTCGCCAGCACCTTGTGGCCGTTGGCCAGTTCCACCCGGAACATGGCATTCGGCAACGCTTCGACGATCGTTCCCTCGAGTTCGAGGGCGCCTTCCTTCTTCGCCATTACTCCCAATCACTGAGCTAGTGTGAGCGCACGCGCCTGTGAGCACAGGGCGAGCAAGGGTCAAGCGTACGCCACTTCGGCGAGTCGCCTCAAATCACGAGGTCTGCTCCGCTCATGCCACAGCCCCGACCCTGGGCGTAGCCTACCGCCGACCGGCAACTTTGAGGGGACCCAATGAAGCGCATTCAGAACACCTGGCCGTACCTGGTGGGGGTGGCGGTGCTGGCCATCGGTTGGCTGCTGATCGCGAAGTTCACCCTTGGCAGCGCCGATTTGGACGGCCTCACCGGCCTCTACATCGGCACCGTGGTGCCGCTCGCGGTGGCCGGCGGTGGCGCCGTCTTGACCGTACGGAACGGCTACGACTGGATCACCATCATCGCCTGCCTGGTGGTGTGGGTGATCTTCGCCCTGATCGGGGTCGCGATCGGCGTCCCGATGGTGCCCGCGGCCGCCACAGCCGCCACCGCTGCCTATCTGGTCATCGCCCACGTGGGTGTGGTGGCCGTCCTCGCCTTCCGACGGATGGATCGCAACGGGCCCTCTGCCGGGGTCTGACCGGCCGCCGCATTCGGCCGCTCACTGGCGAAGATGCGCATCCGTGGGGTTCGGCCACCACCGCCTACCGGGAGGTCCGGCCCGACCCATCTCCCCGCGGCAGCGAAATCGGCGTAAACTAGTCCGTCGCACGCATTTGCAGAAGGACGGATAGTGGACTCAGCTCTGCCGGGACCATCGGCGCTCGACCGCGAACTCGCGCTCGAACAGGCGCACGTCGACCTGGTCTACAAGCACCTCAAGAAGGCCACCAAATCGGCCAAGAAGGTTGCCAGCGAAGGCCAAAAGCTCTACCGATCCGACCGCCAGTCGTGGATGCGCGAGGAAGACGGCACCGCGATGTTCGAACGCGATGCCTTCGCCTTCCAAGCCGCGCGCCGACTCGCTGAGCTGGACGCCGAGCACGAGGGTCTGGTCTTCGGACGCCTCGACCACACCGACGGGGAGATCCGCTACATCGGCCGTTTGGGCGTCCGCGACGACGACTACGAGCCGCTGGTGATCGACTGGCGGGCACGCGCCGCCGAACCGTTCTACCGCGCCACCGCCTCCAACCCGATGGACGTGGTGCGCCGCCGCGTGCTCCGCTGCCGCAACGACATCGTCACCGGTATCGAGGACGATCTCCTCGACTCCTCCAGCCCGACCGACCTGCCGATCATCGGCGAAGGCGCGCTGATGGCCACCCTGAAGCGGGCACGTGGCCCACGGATGCGCGACATCGTGGCCACGATCCAGGCCGAGCAGGACGAGGCGATCCGCGCCGACTACCGCGGCGTGACCGTCATCGGCGGCGGCCCCGGCACCGGCAAGACCGTGGTCGCGCTGCACCGCGCGGCCTATCTGCTCTACTCCAACCGGCGCCGGTTCGAGCGCGGCGGCATCCTGGTGGTCGGCCCGTCCGGACTGTTCATGAACTACATCGAGCGGGTGCTGCCGAGCCTGGGTGAGGATTCGGTCACCCTGCGCTCGATCGGCGGGGTCGCGGTGGATTCCCTCGGCCTGATCGCCTCGCGCAATGATTCGGCCGAGGTCGCCCCGATCAAGGGCAGTCTGCGGATGGCCGCAGTGCTGAAGCGGCTGGTGAACCTGCCGCTCACCGACTCTCCGGAACTGCTGGTGATGGTCAAGGGTGAGCCGCTGCGGCTGAGCGCCGACCAGTTGGCACGGATCCGGCGCGACGTCCTGGTCCGGCACAAGGTGAACGCCGGCCGGGACGCTGCCCAGGCCGCGGTGGTGGATGCACTGTTCGCGAAGTTCCCCACCGAGTTCGAGGTCGAGCGCGATGCCTTCGCCGACCTGGTCACCGACACCGCCGCGTACAAGATGTTCCTGCACTCCTGGTGGCCCGACCTGGAAGCGCCTGCAGTGCTGCGCCGGCTGGCCGACCCTGCGGTGGTCGCCCGGGTGGGCGAGGGGCTCACGGGCGCCGAACAGACCGCCTTGGCTGCTTCCTTCGACTTCGATGACTGGTCGGTCGCCGATGTCGCGCTGTTGGACGAGCTCACCGACCTGATCGGGCCGATCCACCCCGACGAGGACGACGAGCCCTTGATCTTCCTGCCCGACGGCACCGAGATGAGTGAGCTGGTCACCACCGCCGATCTGCTCAGCCACCAGCGCGAGCACGACCCCGACGCCGAGCCGTACGACACCTTCGCCCACGTTCTGGTCGACGAGGCTCAGGACTTGTCGCCGATGCAGTGGCGGATGCTGCGCCGCCGCGGCCCCGAGGCCAGCTGGACGATCGTCGGCGACCCCGCGCAGAGTTCCTGGCCCGATCCCGACGAGGCCGAGCAAGCGCTGACCGACCTGATCGGCAACGCGCCCAACCGCCGCTTCCGGCTGAGCACCAACTACCGCAGCCCGGCGGAGGTGTTCGCCCTGGCCGCCGAGGTGGTCCGGTACGCCTTCCCGAACGCCGACCTGCCGCACGCCGTCCGCAGCACCGGGGTCGACCCGCTGCTGCTGTCGACCTCGTCGGCAGAGCTGAGCGCTGAACTGGAGCGCGTCCTCACTGATCTGGCCGGACGCCTGGAGGGCACCATCGGTGTGGTCGCGGCGCCGTCACGGCTGCCGGAGTTGGCGGCGGCTCAGCTCCCGGTGGTGACGGCCAATGCCGGGCGGATCACCTTCATCAGCCCCTTGGACGTGAAGGGCCTGGAGTACGACGGCGTGGTCGTGATCGATCCTGATCAGATCGTCGCCGAGTCGCCCGGTGGCACCCGAGTGCTCTACGTGGCGCTCACCCGTCCGACCCAGCGACTGGTGACCATCGACGTCGACGATCGCTCCACCTGGCGTCCGTAGCGGTTTCTAGACGACCGGTGATGTCCGCTGCGACTGTCACTCCGCGCGACGTGATTTGCACTCCAGTTTCGCAACTAGCGCTGTTTGGCCGACCCTGACTGCATCCTGAGTGCAAATCTCGTCATCCCGGCGATCACGCAACGTGCTGAGCGCCGATCAGTGGTGGGGCTGGATTTCGCGGAGTCGGCGCAGGATCTCCGCGGTGGCCTTCGACCGATTCTGGGTGAAGAACTGCAGCCCGGGAGCGCCACCGGCCAGGAGCCGATCACACAGCTCGACGGCGATCTCGACGCCCACTTCGCGCACCGCGGCCGGATCGTCGGCCACCGCCCGCAACCGGCTCACCACCGGCGCCGGCAGCTCGGCACCGGAGAACGAAGCGAAGCGTTCGATCTGGGAGATGTTGGTCACCGGCATGATCCCGGCGATGATCGGCAACTCACAACCCAGCGCGCGCACTCGCTCGACCAGCCGGAAGTAGGCATCGGCGTCGAAGAACAACTGCGTGATCGCGAACTCGGCCCCGGCCTGCTCCTTGGCCGCCAGGATGCGGGCGTCCAGGTCGAAGTCGTGGTGCTCGGGGTGGGCGTCGGGGAACGCGGCCACGCCGACGCAGAAATCGCCGGAGGCCTTCACCAACTCGACCAACTCGGTGGCATTGTCCAAGCCGTCGGGGTGCCGCTCCCAGGCCGCCGTCGGGCCGCCCGGCGGGTCGCCGCGCAGCGCCAGAATGTGCCGGACACCGGCCTCGGCGTAGGCATCGACCGCTCCCCGCAGCTCGTTCACCGACTGACTCACACAGGTGAGGTGCCCCATGGTCAGCGCGTCGGTGCGCGCCGCGATCAGCTGAGTGGCGTCGATCGTCCGTTCCCGGCTGGAGCCGGTGGCACCGTAGGTGACCGACACGAAGTCCGGACGCAGCGGCTGCAGCGCCTCGATGGCGGTGAGCAGCTGCGCGGTGCCGGCGTCGTCCTTGGGCGGGAAGAACTCGAACGACATCGTCGCCCGCTCACCGGCGGCTAGGAGATCGGCGATGGTCGCATTCGGGTCCGGCACAAGGGCAAGGCTAGCGGCGCGCGAGCAACGCCTCGACCAGCACGTCCAAGGCGGTATCCCACCAACCAGCAGGAACCTGCGTGGTCTGTATGGCCAAGGATGCGATCCCGTGCACCGCAGCCCAATGCGCGAGGGCCACCGGGATCACCGCCGGATCTTCGGCGGGAAGTCCCGTGAGGGCCGCCACGTCGTCTCGTAACGGAAGAAAGCCGGCGCCCGGACCCGCGCCGGGTGTGGGCGCAGCCGCGACCGCAGGAAATGACCCGAACAACACCTGATAGGCCCGAGGGTTTGCCTGAGCCCAGTCCAGATAGGCGCGGGCTCGACGTCGCAGACGAAGGGCTGGGTCACGCTCGGCACCGACCCGCGCAGCCATGTCATTCGACCACGCGGCGAAGGCGCGCTGCCCGGCCGCGTACAACAGCGCGGGAACGTCGTCGAAGTGGTGATACAGAGTGGGTGCGGTGCAGTGCGCCGCCGCACACAGCGAAGACACCGAGATTCGATCGGTGCGTCCGTCGGTGTGTTCGAGCGCGGACCACGCAGCGTCCAGGAGTCGCTGCCGCCCAGTCTCCTCACCGGCGCGGGGTCGAGCCATGACCATCTCCCTCAATATAGTGTTGCTATATTATTCCTCATGACCATGGAAACCCTGCCGCAACACACTCCCGCGACAAACCCCCACCTCAGCTTGTACCCGATTGCGCGGGTGGCGTCCGCTCTCGCCCTGGTCGCCCTGCTGATCGGCGGCTCGCTGATGGCGGCGACCACGCCACTTCAACTCGCGGCCCCGGCTGACGACCCGTGGCGCCCGGTGCGTGAACAACCGGCCATCTTCGCCCTCGCCGCGGTGGCGCTCGCACTGATCAGCACCTTCGATCTGTTCACGATCCCGGCCCTGCATCAACGCCTTCACCGCGACCACCCGACCCTGATCGTGGTCGCCACGATCACCGCAGCGCTCGGCGACGTCCTCGGCGTCATCGGACGGCTTCTGCAACTGGCCGAAGTCCCCGCCGCCATGGCCGCCAACGCGCACCCCGCCCTGATCGCGGTCGTCGAGAACACCTTCAACACCGCCGGATTCGCGCTGGTCAGCGTCTCTTTCGCCTGCTTCGGGTTCGCCATGCTCACCGGCTTCCGACGCTGGCTGGGGATCGTCGGAGTCATCGCCGGTGTGGCCACCGCGCTTGGCCAACTCCCCGGCTGGGACGCTGTCTTCGCGATCGCCAACCTCGCCTTCGTCGCTTGGTACATCGGCTTGATCGTCGGTCTTCGTCCCGCCTCAACACGCTGACCACCCGCCTCGTGGCCTAGGCTCTGCGTGTGGTCATCCTGAATCCCGCCGACCCGCTGGCTGCCGACTTTCGCGCCGCGGTGAGCCGCGAGCTGACCGCCTTCCTCGACGGTCGGACGACGGCATTGGCCGCCTTGGGACCCGAGACCGCCACCCTGGTCGACACCGCCCGCGCCTTCACCGACGGCGGCAAGCGGCTGCGTCCGGCCTTCTGCTGCTGGGGGTACGCGGCCGCCACCGGTTCGGCCGAGGTTCCCGACTACGTGATTCGCGCCGCGGCCAGCCTCGACCTGCTGCACGTCGCCGCCCTGGTCCACGACGACGTGATGGACGGCTCGGCCACCCGCCGTGGGCTGCCGGCAGTCCACGTCCAGTACGCCGACGCCCACGCCCGTTCCGGCGGACGGGGCTCGTCGGCCGACTTCGGCCGGGCTGCCGCGATCCTGCTGGGCGATCTGCTGCTGCTGTGGTCGGAGCATCTGTTCGCCGGCTGCGGCGCTCCTGCTGACCGCCTGGCCGCGGCTGCACCGCTGGCCGCGCTCGTGCGCGAGGAGGTCAACGCCGGCCAGTTCCTCGACGTGACCGCCCAGACCCGTCCCCCTCTGGACGCGCGCCACGATCCGGCTTCGGTCGATGATCAGATCCGCCGCGTGGTGGAGTTCAAGACCGCGCGCTACACGGTGATCCGTCCGCTGCAGATCGGGGCCGCGCTCGGCGGCGCCTCCCCCGAGTTGCTCGACACCCTGGCGCGGTTCGGCTCGCCTCTGGGGCGCGGCTTCCAGTTCCGCGACGACATCCTCGGGGTGTTCGGCGACGAAGCGGTCACCGGCAAACCCGCCGGCGACGACCTGCGCGAAGGCAAGCTGACCGTCCTGGTCGCCAACGCGATGGCCGCAGCCCGCGAGAGCGACGCCCTCGACCTCGACGAGTTGTTGGGCCGCGAACTCAGCGCCGCCCAGGTGACCCGCGCCCGGCAGATCATCGCCTGCTCCGGCGCGCTGGCCGCCACCGAACACGAGATCGGCGTGGCCGCCCAGCAAGCCCTGAACGCGCTGGCCGACTCGGGCCTGCCCGCCGTCGCGGCGGACGGCCTGACCGCGCTGGTGGCGCTCAGCACCGACCGCCAAGCCTGAGCTCAGCGGATCGGCGCCGAACGCCACCGCATCAGTTACTGGCCGAACTGCCCGGGCAGCACGTGGCGCTCCCGGGACGGGAAGGTGGCGTCGAAGGCCAACAGCTCCTCGTTGTCGACCTCGAAAGCGGCGCTCTCGCGCAGCCGTCCGTGGACGCCGGCCAAGCCGGCCTCACGTAACTCGAGCCCCATGAAGGCCTCGAAGTTGAGACCGTCAGGAGTGGTGATGCCCCACCGAACCGCGTCGGCAAAGCCGAACCGGGAGTAGTAGCCCGGGTCGCCGAAGAGGAAGGCGCCGCCGTACCCCTGATCGATCAGCAGACCGAGGCCTGCGCGCATCAACACGCTGCCCACGCCGGTGCGTTGGTGATCCGGGCGCACCCCGATCGGTCCGACATAGGCGACCTCGGTTTCGGTGCCGGATGCCCCGACGATGTGGGCGCGGGTCACGATCAGCGAACCGAACAGTTCGCCGTCCTCGAAAGCCACCAAGTCGACCAGCAGCCCGGTGGTGTCGCGGGCTTGATGGGCCAGGAGGTGCTCGACACAGCCGGGTCGGTAGAGATCCCAGAAGGCGTCGCGCAGCAGCTCTTCGGTGCTGCGAAAGTCGTCGGGTCGCGTGGCGCGAATGGTCATAGTCACGATGGAAGGTCCTTGTCCGAGGCGATCTCGCCTCACGAATGTGAAGACAGGCAGGACTGTTGATCGACACCCGGAACACCTCCGGGCCGTCCTCCGGGCGCGCCTAATACAGACGGCGCCGCCGTCGCGTCGGGACTGAGACCCCGACCGTCATCGTGAGTTTCTTCATGCCCGTCCAGGTTCTCACCATTCCCGGGCAGGCACGTCAGAACGCGCCGAAGATCGCCTGCTCCATGCCCGGGTCCTGGCTCCAGGCGCGGGTGAGGCGGGCGTCCAGCGCGGCCGCAGCGGCTTGGACGTCCGGCGCGGCGGCGATGGCGCGAGTGACGCCGATCCGGCGAGCACCGGCGGCCAACACCTCATCGAGGTTCTCGGCATTCACCCCGCCCACGGCGAACCACGGCTTGGCGGTCGCCGGCGGGGCCACCTTGGCGGCGTAGGCGACCAGACTCAGCCCCGCCTCGCCGACGCCGGCGGCGTTGAAAACCGGGCTGATGGTGAAGAAGTCGACCGCTTCGTCGGCCAGCGCATCGTCCACCTGACCCGGCGAATGGCAGGCCCGTCCGACCAGGGCCCATTGACCCAGTACGGTGCGCGCCTCGGACGCGGGGCCGTCCAGGGCGGACAACTGGGCCACATCGGCGTGGATCGCCGCGGCGACTTCCAGCGGGCCGTAGGAACTGACCAGCCCCCGGCGTCCGGCCTGCTTCTCGACGGTGGCCAGTGCCGCGGCCTGAGCTTCGTGGGTGGCTTGCGGCTCGCGCAGCTGAATCAGATCGACTCCGCCGGCAAAGGCCGCCGCGGCGAACTCGGCCAAGTCACCTGACGCCGTGCGGGCGTTGGTGATCAACATCAGTTTGGCCAACTTCAGGCGTGTGGCCAGTCCTAGTAGCGCGGTCACGCGGCCAGCCTAGCCCGGCGGCGGGTCGCGACAAGAGGGATTGCGCGCTAGCTTTACAATTCGCAGCAGGTCTGGAATGCCCATCTTCCCCACCTGTTCCGGAGCCAAAGCCGTATGACGACGACACAGAGCAAGCCCGATCCCCTCGTGGGACGCATTGTCGACGGCAGATATCGGATCACCCGCAAGCTGGCTCGCGGCGGCATGGCGACGGTCTACGTGGCCGACGACCTGCGCCTCACCCGCACGGTCGCGATCAAGGTGATGCACGAGAACCTCGGCACCGACACCGACTTTGTCGACCGCTTCGACCGCGAGGCCAGGGCGGCCGCCGGACTGTCCCACCCCAGCGTGGTGTCGGTCTTCGATCAGGGCATGGACGATGATCGTCCCTACATCGTGATGGAGTACGTCGAGGGCTCCACACTGCGGCACGTGATGACCCGCGAGGCTCCCATGTCGCCGCTGCGCGCGGTCGACCTGATGAGCCAGGTCGCCAGTGCGGTGGCAGCCGCGCACGAGGCCGGCATCATCCACCGCGACCTCAAGCCGGAGAATGTGCTGATCTCTCCCCGCGGCCAGCTCAAGGTGGCCGATTTCGGCCTGGCCCGGGCAGTGACCGCACACACCGCCACCGCAAACGGGATGCTGATCGGCACGGTCAGCTACATCGCCCCCGAACTGGTCACCCACGGCCACGCGGACACCCGCTGCGATGTGTACGCCATGGGCGTGGTGCTCTACGAGATGCTCACCGGCACCAAGCCGCACACCGGAGAGACTCCGATTCAGGTGGCCTACAGCCACGTCCACAACGAGATCTCGCCGCCTTCGGTGGCCGCTCCCACCGGTGCCGTGATCCCCGACTATCTGGACGCGCTGGTGCTCGCCGCCGCCGCCCGGCAGCCGTCCGATCGGCCGGCGGACGCGCGCGTGCTGCTGGACCATCTGCATGCGGCCCGCGAAGCGCTGGCACGCGGTGTGACCTCCGACCCGATGTTGGCAGCGCGGATGCGCCAGACCACCGTGGACGACGCCGAGCAGGTCACCCAAGCAGTGCCGCTGATGACCCCTCGCCGGCCCACGACTGCCTCGCCGGACCTGGCGTCGACCAATGCCACGTTGGTGTTCGACCCGAGCAAGGTCGATGCGCCGGTGCCCAGCCCGTCTGCCGAGCCGTTGCGCGCCCGCCGAGCCCGCAGTGCGCGTCGCGGCCGCAACAGCCTGATCCTGGTGCTGGCGCTCAGCCTGCTCCTCGGCGTGGGGGCCTGGTACCTGCTGGCCGGACGGTTCACCCAGACCCCCGACTTCACCAACCTGACCCAGGCACAGGCCCAGGCGCTCGCTGCGGAGAAGGGCTTCGCGATCAACTTCGGTGGCGACTTCTCCGAGACCATCCCCGCCGGTCAGGTCGTGCGTACCGATCCGGCCACCGGCGAGCGGATCACCATCGGGGGCACGATCACCGCGTTCCTGTCCAAGGGCCCGGAGCGCTACCCCGTCCCGTCCCTGGCCGGACGGACGGTCGACGACGCCACCAAGGCGCTTACCGATGCCCACCTGGCTGTGGGCAAGATCACTGAGGTGTTCGACGAGAACATCCAGATCGGGCTGGTGATCAGCGCGTCCATCGATCCGGGCAAGCCGGTCAAACCGCAGACCCAGGTCGATCTGAACGTGTCCAAAGGTCCGGCCCCGATCACCATCGTCAGCATGGTCGGCAAGACCTATGACGAGGCCGCCGCCTACTACACCAACGCCGGGCTGGTGGTGGCCCGCGCCCCGGACGACAAGTTCAGCACGAAGATTCCGGCGGGAAGTGTGGTCTCCCAGGACCCGAAGAGCGGCACCGTACCCCGGGGCGGCACCATCACCTTCACGGTGTCAAAGGGTCCGGAGATGATCGCAGTGCCGAGTGTGGGCGGCCAGCCCGCATCGGCGGCCAAGACGGCGCTGACCAATGCCGGGTTCAAGGTGGAGATCGACAAGCACTTCTCCGGAAAGACGGCCTGGTCGGCCAACCCGAAGAATCCCGGGGTGTGCACCAACAACGGTCAATGGGTCTGCCCCAAGGCGTCCACCATCATCTTGGTGCTGTACTGATCCGTCCCTGATCAGGCCGGCGTCCAGGCGCTGGCGCCGCGCAGATCGGTCAGCCGCGTTGAGGTGAGCTCGGGGATCCGATTGAACACCAGCGCCCAGCCACGCTCGTTCAGCAGTCCCTCGTGGATGCAGAAACCCTGCGGCGCCCCGACCGCCCGGACGAACTCGATGGTCTCCTTCACCGCGGCCCACGGTCCGTACGCGGGCACCCCCAGCACGTCCACGCCGGACGGCACCGCGGCCAGGCTGTCGCCAGGATGGAAAAAGGTGGGCTCGCCTTCAGCGCTCAGCACCAGCCCGACATTGCCGATCTGGGGAATGTCGCGGTGGATCACCGCGTGCAGCCCGCCGACCGCGGCGATGGTGAGCCCGCCCAGGCTGACCGCGGTGTCGGCTGCGATCGGCTCGGCCCGGTCCAGTCCGTAGGTGGTGGCCACGCCGGGTTCGACCAGCACTCGGGCGCCCGGGTTGGCCGCGATCAGCGCCGGCACGTGCTCGGGGTCGATGTGGTCGGGATGCAGGTGGGTGACGCAGATGGCGTCCAGGTCGGTCAGGTCGTGCCACTCGGCCGAGAAGTTGCCCGGGTCGAGCAGGACGCGCGCACCGGCGGTCTCCACCAACACCGCGGAGTGGCCCAGGTGAGTCAGTCGCATGGGGGTGAGCTTACGTCGCCCAGGCGCGGACGGCCCGGCGCAGTTTCTTCAATGCCCAGTCGTAGTGACTCGAGGTGCTGGAGATGAGATAGGAGCCCAGCGAGGTCGAACCGGTCCACCGGAACTGGCGTTTGGTGAACAGCTCGACGTCGTTGTGGCGGGAGATCACAGCCATCAGCTCGCGGTGTGACTCCTGCAGCTGGAGGAGGGCCTCGCTCAGCGTCTGGGTCTGGGCAGCTTGCCAAATCTGCTGGTTGAGAGCAGGCAGCGTCCGCCACGAGTAGCCGGCGGCAGGAATGGACGGTGTATCGCCCGCCATTCCTTCGGCGTACCAGCGCAGCATCATCCGATGCCAGGCCACGAGATGGGCGATGACATCACGAACGTTCCGGTCGCGATCGGCGAAGGCGAACTCCGCTGATGCCTGCTCCACCGGGAGGCCGCCGATCAGGCTGGCCAGCGCTTCGTAGCCTGCCTGAGCCGCCTCGATCAGGTCTGAACGAGTTGTCGGCCGGGGCATCTCGCCGTCACCCCTGCGGGCGCAGGACTGCGATCACGTGATCCATGGCCATCGTGTAGCCCTGCGCTCCGAAACCGGTGAGGACACCCACGGCCAGGTCGGAGAGGTAGGAGTGCTTGCGGAACTCCTCGCGGGCGTGGACGTTGGAGATGTGCACCTCGACAAACGGGATCGCAACCGCAGCGAAGGCGTCCCGGATGGCAACCGAGGTGTGGGTGAAGGCGCCGGGATTGATGATCACGAACCGCACCCCTTCGGTGCGCGCGGCGTGCAGCCGGTCGACGATCTCGCCCTCGTGGTTGGACTGGAAGCAGGCCACGCTCAGCCCCGCCGCCTCGCCCTGGGACACCGCGGCGGCCTCGATGTCGGCCAGCGTCGTGGTTCCGTAGATCTCGGGCTCACGAGCGCCGAGAGTGTTCAAGTTGGGTCCGTTGATGACCAGCACGTCCATGGCTTAACTGTGCCACGGACTCCCCCGCTCAGCCCTCAGCGGCCACGCACGACGCGCACCGCGGTCGCGACGACCTCCTCGGGCGTCTGATCGGCTGCGATCACCGCGGTGGCCGCGGCGCGATAGGCGCGTTGCCGGTCGGCGAACAACTCGGCCAGATCCGCCCGGGCCAGCATCGGACGTCCGGCGTCATCGCCGACGCGGGCCAGCGCCGTCTCCAGGGGCACGTCCAGCAGCAGCACCAGATGCCCCCGCAGACCCTCGACGACACTGCGGGTGGTGAGCGCGCCACCACCGAGCGCGATCACGGCCGGAAAGCCGGTGAGCAGGTCGGCGATCGTGGCAGCTTCGGCGGCGCGGAAGCCCGCCTCGCCGTCGGCGGCGAAGATGGCCGGAATGTCGCGTCCCTCACGGGCGACGACGGCCTGATCGGCGTCGATGAAGGCCATTCCGAGACGTTCAGCCAGCAGCTGGCCCACGGTGGTCTTGCCCGCTCCCATGAAGCCCACCAGCACGATCTTGGGGCTCAGCGCCGCCGCAGCGGCCGCGCGCATCGCCAGTTCGTGCGGGGCCTGCCCGGTGAACAGCTCGAACTGCAGGGCGGCCTGGGCCAGCAGCAACTCGATGCCGCCGACCACCTCCAGACCGGACGCGGACGCGGCCCGCGCCAGCGGGGTCGGCCAGCCGGCGTAGACCGCGTCGAACAGCAGGCCCTGGCGCGGCACCAGGCCGTCACCGTCGATGGCTCCGGCAGGCAGGGTCGAAATGATCACCGGCTCGTCGCCGGCCGTCCAGGTGCCCAGGTCGAACGCGGTGAGCTTCAGCCCCGGCGCTGCGGTCGCCGCCCAGCAGATCAGGTCATCGGCCTGCTCGGCACGGCGGGCGTAGATGCTCACCTGGTCGACACCGAGTCGTTCCAGTGCCAGCACCGCCGATCGCGCCGTCGCTCCGGCTCCCAAGATCGCTGCGCGCGTCCACCCGTGCCAGGACGGAAGCAACGCGGCCACCAGGCCGGGAATGTCGGTGTTGTCGGCCAGCCAGCCCTCGGGGGTGCGCACCAAGGTGTTGCCCGCCCCGGCGCGTTGCGCCAACGGAGTCACCGCATCGGCCACCTCCAGGCAGGCCACCTTCAGCGGCATGGTCAGACTCAGCCCGCGCCACTGATCGTCCAATCCAGCCATGAAGGCCGGGAGTTGATCGGCGGTCAGTTCGAAGCGGTCGTAGGTCCAATCCAGCCCGAGCGCGGCATACCCGGCCCGGTGCAACGCCGGTGACAGCGAGTGGGCGATCGGGGACCCCAGGACAGCGGCTTTCACGGTGAAATCGTCCCACATCGATGCGGGTTGAACTCGCCGCCGGCCAGCGACGATCCTGGCTCGCGATCTTGATCACGCCGATCCGAACTGGACGTGCTCAGCAGTTTTGCTTTCGCCGAGCAATTCAGGCCAGAATCGTGCCCGCAACAGGCCCGAACGTGGACTCGTCCACGCATCACCGAGATGAGCCTCACCATGTCGATCCGAGCGATCCTCGCCTTCGCACTCTGCCTTTTCCTGATCGGTTTCGGCCCCGCCCCGGACGCCCGCGCCGCTGGGACCTACAACTTCGCTTACGACACACTGTGCTCCAGCGGACTCAACGGCCTGGTCAGCTTCAATGCCGCCACCGGCGCACTCGTCATCGACTTCAACTCCCCCACGCTGGACGGCTACGACGCCGTCGAAATCAGCTCGGTCGCCAGTTCTGCCTGCCGCTCGACACTCCACTCCCTCAGCTTTGTCAACCGTGACACCGACCCGATCACCGATCTCACCATTGGCTTTCGAGCCTTCGGTTCGGCCACCGGGCCGGGCACCTCCCTGGCGGAGGTGACGTTCCCCGAGGGACTCACCAATCTCGCCATCGGGTCTGAAGCGTTCACCCACTGGTCGGACACTTACCCCGGTTTGGAGACGGTGAACTTTCCCCGGTCAGTGACCAACCTCACCATCGGCCTCGCTGCTTTTGAGCAAGTGGGGACCGTAACGCTGGCCACGGTCAACTTTCCTCAGACCGCCGCCACACTCACTATTGATGGGAACGCCTTTCACCAGTTAGCCAGTACGGGGTCGACCGCCTTGACCTCGGTGGTCTTTCCGTCCGGCATCAGCAGCCTGACGGTCGGCTATCACCAATTCCTCCAAGTTGCGAGTCAGGGGTCGACGACGTTGGCTTCGGTGTCGTTCCCGGGAAGCCTGACCACCCTCAATATCGGCGTCGACGCGTTCACTCAGGTTGGGGGCGTGAGTACTGCCTTGAGCCAGGTGATCTTCCGGGCGACCGCCTCGATGGGCGGCGGCAGCGGCGATCTGTCCATCGATGCGACCGCTTTCGGTGGCCTCTCACCGCAATGGTTCTGGTTCGGTGCCGACAACACCGAACTGAGCGCGGCCTGGGACGGCACCGCCAGCGGCCTCAACCCCACACTCGCCGGCTACCGCGAACTCACCTTCGACGCTACCGGCGGCACCACCACCGGAACAGTCCCGGGCCACTACGTCTACAGCGGCGGCTCCTCCGCCAACACCCCGACGGTGTTCGGCGCGTCAAACCTGGGCGCGCCCTGGGAAGTCACTCTGCCCGACGCCACCCGCTCCGGCTACACCCTCGAAGGCTGGTGCGAAACGGCGGCCTGCACCGGTTACGCCTCGAAATCCGTCACCGCCCAGGGCAGGGGTCTGCGTCCGGCCGGAAGCACCTACCGAATGACTGGTGGCAACAAGACCCTGTATGCGGTCTGGAGCCTCAACGCTCCGGCCATCACCAGCGACCCCGACCTGGGCAGCGCCACCGCCGGGACGGCCCTCACCTTGCCCATCACCACCACCGGAGCCGCCATCACCTGCAGCCTGGCCAGCGGCTCCACCCTGCCTGCCGGACTCAGCCTCAACGGCTGCACCATCACCGGCACCCCGACTACCGCCGGTCAGTACAGCTTCACCATCGAAGCCACCAACACTGCCGGCACCGCCACCCGGGCGTTCACTCTGACCGTCACCGCGGTGCCCACACCGACGCCCACGCCCACACCGACCCCTGCTCCCGCCGACAACACCGACCTGGCTCGGACCGGCACCGATTCGACCCTGCCACTGCTCGGCATGGGAATCATGGCTCTCGGCCTCGGCGGCGGCCTGGTACTCATCGGACGCCGGCGCCGGCATAGCTGACCTCGAGTGTCGAGGTCTGGACAGCCTCAGCCGGCGAGGATGCGTCCGATCAGCTGACCGGCGATCCTGGCCTGCTCGGCGTTGATCTCCAGGCAGGTGACCGCGCGCACCATCCGAGGACCGACGGCGGACACCTTCACCCCCAGCTGGGCGGCTGCGGCGACCACGTCGGCGGAAGTCTTTTCACCGGTGTCGATCACCACGATGTTGGTCTGCGGAGCGGACGCCGCTCCCGGCATCTCTGCGGCCAGCGCATCGGCGAAGGCTGCGGCGTTGGCGTGGTCCTCGGCCAACCGGGTGAGCTGGTTGTCCAGGGCGTAGCTCGCCGCCGCGGCCAGAATGCCGGCCTGGCGCAGCCCGCCGCCCATCCGCTTGCGCTGGACGCGCGCCCGGGCGATGGTGTCGGCGTCGGAGACCAGCATCGACCCGATCGGGGCACCCAATCCCTTGGAGAAGCAGACGTTCACGGTGTTGAACAGCCGTCCGTAGTCGGCCAGCGGCACCCCGGTGGCCACGTGCGCGTTCCACAGCCGGGCACCGTCCAGGTGCAGCCCGACGCCGGCGTCGCGGCACAGCGCCGACACCTCCCGCAGGTGTTCGATCGGCTGAATCGTGCCACCGCCGAAGTTGTGCGTGTTCTCCAGTGCCACCGCGGCGGTCTGCACCAGATAGGCGGTCTCCGGGGCGATCAGCGATGCGATGGTGGCCGTATCGCCCACGCCATCGGGGGACGTCCAGGTGCGGGTGGTGATGCCGTTGAGGACCGCATGCGCTCCCAGCTCGGCCCGGACGATGTGCGCGCGGGCGTCGCAGAGCAACTCCTGTCCCGGCTTGACCAGTGCCCAGACGCCGAGCAGGTTGCCCATCGAGCCGGTCGGGGTGAACAGCCCGGCCTCGTGACCCAGCAGTTCGGCGACCCGCTCCTGCAGGGCATTGATCGCGGGGTCTTCACCGTAGACGTCATCGCCGACCTCGGCCGCAGCCATGGCCGTACGCATCCCGGCCGTCGGGCGGGTGATGGTGTCACTACGCAGGTCGATGGTGGGGTCGGCGATGGGCGCGATACGCATGGCAGGTCCTCTCAAGCTCCAGCGCTCACCCTAGCCCGCAGCGAACACCATCCATGCTGCAACCATTCGCCCTCACATCGTGAGATACGCGGCGTGTCCGTCACGCCCCAAGGGACGCGGGCGCATTTCGTTGCAGAGTCTCGTCGCAGCGCGTGACGCAACGATCCCGCGACGCCTGCAACCAGATGCGCCCGAGCCGGCCGAACCATCCGCGACACGCGGGCGATCTCACGATGTGGGGGCGTTTGGTTGCAGGCGACCCGATCAAGGAACGCAGAGGGCAGCTCAGAAGTCTTCGAGGTCGAACTCCTGGACGGCACCGCGCTTGATCCGCCCGCTGGTCAGCCGGTCGGCGATCAAGAAGGCCAGCTCCAGTGACTGGTTGCGGTTCAGCCGCGGGTCGCAGGCGGTCTCGTAGCGGTTGGCCAGGTCGGCCTCGTTGAGCTCATCGACCCCGCCGACACACTCGGTGACGTCGTCGCCGGTCATCTCCACATGCACGCCGCCCGGCCAGGTGCCCAACGCCTCATGGACATCGAAGAAGCCGCTGACCTCCTCAGCCACTTGGCTGAACGCGCGGGTCTTGTAGCCGGTCGCGGTCTCGAAGGTGTTGCCGTGCATCGGATCGCACACCCAGGCGACCTTGCGTCCGGTCGCTTCGACGGCCTCGATCACCGGCGGCAGCGCGTCGCGAATCCGGTCGGCACCCATGCGCGTGATCAGCGTCAGCCGTCCCGGCTCATGATCGGGGTCGAGCTTGTCGAGCAGTTCGACCACCTCGGGACCGGTCACGTTCGGGCCGAGTTTGACCCCGATCGGGTTGCGCAGGTGCCGCAGGTACTCCACGTGCGCCCCGTCCAACTGCCGGGTGCGCTCACCGATCCAGACCAGATGGGCGCTGGTGTTGTACGGGGTGGATGTCCGCGAATCGATCCGAGTCAGCGAGTGTTCGTACTCCAGCAGCAACGCCTCGTGCGAGGAGTAGAAATCGACAGTGCGGAACGACTCGTTGTCGACCCCACAGGCCACCATGAAGCCCAGCGCCCGACTGATCTCACTGACCAGATCCTCGTAGCGGGACTCCACATTGGAGTTGTTCACGAAGTCGGCGTTCCACGAATGCATCGCCCGCAGGTCGGCGTAACCGCCGGTGACGAAGGCGCGCAGCAGGTTCAGCGTGGCTGCGGAGTGGTTGTAGACCTCCAGCAGGCGGCGCGGGTCGGGCGTCCGCTCGGTGGGGGTGAAGCCGAGGGCATTGACCGCGTCACCGCGGTAGGCGGGCAGGGTGACTCCCCCGCGGACCTCGTCGTTGCGACTGCGCGGCTTGGCGTACTGCCCGGCGATCCGGCCGACCTTCAACACCGGCACCTGGGCGGCGTAGGTGAGCACCACAGCCATCGACAGCAGCACCCGCAGCTTGTTGCGGATGTTTGCCGCAGTCACCGTCTCGAAGGTTTCAGCGCAGTCGCCGCCCTGCAGCATGAACGAGCGACCCGCGGCCACTTCGGCCACCCGGTGCCGCATGTCGTCGCATTCCCCGGCGAACACCAGCGGCGGACGGCGCCGCAGCTCGGCCACGACAGCGTCGACCGCAGCCGCATCCGGATAGGACGGCTGCTGGGCAGCGCCCAGAGAATGCAGCTGGGTCAGGGACGGGATCGGATCAGACACGCGGGTCAGGATAGCTTGCCGGACGGCAATGGCGGCGGTGTAGCGCCCAGACCTGGACGCTCCTGCACGCGGGCGTCGGCTTCCGCGGCGCTCAACGAACCTCGCTTGACCGAGGACGCATAGGCCTCGACGTAGGTCTGTCCGGACAGCTCCTGAATGCTGGCCATCACCTCGTCGGTGACCCAGCGCAGCGTCGCACGGTCATCGTGCTGACCGGCATAGGCAGAGAAGTCCAGGGGCTTGCCGATCACCACCCGGGGACGGTTGATCCACGGGATCCCGAACAGTCCTTTGATCGTGCCGGTGTTGAACGCCGCCACCGGAATCACCGGGACGCCGGCGGCCAGGGCCATCCGTGCCACTCCGGTGTGCCCTTTGTAGAGCCGTCCGTCCGGCGAACGAGTGCCCTCGGGATAGATCCCGACCAGGCCACCCTCGTCCAGCACCTGCAGCACCGGGCCCAACCCCTCCAGGCTGACCCGTCCACCGGCACGATCCAGCGGCACCTGCTTGATCGACTTCATGAACCAGGCCAGGATCTTCGAGCCCAGGCCGCGATTGCCCTTGAACAACTCCGCCTTGGCCGGGAACGTGACCGGGCGACGGATCAGGGCCGGAGTGATGAAGGTCTCGCCGGCGGCGATGTGATTGGACGCCAGCAGCGCACCACCGGTCTGAGGAATGTTCTCCGCCCCCTCCACAGTGCCGCGGAAAAGGAACCTCACTACCGGTCGGAACAGGAGGTACTTGAAGAAGTTGTACATGCCTCGCCCTTACGCGCCTTTACTCAGCGACAGCCTACGATGCTGACATGGATGTCAGCGAGACGGCACAGCCCTTCTACGGCGGATCCGGGCGCATCGGCGTGCTCTTCTGCCACGGATTCACCGGCTCCCCCTGGGCGCTGCGTGAGTTCGCCGAGCGCACGGCGGCGGCCGGCTACCGCGTCGCCCTGCCCCGCCTCCCCGGCCACGGCACCAGCTGGCAGGAGATGAACCTGACCGGCTGGGAGGACTGGTACGCCTGCGTCGATCGCGAGTTCGAAACTCTGCACACCGAATGCGATCAGGTCTTCGTGGTCGGATTGAGCATGGGCGGCGCACTGGCGCTGCGACTGGTCGAGAAGCGTGGCGATCAGGTGGCCGCCCTCGTCCTGGTGAACCCCGCGGTGATGGCCTACGCCAAGGATCAGATCGCGCCGATCGCTCAGTACGTGGTCTCCTCGGTGGCCGCGGTGGGCTCCGACATCGCGATGCCGGGTGAGAGCGAGCATGCCTACGAGCGGACGCCGGTGAAGGCCGCGGCCTCGATGATGAAGGCGTGGGTGGAAGTGCGCGCCTGCCTGGATCTGGTGACCTGCCCGGTGCTCATGTTCCGCTCGACGGTCGATCACGTCGTACCGGCCGCGTCGAAGGACTTCATCCGCGATCACCTCTCCAGCGACGTGATCATCGAACGGGAGCTGTCGCGCAGCTACCACGTAGCCACCCGTGACTACGACCGGGAACAGATCTTCACCGAGTCACTGGACTTCCTGGCCACCTACGCAGCCAAGGTCTGAGCTCAGCGCAGCCGACGCAGTGCGGCCAGGTACCACGCCGTGGCTCGGGTCACGTCGGTCGTGGTGAGTTGGTCTTTCAGGCCGCGCTGGAAGAAAGCCGGCGCATCGGCTGCCAGGTGCGATCGGACCTGATCGGCGGCCAGTTGGGCCAAGGCGTAGTCGGTGGGACTGGCCACGGTCGCGGGCAATGTGGTGGGCAGGCTGCTGTGGGCCAGATAGGTCTTTACCAAGGCCGCGTTGGCGCTCGCCGTGGTCGAGTCGGCACCCGCCGCGACCGATTCGGCCATCCCTTCCACCACCCACAGCGCCCCTGAGGTGCACGCTGAATCGGTGGCCACGTGGACGGCCTCGTGGGTCAGGGTGGACGTCAGCCACCGGTCGCCCTGAGCGAACGATGCGGGATTGATGACGATCCGCGGGGTGCCGGTGTCACAGCTGGTGACGGCAGCGGTATCGGCGTCATTGGCTCCGCTCACCGTGGCGAAGTCGGCTGGGTTCGCGGGCACCACGACCACCAGTCCCCCGTCCCAGTCGGTGCCATCGGCCAGCACGCGAGCGGCCGACACGGCGGCCGATGCCTGGTCCAGGCGACGCGTCCACTCGGTGCGTTGGGTCGACGTCAGCCCGGACGAGATGAGGCTGCCATGAGCGGTGGTGTCGATCACGACCGGGGTGATCGTCCACAGCGGTCGCTGCTGCGGACCCACCGCGGAGATCTGACCGGCCGCCGTGAGGGTCAGGGCCAGGGTCTCGGTGGCCGTGCGGCGATCACCGGGGTAGGTGGTGGTCACCGTCAACGACTCGTCGCCGGAGAAGCCGGGGTGGGCATCGATCAGCCCGGAGTACCAGGCCGCAGCTTGTACGGGATCGGCGAAGGCCTCACCGAAGGCGACCGGGTCAGCGGCGGTGATCGCCAGATGGAGTCGCGCGGACAGAGCAGGGCGCGGAGGCGCAATGACTGCGCAGCCAGTGAGGATGGCGACCGTGGTCAGGCCGCCGAGAAGTCGGCGAATGATCAGCCGAGAATACGACGCGCCGACACCACCGGGCTATAGCTGCTGAGGGTGTTGACCTGGATGCCGTACCGCGGCTGACGGGCGTGAACGATCTTGCCCTTACCGATGTACATCGCCACGTGGTAGATACGTCCGCCGTGGGCGAAGAAGACCAGGTCGCCTGGCTGAAGATTGGACTTGCTCACCGAACGACCCCGGCCGGCTTGTGCGGCTGAGGAGTGCGGCAGGGAGATTCCGGCCAGGCGGTAGGCGGCCAGCATCAAGCCCGAGCAGTCGAACGAACTGGGACCCGCGGCGCCCCACACGTAGCGGGACTTGCCCACCTTCGACAATACATAGGCGATGGCCTTCTTGATCCGCGCATCGGCGTTGGCATAGTCACCAGGGTCGGCGGTACCCGGGTCGCCGTCCTCGTTGTCGATCTCCTGCCGATCGGTATCGCTGAGCGAGTCGTACAGGGCGTCAGCCTGGCGAACCTTCTCGTCAGCCTTGTCCTTCAACTCGGACAGCTGCTTCTCCTGGGCGGCCAACGCGGCGACTTCGGCCTCGGCCGTGCGCTTCATCTCCTGCAGGTTGGCCTGCGCGGCCTGCTGCTCCGACAACGTCTTGTTCATGGTCTCGTCCACCCGGCTTGCGGTGGAGAGGCGATCGAGCAGGTTGTCGGGATCGCTGGAGGTGAAGATCTGCACCGTGGTGTCGAACTCACGGTTGCGGAACTGGGCCAGCGCGATCGTCTGAGCGGCGGCGCTGAGCTGATCAACCTTCTTCTGCTGGATCCCGATGTCAGCCATCAGCACCTGGAGGCGCTGCTTGCCTTCATCAAGGGCATCGGACGCGGTGGAGTACTGCTCGCCGATGTCGGCGGCCTCTGCTTCCAGGGCCTTCAGCTGAGACTTGGCTTCCGCAGCCGTCGTGGGCTTGGGAGCAGGTTGCGGCGTGGGAGCCGCGCTCGCGGTCAGGGATGAGCTGGCGAACAGGGCCGCGACTACGGCAAACGCAGCCGTCGCGACGACAATTCGACTCTTCATCCATCACCCCTTGCGGACGGGCTACACCAGGCCCTGAAGTAAATCTGAGAAAATCCTAAGCGACTAGCGGGTGAAGGCGCAACTCCGAGCGGGGCTTTTGGGACCGAATCGGGTCCCCCACAGGGGGGACTGCGTACTACTGACCGACAACCAGCCGGAGCGGGGGCAGCAATCCCGAGCCCGCCATCGCGGCGAGCGCGGCCTGCTCTTGATCATCGAGCTCAACCTCGGACCCGATGGGCCCGAGCAGCACCGAAATCACACAGTCGCCACAGGCCGGCCCACGGGCCTGGCAGGTGGCGCAATCGACATGCAGAATGTCCATGCCCTCAGCCTGACAGGCGGCGCTGACACTCCGGCTGAACAGCCCGATCATCGGCTTAGGCTGCGCCAATGAGATGGACGGTGGCCGCGATCCTGGCCGCATTGCTGGTCGGGTGCACCGGTCCGTCCGTCTGGACCGACGTCCTGGTGGATGCCACCGCCGACTCCCTCGCCGTCACCGATACCGGGGTGCTGGTCGGCGGGCACCGCGACACCGCCCCTTACCTGGCCCAGCTGGACGGTTCCTCGCCGGTGCCGATCACTCTGCAGCCTGGTGACCCCTATGCCGCCTCCGCCACCCTGGTCGCCCTCGGCGTCGACGGCGACCGCCGCTATGCCCTGGGCACCGCCATCGGAGGCGCCCACAGCAATGCGCGCTGGAGCACCTGGATGGGCTCGGCGACCGAACTGCCGAGCTACCCGCAGACGTTCTTCACCTTCGGCGGCCATGACGCCGGGCCGCTGCTGGGGGTAACCACGCTCGACCATCAGCCGATCATCGTCGGCATCCGCACCACCAGCACCGGCATGCGCGCGGCGATCTACACAGCGCGGGGCACGAAATGGTCACCCCTGGCCCCGGAGGCAGCCCTATCCTCCGACCGCGGTCGTGAGCTGTCGTTCACCGCGATCACCAAGGCCGGTGATCAGCTGGCGCTGGTCGGTGACGAGCTCCTCCTCACCCCTGATCTGCCGCAGACACCGACGATCTGGGTCGGACGTCCCGGCGACTGGCAGCAGGTGCGACTACCCGTGCCGGACGGGATCACCGGCGCCGGCCCATCCTGGGCCACCGCCGTGTCCTGTGACCCGCAGAGCTGCTGGGTCGCCGGCTGGGCCCACGGACGTCCGGTGGCCTGGCGGGTCGGCCTGCCAGACCTGGCCGTGACCACCACCGCCCTGCTCGACGGCACCACCACCGACACCACCACCAAGGCCCTGGTCACGATGAGCGACGGGCATCCGGTGGTGGCGACCAACGGCGACAACGCCACCGTCCAGGTGGGCTGCGGCGCCTCCTGGCGCTCGCTGGGAACACCGGGGTCGGTGCAGGCCCTGGTCGCCACCACGTCCGGCGTGTACGCCATCAGCGGCGGCCGCGTCCGATTCCTGCCCACGCCGCACTGCTGATCCCCACCGACAACTCGCGTTGATGCTCGATCGCCCCCTTGAAGGCGAGCGTTCGACGCTAACACAAGCCCTGGACGATGAGGCGGGCCCTCGATGGGTCGCTGGCACAGATTGTCGGTGGAGGGCATTAGCTTGTCGAAGGTGAGCAGCACGACCGTCGTCCAACCCAGTTTCGCCGATCTCGGTCGTCCGCTGTCCCAGGTCACGTTCTGCGTCGTCGACCTGGAGACCACCGGCTCCAGCGAGGACGACACCATCACTGAGGTCGGCGCAGTGAAGGTGCGCGGCGGTGAGGTGCTGGGCGAGTTCCAGACCCTGGTGAACCCCAACACCCACATTCCGGCGCTGATCTCAGTACTCACCGGCATCACCGACCAGCTCGTCGCCGGTGCCCCCAAGCTGCCGCAGGTGCTGCCCGGCTTCCTGGAGTTCGCCGCCGGCAGCGTCCTGGTGGCCCACAACGCGCGTTTCGACGTCGGCTTCCTGAAGCGCGCCTGCGCCCGCCACGACTACAGCTGGCCCAACCCCGAGGTGGTCGACACCGTCGCGCTGGCCCGGCAGGTGCTGCTGCGTGACGAGGTGCCGAACGTGAAGCTGTCCACGCTGGCCGCACACTTCCGCGCCGACACCACCCCCAACCATCGCGCCCTCGACGACGCGCGGGCCACCGTGGACGTGCTGCACGGGCTGCTGGAGCGGGTCGGCAATCTCGGCACCGACACCCTGGAAGACCTGCTGGAGTTTCTGCGCCGAGTCTCCCCGCAGCGCCGCGCCAAGCGCACCCTGGCCAAGGGGGTGCCGTCCGCTCCGGGGGTGTATCAGTTCATCGCCGATCTGGCCGCACCCGACGGCACCGTCCGTCGGCAGGTGCTGTACGTAGGCAAGAGCACCAACCTGAAGCGGCGGGTGGCCAGTTACTTCACCGCCGCGGAGAGCCGTCCGCGGATGGACGAGATGGTGCGCATCGCCACCGGGGTCGAGACCACCATCTGCCGCACCCCCTTGGAGGCCGAAGTCTTGGAACTGCGGCTGATCGGGGCATACTCTCCGCGCTACAACCGGCGCTCGAAGTTTCCCGAGCGCCAGCACTGGCTCAAGCTCACCGCTGAGGCCTACCCGCGACTGTCGGTGGTGCGGCAGGTGAGCGAGGACGGCTGCTTCTACTTCGGGCCGTTCCGCCGTCGGGCCGGCGCCGAGGAAGTCATGCTGGCCGTCTACGACGCTTTCGAGCTGCGCCAATGCACCGCGCGGCTGTCGGCGAAGAAGGCCTCAGCCGGCTGTGCCCTGGCCGACATGGGACGCTGCCCCGCACCCTGCCGGTTGGCGATCTCTCCGGCCGACTACGCCGTCATCGCCGATCGGGCACGCGATGCCCTCGGCGGTGACACCGCTCCCTTGGTTTCCGCGGTGGCACCGCGGCTGGCTCAACTCGTCGCCGCTGAGCGATTCGAGGAGGCGGCCGCGGTCGTCGCCCGCCTGGAGGCCTGCACCCGCAGCGCTCTGCGCCACCACCGCCTGGCCAGTCTGGCCGGCTGCCCCCAGCTGGTGGCCGCACTGCGGGTCGATGCCGGGTGGGAGATTCACGTGATTCGCCACGGACGGTTGGCCGCCGCCGCGCTGGCCAAGGCGGGTGAGGTGCCTCAGCAGGTCGCCCGCGATGCCGTGGCCGCGGCTGACTGGGTGGCCCCGGCTACCGGGCCGCAGGCGTCCGCGTTGACCGAGGAGACCGAGCGCATCGCCGACTGGCTGGAGCGTCCCGGCGTCCGCCTGATCGACATCGACGGCGAGTGGAGTTGGCCATTGGGCGCGGGGCCCTCAGCAGCCGTGCGGCTGCGCCAGGTGGCCGTAGGATCACTGCCATGATCACTGCGATTGTGTTTGTCCAGGCCGAGGTCAACCGCATCCCCGAGGTCGCCCAGCAATTGGCCGACATCGACGGGGTCTCCGAGGTCTACTCCGTCACCGGCAAGATCGATCTGATCGCGATGGTGCGGGTGCGCAACATCGATGACGTTGCCAATGTGGTCAGCGACAAGGTGAACAAGGTGCCCGGCGTGCTCGACACCCAGACCCATGTGGCCTTCCGCGCCTACTCGACCCACGACCTGGAAGCCGCCTTCGCGATCGGCAGTTGACCAACAATCCACTCCCCAGGAGCATCGAAGTGAACCCAAACTTCACGACGCTGGACGCGGCATTGACAGCGGCGTCCACGCTCAGAGGCGGCGCCTGGCCGGCCGTCGAGACGCTATCGATGCTGGCGATCGAAGCCCAAGGACGGCCGGAGTCGCTGGCGCTGCTGGAACGCGCCCGTCAGATCGCGGCCGGCCTGATGCCGGGTAGTTGGGAAAGCGTCTGAGGGCTCACGTGGCTGGCCCGTGCCGAGCGCGAAATCCTGCGCTGACCACACCGAAGACGGAAAACACCGAGCCGCCCGCTCCTCACGGATACGGGCGGCTCGACACGCGTTCAGGCTTCGACAATCTCCACGCTGTTGATCACGACCGGATCAACCGGACGATCCATCGGGCCGGTCTTCACCAGGCCGATGCGATCGACAATCGCCATCGAGTTCTCGTCGGCGACCTCACCGAAAATGGTGTGCTTGCGGTCCAACCACCGGGTCGGCGCCAAGGTGATGAAGAACTGCGAGCCGTTGGTGCCCGGTCCGGCATTGGCCATCGCCAGCAGGTACGGACGGGTGAACATCAGCTCGGGGTGGAACTCGTCGCCGAACTGGTAGCCGGGGCCACCGGTGCCGGTGCCCAATGGGCAACCGCCCTGGATCATGAAACCGTCGATGACCCGGTGGAAAGTAAGTCCGTCGTAGAACTTCCCGGTGGTCATCTGACCCGTCTTCGGGTCGCGGTATTCCTTGGTGCCGGTAGCCAGTCCGACGAAGTTGGCCACCGTCTTGGGCGCCTGATCCCCGAGGAGGGTGATCGAGATATCGCCGTGGTTGGTGTGCAGGATTGCGGTCTGAGCCATCTGGCCTTCCTTTCTGTTACGTGCCCATCCTTCCAGATGAGGTGTACTCCCGCCTTGCGGCGGGTACGGTGGAACCAAACATCGACCCGACCCACCGGGAGGCACAGTGAACACCAAGAAGCTGCTGAATGCAGTCGAAGATGGCACCCAGGTGGCCGTAGAGCGCCTGACCCCGTACGTCGAGCAGGCCCTGCGCGAGGGCGGCGCCCTAGCCGATCAGACCTATTCGCGTCTTCGCCCCGCCTTGCGTGATGCCGGCATTCGCAGCGCGCGGTTCGCCTCCGACACTTTCGACCGGGTGCATCCGGCCATCGACGAGGCCATTGACCGGGTCTACCCTGCGGTGAACACCACCGTGAAGCGGGTCCGTCCGGCGGTCGACGACGTGCTGGAGCGGGTACCGCCGGCCGTCGACTTCGCCCGGGAGAAGGTGCAGGACGACGTGCTGCCCCAGGTCGCCGACCAACTGCGCCACCTGGCCGCGCTGCCGCTGGCTCATGAGCTGAAGGTCGCCGCGGCTTCGGCAGCCCTGGCCGCGCAGCTGGACAAGGCGTCCGGCAAGAAGAAGAAGTCGGGCTGGAAGACGTTCGGCAAGATCGTCCTGGCCGGTGTCGTCCTCGGCGGCGTGGTGATCGCGGTGCGCAAGCTGCTGGCCGACCCCACCTCGGGCTGGGAGAACTACGCCGGACGTGACAACGCCTACGTCGCCGACCCGGTTGCCGACGACTACATCGAGGACGAGGTCGGGCTGATCGACGAGGACGCCGATGAGATCACTGAGGAAGTCCCCGACCTCGATGGCGTGGCCGCTCCGGTGGAAGCCGAGTCCTTCGACGACGAGCACCCCTATGGCGAGAACTCCTACAGCGGCGACGAGCCACCGGCGGACTTCCTGATCAAGGGCAATGACCGCTCGAAGAAGTACCACGTACCGGGCAGCGCCTCGTATGAGCGCACCAGCGCCGAGGTGTGGTTCGCCAGCGAGGAAGCCGCCGAGGCCGCGGGATTCACCAAGGCCCAGCGCTGACCGACTTTCTGAAGAGTCTCTGAGAATCAGGGGCACCGGCTCACACCGGTGCCCCTTTTTCGACTTTCTGGGGTGTGACAGCACTAACTCTCGATCACGCTTGGGTGCCTGCGGCGCCCTTCCGCGCACATCTGCGCCTGCTTCTCGACCGTTCCGGCCTGCCGTGGCCGGTGATGGCGATGACCGCCGGGGTCTCCACCCGGTTGGTCGGACGTCTGCTCGGCGTCACCCAGTCCCGGCAGCTGCCGAAGTTGCCGCGGGATTCGGCGCTGCGGCTGTTCTACCTCAGCGATCAACGCCTGGCCGAACTGGCCCGCACTCGCATCCCGGCCGACGACGCCCGCCGACAGGTCGAGGAGTTGCTGGCGCGGGGCTGTTCGCCGCTGGCGCTGGCGCGCTACTGCCGGCTGTCAACGGCCGAGCTCGACACGCTGCGACACAGCTCCACCTGTACCGAACTGACTGCCCTGCTGGTGCGCTCGGCGCGCTTGCAGTATCCGGGGTGAGGGTCGAGGTGCCGACTAGAGTGCGGGCATGCCCACCCCGGTGACTGCCGCGCTGATCGCTGTCGTGCCCGCCGTGGTCGTGGCCGCGCTCACCGGACGGCTGCTGGCCTGGTTCCCCGTGCCTGATGAAGAGCCACGAGCCGACTTCGTCGGGCTCGACTCACCGCGTTTTCGCGTCGGCGTCGGCGCGGTGGGATTCCTCGTCGGCTGGCTGATGCTCGCCTCGTCCGCGATGACGGTCTGGCCGATCCTGATCCCTCTGGCCGCTCTCGGCGCGCTGCTGGGGCTGATCGATGCCCGCACCACCTACCTGCCGCTGCGACTGCACTACCTCACCTTCGCGCTGACCGCTGTCGGAGTGCTCGGCAGCGCCTGGTGGCGGGCCGATCCCTGGTCACTGGCCGCGTCGGTCAGCATCGGGTTGGCGGCCACCGCGGTGTACGCCCTGATCTGGCGGCTGAGCGGCGGGGAGCTCGGCTTCGGCGACGTCCGGCTGGCCGGCATGATCGGCGCAGCCATGGGTGCCATCGCTCCCTCGCTGGCGATGTGGGCCTTCTTACTCGGCTCCGTGGTCGGAGCGGTGTGGGCTATCGCGCTCCGACTGCGCGGCATCAAGAAGTTCGCCTACGGCCCGTCCATGCTGCTGGGGGTGCCGTTGGCGTTGCTGGTGACTCAGCTACTGCCGACGGCCGTGGTGGTCGGACAGCTGCCGCGCTAGCCGGTCGGGCGATCAGCCGCGAGCGGCTTGGGTGGCGGCCACCCAGGCGTCCAACAGCGACGCCGCAGCGCCGGTGTCGATCACTTCGGCGGCCCGCGCGAAATGCGGCGCCAGTTGCTCGGCAACGGCCACGTCCGGCTTCGGGCCGGCGAAAGCCAGTGCGGCCGCGGACGCGTTCAGCATCACGATGTCGCGCACCGGGCCGGTCTTGCCGGCCAGCAGCTCGCGCACCACCTGAGCGTTGTGAGCCGGCGCGCCGCCCACCAGGTCGGACGGCACCGCGCGGGCGATCCCGAGATCTGCCGGGTCGAAGATGGTCTCGCTGACCTGACCATCGGCGATCAGCCACACCCGTGATGCGGTGGTGGTGGTCAGCTCGTCCAGGCCGTCGTCTCCGTGGAAGACCAGGCCGCGGTGGCCGCGTCCGGCCAGCACCCCGGCGACCAGCGGCGCCATCCGGGCATCGGCCACGCCGATGGCCGAAGCGTGCGGACGGGCCGGGTTGGCCAGCGGGCCGAGGAAGTTGAAGGTGGTCTGCACACCGAGTTCACGCCGCGCGGCGGCCACGTACCGCAACGCCGGGTGGTACATCGCGGCGAACATGAACACAATGCCGGTCTTGGCCAGCACCGCGGGCTGTGCGGTCGGCGGCACGTCGAGGGCCACGCCGAGCGCTTCGAGGCAGTCTGCGGTGCCGCAGGCGCTGGAGGCCGCCCGGTTGCCGTGCTTGACCACCGGAACGCCCATGGCCGCGGCCACGATCGCCGCCATCGTGGACACGTTCACCGTCATCGCCCGGTCACCACCGGAGCCGACCACGTCCACGGCTTCGCCGGGCAGCGAAATCGGGGTGGCGTGATCCAGCATCGATTGGGACAGCCCGGTCAGCTCGGCCACGCTCTCGCCCTTGGCCCGCAGCGCGACGGCGAAGCCGGCGATCTGAGCTTCGGTGGCCTCGCCGGCCAGAATCTGATCCATCGCCCAGGCTGCGGCCTCACCGCTCAGGTCGCGCCGAGCCATCAGCTCGGTCAGTACCTCTGCCCAGGTCACGAGTTACGCGGCCTGCTCGGCACCCAGCAGCTTGGCGGCAGTCTGGGGCAGCGACATCGGATCGAGCGGGTAGGACGCAATGGCGTCCGCCTCGGACCAGGTGGCCAACCAGGCGTCGGCCACCCGCGCTACCAGCAGCAGCACCGGCGGGCAGGGCTCGAACTCGCTCTTGAGCTGCTTGGTCAACCCCATGCCGCCGTAGGGCACGGCCTCGCCGTCGAGGATGAGCAGGTCGAAAGAACTGGTGTCCATCGCCGTGATCGCGGCCGGGCCGGTGGCGATCTCGACGATCTCCAGCTCGCGGCCGGCGAGCTTCTTACCCAGGGCGAGCCGCACCTGCTCGCGGACGGTCCGGTCATCGGAGTACAACATGACCCGCGCGGTGTCGCTCATCGGTTCCTCGCTTCAGGAGTTTGGGCGTCCTCATGGTAACCGGTTCGGACTGCAGCCTTGTTCTTGTTGTCACGTTCGTCCAGTGGGCGAACCGGCGCTCAAACGGTGCAGTGAGCGTAAACAGTCACCGCTCCGTATCCTTGGGGAGTGCGATTTCTCACTGGTAAGCCCAGCTACGACCTGACCTACGACGACGTCTTCATGGCGCCGCGTCGTTCTTCGGTGACCTCCCGGCTGGATGTCGACCTGACCAGCACCGACGGACTTGGCCTGCCGCTGCCGCTGGTGGTGGCCAACATGACCGCCATATCCGGACGCCGAATGGCCGAGACGGTGGCCCGCCGCGGCGGCATCGCGATCATCCCCCAGGACCTGCCCACCGACATCGTCGCGGCCGCCATCGGCAAGGTGAAATCCGCCCACACCCGATTCGACACCGCGCTGACCATCGACCCCCACGCCACCGTGGGTGAGGCGTTGGCGCTGCTGCCCAAGCGTGCGCACGGGCTGATCGTGGTCGTCGACGCCTCCGGCACGCCGCTGGGCACGGTGTCCGAGCGCGATCTGTCCGGCCTGGACCGCTTCAACCAGGTGCATGAGGCGATGAACACCGCACTCACGATCATGTCGCCGCAGGCCACCCCCACCGAGGTGTTCGACGAGCTGTCCGCCCGCCGCCACCAGGCCGCTCTGGCGGTCGAGAATGACCAGCTGGTCGGGCTGATGACGCTGAAGGGTGCCGTCCGCGCTGCGCTCTACCCGCCGGCGCTGGACGCGTCCGGTCGGCTGAAGATCGGCGTCGCGGTCGGCATCTCCGGCGATGTCGAGGAGCGGGTCACCGCACTGCTCGCCGCTGGCGCGGACGTGCTGGTGATGGACACCGCCCATGGCCACCAGGAGCGGATGATCTCCGCCGTCCAGCGGGCCCGCGCGGTGGTCACCGAGGTCGGCTCGACGGTACCGATCGTGGCCGGCAACGTGGTCACCGCCGATGGCACCGCCGATCTGATCGAAGCCGGTGCCGATGTGGTCAAGGTCGGCGTCGGCCCGGGCGCGATGTGCACCACCCGGATGCAGACCGGCGTGGGCCGTCCGCAGTTCTCCGCGGTGCTGGAATGCGCGGCCGAAGCCCGCGACGCCGGCAAGGCGATCTGGGCCGACGGCGGCGTCCGGCACCCCCGCGATGTCGCCCTGGCGCTGGCCGCCGGCGCCGGCGCGGTGATGATCGGCTCCTGGTTCGCCGGGACGTTCGAGTCGCCGGGTGAGCTGATGTTCGCCGCCGACGGCCGTCCGTACAAGGAGTCTTTCGGAATGGCCTCGGCCCGAGCGGTGCGGGCGCGTACCCGGCACCAGTCGGCCTTCGAGCGCGCCACCGCGGCTTTGTTCGAGGAGGGCATCTCCAGCTCGCGGATGTACCTGGACCCCGAACGTCCGGGTGTGGAGGACCTGCTGGACTTCATCGTGTCCGGCGTGCGTAGCTCCTGCACCTACGCCGGGGCCCGGACGTTGACCGAGTTCACCAACCAGGCCATCGTCGGTGTGCAGTCCGCCTCGGGCTACAACGAGGGTCGCCCGCTGCACTCCAGCTGGTGAGCGCCACCGATTGGCTGGTGCTGCTGAGCCTGGCCGGCACCGCCGTGTTCGCCATCAACGGCGCCCTCACCGCGATTCAGGCCGCGCGGCTCGACATCGTCGGTGTGATCACCCTGGGCACGATCACCGCGCTCGGTGGCGGCGTGCTGCGCGACGTCCTGCTCGGCATCCATCCCCCTGAAGGGCTGGCCGACTGGCGGTTCCTGGTGACCGCGCTGGTCGCCTCGGCGCTGGTCTTCATGGTGCACAAACCGCTGGCGCGCCTGGTGCGGTGGGTGACGGTCTTCGACGCCGCCGGGCTGAGCCTGTTCAGCATCACCGGGACGCTGACCGCCTTGCACGCCGGCGCCTCGCCGCTGCTGTCGATCATCCTGGGGGCGACCACCGCGGTGGGCGGTGGCACCTTCCGTGACCTACTCACCTCGCGGGTGCCACAGATCCTCACCAGCGATCTCTATGCGATTCCGGCGCTCCTGGGGGCTGGCGGCACCTGGGTGTTCTGGGCCTTGGGCTGGCATCATCCGCTGGCCTACCTGGCTGCCGGCGCCGCCTGCTTCGGCCTGCGCATGGTCGGGGTGAGGTACAAGCTGCACGCGCCGCGCGTCCAGGTCTAGCCGCGGGACCGGTGGTGGTGTCGGGCCGGGAGCGCCTCTCGGCGCGTGGCCGCTCGAAGCGGCGAATGTTGGAGCCCGGGGCTACCGCGGCCCGACACCGCCATAAAGGATACCTGCGTCAAACCAGCTTGTCGGCACGCCACAGTCGGGCTGCGACCGCCAGGTCGACGGCCATCTCCTGCAGCTTGGACGCACTCAGCACGGCCTGGCGGCCCTCGGTGACGTCGGCCCGCCCCGAGGCCACCACCTGGCAGAAGGCGGCGGCCCGCTCCAGCGCGACCGCGAAGTCGCCGGCGAAGACACCAGCCAGAATCTCGTCGGCCACCCGCCGCACCTCATCCGGCCCGGGCGGTTCCACCCCGGCGACCACATGGTTGGGCTCGGTGAACCGAATGCCGGCGGCATACTCGCGGGCGGCCAACTGTGGGCTGACCCGCACCCATTCGCGCAACAGGTAGAGCCGGAACAGCGCCCCGGGCAGGGTGTCGGCCGGACGCGCAGACCACACCTCGGCCAGGGTGTCGATACCGACTTCGTCGGTGAGCGCCACCAGTCGAGCGGTCACGGCAGGGTCGGCGGCCGCCCGTCCCAAATGCAGCAGCGCTGCGGCCGACTCGTGGGCGGCGTGCAGCGCGGCCACCGGGTCGGAGGTCTCCCCCAGCGCCTCCAGGGCCGCCGGTTCCCGGAAGGTCGGACGTCGGGGCTTGCGCGGTTCGTTCACCGGCTCAGGCTAGCCCGGGCTCGGGCAGCCTGCAGGCCTCGGTGAAACCGGCCGGCGGAACGCCCAGGGCTTGGACCACCCGGGCCCAGTAGTTCACCTGTGCGGCGGTCGTGGCCAGGATGACCAGCTCCCGCTCGCTGAACTCCGCACGCAGGGCACGGGTCAGTTCTTCGGGGAAGAGCAGTGGTGAGGACGAGATCCGCCGGGCGTACTCGATCGCCAAGCGCTCGCGTGGGGTGAAGGAGGCCACCGCGTCCACGTCACCGGCCAGCGCCGCCAACTCGGCATCGGTGAGGCCGGCGCGGTCGTGCTCGAAGCTGTTCATGTCCACGCAGAAGGCGCAGTTGGCGGTGATCGAAGCGGCCACCCGCACCAGCTTGAGCAGCCGCGGCGAGGGTTCGTGGTGGGCGACCAGGGCTTCCAGGACGCCGGAGCCGATCGCCGCCTTCGGATACCAGGCCAACAGTCGAGCCGGCAGCATCCGGCGTCCGGTGACCCGCTCGGAGATCGCCACCCCGAGGCGCAGCAGCAGATTCATCCGGCGGGGTTCTTCGATCAAAGGCATGCTCCATGATCGTCCCGTCCGCCCCGCCGGGGAAGCAAAAGAGCCGGCCCCGAAGGACCGGCTCTGCGCACTCAGCGTCTCACTGGAAGGAATCTCCACAGGCGCAGGAGTTGGTGGCATTGGGGTTGTCGATGGTGAAGCCCTGCTGCTCGATGGTGTCGGCGAAGTCGATGGTCGCGCCCATCAGGTAGGGCAGGCTCATCTTGTCGGTGACGACCTTGGTGCCGAAGTGGTCGGTGACCACGTCGCCGTCGAGCTCGCGGTCGTCGAGGGCCAACTGATAGCGCAGGCCGGAGCAGCCGCCGGGAGCGACCGAGATCCGCAGCAACAGATCAGGGGTGCCGTCGGCTTCGAGCAGCGACTGCACCTTGCGAGCCGCAACCTCGGTCAGCGTGATGCCGGTAGCAGTCTGCTGGTCAACCGTCATGGTGATGCTTCCTTCCGTACGGTGGCCCCACACGTCCAGGTCGGCCACTGATCAGCCAGTGTAAGTCGTTGACGACGCAATCTGTTCCTCATCGCACGGCGAACCAGCTGCGACCCACGCGGACGGCAGTCGCAGTGAGCGCGTCGGCGCTCACATCGACCGGCACCGCATACATGCCCTCCAACCCGAAGGTACGCAATTCGCGGCGGGACAACTCCTGGCCACCGGCCAGGGCCACACACGGCGTCTGGGCGTGATCGGCCCACTCAGCCACCGCGGCGACGACTGGCCCGCCGCGATCCAGCGCCGACAGCGCGGTGCAGCCGGTGATCACCAGGTCCGCCGCGGCCAGCGTCGGCTCCATCCGAGCGAGGAAGTGGCAATACTGCGGACCACTGAGTAACCGCCCTCCGAGATGGAGCACCGCCAGCCCCGCTCCCCCGGACGCGCCGCCGCCGGCTGCCGTGGCCAGGCCGGCTCCGAGCCGATCGGCGTAGGCCTGCATCGCGTTGTCGGCAGCCAGCACCTCACCCACGGCCAGACCGGCGGCGTAGCCACGGGTGGCCACCACCCCTTGTAGCCCGGTGGCCGGGCGGACGAGGTCGTCACCGGCCACGATCGCCAGCTCCAATCGGCCGGCCAGCGGCTCGGCGGCGTGCGCCAGCAACCCGGCACCGCCGTCGATCGCGGTCACTCCGGTCAGGTCCAGATGCACCGGAAGCTCGGGGGCGTCCGCGGCCACCGCTGCGACCCACCGTCCCAAGTCGCTGGTGTCGGCGTCCGGGTCCCACCCGCGCGGCTCTTGGCGCCAGCCGATGACCAGCGCGTCGCCGGTCTGCACCCACCAGCCGGCGCCGTCGCTGTGCACCGGGGCCGCCGCGATCGTGGCGATCGCCTCGGCCAGGTCGAGGCCACCCAGCGCCAGCGGCACCACGGCCACATCGGCGAAGTCGGCCAGTCCTCGCCCCAATGCCGCGCCTGCCTCCGTCGAGGAGAGCGCACCGATCCGGTCGCAGGCCACCAGGACTCGTCCGCGCCTCACTGTGCCCCCGCGAACGGCGGCTGCTGGTAGTCGGTGAACTGCGGTTCGGAGTCGACCTGGTCGGGTTCCGAGCCGGGGCCGGCGAGTCGGATCAGCCGGGTGTGTGCATCTCGCGCCGCGACGCGGAGGCGTTCGACCTCGTCACGCGTCTGATCGCGCTCGACCGTGGTGGCGGCTCGTCCAGCCTCGTCCGACGCTCCGAAAACGTCGCGGTCGATGGTGAAGCGACGCAACCTGGCCTCCAACTCGGCCAGGTGTGCCTGAGCGGCGTGCAAAGCCGACAACCGCGCCTGAAACTCCATCTGAGCGGCCACCAGTTGGTCTTCGCCCATCACGCCTCCGTCCCCACACCGCAATTTGACCTAGGATGTGGCACACATCGTCGCATCACAAGGCAGGTAGAAGTGGGATTGTTCCGCCCGTACGAGCGCTCCGAGGACGCACCGTCCACTGCGGCTGCGGACGCTGCTGCGACGGCGGCCAAGAAGAAGGTGCCCACACCGACCCGCAAAGAGGCCGAGGCCGCCCGCCGCGAACGCCTGAACCCGACCCTGTCGCCGTCCCAGCAACGGGCCCGCGACCGTGAGTCCAAGGCGCATCAGCGCGAGGAGTCGTGGAAGAAGGTCGACAACGAGCCCAGCCGGGTGCTGCTGCGCAACTTCATCGACTCCCGAAAGGGCATGGCCCAGTGGTGGATGCCCACCATCATGAGCACGCTCGTGCTGGCGCTGGTGATCATGTACGCCTACCCGCCGGGCGCCATCGTGGCCACCTTCGTGCCGTACGCGGCGCTGGCCCTGCTGGCCGTGCATGTGTTCGTCCTGTGGCGGCAGTTCAAGGCCCTGCTGGCGCAGCGGCTGCCGAACGAGCCCACCCGCGGCCTGCTGGTCTACCTGATCAACCGGATCATCGCGATGCGGCGCTTCCGGGTGCCGACGCCGCAGGTGAACCCCGGCGACGAGATCTGATCCAGCCATGAGTTACCGCTGGGCGACGATGCCCGAACTGCCGGCTGCGGTGGCCGAGGACCTCGCCGTCGGTGACGGCTTCGCCACTCAGGCGCAGGCCGAGGCGTGGCTGACCGAGCACTATCTCGATCTGTCCGGCAGTGGGGTGCAAGCGGTGCTGCTGGTCGAGGGCGATCGGGTCGTCTACGGCCCGATGAGTCTGTCTCAGTAGCAGACGTTCTCCCTGGCCAGTCGGCGCCACAGCGCCCAGCCGATCAGCACCAGCCCCAGCACCCCCAGCACCGGCTGAACGGGGGCGAACCACTGCAGCGCGCCGGTGTAGCCCAGCGCCAGCAGCGCCAGCTTGTTGCAGACCGGACAGCCCACCGCGAAGAAGCTGAGCACGCCCCCGGCCAGGCCGAAACGGCTCTCCTTCGCCGGCGCGGACGGATCACGCACGTAGGTGGCGCCCAGCATCCCGCCGAGGATTCCGGTGGCGATCAGCACCGGCCAGGCCCACCAGGTGGTGGGGACGGCCCGTCCGAAGATCGGGGTGGGGATCATGGCGGTGGAGATTCCGATCAACGCCACGATGGACACCGCGCCTACCGCTGCGGCCGTCCAGCGACGCTTCGGCCAGGAACGCAGCCGTGCACCGATCGACGGTGGTGCCACCTCGATCACCGGAGTCGGCGGTTCGCGGAACAGTTCCTGCATGCCCGCACTATACCCCGTGGGGTATCGGGCTGAACGGCTCCCGGTTCCGACGCGATCAGGCCTCGCGGACGCCGGGGGTGACGAACGGCGGCTTGACCACCTCGAAAGGCTCACGGCGTCCACGCAGTTCGACCTCGACCTGATCGCCGAGCTTCACACTGCGGTCCAGCAACGCTAGGGCCACCCCCACCCCCAAGGTCGGGGAGAAGGTGCCGGAGGTGACCTCGCCAACGGCGGCATCACCGACGTACACCGACATCTCCGGACGCGGGATCGCCCGGCCGGCCGAGCGCAGGCCGCGCAGCAGCGGGCCGGTCTTGGCCTCGCGCTGCGCGCGCAGCGCGGCGGCACCGAAGAAGCTCGGCTTGTCCCAGCCCACGGCCCAGTTCAGGTTGGCCATCACCGGGCTGATCGCCGGGCTCAGGTCGTGACCGTGCAGCGGGTAGCCCATCTCGGTGCGCAGGGTGTCGCGGGCGCCCAGCCCGCACGGCGCGATGCCGTACTGCGCTCCCGCGGCCATCACCGCGTCCCACAGCGCCGGCGCGGCCGCGGCCGGAACGACGAGTTCGTAGCCGCGTTCGCCGGTGTAGCCGGTGCGGCACACGGTCAGCGGCGTGCCGTCCCAGGACGCGATCGCGAAGGCCATGTAGTCCTGTCCGACCGGTAAGCCGAGGGCGGTCAGCACCTCGTCGGAGTCGGTGCCCTGGACGGCGATCACGGCGAAGTCGCGGTGCTCGTTGGTGACTGTGATCCCGGCCGGCGCAGCGGCAGCGATGGTGGCCACCACCTCGGTGGTGTTGGCCGCGTTCGGGATCACGAAGACTTCGTCCTCGCTGAACAGGTAGGCGATCATGTCGTCGATCACGCCGCCGTCGTCATTGCACAGCAGCGTGTACTGCGCCTGCCCCGCACCGATCCGTCGCAGGTCGTTGGTCAGGCAGCTGTTGACGAAGTCGACCGCACCCGACCCGGTGATCCGCATCTTGCCCAGGTGACTGACATCGAAGACGCCGACCGAACTGCGCACTGCTTTGTGCTCGGCGACCACTCCGGCGTACTGCAGCGGCATCAGCCAGCCCCCGAACTCGGAGAACTTGGCGCCGAGGGCGACATGGCGCTCGTGCAGCGGGGAAAGGATCGGATCGGACATGGGCTTCCTCCTGTTCGGGCATCAGGCTAGCGATCCGAACCAGGTTGCGCTGGGCCTGGACGAACCTGATCGCCGTGGGGGGCGCGGTCAGCCGCCCGAGCGGACTAGCCTAGAGGCTGACTTTCACTACCAACTCCAGAAGGCAGTCACGGTGTTCAGCTTCACTCTCCCCGAAATCAGCCTCGCTGCGGCCATCGACAAGCATCCCGGCATCCTGGTCGCCGGCTTGGCTGAAACCAACGACGGCGACATTCTGATCGGCCTGCCGGACGCGGTGGCTGCGGCGGCGAGCAAGACCTTCGGCGGCGATCTGATCGCCATGGTCAAGGACCTCGGCGGATCGACGAAGAACGGCAAGGCCGTGCTGCTGCCGCTGCCGGGCGCCGACAAGCTGGTTGTCGTGGGTCTGGGTCCGATCGACGTGACCGCCGAGCAGGTGCGCCGAGCCGTGGGCGCGGCCGTCCGGCTGATCTCCGGGCTGCCCGGTACCGAGCCGCACAAGGTGACCATCAGCGTGGAGACCGCCGAGCCGAGCCTGATCAAGGGCGCGGCCGAAGGTGCGCTGTTGGCCAGCTACCGCTACGGCCCGACCAAGGCCGACAAGCCCGGCATCGGCGAGTTGCGCCTGGTCGGCGCCGCCAAGAAGCCCGAAGCCAAGCAGGCCCTCGACCTGGCCGTGGCGACCGCAACCGCAGTTGTGCAGGCACGCGACTGGGTGAACACCCCGGCCAACCTGCTCTACCCCGAGACCTTCGCCGAGGCCGTCCGCACGCTGGCCAAGACCTCCAAGCTCGGCGTCGAGGTGTGGGACGACAAGGCCCTGGAGAAGGAGGGCTTCGGCGGCCTGACCGCTGTCGGCGCCGGCTCGTCCCGCAAGCCCCGACTGGTGAAGCTGTCCTACGCCCCGCGCGGCGCCCGTTTCCACCTGGCACTCGTCGGCAAGGGCATCACCTTCGACTCCGGCGGGCTGGACCTGAAGACCGCCGAAGGCATGTACACGATGAAGTGCGACATGGCCGGTGCGGCCTCGGTGCTGGCCGCGGTGGCCGGGATCGCCCAACTCGGCCTGCGGATCAAGGTGACCGCCTGGGCCGCGATGGCGGAGAACATGCCCTCAGGCACCGCCGGACGTCCCTCCGACATCCTGACCATGTTCAACGGCCTGACCGTGGAGAACTACAACACCGACGCCGAGGGTCGGCTGGTGCTGGCCGACGCGCTGGCCAAGTGCTCCACCGAAACCCCTGACCTGGTGATCGACGTGGCCACCCTCACCGGCGCCTGCATGGTGGCCCTCGGCCTGAACACCGCCGGCCTGATGGCCCGCGACGACGAGACCGCCGATCTGGTGCTGGACGCCGCCGAGGCGGCCGGCGAGTCGTTCTGGCAGCTGCCGATCCCCGAAGACGCCGCACCGAAGCTGGACTCAGCCGTGGCTGACACCCGGTCTGGTGCTGATCGCTTCGGCGGCGCCCTGACCGCAGCGGCCTTCTTGTCCAAGTTCGTGCCCGAGGAGATCCCCTGGGCACACCTCGACATCGCCGGCCCGGCGTTCAACGACGGCTCGGCCCACGACTACGTGCCCACCGGCGGCACCGGCATGAGCGTGCGCACCTTGATCGCGCTGGCTCATGCCCGGGCCAACTGATATGGAGCACGTCACCGCTGACCTGGTGGTCGTCGGCGCCGGCGCGGCCGGTCTGCTGGCTGCCGCGGCAGCGCGCCGCCTGGGCGATGAGGTGATCATCGTCGAGTCGTCGCGACGCGCCGGCGGCACCGCCACCGAGGGCAACGGCTTGGCCTGGCTGCCGGGCAACCGGTTGGCGGCAAAGGGGTCGGCTCCGGACTCGACCGAGGAGGTCGAGCAGTACTTGGCGTCTGTGCTCGGCGAGCCCGGCGACGAACAGCTCGCCGCCCGGCGGGCCGCCTTCGTCCGGACCGCTCCGAAGGTGTCGCGCTGGCTGGTGTCCTCTCACGTGCCGCTGCATGCGGCCAAGACGATCGGCGACGATCATCTCGACCTGCCCGGCGCCAAGACCGGCGGACGGGTGGTGCAGTCCGGACCGATCGATCGGCGAGTGCTGGGCGAGACCGAGGCGGCACTGGTCCGCACGTCCGGGGTGGTGCGAGAAGCGTTGTCCTGGCTGCCACTGCCCCGCAACACCGCCACCGGCGGGGAGTCGCTGGTCGCCCACCTACTGCATCGCGCGGTGGCCAACGGGGTCTCCCTGTGGCTGGAGAGCACGATCACCTCACTGATCACCGACAGTGATCGGGTCACCGGGGTCACCGTCGATCGAGATGGAGTCCCCACCCAGATCACCGCCGGCAGGGTGCTGTTGGCCAGCGGCGGCTTCGCGGCCGACCAGGCACTGCGCGAGGAGTACCTGCCGCTTCCGACTGATGCGACCTGGACGACCGCCGCCGCCGGAAACCACGGCGAACTGCTCAAACTGGCCACCGGCATCGGCGCAGCGACCACGAACCTGTCGGCCGCCTGGTGGATGCCGGTGATGATCAGCGAAGGCCGCGCGTCCTCGGTCCGCACCGCTCTGGACGGCCCGCATTCGATGCTGGTCGACGCCGCCGGCGATCGCTACATCGACGAGACCCGCAGTGATGACGACCTCGGCCAGCTGATGTACGACCACAGCCGTGGCGTCCGTGCGGTGCCGTCGTTCCTGATCATGGACAACCGGCATCGGGCCAGCACCCCGCTGGGGCCGTGGGCGCCGGGCAGCACGCCGCGTCGCGCCATCGAGGACGGCGAGATCACCCGGGCCAACACCCTCAACGACCTGGCGCAGGCCACCGGCCTGGATCGAGCCGGATTGCTGGGCAGCGTGGTGCGGTTCAACAACTTCGCCGCCAAGGGCACCGATTCCGACTTCCACCGTGGACGTCCGGAGGCCACCGGGAAGGCCAAGCGCCGCAACCCGTCGCTGGGCAAGATCGACAAGCCGCCGTTCTGGGCGGTGAAGGTCTATCCCGGAGATGCCGGCACCAAGGGCGGCCTGGTCACCGACGCATCGGCGCGGGTGCTCCGCGCCGACGGCAGCACGATCGGTGGGCTGTATGCCTGCCCGGGAACCGCGGCGTCGATCTTCGCCACCGGCTCACCCAGCGTCGGCGCGTCCTTGGGCGAGTCGCTGGTGGCGGCCTTCCTGGCCGTCACCGATCAGCGTTCCTGACGCCGCCGTTCGTTGTAGTCGCGCATCCGCTGCGGATAGCCGACCACGCCGGCGTCATAGCTGGGCAGGCGGTGGCGAGTGGCGAAGCGCCGAGCCCAGGCCACGTTCGGGACGCTGCGGCGAGTCCATTCGCCGTCGAAGGCGATCAGCAGCACGCTGGCGGGGTTGAACGTGGTCGGTTGCTCGATGAACGCCTCCACCCCGCGCCGGGACGCGACGAAGTCCTCTAGATGACCTTGAGCGGCCGCGTCCATACCTTGGTGCGTAGAGGTACGGGTTTTACTCCGCTTTCCGAACTTCCAGCCCACCTGAGCATTATCGCCTGCAAAGAGGGGACTAGGCTGAACTCCTGAACGTCCGGCAGCGTAAGGAGCTTTTCCATGTCCACTCCCGTACCCCTTCCCGCACTCGGCGAAAGCGTCACCGAAGGAACGGTGTCGCGTTGGCTGAAGCAGGTCGGCGACAGCGTCGCAGTGGACGAGCCTTTGGTCGAGATCTCCACCGACAAGGTCGACACCGAGGTGCCCTCGCCGGTGGCCGGTGTGCTGCTGGAGATCCTGGTTCCTGAAGACGGCGTGGCCGCCGTGGGTGCGACCCTGGCTGTGGTGGGCGAGGCCAGCGAGGCCGGCGCTCCTGCCGCTGCCCCGAGCGCGCCCGAGCCCGCCGAGGCTCCGGCCCCCGCTCCGGTCGCTGCTGCTCCCGCGTTCCCCGCGCCGCCGACCATCCCGACTGCTCCGGCTCCGGTTGCCGCACCCGCACCGGTCGAAGCTCCGGCTGCGGCCGCTCCGGCCGCCGAAGGCGTGGACGTCGTCCTGCCCCAGCTGGGTGAGTCGGTCACCGAAGGCACCATCTCGCGTTGGCTGAAGGCCGTGGGTGACCAGGTCACCGCCGATGAGGCTTTGGTCGAGGTCTCCACCGACAAGGTCGACACCGAGATTCCCGCGCCGGCTTCGGGCGTCCTGCTCGAGATCCGCGTCGGTGAGGATGCTGTCGCCCCGGTGGGCGCCGTCCTCGGTGTGATCGGCGCTGCCGGCGCCGTTCCTGCCGCCGCTCCCGCCGCGCAGGCCCCGGCCCCGGTCGCTCCTGCCGCGCCGTCGCTGCCCACGCTGCCGAGTGTTCCGGGTGCCGCCGCCCCCGCGCCCGCACCGGTCGCTGCTCCGGCTCCCGTTGCCGCTCCGGCTCCCGTTGCCGCTCCGGCCCCGGTTGCCGCTCCGGCCCCGGTTGCCGCTCCGGCCCCGGTTGCCGCTCCGGCCCCGGTTGCCGCTCCGGCCCCGGCCGCTCCCCGTACCGAAACCGACGGTGAGGTCTACGTCACGCCGCTGGTGCGCAAGATGGCCGAAGCCAACGGTGTGGCCCTGTCCGAGGTGACCGGCACCGGTGTGGGTGGACGCATCCGCAAGCAGGACGTGCTCGCCGCCGCCGAGGCCAAGAAGGCCGTGGCCGCCCCGGCAGCTCCGGCAGCCCCGATCGCCGCTGCGGCCGCAGCGCCGAGCCCGGACGCCGCCAAGCGTGGCACCACCGAGAAGATGAGCCGGCTGCGCGCCACCATCGCCAAGCGGATGGTCGAGTCGCTGCAGGTCTCGGCCCAGCTCACCGCCACCGTCGAGGTCGACCTGACCAACGTCGCCAAGCTGCGCGCCAAGGTCAAGGACGAGTTCGCCGCCCGCGAGGGCGTCGGCCTCACCTACCTGGCCTTCATCGCCAAGGCCACCACCGAGGCGCTCAAGCAGTTCCCGAAGGTCAACGCCACCATCGACACCGAAGCCGGCACCATCACCTACGCCGACGCCGAGCACCTGGGCATCGCCGTCGACACCGAGCGTGGCCTGCTGGTTCCGGTGATCGCCAACGCCGGTGACCTGAGCGTCCCCGGCCTGGCAAAGAAGATCGCCGACCTGGGTGCGCGCACCCGCAACAACCAGGTCACCCCGGACGAGCTGTCCGGCGGCACCTTCACCATCACCAACTACGGGTCGGCCGGCACCTTGTTCGACACCCCGATCATCAACCAGCCGCAGGCCGCCATTCTGGGCACCGGCGCGCTGGTGAAGCGTCCGATGGTGGTCAACGATCCCAAGCTCGGCCAGATCATCGCCGTGCGCGACATGATGTACCTGTCGCTGTCCTACGACCACCGCCTGGTGGACGGTGCGGACGCGGCCCGCTTCCTCTCGTTCTTGAAGACCCGGCTCGAAACCGGCGACTTCGGGGCCGAACTGGGGCGGTGAGCTCCGCGCTCGACTTCGAATACCTCGGCCTGAACACCGGTTCGCAGGTCGACTATCGCCTCGCCTGGGATCGCCAGCGTGAGGTGCATGCCCTGGTCTCAGCGGCCGAGGTGCCGCCGCGGGTGCTGTTCGTCGAGCACCCGCCGGTCTACACCGCCGGTCGACGCACCGAGCCGCACGAACGGCCCACTGATGGCACCGAGGTGATCGAGGTCGATCGGGGCGGGAAGATCACCTACCACGGTCCGGGCCAGCTGGTCGGCTACCCGATCATCCCGTTGCCGACCCGCGTCGGTGTGGTCGACTACGTCCGGCGGGTCGAGGAGGCGCTGATCCGGCTGTTGGCCGGCTACGGCATCACCACCGGACGCGTGCCGCAACGCACCGGGGTGTGGCTGTCGGCCGGGCAGGGACGTCCCGAACGCAAGATCGCCGCGATCGGCATTCGAGTGGCCAAGCGGACCACGATGCACGGTTTCGCCCTCAACGTGGCCGCCGACCTGGCCGACTTCGACAAGATCGTGCCCTGCGGCATCGCCGACGCCGGAGTGACGTCCATCGAGGCCGAGTTGGGCCAGGCGCCCACCCTGCTGCAGGTGGCCGCCGACCTGGAACCACACCTGATCGAACTGCTCGACTTCACCCCGTACGTCCCCTCGCCCGACCTGGACGTGTTGGCAGCATCGGCACCGCCTCCGGAGCCGACCATCACCTACGGACTCACCGCACCTTCACTGCCGTAGGGACCTCATGGTGGTAGCAGCCCTGCTGATCACCATCGGCGCAGACCCGCGGCCACGGCGGTCAGCCCACTGAGCCACCACCGGATCCGAGTACGATTTGGCGGTGACCGAAACCCAACCCCGCAAGCTGCTTCGCCTCGAGGTTCGCAACGCTGAGACCCCGATCGAGCGCAAACCGTCCTGGATTCGGACCACCGCGAAGATGGGGCCGGACTACACCGAGCTGCGCCAACTGGTGCAGTCGGAGGGGTTGCACACCGTCTGCCAGGAGGCGGGCTGCCCCAACATCTACGAGTGCTGGGCCGACCGTGAGGCCACCTTCCTGATCGGCGGTGAAGCCTGCACTCGGCGCTGTGACTTCTGCCAGATCGAGTCAGGCAAGCCGTCCGGCTACGACCGCGACGAGCCCGTCCGGGTGGCCGAGTCGGTGGCCACCATGGGCCTGCGCTACGCCACCGTGACCGGGGTGTGCCGCGACGACCTGGCCGACCAGGGCGCCTGGCTGTACGCCGAGACCATCCGGCAGATTCATGCCCTCAACCCGGGCGTCGGGGTGGAGATGCTGGCCCCCGACTTCTCCGGACGGCCGGACCTGCTCGGTCAGGTGTTCGACGCCGCCCCGGAGGTGTTCGCCCACAACGTCGAGACCGTGCCGCGGATCTTCCGCCGGATTCGTCCCGGCTTCGACTACGAACGCTCCCTCAACGTCCTCACCCAGGCACGCGATCGTGGCCTGGTGACCAAGTCGAACCTGATCCTCGGCATGGGCGAGACCGACGACGAGGTCCGCCAGGCGCTGCACGACCTGCACGAGGCCGGCACCGAACTGGTGACCATCACCCAATACCTGCGGCCCAACGTCCACCTGCACCCGGTGGAACGCTGGGTGACGCCAGAAGTTTTCGAAGAATTGGGCGCCGAAGCCACCGCGATTGGCTTCCGGGGCGTCCTTAGTGGACCATTGGTGCGGTCGTCTTATCGTGCGGGACGGTTGTACCGTCAGGCGATAGCGGCACGGGCGAACACCGACCAGGGGTCGGTTCAGATGGGGAGCGCATAATGGCGAGCGAGAAGGCCAAGGAACTGGCCGCCAAGCAGAAGGCCGAACTCAAGGCGGCCAAGCTGGCGAAGAAGAACTCCAACAACCCGGCCGACTGGCCGTGGTACCGCCAGCTGTGGCAGACCTACAAGGTCACCGCCGATGTCGATCCGAAGCTGAACCTGTACGTGATCCTCGCCTTCGTCGGCGCTGTGGTCGTGTTCACGGTGATCGGCATCATCTTCCAGCCGTGGTGGATGTGGCTGCTGCTCGGCATCACCGCCGGCATCACCGCAGACCTCTACATCCTGATGGAGCGCGCGAAGAAGGCCACCTTCATCCGCTACGCCGGTCAGCCCGGCTCGGCCGAGGTCGCCTTCGGCATGCTCGACAAGAAGAAGTGGACCTACACCGCCGCTCTCACCGCTACTCGCCAGCTGGACGTGGTGCACCGCGTGGTCGGCCCGCCCGGGATCGTGCTGGTCTCCGAAGGCCAGCCCGGCCGGGTGAAGGCGCTGGTCAGCGCCGAGGTGAAGAAGCACGAGCAGGTCGCCTACGGTGTGCCGGTGCTCACCGTCTCCATGGGCGACGGCGAGGGCCAGGTGCCCTTGGACGGGCTGAACAAGTACCTGGCCAAGCTGCCCAAGAAGCTCGCCCCCGCTCAGCTCAACGACGTCAAGGCGCGGCTGAAGGCCCTGGACGCAGTACGTCCGCGGGTTCCGCTGCCGCGTGGGCCGATGCCCACCATGAAGGGCGCCGCCCGGGCGATGCGCGGCCGCTGAGTCGGCCTTGGCCAACATCGTCAATGCCGAACGCATCTCGCTGGCGTTCGGCACCCGCGTCCTGCTGGACGGGGTCAGCCTCGGGCTGGGTGAAGGCGATGTCGTCGGCGTCGTCGGTCGCAACGGCGACGGCAAAACCACCCTGCTGAAGCTGCTGGTCGGCGCCGCCGAGCCCGACTCCGGCCAGATCATTCGCAACGCCGGTGCCTCCATCGGCTACCTCGCTCAGGATGAGAACTTCGCCCCCGGTGCCACCGTGCGTGAAGTGGTGGTCGGCGGTCACGCCGACCACGTCTGGGCCGCCGAAGCCGGCTCGCGCGCGGTCGTCCACCATCTGCTCGCCGGCATCGACCTGGGCGCCGCGGTGGCGGCACTGTCCGGCGGCGAACGGCGACGGGTAGGCCTGGCCACCGTGCTGCTGGCCGGCCACGACTTGCTGGTGCTCGACGAGCCCACCAACCACCTCGACGTGGAGGCGGTCGCCTGGCTGGCCGAACACCTCAACCTGCTGCAGTCCCGCGGGATGGCGATGCTGGTGGTCAGCCACGACCGCTGGTTCCTCGACGCGGTGTGCAACCGGGTCTGGGAAGTTCACGATGCGGTCGTGGACGCCTACGACGGTGGCTACGCCGCCTACGTCCTGGCCCGGGCCGAGCGGGTGCGTCAGGCGGCCGCCAACGAGGCCCGCCGCCAGAACCTGCTGCGCAAGGAGTTGGCCTGGCTGCGGCGCGGGCCGCCCGCACGGACGTCCAAGCCGAAGTTCCGTATCGACGCGGCGAACGTCCTGATCCGCGACGAGCCCGAACCGCGGGACTCGATCCGGCTACGTGAGTTCGCCACCACCCGGCTCGGCAAGGACGTGTTCGATCTGCACAACGTCACCTATGGCGTGGGTGAGCGCACCTTGTTCGATCGGCTGACCTGGTCGATCGGCCCGGGCGATCGGATCGGCCTGATCGGAGTCAACGGCGCCGGCAAGACCACCCTGCTGCGGCTGTTCACCGGCGACGTGGCACCGGCGTCCGGCACGGTGAAGCAGGGCAAGACGCTGCGCACCGGGCACTTGTCGCAGGTGGTCACCGCCCTGGACGAGTCCGAGCGGGTGCTGGAGTCGGTGCAGCGGCTGCAACGCCAGGTGAAGCTGGCCACCGGGGTGGAGTCCTCAACCTCGAACCTGCTGGAGGACTTCGGCTTCCGCGGTGAGCGGCTGACCACCCGCATCGGCGAGCTGTCCGGCGGCGAGCGGCGGCGGCTGCAGTTCCTGCGGTTGTTGCTCAGCGAGCCCAATGTGCTGCTGCTCGACGAGCCGACCAACGACCTCGACATCGACACCTTGACCGTCATCGAGGACTACCTGGACACCTGGCCGGGCACCTTGATCGTGGTCTCCCACGATCGCTGGTTCCTAGAGCGCACCTGCGACGTGGTCTACGCGCTGCTCGGGGACGGCCGCTGCGTGCTGCTGCCCGGCGGCGTGGACGAGTACCTCGAAAAGCGCGCGTCCTCGTCCACCCCCGCCGCCGCAACAACCGCGAAGACCTCCACCACCGCGTCCGCCAGCCAACGGCAGGCCCGCAAGGACCTCGCCCGGGTTGAGTCGCAACTGGCCAAAGCCGAGACCGAGATTCAGCGAATCCACGCGTTGCTCGACGCCAATGCCGCCGATTACCCCAAACTGGTAGCGCTGGGGGCAGACCTGGAGCAGGCGCTGGCCCGGCGCGACGAGTTGGAGGCGCAATGGCTGGAGCTGGCGGAGGCAAGCGAAGGCTGACCGGCCGCGGAGTGACCGCGGCCATTCTGGCCGTGCTCTGCGCCGTCCTGGCTCCCCTGGGCGTGGTCTCGGCGTGGGCGTGGACGCAGGTCAGCGACACCGACCGCTTCGTGGCCACCTACGCCCCGCTGGCCGATGCTCCTCAGGTGAAGCAGCTGGTGGTCTCGCGGATCTCGGCGGCGACCACGAAGAACCTCGGCATCCTCGGCGGCAACACCGTCGTGCAAGGACTGGTCACCGACACCGTGACCAGCGTGGTCTCCTCGCCCGCTTTCGCCGCGATCTGGGCGCAGACGCTTCGATCGTCCCACCAGCAGTTGCGGGCGCTGCTGGCCGACGAACAGGGCGCCCTGGAGATCGAGGACAACACCCTGCAGATGCCACTGGGACCGTACGTGGATGCCCTCAAACAGCGGTTGATCGCCGCCGGAGTGCCCTTCGCCGATCGCCTGCCCACGGTGACCGCCGCGGTGCCACTGGTCGAACTCGATCCTCGGGTCGTGGCGCTGGTGCGCGGCGGCTATCACGGACTGGAGGCCATGGCCACCTGGCTGCCCTGGCTCGCGCTGCTGTGCGGTGTGGCCGCCTTCCTGGTGTGGCCGCACAAGCGTCGCGCGCTGATCGCCGTGGGAGTCGCCCTCGGTGTGGCCTTGGCAGCCCTGGTGGCCAAGTGGTCGATCCTGGAGCCCTCGCTGCTGGCCAGCTTCGCGGCGGACGTCCGCCCGGTCGTGGCGCTCTTCCTGGCCACCGCCGCCGCCCCGCTGCTTTCGCCCCTCCTGGGACTGGCCGTGACCTCGGCCGTCCTGCTCTTCACCGGTGGCCTGGCCCTCAAGTCCCCTGCTGCCACCTAATGGTGGTTATCAGCCCGCCCCGACACCGCTTCCGCTGGGCGTGCCACCTGATGGTCGAAATAGACCCCCTACCGACCCTCCATAACCACCACGACGTGGCACCAACCTCGACCCCCGAATCACTCGGGGCTGATAACCACCATCAGGTGGCATCGAGGGCTCTGGCGACCCGGCCCACCACCGCGTCGGGGCGGGCCATGATCTCCTTGCCCAGCCAGCGCACGATCTGCCAGCCCGCATCTCGGAGTGCCTGCTCACGTTCCTTCTCGGCCACCATCGCGGCCTGATCGAGATACTTGACCGCACCGTCCGCCTCCCCGATCAGTCGCCGCTCCCGCCACACGAAGTCGGGGAAGAACACCCCCGCAGCCGTACGTACCGGCTCCTGAACAGACGGACGCGGCAGCCCAGCACGTTCGAAGTGGCCGGCCGACAGCGACTCGATCACCGACTCCCTCGCTGGTTCGACCAGGGCAATCACCGCATTCAGGCGGCCGCAGCGCACGGTCACTGCGGCATCAGCCAACGCGGCTCGGGCCGCCTCCACCAGCCGCGGGTTGCGGTAGTCCTGGCGTCGCGGCCGAGAGACCAGCGAGGCGCAGATCATTCGAGCCGCCGCATCCAGCACTGCCAGAGCCTCGGGCATCGGCAGGGATGCGGCAAGGTCGACCGCCGTCCGAGCCGGGCTGGTCAGGCGATATCCCTGCTCGTCGCGGCTCAGCTGCCGGGCAGGCAAGGCCGCCCGGTGATGCACCGCATCAGCTGTCCGGGGCCGCGCCCCGGCGGCGCGGGTCACCGTCACCGAATGGTCCCACCAGGCACCGAGGCCCGGATGTGGCAGCCCGTGGGCGACGGCCGCCGATCCATGGCTGATCACCGAGTCGGGGTGGACCACTTGCTCGGCACGCGCCCGAAGCAAGTGCAGCCCAGCCGGGTCCGTTGGACAGCCGGACGCCGCGACGAAGACCCCGGTTCGCACTCGCAGCAAGCGACCCGCTTGCAGCTGGGTGCGCAGCATCGCCGGGGTGATCCCGATGGCTTCCAGGCCGGCGCGAGTCGTCGGCTGGGTGGGCAGCGCACAAGGTCGGGGTAGCCGCATCTGAGCAGCCTCACCCACGGGTGGCGCCGCGGCAAGCTCCACAGTGACGACTGTGGGCGACGAGACCAGCTATCCACATCCCCTGCCAGTACCTCCGAGCGGACCGCGGTCGGGAACGTCAGCTCGGCGGGTCCGACAAGCGTCCTGCCCCCGGGCTGAGCGTGAACCCAGCGATGCTGGTGTTTCACCGCGGAGGTGCGGACGGTGGGCAACGACTGGTCCGCTTGGAGAGGTCCTCGCCGCCACTGATCTCCCGACGCCTCACCCACACCACAGGCGGAAGGGCCGGCGCTGCGGACGCCTGCTAGCGTTCCGACATGACCTCCGCTGACCTGCCGGCCGCCGAGTTCGGCTATCCCGGACCGCTGCGCGATCGGCTGGTCGCCGCGATTCTTGCCGGAGCCAAGACCTCCACGACGTCACTGTTCGCCGCTTACGACTTGGCCGGCGAGCAACTCCCCCGACCAGGTGAGCGCTTCCGGTTGATCGACTCTGCAGACGTCACGGTGGGTGTCCTGGAGACGCGGGAGGTTCACACCACCCGACTCGTCGATGTCGATCTCGCCCACGTGATCGCCGAAGGCGAGGGGTACCCCGATGTTGCCTCCTGGCGGGTCGCACACGAGCAGTTCTGGGCCACGCCTGAAGAGCGGGCTGCCTGCGGCGACCTGCCGATCGACGATGACACCGTGGTGGTGCTGGAACGGTTCGAGCTTCTGCGGCCGTGACAGCCTTCACCAAACGACGTGCCGGCGCCCCGCCGGGATTCTTCGCCGTCGAGGCGGCCGGATTGCGCTGGTTGAACGTCCCCGGTGGCGCCGAGGTGGCCGAAGTGCTGGACGTCGCCGCCGATCAGCTCACGCTGACTCGCATCGCCGAGTCCCGGCCCACTCCGGTCACCGCCGCCGAGTTCGGACGGCGCCTGGCCCGCACTCACGACGCTGGCGCGGACGCCTTCGGCACCGGACCGGACGGCTGGCGCGGCGAGGGCTTCATCGGAGAGGCACCGCTCAGCCTGCGGCCGCATCACACCTGGGGCGAGTTCTACGCCGCCGAACGGGTGCTGCCCTACGCCCGCACCGCCCACGGCACCGGCGCGCTGAGCACGTCCGGCCTGAGCATCATCACGACGCTGGCTGAGCGACTGAGCGCCGGAGAGTTCGACGATCCCGCTCCCCCGGCTCGCATCCACGGCGATCTGTGGGCGGGCAATGTGGTGTTCACCAGCGAGGCGGCGGCCCTGATCGACCCCGCGGCGCACGGCGGGCACCGGGTCAGTGACCTGGCCATGCTGGCGCTGTTCGGACTGCCGTATCTGGAGGAGGTCTATCGCGGCTACGCCGAAGCTTCGACCCAGCTGCCCCGCGGATGGCGTGGACTGATCGGACTGCACCAACTTCATCCGCTACTGGTCCATGCCGTGCTGTTCGGCGGCGGCTACGCAGACCAGGCCGTCCGGGTCGCCCGGCACTACTGAGGGCAGCACGATTGAGGGCGGGGCCACTGAGGGCACGCCAAAACCTGGCCTTACGGCCGGGTAGCTGGATTCAGCGAGGGATCAACCGATCTGGCGGGCGTCGCCCGGAGACTCGTCGTCGTCATCGAGGTATCGACTGGCGAGGTCACCGTACTGGTCGTCCTCTTCCACTTCTTCGACTTCCTCGACGTCCACATCCTCGACGTACTCTCCGTCGCCACGCAGTTCGCGCTCCAGTGACGAGAAGTCAGTGGAGTAGGAACGGTACTTGAGATCGCGAGCGACCTTGGTCTGCTTCGCTTTAGCACGGCCGCGCCCCATTGTTCGGGTCAGCCCCCTCGCCTATTCGTGCGGACGAACCGCTTCAGTGATCTAGTTTCTCGTGAGGCAAGGGTATCTAATCGCGCGACCAACGCAAAGACGATCCCGGCTCAGCGAGCCGGGTGAGTGCCGTGCAGGTGGACATGCGCGGCGCCATCACTCGATGCCGTGGCCGTTCCGGCCACCCACGAGTCGACTCCGGCAGCGGACAGCAGCTGCTGCGCGGACGCCACCGAACTCTGCGGTAGCAGGGCGACCATGCCGACGCCCTGGTTGAGAGTCGCCTCGATGTCGGCCTGAGACACCGCGCCCAATCGCTGGACAAGGTCAAATACTGCCGGCGGGGTCCACGTCGTCCGGTCGATGTCGACGGTGATGCCGGCCGGCAGCACCCGGACGAGGTTGTTGGCCAGGCCGCCGCCGGTGATGTGGCTGATCGAGTGCACCTCGACCGCCCGGATCACCGCGAGCAGGTCGCGGGCGTACACCCGGGTCGGGGTCAGTAGTTCCTCTCCCAGGCTGCGTCCGAATTCCGGCACGTCGCGCTCAAAGCCCCAGCCGGCGTCGGCGAAGACCTTGCGCACCAGCGAGTAGCCGTTGGAGTGCAGACCAGAGGACGCCAGCGCCAGAGCGACGTCACCGGCCACCACACGATCCGGGCCGAGGATCTCGTCCCGCTCGACGACACCGGTGGTAGCACCGGCGATGTCGAAGTCGTCGACGCCCAGCAGACCGGGATGCTCCGCGGTCTCACCGCCGATCAGGGCCGCGCCGGCCGCGGTGCACGCCGCAGCGATGCCGCCGACGATGGCTGCGATCCGCTCAGGGAAGACCTTGCCGCAGGCGATGTAGTCGGTGACGAACAGCGGCTCGGCGCCGGTCACGACCAGGTCGTCGACCAGCATGCCGATCAGGTCCCAGCCGATGGTGTCGTAGACGCCCATGGCCTGCGCGACGGCGACCTTGGTGCCCACCCCGTCGGTGGACGTGGCCAGCACCGGATGGCGGAACTTCGCCAGCGCGGACGCGTCGAAGAAGCCGGCGAAGCCACCCAGGCCGCCCATCACCTCGGGACGGTGGCTGCGGGCGACGGCACCCTTCATCAGCTCAACCGCCCGATCACCGGCCTCGATGTCGACACCGGCCGCAGCGTAGGCGCTCTGCTCAGCCACCCTGGTTCTCCAATCCCATCTCGGCGGCCCGATCGGCCGGAATCGGCACCGGGTAGATGCCATCAAAACAGGCCCGACACAGCTTCTTCATCGGCCGCCCGGTGGAGGCGACCAATCCTTCGAGGCTGATGTAGGCCAGCGAATCGGCGCCGATCGAGCGGCAGATCTCTGCTTCGCTCAGGCCGGGAGCGATCAGCTCGGCGCGGGTGGCGAAGTCGATACCGAAGAAGCACGGCCACTGCACCGGCGGGGACGAGATCCGCACGTGCACCTCGGCGGCGCCGGCTTCACGCAGCATCTTCACCAGCGCACGCTGGGTGTTGCCGCGGACGATCGAATCGTCGACCACCACCAGGCGCTTGCCCTCGATCACGTCGCGGATCGGGTTCAGCTTCAATCGGATGCCCAACTGCCGGATCGTCTGGGAGGGCTGAATGAACGTCCGTCCGACGTAGGAGTTCTTCACCAGGCCCAGCCCGAACGGGATCCCGGAGGCTTCGGCGTAGCCGATCGCCGACGGCGTGCCCGACTCCGGGGTCGGGATCACCAGGTCAGCATCGACCGGGGCCTCCATGGCCAGCGTCCGTCCGATCTCGACCCGCGCGGCATGCACCCGCCGAGAGTCGATGACCGTGTCCGGCCGGGCCAGGTAGACGTACTCGAACAGGCAGCCCTTGGGGTCACCCTCGGCGAAGTGGGTGCTGCTCAGCCCGGCGGCACCGATCGAGATCAACTCGCCCGGCTCGACCTCACGGATGAAGGTGGCACCAATGATGTCCAGGGCCGCGGTCTCGCTGGCCACCACCCAGCCGTTCTCCAGGCGTCCGAGCACCAACGGGTGGATGCCCTGAGGGTCGCGGGCGGCGAACAGGGTGTTCTCGTTGCTGAACACCAGGCAGAACGCGCCCCGCAGCCGCGGCAGCACCTCCAACGCGGCCTGACGCAGGCCGGCTTCCCCGTGGACGGTGAGCAGCGCGGTGACCAACGCGGTGTCGGAGGTGGAGTCCATCCGGTTCTTGCGGGGCACCTCGGGAGCATCGGTGGACGTCTCCAGCCACTCCTGCAACTCGTCGGTGTTGGTCAGGTTGCCGTTGTGCGCCAGCGCGATGCCGTAGTCACGGGTACCGCGGAAGGTCGGCTGGGCGTTGCTCCAGGTGCTGGCCCCGGTGGTGGAGTAGCGGCAATGCCCGACGGCCATATGGCCGCTGAGGGAGTTCAAGGTGGCTTCGTTGAACACCTGGGACACCAGCCCCATGTCTTTGAAGACCATGATGCGTTCGCCATTGCTGACCGCCATACCGGCCGACTCTTGGCCACGGTGTTGCAGGGCGTACAAGCCGAAGTAGGTGAGCTTGGCGACTTCCTCGCCTGGTGCCCACACGCCGAAGACGCCACAGGCGTCGCGGGGACCCGGGTCGTCGAGGAGGTCGTTGCCCGGAAACTGCACGGCGACAGTCTACCGGCGTAGTGGGCCGGTCAGTGCACGATGCGGATGTTGACCGGGTAGCGGTACTGCTCGCCGCGGGACGCGGCGACCGCGGCCAGGATCCGGAGCACCAACCAGCCGACGATGATCACCGGGGTGGTGATGAACCCGATGAACAAGAACATCGCCAGGACCGACACGATCAGCGCCAGGATGTAGGTGATCTCGAAGTTCAGCGACTCGGCTGCAGCCTCCCGTACCCGAGCGCTTTCCTGGCTCTTGGCGAGGTAGACGATGAGCGGACCCGCGAAGCCCAATCCGACCACCGACGCCACCAAGGCCGACCAGTGGGCCGCCGAGGCCCACATGTTCTCTTCCTCCCCGGCCATCGGGGCGCCTGCCACCGGTGTCGGAAGGTAAGCGCCCGGCGGGTAGCTGGGCGGCGCCTGCGGGTAGGGCGGTGCCGGTGGACTGGGCTGGGCGTAGCCGGGCTGGCCGGCGGGCGGAGCAGCGCTGAACTGTGGCTGGGTGTAGGCCTGTTGAGTCTGCCCGTAGGTCACTTGGGCGACCTGGTCGGGATTGCTGAGATCAAGTCCGGGAGGGGCGACGATCGGCTGGCTGAACGCGACCGGCTCAACCGCCTCCAGATCGGGGGTCTCAGCCTGAGTGGGGGCGTCGTCGTCGAGGTCCAACGAGCTGACGGCCACTTCGGGCACGGCGATGACCGGCTCGGACACCTCGGGGGCCACTGGTGTCGGGTCAGGAGTCTGCGCGGCATCCTTCGGCTCGACGACGGAACCGTCGGCTACCGGGACGTTGACCACTTCGTTGTCTTCTGCCATGTCCACAGCTTAGGCAGAACCACGGGCCACATCCCGGTCACCGGGTGACAAATGGGGGAAACCCCGGACCCGCCACGCGGCGGATCCGGGGCCGACTTCACCGACCCCCCGGTTCGGCTACTTCTTTACCTTTGCGGTTTTGGCCGAGGTCAGCACGCGCGTGGCGTAGCCCGCCTTGCTCGCCGTCACCTTGACCGTGATCCGCTTGCCCTTGTCGGACTTGGTCAGCTTGTAGCTGGCCTTGGTGGCCTTCTTGATCACCTTGCCGTTGCGGTACCACTGGTAGGTGACCTTGTCCGGGCTCGGCGACCAGGTCCCAAGGACCACCTTGAGGGTCTTCTTGACCTTGACCTTGCCCGAGATCGCCGGGTTGGGTCCGGCCAGGACGCCCTGCGGCACCGGAGTGGCCGACGCCGCCGTGGTGGCCGTGGCGTAGCCGTCCCGGGCTCCGGTCACGTTCACTGAGATGGTGGTCCAGACGTCGGCAGCCACGACCGTGTAGGACGGACCGTTCGCGCCGGGGATAGCCCCACCATTGCGGTACCACTGGTAGCTGACCGAGGTGGCGGCCGGCGTCCAGGTGCCCGGGTTGACGCTGAGGGTCTGGCCGATCTGCGGCACACCGCTCAGGATCGGCGTCGTGGTGGTGAAGCTGCCGGGGTTCACCGCAACCGGTGCCGACGAGCGCACCGTGGCATCCACGTAGCCGGCCTTCTTCGCGGTCACCTTGACCGTGATCACCTTCGACTGATCCCTGGCGGTCATGACGTAGGTCGCCTCGGTGGCCCCCTCGATGGGTGCGCCGCTGCGCAGCCACTGGTAGCTGAACGAATCGGGCATCGGGCTCCACGACCCGGCCGATGCGGTCAGCGTGTGGCCCACCTGGAAGTCACCGGCGACCTCGGCCACCTCCGGGGAGGTGAAGCGCCCGGCGGGGGAAACCTCCACCGCTTCCGACTCCACCGCAGCAGTGGCGTGGTAGCCATCCCGACTGCCGGTCACCTTCACCGTGACGTTGTGGCCGTTGTCATCTTCACCGAGTTGGTAGCTCGCCGCCGTGGCGTCGGGGATCTCCTCACCGTCGCGGTACCACTGGTAGCTCCAGGTGGTCGGCGTCGGCGAGAATGCCTCGGGCTTGGCAGTGAGCACTCGACCCACCTGGCCTTGGCCATTGATCGCCACGGAACCGACCTCGATCGTGCCCGCAACCACCGGGCCGGCGCTCACCGAGGCGATGGTGACCTCGGCGTAGCCCTTGGCGGTACCGGTCACCTGGACGGTGACCTCGGCACCCTCGTCAGCGGCGCTCAGGGTGTAGGAGTCATCGTCCGCCCCACTGATCGCCGTCTCGCCGCGGTACCACTGGTAGCTCAGCGTCGGCTTGGGCGACCAGGTGCCGGCGTCCGCAGTGAGGGTCGACCCCACCACGAGGTCACCGGTGACGGTGGCCGACGCGGGCGCCTCGAACTCTCCGGCGGCGATCGTGGCCGTCGCATCCGAAGGCACGGTCTTGTCGGCGTAGCCGTCGGTCTTGCCGGTCACCTCAACAGTCAGCGTCGCGGTGGCATCGTCGAGACCCACGGTGTAGGTCGCCCCCGTTGCCCCCTCGATCACCTTGCCGTTGCGCTTCCACTGCAGGCTGGTCTCGGCCGGAATAGGAGACCAGGCGCCGATCTCGGCGGTCAGGGTCTGTCCGATCGCGGCAGTTCCGGTGATCTCCGGGGTGGCTGCGGCGAAGCTCGCCGGCGAGACCGGTTCGGCAGCAACCGAACGCAGGACGGTCGTCCGGTAGCCCTGCGAGGTGGCGGTGACTGCGACGGTGACGACCTTGCCCTTGTCGGCCGGCGTCAGCGCGTAGGTCGCGCCCGTGGCGTCGGCGATCTCGGTCGCACCCCGCATCCACTGGTAGGTGAGCGAGGCCGGCACCGGGCTCCACGTGCCCGCGTTCGCGGTCAGAGTCGAGCCGACCACGTAGTCGCCGGTCACGACGACCGCACTGGGTGCGGTGAACTCCGCCGCCGGCACCGGATCGGTGCCACCGGTGTTGACCGTGACCGTCTGGTAACCGTCCAGCGAGCCGGTGACGCTCAGCGAGATCACCGCGCCGGCCTGCGCCTGAGTGACGGTGAAGGTACTCGCCGTGGCCTCAGGAATCGGGTCGCCGTCGGCATTCCACTGGTAGGTGTAGGCACTCGGCTCCGGCGACCAGTAGCCAACGTTCGCGGTCAAGGTCGAGCCGACCAACGCATTGCCACTGATCCAGGGGCTGACGGTGGCAAACTTACCGGCCGCAACGGTTTCGCTGTCGGTCGAGGTTGCCGCCTTGTCGGTGTAGCCGGCCTTGGACGCGGTCACTTCAGCAGTGATCGTCTTGCCCTGGTCAGCTGCGGTGAGGGCGTAGGTCGCCTTGGTGGCATTGTCGATCGCCACGCCGTCGCGCAGCCAGCGGTAGCTGTAGCTGTCCGGCGTCGGCGCCCACGTGCCGTGATCAACACTCAGCGTCGAACCCACCACCCGATCGCCGGTGACGTCGACCGCGGTCGGTGCAGTCAAGGTGGCCGCAGCCACCGCAGTCGTCGCATCCGAGGTCGCGGTCGCATCGGCGTAGCCGCCCTTGGTACCGGTCACCGCGAAGGTGATCGTCTTGCCCAGGTCGGCAGCACTCAACTTGTGGGTCAGACCGGTCGCACCCTCAATCGGGGTGCCATCGGCCAGCCACTGGTAGCTGATCGTGGCCGGCGACGGCGTCCACGCCGAAGCGGTCGCAGTCAAAGTCTCACCAACCGTCGCGGTGCCGCTGATCGTCGGCTTCGGGGCGCTGAACGCCCCTGCTGCCACGGCATCACCATCGGCAGAAGTCAGCGAAGCGGTGGTGTAGCCGTCCTTGGCCACGGTCACCGTGACCGTGACCACATGGCCGGCATCAGCCGGAGTCAACAAGTACGACGAGGTGCTGGTCGCCCCCTCGATCGGATCACCATCACGCAACCACTGATAGCTGATCGACGTCGGGGTCGGCGTCCAAGTCCCGGCGTGCGCGGTGACGAACTCGCCCACCTGCATCGTGCCGGACGTGGTCACCTCTGACGGAGCGGTGAAGCTCGCCTTGGTCACGGTGTCCGTCGCCACCGACGTCGCCGTGTGATCGGCGTAACCGTCCAAGCTGCCGAACAGCGAAACCGTGAGCTTGGAGCCGACATCGGCACTGGTCACCAGGTAGGTGTCGCTGGTCGCGCCGTCGATGACCTTGCCATCACGCTTCCACTCGATCGCACCGGCGCTCGGGACGGGCGTCCAGTTGCCGAAGTCGGCAGTCAGGGTCTGACCCACCACCGGCGAACCAGTGATCACCGGAACATCAGCAGTGAAGCTCGCCGGCGAAACCGGGGCAGCAACAACCGAAGTCAGCACCACCGTGCGGTAACCATCCTTGGTCGCGGTCACCGAAACCGTGATCACCTTGCCCTTGTCCGCAGCGGTCAATACATACGTCTGATCGTTGGCATCATCGATCGCCACTCCCCCGCGAAGCCACTGGAACACCACCGAATCCGGAGTCGGCGTCCAGCTGACATCAGAAGCAGTCAGCGTCGAACCCACCACGGCGGTACCCGAAACCGACACCGAGTCCGAACCGGTCAACTCAGCCAATGCAACCTTCGCCGTCGCCGCCGAGGTCACAGACTTGTCGGCATAACCAGCCGCCTCGCCCGTCACCGTCACCGTGATCGCCTTACCCTGCTGAGCAGGGGTCACAGCGAACGTCGCCTGGGTGGCATCGGCAATATCGGCACCATCGGCCCGCCACTGGTAGCTGAGCGTGGACGGAACCGGGCTCCAGCCACCGCTACTGACGGTCAGGGTTGCCCCGACCACCGGGCTGCCACTGATCACAGGGACGTCTGCGGTGAACGCGTTGGCCGCCACTGGATCGCCTGCTGCGGAGGTCACAACAGAGGAGGTGTAGCCGGCCTTGGCGGCGGTGACCTCAACGGTGATGACCTTGCCGAGATCGGCTGCGGCCAGGACATAGGTCGCGCTGGTCGCGCCCGAGATCGCCGCCCCATCGCGCAGCCAGCGGTAGCTGACCGAGTCCGGCGTCGGCGTCCAGGAGGCACCCAGCACGCTGAGGGTCTTACCCACCGCCTGGTCACCGCTGAGGGTGATGTCGGTCGGCGCGGTGAACGCGGCCTCGGCCACAGCCGCCGTGGCCTCAGAGGTCACCGGAGTGTCGAGGTAGCCGGGCAGGTTGCCCACGACCCGCACCGAGATCGCCTTGCCGATATCGGCGGTGGTCAGGGTGTAGTTGGTGCCCGTGGCGCCGTTGATGTCGGAGCCGTTGCGCAGCCACTGCCAGTCAAAGGTGGCCACCGGACTCCAGGCACCGACCGTCGCCTTCAGCGTGTGACCGAACGTCGGCGTGCCGGTGATGGTGGGCGCCGCAGTCACGAAACTGCCCTTGGCGACAGCGCCTTCGTCAGCCGAGGTTGCCGACGCACTGGTGTAGCCGGCCTTGACCGCAGTCACCGTGACCGTGATCACATGACCCTGATCACCGGCGCCCAGCACGTAGGTGCTGCTGGTGGCGCCGCTGATCGGATCACCGTCGCTGCGCCATTGGTAGCTGAAGCTATCCGGCGTCGGCGTCCAGGTGCCCGCCTGCGCGGTCAGAGTCTGGCCCACCGCGTGCGTGCCGTCGACGCTCGCACCCGTGGAGGTGCTCAGCGTGCCGGACGGTACCGCGCTGGTCGGATCGGACAGCTTGGTCAACGGCGCGTAGCCGATCGCCGTACCGGTCTGAGCCACCGTGATCGCCTTGCCGACATCGGCGGCGGTCACTTCGTAGGAGTAGCCGGTGGCGCCGTCGATCGCGTAGCCCGCGCGGTACCACTGCAGCGAGAAGGACGGCGAGGGGTTCCAGTACCCGGTGCCCACGTTCAACGTGTTGCCGATCGCTACGGTGCCCACGATCACCGGCTGGTCGCCGTACATGGTGCCCAACGCCACTGACGTCGCCGACGACTCGACCCACCCGGGGGTGTATCCCGGAGCGGACGCGCTCACCCGCACCGAGACGGCCTTGCCGGCCTCATCGGTGGTGAGGGTGTACTTGGCGTCGGTCGCCCCGGAGATGGCCGAGCCGTTACGCAGCCACTGGTAGGAGATCGTGCCTGCCGGGCTCCAGGTGCCGGCCGAGGCAGTCACTTCCTCGCCCACGGCGAAGGTGCCACTGACAGCGATCTGCGACGGCGCGGCGAAGGTACCGAAGGCAACCGTCTCCGTAGCGGTTGAGGTCACGCTGGCCGCAGCGTAGGTGTCCTTGGTGCCGGTGACGGTCACCGTGATCGCCTTGCCCTCCTCTGCCGAGGTCGGGGTGAAGGTCGCCGCGGTCGCGTTGATGATGTCGCTGCCGTCAGCCTTCCACTGGTAGGCGAACGTCGGCTCCGGGCTCCAGGCGCCGGGGTGTGCGGTCAGCTCTACGCCCACCTTCGCCGTTCCGGTGATCGTCGGCGTCGCCGTGGTGAAGGTGTTGTAGGCGGCGGTCAGAGTCACGGTGCCGGAGAACTCGCGATGGTTGGCCGCGAAATCACCGGTGTGGAACGGGATCGCAAAGCTGCCCTCACTGCTCGCGGTGACCGCGCCCGCATCCACCGTCACCCCATCCGGCAGGGTGCCGATGGTGGGCAGCGCGCCGCTGGCGTCCTTCAAGGCGAGGCCGGTGGCAACCTGCGGCACCACCGTCTGCGACACGGTCTGCCCGCGCGCGTTCAGAACGCCGGAGGCGGCAGCCGCCGTATCGGCCATCGGCGAGAGGTCGGCGATGTGGTTGTCGAAGATCTCGACGTCGTTCAGTCCGGTCAGACCGCTCAGCGGGCTCACGCTGGTGAGCTGGTTGCCCGACGCCTTCAGCGTGAACAGCAGTGCATGCCCATTCAGGCCGGCCAGGCTCGTCACCTGGTTGTTGGTGACATCGACTTCCAGCAACTGCGTCAGGCCGGTCAACGAGGTCAGGTCGCTGATCTTGTTGTTGGCTGCCCGTAGCGTGGCGAGCTTGGTGAACCGAGACAGCACGCTGATCGAGGAGATCCGGTTGCCCGAGATCGTCACCGTCTTCAACCGGGTGGTCGCGGTCGAGGTCGACAGCGCCGACAGGTCGGTCAACTGGTTGTTCGACACGTCGATGGTGGTAACCCGCGGCAAGGCGGCCAAAGCCGAGATGTCAGTCAGCGAGTTCCCGGCGGCGGTGACGCTGAGCAGGTACGCGTGGCTGCCCAGGCCGTCCAGGTTGGTCAAGCGGTTGTTCGACACGTCGACGATCCGAAGGTCGGCCGCCGACGACAGTGCCGACAAGTCGGCAATGCTGTTGCCACTGAGGTAGAGGTTCTGCAGTGCAGGGTGATCAGCCAGAGCCGCAACCGACACCAACGCGTTGTCACGCACCTTCAGCGAGGTCAAGCTGGTCTTGACGTCTGCCAGCGGGCTGAGATCGCCGATGCTGTTGTCATCAAAATCGGCCGAGGCCAGCGTGGCGAGGTATTGGGCGCCTTCAATCGTGAGGATCCCCCGGCCTGAACAATCCAGATCGACGATGCTGGCAAGGTCGATGTTGCTGAAGGTCTGCGTGCTGCTCGGCAAGTTCAACGATGACGCCAAACAGCCCGCGAACCCCAGGTCAGTGATGACGACATCGGTGTGCGACTCGTACCGCACGTAGCCGGTGAAGTAGGGGGCGTCGCCCTCCTGCGCAGCCACCGCGAACGGGATTGAGTACACCCCCGCCGGAGCGGTGAACTTGCCGTCAACCAGCGTGACCCCATCAGGAAGGTTGTAGGTGGTGAACCCACCCGGCAAGCCTTGCACCGGGTTGGTAGCGGCCTGGTCGGCTTCACCGCGAACCACCGGGTTCTGGCCGGTGAGGTCGGGCGTGGCCAGAGCGCTCAAGCCGTTGAGCGGGCTGAGGTCACTGATCTCGTTGCCCGCCGCAGCCAGAGTGGTCAGCGCGGCCAGGCCAGACAGCGGGGCGAGGCTGGTGATGCTGTTGTTGGACAGATCCAGTGTCGTCAGGCCGGTCAGGCCGCTGATGCCGGAGATGTCGGTGATCTGGTTGCTGGAGGCGTCCAGGTTGGTCAACCCGGTGAGGTGGCTGAACGCGTCCAGGTTGGTGAGGCCGGTGAGCGACACGTTCAGTGACTGCAGCCCGGTCAGCGAGCTGATCGGCGAGAAGTCGGTGATGGCATTGCCGCGCAGGTTCAGCGAGGTCAGGCCGGTCAGCGCGTCCGCTCCGGTGAGGTCGGTGATCGTGTAGCCCTCACAGTTGAGCGAGGTCAGGGAAGCCAACTCCTGATTGGTGAACACCAACGGGTAGCTGTTGAGAGCCGCAGCGATACAAGCCCGCAGGTTCGTGTCGGGGAAGGTCACACCCTCGGCCACAGCCTTGGCCGCCGAGGTCAGGTCGTCATCGACGTAACCCGCCTTGCTGACCGCGATCTGAGCCGCGATCGAATGGCCGACATCGTCCAGCGTCAGCGTGTAGGCGGCCGCATTCGCGCCGTCGATCGGGACGCCGTCACGCAGCCAGGTGTAGCTGACCGAATCCGGGGTGGGGGTCCAGGTCGCCGAAGCGGTCAGGGTCTCCCCCGCGGTGTACCACCCGGAGACTGTCACCTTGTCCGGGGCGGTGAACGTGGCCTGCGCCACCGTCGCGGTGGCAGCGGAGGTCACCGGGGTCGCAGCATAGGTGTCCTTGGTGCCGGTGACGGTCACGGTGATCGCCTTGCCCACCTCGGCCCCGGACGGGACGAAGGTGGACTCCGTCGCGCCGGAGATCGGCGCGCCGTCGGCGTTCCACTGGTAGGCGAAGCTCGGCTCCGGACTCCAGGTGCCGGTGTGCGCGGTCAGGGTCGAGTCGACCTTCGGCGTCCCGGTGATGGTCGGGGTCGCGGTGGTGAAGGTGTTGTAGGCGGCCTTCACCGTCACGGTGCCGGAGAACTCGACGGTCTGAGTGTCGGTGTCGTAGGTGGAACTGAAGGGTAGGTCGTAGCTTCCTTCCGCGTCAGCGGTCACCGTCGCACCGTCCACCGACAGCCCCGCAGGCGGGGTACCGAGCGTGGGGACACCGGTGAAGTCCCTCAGCGGAAGGTCGGTCGCCACTGTCGGGTACACCGCCAACACCGGGTGCTGGTTGGTGGCATTCATCTGCAACATCGACAGTCCCGACAGCGGGCTGAGATCGGTCAGCTGGTTGTCGTAGACGTCGAGGGTGGCCAGCCAGGTGTAGCCCGACAATGCGCCGACATCGGTGATCTGGTTGCCGGACAGCTTCAGACCGACGACGTACTTCAGACCGCCAAGCCCCGCCAAGCTCGAGACGCGGTTGTTTGACAGGTCGATCACCAGGAGCTTGGTGAGCGAGGCCAGCGGAGTCAGGTCGCTGATCTTGTTGTTCGCCGCCTCCAGCGTGGTCAGATAGGTGAAGTTCGTGGGGCCCGCAAGCGAGGTCAGTTGGTTGTTCGACACCTTGAGCGTCTTGAGCCGAGTGGCTTTCGACGTGGCCAGCTCCGACAGCGACGTCAGCTGATTGCCGCTCACATCGAGGTTCGACAGCCCGGTCACGTTCAAGATCGGAGTGACCGAGGTCAGCTTGTTTCTCGCCGCAGCCAGCGTGGTCAACGACGTCATCGTCGATACCCCGGTCAGGCTGGTCAGGCTGAGGCCGGACGCTTTCAAGTTGCGCATGCTCGTCAGCCCTGACAACGAAGACAGGCTGGTGACGCCCGTGTTGCCGTCCAGGGTGAGGTTGTTGAGCGTGGTGAGCCCGGACAACGGGGATACATCGGTGACCCGGTTGTCACTGACGTCGAGGTCGTACATCGACGGCAGATCCGCCAGCGGGGACAGATCAGAGATCGTGTTGTGGCTGAAATCGGCAAAGGTCATCCCGGTGAGGTATTGCGCGCCATCAATGGAGGCGATTCCCAGCCGAGAGCACGACAGACTGGTGACCGCTGCCAGGTCGAGGTTGCTGAAGATCCGGGTGGACGGGGTCTTGTCCAGGGCCACCGCGATACAGGTTGCGAATGGCGCGTTGAAGATCTCCACATCGGCGTGCGAGTTGAGGGTCAGAGTTCCGGAGAAGACCTTGGAACCGGTCCCCGAAGTGAAGTTGATGTCGTAGATGCCCGCCGCAGCAGTCACCTGGCCGGCGTCAAAGGTCACGCCCGTCGGCCAGCTGACCGTGGGAAGCGTGCCGGAGAGGTCACTCAGGGTGAGGTTCGTGGCGGTGTCAGCCTCGACCGTCGCTTCGATTGTCTGCCCACTCGCGTCGATGGTGGTCAGTTCGGGGTAGGTCACGAACGGAGAGACATCAGCGATCTGGTTGTTGGAGACATTGATCGAAACCAGTTTCGACTGGGGCACCGCGTTGACGGTGTTGATCTTGTTGTAGGCCAGGTTCAAGCTGGTCAGCGCAGCATTGGCCCCGAGCGGGCCGGCGTTGGCGATCGCGTTGTGCGAGAAGTCCAGGGAGGTGGCACCGGTGAGATGAACTGCTCCGGTCAGATCAGCGATGTCGCGGTAGGAGCAATCCAGGCTGGTGATGTTGGCCAACTCGAGACTCCCGAAGACATTGCCGGTTACGCCGAGCTTGTCGTCCAGGCAGGCGGCGAAGCCGGCGTCAGGGACGGTCACATTGCCGCCGTCAACAGTCGTGGTCAGCACGCCGGCGAAGTCACGACCGTAACCACTCGAACTGAACGTGATTTGGCGGACGCCAACGACCGTCCCGGTAGCCAGGCCGTCGGCAATGGTCAGATCCGGGGAGTCGCTGGTCAGCGTCTCGGGAAGTTGTCCGTGGTATGCCTTCAACAGGATGGCCGTCGGCGCGTTCGGGGAGATGGCCCAGCTCAAGGTCTGACCGGTGGCATCGAGGCCCGCACCGAACTCGCTGTTCAGCAGCGACAGGTCACTGATGTGATTGCCCGAGATGTTCAAGGTGGCCGTGTCCGGCATGCCGTTGAGCGGTTCGACGCTGTAGATGTCGTTGTTGGCGAAGCTGAATGCCGTGCCGTTGGTGAGGGCGACGGCCCCGGTCAAGTCACGGATTCCGCGGTTGTCACAGTTCAGGCTGGTCAGGCTGCGAATCGCCACCACGTCGAACAGCGAGCCGGGAACCAGCCCCAGCGCGTCATCGAGACAACGGGCGAAGCCGGCATCAGGAACCTCCACGAAGGAGCCGCCGCCGACGACCGTCGTCACCAAGGACCCGCCGAAGGCCCCCTCTCCGCTGGAGTCACTGAAGGTAATAGAGGCAGGTTCGCCGCCGGCAACCTTGCCAGTGAGGTCGCCACCCGAGACCTCCAACTTGGCCGGGTCCGACGACTCAAAGGTGTCCACGTAGCTTCCCCACAGCCCCGTGATCGGGATCGTCGTGGGCACGTTCACCTCGACTGCCCATTTCAGAGTCTGGCCGCTGGCCACGAAGGTACCCAGGCTGAGATCCATCAACGGCGAGATGTCGGCGATGTGGTTGTTGGAAATGTCGAGGGTTCCCAGGCTGTACAACGCCGCCAGCGCCGCGACGTTGCGGATCGCGTTGCCGGAAAGGTTCAGCTCGGAGATGCCGGTGAGGTTCTCCGCACCGGCCAAGCTGGCGATGCTGCGATTCGAGCAGTCCAAAGTGGTGAGTGCCGCCACATCAGTGGTGTTGAACGTAGAGCCACCGCTGTAGCCCGGAATGGCGGCACCCACGCAGGCGGCCAACCCGCTGTCGGGGATCGTCACGGTGTCGGCGGCACGGGCTGGCAACGCCTCGACGGTGAGGTAGCCAAGACTCAGGGCAAGTGAGACGGCGATGGCCGTGAGGGCACGTCCGAGAGATCCTGCGGCGGTTGAGCGCATCGTGGTTCTGACCTTCTACTGCGGGGGGTGGGCTGTCGGGAGCTGGGCGGCTCGCCGTTAGCGATCCTAACGAGGATTAGCAGTACCTAATAGGGGCCTGAGGAAATGGCTGCCACCCAATCTCGACGAGATCTCGGAGTTGTCACCCGCAGGCATGACCGGATTTGACGAATTTGTCACCCGGACGAATGACACGACCTAACCAGCATCAACAGATGGGCACCCGAGACCAAACTCGGTTAACCACCCCACCGCCGCCACCTCACGAGCGTAGGCTGAGCCTCACCGCACGAAGGGACCTGGCATGAGCAACCCGCCCGAGGGCAGCACGATCACCGTTCGACGCCCGTTCGACGACCAGTTCCACGCTGAAATCCCCAGGGTCACCGCCGACCAGGCACGAGCAGCGATCTCTCGCGCCCGGCGGATCCAGCCCCGCTGGGCAGAGCTCCCGGTGGCCCGTCGAGCCGCGATCATCGCCCGGGCCGCCAGCCTGATCCTCCGCGACTGCGACCGTGTCCTCGATGTAATCCAGGACGAATCCGGAAAATCCCGGATCAGCGCCTTCGAGGAGGTAATGGATTCCGCACGCGGCCTGCGTGTTTTCGCTAACGCAGCGCCGAACGTATTACGTTCACGGCGGCATCCGGGCGCCATTCCGGTGCTTACCAAGACGGTCGAGCACCACCGTCCGGTCGGCGTGGTGAGCATCATCACCCCGTGGAACTACCCGTTCACCCTGCCCACCACCGACGCCGCCCAGGCCCTGCTCGCCGGCAACGCGGTCGTCCTCAAGCCTGATTCGCAGACCCCGTCCGCGGCGCTGCTGCTGGCCGAGATCTTCACCGAAGCCGGGTTGCCCCCCGACCTGTTCACGGTGCTGCCGGGGGCCGGCAGCGAGTTGGGTCCGGTGATGGTTGCCGAAACCGACTACCTGATGTTCACCGGCTCCACCGCCACCGGACGCCAGCTGGCGAAGGCCTGCGCCGAGCGCCTGATCGGGTTCTCCGGCGAACTCGGCGGCAAGAACCCCCTGTTGGTCCTGCCCGACGCCGACCTGGACGCGGCGGCCATCGGCACTGCCCGAGCCGCCTTCGCCAACACCGGCCAGCTGTGCATCAGCATCGAGCGCGCCTATGTGCATCGCAGCGTGTACGCCGACTTCGTCGATCGCCTGGTGGCAGCCACCACGTCGATGAAGATCGGCGTGGGTCACAGCTGGGAGTTCGACATCGGCTCACTCAGTTCGGCAGCCCAGCTGGCCACGGTTGAGGCCCACGTGAACGATGCGGTGGACAAGGGCGCGACCGTCCTGGCCGGTGGGCGGCACCGTCCCGATCTCGGCCCGTACTGCTACGAGCCGACGATCCTCACCGGCGTCACTTCGGACATGGAGGTCTACGCCGAGGAGACTTTCGGACCCGTGCTCTCGCTGTATCGGGTCGATTCGGTCGACGATGCGGTGGCGGCAGCAAACGAGTCCCGCTACGGCCTGAACGCCAGCATCTGGTCCCGCCGGCTCGGGCCGGACGTGGCCGCCCGCCTGCGGACCGGCACGGTCAACATCAACGACGGTTATGCGCCCGCCTTCGGCTCGCACGCGGCACCGATGGGCGGCATGAAGGAGTCCGGCCTCGGACGCCGCCACGGCAGCGCCGGCCTGCTGAAGTACACCGAGTCCCAGACGGTGGCCGATCAGCGGCTGCTCCCGATCGCCCCACCCCCGGGCGTGAGCAACGAAACCTTCGCGAAGGTCCTCAAGCTCGGCATTGCGGTGATGAATAGGGTGCTGCCATGAAAGGGCTGATCCTGACCGGGGCGCGCGTACTGATCACCGGAGCCGGCAGCGGGCTGGGCCGCGAGTTGGCCGTCCAGGCGGCCGGACGTGGTGCCGAAGTGATCTGTTGGGACCTCAACGGGGATGCCGCGAGGGCCACGGCCGAGTTGGTCGGCGGCACCTGGACACAGGTCGACGTCACCGATGCCGCCGCGGTCGCGGCCGCCGCGGACGGCCTGCCGGTGGACGTCCTGATCAACAACGCCGGCGTGGTCACCGGCCGCTACCTGCTGGACGCCACCGAGGAGCAGATTCGCCGCACCTTCGAGGTGAATACCCTGGCCGGCTTCTGGACGACCAAGGCGGTGCTGCCCGGGATGATGACCCGCGATCGCGGGCTGATCGTGACGATCGCCTCGGCCGCCGGACTGGTGGGCGTAGCCAAACAGACCGACTACGCCGCCAGCAAGTGGGGCGCGGTCGGCTTCACCGAGTCGCTGCGCGCCGAATTGCGCGGCTTCGGCAGCAAGGTGCGCACTCTGATCGTCGCGCCGTATTACATCAACACCGGCATGTTCGACGGGGTGAAGACCAAGTTCCCGCTGCTGCTGCCGATCCTGGAACCACCGAAGGTCGCCACCAAGGTGTTGAACGCCATCGAGTCCGGACGCCAGCAGCTGGTCCTGCCGCCGATGGTGCGGCTTGTTCCCCCGCTGAGGATTCTGCCGCCGGTGGCGTTCGATGTGATCCTCGACCTGTTCGGCATCAACCACACCATGGACCACTTCGTCGGGCGCCGGTGACGACGGTCTACGCCGCCTTCGATTTTCCGGCCGCACCACCAGAGCGCCGCGACCGGATTCGCGGCATCTTCACCGCACCGGGGCGACTTCTGCAGGCCCGAACGGTTGAGGAGGTGCCGGCGATCGTCGAAGCCGCCGAAGCCGCGGCACGAGCTGGACACTGGGTCATCGGTGGCCTCCGCTACCACGCCGGCGCCTGGGACCGAGCCCAGAAGGCGCACAACCCGAGCGTGCCTGCCCTGTTCGAGGTGTTTGATGAGGCACCGCAGGACTGGCCGACAAGCACCTGCCCTGCGCCCGCCCTCGATTGGCGCGCCAGCCATGAAGCCGCTTCGGCAGCGGCAGCGATCAACACTGTCCTCGAGCGAATCCGTTCGGGGGCGTGCTATCAGGTGAACCTCACTCAGCGCTGGCGCGCGGTCCGTCCGCTGGACTGGTCGCTGTTCGACTACTTCTCCGCCCTCCACGTCGCCCAGCCGGGTGGTTACGGCCTGTGCTGGAGCGCAGGGGGCGTGGCGAGTATCTCGCCTGAGTTGTTCTTCCATCGCGAGGGCGACCACCTGGTCACCGAACCCATGAAGGGCACCGCCAGCGCCGATGCCGACCCCGAGGTGCTGCGCACCAGTGCGAAGGACCGCGCCGAGAACCTGATGATCGTCGACCTCCTCCGCAACGACCTGAGCCGCATCTGCCGACCCGGAACGGTGCGGGTCGATCGGCTGTTCGAGCTGCAGCGCCTCCCGACCGTCTGGCAACTGACCTCAACGGTCGTCGGTGACGTGGCCGCGGCGACCAGCTTGGCCGACATCTTCGCCGCACTCTTCCCCTGCGGGTCGGTGACCGGCGCCCCCAAGATCGCCGCCATGGCGGTCATCGCCGAACTCGAGGACTCCCCGCGCGGCTGGTATTGCGGGGCCTTGGGCGTGATCCGGCCCGGTGGCACGGCCACCTTCAACGTGCCCATTCGCACCGTCGAGGCCCACGAGACCCAGCTCGTGTGTGGCATCGGTAGCGGCATCGTGGCCGACTCCCGACCGGAAGCGGAGTTGGCGGAGTGGGAGCTGAAGACGCGCTTCCTCGGCGGACGTCCGGTGCGCGCGTTGGAGACGATGCGAATCGAAGACGGTCAGGTCGGCTTCATCGAGGACCACCTCGCCCGGTTACAGCGCACGTGCGCCGCCTGGGGCCTAGAGCTGGACCCGGCAGCGGTACGCGCCCGGTTGGAAGCGGCCTGCCCAGCCACGGGAGCCCATCGACTGCGACTCGTCGCGGGCGACGGTGAGCCGCTGATCGAGGTCACCTCCGCCCCGCAGCTGAATCAGCCGGTGCGATTGCGGCTGGCCCGTGAGCCACTCGATCTCACCTGGCTGGCCCCAGTGATCACCCACAAGACCACCCACCGCGCCCACTACGACCGGCTGCGCGCGCAAGGAGGCGCCGACGTCTTCGACGTGATCTGCCATGCCCGCGGTCTGCTCACCGAAGCCACCATCGGGAACCTCGCCGTCCGGCTGGACGGGAGGTGGTACACCCCTCGCGATGAAGGCAACCTGCTCAACGGCGTGCGACGTGCCCGACTGGTCGCCGACGGAACACTGATCGAGAGGCGTCTCCCTCTGCACGCATTGGACGACGCCGACGAGGTGGCATTTATCAGCACCCTGCGCGGCTGGTGCCCAGCGACCGTTGTGCGGTGAACGGGCGCGAGCGGACACGGGAGTGCTTACGCTGGTCTCATGTCTGGCCTGATCGCTGTAGATGCAGGGCAAACCGGGATCCGGTTGCGGTTCATCGGGCCTGACGGCGTGCTCGAACACCGCACCGACGGGGTGCTCACCGACCATCCGTTGCTGCCGCAGCTGGCGTCGGCCATCACCGCCTTCGCCAGCGCCAACGCGTTGGACGACGTGGCCGTCGGGGTGGGCGCGAGCGGCATCACCGTCCCCGACGCCGCCGAGTTGCTTTCGCTGCTGGGCGAGCTGGACGTCACTCGGGTGGCGTTGGCCCATGACGCGACCACCAGCTACCTCGGCGCGCTGGGCGAGCGTCCGGGCGTGATCATCGCCGCCGGCACCGGAGTGGTCACTTTGGCCGTCGGCCCCCGCGCGGTGTCGCGGGTGGACGGCTGGGGGTGCCTGCTGGGCGATGCAGGCAGCGCCTTTTGGATCGGCCAGGCCGGACTCAAAGCGGCCATGCGCGCCTACGACCATCGTGGCGAGCCGACCGTCCTGCTGGAGCGGCTGGAGGCCGAGTACGGCGATCCGCCCCTGGCCTACATCGAGTTGCAGGGCGATCCGCGCTGGGTAAGCCGGGTAGCCGGATTCGCGTCCGCCGTCGACGCCGCCGCTGCCGCCGGCGATGCGGTGGCCGATCACATCGTGTCCGAGGCTGCCGCCGAGCTCAGCGAGTCGGTCGTCGCCGCTCTGCGCGAGGTCGCCTTGATGAGCAGCGAACCACCGACCATCTGCACCCTAGGCGGCGTGTTCGGCTCCCCGCGGATCACCCAGCGCTTCACCTCCTACCTGCGTCTGCATTGGCCAAGCCTGGAACTCACCCCCTCTGCGGGCACCGGTTTGGACGGGGCCCAGGCCACCCTGTCGCTGGACCCGTCCAGCCCGTTGGCGGGCCTGGTGTCGGTGGCCTGGAAGTAGCGCGCGCCGGGGTTGTCCGTGTGAGCCGCGGCTCGCCAGCGGCGCCACCCGGCACCGTTAGGCTTAGCCCGTGCCGCACTCGAACGTTTTGACCAGCTTCGCGGGCGGCAACGCCCTCTCGCCGTTCCGCGCCGCCGCGCTGGTGCGCCGGCTGCAGGCCGTCGCCCCCGGCGTCGAAGCCGTGAGCGCCCGCTACGTCCATTGGGTGGCCAGTGATGCCGCTTTGGACGCCACCACCGCCGAGACCGTCGGCAAGCTGCTCACCTACGGCCCGCCGGCCGGCCCGGTCGCGCTCGGCGCGGCCAGCGCCACCGTCGTGGTCGCGCCCCGACTGGGCACGGTCTCGCCGTGGGCGTCGAAGGCCACCGACATCGTCCACAACTGTGGCGTGGCCATCCGCCGAGTCGAGCGGGTCACCGAGTTCACCCTGGCGTCCGCCGCCCCGCTCTCCGAGGCCGAGCTGGCCGCCTGCGCCGATGTCCTGCACGACCGGATGACCGAATCGGTCTTCGCCGAGTTGTCCGCCTCGGCGGCGCTGTTCGATGAGCGCCAGGCCGAGCCGATGGCCCACGTGGACGTCCTGGGCCGCGGCCGCGACGCCATCGAAGAGGCCAACGTGGCCTTCGGACTGGCGCTGTCCGACGACGAGATCGACTACCTGGTCACCTCGTTCACCAACCTGCAGCGCAACCCCACCGACGTGGAGTTGATGATGTTCGCCCAGGCGAACTCCGAGCACTGCCGCCACAAGATCTTCAACGCCGACTTCATCGTCGACGGTGCCGTCCAGCCGTCCTCACTGTTCGGGATGATCCGGCACACCGAGGCGGTCGCCGGCGCGGGCACCGTGGTCGCCTACAAGGACAACGCCTCGATCATGGAGGGCGCCACCATCACCCGCTGGACGCCGGCCGGCACCGACCAGCCCAGCAGCTACGTCGAGCGTGCTGACGAGGTCCACGTCCTGATGAAGGTCGAGACCCACAACCACCCGACCGCGATCAGCCCCTTCCCCGGTGCGGCCACCGGCGCCGGCGGCGAGATCCGCGACGAGGGCGCCACCGGCCGCGGTTCGGCCCCCAAGGCGGGCCTGACCGGCTTCGTGGTCTCCAACCTGCACCTGCCCGATACCGACGAGCCGTGGGAGCGCGACACCTACGGCGCCCCCGATCACATCGCCAGCCCGCTGGAGATCATGACCACCGGTCCGATCGGCGCGGCCGCGTTCAACAACGAGTTCGGACGTCCGGGTCTGGGCGGCTTCTTCCGGGTCTACGAGCAGACCGTCGCTGGAGTGCGGCGCGGCTACCACAAGCCGATCATGAGCGCCGGAGGTCTGGGCTCGATCAGCGCCTCGCAGGTGCACAAGATCAGCTATCCGGCCGGCACCCTGCTGATTCAGCTGGGCGGCCCGGGCATGCGGATCGGCATGGGCGGCGGCGCGGCCTCGTCCATGGCGTCGGGGGCGAACGCGGCCGAGCTCGACTTCGATTCGGTACAGCGCGGCAACCCCGAGATTCAGCGTCGGGCGCAGGAGGTCATCAACCACTGCTGGAACCTCGGCGAGGCGAACCCGATCCTGTCGATCCACGATGTCGGCGCCGGCGGGCTGAGCAATGCCTTCCCCGAACTGGTGGACGGCGCCGGCCTGGGCGCCCGGTTCACCATGGCTTCGGTGCCGCTGGAGGAGTCCGGCCTGGCGCCGAAGGAGATCTGGTGCAACGAGAGCCAGGAGCGTTACGTCCTGGCGATCGCGCCGGAGTCGCTACCGCAGTTCGCCGCCCTGGCCGACCGCGAGCGCTGCCCGTACGCCGTGGTGGGCGTGGCCGAGGACAACGGCCAGCTGGTGCTGGCCCCGACCGAGGTCGATTCGGCCACCGATGATCGCCCCATCGACATGCCGATGGAGGTACTGCTGGGCAAGCCGCCGAAGATGACCCGCGACGCCACCCACGTCACCTGGACGGCCCCGCCGCTCAATCTCGACGGGCTGGACGTCCGCGATGTCGCCTACGCGGTGCTGCGGCATCCCAGCGTGGCGTCCAAGCGTTTCCTGATCACCATCGGTGACCGTTCGGTGGGCGGCCTCAACCACCGCGACCAGATGGTCGGGCCCTGGCAGGTGCCGGTGGCCGACGTCGCGGTCACCCTCAGCGACTTCCGCTCGCTGGCCGGCCAGGCGATGGCCTCGGGCGAGCGCACTCCGCTGGCGGCGACCAACCCGCCGGCCTCGGGACGGATGGCCGTCGGTGAAGCCCTGACCAACCTGCTGGCTGCGCCGGCCACGCTGAACACGGTGAAGCTGTCGGCCAACTGGATGGCTGCTGCTGGTGAGCCGGGCGAGGACGCCGCCTTGTACGACACCGTGCACGCGGTGGCCATGGAGCTGTGCCCCGCCCTGGGCATCTCGGTGCCGGTGGGCAAGGATTCGCTGTCCATGCGCACCCGCTGGACCGAGGACGGCCAGACCAAGCAGGTCACCAGCCCGGTGTCGCTGGTGGTTTCGGCGTTCGCCTCGCTGCCCAGCGTGGCCGGCACCTGGACGCCGCAACTGGCGTTCGGCTCGTCGCTGGTGCTGGTCGATCTGGGCGCGGGCAAGAACCGGCTGGCCGGTTCGATGCTGGCCCAGGTAACCAACCAGTTCGGCGACGTCACCCCCGATCTGGACGATCCGCAGTTGCTGGTGAAGCTGGCTGCGGCGCTGTCCGAGTTGCGGGTGGGAGGAATTGCACCCTCGATCACCGATTCGGCCTCAAAACCGGCCTCGGTCGGCATCGACAGCGCAATTCCTCCCACCTCGCCGCTGATCACCAGCTATCACGACCGCTCCGACGGCGGTTTGTGGGCAACCGTGTGTGAAATGGCCTTCGCCGGCGCCACCGGCGTCCAGCTGGATGTGGCCGGCATCGAAGCCCTGTTCACCGAGGAGTTGGGCGTGGTGCTCGGCACTACCGACGTCGACGCGGTGCTCGCGGTGCTCGCCCGCCACGGTCTGGCCGAAGTCAGCAGCGTGATCGGCGGCACCCGCGACGATCGTCGCGTGGTGGTGACCTCAGGTGGGGCCGGCAACACCCTCCTCGACGAGGACCTGCGCGACCTGGCCCAAGCCTGGGACGAGGTCTCCTGGCGGATCGCCGCGCTGCGCGACAACCCCGAATGCGCCGACGAGGAGCATGCCGCCGTCGGGGCGGACGTCCCCGGTCTGGTGGTGGCCCCGAGCTTCGACCCGACCAAGGACATCACCGCGCCGTACGTCGGCCGCGGCGCCAAGCCGAAGGTGGTCGTCCTGCGTGAGCAGGGCGTGAACAGCCATGTCGAGACCGCCTTCGCCTTCGCCCGGGCCGGCTTCGACGCGATCGATGTCCACATGACCGACCTGCAGTCAGGCCGCTTCGATCTGGCCGACGCGGTCGGTCTGGTCGCCGGCGGCGGCTTCTCCTACGGCGACACCCTGGGTGCTGGCGAGGGTTGGGCCCGGTCGGTGTTGTTCAACCCCGCGCTCACCGACGCGTTCAGCGCCTTCTTCGCTCGCGAGGACACCTTCGGCCTTGGCATCTGCAACGGCTGCCAGATGTTCGCCGCACTGGCCGACATCATCCCCGGCGCTGAGGCCTGGCCGGCCTTCACCCGCAACCGATCGGAGCAGTTCGAGGGCCGCCTGGTGCAGGTGGAGATCACCCCGTCGGCGTCGGTGTTCTTCACCGGGATGGAGGGCAGCCGGATCCCGGTCGCGGTGGCGCACGGCGAGGGCTTCGCCGACTTCTCCGTCCGCGGCAGCGAGGCGGACGTGCATCGCAGCGTCCGGTTCATCGACGCGTACGGCAACCCGGCCACCACCTACCCGGCCAACCCGAACGGCTCCCCGGACGGCCTCACCGGCGTCACCACGCCCGACGGCCGCTTCACCGCGCTGATGCCGCACCCCGAACGGGTCGCCCGCAACGCCCAGCTGTCCTGGACGTCCGCGCCGATCGAGCAGGAAAGCCCCTGGCAGCGGATGTTCCGCAACGCCCGGGTCTGGGTGGACTGAGTCCCGCCCGCTGCGCGAGCTCAGTCCTTGACCAATCCGATGGGCTGCGGGAGCACCACGGCGAGGGCAACCGGGAGCGAAGTCACCAACGAAGCCAGGCCGGCGGCGCCGACCCACAACCCACTGGCCGGCCCCAGCACCTGTCCGCCACTCACCGCGATCATGGCCAAGCCGGCGGCGACGAAGGCTGATGCGCAGATCAAGTCCTCGACCAGCACGAGGGTGAACAAGGCCATCCGGGAAGCCCCGGACAACCGGTAGCTCGCCGCATCAGCGGGACGAAGCCGGCGAAACAGCCCTGAAGCCGCGCCCACCAGCATGCCCAACAGCAGCACGGCTGCCCGATCTGACCGGCCGAGGAGCCGTTGTGCTGCGGCCCCGGACTCGGGGTTGGCGCGCACCGCCAGCTGCCCTTGGCCCTGGAGCTCCAACTGAGACACCAGGGTGGGCAAGGCAGCTTCAGCGGCCACTGCACTCTGCAACCACACCAGGCACGACCGCACCTGGGCGTCCGGCCATCGGGCCACCACCACTGATCCATTGAGATCGACGCCCTCCGGTTGCCTGGGGGCAACGCCGTAGGCATGCCCCACACCGTCGGAGTCAGCCAGGTGGCCCGGCCCTCGCAGGCCGGAGCGATCCGCGAGATCAGCACCGACCAGAATCTGCTGGCCCCCGAACTGGACCAGCTGCGGGCTCACTGCCATCACAGCAACCCGCCCGAGCCGGGGGAAGTACCGGTACCCCATCAGTCGCGCGGTCCCGGCGGCCCGCACCTGAGGCAGCCTGGCCAGGCCTTCGCAGGACGCCCGCGAGATCAGCGGGGAATCTGGGTCCGACTCCTCCCCCAACACCACTACCTGCGCCCCTGAAAGGTCCTCGCGATCCTGATCCGCCTGGTAGGCGCTCGCACTGGCGGCGAGCATCAGTCCGGCCACCCCGCCTGTGACGACACTCAGCGCCACCGCCAGGAAGCCCCGAGACCTCCATGGCGCCAGGTTCCGCACCGCTTCCGTCGCCCATTCCAGGATCGACACTCGCGGGTCTCGACGCTTCATCGCAAGTACTCCACGTGGCTGACCACGCCGACGATCGCCGGATCATGCGAAGCCGCGATCACGGTCACCCCCGATCCGGCAAGCCGAGCGAAGGCGGCCAACACCAGATCAGTGTTGGCGGCGTCGAGGTTCGCACTGGGCTCGTCCGCGATCACCAAGGGACGGCCGGTCGCCAGGGCGCGGCAGACGCATATCCGTTGCCGCTCTCCTCCGGAAGCGCGTCCAGCAGGGGTGAGTGCCACCTTCGACAGGCCGAAGTCGGCCAACAGTTCGTGGGCCATCTCCATGGCCGCGGACCGGGGCAAGCCTCGACATAGCCCGGCGAGGGCCACATTTTCCACACAGCTGCGATGTCCCAGCAGGCTTGCCGACTGGGGCACCCACGCCACCAGATCGGGGTCAGGCTCCGAACCGGCATCGGAAGCCGCGCCCCACCGAACGTGTCCCCGGTCAAGCTTCAGCTGCCCACTGACGGCGCCCAGCATGGTGGATTTGCCCGACCCAGACGGACCGATCAGCGCCGACACTTCTGCATCGGGGAAGGTCATATCCACCTCGGCAAAGACCTCCCTGCTCCCGAACGAGACCGAGGCGCCACGCACCTCGATCAGCATCGCTGGAGGGTCTCGGCGGCGAGCAAGGAAGCATCCGCGACGATGCTTCGTCCGATCAGCTCGGGGTCCACATAGACGACCCCTAGCTGGCCACTGTCAACGGTCTGGCCGAGACGGATCGGCTGGGGCGACCCCGCAGTATCGGACGGCTGCTCGAAGACGCACATCTTGCCGTCCGGACGAGTGAAGAGGGCGGCGGGAGGAATGGACCCCATGGTCTTGGGTTGGCCAGCCACCAACTGAAAGCCGGTGTAGCTGAGGTCGGGGTTGGCGCCACCGCTCTTGACCTCCGGTTCGGTTGCACCCCGACCGTGCAGCAGAGCGAACCGGAACACGGTCAGCGCCACCGCCGACGGCATGATCTCGCTGAGCTCCAGGGATGCACCATCTGGGGCCCGCAACGAAACCCCGGCGCCAGGTACGGGCACCTCGGCCCCACTGGCCTCATCGACGACGGCCAAGGCGCTCGGAGGGCTCTGCATCTTGCCGAGCGATAAGCCCACAGATACGGCCTGGCCGACGCCCACTTCGAAGGATGCGAAAGAGGACCCTTCCGCGACGAACATCGCGCTGTCCGGCATGAATCGCGTTCCCGGGCTTGCGCCGACCCTGGTGTTCAGCTGACGGACCCCAGCCGCCGTCCGCGAAGTGAAGGTCTTCACCTGACCGCGTTCCGTCGGCAGGCCCAGGGCGGCGAGGAGCTGGTTCAGCCGCTTCACGTCCTCACCCCGATCGCCCTGGGACAGCTCGCGATAGAACGGCACGCGCCCGACGCTGGCAACGACGTGTCGAGCACCGATTTGCGCTATCGCTTCGCCATCCCGGAAGGGCTTGCCCGGCGTCAATTTCGCACGACTGACCAAGGTTCCTTGCACCGGAGAGGCCATCGATAAGGGAGCCGAACCCGTGAAGACCAGCTTCACCCGCCTCGAAGCGTCCTGTTGCTGACTGCCGATGGTCACGAAAGATATCGCCACGGGCCTCAGTGCGGTCTCGTCCCCCCGCCGTGCCGACAGCGAGAGCAACCAGACGCCCGTGGCAGGAATGGCCCATATCAGCAGCAGCACCACCGCTTGCACTGCCGCGACCCTTGACCCTGCCTGTGAGGCGCCGACTTTCATCGCTTTTCGCAACCCGGGCCCAGCTCAATCCCCTCTTTGTCCATCAACGCAATTCTGTCGGAATACTTCGCAGGCACCTCAAGGTGCCACTTTCGTAGGCATTTCTCGGCCAGCACAGCCGCCGGAGACGTATCTTCCCTCGACAGCTGCCAACTCGCATCGACATCGGCGAACTCATAGGCATAGCACTGGTCGAACTCCGCTGGCGGTTGCCCTTCACCGGGGATGGCGTAGTCGAAGACCTTGTTCTGCTCACCCATCAGCTTGACTTCGATGCCGTGTTTGGATGCGCAACTGACCAGCCGCTCAAAACCGGCTTGATACTCCGCATAGGTCACCACTCCGTCCGCGAGAGCTGCTGACTGTTCGGCGCTTGACGCTCGGTTCAGAGTGGGTGTCACGGACGGCGCACTCACCGCGGAGGCACAGGAGGCACACGCCAACAGGCACACCATCGAAATCGATCGCAGAGCTACCCACCGCCCTACCTGAAGAGGCTCTCGCGCATTGCGGGTAAACGCATATTGGCTCGATCTACGCGTCATGCGGCAGATTCCAGCTGGGTCATAGTCGCACAAGCTGCAGGCGTAATAGCGGTCCAACCAGGAATGGATCCGAAGTGTTTCACAGACACCAAATTGCCCACGCGCATCTTTTTGTGCCCTATTAGTGGGGTGAATAGACAAAAGGCAGACTAGCTCGGACATCTCGTAGCTGTCAACGCTCTGAGGTGCCTTTGGGAGCGGGTCAGCGGATGTTCCGCAATGCCCGGGTCTGGGTGGACTGAGTCCGCCCGCTCAGTGCTTCAAGGTGAAGCTGTCGACCGACTTCCCGGTGATGTCGTGGAAGTCGAAGGTCAGCGTCGTGGCGGTTGCCGTCGCCTCCTGGGCGCCCCAGTTACCGGCGAAGCGCACCCGACTGCCTGACACCGGGGCGCCGAAGCCGTAGCGGCCCGCACCACCGAGGCCGTTGACCACGTAGGTCAGGCCGCCGATCTCGACTCGCTCGTAGGTATGGGAGTGCCCCGAAAGCACCACATCGGCGCCCCACTTCGCGAACGGCCAGCGCAGCGCGGTCGTCGAGCCGTGGGTGCTGTCGGAGGAGTAGGGCGGGTGGTGGTCGTAAACCACATTCCACGCCGACGTGGACGCCGCCAGTTGCGCCTTCAGCCAGCGCGCCTGGGTTGAGGTGCTGCTGATCCCGTCCGGCTCCTGGAAGTTGGAGTTGAGCACGAAGAAATGCACCGGGCCTTGGACGAAGTCGTAGTAGCGCTCATTGCCGGAGGTGTTGGTGAACGAGGTGCCCGGCAACTGGAAGTACGACAGATAGGTCGCCGGGCCCGGGGTGGCGTCGCTGTAGTCGTGGTTGCCCAGCGCCGGGAAGAACGCGTTGGTGCTCGCCTTCCCCTGCGGGCATCGCTTACCGCTGGTGGTCACGTCGGCCAACCAGGCGCAGTAGAAGGCGCCAGTGGAGCGGTCGTACTTGGTGCTTCCGCTGCCGCCGGCCGGGCCGTAGTAGTCGTCACCGGTGGCAATGATGAACGACGGCTTCCAGCTCGCGACCAGGTCAGCGACCTTCGCGGCGTGGTCGTTGCCCATTCCGTAGTCGCCGATCACCGCGAACCGCAGCGGCGCTTCCGTGGGAGCGGTGGGCGTTGCCGACTCCGACTGCACGCTGGACGGGGCCGCTGACGGTGCGGTGGGCGTGGGGGCGGCACACCCGGACACGATCAGCCCGATCGCCATGATCGCCGCGCCCGCACCAATGACTCGCTTCACTGTGGCCTCCTCATTCCCCGGCCAACGCTACGCGCTCGCCGACGTGCAGCAATCGATCGTCACTCGCCCCAGGAGCTGATGAAGCGACTGGGGACGTGCTCGGTCAGCCACACCCCGTTCGCCGACACGAAGAAAGCGATGCCCGCGGCGCTCATCGCCGCGGCGTCGATGACCAGCACCACCGGCGCACCCCGGCGTCCGCCCACTGACAGGGCGGTCGCGATGTCGGCAGACAGATGGACGTGGTGTCGCTGCATCGGTCGCAGCCCGTCCTCGCGGATCGCCTCAAGTGCTCGTGCCACCGTCCCGTGGTACAGCACCGCGGGCGGATCGCTGGGCTCATAGCCGAGGTCGACGGACACCGAATGCCCCTGACTGGCTCGAATGCGCCGGCCGTCCTCGGAGAACGCGAAGCGCCGCTTCGGGCTGATCGCCACGACTTCGTCCAGCTCGGCGCGAGAGATCGAGCGGCCGTGTTGCCCACAGGCCGCGAGCAGTTCGTCGACGCCGACCCAGCCCTGGGCGTCCAGGCTGATCCCTACCGTCTCGGGACTGTGTCGCAGGACCAGGCTGAGGAACTTGCTGATCGAGGTACGCCGGCTCTCGTTCATTGCAGCCTCAGGCGGCAACTGCGCCGAGGATGTAGACGGCCAGGAAGCCGAGGAAGAACATCGCGCCCAGCCCGACCGACTCCTTCTCCTCGTGGGCCTCGACCAGCAGCTCCTCGACGACCAGGTAGAGCAACGCGGCCGCACCAAAGGCCAGCACCGCCGACATGACCTGCTCGCTGGCGTCGCGCAGCAACGCCGCCCCACCGACAGCGCCTACCGCCGTCACCAGGCCCAGGACGACCGACACCAGGCCGGCGCGCACCTTGGACAGCCCCGCATCGGTGAGCTCACCCATCAGCGACAACCCCAGGAACAGAATCTCCAGGGTCAGCGCGATGGTCAGCACCAACGCCTGGGTGAAGCCGAGGCGAGCACCCACGCCGATCAGGACGCCGTCCAGCAGCAGGTCGATCGCCATCGCCGCCAGCATTCCGATCGGCAACGCCTGGGTGGCCACCTTCGTCAGCGACTTCACCCGCAATCCATGGCCGGCCTCGCGATGTGCGGCGGCTTCGGCTTCGGCCTCGGTCTTGCGTCCGTACGCTCCCAGAGCCAGCACCAGCAGAGCGCCGGCAGCGAAGCCGCCGATCGCCCACACCAACTGATGCTCGGCCTGCAGTTCCGGCATGATCTCGCCCACCAGAGCGGCCAACACCACACCCGCAGCGAAGTGCTGAATGCCTGAGACGACTCGAGGACCGGGCGGGCGCACCAGCGCGATGATCGATCCGATCACTGCCGCTGCCACGGGGAAAGACACCAACAGAGCTGCCTGCGCTACGAGATCCACGGGCGCAATGGTGCCAGAAGTCTCATCGCTGAATGATCACGTCTTCACGTGCCTGTTTCAGCCGGGATTCCAGGGCGTCCAGGTCGGCCACCTTGGCAGCGATCTGCGCCAGGACGGCCGCGACGCGGGCGGACGCATCGGCGGTGCGCTCTCGAGCCTCACTGATCTGATCGGAGACGAACCAGTCGGTGAGGAAGTTGTCGAACCACACGTCCACGGTACGGGTCAGGTCGTCGACCTGAAGGCCACCCGCTCCGACCAGGCCCACCTCAGCCACCTCCGTCGAAAGCTGGGTGAGCGCGACGCCGGCTGCCACGAGCCGGCCGCCTGCCACGTCCAGGTGATCATGCTTGACCGAGCTGGAGATCATCCCGCCACCGAAAAACGTGTCATAGGCCGACCAACCGTCGGCACTGGCCAGCTCGCGTGCGGCGTCGTTCAGGGCATCGGCGGCCGCCTTCGCCGCCACCTTTGCGTTGGCGAGTTGCGCCCGCTGCGTCGCCACCGATGCCAGCTGCCCGGAAATCTCCACGAGCTGAGCCGCCGCGCCACCCCCGGCGTCCAGCAGCCGTCCTTCCTCCACGGCGAGGGCGCGTTCCTGAGTTCGGTACACATCACCCAGGGCGAGGATCGCTGAGAGTAACTCAGCGCAGGATCGACGGGCGGCGTCGTAGGTCCGTTCCAACTCGGCAACGGCTGCCTCGGCGGCCATCCTCTCGCCTCGCTCGCGTTCGACCTCACTGGCCCGTGTACCCCGCAGGGTCGCCCACACCCGGGTCGGCGTGACCGACTCCAGGGCGTCGACCTCGGCCGCCTCCACCGCCAGCCGGTTCCTGGCCACCTCCAGCTGCGCCGCTGCGGCATCCTCGGTGGCTCGCGCGAGGTTCAACTCCAAGCGCAGTCGCTCGTACTCGGCACACGCGGCAAAGGCCGCAGACAGTTCGGGGGTGAACATGGTTCTCACTCTAGCCGGGCACCAAACCAACCCGCTGGTGACCGCACACAACCGGGTCGGCTGCGCGGTAGCCTGACGAAGTGAGCACGTTTCGAGAGCCGACCAACGACGAACTGTGGGCTCAGCCGCCCACTGCCTCCACACCGTCGCCTGCAATGCTGCCCGCCACGCAGCCCGTCCCACCACTTCCGGTCGCAACGGAGTCCGGTCCGCGTCCAGCCAAGGGCGCTCTCGCCCTGGCGATCTCCTCCTTGGGCATCGGCGTCCCCCTCTCGGCCATCGCATCCTCGACCGCCGGCCTGCCGGGGTTGGTCGTGGCCTGGATCGGCATCGTCGGGGTCAACGTCGCCTTCGCCTGGGCACAGAGGCGGATCTGATTCACGACCTCGCCGGGCTGCGGTTGGTCGCGCAGCGGTTGGCCGGTCAGAGGTGCGACGACCCTCTCAGCGCGGTCGCCCACCTCGGCGCCGTCCAAGGCCAGGACCTCCCCGGTGCCCTGACCAGCGTCGCCTTGCGAACCTCGTCCCGCAGCCACGCCGAAGTCGTCGCCGCCTTCGACACCGGCCTGCTGGTGCGCTCCTGGCCGATGCGCGGCACCCTGCACCTGGTCCCGGCGGTCGATCTGGGCTGGATGCTGTCACTCACCCGCGACCGGATGATCGCCGGTGCCGCCACTCGTCGCCGTGAGGTCGGCATCACCGACCAGACCCTCGTCACCGGACGCGAACTCGCCCTGTCGGCGCTCGACGGTGCCGGCGCGCTACCGCGCAAAGAGCTGTTCGAGAGCTGGCGGACGGCCGGACTGCTGGTTCACTCCCAGACCGCGGTTCACCTGCTGGGCCTGTTGTGCCAGCAGTCCGTGCTGGTCCTCGGGCCGCTGGCCGGACGTGAGCAGTTGGTCGTCAGCTATGCCGATTGGATTCCCCAGCCCCGCCACCTGGACCGTCCCGAGGCGCTGGCCGAGTTGGCCCGCCGCTATCTGCGCAGCCACGGCCCGGCCACCGTGGCCGACCTGGCTCGATGGGCATCGCTCACGCTCACCGAGGCCCGGGCCGCGGTCGCTGCGGTTCGCGACGAGTTCGACCATCTGCGCATCGATGAGGTGGAACACCTTCACCAGCCCGGGCTGATCGAGTACTGGCAGGACCATCGCGACGACGTCGCGCAGCTGCAGCTACTCCCCGGCTTCGACGAGTTCATCCTGGGCTACCGCGATCGCAGTTTCGCCGTCGCCGACGCACACGCCAGCCGCCTGGTGCCCGGCAACAACGGCATGTTCCGGGCGTCCATCGTCAAGGACGGCCAGGTGATCGGCGTGTGGCGGCGCGGAGGAACCCCGAAGAAACCAAAGCTCATCGCCGAAGGCTTCCAACCACTGACCGACGCCGAACTGGTGGCGGCGCAGGCGGCGTTCCAGGCGTTGCCGCCGATCAGCTGATCAGACCACCAGGTCGTCGCCGACCAGCCGGAAGTACGCCTCGAAGTAGCGGTCACGGGTGGCCTGGATGACCTCGTCCGGCAGGGCCGGGGGCGGGGTGTCGGAGGCCTTGTCCCAGCCCGATTCCTTGGTCAGCCAGTCGCGCACGTACTGCTTGTCGAAGCTGGGCAGGCTCTTGCCGGGCTCCCACAGCTTGGCGTCCCAGAAGCGGGACGAATCCGGGGTCAGCACCTCGTCGGCCAGCACCAGCGTGCCGTCGGCGCGCAGCCCGAACTCGAACTTGGTGTCGGCCAGGATGATGCCCCGCCCGGCAGCCATGTCGGCGGCCTGGGTGTAGATCTTCAGCGTGGCGTCCCGCAGCCGCGAGGCCAGGTCTTCGCCATGGGCGGCGACGATGGTGGCGTAGTCGACGTTCTCGTCATGCTCGCCCAGCTCCGCCTTGGTGGACGGGGTGAAGATCGGCTCGGGCAGCTTGCTGCCGTCGACCAGGCCGGGGGGCAACGGGATGCCGCACACGGTCTGCGACTGCTGGTACTCCGCCCATCCCGACCCGGTCAGGTAGCCGCGGGCGATGCACTCCACCGGCACCATGTCGAGGGACTCCACGATCACGCCGCGACCGGCGAACTCCTCGGGCACGTCGGTCGAGATGACGTGATTGGGGAAATCGATCTGGCCGAACCACCACTGCGACAGCTGGGTCAGCACCACACCCTTGTCCGGGATCGGCGTCGTCAACACGAAATCGAATGCCGAAATCGCGTCGGTTGCGACCATCAGGATGCGGTCTTCGGGCCAGGCGTAGAGCCGACGTACCTTGCCGGCGTGCAACAGGGGGAGATCAACCATGCGCTCAGCCTAATCGTTGGCGACTCCTCTACACCTCGCGTGGTCGGCTTTGTTCGGCGGCGACCGTGCCCCGCAACCCGCAAGGATCGACAAACCGTCGACGTTCGCGTAAACGCTCCTCGACGTCCACCCCGAAGGGCAGCCACCTCTCACCGTGGCCCTGTCGCCGCTACGCTTGGCCTGCGGGCAAGTGGTCAAGGGGGTGCGGGTGTCTGTCGACGCGGTCTCGGCGCCGGTCGTTCTCGTGGTCGAGGACGAGCTGCCACTGCGCGATGCCGTCTGCCGTCACCTGGTCGGTCACGGCTTCGAGGTCATCGAGGCCGGCACCGTGGCCGAAGGATTGGCCGCAGTCTGGGAACGGCAGCCCGACGTGGTCCTGCTGGACGTCCTGCTTCCCGACGGTTCGGGCTACGACCTGTGCGCGAAGCTGCGTCCGATCACCTCGGCGGCGATCATCTACCTGACCGCGCTCGGCCAGGACGTGGCCGTGGTGCGGGGCCTGGACGCCGGCGGCGACGACTACATCTCCAAGCCGTTCAACTTCGACGTACTCACCGCCCGAATCAACTCCCAGCTGCGCCGGACGGCCGCGCCCCGCTCGGCGCGGATCGACCTGCCGCCGCTACATCTGGACTTCCTCACCGGCCGGGTCACGCTGGAGGGCCGCGAGGTGCGGCTGACCAAAATGGAGCTACAACTGCTGGGCTACTTCGCGGCCAACATCGGCGTCGGCTTCACCCAGGACGAGTTGCTGATCTCGGTGTGGCAGGCCAAGTCGGCCGCCCCCACCAACACCGTCCGGCAGACGGTGTCGTCGCTGCGCCGCAAGCTCGGGCTGGACGAGGCCAGCGCCTTCGAGTTGGAGTACAGCGCGAGCAAGCGCTACGTGTTCCGCCAGGTGCGTTTCGACCCGTCATCTCGCTGAGGCGGCCACCAGCGGGAAGGTGCACCGCACGGTCGTGCCCTCCCCCACGGCCGACGTGATCGAGAACTCTCCGCCCTGGGCGACGACCAGGTGCTTGGTGATCACCAAACCGACTCCCAATCCGGCGTCCCGCGCCGACCGGACTCCGTCGCCGCGCCCGCGCAAGGGGCGGTCGCCCAGTTGCTCCAGCAGCGCCGGCGCGATGCCCACACCGGTGTCGGCCACAGACAACTCAGCGAAGTCGCCGGCCTCGCTGATGCCGATGGTGACCCGTCCGCGGCTGGTGTGTCGAACGGCGTTCGAGATCAGGTTCACCAGGATCTGGATGACCCGCTCGCGGTCGACCAGCACCTCCGGCGCGGCGCTGCCCCGCTTCGCCTCGATGGTGTTGCCGTACAGCGACCACACCGGTCGATAGGCCTGCAGGGTCTGTTGGACGATGGTGTCCAGGTTGTGTGGCGCCACCCGCACCGCCATGCCGCCGTCGTTGATCCGGGCGAGCTCCAGCAGCTGGGTGACCAGGCGCGCCAGGCGTTCGGACTCGGCTTCGATCACCTCCAGGTTGCGCACGTCCTGGTCGTCCTCGGCACGCGAGGACAGGTGCCGGGCCGACTCGTCGGCATGTGCCCGGATCACCGTCAGCGGGGTGTTCAGCTCGTGGGCGACCATCGCCAAGAACTCGGTCTTGGCCTCATCGACCTGGGCGAGTTCGGTGTTGCGGTCCTGGAGTTGACGGCGGTTGCGCTCGTAGATGGCCACCAGCATTCGCACCGACACCACCATCGCCGTGCCGGTGGCCAGGATGGAGAAGGCGATGTCCACCAGGACGCCCAGCTGGGTGTCGTAGTAGGTCACCATTTCCGGATACCGGTAGGCGGCCACCAGACACGCCCCGTAGGTCACCAGTTCCAGTGGCACCAGGATCCACAGTGCCGCGCCCTCCAGGATGATCGCGGAGAAGGCGATGGCGAACATGAAGAACACCGGCATGCCGCCGTAGAACCCGCCACCGGTGAAGAACAACCAGGGGAAGACGACCAGGAAGAGCACGACTGCCGCGAAGGTGAAGGTCAGCCGATAGCGTCCCGTGCGGCGCGCGAACCAGAACAGTCCAAAGATCGCGAAGCCGGCCAGCAGGTTCACCAGCACGGTCTCCACCGGACTGCCGAGGACGAGGTTGATCCCCGCCGACAGCCAGCTCACCGGGATGCCGACCACCACCGCCACCGCGATCAGTGGAGGGCGGAAGTCCTGCCCGGGAGGCGTGAGGATGCTGGCCACCCGGCGGCGCAGCGACGCGAACATGCCCTGACCCTACTGGCGCAGCGACCGCGCGGCTCCACCGCGACGGTAAAAAGCCCTTTATCCCGCGGCACCGGTAGCGCAGTACCTGACACCCTGATTCTCAGAGTGGTTTAGCTGCTCCCACTGGCTTGGGGGGCCCGGCGTACGTGGGCTCCAACCCGCACCCAACCGTCCACGCGGCGCGGGCCTCCCAGACCTGTGACTATCGGGGAGGTTCACCCTCGTCATCACTGCGTTCGGCACCCAGGGAGGCCGGACGCAGTGCTTGTTTCACCATCGTGAAACCGATGAACACCAAGAACGCGGCGAACAGCCAGGCGCCGACCTGTGCGGGGACCAGGTGCGCAACCCACGCCCCCAGCGGGCCGGTGGAAAGCGATCCGACGCCCACCAGCACCCCGGCTTTCACGGCGATGTTGCCGCGACGGGCATTGCCGATCAGACCCGAGACCACCCCCGGGAGCATCATCACCAGCGAGGCGCCTTTGGCCGCCAGATCACCCAACCCGAACCACACCATCAGCACCGGCACGACCACGCCACCGCCGCCGATGCCCAGGATCGCCGAGAGGGTGCCGGCCACGAGACCGAGCGCGACCAGCCCGACGGCTTGAGCCACGTCCCACTGGAACTGGGCGCCGCGGTCGGGGACGACGAGCAGCAACTCGACGATCATCACCACCACGAACGCCGCGAACGTCCACTGTGCGGCTTTGCGGGAGATCCGCTCCAACAGCCAGGCACCGAACTGGGCGCCGACCACGGCCCCGACCGCGAGCACTGCGGCAACGACCAGATCGACGTTGCCGGACAACCCGTAGGACAGGGCCGAGATCCCCGCGGCCGGCAAGATCGCCAGCAGGGAGGTGCCGACGGCTTTGCGCTGATCGAGTTTGAGGAGCACCACCAGGGCCGGCACCACCAGGATGCCGCCTCCGATGCCGAACAGACCGGAGAAGAAGCCGGCGGCCAAACCGATGCTGAGCAGGCCGATCACCCGGGTAGGGGTGAACTTCGTCTCAGGCAGCGTCTCCACGTGGGAACAATATCCGGCCTGCTCCGGCCACCCAGTAGCCACCACCCCAGATGAGCAGGACGACCACCTCACGCACCCAGGCCAGCGGATCAGCCCCGGTGAGCAGCACCGGCCCGACCACCGCGGGAGTCACCCAGGCCGCCACCTGCGGCAGCGGGGTGAGGATCGCGGCCACCAGCAGCGGCGCGAAGGTGGCGAGCCCGGCCACGATCGGACGGTGCACCAACGCGCCGAGACCCAGGCCGGTGGAGGTGGCCACCACCTGCACGGCCAGGCCGCCCAGCCCGCCGGCCACCGCGTTGCCCCACGCCCCACCCGGCGCGGTGGTGGCGGTAAGGGCGGTGGCGATGACAGAGAAGACTGCACCCCACGCGCTGGCGACCACCGCGAACAGGTAGGCCACCCGCACCGCCGGACCGACTCCAGCCCGACCCAGCCGGACGTCGGTGGCCAGCAACAGGCCCACGAACGGGGTGATCACCGAGATCAGCATCTGAGTAGGCCCGTTCACACCGACGAAGGTGCGTTCGGCCAGCGGCAAGGTGAACGCCAGCCACCACGGAATGCCGACCGCGATCAGGACCGTCACCACCACCCACCAGCGGCGGGCGGTGGTTTCCAACAGCAGCCGGTGTCCGCGGTCGGAACGGTCGCTCATCGCGACAAGCTCACAACACCGATCCGGGGTGGTACGCCGCCGCCTGCGGGTACTGGGCGGCGAGCTCGGCGACCTTGCCCGCGATCACGTCCACCTGGTGCCGGGCCGAGCCGGTGAGTTCGATCGGATCGTCCAGGGCGGCGTCCAGCTGTGCCCGGGTCAGCCCGAGCCGGGAATCGGCGGCCAGGCGATCGAGCAGGTCGTTGCTGCCGCCGGCGCGCATGCCGAGGGCCACCGACACCGCGTGCTCCTTGATCGCCTCGTGCGCAGCTTCGCGGCCCACGCCGTTGCGGACGGCAGCCATCAGCACCTTGGTGGTGGTCAGGAACGGCAGGAAGCGCTGCAGCTCGGCTTCGATCACGGCCGGGAAGGCGCCGAACTCGTCCAGCACGGTCAGGAAGGTCTCGAACATGCCGTCGAGGGCGTAGCAGGCGTCCGGCAGGGCCACCCGGCGCACCACCGAGCAGAACACGTCGCCTTCGTTCCACTGGTTGCCGGCCAGCTCACCAGCCATCGAGGCGTAGCCGCGCAGCACCACCATCAGGCCGTTGACGCGCTCGCACGAGCGGGTGTTCATCTTGTGCGGCATCGCCGAGGAGCCCACCTGGCCCTCTTTGAAACCTTCGGTGACCAGCTCTTGGCCGGCCATCAGCCGGATCGTGGTGGCCAGGCTGGACGGCCCCGCCGCGGCCTGCACCAGGGCGGACAGCACGTCGTAGTCGAGCGAGCGCGGGTAGACCTGACCGGTGGCGGTGAAGACCTGCGCGAAGCCCAGGTGCTCGGCCACCCGGGTCTCCAAGGCGTCGAGCTTGGCGGTGTCCCCGCCGAAAAGGTCGAGCATGTCCTGGGCGGTGCCCATCGGGCCCTTGATGCCGCGGGCCGGGTAGCGCTTGATCAGCTCGTCGGTTCGGGTGAAGGCGACCAGCAGCTCATCGGCCGCGGTGGCGAACCGCTTGCCCAGGGTGGTGGTCTGCGCGGCCACGTTGTGGGAGCGTCCGGCCATCGCCACGTCGCGGTACTGCACGGCCAGGCGGGTCACGTTCACCAACGCGGTGACGATGCGTTCGCGCACCAACTCCAGGCTGGCCAGCAGCTGACGCTGCTCGATGTTCTCGGTGAGGTCACGGCTGGTAGATCGACCTGATCGATCACGGCTGTGTAGTCGGCGATCACCTGCGCCGGGTCGTCACCGCCGAAATCGACGCCGAGGTCGGCCTGCGCGGCGAGGACGGCCAGCCAGAGCTTGCGCTCTGCGACGATCTTGGCTTCCGGCGACCAGATCTGCCGCATCTGCGCCGAGGCGTAGCGGGTGGCCAACACATTGGGGATCATTCGGAGTCCTCCATTTCCGCCGCCTTGCCGGCGATGTCGTGGCGGTAGAAGCCGCCGGGCAGATCGATCCGGGCAACCTTGTCATAGGCCGCGGCTCGGGCATCGGCGAGGGTGTCCCCGGTGCCGACCACAGTCAGCACCCGGCCGCCGGCGCTGATCAGCTGGTCGTGGGCGTCGGTGGCAGTGCCGGCGTGGAAGACGCCCTCCTGGTTGGCACCGAGAATGCGATCACCCTTGCGCGGAGCTTCGGGGTAGCCCTGGGCGGCGATCACCACCCCGACCGCAGCCCCACTTCCCCACTCCAGCGGCGGATGCTCAGCCAGAGTGCCCGTGGCGGCGGCGTACAGCGCGCCACCCAGCGGCGTCTTCAGCCGGGTCAGCAGCGGCTGGGTCTCCGGATCACCGAACCGGGCGTTGAACTCCACCACCCGCACGCCGCGCTTGGTGAGCGCCAGGCCGGCGTACAGCAGCCCGACGAAGGGGGTGCCGCGGCGGCGCATCTCGTCGATCGTGGGTTGGATGACCGTCCGCACCACGTCCGCGGTCAGTCCGGACGGTGCCCACGGCAGCGGAGTGTAGGCACCCATTCCACCGGTATTGGGGCCCTCGTCGCCGTCGCCGACCCGCTTGAAGTCCTGCGCCGGCTCGAACGGCAACACCGAGGTGCCGTCGCTGAGGGCGAACAGGCTGACTTCAGGTCCGTCGAGGTACTCCTCGATGATCACCCGCGCACAGCCGGCGGCATGGCGAATCGCAGCGTCCCGATCGGTGGTGACGATCACGCCCTTGCCAGCGGCCAGGCCGTCGTCCTTGACCACATAGGGGGCGCCGAACTCGTCCAGCGCGGCGACGACTTCGTCCATCGAAAGACACAGCCGGGCGTCCGCGGTGGGCACCCTGGCGGCCTCCATGATCATCTTGGCGAAGGCCTTGCTGCCTTCGAGTTGGGCGGCCTCGCCACTGGGACCGAAAACTGGAATGCCAGCGGCACGCACCGCATCCGCGACCCCGGCGACCAGCGGAGCCTCGGGACCGACCACGACCAGATCGGCAGCCAGCTCGACGGCCAGCGCGGCCACCGCAGCCGGGCTCATCGGATCGACGCTGTGATTGGTGCCGACCATCGCCGTCCCTGGGTTGCCCGGCGCGATGTGCACCGCTGCGACCCCCGGGTCCTTGCTCAGCGCCCACGCCAAGGCATGCTCGCGTCCACCTGATCCGATCACCAACACCGTCTGCGCCACGCGCTGATCCTATCGGCGCGAGACCCGGCGGTTCAGCCCAGCGGAGTGCGGTGGAAGCTCTCGTGCGATCGCGAAGCGGTCGGGCCACGCTGGCCCTGATACCGATTGCCGTAGGCGCCATAGGGGTGCTCGGCCGACGAGGACATCGCGAAGAAGCAGAACTGGCCGATCTTCATCCCTGGCCAGAGCTTGATCGGCAAGGTGGCCACATTCGACAACTCCAAGGTGACGTGGCCAGAGAAGCCGGGATCGATGAAACCGGCGGTGGCGTGGGTCACCAGCCCCAGCCGTCCCAGGCTCGACTTACCTTCCAGGCGCGCGGCGACATCGTTGCCCAGCGTGATCACCTCGTAGGTGGAGGCGAGCACGAACTCGCCGGGATGCAGCACGAACGCCTCGTCGGGCGCGACCTCGATCAGCCGGGTGAGTTCGGACTGGTCTGCGGCCGGGTCGATGAAGGCGTAGCGGTGGTTGTCGAACAGCCGAAAGCCGCGATCCAGCCGGACGTCCACGCTGGCCGGCTGCAGCATCGCCGGTTCCCACGGGTCGATCCCGATGTCTCCGGACTCGATACGGGCACGGATGTCGCGATCGCTGAGCAGCATGCGCCCAGGCTAGACGGGCAGCCGCCGCGAGGAAACCTCAGAGAAGGTCGTTGATCATCACCGACTGCTCACGCGACGGCCCCACGCCGATCCCGGAGATGCGGCAACCGATCAGCTCCTCCAGGCGACGGACGTACGCCTGGGTGTTGGCCGGCAGATCAGCGAAGGTGCGGCAGCCGGAGATGTCCTCGGTCCAGCCGTCCAGGTACTCATAGACCGGCTTGGCATGGTGGAAGTCGGTCTGGGTCATCGGCAGAGTGCTCATCCGCTCGCCGTTGACCTCGTAGGCCACACACACCGGGATCTTCTCCCAGCCCGACAGAATGTCGAGCTTGGTAAGGAAGATGTCGGTCATCGCATTCGCGCTCGCCGCGGCCTCGACCACCAGCGCATCGAACCAGCCACAGCGGCGCGGACGTCCGGTGGTGGTACCGAACTCGCCACCGTCGACGCGCAGCTTCTCGCCGTCGGCGTCGAACAGCTCGGTCGGGAACGGCCCCTCGCCCACCCGGGTGGTGTAGGCCTTGGCGATGCCGATGACCCGGTTGATCCGCATCGGACCCACGCCGGAACCGGTGCAGGCGCCGGCCGCGATCGGGTTGGAGCTGGTGACGTAGGGGTAGGTGCCGTGGTCGACGTCCAGGTGGTGGGCCTGGGCGCCTTCGAAGAGCACCACCTTGTCGGCGTCCAGCGCAGTGTTGAGCACCCGCGACGTGTCGGTCACCATCGGGCGGATCCGGTCGACGTGGCTCAGCAGCTCGTCGGCCACCTGATCGGCGTCGATCGCGCGGCGGTTGTAGACCTTCACCAGCAGATGGTTCTTCTGCTCCAGAGCGGCTTCGACCTTCTGCCGCAGGATCTTGTCGTCGAACAGGTCCTGCATGCGAATGCCGAGGCGGTTGATCTTGTCGGAGTAGGCCGGGCCGATGCCGCGTCCGGTGGTGCCGATGCGGCGGCTGCCGAGGAAGCGTTCGGTGACCTTGTCCATCACCTTGTGGTACTCGGTGATCACGTGGGCGTTGGCGCTGACGATCAGTTTGGAGGTGTCCACGCCGCGGGCGTTGAGGCCGTCGATCTCCTCGAACAGCACCTCCAGGTCGACCACCACGCCGTTGCCGATCACCGGAACCGAGTCGTTGAGGATGCCGGAAGGCAGCAGGTGCAGCGCGTACTTCTCGCCGTTGACCACCAGGGTGTGACCAGCGTTGTTGCCGCCGGAGTATCGGACGGTGTAATCGACGCGATCGCCCAGCTGATCGGTCGCTTTACCCTTTCCTTCGTCACCCCACTGCGCGCCAACAACAACGATTCCCGGCATCTGCGTGCCCCTCTGCGTAGGACAAGCCCGCGGCAATGCCGTCGGGCTATTACGTCCGTACTTTACCGGTTCGACGCATTTGGGCGCTGAAGCAAGTCCGAAGCGCGGCCCTCGGACGTCCATCGGGCGCGCTAGCGTGAGGCCATGTGCACCCGGATTCTGTGGTCGAGCGGAGGCCAGCCCGGCCTCGGCACCGTTGCCGTCGCCAGGACGTTGGACTGGATGGAAGACACCCACACCGTGCTGTCGCTGCGGCCCCGCGGCGTCCAGCGCGACAGTGGAGTCGACCAGGGCTCGGTGACGTGGACATCGACCTACGCCAGCGTCGTGTCGCTGCTCTACAGCACCCTGATCGCCGACGGCCTCAACGAGGCCGGGTTCGTGGTCAACGGGCTCTACCTCACCGAAGCCGACTACGGCCCGCGCGACCCGAGCCGTCCGGGCTTTCGGCTGGGGCTGATCGTGCAATACCTGCTGGACTGTTACGCCACCGTTGAGCAGGCGGTGGCCTGGTTCGAGGCGGAGAACCCTCAGCTGGTCGCCGAAGTGATCGGCACCGAGGCCGGCACCGCCCACCTGTCGGTGGCCGACCGCAGCGGCGACTCGGCGGTGATCGAGTTCCTCGACGGCCAGACCACGATCCACCGTGGAACCGACGTGACCGTGATGGCCAACTCACCGGCCTACGACGAACAGCTCGCCCAATCGGCGCGCTACCTCGGCTTGGGTGGCGAGCTGGCGTTGCCCGGCGGCCCGCAATCGCCGGAGCGCTACGTGCGCGCCTCGGTCTATCGCGCGGGCCTGCCCACCACCGATTCGGCTCGCGAGGCGGTGGCGATGTTGCTCAGCGCGGCCCGGACGGTAGCCGTCCCGTACGGGGTCAGCGAGCCCGGCAAACCCAATGTCGCCGCCACCCGCTGGATCGCCTTGTCCGACCTCACCAACGGCCGCTACTTCTTCAACTCAACGCTGGCGCCGAGCGTGATCTGGGTCAATCTCGCTGAGGCAAGGTTCACCGAGGGGGTGGCGGAACTGCAGTTCGATCCGTCAGTCGACCCGGACGCCAGCGGCGACATCACCGACCGGTTCGTCGCCGTCGGCTGAGCGGCGTTGGCGTCACGGCCACTGGTGCAGGCAATCTAGGCACATGAGCCTGCCCACCGAGCCGTTCGACTTCTTCACCGCCGGCGAACTGCCCGCCCCCACCCTGAGCCCGACCGAGGCTGCCCACGTGCTCGCCGTCCTGGGCGTCAGCGGCGAGGTGAGCGAGCTGGGCAGTCAGCAGGATCAGAACTTCCTCATCGACGGTGTGGGCGTGCTGAAGCTGGCGAACCCAGCCTTCCCTGGACGCGACACCCTGGCTCAGGACGCGGTCGCTGAGCTGGTCGCCGAGGCGTTCGCTGACTTGCGGGTGGCCCGCGTGCTGCGTACCGGCGGCGCCCCGGTGCGGGCGGTGGTCTCCACGTCCGCCGGCGAGCTGATGGCGCGGGTGTTGGAGTTCCTTCCCGGCGGGACCTTCGTCGACCAGCCCTGGCTCTCGCCCGCGGTGGCGGCCCGGATGGGACGGATCGCTGCGCAGGTGAGCCTGGCTTTGGCTGACTTCGACCATCCCGGCCTGGAGCGCCGGCTGCAGTGGGATCTGCGCTGCTCGGCCGAGGTGGTCACTCTGCTCGCCCCGGCCATCTCCGATACTGCGGAGCGGGGGGCAGTACTGGCCGCCACCGAGGCCGCCTGGGCCGAGGTGATTGCGGTCGCCGACCAGCTGCCGGTTCAGGCCGGGCACTTCGACCTGACCGACGACAACCTCGTCCGTGGAGGCGACGGGCTGCCGGACGGAGTGATCGACTTCGGCGACGTCTCCCGATCCTGGCGGGTCGCGGAGTTGGCGGTGACCCTGACCGGGCTGCTGCATCACACCGGACCGATGGTCGAGACCGTGCTGGCGGCGGTGCGGGCGTTCCACGCACTGCGCCCGCTCAGCGAGGCCGAGGTGGCCGCGCTGTGGCCGTTGGTGGTGCTGCGCGGTGCCGTCCTGGTGGCCAGCGGACGCCAGCAGGCCGCCCTCGACGCGTCCAACGACTACGCGGTCAACGCCTTGGATCGGGAATGGCAGATCTTCGCCGCCGCCACCGCGGTTCCGCTGCCGGTGATGACCGCGCTGCTGCGGGACGCCGTCGGAATGGCCCCGGACGAGTCGCCGTTGGTCGAGTCCCCCGCGTCCCTGGTCGAATCCCCAGCGTCGCTGGTTGAATCCGACACTTCGCTGGTTGAGCCCCCGGCCCCGCTGGTTGAGCCCCGTCGAAACCACCTCTCCCTCTGCGCCGACACCCCCGCCCTCCTCGACCTCTCGGTGACCAGCGAGGCCACCAACAACGGTGCCTGGCTCGACGCCGACCTCGCCGATCGGCTCGCCGCCACCGCTGGCTTTGTCGCCGCACCGTGGGGAACCCCGCGACTGCCCCACACCCGGGTGCTGTCGCCCGACGTACCGGCCACCGTGCCCACCGCACTCACCCTCTGGAGCAACACCGAGCGCTCGCTCATCGCCCCCTGGCCCGGCACCGTGACGGCCACCACCGACGGACTGACCCTCACCGGCGGGCCGCTCGACCTCGTCCTGACCCTGGGACACCCGGGGACGGTTCCTGGTGTTCCACCCACCAAGGTGGAGCCGGGTGCTGCGCTGCTGACCTTCACCGGACGGCTGGACGTCCAGCTCGTTCGCCCCGGCATCAGCGTGCCGCTGCTGGTGCCGTCCGACCTGGCGCCGGGCTGGTTGGCGATGACCGCCGATCCGGCGCCGCTGTTCGGCCTGACGCCGGTCACCGAAGCCGAGACTGACCTGCTGACCCGCCGCGAGGCCCACGTCGCCGACGTCCAGGAGCACTACTACGCCGACCCGCCGCGGATCGAGCGAGGCTGGCGCGCCACCCTGATCGACACCGGTGCCCGCGCCTACCTCGACATGGTCAACAACGTGACCAGCGTCGGCCACGCCCATCCGCGAATCACCGCGGCGGTGGCAGCCCAGCTGGCCCGCCTGAACACCAACTCCCGCTTTCACTACGGCGCCTTGCCCCGTTTCGCCGAGGCTCTGGCCGCGACCCTGCCCGACGAGTTGGATCAGGTGTTCCTGGTGAACTCCGGCTCCGAGGCCACCGATCTGGCGATTCGCCTGGCCATGGCCGCCACCGGACGCCGCGACATCGTGGCCCTGGCCGAGGCCTACCACGGCTGGACGTACGCCTCCGATGCGGTTTCCACCTCGGTGGCCGACAACCCCAACGCCCTGACCACCCGGCCCGACTGGGTGCACACCGTCGAGGCGCCGAACCCCTATCGCGGGCGCCTTCGCGACGCGGACGCGTCCGGTTATGGGCCGAAGGCGGCCGCCGATATCCGCGCGCTGGCAGCGTCCGGACGTCCGGTCGCGGGGTTCATCGCCGAGTCGCTGCAGGGCAACGCGGGCGGCATCGCCCTGCCCGACGGCTACCTGGCCGAGGTGTACGCCGCCGTCCGCGAGGTCGGTGGAGTGGCGATCGCCGACGAGGTGCAGGTGGGCTACGGTCGGCTCGGCGAGTGGTTCTGGGGCTTCCAGCAGCAGGGCGTGACCCCCGACATCGTCGCGGTGGCCAAGTCGATGGGCAACGGCCACCCGCTGGGCGCGGTGATCACCACGCGTGCCATCGCCGAGGCGTATCGGACCGGTGGCTACTTCTTCTCCTCCACCGGCGGCAGCCCGGTCTCGGCCACCGTCGGGGTGACCGTGCTGGACATCATCCGCACCGAAGACCTGCAGGAGAACGCTCGCGTGGTGGGCGCGCGACTGAAGGCCGGGCTGGAGGCTCTGGCCGAGCGCCATGCCTGCATCGGCACCGTCCATGGGGTCGGGCTGTATCTGGGCTTGGAGCTGGTCGCCGATCGCGACGCCCGCACCCCGGACGCCGCACTCACCCGCGACCTGTGCGAGCGGTTGCGCCAACTTGGCGTGATCATGCAGCCCACCGGCGATCACGGCAACGTGCTGAAGATCAAGCCGCCCCTGGTGGTCACCGCCGATGACGTCGACTTCTTTGTCGCCATGGTCGATCGGGCGCTCGGCGAGCTGCGCTGAGCCACGGCCTCACGCCTGCCGACGCGATTTGCACTTCCGATTCGCGGATTTGCTGGCTTGATCCTTGCAATCCGAGTCCACAGCGCAAATCACGTCACGCCTGAAGCTGTGGATTCTGACCAAACCTCCCGCGCCTTCCCAAAGGTGCCGGTATGCACCCAGTTCTGCAGCATCTACTCATCACCGAAGGCGTCGTCCGCCAACGTGATCACCCGCAACTGGAGAGCGCACTCATCCGGGCACGCCGCGCAGGGGAACTCATCAGCCCCCTCCCCGGGGTGTTTGTTCCACCTCCGACTTCTCAGGCGACCTGCCTGCGAGCGGCATCCGCCTGGAGTGCACCTCAGGGCGTCATTCATCGCGAGTCGGCGGCATCGGTGTGGCTACCCCAGCTCCAATCGACGGTCATCCGTCGGGCGCATCCAACGCTGCGGTCGCGAGGGGCGGTGCAGGTCACGAGACGCCTGATTCCACCCGAGTTCGTAACCGTTGTCGCCGGAACCCGGTTCACAACTCCCGGCTATGCCGCCGTTGAACTGGCTGGCATCGACGAGGGACGTGCGCTGTGTGAGGCGCTGCGGCAGGGTCTGGTGCGAACCGAGGACCTGCCGGCCATCCTCAGATCGCTGGCGGGAACCCCAGACCAACCGGCCAGGCGGGCCGTCGTCCACGACGCGATGCGTTCACCCTGGTCGTTCGGTGAGCTGCAGCTACACAAGATCCTCAGCCACGCGGGCATTCACGGCTGGGTAGCGAACCAGCCCCTTCGCTGCGCCGGGATCATCGTGATCCCCGACGTGCGGTTCCTCCACGTCAGACTCGTAATCGAGTTCGACGGGCGCAGCATCCATGAGCAGCGCTTTATCGCGGACCGCGAGCGACAGAACCTCCTCGAAGCGGCGGGCTTCCGGGTGATCCGCTTCGGCTGGGAACACCTCGACCGCTCGGACTACATCGTGGCGACGGTCTTCGCCGCGCTACGCGCGACGTGATTTGCGCGCCAGTTGCACTAGCTAAGCCATTTGGAACGATTCAGACCCCATCGAGCGCGCAAATCACGTCAGCCACGTCCGGCTGCGAGCCACAACGCAACGGTGGCCCGGAGCCGAAGCTCCGGGCCACCGAGAAACTGAATCAGCCGATGGTCTTTCCGGCGCTGCGCAGACGCTCGCAGGCCTCCACCACGCGGGCCGACAGGCCGGCCTCGGCGATCTTGCCCCAGGCGCGGGGGTCGTACTGCTTCTTGTTTCCCACCTCGCCGTCGATTTTCAGCACGCCGTCGTAGTTCTTCAGCATGTAGTCGACCACCGGACGGGTGAACGCGTACTGGGTGTCGGTGTCGATGTTCATCTTGATCACGCCGTAGTCAACCGCGTCGGAGATCTCCTGAGCGGTCGAGCCCGAGCCACCATGGAAGACCAGGTCGAACGGCTTGTCCTTGCCGTACTTGGCGCCGACGGCGTCCTGAATCTCCTTCAGCACCTCCGGACGCAGCTTCACCGCACCCGGCTTGTACACGCCGTGGACATTGCCGAAGGTGAGCGCAGTGATGTAGCGGCCCTTCTCGCCCATGCCCAGCACCTCGATGGTGCGCAGGCCGTCGGCGACGGTGGTGTAGAGCTTCTCGTTGATCTCAGCGGCGACGCCGTCCTCTTCGCCACCGACGACGCCGACCTCGATCTCCAGGATCTGCTTGGCGGCGCTGGTCAGCGCCAGCAGCTCATCGGCGATCTTCAGGTTCTCTTCCATCGGCACCGCGGAGCCGTCCCACATGTGCGACTGGAACAGCGGCTCGAGGCCCTTCTTGACCCGCTCGGTGGAGATCGCGATCAGCGGCTTCACCCAGGTCTCGATCTTGTCCTTCTGGCAGTGGTCGGTGTGCACCACGATGTTGATCGGGTAGTTCTTGGCGACCACGTGGGCGTACTCAGCCAGCGCAACCGAGCCGGCGACCTTGTCCTTGATGGTCGGGCCAGCGGCGTACTCCGCACCACCGGAGCTGATCTGGATGATGCCGTCCGAGCCGGCTTCAGCGAACCCGGCCAACGCAGCATTGAGTGTTTGTGACGAGGTGATGTTGATGGCCGGGAAGGCGTAAGACCCCGCCTTGGCGGCATCCAGCATCTGGGCGTACTTCTCAGGACTTGCGATAGGCATTCGATTGGCTCTCTCTCATCAGACAGTGCCCGCGACGGTGCGGCCGCCAAGCGGTACCCCTCTAGTCTGTCAAATGATCTCGAGCCGCGCAGGTTCAGTCCAAAGCGGACAGATCAACCCAGCTGCGTCCGCCGGAGAGTACCCTCACCACCGAATCCACCGAGGCCGGCATCGCGTCGGTCAGTTCCAGCGGGACCGTGAGCGTCGAGTTGTCGCGCATCGTGGCGACCAAGGCATTGGACGCACCGAGCGATCCGGGCTTGACCACCATCGAGCCGACCTCGGGCCAGGTGATCCAGCGCTGCCCGATCAGGACGCCCTCGCGGTTCAGCCCGATCGCCAATCCGGTAGCGAGCTTGGCGTCACTGGCGGCCCGGATCCAGGTGATCGCGGCGATGATCGAGGTGACCAGTCCGATCGCAATGCTGGTGATCAGAAACCACGGTGCGGCCGTTCCGACCTGGCCAGGCCAGATCAGCCACGCCAGGCCGATGATCAGCGCCGACACCACCAGCGAACCCAGCCGCCAGAACAGGTTGTAGCGCGCCGAACTCACCCGTCCGGCCGCCACTTCAGGCCGGTAGTAGATGCCGTATTCGTCGCCCACGGCCCCAATCCTAGGCGACGCGCTCAGCCCTTGATCAGGGACGACAACTCACCGATCTCCAACGTGCGGCTGCCCTGGTAGGTGTGCAGGAAGCTGCCCTGGTCGCCATCACTGCTCCAATCGATCCGCCAGGTCTGTTCCGCCACCACCACGAAGGGGCGCCCCTTCGGCGAAACCACCTCATACACATACCCGCACGTCGGCGACGGACGACCCGGCTCGTCCACACCTTGGCGATACTCCGTCATCGCCCCACACGTCTTGACCTGGCCATCACCCATCGTGAACCGCGACGACTGCCACGTCGCAGTAATCGCGAACTCCAACCCACCCCGCCGGACGTGAGTGGTCTGCTGCCGCGGACTATCAGTCCACAACCAGATCGGGAACCCGACCACCAACATGTTCCACTCGTTCACGCTTGGATCCGGCCCGAACCGCGGCGTCGCCTCCGGCAACGTCAACGCCGCCACCACGGACTCCTCAATCGGCACGATCGGGCTGAACGTAGGCACCGGCTGGGGCAACCGATTCGGACCCGGGCCCGGACACGACCCATCCGGCAAACGCACCACCACAATCGGACACCACCGCTTCTTGGGAGTCGAATCGGACGACTTCCCACCCCCGGATCCACCACCGTTGCCACCTGGATTGCACTTCTTGAAGCTCTTTCCAAAGACGGTTGAACCGGAGCCGCCAGCGCCCCCACTGCTCTTGCACTGAGGCAGTGTCGGATTGGCGATCGCGACAGTAGAGGCACCGACTCCCGTCGACAGGAGCACGAGGATCAGCGCCAGCCCGAGCGCCCTCAGCATGACCGCACCGAATCACCGTCGGCCTGCGCGATCTTCAACACCCCTTGATCGGTAGCCAGTTGGAGGTTGCTGACATTCGGGTCAACAGACTCGTCGCGCGAACCCGCCTGGACTATTCGAGCAGCGCCTGGGTCGACGCACACCTGAATAGCAACCGCCATACCGGGTTTGAGCTTCTCGGGCTGTCGCTTGATCCAGACAACCTGGTACGCCCCGCCCTCCATATGGATGCGGTCCCGCTTGAGTGAGCGGTAGAAATCCAGGGTTTGAGTCAGTGCGGTGCCACTCAGCGTCTCGAGCATGACCGGGGTGGCCTCATCCACTCCGCCCGCGCGCGAGATCCGTTCGTCCTCGGCCGCCTGCGTTCGATACACCGCCTCAGCCTCGGCATACAGCGCATCAAGCTTGTTCAGCTCGTCGCGCTGCACCTTGTAGCACGGGTACGGCGTCCCGCCGACCTCTGGAGTGCACGAGTACGTCGGCTGCCCGGCAGGATCAGCAGGCGCACAGCCGGCGACCAATACGACCGCCAATGCGGCTGACAACACAAAACCAAACGACTTCGCCATGAAAGTCTCCCCGGGGTAGGTTCCGGCCAGCCTGACACACCGCGAACACCGCTCACAACCGCCAAGCCCGGGTTATCCACACCCCGACAACACTCGTACAGCTAGACCTTCGGCGCCCACTGCAGCGCCCAGTGGTACATGGCGATCGCGGCCGCTGCACCCGCGTTCAGCGAGCGGGTCGAGCCGTACTGGGTGATCGCCACCAGCCGTTCACAGCCGGCCACCAGTTCATCGGTCAGCCCGGGGCCTTCGGAGCCGAAGATCAGGCAGCAGCGCTGTGGCAACGGGGTGTCCTCCAACGGGACGGAGCCGGGCAGGTTATCCACGCCGATCGGGGTCACCTCGTGTTCGGCCAGCCACGCCAGGAACTCCGCGGTGGTCGCGTGATGCTCCAGGTGCAAGTAGCGGTCGGTGACCATCGCCCCGCGCCGGTTCCAGCGCCGCCGTCCGATGATGTGCAGCCGGTCGACGTTGAACGCGTTCGCGGTCCGGACGATCGAGCCGATGTTGAAGTCGTGCTCCCAGTTCTGAATGGCCACCTGCAGCGGCAGCCGCCGGGTGTCGAGCTCAGCGACGATGGCCTCCAGCCGCCAGTAGCGGTAGGCGTCCGGCACATTGCGGCGATCACCCTCGGCGAGCAGCTCCGGGTCGAGGCGAGGATCGTCCGGCCACGGCAGCGGATGCGGGCCTACTCCGGGGCTACTCGCAGCCACCACTTCGTCCTCGCTCAGCCCAGGCATGGCGCTCACGGTACCCTTTCCAATCATGGACGCGCTCACTCTGCTGCCCTTGCAACTCATCCCGTGGCTGGACCCGGAATACCTGCTCAACGCTCTCGGGAACTGGGCCCTGTGGGGAGCGGCGCTGGTGATCTTCATCGAGTGCGCGATCTTCCCGGTGCTGCCCGGCGATTCGCTGCTGTTCACCGTGGGCATGTTCATCTCGCACACCCCGCCGATCATCAGCTTCCCCGGCCTTGACCAGACCGGCACGTTGCTGGTCTCGATGCTGGTGCTGTTGGTCGCCGCGGTGCTGGGCAATGTCGCCGGCTACTGGGTAGGCAAGACGATCTCGCCGTGGTTGTTCAAGCCGCGGAAGGGCTTCATCGGCCGGATCTTCTCCCAGAAACACCTGCAGCAGACCCATGACTTCTTCGAGCGGTACGGCGCCAAGGCCCTGGTGCTGGGACGATTCGTGCCGTTCGTGCGCACCTTCGTCACCATGGTGGCGGGCGCGGCCGGAATGAGCTTCCGCACCTTCATCACCTGGACGGGCATCGGCGCGGTGGTGTGGGCCATCGGCGTTACGCTGCTGGGCTTCTTCCTGGGCCAGATCACCTTCATCCGCAACAACATCGACGCCGTCCTGATCGCCATCGTGTTGGTCTCGGTGATCCCGATGGTGGTCGAGGCGCTGCTCGCCCGTCGCCGCGCCAAGGTGGCGCAAGAAAACTAGCCCGGGCCTGTCACACCGCGCCGGTTGCGGACACTACCTGGTCATGGAGCACCCACCAGGACCAGACGACTTCCGCCGCCTCTTTCATGAGACCAACCGGCGGGTGTACGCCTTCGTCCGGCGTTACGCCACCGAGTCCGACTGCGACGATCTGATCGCTGAGGTCTACCTCGCTGCGTGGCGCCACTTCGATCAGCTGCCCGCCGAGCCGCTGCCCTGGCTGCTCGGCACGGCCCGTAAAGTGCTCGCCAATCACTGGCGCTCCCGGGGACGCCGCCAGCGACTGGCCGTCGAGATGGCTGGGATCAGCCAGCTGGCCACTGCTGACTGCGCCACCCAAGCAGTCGATCGAGCCGACCTGGTGGCCGCCCTGCGCCGATTGCGCGAGGAAGATCGCGAGATCTTGCTGCTCGTCGGCTGGGACGGCCTGGATTCGACCCAGGCGGCGCAGGTGCTCCACTGCTCACCTCAGGCAGCCCGCGCCCGGCTCAGCCGTGCTCGCAAGCGGCTGGCCGAGTGCCTCACCGAGGCTGAGCCCGTCACCCAACTCCAACTCCTGACGGAGGCCAACTGACATGACTACCCACCTCAGCGAAGACACCGCCATGCGCGCCCTCGAGGCGGCCCGCCCCATCCCAGAGTCAGTGGACGAGGTGTGGTCTCCCACGCGAGCCGATCGGGTTCTCCACGCCGTCCTCGACCAGACCACCGGTTCGCCTCGGCCCAGCCGCCAGGTCTCCCGGCGATGGGCATTGGTGGCTGCGGTCGCCGGGATCGCCACCATCGGACTGATCGGGCAGGCAGTGATTCCCAGCGGTTCGGTAGGGTCAGCCACGCCGGCACAGGCTCTTGATAACCTGGCGAGTCACGCAGTGGCGATCACTATCCCCGACGGGAAGTTCCTGAAGGTGGTGACCACTCACACCATCGAGCCGACGGGCACGATGATCGGCGGCAGCAGCCAAGACACCACCTGGTATGCCGACGATGGCTGGTGCTGGTCGACAACCAGCCTTAGCGATGCTCCGGAGGTCACCTACCGGCGCGACACGTGGCCCACCGCCGAGTTCGCCGCCCTGCTGCCCCAACCCATGCCCGACGACCCGGCGAGCCTGGTTGATGCGATCAACCAACGAGCCGCGGACTACGTCGCCACGCATCCGCCCAAGGCGAACTTCGTCCCGCCTCCGAGTCTGTGGGTCGCGCTCGTTGCCGACGGCGCTTTCAAGGACGTGCGAACCAGCGCCGCTGATCGCGCCCTGCTCATTCGTAGCCTCGCCCTGCTCCCCAATGTCACCGTCGACGAGCACGCCGTTGATCCGCGGGGACGTCCCGCAGTGGAGGTTGCAGTGAAGTACAGCGACCCGCACTTTCCCGATGCACCGCAGAGGGAGTACCGGCTCTTCCTCGATGGTGACGGATTGGTGCTGGCCTCGCAGATCAGGATGAGCGGCGGCAAGTATTACCAGTCCTGGATCACTGAGCGCAGCCTGGTGGACTCAGTGCCTGCTGACGTCATCAAGACCGTCGGCAGCGGCCACAAGACCAAGATGGTCACCCGCTGACCGACCCAGCGCGGACAAGCAAGAACCCCCGGGAATGATCCCGGGGGCTTCTTGTCGTCACTGCTTCGGCGGGGTGTAGGTCGGCGGATCGGCCGGCGGCTGCTGGAACGTCTGCGGCGGCGCGGCCGGCGGCTGCTGGAAGGTCGGCGCCGGAGCGGGAGCCTCGAAGCTGCCCGGGGCCGGGGCTCCCAGAGTGCCCTGGTCGTACGCCTGCGGGTTCGGCATGCCAGACTCCGTGGTGCCGGCAGTCAGCTGGGCATTGGTCGGCTCGGCCTGGCCGCCCGGACGCTCGCTGATCTCACCGAAGCTGACGTGCGGGGCCTGACGGACCTGCTGGTCGTTTACTTCGAAGTAGGTGGCCTTCTCGAACTTGAACATGTTGGCGACCAGCACCGACGGGAAGGACTCCACCTGGGTGTTGTAGTTGCGCACGTTGGCGTTGTAGAAACGCCGTCCGGCGGCGATCCGGTCCTCGGTGGCGGTCAGCTCGCGCTGCAGTTCGAGGAAGTTCACATTGCTCTTCAGGTCGGGGTAGGCCTCGACGCTCACCATCAGGCCACGGACGGCGCCGCTCAGCGCCTCTTCCGCCTCAGCCCGCTCGGCCGATGCGCCACCCTGGCCGGCCAGCGCGGCAGCCTGGTTACGCAGCCGAGTCACGTTCTCCAGCGTGTTGCGCTCGTGGGCGGCGTAGGCACGCACGGTCTCGACCAGGTTGGGAATCAGGTCGTAGCGCCGATTCAGTTCGACGTCGATCTGCCGCCACGACTCCTGGATCAGGTTCCGCGAGCGGACGAAGCCGTTGTACAGGCTCACCGCGTAGAACCCGATGCCCACCACAACGACGAGCAGAATCAAGAAAAACCAGAGCATGTCAGGCTCCCATCACCTCAACCGACACCGACCGCCCCGGCCGGTTTCGCCCCAGCCTAACGTGCCCTTCGATGCCGTGGGGTGGATCAAAAACGCCGACGGGTCATTCCAAGCCGAGATCGGCCAGGCCCACGGCGTAGCGATACGGCACGCCTGCCGCCTCGATCAGTTCCTTGGCACCGGTGTTCCGATCGACGATGACGGCCACCGCCACCACCTCGGCACCGGCGTCACGGACGGCCTGTACCGCGGTCATCACCGAACCACCGGTGGTGGAGGTGTCCTCGACCACCAGCACCTTGCGTCCGGCCACCTCGGTGCCTTCGATCCGCCGCTGCAAGCCGTGAGCCTTGGACTCCTTGCGCACCACGAACGCGTCCAGGCGTCCGCCCTTGTGGGCGGCATGGTGCAGCATCGCCACCGCGACCGGGTCCGCGCCCAGGGTCAGTCCGCCGACGGCGTCGAACTCCAGATCGGCGACCAGCTCGGTCATCACCTCACCGACCAGCGGCGCGGCTACTCCGTCCAGAGTGACCCGGCGCAGGTCGACGTAGTAGTCGGCTTCCTTGCCCGAGGCGAGGGTGACCCGGCCACGGACGACGGCGAGGGTGGAGATCTGTTCGATGAGAGCGGTGCGAGCGGTCATGGCAGCACGGTATTGCATCGCGCCACCGGGCCGGTCACCGGTTCATTCGACGTCGTCCAGGTCGTCCAAGTCGTCACCCTTGTGACGACGCGGGCCGAACCAGGTCTTGCCCCAGTTCGGTTCGGGCGACGGCTCGGTGTCGTGGCGGGTGAACGGCAGTGCCGTCCCGATCCACTCCAGCAGCGCCTCGCCGCCGACAAGTCGCTGCGGGAAGGCTGCGCTGGCCAAGCGCCGCGACAGCGCAGCTACGGGGATCTCGGTGCCGGCGACGAGGATCAAGTTGCCGAACCGGCGGCCCTTCCAGATCGGGACTTCGGAGATCACGCCGACGTTCGGGGAGTAGCGGACCAGCCCGGCCAGAGCCCGTTTGGACCACTCGAACGGGGCGGTGTCGGTGACGTTCATGATCAGGATGCCGTCGGTGCGCAGCAGGCGAACCGCCTCAGCGAAGAAGGCCGTGGTGACCAGGTCGCCAGGCACCTGAGCGCCGGCGAAGGCGTCGACGATCAGGACGTCCACCCAGCCGCTGGGCATGGTCGCCATCCCTGCCGCGCCGTCGATATTGCGGACCTGGAGGCTGCCCCGGCTCGGAAAGGGGATGATCCGCCGCACGTCCTCGATGAGATCGGCATCGGGCTCGAGCACCGTCTGGGAGACACCTGGACGGCGCGCGTGGATGTAGCGAGGAATGGTCATCCCACCGCCACCGACGTGCACCACCCGCAGCGGGCCGGAGCGGGGCTGATCCAGGACGCTGACGTCGAGGATCTCGGCGATCCGCTGGACGTATTCGAACTCCAGGCGCAGCGGGTCGTTCGGATCGACGAACGACTGTTCGGTCTCGCCGCTGACGACGACGAAACACCCAGGGTCGTCGGGGGCGGGCACGATCTTGGTCATGGTGGTCACTTCCATGGGCGGAGGCCGGGCTACGGTCTGGCGCACGCGAGCCTAGTGGGTTGGGGCCGCCCACGCGGTTCAACTCAGAGCACGACGCTCCAGAACCTCGCGCAACTTATTGCAACCTCGTTGCATTAAGTGTTGACTGGTCGGCGGCTGGGCGGGTCCCGCTCTCCAGATCCTGGGACCCACCCACCACGCAGCGGGCGACTCCTCGTCCGGTTGCACCCAGATCACGCAGGCGATATAACTCCGCTATTGCTGCTCAGTTGCATTAAGAGGGGATCCTTCATGCACGTACCCGACGGCTACCTGTCACCGGAAACCTGCGCGGTGGGTTTGGCCATCGCCATTCCCGCGATCGCGGTCGCTTCTCGCCAGGTGATGCGGCAGGTCAAGGGACGGGCCGTGCCGAAGTTGGCCATGCTGTCGGCGTTCAGCTTCTTGATCATGATGTTCAACCTGCCGATCCCGGACGGCACCACGGCTCACGCCGTCGGATCGGCACTGATCGCGATCGTGATGGGGCCGGCCGCGGCAGTGATAGCCACCGCAGTGGCCCTGCTCTTCCAGGCCCTGATCTTCGGTGACGGCGGCGTGCTGGCCTACGGGGTGAACGTGGTCAACATGGCCATCTTGATGCCGCTGGTGGCGACCGTGGTGAACCGCCTGGTGGCGGGCAATTCCGCAGCCGGCTCGGTCCGCCGGATCACCGCCGCCGCGATCGCCGGCTACGTCGCCATCCTGAGCGCGTCCATCGCGGTCGGGGTCGAGCTGGGCATCCAGCCGGCCCTCTTCCACACCGCGGACGGCACTGCGCTGTTCAACCCCTATGGGCTGACCGCAACGCTTCCGGCGATGCTGTTCGCCCACCTGCTGATCGCCGGCCCGGCCGAGGCGATCATCACCGGCGCCGGCTACGGCTTTCTGGCTCGCACCGGACAGCTCGACGGCATCGAACCGACCAGCGACAAGCTCCGCGGCAACCCCGGCTTGGTGTCCTTGGGCGTGCTGGCCGTCCTCGCCCTGGCTACCCCGCTGGGCCTGGTCGCTCAGGGCACCGCTTTCGGCGAGTGGGCACCGGACGAGCTCGGCGAACAACTCGGCGCGATTCCGGCCGGCCTGGAGCAATGGTCGTCGTTCTGGACTCATTCGGTGCTTCCCGACTACGGCTTCGCCAGCGGGGATGCACCCGTGGCCGCCTACTGGATCTCCGCCCTGGTCGGATCCTTGATCGTCGCCGGGTTCACCTACGGTGCGCTGTGGCTGGCGAATCGGCGCAAACCGGTCAGCACCACGGCGTGACCACCACTCTTCCGGACTGGCTGGCGGCGCCCACCGTCGGTGTTGACGCGCCGCAACGACGGCCGCATCGCTTTCTCCGCAAGAGCCTCGGCCAGGTCGAACGACTGCTCGCCATCCTCAGCGAGCCGCCCGGCCGGCTGGCCGACTTCGACCCGCGAGTGAAGCTCATCACCGCCCTGCTGGTGTTGGTGGCGTTCGCCCTGATGCACGACCCACGGCTGCTCAGTGTGGCGGCCGTCATGGTTGTAGTGGGCGCGGTTGCGGCCGGGGCAGGACGAGCGTTGCTGGGCATCGTCGTCCCGGTGTCCGTGGTCACCGCCGTGGTGATGCTGCCGGCCACGACGTCGCTGGTTCGACCCGGGACGATCGTGCTTCCGCTGGGCAGCTGGGCGGAACAAGCGGTGGGCCTGACCGCCACCGGACTGACCGGCTGGTGGCTCGTGTTGGCTCGGGTGGTGGCCAGTCTGGCCGTGGTGGTCGTGCTGACCCGCACCACGTCCTGGCTGCGACTGACCGCGGCCCTGCGCAGCATCGGCGCGCCGGCCGGGTTCGTACTGATCGCCACCATGGCGCACCGCTATCTGTGGGTGCTGGGGCGCAGCCTGGCCGATCTCCTGCAGGCGCGGCGGGCGCGCAGCATCGGCGGAGCCACCGGGGGTGAGGATCGCGCTTTCGTCGGCGGCAGCGTGGGCGCATTGTTCGTCCGCTCCAATGAGTTGGCCGACCAGGTGCATCAGGCGATGACCGCCCGCGGTTTCACTGGTCGTCTGGTCGATCCGACACCCGCCCGACTGCGCTGGACGGACGTCGCCTGGGGATGCGCGGTGGTCGCCGCCGCGGTGGGCCTGTTGTGGGGAGACGTCGTTGTCCGCTGAACCGCTGCTGCGTGGCCGCGGCCTGCACTACCGCTACCTCGACCGCTACGTCGCCCTCGACGACGTGAGCTTCGAGGTGCACCCGGGCGAGTTCCTGGCCCTCCTCGGCGCGAACGGGTCGGGCAAGTCCACCTTGTTGAAAATGCTCGACGGGCTGGTCTTTCCCACTTCCGGAAGTCTGTCGGCCTTCGGCGAATCGATCACCGAGCAGGCGCTGAGCGACCCGGCGGCCAACGCCCGATTCCGTAGCCGCGTGGGCCTGGTGTTCCAGAACTCCGAGGCCCAGTTGTTCTCGGCCACGGTGCGCGAGGACCTCGCCTTCGGCTGCCGCCAGCTCGGGTTGGACGCCGTCCAGACCGACCAGCGGATCGGCCAGATCGCCGAGATGCTCCAGATAGAGCCGCTGCTGGATCGCGCGCCGGTGCACCTGTCCGGCGGCCAACAGCGCCGGGTCGCCCTCGGTTCGGTGCTGGTGATGAGCCCCCAGGTGCTGCTGTTCGACGAGCCCACCGCCGGGCTGGACCCGCGCACGTCCGCGTGGCTGCTGGCGTTGATGGGCGACCTGCACGCCGCCGGACGCACCATGGTGGTCGCCACCCACGACCTGGACCTGACCATGCGCCTGGCCACCCGCTGCATCGTCCTCGACGAGCGGCACCGGGTCGCGGCGACCGGGACACCGACGGAGGTACTGAGCGACACCGAGTTGCTGGCCGAGGCCAACCTGATCGCCACTCTCTGACCATTCTTGGGTGGTCGGGGCTAAGCTCGAGACGACGGGCAGGAGGACTCGCCATGATGGGAATGGCGGTGATCATCGCACTAGTGGCGATGCTGTCTGCGATCGCGATCGCTCTGATCGTCGGCCTGCGCGCTGCCGCACGCAAGCAGCTCACTGCCCCACCGAACCCATCCCGAGCCAAGCTCGTCGCCACCCAGTTGGACGCGTTGGACCAGCGCCTGGCCAGCGGGCAGGTCAGCCCGGCCGACTACGCCGCTGAGCGAAACCGACTCTTAGGACTGCCGGCACCCGAACAACGCTGACATCTTGCCTGCATCAGCTAGGATGCGGTCATGCGCACCACTGTCGATCTGCCCCCGGCTGTCCACCGCCGGGCACGTGAACTGGCTGCCCAGCGAGGAGTCTCGCTGTCGACGGTCCTGGCCGACCTCACCGTTCGCGGCCTGGCTCAACTGGATGTCCCGGTGAAGCTCACCACTGACGCCCTGACCGGATTCCCGGTCCTCAGCCTCGGCCGCAAAGTCAGTGCCACGCAGGCCAGCGCCGGAATGGCCGAGCGATGACCGTCCTGCTCGATGGCACGGTCCTAGCCGCGTTGGTGATCGCCGAGCACGAACACCACGATCGGGTCGGACGCTGGCTGGCCACCCAGCCGGACTTCGCCCTGTGCCCGGTGAGCGAGGCCGCGCTGCTGCGCTTCCTGCTGCGACTGGGTGAGAGCCAGGCGACCGCACTGGCCGTGCTGGCCGCGATTCGCCAGCATCCGAAGTGCCGCTTCTGGCCGGCCGATCTGGAGTTCGGGGCGCTGTCCGCCGACGAGCTGACCACCGCCGACGATCTCAGTCAGGCCTACTTGGCCGCCCTGGCACGCGCGAACGGCGGCGAGCTGGCGACGCTGGACACGCTCGCGGCCTAGGCTCGCCTGCATGAGTGAGGACTACCTGGCCACCAACCGGGCCAACTGGGATTCGCGCGCCCCGATCCACGTGCGGCACTACGGCATCGAACGCCTCCTGGCCGACCCGGCCGCACTGTCCGATGTGGTCCGGTTCGACCTCCCCCGCCTCGGCCGCCTCGACGGGCTGGACGTGGTGCACCTGCAGTGCCACATCGGCACCGACACGCTCAGCCTGGCCCGGCTCGGCGCGGCCAGCGTCACCGGCGTCGACCTCTCCCCGGCATCCCTGGACGAGGCCCGCAGGCTGGCCGCGAGCGCCGGCGCCGAGATCACCTATGTCGAAGCCGACGTCTACTCCGCCCCAGCCGTGGTGAACCGCCAGTTCGATCTGGTCTACACCGGCGTCGGGGCGATCTGTTGGCTGCCGAGCATCGAACGCTGGGCCCAAACTGTGGCCGCTTTGCTGCGTCCGGGTGGTCGGCTGTTCATTCGCGACGGGCACCCGGTCCTGAACTCGGTGCTGGCCATGGACGTGGCCACCGAGCACCCCGATCGCGCCCAGCAACCGTGGATCACCGGCCCCGGCCAGGCCACCCTCGCGCTCGAGTTGCCCTATTTCGAGCAGGAACAGCCCTTGGTGTGGCGCGACGAGGTCACCTACGCCGGCAAGGAGGCGGTCAGCTCGCCGGAGTCGGTGGAGTGGAACCACGGTCTGGGCCAGATCGTCACCGCCGTGTTGGACGCCGGCCTGCAGCTGACCAGCCTGGTCGAGCACGACTCGTCGGCGTGGGAGGCCCTGCCGGGCCTGATGGCCTTCGACGAGAGCACCGGCGAATGGCGGCTGCGCGATCGTCCCGAGCGGTTCCCAGGGAGCTTCACCCTGACCGCGAGCAAGCCGGCCTGATCCGCGTCAGGACTTCGCCAACTCGGCTTTCAGGCAGGCCGTCGCCATCGCCGCGACCGAGTCGGACGAGGCGCCGGAGACCCTCAGGTACTTCGGGTGGTCAGCCCAACTCTCAGGGTCGAGGGCGTCGGCGTCAGCTACCCAATAGTCCGTCTCGGGCACGTTCTCCCTGGTGTAGTCGAACGGGTTGGGGAACACCTCAGCATGCAGTGCCGCCAGCGACCACCCGTCGTTCGCCTTCACCACCACGCCATGGGTGTATTTGACCGCGCCGCCGATCGCCGCGGCGTCCTGGAAGTCCCCGAGTTGCGCAGGGTTCAGGCGCTCGCACTTCGCCCCCGCTGCCAGCGTGGACTTGTACGGGGACGGCGTCACCACCGGTGCCGGCGTGATCGAGGGCGCGCGCCCGACGCTCTCGTTCCACACTGCGCTGCAGCCGCCCGTGAGCGCACCACAGGCCACGATCACCAAAACCCGATGAACACCGTTCACAGTGCCAGGCTAGCTCGGTGGTGGTCAGACCACCACCACCCCCGAGCCTTCAGCGTTGGCATCGAAGCGAATCGCGTCGCCGTCGTTGAGCTGACCGGACAGCATTCGCCGGGCCAGCTGGTCCTCGATGGTGGTCTGCACCAGCCGCTTCAGCGGGCGGGCACCGTACACCGGGTCGAAGCCGGTCAGGGCCAGCCAGTCCTTCGCCGCCTGGGTGACGTCAACGGTGATCCGGCGCTCGGCCAGTCGAGCGTTCAGCCGGCTGAGCTGAATGTCGACGATCCGGGACAGGTCCTCGGTGGTCAGCGGATCGAACATCACGATCTCGTCCAGCCGGTTCAAGAACTCCGGCTTGAAGGCCTGCCGCACCACGTTCATCACCGCTTGGCTCTTGGTGTCGGCGTTCAGGCTCTGGTCGGCCATGAACTGCGAACCCAGGTTCGAGGTCAGGATCAAGATGGTGTTGCGGAAGTCCACCACCCGGCCCTGGCCGTCGGTGAGCCGACCGTCGTCCAGCACTTGCAGCAGGATGTTGAACACGTCGGCGTGCGCCTTCTCCACCTCGTCCAGCAGCACCACCGAGTACGGACGGCGCCGCACCGCTTCGGTGAGCTGGCCGCCCTCTTCGTAGCCGATGTAGCCCGGAGGGGCGCCGACCAGGCGCGAGACCGTGTGCTTCTCGCCGTACTCGCTCATGTCGATGCGGACCATCGCCCGCTCGTCGTCGAACAGGAAGTCGGCCAGCGACTTGGCCAGCTCGGTCTTGCCGACGCCGGTCGGTCCCAGGAAAAGGAACGAGCCGGTGGGACGGTTCGGATCCGAGATCCCCGCCCGGGAGCGACGGACGGCGTCCGCCACGGCACGCACCGCAGTGCGCTGCCCGATCAGCCGCTCGCCCAGGCGATCCTCCATGGTGAGCAGCTTCTCGCTCTCGCCGGCCAACATCTTCCCGACCGGAATCCCGGTCCAGGCCGAGACCACCTCGGCGATGTCGGTGGCCGAGACTTCCTCGCTGACCATCGGGGTCGCCGAAACCTCGGCCTGCGAGGCCTGAGCCAACTCGGCCTCCAGCGCCGGGATCTCGCCGTAGAGGATCTCCGAAGCCTTGGTCAGGTCGCCTTCACGCTGAGCCCGCTCGGCGTCGATACGCAGAGCGTCGATCTTCTCCGCGATCTCCCCCACCCGGTTCAGGCCCGACTTCTCGGCCTCCCAGCGGGCCTCCAGACCGCGCAGTTCTTCCTTGGCGTCGGCCAACTCGGCGGTCAGCCGGGAGTAGCGCTCCTGGGAGCCGGCGTCGGACTCCTTCTCCAGAGCGAAAGCCTGCATGGTCATCTTGTCGATGTCGCGGCGCAGCATGTCGATCTCTTCTGGGGAGGAGTCGATCTCCATGCGCAGCCGCGAAGCGGCCTCGTCGATCAGGTCGATGGCCTTGTCCGGCAACTGTCGGCTGGTGATGTAGCGGTTCGACAGGGACGCCGCCGCGACCAGCGCGGCATCGGTGATCCGCACCTTGTGGTGGGCTTCGTAGCGCTGCCGCAGGCCGCGCAGGATGGCGATGGTGTCTTCCACACTGGGCTCGCCGACGAAGACCTGCTGGAAGCGTCGCTCCAGAGCGGGGTCCTTCTCGATCCGCTCGCGGTACTCGTCCAGGGTGGTGGCGCCGATCATCCGCAGCTCGCCGCGGGCCAGCATCGGCTTGAGCATGTTGCCGGCGTCCATGCTCGAATCGCCGGACGCGCCGGCGCCCACCACGGTATGCAACTCGTCGATGAAGGTGATGATCTGGCCTTCGGCGTCGCGGATCTCGTTCAGGACGGCCTTGAGCCGCTCCTCGAACTCGCCGCGGTACTTCGCGCCGGCGACCATGCTGGCCAGGTCGAGGGAGACCACCCGGCGCCCCTTCAGCGAATCGGGGACGTCGCCGGCGATCACCCGCTGGGCCAGGCCTTCGACGACGGCGGTCTTGCCGACGCCGGGTTCGCCGATCAGCACCGGGTTGTTCTTGGTGCGACGGGCCAGCACCTGTACCACCCGGCGGATCTCGGCGTCGCGTCCGATCACCGGGTCGAGCTTGCCATCGCGGGCCTTGGCGGTGAGGTCGACCGAATACTTGTCCAGCGCCGATTCGGTGCCCTCGTCCTCAGCGGAGGAGACCCGCTTGTCACCGCGGGCGGCGTTGAACGCCTCGGTGAGGGCGGCGGTGGTCACACCGAGGTCGGTGAGGATCTTCTTGGCCTCGCCGTCGACGGCCGAGAGCCCGAGCAGGAGGTGCTCGGTGGCCACGAAGGCGTCGCCGAGCTGGGCGGCGCGGGTTTGCGCGTCGGCCAGCACCCGGGCCATGGCGCCGGAGAGCTGCGGTTGGGTGACGGAGGATCCCTGCGCACTCGGCAGCTTGGAGATGGCTCCTTGAGCCGCCGCCGACACCACCGCAGCATCGGCGCCCACCGCGGTCAGCAGCGGCGCGATGGTGTTGTCGGGGGTGAGCAGCAGGGCGTACAGCAGGTGTACCGGCTCGGCCTGGGGGTTGCCCTTGGTCAACGCCGCACGCAGCGCAGCCGACAGTGCATCCCGACTACGGGTGGTGAGCTTCTCGGTGTCCATCAGCGCTCTTTCTCCTTGTCAACAAGGGTCTCGGCAAAGTTGAGTTCACCAGACTCAACTATTGTAGCGCTCGCGCTATTCCGGCTCCCGAGAGCCGCGATCACCGCCAGAATCAGGAACACCACCCCGGCCACGATGCCCGCATCGTCGACCAACAGCTCCCACCAGCCGTAGGAGAACTCCACGTCGGCGCCCATCGGAATGTGCATGAACGGCGCAGTGATGATCCATAGCGCGTAGACCTGCCCGAACCACCGCAGGACGGCCGGCAGGCTGCGCTCCTGCCACAGCACGATCACCAGCGGGACGACCCACACGTAGTGGTGCGACCACGAGATCGGGGACGCCAGCAGGCCGGTCAGTCCGGCCAGCACCAGCGCGAATCGCGGCTGCCCGCGGCGATGCCACAGCGCTGCGGCCCATAGCCCCAACGCCAACACCAACAGGCTCAGCCACACCCAGCCCATCGTCGAGTGTCGACTCAGCCGCACCGCCATGGCCAGCACCGACTGGTTGGCGGCGTAGATCAGCCCGCTGTTGGTGCCACTGTCACCGCGAATCAGCCCGCCCCAGTAGTGCAGCGAGTCCGCCCACAACAGCAAGCCGGTCGCGGTGGCCGCGACGAAGGTGGCCAGCGCCGTCCAGGCCGGACGGCGGCGTCCGGTGACGAAGTTGGCCGCCGCGATCACCGCCGGAGTGAGCTTCACCGCGGTCGCCAGACCGGTCAGCCAGCCCTCGGGCAGGATGCGCCGTTTGAGAAAGCGGCGACCCGGCATCGAGTCGAGCACAGCCGCAGCCACCAGCAGGATGCCGAGCTGGCCGAAGGCGAAGGTCTGACTCACCGGTGCCACGAACAGCACCGACACCAGGCCGACCACACTGAGCCGCCAGCCGCTGAGCCCGAGCCGATAGAGCACCGCCAGCAGCGCAGCCGCCCCCAGCAAGCCCCATGCCGCAGTCACCACCGCCCACGGCAGCAACGCCAGCACCGCCGCCAGCAGCGCGGCGAAGGGCGGGTACACCCACGGCAGCCCCTCGGGGGTGAAGATGTCCTTCCCCTGAAGGACCAGGGTGCCAGTGCGGTAGTACACGTCGAAATCGGCGAGGTGCGGGTTCCAGGGCCACAGCGGGTCGGAGGACAATCCCCCACCGGTGACGAAGAGCGCGGCCAGGACCGTGGGCAGGGCGATCAGCAAGCGTCGCGCCCACACCCGCAGCAATGCCACCCCCGTCTTTGAAGCCCTCAACAGCCACCATAACTCGGTGCTGCGAACGGCTCCGACGCCGATTCCGGGACGCCCGGGGCGATGGTGACGCCGACGTCGGTTCCCGTTCCGGTGTACATCCACGAGCTGACCAGGCCATTCACCCCGGTCGCGGCGTAGGACGCCGCGTTGGCAGCATTGATGCCTCCGGCCGCAAGAAGTCGGAGTTGAGGGGCCACATGTCGGACAGCCGCCACCGCAGCAGCCAACTCGGCCGGGCCTAGCTTGTCGAACTGCAGCCCGCCCACGCCGGCTTCGGCCAGCGCGACAGCCTCGGCGACCGAGGTGACCTCGACCACGACCGGTTTCCCACCCGCCCGGGCCGCCACCTGGGGAAGCCGGGCGATGAGCCCCTCGACGCCACCGAGAAAGACGGTGTGCTGGTCGAACACCAACACGGTCTCCGACAGCCCCAACCGGTGCGGCAGCGCACCGCCGGAGGTCACCGCCTCGATGGCGATCTCCTTGGTCCCGGGGACGAGTTTGCGGGTAGCCAGCACCTCGATGTCCGGGGTCACCGTCCGGGCGGCCTCGACCAGCCGTGCCGTGCGAGTGGCCACACCGCCGGCGAACTCCAGGACGTTCGCGCACACCTTCCACGCCAGGTGAAGCTGCACCGCGGTGCCCTCGGCCACCAACAACGCCTGCCCCGGTTCGGCCCACCGACCAGGATCGGCGACCGACACCACAGCGGCACCACAGCGCTCCAACAGAGCGACCACGGTCGACACCCCCGCCAGCACCAGCGGCTCGCGCGCTACGAAGGTCATTCGTGACCGCACCGGCGGCAGCTCCAACACCGCGCTGGTGAGGTCCAAGCTGGGCACGTCATCGCGCAGAAGGCGCTCGATCAGGGCCGGATCGGGTGACAGCATTGCCGATGCCCTCACTTTCTGCTCGATTCGCACCTGCTGCGACCACAGCGAGTACACCGTGCACCTGCTCCGGTCACCGCCGGAAATGACCCGCTTCTGCGGCCGGACCGCCCCCCGTCACCCCTAGTCAGGTGGTATTCGCGGACGAAGATGGCGCTAACCTGCTGTCGGCGCAACGGCGCCAACACACCAGCACCCAGGAGGTCGGTGTGCGTTTGTCCACCCGCAATCAGTTCCCCGGCAAGGTCGTCTCGATCACCACCGGTGAAGCGATGTCGATCGTGAAGGTCGCCATCGACGGCACCGACCTGGTGGTGACCGCAGCCGTCACCAAGGACGCCGTCGACGATCTCGGCCTCAGCGTGGGCGCCTCGACCTACGCGTTGGTGAAGGCGACCGAGGTGCAACTCGCCGTCGACTGATCCGGTCACAGCGGATACACCGTCACACCGGCGGCTTTGACCGAGTACGTCACCTCGCGTCCGGGAAACAGGTCAAGCTCTGCGACCGAACGCGCGGTGACGTCGGCCGACAGCAAGTGGCCGCGATGATCGTCCGCCCGGACGCGGATGAGTTCACCCAGCGGCTCCAACTCGGCGATGGTCACAGTGAGGTTGTTGCGCGGACTGCCTGCAGGCGGCTGGGTGTGGATCGACACTACCGAGGGCGCGAACACCGCCGCAGCGGCCGCGCCCTCGACCACCGCCTCGCCCTCCTTCACCGCCCCGAGCACACTCAGCCCGCTGGCGTCGACCACCGCACCCCCGCGATAGCTGCCACGGATCAGATTCACCCCGGCGATGCGAGCGGTGAAGCGGGTGCGCGGATGCCGCAGCACCTCCTCGGTCGGGCCGGTCTCGGCCACCCGTCCGCCATCCATCACGATGATTCGATCCGACAACAGCAACGCGTCCAGCAGGTCGTGGGTGATCAGGATCGAGGACCGGTCGGCCAGCACCCGCCCCAGCAACCGCCGCAGCAGCGGCGCCATCGCCACATCGAGCGCGGCCATCGGCTCGTCCAGCAGCAACAGGCGTGGCTCGGCGGCCAGCGCCCGGGCGATCGCCACCCGCTGAGCCTGGCCGCCGGAGAGTTGGTGCGGACGCCGTCCGGCCAGGTCGGCGACACCCACCTCCTCCAGCCAACTGGCGGCCCGCTGCCGAGCGACGGCAACGCTCACGCCGGCACTGCGCGGCCCGAAGGCGACGTTGTCCAGCACGCTCAGATGCGGGAACAGCAGGGCGTCCTGCGCCAACAGTGCGATCCCCCGAGCGTGCGGAGCCAACCAACGCCCACGCCGGCCGTCCACGTCGAACAAGGTGCGGCCGTCCAGACTCGCCCGGCCACGGTCAGGACGCAGCAGCCCGGCCAGCACGGCCAGCAGCGTCGACTTCCCGGCACCGTTGTGGCCCAAGACGGCGATTCGCTCGCCCGGCTCGGCCTGCAACTCGACTTCGAAGCCGCGCTCGGCCACCTCGGCCTGCATCATCAGACTCATCGGTGGGTCCGTTCAGCGATGCGGCTGGTGACCGCGGTGGTCACGATCGCCACCACCACCAGCACCAAGGAGAGCGCGATGGCGGCGTCCGGATCGTTGACGCGCTGCAGATAGATCTCCAGCGGCAACGTCCGGGTCACCCCTTGCAGGCTTCCGGCGAAGGTGATCGTGGCGCCGAACTCCCCCAGCGACCGGGCGAAGGACAGCACCGCCGCTGACACCAACCCGGGCATCACCAACGGCAGCGTCACTCGCAGCAGCACCGTGGATGGCTGCGCCCCCAAGGTGGTCGCGATCGCCTCATATCGCTGTCCGAACGTGCGCAGCGTGCCCTCCAGCGACACCACCAGGAAGGGCAGCGCCACGAACGTCTGAGCCAGCACGACCGCCGCAGTGGAGAAGGCGATGTGGATGCCCAACACGTCCAGCGAGGCACCGATCAGCCCCTGGCGTCCGAAGGTGTAAAGCAGCGCGATGCCGCCGACCACCGGCGGCAACACCAGGGGCAGCAGGACCAGCGAGCGCACCAGCTGCTGCCCGCGGAACTCGGTGCGCGCCAGTACCAGCGCCAACGGCACCCCCAGCACCAGGCACAGCGCGGTCGCAGTCAGCGACGTCTGCAGGCTCAGGCCGAGCGCCGCCAACGATGAGGACGAGGTGATCAGTTCGACGAACCGACTCCAGTCGACACGGGTACCCATGGCCACCAGCGGCACCAGCACCAGCAGGGCCCCGGCCGCCGCCGGCACCGTCAACCACCAGGGCACCGCCGAATAGGCGAAGCCCCCCGGCGGGCTGACCCGCCGGGAAGGCGTCACCGTCTCGGTGCGAGTGAGGGTGGCAGTCATGGACGGCTCAACCGGCCGCGCCGAAGCCCGCGTCGGCGAGGACCTTCTGGCCCTCGACGCTCATCACCAGGTCGACGAACTGCTGGGCCAGCGCCGGTTGCGGCGCCTTCTTCAGCGTCACGATGGTGTTGCGGTTGATGGCCTTGGCCGACTCGGGGAACGGCACGCCGAGCACCTTGCTGCCGGCCGCGATCACGTCGGTGCGGTAGACCAGGCCGGCGTCAGCCTCGCCGGCGACCACCTTGGCGAGCACATCGGTGACGGCCTGCTCCTCACTCACCGGGTGCAGCACGACCCCGGTCGCAGCGACCACCTTCTGGGTTGCCGAACCACACGGGACGGCCACCGCACAGATCACCAGCTTCACGTCCTTGCCACCCAGATCGGCGAAGGAACTGATCTTGGCCGGGTTGGACGGCGGCACCGCGATCTCGAGCTGGTTGCTGGCGTAGAGCTTCACCTCGGAGGCGTTCAGTGCAGCATCGGTGACCGGCTTCATGTTGGCCTCGTTGGCCGAGGCGAACACGTCCGCGCTGGCCCCCTGGATGATCTGGTCGCTGAGGGTCTGGGCGCCGGCGAAGTTGAACGCCACCTTCACTCCCGGGTGGGCCGCCTCGAACTTCTGGCCGAGCGTGGTGAAGGTCGTCTTCATCGATGCCGCGGCGAAGACGGTCAGCGTGGGAGTGGACGGTGGGGCGCTGCAACCGGACAGGGCCAGGCCGAGCCCGATCAGGGCACTGGCGATCGCAGTGGTGACTCTGGTGGACATCTGCTTCCTTTCAGGAGTGGTGTGGGGTCTCGACAATCACGTTGGTGGCCTTCACCACCGCGACCGCGACCACTCCGGGCTCCAGCCCGAGTTCGCCGACGGCCTCTGTACTCATCAGGGACACGACGCGGAACGGGCCACACTGCAGCTCCACCTGGGACATCACTTGGTCAGAAACCACCCGCGTGACCAGTCCGACGAAGCGGTTGCGCGCCGAGCGCACCACATCGGAGGGGTCGGGCATCGGGTTGGCCAGGTTCTGCGCGAACTCGGCCAGCGCGCGTCCGTCAATGACCTTGCGCCGGCTCTCGTCCACTTCGTGGGCAATGAGACCGGCGTCCACCCAGCGGCGCACAGTGTCGTCACTGACGCCGAGGAAGACGGCCGCATCACGGATTCGCAGTTTCGCCATGGCCGCAGCGTAGGGAACCGCATCAGCGGCCCAAAAGGGGTATCCCAGACGCGCAACCGGATTGAAACATGCCCGGCACACACCCTGCATCAGACGTCCGCATCTGCGGAGATCCGCTGCTGCCTGATCCGCATTTACGGATTAGCGCGAAGATTATTCACGCGCCTCAAAAGCCACCACCAAATCGGCCTCGCGCACGCTCACGCGTGAGCGCGCGCCCGCCCGCACGCGCGATACATGCCCCGGGGGATGCTAATCCATTTGCGAACAAATACGTTCCGAAAAACGAGTCAAAAAGCTGTAACACGAAACTGTTTCTGGGTTACTCATTCGTAACTTCTGCATGCTGGGATTTATCCATCACAAGGCGAGGGTGCCCCGGCAACCAATCGGCAGGCCCGCCCCGCCGAAACTCCACCGTTGCTTCAGTCGGTGGACGGATCGTCGGATCACCTCGTCATCACAAGACAGCACTACCCAACTCTTCGGGGAAGGTTCCAACTCATGCGCAAGGTAGCTATCTACGGCAAAGGTGGCATCGGCAAGTCCACCACCACTCAGAACACGGTCGCGGCGCTGGCCGAAATGGGCAACCAGGTGATGGTCGTCGGTTGCGACCCCAAGGCCGACTCCACCCGGCTCCTGCTGGGCGGCCTGGCCCAGCGCTCCGTCCTCGACACCCTGCGGGTGGAGGGCGAAGACGTCGAACTCGAGGACGTCCTGGCTGACGGCTTCAGCAAGTCCAAGTGCGTGGAGTCCGGCGGTCCCGAGCCGGGCGTCGGCTGCGCCGGCCGCGGCATCATCACCTCGATCAACCTCCTGGAGCGCCTCGGCGCCTACGAGGAGAGCCTTGACTACGTCTTCTACGACGTCCTCGGCGACGTGGTGTGTGGCGGGTTCGCCATGCCGATCCGCGAGGGCAAGGCCGAGGAGATCTACATCGTGGCATCCGGGGAGATGATGGCGATGTACGCCGCCAACAACATCTGCAAGGGCATCAAGAAGTTCGCCACCACCGGCACCGTGCGTCTGGGCGGCATCATCTGCAACAGCCGCAATGTCGACAAAGAGTACGAGCTGATCGACCACTTCGCCCGCGAGCTCGGCACCAAGATGATCCACTTCGTCCCCCGGGACAACGACGTGCAGCGCGCCGAGATCAACAAGAAGACCGTCATCGAGTGGAACCCGACCTGCAACCAGGCCGATGAGTACCGCGCGCTCGCCAAGGCCATCGAGGAGAACGACATGTTCGTGATCCCCAAGCCGATGGAGACCGACACCTTGGAGTCGCTCCTGCTCGAGCACGGCATGCTCGAAGTCGCCTGAGCCGGACCCGGACTGAGGAGCAGCCATGAAGACCCCAGAAGCCGTGCCGGAGCTGCCAGCAAAGGCACTCGCGGCAGTCGACATCGAGGCCATTTCCGCCCTGGATCTGTCCCGCCCCGATGCCGGGCTCGCCATGCCGTCGGGATCTCCGGATTCCGACGGCCTGGTCCGAGACCTGGTGTCGTTCTACCCGCCCCGGGTGCAGCGCAAGCGGACCCGGCACATCAAGGTGAACGACCCGCACGAGATCCCCAAGATCGAGGCGAACGTCCGTACCGCTCCCGGCATCATCACCCAGCGCGGGTGCTGCTACGCCGGCTGCAAGGGCGTGGTTCTGGGTCCGATCACCGACGTGCTGCAGATCGTGCACGGCCCGGTGGGGTGCTCGTACTACGCCTGGATGACCCGGCGTAACCAGGCCGACGTCCCCGACGATGCCCAGAACTTCCTGAACTACGCCTTCACCACCGACATGACCGAGAACGAGATCATCTTCGGTGGCGAGAAGAAGCTGGCGCAGGCGATTCGGGAGGCCTACGAGATCTTCCATCCCAAGGCGATCGCGGTGTTCTCCACCTGCCCGGTCGGCCTGATCGGTGACGACGTCCATGCCGTCGCCCGGGAGATGAAGGCCGAGCTGGGGATCAACATCTTCGGCTTCTCCTGCGAGGGCTACAAGGGGGTCAGCCAGTCGGCCGGCCACCACATCGCCAACAACGGGCTGTTCTCCAACGTGGTCGGCACCGAAGAGCTGCCCGCCTCGATGAAGACCAACCCGTTCCGGGTCAACATGCTCGGTGAGTACAACATCGGCGGCGACGCCTTCGAGATCGAGCGCATCCTGGCCCGCTGCGGCATCCAGCTGATCTCGACCTTCTCCGGCAACGTCCAGTACTCCGAGATCGCCCGATCGGCCGACGCCAACCTCAACCTGATCCAGTGCCATCGGTCGATCAACTACATGGCCGAGATGATGGAGTCGAAGTTCGGCATTCCGTGGCTGAAGGTGAACTTCATCGGGGCCGAGTCCACCGCCAAGAGCCTGCGCAAGATCGGTCGCTACTTCGGCGACGACGATCTGATCGCTCGCATCGAGGTCGTGATCGCCCAGGAGATGGCCGAGCTGGAGCCGGTGCGCACCGACGTCCGCACCCGCACCAATGGCCGCTCGGTGATGCTCTACGTGGGTGGCTCACGAGCCCACCACTACCAGGCGCTGTTCTCCGACATCGGCATGCCGACGGTCTCGGCCGGCTACGAGTTTGCTCACCGCGACGACTACGAAGGCAGCCGGGTGCTGGACTCGATCGCCATCGATGCCGACTCCCGCAACATCGAGGAACTGACCATCACTCCCGACCCGGAGCGGTTCGCGCCGCGCAAGACCGAAGAGGAGTTGGCCGCTCTCGAAGCGGGCGGGCTGAAGATGCACAACTACGACGGCATGATGCCGGAGATGACCAAGGGCTCGATCGTGGTCGACGACATCTCGCACGCCGAGTTGGAGCACCTGATCAAGGTCTACAAGCCGGCGGTCGTGTGCTCGGGCATCAAGGACAAGTACGTCATCGAAAAGATGGGCGTGCCCTGCAAGCAGTTGCACAACTACGACTACGGCGGCCCGTACGCCGGGTTCAAGGGCGCGATCAACTTCTACATCGAGATCGACCGCATGGTGAATGCGGAGGTCTGGCGACTCATCACCCCGCCGTGGGCGGCCAAGAAGCCGGCCTGAGAGGACAACCACCATGCTCAATCACACTCCCACTGAGGTCGCCGAGCGCAGCGCGCTGCGGATCAACCCGGCCAAGACCTGTCAGCCCATCGGAGCGATGTACGCCGCCCTCGGCATTCATCGCTGCCTGCCCTACAGCCACGGCTCGCAGGGCTGCTGCTCCTACCACCGCAGCCACCTGACCCGGCACTTCAAAGAGCCGGTGATGGCCGCGACCAGCGCCTTCACCGAAGGCGCCTCGGTCTTCGGCGGGCAGCCCAACCTGCTGGAAGGTCTGAAGACGGTCTTCACCACCTACTCCCCCGACGTGGTCGCGGTGCACACCACCTGCCTGTCGGAGACCATCGGTGACGACATTCCGCAGATCGTCGGCGAGGCCAAGCGTCAGGAGATCATTCCTGAGGGCAAGTACGTGATCCACGCCAACACCCCCAGCTATGTCGGATCGCACGTGGTCGGTTTCGCCAACATGTGCACCTCGATGGCCACCTACTTCGCCAAGGAGGTCAAGAGCCCGCGGCGTCGGACCACCGACAAGCACCAGATCAACATCGTGCCGGGGTTCGTCGATCCGTCCGACATGCGTGAGCTGCGTCGGCTGGCCGAGGCCACCGGGATGAAGGTGACCATGTTCCCCGACACCTCCGGGGTGGTCGACACCCCGCAGACCGGGAAGCACATCTTCTATCCCGAAGGTGGCACCACCGTCACCGAGCTGCAGAACCTGGGTCGTGGCGTGGCCACCATGGCGCTGGGCTGGTGGGCGTCCCGGGACGCGGCCATCCAGGTGGAGAAGAAGGCCTATGTGCCGCGGGAGATCCTGGATCTGCCGATCGGTATCGGCGCCACCGACCGGTTCTTGAAGATCCTGAAGTTCCGTGGTGGCGAGATCACCAAGGACCTCGAACGCGAGCGCGGCCAGCTGGTCGACCTGATCGTGGACACCCAGCAGCACTTCCACGGCAAGAAGGTGGCGATCTTCGGTGATCCCGATCACGTCCTGGCGCTGACCGAGTTCTGCCGTGACCTGGGCATGATCCCGGTGCACGTGCTGACCGGCACGCCGGGCAAGCGGTTCGGGGAGGAAGCCAGCCGGATCCTGGGCAACAAGGCGGTCAACATCAAGGGTGAGGGCGACCTGTTCACCCTGCACCAGTGGATCAAGAACGAGCCGGTCGACCTGCTGTTGGGCAACACCTACGGCAAGCACATCGCCCGCGCTCAGGACATCCCGTTCGTCCGGGTCGGTTGGCCGATCCTGGATCGGGTGGGCCACTCCTTGATGCCGACCGTGGGCTACGCCGGCGCGATCCGGCTGGCCAGCCGGATGCTGGACGCCCTGCTCGACCGTCGCGATCGCGACGCTCCCGAGCACCAGTTCGAGTTGGTGCTCTGACATGACCGAGTTGCTCGCCGCCAGGGCACGCCAGGTCATTCGCACCGGTGAGGGAGAAGCCGGGATCGAGTGCGAAAAGCAGTCGGTCGCCGGATCAGTCAGTCAGCGGGCCTGCACGTTCTGCGGGTCCCGGGTGGTGCTCTACCCGATCGCGGACGCAGTGCACCTGGTGCACGGTCCGATCGGGTGCGCGGTCTACACCTGGGACATCCGCGGGGCGCTGTCCAGCGGCCCGGAGCTGCACCGACTGAGCTTCTCCACCGACCTGCGCGAACGACATGTCGTGTTCGGCGGCGAGCAGCAACTCGAAGCCAGCTTGGTCGAACTGATCGAGCGGCATCAGCCCAAGGCGGCGTTCGTCTACGCCACCTGCATCGTCGGGGTGATCGGCGACGACGTGTCGGCGATCTGCCGGACGGTATCCGAGCGCTACGGCATTCCGGTCGTGCCGGTGCAGTCCGAGGGCTTCCAGGGCTCGAAGAAGCAGGGCTACGACGCGGCTTGCGAAGCGCTGATGTCGCTGATCGGTACCGCGGACGCCTCCGACGTCGGCAAGCACACGGTGAACCTGCTGGGCGACTTCAACCTGGCCGGCGAGATCTGGATCATCACCGAGTATCTGAAGAAGATGGGCGTGGAGGTGGTCGCCAACCTCACCGGCGACGGGCGGGTGGACGACATCCGCAAGGCGCACGGCGCCGGGTTGAACCTGGTGCAGTGTTCGGGTTCGACCACCCGGCTGGCCATGCAGATGCAGGCCAAGTACGGCATCCCGTTCAAGAAGATCTCCTACTTCGGCATCGACGACATGGCCGCGGCCTTGTACGCGGTCGCCGAGCACTTCAAAGACCCCGACATGCTGGAGCGCACCCGCGAACTGGTGTCGGCCGAGATCGCCGAGATCCTGCCGGTGATCGAGGAGTGCCGTCGCGATCTGGAAGGCAAGCGGGCCGCGATCTACGTCGGCGGTGCCTTCAAGGCGATCTCGCTGGTGAAGGCCTTGCGCCTGCTGGGCATGAAGACCGTCCTGGCCGGCTCGCAGACCGGCACCCGCGACGACTACGACTACCTGACCGAGTTGTGCGATCCCGGCACCGTGATCGTCGACGACTCCAATCCCGCCGAGCTGTCCACCTTCCTCAGTGAGGGCAAGGCCGACCTGTTCATCGGCGGCGTGAAGGAACGTCCGCTGGCCTACAAGCTCGGCGTCGCCTTCTGCGACCACAACCACGAACGCAAGCTGCCCTTGGAGGGCTTCATCGGGATGGCCAACTTCGCCCGCGAAGTGCGCGCCTCGGTGTGCAGCCCGGTATGGCAGTTCGCCCCCAGACACCAGAACACCGAACCCCAACCCCTGGAGGTGTGACATGTCGATCACCCAGGCCCCCAAGGCCCTCGCCGATCAAACCAAGGTGCCCCGGTCCACCGCGACGAAGTCGACCTCCACCACTAACGCCTGCCGGATGTGCATGCCGCTGGGGGCCTGCCTGGCCTACGTCGGCTTCGATGCCACCGTGCCGTTCCTGCACGGATCGCAGGGCTGCGCGACCTACATCCGCCGCTACTTGATCAGCCACTTCGCCGAGCCCATGGACATCGCGTCCTCCTCGGTCGGTGAGGCGGCCACCGTCTTCGGCGGCGAAGCCAACCTGCGCACCGGCGTGACCAATGTGGCCCGGGTGTACAAGCCGCAGATGATCGGGATGGCATCCACCTGCCTGACCGAAACCATCGGCGAAGACGTTCCCGGGATGATCGCTCGGATCACCCACCCCGAGACCGGGTTGGCCGCCGAGACCGGCCAGCGGGTTCCGAACCTGGTCTTCGCCTCCACCCCGTCGTACGCCGGCACCCATGCCGACGGCTATCACGCCGCGGTGGCCGCGGTGGTGAAGGCCCACGCCCAGCACGGCGCCGAGACCGACTCGGTGAACATCTTCCCCGGCATCGTCTCCACCGCCGATCTGCGCCACCTGCACGAGATCCTGGACGGCTACCAGCTGCCGCACGCGCTGCTGCCGGACTACTCGGTACGCCTCGACGGCGCCACGATGGCGCGCTACGAGAAGTTGCCCGCCGGTGGCACCAGCCATGCCGAGGTGGCAGCTTCGGGGCGCGCGCTGGCGTCCATCACGTTGGGTGGGCTGGTCACCACCGGGGTGGAGCTGGCCGGCGACATCCTGTCCACCGACTTCGGCGTCGAGCACCTGCGGATGCCGCTGCCGATCGGCATTCGGCTGACCGACACCTTCACCGACCGGCTCGCGGAGTTGTCGGGGCAGAAGATGCCCGCCTGGCTGGACGCCGAGCGGGGTCGCCTGGTGGATGCCTACATCGACGGTCACAAGTACGCCGCCGACCGCACCGCGATCGTCTACGGCGACGAAGACCTCGTGTTGGGGGTGGTCAGCTTCTTGTCCGAGATCGGGATCCGCACGGTGCTGGCCGCGACCGGCGGGCATTCGGGACGGCTGGCCGCAGAGCTGGCCGCGGTGAACCCAGGCCGCAATATCGAGGTGCTCGACGACAGCGACTTCGAGCAGATCGAGGCCGCCGCGTCCGAGTTGCGTCCCGATCTGTTGATCGGCCACTCGAAGGGCTACGCCACCTCGCGGCGCCTGGACATTCCGCTGGTGCGGGTGGGGCTGCCGATCCATGACCGGGTGGGCGCCCAGCGGCTGCATCACCTGGGCTACCGCGGTACCCAGGAGTTGTTCGACCGCATCATCAACACCCTCATCCAGGTCCGCCAGGACGAGTCAGCCGTCGGCTATTCCTACATGTGAACGGAGTCCCCCATGACCGCCTCCACGACCCCGGCCACCCTGTCGACGTCCCCGCTGTCGACCAGTGAGCATCCCTGTTTTGATGAGGACGCGCGCAGCCGGACTGCGCGGGTACACCTGCCGGTCGCACCCCGCTGCAATGTGCAATGCAACTACTGCAACCGCAAGTTCGACTGCGTCTCCGAATCCCGCCCCGGCGTCTCCTCCACCGTCCTGTCCCCCGAAGAAGCCGCCGACTACGTCGACCGCGTCCGTGCCGAAGTGCCGAACCTGGCCGTGGTCGGAATCGCCGGCCCCGGCGACCCCTTCGCCAACGCCACCAAAACCCTGGCCAGCCTCGCCTTGGTGAAAGAACGCCACCCCGACCTGTTGTTGTGTGTGTCCAGCAACGGCCTGGAAGTCCCCGCCCACCTCGACGCGATCGCCGAACTCGGCATCAGCCACGTCACCATCACCATGAACACCGTCGACCCCGACGTGGCCGGCCAGATCTACCGGTGGGTCCGCGACGGACGCGAAATCCTGCGCGGCCGCGCCGCCGGCGAACTGATCATCGCCCGCCAGAAAGAAGCGATCGCCGGACTGAAGGCCCGCGGGGTGACGGTGAAGATCAACACCATCCTGGTTCCCGGCGTCACCCTGGACGGCATCGCCGACGTCGCCCGCGTCGCCGCCGAACTCGGTGCCGACACCATGAACAACCTGCCCCTGTACCCGGTCGACGGCACCCCGTTCGGCGAACTGCGCGCCCCCGACCCAGCCGAGATCGCCACCGCCCGCCAAGCCGCTGAGGCCCACATCGCCCAAATGACCCACTGCCAACGCTGCCGCGCCGACGCCGTCGGCATGCTCGGCGACGACCACGACCAAACCGCCATCGACCGGCTCTGGGCCGCCAAAGCCCCCGCCAAAGACCGGCCCTACATCGCCGTCTGCAGCCAAGAGGGCTACCTGGTCAACCAGCACCTGGGTGGCGCGGATTTCCTGCTCATCTACGAGAACACCAGCGTTGACGGGCGGCCGAGCCCGCGCCTGATCGACAAGCGCCGCACCCCTCCGACCGGCGGCGGCGCGGGACGCTGGGCGATGCTGGCCGGCCTGATCAGCGACTGCCAAGCCCTCATCTGTCACCAGCTGGGCGGCACTCCACGGATGGTCCTCAAAGGTGCCGGGGTCAAAGTCTTCGAGTCCGACGGCCTGATCAGCGAGGCCGTCGGGGACGTCTTCGCCGGACGCGAGCCGCGCCGGGCGCTACCCGAGCGCGACTGCAAGACCAGCTGCGACGGCCCCGGCACCGGCTGCGGCTAGAACTCGCCGGGCACCAAGCGGTGCTCCATCAGCACCACCTGGTAGGGGTTCCAGGTGGACAGCGTGTAGCGCATCAACAGATCAGCACCGTCACGGCGGGCGTCGAAGAAGTAGGGCGCATACGCCGCCCCGTTGCCCTTCGCCTGGGCCGGAAAGATCGCTTCGGCAACCGGGTCGTCCGCGCTGGCCTTGATGAACCGAGTGAACGGATCGGGCGTCATGCCTTCGGCCACCCAGTCCAACAGCCGCAGCCGGGTCGTCCAGGGCCCGGCCGGGGTGGTCGACCAGCGCAGGGTGATCGCACTGCCGGCCGCATCGCCGGGCCCGGTGGCCAGCAGCATCGCGTACTGGCCGACCGCCGGCACCCAGCGCACACTGAGCTCACCATAGGCGCCCGGACGAAACAGCGGTGCAGCCGATTCCTCATCGCCGACCCAGGCGTCACCGTCCCAATAGCGCAGGCCCAGCTGGGCGGTCGAGATCTGGCCACGCAGCCGCTCCAGCCGGTCCAGCGCGACAGCGTCCAGCATGGCCAGGCGAACCTCCGAGGACCGGTAGCTGCCGGTGCCCCAGATCAACAACACCTCACCGTCGCCGCCGACCCCCGGCACCTCGGCTGCCGGACGGCGCTGCACGGAGACGTTGATGAAGTGCCAGTCGCTCAACGTCGCAACAGTGTCAAACACGATCGGACGGCGCCGCAGCGCCGGATCGATCACCGGCTCAGCGGTGGCACAGCGGGCCAGCACGCTGCGTCCCATCACCTGACGGTCGCGGCCGTGGTTCGAACTGAACAGCGCATAGAACGCATCGCCATGACCGAACGCGTCCAGCGGCACGTCGTACTCGCCGCGGGTCACGCCCTGGCCACGCACGCGCAGTGGTGAGCCGTGAAACCGCACCTCCGGAAGACCACCGTCGCTGAACACCTCGGCGATCGAGTCCCGCAGTACCAGCCACGGCCGGGTCCAATGAGTGTCGCCGAACAGCAGGAAGCTGCGTCCACAGTGCTCGACCCGCACCCCGAGGTCGGTGCCGCGGATCCCCGCACTCGAACGGGACCTGCTTAGCGTCGGCGTCCGCTCCCCCCACGGCGTCGGGGTGGCATCCCGCTCGCCGGTGATCTGGGCGACTTTCACCGAGGAACTGCTCGCCTCGCGCACCGGTTCCGATCCCACCCGCAGGCAGGCCGAACGCTGCCAGCGCTGATCGGGGCGCCGCTGGTAGGAGTAGACCGCTCCGCCGATCTCGGCCACCGCCTGGGGCCAGTCAGCGTCGAAGGCCGCCACCGAGCCGAGCAGGTCGGCGGGCACGCCCAACTCAGCCGCCGTCGGGACGGACGGACGCAGCGGCGCGGTCCAGACCTGCTCGGCGGCGCGCTGCCAGCCGGTCTCGTAGAACTCGTAGATCACCGCCCCGTCTGCTTCCGGCACCCGAGCGCGCAACACGCCGTCGATGAGCGCCAGATCAGCCGGTCCGATGGCGGCCTCACTGATCACCCCGACATGCGTCCACGCCCGATCGGGACGGTCACTCAGCCGCCGGAAGTGGTCGATCCGTGCGCCGTCGCGCACCGCCACCTCCGCCGTGCGCGGACGCGGCCAGCCCCGCCCGGCAACCGCCGAGCCGAGCCGCAGCGCCTCAGCCGACATCGGTCAGCTCCTGCCGGTCGGGCGGACGCGGCGCAGGCAGGCCGAACACCACCAGCACCGCCATCGCGATCGTCATCAGGTATTGGCCGGCCTGCTGCCACAGCGGCACCCGATCCACCGGAATCGCGGCCGGTGACCAGTAGCAGAACGCCAGCACCATCACCGCTCCGACAACCGTCCACCGTCGTCCTCCGACGGCGAGCAGGTACAGCGGAACCAAGGCCAACAGTGCGAGGTGATGCGGCCACGAGATCGGGCTGATCAGTCCGGCCACCACGCCCATCACCAGGACGGCAGCGAGTTCCTGGTCTGCGTGGTGATGCCGCCAGGCCCGCCACAAGCCCGCGAGGACCACCACGGCCGCGAGGCCCAACCACACCCATCGCTGCGCCGATCCGCCCAACTCCCAATGCGCCATCAGCCCCAGGATCGACTTGTTGCGCAGGTCCCCCAACTCGCCCACCCGGCTGGTGTCGAACAGCACCTGCGTCCAATAGCGCAGCGATTCGTTGGGCAGCACTGCCCAGGCCAGTCCGGTGGCCACCACGAACCCGAGCGCGGTGTGCGCCGCCGTGCGCCACTGACGAGTGATCAGCAGATATGGCAGGTAGATCAGTGGCAGCAGCTTCACCGCCCCGGCCGCACCGGTGAGCAACCCTCGCCACCGTGGCGGGACGACCAACAGGTCGATCAGCACCGCCACGCCGACCAGCAGGCTCACCTGGCCCAAGAGCAGCGATTGCATCGCACTGGCACTGATCAGGAACACGATGGTGGCCACGAGCAGGATCGCCAGCCCGCGCCAATCGCGCGGCAGCCGTCCCGGTGCTGCTCGGGTGATCACTACCTTCACCGCTGCCCCGGCCACCAGGATCTGGAGCACCATCCACAGGCCTTGGCTCCAGCCCACCGGCAGGACGGCGAAGGGCATCAGCAGCAGCGCGGCGAACGGCGGATAGTTGAAGGGGAACTGCCGGTCGTACAAGGACAGCGAGTAGTCGTACAGATTGTGCCCGGCGAGCATGCCGTTGATCGCATTGCGGTAGATGGTCGAGTCCAGCCGCAGCGTCTGGTCGCCGGCCAGGACGTCCCGGCCGGCGACGACCACCAAAGCCAGCACCACCAAGGCGATCAGCACCCAACCGAACAGCCGATCGGTGCGAGCCGGGGATGCCTCAGCTTCGGTCATCGCTCACCCAACTCCCGCCCCCAGCGCGGCCGCGAGCCGCAGCCCAACACGATCAGCACCGCGATCACCGGAAGTTCGACGGCCACGGCCAGCCAGCCGGACACCGCTTGATAATCGTCGAAGGCGGGATAACACCAGAAGATGGCGAACAGCACGAGGGCCAACACCTTCGGCAGGCGGCCCGGCTGCAGCAGCCACCAGCAGGCCACCAGCACCAGCCAGAGTTGGTGATGCGGCCACGAGATCGGCGAGACCGCCACCGACAGCGAACCGACCACCAGCGCCGCGCCCAGGTAGTCCGCCTGCCGGTAGCTTCGCGAGGCCTGCCACAGGGCGAGCGCCGTGACCACGGCGGCCAACACGAGCCAGATGATCTTGGTGGTGGTGCCGTCGCCGATCAGGCGAGTCAGCAGGCTCAACAGGGACTTGCTCACCGTCGAGTCGGTGCGGCCCACCCGTCCGGTCTGCCACAGCTTGTCGGTCCAGTAGGCGATGGACGCCTGCGGCAGCACCGCGAAGGCGATCAAGCTGGCGCCGGCGAAGGTGGCCGTGGCGACCATCGCCTGGCGCCACCGCTTGGTGATCAGGAAGTACGGGATGAACACCAACGGGGTGAGCTTGACCGCCCCAGCGATCCCCACCAACACCCCTTGCCACTTGCGCGGAAGCTGGTGATCGAAGAGCGCCAAGGCGATCACGAACAGGCTCACCTGACCGACGATCATGTCGTGCAGGAAGGGGTAGGTGAAGATCACCGCGACGAGCAGCGCTGACGTCCAGGCCACCTGGTCGACCAGCGGCACCACGCCGTCCGGACGTCGGGCGGCCAGCCCGGTACGCACCACCAGCAGCACGCAGGCCAACAGCACCACGAAAGTCAGCAGCACCCAGATCGCCTTGGCCACGCCGAGGTCGAGCGGCACCAGCCAGGAGAGCGCCAGTGCCGCGAACGGCGGGTAGGTGAAGCCCAGGCCGTGCACGGTGGGATGGACGTACACCCAGTCGTAGAGAGGCTGACCGGAGAAGGCGTAGGAGATGGCGCCCTTGTAGATCTCCAGGTCGCCGAGCATGCCAGGCCCCCAGGGCTGGGTCAGCAGGTAGACCAGCATCGACGCTGAGGCCAGCGCAACCGCCGACAACCCGATGGCGCGGAACCACCGGCGTTGTTGCGGGCTGACCTCGGCTGCCACGACGCTCCTCTTTGTTCGGAGCCACCCTAACCGGGGTGGCCGTTCGGGTGGACGGCTCGACCAGCGACACCCCGAGTCGATTCGCTACCCTCGAGTCAGCGGACCCCAGGAGGCGATCGTGAAGATCCCTGAAGCAGTCGATGCGCCCATCGAACGGCTGGTGTTCTTCTCCGACGCCGCAGTGGCGATCGCGCTGACCTTGCTGATCCTCCCGCTGATGGACGCTGTCGGCGAGGCGGATCGGGCCGGCCTCACCACCGCCGACTACCTCGGCGAGAACGTGGCCCGGCTGGGTAGCTTCGCGCTCAGCTTCGTGCTGATCGCCCGCTTCTGGCGCGCCCACCACCTTCTCTTCGCCGCAGTGGAGCGGGAACCCCGCGGCCTGTTCTGGCTGAACATGGCCTGGTTGTTCTCTGTGGTCTTCCTTCCGGTGACCACCGCGATCACTGGCGCGCTACCCACCGACGCAACTCAGCTGGGTCTCTATCAAGGGACGATGATCACGATCTCGGCGTTGATGGCGGCCATGACGATCCTGCTGAAACGCCATCCGGAGGCGTGGGTCACGGGTGCCGAGATCTCGATCGAGAAGGTGCACAGCAGCCTCGTCTTCACCGGCGCCCTGGTGGCGTCCTTGGTGCTTGCGTTGACCATCCCCCAGCTCGGCTATTGGTCGCTGCTGGTGCTCTTCCTCGCCCGTCCGGGGCATTGGCTGGTGGATCGCCTGGCCCGCACGAACCGCACCACCTAGCCGGTCGGCCAGACCAGGGAGACACCCAGGACGATCATCACCACCGCGATTCCGGCGTCCAGCCAGCGCCAGGCTCGCGGCGAGGCCAGCCAGCGACTGAGGAACCGGGCACCGTAGGCCAGGCCGAAGAACCAGGTGGTGCTGGCGATCATGGCCCCGGCGGCGAAGACCCAGCGCGCCTGCCCATGGGCGGCCCCGACCGAACCGAGCAGGAACACCGTGTCGAGATAGACGTGGGGGTTGAGCCAGGTCAGTGCCAGCGTGGTCAGCGCCACGGCGGCCGCCGAGGTCCGGGTTCGCTGTTGGGTGGCCACCGAGCCGGCACCGGGGGTGGGCTCGGGTTCGGAGTCGGTATCCACCTGGAGCCCGACCTCTGCCAGACGCAGCGCCCGCCGAGCGGCCAGGACGCCGTAGCCCACCAGGAACGCAGCGCCGGCCCACCGCACCACAGCCTCCAGCCAGGGCAGAGCCTGGGTCGCCGCGCCGATGCCGGAGATGCCGATCACGATCAGGGTCATATCGGAGATCGTGCAGATCGCGGCCACGAGGGCCACCTGCTCGCGCCGAATGCCTTGTCGCAGTACGAATAGGTTCTGGGCCCCGATCGCCACGATGAGCGAGAAGCCCAGGCCCAGGCCGGCAAAGAGTGTGGTCACGGGATCGACGCTAGCCAGCCATTGATTATTAGTACAGCTAAAGATTCTTGGGCTGCATTAGCATTGCTTATGTGGAGCTACCCTTCGATCTCGTCCGTACTCTCGCCGTGGCGATCGACGTCGGCTCGCTCGACGCCGCTGCGGGCAAGCTTCATCTGACCCCCTCGGCGGTCTCCCAGCGGATCAAGGCGCTGGAGACACGGGTAGGTCGCGTCCTGCTGGTGCGCAGCAAGCCGCTGCAACCGACCGCCGCCGGACGGGCCGTCGTCCGGCTGGCTCGCCAACTCGACGCCTTGGAGCATGACACCCTGGCCGAACTCGGCATGGGTGGGACGGGCGTCGTCGAGGTGCCGCTGGCGGTGAATGCCGACTCCCTGGCCACGTGGTTCCTGCCCGCCCTGACACCGCTGATCGAGGCCGGGGTGATCTTCGATCTTCACCGCGACGACCAGGACTACACCGCCGCGATGCTGGAGTCGGGCACGGTCACCGCGGCCGTCACCTCACAGTCGACCCCGGTCGCCGGCTGCACGGTGCGTCCGCTCGGTGCGATGCGCTATCTGCCCGTGGCGACGCCGGCGTTCGTCGAGACCTGGCTGAGCACTCAAGATGCCGAGGCGTTCTCCCGCGCCCCGCTGATCGACTTCGATCGCCGCGACGGCCTGCAAACCACCTACCTCGAACGAGTCGGCGCCGACCCCGCCTTGCCGCCGCGCCACCGGGTGCCGGCGTCCAGCGACTTCGCCCGCGCCAGCGAACTCGGCTTCGGCTGGGCGCTGGTGCCCGAGTATCAATCCGAAGGCGCCATCGGCGCCGGTCACCTGGTTCGCCTGGACGGGCCGCCGGTCGACATTCCGCTGTTCTGGCAGCGATGGAAGCTGCGCTCGCCGTTGTTGGAGCAGATCGAGGAGGCGGTGATCAGCGCTGCCCGCCAAGCGCTACGTCAGTAGCCCACCGAAATGGTCGTTTTGACCGGGGTACCGATGCCACGCATCGATGCCCCAACCGAAACTGTTGATATCGAGCCGAATCCCGGCGCCATAACGACACATTCGCTTGGGTCACCAGCCAACGGCATCAGCACCTCGGCCATAACAGCACTATTGGTTGGCGTCGAGCGCCCGCCGGACTCGCTCAACCACCACTGAGGGGCGGGTCATGATCTCCTTGGCCAGCCAACGCACCACGGGATAGCCAGCATCTCGGAGTGCTTGCTCACGCTGCTTCTCATGCACATAGGCATTCGAGTCGGCGTACTTCACCGCACCATCACACTCACCGATCAGCCCGACCTCGGACCAGTAGCAGTCCGGGAAGAACACCCCCGCAGCGGTATCGATCGGCACCTGATGTCGAGGCTGCGGCAACCCGGCAAGGCGAAAATGCCCCGCGGAGAGCGACTCGGCGACCGACTCACGCGCCGGGTCACAGCCAGAGATGACCGACAGCAACCTTGTTCGCCGCAGAGCAGTGGCCACGTCCGCCAACTCCGCTCGAGCGGCGGCTACTAACCGCGGGTTAGTGAGATCGCTGCGCCGAATAGAACTCACGTAACCCGCGCACAGCTTCCGCGCGGCTGCATCCAACAGCACCCACGCCTCGGGGAGGTTCAAACCTGCGGCGAGATCAACTGCGGTGCGCGCCAAACTGGTTATTGGGTAGCCTGCCGAGTCGCGAGCACGGTGCTCCAACGGCAACATGGCCTGATGGTGGCGCGCCGCTCCGGCCGACCAGCCGTGGCCGTCATCTGCGGCGAAACTCACACTCACCGCGAACTCGGACCAGCCCTTGAACCCCGGCGATGGCAGACCCCAGGACAACGCCGCCGACTGATGGCTCAACACCGCACCGGGGTTGGCCACCACCTCGGCTCGCCCACGCACTTGGTGCTGATCAGCAATGGCGCTGGGCCACGCAGCGGTGGCCAAATAGACACCCTGGCGAAGCCGCAAGAGTCGACCATTGCGCACCTGCGTGCGGATCATCTGGGTACTCACCCCCGCCGCGTGGAGAAGCGCCGTTGTCACAGGCTCGGTTGGCAAAGTCCACACACGAGGAGTTCTCATGCCTGCAGCTTCGGGATCAGCGGTGAGAACGCGTCATCCGTCAGCCCATCTGTGGACAGGAACCTACGGTTACCACAGCCACTAAAGCCGCAGTATCGAGCAATCCCGGCCCGCACCAGCCTCAGGCGGTGACCAGCTCCAACTTCAGCGCGATCTCCGCGGTCAGCGAGTTGGTGACCAAACACACCGACTCAGCCTTGTGGATCAGCTTGTCAGCGCGTTCGGCGTCGGTGCCCGCCGGCACGGTGAGCCGCACGGTGAGGTCGAAGCGAGTGAAGCAGGTCACCCGCTCGACCCGATCAAGCACGCCCACCGCATCAACGCTGATCGCCGACCACTCGAAGCCGTTGTGCGCCGCCACCGACCGCCAGGTCAGGATCAGACAGTTGGCCACGGCTCCGGTGAGCATGGTCTCGGGAGACCAGAATCCGGGCGGCCCGTCGAACTCGGGCGGGGTGTTGGCAACCAGTTCAGGCAGCCCCGGAGACGTCGTCGCGATGGTGGCTTCCGGGCCACCGACGGCCGAGGCGAGGTACCGATGAGGGAACTCATGCATGAACGCAGACTAGCCAGCCGGGCGATGGCGGACAGCGGGTAGTGGCCGTTCCTACGGCGAGCTTGCCGAACCAGGAACGTAGTGGCCGACTGCACGGCGATCTCCCGAGCGGCGGGACACCCCCTGCCCTGCAGCGGGGTGCGGCGCCTAGGCTCGTCGGGTGTCCACTCCCGAGCGTTACACCCACGGCTACACGGAGTCCGTCCTGACGTCCCACAGCCGACGTACCGTGGAGAACTCCTTCGCCTACGGGCGGCACCTGCTGCGTCCGGGGTTGACCGTGCTCGATCTCGGCTGCGGACCCGGCACGATCAGCGTCGACCTCGCCAGTCGGGTCGCACCAGGCCAGGTCGTCGCGGTCGACATCGACGCCGGCGTGCTGGCGCGGGCGCAGGAGAAGGCGTCCGGGGTCTCGAATCTATGGTTCGTGCAGGCCGGCGCCTATCAACTCGCTTTTCCCGATGCCACCTTCGACCTCAGCCACGCCCACCAGGTGCTGCAGCACCTCAGCGACCCGGTCGCCGCGCTGCGCGAACTGGCTCGGGTGACGCGACCTGGCGGCACCGTCGCGGTTCGCGACGCCGACTACGGGGCATTGAGCTGGTACCCCGAACTCCCCGGGCTGGAGAAGTGGCGCGTGCTCTACCGCACGGTGGCACGGGCGAACGGCGGCGAGCCGGACGCCGGACGCCACCTGTTGTCCTGGGCGCACACTGCGGGCCTCGGTCAGGTCGAAGTCCACACCTCCACCTGGACGTTCAGCGCCGGCGATGGGGCCGCCTGGTGGGGTCGGTCGTGGGCGCGCCGGGTAGAAGATCCCGCCTTCGCTGACCAGGCGGTGAGTCTGGGGTTGGCGTCAGCCAGCGACGTCACTGAACTCAGCGAAGCCTGGCTGGCTTGGGCCGATGATCCTGATGCGATCTTCGTGGTGCCACACACCGAGTTGCTGATCACCTGCTAGGCGGCCACCCGGTCGCGGCCGAGGCAGTGCTCGCGCATCGACCCAGACCGACGGGTTCAGCGGACGGTGATCGCCCGCACCACCTTGGGCCGCACCCGGCCCATGTGCACCTGGCCGGATTGGGCGGCGGTGAACACCCGCGCGCCCTGGTCGGTGGCCTGCAGGCGTCCGACGATCTCGGTGAGCCGGTACAACTGGTCGCGGACCGCCTCCAGCTCGGCCTCCAGCGCCAGGATGCGCCGGATGCCTTCCAGGTTGATCCCCTCGTTCTGTGAGAGGTGCTGGACGTGGCGCAGCTTGGCGATGTCGCGCAGCGAGTAGCGCCGACCCCGTCCACGGGCCCGGCCGGGCACCACCAGCCCGAGGCGGTCGTAGCCGCGCAGGGTCTGGGGGTGCATGTCGGCTAGTTGTGCCGCCACCGAGATCACGAAGACCGGGGCGTCCACATCGAAGCGATCGGGAAGGTTGTCGCTCATCCCAGGCTCCGCATCAGCGCAGCCCGCGGGTCAGCTTCGGCGGCCTGCGCGGTGAACGCCACCAGCGCCTGCTTGGCCTCATCGCTGAGTTCCTTGGGCACCTGCACTTCGACGGTGACCAGCAGGTCGCCGCCCTTCCCGCCCCGTCCGGCCACCCGGAAGGTGCGCCCGGTCGGGGTGCCTGCCGGCACCTTCAGCCGGACCGTGCTCCCTTCCAGGGTCGGCACCGGGATCTCTGCGCCGAGGGCGGCCTCGGCGAAGGTGATCGGGACGGTGATGGTCAGGTGGTCGCCCTTGCGGCCGAACACCCTGTGCGGGCGCACATGCACGAGCACATACAGGTCGCCGGACGCCCCGGAGTTCTCACCGGCGCCGCCCTTGCCCTTGATCCGGATCCGCTGCCCGTCGGTGACGCCGGCCGGGATCCGCACCTGAATGGTGCGGGTGGCGCGCGCCCGTCCCGAACCACCGCAGGTGGGGCACGGGTCGGCGACCGTCATGCCACGACCGCGACACTCACGGCACGGCTCGGAGACCGAGAACATGCCGCCGCTGGTCGAGGTCTGCATGCCGGAGCCCTGACACACCCGACACACCGTCGGCTGAGTACCGGGTCGTGCGCCGGTGCCGTGACAGGTGTCGCAGGCGGCGTCCGAGGACGTCTGCAGCGAGACCTGTGCGCCGGCCAGGGCGTCGGCGAAGTCGAGGGTGACTTCACCCTCGATGTCGGCACCGCGTCGCGGTCCGCGACTGGCGCGCCGGCTACCGCCGCCGCCACCGAACAGCCCGCCGAACAGGTCGCTGATGTTGGTCTGCTCCCCGCCGAAGTTGGTGAACAGGTCTTCGGGACGCACGCCGCCGGCTCCCCCACCGGGGAATCGGAAGCCGCCCCCGCCGAACATCCGCCGGGCCTCGTCGTACTCCTTGCGCTTCTCGGGATCACCGAGGACCGAGTTGGCCTCGGAAATCTCCTTGAACTTGGCCTCGGCTTCGGGGTTGGCCGTGTTCTGATCGGGGTGATACTGGCGGGCCAACTTGCGGAAGGCCTTCTTGATCTCCTCGGGCTTGGCGTCGGAGGAGACGCCCAGCACCTTGTAGTAGTCCTTTTCGAGCCAGTCCTTGGTACTCATGCGTCCACCTCCTCTTCGTTACTCGGACGCGTCCGGGTCAGCCACGCCCACGCGGGCCGGACGGATCACTCGATCATTCAACCGCACGCCGCGCTGCATCACCGCCGAGATGGTCGGGACGTCGAAATCCCCGGCCATCGGCATCTGCATCAGCGCCTCGTGGATCTGCGGATCGAACGGTTCGCCCACCTCGCCGAAGGTCTCCAGCCCGTACTTGGCGGTGATCTTCTCCAGCTCTTCGGCGACCAGCTTGAAGCCGCCGACCAGCTCGGAATGCTCGCGGGCGGCTTCGACGCTGTCGAGCACCGGCAGCAAGTCGAGCACGACCGATTCGATGCCGCCGGCACGCGAGAGCGCCCGGTCACGGTCGACGCGCTTCTTGTAGTTGGCGTATTCGGCATGCAGCCGCTGCAGGTCGGCGGTGCGCTCGGCGACCAGATCCTGCAACTGCTCGGTCTCCGACTTCGGCGCTGCGCCGGCCTCAGCGTCGGCGGCGTCCAGGATCTCGGCCAGGGCGGCGTCCAACTCGGCGGACTCCGCAGGAGCCTGATTGTCCTCAGGCTCCTGCGGGTCTTGCGTCGGTTCGGTGAACTCGTCGCTCACTTGTCCTTGCCGTCCTCGTCCACGATTTCGGCGTCCACGACGTCGTCGTCACCGGGGGCCGCGCCCTCGGCCGGAGCCGCAGCGGCCTCGGCTTCCTGCTTGGCCTGGGCGGCGGCGTACACCGCTTGACCCATGGTCGCGGCCTTGGTGTTCAGGTCGTCCATGGCGGCCTTGACTGCGTCGTTGTCGTCGCCGGCCAGTGCTTCCTTCAGCTTGGCGACGGCCTCGACCACCGGGGTCTTCACGTCATCGGTGAGCAGCTCGTCGTTGTCGGCGAGCAGCTTCTCGGTGCGGAAGGCCAGCGCGTCGGCCTCGTTGCGCATCTCCACGACCTCGCGGCGCTTGCGATCGTCCTCGGCGTGAGCCTCGGCGTCCTTGACCATGCGGTCGATGTCGTCCTTGCCCAGGGCCGAGCCGCCGGTGACAGTCATCGACTGCTCCTTGCCGGTGGCCATGTCCTTGGCGTGGACGTGCACGATGCCGTTGGCGTCGATGTCGAAGGTGACCTCGATCTGCGGGATGCCGCGCGGTGCGGGCATCAGGCCGGTCAGCTCGAAGTTGCCCAGGGACTTGTTGTCACGGGCGAAGTCACGCTCACCTTGGTACACCTGGATCATCACCGACGGCTGGCTGTCCTCGGCGGTGGTGAACACCTCAGAGCGCTTGGTCGGGATGGTGGTGTTGCGCTCGATGATCTTGGTCATCACGCCACCCTTGGTCTCGATGCCCAGGCTCAGCGGGGTCACGTCCAGCAGCAGGACGTCCTTCACCTCGCCCTTCAGCACACCGGCCTGCAGGGACGCACCCAGGGCCACGACCTCATCGGGGTTGACGCCCTTGTTGGGCTCCTTGCCGCCGGTGAGCTCCTTGACCAGGTCGGCCACGGCCGGCATGCGGGTGGAGCCACCGACCAGGATCACGTGGTCGATCTTGGAGATGCTGGTGTTGGCATCGGAGATGACCGCGTTGAACGGGCTGCGGCAGCGATCCAGGAGGTCTTGGGTCATCCGCTGGAACTCGGCGCGGCTCAGCTTCTCGTCCAGGTGCAGCGGGCCCTCGGCACCAGCGGTGATGTAGGGCAGGTTGATCTGGGTTTCCTGCGCACTGGACAGTTCGATCTTGGCGCGCTCGGCGGCCTCCTGGAGGCGCTGGCGGGCCATCTTGTCCTTGCTCAGGTCGATGCCGTTGGCGTTCTTGAACTGGGTGACCAGCCAGTCGACGACGCGCTGATCCCAGTCGTCGCCGCCCAGGCGGTTGTCGCCCTTGGTGGCCTTCACTTCGAAGACGCCGTCGGCGATCTCCAGCAGGGAGACGTCGAAGGTGCCGCCGCCGAGGTCGAAGACCAGGATGGTCTGCTCTTCTTCCTTGTCCAAGCCGTAGGCCAGGGCAGCCGCGGTGGGCTCGTTGATGATCCGGTCGACGGTCAGACCGGCGATCTCGCCGGCTTCCTTGGTGGCCTGACGCTCAGCGTCGCCGAAGTAGGCCGGGACGGTGATCACGGCGTTGGTGACCGGCTCACCGAGGTAGGCCTCGGCGTCCCGCTTCAGCTTCATCAGCACGCGGGCGCTGATCTCCTGCGGGGTGTAGGCCTTGCCGTCGATGTCGACGGTCCAGTTGGTGCCCATGTGGCGCTTCACCGAGCGGATGGTGCGGTCGATGTTGGTGACCGCCTGACGCTTGGCGACTTCGCCGACCAGGACTTCGCCACCCTTGGCGAAGGCGACGACCGACGGGGTGGTACGAGAGCCTTCGGCATTGGGAATGACGGTGGGCTCGCCGCCCTCAAGGACGGCGACGACAGAGTTGGTGGTGCCGAGGTCGATGCCGACTGCTCGTGCCATGGGTGTTACCTCCGGTTAGTTCTTGGTACGGATTGAGCTTAGCAGGCTCAATCCACAAGTTGAGTTCACCAGACTCAACTCCGGGACGGATGGGGGTATTCCCCCAGCACCAGGGGTTTCGACACGCTCACTTCGTCCGCTGCTCAACCAACAGACTCCCGCTAGCCGCCGGCTGCGGCCCGCGCAAGCGCACCCCAGCACTGACCCGTCGAAGCCACCACCGAGGGCTCGCCTTGAAGGCGAGCTCTCGGCGTTCGGGCGAGTCTTGGATGACGGGGCGGGGATGTTGGGACTGTTTGAGAGACTGGCGACGTTGGCCCCTGATGGATAACACGGAAGGCCGTAACAAATGGAGTCCTCAGACGCCCTGGTGTTCTTCGGAGCAACCGGCAACCTGGCGCACAAGAAGATCTTTCCCGCACTCGCCGCTCTGGTGTCACGGGGGAAGCTGAACATCCCGATCATCGCGGTCTCGCGTTCGGGCGACACCCACGAGCAGTTCTTGGAGCGGATCCGCGCCAGCCTTGACGACCACGGCGGCTTCGACGAGAAGGTCTTCACCCAGCTGACCGCCCTGGTGCGTCAGGTGGACGGCGACTACGCCGACATCGCCACCTTCCGCAAGCTGAAGAAGGAACTGAAGGGCGCCCGCCGTCCCATCCATTACTTGGCGATCCCGCCGTCGCTGTTCGAGACCGTGATCGACTCGCTGGCCGAAGTGGGCTGCGCCGAGAACGCCCGAGTGATCGTCGAGAAGCCGTTCGGCCGCGATCTGGCCTCGGCCCGCGAGCTCAATGCCGCCCTGCACAAGGCCTTTGATGAGTCCAGCGTGTTCCGCATCGACCACTACCTGGGCAAGGAAGCGATCCTGGGGCTGAGCTACTTCCGCTTCGCCAACACCTTCCTCGAGCCGATCTGGAACCGGCTGTACGTGAAGTCGGTGCAGATCACCATGGCTGAGAACTTCGGCGTGGAAGGCCGCGGCGCCTTCTACGAAGAAGTCGGCGCGCTGCGCGATGTGGTGCAGAACCACATGCTCCAGGTGCTGGCGATGGTGGCCATGGAGCCGCCGTCGGGACGCGGCACCGAAGGCCTGCGCGACGAGAAGGTCAAGGTGCTGCGAGCGATGCCGCCGATCTGCCCCACCGATGTGGTGCGCGGCCAGTACGAGGGCTACCGCAACGAACCCGGCGTGAAGCCCGAATCGACCACCGAGACCTTCGTGGCACTGAAGGCGCAGATCGACACCTGGCGCTGGTCAGGGGTGCCGTTCTACATCCGCGCCGGCAAGGGACTGGCCACCACCGCCACCGAGGTGTTCGTCGAGCTGCAGAACCCGCCCACCGGCGTCCAGCTCGGTCAGACCGGCCCGATGTCGACCAACTCGCTGCTGTTCAAGCTGAGCCCGGACGTGTCGATCTCGCTGGCGGCCAACGTGAAGGCCCCCGGCGAGGAGATGGCCGGACGGACGGTGGAGCTGGCCTTCAACGACCTGCCCAGCGCCGACGGACTCGATCCGTACGAGCGGCTGCTCGGCGATGCCATCGACGGTGACACCACCTTGTTCACCCGCGAGGACTTCGTCGACGAGGCCTGGAAGGTCGTGGCCAATGTGCTCGGCGACGCCACCGCCGTCCACCCCTACTTCCGCGACGGCTGGGGCCCGGAGGCCGCCGACCGACTGATCGGCGAGGGCGGCTGGCACAACCCGAACGGGCACAACACCAAGACTCAGGAAGGCTGAGACCACGATGCAACTAGGCATGATCGGCTTGGGCCGAATGGGAGCCAATCTGGTGCGCCGCCTGCTGCGCGCCGGCCAAGAGGCCGTCGTCTATGACGTGAACCCCGACGCGGTGGCCGCCCTGGTCGCCGAAGGTGCAGTCGGTGCGTCCTCGTTGGAAGATCTCGCCGCCAAACTGGACGGCCCGCGCGCGGTCTGGGTGATGGTGCCGGCCGGCGCGATCACCGCCAGCACGGTGAACGCGGTCGCCGACGTGCTCAGCGCCGGTGACGTGATCATCGACGGCGGCAACTCCCACTACCACGACGACATCACCCGGGCGGCGGCGCTGGCTGAGCGCGGCATCGGCTACCTCGACGTCGGCACCTCCGGTGGCGTGTGGGGCTTGGAGCGCGGCTACTCGCTGATGATCGGCGGACCGGCCGAGCACTTCGAGCGGCTGCGTCCGATCTGGGAAGCGCTCGCGCCCGGCGTGGATGCCGCCGGCCGCACGCCGGGTCGCGACGGGATCCCCACCGACGCCGAGCACGGCTTCCTGCATTGCGGGCCGGCAGGAGCGGGACACTTGGTGAAGATGGTGCACAACGGCATCGAGTACGGCCTGATGGCTGCCTATGCCGAAGGCCTCAACCTGCTGGCGCACGCTGGCGCCGGGGCGCACGAGCGCGACGCCGACGCCGAAACCGCGCCGCTGGAACACCCCGAGCACTACGGCTACGACCTCAACCTGGCCGAAGTGGCTGAGGTGTGGCGGCGTGGCTCGGTGGTGCAGTCGTGGCTGCTCGACCTGACCGCGTCCGCCCTGGTGGCCGACCCGACGTTGGACGAGTTCGGCGGCCGGGTGTCCGACTCCGGCGAAGGCCGCTGGACGGCGGCCGCCGCGATCGACCTGGGCGTCCCGGCACCCACGCTGACCGCCGCGCTGGTCTCGCGCTTCTCCAGCCAGGGCGCGGACGTCTTCGAGCACAAGATCCTCTCGGCGATGCGCAAGCAGTTCGGCGGCCACGCCGAGAAGAAGTAACTCGTGGCATTCGACTACGGCGATGAGGTGCGCGTCACCACCGCGGAACGAACCCCGGAGCAGGTGGGGAAGATCGGCGTCATCGTGGGGATCGGCGAGGACGAGGGCCGCGGAGCCAGCTATGCGGTGCGCTTGCGCGATGACGACGCCATCGTGTCATTCTGGGAATCAGAGTTGACCGCCCGCCCCTGACCCGGGGCCGGTGGCGTCCATGGTCTTCTGAGCGAGAAGCGCCGAGCCCTAACCCTCGGGACACGATGGGGTCATGAGGCTGGCAACTTGGTCGAGCCCGCGTCGTGAGCCTGCCATGAGCTCTGAGTTGGCCGAACAGCGGACGTTTCCGAACCTGCCGAAACGAGACGGCGCCTAGGGTCCAGCCCGTTCAGCCAACCCCGTGGTCACTCGCGCCGCAGGACCAGCCCGGCCGACGCAGAAGCCACCGCAGCACCCGCACCGCACCCAACACGCGCCCACAAGAATGGCGACCCCGGCACCACAGACCCACCACAGTCGCGCCACGATCCAGCGACCTTCGCGCCACACCCGCGCCACCAACCCCGCAACCGACGCGCCACCAAACCGCCAGCCACGCGCCACCAAGGCTGTCCACCGCTCGGATCGTCACAATTCGCACGCCTATTCGATTTTCTCAGGTCTTGTTTAGGTTCACTAGGGGTTTTGGATCGTTTCAGGCTGGCCTGAGTGTCAGGGGCGGCTGATTGGCTTGTCTCATGACCACCCCGGGAACGCTGTTGGACCAGATCGAGGCCAGCCTCGATCAGCTCGACGTGTCCGGGGTGGGGCGCGGCGATCGGTTGGCGACGTCCCAGCGGGCGCACCGGCTGGCGTCCCGGCTGAATGCGCTGTCGGTGACGTTGTTGGGGTTGGCCGACGCCGCCTCGGAGTCGTTGCGCGACACCGGCACGCCCACCACCACGTGGTTGGCGACCCGAGGTGGGTTGTCGAAGCGGGAGGCGGCCGGGCTGCTGCATCAGGCGCGCGAGTTCGGCGCCCGGCCCGAGATCGGGCAGGCGGCGGTGGCCGGGGCAATCAGTGTTGCCAAGGCGCGCACCATCACCAAGGTTCTGGACGGGCTGAGCGGGTTGAACGCTGAGCAGGGGGCGCAGGCGGAGCAGGTGATGCTGTCGCTGGCCCAGCGCCAAGACACCGATCAGCCCGCCAAGGCCGCGCCGATTGTGCTGGCCGCCGTCGCCCGCGAAGGCGCCGAGGAGGCGAAGGAGAAGCACCTTCAGCGGCAGGCTGAGGCCGCCCATCGCAACCGGAGTCTCACCTTCAGCCGCGACGGCAACGGCTCAGTCACCTTCTCCGGCAGCCTGCCGCGGGTCGCTGGGGAGAGCTTCATCACCTTGATCGATTCCTATGTCGAGTCCCGTCGGCGCAGCGCGATTGAAGAGCGCGATCCGGCCAGCCTCAACACGCCCGCGCAGCGCCGCGCCGATGCCCTGGTTGATCTCCTCGGCGCGCATCACAGCCAGCGGCGCGCACCCAGCACCGGCGGTGACCGGCCTCGAGTAATCGTGACCCTCGACTACGACCGGCTCCACCGGGCCGCTGCCGGTGCCGGACTCATCGCTGACGGCGAAGCCCTCTCCGCCGGTGAACTGCGGCGCCTGTGCTGCGACGCCGATCTGGTGCCGACGGTGCTCGGAGGAGAGTCCGAAGTGCTTGATGTCGGACGCGCGCATCGCCTGGTCACTCGAGCCTTGCGTACCGCTCTGATTCTGCGCGACGGTGGTTGTGTCTTCCCTGGCTGCACCACACGTCCGGCCGTGTGCGAGGCTCATCACATCGACCCCTGGTGGAACGGCGGACGCACTGACCTGTCCAACCTGGCGCTGTTGTGCCATCACCACCATGGCCTGGTCGAGCCGGCCAAGTTCAGCGCCCGAGATCAGTGGGAGTTGCGGATCGGTGATGGGGGTGTCCCCGAGGCCATTCCGCCCCGCCGCTACGACCCCGAGCGAAGACCACTGAGACACTCCAGATTTGCCGACCGAGACCGGCCCGAGACTGGCCCGCCCCCACCCGGGGCGGAAGCCCCACCCGGCACGGCAGCTTCACCCGGCATGACAGCTTCACCCGGCATGACAGCTTCACCCGGCACGGCAGCTTCACCCGGCAGGGCAGCTTCACCCGGCATGACAGCTTCACCCGGCACGGCAGCTTCACCCGGCACGGCAGCTTCACCCGGCACGGCAGCTTCACCCGGCACGGCAGCCCCACCAGGCAGGGCAGCTTCACCCGGCATGACAGCTTCACCCGGCACGGCAGCTTCACCCGGCATGACAGCCCCACCAGGCACGGCAGCTTCACCCAGCATGGCGGCTTCACCCGCGGCGTGAGGGGGCGTTGGGAGGTGGGGACGCGCCTGGGACGCCCCGGGTTTCGCCGCGGCCGCTGGACGGCCTGCTCAACCACCGGCGGACCGGTGGGCGGGCAGGTCGCGACCGGCGGGACGTTGCGGCGCACCTTGATGCCAGGGGACTACCACTGGCTAAGGGGCGACGCGGTCACCCAGCGGTGCCGATGCCGCCACTCAACCAACGCGCGAGGACACGTCCCGACTGGGTGGGACGCCGAACTTGCGGGCGTACTCGCGGCTGAACTGACTGGAGCTGGCGTAGCCGACGTCGAAGGCCGCGGCGGTCACCGAGCGGCCACCGGCCAGCAGGTGCCGGGCCTCCAGCAGGCGCAACTCCTTCTGATACTGCAGCGGTGTAGTCGCGGTGACCGCCTTGAAGTGCTTGTGGAACGAGGATGGGCTCATCCCGACGTGGCGGGCCAGGTCGGGCACCACCACGGGCACGCGCAGGTTGGCACGGAGGTAGCTGATGGCCTGGGCAACGGCACTGACACTGCTGTCGGGAAGGCTGAGCGTGCGCAGCATCGCGCCGAACGGTGCGGTCAGCAGTCGATAGTGGATCTCCTCAGCGGTAAGGGGGCCGAGCACGTCCTGGCCACCGCCGGACTCGCCGAGATTGAGGTAGCGACTCAACGCAGCCACCAAACCCGGATCAGCCACCTGCACGTCCGCGGCTTGCCCAGGCGCAGCCTCGCGCGGTGGCACCGCCACTCGCTCACCGAGCCGCCTGATGGTGTCGACGTCGATCTCGAACACCAACGCAAGATAGGGAGCGACGGTCACCTGGGAGCGCACCGGAAGGTCGTGACTGACCAGCAGGCACTCCCCTGGGCCGACCGACAGCCGGCGGCTACCGACAAAGACGTCCTTGCTTCCCTGGAGGATCAGGCACACGACCGGCTCGTAGAGCGATCGCTCCAAAGGGCTGGGACGGTCCTGCCGCAGCAGCACCAAGCCGTCCCTGGCGCGGACGATCTGCTGCTGCCGACCCCGGCACGCAGGCACCATGCGGTCGATCTGCTCGGTCAGGTTCGCCAGCTCCATGACACTCCCGTCGTCCGCCACCAGTCTGCCGGATCCTCGCGGGCCTGCACCGGCGCGACAGGATTAGGCAGGGAGTGCGGAGGAATGGGCATGCCTCGCGCCCGGCGCCCGCCTAGGTTCGAAGTACCGACGAAAGCAAGGAGAAGCCGGTGCACACCCGATCATTGAGCAATGGCGTCGAGATCCCCTATCTCGGCTTCGGCACCTACCTCATCCCCGACGACGAGGCGGTCACCGTGGTGGGCGAAGCGCTACGTGCCGGCTACCGGCACGTCGACACCGCCGAGGGGTACGGCAACGAACACGGCGTGGGTGAGGCGATCCGGCAAGCAATCGACACCAGCCTGCTGAAGCGCGAGGAGTTGTTCGTCACCACCAAGTTCTGGCCGGGCAACCCCGCCTGGGGTGACGCCCCCAAAGGCCGGACGGAAACCCGGGCGGCCCTGGCGGCCAGCTTGGAGCGCCTCGGTCTGGACTACGTGGATCTGTACCTGATCCATGCCCCGTTCGGTGCAGATCAGCGACTCGACCAGTGGCAGGCCCTCGTCGACGCCCAGGCCGACGGGCTGGCGCGAGCGATCGGGGTGAGCAACTTCGGCGTTCAACACCTGGAAGAGATCCGCGCAGCCGGGCTACCCACCCCCGCGGTCAACCAACTCGAACTCCATCCGTGGTCGCAGAAGCCGGAGCTGGTGGCCTACCTCAACGAGCACCAGATCGTCCCGATCTCCTACAGCAGCCTCGCCCCACTCTCCACCTGGCGGGTCGCGCCGGGCCAGGACTCCGCCAAGACCGCCGACATGCGAACCGACGGCGAACGTCAAGACTCGGCGTTCAAGGTCATGGCCGCCAAGTACGGCGTGAGCGAGGCGCAAGTGCTGCTGCGCTGGGCCGTGCAGCAGGGCTATCCGGTGATCCCCAAGAGCACCAACCCTGCGCGCATCCGCAGCAACGCCGACATCTTCGGGTTCAGCATCGACGCCGGCGACCTCGCCGCGATCGCCACGCTGAACCGCGACAACGCCGTGGCCTGGGCCATGGGCGACCCGACCCAAGCCGGCTGAGCCCCGATCTGGAAAGGGAGCCACCGTGCCCGTGCTCACCGTTCACACCACCGCGACGATCGACGACGGCGCCATCCCCACCCTCCTCACGGCCTGTTCGACCACCCTGGCCGAGGCCATGGCCCAGCCCGAGGGCTATGTGATGACCCTGTTCGAACGCGCCGACGCCATGACCATGGCCGGCACCAGCGACCCGTCCTGCCTAGTGGACGTGCGCAGCGTGGTGGAACTCACCGGCGACCAGACCCAGGCCATCACCGCCCGGCTGTGCTCGCTGGTGCGCGACCACCTCGGCGTCGAGCCGAACCGGGTCTTCGTGAACTTCACCGACTTCCGTCGGGCCATGTGGGGGTTCAACGGCTCCACCCTGGCGTGAGCGGGTGGGCGAGGCTGCCTAGACCAGTTTGGGAACCAGCACCGGCGTGGCCGACTTGTACGCCTCGTACTCGCTTTGCCCACCCCAGGTGGCGTCGGCCTTGGCTTCCAGTAGCGGGATGCCGCTGACCCGCAGCAACAACACCGTCACGAAGATCGGTGAGATCACCGCCACCCAGCCCCAACCCTGCAGCACCGGCACGGTGACCACCAACACCCCCACCCACAGCACGATCTCGCCGAAGTAGTTGGGGTGCCGTGACCGCGACCACAGCCCGGTACGAATGAACTGACCGGCATTGGCGGGGTCGGCCTTGAACCGATTCTTCTGCGCATCCGCGACCGCTTCGATGCCGAAGCCGATCAGCCACAGCAGCACCCCGGCCGCCGCCCAGCCGTCCAGCGCGACGCGGACGGTCGAGGTGATCGCGATCCAGGCCGCCGACGCGGTCACGCTCACCCACAGCGCCTGGATCGTCCAGACCGAGAGGAACCGGGGCGCCGACTGCTTGATCTGGTCGAAGCGGGAGTCCTTGCCGACCCGCTCGACCCGCCGGAACAAGAACGTCCCCAACCGCAGCGCCCATACCGACACCATCGCCGCCAGCACCCAGGTGCGAGCGTCCGCAGCGGGGGTCAGCAGCGCCAGGGCGAGGGTGATGGCCAAATAGGTGAAGCTGCCGGTGAGGTCAAAAAAGCGCTCTGTGCGCAGGAAAAACGAGGGCAGAAAAATCACCCACTGTAGAATGAAGGCCACCGCGACCGCGGCCCCGAACAAGGGCACGCCGGCCAGGGCCGCACCGCCCTGACTACCAGCAACGCCGAGGCCTATACCCAGGATTGCTACCACCGCGACAACCAACAACGACTTTCCTGCGGAATCTTCCATGATCACCATCCGTTGTTCTGGACACGAGCTTTGCCGCTGAAACACCAGCGGGGAACAGGACATTCCACAGATAATGGATGCAGGAACGAGCAACGATGGTCGACCACAGTAAGACTGCCAGCGCCACGCAGTCCCTCAACACCTTGGCCGAAGTGAGCACTCCGATGCTGACCACGAGCCACGGGTACCGCAACGCCAGTGACCTGCTGGCGCTCCGGGTGAGCCAGGCGCCCTCCCAGGTCGCCTTTGAGGTGCGCGATTCCGGGGCGCCGGTGAGCGGGCCGTGGCGGGGCGTCACAACCGCCGAGTTCGACACCCAGGTGCGCGCGCTGGCCAAGGGCCTGATCGCCACCGGAGTCACGCCGGGTGCAGCTGTGGCGATCATGTCGGCGACCAACTACGAGTGGGCGGTCGCCGAAATGGCCTGCTGGTACGCCGGAGCGGTGATCGTGCCGCTGTACGACACCGCAGCCGCGGCCCAGGTGGACGCCATCGTCGACGATGCGCACGTCGTCCTCGGGTTGGCCGGTGACGCCGAACAGGCCGCCAAGCTGCGCCACGCACTGAGCGGTCGAGCGCGCACGACTCTGGGGGTGTGGCTGATGACGGCCGACCCCGGCCACGACCTGGACGCCCTGGCCGACGCCGGACGCGACCTCGCCGAGGAGGTCGTCGACGAACGTCGCGGGCTGGCCGACCTCGACTCGGTCGCCACCATCGTCTACACCTCCGGCACCACCGGCGCCCCCAAAGGCGCCCTGCTGACCCATCGCAACTTCGTCCATCAGGTGCTCAATGTGGCCGCCGCCTACCGCGAGGTCATCTACGAGGGCGGCAGCACAATCATCTTCTTGCCGCTGGCGCATGTGCTGGCCCGCGGGCTGCAACTGGTGTGCCTGGCCAACGGCATGCGGATCGCCCACCTGAGCTCACCCAAGGACGTGGTCCCGGCGCTCGGCGTACTGCGTCCGACCTTCCTGGTGGTCGTGCCCCGGGTACTGCAGAAGGTGCTGGCGGCCGCAACCGCGTCGGCCCAACGCAAGGGGCTCGGCCGGGTGTGGCGTTCGGCGCAGCGCACCGCGATCGCGTGGGCCACCCATCTCGAACACCTCCAGGACGATCCGACCGCACGCCCATCGCGGGGACTGGCACTGCGGCACCGGCTGTACGACCGGCTGTTCTTCGCCCGCGTCCGCACCCTGTTCGGCGGACGCGTGGACTACCTCCTCTCCGGCGCGGCCGCGCTGGAGGCCGATCTGTGCCGATTCTTCTGGGGAGCCGGACTGCCGGTGGTCGAGGGCTACGGCCTGACCGAGACCACCGCCCCACTGACCGGCAATCTGCCCACCGACATCCGTCCCGGGAGCGTCGGCGTGCCCCTGCCGGGCACCACCGTGCGCATCTCCGCCGACGGTGAGGTGCTGGCGCGCGGGGCCGGGGTGTTCGCCGGGTACTACCGGGCCGGCGACAACACCGACGCGTTCGTCGACGGCTTCTTCCGCACCGGCGACCTGGGCGAACTGGACGACCGGGGTCGACTGCGGCTCTTCGGGCGCTGCAAGGACGTCGTGGTCACCTCCGGCGGCAAGACGGTCGCGCCGGGGCCGTGGGAGAACTGGGTGGAGCAAGATCCGCTGATCGCTCATGCGGTGTTGGTGGGCGAAGCCCAGCCCTACCTGAGTGCGGTCCTGCTCCTCGACCCTGAGGAACTCCACACCTGGGCCCAACATCCTGGCAACTCCGACAAGGTGCCCGTCCCGGCTCCCGACGGCTCGATCATCGAGCTGACCAGCGCCCGGCTCCGCGCCCGACTCGAGGCCACCGTGCGGGCCGCGAACGCCCACTTCTCCCGCGCTGAGCAGGCTCAACGCTTCGTGCTCGCGGTCGCCGACCTGTCCGAGGCCAGCGGTCTCCTCACCCCGACGATGAAGCTCAAGCGGGGCGAGTTGCTGGCCCGTGCGAAGGCCGTCATCGACGGTTTGTACGCCGGTCGCTGAGGCGCGAACCGAGGCCGCACGACCTTCAGGCGGCGAGCGCGGGTTGGACCTCGCGGGCGGGTGAGGCCGGCAGTTGCCGCAAGTCACGGCTGAGTTGTCGCTCGTCCGCACCGGGACGGACGGCGCGCAGCGCGGCCACGATGGCGGCCAAGTCGACGAACTCCTGCAGGGTGGCGCCGACGATGGCCGGCAGCAGGCCCCCCGCGGCCACGACCATCAGCACCACGCTGATGGCGATACCGAGCCAGATGGCCTGCAGGGCGACCCGAACCGTCCGTTGGGCGATGGCGATGCTGGTGGCGACCCGGCTGAGATCGTCGAGCATGATCACCACGTCGGCCGATTCGCTCGCGGCGGTGGCCCCGCGCGCGCCCATGGCGATGCCGATGTCTGCGGCAGCGAGCACCGGGGCATCGTTGACGCCGTCACCGACCATGGCGACCGGGCGCAGCGGAAGCTCGGTCATACACGCGACCTTGTCGGCCGGCAGCAACCCGGCCCGCACCTCGTCGATTCCGACCTTCTCGGCGACGTGTCGGCCGGTAGCTTCGGTGTCGCCGGTCAACATCGCCACGTTGCGGACGCCGAGGTGATGCAGCGCGGACAGCGTGGCTGCCGCGTGTGAACGCACCTCATCAGCCAGCAGAACCCGTCCGACAGGTCCGTCGTCGGTGCCGACATAGATCGCGATGTGCCCGGGTGGCACCTCTCCGGTCGCCGGACGATGACCGGTGACCGCTTCGACGTGGTCAGCCTTGCCGACGGCGGTGCGCCGGCCGAGGATCGTCGCGGTCATCCCGGAGGCAGTGACCTCCGCCACGTCGGTGGCGTCCGGCACGCTGAGCCCGCGCTCGACGGCGGCGTTGACGATGGTGGTGGCCAGCACGTGCGCCGAGTACTTCTCCGCCGCGGCTGCGAGTGCCAGCACGTCGTCGGGGTTGACGCCTTCGGCCGCTTCGATCACGTCCACCACCGGTTGGCCGTGGGTGATGGTTCCGGTCTTGTCGAACGCCACAGTGCGCACTCGCGACAGTGCCTCCATGACCGCACCGGACTTCACGATCACCCCGCTGGCCGCAGCCCGGCTCATCCCGGCCAGAAAGGCCACCGGAGCGGCGATCAGCAGTGGGCACGGTGTGGCCACCACCAGCACCTCGGCAAATCGGACGGGGTCACCCGACAGCCACCAGGCCACCCCGGCGATGATCAGCGAGATCGCGGTGAACGGCACCGCGTACCGATCGGCCAGCCGCACGATGGGCGACTTGGTCTCGGCGGCGGCCTCCACCAGGTCGATGATCTGTTGGTACTGGCTGTCCTTGGCCGAGGCCTCGGCCCGAATGATGGCCACGGTCTGTTGGCTCACCGTTCCCGACAGCACCAGGTCGCCGGGTTGGTGCTCCACCGGCAGCGATTCGCCGGTCAGGGACGACTCGTCGAACCAACAGGCGTCCCCTTCCAGGACGCCATCGACCGGGACGACTTCGCCGGGCCGGACCATGACAACATCGCCGATGACGACCTCACTGATCGGCACTTCAGTGAAGGTTCCCTCCGCGTTCGCCCGGTGCGCGTGGTGCGGCGCGCGTTCCAGCAAGGCCGACACCTCTTGGTGGGCCCGCGAGGTCGCGTAGTCCTCCAGGGCTTCGCCGCCGGTGAGCATCAACGCCACGATCAGCGCCGCCCAGTGATCACCGACGAGGACGGTGGAGGTGATCGCGAGCACGGCCAACACGTCCAACCCGAACGCGCCTCGGCGAAGGTCGCCGATCATGTGCCAGGCCTGCCAGGCGGCGATGGCCAACGCATAGCCACTGACCAACCATCCGGAAACAACCTGCTGCCCGAAGGCCAACAGCAGCAGGCCGAACAGCCCGACCGCGATGGTGGCGGCAACCATCGGGTAGCGGCGCGTCCAGTCGATGATCCTCACAAAACAACCCTCGTCGAAAAGTCCTGACATTTCAAACAAGGATTGCCTAACCTATTCACCTCGATATTAGGTTTGCCTTACCTATATTTTCCCGGGAGATGACCCCGGACACCGCCTCACGTCGGCGAGGCAAGGCCGCTGCCCCGCTCCCCCATCAGCGCGCTGGCTAGGGAGCGAGCATCGCCTCAGCCAAGGCCGCCACCGTGGGGAACGAGTGCCACAACTGATGCCCCAACCCCTCCACGATGATTGTCGGGCCGGGGACGTGGCGTCTACTCAACGCTTCGTCGAGTTGATCGAAATCACCGCGCTGGCACAACGAACTTCGAGATCCGCGCGCCAACGCACAATGCGCCAACTCGACCTGATCGAGCCGAGCGGCCAACTCGGCGCTGGACAACACCATCCCGATCGCCAACAGGTCGACCACCCCGTACTTGGTCTTGGGTTCGCGCCGTTGGGCGCGGAGTGCGTCCATCACCCAGCCGTGGCCGACGTTGGTACCCAGCGATACCGGCAGCCGGGTCCAGTCGGCCAGGTTGTGGGCTTGCAGCATGGCGATATTGCGCTTGGTGATCGCCACCGGCTCGACAAGGTTCAGCCCCTCGATCGGCCCCCATTCGGCCAACACCGGCAACGCAGCCACAGCCAGCGAGCAACCGGTGGAGTAGCCGAACACCTGCATGGTCTCGGTGTTGACCACCTCGGCCAGTGCTTCGGAGATGTAGGCCAGATTCAACTCGGCCCACGACCCGATGTGCCCGCGCAACATGTCGGACCGCACCGATCTGGGAATGGAGTCGCCGTAGCGGCTCATTCCGGGGATCTCGGTGAGCACCACCTGCAGCCCGCTGACCCCGGCCAGGTATTGGCACTTGGCCCGCTCCCACGAGCCGAGCGGGGTGTCGAAACCCGGGAAGTACACCAGCACCCCGGCAGGGTCGGACGGGGTGGCCACCAGCGCGTCCAGCTTGGGCAGCCCGGACGGCCGCAGCACCCGCGGCACCACCGCCACCTCCGGACGCCGCCGCGCCAGCCGCAGGTCGAGCGGCAGGCTCACCCGCGAACGCAGCGCCGTTTCCACGCCATTGATGCTAGCCCGCGCCTCCGCAGCATCCAGGGCCACCTGACGCCACCCGCTCGCGTGGGTCGACAGGCGGCTGCGGTCCCTAGGACGAGAGCGCCACCACCGCAGAGGTTCCGATCACCTGGCCGGCCTTGTCGAGTGCCCTGACCTGGTAATAGGCGACCGTTCCGGGCACCACGATGGAGGTTTCGAACCCCTTGCGGGCTGCATTGGGCTCGACGACGGCCAGCTCGGATTGACTACTCCCGGCCAGCACCTGCCAGGCGACGGTCTCGGTCGATCCGTTCCAGGAGGCGTAGACGGTCGTCTTGCCGTCGGTGGACTGGGCGACGGTCTTGGGTGGCGTGGTCGGGATACCGACCCAGGTGTCGCGGAAGGCGCGATAGGAGAACATGTCGCCGGAGAACTTGGCGTCGTAGACCAGGTTCGAGGACGGCTTGGCCGCGGAGTTACCGGCAGCGCCGTATTGGGAGAAGTAGGGCTGGATTCCCCAACCGACGAACCAATCGCCAGTGGCAAGCTGTTGCATGCTGCCCTGGCTGGACACCTTCAGGGTGGGGTCGTGGTAGGCGGTGGTCGCCACCGAGGCCGTCTTCTCAGCGACGTCGACGTTGAGGACCAGCCCCCGGGAGGTGCCTTGGGCGGCTTCGTCACTGCCGTCGGCGTTGGTGCCGCAGCAGCCGTCGTCGAACAGCGAGATCTGATCGGTGCCGCGGAAGCGCAGCATGTGCTGCCAGGAGAACCGGGCGTCCTTCTCGGGGCTGATCAGCGGCCAGGTCTCGTCGGACTGCTGCTTGCCGTTGAGTTGCCACAAGATGTCGCCACTGGTCGGATCGATGGCGTAGCCGGCCCACATGTTGCGCAGCGACACCAGCAGCTCGCCGTTGGGCCCGAGGTCGAGAGAGTTGGGATGGAACACGTCCCAGACGTTGCCGTCGGTGGCGTTGGCGCTGGCCGCGGTCTCGTAGGAGTCCTTCAGGCTGATGTGATCGAGCATGTCCCAGGAGAAGACCAGCTTGTCGGTGGCCAGATCGATCTCCTGAATGCCGTAGTCACCCACGTAGCCGTCGGCGGGACCGCCGTAGGCACTGAGGTCCTTGGCCACCGTCTTGAAGGTGAGGAACAGCGCCGTCCCCTGCGGGGTCAGCACCATCTCGTGCAGGTCGGCGGTCCAGCCGTCCACCGCGCTGACGGTCTTGATGACGTTGTAGTTCTGGTCGTAGATGTAGAAGCAGGCGCCCGGCTCCGGGGCGGCGATCGGCAGGTTCTGGTAGCCAGGCGAGCCGGCCGCCGTCCCCTGCCAGGTGGTCAGCACCGGCTTGCCCTGGTAGGTCTGGACGCGGAAGCCGAGGTTCTCCATGCTCGTCCCGGGCACCGCCTTGAACCACACCGGGTTGCCGTCGACGTCGGTGATGTAGGTGCCGGTCTGCCCGGTGGCTGCCCCCGGCGCGTACGGCGCGGTGAAGATGTAGCCGGACGTGTCGGTCAGGGTGTTCTTCAGCACCTGCAGCTTGACCGGCTTGAGATCGGGCTCAGTGACGAAACTCCACGATGGGGTGGCAGAACTGGTGGCGCTGCTGCTCGCGCTGGCAGTCGGCGTGGCTGCCGCACTCGATGGAGCAGTGCTCGACGATGCGCTACTGGACGAGCTCGCCGTGGTCGAGTTGACCACCGGAGCATTGCTCGATGCACACAGCGCACCGCTGGAGGACACCGGGGCGGCCGGTGAACCCGGGCCGGTGCCGCAAGCAGTCAACACCAGCGTGAGAGCACAGAGTCCAACGACGAGAGGGGTAGGCGATGCCGTCATGGACAAGACCCTAGCGACGCGACTCGGCCGACCCCGGCCTGACGTGCGTGGTTCCCCAGGCCCGGTCGTGGTAGCGAGAATCCGCGGGCCACAACTGAGCAAGAATGGGCTCATGAGCGTGGTCGTATTCGACATGGATGGAACCCTCACCGACACCGAGGCACTGTGGGACACGGTGCGGCGCGAGATCGCCGCGGCCGAGGGGGTGCCCTGGCCCGAAAGCGCCACCCCGGCGATGATGGGCATGTCCACCCAGCAGTGGGCCACCTACCTGGTCGATGTGGTCGGATTGCCGGGCACGGCCGAACAGCTTGCCGACCGGGTGATCGACACCATGGCTCACCACTACCGCGAAGACGGCATCAAGACGCTGCCGGGAGCGGTTGAGTCCGTCCGACGGATCGGCGACCAGTGGCGTCTGGGCGTGGCTAGTTCGTCGCCCCGGGTGCTGATCGACATTGCCATCGAACAGCTCGGCATCGGCGACCTGATCGAGCAGCGCCTGTCGACCGCCGAGATCGGCGGTGTCGGCAAGCCCGCCCCCGATGTCTACCTGGAGATCTGCCGTCGGCTGGGCGCCGACCCCCGGCGCAGCGTGGCCGTCGAGGACGCCCCGGCCGGCATCCGTTCCGCGCACGCTGCGGGCATGGCGGTGATCGCGGTTCCGCCGCACTTCCACCCGCCGACCGCCGACGTCCTGGCGCTGGCCACCGTGGTGATCGATAGTCTCGAACAGCTCGACGTCGCCCTGGTCGAGTCTGTGATGGAGGCCTGAATGAGTGTCCTTGCCCAGGTCCTGCGGGGCCCGTTGCTGGCGTTGGCCGGGAGCGCCTCCGCGCGCGCGTGGGCCGTCCGACTGCCGATGACCGCCAAGGTGGTGCACCGTTTCGTCCCCGGCGAGACGGTCGCCGAATGCCTGGACGCGGTGCGCGGCTTGGCCGCCGACGGGCTGCTGGCCACCATCGATCATTTGGGCGAGGACACCACCAACGAAGCCGACGCGGCCGCGATCCGCGATGCCTATCTCCACCTGCTGGCCGAGTTGAAGGCTGCCGGCCTCGCCGAGGTGGCCGAGGTGTCGGTGAAGCTGACCGCGCTCGGCCTCGACCTCCCTGACGGCCCGCGGATCGCGCTGACCAACGCGTGGGCGATCTGTGCCGCGGCCGCGGCGGCGGGAACCACGGTCACCGTGGACGCCGAGGACCACAACCACACCGATGCCACCTTGGGCATCCTGGCCGAACTGCGGCGCGACTACCCCGACACCGCCGGGGTAGTGCAGGCCTACCTGCACCGCACCCTGGCCGATGTGAGCGTCCTGGCCGGGGCCGGGTCACGCGTCCGGTTGTGCAAGGGCGCCTATGCCGAACCCGCCGAGGTGGCCCACCAGACCCGCGAAGAGGTCTCGGCGGCCTACCTGGCCTGCGCCCGCACCCTGATGGACGGGGCCGGCTGGCCGCTGTTGGCCACCCATGACCCCGAGATGATCGCCGCGATGCCCGAACTCGCCCGCGCCACCGGACGAGAGCCCGGCGACTACGAGTTTCAGATGCTGTACGGCATCCGCTCCGACGAGCAGCGACGCCTGGCCGCCGCCGGTGAGACCGTGCGGGTGTACGTGCCCTACGGCACCGACTGGTGGGGTTACTTCATTCGCCGGTTGGCCGAACGTCCGGCCAACCTGGTGTTCTTCGCTCGGGCGCTGTTCGGGCGATAGTCAGGCCAGCAAGGCGTCGATCTCGGCCCGGGTCGGCATGGACGCCGACGCTCCGGCTCGGCTCACGCTGATCGCCGCGCCCGCGGCCGCCCACTCCATGGCCTGCGGCATCGTCGCTCCCTGCGACAGCTGAGTGACCAACAGCCCCACAAAGGTGTCCCCGGCTGCGGTGGTGTCCACCGCAGCCACGGTGAGGGCCGGTTGCCGGTGGCGGAGCTCGCCGTCGGTGGCCCACACCGAGCCGCGCGAACCGAGGGTGACCACCACGTCGCGACACGACCGGCTCAACGCGAGCGCGGCCTGTTGGGGGTCGTCCAAGCCGGCCAGCTGGCAGGCCTCGAACTCGTTGGGCACCAGCAGGTCGACCTTCGCCAACAACGACGCGTCCAAGGTGAGCACCGGTGCCGGGGTCAGCACCGCCCGCACACCGTGGTGGTGGCACCAGTCCAGCGCTGCGGCCACGGTGTCCAGGGGCACTTCCAGCTGGGTCAACAACCACTCGGCCGCACCGGGTTCGAGGCCGTCCAACACCTGCGGGGTGAGGCTGGCGTTGGCGCCGGAGACCACCACGATGCTGTTCTGCCCGGCGCGATCGACGCTGATGTGGGCGGTCCCGGTGGGCTGGTCGACCTGCTGGACGCCGGTGGTGTCGATACCCTCGGCACGCAGGCCGGCCACTAGGCGCTGCCCGAACTCGTCGCGCCCGACAGCGCCGACGAAGCGCACCGGCGCCCCGGCGCGGGCACCGGCCACGGCTTGGTTGAGTCCCTTACCGCCGGCGACAGTGGTCAGCGAGTCGCCGAACACGGTCTCGCCGGGCGCCGGGTGGCGCGTCAACTTGACGACCAGGTCCATGTTGGCGCTTCCCAGCACGATCAGTTCAGCAGACATGCGGCCAACCCAACACGGGGGCGTCGGGGTGGTCAAGCACCGCACTCATGACCGCTCCAGGGCTGCTGCGAACTCGGCCAAGAACAGCGCGTACGCGCGGGCTCCGGCATCGATCTGGCCGATGCTGCGCTCGCCGAGCCAGCCGGCGCGGCCCCGCTTGGACTCCCACTCGCGGCTGGCGGCCACGCACCGATCGGCCTCGGTGGCCATCACCCGGCAGCGCTCGGCCGCACTTCCGGACGCGGTCGCCAGCACGTCAAGACTCGGCAGCAGCGCGTCCAGCAGGGTCTTGTCACCCAGCTCGGCCTTGCCGCGCTGATGAATGCGCTCGGCAGCGGCGCGTCCGAAGGCGAGGGCGGCTTCGGTGTCCAGGTGGTCACGTCCGGCCAGCGGGGACGCCGCTGCCATCAGTCCGCCGCCCACCAGCGCGCTGAAGGTGGACGGGTTCGCCGCTGCGAACGCCCGACCCGCCGCCTTGAGCACCTCGGCGGCATCGTCGCTGTCGCTGGTGGCCAAAGCCTCGACGGCGGCCAGCGAACCGGCCCGTACCGTGATCCCCAGATCGCCGTCGCCCAGGGCCGCGTCCAGGTCGCGCAACTCGTCGGAGTGGGTGGCCAGCGCCTGCAAGGCTGCAGCCAGGACCGTCTTCAGCTCGCCGACCAGCATGGTCAGCCTCCGAAGCTGACCAGCGGCGAGAACGCCGGCGCGTCGAGCAGAGTCAGCAGTTCGTCGTCCAGGCGCAGCAGGCTCAGCGAGGCCCCGGCCATTTCCAGGCTGGTGGCGTACTCGCCGATGTAGCGGCGCGCGATACTCACCCCGGCTTCGGCCAGGAGTTGGGCCGCCTTGCGGTAGATCAGGTAGAGCTCTTCGGCGGGAGTGGAGCCCAGTCCGTTGACCAGCACCGCCACTCGATCGCCTGCCGTGATCTCCAGGTCTTCCAGAACCGGACGGATCAGCATTTCGGTGATCTCGTCGGCGGTCTGCAGCGGGCCGCGCTGGCGTCCGGGCTCTCCGTGGATACCGATCCCGATCTCCATTTCGCCCTCGGCCAGGGTGAAAGTGGGCTTGCCGGCGGCGGGCAGGATCGTCGGCGACAGGCCGACTCCGGCCGTCCCGGTCGCGGCCGTGGCCCGGCGGGCCACCTCGGTCACTTCAGCCAGCGACGCTCCCCGGGCCGCAGCGGCACCGGCCACCTTGTAGGCGAAGACCAGGCCGGCCACCCCGCGGCGGGTGTCAGCCCGCTGCTTCGGCGCAGAAAGCACATCGTCGACCCCCAGTACGGTGGCGGTCTGGACCCCATCGACCAGATCGCAGGCGAGATCGAAGTTCAGCACGTCGCCGCCGTAGTTGCCGTACAGGCACAGCACCCCGGCGCCGGCGTCGGCGGCCGTGATCGCCGCAGCCATCTGCTCCGCCGACGGGGAGGAGAACACGTTGCCGATAGCCACCGCGGTGCACAGCCCCTGGCCTACATACCCCAGGAACAGCGGCAGGTGGCCCGAGCCGCCGCCGGTGACGATACCCACCTGATTCGGCACCACGGTGGTGGTGGCCAGCACGCGCCGGTCCGCGTCCACGGCCCTGAGGTGATCGGGGTGGGCCAGCAGCAGCCCGTCGATGACCTCATCGACGAAGTCCTGCGGGTCGTTGATGATCTTGCGCACGTGAGTAACTCCTTCTCGATGGGAAGCCGACACACCTGCAGGGACTACAGCGTCCCCTTGGTCAGCAGATAGCAGGCGTACGGCAGGGTCTCGCCGGTTCGCACCGTCACCCGGGCAGCTCGGGACAGCTCGTAGAACTGGACGTGGCGATCGACACCGGCCTCGCTCACCTCGAAGCCCTCTACCGCACGCCACAGTTCGCGGGCAGCAGGGGTGGCCGGGGACTCGGCTCCCTCATCGGTGAGCATGTGCACCACCGCCGGTGCGTCATAGCGATCCAGCGGTAGGACGCTGAGTAGCGCCGCCAATGCCTGCTGCACGTCGGCTTGAGGTAGCTCGATCACCGTGCGTGCGTGGCTGTGGGCCGGAAAGTTGCGGTCCACCAGGGCCACCGTGTCGCCGTGCCCCATCCGGGCCAGCTCAGCGAGCAGGTCGGGCACCAGCAGCGGATCGATTCCCTTCAGCACGCCGACCCGTCCTCAGACAGTGCGCGCGTCGCGCAGGATGGGCTCGGCCAACGCCACGAACCGGGCCGGGCTGGAGTCGAGGTGACGTTCGACCAGGAGGCGACGCGACACCCGCAGGACACCGCGGGCCGCACCTTCGCGAAGGTTCTCCGGCAGCGACTCGATGTCGCGGGTCTTGGCCGCACCGATGATCCGTCGAGACATCTTGGCCGCGGCGAACAGCCACGCCTCGCTGCGCCAGGTGGCCAGCAACTCGTCGAGGAACTCATCGCCCCAGACCCGCGGATCGCGACGCGTCGGCCACCGGCGGCGGAACTCAGCCTCGAAACCGGTCCAGGTCTGCTCGATCAACCTCAGGCACCAGTGCGCCCGGTCGTCCTCGCCGAGGGCGACAGCCCGCGCCGCCGCGACCACGTAGTTGGCGAACAACGCCCCCAGATCGAAGGCCAGCGGGCCGTAGAACGCGAACTCGGAATCGAAGGCTTTGACGCTGTCACACACGTCGCTGCCCGCCGCCGAGCGGACCATCACCGAGCCGGTGTGCAGGTCGCCGTGAATCAGCGCCTCGGCCTTGGTCATGAAGATCCACTTGGCGTAGCCCATGCCCTGCCAGACGGCCGGATCGGCCTGGAACTCGGCCACGTCGGGAGCGTTGGCGGCCAGGAAGGAGTTGCGCTCGGCGCCGGCCACCGGCTCGGTGAACACCAGGTCTTCGGTGATGGTGCACAACTGGGCGTTGACCGCCCGCGCCACGGCTTCAGCCAGAGCCTCGCGCTCCATCGCGAAGGCCGAGGTGCCGAAGGCCAGTGCGCCAACGTAGGTGCCCACGGCCTCGGCCGCACCCTCCTTGCGCTCACCGGCGATCAGCGAGCCGCGCCACACCTGATGATCGGAGAGGTCCTCCATGGCGATGATGTAGCGGCTGGGGTCGTAGAGGTAGACCTCGGGAAGCAGCTCCGGGGTGAGCTGGTGGTGAGCCTGCAACGACTCCACCTCGTGGCGGGCCCGGTCTGGGGTCATCGGCCAGCCCTCGCCGGTCATCCGCACATAGGGAAGGGCCTGCTTCAGGCACATCCCCCGTCCGGCCTCGTCGGTGGCCAGGAAGACCAGGTTGAGGTTGCCGTCCCCCACCTCGCGGATGCTGGCCAGGTGATCGGGATCGATCCGGGCCGACAGTTCCCGGTTTTGGCGGATGTAGTCGGCGACGGTGTGTTCGGTGAGGAATTCGTAGTCAGCCATGGTGAATCACTTCTTCGTGGATTTCAGTAGTGGGTTGAGGGGGTCAGGTGGCCGGGGTATATCGCACCTTCTTGCGCGACATGGTGTAGGAGAACACCAGCGCGACGAGCAGGACCAGTCCCTTGGCGGTGTCTTGGTAGTAGTACTGGAAGCCCTTCATTGTCAGGCCGGTGAGCACGATGCCGACCAGCAAAGCGCCCAGCAGGGTGCCCCAGGCGTTTGCCTTGCCCGCCCCCAGGACGGATGTGCCGACCAGGGCCACCGCGACCGCCTCCAACAGACTGGACGAGCCGGCGTTCACGTCGCCTTGGCCGATCCGCGACACCAGGATCAGACCGCCGACCGAGGCGAAGGTGCTGGTCAGCACGTAGGCCAGGCCGCGGTAGAAGCCGACCCGGACGCCGGACAGGCGAGCGGCCTCGGGGTTGGCGCCCACGGCGTACATCAACCGGCCCCACTTGGTACGGGACAGGAAGAACCAGCTCACCAGCGCCAGCACCAGCATGATCACCACTGGCAGCGGCACCGGCCCCAGCGTGCCGCGGTCGAGCAGCAGGAAGGTGGAGGTGAACTTGCCCGGTGCCACCGAACCGTCGCGCAGCACCATGCCGGCCGACACCGACTGGCCGTCCACCGGGATCAGCTTGACGCCCTGGATCACGAACATCATGGCCAAGGTGGCCAGCAGATCAGGGATCTTGCAGTAGACGATCAAGAAGGCGTTCACCAGGCCGACCAGGATCCCCACCCCGACCACCACCAGGCCGGCCGTGGTGCCGTTCATGTTGTAGAACACCATGGTCATGGCGGCCATCTGCACCGCCAGGCCCGCCTGGGAGCCGATCGACATGTCCATGCCGCCGACCACCATCGAGAAGGTCATGCCCAGACCGAGGATGGCGGTCACCGAGGCGTACTTCAGCATGGCGAACAGCGAATCGGACGTGGCGAAGGCAGGTTCGGTGGCGGCGAAGTAGACGAACAGCAGGACGGTCACCGCCACGAAGCCGTACTTGACCACCGCATCCTGCACCCGCATCAGTGGCGTCAGCTCTGACGCCGGTGCAGCCTGCTTGATCAGCTTCGGCTGGGGAGCTTGCTGCCCCGTCTTGTTGGTCACTGCCTGGGTCATCGTGATGCCACCTCCGACATGCTCGTCATGATTAGGTCCGCGTCGACCTCCGAGGCCCGGGAGTCGAGGGTGATGTGGCCTTCGACGATCACCAGGATCCGGTCGGCCACCTCCCTGATCTCCTCGATGTCGGAGGAGAGCACCACCACGCACGCCCCGGCAGCCGCAGCGTCGCGGGCCTTCCCGGAGAGGTCGTGGCGGGCCCCGATATCAACCCCGCGGAAGGGTTCGTCCATGAGGATGATCTTGGGATCACCACTCATCCAGCGGCCGACGACAACCTTTTGTTGGTTCCCGCCGGACAGAGCGTCCACCACCTGATCGGGGCCGGTGGTGACCACGTTGAAGTTCTCGATGACCTCGCGGGCGAGCTTGCGCTCAGCGCCGAAGTTGGTCATTCCCAGCCGGGTGATCCGGTTCATGAACGGCAGCGTCACCGTGGAGGACAGATTCCAGCCGGGCAGCATGGCCTCGGCCGCGCGGTTCTCCGGCACCAGGTAGATCCGTCGGCGCACACCATCGCCGGCCCGCTGCGGCGCGTACGGTTTGCCGTCCAATGTCATGGTGCCGCTGCGGAACGGGTCGACTCCGAAGATGCCGCGGGCGAGCTCGGACTTGCCTGCGCCCAGCAACCCCACCACCCCGGTCACTTCGCCGTAGTTGAGGTCGACGTCGATCGGCTCGGAGCGCTTCAACAACTGCACCCCGCGGAGCTGAACGGCAACCTTCGAGCCCTGAAGCTGGTTGAGCTGTTCGACCTCGACCGCCACCTGCTCACCGAGCATCGAGCGGACGGCCTTGCCCATGTCCAGCGGAGCGCTTTGGCGGTCCTTGATCTGGCCGTCGCGCAGCACGACCAGGCGGTCGGCCAGCGACTGGATCTCGCTGAGGTGATGGGAGACGTACAAGATGGCGACGCCTTGGTCACGCATCTTCTCGATCAGCCCGAACAGCCGCTCGGCTTCGGCCTGAGAGAGAGTGGAGGTGGGCTCGTCCAGCACCAGCACCTTGGGTGCCTTCACCAGGGCCCGGGCCAGCACCAGCAGCTGGGCGTCGGCGATGCCGAGCTCGAATGCATCGCTGAGCAGCTTGGAATCCGACCAGGACAAGTTGAGCGTCTCGGCGGTGGCCCGCGCTTTCGGCAGCAGCTTGCGCAGCGACCCGATCGGCGGCAGGCCGCCTTGGACGAGTTCCTCGAACAACAGGTTCTCCGCCACGGTCAGGCCGGGGACGATGCTCTCGTCGATTCGCTGATGCACGGTCTGGATCCCGTTGTGGGCCGCGCTCAGCGGCGAGGTGATCTCGACCGGTTCCCCGGAGACCAGGATCTCGCCGGCGCCGCGTTCATAGACGCCGGCGAGGATCTTGATCAGAGTCGATTTTCCGGCGCCATTGGCACCGAGCAGCGCGGTCACGCAGCCCGGTTCCAGGGCCAGGGTCACGCCCTTGAGGACCTGGTTGGCCCCAAAGGACTTCTCGATCCCACGCAACTCCAGGGCGTACCGCGGTTTGGCATGCTCGCTTGTCATTGGTCTGCTTCCTTCCCGGGTTCGCCCTGGAGTCGTGGGTCTGTGAGAGGCTTCAGAACTTGATCGCGGGGATCCAGGGCGCTGAAGCGGTGTCGGAGATGTTCAGCGAGGGCTCGGCCGCACGCAGGTCATCCATGTTCTTGATGCTCTTCTCGCGCAGCATCGTCTGAGTCACCAGGATCGGGGGAAATTCCACGTTCTTGGTGGTCAGCTGGCCGGCCAGATCAAGGGCCAGCACGCGAGTCACAGCAGCGCCGATGGCGTTCGGGTCGGTGGCGCCGGTGGCAACCCAGGGGCTACCCGCCGCGGTCATCAACTCGATGTCAGCAGTGGAGATATCCGCGCCGTACACCTTGACCTTGTCCTTCATGTTCGCCTGGTCGAGCGCGGAGAGCGTCGCCTTGGTCAGCTCGTCGTAGGGGGCGTAGATGGCCACAACGTCCTTGTTGGCCTGAAGAGCGTTGTAAACCATAGGCGCTGTATCAGTCGCCGTCGAGCTGGAGTACTTGCCCGTGAAGAACTTCTGGGTCCAGGTGTTGGTCTTCTTGTACTGCTCCCAGACCACGTTGCGGCGGTCCAGCGGGGCGATGCCCAGCACGTTGACGTAGCCGACGGGCTTGTTCTGGCCGATGTCGGTGGCCATCTGGTCGAGCACCAGCGAGGCCATCTTGGCGTCGGACTGCTGGGTCTGCACGGCGTCGGGAGAGCACTTCTGAATCTCCACGTCGTAGATGACCACCTTGATGCCGGCCTTGAGAGCCTTGTTCACGCCGGGGCACAGGGTGTCGGCGTAGCCGTGGCGGACGATGATGCCCTTGACTCCCGAGGCGATGGCCTGGTCGAGCTGGGAGGCCTGGGTGGCGTTGTCGCCCTGGGCGTCATAGACATCCAGCTTCATCTTCAGCGCGCCAGCCTGCAGCTTGGTCCCGTTCAGGTACTGCTGGAAGTAGTCACCCTGGCCGGTGTTCTGGACGATAGCGACGTGCACTTCGCCCGCGTCGAAGGGTGCCGGCATCGGTGCGGTGGCAGCCTGTGTCTTGCCGCCCTCGGCATTTGGATTGTTGGTGGCGGCGGAACCGCCCTGGGAGCAGGCTGAAGCGGTAACCATGGTCAAACCCAGAATGGTTGCGGCGACAGTCTTACGCGTACTCAACATGTGAAGGTTCCCTTCGTGAGCGGGCGAGAGGTCGTTCTCTCGCGTCGGTCGGGCTGTGTTTCTTGCGGGTCCTAGCCGGAGATTCGGGCGAGGAGCCGAGGTTCCGGATCGCGATCCGGCTCCACGACGCCGAACTCCGTCACGATGGCGGAGATCAGGTCGTGTGGCGTGACATCGAAGGCCGGGTTGAACCCGACGGCTTCGACCGGGGTGGTACGTACTCCGCCGAGGTTGAGGACTTCGCCTTCGTCACGGAGTTCGATTTCGATGTCCTCCCCTGAGGCAGTGCTCAGGTCGAGGGTCGATGAGGGGGCGGCGACCACGAACGGGATGCCGGCGCGCGCTGCGGCCAAAGCCAGCGCTACCGAACCCACCTTGTTGGCGCTGTCGCCGTTGGCCGCGATCCGGTCGGCGCCGATGATGGCCACGTCGACCAGCCCACGCAAGATGGTGCTGGACGCTGCGCCGTCGGCTTCGACCACGTGCGGAATGCCGTCCTGGACGAGTTCCCAGCTGGTCAGCCGGGCACCCTGCAACAGCGGCCGGGTCTCGTCGGCGTAGACCAGTTCGAGCGCGCCGCGGTCGTGAAGCTCATGAATGATGCCGTAGGCGGTGCCCCAGGCCGTGGTGGCCAGGGCGCCGGTGTTGCAGTGGGTGATCACGCGCACCTTCTGCTTGCCGGTGCGAGCCAGGATCCAGTCTGCGCCTAGCGCGGAGAGGCGACGGTTGGCCGCCTCGTCCTCGACCACGATCTCCTCGGCCCGGGCCAGCACGGCCGGAATGCCCTGATCGGCCAGCGGCCAGACCTGATCGACGCCCCAGGCCAGGTTGACCGCGGTGGGACGCGCCCGCCGCACCCGGTCGACCTCGTCGGCCAGCCGTTGGGCCGTCCAACCTTCGCGGCGCCCCTGTTCCATGGCGACCACGACCCCGAGCGCACCCACCGCCCCCAACGCCGGGGCTCCCCGGACGGCCAGATCCTTGATCGCCTGCACCAGCGCGTCAACGGTGGTGATGTCCAGGTAGACCTCCGCCTCGGGAAGGCGAGTCTGGTCGATGAGTCGGAGCAACGAAGAGTCGTTGATCCAGTGGAGTGCGCGAACCATAATCCTTGTCCTTCGAACTGCGTTGTCCGATCAGTTGGCTGCACAGTAGTTACAACTTCGAGATGCTGTCAACGGTTGTTAGCCAACCGTTATCCGAGGCGGTAAGGTCATCCCCGACTAGGAGGTTCCTGATGGCGCAGCGCGCAACGCTTGTCTCGCGAGTCTCGGAAGATCTTCGTACCGAGCTCTCTGTCGGTACCCACGAACCAGGCACTCGCCTCCCGGCGGAAGCCCAGCTGGCTGAGCAATTCGGGGTCTCCCGCCCCACTATCCGTGCCGCCCTGCGCGAGCTGGAGGCCATGGGGCTGGTGCGAACCCAGCACGGCGTGGGCACCTTCGTCGTGGAGCAGCCCACGGTCAAAGCGGGCCTGGAACGACTGGACTCGATCACCGATTCGATCCGCGCCATGGGCCGCACTCCGGGGATGGTCTACTACAGCCGGATGGTCCGCCACGTGCTGCCCGAGGAGGCCAGCACCATGGGCGTGCCCGGCGACACCAAGATCTTGGAGCTGCGCCGCACCATCACCGCCGACGGTGAGGTCATGGCCTACTCCTACGACCTGATCCCGGCCGATCTGCTGCCCAAGGAGTTCGACACGAACACCTTGTCAGGGTCACTTTTCCGGTTCTTCCGTGGGCAGCTGGGCGTTGATCCACATCACGGCATCGCCGAAGTCCACGCGGTGCACTCCGAGCACGTCGGCTGGGGGCCGGAGGCTCCAGCCCACCACCTGTTCGTGATGCTGAAGCAGCTGCACTACGACAGCGCCAGCCAGTTGTTGATGTACTCGCGCACCTACTTCATCGAGGGACGTTACAACTTCACCATCTACCGCAGCGGGAACTGATTCCAGCACTGCTGACCCGTCGGGTGCGCTGAGGCGCCCACGGCTTGCCAACTCCACCCCATCGGCCCGCCAGCGCCCAGCGCCCTGACCGCGCGCCCACCACCGGCTCCCGCCACCGGGCTCAGGAGGCGCCCAGGCCAAAACCGCCCCCGCCCAGCCCTGAGGCGTCCAGATCGCCCCAACAGGCCTCGCAGACCCCGTCCGCGACCCCCTTGCGCTGTTGACACCCTCCGGCCCGCGAGCTAACTTGTAAAACAACTTCTCTTACATGTTTGACCACAACGAGGTGTGCGCATGAGCGGCAGTGCCGTCACAGCTGAGGCCGTCAACGACCTCGCCGAACTCGCCAGGGTTTCCCGGGTGATCGGCTCAGACCCAGCGTTAGTGCTGCACGGCGGCGGTAACAGCTCGGTGAAGACCACCACGACCGACATCACCGGCGAGCAGGTCGAGGTGCTCTACATCAAGGGCAGCGGACACGACCTCGCCACGATCACCGAAGCCGGCTTCGCGCCGCTGCGGCTGAAGGCCGTCCAGCGCCTGCTGCCGCCGGTAGTGGTTCCTGACGACCGGCTGCACAGCGAACTGCGCTGCGCCCTGTTCGACGCCGGCGCCCCCGACCCCTCGGTGGAAACCCTGCTGCACGCCCTGCTGCCGTCGGCCGCGGTCCTGCACTCCCACGCTGACGCGGTGCTGGCCTTGAGCAACTCCATCGGCGGAGCCCAGCGCGTCCGGGATGCCGTGGCCTCTACCTGCGTGGTGGTCGACTACGCGATGCCCGGCCCCGACCTGGTCGCAGCCTGTCACTTGGCCTGGTCGCAGCGCCACGGCGACGAGTACGGAATCGTCGTGCTGGGCCACGGCCTGTTCACCGGTGGCGACACTCCAGCAGAAGCCCTCGAACGGCATCTGCAGGTGGTGGCGCTGGCCGAAGCGGCGCTCGGCCCGGTGGGCTTCCCTCCCCCGCCAGCCGAGCCCGCTGAACCGGTCGAGCCCGCCCAACTGGCCGCCTTCCGCGGCGCCCTCTGCCGCCAAGCCCAGCAGGCCTTGGTGCTGCGCCGCGACGACTCCGCAGCGGTGCGGACGTTCCTGGCCAACCCGGACGCACTGGCCGCCTCCCAGGCCGGACCCCTCACCCCCGACCACGCCAGCTGGACCAAGCCGTGGCCGCTGATCGGGCGCGACCTCAACCAGTACGCCAGCGACTACCACGCCTACTTCGAGGCGAACCAGCATCGACGCGGCGCTGCGCTGCGCGAACTCGATCCGGCTCCCCGGGTAATCCTGGATGCCGAGTTCGGACTGGTCGCCGCCGGCCGGACGCCATCGGAGGCTGCCGCCACGGCCGAGATCTACCGCCACACCATGGCCGCCATCCAGCGCGCCAACGCCCTAGGCGGGTACCGTCCGGCCGACCGCGAGCACGTGTTCGACCTGGAGTATTGGCTGTTCCAGCAGCAGAAGCTCGTCCGCACCGCCACCGCCGGCGATCTCACCGGCCAGGTGGCGCTGGTCACCGGAGCCGCCTCCGGCATCGGACGCGGCTGCGCTGAGCAGTTGCTCCAGGCCGGTGCCTGCGTGGTGGGCTGGGATCTGTCCGCCTCGGTGGCCGACACCTTCGACAGCCCGCGCTACCTTGGCCTTCAGCTCGACGTGACCGACCCACAGGCCGTGGCCGCCGCCCTGGCCCGCCAGGTGGACACCTTCGGTGGCCTGGACATCTTGGTGGTGGCCGCCGGAATCTTCCCGACCAGCGCCAACCTCGGCGAACTCAGCGCGGCGGCCTGGCGCAAGACCATGGCGGTGAACGTCGATTCGGTGATGGAGCTGTACGGCCAGGCCCGGCCCCTGCTGGCTGCCGGCTACCCGTACGGCCGCGTGGTGTTGATCGCATCGAAGAACGTTGCCGCTCCCGGTCCGGGCGCTGCGGCCTACTCATCGTCCAAGGCGGCGGTCACCCAGCTCACCCGGGTGGCCGCGCTGGAATGGGCCGGCGAGGGCATCCGGGTCAACATGGTGCACCCCGATGCCGTGTTCGACACCGGACTGTGGACCCCCGAACTGCTGCAGGCCCGAGCCGAGCATTACGGCGTCTCGGTCGAGACCTACAAGCGCCGCAACCTGCTTCACACCGAGATCACCAGCGCCGCCGTCGGACGCCTGGCCACCCAGTTGTGCACCGAATCCTTCGCCTGCACCACCGGCGCCCAGATTCCGATCGACGGCGGCAACGAGCGGGTCATCTGACCGGCTGCCCACCAACAGGAGAACACCATGCAATCAGGACGACTGGACGGCCAACCGCCGCGCAACGGCGACTGGGGCCCGGCCTATGTGATCCAAGGCCCGACCAGCGATATCGGCCTGCTGACCCTGCGCCCCGGCGATGAAATGCCTAACCACATCCACCACCACTGCGACGAGTCGTTCGTGGTGGTCGAAGGCTCGGCGACCCTGTGGGTGGACTGCGCTGAGCAGTTCACCATCACTCCCGGTGACGTGTACCGCTGCGCGCCCGGCGAGATGCACTACTTCACCAACACCGGTGATCAGGTTTTCAAGATGGTCTTCATCAAGTCCCCGGCCAGCCCGGGCGACACCATCAACCTCCCCTGGCATCCCGGCGATCCGGCACCCGTCGTGCCCGACGCCACCAACTGAAAGGAACCCGTCATGGCAGATCTAGAAGGCAACATCCAAGCCAAGGATTGGGGTCTCGACCAGCCCCAGAAGTCGTGGGACTTCCACATCAAGGGTGCCGGTCAACTCGACTTCGGCATGCGCCACCGGCTGTCGCGGATCTTCGGTGAGGACGGCCACACCGCCATGCTCGCCTTCGACCACGGCTACTTCCAGGGCCCGACCAGCGGCCTGGAGCGGATCGATCTGAACATCGTCCCGTTGGCGCCCTACGCCGACGCGTTGATGGCCACCCGCGGCATCCTGCGGGCCAACATTCCCGCCTCGGTCAAGAACGCGCTGGTGCTGCGGGCCAGTGGCGGGCCGTCCATCCTCAAGGAGCTGTCGAACGAGCGGGTGGCGGTCGAGATGGCCGACGCCGCGCGCATCGACGCGGCCGCGGTGGCCGTCCAGGTGTTCATCGGGGGCGAGTTCGAGACCCAGTCGATCGCTAACCTCAACGCCCAGATCGACGCCGGCTACCAGTACGGCATCCCGGTGCTGGGCGTGACCGCGGTCGGCAAGGAACTCACCCGTGACGCCCGCTACCTCGGTCTGGCCACCCGGATCATCGCCGAGTTCGGCGCCCAGATGGTGAAGACCTACTACATCGACGAGGGATTCGATCAGGTCGTGGCCGGATGCCCGGTGCCGATCATCATGGCCGGCGGCAAGAAGCTGCCTGCCATCGACGCTCTCACCATGGCCTTCAACGCGATCGACGCCGGTGCGGCCGGGGTCGACATGGGACGCAACATCTTCCAGCGCAAGGATCCGGTCGCGATGATCCAGGCCGTGCGCGGGATCGTCCACGACTCTTTGTCGGCTGGCCAGGCCCATCAGCTCTACCTGGAGCTGTCGAACGGTGCCGATGACTGACGGGCTCGACGCTGCCCGGCTGGCCATCTGTGAGGTCGGCCGGGCCATGTGGCAGCGCTCCATGGTGGCCGCCAACGACGGCAACATCTCCGTACGGGTGGGCGACCAGATCGTGTGCACGCCGACCGGGGTGAGTAAGGGATTCCTCACCCCGGAAGGCCTGACCGTGGTGGGCCTGGATGGCACCATCATCTCCGGCGCGAACCGCCCCTCTTCGGAGGTGAAGATGCATCTTCGGGTGTACGAGGTGGATCCCCAGGTCACCGCGGTCGTTCACACCCACCCGATGTTCGCCACCATGATGGCGATTCAGGGGCGCTCGCTGGAGTGCCGGCTGTTGCCGGAAACCATCGTGGCGCTGCCGCGGGTTCCGCTGGCGCCGTATGCGACGCCGTCCACCATGGCGGTGCCGGATTCGATCACCGACCTGATCGCGGACAACACCGCCTGCCTGCTGGAGAATCATGGCGCTCTCACCTGGGGCAGCGACGTTTTCGCCGCCTACCTGACCATGGAGCGGCTGGAGTACACCGCCGAGCTCATCTGGCGTCTGGACGCGGTCGGCGGTGGTCGTGACCTGCCCGCCGACGAGGTGGAGCGGATCCAGCAGTTGTTCGGGGTACCGCGGCGCTGACCGTCCGGGTCAGCGCTGCCGCCACTGGCTAATCGCCTCAGCCACGTCCACCAGCCCCACCACCACCCGCGGCCCGTCCTGCGGGCGCAGGTAGCTGTCTTTGATTCGGGCATTGAGATCTTCGACGATGGCCCTCGCCTCCTGTTCGACACGTACGTTGGCGAGGGTTTCGGGCAGCCGCTGCACCTCGCGACGCAGCGCCAGGGAGGTGGGCAGGAGCGGTTCGAGGTTCTCCGCGGCGATCTTCGACTTCACCCACCAATCGGGGTCGTCGTTCAACGACAGCGGCTTGCCGGCACCGGGCAGGTCGTCGAAGGCACCGCGCTCGATGGCCTCGCGCACCTGTCGGTCGATCCAGGATTCGTAAGCCATAGCCCTATTCTGCGCCCGCCGCGCACAGTAGTTGTCGCACCTTCGGCCTCCTTCTGCAAGGACCCATCGTCGCCTAATGTCAATACATGAAGATCGACGACGTTATTCGCAATAAGGGCTCCGAAGTGGTCACCATCACCGCCAGCGCGACCGTGGCCGACCTCACCGCACTCCTCTCCCGGCGCAACATCGGTGCTGTGGTCGTCAGCGCCGATGGCGTGAGCGTCGACGGCATCGTCAGCGAGCGCGACGTGGTGCGCCACCTGGCCAGCGACGGCCCGGCGGTTCTACAGCGCACGGTGGGCGAGATCATGACCTCCCCGGTGGTCACCTCCACCCGCGAGGACTCCCTCGGCGCGACCGCGCACACCATGACCTACTCCCGGCTGCGGCACCTGCCTGTGGTCGAGGACGGTCGCCTGGTCGCCATCGTTTCGCTGGGTGATGTGGTGAAGTACCGCATCGACCAACTCACCGACGAACGCAACCACCTCCTTGAGTACCTCCACAGCTGATCCCTCAACGCCCGGATCCAGCGGCCAGGCACCGGCCACGATCGACCGACCTCGGCGCGCCGTGGATGCGGCCGCTGATCCAGAACGACGGACGCTTCTCCTGGCGCGGCTGAGTCACGCCGTGGTGGCGGCGACGGTCGCATCGACCTTGGCGATCCAGTTGGTGCTCACCTCCACCGGCGGAGCCGACGCCAACTCCGGCGTCGTCGACCCCACTGTGGGCCTCGAGGTGCGCTTCGCTCGGCTGTTCAGCTACTTCACCGTGCTGAGCAACATTCTCGTCGGCGTCACCTCGGTGATGTTGGCCATCCGCCCACAGCGTGACAGCGCGGTGTGGCGGGTTGTTCGCCTGGACGCCTTACTGGGGATCATCGCCACCGGTGTGGTGTTCCATCTGCTGTTGGCACCGATCCTCGACCTCGCCGGCTGGGCATACGTGGCCACCCTCGGGTTCCACTACGCCACCCCGATCCTGGCGGTGGCCGTCTGGCTGATCTTCGGCCCGCGTCCCACTATGTCGGCGAGCACGCTGGCCTGGGCCTGCCTGTGGCCGGCCGCCTGGCTGCTGTTCACCTTCGTGCGCGGCGAGGCCACCGGCTGGTACCCCTATCCGTTCCTGGACGCCGGCAAACTCGGGCTGGCCACCGCCCTGATCAACTCCGGTCTCGTCCTGGTCGGAGCAGCCGTCGTCGCCGCGGTACTCCTGCTCGTTGATCGCCTGCTCCCCGCGCCGTTGCGACCGCAGCCTGATTCCCCGACACCCGCGCGAGTACGGTCGGCGGGGTGACCAGTCTGCCGTCCGCTCCCGATGACGTCCCCGCCGCCGCCGCGATGCGTGCCGCCGGGCTGACGTTCGTGGTGCAGCGACACGGACCGGTGCGGTCACTGGCCGAGGCTGCGGCCGTCCGTGGCATTCGTCCGTCCGACATCGTGAAGACGTTGGTGGTGCGCCGGGGCGCCGACGACTACCTGTTCGTGCTGCTGCCCGGTGACCGGGAGATCTCCTGGCCCAAGCTGCGCGCCCTGCTCGGAGTGTCCCGGCTGTCGCTGCCGGACGCCGAGACCGCCTTCGCCGCGACCGGCTACCGCCGCGGGACGATCACCCCGTTCGGCTCGACTCACCCCTGGCCGGTGATCGCCGATGCCGCGATCGAGCCCGGCCCGATCAGCCTGGGTTCGGGTGAAGCGGGGGCCGCGGTCACCGTCGATGCCGAGGCGGCCTTGGCCGCGCTCGGGGCCCAGCGGGCCGCGATCAGCACTGCCGCGGACGCCTAGGAAGTGTCAGACCCGGCAGGCATGCTGGAGTCATGACAGCCCACCCCACCCCGTTCCCGCCGCTGCGCGGCATCGTGCCGCCGTACCTGCTGCGCCACCTGGCTCAAACCGACGAGCCCCAGGCGTCCGCAGCGCTCGACACCCTCACCCGCGACCAGCGCCAGCGCCGGTATCGCGCCACCAAACGACCCCGCACGGTGCGTCCGCTGCTGGCCGCACCCGAGGCGGTCTCCCGGCTGATCTCGAATGCCGACAATGTCGAGCGGCTGCCCGGCAAGAGGGTGCGCGAGGAAGGTCAGCCGGCCACCGGCGATGCCGCGGTCGATGAGGCCTACGACGGTTTCGGATCCACCTGGGCACTGTTCCATGACGTGTACGGGCGCAACTCCATCGACGGTGTCGGCGAGCGCCTGCTGGGCACCGTCCACTACGGGCAGGGCTACCAGAACGCCTTCTGGAACGGCACCCGGATGGTCTTCGGTGATGGCGACGGGGAGATCTTCGGACGGTTCACCGCCAGCTTGGACGTGATCGGTCACGAGCTCACCCACGGGGTGGTGGAACACACCGCCGCCCTGGTCTACTCCGGGCAATCGGGGGCGCTCAACGAGTCCGTGGCCGATGTGTTCGGCGTCCTGGTGACGCAGTACCAGCGACGACAGCCGGTCGCCGAAGCCGATTGGCTGGTCGGCGGCGATCTGTTGTTGCCCGGCGTGACAGGCGTGGGTCTGCGCAACATGCTGCACCCCGGCACCGCCTACGACGATCCGCGGTTGGGCAAGGACCCCCAGCCGGCCAGCATGGCCGACTACGTCCAGACCACCAGTGACAACGGCGGGGTGCACTACAACTCCGGCATCCCCAACCGGGCCTTCGCCTTGACCGCCACCACCCTGGGCGGGTTCGCCTGGGAGCGCGCGGGGCAGATCTGGTACGACGTGTTGACCGGCGGCAAGATCACGGCCGATTGCAGCTTCGCCGCCTTCGCTGCTCTCACCATCGCGGCCGCCGTGCGTCGCTACGGGAAGGACTCGGGCGATGCCCGCGCCGTGGCCGACGCCTGGCGAGCGGTCGGTGTCGAGCCGGGCGCCGCCCGTGGTTCCAAAGCCCCGGGCAAGGTGGATCCCCAGCTCGCCCTCGGCGTCGAGCGAAGCGGCGGCATCACCGGCCGAACCGCCTCCCGACAAGCCACCTTGGCCGAGTTGCCGAGTTCAGAGCGCCGCGCATGGCAGGGCCTGCTCACCGGCGACACCTTGCCGAAACTCGCCGCGGGTTCCCCTAGCCATCCCGACACCTTCGTCTATCAGGTCAGCTGCGCCGGGGAGGTGTACGAGGTGCCGGAGCTGTCGCTGCCCGACCGGTTGAAGAAGCTGCTGGATCGCTTCCTCGGGGGTGACAGCTAGGCGAATACCGCATGGTGCCGACTGCGATGCGACCAAGCCCGACGGCCGGCACATGCAGAACGGCCCCCACGCGAGCGCGAGGGCCGTTCTGGGTGAGTGATCAGGCGGTACGGATCAGCTTCTTGTTGACGAACTCGGTCGCACCGAGGCGTCCCATTTCGCGACCGAAGCCGCTGCGCTTCACGCCACCGAAGGGCAACTCAACCGCATCAGCCAGCACGCAGTTGACGAACACCATGCCCGCATCGATGGCGTTGGCCACCCGCTCGGCCTGCGCCGGATCGGTGGTGTAGACGTAGGAGCCCAAGCCGTAGGGGGTGTCGTTGGCCACCTCGATGGCTTCGGCCTCGTCGGCCACCTTGTAGACCAGCGCCACGGGGCCGAACATCTCCTCACGGTAGATCGCCGAATCCCGCGGGATGTCGGTGATCACGGTCGGGGCGAAGAAGGCGCCCTTGCGGGTGCCGCCCGCGGTGATCGTGCCACCGGCCGCCGCTGCGCGCTGCACCTGATCCTCCAGGCGAGCCGCAGCCACTTCGGACGACACCGGGCCGGCGTCACCGTCGCTGAGCGGCTCGGTGGCCTCGATCACGCTCATCGCTTCGGTGAGCTTGGCGGTGAACTCCTCATACAGGTCGGCCATCACGATCGCCCGCTTGGGCGCGTTGCAGGACTGGCCGGTGTTGTCCAGACGAGCCGAGACCAGGTCGGCCACCACGGCGTCCAGGTCGTTGGTCGACAGCACCACGAACGGGTCGGTGCCGCCGAGTTCGAGCACGACCTTCTTCAGGTGACGTCCGGCCTGCTCGGCCACGGCCGATCCGGCGCGCTCGGAGCCGGTCAGCGAGATGCCGGCCACCCGCGGATCAGCGATCACAGTGCCGATCTGCTCGTTGCTGGCCAGGATCGCGGTGAACGCACCAGCGGGCGCACCGGCGTCGTCGTAGATCTTCTGGATCAGCTCGGCGGTGTGCGGGCACTGCGGCGCCGGCTTCAGCAGGACGGAGTTGCCGATCGCCAGGTTCGGACCGGCGAAACGGGCCACCTGATAGAAGGGGAAGTTCCACGGCATGATGCCGAGGATCACGCCCAACGGCGCGTTGCGAATGATCGCCGAACCCTCGCCCCCACGCAGCTCGATCACCTCGTCGGCCAGCTCGGCCTCGGCGATCTCAGCGTGGTAGCGGTAGATGTCGGCAGCGAAATCGATCTCGCCGTAGGCGTGCGAGAGCGGCTTACCCATCTCCTCCACCAGCGCCTGCGCGAGTTCCTCGCGGCGCTCGTTGTGCAGGTCGCCGATCTTGGCCACGATCGCGGCCCGCTCGGCAACGGTCGTGCTGCGACCCCAACCACGGGTAGCGGCATAGGCACCCGCGATCGCCTGCTCCAGGGCGGCGTCGGTGATCTCGGGGTAGTCGGCCACCTTTTCGCCGGTGGCCGGGTTCACTACGGCATAGCTCATCAGGCTGCTCCAATCGCTTCGTCGGTGATGTTGAGTGCTTGGTCAAGAACGTCCAGACCGCGGGTGAGTTCGGCTTCGGTGATCACCAGCGGAGGCGCAATGTGGGTTCGGTTGTAGTGGGTGAACGGCCACACGCCACCGGCCTTGCAGGCCGCGGCGAAGACCGCCATCGGAGCGTTCTGGGCCGGGGTCGGGTTGAACGGCACCAGCGGCTCACGAGTCTGCTGATCCTTCACCAACTCCACCGCCCAGAACAAGCCCTTGCCCCGAACCTCGCCGACTGAGGGATGGCTGGTCAACCACTGGTTCAGCCGCGGTGCGATCACCCGGTCGCTCAAGTCGCGGACGTGTTCCAGGATGCCGTCGCGGCGGAACACCTCGAAGGTGGTCACGCCCAGCGCGCAGGCCAGCGGATGACCCGAATAGGTCAAGCCACCGAAAAAGACCTTGTCATCGAAGAACGAGGCGATCGCCTCCGAGATGATCACGCCACCCAGGGGGACGTAGCCGGAGTTCACACCCTTGGCGAAAGTGACCAGGTCGGGCTGGACGTCGAAGCCCTGGAAGGCGAACCACTCGCCGGTACGGCCGAAGCCGGCCATCACCTCATCGGCGATGTAGACGATGCCGTACTTGTCGCACAGTTCCCGCACTCCGGCCAGGTAGCCCGGCGGCGGCACCAGGATGCCGTTGGTGCCCACGATGGTCTCCAGGATGATCGCGGCGATGGTGCTCGCGCCCTCCAGCACGATCACCGCCTCCAGATGCTCCAGAGCGCGGGCGGTCTCCTCCTCCGGCGTCGCCGAATGGAACGGCGAACGGTAGGCATACGGGCCGAAAAAGTGGATCACGCCATTGGCCGCGGCCTCGTTGGCCCACCGACGCGGATCACCGGTCAGACCGATCGGGGTGCCCATGCCGCCGTGGTAGCTACGGTAGGTCGACAGCACCTTGTTGCGTCCGGTCGAATGGCGAGCCATCCGGACGGCGTACTCGTTGGCGTCCACGCCACCGTTGGTGAAGAACACCTTGGTGAACGGCTCCCCCACCACCTCGACCAGCAGCCGGGCCAGTTCGGAGCGGACGTCATTGGCCATGCCGGGCTGGATGGTGGCCAGGCGATCAGCCTGGCGGTGCAGCGAGGCGATCAGATCGGGGTGCTGGTGACCCAAGTTCAGGTTGACCAGCTGGGAGCCGAAATCGAGGTAGGTCTTCCCGGCGTAGTCCCAGAACTCCGCCCCCTTGCCGCCGGCCACCGGCAGCGGGTCGATCGCGCCTTGCGCGCTCCAGGAGTGGAACACGTGGCCACGGTCGTTGGCCCGGACGATCGCCTCGGCGGCGGCGTCCGGCAGCGGGGCGGTTGCCCCGGTCAGGTCCACATAGGACGAGGTCAGGTTCGGTTCAGTCATTGCTCTCGCCTCTCAGTGGTTGCTCGGGAAGCCGAGGTCGACCTGGGACTCACTCGGCTCGGGCCAGCGCGAGGTGACGACCTTGCTGCGAGTGTAGAAGTGGATCGATTCGGGCCCGTAGATGTGCGAGTCGCCGAACAGCGAATCGCGCCAACCGCCGAAGGAGAAGGCGCCCACCGGCACCGGAATCGGCACGTTGATGCCTACCATGCCCACCTCGATGTCGAACTCGAAGGCCTTGGCGGTGCGTCCGTCACGGGTGAAGATCGCCGTCCCGTTGGCGTACGGGTTGGCGTTGACCAGAGCGACCGCCTCCTCGTAGGTGGCCACCCGGACCACCGACAAGACGGGGCCGAAGATCTCTTCGTTGTAGATGCGCATGCCCGGCTTGACCCGGTCCACCAGGCTGACGCCGATGAAGAAGCCGTCGTTGTCAAACTGCACGCCGGAGCCGTCCACGACCACTTCGGCGCCCTCGGCGGCAGCGCCGGTGACATAGCCGGCCACCTTGTCGCGGTGGGCGGCGGTGATCAGCGGACCCATTTCGGTGGCCGGATCGGTGCCGTCGCCGATGGTCAGCTTGCCCATCCGCTCGGCGATCTTGGGCAGCACGGCATCAGCCACGGCATCGCCCACGGTGACCAGCACCGAGATCGCCATGCAGCGCTCGCCGGCGGCGCCGTAGGCGGCCGAGACCGCCGCGTCGGCCACCGAATCGAGATCGGCGTCCGGCATCACGATCATGTGGTTCTTCGCGCCACCCAGGGCCTGCACCCGCTTACCGTTGGCGGTGCCACGGGTGTAGATCGCCTTGGCGATCGGGGTGGAACCGACGAAGCTGACCGCCTTCACCGCGGGCGCATCGAGCAGGGTGTTCACCGCTTCGGCATCACCGTGGACGACGTTCAGCACACCGTCGGGCAGGCCGGCATCGGCGAACAGCTTGGCCAGGAAGACCGAGGCGGACGGGTCCTTCTCGCTCGGCTTGAGCACCACGGTGTTGCCGCAGGCGATCGCCGAGGCGGTCATCCACAGCGGCACCATGATCGGGAAGTTGAACGGGGTGATGCAGGCCACCACACCGACCGGCTGCTTGATCGAGTGGACGTCCACCCCGCGCGAAACCTGCTCGGAGTAGTCGCCCTTCAGCAGGTGCACCAGCCCGGCGGCGAACTCAACGTTCTCCAGCCCGCGGCTGATCTCACCCATGGCGTCGGAGAGCACCTTGCCGTGCTCGCGAGTGACGATGGCGGCCAGTTCGTCGGCGCGCTCCAACAGCAGCGCGCGCAGCCGGAAGAACACATCGGCGCGCTTGATCAGGCCGGTGGCCCGCCAGCCGGGCAGCGCTGCGGACGCGGCAGCGATCGCCTCGTTGACCCGCGCGCTGTCGGCGTAGCCCACCGACGCGATCTGCTCGCCGGTGGCCGGGTTGAAGATCGGGCCGCTGCGCAGATCTCCGGTCACCTCCTGACCGGCGATGACGTGGGGAACAAGGGTCATTTCTTATCGTCCTCTCTGGGAGTTACCGCGATCTTGCGAATGGTCTGGGTGACGCTCCAGCGGGTGCGCCATCCGTCGTGCAGGCGCACCAGGGTGCCGGGTCGTAGCGCCAATGTCGGGGCGGGCGGGTCGAGGAACTCGACCGTGGCGGCGCCGGCGAGAATGCAGAACACCTCGTCGGCTTCGGTGTCGGTGACCACGCCGGGAGTCATCTCCCAGATGCCCACCTCGACACCGTCGATGGTGTTCAGCGGCACCCACCCCGAGGTGGGTGAGCCGGACACGAGCTGGTCGGCACCGAAGGCTGCGTGCTCGATCTCCATTTCGAAGGCTTCGGCGAGCACGGCGGGATGGCGGTCACTCACGAGTCGAACCCCAATCCCACAGCGTCCAGGGTCTTCAGCAGCAGGTTGCGCCGTCCCTGGTTGTGGTCGGCGCGGTTCAGCGACCACTTGGTGGCCGCGATGCCCACGGCCGCGATCGGGTCGGGCGGGAAGGGCAGCGGACGCCGCCGCACCATCTCCAGCGAAGTGCGCTCGGTCTTGGCTCCGCTCAGCAGGTCGAGCAGGACGTCGGCGGCGAAGCGGGTGGCGCCCACCCCCAGGCCGGTGAACCCGGCGGCGTAGGCGATCCGTCCGGCCGCTGCGGTGCCGTAGAAGGCGCAGAACTGGGTGGAGGTGTCGATGGCGCCGGCCCAGCGGTGGGTGAAGCGCAGTCCGGCCAATTGCGGGAAGGTGGCGAAGAAGTGTTCGGCCAGCCGGGTGTAGGTGGCCGGACGCTCCTCGTAGGTGGGCTTGAGCTTGCCGCCGAAGTGGTAGATCGCGTCGTAGCCGCCGAACAGAATCCGGTTGTCGGCGGTGAGCCGGTAGTAGTGGAACTGGTTGGCCAGGTCGGCCAGTCCTTGGCGGTGCTGCCAGCCGATCGCGGCCAACTGCTCAGCGCTCAGCGGCTCGGTGACCAGGGCGTAGTCGTACACCGGCACGGTCATCAGCCGATTGCGCTTGAGCAGCGACGGAAACACATTGGTGCCCAGCACCACCTGCGCGGCGTCCACCCAGCCGCGCTCGGTGCGGACCCTCAGCGGGGTGCCGCGATCGATGCCGGTGACGTGGGAGTGTTCGAAAACCTCCACCCCGAGTTCGGTGGCCACACGCGCCAGCTCGAGGGCCATCCGTGCCGGGTTGAGCAGGGCGGTGCCGTGGCGGTGCCACACGCCGGCCAGATAGGTGGGCGAGTTCACCTCGGCCCGGACGGCGTCGGCGTCGAGGAAGCCGTCTTCTTCGGCCAGCCAGGCCACCTGATGGGGCTCGACGGCGACTTCGAGTTCGCCGGTGCGCTCGAACTCCACCTGCAGCTGGTAGCGCTCGATGGTCTCGGCGATGCCGTCGAGGTTGGCCAGGCCGAGGCGTTCGAGTTGGTCGTACTCGGACGGCCAGCGGCGCCGTCCGTTCTCCTCGCCGTGGGTGATGCTGGCGTCGCAGAAGCCGCCGTTGCGACCCGAGGCCGCCCAACCGATCTGCTGACCTTCCAGCAGGATCACGCTGCGTTCGGGGTCGCGTTCCTTGGCTCGCACCGCCGTCCACAGTCCGGTGAACCCGCCGCCGACGATCACCAGATCAGCGGTGTGCGCTCCGGTCAGAACCGGACGATCAGGGCGGGCGAGGTCGTCCAGCCAGAACACCGCAGCGCGACTGTCCCGCAGGGCATCTTCAACCTGGGTCGTCGCTGGGCGGTAGCGTTCGAAAGCCGTCTGGTACGGCATTACTATCTTCCTCCTGCCACGGCGGGTGCCCGGCGCGGCGTACGCGAGTCACGCTATCGCGGCAAGGATACGATCAGGTTACGTAATCCGCACTTCTCGCCACTGATTGCAGCGGATCCCACGCCTTCAGCGCCACCTGCCCACGGATTCATCCCCCCGAGCGCTGCGAGGCCGGCCTCGCCACCACCTCTGGCAGCAATGCGTCGGCGCTCGCTCGCGCTCTGGCGGCCGGTGCCGAATCTCCCCAACAGCACCGCCCCACCCATGGGTGGACTCCCAGCCCCCCGACAGGGAGTCCACCCATTCCGGACACCACTGGGTCCGTCGGGGTCGGCCCGGACGCGGTCTCCCAACGCGTCAACAGGCCGCGAGCGGTGATAGTGACCGCCATAAGGTCACAGTCGCCTGCTCACCCTTAATACGCACAGCAGTGCCGGTTCCTAACGCGAAACCGCGAAACTTCTCGAAAAGTCGTCGCTCAAGGCTGACTGATCACGGGCGCGTCGGTCGGCAGCTCGACCGGACACTCGACCTCACAGCTCGGCGTCGGCGTGGGGGTCGGAGTGGGGGTCGGAGTGGGCGTGGGCGTGGAGGTCGGTGTCGGGGTGGGTGTCGGCGTCGGCGTGGGCGTCGGCTTCGGCGTGAGCGTCGGCTTCGGCGTGGTGGAGACCTTGGAGCGAGGGGACGCCGTGGTCGGCGTCGGTGTCGGGGTCGGCGTCGGGGTGGCAATCGGCGTCGGGATCACCGATGGCGACGGAAGCGGCGGCAGCGACATGATCGCGTCCGCGAGCGTGGCGGCCCCGTTCACCGGGATGCCCAGCACGAGTCCAGCAGTGATCACCACACCCGCAGCTGCCCCGACCAGAGAGCGCGCCTTGCTGGCGTGCCGCAAGCTGCCGACCGCTCGTGTTGGCCCGCCGACCAGATCGGCCGCCATCGCGGTGCCCGGACGCCGGATCAGCTCCAGGCCGAGCCCACCCAGGACGCCCACCGCCAGCGCCGAGCCGATCCGCCGGTTGAGGTCACGGGTCTTGGACACCGCATCCCGACAACTGGAACATTCGCCCAGATGTTGGTCAATCTTGCGGACGTCGCGACGGCTGGTGCGTTCTCGCACGTACTTGCCCAGCAGGCCGCTCAGTTGGCTACACCTCTGGCTCTGCCCGACGTGAGCATCGAGGAAGGACTGTCGCAATCCCTCCCGCGCCCGGAAGAGCAGCTGGCTGGCCGCGCTCTCGGCGACGTCCAGTTCTTTGCCGATCTCGGCATTGCTGCGACCTTCGACCTCGCCGAGCCACAAGGCCGATTGCCACCGCTGTGGCAGCGCCTCGAATGCGGCGCGGACGGCGTCGACGTCCACCTCATTCGGCATCGGCGGCGTCGGGGGCAACGGAACCGGGGCGTCGGTAGGGATCTCCGGGTTGCGACGCTGGTAGTCGATCGCGCGATTACGCACCATCTGCAGGAAATAGGGGCGCAGGCAGTAGGTGGGTCCCTCACCGCGACGCAGCACCACCAGCAGGCGCTCCAGGGAATCAGCGACGACGTCTTCAGCGGTCGCCGGGTCCACGATGCCCCGAGCCACAGCCAATCCTGGGCCGAAGTTCCGTTCGACGAGCTCACTGAACGCGTCCATGTCACCGTCGCGGACGCGCAGCAACAGGTCGCTTTCAGTCTCGCGCTCGTGTCCCAGATGCGCGCGTCCTGTGTGGCTCACGATTTCCCCCGAATCCCCTGAATGCCCCCACACTCACGGGCCAGCGCCGCTCAGCAGCAGAGCATAGCGGTCCCACCAGGCTGAGCGCCTCCCCCATCGACGCGCACTGGGCGCTCAGTTGTCGGTGGAGACCCCCACCAGCGGCGGCTCGCTCGACCAGGGGAACGAGATCCACTCATCGGTGCGCTTCCACACGTAGTCGCACTTCACCACCGACTGCGACTTCTCGTACAGCACCGCAGTACGGGTCTCGGCCAGGTGGGTGGCGCAGAAGTCGCGCACCATCCGCAGGGTCTCGCCGGTGTCGGCGACGTCGTCGATGATCAGCACCTGCTTGGCCGACAGGTCTACCGCCACCGGCACCGGCGGCAGCAACACCGGCATCGGCAGCCGGGTGTCGACCCCGGTGTAGAACTCGACGTTGATGATGTGCAGGTTCTTGATACCCATGGCGTAGCTCATCGCGCCGGCGGGAAGCATCCCGCCTCGCGTGATCGACATGATCAGATCAGGCCGATAGCCCGAATCGACGACCTGGCGAGCCAACTCGCGGGCCGCGACACCGAACCCCTCCCAGGTGAGCACTTCGCGAATCGGTTGCGTCATGTGCCCAATCTTCTCAGAGTCGAACCGGTGCGAGGTTCTGTCCGAGAATGGAGCCATGCTCGCAATGCGTCTGGTCGTGATCGGACGGGTTCAGGGGGTCGGCTTCCGCTGGTGGACCCAGAACACCGCCCGCGCGCTCGGCCTGGCCGGAACCGTCCGGAACCTCCCCGACGGCGGGGTGGAGATCATCGCCCAGGGCGAACCGGACGCCGTCCGACGGCTGCTGCGGTTCGCCATCGAGGACCCCACCACCGCCGCGCGCCCCGGCCGGGTGGAGGACTTCGATCTGGAATGGCCCGAGCCGGTGCCCGGGCGAATGGGATTCTCCGCCCGCTAGAGCGGCGAACCTGTCCGGCGGCGGCGATACTGGGAGCCATGACCGACCCGGCGGGACGCCTCCAACACGGCCGTCCGCGCCTGCGCCGCTGGACGGTCGCCCTGATGAGGCCCTCGGGAGCGCGTCAGGATTCATCCGTCTCGAAGCGGCTGCGTCGCAGCACCCTGGTCGCGGTCGGCGTGGTCGCACTGGTGGCCGGGCTGTTCCGCATCGACGTGCCCGCCCCGTGGGCGGACGAGGCCGCCACCGTGCTGGCGGTTCAACGCTCCTGGTCCGGGCTGTGGGCGCTGGCGGGCGGCCAGGACGCCCCGCTGCTGTTCTTCTACTCGGTGGCCAAGGTGTGGGCCGACCTGTTGGGCTGGCTGCCCACCCTGGTCGCGGTGCGCACTCTGTCGGCGGTGGCTGGTGCGGCCACCGCGATGGTGGTGTTCTCCCTGGTGGCACGCCGCCTCGGGGTGCTGCCCGCGGTGTTGGCCGCCGGGCTGCTGATCAGCCTGCCGGGATTCACCCGCTGGTGCCAGGACGCCCGTCCGTACGCCCTGTTGATGCTCCTGGCGTCCGCGGCCTGGCTGGCCTGGGACACCTGGCCCCGCCCGAACGCGCCGACCGATGCCGGCCGCAGTCTCATTGCGCGTTGGGGTCACTGGCTGCGCGGCGGCTGGGGGCTGGCGGCCCTGTTGGGATTGTCGGCGACGACCAGCCTGTTCGCCGGATTCGCTTGGCCCGCCATGCTGGCCGCCGATCTGGTCACACCGCGGGCGACCCGTGCCGAACGCTGGCATCGGCTGCGCCAGGACACCTTCTTGATGGCGGTGACACTGGTGGTCTTCTCGGTGCCGATCTGGACCGGGATCACCATGGGACGCGGCCCGAACACCGGTAGCGAGGTCTCACCAGGGCTGATCGTCGATCGGCTGGTGCAACTCGTGGTCGTCCTCCCCCGGCCGCTGCTCGCGGCGCCGATCGCCGTGCTGGCTGCGGTGGGGGTGGCGGTTGCGTTCGCCCGCCGAGGCGTGTTGTCGACCCGACTGATCGCAACCGCGCGGATGGCGGTGGTGTGGGCCTCGGTTCCGTTGGCGCTGTCCCTGGCCCTGGGCGTGGCCCGTCCCAGCCTGTTCCGAGCGCGTTATCTGGTTCCGGTGCTCGCCCCCTCCACAGTGCTGGCGGTGATCGGCGCACTGGCGCTCGGCCGGGTCATCCAGCTTCTCGTCGTCCGCGCGCTCCGGCGCACGTCGCGCTCGGACGCCGTGGCGGTGTTGGGCACATCGGTGGCCGTGCTGATCGTGCTCGGCCAGGTGGTGGTGATGCTGCCCGCGCAACGTGCGGTGCGCGCCGCCGACGGACATGACGTGAACGTCGCCGCGATGACCAGCTACGTCGACCACCTCCTCGCCGAGGCCCCGGACGAACCGGTGATCACCGAGGCCGACGTCGTCCATGCCTATCTGAACTGCGTGCGTCCTGATCTCGCGGCCCGGGAGATCGCCTTCGTCATCTCCCCGGGCTCGTCGTGGGTGTGGCCGCAGGCCGTCCCCGCCGCCGACCTCCACGCCCGGCTCATCCGAGAGCCCCGAGCGATCTGGGTCACTCCGGTGAACTGGGTCGGCACCCAGACCCCGGCACGTCTGCCGGACGCCTGGGCGGACAGCGGCCTGCGCATCGACAGCGCCGAACGGCACGGTTCGTTCTGGGTGATGCAGCTGGGACGGGCCTGAGCCGTCGGAATCAACCCAGGCTGTTCACGATCGCCTGGCCGAGAGCCAGCACCAGCGGCAGGCTGGTCAGTGCCACCATCACCGCGTTGAACCAGAAGTGGTCACGCAGCACGGCGGCGTACTCGCGGATCACCGCGGTCGGCCAGAAGTAGCGCGCGGTGCGAGCCCCCACGGCGTACCCCGGAATGCCCTGAGCACGCATCAGCAGGGCGGCCCGCAGGGCATGGAAGTCGCTGGTGACCACCGCCACCGGGCCGGTGATCTGCCGAGACTTCAACACTTCCGCACTGAACTCGAGGTTCTGCTGGGTGTTGCGGGACTGGTCTTCGGTCACAATCGCGCCGGGGTCCACGCCGTCGGCGATCAGGAAGTCGCGCATCGCCTCCGCCTCGGCGACCGGCTCGTCCGGACCTCGCCCGCCACTGGTGATCAACACCGGACGTCGCCCGCTGACGATCGCGTGGGCGAAAACACGTCGTCCGGCGCGCAGCCGGTCGGCCAGCAAGGGAGGCACTTCGCCGCGGATCAGACCCGAGCCGAGGACGATCACTGCGTGGGCCGGCGGCCCGAAGCGCACCATCCAGGCCGGGTAGAACGCGCCGTAGATCACGAAGGCAGCGAACCCGAAGCCGAAGTAGCTCAGCGGCAGACCGACCCAGATCGCCCACATCACCTGCACCACGTCTTCACTCACGATGGCCGCAGTCAGCCAGGCCAGGTAGCCCAGCATCAACAGGCCCAACGCCATCGACAGCAGCCGCCCGGGTCGCAGCCGTTCCCGACGCACCAAGGTCACCCCGGCGATGACCATGGAGATGGCCAACCCCACCAGCGTGATCGCGGCAACCGCCACCACACCCAACAACCACCAGCCACCGAGGCGGTCGTCGAGTCGACTGACCACCGCCAGCGACCATCCCAGGACGAGCACCGCCAACCAGCCCACCGCTCCCAGCAGATACACCCCGGTGCGGAACTTCCGCGGCTCCCGCCCGAAGCTGATCAGGAAGATCGCCAGCGGAATGACCTCCGGGCCCACGCTCAGCCACAACATCGGGTTCACTCCACCGTGGTCTCGTTGAAGGGCATTAACGGCGCGATCGCCGGGAAGACGAGCGTGAACAACACCGCCAAGACCGCCGTCAGCAGGGTCAGCGCGCCGATCACCTTCACCGGCATCGGCCCGGGCAGGATCCGCCACAGCCATCCGTAGAACGACATCAGCCCTGCACCTCCAACATCGAGGCCGGCACGCCCTTGCTCCGCGGGTAGGTGGCGTCCAGCTTCCCGAAGGCGATGAACCGTTCCCGTGCGGAGAACTCCGGATGACAACTGGTCAGGGTCAACGCGGCCACTGTCGGGGTCGCGTCGGGCTGGTCGGGCACCGGCAAGAGCACCGAGGTTTGCGTCGGCGGCACGACCTCGTGGCCGGTGACTCGGTACACGAAATAGGCGTCCTTGGTTTCGATGAGCACCACGTCGCCGACCTTCAGTTTGTCGATCTGGTTGAACGGCTTGCCGTAGGTGGTGCGATGCCCCGCCATCGCGAAGTTGCCCACCCCGCCGGGCAGCTGGGTGCCGTCGTAGTGCCCGATGCCGCGCTGGAGCACGTCGCGCGTCGTCCCCTCATACAGCGGACGGGCGAAGTCGGCACCGAAGCGGGGAATCCGCACGATCGCGAAGGCGTCGCCGAGCTGCACCTGGTCCGGCTGCACCCAGGCATTCGGGTTGCCCTGCAGCTGGGTCACCACCCGTCCGGCCTCGGCCTCCGCGACGACGTCGGTCCACCACAACTGCCAGGCCACGAACAGCAGCAGGAACGCGCCAGCGGTGATCAGAAACTCACCAAGCAGCCCGATCAGATTGCGCAACACACGCACTGGGGCTCCTTCCTGCCGACCAGTTCACGCTACCCGACCTGTCCGTCGAGCGGCCGCACCGAAAGAGGGTGGACCCAGGTTTCCCGCCTCGAAACCGGATCCGAACGCATAGGCTTTACACAGCAAGTTGCCAGCAGGCACCAACCCCTCGCTGAGAGAGTCCTTCCATGGCGATCACGGCACGCAGCGGACTCCAGGCGCTCACCCGCCCGGACGGCACCGCTATCCGCATTCTCACCGTCGACGACGAGTCCAGTCTCACCGAGCTGTTGTCGATGGCGCTTCGCTACGAGGGCTGGGAGGTCACCACCGCCGGCTCCGGTCTGGACGCAGTCAAGGCCGCGCGCGACGTCCGTCCGGACGCAATCGTGCTGGACATGATGTTGCCCGACTTCGACGGCTTGGAAGTGATGCGTCGGATCCGCAGCGAGCAGCCCGACGTCCCGGTAATCTTCCTCACCGCCAAGGACGGCCTCGACGACCGGATCTCCGGCCTCACCGCCGGCGGCGACGACTACGTCACCAAGCCGTTCAGCCTGGAGGAACTGGTGGCCCGACTGCGCGCCCTGCTGCGCCGCTCGGGTGCCACGACGACCCGCTCGGAGTCGACCCTGGTCGTCGGTGACCTGAGCCTGGATGAGGACAGCCACGAGGTGACCCGCGCCGGTGAGGTGATCAACCTGACCGCCACCGAGTTCGAACTGCTGCGCTACCTGATGCGCAACCCGCGGCGGGTGCTGAGCAAGGCGCAGATCCTGGATCGGGTGTGGAACTACGACTTCGGCGGCCAGGCCAACGTGGTCGAGCTGTACATCTCCTACCTGCGCAAGAAGATCGACGCCGATCGGGCGCCGATGATCCACACCATGCGCGGTGCCGGGTACGTGCTCAAGCCGGCGGTGGAATGACCACCCCGGCCGAGGCGGTCTCGCCGCCGGCGCATCCAATGGGCAAAGGGACGCTGGCTCGCCAACTGGTGGTGCGGGTGACCGCACTGGTCGCCTTGCTCACCATCGTGTTGGGCATGTTCACCGTGCTGGCCAGCTTCCAGATCCTGCAGCGCGAGGTGGACGACCGCCTCAACGCCGCGGTCGGCCGCCGACTGCCCGACGGTGATCGCATCCCGGGCGATCCGACCGGATCGGGAGTGATTCGGATCGACTCCATCGACGGCGTCTCCCGGACGATCAGTAGTGTGACCGTGCCGATCGAGGCCAAGCAACAACTCCTTGCTGTCCGGGCCGGTGACCCGGTCAACGTCCGCCTCGAGGGCCTGGGAATGTATCGCGTCCTGGCCCGGGAGTACCCGTTCCACACGGTGGTGGCACTGCCGATGTCGGAGGTGACCAAGCCGCTGACCAGCCAACTGGTGATGACCGCGCTGCTCACCGGGGCGATGATCCTGGTCAGCTACCTGGCCACCCGGCGGGTGGTGGAGGCCAGCCTGCGTCCGCTGAATCGGCTCACCGCCACCGCCACCCAGGTCTCGAACCTGCCGTTGGAACGCGGCGAGGGCCAAGTACCGATCCGAGTGGCACCGGCCGACGCTCAACCCGACAGCGAGGTAGGTCGGGTCGGGTTGGCCTTCAATCACATGCTCGACAACGTCGAGGGCGCGCTGGCCGCCCGGCATCGCAGCGAGACCAAGGTGCGCCAGTTCGTCGCCGACGCCTCCCATGAACTGCGCAATCCGCTGGCCTCGATCCGCGGCTACGCCGAGCTGACCCGACGCGGCGAGGACGCCCTGCCGGAGGACGCCGCCTATGCGCTGGGGCGGATCGAATCCGAATCCGATCGGATGTCGGTGCTGGTCGAGGACCTGCTGCTCCTGGCCCGCCTGGACTCCCAACCGACGCTCGATCTGCAACCGGTCGACGTGACCGAGATCCTGCTGAACGCGGTGAGCGACGCTCGCGCCGCCGACTCCGAGCACCAGTGGTCGCTGGATCTGCCCGAGGACGTGATCACCGCGATGGCCGATCCCCACCGGCTGCACCAGGTGATCACCAACCTGCTCGCCAACGCGCGCACCCACACGCCTGCCGGCACCTCGGTGACCGCCGCGCTGCGGGCCGAAGCCGGCTCGGCGGTGATCAGTGTGACCGACAACGGCCCCGGGGTGGCCCCGGAGATTCAGCCGACGGTGTTCGAGCGCTTCACCCGGGCCGACGCCAGCCGCGTCCGTCAGGACAGCGGCTCGTCCACCGGCCTGGGCCTGGCCATCGTCTCGGCGGTGGTCAAGGCACACGGCGGCAGCGTTGAGCTCGACTCCCAGCCCGGACGGACGGTCTTCACCCTCCGCGTCCCGCTGGCCTGACCAGCTCTCGCCGCTCTCCCAGCGGGCTTCAACACGCGCCTTCGCCGCTGCTCACCAGCAACAGTGAGACACCGGGGACGGCTCCTCGCGTCCCACCTGAACCTCACCCCGTCGGCTGAGACTGACTGAGACACATTGGCTGGGACAGGAGGAACCGTCCTCGGTGTCCCACGGTGAGCTTGGCTGGCCTCGAGCTCGCCGGAGGGTCGCAACTCACGCCGGAACGCTCACAACAGAGGCACAGGGTGCACCCACGCCCACCTCAGCGCGGCCAGTTTTGCTGTGAACATGACGCTTACCGAGCTAACGCCGAACCCCGGCACCACCGCCGAAGAGGCACCGCCCGTGCCGCACTACGGCTACGTCGAAGAACGACCCGACTGGCTGGCCCGCGGCAGCGTGGCCGCTCTGCTGGTCGCGGTCGCCGCGCTGTACCTCTGGGGGCTGTCGGCCTCCGGGTACGCCAACTCCTTCTACTCCGCCGCCGCCCAGGCCGGTGCCGACAACTGGATCGCCTGGTTCTTCGGCTCCCTGGACGGCGGCAACTCGATCACCGTCGACAAGCCACCGGCCGCTATCTGGCTGATGGCCTTGTCGGTGCGGCTGTTCGGGCTGAGCTCGTGGAGCATCCTGGTGCCCGAGGCGCTGCTGGGCGTGGCCAGCGTCGGTGTGCTGTTCGCCACCCTGCGCCGCAGCCTGACCGCCTGGCGCGGCCAGGGCACCCACCCGCTGACCGCGCGGGGCGTGCACTGGGCAGCCCTGGCCGGTGCGGCGACGTTCGCGCTCACCCCGGTGGCCACGTTGATGTTCCGCTTCAACAACCCTGATGCCTTGCTGGTGTTCACCATGGTGCTGGCCAGCTACTTCACCGTCCGGGCCACCGAACACGCTGGACGCGGCTGGCTGGCGCTGGCCGGGGTGGCGATCGGCTTCGGCTTCCTGACCAAGATGCTGCAGGCGTTCTTGGTGCTGCCCGCTCTGGTGGTGGCCTACTGGTTCGCTGCGCCGGCTAGCTGGAAGCGCAAGCTGGTCGACCTGCTGGTCGCCTTCGCCGCCATGGTGGCCTCCTTCGGTTGGTACCTGGCCGCGGTCGAACTGACCCCGGCGAGCCTGCGGCCCTACATCGGCGGCTCGCAGAACAACTCGATCGTCGAGCTGATCCTGAGCTACAACGGCCTCGGCCGAATCACCGGCAACGAGACCGGCTCAGTCGGTGGCGGCAACTGGGGCTCCACCGGCATCCTGCGGATGTTCGAGGGGGTCTCCGGGGGCATGGTGTCGTGGCTGATTCCGGCCGCGTTGGTGCTGGCCACCGGCGCCATCGTGATCGCGATCCTCCGCTGGCGGCGCGGCAGTGGCCGCACCCAGTCACCGTCCCAGGCGCTGATCGCCGGCGCGATCATCTGGCTGGGCTGGCTGGTGGTCACCGCGCTGGTCTTCAGCTTCATGGCCGGTATCTACCACGACTACTACACCGTGGCGCTGGCGCCGGCGATCGGCGGCGCAGTGGCCATCGGCGGCGCTGCGGTGTGGGCCGAGCGTGGACGTCCGACTGCCCGGATCGTGCTGGGGGCGACCACCCTGGCCACCGGGGTATGGGCCCTGGCGCTGCTCCTGCAGGCAGGCGGCTGGTACACGGTCCTCGGCTGGACGGTCTTCGGGGTCAGCACGCTGGCTGCCCTGGCGATGATCTGGGCCGACCAACTGTCTCGCCCCCTGGCCACCGCACTGGTGACTGTCGCGATCGGCGCCGGGCTCGCCGGCCCCCTGGCGTACTCGCTGAACACCGCAGCCACGGCTCACACCGGCTCGATCGTGACCGCTGGCCCGGTGAGCGGCACGATGGGCGGCGGACGTCCCGGCGGTGGCCAGGGTGGACCTGGCACCCGCGGCGGGCAGCCACCTCAGGGCCAGCCGGGAACAGCGAACCCCGGCGCCGCCGGCCAGGACGGCGGCATGGGTGGGCTGCTCAACGGCGCCCAGGTGTCGGACCAGGTTCTGGCTCTGCTGACTGCGAACTCCGCCGACTACACCTGGGTGGCGGCGACCACCGGCTCCCAGAACGCGGCCAGCTACCAGTTGGCCAGCGGTGATGCGGTGATGGCGATCGGCGGCTTCAACGGCTCCGACCCCTCGCCCACCCTGGCGCAGTTCCAGGCCTATGTGGCCACCGGGAAGATCCACTACTACATCGCCGGCTCGGTGGGTCAGGCCAGTGGCGGGTCGAACACGGCCGCCCAGATCGGCGAATGG
>PHEY01000006.1:0-147440 GCA_002841335.1 Actinobacteria bacterium HGW-Actinobacteria-2 | reverse complement strand
GACGACGGCGAAGTGAGGTTGCGATGAGCACTCTCATGCCGGCCCCGGCCGCCACCGCCCAGACCCTGCGCACCGCCGTCGTCGATGTGATCATCCCGGTCTACAACGAGGAACTGGACCTGTCCGCGTCGGTGCTGCGGCTCGACCACTACCTGGCCGACTCCTTCCCCTATGACTACCGGGTGATCATCGCCGACAACGCCTCGACCGACTCCACCTTCGAGATCGCTCGGCGACTGGAGGACCGGCACCCCCACATCCGGGCCGTCCACCTCGATGCCAAGGGACGCGGACGCGCCCTGCGGCAGGTCTGGTTGGATTCCGACGCCGATGTGGTGGCCTACATGGACGTCGACCTGTCCACCGATCTGAAGGCGCTGTTGCCGCTGGTCGCGCCATTGGTGAGTGGGCATTCCGATCTGGCCATCGGCACTCGGCTCAGCCGTGGTTCGCGGGTGGTGCGCGGGCCGAAGCGGGAGTTCATCTCGCGCAGCTACAACTTCATCCTGAAGGCCAGCCTGGGGGCGTCCTTCTCCGATGCCCAGTGCGGCTTCAAGGCCATCCGTCGCGATGTCGCCGACCGGCTGCTGCCGCTGGTGGAGGACAACAACTGGTTCTTCGACACCGAGTTGTTGGTGCTGGCCGAACGCGCCGGACTGCGCATTCACGAGGTGCCGGTCGATTGGGTCGACGATCCCGGCTCGACGGTGAACATCATCGACACCGCCGTCGAGGACCTCAAAGGTGTGTGGCGACTGCTGCGCGGGTTCGCCACCGGACGGATCCCGGTGGCCCGGTTGCGCGCCGAACTCGCCCGCGACGACATTCCGGCCAGTGTGCCCGGGGTGCCCAACGGCATGCTGGCCCAAATGCTGCGGTTCGCCGCGGTCGGGGTGGCAAGCACGTTGGCCTACTTCGTGATCTACCTGCTGCTGCGCCCGTTCGGGGCGCAGGCGGCGAACCTCGCGGCCCTGCTGATCACCGCGGTGCTGAACACCGCAGCCAACCGTCGCTTCACCTTCGGCATCTCCGGATCGTCCGGCGCACTGAAGCACCACCTGGGCGGCCTCGCCGCGTTCGGGCTGGCCCTGGGCCTGACGTCCGGTTCGCTGTGGTTGCTGTCGACCTACGCCCCGACCGCCGGACGCTGGGTCGAACTGGCGGTACTGGTGGCGGCCAATGCTGCGGCCACGTTGTTGCGGTTCCTGTCACTGCGGCTGCTGATGAACCGGCGATAGGGATCGGCGCCGGCGTTCGATGGGGAGAGTTCCTGGCACTCCCCATCGAACCGCGCCACCGGCGGCGCAGGCTGCGGTTCGTCGAACGACTCCAGAAGGGCGAGTTCGTCGATCAGCCGAGCCCGGTCTCGGTCGAAGCGGGTGTCGAGCCCCGGCCGCCAGGTGCGGCGGTGCGCAGGCTGGAAGGCGGCCAGCGCGGCCGCTGCCAACAAGATCACGACGATCACTTCAACCATGGCAGTAATCCTTCTAGCGAAGCTTCCTTGCCACCAGTGGCCGGAAAGCCACTATTCAAAGGATTCCTGCCATACACTGCTGCGATGGCACTCCAGCGCATCAGCGTGATCCTGATCGAGCCGGTCGCCGTCTTCGAGTTCGGCGTTCCGGTGGAAGTCTTCGGCATCGACCGCACCGAGGACGGCCTCCCCTTGTTCGACTTCCGCGTCTGCGCGGCCGAGCCTGGCAAGCCCCTGCGGACCAACACCACCTCAGCCATGCAGGTCGTGGCGCCCCACGGCCTGGACCAGGTCGCCGGCAGCGATCTGGTGGTGGTGGCGGCCACCAAGATCGTCCCGAACCCGGAGTATCCGCCGGCCGCACTCGAGGCCATTCGAGCCGCACACAAAGCCGGCAGCATCATCATGAGCATGTGCTCCGGCGCCTTCCCGCTCGCCGCCGCCGGACTCCTCGACGGCCTGGAGTGCACCACTCATTGGAAGTACACCGCACGGCTGCAACGCGACTACCCCGCCACTGTGGTCAACCCCGACGTGCTCTACGTCGACACCGGCCAGATCATCACCAGCGCCGGCACCGCAGCCGGCATCGACGCCAGCCTGCACCTGGTGCGCCGCGAGCTCGGAGCTGCCGCGGCGGCCCAGATCGCCCGCCGCATGGTCGTGCCGCCGCAGCGCGACGGCGGCCAGCAGCAGTACGTCCCCAGCCCGGTACCCGAATGCCAGTCCGACGGCTTCGCCGACCTGCTCGACTGGGCCAAGGAACGCCTCGACCAGCCGCACACGGTGGCCACCTTGGCCGCCCAGTCCCACCAGAGCGAGCGGACGTTCGCCCGCCGCTTCGCCGCCGAGACCGGCACCACGCCGCACAAGTGGCTCACCCAGCAGCGCGTCCTGGCCGCCCGGGAGTTGCTGGAGACCACCGACGAGCCGGTCGAACACATCGCCGGCCTGGTCGGCTTCAACTCCGCCGTGGTGCTGCGCGATCACTTCCGCCGGATCACCGGCGTCGCCCCACAGGCCTACCGCCAGCAGTTCTCACTTCGCCCCACCCCACCAGCCGATAAGGTCGAGTAATGAGCATCACACCGGCCGAACTGGCCCGCTACGTCGACCACACCCTGCTTTCGCCCACCGCCACCGACGCCGATGTCGCTGCGCTGGCCGCCGAAGCAGTGCAGCTGGGCACCTACTCCATCTGTGTCTCCCCGGCCATGCTGCCGGTGACCGCCGACCTCGGCCAGGTCAAGGTGGCCACGGTCTGCGGATTCCCCTCCGGCAAGCACACTCCCGGCGCCAAGGCCCACGAGGCCGCCGAGTCGGTTGCTCGCGGCGCCGACGAAGTCGACATGGTGATCGACCTCGGCCTGGCCAAGGCCGGACGCTTCGCCGACACCCAGGCCGAGATCGCCGCAGTGCGTGCGGCCGTGCCGGCCGGCAAGGTGCTGAAGGTGATCATCGAATCCGCCGCCCTCACCGACGATGAGATCGTGGCCTGCTGCCAGGCTGCCGAGGCTGCCGGTGCCGACTTCGTGAAGACCTCCACCGGCTACCACCCCGCCGGCGGCGCGTCGGTGCACGCCGTGGAACTGATGGCCGCCACCGTCGGCGGACGGCTGGGCGTCAAGGCGTCCGGTGGAATCCGCGACTGGGCTACCGCGACCGCGATGATCGCGGCCGGAGCCACCCGACTGGGCCTGTCCGGCACCGCCGCGGTGCTGGCCGGCGGGACGTCGACCGGCTACTGAGTTCAGGCGAGCTGGTGGCTCGCCAGCCAGCCGTGTGCCACGTCGGCGACCGGCGCTCCTTGGGCCACCTGACCGGAGAGGGCGACCACCTGCTCGGTGTTCAATCCCTGCACCACAGCGTTCAGCGCCAGCACCTGCTGCGGTGAGGCGTCTGCGTAGGCGGCGTTGACCAGCAGCACGAGCTGATCGGACACACACATCTGATCGGGGTCGATCAACTCCACCAGCGCGGCGCCGCCGAGGTACTCGGTCCGCCGGAAGACCCCGATCCCCGCCTGCCCCGAGGCAACTGCGGCCGCGCGAGCCACCGGGTCGTCGAGGGTGAGCGCTTGGAAGTTCGTCCGGTAGATCGCGTTCAGTGCCCCCATCCCGTCACTGCGCTCGATGGCCATCGCGGGAACGGCGGCAGACTTCCCCTTCGACCACTCCGACAGGTCCTCCAAAGACTTCATCCCGGAGGCTGCCGACGCCATCCACACCAGCCCGCCGTCCACCAGCCCTGGGGACAGCACGTTGACTTCCGGCGGGAGCAGGCCGGCCAGTTCGGTGACGACGTCTTCGGGCAGTTCTTCATCGTCACTGAGTTGCGCCCAGATGGTGCTCGCCCATACCGGCGCAGTCACCACAGCCCGGTTCTGCAACGCGGAAACGACGTCCGCCGGCGCCGGCTGTGCGGACGCCACCGTGCCGAGCTTGGCCACGGCACCCACCAACAGGGCTCCCAGCAGGGTGCCGGTCGCGGTAGCTTCAACAGCGACGCCGACACCGTCCGCACCGGGACTCGGCGAAAGCAACGGCGTCGATGAGGCTGTCGGCGACGTTGGTTCAACCCGGGCACAGCCGGCCAACAGCAGCGCCGAGGCGCCCATCAACAGTGATCGTCGGTCCACCGATCCAGTGTCGCTCGCAGCAGCCTCTGCCGACCGTAGCGACACCTGCCCCGAGCAAGACAAGAGGCCCGGTCGGATCGACCGGGCCTCTTGATCCTTGATCAGGCTTGCTGCTTCAGCGCCGACTGCGCCGCGGCGAGCCGGGCGACCGGCACGCGGAACGGCGAGCAGGACACATAGGCCAGGCCGACCTGCTGGCAGAACTCGATGGACGACGGGTCGCCACCGTGCTCGCCACAGATGCCCAGCTTGATGTCGGGACGGGTCTTCTTGCCCAGCTCGACAGCCATCGCCATCAGCTTGCCCACGCCGGTTTGATCCAGCCGAGCGAACGGATCGTTCTCGTAGATCTTCTTGTCGTAGTAGGCGTCCAAGAACTTGCCCGCATCGTCCCGGCTGAAGCCGAAGGTCATCTGGGTCAGGTCGTTGGTGCCGAAGGAGAAGAACTGCGCTTCGGTGGCGATGTCGTCAGCGGTCAGAGCAGCCCGCGGAATCTCGATCATGGTGCCGACCAGGTACTCCAGCGCAACCCCGGCTTCGGCGATGATCGCATCGGCGGTGTCGGTGACGATCTTCTTCACGAACGCCAGTTCCTTCACCTCGCCGACCAGCGGGATCATGATCTCCGGCACGACCTTCCATTCCGGATGGCGCTTCTGGACGTTGATCGCAGCCTCGATGATCGCCCGGGTCTGCATGGCGCCGATCTCGGGGTAGGTCACGTCCAGACGGCAGCCACGGTGACCCATCATCGGGTTGAACTCGTGCAGGGAGGCGATGACGTTCTTCAGCTCGCCGACGCTGATCTTCATCTCCGCGGCCAGCGCGATGATGTCGTCCTCGTCGGTGGGCAGGAACTCGTGCAGCGGCGGGTCGAGCAGGCGGATGGTGACCGGGAAGCCTTCCATCGCCTCGTAGATGCCCTCGAAGTCACCCCGCTGCATCGGCAGCAGCTTGGCCAGGGCGGCTTCGCGCTGTTCGACGCTCTTGGAGACGATCATCTCCCGGATCGCGGCGATCCGGTCGGGCTCGAAGAACATGTGCTCGGTGCGGCACAGCCCGATACCCTCAGCCCCGAACGCACGCGCCTGGCGCGCGTCAGCCGGGGTGTCGGCGTTGGTGCGAACCTTCATCGTGCGGAACGAGTCGGCCCACTCGATGACCCGGCCGAAGTAGCCACTCACGTCGGCCGGCACGGTGGCGATCTGCTCGCCGTACACCTGGCCGGTGGAGCCGTCGAGGCTGATCCAGTCGTTGTCGGTGAAGGTGCGGCCACCCAGGGAGAAGGACTTGCCGTCGGCGGCGAAGGTGACATCACCCAGACCGGAGACACAGCAGGTGCCCATGCCACGCGCCACCACAGCGGCGTGCGAGGTCATGCCGCCGCGAGCGGTCAGGATGCCCTTGGCGTAGTGCATGCCCTCGATGTCTTCGGGCGTGGTCTCCAGGCGAACCAGGATGACGTCCTCACCGTTCTTTCCGCGAGCGGCGGCGTCCTCAGCGGTGAACGACACCCGGCCACAGGCCGCACCCGGGGAGGCCGGCAGGCCCTTGCCGATCGGGACGGCGGCGGCCAGGTCGGCGACGTTGAACTGCGGGTGCAGCAGGGCGTCGATCTGCTTGGGATCGATCATCGCGACCGCATCCTTGGGCTGGATCTGACCCTCGTCGACCAGATCGCAGGCGATCTTGAAGGCCGCGGCCGCGGTGCGCTTGCCGTTGCGGGTCTGGAGCATGAAGAGCTTGCCCTCTTCGATGGTGAACTCCATGTCCTGCATGTCGTGGTAGTGGTTCTCCAGCTTGCCGACGATCTCGACGAACTGGTTGTAGACCGCCGGGTTCTCGTCGCGCAGCTGGTCGATGGTCTCCGGGGTACGGATGCCGGCAACGACGTCCTCGCCCTGAGCGTTCATCAGGAACTCGCCGAACAGGCCCTTTTCACCGGTGGCGGGGTTGCGCGAGAACGCCACGCCGGTACCGGAGGTGTCGCCGGTGTTGCCGAACACCATCGACTGGACGTTGACCGCGGTGCCCCAGGAGCCCGGGATGTCGTTCATCCGGCGGTAGTAGACCGCACGCGGGTTGTCCCAGGAGCGGAACACGGCCTTGATCGCGCCGAACAACTGCTCGATCGGATCGGACGGGAAGTCGGTGCCGACCTTCTCCTTGTACTGAGCCTTGAACTTCTCGGCCAGTTCCTTCAGGTCCTCGGCGGTGAGCTCGGTGTCCAGGCTCACCCCACGGGCCTCCTTCATCTCGTCGATGAGCTTCTCGAAGTAGGACTTGCCCACCTCCATGACCACGTCGGAGTACATCTGGATGAACCGACGGTAGGAGTCGTAGGCGAAGCGGGGGTTGTTGGTCTTCACCGCGAACCGGGCGGCGACTTCGTCGTTCATGCCCAGGTTCAAAATGGTGTCCATCATGCCGGGCATCGAGGCCCGGGCGCCGGAGCGCACCGACACCAGCAGCGGGTTGTCCAGGTCGCCGAACTTCTTGCCCATCTTGGTCTCGAGCTTGGCGACGTAGCTCATGATCTCGGCCTTGATGCCGTCGTTGATGACTTCGCCATCGGTGTAGTACTGAGTGCAGGCCTCGGTGGTGATGGTGAAGCCGGACGGCACCGGCATTCCCAGGCCAGTCATCTCCGCCAGGTTGGCACCCTTGCCACCCAGCAAGTTCTTCATCGAGGCGTCGCCCTCTTCGAACTCGTAAACGTACTTGTGATCGGTCATCGTGACTCCGAATCTCCTTAGTCCTTCGCTCCAGGTCAGCAATCGGCGGACGAGAGATCAAAGATCAACCCTGATCTGAGTGCCGCGCGCGTCGCCTGGAGCGCATCCGACGCGCGAACGCCTAGGCCTGAGGGTACCCGCACAAGCCGACCCCTCGCGCCCGGACAGACACCCGCCCACGGATTGGACGCAAAACGTCCGCATCCGGTCAGGTCGACGTCCACCAAACGGACGGGTCCCCCATTCGGGTGACAGCAGGCCGGAAAACCACTAACGTCGGGCTCGCCGACCCACCGGGGGGTAAGCGCGGACATCCCACCTCCGCACAGGGACACATTCGGCACAGCTTCGGAGGGGACATGTCTTCCACGGGTCACGACTCTCAACTCGGACTCGCTCGCGGCCCGATCGCCGCCGCGGCCGCGATCGCACTGACTACCTTGATCACCGCACTCCTACCGCCGGTGACCGTGCTGGCCGACCCGCCGATGCCAGCCCCGAGCGCCCCCACGGCAGCACCGCCGAGCCAGTTCGCCACACACCGCTGAGCCCAGAGGGCGTCCCGACCGATCGGGAGTGCCCACTTGCCCAGACAGCGGATCACCCCAGGCCACCGGGACGCCCCTCAGGCGCCGAACCAGCAACCGAACCCCGGCTTATTTCAATTGATTTCAATTGTCCCCCGTGCGGGTGACAATTGCGCTCAATATCCGCCCCATTTCTCCTATTTCTTTGACCTCCGGGCACTGGAACCCGCCGCTGACTAGGGGTCCCCCTTGTGGGGGACTGATCAGGTCCCCTCTCAGGGAGTGGGAAATTCGGGTGGCAAGACTACCCAGGCGGTGATAGCGTGTGGTTATACCCGTTCGGGGGGAACGGCGAGCCACCCACTCGCCATTCGCGGGTCGTATGACACAACGTGTACGACCGCACAAAGGCAGGAAGCCATGCCCCCCATGCTTGGCGGACTCCGCATCCGACGTGCCCTCACCTCGGTTGCCTCCGCATTGGCAGTTATCACGCTCACCTTCGTGAGCTCGCTGCCCACAGCCACACCAAGTGCCGCGATCGATGTGACCGCGCGCACCGGTCAGGTTGGCGCTACAGCCGGCGCCTTCACCGACACCAAGCACCGCAAGTCCAGCCACGTGACCACGGGCACTCTCAAGGTGAGCAAGCGGTTCGCCGCCTACCTCGCCTTCCCCGGAATCGCACTCAACAGCGGCGAAGCGGTCACCCAATCCACCTTGTACGTCACCGTGAAGGGCGTCAGCCACGCCTCCAAGGGTTCGCTGAGCGTCCGTCCGGTCCTCAGCGGCTGGTCCGGTGCCAAGGTCACCTACAAGTCCCGCCCGCAGGTCGGACCGGTCATCGGTACCGCGAAGCTGAAGAAGAACGGCGTGGTCGCGATCTCGCTCAGCCCGAGCGCGAGTTCCTACCTGGCCGCCGGCAGCGGCCTTCGGATCACCCGGGTCGGCACCAAGTACACCGCCAAGATCATCGCCCGCAGCGCGCACATCGACTACACCATCGGTGCCGCCAGCGCCCTCACCGAGCCGCAGGCACGGCCTGCACCGGCACCGGCCGTGAACAACTCCACCCTTGCCGGCCACCCGGTGTTCGCTCACTACTTCCCGCCGTACCCGATCTCGCTGGACAACGTGAACGGGACCGGTGACTACTACGCCACCCAGTACCTGCTCCCGTCCGGTGAGAACGGCAAGTTCGCCAGCGTCGGTGGGTTGCTCCGCGACCGTCCGTTGCCGCGCAGCCCGCTCAGCGGTGACTTCCAGTACACCGACATGAAGACCGAGGTCAGCCAGGCCAAGCAGGCCGGGATCAACGGCTTCGCCGTCGACATCCTCAGCTTCAACACCGCTGACCGTAACTGGCAGCTGACCGTCAAGCTGCTCCGCGCTGCGGAGGCCGACGGCCAGTTCAAGGTGATGCTCCAGCCGGATATGACCGCCCTCGGCAGCGTCAGCACCAGCAGCTTCGCTGCGGCGATCGCTTCGCTGGCCGGCTACGGCTCCACCTACCGTGACAGCAACGGCGCCGTGGTGATCTCCCCCTTCTACACTGAGGCGAAGACCCCGTCGTGGTACGCCGACATGCTGAAGGTGCTGAAGTCCAACTACAACGTCAACGCCGTGATGCTCCCGCTGTTCCTGGACGCCTCCAACATGTCCAGCTACGCCTCGATCAGCATCGGCTTCGGCAACTGGGGCATCCGTGATCCTCAGGCCGCCGCGACCTGGACCAACTGGGCGGCCAAGGCTCACAGTCTGGGCAAGCTGTGGATGGAACCGGTCGCCGTGCAGGACGTCCGCCCCAATCAGAAGCTCTACACCGAGGCGGTCAACACCGACACCCTGGCGGCCACCTGGAATCGCGCGATCAGCCAGAAGGCCGACCTCGCACTGATGACGACCTGGAACGACTACTCCGAGTCGACCAGCTTCGCCCCGTCAGCCGATCACGGCTGGGCGTTCCTCGACCTGAACGAGTACTTCGTCAACAGGTTCCAGCGCGGTTCGACCTCGGTCGGCACCGAGAAGCTGATGATCGTCCATCGGATCCAGCACACCTCCACCCCGGTCACCTACTCCGGAACGATGTCTCGGACCGGTCTGACCGGCCCCAGTAACAAGGTGCAGATCGTCACGCTGCTCAAGCAGGACGCAACCGTGACGGTCACCATCGCCGGCTCCACCTACAGCTACACCGCTCAGGCGGGCCTTTTCACCAAGTCGTATGACCTGCAGCCCGGTTACTTCACCGCAACCGCCTCCAGGTCCGGCGCGACGGTTCTCACCGTCACAACCAAAGACGCGGCCAGCTTCGACACCACGTCGCAGCAAGACCTCAGCTATCACGCTGTGGTCGCCGGCCGCTAGCCGGGGGATGGGCGAGCCCGGGGGTCAGGCTTCTGACTCCCGGGCCCGCTTCGGTTTCAGGGCCCCCGCCACTCACACGATCTCTTCGCTGGGTAGCACCATGTCATTGACCGGCGGCGGCCCCTGCAGACACCGGGATGTCACCACCAACTTGATGCTCATCCGCACCAGCAGACCGCCGGCGATCCCGGCCAGCGCCCCAGCGGCGCCCAGGTAGTACGCCCCCACCACCACCAGCGGAATCATCACCACGGTGCCGATGAAGGTCGACATCGCCAGCGCCCGCATCTCGCGGTAGGTGGCCAACACGGTGTGGGCAAGGGCGATCACATAAAACGACAGGCCCAACACCACGCCCATCAGCGCCACCACGTCCGCCGACGGCGTCAACTGGCCGTCCCCGAGCACGTGCAGCGGCCACTGGCCCCACAGCCCCGCCACCAGCGCGATCAGCACCGAGCCGATCGAGGCACCGATCACCACCTTGCGGGCACGGCTGGCGGGATCGGCTGCGCGAGGTACCCACCCCTGCAGCACCGACACCACCGGGACCAGCGCCACCAATGCCTGCCGCTCCAGCTTGTCGACCAGCGCGAACACCGGTTGTGCCGCGGGGGCGACCACGGTCACCAGGACCAATGGCAGAGCGACGAACAGTGAGCTGCCGACATTGGAGGCCACCCCGTGTCGGTAGTCGCGCAGCAGGGTCCGCAGCGGCGGCAGCGCCGCGAGCCCGACGTGGCGGTAGTCGAAGGCGCGCAGCACCCACCAGCTGGACGCGACGAAGGCCACCAGCAATCCGACCCCCTGCCAGATCAGCCCGATCAGGGCGTCCGACCCGGTCTCCATGGCGACGATGCCGACCACAGTGAACGCGACTCGTGGCAGGGTCTCGGTCAACATCAGCACGAACGGACGACCCAGGCCGATGAACACCCAGTTGGACGTCAACCCCGGCAGCACCGCGACCACTGCCCCGACCGCAGCGAGATCGACGCGACCGGTGGCCAGCAGCATCGCGGCCGCCGCGGTCAATACCGCCACCGGGCCCAGCAGGAACACTCGCACCTTCACCGAAGCCAGGAACTCGGCCAGGCGCGATTCGGTGGTGCCGCGGGCGATCTCGGCCGGTCCGGCGATGCCCCAGCCGTAGGCCACCACCATCGCGCCGATGGCGCCGAAGTTCTGCCCCAGCACGATCATGCCGAAGGCTTCGGGGCCACTGGCTCGCACCATCCACGGGATCGCCACGAGGGCAGCAGCAGCCAAGGCGGCCATCGACAACCCGAAGCCGATCAGTCTGTTCAGCCCGGACAGGGCCCGCATGCGTTCCTTTCCCGACCTGAGCGGCGGCGCCCGGCGGTAGCGCGGCAATTCTGGCATAGGTGTCTGTGCGCGCTTGGGGTCCGCACCGCAGTAGTGCCCTTCCGGCGCCGACCCGGGACGGTACAGGCGTGGTTTGGCCACCCCGGATGGGACGCCCACCTAGGATGACTTTCATGGCTGCGCGCTTCGACTTGGCCGGATTCACCGGTGCCGGATACTCCCGCGGTGGCTCAGCGCTGAAGCAGATCGCGTGGCTGACCATTTCCGGCGTGTTCCTGAACCACTGGTGGTGCCCCCCGTCGCTGCGCGCCTCCGTGCTGCGCGGCTTCGGTGCCACCATCGGCGACGGCGCCCTGATCCGCCACCGAGTCCGCATTCACTGGCCGTGGAAGCTGACAGTGGGCGCCCACAGCTGGGTCGGCGAAGGCACCTGGATCCTGAACCTCGAACCGGTCACCATCGGCGCCAACACCTGCATTTCCCAGGACGTCTTCCTGTGCACCGGTAGCCATGACCACCGCTCGGCCACCTTCGAGTTCGACAATGCCCCGATCATCATCGGCGACGGCGCCTGGGTGGCCACCCGTGCCACCGTGCTGCGCGGGGTCACCATCGGCGACAACGCCACCGTCGGCGCCACCGCCCTGGTGGTGAAGGACGTCGCCCCCGGCGAAGTCGTGTTGGCTCCGGTGGCGCAGCGTAAGAATCCGTCGTAATGCGGATCCTCTCGGTCGTCACCCTGATCAGCCCGGACGGCGCCTACGGCGGCCCGGTCCGGGTCGCGGTGAACCAGGCTCGGGCCCTGATCGAGGCGGGGCATCAGGTGACCGTGGCCGCCGCGACCCGCGGCTTCATCGACCCACCGACCGCGATCGATCAGGTTCCCGTGCGACTCTTCCCCGCGCGGACGATCCTGCCGGGAACCGGCTTTGCCGGCCTCGGCGCCCCCGCACTGACCCGGTGGGTGCGCGACCATCTCGCCGACTTCGATGTGGTCCACCTGCACCTGGCCCGCGACCTGGTCACCTTGCCGGTCGCGGCCGCGGTGCGTCGCGCCGGGCTGCCCTACTTCGTCCAGTCGCACGGCATGATCGACCCGTCCCGCAATCCGCTGGCGGGACCACTGGACGCCCTGGTGACCCGGCGTGTGCTGCGCGATGCCGCAGCGGTGTTCCACCTCACCAATCACGAGCGCGATCAGCTCCGGCTGGTCGCCGGCGAGTTGCGGTTCGTCCCACTGGCCAATGGTGTGCCCGAAGCCGCGCAGGCGCCGGCCGGCCCCACCCCGGCGGAGGTCCTCTACCTGGCGCGGCTGGCACCCCGCAAGCGCCCCTTGGAGTTCATTGCTGCTGCCTCGGCGCTGACCGCACGCTTCCCCGACACCCGCTTCCGGCTGGTCGGACCCGATGAGGGTGAGGGCCCGGCGGTCCGGGCTGCGATCGAAGCCAGCGCGGCCGATCTGGACTGGGAAGGCCCGTTGGCCCCCGAGCACTCCTTGGCGCGAATGGCGCAGGCGAGCATCTACGTCCTGCCGAGCGTGGCCGAGCCCTATCCGATGTCGGTGCTGGAAGCGTTGAGCATCGGACGTCCGGTGGTGATCACCTCACAGTGCGGCTTGGCCGATTTCGTCCGCGATCATCAGGCCGGACGGGTGTGCGAACCGGACGTGGAGTCGTTGGTGCAGGCGATCACCGAGTTGCTCAGCGACCCTCAGCTCGCCGAGGAATGCGGACGCAACGGCCGTCGGGCCGTGCAGACCGAGCTCACGATGACAGCGATTGCGGACCGGCTCGCAGCTCAGTATCGCGCGGCGCTGCCCGCCTGACCCACCACAGGCAGCCGAGCGCCACCACGATCGCGCCGGTGGCCTGAAGCAGTGATCCGCGCATCAGGATCATCATGTACACCGGCAGGATCGCCCCGACCAGTCCCAGCCAACCGCCAACCGCATGGGCCCTCGCCATCCGCCGATCCAGGCTGGCCAACACCACGCCGAGGATCACGAATCCGACACCGACCGCGATCACGCCGCCATTGACGAGCATCTCGGCCCACATCGGCGCCGACAGGTTGCCGAAGGAGTAGCCGCGGTAGTTGGCCAGCATCACGCCGGTGTCGGTCGGCTTGTCCGGCCAGATCACTCGAGGCACCCAGAACAGCAAGCTGCCCAGGATCTGGCGGCCTGCCTGCATCGAATCGCTCAAGCTGTAGGACAGCGCATTGGCGATCTGCCAGAACGAGTCGTAGTCGGGATTGCCGGAATACTCGGAGAAGAAAGAGCCCTTGCGGCTGAGGTCGCTCGAGCCGCCGCGGAACATGTCCAGCACCGGGAACACGAACAGCATCGCGCCGATCATGCCGCCGGTGGCCAGCCGGGTCCGGAACCGGGTCTTGGTCACGCCGAGATAGACCAGGATCGCGAAGGCGACCGTGCCGAAGGTGTAGCGGGCCGATGAGACCGGGCTGGCCACGACCCCCAGCACCGCCACGCCGGCAGCGGCCATCACCCACAGCACCCAGCGGAGCGGGTCCCCCTTGGGCGTGGCTCGGCGCACTTGGATCACCGCACCGACCGCGACCAGGATCGGATACACCGCCAAGGCCACGAAGATCGCACGAGTGGCCGGCTCCGGCCAGATCATGCTGAGTCTGGCGTCGGCGGCGTAGCGGTTGGCGACCGCCAAACCCAGTCCGGCCTTGGCAACGTAGTAGCCCGACAAGGCGATCCCGACCAGATAGAGCAGAGCGGTGCGTCCGCCACTGACCGTGGCCAGTCGCAGCTCTCGGTGACCGGACTTGCGCCGGGTCAGGACATACACCCCGTGCGCCAGTTCGTAGCCGGCCACCCCGAGCAGCACCACCCAGGCGGTCGGCATGTCGAGGCTGGGACTCATCCCCGGGGTGGTGTAGGGAATGTCATTCGCCCGAATCTGGACGGTGGCCGCAACCCCCATAAACAGATAGGTATAGAGCCAGAAGAAGAAGTCGAACAATTTCGCCTCGCCATTGGCCCACATCACCGAAAGGCGAACCCCACCCCACACTGCGATCAGCAAGGTGATCGTCCAGGCCTGGCTGCGTCCGGTGTCGGGAACGGCGAACAACAGCCCCGCGGGCACCGCGATCGCCAAGGTGGCGATGGACGCCGAGACGGCGACGAGTCGGACACCAGCACTCCAGGTGTCCTCCGCGCCAGCGGCCACGGTTCCCTGTGACACGTCCGGCCTCCCCCCACCCTTGGCTCACAGCGCCGCCAGATTAGCGCGAAGCCGCTATTCTTGGGCGCTAGGTTCCGGCAAAGGGGGATTGATGGGGACCCAAGAAGTCCTTCGAATGCTCCGAGGACGGTGGCTGCTCATCGTCCTGATGGGGCTGCTGGGCACCAGCATCGCCTTGGTGATCGCCGCGGTGCAGGCACCGAAGTACACCGCCTCGGCCGACGTTTTCGTGACCGTCACCAGTGGCCAGTCCACCGGCGACCTCGCCCAAGGCTCCACGTTCTCCCAGGATCAGGCCCGCAACTTCGCTGCCGTGGTCACCAAGGAGGTCGTCCTCGGGCCGGTGATCAAGCAGTTCGGCCTGGACATCACCCTCGACGACATGCGCAAGAACGTCGACGTCGAGGTGCCGCTCAACACCTCACTGATCACCATCAAGGTCACCGACAAAGATCCCGTCCAGGCCGCCGCCCTCGCCAACGCGGTGGCCAAGCAGCTGTCCTCGGCTGTGGCCAGCCTCACCCCCACCGTGGACCAGGTGAAGGGTGCGCCGATTCGCGCCGAACTGATCGAGGCCGCCGGCGTTCCGAACAAGCCGTCCTCGCCGATCATCCCGCTCTACGCGGTGCTCGGCCTGCTGGTCGGCCTGGTACTGGCCATCGCCTACCTCGTGGTCGTCGAACTGGTCGTGGCCCGGGTCGACTCCTCCGAACAGGTGGAGGCGCTGACCGGCTCGGTCGTCCTGGCCTCGGTGCCGCGCGATCGTCGGGTCTCCCGCCATCCGATCGCGGTCACCGCTTTGCCGCTGTCGCTGCGAGCCGAGGCGATCCGCCACGTCCGCACCGCCTTGAAGTTCCTTCCCGGCGAAGCGAACCAGACCTTCGTGGTCACCTCGTCGGTGAGCGGCGAGGGCAAGAGCACCACCGCGGCGAACATCGCCGCAGCGTTCGCGGCTGAAGGCATGTCGACCTGTCTGGTCGAAGCCGACCTGCGCCGTCCTCGACTGGAAGGGCTGCTCGACCTGACCGGCGGCCCCGGTCTGAGCGACATCGTGGTGGGGCAATGCCAGATCGAGGACACCGTCCAAAGCTGGGGCCCCGACGATCTCCAGGTGATCCTGGTCGGCACCATTCCGCCGAACGCCAGCGAGTTGCTGGGCTCCAGCCGGGGCCAGGACGCGCTGCGCGCCATCGCCTCCCGGTTCGACGTCACCATCATCGACACCCCGCCGTTGACCGCGGTCACTGATGCGGCGATCATCGGACGCCAGTTCGACGGCGTGATCATGGTCGTCGGCGGTGGCAAGGTGCGCACCAGCGAGCTGCGGCAGTCCATGGGCGCCTTGGCCGTAGCCGATGTGCCGATCCGTGGCACCGTGCTCAACCTGGCCAAGGAGGACGCGTCGCGGCCGTACGCCTACGCCTACTCCGATCGGAATCGTCAGACCCGGCTGGCCGACCTGCTGCCGCAGGGCTGGCGTCCGGTGATCAAGGCGCTGGCGGCGATCGTCGCTGCGGTCGCGGTGACGATGACGGCAGTGGCGCTGACCAGCGCGCAGGAGACCGCCAAGCCCAGCGGCGTCAGCACCCCGCAGAGCTCTGCCGTCCCCAGTACATCGGCCACCCCGGCCACCCCGAAGGCGGTCTTCATCGGCGACTCGCTGGTCGCCGGAACCGGCGGCAGCGGCACCAAGTGGACGTCGTTGGTGAGCTCGGGAATGGGCTGGAGCGAGGTCAACCTGGGTCGCGGCGGGACCGGCTATGTCACCTCCTCCGATGCCAACGGCTGTGGGCTGAGCTACTGCCCCACCTTCGTCGAAATGGCCGATGCGGTGATCGCCGAGAAGCCGGACATCGTGGTGATCTCCGGCGGCGAGAACGACGGCACCAACTCGGTCAGCACCGCAGCGAACAGCCTGTTCGCCAGCCTGAAGAAGGGCCTACCCAACGCCCAGATCTACGTGCTGTCGCCGCTGTGGCGGGCCACCGCCTACCCCGATGCGTTGAAGCAGACCTCTGCCGACATCAAGGCGGCCGCACAGGCCAACGGCGTGCGCTACATCGCCGTCGGTAACCCCCTGGAGGGCCACCCCGAGTGGTTCAATACCGACCAAACCCATCCGAACGCTGATGGCTACAAGAAGCTCGCTGCGGCGATCCTGTCGGCGATCAAGAAGGGCTGAGCGATGCGCAACGGTTCCGGAATCCTGTTCGTGTGCACGGGCAATATCGCCCGCTCACCCTTCATGGAGCTCACTTTGGCCAACCGTCTGGCCGGCACGGCCGCGGTCGGCATGCCGGTGTCCTCTGCCGGCACCTACGCGGTCACCGGCTCCCGGATCCACCCCGAGGTGGCCGTGGAACTGCGCAGCCGAGGAATCGACTCCAGCGGTTTCGTCTCCTCCCAGCTCACCGCCGACCGCGTGCTGGAGGCCGGGTTGATCCTGACCGCCTCGCGCGACCAGCGCCGCCTGGTGGCCCGCCTCGTCCCCGAACGCCGCCACGTCACGTTCACTTTGCGCCAGTTCGTCCGGCTTATTCAGCTGGATCCGGTCGGTGAGATCCGGATGTCCAGCAGTGGGCCACTGGAGGCATTGGCCAAACTCGCCAGCCGAAACCGCGGGCTGTCGGCCGGTGCACAGGACGATGACGACGTGATCGATCCGGTGAACGCTCCCCGCCGCCAGTTCGCGGCGACGTTCGCCGCCATCGATCCGGCGATCGGCCTGCTGGCCGACCTGATCACCGGGCTTCGGGAAGCGCCACGGCGAAGCAGCTAACCCGTGCGCCTGACCATCATCGGGATCAACTACTCCCCCGAACCGACCGGCATCGCCCCGTACACCGCGGGCGCTGCTGAAGGCCTCCGCGCTGCCGGAGAAGAAGTCTCGGTGATCACCGGGTATCCGCACTACCCGTGGTGGCGGATCGCCGATGGCTACACCGGCTGGCAGCGCCGCGAACCGATCAACCAGGTGCCGGTGCACCGGGTGCGCCATCCGGTTCCCCGGACGGGGTCACTGGTCGCCCGCTCACTGATGGAAGTCGCCTTCGGTCTGCGCGCTTGTCTTGCCTCCTGGTCCAAGCCAGAGGTGACCCTGGCGATCACTCCCGCATTGCTGAGCACGGCCATGGTGGTGGCTCGGGCACGGCTCAGCCGACGCGCGGTCGTGGTGTGGGTGCAGGACATCTACACCCTCAGCGCCGCCGAAACCGGGCTGGCCGCCCGAGCGGCCGGCCTGATCCGCGCGGTCGAGTCCTGGACGCTGCGCCGGGCCACGCGCGTCGTGGTGATCCACGACCGCTTCGCCGCCTACGTCACCTCCCAGCTCGGCGTCGACCCCACCCGGGTGGACGTCGTCCGCAACTGGACCCACCTGAACCAGCCGGTGATCCCCGCCACCGCTGCCACCCGGGAGCGTCACGGGTGGAGCGATAGCGACATCGTGGTCCTGCACGCCGGCAACATCGGCGCCAAACAGAACCTGGAAAGCGTCGTGCGTGCGTCCGCCCTCGCTGCGGCCCAGGGCAGCCGGGTGCGCTTCGTCCTGCTCGGCGACGGCAACCAGCGCAAGGCACTTCAGGCGATGGGAGCCAACGCCAACCTGCAGTTCATCGACCCACTGCCGGACGACGGGTTCGCCGCGACCTTGCACAGCGCGGACATTCTGCTGGTGAACGAACTGCCCGGCATGACCGAGATGTCGGTACCCAGCAAGCTCACCTCCTACTTCGACACCGGGCTTCCGGTGTTGGCCGCTGTGGACGCCGGCAGCGTCACCGCCAGCGAGATCGAGGTCTCCGGTGGCGGAGTCCGGGTCGACCCGGACGATCCGGCCGCGCTCCTGGCGGCCGCCGAGACACTTGCCGCCGATCCGGAGCGCTGTCATGAGCTGGGTGCGGCCGGGCGTCGCTACCGCAATGAACGGCTGTCGGCGGCGACTGCGGTGGCCGGGTTGGCCGCCGCCCTGCATCGCGCAGCGCGCGCCTAGGACAGAATGTCGAAGGGGCACCCACTGGGTGCCCCTTCACGTTCGAGTCAGGTGGCCCGCCCGTTGTGACGCCCCCCGATCGGTGGTCGCTCAGCGACGCAGTGACTGCGCCTATCCCATTGACTGAGACGACTGCCGAATAGCGTCGGCCGGGCCGGTGATGCCATCCGCTCCCCCCGGGAAGTAGCCGCATCACGGACTCTTGCTCCAGTATGGCCGTTGCCATCAACTGCGACCAGACCCGTGATCGGCATGTCTCAGCTACGGATTACTGCGCATCGGCTTGCACCGGGTACGAGATTCACGTCACACTAGTCGAGGTGTTACCCAGCCGGGGGGCAAGGTGACACTTCAGCCATTCGGGGGGTTTGGCTGAGGATAGGTCTGAGCCGGGGGGATCATGACCACAATTTCGGGGCACTTGGACGCGGTCGCTGCGGCCGCCGCCAAGTCACGACTTCCAATTCCGCTGCTGTCAAAGCGCGTCCAGCTCACTGCTCTTTATCTCGGTGACCTGCTGGTGATCATCTTCACGATGCTGCTGTCGGTGTTCACTCGTGGCCTGCTGCCGTTCGCGGGCCAGCCCGACAGCGAGCAGATCATGCGCGAGACCGGTCTGATGATCGTGGTGGCCTGGCTGCTCATGTTGAAGCTGTTCAACGCCGACGCGCTGCGCCACCTGCGAGCCGGGGTCACTGAGTACAAGCGGGTGATCATGGCCACCGGCGCTACCGCCGCCGCGGTCGGCATCACCAGCTACCTGTTGAAGTTCGACTTTCCGCGTTCGGTGTTCGTGCTGATGTTCGTCTTCGGCACCGTCAACCTGCTCGCGGTGCGCTGGCTGCGCCGCCGGGTGATGGGCGCGATCCACGTCCGCGGCGCGCTGGCCACTCCGGTCGTCGTCGCCGGCGACAGCGGCCACGTGGATGCGATCGCCAAGGTGCTGCGCCGGGAATCCTGGCTGGGCTACAAGGTGATCGGCGCGATCACCAGCGATCGGGTGGCTTACACCCCCGCCGGCCTGCCGGTCCTCGGTCGGCTGACCGAGACCGTGGAGGTCATCACTGAGCGCAATGCCGCTGCGGTGATCTTCGCCGACGGTTCCTTCACCTCTCCGGCAGAGTTCCGTCGGATGTCGTGGGAGCTGGAAGAACACGACATCCAGATGATCGTCGTTCCGGCGATCACCGACACCAGCGCGCAGCGTCTCGAGGTTCGTCCGGTGGCCGGCTTGCCGCTGGTGGACGTGGAGCGTCCGCAGGCGCTGGCCTCGGTGCGCTGGATCAAGCGAGCGTTCGACTCGGCCGGAGCCGCAGCGTTGCTGCTGTTCAGCGCCCCCGTGATGGCGATCGTCGCTTTGGCGATCAAGCTGGAGGACGGCGGCCCGGTGTTCTTCAAGCAGACCCGGGTTGGTCTCAAGGGCGAACTGTTCGAGTGCCTGAAGTTCCGCAGCATGTCGGTCGACGCCGAAGCGCGTCTGGCCGCGCTGACCGCGTCCAACCAGGGTGCAGGCCCGCTGTTCAAGATGGCCGATGACCCGCGGATCACCAAGGTCGGTAAGTTCATCCGGCGCTTCTCCATCGACGAGATTCCGCAGTTCTGGAACGCGCTGGTCGGCGACATGAGCCTGGTTGGGCCGCGTCCTGCGTTGCCCAGCGAGGTTGCCCGCTACGATGCGGATGCACGGCGTCGCCTGGACGTCCGCCCGGGCCTCACCGGCCTGTGGCAGGTTTCGGGACGGTCGGATCTGTCCTGGGAAGACACCGTGCGACTCGACATCTACTACGTGGACAACTGGTCAATGGTGCAGGATCTGGTGATCTTGGCGAAGACCGCTCGTGCGGTCGCCATGCCGTCAGGCGCGTACTGACCACCTGAGCCCTCGGTGGCGTCGGTCCCGATCCCCCGACCGACGCCACCGAGCCTTTCTGAGGTACCTTTTCCACCATGCCGAATCCGGGGTTGACTGCGCGTCGGCGCCTCGGCGCACGCATGGCCGTGGCCTTCGCGATCCTGGCTATCAGTTCCTATGCCGCCGTCGCGCGCTACGCCGAGGTGATCGCGGCAGGCGGCAATGACCATCAGACCGCCGACTGGCTGATCAGCTATCCCGGCGCCTTCGTTCGCCGTGGCCTGTTCGGTGAGCTCTTGCTCGGCATCACCCCACCGGGGCCGGCGGCTTTGTGGGTGTTGTTCGGCATTCAGGTGCTGCTCTACGCGCCACTGTTCGGCTATTTCATCGACTACTTGTTCCGCAGCCGGTTCTCCTGGTCGGCGATCGCCTTGGCCTGCTCACCGGCAGCCCTGCCCTTCATCGGCTGGGACCCTCTCGGCGGCTTCCGCAAGGAGATCCTGGGCTTCCTCGCTTTGGTGCTGCTCGCGGTCGCCCGCCGGCGCATGAGCCGGTGGCTCCGCGGCGGGTTACTGGCTGCCTCCGTGGCCGCCTGGACCCTGGGCGTGTTCTCCTGGGAGTCATTGGCTTTCCTGCTGCCCGGCATCGGCTTCCTGCTCTTTGCCGACGATGTCCTTCCTCTGCGCCGGACGTTGGCGGCGACCTACACCGGCATCGCTGCAGTCGCCTTCGGGGCGTCCGTGGTGGCCCACGGAGACCCGGGCACTCCGGTGCGCCTGTGCCAGGCGGTCACCGACCACGGCTTGGGCGCCAACCTGTGCACCGGTGCGATCGCCTGGATGGGACGCGGTCTCGACGACAGCCTGCGGGCGGTCCAACAGAACCTCGATGTGCATAGCGGCTACCTGCTGATGTTCGCCTTGGCCGTGCTGCCGATCGTGGTCAGCCCGTGGCTGCGGCGCTATTGGGGGTGGGCGGTGTTCGCCCTGGTCGGGATCGCGCCGCTGTTCGTCCTGGGCATCGACTACGGCCGCTGGATTCACATCCTGGTGATCGAGCTGGCCATCTGCATGATCGCCGGCAACCTGGCCCTGATCGAGTCGAAGCTGTGGAACCCGCTTTCGGCGATCCTGTTCGTCAGCGTCTGGGGCATTCCGCACGCTGCCCCCACCCCACCGAATGTGGTCGGCTGGCCGTTCAAGGGGTTGGCGTCGACCCTGATCACCTGGATGCAATCGGCACTGCTCAGGTTGAGCTAGCCGCCTTCGGTGGCGATCCGCCGTAGGCTTGGACGCGCCCAGCGCCTGTTGGGTCGGCGAAGGAGTGACTCATGCGAAAACGCGCCCTGATCACCGGCATCACCGGACAGGACGGCTCGTACCTGGCCGAGTTCTTGCTGGCCAAGGGCTATGAGGTGCATGGCATCAAGCGTCGCGCCTCGCAGCTCAACACTCAGCGGATCGACCACATCTACGAAGATCCTCACCAGCCCGACCCGCACCTGTTCCTGCATTATGGCGACCTCACCGACTCCACCTCACTCACTCGGGTGATCGGCGACGTCCAGCCGGACGAGATCTACAACCTCGGCGCGCAGTCCCATGTCGCGGTGAGCTTTGAGGCCCCCGAGTACACCGCCGACGTCGACGCGCTCGGCACACTGCGGCTGCTGGAATCGGTCCGGCTGCTCGGGCTGACCGAGAAGGTGCGCTTCTACCAGGCATCCACCTCGGAGTTGTACGGCCTGGTAGCCGAAACCCCACAGACCGAACGCACCCCCTTCCACCCGCGCTCGCCCTACGGCGTGGCCAAGCTCTACGCCTACTGGATCACGGTGAACTACCGCGAGTCGTACGGCATGTTCGCCTGCAACGGCATCCTGTTCAACCACGAGTCACCGCGGCGCGGCGAGACCTTCGTCACCCGCAAGATCACCCGCGGGCTGGGCCGCGTGGTCACCGGCTTGGACGACTGCCTGTATCTGGGCAACCTGAACGCGCTGCGCGACTGGGGCCACGCCAAGGATTACGTGCGGCTGCAGTGGCTGATGCTCCAACAGGACGTGCCCACCGACTATGTGATCGCCACCGGCGAGCAGCACTCGGTGCGCCAGTTCGTCACCTGGGCGGCTGAGGCCATGGGCATCACCGTCCGCTTCGAGGGCACCGGCGTCGAGGAGGTCGGCGTGGTGGACACGATCGCCGACGGCACCGAGACCGCGCTCGGCGTCGGTGACGTGATCGTCCGGGTCGACCCGCGCTACTTCCGCCCGGCCGAGGTGGAGACCCTGCTCGGTGACGCTTCCAAGGCTGCGGCCGATCTGGGTTGGGTGCCGCAGATCGGGGTTGCCGAGCTGGTGTCGGAGATGGCCACCTCCGATCTGGACGAAGCCAAGCGACTGGCCTTCCTGAAGCGCAGTGGCTACCACGTGCCGCCCCAGGCGGCGCTGTGATGCGCCGGGTCTTCGTCGCCGGCCACCGCGGCATGGTGGGCTCGGCGATCGTCCGCCTCCTGAGCGCTGCCGACGATGTCGAGGTGGTCAGCGCGACCCGCAGCGAGCTCGATCTGATCGATCAGGCGGCGGTGCGCGCCTTCTTCGCTGATCGGGCCATCGACGAGGTGTACCTGGCTGCGGCGAAGGTGGGCGGGATCGGCGCCAACAACACCTACCCGGCCGAGTTCCTCTACGAGAACCTGATGATCGAGGCCAACCTCATTCACGCCGCGCACACCGCTGGCGTCGACAAGCTGATGTTCCTCGGCTCCAGCTGCATCTACCCGCGCCTGGCCGAGCAGCCGATGCGCGAGGACTCGCTGCTGACCGGCCCATTGGAACTCACCAACGAGCCGTACGCGATCGCCAAGATCGCCGGCATCAAACTGTGCGAGAGCTACCGCCGCCAGTACGGACGCGACTATCGCTCGGTGATGCCGACCAATCTGTACGGGCCCGGCGACAACTTCCATCCGGCCAACTCCCACGTCCTGCCGGCCATGCTGCGCCGCTTCCACGAGGCGAAGCTCTCCGGCGCCGACGAGGTGGTGATCTGGGGCACCGGCACTCCCCTGCGTGAGTTCCTGCACGTGGACGACATGGCCGCCGCCTCGGTGTTCGTGGCTGAGCTGCCGGCCGAACGCTACTGGACGCCGGCGACCGAGCGCTTGTCGCACCTCAATGTCGGCAGTGGTGCCGAGGTGAGCATCGCCGAACTGGCCGCACTGGTGGCCGAGGTGGTCGGCTACAGCGGCCGGATCGTCCAGGACCCCAGCAAGCCGGACGGCACCCCGCGCAAGTTGCTGGACACCAGCGCCCTGACCGCGTTGGGCTGGCAGGCCCACATCGGGCTGCGCGAGGGCCTGGCCGAGACCTACGCCTGGTTCCTGGAGAACGCCGAGCACCTGCGCCAAGCCTGAGCGCTGCGGGCGGTTTCGACACGCGGCTGCGCCGCTGTTCAACTGGCGGCGCGACGCCGGCTCCGACCAAGGGGCGGCGTGGTTCCGCTAGCGTTTCCCCATGCCGAAGATCGCACCGTTTCACGCCATCCGCTACGCCGCCGGGACCGACCTGGACGCGGTGATCGCACCGCCGTACGACGTGCTTTCCGCCGATGACGTGGCCGAACTCGGCGCCCGCGATCCGCACAACATCGTCCACGTGGACGTGCCGGTCGGCGGCGAGGATCGCTACGAGGTGGCCGCGGCGACGCTGGATCAGTGGCTGGCTGACGGTGTCCTGGTGGTCGACACCGAGCCCAGCCTGACGATCTACCGGATGAGCTTCACCGACGCCACCGGGACGGCGCGCACGATCGTCGGCGTGTTGACCGGACTGGAGGTCGTCGATCTGGACGCCGGCGGCGTCCTGCCGCATGAGCGGACCACCCCGAAGGCGGTCACCGACCGGCTGGACCTCACTCGGGCAACGGCCACGAACCTGTCTCCGGTGTGGGGGTTGTCGCTGGCCGCGGGGCTGACGGCAGCTCTGGCCGAACCCGGTGAGCCGGTCGGTGAGTTGGTGGTCGACGGCGTCCGACATGCTGCCGAACGCATCACCGACCCGGCACGAATCGCGGCCATCACCGCCATCATCGCCGCCGACGACGTGCTGATCGCCGACGGCCACCACCGCTATGCCATCTCCCGCAGCTACCGCGACGAGGTGCGCGCGGCAGTCGGACGCACGGACACCGACGCCGAGTACACCTTGTGCTTCATCAACGAGTTGGTCGATGACCAGTTGAGCATCGAGGCCATCCACCGGGTCTACACCCGTATCAGCCTCGATCAGCTGCGCAGCGATCTGGCCGGCTGCTTCGACCTCGAACCGGCCCCGACGCCCACCCCGGCGATGCTGGCCGAGATGGTCGAACACGGCCGGCTCGTCCTGCTCGCGCCGGACGGCTCGGCCACCTGGCTGACCCCCAAGCCCGGCGCCTTCGACGGCGTCCGGTCCCTGGACGGCGCCTACCTGGAGCATGCTCTGGCCGGATCGGCCGCCGAGGTCACCTACCAGCACGGCCTGGACGAGCTGTTGCACCTGGTCGGCTCCGGCACCGTCACCGCGGGGGTGCTGATCCGGCCGACGTCGCTGGTCGAGATTCAGCGCACCGCCCGCGAGGGCCTGCTGATGCCGCCCAAGTCGACCTTCTTCACCCCCAAGCTGCGCACCGGCCTGGTGATTCGCCCCACCGCCGCGTTGGACTGACCCGGCAAGCGGGTAACCGCTTGTTAGCGACAGTGGCGGCGGGAGTGTCTGGCAACATCACACTCAGAGGTGGGGAGCTGTTCCGCGACTCATTTGCCATCGCACGGCGGGTGTTCGAACTCAGGTTCGGGCACCCGCTGACGTTTCCCCCGATTTCGACCTCGGGCACGGCAGCCTCACCAACAGCCGTCCGGCACCGCCACGCTACCCCTCCCGGAGGGGAGTTTGTGTGCATAACCCCTTGATAAGACAAATACGGGGGTGGGCATAATCTCGGACAAAATCTAGCCAACACCGTCCAACTAGCCCCAAAATCAGTACCCTGTGCCTGTTCCAACCAGTGTCGAGGAGTGACATGTCGCGTATCGCGAGCGCGGAGTTCCGCAGCAAGGTCTGCAGTGCGGAAGATGCCGCCAAGATCATCAAGAACGGCATGAACGTCGGTTTCTCCGGCTTCACTGGCGCCGGCTACCCCAAGGCGGTGCCTGGCGCCCTGGCCGCCCAGATCAAGGAAGCCCACGATCGGGGCGAGGCCTTCATGATCGGTGTGCTCACCGGCGCCTCGACCGCCCCCGAACTGGACGGCGCCCTGGCCGAGGTCGACGGCATCAGCTACCGCATGCCGTACCAGTCCGACCCGATCATGCGGAACAAGATCAACGCCGGCATCTCCGGCTACCAGGACATCCACCTGTCGCACTCCGGTCCGCAGACGTGGGCCGGCTTCCTGGGCAAGCTGGACGTGGCCGTGATCGAGGTCACCGCCATCACCGAGACCGGCGAACTGATCCCGTCCTCGTCGCTGGGCAACAACACCTTGTGGCTCGAAGCGGCCGACAAGGTGATCCTGGAGGTCAACTCCTGGCAGAGCATCGACCTGTTCGGTATGCACGACGTGTACGAGCACAACGCGCTGCCGCCGCACCGCCTGCCCTACCCGCTGACCTCGGCCAGTGACCGCATCGGCGGCAAGACCATCAAGATCGATCCGGCCAAGGTGGTCGCGGTGGTCGAGACCGACTCCGAAGACCGCAACACCCCGTTCAAGCCGCTGGACGACGAGTCCCGCAAGATCGCCGGCTACCTGCTGGAGTTCCTGCAGCACGAGGTGAAGATGGGCCGCCTGCCGGAGAACCTGCTGCCGCTGCAGTCGGGTGTGGGCAACATCGCCAACGCGGTGCTCGCCGGCCTGCTGGAGGGCCCGTTCGAGAACCTCACCTCCTACACCGAGGTGATCCAGGACGGCATGGTCGACCTGCTCGATTCGGGCAAGATGACCATCGCCTCGGCGACCGCGTTCTCCCTCAGCCCCGAGTACGCCCAGAAGATGAACGACAATGCCGCGCACTACCGCGACAAGATCATCCTTCGCGCCCAGGACATCTCGAACAACCCCGAGATGATCCGCCGCCTCGGCGTCATCTCCTGCAACGGCCTGATCGAAGCCGACATCTACGGCAACGTGAACTCCACCCACATCATGGGCTCGAAGATGCAGAACGGCATCGGCGGCTCGGGCGACTTCACCCGTAACGCCTACATCTCGACCTTCGTCACTCCCTCGACTGCCAAGGGCGGTGCGATCTCCTCGATCGTGCCGATGGTGTCCCACCACGACCACACCGAGCACGACGTCATGGTGATCATCACCGAGCAGGGTCTGGCCGACCTGCGCGGCCTGTCCCCGGCCAAGCGGGCCAAGGTCGTCATCGAGAACTGCGCCCACCCCGACTACAAGGCTCAGCTGGAGGAGTACGTGGCCGCTGCCGCCAAGGCGAGCAACAGCGCGCACACCCCGCACGACCTGAACAAGGCCCTCAGCTGGCACGCCCGGTTCCTCGAGACCGGCACCATGAAGGCCTGAGCAGTCTGACGCCGCAGCGCCCTCGTCCTTCTCGGGACGGGGGCGCTGCCGTCCCCGCCCCCGCTCCCCCAGCCCAAATCCCCCACTCCCGTCCTGGACGCCCCCGAATTGCGCAGCTGCTACCGGAATTTCGGTAGCGGCTGCGCGTTTCGGGGGCGGATTGCCAGGTGCAGAGGCGGGTGGCGGGGGCGCAACTCGGGGTGGGGTGGGGTTAGGGGAGGAGGAGGGCACGGAGCTGGGCGGTGGTGGTCGCGACCGCGGTCGGGGCGGCGGCGCGCAGTGCGTCAACCTCGCCGGCGCCCCAGGTGACGGCGATGGCGGCCATGCCGGCCGCCTTCGCCGCCTGGACGTCGACCACCGCGTCGCCGATGTAGACCGACTCGTCAGGGTTGGCGCCCATCCGCGCCAAGGCCAGCCGCAGCGGCGCCGGATCGGGCTTGTGGACGTCAGTGTCGTCCATGGCCACGGTGATGGCGATGTGATCCTCCAGGCCGACGTGGGTGAGCGTGAGTTCGGCCGCCGGGCGCCGCTTGGACGTGGCCACCCCGCACCCGATGCCGGCCAGACTCAGCTGGTCGACCAGCTCGACCATGCCCGGATAGCGCTCGATCAGGGCGCCCATCTGACGCAGGTTGAACTCGACGTAGGCTTCGATCAACTCCTCGGCGCGGTCGGGGTGGAGGGTGCCGAAGGTGTGCTTCAGGGTTTGCCCGATCCAGCGAGTTGCCTCATTTCGATCAGCAGGCACGCCCAAGACACTTCGCATCGCGTGGTCATAGGAGGCAATAATGAGGGGAATCGTGTTGGCAAGGGTGCCATCAAGGTCGAAAAGCACCCACCGCCAGCGCGTCATAGGCCGAAGCTTAGAACCGGGTAGTGGAAGGAGGCCAACATGAACGAGAGCCGTCCGCGCGGTCGTCGTCCTGGGCGCGCCGATACACGCAGCGAGATCCTCGCTGCCGCCCTGACCATGTTTTCCGAGGTGGGCTACGAGAAGGTCTCCTTGCGAGCGATCGCCCGAACCGCAGACGTCGACCCGGCGCTGGTGCACCACTACTTCCACTCCAAGCCCGAACTCTTCGCCGAGGCGGTGCTGTCGCTGCCGCTCGGTGACCCGTCGGTGGTGGTGAGCGCCCTGTTGGCGGGTCCCCACGACGAGATCGGACGGCGGGCTGTCGAAAACCTGCTGGACATCATGGAGATGCCGGATGCCCGCGAGCGTTTCAGCGCGATGCTGCGCGCGGCGGTGAGTGAGTCGGGCGCGCAACGTCCGCTGAGTGAACTGCTGTCGAAGGAGATCTACTCCAAGGTCGCCGAAGGCCTGGGACACACCAATGCCAAGCAGCGCGGGGATCTGGCGGTGAGCGTGGTTCTGGGGTTGGTCCTGGCCAGGGACATCTTGCAGCTGCAATCCATCGGCCGAATGTCGCGAGCACAACTCGTGCGTGCGATAGGCCCGTCGATGCAGTTCTACCTGGCCGACCACTGGTGACCTATGCTGGCCAACACCTGACAGCTTGGAGGTGGAATGACGGCCGAAGCTCCGTTGCCGGTCACCGCTGAGGCGTCCGCGCCGCCGGTCACCGCCGAGGCGGCAGTCGCCGAGATCGCCACCCTCCCGCCACTACCGAACACCACCAGCGCGGGCGTGAATCCACGCACCGGCGAGCCCCGGCGGCCCTGGCTGATCCGGGTGGCCACGGTCTTGCTCTGGCTGGCCACGGCCACCGCTGCCGCCTCGCTGCTGTGGACCTATTGGATCGCTGTCGAGGACCTCATCGGCTCCAGCTGGCTGACCAGCCGCTTCGAGCGGATCGAGGTCGGCTATGACGCACTGCTGGCCGTGGCGCTCACCGTCGCGATGCTGTTGCCGGCGACCGGCGCGGTGATCACCGGCTACTACGCCTGGTTCGGACACCGCTGGACGCGAATCGCCGGAATCATCACCACCGCACTCAGCCTGCTGATGCTGCTACTCAATCCGATCGGCTGGGCGGTCATCCCCCTGGCCGCGATCGGCACCGGGCTGCTGTGGCTGCCGCAAGCCCGCAGCTTCTTCGACGCCTGGCAGGCCCACCGGCACCCCGAGACCGCGTTCGCACCACCGCAGACCTCGGTCTACTACGGCCCGCTCCCGCGCTACCGCAAGGACTGACCTCACTGCTCCAAGGGGAGCAGCAACGCGCCACCACCAGGCGGCAGGATCACCGCGTCCGCCTCGGCCCGGGCCCCGGACGGCCCCGCCCACCGCAGCATGTGCGGTCCGCCCAGATCGACGCGCACCTCGGTGGTGCTGAAGTTGACCGCGACCGCCAGACCACCGCGCCTCATCAGGAACCAGCCCGCTTCGTCATCGAAAGTGCACCGGGTCCGGGCCATCACCGGATCAGTCATCTCCGAATACTGCCGCCGCAACGCCAACAGCTGCCGGTAGACCTGATGGACGACCGCATGTTCGGGTTCGTCGATCTCCTCCCAGCGCAGCTTGGCCGCGTGGAACGTGGCCACGTCCAGCGGGTCGGGCAGCTCGCCGTCCACCATCTCAGGAGGGAACTCCTGCCGCCGACCGCGGCGAATGGCCTCGGCCAACTCGGGGTCGTCGGAGTAGTCGCAGAAGTAGCCGAACGGCGTGCTGGCCGCCCATTCCTGCCCCATGAACAGCAGCGCAGTGTTGCCCGTGGTCAAGGTCAGCAGAGCCGCCGCGGCGTGCTGGTCGGCGGTGAGCCGCGGACGATCCCCCAGCGGTCGGTTGCCGACCTGATCGTGGTTGGTGGCAGCCACCACCAGCCGCCAGCCCGGCACCCGGGTGACGTCCAGAGGCGCGCCGTAGCGGCGTCCGCGGGACTTCGACCAGCTGCCGTCGTGGACGAAGCCGCGCTCGCAGGCCTTGGCCAGCGATCCCAGCCCGGTGTAGTCGACGTAGTAGCCGTCGGTCTCCCCGGTGAGGGCCACGTGCAGCGCGTGATGGAGGTCGTCGCTCCACAGGGCATCGACCCCGTAGCCGCCGGCCTGTCGGGGGGTGATGATCCGCGGGTCGTTGGCGTCGGATTCGGCGATCAGGGCCAGCGGACGGCGCAGGTGCGCGGCCAGGTCGCTGGTGACCATGCTCAGCTCCTCCAACAGGTGGGTCGGCGAAGCGTCGTAGAGGGCGTGGACCGCGTCCAGGCGCAGCGCGTCGACGTGAGCCTCGGCAAACCAATAGCGCACGTTGTCGGCGATCAGCCGACGCACCTCGGTACTGCCAGGGCCGTCGATGTTCACCTGCGACCCCCAGGCGCCGTCGGCGTCAGCCAGGTACGGCCCGAACAAGGTCAGGTAGTTCCCGACCGGCCCGAAGTGGTTGTACACCACGTCCTGGATCACCCCGAGGCCGACGGCGTGCGCAGCGTCGACGAAGCGCCGGTAGGCGTCCGGCCCACCGTAGACGTCCTGAACGGCGAACCAGCCGACCCCGTCGTAGCCCCAGCCCCGTTCGCCGGCGAAGGCATTGACCGGCATCACCTCGACGAAGTCCACCCCGAGCTCGGCCAGGCCGGCGAGCCGACCAACCGCGGCGTCCAAGGTGCCCTCGGCGGTGAAGGTGCCGATGTGCAGCTCGTAGATCACCGATCCGGGCAGCGCCCGTCCGGTCCAGGCCTGGTCGTGCCAGGCGAAGGAACCGGGGTCGTAGCTGCGGGACAGTCCGTGGACGCCGTTGGGCTGCCAGCGGCTGCGCGGGTCGGGGCGCGGCTGTGGGTCGTCGTCGAGCAAGTAGCCGTAATCGACCTGGCCCAACGGCTCGGGCTCGGCCGGCGTCCACCAGCCGTCGATGCCCTTGGTCATCGCCACCACCCGATCACCGACCTGCAACCGGACCCGCTTCGGCAGGGGCGCCCAGACGTCGAAACGCCCACGCTCGCCGGCTCGCCGCTGCTCACGCACCAGCAGAGCCACCGGATAGCGATCGAGCAGATCACCGACCCGCACCAGGCGCCGCTGGTCGACGGTGACCAGCCGTCCGGAGATCAGATCGCGCCAGCGGCCCTCGGGCAGTGACACCGTGGTTTCGCCCCAGCCGCCGGCGGTGGCCAGGCCCACCGGGAGCCGGGTGACCGCGGTGATCGCCCCACCCCGGCTGAACGCGACCAGGTGGTCGGCGGCGGGCCCCTCGGCGGGCAGCGGACGGTAGCGGGTGAACCACTCCGGGTGGTCCCGGCGGGCGGTCAACGCCTGATGGGTGACCAGCAGTTTCACTTCGCCCGGATCGTTCAGCGCACCGGACACCCGCGGACGGGCACCCAGCCGCACCTGGGCGAGCACCTCGGCGCGGTGGGCGAAGTCGACCGGACGTCGGTTGTCCGGGTCGACCAGGTTGTGCTCCCACAACTCGCTGCCCTGGTAGACGTCCGGCACCCCGGGGATGGTCAGCGACAACAACTTGGCGGCTAGGGCGTTGCTACGTCCCGGGCCGACCACGGCGGCCACCACCCGCTCCACCACCGCGGTCACCTCGGGACGGTCGAAGGCGGCGTCCACGCAGGCGGCCAGGGCCGCCTCGAAGACCGGATCTGGGTCGGTCCAGCCGGTGTGCTCGCCGGCCTCGCGCATGGCCTTGGTCGCATAGTCGCGCAGCCGCTGCCGCTCGGCCGGCCACACTCCGATGATCGCCTGCCACAGCAGGTTCGCCAGGCCGGCGTCGGGCACCGGCACCAGCTCCAGCAGTTCGGCCACCGCCTCGGCCCACAACTCAGGCACCTCGGCCAGCACCGAGATGCGCGCCCGGGTGCCCTCGCCGCGTTTGGTGTCGTGGGTGGTGCCGGCCACCATGGCGTTGGGCCATTCGGATTGCCGACGCACCATCGCGGCGTGGAACTGCTCGGTGTCGATCGCGAACAGGCTGGGGTCGCCACCGACCTCGTTCAGACTGGTCAGCCGGGACGTGCGGTAGTGGGCGCCGTCCTCGACGGCTTTGGCCATCACCATGCCGGAGGTTTGCTGGAAGCGCTGCGCGGGCGCGGCACCGCCGTCGGAGAGCAGTCCGTAGACCTGGTTCAGCACCTGTCCCAGGTCGGGACGATGCTCCCAGGCCAGCCCGAACGCCTGCTCCAGGTACTCCCGACCTTCCGGCAGATAGGTGCGGTACACCTCGAAGTCGGCCACGATCTCGGCGATCGCCTCGGCCACCTGGTTCGGGTCGAGCGCACGCAGGCTCTCGCTGGCCGCGGCCAGGTCGCGGGCGATCCGGGCGATCTCGGCGGCCAGCAGCCCGTGGGCCACGCCCAGCTTGCTGTCGTGGACCAGTCGCGGCCAGTCGTCCGGACGTCCGCGCAGCCGCTCTTCCAGGGCGGTCAGCCCCGGCTCCCCGGCCGGGTCGACCAACAGCCGGTCGATCAGCGCCATCGCGTCATAGCCGGTGGTGCCTGCGGTCTTCCACGAGGTGGGCAGTTCCTCGGGGACGAGTTCACCGTCGGTGCCTTCGCGGATCGCCAGGATCTTCTCCACCAGGACGTAGCTGCCGCCGGTCAGAACGGCCAGGTCGTCGAGGTATTTGCCGGGATCGCGCAGCCCGTCGGGATGGTCGACCCGCAGCCCGTCGACCAGGCATTCGTCGAACCAACGTTTGATCTCGGCGTGCGAGCGGGTGAACCAGACCGGGTCCTCGACCCGGATCGCCACCAGCGAGTTCACCGCGAAGAAGCGGCGGTAGTTGAGCATCCGGTCGGCCTGGCGCCAGCCGACCAGCTGATAGTGCTGGCGGGAGTGGACCAGGTTGGGCTCGTCGTTGGCTCCGAGCACCGAATCCGGCGCCAACGGGAAGCGCTGATCGCGGTAGTGCAGTTCGCCGCCGAGCACCTGCAGGCCGCGGATCCGTCCGTCCGGCAGCAGGTCGTCCTCGGCCACCACCGGTAGGCGCACCTTGCCCTCACCGAAGGCCCAGTCGATGTCGAAGGCCTCAGCGTAGGCGGAGTTCTGGCCGTGGGTGAGCACGTGCCACCACCAGTCGTTCTCCCAGGGACGAGCCACCCCGACGTGGTTGGGGACGATGTCGACCAGGATGCCCATGCCTAGCCGGCGGGCCTCGGTGGCCAGCGTGGACAGGCCTGCGGCCCGACCACGGGACACGTCGATGGCCGAGTGGTCGGACACGTCGTAGCCGTGATCGCTGCCCGACTCCGAGGCCAGCAGTGGGGAAAGGTAGACCCAGTCCACGCCGAGTTCGTGCAAGTAGGACAGGGTTTTTGCCGCCGCGATCAGGTCAAAGTCTTCGGTGATCTGCAGCCGGTAGGTGCTCTGGGGTGTGCGCATCGGTACCGTCGGGCCTCCTCGCTCTTCCCCCCACCATAGCTAGTCGATCGGCCGGGCCGTCTTCGAGGCTGTCCACTCGTGGGCCAGCACCGCGTAGATGAAGGAGTCTCGCCAGGTGCCGTCGCGGTGCAACGCGTCTGCGACATGGTGAGCTTCTCGACGCATCCCGACGCGTTCCATGATCGCCGCGGAGGGCGCATTCTCGGCGAAGCACTCGGCCACCACCCGGTGCAGGTGCAGCTCCTGGAAGCAGATCGTCAACAACTCGGCAGCCAGCTCGGTACCCAGACCTTTGCCCTGCCAAGCCGGGTCCACCGCCCAGCCGATCTCGGCCATGGTGCCCGCTGCCTGGTCAGTCGCCTCCTCCTGCGCCCAGGCGTCCTGGACGTCGACCTTGGCCGAGACCACCGGCTGTTCGTCGATGAGGCCGACCAGGGTCCGGTCCTTTACGGCCAGCAGGTGCGCGGTGAACTTGTCGATGTCGTCGCTGAGTCGCGGCATCCAGTAGGTCACCTCGGGCAGGCGCTGCCAGGCCCACAGGGCGGCCACGTCCTCGGCCTCGAACGGACGCAGGGTAAGCCGTCGGGTGTGCCGGGGCCAGGACAGATCAATAAGCGCCATGGACTCATCTTCGCAGGGTCCCTGCCACCGTCTCATCGGGACGGTAGCGTGCCGGACGTGACCGCGAACTCCTCCGGCTGGCAGCGCATCGCCCGACGCATCGCCGCCGCCCTGCGCCCCACCGCCTCCCGTCGGCCCGCCGCTCCCCGACCGAAGCCGGGCGACTACCCCGGCGATTTCACCGGGCCGTTCACGATCACCTACGAGCCCCACCCCGACGAGGTCGCCGACCCCGGCGAGGTGGTGTGGACCTGGGTACCGTTCGAAGAGGACCACAGCCAGGGCAAAGACCGTCCGGTGGTGATCGTCGGCCGCGACCAGCCGTGGCTGCTGGCGGTGCCCATGACCAGCAAGGATCACCAGCGCGACGCGGCGCAGGAGGCCGAGGAGGGTCGCTACTGGGTCGACATCGGTTCTGGTGAGTGGGATCGCAGCGGGCGTCCCAGCGAAGTCCGGGTGAACCGGATCCTGCGGATCGATCCGGCGACCATCCGCCGGGGTGCCGGCAAGCTCGACAAGCCGCGCTTCGAGGCTGTCGCGGAAGGCATCCGCCGCCACTGGTGAGACCTTCGCGGCAGGGTTACGCGTTGTCAGCGACCGATTGTCCCGTGGGCGGGACGGACGGGTGATCCTGGGCGGGTGACCGACAATGGATGTTGTGACGTTAAGACATGCCGCCATCAGCCTCCATCTGGCCCAGCTGGGACTGCCCGTCGACACCGACGATGAGGACTCTGCCGCGACCGCGCTGGTCGCCCCGATCCTGGCACGCCAACGGGAACTGACCCGCCGCCTGGCCGACCGGCTGTGCGCCGCGGACGCCCGCATCCAGAACTGGTTGGACGGCTACCTCGCCGACGCGGCCGTGAGCCCGCAGCTACCCAAGCGCACCCTGGTGCTCAGCGAGGCCGGCTTGGCTCGCGAGCTGTCCCTGCCACGAAACGCCGACGTCTTCACCTCCGAACTGCTGTCGAGCTACCGACTGGCCAACGGCGTCCTGCACAACCCGGCCAACGATCGCCGCACCACCGCCGGAGTCTTCCACGTCGCCGAGGGCGGACTGCCGATTCCCGACGACAAGCTCGCCGTACCCAAAGACGTCTTCGCCCGGCTCCTGGAGCGCGCCTTCCAGCCCCCGACCGCCGACCTCACCCTGCCCTACACCGCCACCTCCGAGCAGCCGGCGGCCTGCTTCGTCTCCCTGCTGCTGCGCCCGCTGGTGGCCCCGGCCGTCCCCGGCTGGATCGATGAGAAGCGGATGGAGATCCGGTTCATCGTCCCCGGCGGGCTGGTGGCCAATCTCGACTTCGTCGAGGGCATCTTCGGCAACGGCGGCGACCCGTACCTGCCCGAGAACGACGCGTCGCTGGCCCCGCACACCTGGACAGGCCACACCGGCGCGGTGATTCTGGCTCCGCATCTGACCAAGGTCACCAAGGCCGAACTCGGTCTGCCCCACATCAGCGATGCCACGGCCCGGCAGCGCCGCGACGGCATGTGTTGGGAAGACCCCGAGGAGCTCTACAACGGCGGCCAGGCGTTCAAGGTGTGCGCCCGGGACGCCGCGGGAGTGATCGTCACCGTCATCGCCGACAACTACTTCGGGTACTGCAAGAAGGAGGTCAAGACCCAGATCTCCTACTCGGCCAACCTGTTCGGCAATGCCGAAGAGGAGCACGCCGGTGGTGCCCTGGTCTTCCCCAGCTACAACCTCGGCCAGGAGTACACCGTCACCGGCGGTGCCGAGCGCGACTATCAACTCGGCGATGTCGTCGCCCGCAACCCCGAACGCTTCGCACCCCAGCCCGAGGGCCACGCCGTCGACCTGTTGTACCCGCACCTGGTCCTGGTGCCGCTGGGCGCTCACTTCTCACTGCGCACCCTCGCGGTGACCTGGACCAATCCGGACGGCAGCGAGGGCCGGATCAAGCTGCGCGCAGACACCACCTACCTGGGCGCCAACGGCTACCAGGTGCGCATGGTCCAGCAGGCCGCCGATCACACCCAGTGGAGCCTGGTCGGCACCATCGCCACCGCCACCAGCTGCCACAAGCCGAGCACCGTGTCCGGAGGCGGGAAGTCGGAGATCTCCAAGGCGATCACCGACGCCTTCATCTTCGGCAACGCCTACAGCCCCGACATCGACGACGACCTGGACGCGGTCGCCGAGATCCTCGCCCGCGACTTCTCCGATCGGTTCGCCGAGGCCTCGACCAACGGCCTCGACCAGCGTCCGCTGCTCAGTGACGACCGCTCGATCGGCAGCGTGATCAAGCTGCTCACGCCGTCCGAATCGGAGTACAACCCGGCCTACAACGCCTGGCTGGAGACCATTCCGCAGCACGTCAAGGAACTGGTCTTCGTGGTGAAGCGCTTCTATCGGCCCGAGTGGGGCGACGACTGGCGCAGCCATTTCACCGTCGGCATCATCAACGGACGCCGGGGCAACCAGTTGCGCCTCGACGGCACCAAGATCACCGTGAACATGTTGCGGGTCGGCTTCGACGAAGACGGCTCCTGGCGGCTGTTCGGCCTGCGCCACGACTTCGCGCCGGCGGTCAAGGTGCAGACCGAGGACGACATCACCGCCTCCGTGGTGGTCAACGGGCGGATGCTCGGACTCGACCCCGATCGGTCCTACAAGCTGGTGGAGAACTGCGAGCAGTTGCTATTCCAACGCCCGGACGACGCGATTCATCGCGGCTACGACTCCCAGGCCGAGGCCGACATCGCCGCGCCGGGCACCTTCTTGTCCAACTTCCAGCCGCTCACCCACGCCGACGCGGTCGAGATGCGCGACGACGCGGTGGGCTTCAGCCAGTTCACCGCGCCGATGCGCTCGCTGATCAGCTCCTTCGCCGATGCCGGGCCCGGCAGCGGCCCGGATTACTTCGTCTGCTCGGCCAACCCGCGACTGGTCGACGGTGCCCCCAGCAAGAACCCGCGCTACCTGCAGCGGCGTCCCGACCTGTCCAATGCCGCTGCCACCGCCACCGCCGAGCTGGCCTCCCGCCTGGCCCGGCGGCTGCCGTCCGATGCCACGCTGAGCCTGCCGGTCGACATCGTGGCCGCCGGACGCCGGAACAACCCGCCGGACGGCCCGGTGCCACCGCTGTGCGCGTTCAACCCGCTGCACTACCTGGAGTTGCCCGAGCTGTTCGCCGAGTTCATCTCCTCGATGACCGGCAAGTCACCCTCCACCACCGGCGCCGGCTCCGAAGGCGCGATGACCAAGGGCCCGTTCAACGCGCTGCCGGCGATCATCGACCTGAACGCCGCGCTGCTGTCCTACGCGCTGACCGGCTACGACGGCTGGGTCTCCTGCGCTGGCTACGTCGGCCCGCACGTCCGGGTGGATCACGACATCTCGATGCTGGTACCGGAGGTGTTCAGCCGGATGACCCCGTCCGAGCGGGACGCCGCGGCGCTGGTCGCCGAGGGCGCCTTGGAACGCCTGGAGGACTTCGAATTCGAGGGCACGCCGGTGCTGGCTAGTCGACTGGGCTACCGGATGACCCAGGAGTTCGCCCGCAAGTACTTCGGCCGGATCTTCCTGCACCCGCACGTGGTGTTCACCGAGAAGATGCTGCGGCCCGAACTGCAGGATCCGGCGGTCTTCGCCGAGTCGATGGCCACCATGGTCACCACCCACCAGCGGGTCGCTCAGGCCTACCTGGACGACGGCACCATCTCGCTGGCGATTCCGCCGTTGAAAGCACTGCTGGAGATCATGGCCACCGGCACCAGTGCCGCGGGCTGGCAGCTGGACGATCCGGAGTTCCGCGCCCTTTTCGACACCGGTTACATCCTCGGCTCGTCCTGGTACGCCGAACGCTTGGACGCCAAGCAGGCGGCCGCGTCCGAGCGCGCCAAAGCCGGCTTGGTGGCCATGCAGAAGTTCGTGTCCACCCCGGGCAACGAGGAACCGAGCCAACGACTCGGGATCACCGCCCGGATCGCGACGGCCGAGGCCGAGTACGCCCGCTACACCAGCGCGGCCTACCGCGCCGGCATCGTCGGGACCGTCGGACGCCAGCGGCTGTAGGCGACCTACTGCGGCGGGGGCGGCGGGGCGGCCGGCGGCTGAGCTGCCACCGAGGCCGACTGCTTGGTCGCGCCGGGCTGGCCCTGCGGAATCGGCTCGGCGATCACCGCGGTGCCGTAGGCGCAGACCTCGCTGAACGACTGGGCGATGTCGCCGGTGTCGAAGCGCATCGCGATGATCGCGTTCGCGCCCCGTCCGACAGCGTCCTGCCACATCCGCTGCATCACTTGCTGGCGGCTTTCGTAGACCAACTTGGTGTACTCGCTGACTTCGCCGCCACCGATCGAGCGCAACCCGGCTACGAAGTTCGCACCGATGTTGGCCGAGCGGACGGTCATCCCCATCACTTCACCGAGGACCGCTTCGATGCGGTAGCCCGGGATGTCATTGCTTGTGACGATCAACACACCCCCACCATAGGGTTCGGCGCAACCCTGCACGGCCGGCGACACGAACCCGATCCGGACGGCCGATGGTACGCACAATTCCTTAACCTGATGAATTCCGCTTCGCGCCCGCGTCCACGCCCGCACCTGCGAGTCTGGTGGTCACTGGACGCTCGACATTGCGGAAATCGGAGACTCGCGGGGTAAAAGCTCCCCCCGGCGGTCACCTAAGCCTCTGAGAACTGGCACCATTGATGTCGAAGCGCCGCGACCCTGCTGAGGAGGACTCGGACTTATGGCGAAGCCGGATCTGACGACCACCTACTTGGGCATGAACTTGACCAGCCCGGTCATCGCCTCGTCCTCGCCGTTGACCCGGCAGGTCGACACCATGCTCGAGCTCGAAGCGGCCGGTGCGTCCGCTGTGGTGCTGCCCTCGCTGTTCGAGGAGGACGCGCACGCCGGTGCCACCGATGCGCTGGCCCAGCGGGTCAAGCTGGTCGCCGACGCCAAGGCTCAGTTGAAGATCCCGGTGATCGCCAGCCTGAACGCCACCCGTCCGGGCACCTGGCAGGACTACGCCGAGGAACTCGTCGGAGCCGGCGCTGACGCCCTGGAACTGAACCTCTACACCGTCACCGCTGATGTGGCCGTGGCCTCGGCCGACGTGGAGATGGAACACCTGGCTGCCGTCGAGGCGGTCAAGATCGTGGTCGACGTGCCGCTGTCGGTGAAGCTGTCCAGCCACTACTCGGCGATCTCGGCATTCGCGGCTCGCGCGGTCGACGCCGGCGCCGACGGGCTGGTGCTCTTCAACAAGTTCTACGCCGCCGACATCGACCTGGAGACCTTGGAGCTGCACGCTTCGCTCGACCTGTCGACGCCGGCCGACCAGCGGCTGCCGCTGCGCTGGCTGGGCATCCTTCGCGCCCAGCTGCCCGAGGTTTCGCTGGCCTGCACGTCCGGCGTCCACACCGGCGCCGAAGTGGTCAAGGCGATCCTGGTCGGCGCGGACGTGGCCTGCACCGCCTCTGCGGTGATGCAACGCGGCGCCGGAGCGGTCGCCGAGATGCTCGCCGAGACGTCGACCTGGCTGGCCAAGCATGATTTCGACTCGGTGACCGCAGCCCGCGGAAAGATGAGCGCGAAGTCCACCCGCGGCGCCTCGATCTACGAGCGCGCCCAATACATGGATGTGATCAAGGGCCGCTGGTGAGATCCGGCGGATCGGCCTCCGTGGCCTGATCCAACTGCTTCAGGCGGGCGAAGCTGCGCACGCCCTGCACCACTCCGAAGACGCCCATGGCGACGATGGCAGCGTCGAACAGCATCCACGACCCGCCCCGGCTCAGGTCCACAAGTAGGTAGAACGAGCCGGCGACGATTCCCAGGATCCCGACGATCAGATACAGCCAGGCCAGGGTCTTCGGATTACGCATGCCGGAAGCCTACTGCCGAGCACTCAACTCGGCGGCCACGGCTTGTTCCAACAGCTGGGGTCCCAACGCCAGTGCCTGCGCCAACGGCAGCCCGCTGGGGGTGATCGGCACCGCCGCTGCCACCCCGAATGCCGGCCAGTCACCGGGAGCCACCCGGCCGGCGAACGCCAGCACGGGCACGTGGGCACGGGCAGCGGCCGCCACCACCATCGAAATGGTCTTTCCGGACGCGGTCTGCGCATCGAGGGAGCCCTCCCCGGTCAGCACCAGATCGGCCTGGGCGAGCTGTTCGTCCAGGCCAACCGCTGCGGCCACCAGTTCAGCTCCGCTGCGAATCACTGCCCCCAGCGCCAACAACCCTGCACCCAGGCCACCAGCCGCCCCAGCGCCGGGCCGATGCGCCACGTCCGGCGCGCCAGCCGCGTGCAGCGCGGCCGCCCACCGGGTCAGGCCGTCCTCCAGTCCGGGAAGCTGATCAGGACGCGCACCCTTCTGCGGCGCGAAGACCGCTGCGGCGCCGTCCGGCCCGAGCAGCGGGTTGGTGACATCGGTGGCCACCTCGATCCGAGCCCGCGCCAGCCGCGGGTCGAGCCCAGCGAGGTCGACAGCGGCCAGCCGTCGTAGCCCACCGGGATCGGGTGGCAGAGCTCGCCGGCGTTCGTCGACCAGCCGGACGCCCAGCCCGGCCAACAGCCCGGCTCCACCCTCACAGGTCGCCGTACCGCCGATGCCGATGATCAGGTGGTCGGCACCAGCGTCCAACGCGGCCGTGACGACCGTTGCCAGGCCAGACGTCGAGGCACGCTCGATGTCACGCTCGGCGGGGCTGATCAGGCCCAGCCCGATCACCTCGGCCACTTCGATGATCGCGGTGCGGCCGGCCAAGCCGTACCGCGCCGTGACCGGACGTCCGAGGGCGTCGACGGTGCCTACGGTGCGCAGCTCGGCGCCCAGCGGCCCGGCCAACACCGCCAGCGTGCCCTCGCCGCCGTCGGCCAGCGGACGAAGCACCACCTCGGCGTCCGGGAGCGCTCGCGCCACTCCGCGCGCCATTGCAGCCGCAGCCTCAGCGGCGGTCATCGACTCTTTGAACGAGTCCGGCGCAATCAGGATCCGCACGGCGCCATCGTCCCACTCCACCCATCGGCGTGCCCGACATCGCGGTCACCCGACAGCTGGCGCGCCTCAGCCTTGGCCGGCCTCAACTGGTGGCGCCGCGCGTCGGCCGGCCGAGTCCATCCAATGCGGACGGCGCAGGTCGAGCTGGGGCACCTGGGCTACGGCGAGCCGCTCCGGAAGCAGCGAGCGCAGGTTGATGCGGGCCACGAATCGGCGCCAACGGCCCACCGACCCGAGCAGTTGCTTGCGGGTGAGGGTCGCGGCCGTCCAGAGCGCCGCCGCGTCCTCCGCAGTGGGATCGTCGGGCCCGAAGGTGGCGGTGTTGGCCGACACCGCGAACGCGGTGACCTCCCTGCGACCGATGGCCGCGGCTTGTTCCAGCCGGGTGCCGGCGCGGGGCACCAGGATGCCCAGATCGCGGCATTGGTCGAAGACTTCCCGCCAGGCCCCGGCCACCCGGGTACTCACCGTGCCGACGGTGCGCCGACGGCGACGCCGCACCACTTTGGTCACCACGATCGCGGTGAGCAACCCCACGATCATCAGCAACGGCGGCCCGACCACCCGCAGCACCGCCAGGAAAGCCTTCAGCAGGCCGTCCCACCAGGGTCGGGTCACCTTGGTACCGCTGAGGTCGGCCTCGGCGACATCGGTCGGGTTGCTGTCGGTGCGCGCCGTGTTCGGCGGCGGCACATTAGTGGCGTTCTTGTCCTGCGACCGGGTCTGCGGAACCTGGTCGGGGACCCGGTTGCGATCGGGCGTGAAGACGTCCGGGCTGATCGCCTTCCAGCCCTGATCGGTCTCCACCTCCACCCAGGCGGTGATGTTCTGCCCCTTCACCACCCCGTTGTCGGGGACGATCGCGCCGAACACCACCCGGGCCGGGAAGCCGGCCTGATTGCACAGCAGGGCGAACGTGGACGCGTACTGCTCGTCGGAGCCCACCAACTGATCGCCGAGCACAAAGTTGGTCAGGCGTCCTTGGCTGTGACCGGGCAGATAGTCGGCCTGGCCGTTGCCGGTGCCATCGCTCCAGTAGCCACCCTTGAGATGCTGGGCGAGCTGAAGCACCTGCTCGCCCGGAGTGGCGGCACCACCGGCCCACTTCTGGGCGGTGTTGGCCAGGAAGGCGTAGGCGGCCGGGTCGATGCCCTGCCCCACCGGGACGGCGCCGGCATCGAAGCCGACCGGCACCGGCACCGACGAGATCGTCAGGATGTCGCCTTCGTGGAAGCGGTCACCTCCGGTCAGCAGGCCCTGACCGGTCGACACGTTGTACCGCAGGGCGCTGTTGTGCACCTTCACGTTCGCCCCGGAGAAGGCGATGGAGGTGTCGGAACCCAGCGACGGCAGCCAGGGGCCTACCTCGCGAGTGTTGGCATAGGCGGCGGAGAAAGTGACCACCACCGACACCGGAGTGCCGGCGACGTCGGGCAGCCGCGATCCGATGCGTTGGAATCCGCCGCCGGCACCTGAGGCACTCCAGGTGTGTCCGGTGTAGTCGTCGAGGACGGCCAGCCGCAGCAGGCTCTTGGGCGCCGCACCGGTGACGGTGAACAGCTCTGCGTCCCACAGCTGTTGGAGGGCCGGGGAGGAGTAGCGCCGGAAGCCCACCAACGGCGAGCTCAGATCCTTGACCTCCACCGGCGGCTGGACGTAGTCGCGCAGCACCCACCGCGGGGTGTCCGCGCCGGGCAGCGCGCCGCCGAGCAGGCCGCCCAAGGCCAGCGCGCCGGCGAGCAGACCGGCACCGGTGAGCAGGCCGGCACCGCGGGAGCGTCCGGTGGTGGTGAGGTGTCGGCGACGACGATGCCGCACAGCCAGCCAGGCGAAGCCCAGCGCAGCCAGCACCAGGCCCTGCACCACGGGCAGCAACGTCTGGCGGGTGCCGAGCAGGGTGATCAGCACCAGCAGCAGCGTGGGCGTGACCAGGGCGGCTGCCGGACGGCGCGACCGGCGAGCCACGAAGAAACCGAGCGCACCGGCCACCAGGGTGATGGCGAACGGCAGCGCCAGGTAGTTGCCGTCACCGGGCACCGGCGGCAGGGTGGTGAGCAACTGCTTCCAGCCATTCACCAGGGTGTCGTAGACCACGGCCAGCGAGGCAGGCGAGGGCAGGAAGCCGGCGAACGCATCGTCGCGGGCGGCGATCCCCGGACCGATCAGTGCGATCAACCCGACCACGATCACGGCCAGCCAGGCGCCATGCCAGCGCAGCTGGACGACCACATGGGCGAACAGGATGCCCAGCACGAGACCGACGGTGCCGACCAGCAGAAAGTGCGGGGTATCGAAGGTGGTGATCAGCCCGACCAGGGCGGCCAGGCCGAGCAACAGGACGAAGCCCGCATCGATCAGGGCCGCTGAACCGAAGCCCAACTCCTTGATCCGCTCGGTGAGCGTACGGGTGCGGCTGTGGCCCAGTTGCGCTTCAGGATTGACGACTCTCACACCAACTGCCCTCCTGCCAGGACGCGCGGCAGGTCGGCCAGCCGACCGATGCTGACCATGGTCAAGCCCACGCCGGCCTGCAGGCCGATCCCGCCACCGGCCTTCACTTTCAGGGCCAGGGTGTTCACTTCGCGGGGCAGGAAGGAGCGCGCCCGCTGGAACTCGGCGAAGTCACAATTCGGCCCGGTGATCAGGATCGCCACCGAGGCTTCCGGGGCGAGCTGGTTCAGCCGCCCGGTGGACGCGGCCAGCGTCCAGCCGTCGAAGTCGGCCCGTGAGTAGGTGTCGAGTGCCAGGTGCGGGGGCGGCTGGATCGCCGCATGCTCACCGCAGACCAGGGTGAGGTCCATCTCGTCGGTCAGGGCACGGATGGCGATCGAGGCGCCGACCGAGACGGCCAACTCGAACTCCTCGTCACTGTCGTAGGACGACCGCTCCACGTCGGTGACCACCGCGATGTGTGAGCGGCGGGTGTCGAGGAACTGTCGCACCAGGAAGCGCTCACCTTCGGCCAGGCCGCTGTGCTTGGCGCTGCTGCGCCAGTGGATGTAGCGCCGGTCGTCACCGGGCACGTAGTCGCGCAGGGTGTGGAAGGCCAGGTCGCTCATCGAGATGTCTTGGGTGGTGCGGCCTTCCAGGTCACGCAGCAGGCCGGCGCCCAGCGGCTCCAGCGGCACCGTCTGCGGGTGGACGAACAACTCGACCTGGTCGGTCCAGACCACCTCACGTCGAACGATGCCGAAGGGATCGCCGCGTTGGGTCTTCACCGGACCCAGCGGGATCACCCCCCGCCGCTGTCCAGGAACCACGGCCACGTCGGCGAACTCCGCGCCGGGAGTCAACGCCGGCAGGGTGAACGCCGCCAGCGACTCCCCCACACCGAACTCCAGACCCAGCGGCAGCAGCGGGATGCGGCCGATGTTCTTCACCCGGAACTCCACCGCCGCGGCGTTGCCCACCACGATCCGCTGCGGTGCCACGTCGAAGCCGACCTCGAGCCGCGTGCGTCCGATCGCGAACAGCGCCGCGCCGGCCACCAGGACGAACAGCACACCGGCCATGTAGCTGAACTCCCGCCAGCCCAGCCGCGCGCCCAGCACCGAGAACAGCACCCCGGCGCCCAGCAGCGTCCAACCCAGACCAGAGACCACCCGCAACCCATCGCCCACCACGGCCAGCGCCGGGCGTATCGCCGCCCGGAACGGGCCGGTGGCGAACCAGGCCCGGCGCAGTGGGACTGCGGCGCTTGCCAGCCAACGACGCACCGAGCCCATCCGCCCCCACTTGACCCGCGCGGGACGCGAGGGTGGCTGTGGAGTGGCCGTGAGTGGTCTGATCTGGGTGGTCACCGGTGAGCTCAGACTTCCCGCAGGACCGGAGCGGCGACGCTGGCCAGCAGCTCGTCGATCACGCGCTCGGTGGTGACACCGGAGAACTGTGCTTCGGCGCTGAGCAGCAGTCGGTGGCTCATCACCGGCACCGCCAGATCCTTGATGTCATCGGGCAGGACGTGGTTGCGTCCCTTGCTGATCGCCCACGTCTTGGCCGCGCGAATGTAGGCCAGCGCGCCACGCATCGACAGGCCCAGTTTGAGGTTGCTGTGGCGGCGGGACTCGATGGCCAGCTGCGACACGTACGCCGCGATCGACGGTTCGACGTGGACGTCGTTGGCGAAGGTGGCCATCTGCTGCACCGCGCTGGCCACGATCACCGGGGCCACGGTGGCCGACCGGTCGCGGGTGGCCGCCTGCAGCATGAGTTCCATGGCCACCTCGTGGTCGGGGTAACCGATCGAGGTCTTCATCAAGAAGCGGTCCAGCTGGGCTTCGGGCAGCCGGTAGGTGCCGGCCTGCTCGATCGGGTTCTGGGTGGCGATCACCATGAACGGGCTGCCGACCGAATGGGCGATGCCATCGATGGTGACCCGGCCCTCCTCCATCACCTCGAGCAGCGCCGACTGGGTCTTCGGGCTGGCCCGGTTGATCTCGTCGGCCAGCACCACGGTGGCGAAGATCGGGCCCTTGTGGAACTCGAAGGCCCGCTTCTCCTGGTCGAACACGGTCACGCCGGTGACGTCGGACGGCAGCAGGTCAGGGGTGAACTGGATGCGGCTGTGGCTGCCCTGCACCGAGTTGGCCATCGCCTTGGCCAGCTGGGTCTTGCCGGTGCCGGGGTTGTCCTCCAGCAGCAGGTGGCCCTCGGACAGCATGCAGGTGACCGCCAGGCGGATCACGTCCCGCTTGCCGCGGATGGCGATCTCCACGTTGGAGACGATCTGCTCGAAGGTCTGGTTGAACCAGTGAGCTTGGTCAGTAGTAATCACAGCTTGGTTTCCTTCTTCTGGGTGCAATCACTTAGGGGCCTGCGGTGTTGCTGTCGACTCCGTCACACGAGGCGACAATCACGTAGCCATTCGCCAGACTCATGCCGAACGGCTCTCTGGTGACATCGCCGGTGAGGTTGAATCCCCCTCCTACCCCCCTACCGCCGGGAGGGACCTCGATGGCGTTCCAGCGGCACGGATAGCGACCGCTGAAATTCCGGGTCGTGATGTAGGGGCTTGAGCCGGAAAAGCCTATCTTCACCGTCCGCACCGGCGGCGGCGGGGCCGCTTCGGTTCTGACAGTCGCGGTGTCGTCGGCCGGGTTGGAGCGGGACGGAGTGGTGGTACCGGTGTTGAGCTCGAGCCGGACGGTGTAGTTGGTGCTGTAGGAGCCCATGGTGTTCGACCCGTTGACGCTGAGTGATCCCTTGCCGTTAGCGGTATCGATCAGTTCCCCGCCGATGTAGAGCTTCAAGGTGGCGGTCGCGCCGTTGCCGTTCGCGGTGCCCCGCGCGGTGATGGTGCGGTTGTTGACGCTGGTGCTGGTGATGTTCGGCTTGGACAGTGGCCCGAAGGGGGTGACGCTGTGGGCCGCCGAGGTGCTGCACCGGTTGGCTTCGTTGCACACGCGCAGCGAGAGGCTGTAGCTGGTGCCGTTGGTCAGCCCACTGATGGTGTCAGTCTTCGCACCGCCACCCGCGCCCGGTGAGGTGAGGTTCCGGAACGATGAGCCGTTGTTGAGCAGGGTGAGGGTGGAGCGCGCGCCGCGCGATGGTGGCACGGTGTAACTGATGGTCGCCGTGCTGTTGGCTCCGGTCGGGGCGACCGACCAGCTTCCCCAGTTGTCGGGGGTGCCCACCGCGGCCCAGGCGCTGGAACGGGTGGTGGTCGAATGCGCCGCACCGCCGGTGGCGTTGGTGGCAGTGACGCTGTAGGTGTAGCTGGTGCCATCGAAGCGGACGGTGTCATCGACACAGCTGGCGCGGGTGACGTTGGAGCAGATGGTCTTGTCGTCACTGCGCGTGACGTCATAGGTGACCGGGGTGGGACCTTCGGGCGAGGACAGGCTCCAGGAGACGGTCACGTTGGTGGTGGCGCCGACCAGCGGCCCCGGGTTGGGGGCGGCCACCGACAGCCCCGCCGGCTTACCGGAGGACTGGCCTCGGTCGGAGACGGCCGGGCCGATCGCGAAGTCGTTCTCGCCGGCAACGGTGAAGGTGTACTGCGAGTTGTTGCTCGGGGTGTCGACCCGAAGGCTGTTGGTGCCGGCCGGGACGTCCTTGGTGACGCCGGCGGCGGTGACGTGAATCACCTTGATCGGGGAGCCGTCATTGGCGATCGGTCCCCAACTGACCAGCACCGAGTGATCCTGCGGATCGCTGACCTTGACCCAGGCCGGCGCTCCGGGAGCGATGTCGGGAGTGATGGTGGCAGAGGCTGGGCTCCACTCACCCCAGTCTGCCTTGTTGTGCGCCTGCACCTGGAAGGTGTAGTCACTGCCGTTGTCCAGGCCGGTGACCCGGCACGGGGTGGACCGGCAGGGGATGATCTTGCCTGCTGCCGGACCGGAGGCGATCTTCAGTTGATAGGAGTCGATCGGGGCGCCGTTGGCGTTGCCCGGCGTCCACGACAGGGTCGCGGCGTGCGACTGCACATTCGGACCGTCTTGGGGAGCACTGGGCGGATCGGGTCGGGTGTAGACGACCATCGAGATGGTGCCGGTCACCCAGCGGGTGTCCCGGCCCGGGTCGGACGCCAGGTCGGTGGCCTTCACTTCGAAGGTCAGCTTGCCGAAGGTGGCCACATCGGGGGTGATGGTGACTGAGGCCTGATCGACGTTCGTGGTGGCTTTGCCCCCGGAGGTCTGCCTGATCTCCAACACCTTGGTCTGCGCATCACGCAGCGGCGAGATCAACGAGATCGGCACCGTCACCGGTGAGGCGGCCTTGATGTCGGTCAGGCTCACCGACCGCATCCGTGGCGGATCAGCCGGGGCGACGATCACCTGAAGGGTGTCGGTCGCCGCAGCGGTTCCATCGATGCCGACCGTGATCGTGCCCCGGCCGTTCTCCGGAGCCCCACCACCAGCCTCCAGCTTGATCTGATGAGTACCACCCGTGGCGGAGACCTGGTCGATCGGCTGGGCCCAGGACGCCGAGTAGGTCAGGTTGCCCAACGATCCCGGATCGGGGCTCCACACGTGGCACAGCGAGGTGATGTCGAGGCTCTTGATCTCGCCACCTTGGACGATGGTCTGCGGATCGTCCGGGCAGCGCAGCACCGGGGTCGGAGCCCCCACCTGCACCGGGATGGTCACCGTGGCGACCAGCACCCCGTCATCGGTCTGGGAGGTGCCGTCCATCACGTCGAAGGTGACCGCCGCCGGACCCACGTAATGGTTCTTCGAGGTCAGCGTGAACCGACCGGCATCGTCCACCTTGGCGTCGAGATCCTCACTCGGGGAGGCGTCGGCCCGCGCCGAAGCGATCCGCACCGGCTTGCCGCGCGGGGATTCGACGTAGTCGCCGATGGCGAAGCTCGCGGTGGTGTCGGTAGCGATCTGAATGCTGGCGTCGACCTTCAGGTGCGGGGCACCGGTGCCGGCCGCGGGCACGTAGACGACGGCGGCACTCATCGCCCCGCCCGGATCGGACACGGTGAACGGAATCACCTGCGGTCGGTCGAGCAGCGGCACGGTCAGGTCTTTGCCGATCAGGGTGGCACCCTCAACCGGCGTGGCGAGCGCTGCGGTCAGCGACTCCACGGAATCGTCGACATCCCAGACGTCGGCGAGCAGGTTGACCTTGCCCACATTGCCGGACGCCTCGGCCACCTGGTCGACGACCACCGGCGGGTTGTTGTAGCCGGCCTTGGAGGTGATCGAAACCACTGCCGACGGCCCGGTTCCACCGTTGCCGACCAGCGCGTAGTTCACCACCACCGGCTGCTCGGTCACCTCCGGCGCCTTGGCCAGCAGCGGGCCGTCGTCGGAGGCGAGACTGACTCCGGCGGGCACCGGGTTGTTGGTCTTGGTCAGCGGCGCGATGGCTACCGAGTCGTCGCGAGCCGTGAAGTCGTTGGCCTTCACGTTCAGCTGGATGTTCGCGCCCGGGCGGGTGGTGAGCTGATCGTCGATGGCCACCGGCGGCTGCGTTTGACCCGGCGCCGTCACGGCCACCCGGACCACGCCGGTGCCGGTGCGTCCGTACTTGTCGGCGACCTCGTAGCGGAAGGTGTCCGTGCCCACCATCCCGTCGATCGGATAGGCCTCGTACGTGATCGCGTTGGGGCTGATCGCCACCACCCGGCCCAGGGTGGGTGCGGAGGCGATACCGGTGACCACGACCGAGTCACCGTCCGGGTCCTGGCCCGACGTCGGAATCGAGATCTTCACCCGACTACCTGACACGACGCGGGTCTCGACGGTGTTGGCCACCGGTGCCGCGTCCGGCTTGTCGGCGGTCGGCTCCGGCTTGATCGTCACCACCGCCATGCTCTCAGCCGTGTCCCCGGCAGCGGTCTGGACGGTGTAGGAAATCACCACCTGTCGGGTGGTGGTGCCGGTGGCCGGCGCGACATAGCGGATCTGGTTGCCGCGAACGAACGCCTGACCGACATCGCCTTGATCCTCGTCGGCCCGCTTGGCCCGGTCGAACACCGGCAGCTGCCCGTCGTGGTCGGTGCCCAGATCGTCGGTAGCCAAGGTCAGCGGCCGTCCCGAGAGCGAGGTGTCGTTGGTCACCACCGGAATCAGCACCGAATCGCCGACCCGGACTGTCGCTGCGTCCTTGTGCGGCAAGGCCCGATCCTGTTCGATGGCCGGCAGCTGGGTCACCAGCACATCACCCGAGGCCGTCTGCGACCCGTTCGAGACTGTGTAGTGGATCACCTGCGGGTTCGGGGTCACGTGCTCACTGGACGGGAGAATCCGCAGCCAGCGACCGCTGATCACCTGCACCTGCACTTCGCCGCGACTCACCGGCGTGGCCGACTGCACGGTCAGCAAGTTGCCCAGCGGGTCGTAGTCGTTGGCCAGCACATCGGCCAAGATCGGGGTCGCTCCGCGCATCGCCACCTGATCGGGCATCGCCACCGGCTGGGACGCCGCGCTGGAGGTGAACGCGTCCACCCGGATCAAGCCCTTCACCGGAGCGGTGTTGCCGAACTCGACGGTGTAGTCCAGGAAGTACGGCCCCGGCTGATCGGCGACCACCGTGACCCGGCCGCTCTTCTCGTCGGTGGTGACCTTCAAATGCGCCTTCTGGTTGATCTCGCCGTTGAGGGCCAGCTTCGCGTTGAGGTTGGTCGGGTCCGCCCCAGGGAAGTCGTTGTTCAGCGGGTAGAACGAGATCAGCTTGCCCACCTCGCCGCGAGCACTGTCCGGCTGCGCGACTGCGGGCACCGTGCGCGTCGCCTTGGTGCCGAGCACCTGCACCTTGAGGCGCTCAGCGGTAGTGGCATCGCTCACGCCGTCGGTCACCTCGTAGGTGATCGTCCGATCCACGTCGGCGTCGGCCTCGTCGGCGGTGAAGTTCAGTTGGCCGTCCGGAGTGACCGGGACGATCTGGCCGTCGTCGGTGCGCGCACTGACCACCGTCACCGGGTCACCCTCGTCGTCGCGCCAGTCGCTGACCACCGGAATCATCAACGTGCCGAAGGACGGCACCGCCAGTTTCGGCGGAGAGTAGTTCGGACGCAGCACGGGCTTGGTCTCGGCCTGCCCGGCATCGGTCACCGTGACGTGCCCCACCGAGGAGTCGGCCCCATCGGAGATCGTGTAGTTGAAGTTGACCGCCGACACCCCGTTCGGCAGGAACAGCTTCACCGTCTGGCCGTCCGGTGAGATCTGCAGGTCAACCCCGTTGGGCACCCCGGCCGTATCCAGGGACTGGATGGTGAGCACCCCGCCCACGGTGTCGGTGTCGTTGTCGACCACGTGCAACACGGTGGTCCGCTCCGGCCGAGCCTTCAGATTGTCATCGACGGCCTTCGGCTTGGGCTGGACGTCGGCGCCGGTCTCTTCCTTCTGATCCTGCTTGTCGATCGGCGGTTTGGGCTGCGGCCAGTCGATCACCGTGTCGGTATCGAGGTCGTAGGTGGTGCCGTCGGTCTGATCGTTGAGCAACACCTGGCCGCGGTTGGTTCGGAACGCCGGACGGTCCAAGCCGCCGGAAACCTGCCGGGGCTCGACCTGCCCACCGTCACAGAAGCGGACGACCCGCCCCGTCCCGCCAGCCCACGCACCGAAGTCACAACCTCCCAGGCGCACCGGTGCCGCCGGGGCTCCCTGGGTCTCGGTGAACACCGGGACGGCTTCGCCGGAACCGAGCTTGATCCGCACCAGGCCTTTGGTGTTGGCCACCAACACTGCCTCGGCATCGGGGCCCGGCTGCTGCAGCCGGGTGGCCGCATCGGCCTCCACCGACACCATCCGGCCGCCCGGAAGGACCAGTTGGCCGGCGGTGGCGTCGAGAGCGACCACCGAGGCACCCACGACGGTGAGCGCCACCGATTTCAGTACCGGAATGGTGGCGGTGTCCGGCTTGGCGAACCCGTCGCCGAGCGGCGAGACGGTGATCAGTCGACCGTTGACCCCAGCCAGGTAGATCCGGCCGTCGTCGCCCACAGCCATCGCCGCGCTGCCGGCGGGAACGTCATTGCCCAACTCCAGGCTGGCCAGCGGCGGGGGGGACGGATTCAGCAGGCCCAGGTTCACCGTGCCGTCGAGCGGGTCGTAGTGGGTGGCCCACAGCTGACCGAGGCGGTTCATCACCGCCATCGTGCCGCCGCGAACCGCCACCGACGTGGTGGCATCGGCCGCGATCGCCTGGTCGGACAGGGGCTTGCTGAGGGCGGTGTCGATCCGGGTGATCACCGCATTGGTCTGGTCCCAACCCAAGGCCAGGTTGCCGTCCTGCAGCACGTCCAACTGGTAGCGCGGCACCCGCACTCCGGGCGGGGACACGCGGGCGTCCAGGGCGAGGGCGGCTTTGTTGACGCGGCCGAATTGGCCACCGGTGTCGGCCGACACCCAGATGCCGGTGTCGTTAAGATCCAGCTGCCGCACCGGGAAGCCCAGCGCCAGCGCCGCCGACGACACCAACGCCACCGCGAGCGCGCCGACGACGACTCCCGGCGCAATGCGCGCCAGCCGCCTACCTTTTCCCCTTGCCAAAACGCACTCCCCGATTGCGTTGAACCCTCATCCCCGAGATCGGAGCATACCGTTCTCTCATTGCCGACCAAACCCCGATTCGGCCTGTTTGGACCGATTGGGGAGAACTATCCACGCCGGCGGCGCGGGCTATCTCACCCAGACCACCCGCGGCGAGGATGTCCCATCGCAGACTGCCCAGACGCTGTTTCCCCAATAGCCGAAGTAGGCGCCGGAGTTGAACGTCCCATCACCGGGAGCGGTGTAGCTGGAGAAGGAGTGGTCGCCGCCGTAGTCGGTCCAGATGCTGCAGCTGGTGCGTCCGCCGAAGCCGTTCAGGGTGACCAGCACGTAGTTGCAGCCGCCAGTGCAGGACGCCGTGGTGATCTTGTTGCTGGCCTGGGTCACCCGCACCGATCGCGGCTCCGGACCAGTGACCACGGTCGTGGTGTCGGTGCCGCCGTTGGCCCGGCTGGGCGAGGTGGATCCGGTGGTGAGCACAGCTCGAATCGTGGTGCTGTGGTTGTAGCCGACCGAGTACCCCGAACGGCTGACGCTCAGCGCCCCGGTGCCGGTGCTGGTGTCGACCACCGTCCCGTCGATCGAGAGCGTCAAGGTGGCGGTGGCGCCGTTGCCGTTCGCGGTGGCGCTCGCGCTGACCGTCGACCCACTCGCCGACCCGGAAACGTTCGGGTTGCCGAGCGGGCCGAAGGTGGTCACCGACTTGGTCGCCGAGAACGAGCAGCGATTGGCCTCGTTGCAGACTCGCACCCGCAGGCTCGCCGCCGAGCCGTCGGTGAGCCCGGTCAGGGTGAGCGAATGCACGCCGCCGGTCTGGCTGCCGACCGCTTGCAGCACGCGGCTGCCGTCCAGCACTGCCACCGTCGAGTTCGCACCGCGGGACGGCGGCACGGTGTAGCTGATGCTCGCCGTGCCATCGGCGCCGGTGGGGGCCGCCGACCAGTTGCCCCAGGCGTCGGGGGTGCCGGTGGCCCGCCAACTCGGCGAACTGGCGGACGCGGCGTGGTCACTGCCGCCGGTGGCATTGGTGGCGGTCACCGCATAGGTGTAAGTGGTGCCGTCGAAGGCCACGCTGTCGTCGGTGCAGCTGCGGCTGGTCACGCCGCTGCACACCTTGTGGCCGTCGCTGCGCTGGACGTCGTAGGTCACCGGAGTGGGCCCGTTCGCCGAGGACAGGTTCCAGCTGATGGTGGTCTGGGTGGTCGCGCCCACCAGGTCCTGCGGGCTGGGTTCGGCGACGCTCAGCCCCAACGGACGTCCCGACGACTGGCCCTTCGCCGACGCGCTTGGCCCCAATCCCAGGGAGTTCTCTGCGGTCACGGTGAACGTGTAGGTCTGGTTGTTGTCCAGGCCGGTGACCCGGTGACTGGTGGCGGTCGGGCTGACGGTGAGGTTCTGCCCGCCGAAGGTGAGATGGATCTTGGTCAACGCCGAGCCCTGGTTGGGGATCGATCCCCACGCCACCAGCAGGGAGCCGTCCTTGGGGTCACTCACCGCCACCGAGGCCGCCCCGCCGGGCAGGGTGTCGGGGGTGATCGGCGCCGAGGACGGGCTCCAGTCGCTCCAGTCGGCCTTGTTGTGCGCCTGCACCTGGAAGGTGACCGCACGGCCGTTCTCCAGCCCGGTGAACCGGCACGGGCTACTGCGGCACTCCATCGTCGTTCCGGCGTGCGGCCCGCTGGCCACCTTCAGCCGGTAGCCGTCGATGGCCGCACCGTTGGCCTTGCCGGTCGTCCACGACAGCGTGGCCGCGCCCGACTCGACCACCGCGGACGACTTCGGTGCCGAGGGCGGATCGGGCTTGGCATAGACCGTCATGGTGATGGTGCCGATCGCCTGCCGATCGGTGCGATCCGGGGCGCTGCCGACGTCGGTGGCCAGCACCCGGAACTCCAGCGCGCCCGAGGTGGCCAGGTCGGGAGTGACGGTGATGGTGGTGTCGGTGAAGCTCACCGCCGCCTTGCCGCCGCTGGTCTGATCGACCGCGAGAATCTTGGGTTGCGCGTCCCGCAGGGGCGAGGTCATCGACAGCGGGATGATCACCGGGGTGTTGGCCTTGATGTCGGTGTACTTCACCGAGCGCACCTTGGGTCGGGACGCGGCCACCACAGTGACCGGTAGCGAGACCGGCTTGGCCGCGGTGCCGATCACGCCGATGGTCAGCACGCCCGAGCTACCACCGACCGCCGCACCGGACGCCTCCAGGCGCACTCGGTGCGCGCCGCCGGCCGCGTCCACCCCGGGGATCGGGGTGGCCCAATCGGCGCTGTAGGTCAGTCCGGCGAGTTGATCGGGGTCGGGGCTCCACACGTGGCACAAGGTGGTGATGTCGAGGTCTTTGACCTCACCGCCCTGGACGATGGTCTGCGGGTCGGCGGGACAGCGCAGCACCGGGGTGCGCTCCCCCACCTGCACGGGGATCGAGATGGTCGCGGTGAGCACACCCTCGTCGGTGAGCGAGGCCGAATCCATCACCTCCAGGGTCACCGAACCCGGGCCGACGTAGCCGTCCTTCGAGGTCAGGGTGAAGTGGGAGGCGTCGTCGACCTTCACCTCCAGCGCAGTGTCCGGCGCCGTGACGCCCTTCGCGGCGGCGATCCGAACCTCCTTGCCGCGCGGCGATTCGACGTAGTCGGCAATGGCGAAGCCGGCGCTGGAGTTGGTGGCCAGGCTGATCGATCCCCCGGACTTCAGCCGCGGCGCGCCGGCCCCGACCGCCGGGACGTACACCACCGCAGCGCTCACCCCGCCGGCGGCGTCGGTGACCTGGTAGGGAATCGTCTGCGCGTGATCGAGCAGCGGGACGGTGTAGCGGCTGCCGACCATGCTGGCCCCGGCGACGCTGAGCAGCGGCTCGGCACGCAACGCGTCGGTCTCGCCGTCCAGATCGGTGGCGTCGGCGAGCAGGTCGATGCTGCCGGTCGTCCCCGCTGCGATCGCGACCTGGTCGCGAATCACCGGCGGGTTGTTGTAGCCGACCTTGGAGGTCACCTTCACCGTGGCGGACGGGCCAGTGCCGGCGTTGCCGACCAACGCGTAGTTCACCAGCGTGGGCTGATCGCCCTCACCAGGCGCGGCCAGCAGCAACGGCCCGGTGGACGCGGACAGGTGGGCACCGGCCGGCAGCGGGTTGTTCAGCGTCTCCAGCGCAGCGATGGTCACCGCGTCGTCGCGGGCGAAGAAGTCGTTGGCCATCACCCGCAGTTGCAGCTGGGCGCCCGGCGCGACGGTCACCTGGTCGTCGATAGCCACCGGGGGCTGAGTCTGGCCGGGCGGGGTGACCGAGATCCGCACGGTGCCGGTGCCGGTGCGTCCGTAGCGGTCGGTGACGATGTAGTCGAAAGTGTCGGTGCCGACCAGGCCGTCGGTCGGGAACGCCTCGTAGGTGATCGTCGTCGGGCCATAACCCAACACCCGGCCCAGCTTCGGCGCCGACGCGATCCCGGCGACCACCACCGAATCACCGTCGGGATCCTGTCCGGAGGTCTGGATCTGAATCTCCAGGCGGCTGCCGGAGGCCACCCGCACCTCGACCGCGCTGGCCACCGGCGCCCGGTCGGGGTTGGCCTGGTCGGGTTCGGCCTTGATCGTCACCACCGCCTCGCTCTGGGCGGCGTCGCCGTCGGTGTTCAGCACCGTGTAGGGAATCCGGACCTGCCGAGAACCGACCACGGTGGCCGGCGGCACGTAGCGCACCTGGTTGCCGTGGACGAACGCCTGACCCACATCGCTGGCCACGCCGGTCGGCTGGGACGGGTCGTAGACCGACAGTTGGCCGTCGTGGCCGCTGCCCAGACCGTCAGTGGCCAGGTGCAGCTGCTGGCCCGACACGGTGGTGTCGTTGTTCAGCACCGGGATCAGCACCGAGTCGCCGACCCGGACGGTGGCGGCATCCTTGCGGGCCAGCACCCGGTCGGCGTCACCGTCGTCCAGCTGGGTGATCAGCGCATCACCGGTCGCGGTCTGCGAGCCGTTGGAGATCGTGTAGTGCACCGCCTGCGGGTTGGGTGAGACCAGATCGGCCTGCGGCAGGACCCGCAACCAGCGTCCGGAGATCACCTCGACCTGCAGCTGGTCGGGATCGGCCGCAGTGGCAGCCACCACGCTGAGCAGGTTGCCGCCGGGGTCGTAGTCGTTGGCCAGCACATCGATCAGGACGGGGTTGCGGCCGCGCATCGCCGCCTGGTCGGGCATCGCCACCGGCTGCTGGCCTTCGCCGCGCAGCGCGTCCACTCGGATCAGGCCGGTGACCTGCGAGGCGCTGCCGAAGCCGACGGCGTAGCTGAGGGTGTAGGGGCCTTCGCGTTGCGGGATGACGGTGATCCGGCCGAGCTTCTGGTCAGTGGCCACGGCCAGGTTGGCCTGGTCGGGCACGTCGGCGGCGATGGTCAGCCGGGCGGCCAGGTTGCGCGGGTCGGCGCCGGGCACGTCGTTGGCCAGCGGGGTGATCGTGATCGGTTTGCCGACTTCGCCGCGGACGACATCCGGCTGGGCCACCGGCGACACCTCGGTCAGCGAGTCGGTGCCCAGCACGCGCACCCGCAGCGACTGGGCGACCGGGGCGGAGCGGCCGTCGGTGACCTCATAGGTGAGCACCCGCTCGGCGTCGCCGCGCGCCTCGCCGGGGGTGTAGTCGATCTGTCCGGACGAGGTCACCGGGATGCTCGTCCCGTCGGCGTCGGTGGCGCGCAGCAGCGTGACCGGGTCGCCTTCGGCGTCGCGCCACTCGGTGACGATCGGGATCGACAACTCGCCGTAGGCGGCCACCGCGTAGGCCGGCTGGACGTAGTTGGGACGCAGCGTCGGCGCGTTCTCCTGGTCGCCGGCGTTGTGCACGAGCACTTCGCCGTCGTCGGTGTTGGAGCCGTCGGTGATCGTGTAGCGGAAGCGCACCGCCTCGGTGGCGGCCGGGAAAGACAGCAGCACGCTCTGCCCGTCCGGGGCGATCTGCAGTGCCACCCCCTGCGCGGGCGTCGGCTGGCTCACCTGCCGGATCGACAGCACGCCGGTGACGGTGTTGGTGTCGTTGTCGAGCAGGTGCAGCACGGTGGTGCGATCGGGCCGGGCGGCCAGCTCGTCGTCGACCGCCTTGGGCTCGGACTCGGCCGGCTCGGGCTGGTCGTCCTTGGTGGTCTGCTGGGTCTGCTGGGGGTTGGGTTGCGGCCAATCGACGCTGGTCTGCAGGTCGACGTCGTAGACCAGTCCGTCGGCTTGGTCGTTGAGGACGAGCTGGTCGCGGTTGATCCGGAACACCGGCCGGACCAGGCCTTTCGCGACCCGCATCACGGTGGGCTCGGCATTGCCGCACACCCGGGTCACTCGTCCCTGCCCGGCCCAGGCTGCGAAGTCGCAGCCGTCCAGGTGGACCGGATTGGCCGGTTGGCCGTCGCCCATGGTGTCGATCGGCATGATCTGGCCAGAGGTCAGATCGATGCGCAGCAGGCTCTTGGCGGTGGCCACCAGGACGGTCGCCGCGGACGGGCCGGGCTGCTGCAATCGCGCTGCCGGATCGGCGTCGATGGTGATCAGGTGCCCGTTCGGCAGCACCAGCTTCCCGGCGGCGGCGTCCAGGGTGACCACCTGGTCGCCGACGGTAGTGACCGCGATCGCGGTCAGCGCGGGGCGACCGTCGGTCATCTTGGCCGGCTGCAGACCGGACGGGGTGGCCGCGACCTGCAACAGCCGTCCGTTGCTGCCGGCGACGACCACCGAGCCGTCCAGGCTCACCGTCATCGCGGCCGAGCCAGCGGGGGCGTCCGCGGACAGCCCGAGCTCGGCCAGCGGCTTCAAGGTGGCATCGACCGCGCCGAGGTCGGCGACCCCGGTGGCGGCGTCGTAGCGTCCAGCCCAGAGGCGTCCGACGCGATCCATCACCGCGATGGTGCCGCCGCGCAACCCGACCGTGCTGGTGCCGTCGACGGCGACCGCCTGTTCGACGATCGGGCGCCCCAGCACAGTGTCGATGCGGGTCAGGCGGCCCGCGCGCGAGTCCAGGCCGAAGGCGGCGTTGGCGTCCTGGAACACGTCCAGGGCGAACGGCGAGATGCGCTCTCCGGGTGGGGCCAGGTGGGTATCGATCCCGATAGCGGCCTTATTGAAACGTCCAAACTCACCGGCGGCATCATTGGACACCCACACGCCGGTGTCATTGAGATCAAGTTGCCGGAACGGGAATCCGTTCCCGAAGGCGATGGTGACGATGAGCACGATGCTGATGGCAGCAATAAGAAACGGGCTCACCCGGGAGACCCATTTCTTCCATCGACCGCTGCGTCCCACTCAATCACCCATCACTCATCAGCCACGCACCTGGCGAGCATAGCGATGGCCGCCGTATGGACGACACCGCAGATTTCGGGACGTGGAATGAACAGCTGACGGTCGAGCCAAAGCGGGGTTCGACGAAGCAGCGGCCAGGGACGCCGGTGGTTGCGGTCGTTTCGGCCCACCCCCAGAATCACTGGCATGGAGATCGACTGGAAGGGCATTACCCACTCGGCGCTGGCTATCACCGACGGGAAGCAGAAGAGCAAGATCATTGCCCTGGTCACGCCGATGCAAGTCGACGAAGAACTGCTCACCAGCCTCGTCCCCAGTGAGGATGATGGATTCCCGGCGGTAGGTAGGTGGTTCACCGGCCCTGGTGAGGGCTGGCTGTTGGCGTTCAAGACGTCCGACCCGGCGAGACGTCATGTCGATGCCCTCGCGCACAGCTTGGAACAAGCTGGCATTACCGGAACTCTCACTGGCGTCAAGGGCTACCGTCCGCCCCGTCGCTTGAAGCGGCTTTGCGTAGGCGGGCGGTGGCAGGCGTTGTTCATGTACCAGCCCCAGCCCGGTCGGAGCGGTGAACCCGGCTGGCGTGGCGATCCCGACCTGTTCGGACGCATCGCTGATCATCTGGTCGACTGGGCCGCCGAAGACGCCGGGCAACTCGTGCTCGACTTCGGCGAAGTTCCGGACCTCCCGTACCAGCATGAAGCCGGCAGGAAGGAGATTCGCGAACGCGCTGAGACCGAGGTCTCCACATTCGCGAAGAGCTATCACCAGGAAAGGAGCCGAGTACGTCACGTGCAGATCACATCGCCGACCTACGTGGTGATGGCACAGGAGACCGCACGTGCCGAGGGGTTCGTCGATGCTGGCCAACTCATCGACTCCATGATGTCTGCACCGCTGGACCAGCTCAGCTTCGCCATGCTCACCGACTGCGACTTGTACCTCACCATGGCATCGCCGAGCGTCCACTTCAACGGCAAGGACTACTTCCACCACCCCGAGATCTGGGACGAGTACGTCCTAGATCCGTGCGGGGTACAAATCCTCACCGAAAAGCACCTCGAACGTGCACACAACCTCGACGATTGGAACACCACTCGGCTCAATGACCGACTATTCGTCGTCGCGGCCAAAGACCTGGCTCCCTGGTACGACCGTCAACCGATGGTTTTCCCACGAGAGATCCTCCACAAGTTCGAAGCCAAGGCCCGCGCAGACTTCGGCGACATGCTCTTCACTCACGCCACCGCCCAACGACTCGGCATCGAGACCAAACCAGGACGGGCCGAGCCGTGAACCCGGGACCCTCCGGCTGGCGGTACCGGAAGGGAGTCGTTACCCAACCCGAACACAGCACAGACCCCGCGCTGAGTCGTCGCGCGGCGCTGACGCTCGCACTTGGCGGCGCGGTCGGCGCCCTGAGCGGCTGCGCCCAAGGCGACGACCCCGACCTGATCGCCCTGCGGCAAGAGCCCCTGGCCACCTGGAACCCGCCGGGGATCGTCAAGGAGGACCGAGTCGAACGAAACGCCTCCCAGCCCGGCCTGGTCGGCGCAACCGACTACGCGATCCTCTTGCGAATCTTCGACTCTGCGACCACCAGTGACGCCACCCAAGCCCAAGCCGCAGCCTACGAGCTCGCTCGCACCACCGGATGGCGAAAGACTTCCGACGCCGACAACGCCTTCACGAAGACACTTTCTACGGGCACCACCGCTACTCTCTACTTCCCCGAAGACCCCAACAAGACCCACTGGTTCTTCGAGATGACCGCCTAGCCGCGATCGCTCTTCTCGTCAGCTGATGGGCTGGGCACTGATCCGCGCAGCAGCCCGGCGTCACACGCAGCAGCTACGAGTCCGGACACACTGCCTGCACAAGCTCATTCCGGCGCATCCTGAACGCCCGGTCAACTTGGCTCGTCCCGATAGAAGACAACCTTCGCATCGACTGCCACCAGCCACCGGCGAGTTTTCAAGCTCTCCAATAGCGAGGCACCCTGCGGTCCCGAAAGCCACCGCAAGTCGTCATAATTGTCGAGCCAGGTCGTCTCCGGGTCGATCGTCTCCTCGATCGATCGACCACTCGTATACGCCGTTCTCGCCCCCTAGCCCCCCGTCACACGAGTAGTCGCCTCCCAACTCACCTATGGCGTTGTCATAGGGTGGAAAGATGTCGTGCTCCGGCAAGCCGATAACAGTACATAGGCTCGAGATCTTCTCTTGCACTGTCTTCTGGCCGGGATCGAACGCGCCATCCCAGCCGTAATACGCCAACGAATGCGCCTCACACCGCAGCCGATAGCCGTCCTTCACCTTCCAGGTGTTCTGCCCCACCCGACACGTCGTATAGGTCTGGCGGGCGACCACCCCCACCACCGGCTTCCCGAAACTGGGTGACCACTGCTCCACCTGAGCGACCGCCGCGTTTCGAGCCTGTGCCGTGCCTGGCCCATCCAAGACCTCGGCCATCGTCGGCGGCGGTGCCGCACATCCAGCCACCAAGGCAAGCGAGAGGCCGCCTCCAGCCGCCACCACTCGACGCACGCCGCGCAGCCTCACGCTCCGGATGTGCGGAACGCCGGGCCTATCCATGGGGTGCCTCCGTGCTGAGGTGGACGATCCGCACGCTATCGCGCCCTCCTACCGAAGAGCCCTATTACCAGCGGTTCCCCCGAGATCGGCGGCGAATCAAAGTCATCTGGCGAATCGCACTGTGCGCAATAAGGCACCATCCGCGCCCTTCCAGCGCACTATCCTCACTAAAGGCAGCTTGAAGGGGCGTCAGGTGGAGATTGACTGGAAGGGCATTGCCCGATCTCAGCGAGCGCTCAACGGCGGTCACGGCGAGAACAACATCCTTGCCCTGGTCACCGAGGCTGAGGTCGAGGAGGGGCTTCTGAACAGCCTGATCCCGGATGAAGGCGGCGAATCTCCTGCGGTCGGCGGCTGGTTCAGCGGGCCAGGTGGTTGGCTGTTGCTGATCGAACCAGCCGAACCGGCGAGACCCTCAATCGAAGCGCTCGCTGCCAGTCTCGAGCGAGCCGGTATCACCGGCACCCTCACTGGCGCCAAGCCGTATGGACGCCCTGCGTGGTCCCGATCAATCGATAACCTGCCGAGTTGGAATGCGCTCCTTGCCTACAAGGACCGGCCTCGCAGCTATCGGCGAGCGGGCTGGTCCGGCGACCCCGATCTGCTCCCACGGGTCATCGACTACCTGGTCGACTGGGCCACCGGAGACTCCGGGCAATTTGTGGTCAACATCAACCTGAGGCCCGGCTTCGCCTTTGACCCAGAGGTCGGCAAGGATGTGCTCCGCAAACAGGTGGAGACCCGCACTATCTCCTCCGCTGTCGGATACCACAAGAAGAGGACTGAACTCCGCGGCCTGACCCTGAGCATGCCTACGTTCGTTGAGATGTCCTTGGTACCGGCTCGCGCTGACTGGGTCTCGGACCTGGATCAGCTCCGCACCGCCATGACCGCGGTGCCTCTGGATCAACTCTCCATCGCCATGATCGACCACCACTCGTGGGCATACTTCAGCGCGACCGAGCATGATGAGTACGACAACTTCGAGTACGAGGGCCATCCTGAGATCTGGGACGAGTACACACCGGCACCTTGCGGGATCCAGATCCTCACCGACAAGCACCTCGCCCACGCACATGACCTCGACGACTGGAACACCACGCGCCTCAACGATCGACTGCACCTCGTCCAGGCCAAAGACCTCGGCCCCTGGTACAGCCGGCCGTTGACCTACCACGACCAACCCGACCCCGAAGTCATCGCCAAGGCCCGCGCCGACTTCGGCGACATGCTCTTCACCCACGCAACCGCCGAGCGGCTCGGCCTCGCATAGGCCAAGCCGGGGCGTTCTCCTGCGGTCAGTCCTCGGCGATCAGCGACGCTTGTCTGGCAGCAGGTCGAGGTCGTCGGGGGTCACGATGCGGGCGGCCATGGCGTACTCGATCAGGCGCGCCTTGCGGCTGGACGCAGCCCCGGCGACACCGCCGCGCAAGCCGGCGACGCCGGCTTCGGTGAACTTCTCGCAGATCGTGTCGAGCTTGCGGTTGAACTTGGTCACCGGCCAGTCCAGGCGCTTGGCGACGTCGGCCGACTGGGGCACCGCGCCGGCACCGACCTTGCGTCGGCTCAGCAGGTCGGCGCACAACGCCACCAGCAGCAGCTTCTGCTCACCGGTCAACGTCACCGGGCCCAGCGTCAGCTGACCGTCCGCAGCTTCGGTGATCGGCAACGGCTCGTAGGGGACGTTGGCGACGTGAATGTCGAACTCATAGGTGGTCGGACCGGCGGTGAACCACACCACCGTGGACGGAAACACCAGCGGCAACCGGGCGCCGGGCGCTAACCACGCCTGGAAAGTGCCGGTGCCGTCGGCGACAGTGGCCGACAACTGCGAACCGACGTTCTCCAGCCACCACAGGTCTGCGCCGAAGTACACCGACAGGAACGACCGGTGCAGGAAGGCATTGTCCTCATCGAGCACCAGCTCGCCCTCACGACCGATGGTGAACGGGGTGTCGGGATCGGGCTGGTACTCCTCACCGATGAAGTCGATCGTCACTCGAGGGATCACGCTTCACATCCTTTCGTCCACGTGGCCGGCACATTGGTGCCGTCGAACCGAATCACCTTCACCTCGACACACACCCCGGCGGGGGCGTTGTTGATGACCGCGACCGGCTTGTCGGTCGAGGTGGTCTGGGTGGTTCCGGCCAGGCGCCAGTCGAACTGGTCGTTGGGCAGGGCATTGCTGTAGGTCCATTCGCAGGTCACCGTGGCACCCTGGCGCTTGCAGGTGACCACCGGCGCGCCGGGCGCAGGCACCGGCGCATTGATGTCCGGCGCCTGCTGGGTAATCGACGGCGTCGGATCGGGACGGACGGGCACCGGCGTGGTCGCCACCACCCACACGATCGCCCCGATCACCGCGAGCACCAGCACTCCCAGCCCGATCGCCAGCAGCCGACGTCCGGTGCCGGTGGGCGGAATCGGCTCCGGGGCAGGCTGCGGAACTCCCTGTTGGGCCGGACGCAGCACGGTGTGACCCTCGACGCTGGGGTCGAAGGCGGCCACCGGCGCAACCCGACGGTTGGCCCGGCGGGTGGGTTCGTTGATCGCCGCATCGGGCGGCACCACGGTCGCCATCGTCTGACCGGTCACCGGGCTGATCACCTGCGGGGAACGCACCTGCGTCCGGTCGGCCCCCACCGACGGCTGGGATGGACGCTCGGGCGGTTCGACCTCGGCCAACTCCAACGGCGTGCGCGGCAGCCGCAACTCCTGCTCGATGGCCTGCAACGCCCGGACGAACTCCATCGCCGTGGCCGGACGCAACGCCGGATCCTTACCCATCGCCGCTCGCAGCAACCGATCCAGCGAACCGGGGACGTCCGCGCGTCCGGTCGAGGGCGGCGGCACGTCACGAATGCGCTTCATCAGCGCGAACGGCGCGTTGTCACCGCCGGGAATCTCGAACGGCGAGCGCCCCACCAGCAGGTGCCACAAGGTGGCGGCCAGCGAGTACACATCGGAGCGGACGGTGGCCGGCGAGGTGGCGTAGAGCGTCTCCGGCGGCGACCACGGCACCGACACCCCGACGTCCGCGTCGTCGGCCTGAGCCAGGTCGCCGGCGATGCCGAAGTCGGCCAGGCCGGGGCGTCCATAGGCGCTGGTGAGCACGTTGGCCGGTTTGATGTCGCGGTGCAGCAGCCCGGACCGGTGGGCGGTCTCGACCGCCGACCCCAGCTGAATCCCGAGCTGCAGAGTCTCCGACACCGAGAACCGCTCCGACCGCGCCCGCTCGGCCAGGCTCGGCTTGGGGTAGTACATCATCGCGATGTAGGGACGGTGATCGAGCGTGGTGCCGGTGTTGTAGACCGGCACGATGAAGGGGTGCTCCAGCCGGGCCATCGCGTCCGCCTCGGCGGTGAACCGGGCGATCACCCCGGCCGACAGCCCGGTCTCGCGCAGCACCTTCACCGCCACCTTGCGCTGCGGGGTGGCCTGGTCGTAGAGGAACACGTCGGCGTACCCGCCGCTGCCGAGCTTGCCGACATAGGTCAGCCCGGCGATGTCGGGATGGCTGTCGACCTTGCTCACGCGGTCACCTCGAAGATGAAGCTGATCGTGCCGGCCAGGACGACCCGGGTGCCGGGTTCGATGATCACCGGATCGTTGGCGCGCAGCACCACCGGCATCTCGCCGGGCAGGATCACCTCAGTGCCGTTGGTGGAGCCCAGATCGCGCACCAGCACGTTCCAGTAGTCGAGGCTCACCTCCAGGTGCTGACCGGAAACGTCCTTGTCAGGGTCGGGAAGGCGAACCAGATTGGGCTGCTCGGCCGCATAGCCGGCCGGCACCTGCGGGTTGCGTCCCAGGAAGGCCGGACGGTCCAAGGGCACCACCCCGCCGGTCGACAGCCGCAACTGTCCCAGCGTGGGCCGCGGAATGTCGGTGGGATGCTGCGGCGGCATCGGCGCGCCACACACCCGGCACTTGCCGGCATAGGGCGGGTTGAAATGGTCGTGCGCGCAGCGGATCGCGGTCACCATCACCACCGCGGATCGACCGACCAGGCTGGCCCGGTTGATCGTCCGATCCGCAGCAACTTCCGGCGGCGTGGCCGGGGCGGTCGGGGGCTTGGCGGGCACCGGTGCGGGTTCCACGGTCACGGGCGAGGCGGTCCCCGCTGCCGGTCGCGGTGTGGGGACGGCCAGGGGCTCGGTCGGAGCGCGCGGGGCCGGGGTGGGCGCCGGCGCCGGGGTGGAATCGGCGGCTCCGGTGAGCCACGGCATCCCGGTGATCAGTCCCGCCGAGGGTGCCGGCGCGTCCGCGACGTTGGGCGCGGGACGCTCAGGCAGATCCTCCGGCGGGATGGTCAGCGGCGTCGCCATGGTGGCCGACGGGTCGCGGGGCTGAGCGCCGCCCACCTCGGGCTCAGGCTCGGCCGCCGCCTCGGGTTCGGATTCGGGCTCGGCTTCAGCTTCGGGCTCTTCCGGGAGCGACGGCGGACGCTGGGTGGCGCCGAACAGGAGCGCGAAGTCGACACCGGCGGCGGGCGCTTCGTCGACCGGCGCAGCTTCGACCGGCGCAGCTTCGACCGGCGCAGCTTCGACCGGCGCAGCTTCGACCGGCGCAGCTACGACCGGCGCAGCTACGACCGGCGCAGCTTCGGGCTCGGGCTCAGCCACCGGCTCCACGGACGGGGCGGCGGGGGCCGCGACGACCTCGACCACGGCTGCTGGGGTGGGCACCTCGTCCGGCGCAACCTCAGCGGACGGGACGACCGGCGCGGCCGCATCGGCGAAGCTGACCATCGCCGCCAGCACCGCTCCCGAGCCGACCGGAAGGGTGGGCCCCTCGGCAGCGTCGGCCAACGCGAGCGCGGCGGAGCCTTGGCCCGGCTGCCAGCTGTCGTGCCACATGGTGCGCTCGGCGGCTACGCCGTTCAGCGTTCCGACGCTGCCGCGCACCCGTCCACGCACCACCAACCGCACACCGTCGGAACGTACCTCGAAAGCTCCGAAATCGACCAGACTCTTCAGTCCGCTGGTGACCAGGGCGTCCAGGACGTCATCGACGCCGGCCCCGGCTAGGACGAGGTCACTCACCCGCGTCACCACCGGGTCGTCCGGTGCGGCATCCAACAGGACGGCGATGCGCTCGTGAACGACAGCCACCGCTACGCCCGGCTGGTACTGGAATCGACTGCCGCTCATTCGCTCGTCACCTCGACATTCAGGTGGGAACGCGGATTGGTGATCTCCTCGACCTCGGCCCGCTCATCGGCGGCCACGGCCACCACGATCACCGAAATGTTGTCGCTGCCGCCGGCCTCGCAGGCCGCGTCCAGCAGCGCGCGGGCGGCACTCTCGGCGTCCGCGGACCGGTTGAGGATCGACTGAAGGTCGCCGTCGTCGAGTTCGGCGACCAGCCCGTCAGAGCACACGATGAATCGCTCGCCGGGGGTTTGCGGAAACACCCACACGTCCACCTGCGGTGGCGGTTCGGTGCCGATTGAGCGGGTCACCACGCTGCGGAAGGCGTGCCAGCGGGCCTGCTCGGCGGTGATCACTCCTTGCAGGATCAGTTCCTCGACCTCGGAATGGTCGACCGTGGCCCGCGACAACACCCCGCCATACTCGCGATAGACCCGAGAATCGCCGACATTGAACACCGCCCAGTGCTCAGCACCGCCGATATCGATCCGAGCCAGGCCGGTCACCGTCGAGCCCAGTCCGCGGGCTTCGGGGTGGGCGCGGCCGTAGGCCAGCACCTCGCTGTTGGCGGCCATCACCGCGTCCACGATCTGCTGCTGTTCGAGGTGATCGCGGTCGAGTGATCGCAGGGTGTCTACCACGATCTCGCTGGCCACTTCGCCGGCCGCGTGGCCGCCCATGCCGTCGGCGACGAGCCAAATATGCGTGCCGACGTAATAGTGATCTTCATTGAGCGATCGGACCATGCCCACATCGGTGAAGGCACCGACCGAAACCCCAATCACAGCCACGCTCCTCAAGAAATCATGAAGTCCCCGAGCACCGGAAACGCCACCGACCGGTCTCCCCACGGCCATGGCAATCGAATGTCAATGGCAACGCGCTGTCGAACGTACCGGACGCGGCCGGGAAATGCACCGGCACTATCGGCCTTATCGTGCCGCAATCAGGCCAGGCCCAGCGACTCCAGCACCGATTGCTGGACGATCTCCGCATCGAGTTCGGGGTCGAAGACCAGCCATTCCAGACCGGCGGTGAGGGTGGCGCCGACGATCGCCGCCGCACGCAGTTGCGCCCGATCGGCCGGGACGCCGTGAGCCACCAGGTCGGCGATCAGCGGCGCGAGCGCGAGGCCGCGCCAGTTCTGGATGGCTTCGCGCCAGCTGCGTTCGGTGCGGAACAGCTCGGTCACCAGCATCCGGGCGCCGCCGGGATGGGCCTGCAACAACGCCAGCAACTCAGTGACCACCGCCGCCTGCAACTCCCGACCCTGGCGGCCGTCCCCGGCCTTGGCCAACGCCAAGGTGAGCAGCTCACTGCTGCGAGCCAGAATCGCCTCCACCAAACCGGCCTTCGACTCGAAGTTGTAGTAGATCGAGCCCTTGGCAATGCCTGCGGCCTCGGCGATGTCATCGATCGAGGTGGACGTCACCCCACGGGCGGCGAACAAGTCGGTGGCCGCGGCCATGATCAACTCTCGGGTGCCCTCTCGTCGGGCCACCCGTCCGTCCGGCTTGCTCGCCACGGTCATGGTCGGTTCCTTAGATGCTCAATGCCGGATGGAGCCGCGACATCGTCCACACCCGCTTGCGGGACGCAGCCACCGAGCTGGCCAGCAGCGACACCACGAAGATCGTAGCCAGCACCGCTGTCGATGCCCAGAAGCGCGCCTCGATGCCACCGGTGATCGCCTCGCGCAGACCGTTGACCACATACGTCATCGGCATGAACGGGCTGATCGCCTGCAGGAAGTCCGGCGTGGTCTGGATCGGGTAGGTGCCACCGGCCGAAGCCAACTGCACCATCAGCAGGACGATGATCACCACCTTGCCGACCGCCGATCCCAAGGTGATCTGGAAGAACTGCTGCAGGGCGAAGAAGGCGGCCGCGGTGAGCAAGCTGAACAGCACGGTGGCCAGCACATTCTTCGGGTTCAGCCCGATCGCGAAGTGCATCACAGTGAGCATGATCGCCACCTGGCCGACCGAGAGCAGCAGCGCGGAGTTCAGCGAACCCCAGGCCATCCGCAAGCCGTTGACCGAGGTCATCAGCGCCCGGGTCTGCAGCGGACGCAGCAGCAACCAGGTGATCAGCGCACCCACCCACAGAGCCAGCGAGATGAAGAACGGCGCGAAGCCCTCACCCCAGGAATCCGCCGGCCAGACGTGAGACTCGGTGTTGGTGACCGGGACGGAGATGGCCTCGGCGCGGGCGTCCCGCACAGTGGCGCTGTCGTTGGGGATCTCGTCCGCACCGTCGGCGAGCTTGGTGCCCAGTTCGTCCGCCCCGCTGTGGGCGTCGACCAGACCAGACGCCAGCGCCGGGGTGGAGCCGGCCAGCTTGGTCGCGCCGTTACTCAGCGTGGACGAGCCGGCCTGCGCCTGACTCAGCCCGGACGCCAGCGCGTCGGCCCCGGCTTGCAGCGCCTTCGCGCCGCTGACCAGGCCTTGGGTCGGATCGGGGTTGGTGAACCCGGCGGCCAGCGCCTTCGCGCCGGCTTGCAGCGCGGGGATGCCGTGCTGGGGGTCGGCGGCACCGGCGCTCATCGTGGTCAGCCCGGTGGCCAGAGTCTGCGAGCCGGTGACCAACTGCTGCACCTGCGCCGCAGTGGTCGGGTCGGCCAACTGGGCCGCACCGGCACTCAGACCGGCCGCGCCGGTGGCCAACTGTTGCTGGCCGGCGGCCAGCCCGCTGAGCCCCGTGCCGAGTTCGGAGTCGGGAGCCAAGGCCGAGTGGATCTGACCCCAGCCGGCCTTCAGCGAGCTCGCGCCGCTGGCCAGATCGGAGGCACCGGCGTGCACCGAGGCGATCCCACTGCTGACCTGATCGGCGCCGTCGGCCAGGTCGCCGGCGCTGGACTTGGCCGCACTCAGGTGCGATTGCGCGTCGGCCAGCATCGCCTTGGCCTGGTCGGGGTCGGTGTCGATCAGCTTCATTGCGGCGGCGACCTCGGCGTTCACGTCCCCCAGCCCGGACGCCAGGCTGCTGGCGCCATTGCTGACCTGCGTGGCGCCGCTAGCCAGAGTGCCGCCGGATGCGGTGGCCGAGGCCAGTCCGTCGGCGCCGTCGGCCAGCTGCGTGGTGGCCGTGGTCAGCGAACCGCCGGTTGCGGCGTACGCGCTGCTGCGCCAGGTCTGCGCACCGGCGACCCAGGTGTCGGCGCCGGCGGAGAAGCTGTGGGCGCCGGCGTTGAAGCTGGTCACTCCGCCGGTGAGCGTGGACAGGCTGCTGGCGAGCTGCTGAATGCCCGCCGCCAGCGCGGGCGCCCCGGTGTGCGGGTCGGCGGCCTGCGCGAGGCCGTCCTGGAGGCTGCTCAGGCCCGCTGCTCCGTCACTGAGTTGCTGCGCACCGGACGCGGCCGTGCTCACTCCGGTGACGTAGGCGTCCAGGCCGGTGGAGAGTTGATCGGCTCCGGTCGCGGCGTCCGTCGTGCCGGCGGCCAGCGCCTTGGCGCCTGCGGCCAGCTGGGCGGCACCTACGTTGAGCTTGTCGGCGCCATCGACGGCATCACTGAGGCCGTCGGCCAGACGGAAGGCGCCGTCAGAGGCGGTGTTGAAGCCGTCCCGGGCGTCCCCCACCCCGACCAGCAGCGTGTCGACGGCCTCCTTGCCGACCTTCTCCCGCAGCGCGGATTGCAGCTCCAGCATCGCGGTCTGACCCAGCCGGGTGGCCAGGAAGGAGTTGCTGTCGTCGTAGGAGACCAGCACGTTCGCAGCCTGCGGGTTCTTGCCGCCCAAACCGTTGATGCGGGCGGTGAAGTCGGCCGGGATGGTCACCGAGAAGTAGTACTTGCCCTCGTCCAGCCCCTTGGCCGCCGAAGTCGGGTCGGTCACCACCCAGCCGAGATCCTGGTCATCGGTGAGTTCGTCGACCACATCGGTGCCGTAGTGCTGCAGAGTGCCGTCGTCGTCCTTGGCGGCCACGTCGGAGTTGACCAGGGCGACCGGCAAGTCGTTCATCCGGGTCGTCGGATCCCAGAAGGCCCACACGTACATCGCGCCGTACAGCAGCGGGATGAGCAGCATGACCGCGATCGCGGCGCGGGTGATGGGTTGACGGGTGAACCGCTTCAGTTCGGTTCCGTGCGAAGTCCAGGCAAACATGTTTCTCGCTCGTGAGTAGGGGTTCGGACGCTGCGGCTCAGCCGATGGCGTGCGTGGGAAGGGCGACGTGCTGCGGCAGGACCGCCCAGCCGAGTCGGCTCAACTCGCCGGCTGCGGCGGCGGCCACCACCACGGTGACGCCGGTGTCGGCGATGCCATGCAGGCACTCCCACACGCGGCGGCGTCCGTCGGTGTCGTGCAGGGAGTCGATGTCGTCGACGACGATCAGTTCGGGCTTGCTCAGCATCGCCAAGGTGAGCCGGAACAGCAGGTTGTCGGCCTCGTGCAGCTGGTGGATCAGGGTCTTGGCTGTGGGCGCGGGCAGGTCGCCGAAGACCGGTGCGCAGACCTCGGCCACGCGGGCGTCGTCGGGCGTGCGGACGATCCGGTACCAGGGAGCCAGCCAGGCCTCACGCTCGCGCAGGGTCGCCCCGACGGTCACTTCTTCGTCCAGATCGTCGAGGCCATGGACGCCAACAGCCGCGCTGCGCAGCTGCACCGAGCGCCGCCCGGCCGGGAGCTTGCGTCCCAGGACGGTGAGGTCGCTGCCGCGGTTCGGCTTCATCCGTGCGACCAGCGTCAACAGCAACGAGGTCTTGCCGCTGCCGGCCCGTCCGGTGACCAGGGTGATGCTGCCCGGTGCCAGCTCGAGATCGACGGGCCCGAAGATGCGTCCGCGCTTGCCGTCCAGCTGGAGGGCGTGCGCTTGCACGGCGGGCTCGATGGTGGTCTCTGCACTGCGCCGGGGCGCTTCTGTTCTGGTCACGATGCTCACGGTTAGTTCCTTCCTCCCCTTCAGGGTAGTTGAACTGACCGGTCATTTCAAAAAGATTCACGAAGTTGGTCGCCCCGCTGGTTGCCCCTCCCCCCGCTGGTTGCCCCTCCCCCCGCTGGTTGAGCAGCGAACGAAGTGAGCGTGTCGAAACCACTCCGCACGAAGCACCAGAGGTTTCGACACGGCCGTTTCGCGACCTGCTCAACCAACGACGTGGGGAACCCGCTAGACGAGCACCCCCCCCCGCTGGTTGAGCAGCGAACGAAGTGAGCGTGTCGAAACCCTGAGCCCTGTGGACGCAGACCTACGCCGTCCACAGATGCGACGAAGCCCCTGGCCGCCCCGCGGCCAGCAGGTCGAGACTCCCGGCATGGCGTGGGTCTACATCCTTGAGTGCAGGGACGGCTCGTTCTACGTGGGCAGCACCCGCAATCTCGACAAGCGACTTGAGCAACATGCGAGTGGCATGGGCGCCAAGTACACCGCTCAACGCTTGCCCGTCCGCCTCGCGTGGGCGGCCGAACTCGAGTCGGTCGCGACTGCATACCTCCTTGAGAAGCGGATCCAAGGCTGGAGCCGAGCGAAGCGGCTGGCCGTCATCGAGGGGCGCTGGACTGACCTTCCGGGACTGTCTAGACCACCCCGACGATCTGGGTAGCGCTCCAGGGGTTTCGACACGGCCGCTCCGCGGCCTGCTCAACCAACGACGCGACAGAGAGCTCCGCGGCCTGCTCAACCAACGACGCGACAGAGAGCTCCGCGGCCCGCTCAACCAACGACGCCCCCCACTCGTTGACCCCTCCCCCGCTGGTTGAGCAGCGAACGAAGTGAGCGTGTCGAAACCACTCCGCACCAACACACCAGAGGTTTCGACACGGCCGCTCCGCGGCCTGCTCAACCAACGACGTGACAGAGGGCCCAACCAGCGGCGCGGGAACTCGCGGAGCACCGGGAGACGGGGACGGTTCCTCACGTCCCACCGCGGAAGCGGGAGTCAGGCGGAGGCGCGGAGGACCCGGGCGACCAGGGGGACGCCGGGGCGGTAAGCCAGGTGGAGGTGGCTAGGGGCGTTCAGAATGGCCAGGTCGGCGCGGGCACCGAGGCGCAGGTGGCCGACGTCGGTGCGTTGCAGCGACCAGGCGCCGGCTTGGGTGGCGGCGTGGAGGGCTTCGGTGGGAGTCAGCCCCATCTCCCGGACCGCCAGCGCGATGCAGAACGGCATCGAGGACGTGTAGGACGTGCCGGGGTTGCAGTCGGTGGCGATCGCCACCCGCACTCCGGCCTGCAGCAGCCGCCGGGCGTCCGGGTAGGGGTGCCGGGTGGAGAACTCCACCCCCGGCAGCAGACCCGCGACCACCCCGGTCTCGGCCAGGGCAGACACGTCGGCATCACTGAGGTAGGTGCAATGGTCGGCCGCCGCCGCGCCCAACTCACAAGCCAACTGGACGCCGGGGCCATACCCCAACTGATTGGCGTGAATCCGCGGCTTCAGGCCTGCGGCCATCCCGGCTTGCAGCACCGTCCGCGCCTGATCGGCGTCGAAAGCACCGGTCTCGCAGAACACGTCGATCCACCTCGCGTGCGGCGCGCAGGCGGCCAGCATCTCGCCGGTGACCAGGGCGACGTAGTCAGTCGGCTCCACCCCGGACGGGACCACATGGGCACCCAGGTAAGTGGTCTCGGAGGTCAGGGACGCGGCCACCTCCAGCAGGCGCGCCTCGGTGGCGACGTCCAGCCCGTAGCCGGACTTGATCTCGACGGTGGTGGTGCCTTGGGCGTGCAACTCGGCCAGCCGCGCACCGGCCAACGCGGCCAGTTCGTCGGCACTGGCGGCGCGAGTAGCCGCCACGGTGGTGCGAATCCCGCCGGCTTCATAGGGACGTCCGGCCATCCGGGCGGCGAACTCTTCGGCACGGTCACCGGCGAAGACCAGGTGGGTGTGAGAGTCGACGAAGCCGGGGATCACCGCGGCACCATCGGCCTCGATCACCTCATCGGCCGCCGGCGTCTGATCGGACGCCCCTACCCAAGCCACCCGGCCGTCGTCGATCACCAGGCCGGCGTCGTGGCGGATCGGCTGGTCGTCGTCCCAGGTGACCAGTTCCCCGATACCGCGAATGGCGGTGCTCACAGCCGGCTCCACAGCTCGTCGATGATCGCGCTGAGGTCGTCGGCGACCTGTGCCGGGTCGAGCTCGACCGGAGGCACGACCTGGGCGGCATTCGCCGCCCACAGCTCATCGCTCACGCCCGCAGTCTGCACCGAAGCGACCAGCCCTCGCGGGGAAATCGCCGCGTCCGCGAAGCCCAGGCTGGCGTGGCCGTCGGCGCTCGCGGCGGCCCACAGCTGTGCGGCGTCCCAGCCGTCGCGGCGACCGGAGGCGAGCCGTTCGTGCATCGCCAAAGCGCGGGCTTCGGCGAAGCCGTCGATAACGGTGTTGGAGTCGCTGCCCAAGGTGATCGTCGCGCCGGCCGCACGCAGCGCCACGCTCGGCCCGATGCCGTCGGCCAGCTCGGCCTCGGTGGTCGGGCAGAAGCACACGTTCGCCTGCGCCGCCCCCAGGACGGCGACATCGGCCGAGGTCAGGTGGGTGGCGTGGACGGCGGTGGTCCGCGGCGACCACACCCCGGCGTCGGCCAGCAGCTGCACCGGAGTACGGCCGGTCGCGGCCAGGCAGTCGGCGTTCTCGGCGGGCTGTTCGGAGACATGGACGTGCAGCGGTGCTGACGCCAGCGTGGCCGCAATCGCGGCGAATTCGGTAGCCGGCACCGCGCGCACCGAGTGGATGGCCGTACCGATCACCACCAGCGGATCTTCGGCGTAGCGGGCAGCCAGGGCGGACGTCCGTGCTTGCCAGGCGGCCAGATCAGCATCGACGAAGCGCCGCTGCACCGGATCGAGTTCGGCCTCGCCGAAGCCGGCGCGGGCATAGCGGGTGTGCAGCAGGCAGATCCGCAGCCCGACGTCGCGGGCGGCCTCGATCACGGCCTCGGCCATCGCGTTCGGCTCGGCGTAGGCAACCCCGTCCGGGCCGTGGTGCAGGTAGTGGAACTCCCCCACCGATTCGTACCCGGCGAGCCGCATCTCGGCGAAGGTCGCCCGGGCCAGCCGGTGGTAGTCGTCGGGGGTCAGCGTGGCGGCGAGCGCGTACATGCCGTCGCGCCAGCCCCAGAAGTCCGCCGTCTGCGAGGTTTGTGGGCGCGGACGCCTACCCCGCAGCGCCCGATGAAAGGCGTGTGAATGGCAGTTCGCGAAGCCGGGGAAGGTGGTCATCGAGCCTCCCCGGCCAGGTCCTTGACCACCGCGGTCAGTGCGGCCACTCCGGCGTCGATGTCGGACGGCGTCGAGGACTCCTCGGGTGCGTGCGAGATGCCCGTCGGGTTGCGCACGAACAGCATGGCCGTCGGCAGCACCGCGGCCAGAATGCCCGCGTCGTGCCCGGCACCGGTGGCCAACACCGGGGCGTCGATCAGTGCGGCGATCCGGTCACGCAGACCGGCATCGAAGCTCACCGCCGGGGTGGTCGATTCCGCAGTGAACTCCATCGATACCCCGTCGCCGGACGCGGCCTGCTCGGCCCGCGCGATCAACGCGCTGACCAGGGCGTCCAGTGCGGGTTCAGTCTCGGCGCGGGCGTCCAGCCAGGCGGTGACCCGCGACGGGATCGAATTGGTGCTGCCCGGATCGACCTGCACCCGGCCCATGGTGGCGCGCTGGCCGCCGCCAACCGCCAGCTCCCGGGCAGCCAGGACGGTGGCCGCGTAGGTGAGCATCGGGTCGTGCCGGTCGGCCATCGCGGTGGCTCCGGCGTGATTGCCCTGGCCGCAGAAGTCGAGACGGTAGCGGCCGTGCGGCCAGATCGCGGTGGCCACGCCGACCGCGGCCTCGTTCGGCGCCAGCCAGCGGCCTTGCTCGACGTGCAGTTCGACGAAGCGTCCGATCCGGTGCAGCCAGGCGGCCGGTCCGGCGGCGCGCGGGTCGCGGCCGCGGGCGGCCATCACCTCGGCCAGCGAGTTGCCGTCCTGGTCGCGCAGGGCGAGCGCGGCATCGGCGGCCATCGCGCCGCTGGCCAACCGGGAGCCGATACAGGCCACCCCGAAGCGGGCGCCCTCCTCGTCGGTGAAGTTCGCCACCGCGATCGGACGCGGCGGCTGCCAGCCGGACGCCTTCAGCTCAGCCACCGCGGCCAACGCGGACGCCACCCCCAGCGGACCGTCCAGCGGGCCGCCGGAGTAGACCGAGTCCAGATGCGAGCCGATCAGCAGGGCGTCGTCACCGTCGCCCCACCCGCGACCGGTCCACCAAGCGATCTGATTGCCGTTGCCGTCCTCGTCCAGCTCCAGGCCGAGCGCGGACGCCTGCCCGGCGAACCAGTCGCGCAGCTCCATGGTCGGCGCATCCCAGGCGGTGCGGGTGTAGCCGCCGGCGGCGGTGCGTCCGATCGCCTCGATCTCGGCGAGCAGCTCGTTGGCGCCCACGTCAGCGCTCCATCATCGGAATCCGCACGCCGCGCTCGCGGGCCACCTCGACGGCCCGGTCGTAGCCGGCGTCCACGTGACGCATCACGCCGGTGCCGGGATCGTTCACCAGCACCCGGGCGATCTTCTCCGCGGCCAGGTCGGTGCCGTCGGCCACGATCACCTGTCCGGCGTGGATCGAGCGTCCGATGCCCACCCCGCCACCGTGGTGGATCGAGACCCAGGTGGCGCCGGAAGCGGTGTTGAGCAGGGCGTTCAGCAGCGGCCAGTCGGCCACCGCGTCGGTGCCGTCGGCCATCGCTTCGGTCTCGCGGTAGGGCGAGGCCACCGATCCCGAATCAAGGTGGTCACGGCCGATCACGATCGGCGCCGACACCTTGCCGGTGGCCACCAGCTCGTTGAACTTCAATCCGGCCAGATGACGTTCGCCGTAGCCGAGCCAGCAGATCCGGGCCGGCAGCCCCTCGAAGTGCACCTTGTCTGCGGCCGCGGTGATCCAGCGCCGCAGGTGCTCGTCGTGCGGGAACAGCTCCAGAATCGCGGCGTCGGTGGCCGCGATGTCGGCCGGGTCGCCCGAGAGCGCCGCCCAACGGAACGGCCCCTTGCCCTCGCAGAACAGCGGGCGGATGTAGGCCGGCACGAAGCCGGGGAAGGCGAACGCCCGCTCAAAGCCGCCGAGTTCGGCCTCGGCGCGCAGCGAGTTGCCGTAGTCGAAGACCTCCGCACCGCGGTCGAGGAAGCCGACCATCGCTTCGACGTGCTTGGCCATCGAGGCGCGCGCCTTGGCGGTGAAACCAGCCGGATCGGCCTTCGCCGCCTGATGCCATTCGGCGACCGAAATGCCCAGCGGCAGGTAGCTCAGCGGGTCGTGGGCGCTGGTCTGGTCGGTGACGATGTCGATGGCCACCCCGTCGGCCAACAGCCGCGGAAACACCTCGGCGGCGTTGCCGACCAACCCCACCGACAGCGGACGGCGCTCGGCCTTGGCGGCCAGCACCGTGGCCACCGCGGTGGCGTAGTCGTCGGTGTACTCGTCGAGGTAGCCGTGCTCGACCCGGCGGGACAGGCGGGTGGCGTCAACGTCAACGATCAGCACCACGCCCTCGTTCATGGTGACCGCCAGCGGCTGGGCGCCGCCCATGCCGCCGCAACCGGCGGTCAGGGTCAGCGTGCCGGCGAGCGTCCCGTTGAAGCGTTTGCGGGCCACCGCACCGAAGGTCTCGAAGGTGCCCTGCAGGATGCCCTGGGTGCCGATGTAGATCCACGAGCCGGCGGTCATCTGGCCGTACATCATCAGGCCTTCGGCTTCGAGCTTGCGGAAGTGCTCCCAGGTGGCCCAGTCGCCGACCAGGTTGGAGTTGGCGATCAGCACCCGCGGCGCCCACTCGTGGGTGCGGAACACGCCGACCGGCTTGCCGGACTGCACCAGCAGGGTCTCGTCGCTGCGCAGATCGCGCAGGGTGTCGACGATGGCGTCGAACGCGGCCCACGAGCGCGCCGCACGTCCGGTGCCGCCGTAGACGACCAGGTCCTCGGGACGCTCAGCCACCTCGGGGTCGAGGTTGTTCATCAGCATCCGCAGCGGCGCTTCGGTCTGCCAAGAGCGGGCGGAGAGTTCGGTGCCGCGGGGTGCGCGGACGGTGCGATCGGTCATGCCAGGTCCTCTTCTTCAGCGGGGATCTCGGAGTAGGCGGCGGCCACCAGGGCGCCGGAGGCGACCAGTTGGTAGGCGGCCTCGATGTCGGGGGCAAGGAAGCGGTCGGGGCCGGGGCCGGCGACCTGCTCACGCAGGGCGGCGATCGCCGCACCGGTCGGACGTCCGGGCTGCAGCGGGCTGCGCAGGTCGATGCCGCGGGCGGCAGTGAGGATCTCGATGGCCAGCACTCGGGCCAGCCCGTCGACGGCTTGGCGCAGCTTGCGGGCAGCGTTCCAGCCCATCGAGACGTGGTCCTCCTGCAGCGCACTGGACGGGATCGAGTCCACGCTGGCCGGTGCGGCCAGTTGCTTCAGCCGGGAGGTGATCCCGGCCTGGGTGTACTGGGCGATCATCAGACCCGAGTCGATGCCCGGGTCGTCGGCCAGGAACGGCGGCAGGCCGCGGCTGCGGTGGGCGTCCAGGAAGCGGTCGGTGCGGCGCTCGGAGATGCTGGCCACGTCGGCCACCCCGATCGCCAGGAAGTCCAGGACGTGCGCCAGCGGAGCGCCGTGGAAGTTGCCGTGCGAGGAGACCCGACCGTCGGCGAGCACCGACGGGTTGTCGATGGCCGAGGCCAGTTCGCGCTCGGCGATGGTGACGGCGAAGTCGACCGCGTCGCGCAGGCTGCCGTGCACCTGCGGACTGCAGCGCAGCGAGTAGGCGTCCTGGACGACCCCGTCACCGACCCGGTGGCTGTCCACGATCGGCGAGCCCGCCAGCAGGTGGCGCAGGTTGGCCGCCGACGTCGCCTGCCCGACTTGCGGACGCAGCGCCATCAGATCGGCGGCGAACACCTTGTCAGTGGCCAGTTGGCCTTCGACGCTGAGGGCGGCCGCCAGGTCGGCGGCGTCCAGCAGCGACTCCAGGTCGGCCAGTGCGAGCACCAGGTGGGCGAGCATGCCGTCGGTGCCGTTGATCAGCGCCAGGCCTTCCTTCTCGGCCAGGACGACCGGGGTCAGCCCGCGCTCGGCCAGCGCATCGGCGGCCGGACGGCGCCGTCCGTGGTCAAGCACCTCCCCTTCGCCGATCAGCACCAGCGCGCAGTGCGCCAGCGGTGCCAGATCGCCGGAGCAGCCCAGGCTGCCGTACTCGTGCACCACCGGGATCAGCCCGGAGTTGAGCAGCGCCACATACGCCTCGGCGGTGGCCGGCTGGACGCCGGAGTAGCCCTTGGCCAGGGTGGCGATGCGCAGCAGCATCAGTCCACGGACGACCTCCGGCTCGACCAGCGCACCGTTACCGGCGGCGTGGGAGCGGATCAGGCTGCGCTGCAGGCGGGCGCGTTCGCCGGCCGGAATGCTGCGGTTGGCCAGGGCTCCGAAGCCGGTGGAGACCCCGTAGATGCCATCGGCTTCGGCGGCCAGCGCGTCCACCCGTGCCCGGGAGGCGGCCAACGCCTGCACTGCGGCGTCCGACAGCCGCACCTCGGCGCCGTATCGAGCGACCGCCACAACTTCTGCCCGGGTGAGCGGCCCGGTTCCGATCACAATCTGACTCACCCTTCCATTGAGCCTGCGGACACCGATCGGACGCCAGTAGCGCGGCCCAATTCCTGTCTCGTATGCGAGACTTACCCCATGACGCGCGCGGTCCCGGCAGCCACCTCAGCGCTGCGCGTGCTGCGCTTCCTGGCTCAGCGCACCACCCCGGTTCCCGCCGCGCTGATCGCCACCGAGATCGGGCTGCCGCGGTCGTCGACCTACCACCTGCTGACCGCGATGGCCGCCGAGTCGTTCGTCGTCCACTACCCCGAGGACCGCTCCTGGGGCGTCGGCGTTGCCGCCTGGGAGGTCGGCCAGGGCTACACCCGGGCCGATCCGCTGGCTCGGCTGGGACGACTGCCGATCGCCCGGCTGGTCGACGCGCTCGGGTTGTCGGCGCACCTGGCAGTGCTGCACGGCGCAGATGTGGTCTATGTGGTCGAGGAACGCGCCAAGGGGCGGGCGCGACTGGTCACCGATGTCGGGGTGCGGCTGCCCGCACACCTGACCGCGTCCGGTCGAGCCATCCTGAGCACCATGTCAGCGGCCCAATTGCGGGCCGTGTTCCCCACCGGACGCGAACTCGTCCGGCGTACCGAGGTGGGGCCGCGATCGCTGGCGGAGCTGCGTCCGACCCTGGCCGCGGCACGCCGCAACGGCTACGCCGACGAGGATTCCGAAGTCACCCCCGGGTTCGCCTCGATTGCCATTCCGATCGCGTCGGCGGCTAACCTGGCCGCCGTGGCCGTCACCTGGCAGACCCCGCTGGAAGTGGACCTCGCCACCGTGGTGGAACACCTCCAAGCCACCACCGACGTGATCGCCGAACGGCTGCGCTGACCGCGGCCGCCCGCTCCCGGTCAGGCCATCACGACCCGCAGGGTCACCGCCACCTCGTCACCGGCTTCGACGTCGTTGCGCTCGCGCACCGCCCGCTTGACCGGAAGGAAGAAGCATCCGCTGGAGGCGTCGGGGAACACCGAGGTCTTCCACACGACCTGCCCGAGCTGGGCGGTCACCGGCACCGCGCCGAACCCGGCCCGGGGCCCGCCGGCGGCACGCAGCGGCTCGGTGAAGTCCAGCGGAACCGTGACGAAATGCCACGCGCCCTGCCCGCTACTCATCCACAGCGTGGCGATGAAGGAGAACTCCAGCATCACAGCCTCCCTACGCCGACCGCGCCCAGCCGCCGATCGAGGCCGGATCGGCCAGCAGCGGACCGAATGCCAGCCCGGCAGCCCCGATCATCAGCAGGTCGGTTCCCAGGGCGGCCGGAGTGATTCGAACCCCTTCCAGGGACGGCGCGAGCGTGTCGGCCGACACCGCCTGCTCCAGGGCGTCCGGATCGTAGGCCTGCAGGGCGGCAAGGAAGCCGCCGAGGGCGATCACCTCGGGGTTGAACAGGTTGATCGCCGCGGCCAAGGCAGTGCCCAGCTGGCGGGTCTGCCGCGCCACCACCGCAGCGACCGCCGCGGACCGATCGGCCAGGAGTGCGGCGTCGAACTCGTCCGGCGCCACCCGGGTCAATCCGAGCACCTCGGCCAGTTCGGCGCGGGTGACCTCGGCCTCCAGGGTGCCGGCGATGCCGGCCGAGTCGCGAGCCTCAGAGCTGGAGACCCGGACGTGGCCCAGCTCTCCGGCGTAGCCCGATGCCCCGCCCAACAGGCGTCCGGCCACGATCACGCCGCCGCCGATCCCGGAGGCGCCACCGTTGACGTAGACCAGGTTCTCGTGGTCGCGACCCACTCCGAACTCGTGCTCGGCGAGCGCACCCAGGGCGGCGTCGTTGGCCACCGCGACTGGGTAGCCGGTCAATCTGGCCAGAGGTTCGCCGAAGGCTTCGTCGTGCCAGCCGAGGTGCGGGGCGTTGCGGACGACACCGTCCACCGTCCGCACCTGGCCCGGGACGGCCACCCCGATGCCCACCACCGCCAAGTCCGCCAACTCCACCGCCATGCCGGAGATCACCGCGCTGGTGATGCTGAGCACCTCCGAGGCGGTCGGGATGCGCTCGTACTCGTGCCGGATGACCCGCCGCACCGCGCCGTCCAAGCCGACCAGGCCGATGGTCAGCGCGTCGATCTCGGGGTTGACCGCGATCGCCACCACTTCGGGACGCAGGGTCACGATCGGGCTGGGTCGACCGATCTGCCCGATCGAGCCGGGATCCTGTTCGACCACCAGGCCGAGTTCGACCAGGTCGGTGACCAGGCTGCCGATCGTCGAGCGGTTGCGTCCGGTGCGTTTACCCAGCACCGCGCGCGAGGTCGGTCCGTGGCGGTAGAGGATGCCGAGAGTGGCCGCAAGGTTGTTGCGCCGCACCCCTTCGGTGGTCGCCGTCGGCATCGGACCTGCCTTCCTTCTGGCGGCGGATCTGACCCGCCCCAACAGGTCTAGCGACCGCCGCGCCGCTTATTGATCAGGTCGAAGGCTACCGCCAAGAGCAGGACCAATCCCTTGATCGCCATCTGCCACGCGGCATCGACCGACAGGATCGACAGGCCCATGTTCAGCACGCCCATCACCAGGCCGCCGATCATGGCGCCGGTCACCGTCCCCACGCCACCTTGGACGGCCGCGCCACCGATGAAGACCGCAGCGATCGCGTCCAGCTCGTAGTTCTGGCCGGCCGATGCCACCGCACTCCCGGCACGCGCGGTACTCACCAGGCCGGCAACTGCGGCCAGCATCCCGATGTTCACGAACAGCGCGAAGTTCACCCGGCGGGTCTTCACCCCGCTCATCACCGCGGCGAACAGGTTGCCGCCCATGGCGTAGACGTGGCGTCCGAACACCGAACGGTTGAGCACGAAGTTGTAGGCCAGCACCAGCACCGCCAGGATCACCAGCACGATCGGCGTCCCGGAGTAGTTGGCCAGCTGCCAGCACACACCGAGGGTTGCCAGCACCGCGATCACCAGCTTCAGCCAGAACGACACCGCACCCTCGATGGGCAGGTCCAGCCGGCGACGGTTGGCCCGTGCTCGGGCCTGGAAGAACACCAGCAGCGCGCAGGCGACCAGCCCCAGCACCATGGTGAGGACGTCGGTGCGTCCGATGGTGCCCAGGATGCCGGGCAGCCAACCCGCACCGATCGCCACGAACGGGGCCGGCAGGCCGCCGATGGTGCCCCCGGTGAGCAGCACCAGGGTCAGGCCGCGGAAGAACAGCATGCCGGCCAGGGTCACGATGAACGCCGGCACCCCGATATAGGCCACCCAGAAGCCCTGCCAGGCACCCACCAGGGCACCGACCAGCAGCGCGAGCAGGCACCCCAGCCACCACGGCAGTCCCCATTGCCCCATCGCCAGCCCGGCCACGGCGCCGACCATCGCCACCACCGAGCCGACTGACAGGTCGATGTGGCCGGCGATGATCACCATCACCATGCCGATCGCCAGGATCAGCACGTACGCGTTCTGCTGGATGAGGTTGTTCACATTGCCCGGCATCAGCAGGCGTCCGCCGGTGAAGATCTCGAACAGCACGATGATGATCACCAGTGCTGCGAGGATCCCGTACTGCCGGAAATCGACGGCCAGCCGGCGGCTGGGGGCAGTTGCCACCGGAGACGGTTCGGTGGTGCTCGTCGTGCTCATCGCAGAGCTTCCTTTCCCATGGTCATCAGGTACATGAGGTGTTCTGGCGTGACCTCTGCACGCGGGACGTCACCGGTGACGGCCCCTTCGGAGATGGTGTAGATCCGGTCGCACATGCCGATCAGCTCGGGCAGCTCGGAGGAGATGAAGACGATCGCTTTGCCCTGGTCGGCGAGCTCGTTGATCAGGGTGTAGATCTCGTACTTGGCGCCCACGTCGATGCCGCGGGTCGGCTCGTCCAGGATCAGCACGTCGGGCCCGGAGACCAGCCATTTGCTGAGGACGACCTTCTGCTGATTGCCGCCGGACAGCCGTCCGACCACCTCCGAGATCGAGGGGGTCTTGATGTTCATGCTCAGGCGGTACTCGTCGGCGGTGAGGTACTCGCGGTTGCGGTCGATCACGCCCCAGCGGGCGAACTTGGCCAACGCGACCGCGGAGATGTTGGACGAGATCGAGCCGATCAGGTTCAACCCGTAGCGCTTGCGGTCCTCGGTGACATAGGCGATGCCGTTGGCGACGGCCTCATCCACGGTGGAGGTGCTGATCTCCACCCCGTCCTTGAAGACGTGACCGGAGACGTTGGTGCCCCACAGCCGGCCGAACACGCTCATCGCCAGCTCGGTGCGTCCGGCCCCCATCAGTCCGGCGAAGCCGACGATCTCGCCGGCCCGGACGGAGAAGGTGGCGTGGTCGACGACCACCCGACCGGTGTCGACGGGGTGATGGACGGTCCAGTCCTCGACCCGGAAACGCTCCTCGCCGATGACGGTCTCGTGCACCGGGAACAGGTTGTTCAGCTCGCGACCCACCATCGCCTTGATGATCCGGCCCTCGGTGGCCGACGGCTCGGACATGTCGATGGTCTCGATGGTGCGACCGTCGCGGATCACGGTGACCCGGTCGGCGATCCGGCGCACTTCGCGCAGCTTGTGTGAGATCAGGATGCAGGTGATGCCGTGGTCACGCATGCCGCTGATCAGGTCGAGGAGATGGTCGGAGTCCTCATCGTTGAGGGCGGCGGTCGGCTCGTCGAGGATCAGCAGCGAGACGTCCTTGGCCATGGCCTTGGCGATCTCGACCAGTTGCTGTTTGCCCACGCCGAGCTCGAACACTCTGGTCGCCGGGTTCTCCTGCAGCCCCACCTTCTCCAGGAGCACGGACGCCTCCAGGGCGGTGCGATCCCAGTCGATGACGCCGCGAGTGGCGCGTTCGTTGCCGAGGAAGATGTTCTCGGCGATCGATTGGAGCGGGTTCAGCGCCAGCTCCTGATGAATGATCACGATTCCGGCGGCCTCACTCGACTTGATGTCGGAGAAGGTCGCCTCGGCGCCGTCGAACTCGATCGTCCCGGAGTAGGTCCCGTGGGGGTAGACCCCGCTGAGCACCTTCATCAGGGTGGACTTGCCCGCGCCGTTCTCGCCACAGATGGCGTGTACTTCGCCTCGGGAGACCTCAAGAGTCACCTGATCGAGGGCGCGGACCCCGTTGAAGTCTTTGATGATGTCCTGCATCCGCAGGATGGCGTCATTGCCAGTCATGCTCTACCTCTGCTCGGCTGGATAGGGGTCAGACGGTGGGGCGGAACTCGTCCGCCCCACCGCAGTGACTCAGCCCAGACCCACGTCGGAGGCCTTCAGGAAGCCGGAGTCGATCAGCTTGCTCTGGACCAGATCCTTGGTGACGACCTCAGGCTCGAGCAGGTAGGAAGGAACGACCTTCACACCGTTGTCGTAGGTCTTCTCATCGTTGACCTCGACCTTCTCGCCCTTGGCGATCTGCTGGATCATCTTGAACACCTGGTCACCCAGCTTGCGGGTGTCCTTCCAGACGGTCATCGACTGCTCGCCTGCCAGAATCGCCTTCACGTTGGCCTTGTCGCCGTCCTGACCGGTGATCAGCGGCCAGTCGGTGCCGACCTTGTAGCCGGCCGACTTCAGCGAAGCCTCGATACCCAGCGCCAGCGAATCGTTGGGCGACAGGACGGCCTGAACCTTCTTGTTGCCGTAGTTGGACGACAGCCGGTTGTCCATCTCGGCCTGAGCCTTGTCGGACTGCCAGGACTGGATGCCGATGCTGGCCCACTCCGCGTCCGACTTCGGCGACTTGCCACTGGGAACAACCAGGGTGCCCTTCTCGACGTAGGGAAGCAGAACATCCCAGGCGCCGGAGAAGAAGAACTTGGCGTTGTTGTCGTCGGGGCTACCGGCGAAGGGTTCGAAGTTGATCGGGCCCTTGGCCGAGTCGAGCTTCAGCTGATCCTTCAGGAAGTTGCCCTGCAGCTGGCCGACTTTGTAGTTGTCGAAGGTGGCGTAGTAGTCGACGTTCGGGCTCTTGTTGATCAGGCGGTCGTAAGCGATCACCTTGATGCCCTGCTTGCCGGCCTGGTCCAGGACCGGGCCCAGCGCGGTGCCGTCGATGGAGGCGATCACCAAGATCTTGGCGCCGCCGGCGATCTGGTTCTGCAGCTGGCTGATCTGCTGGTCGACCTTGTTGTCGGCGTACTGCAGGTCGACGGTGCAACCGGCGTCCTTGAGCTTCTTCTGCAGCTGCTCGCCGTCGTTGATCCAGCGCTCCAGACTGCGCGTCGGCATCGTGATGCCCACATTGCATGCGCCGCCCGCGCCGGCCGTACCACCGGAACTACAGGCGCTCATTGTCACTGCCAAAGCTCCCGCCGCCACGAGGGCGATGATTCGGGACATCTGCGACATAACTATTCCTCTCTGAATTCTGTCGCTACGCGCTCACCCGGGCGCACTTCGTCGCTGTGCCCTGCGAGCCGGGAGACCAGACTCGGTCCCTTTGTTTGATTCCACAACATACGGGGTGGGAGTGGGCGCCACAAGCAGGCCTTGCATAACGATTCCGTAACGGGGTTTGGGGTAAGTTGCAGACCCGGCGCGTCCACCATCGGCAGACAGGCGGACTTGACTCCGAAATTCAGTCACCTGACCGGTGGACAGTCCGTCCAAACGTGATCTATGTTGTGTTCGACAACATTCGCCCAGCGTTGAGCAGATTGGATCCTCCCGTGTCCCCGTCACCGTCCCCTTCGGATCAGTTCACCTTCGGCCTGTGGACGGTCGGCTACAGCGGTGCCGACCCGTTCGGCGGCCCGACCCGCGCACCGCTGGATGTCGTGCATGTGGTGGAGAAACTTGCCTCCTACGGCGCCTACGGCCTCACCTTCCATGACGACGATCTGTTCACCTTCGGAGCGAGCGAGGCTGAACGGCGCACCCAGATCGACCGGCTGAAAGCGGCCTGCGAGGCCACCGGGCTGAAAGTGCCGATGATCACCACCAACCTGTTCAGCCAGCCGGTCTTCAAGGACGGCGGCTTCACCTCCAACGACCGCGGGGTACGCCGCTTCGCATTGCGCAAAGTGCTGCGCAACATCGACCTGGCCATGGAGGTCGGCGCCCACGTCTTCGTGATGTGGGGTGGCCGCGAAGGTGCGGAGTACGACGCCGCCAAGGACATCCGCTCCGCGCTCGAGCGGTACCGCGAAGCGGTCAACCTGCTCAGCCAGTACGTCCTGGACGCCGGCTACGACCTGAAGTTCGCCATCGAACCCAAGCCCAACGAGCCCCGCGGCGACATCCTGCTGCCGACCGTCGGCCACGCGCTGGCGTTCATCAACTCCCTCGAACACCCCGAGATGGTCGGGCTGAACCCCGAGGTCGGCCACGAGCAGATGGCCGGACTGAACTTCGCCGCCGGCATCGCCCAGGCGCTGTACCACGGCAAGCTCTTCCACATCGACCTCAACGGCCAGCGCGGCATCAAATACGACCAGGACCTGGTCTTCGGCCACGGCGACCTGCACAACGCATTCGCACTGGTCGACCTGCTGGAGAACGGCGGCCCCAACGGCGGCCCGAGCTACACCGGCATGCGGCACTTCGACTACAAGCCGTCGCGCACCGAGGACGAAACCGGTGTGTGGGATTCCGTCCAGGCCAATATGCGCACCTACCTGCTGCTCAAGGAGCGCACCCAGGCGTTCCGCGCCGACCCAGAGGTGCAGGCCGCCCTGGCCGCGGCGAAGGTGGCTGAGCTGGCCACCCCGACCCTGGCCGCCGGCGAGGATTACCGCGCGCTGATCGCCGATCGGTCGGCGTTCGAGGACTTCGACTCCGGCGCCTACTTCAACGGTCGCGGGTTCGGCTTCGTCCGCCTGCAGCAGCTGGCCACCGAGCATCTGCTCGGCGCGCGATAGGTCGGCCATGGCGAAGGTCGTCGGCGTCGACTCCTCCACCCAAAGCTGCAAGGTGGTCGTCCGGGACGCCCACACCGGAGAACTGCTCTCCTCCGGGCGGGCGTCCCACCCCGCCGGCACCGAGGTCGCCCCGCACCACTGGTGGACGGCCCTGACCGACGCGCTCGCCGCGGCCGGCGGGCTGGACGACGTGGCGGCAGTCAGCATCGCCGGGCAGCAGCACGGCCTGGTCGCCCTTGACGCCGACGGTGAGGTGATCCGTCCGGCCCTGCTGTGGAACGACACCCGCTCAGCGCAGGCCGCCACCGACCTGATCGCCGAAGTGGGCGCCGAGGAGTTCGCACGCCGCACCGGCTCGGTGCCGGTGGCCTCGTTCACCGTGACCAAGCTGCGCTGGCTGCGCGATCACGAGCCCGCTAACGCCGCTCGGGTGGCCGCCGTCTGCCTGCCCCACGACTGGCTCACCTGGCGACTGCGCGGCTACGGGCCGTCCGCCGAGGCCGCGCTCGGCCCGGACTTCGACGAGCTGGTCACCGACCGATCCGACGCCTCCGGCACCGGCTACTTCTCGCCGTTCACCGGCGACTACGACCACGACCTGCTGGTACGCGCGCTCGGCCACGACGTCCGGCTGCCCCGGGTGCTCGGCCCCGCCGAAAACGTCGAAGGACCGGGGTTCCTGGTGGGACCCGGCGCCGGTGACAACGCCGCCGCCGCGCTCGGGCTGAACCTTCACGACGGTGACGTGGTGATCTCGCTGGGCACCTCCGGCACCGTCTTCGCCTGCACCTCCCAGGCCAGCGCGGACGCCACCGGGATCATCGCCGGCTTCGCCGACGCCACCGGCGCCTACCTGCCGCTGGTGTGCACCCTGAACGCCGCCCGCGTCCTGGATGTGATCGCCGCCTTGTTGAGCGTCGACCATGACGAGCTCGCCCGCCTGGCACTGCAGGCATCCCCCGGGGCGGGCGGGCTCCACCTCGTGCCGTACTTCGAAGGCGAACGCACTCCGAACCTGCCCGATGCCACCGCGAGCCTCGACGGCCTCACCCTGGCTTCGACCACCCGTCCGAACCTGGCCCGGGCTGCCGTGGAGGGCATGCTCGGCGGGTTAGCCGCCGGCGTGGAGGCCATCCGGGCCAGCGGGACGCCGATGCGTCGGCTGCTGCTGATCGGCGGCGCCGCCGCCAATCCGGCCGTCCCGATCATCGCTGAGCAACTGTTCGATGTGCCGGTGATGGTGCCGGCCGCCGGCGAGTACGTCGCCGACGGTGCCGCCCGTCAGGCGGCCTGGGTGCTCACCGGCGTCCGTCCGGACTGGGTGGCGTAGGTCGGCTGACGAGGTCCCCCGACCGCTGTCGATGTCGGGGCACCGCATCCGGTCGGCTAGGGCTGTGGCGCTGACGTCGGTTCGGGCGCGGCGCGTTCAGCCGGAGCTGTCGGCGGTACGTCCGACGTGGGCGCGGGAGCTCCCGGCACCGGTTCGTTGACGGCCCCGTCAGCAGCTGCGGTCGGACCATTGCTGGTGCGTCGCGCCCGTTCGAGTTGCCGGTGGTACCAGGTGCCGATCACCAGCAACAGCAGGCCGACGGCCAGGAAGGCCATCGCCCGCACCAGGTCCGGCAGCGTGCGCAGGTCGAAGAAGAACAGCTTGACCACCGCCGAAGCGGACAAGGCGATGGCGATCGCGACCGCAGCACTCGAGTCCCTTTCCTTGAGCAGGCCGCGACGCAGCAGCCACACACTGGCCAGGATCCAGCCGACCGTCACGATCGCGTGGGCGGTTTGGAAGCCTTGACTGATCTCGGCGCCGACCCGCACGGCGATGAGCATGCCGGCGGTGATCACGGCCATCGATCCGAAGACCACCGAGATCAGCCAGGAGGCGTACACCAGCCCGTTGCCCTTCACTCCCCGACGACGCAGCGCTCGCATCCCGAACAGGGTCGCGACCAGGCCGAGCACCGACTGGGCGGTGAGTTCGATGTCGCCACCGGGCAGCGGCGCAAAAGCGTAGGCGATCACCGGCAACCACAGCTGCACGCCGATCAGACCCAAGGCCCCACCCACGAACAGCATCGGCGTGAACTTGGTGGCCGCGGCCACCGCGAAGTAGGCCGCCGCAAGGGTGAAGAACAGGTACCCCAAGTAGTGCCCGTCGGTGAATCGGACCACCGCGAGCACCACGAACAGCGCTCCCAGGGGCGCCGCCGTACCGCGCAGCTGTAGCTCGAAGAAGGCAGGCAGCAGACCCACCGCCACCATCAGCAACCCGAAGGCGCCCGCAACGACGGCTGCGAGAACCCGATCGGGCGACCACATCGCCACCACGAGCGGTGCCGCCATCGTCACCATCGCCATCAAAGACACCGCGCGCATTCGGATCGCGCCCCGCTGGTGCAGCGTGGCGATCACCAACCCACCCAGGGCCAGGATGAGGGATAGCCCCAGGCCCAGCTGGACGTCGACGTGCGTCCCCAACCCGGACACCGCGACCAGGAAGTAGAGGGCCGTGGGCAGGAAGCGGGCCAGCAACAGCCCCGTCCAATCCAGCTTGTGTTGGAAGGCCGCCGTGGCGAGGGTCATCACCAGCATGAACGTCATCGGCCACAACGCGTCCCGTCCACCGAGGTAGGGCGCCAACACCAACGACCCCAGCACCGCCAGCACCGCCAGCCACTGGCTGCGCCACCAGCGCGCGACCGCAACACCGCCGAGGCTGATCAGACCGCCGGCCACGATCCCAGGGACCGTGGGGAAAAGAGGCGCTCCGTCGTCGCCGTGGAACAGCGACGATAACGCCAGCACCGTGAGGAAGGCCGATGCGATACCGGTCGCCATCAAAGCCTGGGAGCCGATGTTGCTCGGTTCGCGGCGATGCTGCACCAGAGCAACGATCACCGCCGCCACGGCCAGACCCAACCCGATGCCGGCTCGAACCAGATCTGGCATCACCGCCTGATTGGGCAGCAACAGCACGAAGGCGACACCCAACAAGGTGATGCCCGAGCCGACCACGGCGAAGACCTCCGCGATGCTCACTTGGCGGCGCGGACGCGTCGGACGGACAGGCCGCGCGGGCACCGGAGCGGGTGGCTGAGGCGCGCGTCCGCCCGGGGCGGCGACCCGCGGCGGAGGTGGTGGCGGGTACAGATTCTGCCCCTGCCCATGGACTGCCATCGGCGGCTGGGGCGCCAGGTAGGGCGGCTGGGACGGACGGGCGACGGGCGGCGGCACCGGCGCGGGCGGGGCGCCGACCGGTGCACCAGGCACGGTGCCGGGCGCAGCCGGGCGGGCGCCGGGCACGCCCACCTGCTGCGGCAACTCCGCTGCCAGCTGTTGGAAGTCACGGGCCAGAATGTTCAGCTTGGCCGAGAGGTCCACCAGTTCGGCCTGAATCTTGGCCAACCTCTGCGGCTGCTCGGGCTGCGACGAATCCGTCATCGAGTACTCCTGAACTATGCGGTGGCGCCAGTATGGCAGGCAAGCAGAACGTTGTTCACCTAAGGGAGCGGGCAGATCTTCCCATCGCCGCTGCGCAGCAGTCCCCGTCACCCAGTCGCGGGTTTGTGAGGGTTATCGGGCCGGTGTCGCGGGCCTCAGGCACCCGTCGCCGATTTACCAAGGTTATGGAGGCCGATCAGGGCCTCATAACCCTGATAAATCCGCGTTTGCCAGGACAGACCGCGCAGACCCCGCCCATAACCTCGGTAAACCCGCGGCTACAGGTCGTTTCCGGCGTAGGAGCAGTTGAAACTCTTGTTGGCCAGCGGGAAGTCAGGGACGATCACGTCGTTCAGCGCCACCGGCAGGCCCGGCCAGGTCAGGAAGGACGGGTCGACCACCTTCACTCGGGCCAGCGTGCCACCGCGAGCCAGCACCACCCGATGCACCAAGGTGCCGCGCCAGGCCTCCACCACACCCAGACCGGCACCGGTGCGCGTGATCCGGCCGGACGGGCGGGGCTCCGCGGTACCGAGCCCGTCGAGCCGCGCAGCCAGGTCAGCCACCAGCTGGGCGGACACCGCCACCTCCTCGGCCCGGACGTCGAAGCGCGCCCGAACGTCACCGTCGGTGCGGGTGACCACCCGGAAGTTCGGCCCGAGATCGACGAACGGCTGGTCGACGCGCGCGTCGATGGCCACCCCGCTGGCCCGGGCCACATAGCCGAGCACGCCGAGGCGTTCGGCCTGCTCAGTGGGCAGTACCGCGGTGGTGTTGAAGCGGTTGGCGACCAACGAATGGCTGGTGGCGATCTCGGCCAGCTCGGCCACCTCAGCAGCGACTCCGGCGACCAGGCCCACCTCCGGCGCAGCCAACAGCCGGGCATCCCCCAGCGAAAGCGCACCGCGCAGCAGCCGGTGCCCGGTGAGCCGGGCGTTGTGCCTCAGCAGGGTTTCGCGCAGTCGCGCGGCGTGGGCGTTGGCGATCCCGAAGCCGGCATCGTTGGCCAGTAGGCCGAGGTCGTTGACGTGGTTGTAGAGCCGTTCCAGCTCCAGTAGCAGCGCCCGGGTGAGCGCCGCCTGCGGCGAGATCTCGATCCCGAGAGCGTCTTCAACGGCCATCAGGTAGGCCAGGCTGTGGCCGACGGCGGTGTCGCCGCTGATCCGTTCAGCCAAGGTGATGCCGTCGCTGACCGTCCGACCGACGAACAGCTTCTCCACTCCGCGATGGACGAAGTACAGCCGCTGATACATCCGCACGATGGTCTCCCCCACCACCGAGAAGCGGAAGTGGCCCGGCTCGATCAGCCCGGCATGCACCGGCCCGACCGGGATCTCGTAGACGCCCTTGCCGGCGACCTCGACGAACGGGAAGCCGGCGTCGGCGTCGAAGGACGGAGTCGCGGCGTCCGATCGCTGCGGGTAATAGCCGGCCGGCCAGTGGGCGTGCCGCACCAGCCGGAACGGCTGCGGGTGCCCGTCGGCGATCAGGCCGAGCATGTCGTGCAGCTCACGCTCGAAGCGTCCGGCCTGGTAGGACAACCCGGCCAGGGTGGGCAGGTGCGGATCGCCCGCTTCCAGCCGGACGGTCACCTCCGCGCGGCTACCGTCGCCACCGAGGAACACCCACACCACTTCGAAACCGTCGGCGACCTCTTGGCCGCTGACCAGAGCCAGCCGCCGACCGAGGTCGAGCTGGCGAGCGACCACTCCCGTCAGATGGTCGCGGGAGACGGTGTGCGTCTCGGGCTGCTGACGTCTCATCGAGCACCTCCCAGGGCGGCCACTGCGGCCAGCAAGGGCGCCGACAGCGGCCAGGCCGCAAAGCCGAGCACCGCGGACGCCGCCAGCGGCAGCCACAGCGGCACCCGTCGCCACCACTTCGGACGGCCGGGCACCGGATCGCCCGGCCCCAAGGTCATCGCCAACACGTTGCGGGTGATGCCGCCGAACACCACCAGCAGCAGCACCAGCGCGACCGCGAACTGCCAGCCCAGACCGCGGGTGAATCCGGCCACGATGATGCCCACCTCGGTGAAGAAGGTGACGAACGGCGGGAAGCCGAGCAGTCCGGCGGTGCCGAGCAGGAACGGCTGGCCGAGGTCGGGACGGCGGCGCAGCAGCCCGTGGACTTCGCTGATGTGGTGGGTTCCGGTGAAGGTGAGGATGCGCCCGGAGGTGACAAACAGCATCGACTTGAGCAGGCCGTGGCCGAGCATGTGCAGCAGCACTGCCGCGATCGCCAGCGAGCCGCCGGCCGCAGCACCGAGGGCGAGCAGGCCCATGTGCTCGATGCTGGAGTAGGCCAACAAGCGCTTGTAGTCGCGTTGGGTGATCACCAACCCGGCGGTCACGGCCAGCGACAGCAGTCCGGCGGTGAGCAGCATGGTCTGCATCAGGCCCGGGCCGACCACCGCATCGGTGACCGCCTGGATGCGCAGGATCGCATAGAACGCCACGCTCAGCAGTACCCCGGACATCAGCCCGCTGACCGGGGCCGGGGCTTGGCTGTGCGCGTCGGGCAGCCAGGAGTGCATCGGCGCCAGGCCGGCCTTGGTGGCGAAGCCCAGGACGGCCAGCGCCCCGGCGATCTTGGTCAGCCCCGGGTCCAGTGCCCCGGCATGGGTCATCAGGCCCACCCAGGACACGCCCACGCCCTCGATGCTGAGCCCGGCGGCCGAGAGCAGCGCCACCCCGAGGAAGGCGATGGCCACCCCGACCGCACCCAGGACGACGTACTTCCACGCCGCTTCCAGCGAGTAGCGACCCTCGCCGGAGGCCACCAGGAAGGCGGTGGTGATGGTGGTGAGCTCGATCGCCACCCACATCAGGCCGACGTTGTCGGCGACCACGGCCAGGGTCATCGCGGCCAAGAACAGGTTGAGCAGTGCGGCGAACGAGCCGGTGGTGGTGCTTGCCGCCGAGGCCGACGGCGCTCCGCCCCACAGCGCGACCACGGCGACCGCCCCGACCACCACCAGCATCCAGGCACTGAGGGAGTCCACCCGCAGCCAGCCGGACGCGGTCGTGACCGGCCCGGAGGCCAACACCCCGCTGACCAGCGCGATGCCCACCCCGAGCAGGGTGGCTGCGGCCAGGATCGGCAGCGCGATCGTCCAGTAGCGGCGACGGAACGCGATGCTGACCACCGCCAGCAGCGGCGGCAGTCCCAAAATCACCCAGATCAGCGTGGCCATCAGTCGTGCAGCTCTTTCAACTCGGTGATGTCGATGTGGCCTTGGGAGCGCTGCATCCGCACCACCAAGACGCCCAGGATCAGCACCACCAGCAGTACGTCCAGGGAGGCGCCGAGTTCGACGGTCAGCGGCAGCCCGCCGGAGATCAGGAACGAGACCGTGGCGATGCCGTTGTCGACCACCACGAAGCCGATCAGCTGGGTGATCGCCGAGCGGCGGATCAGCAGCAGCCAGAAGCCCAGCAGCACCAGTGAGAAGCCCACCGGCAGCGCTTGGCGGGCCGGGTCGGGGTGCGGGCCGACCAGCGGGGTGCCGACGATGTAGGCGATCAGGGTCAGCCCGGCCGCCCCGATCAGCTCGACGGCGGTGTTGATCGCCGCCGGACGCTCCCTGGTCTCACCGATCATCCTGGCCGAGCGCAGCAGCGCCCCGGGCAGCAGCACCGACTTCACCAGCAGCACTTCCACTGCCACCGCCACGGCCTCGGGCTCACCGGCGCCGATCCCGACGGTGGCCACCAGCCCGGCCAGGGCCGCGCCTTGGACGGCCAGCAATGCGATCGAACGCACCAACGAGCGTCCCCAGACCTGCAGGATCGCGGTCAGCAGCAGCACGCCGGTGGTGGTGGCGATCAGCTGCTGATAGATCTCGGTTCCCATCGTCACCTCAGAACACCAGGTAGGAGGCGCTGACCGACAGGAACGCCAAGACGAAGGAACCAGCCAGCAACTCCGGCACCCGGAACAGTCGCAGCTTGGCGATGAACACCTCGACTGCGGCCAGCGCAGCGCCGACCAGCAGGAGTTTGACGGTCGTGGTGGCCGTCCCGATGATCAGGGCGAGGGCGGTGGCATCGGAGGCCAGCCCCCACGGCACGGCCAGGTTGACCGCGAGCCCGAGCAGGCCGGTGAGCCGCAGCCAGGAGCCGAACTCGAGCCAGCCGAGGTCGCGTCCGCCGCTTTCCAGGATCATCGCCTCGTGCACCATGGTCAGTTCCAGGTGGGTGGACGGGTTGTCCACGGGCAGCCGTCCGGTCTCGGCGATGACCACCACGACCAGCGCCGCGATCGCCAGGATGCTCACCGGGTTGAGCAGCAGGGACAGGTCGTCGCGGCGACCGCGGACGATCGCGGCCAGCGCCGAGGTGCCCACCGGGACGCTGAGCGCGTAGATGCTCAGCAGCACGGTCGGCTCGACCAGCGCGGTGAACATCATGTGCCGGCTGGAACCCATGCCGCCGAAGGCGGTGCCCGACTCCAGCCCCAGCATGGCCAAAGCCACGGTGCCCAGCAGCAGCACCGAGACCACCACGAAGAGGTCGCCGGGCACGCTGGCCAGCGGCAACGTGCTGACCAGGGGAATGAGTGCGACCAGTACCAGCGAGGAGGCCATCAGCAGCAGCGGCGCCCACACCAGCACCGGGCTGGATCCGGGAGCGCGCACCGGCTCCTTGCCGAACAGCTTGATCACGTCCCGCCAGGGCTGCAGGACGCCACCGCCGACGCGACCTTCGAGGCGGGCGCGGACGGTTCGCATCACGCCGATCAGCAGCGGGGTGACCGCCAACGCGAATGCCAGGTGAACCGCGATCACCAGTACCGAGGCCATCATCGCGTCACCAGGATCAACACGAGCAGCAGCGCTGCGAACGAGAAGCCGAGGTAGCGGTGGATGCTGCCGTTCTGCAGTCGGCGGGCCAGGTCACCGAAGCGTTGGGTCCAGCGGGCGGCCGGCTCGTAGACCTTCTGTTCGATCAGGTCGACGGTCTCTTGGCTGAACGCCATCTCCGAGACCAGCAGCGGGGCGTCGTCGGGATGGCTGATCTCGACGCTGCGTCGGGTCTGCAGGGAGGCGCCGAACACCCGGGCCAGCGGCTCGGAGTAGCTGGTGGCGTTGTACTCCATCCGCGCACTGGTGCGCTCACCACCACAGCCCCAGGCCAGGTCCACCTCGCGGCGCGGATGGCGGCGGGCGGCGATCCCGTTGACCACCAGCACCCCGGCCAGCATCACCGTGGTCAGCGCAGTGAGCGCCACCGGGTCGAGCATCACCGCGTCCAGACCGGCCAACTCCAGCCCCGTCCACCCGGACGTGGCCAGTCCGCGAGCCCCGACCGCGCCGGCCAACAGCTGTGACAGCGGCCCGGGGATCAGCCCCAGTCCGATGGTGAGTCCGGCGGCGGCCAACATCGCCAGGCGTTCAGTGAAGCCCACCTCGCGGGCTGCGGCCGCCTGTGGCGTGCGCGGCCGGGCCAGGAAGCCCACGCCGGAGGCTTTGACGAAGGTCAGCAGGCCCAGGCCGATGGTGAGGGCGACCACACCCATGGTGATCGGAATGACCACCGCGAGCAGCCGGTCGCTGCGCGCGTCGGCGTGAATCAGGGCCTGCAGCAGCACCCATTCGGCGACGAAGCCGGAGGTGACCGGCAGCGCGGCCGCACCGAGCGCCCCCACGCCGAAGGTCAGGCTGGTGATCGGCATCCGGGAGGCCAGGCCGCCCAGGGCGTCCAGGTCGCGTTCGCCGGTGGCGTGCAGCACCGCGCCGGCACCGAGGAACAGCACGGTCTTGAACGCCGCGTGGCTGATCGCCAGCAGCAGCGCGGCCACCAGTGCGATGTCGGCGACCGCATTTTGTCCGGCCTGCCGCAGCATCAGTCCGGCGCCGATCGCGGTCACGATCAGCCCGACGTTCTCGGTGGTCGAGTAGGCCAGCAGGCGCTTCAGGTCCGATTGCACTGAGGCTTGCAGGATGCCGTACAGGGCAGAGATCGCGCCGATGAAGACCAGCACCAGCGCCCACCAGGACGGGCCGTACGGCAGCAGCCGTAGGGTCACCAGCAGGATGCCGTAGACGCCCATTTTGACCATGGCCGCACTCATCGCCGCCGACGCATGGCTCGGTGCCTCGGGGTGGGCGCGCGGCAGCCAGACGTGCACCGGCACCAGGCCGGCTTTGGTGGCGAATCCGGCGACCAGGAGGCCGAACGCCAGGCTGGCCACCGGCTCGCCGATGCCGACCACCCGGGCGAAAGAGGTGCCGCCGTCGGCAGCGACCAGCACCCCGAAACCGGCCAGTAGCAGCAGGAAGGACAGTTGGGTCATCACCGCGTACCACAGGGTCGCTTCGCGGACCGCGGCCCGGCTGGCGTGGTCGGCCAACAGCAGCACGGTCGAGCCAAGCGCCATCAGTTCCCAGGCCAGGGCGAAGCTGAGGACGTCCTGGGCCGCGGGAACCAGTTCGACACCGATCGCGAACAGGGCGAACCCCGTCCAGCCGGTGCGGGACGCGGCGGCGCCGTGGGCGTAGCCGATGCCGAAGATCGCCGCCAGTGCGATCACCAGACCGGCCAGCAGCATGAAGAAGCCGCCCAGGCGATCGGGGGCCAGCACCAGCGGGTCGACCGCGACCCCGGGCAGGGCCACCGGAAGCCACAGTCCGGTTCCGGCCAGGCCGGTCAGCGCGGCCAGTCCGGTGGTCGCTGCGGCCAGGCCGCTGCCGGCCACGGCCAGTCCGGCCAACACGTTGCGAGCTCGTCCGCGCAGGACGGTGGCCGCCAGGATCGCGACAGCCGCGAGTCCGATGGTGGCTTGGAGGCCGACGTCGACCAGGTTCATCGCTGAGTCACCGCCCGCAGTGCCGCCACGATCGCCTCCGGCGCCGGCGGGCAGCCGGGCACGTGGACGTCCACTTCGGTGAGGTCGTCGACGGTACCGGCGACGGCGTAGGAGTCGGCGAAGACGCCGCAGTTGCGGGTGCAGTCGCCGATGGAGACCACCACCCGCGGGTTGGGCGTGGCCTCGATGGTGTTGCGCAGCGGGTCGGCCATGTTGACGCTGACCACGCCGGTGACCGCGACCACATCGGCGTGACGGGGTGAGGCCACCAGTCGGGCACCGAAGCGCTCGACGTCGTAGACCGGCCCGAACGCGGCCGCCACTTCGATCTCGCAGCCATTGCAGGAGCCGGCATCGACGTGGCGCACCTGGGCACTGCCGCGCAGGCACGGCGGCGGCACGAAGCCTTCGCGTACCTCGATGTCGGCAGCAGTGATCGGCTCGGCGACCGTTCCGGTGCGCGCGATCATGCCGATCAGACGGGTCAGGCTCATCAGCTGGCCGCGCTTTCGTCGTCCAGTTCGGCTTGCAGCTGCACCTGCCCGGCGAGGACGTCGGACAAGGTGGCGCGTGCCGCAGCGAGCAGGGCCGGAACCGATTCGGTCTGGACGGCGTAGCGCACTTCGCCGCCTTCGCGGCGCTGCCGGACGACTCCGGCACGACGCAGCACCGCCAGCTGCTGGGACAGCGCGCTGGGCTCGATGGGGATCTCGACGAGCAGCTCGTGGACGGCGTGTTCCCGCTCGCTCAGCAACTCCAGGACGCGAATGCGCACCGGGTGCCCGAGAGTGCGGAACAGCTCAGCCTTGGCCTCATGCAGCGGTGTCGGCACGCCCTCGCTCCTCGACTTGAAGATTTCTGCAAGTATCTTAGTCGTGAAGCGCCCGGTGAATACCTAGTTCTGCGAAGTTGCCTCGCCGCACGATCCGGTACCAAGGCGACGGTCCCCGCACCCCAGGCGAGCCGGCGTCACGGCCACCGGCGTTCCCAGCGAGAGGTTTCGACACGGCCGCTCCGCGGCCTGCTCAACCAGCGGCGGGCGGAGGCCCGCCACCGACGCAAGAACCCCCGATGATTGCACCCCGCCCGCTGATCGAGCCTCACACCGCTGGTTGAGCAGCGAGCGCCAGCGAGCGTGTCGAAACCCTGCCGAACCGTGGGTTAACCCGAGCCGGTCAGGGTGCTCAGTGCCAGCACGATGATCGCGCTGTTGAAGAAGAAGGCCATCACCCCGTGCAGGGTGACCACCCAGCGCACGTCGCGGGTGCGGACGTTCACGTCCGAGGCGGCGAAGGTGGTGCCCACGGTGTAGGCGAAGTAGGCGAAGTCGACCAGGTGCGGATTGGGCGTGCCGGGGAACTCCATCGGTGGCGTCGGTGTGCGGTAGTAGCGGGCGTGGTACCACTGCGCGAAGCCCCAGTGCAGCACTCCCCAGGCCAGCACCATCGCCCAAACCCCCAAACCCTTGTACCACCAGCCGTCGGTGGGATCGTCCTTGAGCACCACCACCATGAACGCGGCCGCGATCCCGATGAAGGCGCTGACCAGGGAGGACGCCATCGCGACCACCTGCACCACCGGGTGCGACTGCAGCCGGGTCGGACGGTAGGCGTGCGCGGACTGCAATGCCTGCGCAGCCACGGTGAGCGAGGCGATCATCACCGCGGCGTAGATCGTCCCGACCAGGCACCACGCCAGGATCATCAGATCCGGCTCGTCCTCGGAGTACTCCAAGGCGTAATCCACGCCCAAGAACACCAGGATTACCTGGGACGCCAGCCCCCAGATCACACCGACGTTAGCCAACCGCGCCCGCCACACCTCACTCATGCGGTGCAGGCTAGCGGGACGCCACCGGCGCGCACGCGCGATGGACACTCCACACCAGCACATCTCCCCACACAGACAAGTGGGGGTCGGTGGAGATCAAGTCCCACCAACCCCCACCGTCGGGCATCGCTCAGGCTTCGTCGGCGAACTCGAAGCCCTGGGCGCGCAGGGTCGCGGCGATCGTCGGGAAGTACACCGTCGAGTAGGTCTTGGCGGTGTCTTGGGAGTAGGTGCCCATCTGGGTCAGACCCTGGGCGTCCCACCACGCGCGGAGCACCTGGTCGTAGGTGGCCACACCTTCGGCCACCTTCTCGGCGTCGTAGGTCTCTTCCATGGCGTAGGACTCCAGCGGTACCCGCGGCTTGACCTGAGCCAGGCGCTCGGGGTCGGGGACGCCGAGGGTGGCGGCCACCACCGGGTAGGTGCGCGGCGGCAGGTCGAGCAGGGCGATCAGGTCGGCCGGGTTGCGACGGATGCCGCCGATCGGCGTGCTGCCGTAGCCCAGCGCGTTGGCCGCCGCCTGGAAGGTGGCCAACGCGATGCCGGCATCGACCGCTCCGGTGACGATGCCTTCGGCGGAGCGTTCGACGACCTGCTCAGTGCCGGCCAACTTGGCCGCCTCGGCAGTGCGGTTGAAGTCGATCACGAACACGACCACCACATCGGCGCCGGCCACCTGGGGCTGCCCACCGGCGATCTGCGCCACCTGGGCGATCCGGTCGGAGTCGCGGATCACCACCAGGGACGTCTGCTGGCCGTTGATCGAGGTCGGCGCCTGCTGGGTGGCGCTCAGGATGGCCGCCAGGTCGACGTCGGAGACCGGCTCCCCGGTGAAGGCGCGGACGGACCGTCGCTGACGAAGCTGTTCGATGACCGGGTTGCTCATGGGTTCTGCCTTTCGTAATGGGTGAGGGGCCTAGATCAGGCCGATGCCGCCGACGATCACACCGATCAGGGGCGGAAGCATTTGGATGAGGGCCGCGCGGGCCTTGGATCGATCCGAGGCCACCAGGACGACCCCGGCCAGCACCATCGAGCCGGCGCCGGCCAGCACCAGGGCGATGCCTACCGGTGCTGCGCCGAGTGCGAAGGCGACGATGCCGGCGACCACCTCGATGGCCAGGAACAGGTTGTAGAACCCCTGATTGAAGGCCAGTTGGCGGGTCTGGGCAGCCTGCTCGGGGGTGGTGCCGAAGACCGCGCGGGTGCGGTCGCTGGTCCAGGTCAGTGACTCCAGCGCGAAGATGTAGAGGTGGATCAGCGCCGCGAGCGCGACGATCACCAAGCCTGCGATCACCATGGGTAAGCCTCCTTCGGGTAGGACCGTTTTGTACCGACCGGTTTAATATATACTGTACCGAGCAGTTCACAAAAGCCGCGCGTCTCAGAAGGGGGAATCGTGGGTCGTCCACAAGCGTTCGACACCGCCGAGGCGGTACGCGCTGCCCGCACGGTCTTCTGGAACGCCGGCTACGACGAAGCCGCAATGCCCGCCCTCGAGACCGCCACCGGGCTGTGCCGCTCGAGCATCTACCACGCGTTCGGCAACAAGCGCGGGTTGTTCGACGCCGCCCTGACCAGCTATCTGGACGAGGTGGTCCGGCCCCGGCTGCGTCCGATGATCACCGAGCCGGTGGCCCCTGAGGCGATCGAGAACTACCTGACCACCCTGCAGTCCGCCATCACCGACTCCGCCAAGGACGTCCATGGCGATGGCTGCCTGCTGGTCAGCACCGCTTCCTCCAGCTTGGCTCACGACCCGGCGGTGCGGGCCGCCATCACCGGCTACCGCAACGAAGTGGCGTCCGCGCTACGCGACGGTCTTCGGGCGCGCCGCCCCGAGCTCAGCGAGGACGACATCGAGCGCCGCGCACTCACCTGCACCGGCATGGTGATCGCCGCCTTCAGCATCGCCAAGGCCGATCCGGCCGGCGCAGTCGCCTATCTCGATCTCGCCCGGGACGCCATCACCTCGGCCTGACCGGGTTTCGACACGGCCGCTTCGCGGCCTGCTCAACCAGCGACCCCTCGCGACGCCATCACGTCGGCGTGACCGGACAGGTTTCGACACGACCGCTTCGCGGCCTGCTCAACCAGCGGCGCTCCGAACAACTCCTCGCGACCCGCTCAACTCAGGCCGCCACTGGCTGAGGGCAAGCGAAGCGAACCTGCCCACCCGCTGGTTGAGCAGCGAGCGAAGCGAGCGTGTCGAAACCATCCCCAACGGCGTCACGCTCGGGACGCGAAGCGCTCCAGCGACTCGCGCACCGAGCCGTGCAGGATGAACTCCAGTCGCTCGATCAGCAGGTACGGGTTGTCGCGCATGTCGGTGGCCAGCCAGTGCAGCAGGTGGCCCAGCACCGCCAGTGTGTAGTGGTCGATGACGAACTCGCGGTCGTCGGGACGCAGAGTCAGTCCGTCGTCCAACTCACCGACGATCACCTGCATCATGTTGCGCAACGACCGGTGGAAGAACCGCTCCAGCTCGTCGTGGCGCAGCGAACGAATCACCGCATAGGCCTGGTCGTGGTTCCGCTGCATGTAGTTGAGCAACTCGCTGAATCCGAGCGACCACCGACGACCCCTCCGACATCTCCAGCCACGGCTGCCTCCTCGTGAGTGCCGCCTCCTCGAGCCTGGCCAACGATCCGGCGATCGGCCAGATCATCGGCGGCTATCGCGCCGAGTTGTCGGTCGCCTTACGCAGCGGCATCCGCGCCAGACGGCCCGACCTGAGCCCGGACGAGGTCGAACGCCGCGCCCAGACCTGCACCGCCATGGTGATCGCCGCCTTCAGCCTCGCCAAAGCCGACCCGGCCGGCGCTCGCACCTATCTCGGCCTCGCACGCGACGCCGTCATCGCCTGAACCCACGGGTTTCGGGGCGTGGAGGCCACTCGTTCGCTACTCCGCGCCAGAACCTCGGGAGGTTCCGGGCACCGGGGCTTTCGGGTCTGAGTTTGGGGCGACCGGCGCGCTCATGGCTGCGAGAACAGCGCTGACCAGTCCCGGAAAGGCGTCGTCAAGCTCATTGCGGCGTAGGCGATTCAGGGAGCGTGAGCCGACCCGCTCGGTTGCGATGACGCCGGACTCGCGGAGAATTCGGAAGTGGTGGGTAAGCGTGCTCTTGGTCACGGGGACGTCGAAGGCGCCGCACTGAACGTTGTCGGTAGCGCTGAGCTGCTGCACGATCGAGAGCCGTACGGGGTCGGAGAGGCAGTTGAGCACGGCGAACAAGTCGAGTTCGGCCGGCGGGGCGGGTAGCGGTCGCATTGTTATCCTCCGACTCCACTATACGGGAGTTGGATAGTACGTGTGTACGACGATCGTCGTACGCGTGATAGCTTCGATGCATGCGTGCTCTCATGATCAGCGAACCCGGCGGCCTCGAAACCCTCTCGATCGCTGCGACGACCCCGCCGAGACCCGGACGCTGTCAAGTGCTGATCCGTGTCGAGTTCGCGGGGCTGAACTTCACCGACGTTCTCGCTCGCCGTGGCGCACCCGGCTATGCGGACGGTTGGCCGTTCGTCCCCGGGATGGAGGTCGCCGGCATCGTCGAAGCCATCGGTGAGGAAGTGGACGGTCTCCGAGTGGGTGAGCGAGCGGTCGCCTTCACCTACAACGGGGGTGGGCTCGCGGAGTACGCGATCGCGGACGCGGTGCTCACGTGCTCGATACCGGATGAGCTGGACTCGGCGCAGGCCGCCACGATCCCGCTGACATGGGCGACGGCGATCGGGCTTGTCCGGCGCTCGCACATCGGCGATGGCGGCACGGCACTGGTCACGAGCGCGACGGGCGGTGTCGGCCAGGCGTTGGCATCGCTCCTCGCCCGGCACGGTGTGACGCGTGTCGTCGCGGCGTCACGCGCGGGCAAGACCGCTGTCGCCGGCACCGTCCCGATCGTGCGAGACGACCGACTCACCGCGCGCGCCATCGAGGCGAACGAAGGCCAGCGATTCGATGCCGTGTTCGAGTCGATCGGTGGCGACACTCTCGCCTCCACCCTCGACGCACTCGCGCCCGGAGGGGTACTCATCAGCTACGGGGCTGCCGCTGGGCAGCCGGACCCCGAGCCGCCCCGCTACCGCACCCTCCGGGGCCAGAACGTAGCCATTTCGGGATTCAGCATTCTCGCGATGGCCCGCACGGAGCCAGCGGCAGTGCGTGACCTCATCTCGTCGGTCATCCGACTCACGGCTAAGGGACTCGTCATCCCTGATCCACACCAGGTCTCGTGGAGTGGGCTGATCGCATCCCATTTGGACCAGAGCGAGGGAGTCTTGCGAGGTAAAACGGTCCTCGCTGTCAAGGCTCACGCTTCGTAGATCCCCATGACCGCCTCCGACGCCGGCGGGTTTCGACCCGGCCGCTCCGCGGCCTGCTCAACCAGCGACGTGCGGGGCAAGTCCGCGGCCTGCTCAGCCGTCCCGCCACTGGTTGAGCAAAGAGCCCAACTCGCGTGTCAAAACCCCCGCACCCCCACCGCTGGTTGAGCAGCGAGCGCAGCTCGCGTGTCGAAACCCCCGCACCACGGGGTTACGCCCGCACGGCAAAGCGCTCCAGCGACTCACGCACCGACCCGTGCAGGACGAACTCCAGCCGCTCGATCAGCACGTACGGGTTGTCGCGCATGTCAGTGGCCAGCCAGTGCAGCAGATGCCCTAGCACTGCCAATGTGTAGTGGTCGATGACGAACTCGCGGTCGTCCGGACGCAGGGTCAGCCCGTCGTCCAACTCACCGACGATCACCTGCATCATGTTGCGCAGCGACCGGTGGAAGAACCGCTCCAGCTCGTCATGCCGCAGCGAGCGGATCACCGCATAGGCCTGATCATGGTTCTGCTGCATGTAGTTGAGCAGTTCGCTGAATCCGTCAGCCCATTGGTCGTAGCTGGCGTGGGCCATGATGTGGTTGGCGACCTCGGTGGCGAAGACCCATCTGGCCAGGTCGTAGACGTCGCTGAAATGGCTGTAGAAGGTCTGGCGATTCACCCCGGCCGCAGCGGCCAGCCCCGACACTGTCACCTTCGCCAACGGCGTCGTCGCCAGCGCCTGCTTCAGCGCCACCGCCAAGGCGGCCTTCGACGGTGCCTCGTCGGTGCCGATGGTGTTCAACGCGCCTCCTCAGCCGGGTAGACAGATCGCCCAGATTGTCTATTCTCAGGCACTCCACGCCGGTGACAGCATCGAATCAGCAAGCAATACGACCCACAAGTGGCGAGCGATCACCGCAGATCGTCGTCAGGGTCGATGGAGGTGGACCGATGTTCCTGTTCGCGCCGATTCCCTGGTATTCCTGGGTGGCCTGGTTTGTGGTGTTGGGTGCCCTGATCGCCCTCAACGAGATCACGCGGCGGTGGAAGTGGGCCGGGATCGGCTTCTTCGTCCTGCTGCCGCTGCTGCTGACCCTGTTCGTCTGGCCGATCACGGCCGGGCCGGATTCGTCCACCGGCACCTGGTTCCACTGGGTGAAGGTCTACTCCGCCCTGGCCGGGACGCTGGGCTTCATGGCGATCCGCTACTGGCCGAGGCTGTCGAGGAACAAGTGGGCGTTGCTGTTCCCGCCGGCGATTCTGGCGATCAACATCGCCGAGGCCTGCATCCGTGACTTCCAGGTGGGTGCGATGAACGCCAACGGCCTGGTTGACGGAGTCTTCATGGTGTCGGGTCCGTGGAACTGGATGAACGGTGTGGCCGGTCTGATCAACCTGATCACCATCTGCGGCTGGGCCGGGATCATCATCTCCCGCGACTCCAGCAAGGACATGATCTGGCCCGACATGCTGTGGTTCTGGGTCATCGCGTACGACCTGTGGAACTTCGCCTACGTCTACAACTGCGTCGGTGACCACTCCTTCTACGCCGGTGCCGCCCTCCTGATCAGCTGCACGATCCCGGCCTTCTTCATCAAGAAGGGCGCCTGGCTGCAGCACCGCGCCGCCACCTTGGCGCTGTGGATGATGTTCACCATGGCCGTGCCCGGCTTCGTCACCACGTCGATGTTCTCGGTGAATGCCTCGCACAACCCGGCAGCCCTGTTCACCGTGTCGGCGATCTCGCTGGCCGCCAATGTGGCCGTCCTGATCTACCAGGGCTACACGATCATCACCAAGCGCAAGAACCCGCTCACCGACGAGCTCTACACCGATCACCGGGGATACCAAGAGGTCTTGGCCGCCAACCTGACCCCGTCCTCGGTACCTGCCGACCTGGCTGCGGTTCAGCACAACTGAACGCGGTCGGGCCGACCAGGGCCAACAACTGCGGTGGATCGGCTCAACGGAGCCGGTCCACCGCGTCGCGTACCTGCTGAATCTCGAAGCCGGGGACGGTGTCGCGCAGGGCGCGCAGAGCGGTGTCCGGATCGGTGGACGTCGGCAAGCCGGATTCGGCGATCAGGGCGGCCAACTCCAGTCCATTCGCCTCGGCCACCTGGCGCAGCGTCTGCTGCCCGGTGACCCCACTCGGCGGAGTTCCAGTCGGCGTACTTGTGGGCACCGGTGCGGCACTCGTCGTAGCCGTCGAGCTCGGCGTCGGACTCGGCGAGGTCCCCAGAACTTCCCACAGCCGGGTCTTCAGGTCGTCCAGGCTGAACTCGGGCACCAGCGCCTCAACGTCCTTGAAGGCGGTGGCCGGGGTGACCAATCCGGGCTCCCCGCCGATCTCGGTGAGGATCACCGTCGCGGGCACGCTCAAACCGTCGGCCCCCTGCTGGACGGTCATCCAGCCTTTGAGGTCGTCAGGGGTCATCGTTCCGGCGACGACCGGCTCCCGACCGCTCACCTGCCAGCCACCCACCGCCTGGGCGATCCCGATGGTGGCGAACAACACCGCCACCCACACCACCGGGAGGATCCAACGTCGCTTCATCAGCGTCCCTTTCCACTCATTACTACGTCGTCACGATCGGCCCGCGCGCTGCTGCTGATCAGGCGGTTCACCGGCATCGGCGGAGCCAGCGTCAGCGCACCCTTCACCGGGCAGGTGGTCAGGCAGTCCAGGCAGCCGATGCAGTCGGCGTTGACCACCGGGTCGGCCTTCGACACCGTGATCCCCACCGGGCAGGGACGGTCGCACAGGGTGCAGTCGGTGCAGGTATTGGTGTCTCGGCGGATCTTGAACAGGCTGAACCGGCCCAGCACGGTGAACACCGCCCCCAGCGGGCACAAGTAGCGGCACCACAGCCGTTCGACGAACATCGAAGCCAGCAGCACCACCGCGGTGATCACGACGCCGACGATCAGGGCATCACTCCACTCGAACAACCAATGCAGGCTGAAGATGGTGAGGTAGGGGTCGTAGTCGGCGAACCACAGCCGTCCGGTGACGTAGCTGGCGCCCATCACGACAGCCAGGACCACAAAGCGTCCGTAGCGCAGCACCCGGTCGGTACCCGCACCCGGGCGCCACTGCGGCAGCTTCAGCTTGCGTGCCAGCGCCCACAGCCCGTCCTGCACGGTGCCGAGCGGGCAGATCCAGCCACAGAAGGCGTTACCGACCAGCAGCGCGGAGATCAGCACCGCAAGCCCCAGAATCAGATTGGACGGGTGCACCTTGGCGATCAGCGTGCCGGTGGTCACCCACGTGATGAGGGTCTCCACCGCACCGAAGGGGCACAGCGCGTCCACCGAGGCCGCACCGCTGGTGCTCTCCAACTGGTGACGAGCCGCAGCAAAGACGACGAACCCGGCGAACCCGAGCTGGGTGACGCGACGGACGAGAGTGGTGCGTTTCATCTGGCGAAGCCGATGCATCGCTTTGGTGGGGCGACGTTGCCCGGTGGACTGTGCAGGTGACATCTGAACCTCTGTGGGGAGTACCGATGTCGTTATCGAAACCGTCGACGATGAAGCTGCGATGAAGCCGCCATGAAGAGCCTGCGAGGGGCACGGCGGAAGCCTGGCGCGGCAGACGAAACGCGGCCCAGACCGGGAATCCGGTCTGGGCCGCAGCGTTTCGTTTCCGTTCGGGACGCCTACTCCGAGATGGCAGAGGCGCGGGCTCGGATCAGACCTGGGTGGCCTTGCCCTTTCCCTGGAGCTCCTCCATGCCGGTGGGGCCGTTGCCGTCCAGCGGCAGCATCAGCCACATGACCACGTAGGCGATCGACGGCAGCCCGATCAACAGACTCAAGACGACGAACAGAATGCGGACCAGCAGCGGGTTCCAGCCCAGCGAGCGAGCGACGCCACCACACACGCCGGTGAGGACCTTGTCGCTGCCCGAGCGGCTCAGCGGTTCTTTCATGTCATTACCCTTTCCAAAGACTTGTTTCTTCCCCTGAGAAGAAAGGTATCGAGCCGCTTTCGCAGCAATGTCGCCGAGGTGTCGCAGATCTGATACATCCGTCAACACCGCGCCGACAAGCCTGTTCAGCCCGAGGTAGGCCGCACCAGCGCCGGACGGCAGGCCGGCAGATCGATGCGGACGGCCGTGCCCTCACCCTCGCGGGAACGCAGGGCCACCCGTCCGCCGTGGCGCTCAGCGACCACCTTCACCAACGGCAGCCCCAGCCCGGATCCGGCGATGCCGCGGGCATTGGCGGCCCGGGCCAGCTCGTCCCACACCTGCGGAAGATCGGCGTCGGGAATGCCCACGCCGGTGTCGGCCACTTCGAGCCACACCCAGCCTTCGGCCTCGCCGGCACGCACCTCGACCGAGTCGCCGTCATTGGTGAACTTCGCAGCATTGGCCAGCAGGTTGAACACCGCCAGATACAGCAGGTCGGCATCACCCAGGACTGGGGGTATCCGCCACGGAACCGTCGGGAAGTGCACCGCAAAGTGACGCTTGCTCCCCAGCTGGTCCAGGTAGGTCTGAACCGCCTGGACGGCGTCGCCCACCGTCTGCCCCAGATCGACCGGCTCGGACTCCAGCGGACGAGACTGCAGGTCCGACAGCTTGCGCAGGTCGCCGACCAGACTGCCCAGCCGGGTCGCCTGAGTGTCGGCGACCTGCAGATGCGGGGATCCCTCGATGCCGTGGGCGGCCAGGGCGGCGCGGATCGCCGTCAGCGGGTTCTTCATCTCGTGATCGAGGCGGGCCAGGAACGCGATGTGCTCAGCCTTTGCTTGCGCAGCTCCCGAGGTCAGCAGTTGCTGACGCCGCTTCTCGACGCGGGTCGCGGTGAGGAAGCCGATCCCGAGCACCGCACTGATCCCAAAGCCGACACCCAGCGCCAGCGCGGCCGGCGCCGAGCTGATCCGCACCATCACACCGGGGTAGACCACCAACAACACCACCGCAGCCACCAGGCTCAATGCGAACGGGACGGCGGCGAGGATCCATCGCAGCACCCCCCGGTTCACCCTCGGCCCACTTTGGCGACGAACCGGTAGCCCAGCGACTGCACCGTTTCGATGTAGCGCGGTTGTCCGGCATCATCGGCCAGCACCCGGCGCAGTTCGGCGACGCGATGATCGACCGCTCGCGTGCTCGCCGGAAAATCGAAGCCCCACAAGGTCGACAACAGCCGATCGCGGCTGTGCACCTCGCCCGGGCGTCCCATCAAGTACTCCAGCAACAACAGCGCCCGCGGGGTGAGCTGGACCTCACGTCCGGCCAACCACACCCGCCGGGAACGGCGGTCGTAGATCAAGTCGCCGGCGATCAGCCGATCGGCCGCGCTCAACGGCGGCGTACCCGGGGTGGACCTCCGCAGTACCGCGCGAATCCGCGAGACCAGCTCATCCGGATCGAACGGCTTGCTGAGGTAGTCGTCGGCACCTTCGTCCAATGCGGCGGAGCGTTCACCGGTCGCATCGACCTTGGTGAGCAAGATCAGCGGCGTCCAGTCGCCCTGTTGTCGCAACTCGCGAACCAGCTCACGACCGTCCAAGCGCGGCATCATCACGTCGGACACGATGATGTCCGGACGCCAGGACGCCGTTGCCGCCAGTCCGGCAACGCCGTCGGGAGCCGTGCGCACCTCCAGCCCGGACCGCTCCAGGAACGGAGTCAGAGATTCGGTGATCGCCGCCTCATCGTCCACCAGCAGCACCTTGATGGGTTGACTCACAATCACTCCTTCACCGGATTCGGGTTGGCGGTTGAGTTGCCCGCCATGGTCACCCCCGGGTTGCCGTGGTCCCAGTAGACCGTCACCAGGTCGCCGTTGATATCGATGGTGTCCGCGCTCGTCACCAGGATGTAGCCGAAGTCGGCATCTTCCTCGACGACGAGGGTGCCCACCCGCTGCGCGATCACATTGGTGTCACTGCCCTTCACCACCACCCGCTGACAATCGGCAGCGATGTGGACGTTCTGATCCTCGCCACTGATCACGACTTCGCCGGTCGGGCAGGTGGTCGTTGCGGTGATCCGTCCGGCCCAGTACGAGCGCCGGGCGTACTGGAGCGGATCATCGGACTCTGCCGACTCCGGGGCGCTCGGCGTGGCCACAGGCGACACGGCACTCGGGTTGGTCACGGTGACCGCATCGATCGCGCACCCGCTCGACAGCAACGCGCACCCGAGGGCGATCAGCGCAGCCCCCGCACGAGGCCCGAATCGAAGGTGCATTCCGGTGCCGACTCAGCTCATCGAGGCCAGGACGGCAAGGATCATGACGGCCACCAACCAGGCCACCTCCAGATAGCCCAGCACCAGGGCGATCACGGCCAAGACGTAGCCACGCTCGCCGGTGCGCCTGATGATCGGCATCGAGATGTGCCCCAAGACCACCGGCACCACAGCCATCCCGAACAGGCCCGTGATGAAGGCCACCACGGCCAGCGTGTTGGTGCGCACCACCATCCCAGCGGGCATCTGAGCGGGGGCATAGCCGACCGAGGGATAGGCGGCGTACGGCGAGCCGTCCGCCGAGGGCGGCGGGTACGCGGCCGGACCCGTGCTCGGGTAAGGGCTGTGGGTCACTTCGTCTCCTTGGCTGGGTTGGGCTCGACGACGCACTTGAAGCCAGTGACGTTGAGTACCGGCCGGCCCGAATCCCAATAGACATGGTTGAAGGGAGCGGCCACGGTGGCCTTGCCGATCGATCCCATCAAGAAGTGGCCATGAGCAGCGGTGTTCTTGATCGTCAACGTTCCGACGTGTTCGGCGAGCAACGTGGTGAACGCCGCGCTCACAATCACCTGGTCGCAGTCTTCAGTGATCCTGGTGACCCGCATCGACTCGTCGATCCTGACTCGACCGGTCGGACAGCCTGTGGTCAGTTCGACCTTGTCCGCGTAGTACGAGCGGCGAGCCAAGTCCTTTTCGGTGGGCTCGGCCTCCTTGGTCTCCGACGGCTCGGGGCTGGCGGAGGGATCGATGTCGACAACTGCTGGCGCCTCGGACTCGGCAGGTTCCGATGGCGTCGCCGGATCTGCCACCGACGGGCCCGGCAACGGGGTGGGGCCGACGACTTCAACGCCACACCCGGACAAGGCCAGCACCCCTGCCATCGCGATGGCGAGCGGGGCGTACAGATGTCGGATAGCTCGCAGCGACAGAACGGATAACGCTCCGTCCCCTGCAGGCCCCCTCCGGGCATTTCGCATCATGGATCCAAACTAACGAGCCGTTTTCGCAGGGCTGTCGCCGCACTGTCGCAATATGGCGACAACCGGCAGCGCGGCTGAATCATAGCCAGCGCAATCCGCCACGGAAAGCCGCAGCGGCTCGCGGTGGAGTCCCTGATGTAGGGACGCTGACGCGCTGGCGTCGGGTGCTGCCGCAGGCCCGGCCTCACCAGGCCCCGGCCCCCGTCAGGCGGAGGCCCGCCCCATGGCGGTGGGGCGGGTTCCGGCGATCACCTGGTCGAGCTGAGGCCAGCGATCAGGGTTCGCAGAATGAAGCTTTGACCACCCATGTTGGGGTGCACGCCGTCGGCGAGGATGAGGTCGCCTTGGTGCGGGCCGAACGCCGAATACAGATCGATCGCGGCCGGATCGAGGGCGCGGATGAGCTGTGCAATCTCGGCCACATCGGCCGACCGCCACGAGATCTGCTCGGCTGCGAACGGCTCCCAGCGATTCACGCGCTCCTCGATCACCGGCGGCGGAGTGAGTCGGACGATCCTGGCCCCGGCCTCGCCAGTGATCAGAGCGGTCAGCTTGTTCAGGTTGACGACTGTCTGGTCGGGCTCGGCCATCCGCACCTGGTTGACGCTCCCCTGCCGCCGAGCGTCGTTGGTGCCGAGCAGCTGGATCACCCAGGTGGGTCGCTGGCGGCACAGCAGGTCGATTCGCGCGAGTTGCTCCTGCGTGGTCGCCCCGGTGACGCCGTGATTGATCACCGTCACCGTGGGCTTCACCCGCGCGATCACTTCGTGCAGCTGTTCGGCCCACGAGCAGGAATCATCGGTGATGGAATCACCCAGCGCCACGATGCGATCACCGTCGTGCCACGGCAGCGACTCCACTGCGGCAACGAAACTCGGATCGGCAAGCAGGTCGTCCGCAGCGGTACGGACGGCTGCCGCCAGGCCGGCGGTGACCGCTTCGGCTATCGGCCGCCCGACCCGCAGCACCGCTGCGTTCAACTGCCCTGCGACCAGCCCGGATACCTCGGCCCGGGCCACCATCACTGAGCGATCGGCATGCAGGAACCGCGCCGGGATGTTGCTGTCCGCGTCCGGATCGGGGTCGATGGTGCGAGCGGCTACCACGTCGCTGCCCAGCAGTTCCGCGAACGCTGCGGTCGTGCGGCTCAACGCCTGTGCCGCGGCTCCAGAGCGCCCGACCATGTCGAAGGCGCCGTGCGGTAGTCCGGGCGCGCAGTAATGAACCACCCGCACACCGGCCAGCGACAATGCCGCGGCGTAAGCGTCACCTTCGTCGCGTAGGGAGTCCAGCTCGACGGTGGCGACGACCGCCGGCGCCAAGCCGCTCAGGTTGCTGTTGCGGATCGGTGAGACCGCCGGATCGTGACGGTCGACGCCGCTGGGCAGGTACTGCTCGATGCAGTCGGCGACCGCTGCCCAGGTCACGTACGGTCCGTCGGCGCACTCCACGCGAGATGGGTAGGTCGCGGTCACGTCGCAGTCGGTGACCGGGTAGACCAGCAGCTGCGCCGCCAGTGGCCAGCCCTCGTCCCGAGCGCGTTGGGCCAGCGCCGCAGCCAGGTTGCCGCCCGCGCTGTCGCCGCCGACCCCGATCCGACTGAGGTCGCCACCGAAGTCCTCAATGTGATCACGCACCCAGGTGAACGCGTCGACGACATCGGTCAGACCGGCCGGCCAAGGGTGCTCAGGAGCCAGGCGATAGTCGACCGAGACCACCACCGCACCGCAGTCGTGGGCGATCTGCCGGGACAAGGTGTCGGAGGTGTGCAGACTGCCGGTGACCCACCCTCCGCCATGAATCCACAGCACCGTCGGCACCTTCTCCGACGTGCTCGCCGCCGGTCGGTAGACGCGCACCGGCACCTCCCGGTCACCGACGACGGACTCCTCGATGAGCGCCACCGAGGCCCGCATCCGCTGCGGGGTGAAGTACACCGCGTCCCGCTCGTGGGTCGCGCGACCCAGCGCCGTCGGCCCCCCATCCCCCAGAACGGGAGGAAGTGTGCCGTAGTGAGCGAGCACGGCGGCAAGTTCAGGTGCGGTCGACATGATCGACAGCCGTCCTTTCAATGGGGTGGTTCAGCGCTGACGCAGCTGATCGACGAGAGTGGCCAGAATGATCACCACGCCGATCGCGGTGACCTGCAGGTAGGCCGACAGATGCAGCAGCACGAACGCATTTCGCAACAGCCCGAGCAGACAGGAGCCCAGCAGTGCACCGACGATGCTGCCGCGGCCACCCATCAGGCTGGTGCCGCCGACGATCACCGCCGCGACGATGTCCAGCTCCAGACCCGTGCCGGCGTCCGTGGTGGCCAAGGCCAGGTTGCTGGCATTCACGATGCCGGCGATAGCCGCGAAGGCACCGGCCAGGATGAACGCCAAGATGATCGTGCTGCGCACCGGGATACCTGCCAGGTAGGCGGCCTGCTGGTTGTCACCAACAGCGGTGATGCGCCGGCCGTACACCGTGCGAGACAAGAACCACTGGGCCACGGCCACCAGGCTGAGCAGGATGATCACGCTCACCGGAACCCCGGCAACCTTGCCCTGTCCGATGAACAGCAGTGACTCGGGGATGTCTTGGGGGGCACCGTTGGTGGTGATCAACGCCAATCCTCGGACCACACTCAACATGCCCAAGGTGGCGATGAAGGCGTTGACCCGTCCGTAGGTGACCAACAGCCCGTTGACGAGGCCGACCAAGCCACCCACGGCGATCCCGGCGACGATGCCGAGCGCCGGTACCGCAGTCTGCATCGCCACCGCACCCACCAGACCCGAGAAACCCAGGGTGGAGCCGACGGACAGGTCGAGGTGACCAGAGACGATGATCAAGGTCGCGCCGATGGCGGCGATTCCGGTCACCGACACCGCCTGAATGATGTTGATCAGGTTGCCGTAAGTGAAGAACCGGTCGTTGAACAGGCTGATCGTGAAGGCCAGGACGACGATCACGGCGCCGATGGCGATCTCGCTGCCCCAGTTGGTGAGCACCGCCCGTGCGGCGCCACTGCTCGCGCTCGGACGCGCGCTGACTGTGTTTTCCGTCATGGTCAACGGTTCTCCTGAGTCTTGGTGGCCTGCACGCCCAAAGCGGCGGCCAGGATCTGAGTGGGGTCTTCACCCGAGGCGATTTCGGCCTGAATGGTGCCGTCACGGACCACGACCACTCGAGTCGCGACGGCCACGATCTCGTCCAGCTCGCTGGAAATCACCCACACGGCCACGCCATCGGCGGCCAGTTGGCGGATGAAGTCGTGGGTCTCTGCCCGCGAGCCGATGTCAACGCCGTGCGTCGGCTCGTCGAGGATCATCACCTTCGGCTGGGTGGACGCCGCGCGAGCGAACAGCAGCTTCTGCTGGTTCCCGCCCGACAGGCTACGCGCCGGCAGTTCCATTGACGGCGCCTTCACCGCCAGTCGGGCGAACAGGCTCGCGGCCAGCGACTTTGCTTTGCGCTCTGGCATTCGGGATCTGCCCCGACCGACGTTGCCGAGCAGGCTGGCGCGAATGTTGAAGCCGATCGATTTGTCGTAGAACAGCGCGTTCTTGCGGTCTTCGGCCACATAGACGATGCCGTGCCGCAGCGCGTCGCACCCAGAGCGATCTCGGTACGTCCGGCACCCACGAGGCCCGCCATGCCGAGGATCTCGCCAGGACGAACGACCAGGTCGACGTCATGGAACCCGCGGCCACTGAAGCCGCGCAGCTCCAATGCCGGATCGCGGAGCGGCGCATCCGGGTCGACCGGCGCACCGAGCTGGCGCGGACGGTCCGGCCGCCCGCCCATGAGCTCCACCGCCGCATCCAGCGGCACTTCCGCGACGGTTCCGTCGGCCACCTTGTGTCCGTCGCGCATCACGATCACCCGATCGGCGACCCGGTAGACCTCGGCGAGGCGGTGGCTGACGAGCACCACGGCGACCCCGTCCTCACACAGGCGCCGGACGACGGCGAACAGTCGCTCGGTCTCGTCATTTCCCAAGGTGGCGTTGGGTTCGTCGAGGAACAGCACCCGCGGGGTACTGCGTAACGCCCGGGCGATCTCGACCAGTTGGCGTTGGGCGCCGCTCAATGAACTCATCGCTGCGGCGGGGTCGAGCGCGGTGTCCAGGCCCAGCTTGGCCAGGTGGACCGACGCCTCACGTTCCATGCTCGTGCGAGACCGGGCCCGCCGTCGTTCCGCAAGATCACCGATGAACAGGTTCTGGGCCACCGTTTGGTTTTCCAGCATCTGCGGCTCTTGATGGACGACGGCGACCCCGGCCTTGGTTGCATCGTTGGGACTGCTGAACTTCACCGGGCTGCCGAAGAGGAGCACCTCGCCGGTGTCGGCGCTGCGGGCGCCGGAGCAGCAGGCGACCAAAGTCGACTTGCCTGCCCCGTTCTCCCCCAGCAGCGCCGTCACTAGCCCGGATTCGATGCGGACGTCCACGCCGGCCAGGGCGACAACCCCGCCGTAGCGCTTCTGCAAACCGCGAGTCTCCAGCGCGGCGTGGACGTCCGCCATGATCACGCGCCTTCGGTCTGCATCCGCAGGGCTTCCTGCAGATTGTCCTTGGTCACGACGAGGTTCTTCACCGGCTGGTTGAAGCCACCCTCAGGCCCGTTGCCCGTGATCACGGCGTTGTACAGCCAGATCGAGGAGTCGTAGGTGGAGCCGAACGGATCCTGCTCGACCGCGGCGTACTGCTTGCCGGACTCGATCTGCTTGCGAGTGCCCGAGGTCAGATCAGAGCTGACCACCTTGATCTTGGCTGCCTGCTCCGGGGTCAGCGTGGCCGCGGCCGCGCCGTTGTCGCCGGTGGTGATCAGGATCGCGCACAGGTCAGGATTTGCGGTGACGTAGTCGCGCGCTGCGGCCGCGTACTTCGCCGGGTCGACCCCGGCCTCGACGCCCTTGCCCACCGCGGTGACGTGCGAGCCGGCGATGCCGGCCAACAGGCCTTCGCGCCGAGCTTCGTGCTGCGGAGCGCTGAAGAAACCGGTGATAACGCCGGCGGTGCACGGCTCGGTGCCGGTCGCCTCGGCCATCTGCTTGCCGATGGCCGTCCACGCGGGGAGGCTGTCCTCGCCGTGGTAGAACAGCGCGCCGGTGCCCTGGACGCAGTCGGCCGAGGACATGATCGCGGCGACCTTGATGCCCTTGTCGACGGCTTCCTTCATTGGTGCGCAGTTGGCCGCGCCGAGCAGCGTGACGGCGATCGCGTCGTAGCCCTCGGTCATCGCGGTGCGCACGACCTGGTTCACGCCGTCGGCGCTGATCGTGGTCACCGGCAGGTAGTCGACGGTGACGTTGTAGCCCTTCAGCACCTGCTGGGCGCGGGAGGCGCCGGCTTCGGATGCCTTGAAGACCTCGGCCACCTGCGACGGGAAGTCGACGATGGCGATCTTCACCGGCTTGTTGGCGGTGTTCTGCACCGGTATCGGACGACCCTTGACCGGTTCGCTGCCGGTGGCCGCTGAGATGGATGACCCCGCGCTGGGCGAGGTGTTTGCGCTACAACCGGCGGCGGACACCAGTAGTGCGCCTGCCGTCAGGACGACCGCCAACGCGCTCGTCGAACGACTCAATGATGTGGACACTTGACTTCCTCCATTGGAATGCCCTGCGTAGTCAGGTGTGAAGAGGCTACGAAGACGGCCGGAGCGGGGGCAAGATCTAAAACGTTTTGTGTCGTTTTCGTTATTTTCACCGATGGGCTTGCATCGCCCCTAGTTAGGCTGCTGTACTGAGGCCACAGAGTGACCCGCAACGTTTCAGAAGGAGCGTAGTGACACCCCGCAGAACTACCGCCACCGTGCGACTGGCGGACGTGGCGATCCGCGCAGGCGTATCGATTTCGACCGCCTCCCAGGCCCTCAACGGAGGCGCCGTCGCGGCCGCCACTCGCGCCCGTGTGATGGACGCGGCCGCAGCGCTACGGTACGTCCCGCGCGCCAGTGCCCAGCTCCTGCGGACCGGACAGGTCAACGAGATCGCCCTGCGCGTACTCACCTCGCCGACCTCGGTGGAGTACAGCGAAGCGTCCTTCTTCTACCCCCTCGTCCGCGGAGCCCTGGAGGGCGCCAGCCAGTCACGACTGCACCTGTCGATTCAGTTCATGCGCGCCGAATCCACCGACGCGGGCGCCCGGCTCGCCGCCGAGTTCCGGGCGCGGGCCTTCGGTGCCTTGATCCTGCTCAACCAGTGGGAGGCGCCGGCGCACATCATCGAGCTCCAATCCCAGGACATCCCCCTGGTCGTGATCAACGATCCGGGCTCGCTGGCCCGAAATGTGGTGGCCATCGACGAGGTACTCGGCGTCTCCTTGGCCGTCGACGAGTTCGCCCACTATGGCCATCAGCTCGTCGGCTACGTCACCGGCCCGCGCGGACATCGGGACGCGAGCGCCCGACTGGCCGCCTTCTATCGCCGGTGCGCGGAGAACGGCCTGCAGGTGCGGGGCTCCGATGTGATTCACAGTGAGTACTCCATCGAGTCCGGCGCCCGCGCCTTCGGTGACTACCTCGACCAGCGCAAGCCGGATCAGCCGTTCCCCACCGCCTGGCTCGCCGCCGACGACTACGTCGCGGCCGGAATGCTGCAGGCCGCCGCGGTGCGCGGCCTGGAGGTGCCTCGGGACTTCTCGCTGATCGGATACGACGACATCGAAATCGCCCAGGCCACCACTCCGCCACTGACCTCGGTGAAGTTGCCGATGTACACCGTGGGCTTCGAAGCCGCGTTGGCTGCGGCCGCGGTCGTGCGCGGCGGATCCCAGACGACTGGGCGCAAGATCATTCACCCCACCTTGTCGCGCCGACTCAGTGTGGCGCCACCGATCGAGCCGCGCTCAACGCGCTGACTCTCATTCGCTCGCCGCGCGGCTGTCACGCGCAGCGGCGGCGTCCTCAACCTCTTCACGGGAGAGCCCGAGCAGGAAGAGCACCGCGTCCAGGTAGGGCAGATTGAGCGCGGTGTCGGCCGAGGCGCGCACGGTCGGCTTGGCGTTGAACGCAATGCCCAGACCAGCGGCGGCCAGCATGTCCAAGTCGTTGGCACCATCACCGATGGCGATGGTGCGAGACAGCGGAAGGTGCTCGGCAGCGGCCCACTCGCGGAGCTTGGCCGCCTTGGTCGCCCGATCGACCACCGCACCGGCCACCCGTCCGGTCAGGTGCCCGTCGACGACCTCCAGGCTGTTGGCGGCGGCGTAGGTGATGCCCAGTTGCGCGGCCAACGGGCCGACGACCTCGATGAAGCCGCCGGAGACCACACCGATGGACAGGCCCAGATCACGCAGGGTTGCCACCAGCGTGCGCGCACCGGGGGTGAGTCGGACGGCCGCGCGCACCTCATCGAGCACGCTCACCGGAAGTCCGGCCAGTAACTGGACGCGCTCGGCCAGGCTCTCGGCGAAGTCGAGTTCGCCACGCATCGCGCGCTCGGTCACTTCACGCACCTGCTCGGCGCAACCCGCATGCTCGGCCAACAACTCGATCACTTCGTCCTGGATCAAGGTGGAGTCGACGTCCATCACCACCAGTCGCCGACCCTGGCGGGCCAGACCCGCCGGCGACACCGAGACATCGAAACCGGCAGAGACTGCCGCGGTGGCCAAGGCGGGACGCAACACCGCCGGGTCCGCGCCGGACACCCAGAACTCCAGGCTCGTCAGCGGCGTCCGGGACAATCGGCGACTTCGGTCGATGTTGCCGCCGTTCTCGGCGATGACCGCCGTGGTGACCGCCACGTGATTGGTCAGCAGCGGACGTCCCAGGATGGTCACGATCGCGCGGTTGTGGCGGGGCGGGTTGTCGCCGATACCCTCGGCCATCGCCACGGTGAGGCCGAGTCGGGCGCAGGCGCCGGCCAGGCGGTCCTCAAGTTCCTCCACGCCGTCGCCGGTCACTCCCAGCAGCACGCCGATGCTGAGCTGACCACGAACGACGGTCTGCTCGAGGTCGAGGATCTCGGCATCCAGCGAGGCGATCGAGGCCATCAAGCGGGTCAACAGGCCAGGCGCATCGCTGCCGGTGATCGTTGCCGCCAGCGAGCGCACAGACTCAGACATGGGCCGATTGTGTCACGGCCGCAGCGCGCCGTCCGTCGCCGCCCGAATCAGGAGGTCGGCGACTGGCTCGGCGTGGGAACGGCGCTGGACGACGCTCCCGGAGTCGGGCTGGTGCTCGGCGGCGGAGTGGTGACCGGCGGCGCCTTCGGCGAGTAGATGTAGACCGGCGTCCCGATCGGGGTGTTCTTGAAGATCCACTTGGCTTCGCTGAGCTGGCCGATGTTCACGCAGCCGTGACTGGACTGCCGGTAGCCGACCGAGTGGAAGCCCGGCGAGTAGTGCACATACATGTCGGCGTGGAACATCGTGGAGTACGGCATCGCGCCGTAGCCGTAGTTCTCCGAGTACGGATCCACCTGCTTGTTGAAGACCTTCCAGGTGCCGTTGGCAGTGCCGAACACCCGCCATTCGCCCTTCTTGGCGTCCTTCTTCTTCAGGTACGCCCAACCCCCGACGCGCACCTTGAACGTCTTGACCACGGTGCCGTTCTTGATCCAGAACAGCTTGCGGTGGGCCTGGTCAACGCACAGGATGACACCCTTGGTGGTGGTGCACTTCTGCGGCAAGGTCTGCGGTACGGACGGGGCCTTGGTAGCCAGGGCGACCCAGGTGGCCTTGTCGGTGAAGGCGGTGCCCTTGATGCCCCGGGAGCGCTGGTAGTTCAGGATCGCGTTCGCGCCGGCGACGTTGATCGAGCTGGCCTTGCCCCACGGATAGAAGCCGGCGGCCTTCAGCTTCTTGATCACCAGAGCGGCGCATTTGCCGCTGGAGCCGGGGCCGATGACCTTGGTCAGGCACCCCTTGAACTCCTTCTTGGTCGCCGCACTCAGGGTCTCGAACGGGTCCACCGGCGTCGGCGTGGCCGTAGGTGCAGCGGACGGGGTGGTCGACGGCACGGTCGCCGGCGTCACCACTGGCGCAGCGGTGCTCGTCTGCGGGCTGGGTTCGGATCCGAATGCCGAGGTGGTGGTCTTCGCGCACCCGGAAAGCACAAGCCCGAGCGCGATGATGCCCACGGCACCCATGCTCAATGCGCGACCACGGGCGCGGCGTGCAACTGCGTCCATCGATCCCTCTCCCGACACGGAACGGCTGAAAATCACAGTCCTTCCCGAAAGGGCGGACGGCCGCCAGATTACCTGGCGTGTCTGAACGTGGAATGAACGGCGGCCAAGAATGGAGCGCCCCCGGCGGCCCTGCTCCTTGTTGATGCGCAATTGGCCCACCCCCAGGATTCCTCAGCCGGCTGCCGCGGACACAACCGGATCGGCCGCACAGGGACCCACCTCGGGACTGTTGACACCAGGGTCGGCGCCGCACGACTGGCCGTCGGCGGTGACGCCGAATCGAGCGTGTGGATCCAGCCGGGTGAGCACCGCGAAGGTCAGCCGAGCGAGCTCATCCACATCGCCGCCGCCCAGGCCGTCCAGGATCAGCGTCCGGACGGCGTCGGCGTGCAGTCGGCGGCTCTCGCGGTAGGTGTCCAGGCCGGCGTCGGTCAGCACCGCATTGGTGGCCCTGGCGTCGGCGGCACAGGCTGCGCGCTCCACCAGCCCCTTGCGCTCCAGGGAGGTCACCACCCGGGACAGCCGGGCAAGGGTGGCGTTCGTCCGCGTGGCCAGGGCCGAGAGCCGCATCCGGTGACCGTCGGCTTCGGCGAGCGCTTCGAGGAGGGTGAACTCGAAGGAGGTCAGCCCTGCCGGGGCCAGTTCACGGTCGAGGGCGGTGGGAAGGAGTTCGAGCATGGCTTGCAGCCGGGCGACGGCGATGCGCTCCGGCTGAGTCAGGACGACCTCTGGCATGCGTAGATTCTAGCAGATGGTTGTAGATGCAACCATTCTGGGCTAGGTTGTTAGTTGTAGATACAACCAAATCCACGGAAGGCTTCACCATGACCAGCTTCACCATCATCGGCACCGGCAACATGGGCACCGCCATCGGCGGCCTGCTCGCCGACGGTGGCAACACCGTCACCCACATCTCCCACAGCGACATCGGCACCAAGCCGCTCGACGGCGACGTCGTCGTCCTGGCCGTGCCCTACCCCGCGATCGCCGCCATCATTTCGGCCTACCCCGGCGCTTTCGACGGCAAGACCGTGGTCGACATCACCAACCCGCTGAACTTCGAGACCTTCGACTCCTTGGTGGTCCCCGTCGGCAGCTCCGCCGCCGCCGAACTCGCCGCCGCCCTTCCGGGCGCGAAGGTGCTCAAGGCCTTCAACACCAACTTCGCCGCCACCCTGGTCGGCAAGTCTGCCAACGGAGCCAAGACGACCGTGCTGGTCGCCGGTGACGACGCCGCCGCCAAAAAGGTGCTGACCGACGCCGTCCAGGCCGGCGGAGTCGAGGCCATCGATGCCGGTTCGCTCGCCCGGGCCCACGAGCTCGAGGCCATCGGCTTCCTGCAGCTGACCCTGGCGATCGGCGAGAAGATCGGCTGGACCGGCGGCTTCACCATCGCCTGACCATTCGAGCGGACGCAAACGAAACGGGGTCCCACTGGCCGATGCCAGTGGGACCCCGTCCCTCAACCGCGACTATTCGGTCTTGGCTCCATCGGCCGGGCTGACCAGCACATCACCGCTGGCGACCTTGGCGTGGCGGAAGCCCAGCACGCTCAGCAGCAACAGCACCACGGCACCGGCGAACGCGGCGATGGCGGCGATACCGGCGATGACGCCCATGGTGCCGAAGGCGTAGGCCGTCAGCAGCATGCTGCGCAGGGTGGCGCCCATGAACATGGTCTGGCGCAGGTCACCGAGCTCCTTGACCTTGGCCGGATCGGCGCTGGGATCCTTCGACAGCTGGATGTACTCACCGCTGACCTCTTCGTAGGTGCGACCGCCACCCAGGGCCTTCAGGTGCGCCGCGATGTAGTGGTCGGCGAAGGCCTGAGCCTGAGCACCGGTGGTCATCTCCTGACCGGCATAGGGGGCCAGGGCGGCCTGGTCTTCGGGGGCCAGTTTGCCGTACGCCGCAGCGGTCGGCATCGTGATCTTCTGGGCGGAAAGCTGACTGGCCACCTGTCCGTTGACGAACGAACTGGCCACAGTAAGCAGCGCACCGGCAACAAGCAGGACAACGGCCAGGGCCAGTCCCACCCAGGCGGCGAGCCGGTCGAGAGCACTGCGCTTCATGGGGATACCTCTTTCTGTTGAATCTTCAATGATTCGCTGGATTCAGCATACGCCTTTGTTCGCACATTGCGTAGTCGGGTGAGTAGCGAGCACCACATCCAGCCTCAACCCCAGCTCAGACTAAGTAAAAGTAGGTAAGCCTACCCTTACGCAGACCTCTTGACTGGGCCGCCGCATGCTCCGGTAATTCATCATCGGGCGAAGCGGGACCCACCCTCACTGCAGCGCGGGTAGGCGCCGGCCGGATTCCACAAGCTCGACCAGCGGCGCGATCACCACCCCACCGCACAGCGGCGCCAGGTATCGACAGCCTCAACCAGCCACGCGGCCACCCAACACCACCGCCGGTTGAGCAGCGGCGCAGCCGTGCGTCGAAACCACAGCGTCACGCGGCTCGTCGGCTAGAGCACACCCTTGACCAGAACGAAGCAGGAGTAGCCCCGCTCCTCGCCGGTCTGGACGATGGCGTAGCACTGGCGGGCGAGAGCATAGAAGTCTTGGCGTTCCACGGGAGCGACCTCGATCGTCCGGCCTTCTGCGGCGGCCAGTTCTGCGGCGAACTCGGCGTGTGACTCGCGGACGGCGCGGTCGCCGACCGGGGTGATCCGGAAGGCTGCCGGAGCGTCGAAATCGTCCACCGGGAACAACGCCAGGATCGCCTGTGCGGCGGTGGCGGTGTCAGCCCCGGCCAGGTGATGGACGCGTGCCGCCGAGCTGCGGGAGGGATAGTTGCGGTCCACGATCGCCAGCCGGTCGCCATGACCCATCTCGGCCAAGGTGTGCAGCAACTCGGGGGTGAGTAGCGGCGGAACGTTCTTCAGCATCGCTCAGTCGATCAGCGCAGCCAGGAAGCCACCGACGAAGGTATCCCCCAGTCCGATCGTGGTGGGGGTGTCAGTCTCGATCAGCCGGGTGGGCACGCAGCACACCGCCTCGGCGAGCTCGGCGCTGACCTGCACGGCGAAGCGCTGCCCGTCCGGACGCACCGGGAGTGCGGCCACCGCTGCAAGATCGTCGACGGTGAAATCGTCACCGCGCCAGTAACGCACGCCGGCCAGGTCGATGGCCGCGGCCAGCGCATCGCAGTAGCGGCGCGGCTGCTTGCCGAAGGCCAGCGCCCAGTACTTGGTGTGCACCACCACCGTCGGCGCGATCGAGAAGCCGTGGAAGAAATCGGCGAGGGCCTGCTTCACCTGCGCCACATCAAGAAGGTCGATTCGGCGTCCGAGGTAAGCCTGCAGTTCGTCCTCGTTCAGGCTGTGGACGTCGATGCGTCCGCTGAACTCGCGGCTGACGATGTCGCGCAGCTCCTGCTGATGGAAGCCGGAGTCCTCGTAGAAGACCACCGCCTCGTCGGGCAACTTGCGCATGGCCGCGTTCAGGAAGGTGATCCGCTGACGGAGCAGGCCGGCATCGGACATCACGTTGAAGCCCGCCGGCAGGAAGGCGCGCGCGTCCACCAAGGCTTCGGGCAGGTCGTCGCTGAGCACCAAATCGCGGTTGGGCGGATCGTTGACGAAGATGATCCGATTCGGGTGGGTGGCCCGCACCTCCCCGTCGACCAACGCGACACTCGCCCCGGCGGGGAACTGGACGATCACATGCGGATCGAGCGTGTCGGCCTCAGCACTGCACAGATAGGAGACGTTGGACGGCAGCAGCCGACGCACGTTGTCGTCGATGCTGACCAGGTGCACCAAGCTGGGCACCCCGAGCTTGGCGATGGCCATCGCCGCGCGAACGCAGGTACCGCCCAGGCTGACCTTGTAGCGGAAGCGTTCGGCGAAGGCGATGGCCACCTCCGAGGAGCCGACGAAGCGCTCCCCGCCTTGATCGGCCGCCAAGAATCCGAGCAGTGAACACACCAGCGACCGCTCGTCCTGGATCGGAACGGCAATGTCGAGATCGGCGAGCCCGATGTGGTGCTCGCGGGCGAGGTCGGCCAGGACGTCAGCGTCCCAGTCGAGCTCGAAGTCGACACAGCCGCCCAATCCGAGGACGAGTTGATGGTTCATCTGCTCAGCTTCGCTCAGCGGTAGAGGCCGGCCTTGCCGTCCGCACCGAAGAGGGTGATCTTGTGCGCGGCGACCTCATTCATGGCAGCTACACACGCCGGCTGAATCATCAGCGGCTCGCGCAGCTTGGGATCATCACCGAGCACTTCGCGCATCTTGGCGTGGTAAGCCACCTTGATGTCGGAGGAGATGTTGATCTTGTTGATGCCGGTGCGAGCGGCGATGCCGATCTCGTCATCGGGGTTGTTGGAGCCACCGTGCAGCACCAGCGGAATCGGCAGCACCGCCTTGATCTCCTTGAGCAGCTCCAGCTTCAGCTCCGGCTTCATTCCCGCCGGGTAGAGGCCGTGGAAGGTGCCGATGGCGATCGCCAGGCTGTCCACACCGGTCTGCTCGACGAAGCGCACGGCGTCCTCGGGCTTGGTGTAGATGACCTCAGCGGCGCCGGACTCGCCGTAGGCGTCGTTGGCGCCGATGGTGCCCAGCTCGGCCTCGACCGAGACGCCCACCGCATGTGCGGCCGCCACAACCTTCTGAGTGATGGCCACGTTCTCCTCGAACGGCTTGATCGAGGCATCGATCATCACCGAGGTGTAGCCGTTCTGGATCGAGGTGAGCACCTGCTCGTAGGTGCCGCCGTGATCGAGGTGGATCGCCATCGGCACCGAGGAGCGGTGCGCGCGAGCGATGATCGCCTTGATCAGGTCGGGCCCGATGTGGTCGTACTCGTCGGGATGGATGGCGACGATCCACGGCGCCTGCAGCTCTTCGCACAGATCAGAGATCCCTGCGAACATCGCGTAGTCGCTGATGTTGAACGCCGGTACGGCGAAGCCCGCCTCGTTGGCGACCTTCAGTACGCCGTCACCGCTGATAAGCATTTCATTTCTCCTTGTGAGTGTTTTGTTGGTGGGTCTGGGGGTCAGTTCTTCACGGCTCCGGCGGTCATCCCGCCGATGAAGTAGCGCTGGAAGAACAGGAACAGCAGCAGGATCGGGATGCAGCCGAGGATGGACATCGACATCATCTGGTTCCACTCGTACGAGTGCTGTCCCATCAGCAGTTGGATGCCGATCGGCACCGTCCGCATGTCCGGGGTCTTGGTCAGAGTCAGGGCGAACAGGTACTCGTTCCAGGCGATCATGAAGGTGTAGATCCCGACCGAGACCAGGCCGGGCACCGAGATCGGCACCAGCACTCGCCACAGCGCCGTCCACGAGCTTCCACCGTCGACCTTGACCGCTTCGTCCAGTTCACGGGGAAGGGTGTTGAAGTAGCCGGTCATCATGATGATCGCGTAGGGCAGGGTGAACACCATGTAGGTGAGAATCAGCCCTGGGTAGGTGTTATACAGACCCAGGAACATGATCAGGCCGAAGTACGGGATCAGCAGCGTGATCGGCGGCACCGCCTGAACGCTGACGATGACCATGTTGAGCACCCGCTTGAACGGGAACTCGTACCGGCTCAGGGCGTAGGCCGCCAACACCGCCACCACCAGGGTGAGCAGCGTCACCGACAGCGACACGAAGTAGCTGTTCAGGAAGAACCGCACCTTGACCGGGTCGGCGAAGATCTCGGTGTACGCCTCCAGGGTCGGGTTGGACGGGATCAGCTGCGGCGGAGAGGCGAAGATGTCGGTGTTCTGCTTGAACGAACTCGACAGCATCCACAGCACCGGTAGTGCGGCGTACAAGCCGCCGATGACCAGACCGATCAGCAGCGCGATTCGCGCCAACAAGCGTCGTTGGGCTCGTGACATGTCAGTCCCTCGCCTTCTGCGCTCGGACGTAGAAGAAGGCCAAGGTCATCGAGATCACCAAGACGATCACCGCAGCGGCCGAGGCGGTACCGAACTGGTACTTACTGAAGGCCAACTTGTAGGTGTACGTGCTCAGCATCTCGGTGGTGCCCAGTGGCCCGCCGCCGGTGGTCATCCAGATCAGCGCGAACTGCTGGGTGGTCCAGATGAAGTCCAGGAGTGCCATCGAGATGATGATCGGCTTCAACTGGGGCAGGGTGATGCTGGTGAAGCGCTGCCAGGCGCTGGCTCCGTCCACCTGGGCCGCCTCGTAGTAGTCGGTGGGGATGCCCTGCAGACCGGCCAGCAAGCTGGTCATGTAGAACGGGTAGCCCGACCAGATGTTGATGAAGGTGACCGCGAACAGTGCGGTCTCCGGCTGGGACAGCCATTCCACCTGCGTACCGGTGAGGTGGCCGGCCATCAGCAGGTAGTTGACCACGCCATTGGGTTCCAGCAGCAGCCGCCACAGCACCGCGATGATCGCCACAGTGAACAACCACGGCAGCACATAGATGGTGCGAAAGAGGGCCTTGGTGCGGTTCCCCAGCAGCGGAGTGTTGAGCATCAGCGCGAAGGCCAGGCCGATGACCAGGTGAGCGATCACGCTCACACCGGTGAAGAACAGTGTGTTGGTGACCGCGTTCCAGAACGACTCGCTGGTCAGGATGTCGCTGTAGTGCTTGAACCCGACGAACTGTGGGTTCTTCTTCATGATCACGTTGTCCATCAGCGAGTAGCCGATGACCATCACGATCGGGATCACCATCAAGACCACCAACAAGACCATGGTGGGGGTCAGATAGCCATACGGGACGAGTGTGGTCTTGACCTTCCGGGTAACTCCGGGGCGTTGCCTCGGCGAACCGAGCTGTTGTGCTCCGGTCACCGGGAGCGATGCGCTGGTCACCTTTGACCACCTCCTTTCGATTGTGGAGTGGGGGCCGCCGAAGGGCGGTGCGGCCCCCACTCCGATGCCTATGGGAATCAGCCCTTGAAGGCCGCTTCCCAGGCAGTCTGGCTGGCGGCCAGCGCCTCATCAGCGCTCTGCTTGCCAGCGAGGTACTTCTGGAACTCCTCATCGAAGGACCGCATCAGGTCCTCGGCCACCGGCAGCCCGGTGAACTCATTGGTGGCAGTGCCGGCCTGGTAGATCTCGAAGGCCTGCTTGAAGATCGGATCACTGTTCACGAAGTCCGGCACGGACTGGGTGTTGCCCGGGAAGGCGTGAGCCGAGTTGCACAGCGTCGCGTTGACGTCCTTGCCCATCAGGAAGGAGACCAACTTGAAGGCTTCGGCCTGGTGCTTGCTGTTGTTGGCCACACCAATGCCCCACGAGGCGTACGGCATGCCGCGCTTGCCCGAGTAACCGTCGGCAGCCGGGATGGCGGCCACGGAGAACTTCAGGTCCTTGTTCTCCTTGCGGATCAGGTTCACGTGAGCCAAGGAGTCGATCATCATGCCAACGCGGCCGTTGGTGAACTCGTTGACCTTGTCCTGCTCCTTCATGGTGAAGGTGCCCTTGGCGATGGAGCCGGCGTCGTACATGCCCTTGATGAAGGTCATGACGTCCTTGACTTCAGCGTTGCCGACCAGGTTGGGCTGGCCGTCCTTGAGCATCGAACCACCCGAGGCCCACACCCAGCTCATCACGTCGTTCTGGATGCCGTTCGGGGTTGCGGTGTCCAGCGGGAGCACCCAGCCGGCGGCCTTGCCGGTCTTGGTGACCGCAGCGGCCGCGGCAGCGAACTCGGTGCGATTGCTCGGCACCTTGGCCACATTGGCGGTCTTGAGCAGATCCTCGTTGACGAACATCGGGTAGACGAAGTTCGCGACCGGGATCATGTAGGTCGAGCCGTTCAGCTTGACCTGTGCGGCCAGTTGGCTCTCGTCGAAGTTGGCGGACTTCATCAGATCGCTGAGGTTCGCAAGCGAACCCTGCTTCACGAAGTCGTTGACCCAGGCCCCGTCGAGTCCGACAACGTCGGACATCGTTCCGGCGGCGGCGCCGGCGACGACCTGTTCCTTGGTAGAGGCGTACGGGCCGGAGATCAACTTGACCTTGATTCCGGGGTTCTGAGCCTCAAACTGATCCATCAGGCCCCGCAGTGAACCAGCCGGCAGTTCCGGCTCCCACCACTGGGCGAATTCGAGGGTTACTTCTCCCCCGCTGCTGGCTGACGGGGCGGTCCCGCCACCGGTGCAACCAGTCATAGCCAGGGCGGCAGCTGCCATTGCAGCGATTCCCGCCAGGTACTTTTTGCGCATCTCACTCCCTTGTCGTGCGTGGTGCGCCGAAGAGCAGACAGTCCGCTCTGGGACTCACGGCAACACCTTCCGGAACCAATGATCGCGCCGACTTCCTCGGCTAGTCAAGGTTTCTTGCGGTTTCTTGCCGTAACGGTGCGATAACATCCGCGGATGCTTGCCACACTTGCGCACTTTATGGCAGTCTACACGCAGAAACCCGCAACGGTGGAGGGAATGTGAGCAAGGAGAGCTTGTACCCAGCCCGGCGACGCGCCGAGATCCTCGAGTTCTTGCGTGATCGCGGCCAGGCCTCGATCACCGAACTGGCCGTCGAGTTCGGGGTCTCCGATGACACCGTCCGCCGCGATGTCGAGACTCTGGCCCTGCAGGGCTCGGTCGACCGCACTCATGGCGGCGTGACCATCTCCCAGGAGGACCGGCTCAACGCCGTGATCCCCTTCTTCAAGCGGATCCACGCCAACGCCGACGCCAAGGACGCGATCGCCCGCGCGGCGGCCGCCCTGATCGACGAGGGCCAAAGCGTCATCATCAACGGCGGTACCACCACCCTGGCGCTGGCCAAGCACCTGGCGACCAAACGCGGCCTGACCGTGGTCACCAACTCCCTACCACTGCCGCCGGAGCTGTACTCCCGCGGCGCCCGCGAGATCTACGTCATCGGTGGCGCCTATCGCCTGCGCTCTCAGGTGACCATCGGCCCCGTCGTGCTTTCCGACGGTGCGGGGCAACCGCGCGCCATCCACGCCGACTGGGCGATCATCGGTGTCGGCGGGGTCACTGACGAGGGCACGGTGTGGACCTCCAGCCTGCCCGAAGCCGGAATGATGCGCTCGATGATGGACTGCGCCAGCCACACCCTGCTGCTGGCCGACGCCACCAAGTTCGGCAAGCGGGAGTTCTCCGAGGTTGCCGACCTGTCCGCCCGCACCACCTTGGTGACCGATCTGCGCCCGAGCCAAGCCCTACTGGATCGCGCAGCCGAAGTCGGCGCGGCCGTCGTCGTTGCCGAGGAAACCCCTGGCGATTGAGCTCAACGCCTGCGCTCAGCGCTGCTATGCAGATAGAGGATTCACCGCCATGAATACCCCACCCACGCGACTCACCCCGACCGCCGCGGCAACCGTCCTCGACGACGGGCTCGGCATCGTCCGACTGGCGCCCAACTGGGTTCCGCGGGTGTTCTGCACCCCGGGCCAGCGGCTGCGGCTGCATCCCGACGACCACTACGCCTACGGCAAGGACCGCGGCGGCATCGACGAGCGCTGGCTCGCTTCGCCGATCCGCGCCGACAACGGTCCGGCCACCGGCGAGCACGAAGGGGTGTCGCTGGTGGTCGCCGAGGACGGCACCCTGTTTCGCTTCGACGAGCTGATCGCGCATCACGGGGCCGCGTTGGTGGGTCAGCGGATCTGGAACGAGCACGGCAAGTGGCCGGTGTTCGCCAAGCTGTTCGACAATCAGCAGGCGCTGCCCTTCCACGTCCATCACCGAGACGAGCACGCCCACCCGCTGGGCAAAGTGGCCAAGCCGGAGGCCTATTACTACCCGCCGCAACTGAACAACCATCTGGCCGCCCAGCCGGTCTCCTTCCTCGGCCTACAACCTCAGGTGACCCGCGAGCAGCTGGCTGAGCGGCTGGAGTGGTTCGCCCGCGGTGGCGACAACCGGATCACCGAGTTGTCGCTGGGCTACCGCACCCGCCTGGGCACCGGCTGGGACATCCCGGCCGGCGTGCTGCACGCGCCGGGCAGCGTGTGCACCTACGAACCGCAACTGGCCTCGGACGTGCTGTGCATGTGCGAATCGTGGAGCAACAACCGCGAAGTGCCCGACGAGTTGCTGTGGAAGGACGTCCCGGCCGATCGAGTCGGCGACCTGAACTACATCATCGAGCTGCTGGACTGGCAGGCCAATGTCGATCCCGACTTCGTCACCAATCGCCAACTGATCCCCTTCCCCACGCAGGCGTCGCTCGAGGCCGGTGGGGAGGCGTTCAGCGAGAAGTGGATCGTATACAAGTCGCCGCACTTCAGCGCCAAGGAACTCACCGTCCTGCCCGGAGCGAGCGCAGTGATCGTCGACACCGACGCCTACGGCGTCCTGGTGGTGCAGGGCCACGGCAGCCTGGGGCTGCACCATGTGGCCGCGGCCGGGATGCTGCGTTTCGGCGAACTCAGCGATGACGAGTTCTTCGTCTCCGCCGCCGCCGCTCGCACCGGTGTCCGGGTGCACAACCGCAGCCTGACCGAGCCGCTGGTGCTGCTGAAGCACTTCGGTCCGGGCAACGCGGAGCTGGCCGAAGCGGTCGGCCCGTTCTCGACCGACCGCTAACGCCGCCGACAGGTCAGCCGATCAGCTCAACCAGCGCCGAGCAGAACTCGGCCGGACGCTCCAGGTGGGGCGCGTGGCCGACACCTTCGAAGACGAGTTCGCGCACCTGGCCGCCGGCCGCGGCGTAGGCGTCCAGCACGTCACGGGTCTGGCTGACCATCTGCTGAGCCGGGGCGACGTCGGCACCGGGCCAGCCTGGGATGACCCCCAGCTCGCCGAGGTAGTTGAGGTCGTAGAAGGAGGCGTCGGACACGATCGCGTCCACATCGCCGCGAACCCACAGGATCGGCGGCTTCGGCTCCAGGTTGACGATCCCCGAGACGTTGAAATGCTTGGGTGCCATGGTGTTCAACACCCCGACAGTTCCTGCGCCGAAGCCGGGCCAGTTCGCGCTGGCGACCAGATCGCCGGGGTAGTTGCCGGGCTCTGTCGAGGTGGTCAGCATCGACTCCACCCACAGGTCCTCGCGCTCGGTGGTGTAGTTCGGCGAGACGTAGCCGCTGCGGAAGACGCTGCGCGGTGAGGTCTGCGCCTCGTCGGAGGTATCGCGGTCACGCAACCGCTGGACGAAATCCGGGTTCGCCCCGCCACCGCCGCACCCGGCGTCGTCGGCGGTCAGCGCGGTGCCATCTCGACGAGTTCCGCCGAAGCCGTACGGCGACACCGGGGCCTGCAAGGTCAGGCTGAGGACCGGGTAGTCCAAGGCGTACTGCATCACGACGCCGCCGCCCATCGACCAGCCCACCAGATGCGCGGTGTCGATCCCCATCGCGGTCAAGGCAGCGTGGACGTCGTCGCTGTAGTCACGCAAGCCGCGGGTCGCGTCAACCGGCCGCACCTCGGAGTCGCCGAACCCGCGAAGATCAACGGCCAGCACACGGAGGTCCGCCGGCAGCGCCAGCATGGCTTCCTGCCAGAACAGGGCCGAGGACACGTTCCCGTGCACCAGGACGACGGTGCGCTGGGGGGCGGTGTCCGGGCTGTCGGCCTCGCGGCCCAAGACCGCCACCTTCAGCCGCGGGGTCTGTACCTGCCAAGAGGAAATGCCTGGTAGCAGAGTCATCGATGTCTCCTTCAAAATGGGTGCCCGCAGCGCGGCGGGCGGACGTGGTGGTGGCGCGCTACTCGATGCCGCGCCTGATCAGTTCGACCGTGCCCTTGAGGTGCTTTCGGACATCGGCCAAGGACATTCGTTCGGTGAGGTTCTGGAAGATGAAGATGTCGGTCATGAAGTGCACGCACAGATCGGCAAGCACCGCACCGTCGACATCGGGACGGATCCGCCCCTCAGCCTGGTCTCGTTCGATGGCAACCAGGAAGGTCTCGCGATAGCGCGACTTGATCGCTCGAATCAGGCTGACCGACACCCCGCTGGCGTGGCCATAGAGGATCTTGCCCAGCTGGATGTGCTGGGAGTGTCGAATGAGGAACTCCGAATCGAGCGCGTAGTAGTGCTCGAAGAAGGTCAGAAAGGGGCTGGTGAGGTAGTAGTCGAAGGCGGGGTTGGTGAACTCCCGCCGCTGCGCCCGCAGCGTCTCGAAGACGTGGACGTAGAGGTCGTCCTTGTCCTCGAAATACTGATAGATGCTGCCGCGCGGTATCCCCGCTGAGCGGACGATGTTGGACAGCTTGGCTTCGTCGACGTTGCGGACACTGAACTCGTCCATGGCGGCAGCAACAACCCTCGCCTGCTTCTCTGCGGGAAGGTTCAAGAATGTTTGAGTAGGCACTGCCTCGGCCTTTCACCAGCGGTCCAGGTGACTGGTTGTCTCCCTCGCGTGGGCGCACCTGGACGCCTCGCGCGGGTTCTCATCGATGGCGATTCTAGGCTGACCACCCGCCTTCAGCCGGGGATGAGACCCCGAACGGTCGCGGCGGCGGCGCGGCACTCAGCATGCTTCGAACACGGTCGCGATGCCCATGCCTCCGCCGATGCACAAGGTAGCCAGCCCGTAGCGGTCCTGCGGTCGTCGAGCCAGCTCGTTGAGCAAAGTGACGATGATTCGCGCCCCCGAGGCGCCGATCGGGTGCCCCAGCGCGATCGCGCCGCCGTTGACGTTCACCTTCGACCAATCCCACCCCAGGTCGTTGCCCACGGCCTGGGCCTGGGCCGCGAAGGCCTCGTTGGCCTCGATCAGATCCAGCTGGTCGACGCTCAGTTCAGCCTTGGCGAGCGCTCGTCGGGTGGCCTCGATCGGGCCCACCCCCATGATCGACGGATCGACCCCGGCCTGGCCCCACCCGACCAGCTTGGCCAGCGGCTTCAGCCCGAGCGCAGCCACGGCCTCGCCGCTGGCCACCACGATGGCAGCAGCGCCGTCGTTGATCCCCGACGCGTTGCCCGCGGTCACTCGCCCATCGGTCTTGAAGGCGGGACGCAGCTTCGCCAGCGCCTCGGCGGTGGTGGCGCGGGGGTACTCATCGGTGTCGAAGACCTTCTCCTCGCGCTTCACCTTCACCGTGACCGGAACGATCTCGTCGGCGAAGCGGCCGGCAGCCACCGCCGCCGCAGCCTTGGTCTGGGACGCCAACGCCAGCGCGTCCATCTGGTCGCGGGTGATGCCCCACTGATCGGCGACGTTCTCTGCCGTGATGCCCATCGACTGGTTGCTGAACACATCGGTCAGTCCGTCGTAGAGCATCGAGTCGACCATGGTCGCCTCCCCCATCCGAGCCCCCCAGCGTTGGGACGGCACCAGGTACGGCGCGGCCGACATGTTCTCGGTGCCGCCGGCCACGACAACCTGGGCATCGCCGGCCAAGATCGTTCGGGCAGCCTCGACAACGGTCTTCATGCCTGAGCCGCACAACATGTTGACCGTTGTGGCGGGCGTCTCCACGCCGATCCCGGCACCGATCGCAGCCTGACGAGCGACGTTCTGGCCGGCGCCGGCGGCCAACACGCAGCCGAAGTAGACCTCATCGACCTGGTCGGCGGCGACGTTCGCCCGCTCCATTGCGGCCTTGATCACGGCGGCGCCGAGCGCGGCGGCGGGCACGTCCTTCAAACTGCCGCCGAAGCTGCCAACGGCCGTGCGGCAAGCGGAGACGATATAGATGTCGGTCATTTCGGGTTCCTCTGTAGGTCGGCTTAGGAGATGGCGATGGCTGCGGCGTCGGTGTTGACGAAACCAAGCACCAGGGAGGCGAACTCGCTGGGCTTCTCGTACATCGCGGCGTGCCCGGCGTCTTGGATCACCACGTGGGCGGCGCCGGGGATCCCGGCAACGAGTTCCCGCTGGTTGGGCAGCGGTGTGACGTAGTCGAGCTCGGCCGAGATGACCAGCGTCGGCGCGGTGATCCGAGGCAGGTTCTTTCGCTCGTCATGGTTCTCAGCGCTGCGGGTCAGGCGGGCGAAGGCGTCATAGACCGCTGGGGTGAAGTGTTCGACGAACATGTCCTCGCGCGCCGAGAGCCAGGAGTAGTTGGTCTCGTAGAACGTCGGGGAGTACACGATCGGAATGCAGGTGGCGAAGAAGACGTGGCCATCGTGGGTGCCCATCGCCCGCTCCCACGAGTGGCCGATGTCCCGCAACCAGCACGAGGTGTAGGCGGTGGTGTTGGCCAGGATCAGCTTCTCGACCCGATCGGGGTGGCGGGCCGCGAACCGCATGGCGACCTCGCCGCCGTAGCTCACCCCGCAGATGCTGACCTTGGCAAGTCCGAGATGGTCGAGGAACGCCAGCACTGCTCGTTCCTGCAGCTCCTGGGTGTACTCGAACTCGACCTTGTCGCTGGCACCTTGATCGACCAGGTCCAGCAGTAGCAGTCGGTTGCGCTCGCTGAAGGTGTCGACGAAGCCGGCCCACGATGCGCACGACATGAAGATCCCATTCAGGATCAGCAGCGGCGTCCCACTGCCGTGGTCTTCGTAGTTGAGGCCGATGCCGTCGAAGTCGAAGGTGGCCATGTGATCAGGCTCCCGCGACCCGCGACACCGACGGTGCCACCGAGATGAAGCCGCACTTCACGGCCTCGGCGTACAAGTGGTCGCGCATGGACGGGTGCGCAATCGAGATCAACCGCTCCACCCGTTCGCGGATGTTCGTGCCGCGCAGGCTCACCGCGCCGTACTCGGTGACCACCCAGTCGACGTCATTGCGCGACAACGACACCGCAGCTCCCGGACGCAGGGTCGGCACGATCTTGGAGATCGTCTCGGTCTGACCGGTCTCCTTGTTGACCTTCTCCAGCGTGCTGTAGAGCGCGATGATCGAGCGGCCGTTCTTCGAGCGCTGCGCACCAGTGGCGGTATCGGACTGACCTCCGGTGCCGGAGATCTGGAACGTGCCGATGCTCTCAGAGCAGCACTGACCGGTCAGGTCCACCTCGACGGTGGTGTTGATGCTCACCTGGTTGTCGTTGCGGGCGATCATCCACGGGTTGTTGACCTCTTCACCGCGGCCGGTGAAGCAGTCGGGGTTGTTGTCGATGAACTGGTACATCTCCTGGCTGCCCAGGGCGAAGGCGAACACCGTCTTGCCGACGTCGACCTGTTTGCGGGCTCCGGTGACCACCCCGGCCCGCATCAGCTCCATGATTCCGGTGGTCATCATCTCGGTGTGGATACCCAGGTCGCGCTTCTCGGCCAGGTAGCTGCACACGGCGTTGGGAATGCCACCGATCCCTACCTGGACGCAGTCGCCGTCCTCGACCAGGTCGGCGATGGCCCGTCCGATGGCGAGGTCCTTCTCGTTGGGTTTGGCCGCCGGGATCGTCCCGGGGAGCCCGTCGGACTCGATGACGTAGTCGATCTGGTCCCAGTCGAGGTAGTTCTGACCGAACGAGTACGGCGCGTTCGGGCTGATCTCCAGGATCCGCAGGTCGGCCTGGCTGCCGATCTTCTCCTCATAGGTGTTGCCGCAGGCGAAGCGGGTACGACCGCCCGCCCCCGGCATGGACGCCAGCGAGATCATGATGTTGGCCCGGGAGTGGAAGTTCCGCTTGGTTCCGGCCAAGTGCAGGTGGTTGGGGATGTAGCTGACCCGTCCGGTGGCCGACAGGGTGCGCAACTGCGGCGTGGAGAACCAGCTGTCGATCCAGAACGCCTTGGTCACGTTCTCCACCGACAGGTACTCCCCCGGCACGGTCGGCAGGCAGTTGGTGATCGTCACGTCATTCACCCGGTCGGCGATCTGGTGCAGATTGCCCAGGAACGCCGGGGGCTCATTGGCGCCCAGACCGACGGTGATGTTGTCGCCGTCGTTGATGAGCTCCAAAGCCTGATCGACGCTGATCAGCTTTGAGCGGTAGTCGAACATGTCAGTTGGCCTTTCCCCAACGGATACAGGTCGAGGCCCACACGTAGCCGATGCCGGCCGCGATGAGGGTGACCAACGAGCCGTCGGTGATCTTCCCGGCCTGCAGGCCGAGGTGGAGGGTGAGCATCTGGTCGACCTGGCCGATATGGCCGTAGTCCTCCAGATAGGTGGTCTGGTCTTCGGTGAGTCCGAGTTCGGCCACCATCGCCAGGTGCTGGCTGCGCTTGAAGTGCAGAATCCCGAGGTAGTCGATGTCGGTACGGTCGAGCCCGCCGCTCTTGCGCAGGCTCTCGTCGATGCAGGTGTACCAGTTGGGCAGGCTGTGTTGATTCAGGGTGTCCTTCATCCGCACCGCGTCCATCAGTCGCAAGGAGCGATAGCCCTCATCGACGTTGTCGGGCGTGAAGGGCTCGTTGATGCCGCCGATCTGCACCCCGGCGGTGTGCACCAAGGAGCCGTCGGCGATGATGTGGGTGCCCAGGATCAAGTTGGAATCCATGCCCTTGCGGACGATGAACGCCCCGCCGCCGGCACCCAGGTTGAACATCATCGACACCGTCGCATCGGTGTAGTCGACGAAGTCACCGTTGCGGTAGCCGCCGGCCACCAGGATGGTGTCGATGTCATCGTCGGCCAGAAGCATGTCCTTGGCCATCTTCAGACCGGTCAGCGTGGTGCAGCAGCGGTTGGCGATGTCGATCCCCCAGGCGTTGGTGGCACCGATCCGGTCTTGGATGTACAGCGCCGAGGTGGTCAGCCCGTACTCCTTCCACTCCTCTCCGACGCACAAGATGACGTCGATCTCGGCGGGGTCCAGACCGGTGCGCTCCAAAGCGTCCAGGGCTGCCAGGGCACCCATCTCTTGGGTGCCGTCGCCCGGTCCGGGAACGGGCTTGGAGATGATCCCGAGCTTGTCGATCACTGCCTGTTCCGACCAGGTGCCACCGGTCGCCTCGGAGATGTCCTTGGCGGTCATCCGGTGCTCGGGGAGATAGAGGCCGTAGCCCAGAATCCCGATGTTGCCGTGGGTGCTCATTGTTTGCCTTGGTGTTGATGCTGGTGGGGACTGTGAGGGGCGGGGTGGGGGTCGAATGGGCGGGACCCCCACCCCGTCACGCCGTCAGCGAAGGGGGCCGACGGCGGTCATTTCACTTCTTCAGCAGGGCGGCCACGCTCTGCAGACCCTCGACCTGCTCCCAGCCGGCCGGATGCGCGGCGTCGGTGGGAACGACCTTCGAGAGGTTCATCTCCTGGGTGCCCAAGCGGGCGCCATTGGCGTAGTTGATGGTGCCGCCGAAGGGGTTCTGGATCGGTGCGGACTCCATCGCCTTCATGTAGGCGTCCCAGGTGACGTCCTTGCCTTCGAGCCGCTTGAGGCCTTCGACGAAGAAGGAGGCCGCGATCCAACCGGTCTGGGCGTAGGTGTTGTTGGCGTACTCCGCCGCCACCGACGCCTGGTATTCCTTCAGCGAGGCCTTGGCCACGTCGCTGGAGTAGTCGACCCAACCCAGTCCGTACAGATCGAACTTGCCGGTGATGTCCTTCACGACCGCTTCACTCATCTTGGAGGAGACGTTGACGTAGGTGGTGATGGCCGGCTTGTTGACGCCCTGAGCAGCGAGTTCCTTCACGATGGTCGGCATGGTCGCCTGGATGGCAGCCACGATCACGAAGTCGACCCCGGCGTTCTTGATGCTGGTGACGGCTGCGGAGACGTCCGCGGCGCCGGCTGCGACCTGCTCTTCGACGTACTCCACGCCGGAGACCTGCTTCAGCTGGGCGACAGCGCCCTTCTCCAGATCCATGCCGGCGTCGTCGTTGGTGTAGATGATGCCCACCTTCGTGGCGCCGAACTTCGCCTTGGCGTAGGCGGCCATGATGCCGCCTTCGGTGCGATAGATCGGCTGCACCGGGAAGAGGTTGTAGCCCTCGGCGTTCGTGGTGGCCTTCTCGGCATAGAGCTGGCCGATGCCGGTGGCGAAGTAGACCGAGGGAATACCGGTCTCCTTCAGGGTGCCGACCGTGGCCGCCACCACCGGGGTGCCGAAGTCGCCGACGATGGCGAACACCTTGTCGTCCTCGATGAACTTGGTCAGCGCCGCGCTGCCCTTGGCCGGATCGAACTCGTCGTCGACGTGGATGAACTCGATCTTTCGTCCGTCGATGCCGCCGGCCTTGTTCACCGCGTCGAACTTGGCCTGCATGCCGGCCAGGAACGGGACGCCGACCGGCGCGTAGGCGCCTGAGGTGGCCGCACTGTTGGCGACCAGGATCTTGTCCTTGGTCACGCCCTGGGTTCCGGTCGTGCCGGAGGCGCCGGAGCAGGCACTGAATAGGGAAGTCGCCAGCACCGCGGTGATCAAGCTCGCGGCTATCTTCTTTGATTTCACGATGTTTCCTTCTATTGGTGGATGGAGATGGTTACTTCGTTGTGCCTAGATAGGCCTCGACCAACGTGTTGTCCTTGATCAGCTCGGCTGCGGGTCCGTGAAGGTGGTTGCGTCCGGTGGCCAGCACGTAGCCGTAGTCGGCGATCTTCAGGGTTTGCAGGGCGTTCTGCTCGACGATGAGCACGGTGGTGCCTTCTGCCTTGATCTCGCCGATGATGGCGAAGATGTCCTTGACCACCATCGGCGCCAAGCCGAGGGATGGTTCGTCCAAGAGCAGCAATTTCGGATTGGCCATCAGCGCGCGGGCGATGGCCAACATCTGCAGCTCGCCGCCCGAGAGGGTGTAGGCCAGCTGGGTGCGGCGTTCTTCGAGTCGCGGAAAGTAGCGGTAGCAGCGTTCGAAGTTGGCCTTGACCTGCGCGCGGCTGCGGACGGTGAATGCACCGGTGCGGAGGTTCTCTTCAACCGTCAGGTCACGAAACACCTGACGTCCTTCGGGCGACTGGACGATGCCGAGTCGGGTGATCTTCTCCGCCTCCAGCTTGGTGATGTCCTGACCGAAGAAGGTGATGCTGCCCTCGGCGGCCGGGGTCAGGCCGGAGATCGAGCGCAGCGTCGAGGTCTTGCCGGCGCCATTGGCGCCGAGCAGCGCGACGACCTTGCCTTCGGGGACGTCCAGGTCGATGCCCTTGACCGCTTCGATGGCGCCGTAGCGAATCTTGAGGTTGCGGATCTCCAGTGCAGTGTCAGTCATCGTCGCGCTCCCCCAGGTAGGCCTCGTGGACGGCGGCGTCCTGCTGAATCTCAGCCGGAGTGCCCAACGCCAGGAACTTGCCGAATGAGATCGCGCAGATCCGGTCACACACGTTCATCACCAGGCCCATGTCGTGTTCCACCAGCAGCACCGCACATTGGTAGTCGTCACGGATCTGGCTGATGATCCCGGCCAGATCCTCGGTTTCGGCATCGTTGAGTCCGGCGGCCGGCTCATCGAGGATGATCAGCGTCGGTTCGGCCATCAAGGTGCGGGCCATCTCCAACTTCTTGCGCACGCCGTAGGGCTGCCCGCCGGTGAGCGAGTTGGCGAGATGGTCGATCTTCAGGAAGCGCAGGGCCGCCATCGCCTTGTCCCGATAAGCCCGCTCTTCCTTGCGGGCACGCGGCAGCCGGAACATCTGCGAGAACATGCTCGCGGTGAAGTCGACGTGGCCACCGATCAACACGTTGTCGATCAACGAGAGTTCCGGGATCACCTCGACGTTCTGGAAGGTGCGCACCAGCCCCTGGCGAATGATCGAGTGCACCGGACGTCCGACCAGGTTCAGTTCGCCGTCCTCGGTGTCGGCCTTGGTGGCGTTCTTGGCCAAACGCTGCGGGTCGACCCGGAAGAACACCGCGCCGGCGTCGGGACGGTAGAACTGGGTGACGCAGTTGAACACGGTGGTCTTGCCGGCACCGTTGGGCCCGATCAGTCCGAAGACTTCGCGCTCGTTCACGGTGAAGGACAGATCGTCCAGAGCCTTGAGTCCGCCGAAGCTGATCGACAGGCCTTCGACGCGAAGTGCGGCGGTCACCGGGTCACCGCCTCGGTGCCCAGCGGCGGTTCGACCTCGGCCGTGGCCCGCGGGGTGCCCGGGCCGGACGGATGTCGCCGCGACGAGATCGCGTCGCGCACCAGTTGCCACAGACCTTGCAGGCCTTGGGGGAAGAACATGATCACCAGCACGATCAGCACACCGCTGAAGATGTAGGGCAGGCCAGGAATGTCGCCGATCACCGGCAGCTCCTTCAGCACCAGCTCCGGCACCGCGATGATGACGAACGCTCCGGCCACGGTGCCGAAGATCGAGCGGAGCCCGCCGACGACGACCATGGCGATCACGTTCAATGACAGGAACAGGTTCCAGGTCGAGGGGTAGGAACTCTTCAGGAAGAACAGGTAGAGCGCCCCGGCGAGCCCGGCGTACAAGGTGGCCAAAGCGAAGGCGAACAGCTTGTACTTCAAGATGTTCACCCCCATCGCCTGGGCGGCGACCTCGCTGGAGCGCATCGCGTGCAGCGCCCGTCCGAGCTGGCCGTGGACGACGTTGTGAGTGAGCATCATCACCGCGATCAAGGCGATCACGATCACCACGAACATCGCCTGCCGATCGGTGTGCACACCGAAGATCACCGGGTAGCTGGACTGTTTGCCGGCGGTGCCGCGGGTGAACCACTCGGCCTGTTCGAAGGTCTTCAGCAGGATCTCCGAGATGCACAAGGTGGCGATGGCCAGGTAGATGCTGCGCACTCGCAGGGACACCACCCCGACCAAGATGCCGATGAAGGTGGGGACCACCAGGGCCGCCAGCAGCGCCACCCAGAAGCCGAGGCCGAGGTCGTCTTGGACGTAGGCGGCCAGGTAGGCACCCAGACCCATGAAGCCGGCGGTGCCCAAGGAGATGAGGCCGGAGTAGCCCAGCAACAGGTTGAGACCCATGGCGGCGATGGCGTAGATCAGGACGAACGCCAGGGTCGACAAGGTGCTGGCCTTGAGGACGCCCGAGCTGGACAGCAACGGGAGCAGGCACAGCACCGCACCGAAGAGGAGGTACTGCAGGTGCGCGTTGCCGAGCCAGCGACGCGTTTGCGGCTTCAGCGTTTCAGACATCAGCCTCACACCTTCTGCAGGTAGGTCTTGCCGACCAACCCGTTGGGTCGGACGAGCAGGAAGACGAGGATCAGCAGGTAGAGGATCTGGTCGCCCCAGACCGAGCTTCCGTACAGCTTGAGGAAGTTGCTGGCCACCGCGATCAGGTAGGCGCCGATGACCGGGCCGTAGAAGGTCTGGAAGCCGCCCAGCACGCAGGCGAACAAGGCTGAGACCTGGACGGTGTTCATGAAGGTCGGCGTCACCGTGGTGGTGGGCGCGATCATCACCGCCGCGAGCATGCCGAGCACACCGGCCACTGCCCAGGCGACCAGGGTGACCGTCTTGGTGGGGATCCCCATCAGACGTGCGGTCTGTTCGTTGGAGGCCGTGGCGCGGATGGCCAATCCCAGCTTGGTCTTCTGCAGCACGACGAACAGACCAGCCGCGATGGCGATGCCGACGGTGATGTTCAGGATCGCGTTGTAGGAGATGTTGGCCCCGGCCACTTCGACCTCACCGGTGGGGATCGCTTTGGGCAGCAGCATCGGGTCGGTGCCGAACACGATGGGCGCCAAGCCCATGAACACCATGATCAGGCCGAGGGTGACAATCTCTTTGCCGACGGCGGTGGCGCGCTTCAGTTGGCGGATGACCGCGAAGTCCACCGCGAAACCGAGCAGGATCGCGACCACCGCGCCGGCGAGGACGGCCACCCACAGCGGCGCGCCCGTGCGATTGAGAACGAAGGCCACTGCCGTGCCGCTGAACATGCCCATCGCGCCTTGGGCGAAGTGCATGACCAGGCTGGTCCGCCACACGATGATGATGCCCAGCGCGGCGAGCGCATAGACACTTCCGGTCTCCATGCTGCGTAACAGCGGTTGGAGTATCTCCACGTGACTCTCCTTCGTTGGAGGCCGTATCTGACAGTGATGACACTTGCGTGACGAAGACTTGCCGGGTCTGCTCCCCCACACTGGGGAGACCTGATGATGCTCCGTCGGGGTGGCATGACTATATGACGCGCGTGTCAGCAAAGACAAGGACTTTGTGGGAAACACCTCTATAACAAAGGTCGCAGTCCCTCGATCGCGCCGTCCAGACGGCACCCAATACCGACATATATCCTTGTCAGCCTTCGTTTGGCGGGACGCATCGAGACACTCGCCGTCGGCAGGTCCGTAGCCTCGTTCGCGACGACAGCACGTGACATACCTGTCTTCCCGCCGGGCTGATCGCCCCATCGCAAGGATCACCGCGGAGTGCTTGACAGTGCCGCCTCACCCGGATCTATCATTCGATATGACAAGGTTGTCATGTTGAATGAGGCAAGGGAGCCCGCCATGTACTACGACGAACTGAACCCCGGCGACAGCGCGTCTTTCGAGAAGACCATCTCCGAGTCCGATGTCTACGGCTTCGCCGGCATCATCGGTGACTTCAACCCCGCGCACGTGAATCAGCGTTACGCCGAACAGACCCGGTTCGGCCAGCGCATTGCCCACGGAATGCTCTCCGGCAGCCTCTTCTCAACCGTGTTCGGCACCCAACTGCCTGGCCCGGGAGCCATCTACCTGTCCCAATCCCTCAACTTCCTGGCTCCAGTGCTGCTGGGAGACACGATCTGCGCCACCGTCACCGTGGCCGAGAAGCTGGAAAAGGGGCGGGTTCGCTTCGAATGCACGGCCACCAAACAGGACGGCACCGTCGTGGTCACCGGTGAAGCCGTCCTGCTCCCGCCCAAGCCACCAACAGCCTGACCCCGCTGCCCCCCACCGCACGACTCCTCCACACCGCCACATCCGGCAGCGCAGTCGGCGCCGCCGAGAAGGGAAGATCATGGCTCCGCTCACCGATGAGCAACGCCTCGTCCGCGACTCCGTCCGCGAGTTCGCAGACGCCGAGGTTGCCCCCCTCGCCGCTCAGATCGACATCGAGCACCGCCCGCCCTTGGAGACGGTGCCCAAGCTGGCCGAGCTCGGGCTGCTGGGCATGATCGTCCCGGCTGAGTACGGCGGCTCCGGCACCGACACCCTCAGCTACATCATCGCCATCGAAGAGCTGGCCAGAGCCTGCGCCACCACCGCGGTGATGGTCGAGGCCCACACCAGCCTGGCCACCTGGCCGATCCTGGCCTTCGGCACCGCACAGCAGCGTGATCGCTGGCTTCCGGCGTTGGCAACCGGGGAAAAGCTGGGAGCCTTCGCGCTCACCGAACCGGGCGCGGGCACCGACGCCGGCGCGGTAGCCACCACCGCCGTCCGCGAGGGCGAGGAGTATGTGCTCAACGGCCAGAAGGTGTTCATCACCGGCGGCGGCTACGCCGAGGTCTTCATCGTGATCGCTCGAACCTCCCACGAGGGCGCGCCCCACAAGGGATTGAGCGCCTTCATCGTCGAACGCGACACCCCTGGCTTCACCGTTGGCGAGGGGGAACGCAAGCTCGGCATCCGCGCGTCCAGCACCCCTCCCCTGATGTTCTCCGATGTGCGGATCCCGGCTGGTGCCCTCCTCGGCAACGAGGGCGACGGCTTCAAGATCGCCATGGCCACCCTGGACGGAGGCCGCACCGGCATCGCCGCCCAAGCTGTCGGTATCGCCCAAGGCGCCCTCGAAGCCTCCATCGCCTACGCCAAGCAGCGGGTGCAGTTCGGTAAACCGATCGGCGCGCAGCAGGCAATCCAGTGGATGCTCGCCGACATGTCCACTGACATCGAGGCCGGCCGCCAGCTGACCTACCTGGCAGCCGGATTGGAGGACAGCGGTGAACCCTTCGGTGAAGCCGCCGCACGGGCGAAGCTGTTCTGCGGCCAGATGGCCTCCCGCGTGACCGGCATGGCCATCCAGATTCACGGTGGCAACGGCTACACCGAGGCCTACCCCGTGGAGCGCGCCTACCGCGACGCCAAGATCACCGAGATCTACGAGGGCACCAACGAGGTGCAACGGATGATCATCGCCAAGTCGCTGCTGCGTTGAGAAGGGATGCGAGATGAAAATCGTCGTGGCCTACAAATGGGCCGCCGATCCCCAAGAAGCCACCGTCGCTGCCGACGGCCAGGTGGACTTCAGCAGAGCCAAGTCAGCGGTCAGTGACTACGACGCCGTCGCCATCACCGTGGCCCGTCACCTCGGCGACACCCATGGCGCCGACGTCGTCGGGCTCACCGTCGGTGGCCCGGAAGTCGCCACCGGCCTGGCCACCAAAGCCGCCCTCTCCCGCGGCCTGGATGCACTGATGGTCGTCGCCGATCCGGCGCTCACGGCCGCAGGCTCCACCGGCACCGCACAAGCGCTGGCCACGGCTCTGGCCGGCGTGGACGACATCGCCGTCCTGATCACCGGGGATTCCTCGGTCGATGTTGGCGCGAAGCTCGTCCCCGCGGTGGTGGGCGGACTGCTCGGGTGGCCAGTGCTCACGGAGGTCACCGCCGTCGCCATCGAGCCTGGTGCCCTGGTCGTCGAACGCGCGGTCAGCGGCGGCACCGAGCAGCTGCGGATCGACGGTCCGGCCGTCTTGGCCGTGGCCACCGATGCCGCCACGGTCAAAGCCCCCGGCATGAAGGACGTGCTGGCGGCCGCGAAGAAGCCCGTCCAACAGCTTCCCGCCGATCCGGTGGTTGCCGACGGCACGCTGCGCTCGACGGCACGACTGTCCGGACCGGCTCGACGAGGCATTCAGATCTCGACCGATGATCCGGCTGCGGCCGCGGCCGAACTGGTCAGCGCTCTTCGCGCGGACGGCGTCCTGATCGGAGGACAGCAATGAATCTCATCATCGTGGCCGGCACGGCCAGTGTCGCCAACCTGGTGACCACCGCAGCCCAGCTGGACGGCGAGACGCTCGCCGTGGTGGTCGGCAGCCGTGCGGTCGCCGAACGGATCGCCACCAGTGGCGTCGACAAGGTGATCTGGTTCGGAGAACCCGGCGATCGTCCACTGGAAGCGTTCGCCCCTGCCGTAGCCCAAGCCGCCACGGCCGCACGGCCGCAGGTGGTCCTCGGCGGGCGACGTCCGGCCGAACGTGTGCTGCTCGGCGCGGCGGCTGCGGCGCTTCGCGCTCCGGCCCTGATCGACGTCAAAGAGGTCACCTCCCAAGCCGGCACCGTCATGGTCACCCACGGAGTGAACGGCGGTATCGCCGTGACCACCCGGGAGTTCAGCGGACCGGTCGCGCTGATGGTGGACGGCGGTGGAGTCGCGCCGGTCCAGGGCGCAGCACCGATCGAAGAGACGCCTGCGGCGACGTTGCCGATGCAGGTCACAGCGGTGCAGGTCACAGCGGTGACCGAGGTCGACCTTGCTGCCGCACCCCGAGTGGTCGGCGCCGGACGCGGCCTGCGCGCCCGCGAGGACCTGTCGATCATTGAGGCGCTGGCTGCAGCATTGGAGGCCGAGCTTGCCTGCACGCGTCCGCTCGCCGAAGGGCTGGATTGGCTGCCGCGGGATCGCTATCTGGGAGTCTCGGGACAACACATCGCTCCTCGCCTGTATGTCGCGGTGGGGGTATCGGGGCAGTTGCAGCACCTGGCTGGAGTGCGTTCGGCCGAGACCATCGTGGCGATCAACTCCGATCCGAAAGCACCCGTGCTGGCCGAGGCCGACTACGCGTTGGTCGGTGACCTGTACGAGTTGGTGCCAGCCATCACTGCCGCCTTGGAGCAGCCATGAGCGCGGAGCCTGATTTCGATGTGATCGTGGTGGGTGCCGGCGTGGCCGGCTGCATCACCGCTTATCAACTCGCCGGACGCGGACTGTCCGTGGCACTGATCGATCGCGGAGAGACCCCGGGTGCGAAGAACCTCTCCGGCGGAGTGTTGTACACCCATCCGTTGCAGCAGGTCTTTCCCGACTTCCTCCAGACAGCCCCGATCGAGCGGCGAATCTCCCGCAACCAGATCTGCTTCCTCAACCAGGACAGCTCGGTAGCGATCGACTACCGCGACGCCCGGCTGGATCGCGACGGCACCGCGGTGAGCGTGCTGCGCGGACGGCTCGACCCCTGGCTGGCCGAACGCTGCGAAGACGCCGGCGTGCTGGTCATGCCCGGCGTCCGGGTGGACTCTCTGCTCATCGAAGACGGTCGCGTCGTCGGTGTCGTCGCCGGTGAGGACGAGCTGCGGGCGCGGGTCACCGTGGCCGCCGACGGGGTGAACTCCTTCCTCGCCCGCGACGCGGGCCTGCGCCCGGCCCCGCAGCCGCATCAGCTCGCGGTCGGCGTCAAAGCTGTGGTGCAGTTGCCGTCTGACATCATCGAGGCCCGGTTCGGGGTGGATGCCCTCGAGGGCGCCGCGATCGCCGTGGTCGGAGACTGCACCCGTGGCGTCGGTGGGGGTGGCTTCATCTACACCAACCAGGGCTCGATCTCGGTGGGTGTGGTGCTGCGGCTCGACGATCTGACCGCGAAAGGCCTGCGCAGCACCGAGGTGTTCGACGGCTTCCTCGACCATCCCTACACCGAGCGTCTGCTGCGCGGCGGCGAACTGCTCGAGTACGGCTGCCACCTCGTCGCCGAGGGTGGTCAGGCCATGGTCGGCGAGCTGGTTCACCACGGTCTGGTGATCGTCGGGGACGCCGCTGGAATGACCATCAACACCGGTCTGACCGTGCGCGGCATGGACTTGGCCGCCGGGGCGGCGATCGCGGCCGCCGTCGGGGTGGCCGAGGCGATCGAGACCGGTGATGTGACCGCTGCCGGGCTGGCCGGGTATCCGAAGGCGCTGGCCGCCGGCTTCGTCGGTCAGGACCTGCAGACCTACGCGCGCGCCCCGAAGTTCTTGGAGAACCCGCGAATGTACGAAAGCTACGGTCCACTCCTGGCCGATGCCCTGCACCAGGTGTTCGGTCTGGACGGCAGCGCCCGCAAGCCGCTGCGTCGGGTGGCCATGGACGCCCTGAAGGGCAGCGGCATCGGCGTCGGCACCATCGTGAAGGACGCCTGGCAGGGAGCGAGGGCATTGTGAAACTTCCCCCCATCGAGGCCCGCCTGGCCGGCAACCGCTTCGTCCTCGACGAAGAGGAGTCGCACATCGAGATCGACCAGGAGTTGGCTCGCAGCACCGGCACAGCCGAGCGGATCATCGCCTGCTGCCCGGCCGGGGTGTACTCCCGGCGTCCGGACGGCGAAGTGGCCGTCGAATACGCTGCCTGCCTGGAGTGCGGCACCTGCCTGGCCGTGTCCTCCCCTGGAGCTCTGCGCTGGCGCTACCCCCGTGGTGGCTTCGGCGTCCAATACCGCGAAGGCTGAGCCGTTCCCCAACCGATCGAGCAAGGAGAAGAGCATGGATGACATTCGTTACGAGTTCGCCGATCAGGTGGCCGTGGTCACCATCACGCGCGAGGACGCGCTCAACGCACTCAACGCCGAGGTACTCGGCCAGCTCGCCGAGGCCTTCGACCAGGCCGTGGCCGATCAGGCCCGCTGCCTGGTGATCACCGGGGCGGGCCGGGCCTTTGTCGCCGGTGCGGACGTGGCTGCGATGTCGACGATGACGCAGGCCGAGGCCACGGCGTTCAGCGAGCTTGGCAATGGGACCTTCCGCAAGCTCGAACTGCTGCCGATCCCCTCGATCGCCGCGGTCAACGGCTTTGCCCTCGGTGGTGGCTGCGAGCTGGCCCTCGCCTGCGACATTCGGGTGGCCTCCACCAAGGCGATCTTTGCTCAACCCGAGGTCGGGCTGGGCATCACCGCCGGGTTCGGCGGCACTCAGCGGCTGGCGCGACTCGTCGGCTCCGGCCTGGCCAAGGAGATGCTGTACACCGGACGCAAGGTCGACGCGGCCCGAGCGCTCGCCATCGGGCTGGTCAACGAGGTGCACGAGCCCGACGCTCTCCTCGACGCTGCCCTGGGGCTGGCCGGCGAGATCGCCCGGCAGGCGCCGATCGCAGTGCGAGCCACCAAACGAGCACTGGCCGAGGGCGCCTCCGTCGATCTGGACGCCGCGATCGCGATCGAGGTGGACGCCTTCGCTTCGTGCTTCGAGTCGGCCGATCAGCGCGAAGGCATGGGTGCCTTCGTCGAGAAGCGCCGTCCGGCCCCCTTCCAGAACAAGTAGTCAGACAGCAACGAGAGGAACTGAGATGTTGGTAGGAGTCATCGGCGCCGGAACCATGGGCGCCGGCATCGCCGAGGTGTTCGCCCGGACCGACGGCTTCACCGTCCTGCTGGCCGACGCCACGGCTGAGTTGGCGGCCGGCGGGCGGGCGAAGATCGCCGCCGGCCTCGATCGTCAGGTTGCCAAGGGCAGGCTGGATCAGGCCGGCGCCGAGGCGATTCTTGCCCGGCTGAGCACCGCCACGGTCGGTGAGCTGGGCGACTGCGAGCTCGTTGTCGAGGCCATCTACGAGAACATGGACGCCAAGCGCCCGATCTTCGAGCAGCTCGATCAGCTCTGCGGACCGCAGACCATCCTGGCGTCCAACACGTCCTCGCTGTCGGTGACCGAGTTGGGACGCGGCCTGAACCACCCGGTGATCGGCATGCACTTCTTCAACCCCGCGCCGGTGATGAAGCTGGTCGAAGTGATCGCCGGCGCCGACACTCCGCCGGAGTTGGTCACTCGCACCAAGGAGCTCGCCGAGACTCTCGGCAAGACCCCCGTCGAGGTGCAGGAGGCAGCCGGGTTCGTGGTGAACCGCATCCTGGTGCCGATGATCAACGAAGCTGTCGAGGTGCTGGCCGCAGGCACGGCATCGGCCGAAGACATCGACACGGCGATGAAGCTCGGCGCCAACCACCCGATGGGGCCGCTGGCCCTGGGCGATCTGATCGGTCTGGACGTCGTGCTGGCCATCATGGAGGTGCTGCTGGCTGAGACCGGCGACTCGAAGTACCGCGCCCATCCGCTGCTGCGCAAGTACGTCCGCGCCGGCTGGCTGGGACGCAAGAGCGGGCGTGGCTTCTTCACCTACACCGCCTAGTTGTACCCGGTCATCAGGTTGGTGACAGTCGGCTGATTGGTGGTTGTCCTCCGAGTGCGCTGTGACGACGTTCAGTGTTGTAGTGCTCGAGCCAG
>PHEY01000005.1 GCA_002841335.1 Actinobacteria bacterium HGW-Actinobacteria-2 | reverse complement strand
CTGGCTCGAGCACTACAACACTGAACGTCGTCACAGCGCACTCGGAGGACAACCACCAATCAGCCGACTGTCACCAACCTGATGACCGGGTACAACTAGATCGGTGTATCTGGGCTAGCCAGCGAGGCGTAGCTCCAGATCGTCGGCGGCCTCGACGAAGCCGATCCGTCGCAGGTACTGGCGCACCGCGTCGGCCTCCGGGGTGATGACCAGCCGGGTGAAACCGGCATCGGTGAAGGTCTTGGCTCCCGTGCCGTACAGCCAGGTACCGATGCGCGAGTCGCGGAACGCGCTCATCACGTAGTCCAGCCGCAGGCGCAAGGTGTCGCCGTCCGGCGTGCCGATGACCGCACCGGCCGGCAGTCCGTCCCGGTTGAGCAGCCGGACGAAGTCGCCGTCCCGCGGCCCGTCGAAGCTCGGGTGGAAGCGGGCGATGTCCTCGGCGTGAGAACCCAGGAAATCGAGCAGGAACGGTGCGTCGGCAGCGATCGGCACCGCGCCGACCTCGTTCTTGGCGCTCAGTTCGCGGCGCAGGTTCCACAGGTTCAGCAGCGCTGCGGCGGTATTGGTGATGATCAGGGGAATCGAGCCCAGCAGGACGCCGTAGACGACGAACACCACCGAGCCCACCAGCGAAACGATGCGCAGGCGCACCACCGATTTCATGGCGAAGGAGGCGACGATCAGGACAGAGGCGACGTAGCCGATGAGTTCCACGACAGTGAGGTTCACCCGCAAACCCTAGCCGTCCCGGGGGCGGCGGGTGGACGGTTTGACGCTACCGTTAGCGCGTGCCGAGTCTTCCTGATACCGCCGGGTCCGCCCGCGCGCGGATGCGACTGATTGCCGTGATCCTGCTGAGCCTGATGACCGCCTACTGGGCGGTCTACGCGCTCTACCTGCTGTTCCTGCCCGATGGTGCGCCCGGGGCGACCGTCGGTGTCTTGTGGGGCGCGATCTGCCTGGCCGTGGCCGCGCTGACCGCATTGGTGACCTGGGGCACGGCCACCCGGAAGTGGGGCCTGCACATCCTCGCGATCGTGGTGAGTGCCCTCGGCGTGCTGCCGGGCGTACTCGCGTTGCTGTCGAAAGGCACCTGGGACGTGTACGCGTTCTCCGCGGTCAGCCTGGCGTCGCTCGTGCTGTTGATCGGGACGATCCCTCGTCCGGTCAAGAAGTGAGTCACACCGCTTCCCCTGGTCAGTTCTGCCTGACGGTAAGCGCGCTGGTCTTCACCGACGAGGCCACCCCGCTGGTGCTGGTGCATCAGCACAAGCGCTATCCGGTGGTCATCCAGCCCGGCGGCCATGTGGACCCGGGCGAGCACCCCTGGCAGGCCGTGGTGCGCGAGCTCGGCGAAGAGGCGGGAATCGCCCCCGAACAACTCCAGGCGCTCAGCCCGGTGGAGTTCACCCCGGGTCCGGGACAGTTCCCCGCCCCGGTGGGTCTGGACGTCCACGAGGTCTCGCAGGGGGCCACCCACACCGACCTGATCTTCGCGTTCGTCATCGACGGACCGCCCCGCACCCCGCCGCAGGCCGGCGAGTCGTCGCAGTTGCTGTGGCTGAGCCTGCCTGCGCTGGCCGCCCACCCGTTGGTGCCCGACCGGGTCGCTGCGTTGGCCGTCGCGCTTCAGCCTGGGCTGACGTCTTGGCTGCGGGTCCCGGCCATGCAGGTCGGGACGGCGATTCGCCAGCTGCCGCAGTAGCTTCGCGTGTGGCCCCGCAGCGAATGTCGGCGGAGTCGGTGAAGATGGAGGCATGCCTTTGGATCACACCAACCCGCTCGCCCGCCCCTCAACCCTGCCGTTCGGGCTCCCCGACTTCGCCCAGATCTCCGACGAGCACTACCTGCCGGCAATCGAGGCAGGCATGGCCGAGCAACTGGCCGAACTGGACGCGATCGCCACTGACCCCGAGCCGCCGAGCCTGGCCAATGTGATCGAGGCTTGGGAGCGTTCCGGTGAGCTGCTGACCCGCTCCTTGCAGGCTTTCTACGCGGTGCAGTTGGCTGACACCAACGACGTCCTGGATGCCGTCGAGGCTGCGGTGGCGCCCGCGCTGGCCGCGCATTCCGATGCCATCTACCTCGACCGCCGCCTGTTTGTGCGACTGTCCGGTCTGGCCGAACGCGTCCAGGCCGGCGAGGTGACCCTCGACGAGCAGTCCGCGCATTGGCTCACCGACAAGATCTCCGACTTCATCCGCGCCGGGGTGAATGTGGACGAGTCGGCTCAGCAGCGTCTGCGTGAGGTGAACGGCCGGATCGCCGAGGTGCAGTCGGCGTTCGGTCGCACGGCTCTGGCCGGACGCAACGCCGCCGCGGTGCTGGTCAAGGACGTCGCCGAACTCGACGGTCTCAGCGCTGAGGAGATCGACGGCGCCCGCGAGTTGGCCGCCGCTCGTGGTCTGGACGGCTGGCTGATCGAGATCAGCAACACCACCGGTCAGCGGTCTTTGGATCTGTTGACCAACCGGGCGGTGCGCGAGCGGATCTACCGCGCGTCGGTCGGACGGGGTCTGAGCGGTGAGCACGACACCAGGGCGATGATCGTCGAACTGGCGCGGCTGCGGGCCGAACGGGCCACCCTGCTCGGCTTCGTCAACCACGCCGACTACGCCGCCTCCGACGGTTGTGCCGGCAGCGCGGAGGCGGTCAACGCCCTGCTGTCCCGACTGGCGGCACCGGCGGTGCGCAATGCTCGCGCCGAAGCTGCCGAACTGGCCGAGGTGTGGCAACGGCTCAGTCCCGACACCGAGTTCGCGGCCTGGGATTGGCAGTTCGTCAGTGAGCGGCTGCGCGGCGAACGCTACGCATTGGACGAGGCCGCGCTGCGTCCCTACCTAGAGTTGGAGCGGGTGCTGCACGCGGGGGTGTTCGCGGCGGCCACCGGGCTGTACGGCATCACCTTCACCGAGCGGGACGACCTGCGCGGCTACCACGACGAGGTGCGGGTCTTCGAGGTACGCGAAGCCGATGGCTCGCCGATCGGGTTGTTCCTGGCCGACTTCTTCACCCGTCCTAGCAAGCAGGGTGGGGCGTGGATGAACAACCTGGTCGATCAGAACCATCTGCTCGGCCAGCGGCCGGTGGTGATGAACAACTCCAACCTGGTGAAGCCGTCACCGGGGCAGCCGGCGCTGATGACCTGGGACGACGTGATCACGCTGTTCCACGAGTTCGGACATGCGCTGCACGGGTTGCTGTCGGACACGAAGTACCGCTCCCAGTCGGGCACCGAGACGCCGCAGGATTTCGTGGAGTTCCCCTCGCAGGTCAACGAGCTATGGGCGTTGGAGCCGTCGTTGCTGGCGGCCTACGCCGTCCATCACGCCACCGGGGAGCCGATGCCGGCCGCCTGGGTGGAGACGCTGCGCTCGTCCACTCTGTACGGGCAGGGCTACAAAACCACCGAGTACCTGGGCGCGGCCCTGCTCGATCAGGCCTGGCACACCACGCCGCTGGCTGACCTGCCCACCGACCCTGCGCGGGTGGAGGAGTTCGAGGTTCGCGCGCTGGCGGAGGCCGGGTTGGGCTTCGGTCTGGTGCCGCCGCGCTATCGCTCGGGGTACTTCCGGCACACCTTCGAAGGTGGCTACGACGGCCGCTATTACGCCTACATCTGGAGCGAGGTGATGGACGCCGACGCATCCGCCTTCATGCTCACCAATGGTGGTCTGACCAGGGAGAACGGTGAGCGCTACCGGCGCCGCTTGCTCGCCAGGGGCGGTTCGATCGACGCCATGGCTGCCTACCGTGACTACCGCGGGGCCGACCCGGACGTCCGTCACCTGCTGCGGCGCCGCGGCCTGGACTAGCGGCTAGCGGTCAGCGATCGGCGGTCTGCAGGGAGGTAATCAGGCCGGCTGCTGCGCGAGTGGCCTGATCGATCACCAACTCCGGGTCGAGGCGTCCTAGTTGCCTGAAGCCCGCCTCCAACACCGCGACGGTGAGCGCAGTGGCCACCGCGGCGCGCTGGGCGTCGCCGTTGGTGACTTCCAGCCAGTCCTCGGCCACGGTCGCCCGCATGTCGAGGTGGGCGCGGTCCACGGCTCCGCCGGAGACCTGGGTGACCGCGGGACGAGTGGCGGCCATCAGCCAGCCGTGTCCGGAGTCGGCGGCCTGGCGCAGGTTGGCATGCACCCACACGCTGATCCGCTCCTCGGCGCAGGAGGCTGCGGCGAGCTTGGCGTTGACCGCATCGAGCCAGTGGGGCAGATAGCGGGCCACCACCATGTCGCGCAGTTCGTCGACGGAGGCGACATAGCGGTAGATGCTGTTGCGGGCGATGCCCGCGCCGGCGGCCACCGAGGCCGCCGTGAGGGGCTCGCCTGAGCGCATCAGTTGTTCGGTGGCATCCACCAGGCGCAACTGCACCTGGGCGCGGTGCTCGGCCACCGTGGGGGCTTCGATCTTCGGCACCACTCCTCCTTCGCGACGCAGCGTCCCTCGGTCAACGACCTGCCGTCGCCTGATTATGCTCGAATGCCTTGCTACATGGCGTCGCTATGCCTGAAATGTGGAGGACTCCCGATCGTCTGGGCGTCACCAGTCATCATCAACCGTCCCCGGGGTCCCGAGGTCGACGACCGCGGTTGGGACAGCAGCAACCGTCCCCGGTGTCTCAGGTGGGGAGCGAGCTAGCCGTCGACGCGGGAGCGAATCAGGGCTTTGAGGGCCTCGGCGTCATTGGGCAGGTCGATCACGTGGCGAGGCAGGCCCTCGATCCCCGCGAACCGGGCCGGACGCTCCGGCTCGATCCCGATCGCTTCGACGATGGTCTCGGCGAACTTCACCGGCAGTGCAGTTTCGGTGACGATCATCGGTACGTCCGGTTGCACGAACTCGGCGGCCACCTTGACTCCGTCGGCGGTGTGCGGATCGATCAGCACCCGGTGCTGATGCCAGGTCGCCGCGATGGTGGCGACCCGGTCGGCGTGTGTGGAGGAGCCCGAGACGAACCCGAAGCGCTCGGTGATGCCGGCGAACTCAGGGGTGTCGGACAGGTCGAAGAAGCCCTGGTTGGGCAGCAGCTCGCCGAACAGGTGGCGAACGCGGGCGGAGTCACGGCCGAGCAGGTCGAAGATGAAGCGCTCGAAGTTCGACGCCTTGGAGATGTCCATGCTCGGGCTCGAGGTGGCGTGGGTCTCAGCAGCGCCCCGCACCCGATAGATGCCGGTCCGGAAGAACTCGTCCAAGACGTTGTTCTCGTTGGTCGCCAGCACCAGCTGGGCGATCGGGACGCCGAGCTCGCGGGCGATGTGGCCGGCGCAGATGTTGCCGAAATTCCCGGTAGGGACGGTGAACGACACCTGCTGGTCATCGGCGGTGGTCACCCGCAGCCAGGAAGCGACGTAGTAGACCACCTGTGCGACCAGACGAGCCCAGTTGATGGAATTCACCGCTCCGAGCCGGTACTGCTCCTTGAACGCGGCGTCACCAGCTACCTCTTTGACCAGGTCCTGGCAGTCGTCGAACACCCCGTCGACGGCGATGTTGATGATCGCCGGGTCGTCGATGCTGAACATCTGCGCTTGCTGGAAGGGGGTCATCCGGCCGGCCGGGGTGAGCATGAACACTCGGATTCCGGCCCGGCCCAGCATGGCGTACTCGGCCGCCGAGCCGGTGTCGCCACTGGTGGCGCCGAGGATGTTGAGCTCGGTGCCGGTGCGGGCCAGCTGATACTCGAACAACTGCCCCAGCAGCTGCATCGCCAAATCCTTGAATGCGGCCGTCGGTCCCTCGGAAAGGTGACTCAACCAGATTCCGTTTCCTAACGCGGAAACGGGCACGATTTCGGAATCGGAAAATACCTGATCGCTGTAGGCGTGTTCGCAAAGAGTGCGCAGGTCGGCGGCCGGAATATCGTCCACGAACAGACCGATGACCTCCGCGGCCAACGCGGCGTAGCCGTCCTCGGTCAACGTCCGGCGCCAGTGCGCCACAGTGGCCTCGTCCACGCGTGGGTAGCGCTCGGGCAAGAAGAGGCCGCCGTCAGCGGCCAACCCGGCCAGCAGGATGTCGCCGAAGCCGGGGCGGTCTTGATCGCGTTCGCCGCGGGTGGACAGGTATCGCACGACAGGCAACTCTACCGGGCCGATTTCGGCCTCCGAGCAGGGTGTACCCGTGGGTGAGACCGTTCTTCCATTACGGTCGCGGGGGTTGCCATTTCGGGGTGTCAACCCGCACCATTTCTAGGTGCTCGAAGTTAATCCGCTGTTCGGGGAGGGGCCGGGCGGGGGTGCGGTGACTCGACAAGCCACCGAGATCCTCACGCACGCGCAGAACCTCGCCGACCAATTGCGCGCCGAAGCGCAGGCAGCAGCGGAGACTGCACGCGCTGAAGCGGCACGTCAACGCGAGCTCAGTGACCGGGCCCAACGAGAGGTCGCCCACGCCGAAGAAGAGGCCGATTCGATTCGTGCCCAGGCTGCGGCGCGCCTCGAAGATGCCCGCCAGGACGCGATGCAACTGCTCCAGGACGCCACCCATCAGGCGGCAGTGCTGCACCAGACCGCCGAACGCACGTCGTCCGATGTGATCGCCCAGGCCCGCCTGCAAGCCGAGAAGGTGCTGGAGGAATCCCAGCGACGAGTCGAGGAACTCGCCGTCCGCGCCGAAGAGCTGGAGAACGAGATCGCCTCGCGGATCGCTACCCGACTGGCCGAGTTCGAACAAGAGCTCGTCGATCGCCGTGGTGAGATCAGCGCCGAGGAGGCGCAGCGGCGCGAGCTGATGCAAGCCGAACTCAACGGCATGCGCGGTCACGTCGAGGAAGAGCTCGGTCAGCGCCGAATCGAGGCGGAAGCCGAGATCAGCCGACAGCGGGCCGCCATGGAGTCCGACCGGATCACCCTTCAGGCCGAACTGGACGCCGAGCGCGCCGCGTTCAACGCCGAACTGGAAGCGTTGCGCAGCGAAGCGCGCGCTGAGGCGGATCGGCAGATGCTGGACGTGCGGGCCAAGGTCGAGGAACGGGCGTCGTTCGCCGGTGAGCTGGCCGCGCAGACCGAGAAGGAGATGTCCGAGCTGCGCAGCAAGGCCGAGGCCGAGGTGGCTGAGTTGAAGGCGGCCGTCGAGCAGGAGCTCGCTGCTCTGCGTGCGCAAGCCGAGGCCGAGGTGGCCCAGCGGCGCGCGGAGGCCGAGAGTGAAGCTGACGCGATCAAGCGCGCCCGACGCGGCGAGCTGGCCGAGTACGTCCGGCAGGTGAAGGAACGCACCCAACTGCTGGTGACCACCATCGAGCACAAGAACCGAGCGGCGATTTCGGAGGCCGAAGCGCGCGCCGCTGACCTCGAGGCGCGCGCCAAGGCGGCTGTCGAAGCCGCCGAAGCCGAAGCCAAACACATTCGGGCTCAGGCCCAAGAGTCGGCCGACCGCCTGCTGAAGAGCGCGCGGGCCGAAGCCACTGCCCAGGAAGAGCGCGCTCGACGGCGCTTGGACGAAGCCGATGTGGCCGCAAAGCTGGTCCGCGAACGCAGTTCGGAGGACCTTGAGTCGATGCAGCGTGAGGCCTATGACAAGGCGCTTGCTTCTCGGGAGGAAGCAATCGCCGTGCTCAGCCAGGCTCGCGCTGACGCCGACGCCGCACGGGCCGAGGCCCGTGCCACCGTGGAACGGGCGCGGGCTGAGGTAGCTGCGCTCGTGAAGCGGCGCGAGGAGATCACCGCGCAGATTAGGGAACTGTCCGGCGATCTCACCAGCATTCGCACCCCATCCGGGCTCGGCAGAGCCTCCGACGAAACGGAACTACGTAGATGATTCAGATTCCTGGCTTCCGCACGGTGTTGCGCGGCTACGACCCCACCGAGGTCGATCGCGCCATTGGGGACCTGTGCAAGGCCCGTGATCAAGCCCGCGCCGAGGCCGCAGATGGATCGCTGGCGCTGGGCAAGGCCCAGGCTGCCGTCAGCCAGCTCGAGGAGCAGTTGGCCGGCTACCGGACGCGACTGGCCAAGCTGGAGTCGGCCAAGGAGGAGCAGCCCAGCTTCTCCGACATCGGTGCCCGGATCGGACGCATGCTTGCGTTGGCAGAGGACGAGGCCTCCGAGCTGCGCACCCGTGCGCGGGCAGAGTCCGAGCGGCTTTCCCAGGAAGTGAACGCCGAGGTCGAGCAGCTGCGCAGCAACGCCGAGCGGCATTCCCGTGACGTGATCAGCAAGGCCGACACCGAAGCCGCCCGGATCCTCGAAGCTGCCAAGCGGCAGGCCGACGAGATCATCGACTACGCCGATCGTGAGGCCGTCGCCCGCCGTGAAGAGGCCGAGGCCGTCTACGAGGCGCACCGGGCACGCGCGGCCGCCGCTGCTGCGGAGTTCGAGCAGAACTTGGCCGAGCGCCGGGAGAAGGCTTCCGAGGAGCTGGCCACCCAGACCGCAGCGAACGAGGCAGCGATCGCACGGCTGAAGGAGCGCCACGACAACCTGGAACTGGAAGCCGAGACCATGCTGTTCGGCGCCAAGGAACAGGCCGAGGCGATCTTGAAGTCGGCACGCGAGGAGGCCGTCCAGCACATCGCGGCTGCTCGGGCCTCTGCGGTGAAGATCCGTCGTGAGTCCGAGCGCGAGTTGCAGGCGGCGGTGGCTCGGCGGGACTCGATCAACGCCCAGTTGGCCAATGTCCGGCAGATGCTGAACACCCTGGACAACACCGGATCGTCGCTGACGTCCAAGTTGTCGGACGAAGAAGAAGCGACCACGTCCGCTGAGGAGAGCGAGTTCAGCGGCGAGGAGTCGGTTTCTGAGGCTCCGGTTGAGGATGTGGCGGTCGAGGGTGAGCACGCTACCGAGGAGGCGCAGCCGGTCGAGGACGCTGCCGAGGAGTCCCATGACGACAGCACCGATGAGCTGACCGAAGTGCTGGATGCACAGTCCCTGGCGAAGGCGCTCGGACGGGGTCGTCGGCGGTAGGGATCTGACGTGAAGTACCGCTACCTGGGCAACTCCGGGCTCAAGGTTTCCGAGATCTGCTACGGAAACTGGCTGACCCACGGGTCTCAGGTCGAGAATGAAATCGCGACCAAATGCGTCCGCACGGCCCTCGACGTGGGAATCACCAGCTTCGACACCGCGGACGTTTATGCCAACACCGCGGCCGAAAAGGTTCTCGGCAAGGCGCTGAAAGGCGAGCGGCGGGAATCCCTGGAGATTTTCACCAAGGTCTACTGGCCGACCGGGCCGAAGGGACCCAACGACTGCGGACTGTCGCGCAAGCACATCATGGAGTCGATCAACGGCTCGCTGCGGCGGCTGAAGACCGACTATGTCGATCTCTACCAGGCGCATCGCTATGACCACGAAACGCCGCTGGAGGAGACGATGCAGGCGTTCGCCGATGTCGTGCGCGCCGGCAAGGCGCTCTACATCGGGGTGTCGGAGTGGGACGCTGCCCAGATCCGGGCCGCGCATCGACTGGCGGGCGAGCTGGGAATTCAATTAGTTTCCAATCAGCCGCAGTATTCGATGCTCTGGCGAGTGATCGAGGAGTGGGTGGTTCCGACCTCGACAGAGCTGGGCGTCTCCCAGATCTGCTGGTCACCGATCGCCCAGGGCGTGCTCACCGGGAAGTACCTTCCCGGACGTCCGCCGCCGGCCGGATCGCGGGCCACCGACGCCAAGGGCGGGGCGGATTTCGTCAAGCGTCTGATGGACGACGAGGTGTTGGTAGCGGTGCAGCGGCTGGCTCCCATCGCGGCCGAACTCGACCTGTCGATGTCGCAGTTGGCGGTGGCCTGGGTTCTGCAGAATCCGAACGTGGCCGCGGCCATCATCGGCGCCTCCAAGCCCAAACAGATCGTGGAGAACGTCGCTGCCACCGGGGTCGCTCTGCCGGCTGACGTGATGGTACGTATCGACGATGCCCTCGGTGACGTGGTCGTTCGTAATCCGATGCTCACCTTGCAGAACTCGCCGAAGGCGCGCCCGTCGTGAGGTTGCGAGCGGCCCTCCTGGTTGCCCTCGCCTTCGTGCTGGCGCTTCTTGGCGCCTCGGTCAGTGGTTGTGCCACGACCGGGGATCAGACGACCCCGGAGGTGCGGGTGCTGTTCATCGGCAACAGCTACACCTACGTCAATGCCGGCGTCGACGCGGACTTCCACGGGTTGGCACCCAAAACGGTGACGGGCCGGTCCGCGGTCGGCGCCTACACCCTGGAGAGGCACCTGGCCGACGCGCACACCATGGACCTGCTCGATGACGGCTGGGACGACATCGTCATTCAGGAGCAGAGTCAGCGCAGCGTGCTGGACTACCAGGGCTTCGACCACTCGGTGTCCACGTTCTCGGCCAAGATCAGGACCGCGGGCGCCCGACCGTATCTGCTGGTGACGTGGGCCCGTCCGGACACCAAGGCGGTGACCACCGCGGCGCTGCAAGCCGCCGCCAAGTCGGCGACCAAGAACGCCGGGGTGACGCTGATCCCGGCCGGGTCGGCGTTCGGGGCCTCGCTGGGCGAGCGCCCGTCCATCCCGCTCAACTCCGCCGACGGCCACCCGACGCGTGAAGGCACCTACCTGGCGGCCTGCACGGTCTATGCGGTGATCTTCGGCAAGAGTCCGGTCGGGAACACCTATACCTCCGGGTTGGACGCCTCCACGGCCACCTATCTGCAGCAGGTCGCCGCCACTGCCGCCGGACGCTGAGGCCGCCTCCGGCGAGACTCTGCGCCGCGGTTCGGTGTGTTCGGCACCTGATGCTCACCTTGCAGAACTCGCCGAAGGCGCGCCCGTCCTGACATGCTGGACAGGTGAGCCTCACCGACGTCTTCGACCGCCATCCCGACCTTGAGTTCCACTCGATCAAGGTGCTGCGCGCCGGCCGGACGGTGGTGGAGCGAACCTGGCTGCCGTATCACGGCGACGATTCCGGGCTGGTGTACTCGGTGTCGAAGACCTTCACCGCGAGCGCGGTCGGCTTCGCCATCGCCGAGGGATATTTCGCACTGACCGATCGGGTCGTGGATTTGCTGCCCGACGCAGTCACAGAGCCGGTGCACCCCAGCGTCGCCGAGATCACCGTGCATCACCTGCTGTCGATGTCGACCGGTCATGACACCGACACCGCCGAAGCGGTCGTCGATACCCCGGCCGAGTCGTGGGCGTCCGGAGTGCTGGCACAGGTTCCGCAGACCCCGGTGGGATCGCGGCACGTCTACAACAACGGGGCGAGTTTCCTGCTCGGTGAGTTGGTCCGCCGACACACCGGTGAGGACCTTCTCGACTACCTCAACCCGCGGCTGCTCTCGCCGCTGGGCATCAACGCCTCCTGGGAGCGTGACCCGCTGGGTCGCTGTCTCGGCTGGTCCGGGCTGCACCTGACCGTGGCGGAACTGGCCGCGATGGGCGAGCTGTATCGCTGCGGTGGACGGTGGCAGGGCCGCCAAGTGCTGCCCGAGGGTTGGGTGGAGTTGGCCACCACGGCGCACATCGACACCCCCGGCTCCGATCAGCCCGAGTGGCGCCTGGGCTACGGCTACCAGTTGTGGCACGGACGTGAGGGCTTCCGGCTCGACGGCGCCTACGGTCAGTACGCCATCGTGCTGCCCGAACGGGAACTGGTGGTGGCCATCACCTCCGGGCAGGCCCGCAATCAGCGGATGCTCGACTTCGTCTTCGACGAGCTCATCCCCGCACTTCCCGACGAGCCGGTCGTGCTGGCCGACGGTGAGATCGCCACCCCGACCGACACCGGCGCGGGCGAACGCTGGACGGCCCCGTCCGCGGTGCTGGACGCGAGCCTGGTGGACGACGAGGAGATCGAGCAGCTCAACCCACCGACCATCGCCGACGTGGACGTCCAGCGCACCCCGGACGGCTGGTTGCTGCGCCTGGTCTGTGACGGCGAGTCACTGACGGTGAAGGCCGGAGCTGGTCGCTGGCGGCGTCAGCAGGTAACCCTGGGTGGCAACGCGCTCCCGGTGGCCGCCTCAGCCGGGGCCCGGCCGGAGGGGGCGCTCACCGTGTTGCTGACCTTCCCCGAGACCCCGCACACCCTTCAGCTGCGGCTGGCCGGAGACAACACGGCCGCCATGGCCTGGCGGACGGCGCCGCTGAACTCGGGTGGCCTGGCTGCCCTGCGGGCTCCGGTCGGCGCTGCCTAGCTCTTGGCGACGTACAGCCAGGCTGCTGTACCCGAAGCCAACACGACCGGCATCCGGACGTAGTCGGCAGCCTCATAGGTGTCAGTGGCGGCCAGTTCTGCCGAAGTGAGGGCCAGCCGCAAGCCGTCGATCTCGTCCTGGGGTGTACCGGGCACCGCGACCGGATGGTCGGCTGCTCCCGAGATCGCCACGACGTCGGGGTTGGTGATGGGCAGGCTGTCCAGACGATAGCCGGGCAGCCGGTCGGGGTGGCCGTCCAGGAGCCGTCCGTAGGTGGCCTGCTGCACCTGCGCCAACCGCAGCGTGCCGTAGGAGAAGACCCACTCGGTCATTCGGCCGCGCGGCGGTATCGCTCGACGAAGTTCGACAGCACCCGGTGCTGACGGCCATCGACCGGTGCAGCCTTGATCATCGCGGCCAGGTCGTCCATCTCTTCGGGAGCGAAGTAGCCGTGATGCTGGTAGATCCGCATCCGCGCGGTGAGGTCATCGGCGTCGAGTTCGGGATGGAACTGGGTGACGTACACATTGCGTCCGACGCGGTACATCTGCACCGGGCAGGCCGTGCCCAGCGCCAGCATGGTGACCGTGGACGGCACCTGCGAGCAGGCTTCCTTGTGGGCCACGAAGGCGTGGAACTTCTCCCCGACCCCGGCCAGGATCGGGTCGACCAGGCCATCGCGGGTGACGGTGACCTCGATCGCGCCCACCGGTTCGCCGAACTCGCGATCAACCACGCCGCCCAGATGCTGGGTGACGGTGCCGACGCCGTAGCACAAGCCGAGGAACGGGAAATCGGTGTCGACGATGCGCTCCACCAACCGGGCCAGATCATCCTCGACACGTTCCTGGACCGGCGTCTTCACCTCATCAGAGATGCTGAACGAGCTGCCGCCCAGGATCACCCCTGAGTAGGCCGCCAGGTCGATCTGCGGCAGCGGCTCGGACTCCACCCGCACGTGGTGCAGATGGTCGGCGTCCAGGCCGGTGTGGCGCAGCACTGAGGCGTATTCGGCGGCGGCAGCCTCATCGTGGTCGCGGGTACCCAACAGCAAGAACGGAAGCACGGGCACAGGGTACCTTCCCGTGCGGCGGGGCCAAGACCGCAGTCCTGCGGGTCGGCCTCAGAAGGTCGGGGCGTCGGCGCCGGTCTCGGACAGCAGCTGGCGCAGCGCCGCCTGCGGGTTACCGGCCCGCCGCTGCCGTTCGTAGCTGGCGCCGTGCTCGGCCAGCGCGGCCGCGGTCTCCAGCTCACCGGTGCACCCCAGTTCACGCGCGATCGGCGCCAGGCGATCGAGCCAGCGTCCCAGGCCTTCGCGCAGCGGCACCTCGCGGCGGCCCCCGTCGGTCTTGGGGACGATCACCTCGGCGTCCAAGCCGTAGCGGGCGGCCCGCCACTTGTTCTCCCGCACCAGCCACGGTGGCAGTCGCTCGACGGTCTGGTCCTGCTCGTAGGTACGGGAGATGTGCTCGGCGAAGCACTGGGTCAGGGCCGCCACCGCGCCCAGCTCGGCCAGGGTGGGCACCGAATCGGCGGTGCGGTTCTCGACCGTGCCGAACTTCGGTGACGGTCGGACGTCCCAGCGAATCTCGGAGGCGACGTTGATCATGCCGCACTCCAGCAGGTCGTCGGCGTAGTCCTCGAACTCCGCCCAGGACGCCATCGGGTAGGGCAGACCGTTGGTGGGGAGCTGCTGGAACATCAGGGTGCGCTGTGACGCGTAGCCGGAGTCCTGGCCCTCCCAGTACGGAGACGAGCAACTCAGCGCGAGCAGGTAGGGGTAGAAGCGCGACAGTCCACAGGTGATCGGCAGCGCCTTGTCGCGGTGGTCGACGCCGATGTGGACGTGGGTACCGCAGATCGCCATCTGCTGTCCCCAGTAGGCGGTGCGTTCAGCGACGACGTCGTAGCGGGAGCCGCGGAAGCGCTCCTGGTCGGCTGCGCGGCTGAAAGGGTGAGACCCTGCGCCGATCACGCCCAGCCCGAGTGGCTCCATCGCCATCCGCACCTGACGCAACCTCTCGGACAGGTCGTAGACCGCGCCCCCGACGGTGCGATGCACGCCGGAGACCAGCTCGACCATGTTCTTGAGGTACTCCTTGCGGATCGGGCCCTCTTCGTCGGCGCCGCATCCGGCCAGCACAGCTTCAGCCTCGGGAGCCAGCTCGCCGCTGGCCAGGTCGACCAGCGCCAGCTCCCATTCGATACCCACGCTGGACTGCGCGGATGGAGCAAACTCGATGAGCATCTTCGCTCCTCACTGTGGGGTGTCCTGATTCTAGGTGAGGCCTCATAAGCGTGAGCAGGGGGCTAGGGAAACCTTCGGTGAGCAGTTGGTGGCGTCGAGTGCCGGGTTACCAGACCAGCACGATCTTGCCGGTGTTGGTTCCGGACTCCAGTTGGACGTGTGCTGCAGCCACCTCGGTGGCCGCGAAGCGAGTCTCGGGAGCCAACCGAATCGTGCCGGAAGCGATCAGCGGCCACACCCGCTCGGCCACCGCGGTACAGATTGCCGCCTTCTGTGCCAACGGGCGGAACCGCAGGCTGGTGGCGGTGACGATGGCCCGCTTGGTGAGCAGGCGGTTGAGATCCAGGGTGCCCTTGCGGCCACCCTGCAGTCCGATGATCACCAGCCGGCCGTCCGCGGCCAGGCAGGACACGTTGTCTTCGAGATACTTGGCGCCCATCACGTCCAAGATCACGTCGACGCCGCGATCATCGGTAGCAGCGCGCACACCGCCGGCCCAGTCGTCGTGATAGTCCAAGGCCACGTCGGCGCCGAGATCTCGGCACAGTTGCAGCTTCTCCGGAGACCCTGCGGTGACGATCACCCGGGCTCCGAGGGCGACCGCATACTGGATCGCGAAGGTGCCGATGCCACCCGCGCCCCCGTGGATCAGCACGGTCTCGCCCGAGCTGAGGTGGACGTGGTCGAAGTTGGACACCACCGTGGCGGCCACTTCGATCAGTCCCGCGGCGCTGACCAGGTCGACGCCGGCGGGCGGGCGGATGACCTGCCCGGCGGGCACGATGACGTATTCGGCGTAGCCACCGCCGGCCAGTAGGGCCACGCACGGCTCGCCGACCGTCCAGCCGATGACGTCGGAGCCGATCGCGGCGATCGTCCCGGACACCTCCAGGCCGATCACCTCACTGATGCCCGGCGGCGGTGGGTAGAAGCCTTGCCGCTGCAGCAGGTCGGCCCGGTTGACTCCGGAGGCGACCACGGAGATGAGCACGTCGCCGGCAGCCGGGGTGGGCTGGGGGGCGTCGGCGATGACCAGGTTCTCCGCCGGTCCGGCAGCGGTAACGGTGACGATGCGCATGGGCCCAGCTTGCCACGCCCAGCCGTCGGGGCTGCCTCACCCCGGCACTGGTTGAGTAGCGAACCGTGACCGAGGGTGTCGAAACCTCTGCAGGGTTGGCCTGGTTTCGACCCTTCGACAAGCTCAGGGCGAGCGAGCTCATCCAGCGTCTGCCAACCGGTAAGCTGAGTCGCCCCGGCGAGGTCGCATAGTGGACTAGTGCAGCCGCCTTGAAAGCGGCCGAGCTTTACGGCTCCGTGGGTTCGAATCCCACCCTCGCCGCCACAACGAACGGCGCTCGCTCCTCACTGAGGAACGAGCGCCGCTGTGTTTGTTGAGGCCCTGCTGGCCGGCGGGGCTACTTCTCGGCGTACTTGTGCGGGTTGTAGGCGCAGGCCGAATCCAGGTCGTCGCTCTTGTCCTTCGACCCGGTCGTGGTGGACGGGGTCGAGCCTGCGGTGGGCGCGGTCGTGGTCGGGGTGCCAGACGTCGGAGGCGTCGAGGCCGGACCGGTCGGGGCCGTCGAGGTGGACGGGGCCGCGGACGGGTCCGTGGTGGGCTGAGCATTGGTAGCCGCGCTGTCGAGAGCGCGCTGCACTTGGCTGCGGACCTTGGGCCAATCAGGCTTCCAGGAGTAGAAGCCGTTGCTCGGATCGAGGACCAGGCTGCGCACCTTGGTGTTCTTGGTCTTCATCGCCAGGTCGACCATCGCGGGCAGGAGATCACGCGGGATGTTGGTGGAGATGTTCTTCTCACCGGTGGTCAAGATCGCCTGGAAGTTCAGCAGGATGTTCGCCGGATCGGCTTGCTTCACCACCGCGTTGATCACGCAGCGCTGACGCTCCATTCGGCTGTAGTCGTCGAGCTTGTAGCGACCACGGGCGTACCACAAGGCGTAACCGCCGGTGAGGTGCTTGTTGGGGCCGACTTCGATCCACTCGGTCGGTGCCTGGGCCGGCTGGTTGCCGCTGGCGTTGTGGCCGCCCACAGGGATTCGGTAGTTCACATTCACCGTGATGCCGCCGATGGCGTTGATGAAGTCCTTGAAGCCGTCCATGTTCACGAACGCGTAGTAGTTGATCTTCAGCCCCAGCGCTTCGCCGGCCGACTGCATGACCACCGAGGCGCCGAAGTCCTTGGTCTTGCCCAACAGATTGTTCGGCACCTGCGCGGGCACGTTGCGGTACATCGCGTTGAGCAGATACTCGGCGTTCAACAGGTTGCCGCTCGGGTCGGTGAAGCCCCTCGGGTAGTACTTGTGCAGCGGAGAATCCGCCGGGAACGGCATTTGGGTGGCGTTGCGCGGGAGCGTGATCAGAGTGGCTGCGCCGGTGTGGGTGTCGATGGACGCCACCATGACCGTGTCGGTGCGGGCACCGACGGCCAGCGAACGGTGCGACTTCACGCCGGAGTCACCGCCCAGCAACAGAATGTTGACCCGGTCCTGGCCCGCCCACGGATCGGCCGTGTTGGTGGTGCCGTCGGAGGAGTCGAAGATCGACAGCCCCCCAGCGGTGGTGTAAGCCAGGTTCGCGCCGAAGGCCAGCGGTGCCGCCACCGCGAAAGACAGGACGCCGACCAGGGCGCCTCCGATGATGCGCTGCGCGGCGGTGGCCGGCCGTGGGCGCAGGGACAGGTGTGTGGTGGTGATGATGGTCACCCAGGCCAGGGCGAAGACCAGGAGTCCGCCGGCGACCGCGTACAGCACAGTCTGATTGGTGGCCAGCTGAGTGAGCGCCTGCCGGTTGAGTATCGCGTAGGCACCAATGCCGAAGATCCCCAGGATCAGGACCCCGAGGATGCTGAAGCCGAGCACCTTGCGGCCGGACCGGAGGTAGCCGACACCAGGGATGAGGGAGCCGAGTACCGTCCACCCCACTGCTCCGCCGAAACCGGGACGGACGCCACCGTCGGCAGTCGTGTCGTCGATGGCGATGCGCCGAGGGGTGGGTGAGCCGGACGCGGCGGGGCCGGGCGAAGAGGTCATGGAGACGGTCCTTTGCAGACTTTGACGGCCCTAGCGTAGCTGGGTACGCCAAAGAACCTATTCCCGATACCGGGAATGGCCACGCTGCCGAGGCTCAGTCCTCGCGCTCGTCGATTTCGACGACGTTGGGCACGGTCGGCTGGTCATCGTGGCTGAGGAGTTCGGCGATCCGCTCCTGCCAGGGGAATTCGCGGAGCTCGCCGCTCGGCCCCGGTGCCGGCGTCACCCGAGGAGTCGGTGCGGGGGTGATGGCGGGCGCGGACTCCGTGCCGGTCGAGCTGGCCGGCACCGCCCGTCCGCCGGACGTGCGGACGAACATCGTCGACAGCAGCAGCCGGTAGAGCTGATCGGGGTGCGGCACGTGGGTGACCGATCGCAGCGCCTGTTCCTGGCCCGCGGATTCCAGGACGAACTCGCCGTAGCCGAGCACCTGGCCGATCGGGGAGCGTCCGTAGCTCATGTCGGTGACCTTCTCCAGCGGCATCATCGCCACCTTTCGGGTCACCAGGCCGTGAATGAGCATCAGCCGTCGTTGGGTCGAGCCGAACCACGAATCGCGCCATTCGATGATGTGGAAGATCAGCCGACCCAGGACCACCAGCCAGGCGATGAAGATGATGTTGGCCAGATCGGCGAACTTCTCGCCCAGCACCACGACCAGGAAGACCATCGCGATCCCGGACCCCACCGTGGTCAGGATCGGCTCGGTCATGATCGTCCAATGCCGGCGTACCACGAAGACGATGCGCTCTTCGTTGGGAACCAGGTATTTGTCCAGGCTCTTCACACCGGCCTCGGGCAACCAGCGCCCGGTCATGTCAGCCCGCCAGGGACGCGAAGAACCGGCCGAAGCCTTCGAGGGTGGTGTAGAGCAGGTCCCAGATGGACTTGATCACGGCGGCCGCGCGTTCGGGGTCGCGCACGACCGCGTAGGTCAGGAAGATGGCGACCAGGACGATCAGGATGGTCTTCAACTTCGCGGGCATAGCACCCCCTCCAAAGGGTCGCGGCGGCGGCTGTGGGATGCCACCACTTCGGACCCTACCCAGGCCCACGGCTTGGGTCCGACAGACACGCCGCCGAGGTGGCCACAGGTGGTAGGACTGCCGGTCTACCGTGCGTCGAGGCGGGCCAACAGTGCGGTGAAGCGCCCGCGATCAGCGTCGAGCGCGGCGAAGAAGGCCCGGTCGCAGGCCTCGACGACGACCACGGCGCGGTTGGCCAGCTCACGTCCGGCGGGGGTGACCTCCAGGCGTCGGGCGCGGCCGTCGGTCGGATGTGGACGTCGAGTCAGCAGGCCTTTGGTTTCGAGAGCGCGCACCACCTGTGAGGTCATCATCGGATCGGTCCCGGCGTGGTGGGCCAGTTGCTGCTGGGTGGGTGAATCGGCATCCAGCCAGGTGAGTGAGGCCAGCAGGACGAACTGCACGTGGGTCAGATCGAAGGGCCGCAGAGCTTGCCGTTGGGCGGATTGCCAGGCGTTGGTGACCCGCCACAACACCAAGCCGGTGCTGTCATCGGCATCGGCGAATTCGGTGTGCAGTCCGCGGTCTTCGCTCATGGTCACATCGTTGCGGGCATCAGGGCTGGGACTCAACCAGGGTCACCAGTCGGTTCAGCGCAGTCGGGACGGATTCGACGAAGCCGGCGCCGAGGATGGCAGCCCACAGCCGGGCCAGGGGGCCGGTGAGGGTCACGTGGGCGGTGAGGTGGGTGCGTCCATCGACCACTTCGGCCAGATGCTGGAAGGTCAACGTGGCGCCCACCAGTTTGCTGGTGTCGGTGTACTCACGGTCGGGAGTGAGGGTGCTGATCGTGAAGCGGGTCTGGGGTCCGCCCTTCGGCTTGAGGGTGCCGGTGGTGCCCAGGGTTGCCGGGCCGTCGAGTCGTACCCATTCGGTGTCGGTGTCCCAGGTGGTCCAAGTGTCGTGGTCGATCCAACGAGCGAAGAAGGCGGCCGGAGACGCCGTCGAGGTGGCGTGGGCGGAAGCGAGCGCAATCATGAAACTAGTATGCGCGCATACTAAAGCAGAAGCAACCGGAGCCGTGCACACGATGCCGAGCCGGATGGGCAGCCCGGGTGTGCGCCAAGCTTTTGCCGCACAGGTTGCTCGGCTTGTAGGCTGAGCGGCGGTTCTGGAGGCGTCGCCTAGTCCGGTCTATGGCGCCCGCCTGCTAAGCGGGTTGAGGGCTTCAACCCTCTCGCGAGTTCAAATCTCGCCGCCTCCGCCAGAACGAGGAAGCGCCTCGTCCGGGTTGGCCCGGGCGGGGCGCTTCTGGTTTTCGCTGATCGCCGAGTTGTCCGGGTTATGGCGGGGGCGTTGGCAGGCTGCCCCGCTGATCGCCGAGTTGTCGGGGTTATGAGCCACCGAATCGGGTTGATAACCCCGCTAACTCGGCGGTGATGCCGCCGATCCGCCGGGACGGCCCTGAAAAGCCAGGTAACTCGGCGGTGGGACTCCACGGGCGGTCAGTCGTATTGCTGGCGCAACTCGATGCTGATCTGCTGGGCGTCGAGCTGCGCCAGGGCGTCGTCCAGCATGGCGGTGGGGTAGGTGCCGAGGCTGCGCAGTTCGAGCAACTTGGCCCGTTGCCCGGCCAGGGTGGTCAGCCGCAGCTCGCGGAAGCTGGCCCACGCCTGCTCGGCCTCCTGCCCCTGGAGTCCGAACCAGTTCTTGCCCGCACCCTCCGCGGATTGGCTGAGGCGTTCACGGACCCGACGGATCAGGTCACTGGCATCGTCATCGCCGGCAGGGGGAAGGGCCGCCAGGGCGGCCGAGTCGAGTTCGGCCTGCAATTCCCGCCACAAGTCCGGATCGGCGCCGCTGTCGGACGTGCTGACGCCCAGGCGCTTGGCGAGCGGCTCCAAGGTGAGCCCTTGAATGATCAGCGTGCCGACCGCGATCACGGTGGCGGTGAGGATGATCAGCGGGCGGTGGGCGATCTCGGCCGGCAGGGACTGGGCGGCGGCGATCGTGACGGCGCCACGCATGCCCGCCCACACCAGGATCGTGCCGTCACGCCAGCTGAACTGCTCGGCGGCCAGGTAGTCCAGGTCGGCGATCCGGCGCTGCAGCATGTGGCGCCAACGGGAGATCCGTTCGGGGCCGGCCTTGATCCGCTGCAGGCGCACCCGGCGGGACGTCTTGGCCTCCGACAGTGGCGGCAGCTCACCGTCGACGAGTCGGTCATGGATCTCGCTGAGCCGGTCACGCGCCGGTGCCAGGCGCCGGTTGCGGCCGGCCAGCCGCCACACGCCGAACGCCACGAAGGCCGTCCGGATCAGCAGGGCCAAGGTGAACATCACTGTGGCCAGTCCGACCGGGTGGGTGAGGTAGGTGCCGTCCTCGCTGTACTGGGCCACCAGGCTCGGCAGCTCCACCCCGACCAACAAGAACACCGCGCTCTCCAGCAGCAACTCCACCGTCGCCCAGACAGCACGCTCGGCCAACCGTTCCTCGGCGCCGATGCGTCGAGGTGACTCGTAGCTGACCACGATGCCGGCGGTGACCGCCGCCACCAGGCCAGACGCCTCCAAGTGCTCGGCGGGGAGGTAGGCGATGAACGGCACCGCCAGCGAGAGCGCAACTCCGGCGGGCAGTGAAGTGATCCAGCGCCGGACGAACAGATTGACCTTGCCGACCACCCAGCCGATAGCGACCGCAGCGACCACGGCCCACACAAAGCTGGCCACCACGCTCCACAGCGACACCGACACCCCGACGGCCGCTACCGCCGTGCGCAGCAGCACCAAAGCGGACGCGTCGTTGAGCATCGACTCGCCTTCCAGCACTGTGACCAGTCGGCTCGACACCCCGGACTTGCGGACGATCGAGACGGCGACCGCGTCCGTGGGGCTGATGATGGCGCCGAGCGCGATGCCCACCCCCAGCGGCATCCCCGGCACCAGCACTGTCGCCACCCAGCCGATCACCACGGCCGTGACCACCACCAGCACCACGGAGAATGTCGAAATCAGTCGCAGATCGCGGCGGAACTCCATCACGGGGGTGTTGACGGCGGCCGCGTAGAGCAGCGGCGGGAGCACCCCGGCCAGCACCCATTCCGGGTTGACGGTGATGCTGTCCACCCACGGCAGCATGGCCATCCCGAAGCCGAGCCCGATCAGCAGCAGCGGAGAGGCAACCCCCAGTCGTGGCGCCAGGCTGACTCCGAAGACCGTCAGCACCACGGCGATGATGGCGGCAAGTTCCCAATACATGTCTGTCCTCCACAGCCAGCCTGCCATGTGTCGGCGTGGCTGCGCTGTGAATCCCGTTGCGAGTGCGGCCGAGGTGCGGTGAGCGCCGGGGGTCGGCGGGGGTGGTTCTCTGGGGGTTTCGACACGGCCGCCGCGCGGCCTGCTCAACCAGCGGTGGCTGGGTGGGCCGGGGGCACATCGGGGGGACACATCGGAGACGGTTCCTTCTGCGCCGGTGGACGAGGAACCGTCTACTGATCCACAGGGGTCGGCCCGGGCGCGCTGCGGATCCGCTGTGAGTGCTCGCCGGGTTGAGCCACAGGGTTCGGCTGCCTCATCGAGTCACGGTGGCCGTTACCGTAGGGGCCATGATGAGTGTGGACGAGGCGGCGGCCGATCGGCCGGTGTCCAATCAATACGGGCAGCTGGTGGGGCCGATCGTGGCCACCGAGTTGCCGCGGCCTCGGCCGGACGGACGGCCGCTTCGGGGGGCATACGTCGAGGCGCATCGGCTGCGAGCTGAGCATGCCGCTGAGCTGTTCGCGGCGCTGTGTGGTGCTGAGGACGAGCCGCTGTGGACCTACCGACAGACCACCCGTCCGATCTCGATCGACCAGCTCACCGACGCCGTGTTGGCGCCGATGATCGCGCACGAGACCAGCGTGGCCTATGTGTTCTCCCCGGAAGGCCGCGCCGGCGAAGGCGTGGCCGTGCTGCATCCGATCGTCCCTGAGCAGGGGGTGGTCGAGATCTCCAACGTGATCTTTGCTCGCTCAATGCAGCGCACCCGTGCCGCCACCGAAGCGATCCACCTGCTGTTGGCCGAGGTGTTCGCCCTGGGCTACCGCCGCGTGGAGTGGAAGTGCGACAGCCTGAACGAGCCGTCTCGGCGGGCCGCTCTCCGACTGGGTTTCACCGAAGAAGGACGGTTCCGCCAGCACCTGGTGACCAAAGGACGCAACCGCGACACCGACTGGTTCTCGATCATCGACACCGAGTGGCCAGCGATCGACCGCCGTCAGCGGCGTTGGCTGGACGCTTCCAACTTCGACGCTGACGGCCAGCAACTCCTGCCTCTGAGTCGTCACTGACCGAGAGCCTGCCTCGCATAGTGAGACATCGCGTTCGGGATTCTTCGGAGTTGGTTCTGCAGGTGTGATGAGCCCGCGCGCGTCCTTCAGCCTTGGTGGCTGGGTTGGAAGAGCCCGAACAAGCTTGAGGGGTAGATATGAAACGCGCACATCTGTTAGTCGTGCCTGCATTGTTGGCCGCAGTCCTGAGCCTCACCGGTTGTGGTGCCGGTGATCTGAAGCTGGGCCAAAGCGCTGTGATCGATCTCAGCGGCACCAAGGATCCGAAGTACACCTACGAGGTCACCGTGAAGTCGGTGGTCGAGGCGCCGGCCGAGGTGGTGGCCAAGTACGACATCAAGGACAAGCTGTACTTCGCGACCGTCGACGCCAAGCTCACTGATCCGAGCAAGGCGAGCGGGACGATTACGGGAGTGGGCTCCTCGGTGTTCGCCAAGCTCAGCGACGGCAACTACCTGGACACGATGGGCTCCGGCCCGGACGAGTGCTCCGGCAACGTGGCGGACTCAAACCAAGCAACAGCCGATTTCCTGGCCGGCAAGACGGTGACCATTTGTGTGCCGCTCAGTGGCGATGACGGCAAGGACGTGGTCGGGGTCTACATCGGAAGCCATGACGTCAACAGCGGCAAGGGCACGGTGTGGGCCAAGTCCTGAGGTAGTACTCACCTCCGGCAAGGGGCCGACTCGAGACAGCCCGCTCGAGTCGGCCCCTTCGCATGTCCGGACGCCGCTAGCCGGACAGATTGCTGGCGTCCGGTTCGCCCAGCGACAGCATCAGCCGGTTGGCCCAGTTGAAGAAGGCCGCGGCGTGGATCAGGTCGGCGATGGCCCCGTCATCGAGCCCGACCGCACGCAGCGAACGGACGTGGGTGGCCCGGAACTCGATGGGGGTGCGGGTCAGCGCCACCGCGGCGTCCACGATCGCCCGGGTTCGGGGAGTCAAGGTGGCATCGACCCCCTCCTCCAGGAGGGTCGCGACCTCGGCGGGGTCGTCGAGGAAGTGAGCGGCGAAGCGGGCATGGACCGACGCACAGAAGATGCACCCGTTGAACCGGGACGTGGCAGCCGCGGCGAACTCGCGTTCCCCACGCGGCAAGCCCGCCTGCAGGTTGTAGAAGATGTCGACATCGGTCAGCGTGCGCGCCTTCAGGATCGCCGGATCGTGCGCCAGGAGGCGGAAGTAGGGCGACGTGGCGCGTCCGGCGTCGATCAGCGCATCGCGCTGAGTCGGGCTGAGTTCGGACTCGTCCACCGGTTCCAGCCACGGCTGCCAGCCGATGCGGTCCTGAGTGAAGCCGGTCGGGGAGACCACGGTCGGATGCAGCGCCTGATCGATGCTCATGCCAGTTCTCCGTCCAACGCGCTCAGCCCGTGAATCACACGCAGCTGGAAGGCCAAGAAGGTCACCAGCTGTGACAACGTCACGATCTGGGCAGTCGACCAGCCGGCGTCCAGCAGTGCGACCAGCGCCTCGGGTGAGGACTCGCGCGGACGGAACACCAGCAGATGGGCGTGCTCGAAGGCGGTGCTGAGCCGCCGTCCGAGGGTGGTCACAGTGGCCGGGTCGAGGTGCAGGACCGGGCCGGGAGCGTCCTCGTCGTGCAGGTCTGTGCCGGCGGGGAATCGTCCATAGGGACCGGCGACCGCCGCAGCGGTGGCCAGGAGGGTGACGTGATCGGCGATCTCCACCGAGGACGTTGCCGCCAGTCGCGAGCTGTAGTGCGTCAACGCGGCGGACGAACCGTGCAAGGCGGCGACGAAGGTGGCCACAGCGAGTCGCTCGGTGGGGCTCACCCCGGTCAGGTCGGGAGCGGTGAACAGTGCGTCGTAGCTTGCCTGGGACTGAGCCCGGGCCTGCTCGCGCTGATGGCGCAGGACCTCGGCCCCCGACCCGGCGGTGAGGCCGGCGAGCTGATCGATGATGTCGGTACTCATCGCAGGCCTCAGGCAACGCCGGCCGGCACGGCGGCGACTGACGAGGCGCTGGTTTCCCAGCCCAGGGCCGGGGCCACCTTCTGGGCGATCAGTTCGAGCGAACGCAGGGTGGCTTCGTGGCCGGGATCGATGCTGTGCACCTGGAAGGCCACTTCGGTCGACTGCGGGATGATCGGATCATCGGCCAGGGAGGCGATCACCTGCTCGGGGGTGCCGATGTGGGTGTCGGTGCGTCGTGCCCAGGTGCGGGCATCGTCGGCCTCAACGATCAGACCACCGCCAGCACCGGGACGGGTGAGGTAGCGCTGGTAGGCGTCGTCCAAGTACTGCTCGGCCTGGGCCTCGGTGTCGGTGACCACCAGGGTTCGCGACGCCAGTACCCGCGGCGCCACGCCGTCCGGCAGGGCGGCGAAGTAGGCGTCCAGGATCGGCTGCTGGAGGGCGGACAGCGGCAGATCGGGCTGGTCGGCCGGACGGGGCTGCGAGCGCGAGACCAACAGTCCGTGGCCGGGCAGGCCCGAGCGGGTGCCGCCGTAGGCGGAGAAGGTGGACTGCCAGATGCGGTTGAGCAGGCTCTCGCCGGACGGGTAGAGCCGGTTCTCCGGATGGGCGATCTCGTGACCACGCAGGGCTTCGACGAGTTGATGGACGCCCGCCTCGTACACCGTGGCGCGATCGGACGGCACCACCCCGAAGGCGGCCAGGGAGGCGTCGGTTGCACCGGAGCCGATGCCGAACTCGAAGCGTCCGCCGGACAGGAGGTCGAGCACGACGGCGTCCTCGGCCACCCGGATGGTGTTCTCCAGCGGCAGGGTGATCACGCCGGTGCCCAGGTGGATGCGGCTGGTGCGGGCGGCCAAGTGGCTGAGGAACACGAAGGGTGAGGGCAGGCCGCCTTCTTCGGCGTGGAAGTGGTGTTGGGCGACCCAGACGGTGTTGTAGCCGAGCTGCTCTGCCAGCTGGGCTTGTTCGAGCGCGTACTGGTAGCGGTCGGCGGCGCTGGCGCGTTCCAGCAAGCGGGTGAAGAAGCCGAGCTTGATCGGTGCCATGGTCTGTTTCCTTGTTCGTGATCGCGGGGAGCGGTGTGGTGGAGCCCCATGTCTAACACGAAATGGGCAGCTCGTACGCACCTGTATACACACGTGTCCACAATGCGGGAATCGGCTGGTTCCACCTTTCGGGCGCTGCTAGCGTTCGGCAGGTCAGCGGCACCCTCGTTGTGATCCAGCACCGTCCGGCCCTGACAGAAAGCGACCTGTGATGACCCGAATGATCAGTGGCCCGACCCGCCGCCAGATGCATACCGGTGCCATGTGCTGTCGCTTGATGCGTAGCCAGCGAGCTTGCTGAGGTAACCGCGTCCCGCCGTGATCGCCCCGTGCTTCGGCACCGGCGACCACGCCTGATCTGAGGCTCAGCCTCATCACCGATCTCGCCGTCGCAGCGGCGTCCCCGGACGCTGTCGTGCGTCCGGCTACCGCCCCCACCCCCACACTCAGTCCTGCTAAGGAGCCCCGACATGTCGTCATCCCCTGCCCGTGCGGTCAGCACGGACCTCATCGCCGACCGGCGCACGGAGTTCGCCGCTCTGTTGCGCGGAGAACTCGATCAGCCCTTCCTCACCAGCGCATGGCAACACCCGGTCGGCGACGAGTACGACCCCGAACGGTTCGCCGCGGCCACCATCGGTTTCAACCGCCGCTGGGATTGGGACTGGGTGAAGATCAACCCGCGCGCGGTCTACTACGCCGAAGCCTGGGGATCGGTCTTCGATCCCCACGACTACCACGGGGTGGTGCCCCGACTGGTGTCGCCGGCGATCGGCACATTCGCCGACCTGGACACCATCACTCCGCTCGACGTGGCCACCAACCCGGTGCTGGCCGAGCACCTGGCCTCAGCTCGGCTGATTCGCCAGGAGTTCGGTGACCGCGCGGTGCTGCAGACTCTGTTCTCCCCGCTGTCAGTGCTGCTGCAACTGGCCGGCCTGCCGGTCTATCGCGGCGTACCGGTGCCGGGAGCGACCACGCCCTTCACCGCCGATGATCTGTTGCGCGCCAAGCCGGACGGGGTGCGCGTAGCCCTGGCGGCGATCGCCCAGACCTTCGCCGACTACGTCCGGGCACTGTTGGCCCCGATCGAGGACGGCGGCGCCGGGCTGGACGGCATCTTCTATGCCGTCACCGGCACAGCCTCGGCCGGGTACTTCGACGAGGCGACCTTCGCCGAGTTCTCCCGTCCGTTCGACCTGCAGGTGCTGGGCGCCGCAGCTGGGGCGCCGGTCGTCCTGCACTCCTGCGGACCGAACGCCAACCCCGAATGGTTCACCAGCTACCCGATCAGCGCCCTGCACTGGGATCAGTTCCTGCCCGGCAACCCCGCACTGAACGCCCAACTCGGCGTCACCGCCGTGGGCGGGGTCAACAACACCCTGTTCGCCGAAGGTGCCGACCACGCCCAGGTGAGCGCCCAGCTGGCCGCCACCCTCGCCGCAGCACCCTCGGCGCCGTTCCTGTTGGCGCCCAGCTGCACCATCCCGACCCCAGCCGACCCGGAATCTCTGCGTCTGCTCCGGGACGCCGGCTGACACCGGCCCCCACCACCTGCACCACAGCGAACCACGAAAGGACACCACCACCATGAAGCCCAACACCAAGCTGCGACGCCTCGCCGTCGCCCTCCTCGCCGTCAGCCCGACGCTCGCCCTGGCCGCCTGCACCGGCGCCAGCGGCGCCGCCGACGCCAACACCGTCTACTTCGGGGTCTCGGCAGCGATCACCGGGCCGTACGCCCAGTACGGCCAGCAGTTCAAGGAAGCTTTCGACCTGGCCGCCGAGCAGGTGAACGCTGCCGGTGGCATCAACGGCAAGAAGGTCGTCCTGAAGTACGAGGACTCCCAGTCCGACCCCAAGCAGTCGGTGACCGTGGCGCAGAAGTTCGTCGCCGACCCCAGCGTGGTGCTGGTCTTCGGTGACTACTCCTCCTCGGCATCGATCCCGGCATCGCCGATCTACACCGCCGGGAAGCTGGTGCAGTACGGCTTCAACAACTCCAACCCCGACTTCACCGCCAAGGGTTCGCAGTACCAGTGGTCAACCTCCATCACCACCAGCGCCAGCTACACCTGGAACGCCGACTACATCAAGTCGCAGGGCGTGAAGTCGGTCGGCGTCACCTACCTGAACACGGCTGATTGGGGCATCCCGGCGTTCAACGCGTTCAAGGCCGAGGCCGACAAGATCGGGCTGGTCATCACCGACGCCGAGGGCGTGCTGGACACCTCCGACGATTACCGTCCCTCACTCACCAAAGCCGTCGAGGGCAAGCCGGACGCCTTCGTCCACGTCGGCTACGGACCGGACGCGGCCAAGATCGTCACCCAGCTGCGCTCGATCGGCTACCAGGGCACCTTCTTCGGAGGCCAGGACGAGAAGTCGTTCAACGCCACCCCCGATGCCGAGGGCTCGATCGTGGGCGCTCAGTTCCTGGCGGCCAGTTCCGACCCGGACGTCCAGGCGTTTGTCAAGGCGTTCAAGGCCAAGTACCCCAACGAAGCCCAAGTGACCGGCTTCGAGGCCGGCGCCTACGACGCGTTCACCGTGGCGGTCGCTGCGGCCAAGGCCGGAGGCCCGACCCGCGACGGCATCCTGGCCGGTTTCAAGCAGATCAAGGACGTGCCCAGCATCGTCTACGGCACGGTCACCTTCGACCCGACCACCCGTCGAGTCGCCTCACCGAAGCTCACGCCGACGATTCTGACCGGCGGCAAATGGGTGGAGTACAAGGGCTGAGCCGGTCGGCCCTGCCTGATTCATCATGTTCGACACACTGATTGCCGGCCTGCTCCGAGGGAACGTCTACGCCCTCGGAGCGGTCGGCATCTCCTTGGTCTTCGGCGTCATGAACGTCGTCAACTTCGCCCAGTTCTCCTTCTTCGGACTCGGCGCGATGCTGGCGTGGTTCTTCGTCGCCCAAATCGGATTGCCGTTCTGGCTCGCGCTGATCCTCGTGGTGGTGATCTGCTCGGCCCTCGGGCTGGTGATCAACATCGCGGTGGTCCGTCCGCTGGCGTCCTTCCTGCCGCTGGCGGCGATGCTGTCGACCTATGCGGTCTCCCAGATTCTGGACAACGTCTCCCAGATCGCGTTCACCGCACAGTTCCGGGTGTTCCCGAAGGTGCTGCCGACGTCCGACTTCCAGGTCGGCAACATGCGCTTCGGCACCTCCGACCTGGTCATGCTCGGCTTCACCGCGGCCACCATGGTGGTGATGGCGCTGTTCTTGAAGTACGGAAAGATCGGACGGGCCATTCGCGCCACCGCCCAGGACCAGGAAGCCGCCCTGCAGATGGGCATTCCGGTCGCGTTGGTGCAGCACGTCGCCTTCGTGATCGCCTCCGCCCTGGGTGGGGTCGCCGGCGTGTTCATCGCGCTGTATGTGGGTATCGCCAACCCCACCTCGGGGATGAACGTGGGCATGACCTCGTTCGTGGCCGCCACCCTCGGTGGACTCGGCTCCCTGGTCGGCGCGGTGATCGGCGGCTTCGTCCTGGGCATCCTGGAAGCCTTCGGCATCCACTTCTTCGGCGACTCGGCCCGCGAGATCGTGGTCTTCGTCGTGCTGATCGCGGTGCTGATCCTGCGTCCCGGGGGCCTGCTGGGACGGGTTCCGCTGATCTCGACCGAGCCGCTCACCGGCACCTTCCTGGGCAAGGGACGTCCATTGCGAATCCCGGCGTGGGTGTGGTTGATCGCCGCCGTGATCGGCGGGGTGGTGGTGCCGCTGTTCGGTGGCGACTACCTGCTGATGACCGGCACCCAGGTGTTGATCTACGCGATCATCGCCGCCGGCTTCACCGTGACCGCCGGCCAAGCCGGCGTGCTCGCGCTGGGCCAAGCCGGTCCGATCGCCCTCGGCGCCTACGCCTCGGCCCTGCTCACCCTCCACCTGCCGTTCTCGTTCTGGACGGCCGTCCCGACCGCCGGGCTGGTGGCTGCGGTGATCGCGTCGGTGTTGGCCGCACCCATCTGGGGCGTGAAGGGCCACTACATCTCGATCGCCACCCTCGGCGTGGGCACCGTGATCGTGGCCATCATTCGGCTGGTCGAGCCCCAGGGCATTTACGGCATTCCCGGCCCGCAGTGGGGCGGGGTGTCGTTGAGCACGCCGGTGGGCTTCTACCTGATCGATTTCGTCGTCCTGCTGATCACCTTGGGCCTGATGTGGCGGATCCGGAACTCCCACCTAGGCAGGGTGATCTCCTCGGTCGGATCGGACGAGGTCGCCGCGCTGGCGTCCGGCGTGCGAGTGCGTGACTACAAGGCGTTGGCGTTCGCCATCTCGGCGTTCTTCGCCGGCATCGGCGGCGCCCTGCTGGCCCATCAATACACCTACATCGACCCGACCATCTTCACCATGCTGATGTCGCTGTTGGTGGTGACGATCGTGATCATGGGCGGGGTCAGCCTGCCGCACGGCGCGGTCGTCGGGGCGCTGGTGCTGATCGGAGCCATGGAGCTGCTGCGGTTCACCCCCGAGCTGCGGATCATCGTCTACGGCCTGGTGCTGATCGGAGTGGTCAGGTTCCGTCCCGGCGGAGTGTTGGTGAGGAACTCATGAGCGCGCACCTGCTGGACGTGGTGGGCCTGGAGCGCCACTTCGACGGACTCAAAGCCGTGGACGGCATCTCCTTCTCGGTGGCCCCCGGCGAGGTGGTGTCGATCATCGGCCCCAACGGGTCGGGCAAGACCACCACGCTCAACTTGGTCACCGGGACGATCCCGGCCCACGGCGGCACCATCACCCTCGACGGGGTGCGGATCGACCACGCCGACACCGCACGCATCGCCGAGCAGGGCGTGGCCCGGACCTTCCAGAACGGACGAGTTTTCGCCACCTTGTCAGTGGCCGACAACATCGATGTCGGGCTGCACTCCACGCTGCACGCCAGCCGTCCGTTCCGGCGGCTGTCGGGGGTGTTTCTGCTCCGGTGGATCCCGCTGTTGGCCGAGCTGTTCATCGCCGTCGTCGGCACCCCGGCCTCGCGCCGCGAGCAGCGCCGGATCGAGGAGGTCGTCGAGACTGAGATCCATCGCTTCGAGGCGCGGCTGCGGCCTCGCCGCGACGATCCGGCCTACTCGCTGAGCTACGCCAACCGGCGCCGCACCGAGATCGCCCGAGCGTTGGCACTGCAGCCGAAGCTGCTGGTGCTCGACGAACCCACCGCCGGAATGAACCAAACCGAGACCGCCGAGGTGCTCAGCCAGCTCCTCGAGCTCAAAGCCGAAGGGCAGACCATCCTGCTGGTGGAGCACAAGCTCGACCTGGTGCTGACGGTCTCGGACCGAGTGATCGTGATGGATGGCGGACGGATCATCGCCCAGGGCAGCCCTGAGCACGTCCGCCGTGATCCGGCGGTGGTCGAGGCCTACCTCGGTCGCCGCCGGGGTTTGGGAGGAGAACCAGAATGAGTGAGATCCACACCGAGTTGCTGAGCCTGGAGAACGTCCATGCCTATTACGGGCCCTTTCACGCGCTGCGGGGCAACACCCTCACGGTGCAGAAGGGCGAGATCGTCTCGCTGCTCGGCGGCAATGCCAGCGGCAAGTCGACCACGATGAAGGCCATCCTCGGGTTGGTGAAGGTCAAGGCCGGGCGGGTGCGGTTCGCCGGACGCGACATCACTCAAGCTCCCACCAGCCAGCGCGTCCGCGCCGGGATCGCCTCGGTGCCCGAAGCTCGCCGGGTCTTCCCGCAGATGACCGTGGACGAGAATCTGCTGGCCGGCGCCTTCACCCGCAATGACAAGGCCGGCATCGCCGAAGACCTCGAACGGATGCGCGATCACTTCCCGCGGCTGGCCGAACGTCGCCGCCAGGAAGCCGGGACGCTGTCCGGCGGGGAACAGCAGATGCTGGCCTTCGCCCGGGCGCTGATGAGCCGTCCGCAGCTGATCTGCATGGACGAGCCCACGATGGGTCTGTCGCCGAAGCTGGTCGACCAGGTGCTCGACGAGATCGTCCGGATCAACACCGAGTTGGGGGTGGCGGTGCTGTTCGTCGAGCAACAGGCCGAGTTGGCGTTGTCGATCGCCTCACGAGGCTACGTGTTGGCCACCGGCGAAATCGTGTTGTCGGGTAGCGCGCAAGACCTGCTGGACGACCCGCAGATCCAGGACGTCTACCTTGGCAAGGGGAACCTGGCCGCGGCCGTCGCCTGACTCAGCGGCTACCGATCACCACGTGATCGAGCGCGTAGCGGAAGCCGGTGTCGACCAGTACCTGGCGCTCGCGGACGTCCGCGCTGTCGACCTGAAGGCCGGCCTCGGTCATCGCCTGGGCCACCTGGGTGGCGGTGGTGAGCATGTTCGGGTCGCGCGGGCCGCCGTACCCGTGCTGCAGGTTCGACGCGTCGTGCGCGATGACCACCAGTCGCCCGCCCGCGACCAGGCCGGCGGCGACATGGGTGATCGCTTTGCGCAGCTGAGCCAATGGCAGTTGCAGGTAGCACAACAGCGCCAGCTCCAGGCTGCCGGCTGGGGGCTGGTAGCTGACCGCGTCGGCCACCGTTGCGGTGATCTTGAGCGCCTCCATGGCCGATCGAGCGGTGATCCGGCTGACCGCGTTCTCCGCGAAGTCGACCGCGGTCACCGTCCAGCCTCGCCCGGCCAGCCAGACGGCATTGCGGCCCTCGCCGGCCCCCAGGTCGAGGGCGCGGCCCGGGCGTAGCCCGGCGCAGGTCTCGACCACGAACTGGTTGGGTTCGCTGCTCCACACCAGTTCGGTCGCGGCATATCGTTCGTTCCACGTTGCTGAGTCAGTCATCGCTTCACCTCTCGGCAAGGCTACGGCCCGCTGGGCAGAATCGGACAGCGGGGCGTCCACGCCGGGTTAGCCTGAGCCCATGTCGAGCTTGTTCGCCCCGCTTCAGTTGCGCGATCTGACCCTGCCCAACCGGATCATCCTGGCGCCGATGTGCCAGTACCAATGCAACGGGCGCGACGGCGTCCCGACCGCTTGGCATCTGGTGCACTACGGTTCCCGTGCAGCCGGCGGCTTCGGGTTGCTGATCGCCGAGGCGTCCGGGGTATCGCCCGAGGGCCGGATCACCCCGTGGTGCTGCGGGATCTGGAACGACGAGCAGGTCGAGGCCTGGAAGCCGGTGGTCGACTTCGTCCACTCCCAGGGCGCACCGTTCGCGATTCAGCTTCAGCACGCCGGACGCAAGGCGTCGGTCTACCGTGACTTCGAAGCGGGCAAGAACGGCTCGGTGCCGCTGGACGACGGCGGGTGGGAGACCATCGGGCCGACCGCCGAACCGTTCCCCGGTCTGGCGAACCCCCGTGCGGCCACCGCCGAAGACCTGGCGAAGGTGGTTGCCGACTTCGCCGCGGCGGCCCGGCGCGCCGATGAGGCCGGTTTCGACGCGGTCGAGATCCACGCCGCCCACGGCTACCTGCTGTTCCAGTTCCTCTCGCCGCTGAGCAATCGGCGCACCGACGAGTACGGCGGGGACCTGGCCGGACGGGCCAAGCTGCTGCTGGAGGTGACCGACGCCGTCCGCGCGGTGTGGCCGGCGCACAAGCCGTTGCTGGTGCGGCTGTCAGCCACCGAGTGGACCGAGGGCGGGTTCAGCGTCGAGGAGGCCACCGAGGTGAGCCGGATGCTGGCCGCGCACGGCGTCGACCTGATGGACATCTCCACCGGGGGCAATGTGATGGTGAAGATCCCCTCGGCCCCGGGCTACCAGGTGCCGATGGCCAAGGCGGTTCGCGCCGCCGGGCTGCCGGTGACCGTGGCCGGCCAGATCACCAGCCCGGCCCAAGCCCAGGCCATCCTGGACGCCGGCGACTCCGATGCGATCTCACTGGCGCGGGTGGCCCTGCGTGAGCCGAGCTGGCCGCTGCGCGCGGCCGCTGAACTCGACGCCGATGCGATGGCTCGTTACCCTGACTCGTACCTGCGTGGACGGTGGCCGGCCGGAGAACCCGTGCGCTAACCCCACCTCGTCCCCCTGTCACCCCTCACGGTGCGAAACGGCACCCCGGTCAGGTTCCCATTCGACTGATCTGAAGGAACTCCTGTGCTGCTGTCTATCGTGCTCGGCGTCATCGTCGGCGCAATGGTGCCCATCCAGACCGCGATCAACTCCCGCCTGTCGAAGTGGCTGGGCGCGGTGCTGCCTGCTTCGCTGATCTCGTTCGCGGTCGGCACGGCGGCCTTGGCGGTCGCCGTCGTGGTCACCGGGACGCCTGTCCCGCTGATGGCCACTGTCGCCACGCAGCCGTGGTGGATCTGGCTGGGCGGCATCTGCGGGTTGATCTTCCTGACGCTGAACATCGTCCTGCTGCCGCGGATCGGTGCGTCCGCCACAGTGATCCTGCCGCTGGTCGGCCAAGTGCTCGGCGGGGTACTGATCGACCTGCTCGGAGCGTTCGACACCACGCCGCGGGCGCTGACGGTGCTGCGGGGTCTGGGTGCCGTGCTGGTGGTGGTCGGTGCGGTGGCCGTGAATCTGATCGGACGTCGGCGGATGGCCGTGGGTGAGGCCCACGGGCGCACCCACGTGATCTTGTGGGTGGTTGCGGTGCTCGCCGGAGCGTTGATGGCGGTGCAGACCGCCGTGAACGGACGCCTGGGCCAGGTGATGAACTCGGCGCTCGCGGCCGCGTTGGTGTCGTTCGTGATCGGCACCGTCGGCTTGGCGGTGCTGTGGCTGATCAGTCGCCAGCGCATCCAGCGCAGCGGACGTCCGCGTGGCTGGATGTTCAGCGGCGGCCTGCTGGGCGCGGCATTCATCCTGGTGAACGCGATCAACGGCCCGCTTCTGGGCACCGGGTTGGCGGTGAGCGTGGTGCAGTTCGGACAGGTCTCGGCCGGGTTGGCGCTGGATCACACCGGCTGGATCAAGGTGGCCCGTCGTCCGGTCACGCTGTGGCGGTTGGTGGCTGCTGCCGCGGTGCTGGGCGGGGTCCTGTTGGTGCGATTCGGCTAGCCCCGGAATGCACACAGGGCGCGAAGTCCCGGAGGAAATCGCGCCCTGCGAAATGATCTGTCAGGCCTGGTTTGCGGCCTGGAGGATCAATGCCGCGGTGTTCAGCGGGTGACCAGCTTCATCACAGCACTCTGGAAGCCTGGCGCGTAGGCCACGCCACCGATGACGAAGTAGACCGTGCCCTTCTTGCGGATCGCGCCCTTCTTGCCCTTGAACGTCACCGAGCCGCTCGCGCTCGTCCAGCCGGACGCGACCTTGACGTACTTCTTCTTGCCCTTGGCCTTGTAGTACACCTTCACCGGGGCTGCGGACATGTAGCTGGGGCCGGAGTAGGACCAGGTCCACTTGGACTTCTTGCTGTACTTGCCGTAGCCGTCGTACCTGCTCTCGCTGGCGGTCACTGCCGGGTTGGCAATGACGGTCAGTTCGTAGGTCGCCACCTTGTCGACGACGGCGCTGGTGTCGTAGTTCTTCTGCGAGATGGGAATCGTGATCCGGTACTTGCCAGGATCGGTGTACGGGCTGAGGGAGATCGCGTACTGCGCCGGAGTGCGAGGAGCCACCGAACCCGGCGTAACGGAGAATGACGGCTTGCTCGGCGACGAAACCAGTCCGTCAATGTGGGTGACGGAGGGACCGTCGTAGGTGCTGGAGTACGAACGGTAGACGAGGTCGGCGGTGGCGTCAGGGCCGTCGAAGGTCACCGTCACGGGAAAGTCGGTGCGCGTGGTCGGCACCGTCAGGGTGGTCGCGGCGTTGATGGCCGTGATCTCGAAAGCCGGTGCCGCCTGCGCGGTGGCCGGCGCGCCGAGGAAGGTGGTGCCCCCCACTGCCAGCGCAGCAGCCACGATGGCGCTCTTACGAATGAGCGAACTGAAGTGCATGTGTGATCCTCCGATCATCGCCGCAGTTGTGCCGTGCGGCGGTAGTCCCCTGTGCAGCTGCCTGTGGCAGCGTGAACAGCGTACTCACAGCAGGGTCGTACGGGTAGGGGGAGATCTCTCCGCGAGACAGACGCGCGATCACCGGGTTCGAGCTGACCGTCTCGAGACGCCTACTCAGTGGCGACGCACGAGGTGATGGACGCAGAAAGGGCGCGCCCGGTGAGGAGCGCGCCCTTTCGGCAGACGTGAAACGTCAGGCGGTGGCCGCCTTGACCCGAGCGATCCGGTCGCGCAGATCGGCGAGCTGGTCAGTCATCTCGGCCGGCAGCTTGTCGCCGAACTGGGCGAAGTACTCCTCGGTGAGGTCGGCCTCGGCAGCCCAGGCGTCCGGGTCGAGCGCGAACAGCGCGTCCAGCTGCTCCCGCGACATGTCCAGGCCGGTCAGGTTCAGGTCGCCCGGGCGCGGCAGGCGACCGCTGATCGCGTCCACTGCGCCGACCTCGCCGGCGATGCGCCGCAGCGCCCACTCGATCGGACGAGAGTTGTCGCCGAAGCCCGGCCACAGCCAGCTGCCGTCGGCGCCCTTGCGGAACCAGTTGACCTGGAAGATCTTCGGGGCGTTCTCACCGAGCTGGGCGCCGAGCTTGAGCCAGTGCGCCCAGTAGTCGCCCATGTTGTAGCCGCAGAACGGCAGCATGGCGAACGGGTCGCGGCGCAGTGCACCGACAGTGCCTTCGGCCGCGGCGGTCTGCTCGGAGGAGACTGTGGCGCCGACGAAGACGCCGTGCTCCCAGTCGTAAGCCTCGGAGATCAGCGGGACGTTGGTGGCGCGACGTCCACCGAACAGGATCACGTCGATCGGCACACCGGCCGGCTCTTCCCAGTCCGGGGAGATCGACTCGGCCTGCGCGGCGTAGACGGTGAAACGTCCGTTCGGGTGCGCGGCCGGACGACCGGAATCCGGCGTCCAGTCGTTGCCCTGCCAGTCGATCAGGTGGGCCGGCGGCTCGTCGGTCATGCCCTCCCACCAGATGTCGCCGTCGTCGGTCAGCGCGACGTTGGTGAAGATGACGTCGCGGCCGAGCGCGTGCAGCGCGGTCGGGTTGGTGTTCTCGCCGGTGCCGGGGGCCACGCCGAAGAAGCCGCTCTCGGGGTTGATCGCGTACAGGCGGCCGTCATTGCCCGGACGCATCCAGGCGATGTCGTCACCGACGGTCTCGATCTTCCAGCCCGGGATGGTCGGACGCAGCATGGCCAGGTTGGTCTTGCCACAGGCCGACGGGAACGCCGCCGTGAGGTGGAACTCCTTGCCCTCGGGCGAGGTGAGCTTGAGGATCAGCATGTGCTCGGCCAGCCAGCCCTCGTCCCGGGCGATCACGCTGGCGATGCGCAGCGCGTAGCACTTCTTGCCGAGCAGGGCGTTGCCGCCGTAGCCGGAACCGTAGGACCAGATCTCGCGGGTCTCGGGGAAGTGGGTGATGTACTTGGTCTCGTTGCACGGCCAAGCCACATCGGGACGGGTGTTGCCCTGCGCGTCGATCAACGGGTAGCCGACCGAGTGCACCGCGGGCACCCAGTAGTAGCCGGCGGCGATGCGCTCCAGCGCCGCCGAGCCCATGCGGGTCATGATCCGCATGTTCAACACGACGTAGGGGCTGTCGGTGATCTCGATGCCGAGGCGTGCCAGCGGGCTGGTGACCGGACCCATCGAGAACGGGATGACATACATGGTGCGACCGCGCATCGAACCAGCGAACAACCCGGCCAAGGTGGTGCGCATCTGGTTCGGCTCGGCCCAGTTGTTGGTGGGGCCGGCGTCCGACTCGTTGACCGAGCAGATGTAGGTGCTCGACTCGACGCGGGCAACGTCTGCGGGGTCGGAGCGAGCCAGGAACGAGTTGGGCCGAATCTGGGGGTTCAGGGCAACAAAGGTGCCGGAGTCCACCAGAAGCTTCTGCAGCCGGTCACGTTCAGCCTCTGAACCGTCGCACCAGTAGATCTGGTCGGGTTGGGTGAGCGTGGCGACGCCGGCAACCCAGTCCAGCAGGGGCTGAGGGGCGTTTGCTGGCGCATTCGTGGGGGTGGTTGCGGCCTCTGGTGCCATAGGGATCTCCTCGGAGAGTTACTCGTCGTGGTTCCGGTGGTTCATTCTCGCGCAAGTTGGCGGGATGATCAGCCTTACTGTCCGAACTGGGCTGGTTCAGACAGCAAACATTAGAGCCGAGATTAAGGCCTGACCAGCGGTGATCACGCCAGGGTGCAATGTCAGACCATGAAACCGTGCGGTCGCGGGGGCGCTCCGGACGCTCAGTTGGACGCTCGCCGGGCCGTGAAGTATGGTTGAAGACGCTTTCCTGCGCTCGTGGCTCAATGGATAGAGCATCTGACTACGGATCAGAAGGTTGGGGGTTCGAGTCCCTCCGAGCGCGCAAGATCGAAGGGCCGGGCGACACGTCCGGCCCTTCGAGCTTTTCCGGGAGTGATCTGGGGCAGAGGGGACGGTTCCCGCGATCCCATCCGCTCGCACGGACCTGGCAAAGCGGGACGCCAGGAACCGTCCCCCGTGTCCCAGGGGGCTCGGGCGGCGGCTACCGGGCTACCGGGCTACATCGCGAACTCGGTGGCCTGGGTGCCTTCTTCGAGGGCGTCCAGGATGGTGTCGATGTCGTCCTGGCCACGGATGCCGCCGTACCACCAGCCCTCGGGGTAGACCACCATTGCCGGACCCTTCTCGCAGGTCTTGAGGCAGCCGGTGCTGGTCACCAGCACGTCATGCATGCCGCGGTCGGAGAGCTCCTCCTGCATGTAGGGCAGCAGGGCGACCGCCCCGGCCTTGTTGCAGATGCCCTGGGCGTTGCCGTTTCCGCGGAAGCTACAACAAACGAAGATGTGGTGCTTCAAATCGGCCATGCGTCACCTCCTGTTCAGCGACGCCGGGTGGCGTCGGGATCTGGCGGCACCTTACGAAGATCCCGATTTCGCGCGGGTTACCGGCGTGGACACCTCCTCAGGATCGGGGATCGGAGTGGCTCAAGGTTGGGGCCGACGGCTGCTCACGATTGTGCATTAGACACGCTCACAAATGGGGAGTAACTGCGCCGACTCTGGCTAGGGTGGCTGACATGGCTGGCGGCTACGTGATGGTGGAACGACGAGTGAGTGCCCTGCTGGAGCGGCTCGTCGACGAGGAACCGGTGATTGCGCTGCATGGTCCGCGCTCGGTCGGGAAGTCGACTGTGCTGTGGAAACTCGCTGAGGCGCATCACGTCGGGGTGATCGATCTGGACGACGTGGAGACCCGGGAGGCGCTGGCGGCGAACCCACGGATGGTCACCATGGGCGAGGTGCCGCTGTGCATCGATGAGTATCAGCGGGTGCCGGAGATCTTGGACGCGATCAAGGCCCGACTCAACCGCGACGGCACCCGTCCGGGGTTGGCGGTGATCACCGGCTCGACCCGCCAGGACGCGCTGCCGCGGACCGCGCAGGCGCTGACCGGGCGGCTGCACTCGCTGACAATTTGGCCGCTGTCCCAAGGTGAGATGGCCGGGGTGGCCGAGGAGTTCCTGCCGGCGATCCGCGAGGACGCCGAGGGTGTGGTGGCCGCCCAGCAGCCGTCCGACGAGACCAGGGCCGGCTACGCCGAGCGGGTCTGTGCCGGCGGGTTGCCGCTGGCTTTGGGTCGCAGCGAGACCGCGCGGGCCCGCTGGTTCGACGACTACGTGCGCCAGTCGGTCGACCGGGACGCCCAGGAGCTCGGTCAGGTGCGCCAACGTCAGGCGCTGGCCGAGCTGCTCAGTTACGTGGCGGCCCAAACCGGTCAGCTGCTGAACGTCACGAAGGCGGCCGACGCCGTCGGCGTCGACCGGAAGACGGCGGAGGCCTACCTGCGGCTCCTCGAAGACTTGTTCCTGACTTCGCGGCTGCCGGCGTGGGGCACGGAGCTTCGCTCCCGGGTGAGTGCCACAGCCAAGATGCACCTGGTGGATTCGGGGCTGGCTGCACGGTTGTTGCGGCAGACCCCAGCGAAGCTGGTCGACTTCGAGCCCGGCGCGATGGGCACCTTGGGTCGGTTGCTGGAGACCTTCGTGGTGGGGGAGTTGCGCAAGCAGGCGGCCTGGCTGGACGAGCCGGTGACGTTGGGCCACTGGCGGACGTCGGATGGCGCCGAGGTGGACCTGGTGGTGGAGTTCGACGACGGCGACGTGGTGGCCATCGAGGTGGCCGGCAACGAGCGAGCCACCGCCCCGGTGTTCAGCGGCCTGGCGCAACTGCGCGACGCCTTGGGCGCCAGATTCCGGGCCGGTGTGGTGCTCACCACCGGCAGCCGTTCCTACACCCATGCCGATCGGCTGCATGTGATGCCGATCGATCGCATCTGGCAGGTGTGCTCCTACCCGGCCGCGACCCGGACCCGGGTGGTTCACCCGGAGACCTGGACGACGATGCCTCACAGCTGACTCACAGCTGCCGGATCAGAACTCGGGCTGGTTTCGCAAGGGGCGGGACGCAAGTGCTGAGGGGACATTGACCGGCGATGCTGAGGGGACCATCGTTTCGACATGGCAGATCAGAACACGCCGCTCACCGGCGCATCGTCCATCGAAACCTGGCTCAACGACCCGGTCGGTGGCCCGCTGCTGCGAGGCTTCCTTGCTCAAGGTGGCCAGGATGACAGTTCCCTCGCGCCCATCAAGACCTTCCCGCTGCAGCAGCTTGTCGCGCTGAGCCAAGGTCAGGTGCCTCAGTCCGTGATCGACGGCCTGGTGCTCGACGCCAACGGTGGCGTGATGCCCGAGGCTCCCGCCGCGATCAGCGACGCCACCCAGCCGTGGGTCGAGCAGGTGACGCCGGGTCGCTTCGCCGGCAAGACGGTGATCGTTACCGGTGCCGGCTCGGGCATCGGCAAGGCGACGGCGTCTCGGCTGGCGCGCGAGGGCGCACGGGTGATCGCGGTCGACATCTCTGCCGATCGGCTGGCCGAGTTCCAGGCCTCGGTGCCCGGCACCGACGTCACCGTGATGACCGGCGACATCACCAAGCAGGCTGACGTGGATGCCGTCGTGGCGGCGGCCGGGGACAGGATCGATGGCCTGGCGAATGTAGCCGGGATTATGGACAACATGACCCCGTTGCACGAGGTGTCCGACGAGGTCTGGGCACGGGTGATGGCGGTCAACGTCGACGGGCTGTTCCGGCTGAGCCGCGCGGTGTTGGCGAAGATGGTCGAAGCCAAGAGCGGGGCGGTCGTCAACATCGCCTCCGAGGCCGGCCTGCGCGGCTCGGCCGCGGGTTTGGCCTACACCACCAGCAAACATGCGGTGGTCGGGATCACCCGCAGTGCGGCGTTCACCTATGCCCGGCTCGGCATTCGGGTGAATGCGGTCGCCCCCGGACCCGTGGCGACCAACATTCAGGCCACCTTCGACTCAGCCTTGGGGCAAGAACGGATCGGCGGCCTGTTGGCCAACATTCCGCCGGTGGCCATGCCGGACCAATTGGCGGCGTCGATCACCTTCCTGCTCAGTGATGACGCCACCAATCTCACCGGGGTGATCCTGCCGTCGGACGGTGGCTGGTCGGTGCAGTAGCGACGTCCGCTGCGACCCTGGTGACCCCGGTGATCGCTGTGATCCCAGTGACCCCGGAGGCCCCAGTGACCACGGTCACAGCGGTGGCGTCGGTGGCGGTGATGGGCAGACCAGTGCCTTCACCCCGCCCGTCTCGACCCGCCATTCCTGGCGGCATCCGACCAGCCGAGGTCGCCCTGGCTGTCTGTGAGTCCGGCGAGTCCGGCGGGCTGAGCTGATCGGCTTCCGGCGGGCGTTCCCGCCGCTGGTGTCGCCGTGGTCTTCGTTGCGGATCGAATCGGGCCGGCGGGACGAACTGTGGCAATCCGTCGGCCGCGATCTCCGCCTGCCACTGGTCGCGTAGTCCGTACTTGGCGGGCTCGACCACGCCATGGTGGTGATGGCACAGCAGGACGAGGTTGCCCAGTGCCGTCGCGCCGCCCGCCCACCAGGGCGTGATGTGGTGCGCCTCGCACAGCTCGGGCCGGACGTCGCAGCCCGGAAAGGCGCAGCCACCATCACGCAGATTGAGAGCCGTGCGGATGCCGCCCGTGACCAGGCGCTCAGCGCGACCGACGTCCAGCACCTCGGAGCGACTGCCCAGTACCGCGGGCACGATCTCGGCGTCGCAGCACACTCGCCGCAGCTCACCAGCGGACAGGGCCAGCCCCTCGGCGGCCAGGCCGGCACCGGCGGCGCCGTCCCGCAGCCGCTGGTAGTCGAGGGTCACGACCACTCGCGCCCCACCCAGCCCGGCGACGGGCTTGGACTTCTCCACGCTGGTCAGCAGGGCGATGAAGGCGTCGGCTCGCCGCTGCTCGACGCTCGTGTGATCGGCGAGCGGATCGCGCGCCTCGATCGCGGTGCGACGCAGCTGCTCGGCGTGCGCGTTCAGCAGCGAGACGAAGCGCTCACCCTCGAGGCGCGGCAGGCTACCTTCGAACCGCAGTGAGCCGCCTTCGCGGAAATACCGCAGCGAACGGTTCCGATGCGCGGCTTCGGCTTCCTGCTGGAGCCGGGTCTCCAGCAGCTCATCACCGGACGCCGGTGCGACCCGGGCGAGCACCTGCGGAGCGGCCTGGGCGAGTTGGTCGGCATCGAGGTGCGCGGCGAGCTCGACCATGACCTGCTCGGCCGCAGCCTGCTGCGCACCATCGAGCTGCGGGGCCAAGGAATCGAGCACCCGCCCGATCGAGCGCACCTGGCCGGCTCCGACCCGTCCGGCCACCGCGGCCTCGGCGACCTCGGGGTGGGCGCTCATCGTCTTCGCCTGCCCGACGGCCGCCGCGGCCTCCTTGCGGGATAACGTCTCGCCCATGCCCAGCCATGACGTCAGCGGCGTCCCGGCCACCCGCTCGGACGCCTGCGCACGCTCGGCCTCGCCCACCAACAGCGCGGTGAGTGCCTGCAGTCGTCCGCTCGCGTGCCGAGCGGCGCGCACCAACTCCAAGCGCACTTCAGGTGCAGTGCCGCTTCGGTTCGGGTCAACCAGATCAAGCACGCGCGCCACCTCGGCCAGCGCCTCGCCGGCCGGGATGAGCATGCCTGTTTCCATGCCTCGATTCTGCCGCGCACCACTGACAAAATCGAACGTAATTCCGCTATTGTGGATAACCAGAAGTGCAATCCACAATTGGGCAAAATCCATTGACATGACACGGTGATGAGCTTCCGGATCCGAACGTGCAGCGCTGCTCGCGGTTCCGGACGAGACTGCCGTGATCAAGGGGGAAGAAGCATGCGAATCACGGTTGCTGCGCTCGTCAGCGCACTGGTCATCACACCGGTCATCGGCGTATCGGTCACCACCACACCCGCTCAAGCCGCACCGGTCGTCCGGACGTCAGTGGTCAAGCCGCAGGCGCTCAAATACAAGTTCAAGAACTGCACCGCGCTCAACAAGGTCTATGCCAACGGCGTAGGCAAGAAGAACGCCAAGGACCACACCAGCGGCACGCCGGTCACCTCATTCCTGCACTCCGACAGCCTGTACAAGAAGATCATCAAATACCGCAAGAGCCTCGACCGCGACAAGGACGGCATCGCCTGCGAGCGCGCCTGATCCAGGTGCCGCCTAGGCTGAACCCATGACGGACGAGGCGGCGAAGACCAAGGCGACGCCGTCCGCTGTGCCCAGCCTTCCTGAGCGCGTCCGTGCCTGGTTCGACCAGCAGGCCCGACTCAAGGTCACCGTCGGGCCGTCGCCGGCCAGCACGCCGCCGACGACCTTTTCCTACATGTCGGGGCAGCGCCGCGTCGTCGTCGGCGTGGTGATCTCGTTGGCGGCGGTGGCCGCGGTGTTCGCCCTCGCCATTGCCTGGCCCATCATCATCCTTCCCTTGATGCTGCTGTTCGCCCAGGTGATCCGGCTCTTGCCGGTGGGCGGTACCTGGACGGACGGGTGCGTGGCCTCGGCAGTGGCCCGCGCGGCCGAGGACCTCGGAACCCAGACCGGAAAGTACGAACGGCGGATCGTCGGCGCCCCAGCGGCGGCGCTCGGTGCGGAGTTGATCCGCCTGCAGCGGCTGCCGTCCGCCACCAGACGGGACGGCGCACGTCCTACCGCCGACGACGAACGCCTGCACATCGCCGCTGCGGGTCCGGTGCTGCGCCGCTACCTGCGTCCCGTCCTGACTGCGGGCGAGCACGGCAACGAGCCGCTGGGCATGGTCGACGTTGCTGCCCCGCTCGCTCCCGGTGCCCCCTGGCCGGTACTCGAATCCGGCAACCCCACCTGGGACCAGCCCCGACGACGCCCCAACCGCACATGAAGACACCGATGCGACGATTCCGGGAATGGACCGCCCGATTCGACGAACTCGACTGCGTGACGATGCCGCAGTCGGGTCGGTTGGCTCTGATCTACCGTGCCGGCCTGAAGCGCGTGTGGCAGGCGGTGCTCCTCACCACCGCCGTCGGCTGGGGGCTCGTGGCGAGCATTCTCGGCGTGCCGAGCAGCATGGTGATCTCCATCGGCGGTGGCATCGTCCTGGTCTTCCTGCTGACGGCGGGGCCGCGTCGAATCCAGCTCAGCGACCAGGTTCTGGTCCAGGCGGCCGGACGGGCGGCGCTCGATCTGGGTACCGAGCGTGCGCCGGGGTGGTGGCGGGTTCGCGGGCCCCAGGCCGGGGCGCTGGCTCGTGACCTGAGGCGCCTCAACCGGATGTCGTGGCCGCTCCCGGTCGGCGTTGATCGCGCCCTTGCCCGCGAGGAGCAACTCATCGCTGCTGCCGGTCCTGAACTGCAGCCCTACCTGCGTCCGGTCCTCACCGCCGTCGAGGGCTACGAGCCGCAGGTGGTGCCGTCCCAGGCCCCCGAAGAGGGCGAGCTCTGGCCACTGCTGGACTCCCGTCCCGCCAACGACAAGCCTCGACGCCAGTCCTGACCAGCTAGCCCCAAGAAGCGGGAGGTAGTGCCAGCACTACCCCCAGACGCCGGTGGGCGCCCGTGTGCCGGGCCACGATTCACAGTTGGCTGGATCCGTGACGAACTTCGCATCCATGACAGCCCCGCAACCACCCTTCGCCCCCGCACCCGAGGCCCCGTTCGGCCCGGTCCTGCGGGCCAACGCCCTGACCAAGATCTACGGCAGTGCACCGGTCGAAACCCACGCCCTGAAGGGCGTCGACCTGCAGATCGCCGCAGGTGAGTCGATCGCCATCATGGGCCACTCCGGCTCGGGCAAGACCACCCTGCTGCATCTGCTCGCCGGCGTCCTCGCCCCCACCTCGGGGACGGTGTCGTGGCGCGGCCGCGACCTGGCGTCGATGTCGGACGCCGATCGCACCAAGCTGCGCCGCTCCGAGTTCGGTTTCGTGTTCCAGTCCGGCCAGCTGCTGCCCGAGCTGCCCGCGCTGGAGAACGCCGCGCTGCCGCTGCTGCTGGCCGGGATCGACCGCTCGATGTCGATGCAGTTGGCGCGTGAACAGCTGGGACGCCTCGGGCTGGCCGGCTTGGAGCAGCGCCGTCCCGGCGAGTTGTCCGGCGGCCAAGCCCAGCGGGTGGCCATCGCGCGTGCCCTGGTCAGCGACCCGGAGGTGATCTTCGCCGACGAGCCGACCGGCGCGCTCGACCAGGCCACCGGCTGGGACGTGATGCGCGCCCTGAAGGAGTCGGCCTACATCTGCGGCGCGGCGCTGGTGGTCGTCACCCACAACCCCGAGGTGGCCCACTGGTGCGCGCGGACGATCACGATGACCGACGGGCGCATCTCCAACGTCGCTGTCCAACAGCCCACCAGCCTGGAGGCGCAGCTCGTCCCGCCGCCTCCGCCGGCGATCTTCGGTGGCGTCGGTGGAGCAGCCCGATGAGTGCGACCCAACTGTGGCTGCTGCTGCGCCGCTACGCCCGAAACGACAGCTCTACCTCGGCGCGACTCACCTCGGTGTTGGCCGTGATCGCCTTCGCGGCGACCTCGGCGGTGTCGCTGGTCGTGGTCGGCGGACTGATGGCCTTCATTCACCGCTGGCAGGACGGCCTGAAGGTCGGCAACAACGACCCGAAGCTGTACGTTATGCTGGCCGGCTTCGCTACCCTGCTCCTGCTGGTGCCGTTGGCCACCCTGGGCGCGGCTGCCGCCCGGCTGTCGATGGCGCGCCGGGACGCTCGGCTGGCGGCGCTGCGGCTGGCCGGGGCCACCAGCTGGCAGGTGTCGGTGATCACCCTCCTCGACGCCGGGGTGCAGGCGGTGATCGGCTCGGTGATCGGGGTCGCCGGCTACCTGGCCGTCCTGCCGCTGGTCGCTCAACTCAGCTTCGAAGGTCGGCAGTTGAGCTTGGCCGAGCTGTGGGTCGGCTTCCCGATACTGGCCGCAACGGTGCTGGGCGTGGCTGCGGTCGGGGTGCTCTCGGCGGCGTCCAGCCTGCAACGGGTGCGGATCACACCGCTGGGCGTGGCCGCCCGGGTTTCTCCGCCGAAGCTGAGCATCTTCCGTCTGACCGGGCTGCTCGTGGCCGCAGCAGGAGCGTTCCTGTCGGTGCAGGTGATGGGTTCGCTGGTGGGGCTGTTCGTGGTGCTGGTCTTCGGCGGCTTCGTCGCCTTGGGGATCGGCGTGCTGAACCTGATCGGTCCCTTCGTCCTCCAGATCGTCGGACGGATCACCGCCAGCCAAGCGCGCAGCGCCGCCACCCTGCTGGCCGGACGGCGCATCGCCGACAACCCGAAAGCCGCCTGGCGCAGCGTCGGTGGCGTCGCCATCGCCACCTTCATCGCCGGTATCACCTCGCTGGTCGGGCTGTTCGCCGACGCGGCCGACAACGAGCCCGACGTCCAGGTGTTGATGACCGATCTGACTACTGGCGGGTTGCTGACCCTGGTCATCGCCGGGGTGCTGGCGGCGGTCTCGACCGGCGTCATGCAGGCTGGACGGCTGATCGACCAGCGCCAGGAGTACCGCAATCTGGTGCTGGCCGGCTCGGACACCAAGACGCTGGATCGGGCCCGGCTGCGGGAGACGTCCATTCCGCTGATCGCAGCTTTGGGGACGGCGACCGCCAGCGTGCTGGTGGTGATGGTCCCGGCGATCGGCGCCAGCGCCTTCGCCGAGCCGACGGTGGCGATGATCTTCATCGCCAGCGTGCTGACCACCGCCGCCATGGTGATGGCCGGCGCGGCCGCCACCGGCTTCGTGGCCCGCGGCCTCACCGCGGACCTCGCCCAGTGATCGCCATTGCGCCGAGCCGGGCCGGGGAAGGTTCTAGGTTGGAGCCGTGACCACCGCACCAGCAGCCGATCCGTATGTGGTGCTGCGCCAACAGCTGACGATCACCCGCAACCCGTTGCTGGTGGTCGCCAGTGGGCTGGCGTGGCGCTCGGCGGCGTACGCGTTCGTCTCGATCGTGATCGGTGGCGCGGCGCTGCTGATCGGACTGGTGGGGGTGATCTTCCTGCCGTGGATCGCCTACGCGACCACTGCGATCGAGCGGCGCCGGGTGGTGATGTTGGGGCTGCCCAGCCTGGTGGCCGTGCCCGGCTCGCGTCCGGGCTGGCGGGAGACGTTCGCCGGCCGTGGTGAGGCGTCCATGGGGGTGTGGGCGCTGACGGCGGTCTTCGGCCTGATCAACCTGATGCCGATCTTGGGTCTGGCGGTGGGCCTGTTCGCCGGGGTGGCCGGCATTCAAGCCAGCTTCGCCCGAAACTTCCAGCCGCTAGGACTCGTGCTCAGCGTGGGCTGGCTCGCGTTCATGGTGGTGTTCTCGCTCTACGTGTCGTGGGTGTTGGCCGCCGGCCAGGCCTACCTGGAGCATTCGCTGCTGCTGCCGTACTCGGCGCTGACCCGGCAGGTCGACCAGCTCACCAGCTCCCGCAGTGAACTGGTGGACGTCTTCGAAGGTGAACGCCGCCGCATCGAACGCGACCTGCACGACGGCGCGCAACAGCATCTGGTGGTTTCCACCATGCGCTTGGGGGAGGCCGTCTACTGGCTCGACGCTGAGGACTCCGAGGCGGCTCGCGCTGCCGTCCTGGGTGCCCAGAGCGCGGTCGAGGACGCCCTCGTCGCGCTGCGGAACACCATCCGAGGCATTCACCCCCAGGTGCTGACCGATCGTGGGCTGGTGGCGGCGGTCGACGAACTCGCCGGACGGCAACCGCTGCCCACCCGCTTCGAATGCCACGGGACGCCGGTGCCGCTGCCGCCGCAGACCGAAAGTGCCGCCTACTACGTGATTTCCGAGGCGTTGACCAACGTGTCCAAGCACTCCGGTGCCACCCAGGCCTGGGTGGCCCTCACCTTCACCGGCGCCGAGGTGCGCATCGACCTCACCGACGACGGACGCGGCGGAGCCCGGTGGGTGCCCGGACACGGCATCAGCGGCTTGGCCGAACGCACCCAGACCGCCGGCGGCATTTTCGTGCTGAACAGCCCCGAGGGCGGACCCACCAGGATCAGCGTCACCCTGCCTTACGATCGAAGCCATGAGACTCGCGCTCGCTGACGATGCCGCGCTGCTGCGCGCCGGACTGATCGGCCTGTTGGAGCGGGCCGGCCACGAGGTCGTCGCCGAAGCCGATGATGCTCCGGGGTTGGTGGCGGCCGTCGAAAGCCTGGCCGCTCAGGGCGCGTTGCCCGATGTGGTGCTCACCGACGTCCGGATGCCGCCGGGGATGACCGATGACGGGCTGCGCGCCGCGGTGGAGATTCGGCGGCGGCATCCGAACCTGCCGATCATGGTGCTCAGCCAGTACGTCGCCCCGGCCTACGCCTCAGCCCTGCTGGACGCGGCCGCCCAGCCGCAGGCGCCAGGCACCGGCTACCTGCTCAAGGAGCGGGTCGGACGGGTGGCCGATTTCATGAACTCGCTGCAGGTGGTGGCCGGCGGCGGGCTGGTGATCGACCCGGAGGTCGTCCGTTCGTTGCTGCAGTCTCGCCGCGGCGACTCGAAACTCGGACGGCTCACCCCGCGCGAACACGAGGTGCTCTCGCTGATGGCCGACGGCTCGTCCAACTCCCAGATCGCCGAGGCCCTGGTGATCACCCCGGCCGCAGTGGCCAAGCATGTCGCGAACGTCTTCGCCAAGCTCGATCTCGGCCCTGACGAGGAGAATCGCCGCGTCCGTGCGGTGCTGGCCTACCTCAACGGCAGCTGAAGCACTCCCGCTGGGCGGCCTGCTCAACCAGCGAGTGGGCTCAGTCCTGAATCACGACCGAGTGGGCCATGTCGCGGTCGATCCGGCCGAAGTTGTAGTACGCCGCGCAGGCACCTTCCGGAGACACCATGCAGGTGCCGATCGGGGTGTCGGGAGTGCACGCGGTGCCGAAGACCCGGCACTGCCACGGCTTGAGCTTGCCGGTGAGTACCGAGCCGCATTCGCACGCCGGCGGATCGGCCACCCGCTCGCCGGGAACGGCGAACTTGGCTTCGGCATCCCACGCGGCGTAGTCGGGCGAGACGCCGAGGCCGGAGTTCTCGATCCAGCCCAGGCCGCGCCACTCGAAGGTGTTACGCAGCGCCAACGTGCGTCCCATCAGGGTCAACGCCGCCGTGTTGCCGGCCGGACGGACGACGCGGGCGTACTGATTACCCACTGACGCCTTGCCCGCGGCCACCTCGCCGGAGACGAACTGGTTCAAGATCATCGCGACAGCCTGCAGGATGTCGAGCGGCTCGAAGCCGGTCACCACCACCGGCAGATTGAACTCCCGCGGCAGGAACTCGAACGCATCAGTGCCCACCACGGTGGCCACATGGCCGGGCCCGATGAAGGCGTCGACGCGGGTCTCGCCGCCGTTGACGATCGCCCGCAGCGGCGGCTCGATGGTCACGTGGTTGCTGAAGACGGAGAAGTTGGTGATGTTCTCCAGCCGAGCCCGCTCCAAGGTCACCGCGGTCGACGGTGCGGTGGTCTCGAAGCCGACGGCGAAGAAGACCACCTCCTTGTCGGGGTTGTCCTTGGCGATGGTCAGCGCATCGAGCGGGGAGTAGACGAAGCGGACGTCGGAGCCGTCGGCGCGCACGTCGAGCAGCGACTGGCCCTTCGATCCGGGCACGCGCATCATGTCGCCGAAAGTGGTCAGGATCACGTTGGGTTGGGTGGCCAGCCACATCGCGTCGTCCACCCGGCCCATCGGGATCACGCACACCGGGCAGCCGGGGCCGTGGATCAACTCGATGCTCTCGGGCAGCAGATGCTCCAGCCCGTGGCGGTAGATGGTGTGGGTGTGGCCGCCGCAGATCTCCATCACCGCGATCGGACGGTCCAGCTTGGCGGCTTGGGCCTCGATGGTCTTCAGCAGCGCCTTGGCCGCCTCGGGGTCGCGGTACTCGTCGACGTACTTCATTCGATCGCCGAACTCTTGAACGACGCCAGCTCGTCCTCGAACGTGTTGTTGCCCAGCCGCTTGATCTGGTCGAGGGTCATCGCGGCCTCGTCGGCGTCGATCTTGCTCAACGCGAAACCGACGTGCACCAGCACCCAGTCGCCGACGGTCAGGCCTTCGTCCAGAAGCAGGTCGGTGGCCACCACGCGCTCAACGCCGCTGATCGCCACCCGCGCTCGTGGCACCTCCGGATCAGGAATGGCCACCACCTCAGCGGGAACACCCAGGCACATACGCTCTCCTTGCTCGTCCGGCTACTGCCGGTGCCCGGCTATCATCACCTCTGAGATGGGGTTTGCGCTAGCCAAGACCCCGTCGAACAAGCGAGCGGAGCGCAGATGGAACCGAAGAATCGGCTCAACGACAACGAGGCCGAGGTCAACTCCCGCATCGGGCAGGTGCGCTCCCGGCGCCCGCGTTTCACCGACGATCACGTCACCTTGGCCCACGGAGCCGGCGGCAAGGCGTCCGCGGCCCTGGTCGACTCGGTCTTCCTCGACGGCTACGGCAACGACGTGCTGGCCGAGATGGGCGACGCCGGCGTGGTGAGCCTGCCCGAACTGGTTGACGGCGCCCGTTTGGCCATGTCGACCGATTCCTACGTGGTCTCGCCGATCCAGTTCCCGGGCGGCTCGATCGGCGAGCTCGCCGTCAACGGAACGGTCAACGACCTGGCCGTTTCCGGCGCGGTACCGACCGCCATCTCGGCTGCCTTCGTGATCGAAGAAGGGCTCAGCGTCGAGGTGCTGCGGCGCGAAGTGGCGGCCATGCGGGCCGCTGCCGAAGCCGCAGGAGTGCGGATCATCACCGGCGACACCAAGGTGGTCGCCCGCGGTGCGGCCGATCAGTTGTTCATCACCACCGCCGGGGTGGGCATCGTCCCGGCCGGACGCAAGCTCGGTGCCGCGCAGGTGCAGCGCGGGGACAAGATTCTGCTGTCGGGCGCGATCGCCGATCACGGTATGGCGGTGATGATGGCCCGCGGCGATCTGGCTATCGACGCCCCGATCGAGTCCGACACCCGCGCGGTGAACCACATGGTGGCCGCGCTGCTCGAAGCGGCCCCGAACACCCGCTGGATGCGTGACGCCACCCGTGGCGGGCTGGGCACTGTCCTCAACGAACTCGCTCAGGCCACCGGACTGGGCGTGGTGGTCGAGGACGAGGCGATTCGCGTCCACGACATGACCCGCGGCGCCTGCGACATGCTCGGCATCGACCCGCTGTACGTAGCCAACGAGGGCACCTTCGTGGCCATCGTCCCCGCCGACGAGGCCGAAGCCGCGCTGGCCGCAGTGCAGGCACTTCCCGGTGGCGAAGAGGCCGGTCTGGTGGGCCGGATCGTGCTCGAACCGGCGTCCTCGGTGGTGCTGGTGACCGGCTTCGGCGGCACCCGCATGGTCGACATGCTGGTCGGCGACCCGCTGCCGCGCATCTGCTGAACTGAGCTAGCTCCAGCGTTCAACGACGAGGGGAGGACCATGGCTGAGTCGACAGTGTGGGTGTTCGTCGCACCCGGGGCGACCTTCCCTTCCGGTGTGTTCAACTCCCTGGACCAAGCCGACCAATGGGTCGCAGAACTCGGTCTATCGGGAGTGCTGACCGAGTACCCGGTAGGAGTTGGCGCGTACGACTGGGCCGTGGCCCGAGGGCTGTTCACGCCGAAACCGACCAAGGTGATCGACGCTGCCTTCATCGGCCGCTTCACATCTGCGGCGATGCCCCATTTCCACTACGAGGATGGGGTGTGTACGGCCTGACCGCCCCGATCGAGGCTGTCGGACGCCGCCACTAGGGTGCGGTCATGGTCTCTGGTTCCCACCGTCCGGTCACTGCGGCACCCAAGCTGGGGGTGGTGAAGCTCGGGGAGTTGCGCGCCATCGACGCCGACGAGTTCGCCGCCACCGACGGTGACGATCTGGAAGCCGTCGAGTTTGTCGACGGGAGCTTTGACGAGGTCCACTGGGACGGACGTCGCCGCCTGGACGCCTCCAGCGTCCGCGACCTGACCATCCAGCGCTGGCGAGTCAGGGCCTCGTCGTTCTCCGAATCGCGGCTGAGCCAGCTGGACGTGGTCGCGCTGTCGGCACCGGAATCGGGATGGCGCGATGTGGTCGTGGCCAACAGTCGTCTCGGCTCGTTGGAGTTGCATCAGGCCAACCTGCGTCGGGTGGCGTTCACCGGTTGCAAGCTGGGCTACGTCAACCTGCGCGACGTCGACGCCGCCGACGTGGTCTTCGCTGATTGCGTGATCGAAGACCTCGACCTGATGCGGGCCAAGGCCAAGCGAGTCTCGTTGAGCGGCTGTCGGATCAATCGACTGGAGTTGGCGCACTCCCGGCTCGAAGCTGTCGATCTGCGCGGCGCGACCTTCGCCGACGTCTCCGGAGTGGAAGGGCTGCGGGGAGTCACCATCTCCACCGATCAGCTGTTCGACCTCGCGCCGATCCTGGCCGGGCGCCTCGGTGTGACCGTGGAGTGAGGCGGCGAACCCCTCAGATCACCGCCTCACTGGTCAAGAGACTACGGGGCTGAGTCAACCACGGTGCTGGAAAAAGAGGTTTCACTCGTGGTGACGGAGCCCTCGCGGTCGTTCACGAAGCGCCAGGCCAGGAGTCGGTAGTCGGTCGGATCGAACAGCACCTCGGTGCGCAGTTCCGGGATCGTCTGGCTCAACCCGGTCAACAGGGTGCCTCGCTGGTCGGCGATGGTGGCGTCCGGGGTCAGTTGGACGCCGTCGATCTGGCCGATTGCGGTGAACAGCGCTGCCCGCAGTTCGGCGTCCTCAATCCAGTTGTCGGCGAGTGGCCGAGCCAGCACCTCCAGCACGCTCTGCGGGTCGTTGGTGATGTAGTGCGCGGTGTTCCAGGCTCGGGCCGACTCCAGCAGCTTGGCCGGATCACGAGGGAGCGTGTTGAGGAACTCCTGGGACGGGTTGAGCCAGCCGTCCTCCGCGGGCTCAGCTGCGTTGAAGTCGCCATTGGCTGCTCGTACGGGCTCGGTGGTGGTGGTCCCCATGGTGTCGGGATGTGCCTTTTGGTAGCGCCGGGCGGCATCATCCACCGGCTCCAAGGTGGTTGACATCGTCCGCACCCAGAGGCGGGTCGGATCGCCGGGGACCCAGGTCGTGACGGTGCTGTGAATGCGGAAGGGATGGTCGACGGGGGTGGCTGTGCCGTCGTCCCTGATGACGACGACCTGGCCGCCGCTGGAGATATCACGGGCCACTACCTTGCGGTACTGGCCTGCGGTGGGCCCCAGCGGAGTGCGCAACAGGTTGGCCGACGCGGCCGCGGCAGTGAAGGTCGCCACCGTCTGGGAGGACGTCGGGCTCGGGGCAGCAGGGCCGGTGAACCTCGGCACCACCATTGCCACCCCCACCCCGACGGCGAGCGCAGCCACGGCGACCGCAACCAACTTCGGCCAAGTGCTGACGGTCCGCCGAGGCGGAGTTGCGGCCACGAGCTTGCGGACGCGGGCCAGGGCATCGGCGTCGGCGACGACGTCGGCGTTGATCGAACGCAGGATCTCCAGATCGAGATCGTCTTCGAGTTGAGTCATGACACGCTCTCCTCAAGGGGATGGTCGGCGGCGAGGGCGGCCTTGAGTTGGGTCCGCACTCGGTGAAGGCGTGAGCGCACCGTGCCGACGGGGACGTGCAAAGCGGCTGCGATTTCGGCGTAGGACAGGTCCGCCCACGCATACAGCAGCAGCACATCTCGGTCGGCTTCGTTGAGTTCGGCGATCGGCCGGGCCAGGCTGCGTTGGACGGCGGTGGCATCGGCGCGGCTGGCGGCCACGTCCGCGGTGTCCTCGACCAGTTCCAGCGGGAACCGGGCGTAGGCCTGCCACTTTCGGGTTTCGCTGCGGTAGTGGTGACGCAGCAGGTTCACCGCGATCCCGTACAGCCAGGCGCGAGCGCTGGCGCGGTTCGGGTCGAAGCGTTGCTGCTGTTCCACCGCGGCCAGGAAGGTCTGTGACAAGACCTCCTCGGCCGCCGTGTGTCCAGCGCGTCTGGCGAGGTAGCGGTAGAGCTCCGCGGCGTGTGCGTCGAAGAGATCGGCTACCAGGTTGGGGGTGCTCACGACCGTTATTGCCCGCAGGCGCCCGTCCGGTTCACGGGGGTCGGTTCAGCCATGGAGCAGCCGTCCGGCCCAGGCCTGGCCGAGGCTGAGGCCGCCGTCGGTGGGTGGCACCACACGATGGGTGAGCACGGTGTAGCCGTCGCCCTCCAGCCAGCCGCGCAGGGCGGCGGTGAAGATGCGGTTCACCACGACGCCGCCGGTGAGTCCGATGGTGGTGGTGCCGGCGGCGCGGGCCGCGTCGATGAGCTTCGCGGTGAACGCCGAGGCCAGGCCCAAGTGGAAATCCCAGGCGCGTTCGCCGACGCTGGCGTCGGTCTCAGTGAGCAGCTTGCCGAAGGCTGATCGCGGGTCACTCATCGGTACCCAGAGCCGGGACAGCTGCGCCTGGGCGTCCGCGTCGCCGGGGCTTCCCCAGCGGTCGATCTCAATGCCCTGCTGGCGTGCCCATTGCGCGGCCGCGCGCTCCAGCGCCATCGCCGCATGCGCCTCGTAGGTGGCCTCCTGGCACAGGCCGAGCATGGCCGCGGCGGCGTCGAACAGGCGTCCGGCCGAACTGGTCTGCACGACGCCGTTGCCCGAGGCCAGTTGGGACGCCACGAGGCGAAGCTCCGCGTCGGGGGCTTCGGTCATGGCTGGGGTGGCCGAGGTGTCCAGGCCCCACGAATGCGCCAGACCGCGGGCGATGCGCCACGGGTAGCGGATCGCCCGATCGCCGCCGACCAGGGCGAACGTGGGCAGGTGCCAGGTGCGCTCCCAGGTGGCCGGGGAGGTGCCGTCCGCGCCGAGGGTGAGGATCTCGCCGCCCCAGATGGTGCCGTCGGTGCCGTAGCCAGTGCCGTCCAGGGCAGCCACCACCACCGGCCCGGACGCGATGCCGTACTCGGCCAGCAGCGACAGCGCGTGCGCGTAGTGGTGTTGCACACGCAGTAGCGGAACGTCGTGGGCGTCGGCGTAGCGCTCGGCCCAGCTGGTCGTGGCATAGCCGGGATGCAGATCGCAGACCACGATGTCGGGCTCGCGGCGCTGCATGGTGAGCAGCTGGTTCACCGAGGCCTCGAACGCCTGCTGCGAGGCCAGCGACCCCATGTCGCCGACATGCGCCGAAACGAACGCCAGGTCGTCGATGGCCAGCGCGAAGGTGTTCTTCAGTTCCCCGCCGACGCCGAGGACGACCGGTGTTGTGGCTTCCTCAGGGAACGGAGTGGTTGTCGGCAGCAGCACCGGCAGTGGCGCATGCCCCCGCGAGCGGCGGATCGGCAGCGCGTCCGAGCCGGGCAGGGCGAGCATCACCGAGTCCTCGACCGGCACGTGAATGTCGCGGTCGTGCAGCAGGAAGGCGTCGACGAAGCCGGCCAGTCGGGCCAGCGCGTCGTCGTTGGTGTAACACAGCGGCTCTTCGCTGGAGTTGCCGGAGGTGGCCACCAGCGCCAGACCCGGTTCCAGCAGCAAAGTGTGCAGCGGGGCGTACGGCAGCATCACGCCCACATCGCCGAGGCCGGGGGCCACTGCGTCGGCCAAGTCGTAGCTGGACGCCATCGGCGCGATCAGAATCGGCCGGGTCGGGTTGGTGAGTTGGCCGAGCTGATCGGGGCTGAGTTCGGCCAACCCCAACGCCTCAGCGACGTCGGAGACCATCACCGCGAACGGCTTGCCTGAGCGCCGCTTGCGTAGCCGCAGCCGTCCGACCGCGTCGGGGTTGCGGGCGTCACACATCAGGTGGAAACCGCCCAGACCCTTCACCGCCAGAATCTGTCCGGCCCGCAGCCGCCGGCGGGCCTCGACGATCACCGCCGCATGTTCGGCGCGGATCTCGTCGTGGTTTCGAGACGCGGCTTCGCCGCTCCTCAACCAGCGGGGGCTGGGTTTCGCGACAGCCCTTCCTGCCGCTGGTTGGGCAGGGCGCGCAGCGTCGGTGTCGAAACCACTGGCCGCGACGTCCTGAATCCACAGCGTGGGCCCGCAGTCGAAACAGCTGATCGGCTGAGCGTGATAGCGGCGGTCGGACGGGTCGGTGTATTCGGCCGCGCACGCCGGACACATCGCGAAGACCTTCATCGTGGTGGCCGGGCGATCGTAGGGCAGGTCTTCGATGATGGTCAGCCGCGGGCCGCAATTGGTACAGGTGGTGAAGGCATACCCGAAGCGCCGGTTCGCCGGATCGGCCATGTCGGCCAGGCAGTCGTCGCAGGTGGCCACGTCCGGCGGGATCAGGGTGCGCACGCCGGGCAGTCGGCGACTGGCCACGATCGCGAACGCGTTCTCGCCGTCCTCGACGTCCAGGTCGCGCGAACTCACCGCGATCACCCGCGCCAGCGGCGGCAAGGTAGCCAGCACGTCGGCCACGAATGCCTCGAGGGCGCCGATCTCGCCCTGGGCTTCGATGAACACCTGCCGGTCGTCGTTGCCGACCAGTCCGGTGACCGGGTGTCGCGCGGCCACCACGGCCACATGTGGACGGAACCCGACTCCTTGCACGACGCCGCGCAGCAAGTACTCCCGGCGGGTCAGCATGCGCCAAGTATGCGACTGGGCGGGACGATTTGCACCGCAGATACTCCTCAGCGGCTGTTGAGGACCAGAAATCAGCATCCAGAGCGCAAATCGTCCCACTTCGCCGGGAGAGCTCAGGGGGTGGCGTGGTCGCGGCGCGGTTGTGGAACACTAGCCGCGGCCAGGTGAAAGGGGGCGAGGTGCACGAGGTCTCGTTGTGCCGCTCGCTGGCTGCCGCCGTCACTCGCGCCGCCGGCGAACGCCGGGTCGAAGCGGTTGAGGTGAGCATCGGCGGGTTGCGTCAGGTTGTGCCCGATGCCATGGCTCACGCCTGGACATTCGTCGTCCGCGGGACCACGCTGGACGGTGCAGCGCTACGGATCACGTCGATTCCGGCGGCGATCACCTGCGATGACTGCGGCGCCACTACTGAACTCGGTCCCGAACTCGGCTTCGATTGCCGCTCCTGCGGCTCCGGCCACACCCGGGTGACCAGCGGCGAGGAGTTCACCCTCACCGCGATCGATATCTGTGACCCCGCGAGGGTCACGAAAGGAGAATCCTGATGGGTCGCTTCCACCGCCACGATGACGGCAGCGTCCACTCCCACGATCACGGTGAGGCCGGTCACAGCCACGACCACGACCACGATCATGACGGGCACAGCCACGACCACGACCACGATCATGACGGGCACAGCCATTCCCACTCCCACGACCACAGCCACGACGAGGGGCACGACCACGCCCACGACGAGGCGCTGGCCGAGCTGATCGGTGACCACTCCGGCTACCAGACCGGACGCGAGCGCATCGAGATCCTCGAAGACATCTACGCCGAGAACGACCGTCTGGCCGACGCCAACCGCCGCGCCTTCGACGCCGCCGGCGTCCGCGTGATCAATCTGATGAGCTCCCCGGGTTCGGGTAAGACCACCCTGCTGCAGCGGTCGTTGGCCGCGCTGGAAGGCTCGGTGCGGGTGGGTGTGATCGAGGGCGACATCGAGACCCCTCTGGACGCCGAGCGCCTGGGTGGGTACGGCGCCCAGATCTCCCTGCTCAACACCGGCAACGGGTTCGGCGGCGAATGTCACCTGGACGCTCCGATGATCGCCAAGGCGCTGCGGGGTCTCGATCTGGAGACCCTCGACCTGGTGGTGATCGAGAACGTCGGCAACCTGGTCTGCCCGGCCGAGTTCGAGGTGGGCGAGCACACCAAGGCGATGGTTTATGCGATCACCGAGGGCGAGGACAAGCCCCTGAAGTACCCGGTGATGTTCCGCTCGGTGGAGGCGATCTGCGTCAACAAGCTCGACCTGGCGCCCTACCTGGACTTCGATATGGAGCTGTTCTACCGCAACGTTGCCGCGGTCAACCCGACGGCCAAGGTGTTCGAGTTGTCGGCGCGTACCGGCGAGGGTGTCGAGGCGTGGCTGGAGTGGCTGACCGGGGGCGCCGCGGACGACTGAGTCCGGCCGCCCGCGGGAATTGCGGAAACCCGCAAATTAATGCAACACAAGCGATTTGTATTTACAATAATGTGTTGACAATCGGCGCCGCGCTCAGGCGTCGCCGTCCACTCACGGGGTGGGTAGCCGGTTCCGGGTTCTTTGGTGTGGCTACGGGTGTTGTTGCTCGGGTCTGCGGCCGGGAGGGATCGGCTCGACAGGACGGGTGTTCTCAAAGTCGGCAAGAAAACCTGTTGGCTAAATCACCGCTTTCGTGATGCAAAACCCCCTCTTGCGTGGCTATGATGCGCCATGGCTTGCTCCGCACTCTTGCGTACCGGGCGAGCCGCTAGCGGGTCGGGGGCTTCCCCGTCCGGGGATGAGCGATAAGGGAGAGCACGCTCGTGTCTTTTGAACTCAACGGTTGGACTGAGCCAACCCTCGAAGAGAACCTGATCAAGGCGGGCTTCGACCGCCGCGACTTCCTGAAGTACTGCGGCGAGCTGGCCGCGGTCTTCGCCGTCGGCGGTGCGGTCGCCGGCTCGGCTACGCCGGCCTTCGCCGCTCCCGTGCCGGCTGAGGTCATCGCCGACAAGATGGGCGCCCTGACCAAGCCGGTCGTGGTGTGGCTGCAGTTGCAGGAATGCACCGGCTGCATGGAGAGCGCTCTGCGCTCCGGCGGAACCACCATCGAGGACGCCGTGCTGCGGCTGCTCTCGGTGGAGTACAACGAACTGGTCATGCCGGCCGCCGGTGCCGCGGCCAACAAGGCGCTCGAAGCCGCCAACGCCCAGCCGCACGTGCTCGTAGTCAACGGGTCGATCCCGACCAAGGACGGCGGCATCTACTGCACCATCGGCGGCGAGTCCGCCGAGTCGGTGCTGCGCAAGTCCTCGGAGAAGGCCTCGGCGATCATCGCTGTCGGCGCGTGTGCCGTGTGGGGTTCGGTGCAGGCGTCCAAGCCCAACCCGACCGGCGCGGTGGGTGTCGATCAGATCATCACCGGCCGCCCGGTGATCAACGTGGCCGGCTGCCCGCCGATCGGCGAGGTCATCACCGCCACCATCGCCTACCTGCTCACCCACGGCGAAGCCCCCAAGCTCGACAACCAGGGCCGTCCGCTGTTCGCCTACGACCAGCGCATCCACGACTCCTGCCAGCGTCGCGCCCACTTCGACGCCGGCCAGTTCGTCCGCAGCTTCGATGACGACGGCGCTCGCAACGGCTGGTGCCTCTACGAGGTCGGCTGCAAGGGTCCGAGCACCTTCGCTGCCTGCCCGATCATCAAGTGGAACAAGGGCACCAGTTGGCCGGTCCAGGCCGGTCACCCGTGCCTGGGTTGCACCGAGAAGAACTTCTTCGACAACTTCACCCCCTTCTACTCCACGCTGCCGAATGTCGGTGGCTTCGGCGTCGAAGGCACCGCTGAGGCTGTCGGCTGGGGCGTCGTCGGAGTTGCCGCTGCTGGTGTGGCGATCCACGCGGGCGTCACCGCGGCCGCGAATGCGGCCAGCCGCAATGCCGCCTCCGGCAACGAGCCGCTGCAGGCGTTCGGTGACTCCGAGCGGGTCTGGCTGCCCAACCCCAAGAAGGTCGAGTCCGCGGACGCGGAGGCACCGGCCGAGACCACCACTGACGATTCCAAGAAGGCGGAGTAAGACATGGCACGCGTAGTTGTTGATCCGATCACCCGGATCGAGGGGCACCTCCGCATCGAGCTGGAAACCAACGGTGGCAAGATCACCAAGGCGTGGAGCGAGACCACTCAGTTCCGCGGCATCGAGGAGATCGTCCAGGGCCGCGACCCCCGCGATGTGTGGGCCTTCGTCCAGCGCATCTGCGGCGTGTGCACCTCGGTGCACGCCATCGCCAGCATCTCGGCCGTGGAGAACGCCATCGGCTCCAACCCGCCGAAGCAGGCCAAGGCGATTCGTGACCTGGTGCTGACCGCCCAGGAAGTCCAGGACCACGTCATTCACTTCTACCACCTGCACGCGCTGGACTGGGTGGACGTGACCAAGGCGCTGGAAGCCGACCCGGTCAAGACCAAGGCCTTCGCCGATTCGGTCGCCAAGACCGCCGGAGTGTCGTCCTGGAAGGGCAACACCGTCGAGCGTTTCGCCGAGGTCAAGGCCACGGTGAAGTCGATCGTCGACTCCGGCCAGCTGAGCATCTTCACCGGTGGCTACTGGGGTCACCCGGCCTACAAGCTGCCGGCCGAGGCCAACCTGATGGCCGTGGCGCACTACCTGGACGCGCTGGAGTTCCAGCGTTCCATGATCCGGATCGTCACCGTGTTCGGCGGCAAGAACCCGCACCCGAACTTCCTGGTCGGCGGCATGGCCAGTTCGATCGACCCGGACAAGTCCGAGACCGTCAACCAGGTGCAGATCGACGAGATCGCCAAGTGGATCGCCGAAGCCGACGAGTTCGTGCACCGGGTGTACCTGCCCGATGCGCTGGCCGTGGTCACGGTCTACAAGGAGTACTTCGACATCGGCGCCTCGGTGCCGAACTTCCTGGCCGTCGGCATGTCGGGTGCGACCTACTCCGGTGATCCCAACAAGGGTGGCAACACCTCGCCGCACGCCGAGGTGAAGCCGGGCGTGATCATGAACCTCGACCTGGCCAACGTCCAGCCGTTCGACCCGGCCAAGATCGCCGAAGGCATCTTCTCGGCTTGGTACGAGTACGACGGCGGCGCCAAGACGCTGCACCCGTCGGTGGGCGAGACCAAGGTCAAGTACACCGGCCCCAAGCCGCCGTACGAGTGGCTCGGCGACGCCGACAAGTACACCTGGAGCAAGGCGCCCCGCTACGACGGTAAGCCCGTCCAGGTGGGTCCGCTGGCTCGCGTGATCCTGGCCTACGCCCAGGGTCACAAGCGCACCAAGGAACTGGTCGACTTCGCGATGGGCGCGATCGGCATCAAGCCGGCTCAGCTCAACTCGACCGCCGGCCGCGCGCTGGCTCGCTGCGTGGAAGCCGTCACCTCGGTGGAGACCCTCGGCACGATCTTCAACAGCTTCGTCGACGGCATCAAGGGCGGCGACATCGACGTGTTCGACTCCACCAAGTGGGACCCGTCCACCTGGCCCAAGCAAGCCAGCGGCTTCTCCTTCGTGGAGGTCGCTCGCGGCAACCTGAGCCACTGGGTCACCATCAAGGACGGCAAGGTCGATCGCTACCAGGCCGTGGTTCCGACCACCTGGTTGGCCGGCGGCCGTGACGAAGACGGACAGCAGGGCCCCTACGAGGCTTCGCTGGCCGGGGACGGCACGCACCCGCTGGCCGATCCTGATCGTCCGCTCGAGGTGCTGCGTACGATCCACTCCTTCGATCCGTGCATGTCGTGTGCGGTGCACGTGCTCGACCCGGAAGGCCAAGAGATTCAGGTCGTGGTGTCATGACGGTGGACGAGCAGGCGGCACCTGCCGCTGAGCAGGCCGCGTTGAAGCTGACGGCGGGTTCGATCTTCACCGCCGGCAAGATGAACGTCGGCCGGGTGCTGGCGATGGCGGCAGCGGCCGCTCCCGCCGGTTCGACCGATCCCGTGGACGTCGTTCTGGCCGGTCGCCTGGCTGACGAGCGTGACGACATCGCCCTGCCCACCGTGGCGGACGGCGATGTCGATCCGGCTCGGATGGATCGTCGCTACAGCCTCACTCGGGTGCACGACCTCCAGCTGCCCGGCGGCAAGGGAACCGGCGACTTCGTGGTGATGCGGGGTGATCTGGCCTCCGTGCTGAAGGAGTGCAAGATCAGCCGCGAGGACCGCGCGGTGGCGGTGAAGAACGCCGACCTTTCATCGCGACGGGGCTTCCGTCCGCTGGCCGTGGCTTCGGCCCCGGTCGGCGAGGGCGACACCGTCGGCGCCTTCACCTTCCAGGGCTACATCGAGCTGCGTTCGGCCAACCCGGCCGGTTTCGCCGACGACGTGGCCGCCAGTCCCGACTCCTGGGCACGGGTCAATCTGTGGTCGGCCTCGTTGCGGTTGCAGCACTGGTCGAACGTGTTGGCCATCGTGGTGCTGAGCCTGACCGGCTACCTGATCATGGATCCGTTCTTCGGTCCGTCGGCGACCAACGATGTCCAGTCCCCCGGGTACCTGATGGGTTGGGTGCGGGTGATCCACTTCACCACCGCCTTCATCTGGCTGGTCATCGGTGCCGCGCGGGTGGTCTCGGCCTTCCGCTCTCGTGACCGGTACTTGCGCTGGCCGACCCTGTGGCCGTTGAAGAAGAAGGAAGACGTCAAGAACCTCGGCGCGGTTGTTGGCCACTACCTCTTCATCCGCAAGCACGCCCCGCTGTACCTGGCGCACAACCCGCTGCAGCAACTGGGCTACACCGGCATGTACGTGTTGGGCGCGATCCAGATGGTCACCGGCCTGACCCTGTACGGCATGGTGCACAAGAACTCGAGCTGGTTCTGGGGAATCGTCTCCACGCCGGTCGACTGGTTCGGCATCACCAACGTCCGGGTCTTCCACGCGATCGTCATGTTCTTGATCTGGGCCTTCGTGATCCTGCACATCTACCTGGCGGTGCGGTCCGACTCGCTGGAGCGGCACGGCGGCATCTCCTCGATGATCAACGGTGGGGTGTGGCTGCGCCGCGGCTCCAAGCCCGTTGATTCACCGAAGATCGGATGACACATTCGGTTTAGACTCCCCGGGGTTCGAATGATCGAACCTCGGGGAGTTCCCGTTTCCCCGTAACGCTCGAAGGACCTTCATGACTACGCCTGCAACTTCCCGGGTTCGCCCCGACAGCCTGGCCTACCGGCCGCCGTTCGAGCCGGCGGTCGCGCCGATCACCGTGCTGGGCGTGGGCAACCTGATCATGGGCGACGACTCCATCGGGCTGGTGCTGTTGGAGCGGCTTCAAGAGAGCCTGGACGATCCCCGGATCGCCTTCGTCGATGGCGCAACCGGTGGCATGGAGCTGCTGCCTGTCGTCCAGGAGGCCACCCGGCTGTTGATCCTGGACGCGGTCGCCGGTCCGGTCCCAGGCACGGTGGTGACCATCGACGGCGATCAGGTACCGCGACTGTTGGCCACCAAGCTTTCCCCTCACCAGGTCGGCCTGCTCGACCTGTTCGCGGCCGCGCGGATGCTCGGCACCGAACCCAGCGAAGTGACCGTCGTGGGCATCGTCCCCGGGCACGTCGATCTCACCCTGAACAGGACTGAGGCGGTCACGGGCGCGTTGGACGAAGCGGTGGAGCGGGCCACAGCGGTGCTCACCGACTGGTTGGCCGCGTTGGACGCGGAGGGCTGAGCGGTGGAGTCAGGCAGTGTCGGCCACGTCGGCGAAGGCGACCTCGAACTCGCGGCCGTGGATGAGGTTTCCGCAGCCGACGCCGCACGCCGGGCACGTGAGCGCGAAGAACTCGTCGACCTCTTGAGCCTTCTGGCAGGCGCTGCACCAAACCTGTGCTGCAACAACCTCGATGTCGAGTCGTGCGCCGGCCAGGCGGGTGCCTGCGATTGCGATGGGCCAGGATCCGAGGAGTGCCTCGGGGACTGCTCCGGAGAGTGTGCCCACTCGGAGGCCGACGGCCTCGACGGGGGCGTCGGTATCAGCGACGGCCTTTTCGACCGCCGTTACGACGGTCTTCAACAGCCCGAGTTCATGCACCCGCCCATGATGCCAGAGGCTGGTCTGTCATGATCGCCGCGACTCTGCGCCCGATGGTGTCACTGTGCGCTGGGGTTTTCGGGCGCAGGGACGCAGGTTTGGGTGCAGAGTGGTCTGGGGAAGGGCAGGGACGATGACACAGCGCTGGGTACTGGACGAGATCGTCGACCCCTTCGGGGCGAAGGTGGTCGTCGAGACCGACGCCGCTGGTCAGATCCGGGCGGCGCGATTCGACCTCGCGGGGCTGCCGCGAGTGGACGCGCTGCTGGCCGGCCAAGAGGCCGCTGCAGTACCCAATCTGGTGGAGAAGCTGTGCGGCATCTGCCCGGCGGCTCACCACCTGGCCGGCGTCCGTGCTTTGGAAGCGTTGGCCGATGTCAGCGAGCTGCCGCCGGCGGCGATAGCGATTCGGCGCCTGCTGCACCACGGCTCCGCACTGGAGACGCACGCCCCGCGGCTGATCGCTCACAACCGCGAGACGGCGCTGTCGATGCGCCGCGTCGGCAAGGCGGCGATGGCCGCCGCGGGATCGCCGGGGCACTTCCCTGCCACTGCGGTTCCCGGTGGAGTGAAGGCGTCGGTCACCGCCGAGGCCACCGAAGAACTGGCCGCCGACGCGCACATCCTGCGCAGTGTGCTGGTCGACCTGGCCCGGGCGCAGCTGTCCGCGGGTGCCTCGCTGCCGGTCTTCGCCGGCGCGGACGTGGCCCTGGTCGACCGCTTCGGCAGCCCCGACCTGGTCGGTGAGCGGCTGCGTGCGGTGAGCGCCGATGGTGACACCCTGGTCTCGGGGGCCGCCACGGCCTGTTGGGACTCGCTGATCGCCGAGCAGTACCCCGGTGCCGCTGCACCCCACCCCTACTTGCTGGCGCTCGGCCCGGAGAACGGCCGTTACCGGGTCGGTCCGGTGGCCCAGCTCCGCGTCGGCGTGTTGACCACGCCGATCGCCGCCGAGCTCCAGGCCGAGTGGCTGGCCGGCAGCGGGGACGCCGCTGGTGCCCGCGCGATCATGACCGTCCACGCCGTCGAGGCGATCCTCGACCTGCTGGCCTCGGCGGAACTGTACGAGGAGCAGGTGGCCGTCCCGGTCGACGGGTTCGCCCCCGAGGCGGTGGGGGTCGGCTGGGTCGATGGCCCGCGCGGGCTGTTGGTACATCGCTACCAGACCGGCACCGACGGACGACTGGTCGCGGCGCAGATCCTCACACCCACTGCTCAGAACGAACCGTGGCTGGCTGATCTGCTGCTGGCGGCGGCGTCCGGCTCGACGTCGGCCCTCGACTTGGAGGATGCTGTGCGCGAGGCCGATCCGTGCCTGCCGTGCTCGTCGGCACCGGTGGGTGGAATGGGGCTACAGGTGGACACGGTGGCCGCCGAGGGAGGGAACTGAGATGTGCGTGGGCATTCCGGCCAAGATCATCGCGATCACGCCCGGCGTCCTGCCGATGGCGCGGGTGCTGCTCAACGGTGAAGAGCTCGACTGCCAGCTGGCGTACTTCCCCGAGGCGCAGATCGGCGACTACGTGTTGCTGCAGAACGGCTTCGTGATGGACGTGCTCGACCCGCAGGCGGCCGCTGATTCGCTGGCCGCTTTCGCTGAGCTGGGTGTGATCGAGCTCTCTGCCGAGGCCGGCTGAATCATCGTGTCGCCGCAGGTCGTCACCGTCGCCGAACTTGCCGCTGAACTCGTCCTGGCGGGGCCACCGCGCCGCCTGATCGGGCTGGTCGGTGCGCCGGGCGCGGGCAAGAGCACCGTCGCCGCCGAACTGTTGGCCGCGCTGGCGGCGTCCGGTGTGGTCGCGGTCACGGTGCCGATGGACGGCTTCCATCTGGCCGATGTGACCTTGCGCCGCCTGGGACGGGTGGACCGCAAAGGCGCGATCGACACTTTCGACGGCCACGGCTATGTCGCGCTGCTGCGGCGGTTGCGCGCCGAGACCGATCACACCGTCTTCGCGCCCGGCTTCGATCGTGAGCTGGAGCAGCCGCTGGCCGGCGCCATCGCCGTCGATCCCGAGGTCGCCGTGGTGATCACCGAAGGCAACTATCTGCTGGCCGAGGATGATCCCTGGAGTCAGGTGCCCGGCCTGCTGGACGAGGTGATCTACGTCCATCTCGATGACGCTGAACGCCAAGCGCGGCTGCGATCCCGCCATGAGCAGTTCGGCAAGAGCGCTGCTGCGGCTCGGGCTTGGGTCGATCAGGTCGACGAACCCAATGCCGTGCAGGTGGCCGCCACCGCCGTCCGTGCCGATCGGGTGCTGGCGCGCTGAGCGTGTCCGGCGGCCAGCCCGGATTAGGCTGGGCGCGGCTGCAGGAGCACGGAGGAAGCATGAGTGCAGAAGTGATCGTCACCCCGACCACCGGGGCCGAGGAGTTGGCGCAGGTGTACCGCTGGCTGCATGCGCATCCGGAGCTGTCGAACCAGGAGACGCGGACCGCCGAGGTGGTCGCCGAGTCCTTGACGGCTTTGGGCTACGAGGTGACCTCGGGCGTCGGCGGCACGGGTGTCGTCGGTCTGCTTCGCCGAGGTGAGGGCCCCACCGTCCTGCTGCGGGCCGACATGGACGGGCTGCCGGTCACCGAGTCCACCGGGCTGCCGTATGCCAGTACCCAGCGCGGCATCGACCCGGATGGCACCGAGGTGGGCGTGATGCACGCCTGCGGCCATGACGTGCACGTCACCTGCCTGCTCGCCGCCGCGGCGCAGCTGGCAGCGGATACGTCCTGGACCGGGACGCTGATGTTGGTCGGCCAGCCCGCCGAGGAGCTGGGCACCGGTGCGCTCGACATGGTCAACGACGGCCTGTTCGAACGGTTCGGACGTCCCGACGTGGTGCTCGGTCAGCATGTGGCTCCGCTCCCGGCCGGTTTCCTCGGGCTGCATCCCGGCCCGGCGTTCGCCAGCTCGGACGCGCTCAAGGTCACCCTGTTCGGGTCCGGCGGGCACGGCTCGCGTCCGGAAGCCTGCATCGACCCGATCGTGATGGCGGCCGCGGTGGTGCTGCGGCTGCAGACCATCGTGTCTCGCGAGGTGCCTGGCGCCGACTCGGCGGTGGTCACCGTGGGCACCCTGCATGCCGGCACCAAGATGAACATCATCCCTGACCAGGCCGTGCTCGAGGTCAACGTACGCACCTACAACGACAAGGTGCGCGCCAGGGTGCTGGCCTCGATCGAGCGCATCATCAAGGCTGAGGCGTTGGCCTCGGGCGCTCCGCGTGAGCCGGAGATCGTCTACACCACGCCACTGCCGCTGTTGTTCAACGACCTCGACGGTTCCGCCCGGACGGCCGACGCCTTACGGCAGGTCGTGGGCGAGCGGCTGATCGATCCCGGCCCGGTGACCGGCAGCGAGGACGTCGGCCATTTCGCCACCGCTGCCGGCGCGCCGTGCGTGTACTGGATCCTCGGCGGTGCCGATCCGACCCTGTTCAGCCAGGCCGGCACCGCCGCCGAGATGATTCGGGTGATGGACACCATTCCGTCCAATCACTCCTCGGGCTACGCCCCGGTGATCGAGCCGACGCTGAACATCGGGGCGGCCGCGCTGGTGGCCGCCGCGAAGCAGTGGCTGGGCACCAGCGCCAACCCGTCCTGATCGAATCTCAGGAGAGCGTGGCCTCGAAGGCGGCCAGCCGGGCGAGGAACTCCTCGGGCCGGACCAGCTGCGGGTAGTGGCCCACGCCGTCCCAGGTTTCGACGACGGCGCTCGGGATGCGGGCGCGCAGCCACTCGGGGTAGTCCGGGCCGAGGTCGAAGCCGTTGAGCTCCAGGTACGGGGCGGTGATCCCCGTGGTGACGGCGGCGACCACCTCGTCCAGTTCGGCGGGGGTGGTGTCGAGCAGGACGCCCCACACGCCCAGAATGACGGCTTGGTCGTAGCGGCGCAGCTCGGTCAGTCGCTGCCAGCCGGCGTCATCGACCTGGCCGCGCAGGGAGTCGAACAGGGCGTCCATGAACAGCGGGTAGTGCTCGCTGCGCAGCAGCTCTGCCTGGGCCTGCAGGCCCGCCTGCATGGGCACCAGGTTGAGGGTCTGATCGATGTTCACCGTGCCGCGCACCTGGTGGCGGGCGGCGTAGGCGGTGGCCACGGTGCCACCCAGGGAGTGCCCGACGACCAGCGGCGGCTCGTCGACCAGGGCGGCGATGTCGTCGGCCATGTCGGCGAGGCTGTAGCTGTCGGCGAACGGCGATTCACCGTGACCGCGGAGGTCGACACGCAACACCCGGTGGGTGGCGGCGAGGCGATCGAGGATCGGATCCCAGGAGTGACGGTTCTCGGTGATGCCGTGAACCAGGACCAGCAGCGGCCCGGAGCCGTGGGTGTCGTGGACGAGTTCAACCATGGCCGCAAGTTAGCAGGGGCGGCATCGGGGCGCGTCCGTAGATCGGCCACTGAACACCCGAGACGAGCCGCTCGCCCGGTGCAGCGGTGACCCGCCCGCAGACAGCCTTTCGGCCGGGCGGGACAGCAGGAACGCGGGGCGGTCAGACCAGAGCGTCGGGCAGGATCGCCAGCGGCACCGAACCGAGGTTGAGCGCCTTGGTGTGCCAGGCCTTCAGGTCGAAGGACGCGCCGGCCTTGGCCTGGGCGTCCGCGCGGGCCTTCTCCCACAGCCGCTGCCCGATCTTGTAGGACGGAGCTTGCCCCGGCCACCCCAGGTAGCGGTTCAGTTCGAAGCGGAGGAAGGCCTCGTCCAGGTTCACATTGGCCTTCAGTAGCTCCCAGGCCTTCTCGGCGTTCCAGATGCCGCCGCCCCAGCGTTCGGGGGCGGGCATCCGGCAGTGCACGCCGATGTCGACCACCACGCGCGCAGCGCGCATCCGCTGCCCGTCGACCAGGCCGAGGCGGTCGCCCAGGTTGTCCATGAACCCGAACTCGGCCATCAGCCGCTCGGCGTACAACGCCCAGCCCTCGCCGTGGCCGGAGCTCCAGCTCACCAGGCGACGCCACGAGTTCAACTGGTCACGCACCAGCACGGCCTGAGCGACCTGCAGGTGATGGCCGGGCACCCCCTCGTGGTAGACCGTGGTCTTCTCCCGCCAGGTCGAGAACGTGGTCACGCCCGGCGGAACCGACCACCACATCCGACCCGGACGGGTGAAGTCCTCGTTGGGTCCGGTGTAGTAGATGCCGCCGGTCTCGGTGGGGGCGATCATGCATTCGATCGTCCGCAGCTCGGCGGGGATGTCGAAATGCACCCCGTCCAGAGCGGCGATGGCGGCGTCGGCGGTGGTCTGCATCCACTCGCGCAGCGCGTCCGTGCCGGTCAAGGTGAGCGCCGGATCGGCGTCCAGCACCCGCACCGCGTCGGCCATGGTGGCACCTGGGCCGGCGATCTGTTCGATGATCTGCTGCTGCTCGGTGGCCATCCGCTCCAGCTCGTCCAGGCCCCAGGCGTAGGTCTCGTCCAGGTCCACCTCGGCGCCGACGAAGCCGCGCGAGTGCAGCGCGTAACGATCCCGGCCGACGGCATCGTCGGCGGGGGCCAGAGCGGCGAGTTCGTCGGTGAGGAAGGTCACCAGCTCGCCGTACGCGGCTGCCGCGCGTCCGGCGGCGACGGTCAGATCGTTGGCCAGGCCACCGCTGGCCGGGGCACCCTCAGGTTGTGCGCCGGCGGCGAAGGTGACGAAGAAGGAACTGGTCGGATCGGCGAGTTCGGAGGCCTGCTTGATGCCTTCACTGACCTGCAGTTGGGCCGGCACCAGGCCGCGGCGGGCACCTTCGCGAAGCGAAGTGATGTAGCCGCGAATCGATTCGGGCATCAGCCGCAGTCGGGAGGCGATGTTGGCCCAGTCGTCGGTGGTCGCGGTCGGCATCAGATCCAGCACATCGCGCAGCCCCTGAAGCGGCGAGGCGATCACGTTCAGATCGCACAACCACTCGTCTGCCTCGAAGGTCTCCACCGCCAGTCCGAGACGGTCCCGCATCGCCGCCAGCGTCACCTCGTCGGTGTTGTCGGCGGCGGGGGTCACGTCCAGCTGGGCCAGCGTGGCTCGCGACAGGTCGGCGATGGCGGCGTGGCCGTCCGGCGACAGGTCGGGCATCTGGTGGTCATGGCCGCTGATCCCCATGTAGGTGGCGCCGATGGGGTCGAGCTGTGCGAGTTGCTGGGTGTAGGCATCTGCGATGGCGTCGATCGCGGTTGTTGGGCGTGGGTTCACCCGTCCGACTCTAGCTGTTGAACCCCGCCGGTGGTGGCTGGCCTAGGATCGAATCGGCAACCGAAAGGAAGGGTGACGTGGTCGAAATCTGGGCCCATCGTGGCGCCAAGGCCGAAGCCCCCGAGAACACCTTGGCAGCGTTCGCCGTGGCGATCGACGTCGGTGCGGACGGGATCGAGTTCGACGTCCAACTCAGCAGCGACGGGTATCCGGTGGTGATTCACGACGAAACTCTGGAACGCACCACCAACGGCCACGGCTGGGTGAAGGACCACACGCTGGCGGAGCTGCTCGCCCTGGACGCGTCCGGCGGCGCTGACGGTTTCGCCGGCGAGTCGATCCCGCGGCTGGAACAGGTGCTGGCGCTGGTCGCGCCGACCCCGCTGCGGGTGAACATCGAGCTGAAGAACTCCGAGATCGACTACCCCGGCTTGGAGGAGGCTGTGCTGGCTGCGGTGGCCGAGGCCGGCATGAGCCGCCGCGCGGTCTACTCCTCGTTCTCGGCGGATTCGGTCCGGCGCCTGGTGGCGCTGGCCCCGGACGCCGAGGTGTCGCTGATCTACTCCCGTCCGCTGATCCGTCCGCTGCGCACCGCCGAGGCGCTGGGAGCTTCGGGCCTGCACCCTGACCGCCGCCTCTTCCGCGGCGCGGGTTGGGTACGACGGGCGCACCTGCGCAAGCTCGCTGTCCGAGTATGGGTGGCCAACACCGCCGAGCGCATGACCACGTTGATCCGCGCCGATGTGGATGGCTTCTTCACCGACGATCCCCGGCTCGCGGTCAGGGTCAGAGACGCCGTGATGGGTTCGCTGGCATCGCCGTAGCGAGCCTCTAGGCTGAGGCACCAGGAGGGCAGGTGTCACAGGTGAAGACGGTGTTGCGACGGGTGCGGGATCGGCTGCTGGCCGCCCGCTCGACTCGGGGTCCGCTGGTCAGTGTGGTGGTTCCGGTCTACAACAGTTCGGCCTACCTGCGCGAATGCCTCGACAGTGTGCTCAGTCAAGGCGACGTGGCCGTCGAGCTGGTCGTCATCGACGACGGGTCCACTGACTCCTCGCCGACGATTCTGGCCGACTATGCCGCCTCCGATCGCCGAGTGAAGGTGCTCACCCAGACCAACCAGGGGCAAGGTGCGGCACGCAACACGGCGGCGAAGAGCGCCACCGGGGAGTACCTGTTCTTCATCGACTCCGACGATCGGCTGCCCAAGAAGGCGTTGGCACGCATGGTGGCCGCCGCCGAGAAGCACCACGCCGACATCGTGATGGGTCCGCTGGCCCGCTTCACCAGCGTCCGCAAGTGGGTTCCGCGCTGGGGCAGTGAGCTGCATCGCAGCGACCAGTACTTCGCGTCGCTGAGCGAGCGGCCCGAGTTGGTGCGGAACTTCTACGCGGCCAGCAAGCTGCTACGTCGGTCGTTCTGGGACGCCGCCGGCGGCGCCTTCCGCGAAGGGGTGGTCTACGAGGACCAGCCTCTGGTCACCCGACTGCTCATTGAGGCCAATGGGATCGTGTCGTTGGCCGATCCGGTGTACGAGTGGCGCCTGCGCGAGGATCAGTCCTCCACCAGTCAACAGACCCACACCATCGCCGACCTGCAGGCGCGGGCGCTGGCGTGGTGGGCGACGCTGGACTACTTCGCCGAGGACGGCACGCCGGAGCCGATCCGGACGGCCTGGCTCGACACCGTCTACCGCACCCACGTCCATTGGTATCTGGACAGCGCCTCGATCGTGGAGGCCGACTACTGGGCACAGCTCCGCGAGATCGTCGCTCGGCTGCCCGAGCTCGACCGCTTCCTGCCGCTGCTGCCCTCGGCGAAGGCGTTCAGCCTGGAGTTGCTGCGCGAGGATCGCCACGATGATCTGGTGCGGTGGCGGGAGCTCGGCGCTTTCGAGCCGGCGCAGCAGCGCTTCGTCGTCGAGGGTCAACGGGTGTTCTGGCAACCGGCGCTGACCGCCGGTGACCTTCCTCCGCGCCGGGAGGTGGCGCTCGACGCCGCAACGATGCGCACGGAGTTCCTTCAGGCGGCTTGGCAGCCCGACGCGCTGCTGATCGGCGGACGTCACTACCTGCCCGGGTTGGACGAGGCGGGCGTCGAGATCGCTCACGTCGTCCAGGTGTGCTCGGCTGACGGCACGCTGGTCGCTGAGGTGGCCGCCGAGGTGGACGCGTCCGCCGCGCCGTTCGGTGACGGCCACACCCTGTTGTCCTACCCTCGCGCCCACTTCGTGGCGCAGGTGCCGGTGACAGCGCTCGCCGCGGCCGGTTCGTCGGCGACCTTGCGGGTGCGCACCACGGTGGGCGAACTCGCGTTCACCGACCCGCTCCCGGCCGGCACCCGGTGGTTCGCCGCCAGTCGGCTCGGCGCGGCAGCGGTAGCGGGTTGTTGGCTGCGGCCGGGGGTCGTCACCGATGCGGTCACCATCACGATCGCGCCCGAACCGGCATGGGTGACGGGTTCGCGGCTGATCCCCGAAGGTGTGGAGCTCACCTTTGGCGGTGAGATGACCGAGGTCGCCTTGGACGAGGGACGGGTGCAGTTCCCGGTGGTGGGCTCCCGAGCCGTCATCGCGACCGCAGAGCTCGACCGGCTCGGTCGCTCCCGAGGGCAGTCTCATCGGTTGACTCGTTCGGACGACGCAGGCTGGGTGCCGCTGCGTGGCCTGGTGCATCAGCCGGCGGGATCGGTGCTGCTCACCACCGATGACGAGGGCCAGGTGCTGCTGAGCACCCCCGCTGATCATGTCGAGCTCACCGCAGTGCGCTTCGACGGCTCGCGCGCTGCGCTGTCTCTGGCGACCTGCGCTGCCGGGGGCGCCGCGGTGACCAAGGTGTGGCTGAAGTCGGCCAAGGGCTCGATCCCGGCCACCACGGTGGCCGACGGGTGGCAGCTGGAGCTGGCCGATCAGGTCGACGGCGGCTACGACCTGTGGGCGCAGCTGGCTGGGCGACGTGAACCGGTGAAGGTCCTGGCCGCACCGGGCTACCTGGCCGCGGTGCCGAACGTCCACTTCGTCGGCGAACGGCGGTGGCGTTGCCTGGTCTCCCGCACGGGCACGGTACACATCGACGCCCGAGTGATGCCGCCAGGACCGGCTGCCGCACCGGGGTTGCGGCCCTCGGCGGGTTAGGCCTCGGCGAGAGCGGCGCGCGCCTGGCTGACGAAGTGCGCCACGCAATCCTGCGGCTCGATGTCGCCGAGGTAGTAGCGCCGGATCGAGCGGCGCTCCTCGGCCTTCGGGTCGGCACCCAGCAGCGCGTCGAGGGTCTCGTCCAGTCCGCTGGTCGATCCGTCCTTGGCGACGTCGAAAACGTAGGCGGCCTTGGTCAGCGGGAAGCTGGCCACGAAGTCGTCGCCGTGGCTGGACACCGCCGCCATCGCGAAGGGCTTGTTGGCGATCAGGAAGTCCGAGGCCACGCTGGACACGTCGGTGATCATGGCGTCGCAGCCGTTGAAGCAGTCGATCACCGACCATTCGGTCTCCGCCTTCGGCCCGAAGACGTGTTGGCGTCCGCTGGTCAGCCCGTCCTGGGTGAGCATTTCGATGATCTGCTTGCAGGCCTCGGCGTTGATCGACTTCAGCCGCGCATAGGGGTGCGGGCGGAACACCACCGTGCAGCCGCGCTCCAGGAGCTTCTCGACCAGCTGCCGTCCGCCACGCAGCGAGCTGTAGTCGGAGTCGTCGTAGAACCCTGACCAGGTGGGGGTGTAGAGCACCCGCGGGGCCGTGATCTGGTCGATCCCAGTAGTGGCCGGGACGACCTTCTCCAGCTGCGGACGTCCGACGATGACCATCTGCTCGGGCAGGATCGCCACGTTGTGCAAGGCGAAACGATCGATGGCGGCCTGGCCGGCGACGAAATTCTTGTCGTACTGGCGGAAGGTCGGGCTGACGCTGGTGATCTTGTCGGAGTCGCCGTGGTTGAGCTGAATGTGGCGCAGATGCGGGAACCGGATCATGTGCGAGTTGCGCACCGCCGTGTTGGTGTAGAACACCGCCTTCAGGCTCGGGCAGACGATCGGATCGAGGTCTTCCAGGCGCAGCCGCAGGATCACCGGCGCCGAGGTGAGCTTGCGCACCTCCTCGAAGTTGTCGCGACTGCGCACCAGCACGAAGTACGGCACGCCGAGGCGGTCGAGGTACGGCAGCCACATCGCGGCCTGGTAGGCGGTGCCGCGGGGAGCGTGCCAATGGAAGGCGAACTGGGGCGCCAGCTTCTTCATCAGCCCCGGCAGCTTGGCTTCGAACCGGGTGCGCCGGTACAGATAGCGCACCGCCTGGAACGACATCGCTGCGGCCAATGCCAGGCTGGCGACGGCGAGCACGGCTGCGATGATCGCCGGGACGCCCGGGATCAGGCTGAGCGCCAATGTCACCGCCGTAGCGACATTGACCAGGTGGAATGCATTGGCCAAGCCGATGGACGGCACCGGGACGTCCACGCCGTCGATGTTGGCCGCCATCGGCAACGCGGTCTCCACCGGCAGCCGCAGCGCCTGCTCCAACAGCGTCAGCAGGCCGACCACCAGGCCGACCACCAGCACCCAGCCGCCCAGCGGCGCCGCGGCCACGCAGACTGCGCCGACCACCACCACCCTGGCCAAAGCGTCCGCGCCGAGTCGAAGTTCGGTCCGCTCGCCGCGGTAACGCAACACCCGATAGGCCGACCAGGCGAACTCGACGCCCAGCAGCAGGATCGCCGTCGGCGCAAGAACGGACGGCAGCACGATCGCGGCGAAGAAGATGAGCAGAGCCAGGCCGCTGACCGCCAAGGTGCGGGCGTCAACCGCCCGGAGTCCACGCAGTAACTGAGCCCGGAGGCTGGTCGATGGTTTCATCGTCCTCCTGTTCGCGTACGGCGACGCCTAACCTAACACGCTCCGCGGGCGCGGCCGTGGCTCAACTCGGGCGGGGGTGCCACCGCCTTGACGTGGTGGCTCGCTAGGCTGTTGGGCGGCTGCAAAAGGGGGCTGGCGTGTATCTGTGGGATCGCTACCGACGAGTGCTCGGACGGGTCCTGCCACGGCTGCTGGCCTGGCTCGGCGCGCTGGTCGTGATCGCCCTGGTGTTCGCCGGTCAACCGCTGTTCGCCGGCATCGTGACCGTCTTGGCGGCCGTCATGCTCTGGTGGCAGGGTCGCGGGTCCGCGACTCCGACCGCCGGGGCGGCGTTGGTCGCGATGGTGGTCGCCCTCGGCATGAAACCGGCGGTCGATGATCTGCGCACGGCCGTGGCCGTCCTGATCGCAGTGGCGTTGATCCTGGTGCAGCCCCGTGTTGATCGGGCGATTCGTCCGCGGGTGCGGGCGGTGCTTCTGGGCGGGACGCGTCCGCCGTTGGCGCGGCTGTCCACCCCGATGCTCGTCGCCAGTTGCCTGTCCGCGGTGACGATCGCGCTGCGCGCGTCCGGGCTGATCGGTGAGCCGGTGACGATCGTGGTGGTCGTGTTGGTGGCGGCGGCCGGCGGCCTACTGGCGGCCGCGCACCTGGTGCGGGTCCGTCGCCGCGTGGACGCCAAAGAGGTACGCGCCGCGTTGGCCGCGTACGCGCCCCGATACGCGGTCTACTACTCCGGGCCGGACGAAGGCGCCTACCAACTGCAGCTGTGGCTGGGGCTGTTGGCGCGCTCGGGCGCCAAGGGGGTGCTGATCGTGCGGGAACCCAGCTTCCTGCCCATCGCCGCCGCGGTGAGTGAGCTGCCGGTGGTGTACGCCGAGTCGGTGGAGGCGATCGAGTTCCTGCTCGTGCCCGGGCTGACCACGGTGTTCTACGTGAACAACGAGGCACGTAATGCCGACATGGTGCGCTACCCGGCGCTGCGGCACGTCCATCTGGGGCACGGCGACAGCGAGAAGCCGTCGAGTTACGCGGCGTTCACCGCGATCTACGACCAGATCTTCGTGGCCGGACCGGCGGGTGCCCAGCGCTACGCCGACCATGGCGTGCTCATCCCGGCGGAGAAGTTCGTGGTGATCGGACGCCCCCAGCTGGTGGGTGCTCTGCACCGCAACTCCGGGGTGGGGAAGCCACCGACGGTGCTGTATGCCCCCACCTGGCGCGGCAGCATCACCGATATGCAGTTGAGTTCGCTCGACCACGGCGCAGCCATCGTCAATGCGCTGCTGGCGGCCGGGGCCACGGTGATCTTCCGACCGCATCCGCTGTCGTACCGGGACGCGACCTCGCGGGTGCTGATCCGACAGGTCGACGAGCTGCTGGCTGCCGCTGGTGGCGCACATCGGGGGAGCAGTCAGGCGTCCGCGCTGACCGCGTTCGAGTGCATGAACCAGTCCACGGCGATGATCGCCGACAACTCCAGCCTGGTGCCGGATTACCTGTTCACCGACAAGCCCTTCGTGCTGTGCTTGCCGGCGGTCACCGCACCGGTTGCTCGCACGCCCCTGTCTGAGGCGGCGATTCCCCTGGTGCTCGGCAGTGATCCGTCCGAGGCGGTGGCGCGACTGCTGGGTCCCGACGAGTTGGCCGCCAAGCGTGCTGCGGTCCGGGCCTACTACCTCGGCGAGTCGGCGCTGAGCGAGAACCTGGCGACCTTCGATGCGGCGGTGTCGGCCGCACTCGAAGCCAAGGCCTAACTACTGGCTTCGGGGTCTTCCCACTGGAGCGCGGGAGCAGCGTTGCGCGCTCGGCCACGCGATTCGCGGCGAACGTCGATGACCAACCCGGTGGCGTTGGAGGCGATCATCTCCATCGCCGACTGGGCGACCAGTTCGGCCGGCAGCAACGTGTCGGGCGGCTCTTGGCCGAACGCCTGCTGACGCATCGGCGTGTTGGTCCGTTCGGGGTTGACCACGTTGACGTGGATGCCCACCTCGGACCATTCCTCGCTGAGGGCCTGGGTGAGGTTGACCAGGGCGGCCTTGGTCGAGGAGTACAGCGCGTAGTTCTCGCGGCCGCGGGTGTAGGACGAGGAGGTGAACAGCAGCAGGTGGCCCTTGCTCGCCTTCAGGTGCTCATAGGACGCCCGCGCCACGTTCACTGCGGCGGTGTAGTTCACCGCGATCGACTCGGTCACCACCTCATCGCTGGCCTCGGCCAAGGGGCCGACGTGCAGGACGCCGGCGGTCAGTACCACCGCGTCCACGGCACCGTACTTGGTAGCCGCTGCGTCAAGCGCTGCGCCCAGTGACGCGGCGTCCTGGACGTGCAGACCGGTGGTGGAGCGACCGTGGGCGATCACGTTCATGCCGGCATCACGGGCCAGGCGGGCGATCTCGGCGCCGATGCCGTAGGAGCCGCCGAAGACCAGGATGGTCTTGCCGGCCAACGCTTCGTGCAGTTCGTCGCGGGTCCGGTGAGCGGAGGACTCCGAGCCGAGCTGGAAGAGCTTGTCGGCGATGAACAGATCGACCGGATAGGTCACCTTGATGTTGTGCTCGGCGCCGAGAACGCACTTGATCTTGACGTCCGGGCGGTACTTCAGCACGACACCACAGTCATCGGAGGCGTTGAAGTAGGGATCCTCGACGGCCAGCTCGTAGGCGCTGCGCAGCACCGACAGTCGGAACGCCTGCGGGGTCTGGCCGCGACGCAGGGTGGCTCGGTTGGGGATATGGGTGATGATGTCCTCGTCGTCGACGGTGACGATCGTGTCGGCTGAGGGAATGACCACGTCGACAGCGCCGAAGTTGTCCAAGGCCTCGACGCATTCGGTGATGATCCGCTGATCGAGCAGCGGACGGACGGCGTCGTGAAGCAGCAGCTTGCATTCGGTGTCGCCCAGGGCATCCACCACTCGCCGGGTGGTCTCGTTGCGGGTGGAGCCGCCTTCGAGGATGCGGCCCACCTTCGGGTAGCGGTCACCGAGCAGGGTGGCGACTCGTTCGGTCCATCCGGGGGTGACCATCACGATCACCTCGTCGATTTCGGAGGCCGCGTTGAAGGTGGCCACGGTGTGTTCGAGGATGGTCTTTCCGGCCACCTTGATCATCTGCTTCGGGACGCTGAGCCCCAGTCGGGCACCGACGCCACCGGCGAGCACCACACCGTAGGTCTGCATTCAGCTCCTTGAGTCGCCCGAATAGGCATATCGACGCGTCGAGAATACCAGCGCGATTATGGGGGTTACGAAGCCCGAGGCGGTGTCGGACGCGTTCAGGATATCGGTGTGGCCAGGTAGTCGGCGAGACGGTCAGGCCACGTCGGCGCCACGAATCCGGTGGCCTCGATCTTGGTCAGGTCGAGCGTGCTGAACTGCGGACGGGGAGCCAGCTCCTTGTCCGCACCGTACTCGGCGGCGCTCACCGCCTCCACGTCGGCGGCGTTCCGCCCGCAGTGCGTGAACACCTGCTGAGCAATCTCGTGCCAGGAGGCGACCGGACCGCGGTTGGTCAGGTTGTAGGTGCCGGCTGGTGCGTGGGTGGTGAGCAGGTGGACGATTCCGGCGGCCAGATCGGTGGTGAACGTGAGGCGGCCGAACTGGTCGTCGACCACGCGGGGGTTCACTCCTTTCACGGCCAGCGAGGCCATCGTGGACACGAAGTTCTTGCCGGCGCCGATCACCCAACTGGAGCGCACGATGTAGTGATTCGGTACCTGAGCCACCAAAGCGTCACCGGCGGCCTTGGTCTGGGCATAGACCCCGAGTGGGCTGAACGGTTCGCCCTCGTCGTGCACCTCGGCGCTGCCGTCGAAGACGTAATCGCTGGAGACGTGCACCAGGCGTAGCCGGTGGGCCGCCGCGACTCGTGCCAGGTTGCCGACCCCGGTGACGTTGGCTCGCCAGCAGGCGACTCGTCCTTCAGCAGTCTCGGCGGCATCGACCGCAGTGAAGGCGGAGGCGTTGATGATCGTGTCCACCTCCGCCCACGGGTAGGCGTCAACGGACGCAGGGTCGGCCACGTCGAAGTCCGGCAGATCGACACAGTCGGCCTCAGGCAGGAGGTCACGCAATGCTCGTCCGAGTTGGCCGTTGGCACCCACGATCAGCGTCCGCTTCACCGGCACCGGACGGGCCTGGCCGAGGCGGGGATGGGCCGCATCGGCTTCGGAGATGGTCGCCTGAGCCAGCGGGATCGGCCAGTCGACGGCCACGGTCTCGTCGGCAAGGTTCAGGTAGCTGTACGAACCACGGGCCTGCGGGCTCCAGTGCGCGTTGACCAGGTAGGAGTAGAGAGTGCCGTCCTCCAACGCCTGGAAGCCGTTGGCGACCCCTCGCGGCACGAAGACGGCCTGCGACAAGCCGAGTTCTGCGGTGACGACTCGACCGAAGCCGGCGCCCGAGCGCAGATCCACCCAGACACAGAACGCGCGCCCGGCCACCACTGAGGTGAGCTTGTCCCACGGCTCGGCGTGCAGGCCTCGGGTCGCGCCCGCGGTCGCGTTGAAGGAGAGGTTCTGCTGCACCGGGCCGAAATCAGGCAGACCGAGCGCGATCATCTTCTCTCGCTGCCAATTCTCCTTGAACCAGCCGCGTGCGTCGGTGTGTACGTCCAGGTCGATGATCAGCAACCCGGGGATCGCGGTGGTGTGCACTGCGAGATGGGTCACTGACCGGCCTTGGCGTAGTTGGCTTCGGTGGCTGCCTTCATCGGACGCCACCAGGCCTCGTTGCTGCGGTACCACTCGATGGTGGCGGCCAGGCCCGCTTCGAAGTCGCGGTAGCGCGGCGTCCAGCCCAACTCGGTGCGGAGCTTGGAAGAGTCGATCGCGTAGCGCAGATCGTGCCCGGCGCGGTCGTTCACGTGGTCGTAGGCGTCGGTCGGCTGGCCCATCAGGGTGAGGATCAGCTCGATGACGCTCTTGTTGTCCTTCTCGCCGTCGGCACCGATCAGGTAGGTCTCACCGATCTGACCGGCTTCGATGATCCGCAACACCGCGGAGTTGTGGTCATCGACGTGGATCCAGTCGCGCACATTGGCACCGGCCCCGTACAGCTTGGGACGGATGCCGTCGATCACGTTGGTGATCTGACGTGGAATGAACTTCTCCACGTGCTGGCGGGGGCCGTAGTTGTTGGAGCAGTTGCTGATCGTGGCTTGCACTCCGAACGATCGCACCCACGCGCGGACCAACAGGTCAGAGCCGGCTTTGGTCGCCGAGTACGGGCTGGACGGGTTGTACGGCGTGGTCTCGGTGAAGCGGGCCGGATCGTCCAGCTCCAAGTCGCCGTAGACCTCGTCAGTGGAGATGTGGTGGTAGCGCTTGTCGTGGCGGCGTACAGCCTGGAGAAGCTCGTAGGTGCCCACCAGATTGGTCTGAATGAAGGGCGACGGGTCGTTGAGCGAGTTGTCATTGTGGGATTCGGCTGCGAAATGCACCACGATGTCGTGTGCTGCAACCAGCTCATCAACCAGACGGGCATCGGTGATGCTGCCACGCACAAACCGGAATCTCGTCGGATCGAGGCCATCGAGTGAACCGGTATTTCCCGCATACGACAGCGAATCGAGAACCGTCACCGCGTGGGATGTCTCTGCGACGACTGTTCGGGCGAAGTTGCTTCCGATGAACCCGGCCCCGCCGGTGACCAAGAGCGTCAACACGCCTGTGATCCTACGCGACCCGGAAGGCGTGGAAGAATCACCCCATGCGCGGCATCATTCTTGCAGGAGGGTCAGGAACCCGGCTTCACCCAATTACCCGAGCAACCAGCAAGCAGTTAGTGCCGGTGTATGACAAGCCGATGATCTACTACCCGCTGTCGACGCTGATGTTGGCGGGCATCAGAGACATCTTGGTGATCACCACCCCCCATGAGCAGGACGCGTTCGTCCGGCTCCTCGGTGACGGATCGGATTTCGGGGTTCGGATCAGCTACGCCACCCAGCCCGAGCCGAAGGGACTGGCGCAGGCGTTCACGATCGGCGCTGACTTCGTCGCTGGGCACAAGTCGTGCCTCGTGCTTGGTGACAACATCTTCTACGGTCCGGGGCTGGGGCTGAGCCTTTCGGCGCACGCCGAGTTGGTCGGGGCCGCAGTCTTCGCCTACCAAGTGGCCGACCCCACCGCGTACGGGGTGGTGGAGTTCGGGGCAGATGGCATTGCACTCTCGATCGAGGAGAAGCCCGCTCACCCCAAGTCCCACTACGCCGTGCCGGGGCTGTACTTCTACGACGAAGCCGTGGCGGAGGTGGCGGCGAACTTGAAGCCGTCCGCCCGTGGTGAATACGAAATCACCGATATCAACCGCCACTACCTGGAACGCGGTCAGTTGAAGGTGTCGGTCCTACCGCGAGGGACCGCATGGCTCGACACCGGAACGTTCGACTCGTTGAACGAGGCCGGAGACTTCGTCCGCACCATCCAGGCCCGACAGGGCCTGAAGATCGGCTGCCCGGAGGAGGTCGCCTGGCGCCAGGGCTTCCTCAATGACGAGGAGCTGTTGGTGCGGGCTGCCGCGCTGGAGAAGTCGGGCTACGGCAGCTATCTCCGGTCGCTGCTCGAGGTATGACGCGTTCCGCGTGGCACGGAGGAGGCTAGGTCGATGGGAGACAGGATGGGCGTGGCAGCCCGGTCGGAGACAGGCCAACGTCTAGTCGGCATGGTGTTTCTCGGCGGACTCGCGCTGACCATCGCGGCGACCTGGGTGCTTTTCTGGGGTGCCCCTGAGCCGCACTTCTTCTTCGATCTGGACATCTATCGGAACTCGTTGAAGGCCGCCACCGACAGCGGTGCCGACACGTATGCGGCGCTTCCCTATCCGCCGTTCGCGTTCCTCGTGCTGTGGTGGCTCAACTGGGTCCCTCCGGTACTTGCCGATCAGCTGTGGACGGCTGCGTCCTTGACGCTGCTGATCGGGATCGCTTTCGTCCTCGCGGCTCGCGCGATGGAGTCAGTTGGTCAGGACTGGAAGGCCGACCGGTGGGGACTGGTCATCCGGGGAGTGGCCAACGCCATCTTGTTGATCATTTCCATGCCGGCCGTCAGCCAGCTCAATCTCGGGCAGCTCTCCTTGTTCGTCTTGGCGTTGGGATTCTTCGATGTCGCGGGGCTGCTACCGACGCGGTTTCAGGGTGTCTTGGTCGGTCTTGCCGGCGCCATCAAGCTCACTCCGCTGGTCTTCGTCCTCTACTTCCTGGTGACGGGCAGAGTCCGGCAGGCGCTGGTGGCGCTCGGATCCTTCGTGGGGTTCACGTTGCTGACGTGGCTGGTCTTTCCTTCAGCCTCGTTCCAGTTCTGGACGCATGTCGGCGGCAGCTCGCAGTTCGGTGACAGCACCCGAGCCGACAACTTGTCGATCCGCTCCGCTTTGGCTCGCATCTCGCCATCGCTGGGTGAGCAGACGTGGCTCTGGCTGCTGCTCGGTGTCGGCGTCATGATCGCGGCACTGTGGCACGCGCGCCGTCACTACCAGCGAGGCGAACTGATGGAGTCGGTGCTCGTGGTTGGGGCGGCAGCCACGGTGGTGGCCCCTATTGCCTGGCCGCACTACCTGTTGTGGCTGCCGATGGCGGCGATCTGGATGGTTCTCTCTGGGAGGCCGATCGTTCGGTGGCTCGGCGCAGGGCTCTACTTCGTCTACTCGATGGTGTACGGACTGGTGGCATCCCCCCTCAACTCGCCGGGCCTCGCGGTCGCCACGGTGGACCTGCTCACCCTCCTGCCGATGGTGATCGGGGTGTGTGGGCTGCCGCGGCGCGCCCCGGTCGCGGGACCCGTTGCGGAGTGAGCCGGGCGAGGGCCGCATCCGGATTTCCGGCCTACGGCACTATGCTCGCGGGGTGCGCCGAGGGGAGGGAACCGGGTGAAGCGGCCTGACTGGCGAGGCATCGTGGCTGTGATCGCCGCCGTGGTGAGCGTGCTCGTGCTCGCGAACGTCATCCACGATCAGTGGATCGGTTTCTGGGGCGGGGAGACGCCCTACTACTTCTTCGACACCGACTTCTACCGCAAGGCCGTTGTGGCGGTGATGACCGGGACCAAGACGATGTTCGAGGCGATGGCCTATCCGCCGTTCGCCTACCTGTGGCTGTGGTGGCTGCCGAGCGTCCCGATGGTCACCGGTGACCAGATCTGGACGGTGCTGACCTACCTGGTGGTCGTCGTGGTGTCCGTGGTCCTGAATGCTCGCGGGCTGGAGGCCATCGGGAAGGATTGGCGCACTCGTCCGGCTCTGCTGGTGGCCGGTTCGGCGGCCAGCTCCGCCTTGCTGATCATCTCGATGCCGATGCAGAGCCAGATCACCTGCGGACAGATGTCGCTGCTGGTGATCGCGCTGCCGTTCCTGGACATGGCGCGGGTGCTGCCCCGCAAGTTCGAGGGCATCTTCGTCGGCCTGGCGGCGGCCATCAAGGTCACGCCCGCGATCTTCGGCGTCTACTACCTGGTCACCAAGCAGTGGCGTCAGGCGATCAACTCCCTGGCCTCCTTCGTGTTCTTCACCGGGGTCGGCGCACTGTTCTTCCCCGGCCAGACGCTGGAGTATTGGACGAAGTTCAACAGCAGTGGCCAAGAAGTCGATCCGCTGTTGCCCTACAACTGGGGCATTCGCTCGATGATCGCGCGCATCTCCTTGGAGTGGTCCAGCCAGAGTTGGACGTGGGCCGGCCTCGGTGTGTTGGTGTTGGCTGTCACCCTGTGGCGAGCGCGCAAGTTATACCTGCGCGGGCAGGGCATGGAAGCGATGTTCATCGTCGCTGCGGTCTCGGTGGTGGTGCCGCCGAACTCCTTGCCGCACTACTACACCTGGATGCCCATGCTGGCGATCTGGATGGCCTACACCGGCACCTGGGTGGGACGGACGATGGCGGTGGGCATCTACGTGCTCTATTCGACGTGGTATCCGTCGAACGTGCTGGCCGCGCTCACCGGTACCTGGTCCGGGTTCGCCCTCGCCGTGGCGATGTATGCGCTGGTGCCGATCCTGATGGGTGTCTTCGGACTGCCACAGCGACGAACACGTCCCGCTGCGGTCACCGACGATCACATGGAGGTAGCGGCCGTTGCCGTGTGATCAGTCCGGCGAGCGAACAGTGGTAGCGTCCCAGCGTCGGCAGAACTGGTGGGAGGCGCTGTGGCTGTGATCGACATCCTGCTCCCGTATTGGGGCGATGTTGACTATTTCAAGCTCGCGGTTTCCTCGGTACGCAGCCAGGATGTCGCTGATTGGCGGCTGATCATCGTCGATGACGGCTACCCCAGTGACGAACCCCAACGTTGGGTCGAGGGCCTGGCCGACTCCCGCATCGAGTACCACCGCAATGAGACCAACCTTGGGGCGAACGCCAACTACCGCCGCGCGTTGGAGATGGCCACCGCGCCGTTGACGGTGATGATGGGGGCCGATGATGTGATGCTTCCCACCTTCGTCACCACGGTGCTGGACGCGGCGGGCCGGCACCCGGAAGCGACGGTGATCCAACCCGGGGTGGAGGTCATCGATGGCGCAGGAGCGGTGTATCTGCCCCTGGCTGATCGGGTGAAGGGCTGGTACGCGCCTCGACTGGGCAGCAACCTCAACGAGCGCGTACTCAGCGGTCAGACGATGGCGCGCAGCCTGTTGCGCGCCGACTGGGCCTACTTTCCGTCGCTGGTCTGGCGCACCGAGGTGATGCAGCGACTCGGCTTCCGCACCGGGCTTCACGTGGTCCAGGACCTGGCGCTGTTACTCGACATCGCTGCCGACGGCGGCAGCATGCTGGTGCTTCGTGAGGTGGTCTTCCAGTACCGCCGACACGGCGGGTCGGATTCATCGGTGAAGGCGGTCAACGGCGCGCGCTTCGATGAGGAGCGGGCGTTCTTCGCCACCGCAGCGGAGCGCTTCGGTCACCTGGGTTGGGACCGCGCGGTGCGAGCTGCTCGCTGGCATCTCACGTCCAGGCTGAATGCGGCGACCCTGCTTCCGACGGCCGTCCGGGTGGGTGGGGGCGCGCCGCGCGCCTTGCTCCGCCACATCTTGGGCTGAGAGCGCTCAGTCTTCGACCGGGGGTTCGCCGTCCTCGTCCGGCCTCTCGACGCGGGCGCGTAGGAGTGCGATCTCCTCGGACAGTCGCCGGATCCGGTCCTCGCTGCGCGACATCTCCCAGGCCAAGTGCAGGCACACTCCGAGGAGGAGCACCAAGGTCATTGCGAACAGCAGGTTGGTGGGCACCTTGATTCCGACCAGTGCTGCGGCCCAGAAGAGGAGTTCGGGGAAGAGCACCAACGCCAGCAGACCCACCCCGATGACCAGCCAGAGCACGGCGTACTTCTCGCGGAGCTGGTGTCTGCGCAGCAGCAGGATGATGAAGCCGATGAAGGCAGCGACGACGATGCCGCCGATGAGGCTACCGGTGCCCATGAGTCACCTCTTCGTCAGGGCGCGGACGTGAGCGCGTGGTCAAGGCGAGCAACACCACCAACGCCGATCTGGTCAGGAACAACGCCGAGCGAACCGGGGAATGGCTGGGGGCGCCCCCTTGCCGGGTGCGCATGGTGACCGGGACTTCGACGACTCGATAGCCGGATTTCACTGCGATCACGAGGGAGTCGACGGTGTCGCCGAGGTACTCGTTGGGGTAATGCCGCAGGTACTGCCCCAACGCCTGCCGATTGGCTGCGCGGAACCCTGAGGTGATGTCGGTCAGCCGCTCGCCGGACAGGCGAGTGAGGACGAACGACAGCATGCTGATCGCCCACTTGCGAGGCCCCGAGATCGGGTAACCGCGATCTTCGGCGAACCGGGAGCCGATGACGATGTCGGCCGTGTCGTCGCGCAGCTTCTCGATGAGGAGCGGGATGTTGGCGGGGTTGTGCTGGCCGTCGGCATCAACCTGGACGACGAAGTCGTATCCCTCGCGCCAGGCGTACAGGAAACCAGTACGCATGGCCGCGCCCACGCCCATGTTGAACGGCAGCCGCAAGACCTTTGCGCCCGCGCGGGCGGCGATGTCAGCGGTGCCATCGCGAGATCCGTCGTCGACGACGACCACGTCGGCGTCATGCTCGGCGGTGAAGACCTCGGTGATAGTGCGCTCGATCACCGCAGCCTCATTCCAGGCAGGCACGATCACCAGCGTGCGAGGCTGGGCTGCTCTGTCTTCAGGCATGGTGATTCCCGTCGGTCTTGGTAATGCTATCGCCGTCCAACCTCGGCGAGTTCGAGGCTAATCGGCGACAAGCCCCGTTCGAATCGCCGCAACGATCCGACTGGCTGCTCCCGAGCTGCCGAACAAAGCGGCTACAACTTCGGCCTGAGCCGGCTTGTGGGGATCGGGACGTCCAGCGGCGAACTGTTCAAACAGGCCTTCGGCGATAGGGAGTGAATCGACTTGATTCATCCCGGTGAGCGCGATATTGCCCAGCGCATTGAAGGGGCGGTGCCCCTCCCGCTGCAGGAAGACCACAGGCTTGCCGGCGAGCTGGTATTCGAGCAACCAGCTCAGGCCGTCACACAGCAGCGCGTCGGTGTTGGCGAACAGCGGGCCGTAGTCGCCGCCGGGGAAGAGGGAGGTGTTCGGCAGCCCGTTCCAGTCGCGCCAAAACGCTGCGACAAAATCGGCGTCCAAAGGGGGATCGGCCGACTCCAGCTTCACCGCCAGCGCCGGATGAAGGCTCAGAACGAACCGCCATTCCGGATGTCGCTGGGCCATTTCGACCATGTCGAGTGCCATGCGGTGGAACATTCCGAACCGCACCCAGTGGTCGTCAATGCTGTGGTGCGCAGACCACAGGATGGTGAAGGGCCGGTCGGCGCCGGGTGCGCCGAGCGTGATCTTGCGCCGCAGGAGGTCAGCTTTCGGGTGCCCGGTCACCACGTACTGATCGGGACGGGTCGCGGGTGCCTGGCTCATGACCTCGTCGCGGGCTAGGTCATTAGCGAGGAACACCCGCCAAGCCTGTCGATAGTAGGCGCAGTCGTAGCCCGGGTTGATCGCTGAATCGGCGGGGTTGCGCACCAGGCCCATGGGCTCGTAAGGGACCAAGCAGAGTCGCGCAAAGGCCAGTTCGTTCGTAGTGAACGCGTCGGGGACATCCAAGTCCCACTGCGACTGTCGGAACACCACGTCCGGACTGAAAGCCCTCACCACCGCGAGGTCTTGAAACGAGTCGTCGGACCGCAAGCGAATGTGAGGTATGCCGAACTTCGTCAGACCGTCGTGTACCAACTCCTCGTCTTGGAACTCGCGGGCACCGGGGAATCGTCGCGGGATGCTCGCTACCAGCGGGAGGAAGTCGTCGGCGGCAGCCATCTCGGCGTAGACATCGGCGAGGGAGTACCACGCTTCCAGATGGTGGATCAGGAAAAACACTCGGACCGGTGTATGTGCGGGGCGGCTACGCGCCGCGAGCCCGGCGTTGGCCCGTGTCTGCTCGGCGACGTGGCGTACGTAATCAACGTCGTGGCGAAGGGTATCCAGGTCGTGTTGAAGAGTCGCGAGGTCGCGTTGAAGAGTCGCCAGGTCGCGTTGGAGTTCCCCGATGCCGGAAAGGCCGCTCTCCAGTCGGGCCAGTAGTGAGCGAAGATACCTGAAGTAACGGATCATGGGAGGGTCACTCGCCCTTCGCGTGTAAAGGGTGCGCCGGAACGCCGACAACCGTGGATGCGGCGGCAACGTCCTTGGTCACGCACGCGCCGGCGCCGACGATCGCCCCGGATCCGACGCTCAAACCTTGAAGGACGACGGCGCCTGCACCGATGAGAACGTCGGAATCGACCTGGACTTCGCCGGAGATGATCGCTCCAGGGTTCACCGAGACGTACGCGGACAACTCGGCGTCATGACCGACGGTGGCGTTCGGGTTGAGGTGGACCTGTTCGCCGAGGACGACGTTCGTCGACACCTGCACCCCCGAGCAGAGGATGCATCCTGCTCCGATGCGGCTCGCGGACCCCACCACCGCTCTCGGGTGGATGAGCGTGGCTGCAATCCAGCCGGCCGAGGCGAAGATCGACGTGAGTTCGCGGCGTACTGACGGGTTGCCGACTGCGAGAGCGAAGTGAACGGGTTCGCGGGTGGCGAGCACATCGGCGATCGTCCCCAACCATTGGTAGTCGCGCGCCGACAGGCGAGCGAGGTTGAGCTCGGAGGGATGGTCGTCCGCGACCCCGATGACGTCGAAGCCCTCTCCGGGCGAGGCGGAGTTGATGGCTTCGACAATGTCCAGGGTCTCGCGTCCGAAACCTCCAGCGCCGACGACGATCAGGGCGGTGGTCATGGTGTCCCACCTTCGATGTGAGGGATGAACGCGCGCAGGGTCGAGTTGATCCTGGCCCAATCATCTTCGGTCAGGCCGGATCCGCTGGGCAATGCGAGCCCCGTGGTGAAGATCTGTTCCGAGGTTCCGTTGATGAACGCCCGAGATCCTCGGAACGCCGGCTGGAGATGCATGGGCTTCCATAGCGGACGGGTCTCGATGTTGCGCGCCGCGAAAGCGGCTCCGAGGTCGCTGGCCGTCCACCCTGCCTCATGCGGGTTGACGAGGATCGCGGTGAGCCAGTGGTTGTCCTCGGCGTCCTCCCCACCGAACACCGTGACTCCTGGCACCTCGCTCAGCAGATCCCGGTATCGCTGACGCCACGCGCGCCGTTGTTGAACGAACTGGTCCAACTTGCCGAGTTGGGCCCGGCCCACTGCCGCGAGCAGGTTGGACATGCGGTAGTTGTAGCCGACTTCGGTGTGCTCGTAGTGGGCAAGCGGCTCGCGTGCCTGAGTGGCGAGGTGGCGAACGCGGGCCGCGAGTTCGGCTTCGTCGGTCAGCAGCGCGCCGCCACCTGAGGTCGTGATGATCTTGTTGCCGTTGAACGACAGTGCGGCCATCGATCCGAAGGAGCCGGCGGGGGCGCCGTCCCGGCTGGCCCCCAGAGACTCCGCTGCGTCGGAGATCATCGCAGTATCACCCGCGATGCGCTGGAGCTGGGGGTAGTCGGCCACCTTGCCGAGGAAGTCGATGGGAAGGATCGCAGCAGGCACGATCCCGTCGGCCCTGAGCGCGGAAAGGGCCTTGGTAAGCAGTTGGGGATCGAGGTTTCCCGAGGCATCGCAGTCGATGAACACCGGTTCGGCGCCGACGTAGCGAATGGCGTTGGCTGTTGCGGCGAAGGTCATGGTGGCGGTGACCACTGTGTCGCCCGCTTTCACTCCCGCCGCCAGCAGCGCGAGGTGGAGGGCGGCAGTGCCAGAGGAGAGCGCCACCGCGTGGGCCCGTCCGCATCGCGTGGCCAGTTCGGTCTCGAATGCCTCCACCTCGGGACCGAGTGGGGCTACCCAGCCGGAACGTAACGCCGCAACCAGAAGCGCTTCTTCCTCTGGACCCACGCTCGGTGGCGACAGATAGATGCGTGCCTCGGTCATGGCTGCTCTCCAGGGGCGTCGGTGGATTCGTTGGGTACGGACGCCGACCACTGCTTCTGGAAGTGTGGCCAGTCAAGGTGTGTCGGGTCGAGGGGGCGCAAGGTGGTGATGTGGGAGATCAGCGGGTGCTTGGGACGTACATCGAATTCACCGGCCGAGCGCAGAGTCTCGTTGAGCTTCTCGCCTTCCCGCAGGCCGGTGAACACGATCCTGATATCGGTTCTGCCCGACAGTTCGATGAGGCGGTTTGCGATGTCGAGGATCCGTACCGGCTCACCCATATCGAGGACCAGAACCTCGCCGGGGTCTCCGATTGAACCCGCTTGGATGACCAGTTGGCAGGCCTCAGGAATGGTCATGAAGAACCGGGTGACGTCGGGATGGGTGATGGTGATCGGTCCGCCGCGCTCGATCATGGTGGTGAACAGCGGCAACATCGATCCGCGGCTGCCCAGCACATTGCCGAAGCGCACTGAGAGGTACCGCCGCTGGACCTCCGCAGCTGCGTGGGCGGTAAGGCGCTCGGCGAGTTGCTTTGAGTGCCCCAACACGCTCACCGGGTCGGCTGCCTTGTCGGTGGAGATGTTGATGAAGATCTCGGTGCCGACTGCCATTGCGGCCTCCAGGACGTTCCGGGTACCCAGAACGTTGGTCTTCCAGGCTTCATCGGGATACTGCTGGAGGAGTGGTAGGTGCTTCAGCGCGGCGGCGTGGAACACCACCTGTGGGCGGTGGGTCTCGAAGGCATGGGTGAGGGACTCTGTATCGCGGATGTCGGCCAGCACGACATCGGGACTGGTGAGCAGACCGTGGCCGGAGACCCGCAGCTGGACGTCCTGGAGCCCACTCTCATCGCGATCGAGCATGACCAGTGCGACAGGGTTGAAGCGACTGATCTGCGCGCACAACTCGCTTCCGATTGAACCACCGGCGCCGGTGACCAACACCCGTTGGCCGGTGAGATAGTTCCTCATCGCCTCCAGATCGGTGTCGATGGGCACTCGATCGAGGATGTCCTCGACCTCGAGGTCGCGCAGATCGCTCATCTGTCGGGTACCCCGAAGCACCTGTCCCAAGGGCGGAAGTGCTTTCACCGTGACGCCAAGGGGCGCGGCCAGTTCCGTAGCTCTGGCCAGAAGTGCCGGGCTGGCCTGCGATATGGCGACGACCAGTGTGGCTGCGCGGGTCCGCGCCACCACCGAAGCGAGGTCGTCCAGCGAGCCGACGACTTCGACCGCCATGATGCGCAGGTGGTGCTTGCGAGGATCGTCATCGAGGATCGCGACGGGGACGAACTCGCTGTGAGGCGACGACACCAGTTGACGGACAAGAGCCGCCCCAAGGTACCCAGCGCCAAACACGACGACTGGCTCAGGTGAGGCGCGTCGTCGGCGACGCGCGGAGGAGGGGCGAACCATCGCGAGATCGTTTCTTCGGTGTCAGTTGCCTGATGGTCGACTCCGGATCAGACCGAGAGTGCGTGCTCGAACGATATCGGATGGCTAGCCCTGATGGTGCTCGGAGGAGCGCGGAGGCGCAGACAGCTCCCACGGGTAGTTGCGACCTAGCGCGGCACCGGGTCCATCCCTGGCCAGGCACCCGCTCGGGCTCAACTCAGGTAGACGTGGTCTTCGTCGAGCCGGGATCCGATCCCGGTGCCGGCCTCGTCAGCGCAAGTCTCTCGACGGGCAGCGGGATATGGGCGGGGTTGTGCCGGCCGTCGGCATCAACCTGAGTTACCCCGGGTGCAGGGGTGATCGCAACTGTCATCGACGGGTCTCCCTCCGTCGTGCTCATCGAGTGGCGGCTTGTGGACCTAGGTCAGCACGCCGAGTGCGGCGAGCGGAGTTGAGAGCAATTTCCAGTACGCCGTTCTCACTGTGATGAATTGCAGAACGACGATCTCGGCCTTCGGGCTTGCTCCCCCACTTTGGATGGACGTAGTCAACGTGCTCGTTGTCGGCGAAGCGCGGCTGGCTGCAGAGGTTGCTGGGCGTAGGGATTTCTGCCCTAGATGTGGCCTGCTGGTGAATTAGCCCCGTATGATCCGCCTACGTGATGGGTGACTCATCCCAGGCGCCGATCTACCTGGTCGGGGCTGTTGGCGTGCCCAACTATGGCGACGAGCTCATCATGGGTCTGTGGTTGCGCTTCTTGGCGCTCACCCAACCTCGGTGTCCGGTCTGGGTCGATGGGATCGACGCGGGGGTGGCCGCAACCCTCCTCAACGACCTTCACCCTCGGGTGCGGGTCGCCAGCACCTTGTGGCAGACGGCGGCTCGGGTCGCCGAGGCGGAGCTGGTAACTCAGGAGCTGCTCGCCGATCGTTTTGTGCGCCACCGGGGAACCCCGCGCGCCGATGCCGGTTTGGATGTTGTCGCCCGCGCTCACCGCATCCACCTGGTCGGCGGCGGCTATGTGAACTCGCTATGGGAGACCAACACGCTGCTGCCCGTCTTGGCGGCGAAGGTGAATGCGGCGTTCGGCGTGCCGCTAGCCGCGACGGGATTGGGCCTGACGCCGCTGACCAGGGTGCTCGCCAAGCGAGTGGGTCGCGCCCTCGCGGACTTCGAGGTAGCCGAGTCCCGCGATGAGAACCTCAGTGAGGAGTTGGCAGCCAGCGGCGTGAAGGCAGGCTTCGATGATGCCTTCCTCGGCTTCCATCCTCGGCTGGCTGCGCTTACCGCCAACCGCCGTCCGGACCCGCCTCCCCGCTACATGCTGCTTCTCCAGGGTGACCTCGTCCCTGACCACCAACGCAGCCAGTTTCTGGCGCTGGCGTTGGCCGAGTTGCGCCGAGCAGGGTGGACCACCGAGCCGCTCGGGGTGGTTGAAGCGCTGCCGCCGGATGACGCCTGGGTGCGAGGAGAGCTCGAAAAGGCCGGGATCGGCCACGTCTTCTTCTCATTCCTCGACCTCTGGCGTAATGGCCTGCCGTTCGCCGATGATCAGTACTGGGTGAGCAGCCGGTTCCACTTCCATCTGTTGGCCGCCGGCGCCGGGATCTCGGGCACAGCGATCAGTGTTTCGAGTGACTATTACGCCCCCAAGCACCGTTCACTGACGTCTTTGGGTACGGGCTGGCGGGTCGTTGACCTCGATGGCGTCGAGATGGCGGCCGCTCAGCCCGAAGCGACGGCGGCCTTCCCGCAGCTGTGCCGCGACATTGCGACGCGGAAGTGGGCGCTCGCTGAGCAGCTCTACCCGTCGAGGTGGCAGCGGTGGTTGTGGCTAGGCCGAAAAGGTTTGGCGCCACTGTTGGGGCGCTACCGCAAGAGGCAACTCGTCCCGCAGTCGGCGGTGGCGGCGCCGCCAACCGAGCGCTAGCCGGACCACGGATGTCGCCGACTGCCAGAGCAACCGCCAGGTGAGCCGCTGGTCTCGGCGCAGCCACACGTAGCCGTCGGGATAGCGAACCAAGGCGGAGTCGATCGTGGCGAACTGTCGCCAGATCGCCTGGCGTCCGCCGAGCTCGACCTGGGGGGCGGCGAGGGCCTTCTTGGGCACTGGCACAAAGAGGTGTTTGAGCCCGACCTTCGCTGCGGTCAACACGTCGCTGGTGGTCCGGATCTCCAGCTCCTGGGACGCCCCGCTCGGCAGTGGAAGGTTCTGAACGGCGGGGAAGTCGTCGGCCGACGGGCGCTTGTCTGCATCGGGGTAGGGCGCCCGGAACGCTCGCACCTCGCTGAGCCGGGTGGCCAGACAGTCATGGAGATCGACCAGGCCATCCTGGACATCCGAGCGAGCCTTCACCCGCAGCGCCGCCGAGGAGTACTGCAGCGACAGGATCATGCCGACATCGACCAGGAAGGCGCGCAGGGGGACGGATCGGGGCGACTCTTGATGCGCGAGCATCGACAGCCACATGTTGCGTTCGGCGAAGTATTCCTCCCAGCTTCGCCAGGAGAACTTGTCGTCCCAGGCCTGGTGCCAGACCGCTACGCCGGGCAAGCTCACCGTCGGGTACCCGGCTCGTGCGGCACGGAGCCCGAACTCCATGTCGTCCCACTTGATGAAGTACGGCAATCCCAGGCCAATCTCGGCGAGGGCGGTCACCGGGATCAGACACATCCACCAGGCGTTGTAGCCGGCATCGTGGCGAGGGTGCAGCGCAGGGGAGCCGGGCAGTGGGTCGGTGGTGAAGTCGTGGTTGTAGTTCAGGCCGGGCAGTACTGAGGGGCGGCCCTGGGCGAGGTTGATCATCTCTCCCTGGACGAACAACACCTCCCGGCGGTCCAGTCGGAGCATGCCGCCACCCACCAGGACGGGCTGGCGTGCCGCGGCGACTTCGGCGAACTTCACCGCCCGGACGATGGCCTCCGGCTCGCTGATCGCGTCGTCGTCCAGGAGCAGGACGTACTGACTCTTGCCCGCGTCGACGGTCTCGAGCATGGCCCGGCTGAAGCCGCCCGAACCACCGAGGTTCGCCTGCCGGATCATGACCAAGCGGTCGGCGAGCACCTGGGCTACCTCTGCGAATCCGGGTTGATCGGAGACCAGGTCATTGCCTTGGTCCACGACATAGATGTGGTCGACCACACTGAGAAGGGCGGACTCGTTGCTGATTCGTCGTAGCTGTTCGAGGCAGTAGGTCGGACGGTTGAAGGTGGTGATGCCGATCGAGGTCGTCGCCGTTGTGGTGGCAGCTACCACCGACCAGACCCCCTCCCGCAGCGTGGTCGGTTCGGTGGCGGTCACTTCCAGCCAGTAGTAGCCACCCCGGTCGAAGCTCTCGTCGAGAGCGAGCTCGATCTCGCAATGCGTTCCGCTCACCTCGGCGACTGCATGGGCAGCGCCGGTGGCATCGCTGCGCCACACCACGCAACGGGCCTCGGCGGTGAGATCGACGCTGAGCAGCACGGCGGGGCTGGCGGTCCAGCGACGCCAGTAGGCGGCAGGAAATGCGTTGAAGTAGGTACCGAGGCGTAACGTAGTGCCTGCCGGGATCAGGCACTCGGTGCGGCCCTGCGGGGTGCCTCCGCTCTCCAGGTAGAGCTGTGATACCGCGTCCACATCGTCGGTGGGGAAAACGATCCGTTGGACCGATTGCGACGAGGCATTTTGCACGGTAGCCACTCTAGGGCCAGTCTCCGAAGATGAAGGCATCAAAGATTGGCTAGAGTGCCTGATGGAAAAATGGCGATCGGTGTACTCGGGAAGGCATGTGTGATGGATCTCTTGGTGGTTGGCTCGGGGCTTTACGGGCTGACGATTGCCGAACGAGCGGTCAACGAGCTGGGGCTGAATGTCACCATCATCGATCGGCGCAACCATCTCGGTGGCAACGCCTACTCCGAGTTCGAGCCGGAGACCGGCATCGAGTACCACCGCTACGGTGCGCACCTGTTCCACACCTCCAACGAGGTGGTCTGGGAGTACGTGAACCGCTTCACCTCCTTCACTGACTACGTCCACCGGGTCTACTCCACCCATCGCGGTGAGGTGTTCCCGATGCCGGTGAACCTGGGCACCATCAACCAGTTCTTCCGCGCCGCCTACACCCCCGAGCAGGCGCGGGCGCTGATCGCCGAGCAGGCCGCCGAGCTTGGCGGCAAGGAGCCGACGAACTTCGTCGAGAAGGGCATCTCCCTGATCGGTCGCCCGTTGTACGAAGCGTTCTTCATGAACTACACCGCCAAGCAGTGGCAGACCGACCCTGAAAAGCTGGGGCCGGAGATCATCTCCCGGCTGCCAGTGCGGTTCACCTACGACAACCGCTACTTCTCCGACAAGTACGAGGGTCTGCCGGTCGACGGCTACGCCGCCTGGCTGGAGCGAATGGCTGACAACCCCAAGATCGAGGTCAAGCTCGAGACCGACTTCTTCGACACCAGCCAGCCGCTGAACAAGGCCGCTGTGGTCGGCAATGTCCCGGTGGTTTTCACCGGCCCGTTGGATCGCTACTTCGCCGACCAGTTGGGGGCGCTGTCGTGGCGCACCCTCGACTTCGAGGTGGAGGTGCTGCCGACGCCGGACTTCCAGGGCACCTCGGTGATGAACTACTCCGACCTGGACGTCCCCTTCACCCGTATTCACGAGTTCCGGCACTTCCACCCCGAGCGGAACTACGACAGCCCCAAGACCGTGATCATGCGGGAGTTCTCTCGCTTCGCCGAGGCCGCCGACGAGCCGTACTACCCGGTGAACACCCCCGACGACCGCACCAAGCTGGAGGGCTACCGGGCGTTGGCCGAGGCCGAGCCGCAGGTGTTGTTCGGTGGCCGCCTGGGCACCTATCAGTACCTCGACATGCACATGGCGATCGCCTCGGCTCTGAGTCGCTTCGACTCGGTGGTGCGAGGCTGGTTCTGATGGTGGTGCCGGCGGCAACTCAGCGGCTCTTCGAGCTGGACGTCGCCTGGGATGCAGTGTCGGCGACGTTGGCCGAGCGGCAGCGGCATTTGGCCCTGTCTGCAGTGCTCTTTCACGCGCTCACCAACCCAGGGCGGACGCTCACCTATCACCTTCACTTGGGCGGTGATCACCAATACCCCCGGCTCACCGACGAGGGAACCTACCGTCGGAGCTCGGTGGTAGACGCCCCGCTGCTGGGCACCTTCACAGCACGCAGTCTGGTCGAGCCCACCTCGGAGACCTTGGCTCAGGTGTTCGATAGCGAAGGGGCGCTGATCCGCGACACCAATGAGCGTTACCTCCTGCTGCCGCCGAGCGAAGCTGACGACGCGTCGGTTCGGGCGAAATGGAAGGTCGGATGGGACGTTCGGCTGTATGAGTATCTGGAAGAGCATGAGCCCGCCTTGTTGGACGTGATCAGGAACTTCTTCTGGGGACGGTACGAGCGTGAACGCGATCGGCGCCACCGTCGTCGCGACTATCAGCGGGAATTGGCGGCTATGCGTCGTGAGTACTCGATGGCTCTCCCGATCCCGCGGTTGGCGGGAGGCATGGTGGCCGATGCCCCGCCCGCAGTGATCATTGGTCTCCATTTCCTCCAGGCAGGAGGCGCCGAGCGCTGGGCATTGGAGACCGTCCGCATTGTCCGTGAAGCGGGACTACTTCCCATCGTGATCACCGACCGCGAGTCGCAACAACCATGGATCGGTCGCGATGACCTCGATGGTGCGTTGGTGCTCTGTCTCAGCCACCCGACCACGAGCCACCCCGGTGATGATCTCCTGTTGCGCGCCATCATGGAGCAGTTCGATGTGCGGGGAGTGCTGGTGCACCACTGCCAATGGCTGTATGACCGGCTTGCTTGGCTTCGGCTGAGTCGCCCGGGGATCCCGGTGGTCGACTCGCTCCATGTGTTGGAGTTTCAGGGTGGGTTCCCCCGTGGGGCAGCAGTCGTTGACGAAGACATCACCGTCCACCACGTGATCTCCGAGCAGCTCCGGCGGTGGCTGGTTGACACTCAGCGCGTCCCCGCTGACAAGGTGGTGTTGGCGCCACTGACGACGCTGACGTTGGACGAGGCGCGCCCGTCAGGTGATCCACGCGATCCGACCAAGCCGTTGACGCTGGCGTTCATTGGACGCAAGACCCGGCAAAAGCGTCCCGACGTGTTCCTGCTGCTGCTGAGACGGGCTCGCCGCGCGGGCCTGGAGTTCCGTGCGATCATCCACGGTGACGGCGAGATGGACGGACTCATTCGTCGCACAGTCCACCGTTATGGGCTCGATGACATGGTGGAGATCCGCTCGTCCGAGACCCCCGTTGGGGAGACCCTGGGCGAGGCCGACTTGTTGGTGATCACCTCGAGCAACGAGGGCATCACCTTGACCACCTTTGAGGCAGTCGCGGCCGGCGTCCCGGTGATCTCCACCGATGTCGGCGCCCAGGCCGAGGTGATTCCCTCCGATGCGTTGCTGCCGCGGTTGGCTGCGACAATGATGAGCCCGGCTCTGGACCTGCTGCGCAAGCTGAGTGATGCCGGGGCCCGGGAGAATTTGTTGGCCAGAGAGCGGGCAGCCGTGGCCGAGTTGGCCACCTACGAGACGGCCAGCGAATGGATGAAAGGCGTGGTGGCCCAGTGGGCAAAGTAGCGGCAGTGATCGTGACCTTCAACCGGTTGGAGAAGCTGAAGAGCGTGGTCTCCTCCGTGCTCGCACAGGAGCGACGTCCCGATACCGTCATCATCGTCGACAACGCCTCCACCGATGACACTGCCGCCTACCTGGCAGAGCTTGCCGCCAGCGAACCTGTGGTGCAGGTTCTGGCGCTGCCCACCAACACCGGTGGCGCGGGCGGTTTCGCAGCTGGGATGGAGCGCGGATACCAATGGGGCGCCGATTTCGTGTGGATTATGGACGACGACGGGTACCCCGAGCCTGAGGCGCTGGGCACCTTGGAACGCGGTTTCGACGAGGCGGTCGCGGAGCTGGGGCCGGATGTTCCCTTCGCCTGCTCGGTGGTGAAGTTCATCGACGGCACCATCTGTGAGATGAACAACCCGGTGACCACCTGGGACTGGGGGCGCCTCCTGGTCAAGGGCCAGAAGTCAGTGATGGTGTCGAGCTGCTCGTTCGTGTCAGTGCTCATTCCGCGCTGGGTGATCCAGCTCTACGGGCTGCCGTACGAGGACTACTTCATCTGGTATGACGACGCGGAGTACACCCAGCGCATCACCCGCGTGTGTCCCGGTGTGCAGGTGCTCGACAGCCAGGTGCTTCATGACATGGGCGTTAACCAGGGTGTGAACTACGGAATGGTCAACGACGCCAACTTGTGGAAGTTCAAGTACGGCGCTCGGAACGAGGGTTCCTACCGCCTGCACCATCGCGGTTTTGCGCAGTACTTGATCTTCTGTGCCACTGTCTCGCTTCAGATGGCGCAAGGTTCGGTTCCGCTGAAGGTACGCCTTCAGATCTGGCGCCGGTTGCTTGCCGCGATCGCATTCAACCCCAAGGCCCGTTTCCCTGGGGCATAGGTTCAGCTCCCCAGAGGACTAGTGATTGGCACTCGTGCGATAGTGACGTCGGCGTCCACGCTCACCTCGATGGTGCTGGGAACGCCGACGACTCGGCCTCGGTTGTAGTCGTAGCCAGCCACGACGATAGGAGCATCGACGTCACCCCACGGGAGTCGATAGGTCGTGTCGTCGCGGCGTACCTTGAGTGGGGAAGGCTTGAATAGCGTCGCCCGAAGCTGCGCAGCCAGTCCGACACTCGGATGGATCTGTACGACAGTAAGCGCGTCCTTCTGTGGCTCGACAGTCAGAGACTCGCCGGCGGCCACCCTGGCTGACCTCACCTGGCTGAGCGGTCCGCAGGCGCTCTGCGGCCGTCGCTGCAGGAGGATCCATCCGTCGGTCGACTCGACGACGCCGTAGCGGCAGATTTCCTCAAGCTTCGCGTCGGGGGAGTCCCACAGAGGATTGCGTTTGTCGACGGTGTAGGTCGAGACCCGGCGAAGAATGAACGCTGGTGCCGTTTGGTCGTCCGCGAACCACCTTGAGTTCACGCCATCGAGCTCAGGATTGTATGCGCCGTACTCGAGAATCGTAGGAATTATTGCAGAGTTGAGCCCGTAGGCGAACGGAACGGATCCGTTGAACGGCTCGAGGTATACAGGACTGCTGCCCACTCTCTTGACCATCGAGTCAGGAAGCCTCGCTTCTTTGCGAATCGCCGCCTTCGCCTCCTTTAGTCGAGCGTCACGCGCGGAGGGTATGAATGACGTCGCAAGGCTTCTTCCGAACTGGGCTACCCGTGGAGCGGGATCCACAGAGGCGAATGACTGTCCGTAGATCGCGACCTGGGTGACGAGGAAGGTGATTGTTAGGGCCGCGATGAGGCGGCTACCAAATTGGTAGGCCATTACGGCCAATGCACACGCTATCAAGGCGAAAAACTGCGCCGAATGGCTATCGTGGCGCATGAATCCCTGCTTGAGCATGAGCCACGCTGGCACAAGCATGAGGATCACCCAAATGGCCGATGTGAGGGGGCCGACTCGGGGGCGGTATTTCACGAGCACAGCCACTATCGCGATGACACCCAGGCCTGCGAAGATGTACTCCCACAGATTGTCCCCGAGCTCTATCCCCAGTGCGCCGCCGTATCCCGACCCGACCGTGAGGCTGCGATAGACATACTCGGGAAATGACAAGAGTGGCTGGCCCTTGAGTAGCCACAAGCCCAGTGCAAGCCCGCCGCCAGTGGCGGCAAACTGGGCGAATGTGATCCACCGCTCACGCCCCTGTCGAATGAGAAGCGCCGCGACCACTGCCGCGGCGGTGATTCCTGCGGTTGAGAACTTGTTGAGCGAAAGGAGAGCGATAAATGCCGCCGAGAAGAAGGGGAAGGCGCGGTGCATCCATCGTGGCAGGGTGCCCAGGCTCTCCGAAAGAGAGAGACAGAAGAGAAGCACCGGTGTTGAGGTGATCACTACGCTCGCGGGGGTTGCGGCAGCGGAAATGGCGAGCACGGCGATCAGCGCGAGACCTAGTTTTGAGCGCCGGGTCTGGGCCAGCGCTACCATGCAGGCGATCGCGAATCCTGACCAAAGAGCGAAGGCGACCGCGACATCTAGGGGGTGGGTGATGCTCGGTGCCGTAAGGAAGTACAACGGGCCGTAGCTTGTGGCGAGGGCGGTTCCGAAATCGACTCCCCGGTCGGATGCAAGCACCATCTGATACCAGAAGTCACGGTCACCGCCTAGTGAATTCGGGTCGGTGGTAGGCAGGTTCCATGAGAACAACACCGCAACTGCGGCGAGGGCGATCAGGCCGCCGTGAGGCCCTTCTTGTAGAGTCCAGGCCTCCCGCCATCGGATTAGCGTTTGCCGACTTCGCGTCCTGAGTGTGCCCCAAGAGGTACGGACGCGGTGTGCGGTGCTGTGCATGGCGGACAGGTTATCGGAGATCAATGCAGTCCTCGGGTTTGACGCAGTAGCCGCCGTCACGGTGATCGGTTTGGCCAATCTTGGGGCGAGGAACTGGCTCGACTGCGATGCGACAGTGGTGGCGCCGTTCCCGTAGACTGCCTGGGGCTTAGCACCACGTGGGCGTCAGGACTCTGTGGTGTTCGCCCGGTGAAGTCAGTAACTGCCGTGTCTGCCATCGCTATTGGCAGACACACGATGCCAAAAAGGGGCGCACGCTGGTGGAGAATTCAGAGAGCCGGGAGGGGATCCTCGCGGAGGTCCGGAAGTACGCTGCTGAGTCGCTCGCGGCGAGGCCGTTCATCCCCGGCGAGTCCTCCGCCCCGGTTTCAGGCAAGGTTCTGGACGGCGAAGATATCGCCACCATGGTGGACGCCTGCCTCGACGGTTGGCTGACCGCAGGCCGCTTCACCACCGACTTCCAGCGGGCACTGGCCCGCTATGTGGGGGTGCGCTCCGCGTCCTTCGTGAACTCCGGTTCCAGTGCCAACCTGGTGGCTCTGTCGGCGTTGACCAGCCCCAAGCTCGGCGAGAAGGCGCTTAAGAAGGGCGACGAGGTGGTCACCGTCGCCACCGGCTTCCCGACCACGCTCAACCCGATCCTGCAGAACGGCCTGATCCCGGTCTTCGCCGATGTCGAGATCGGCACCTACGACGCAGTCGGTGAGCAGCTGGAGGCCGCGATCGGGCCGAAGACCCGCGCGATCATGATGGCGCACACCCTGGGCAACCCCTTCGATCTCGACCTGGTCACCCGGCTGTGCAAGGAGCACAACCTGCTGCTGGTCGAAGACTCCTGTGACGCGCTCGGCTCCACCTACGACGGCAAGAAGGTCGGCAGCTTTGGCGACACTGCGACAGTCTCGTTCTACCCCGCTCACCACATCACCACCGGTGAGGGTGGTGCGGTCTTCTCCAAGAGCCCGCTGGTCACCCGCCAGGTCGAGTCCTTCCGTGACTGGGGCCGGGACTGCTACTGCGAGACCGGTTGTGACAACACCTGCGGCAAGCGCTTCGAATGGCAGCTCGGCGAGTTGCCCGAGGGCTACGACCACAAGTACATCTACAGCCACATCGGCTACAACCTCAAGGCCACCGACATGCAGGCCGCGCTGGGGTTGTCGCAGCTGAAGAAGCTCGATCACTTCGTGGCTCGTCGCAAGGAGAACTTCGCCCATCTCTCGGCTCGCTTCGCCGGAGTGGAGGGGCTCATCCTGCCGGTGGCCACGCCGAAGTCCGATCCGGCCTGGTTCGGGTTCCCGATCACTCTCGCCGATGACCTGAAGGTCGATCGCGAAGATCTGATGCGGTTCCTGGAAGTCAAGAAGATCGGCACCCGACTGATCTTCGCCGGCAACATGCTGCGTCAGCCGGCCTACCGTGACATCGAGCATCGTGTTGTCTCCGATCTGGCCAACTCCGACAAGGTGATGACCCGGTCGTTCTGGATCGGCACCTATCCGGGTCTCAGCACCGACATGCTCGACTACATGGCCGACTCGATCATCGACTTCGTCTCCGGCAAGGCATCGCTGTAATGCACTACCTGGTCACTGGGCACACCGGCTTCAAGGGTGCTTGGCTGGTCCAGATGCTTGCTGCGGCGGGGCATGAGGTCTCGGGTCTCGCCCTAGCCCCGGTCGAGGGCGCTCTGTTCGCCCGGGCTCACGTCGGCGAGCTGTTGGTGCACGACTTGCGAGTGGACATCCGCGATGCGATGGCGACGGCCGCAGGAGTCGCGAACGTGTCGCCGGATGTCGTGATCCACCTCGCCGCTCAGCCACTGGTTCGGGAGTCCTACCGCGACCCCCGAACCACCTGGGAGACCAACGTGAATGGCACCTTCAACGTGCTGGACGCGGTGGCCAACACATCCTCGGTGAAGGCCCAGGTGATCATCACCACCGACAAGGTCTATCGGAACGTGAATCGGGTCGAGGGATACCGCGAAGACGAACCGCTTGGCGGGCATGATCCGTACTCAGCGTCGAAGGCAGCTGCGGATCTGCTGACACAGTCCTGGATCGCGTCTTCGGGGTGCACCGTGCCCACCGCGATCGCTCGTGCGGGCAATGTCGTCGGGGGTGGCGATGTGTGTGCTGAGCGATTGATGGTCGATCTGGTAGCCGCTTTCAATGCCGGACAAGACGTTCACCTGCGCTATCCGCACGCCGTCCGTCCGTGGCAGCACGTCCTGGACTGCCTGGCCGGCTACCTGGCGCTGACCGACGCGCTGTTGCGAGGCGAGCAGGCCGGTGAGGCGTTCAACTTCGGCCCGGGCCCGGCCTCCTTCGTTGAGGTGGGTGCGGTCGCCGAGTTGGTCGCCCAGCTGTGGGGTACGTCTGCCGGTGTGGTCATTGACCCGGCGCCGGAGCTCCACGAGGCCGGGTTGCTGGCGTTGGATGCCGGCAAGGCCCAGCGCGAGTTGGGTTGGCGCGACCACCTCACCTTCACCGATGCGATGCGATGGACGGTCGATTGGGCCAAGCGCGTCGGCGCAGGGGAAGACCCGCGACAGGTGTGCAGCGACCAGATCGCCGGCTTCAATGACGGAGGTCAGGAGTGAGCCCAGCGCGGCCCACGGTGGGCGTGGTGATTCCGGTCCACAACGGGATGCCCTTCCTTCCGCAGACGGTGGCCACGATCCTTGGCCAATCCCGGCGGCCGGACGAACTGATCATCGTGGAGAACGGATCGACCGACGGCACCGCCGAGTGGCTGGCGGGGTTGGACGAGCCTGGCGTCCGGGTGATCGTGCAGGACGAACTCGTCTCGCCGGCGCAGAACTGGACTGCGGCGGTTTCGGCGGCGTCTGCCGATTTCGTGAAGCTCGTCTGCGCTGATGACTTCCTCCTGTCCCACGCGCTCGAGACCCAATCGGCGGCGCTGATGGCCAATCCGGAGGCGGTGATGGTGGCGTCCTTCCGCAAGATCGTCGACTCCGCGGGCAAGGTGGTCGCCGCGCGCCGCGGTCTGGGGCGGCTCCGTGGTGAGGTGGACGGTAGCGCCGCCCTGAAGTCATGCGCGCTGCGCGGAGTGAATGCCTTTGGCGAGTCGGCTGCGGTGATGTTCCGCCGCGGCGAGCTGCAGGCCGAGATGCCGTGGGACGACTCGCTGCCCTACGTGATCGACCTGGATCTGTACGGGCGCGTCGTCCATGACCGCAAGGTGGTGATGCTGCCCGAGGTAGTGGCGGCCTTCCGGATTTCCGCGGGAGCGTGGACCCGGAACTTGAGTTCGCTACAACGAGACCACTTCAACCGCTGGGTGAGCCGCGAGATCGACCGCGGGCACATCACACTCAGTCGCGGGGAGCTCATCCGGGCTCGGACGATGGCGGCGATCCAGGCTGCCGCGCGGCGCGGGGCCTACGAGTACGCCTTGATCAGCCACAAACTGCGGCATACCAAGACTCAGGGCTGATTCTCGCCCTCATCCTGGCCCGGCTCGTCCGCCTGATCGAACTTCCGGCTGAACGAGTAGTGCTTGTGGCCGAGGTAGCTGAAGATCACGGTGATCACGGTGATCGCGAGCTGCGCGGGTACGCGGGGCGCGTGGAGGAGGTCGGACGCCAGGAACAGCAGCACGATGTTTGCGCCGAGAGCTCCGAGGTTGACGGTCACGAACCGGAACAAGTCGCGCAGCACATGGCCGGAGACTTTGAACACGAAGGCGCGCTGAACGAAGAAGACGCACACCACTGAGATCGTCCAGGCCGTGACCAGGGGCACGATGCTGGGCACTCTCGTGCCAAGCCAGGCGTCGAGAGCGATGAACAACCCCATGCTGAGCACAGTGTTGATCCCGCCGACCAGGACGAATCGGAAGCGCTGATCGGTGAGGATCAGCCGCACGGCGGTCATCGGGTGTCGAAGATCCAGTTGTGCCCGCTCGTCCGGAGACTCGCTCATGCGTCCTGCCAAAGCTGCGCCAGTCCGTCGACGAGTGCGATCTGCGGCGTCCATCCATGGTTCTCGGCAGCGATCACCCAGTCGGCGGTCATCTCGCGGCCACGATCGGGCCGAGCGCCCCACTCCACGCCGAGGGGGCGTCCACTGACTTCGGCCACCGTGGCGGCTAGTTGGCGAACCATGATCGGCTGCCCGGTACGCACGACCATCCGCTGCCCGAAGCTCGGCACCTCAGCAGCCAGCCTGAGCGCTGCGACCACGTCGTCGATGTGGACCAGGTCGATCAGCTGAAGCCCGGACGACATCTGCATGGAGGTGCCGTTGCGAGCTGAGGTGAGCAGTGCGCTGACCAGCTTGCCCCGGTCGTCATCGGGGCCGTAGGTGTCGAAGAGGCACACCTCGCGCGCGTCCAGTCCCTCAACGATGCGGAAGTACTCGATCACGTCGACCAATGCCTGCTTGGAGGCCGCGTAGAGCGAGACCGGCTCGTAGTCGGCACCCTGGTAGTGCTGCCAGGCCGAGGTCGTGTGGACCAGCCGGGCCCGCTGGGCCGCACATGCCTGCGCCAGCGTTGTGCCGAACACCACGTTCGACTCCATCATGGCGATGATCTCCGACGGCTGATGTCTGGCCGCGAAGTGCGTGGCAAGGTGAAAGACCACGTCGGGCTGCACCTTCTCGATCACTTCGGCGATCTCAGCGCTGGGTTCGTCGAGCCGGTGGATTCGCGTCTCCGGCACCGCCGGGGCGGGACGGGTCGAGCTTGCCCGCACCACGGCATGCACATCGACCCCACTGGTGGTGAGGGCACGCACCAGATGTCGGCCGACGAAGCCTGAGGCCCCCGTGACCACAGCGGTCACGACGCCTCCCAGCGGAATGGTGAATCGAACTCGTTCAGTGGCGGCAGCGCAGAGTCGCGCGCCGAGAGGATCGGATCAACGGTCTTCCAATCCATCCCGAAGGAGTCCCACCGCACGCCGGCGTCGGTAGCCGAGTCAAAATCGCCCACCTGGAGGTAGGTCAGGCACGCCGGACCGTCGACCACTTCAAATCCGTGTGCGCAGCCCACCGGGACCACAATCGATCCGGATTCCGGACCGAGGTCGAACACCTCGAACAGGCCGTAGGACGGCGAGCCGACGCGGAGGTCCAAGACGACATCCCTGACCCGGCCCGCGGTAGCGAAGACGATCTTGGCGATCGTGGTCGGCGGTACTTGGAAGTGCATACCTCGCACCGTGCCGGCCGCGGACTGACTCCAGTACACCTCGGCCAGCGGGAACGGCACGCCCAACCCCTCGAGCACGGCTTGGGAGTACGGCTTCGCGAAGGAGCCTCGGGCGTCCTGATGGAACGGTGGTCGGACCTGGACAACTCCCGGGATGCGGGTGCTTTCGACGGTGACTCCGGCGCTCACCACACCCTCCACGGGGCTTCACCGGACGCCCACATCTCGTTGACCAAGGTGACTTCACGCAGGGTGTCCATCGGCTGGAAGAAGCCTTCGTGGCGGAAGGCCACCAGCTGCCCATCGGCGGCGAGACGCTGGAGCGGCTCCCGTTCGAGCACGCACGAGTCGTCCAGGTAGTCCATCACACCGGGCTCGAAGACGAAGAAGCCGGCATTCACCCATCCGTCAGCCTGGGGCTTCTCGCGGAACTGCTCCACGGTGCCGTCCGGGGCGAGGTCCAGGACGCCGAACCGGCTCGGTGGACGTACCGTGGTCACGGTCGCGAGCTTGCCGTGAGATCGATGAAATGCCACAAGCTGTGCGATGTCCACATCACTGAGGCCATCTCCATAGGTGCACATGAAGGTTTCGTTATCGAGATACTTCGCGACTCGGAACACTCGCCCACCGGTCATCGTCAACTCGCCAGTATGGGCGACGGTGACGGTCCAATCAGTGGGTTCGTGTGCGCCGTGATAGGTCAGGGAGTGCGGATCACCCAACTTGACCGTCACGTCGTTGTTGCGCGCCTCGTAGTTGAGGAAGTAGTCCTTGATGACCTCACCCTTGTAACCGGTGCAGACCACAAACTCGTCGAAGTTGTGATGCGCGTAAAGCTTCATCAGGTGCCAGAGGATCGGACGTCCGCCGATCTCCACCATGGGCTTCGGCCGGTACTCGGTCTCCTCGCGTAGGCGAGTTCCGAGCCCTCCGGCAAGCAGGACTGTCTTCATCCAGGCTCCCTCTGCCTCTATCGCCGGCCCGCCGCCGGACTCGGTAAGCATAGCCTCAGAGCGCATATCGGACGGCCCCCGAGGGGCGCGGCCTGGCGCAGTTGGCAGGGTGCCTGGGGCTTACACTTGGGCGCGTGGGTTCAACTGATGAGGCTATTCACACCATTTCCGTCGTGGTGCCGGTTTACCGGGGGGAAACAACGCTCGCCGCACTGGTTGGCGAAATCCTCCCGCTGGCTGAGGGCTTCTCCACTCCGGGGGGATCTCAAGCTCGGGTGAGCGAGATTCTCTTGGTGTTCGATCATGGCCCCGATGATTCGGCGCGGGTTATTCGCGAACTCGCTGATGCCCATGACTTGGTGCGTCCGGTGTGGTTGAGCAGGAACTTCGGCCAGCATGCGGCCACGCTCGCGGGAATGGCATCTTCCGGCGGTGACTGGATCGCCACCCTGGACGAGGACGGGCAGTACAACCCGGCCGACATTGCCACTTTTCTCGATACGGCTTTGGCCTCATCGACGCCCCTGGTTTACGCCGAACCGACGAACGGCGCGCCGCACGGGTGGATTCGCAACCTCGCCTCCCGTGGCGCTAAGCGTGTTGTCGACTTGCTCACCGGCGGGCGGGGTGCCCGCAAGTTCCATTCGTTCCGGCTCGTCCTCGGAGAAGTCGGCCGATCGGTCGCCGCCTACGCCGGCTCTGGGGTCTACCTGGATGTGGCATTGAGTTGGGTCGCTCCGGCCGCGGCGACTGCGCCGACGGTGCTGCGCACCGAAGGCCGAGAGTCGGGGTACTCGATGCGGCGACTCGCCTCGCACTTCTGGCGACTGGTGCTCACCAGCGGCACGCGCAGCTTGCGTATCGTCGCCGTGACGGGTGCGCTCGTGGCCGTTGTGGGTGTCGCATCTGCGGTGTATTTCGCGCTCGTCCAGGCGATCACCGGGCGCGTGTCGGAGGGGTGGACGTCCCTGATGGTGGTGCAGCTGTTCACCGCCGGACTGGTGCTGATCTCGCTGGGTGTGATTGCCGAGTACGTGGGTGTCGCGGTGAACATGGCGATGGGACGGCCGCCGTACCTGATTGTGGCTGACCCCGCCAATGGTCCGCTCGGACGGGTGCGGGCTCGGGATGCCGACTGAGGCGCTGGTCGTCGGGGGGCGCGGCCTGCTCGGAAGCGCGATTCTGGCCGAACTCCGACGTCGTGGTGTCTCTGCCCATGCTGTCAAGGTGCGCTGGGACGACGAAGCTCTCGCCGGTGCGGACCTTGCCGCAGCGCTAGCCGAGGTAGCCGGGCGGGGGGCGGATCTGCAGTTGTGGTGGTGTGCCGGCACCGGGGTCACCGCCACCCATGAAGACCAACTGGCCGCCGAACTGCGGGTGCTGGCGCGGTTCGTGGACCAGATCGCTGCACTCGCCGCGGTGGCGACGACACAGGTCAGTGTGTTCTATGCCTCCTCGGCCGGAGCGATCTACGCCGGTGCCGCCGACCCGCCGTTCACCGAGGCAACCGTTCCGGCGCCGCTGAGCGCCTACGGCACGGCGAAGCTGGAGGCCGAGAGGCTGGTCAGCAGTGTGGCGGGGGAGAAGGTCTCGGTCGCCATCGCGCGCATTTCCAATCTCTACGGGCCCGGTCAGGATCTGAGCAAGCCGCAAGGACTCGTGTCACAGCTGTGCTTGGCCGCGTACCGGCGGCGGCCGTTGAACATCTACGTGTCCTTGGACACTCTTCGCGACTATCTCCACGTCGATGACGCCGCGGTGCGCTGCGTGCGGTTCGTCGACGCTGTGGCGGGCGGCTCGACGGCGTGTCTTACCAAGATCATCTGCAGTGGGGTGTCAGTCTCCGTCGGATCCCTGCTCGCGGAGTCCAATCGGATCTTTCGTCGGCGCGTGCCGGTGGTGCTGGCCGCCTCCCCGCTGGGTCGGCAACAGGCTCGCGATCTGCGACTGGCCTCCATTGTCCTCACCGACGTCGATCGTGTGGCTTCCCGGCCGATCGTGGTTGGCATGGACGAGATTCGTCGAATGCTCCAAGGTCGTTCGCTGATGTCATCCCCGCGCTGACGCCACGACGCGGCGCGGCATTTGGGTTCACGCGCTCGGTGGCCGAGCGGTCGGCGTTGTCGACTGCCCTTCAGGCTGGCGTACGTCCCGAACGCTCACACTCTGATGTCTGCCGGGAGGAACTGCCGAAGCGTGCGACGCGACGGCTCCTCGACGAACCGCCAGAGCAGCCACCCGGCAACGATCGCGGCCGCAACTGCAGTCACCGTCATCACTTGATATGTCAGGTTGGCTGTCGCGGGGATCCCCATCACGCCCACGATGCGCCGCAGGAGGTCGAGCGCCAACCAGTGCACCAGGTAGATCGAGAACGACACCTTCCCGAGCCAGACCAGCGGGCGAGTCGACAGCCAACGCGCTAGGGGATCGCGAGGGCATGCCGCCAGGGTCAGGATGAGAAGCGCCAGGAGCGGGATGATCACGGCGCTCTCGCTCGGCCCCCACAGCCGGGTGCCGTTGATGATCCAGTCCTTCCCGAAGCGGTAGTCCGGTCGATAATCGAAGCGGGCGAGAAGATACAGCGCCGCGACGGCGAGGGTGAGGACGATGGTGGCGAGCGGCAGCTTCGCGGCACGCCGCTGTGCGAGTGAGCTGGTGATGGTGGACAGCAACACGCCGGCGCTGAACTCGGTGAGGACTCGCAGGGCGACGGCGCCCGGGATGAGGTCTTCGCCGTTCCACAGGAGATCGGAACCGTCTTGCAGCGAGACGCCAAATGCCACGATCGGAATGAGGGCAAGCCCGGCCAGACCCAAGCGGGTGAGCGGCTTGGTATTGCGCGCCAGCCCGGCAAACACGCTGACCGTCACAGCGAAGAAGATGTAGGCCATCCACTCCGCGCTTACTGACCAGTCGACGGGGTTCCAGTCGTGATGGTCAGTGCTCCACGCCTGGATGAGAAGGACGTGCTGAAGTAACCTGGCGGGGTTCAGCCCCGCAGCGGCGTCGGGACTTCCAGCGACGGCCCGTGCGGCCAGATAGACCGCCCAGATCAGGAGGCTGAAGGTGGCGGCCGGCCAGACCCGTGAGATGCGCAACCAGAGAAACCCGAGCGCGCTCTTCATCGACCAGGGCTTGGAGATCGTATCCATGTGGGTCACGGCGAGGATGTATCCGCTGAGGACGAAGAAGAGGTCCACTCCGAGATGCCCCACATTCATCAACGGTGCGAAAATCCCGAGCGCCGGCCACGACTGCACAATTTCGGGGCGGAAGTGGAACGAGAGCACCCAGAGTGCGGCCACAGCCCGCACGCCGGTGAGCTGTCGGATCTGAGTTCGACGTGGCTCTGATCCCGTTTGATTCCCTGCCGTGGTCATGGAGTCCCGTCGAGTGGTGATAAGTGGTTGCGCTGGCTGCCGATGACTGCGAAGCAGCAGTTGAATGTTAGCGGCGGTGTCGCTCAGCGGTGAAGCGCCCGATCGTCGGTCGCCGGGTAGGTGCCTCAGTGTCCGCTGTGACTCTTCGCCACGTCCGTGTGCCGACACCTGGTTTTTCGCGCGGTGACCTGGCTCGGGTCAGTCGCTGGCTGTGGGGATGGTGACTACGCTGGGTTCGCGATCTCGGTGCTTCGTGATCACGGCCACTGCAGCAGCCACCCCGGCGGCCCCCACCTCGGCCAGGATGAACATCGCTCGCGACACCGCTGCGTAGGCGGTGGCCGGGCCGACCCCGACGACGGGCGTCAGGGCCACGATGATCACGAACTCGCGTGCGCCCACCCCGGACGGCAGCATGAACGCGGCCAGGCCGGCCAGCATGGCGATGCCCATCGTGCCGATGCAGAGCGACAACGGGCTGATGGTGAGTCCCTCGCGGGTATCGGCCAGTAGCCACAGGTGGGCACCGAAGAAGAAGTAGGTGCCGATCGCGTAGGCCAGCGAGGCCAGCACCACGCGCAGCGTCACCGGGTGATCCGGACGCGGCCGGCGCAGCACCGTGAACCCGAAGCGGACGATGGCGGTCAGCACCGGCGGAAGCAGCATCGCCAGAGCGAACGGCAGCAGCAGGTACAGCCACGGCAACCAGCTCAGCCGTGCGTCCTGGGCCATCAGTCGAGGGATCGCGAACGATCCGGCGATCAGAGCTGCCACGACGGCGACCACCAGAGAGAACACGGTGGCGGCGAACACCCGGGCGCGTTCCAGGCCAGCCTTGCGGCCCAGCTCGATCTGCAGCACGTAGGCCCACACCGAGCCGGGCAGGTATTTGCCCAGCTGCCCGACCAGGAAGATCTGCGCCCCGCGTCCCACGCCGATCGGCTTGCCGAGGTCGTCCAGCAGCACCTGCCAGCTCAGCGTCGAGCACATGATCCCGAACACGATCGCCAGCTGCGCCAGGAGAGCCCGGTGCCACTGGAGCTTGGCGACGGTTGCGGCGACCTCGTTCCAGTGGACGATCAGTTGCCACCCAGCGGCAACGATGACCAGCACCAGCAGCACCGTGCGTACGACATTGACCAACGTTGCCCGCGAGGTCGACGAGGCCGCTGGTACGAGATCCTGGCTCACCTCCGGTTCGCTCAAGTGATCGACCCGCTCCCGATCAGCCGCTGCGGTGCTTGCGCCCGCCACCACGTGACGATGTCGGCCAGTGCCGGGTCGGTATCCGCCCCGACCAGCGAGAAGTCGCCGCGGGCGTAGGCGTCGGCGAGTGCCGCGGCGGCGTCCGGCCCGACGCCGAGCTTGTTCACCACGTAGCTGTTCAACCCGTGCAACCGAATCGGCGAGCCGTAGGCCTTGGCGAACGGCGGCAGATCGTGAGTGACCGGAGAACCCATGCCCACCATCGAGCCGGCGCCGATGACGCGGTATTGATGGACGGCGGCGTTCATCCCGACGTTGGTGTGTTCGCCGATGATCACGTGCCCACCCACTCGGACCCCGGCCGACAAGGTGACCTGGGCGCCGACCAGACAGTCGTGGGCGACGTAGACGCTGTTCAGCAGCCAGCTGCCCGTGCCGATCACCGTGCTGCGATGGCTGCCCTGGTGGATGGTCGACAGTTCGCGGATCACCACGTCGTCACCGATCTCGACGCCGCAATGGTCGAGGTCGCCCTCCCAGGCGGCGTTCTGGCGCCGCGAACCCATCTCCGGTGGGGTGCCGATGACCACCTGCGGTCCGATCCACACTCGATCACCCACCGTCAGCGGTCCGAGCAGGACCGCGCCTGGGCCGACCACCACGTCCGCGCCGAGGGTGACGCCGTCACCGATCAGAGCGCTGGGGTGGACGCGAGCCGCAGCCATGCGGTCTCCCTTCTGCGCGCTCGGCCGCCGCGAACGGCGCTGCGAAGAGCCAAAACCTCGGCCCCGAATTGGGCCTCGCTCATGGTAGCCGAATGCGATTGCCGAGCATTGATAACCAGGGCGTCGCGTCCGCCCGAAGTGGTGCGGTCCGATCGCCTCGAATGCCTTCATCGGCACCGTGACCTCGGCCGCTCCGGTCGACCCGGCCAGGAGGTCCGGTTGTAGTACCCTGAGCAGCGTTTCAGCCGATCCGCTGCACGGAAAGTCTCCTTGTGATACCCGTTTCCACAGTCCGACTAGGTGCTGAAGTCACCGACCGCGTTCTTGGCGTCCTGGCCTCGGGCATCGTCGCCCAAGGCCCGGTGGTGGCCGAGTTCGAAAGCCGTTTCGCCGAGTTGGTCGGCGCGAGGCACGCGGTGGCGGTGAACAATGGCACCACGGCACTGGTGGCCGCTATTCAGGCCCTCGATCTGCAGCCCGGTGATGAGGTGATCACCAGCCCGTTCACGTTCATCGCCACGTTGAACGCGATCCTCCAGGCCGGGGCCACCGCCCGGTTCGCCGACATCACCAGCGACGACTTCTGCCTCGACCCTGCCTCGGTACAGGCGCAGGTCACCGAGCGCACCAAGGTGCTGATGCCGGTACATCTCTACGGTCAGGCCGCCGACATGACCGCGCTGATGCCGATCGCCGAGGCCAGCGGCCTGGCTGTGGTCGAGGACGCCGCCCAGGCCCACGGGGCCACCATTGACGGTCGTGGCGCCGGCACCTTCGGGGCGGGTTGCTTCTCTTTCTACGCCACCAAGAACCTCACCACCGGTGAGGGCGGGATGATCACCACCAACGATGCGGCGATGGCCGACAAGCTGCGAGTGATGCGCAACCAGGGCATGCGGGCCCGCTACGAGTACGTGATGGCCGGCCACAACTACCGGCTGACCGACCTCCAGGCGGCCCTGGTGCTGCCGCAGCTGGACACCTACGCAGACCAGGTGGCCACTCGCCGATCGAACGCCGCCGGGTTGTCCGAACGCTTGGCGGATGTCGACGGCCTGGTGCTGCCCACCGAACGGCCCGGACGTGGTCACGTCTGGCATCAGTACACCGTGCTGCTGCCCGAAGGGGTTGACCGCGGTGGTTTCGTCGAGGCGCTGGCGGCTGCCGGGGTCGGGTCCGGCATCTACTACCCGAAGCCGGTGTACGACTACGACACCTACCGCAACCGGCCGGACGTGATCATCAGCGAAACCCCGGTGGCCGACGCGGTCGCCGCGCGCTGTGTTTCGTTGCCGGTGCATCAGCACTTGCAGCCCGGTGACGTGGACACCATCGCCACCGCGGTGCGCACCGTGTTGGGGCAGTCGTGACCGGCCCACGGATCGCCCTGGTGGGCGCCGGGTCGATGGGGCGCAACCACGCCCGAGTGATCGCCGACAGCCCGAACGCCGAACTGGTCGCGATCATCGACCCGAGCCAGGCAGTGGCTGAGCCGATCGCCGAACGATACGGCGCGACCTGGCACGGTGACTTGGCCGGCCTGAGTGGCGTGGACGCGGTCGTGGTCGCTGCATCCACCGAGCATCACTACGGCATCACTGCGGAGGTGATCCGCGCAGGGCTGCCCGTCCTGGTGGAGAAGCCGGTGTGTCCGTCGTTGAGTCAGACCCTGGAGATCCTGGACGCCAGTGCCGCGGCCGGGGTGCCGATCATGTGCGGCCTGCTGGAGCGCTACAACCCGGCGGTGATGGTCGCGATGAAGATGATCGAGGCACCGCTGTACGCCCGCGCCGAGCGACACTCGCCGTACGCGCCTCGGATCAAGACCGGGGTCGCCTGGGATCTGCTGGTCCATGACGTCGATCTGCTGTCGCAGCTGTTCGGGGGCGAAGAGCCGAGCTCGACCAATGTGGAGGTCGGCCACTTCCATCCCTCCTCGGTGCCGGGCGCCGAAGACGTGGTCGATGTGGCGATGTCCTTCTCCACCGGTGTGGCCTCGGCCTCGGCCAGCCGGATCGGGCAGCGCAAGGTGCGCTCACTGCTGGTGCAGACCCTCACCTCCATGGTCGAGGTGGACCTGCTGCGCCGCGGCGTCACCCTCTACCGCCACACCACCATCACCGAGGACGACGCCCTCGGCGGCGCCGGCTTCCGGCAGGTGACCGAGATGGAGGTCCCCGAGATCACCGGACGCGAGCCGCTGGCCACCCAGCTGGACCGCTTCCTGGGGCTCATCGCCGGCACCGTGGACGCCGACGCCGAGCGTGCCTCGATCGTTCCGGCGCACCGCATCATCGACCGCGCGCTGGCCGCCCGCGACGCCAAGCTGGCCGAGGTGGCGAAATGAGCATCCGCGCCGGCCTGAGCGGCCGCACCGTCCTGGTCACCGGTGGGGCCGGGTTCATCGGCAGCCACCTGGTCGACCGGTTGCTGGCCGAAGGTGCGGCGCAGGTGGTGGTGATCGACAACCTGTTCCTGGGCTCGGAGGCCAACCTGGCCGACGCGCTCGCGTCCGGCAAGGTCACGTTCTATCGCGACGACGCCGAGATCGCCTCCAGCCTGGACTACATCTTTGAACGCCATGACATCGACGTGGTCTTCAACCTGGCCACCAAGGCGCTGAACTACTCCTTCATCAACCCGGCCAACGCCTTCGACACCAACGTGAAGGTCGTGCTCAACCTGCTCGAACTGCAGCGCCGGGGCCGGTTCACCACCTTGTGCCACTTCTCCACCTCCGAGGTGTACGGCACGGCGGTCTACGAGCCCATGGACGAGGCGCACCCGCGCAACCCCACCACCACCTACGCCGCCGGCAAGGCCGCAGCCGATCTGGCCGTGGAGAGCTGGGTGCGGATGTTCGGGCTGGATGCGTTCATCGTCCGGCCGTTCAACAACTACGGCCCGCGACAGAACCACCAGGGCCTGCTGGCCGGCGTGATTCCGATCACCGCGGTGCGGGTGCTCACCGGCGGGCAGCCGGAGATTCACGGCGACGGCACCCAGAGCCGCGACTTCATCTACGTGTCCGACACCGTCGATGCGGTGGTGAAGCTGTTCGGGGTGCTGCCGTCCGGCGAGTCGGTGAACATCTCCACCGACAACCAGGTGTCGATCAGCGAGCTGATCACGCGCGTCTGCGAGCACTACGGCTACACCGGCGAGATCGTGCGTAAGGCCGCTCGTCCGGCTGACGTGCAGTGCCACAACGCCAGCAACGCCAAGGTGAAGCAACTGATCGCCTACCAGCTCACCGACTTCGACACCGGGTTGGCACAGACGCTGGAGTGGTACCGCGAGCGGATCGAGGGCCGCGCATGAGCCAGATCCGGTTGATCCGTCCCTACATCTCCTTCGCCGAGGTGGAGGCGCAGTTCCGTGAGGTCTTCGACTCCGGGATCTTCACTCGCGGTACGAACGTCGAGGCCTTCCGCACCGAGCTGGCTGCCTACACCGGCGCCAAGCACGCCTTCTTGGCCACTTCGGCGACCACCGCGCTGTGGCTGGCGCTGAAGGCGGTCGGTGTCGAGGCAGGCGACGAGGTGATCGTCTCCGACTTCTCCTTCCCGGCCTCAGCCAACGTGATCGAGGATCTCGGTGCGATCCCGGTGTTCGCCGATGTCGATCCGGCCACCTACAACATGCGTCCTGAGGTGTTGGAGTCGCTGATCGGACCGAAGACCAAAGCGGTGATGTTCGTCGACGCGCTCGGCAACCCCAGTGGCCTGCACCGGATCAAGGAGATCTGCGTGGCCGCCGGGGTCCCGCTGATCGAAGACGCCGCCTGCGCGATCGGGAGCTCCGAAGCCGGCCAGCGGACCGGATCGGTCGCCGACCTGACCTGCTTCAGCTTCCATCCGCGCAAGCTGATCAGCACCGGCGAGGGTGGCGCGGTCACCACCAACGACGACCGGTTCGCCGAGTGGCTCACCGTCAAGCTCGCCCACGGCGCCACCGGCACCAAAGGCCTCGTGCTCGACTTCGGCGACTACGGTTACAACTTCCGCCTCCCCGAGCTCGCCGCGGTGATGGGACGCACCCAGCTGGCCAAGTTGGACGCCATCGTCGCTGAACGCAACGCCACCCGTGATCGCTACATCGAGTTGCTTTCCCCGATGGGGTTCACCGCGCAGGCGATCGGCGAAGACGTGGTCTACAACGTGCAGTCGATGGTGTTCACCGTGCCCGACGGGGTGTCTCGCGATGAGCTGATCCTCGCGCTGCGCGGCCAGGTGGAGACCACCATCGGCACCTACGCACTCAGCGCGGGTAGCTACTTCGCAGCCAAGTACGACAACATCCAGCCGGTCTCGGCCACGCTGGAAGCGACCACCATCACCTTCCCCTGCTTCTCCGGGGTGGACGTCGATGCGGTCGCTGCGGTCGTTCGGACCGCACGGGGATAGGAGGCAGTCAGATGGACCTGCTCGACCAACTCAAGCAGTTCTGGCTGCGCCGCCGCCGTGAGGTCAACGACCGCTTCACGCGCACACTGCCGTTGGGTGATTACGTCGTCGACCGCTGGGAGAAGGCCGCCGAGCTGGGCTTCGGCGAGGGCAGTTCGATCTACGACTCCAGCCTGGTGTTCGGTGAGCCGAGTGTCGGCAAGGACGTGTGGATCGGGCCGTTCACCGTGATCGACGGCTCCGGTGGGCTCAGCATCGGCGACGGCTGCAACATCTCGGCCGGGGTGCACGTGTACAGCCACTCCACCGCCCGCCGGTGCGTTTCCGGTGGCGAGTTCGACCAGATCGAGCAGGAGCCGACCACCATCGGCAACTATGTGTTCGTCGGTCCCAACACGGTGATCAACATGGGCGTCACCATCGGCGATCATGCGGTGGTGGGTGCCGGTGCCGTGGTCACCAAGGACGTCCCCGCCTACGCCGTGGTCGCCGGGGTGCCGGCACGGCAGGTGGCCATCGTTCGCCTGGGCGGCGAGGGTGGACGTCCGGAGTTCGACCCTATTTCGTAGCCGTCGAGCGACCCGACGCGGTCGGTCGCAGGACCTGCTTGACCACGTAGATCGGACGACGCCGAGCGTCGTCGGCGATCCGCCACACGTACTCCGACAACATGCCCAGCGCGACCAGGTGGATCCCGCCGACGAGGAGGACCGTCCCGCAGATGGCGGTGATGCCAGCGGGGCCACCAAGCCCGGTCAGTGCCAGCACCAGAGCCGCGATCAGCGCCACTACCCCGATGCCGAAGAGGGTCACCCCGGTCCAGGTGAACCACTTCACCGGAGTGCGGGAGAACTCGACGAGGGAGTCCAGGACCAGCTTCAGCTTCCGTCGGAAGGTCCACTTACTCACCCCGTGCGGCCGGGGGAGCTGGTCGTAGTAGACCCGCCGCTGGTCGAAGCCGACCCAGGCCGCCATCGCCAGGACGTTGCGGTTGGCCTCCGGCATCGCGTTGACCGCGTCCATCACCGCGCGGGTGGCCAATAGCTGGGAGGGGCCTTCGGCGGGATAGGTCGGTACGTCGGAGGTGCGGTGGAAGACCACAGAGAAGAGGCGGGAGAAGCGGCCCTGGACGGCCTGCTGTTGCACCCGGACTGCGCGCAGGCCCCACACCAGGTCGGCGCCGGCGGCCCACTCGTCCAAGAACTGACCGATGGCCGACAGCGGTTCCTGCCGGTCGGCGCTCAAGGTGATCGCTGCGTCGCCGGCGGCGTGCGCGAAGCCTGCACTGATTGCGGCGTGTGAGCCGAAGTTGCGCGACAGGCTGATCACCCGCAGCGGCTCGCCGGCATAGGCGAGTTGGAGCAGATGGTCGCCGGTGCCATCGGTCGAGCCGTCGTCAACGACGATCATCTCGAAGGCGTGGTCGGGATAGGTGGCCACGATCTCGCGGTAGAAGTCGAGCATCGCCGGGGCGTTCTCAACTTCGTTGAAAGCGGGAAAAATGAGGCTGACCAGCGACCGTGCAGAATCGGCTGAGGTCATCGGGAACCGCTCCCATCAGAGGTTGTCGAGGCGGCCGTCAGACTACCACCGCGGGCGCTCACAGCTCCGGCGTGCAGCGCTGATCAACGCGGCCGAGAGTGGGCGCTACTGACCAGAAGTCATCAAGGCGGAGGCTTCGTCCACGGCGCCGTCGAACACCACCGCACCGTCGCGCATCAGCAGAGCTCGGTGACACACCTTCCGCACCGTACCCAGGTCATGGCTGACGATCACCAAGGTCACCCCTGAAGCCTGCACCTCGGCGATCTTGGCGAGACACTTCTCCTGGAACGGGGCATCGCCCACGCTGAGTACCTCGTCAACGAGCAGGACGTCGGCTTCGGTGTGAATCGCCACGGAGAAGGCCAGGCGGACGAACATGCCTGAGGAGTAGTGCTTCACCTCGGTGTCGATGAAGCGCTCGATACCGGAGAACTCGACGATCTCGTCGAACTTCGCATCCGTCTCGGCCTTCGACATGCCCAGGATCGCGGCGTTGAGGTAGACGTTCTCCCGTCCGGACAGATCCGGGTGGAAACCGGCACCCACTTCGATCAGACCGGCGACACGGCCGCGCGTCCACACCGCGCCGGAGGTGGGGTTCAGCACGCCGGAGATCATCTTCAACGTCGTGGACTTCCCTGATCCGTTGAGACCGATCAACGCGATCGACTCACCCTGCTTGACGGTGAACGAGACATCGTTGAGTGCCTCGAACTGGTCGATGAGTTTCTTGCGACTGGCCGCAGCCACCAGCGTTTCACGTAGCGTCTGGGTGCGGCGCAGGCGGAAGGTCTTCGACACCTGGTCGAGAGCGACCACAACGTCGTCACCGAAGGTGGCCGGGTTAGAGATCTTGGGCAAAGTCCTTCTCCATCCGACGGAACACCAACTGCCCCAAGAACACGAACCCGATCGCCACCAGCAGTCCGATGCCGGCCATGGTCAGCGCGTTGGGCCCCATGATCGTCCACACCCCAGGGGACTGATCTGTGGTGGGCATCCAAATGGCAAAGTGAAAGGCCCGGACCGCGGCGGTCACCGGGTTGAGTTGGTAGAGCACGAACAACCAGTCGGGGAGCACCCTGGCCACCAGGTCGATGTGGTAGAAGACCGGCGAGAGCCAGATGGTGAACAGCACGATCAGTTCCACCACGTTCTGGGCATCACGGAGCGCCACATTCACCGCGCAGAACATCAGTCCGAGGCCGGTGGCGAAGAGACCGGCGATCAGGATCGCCAAGGGCATTGCGGCCAGCTGAATCCAGGACGGGTGCCAGCCGACGAAGGTGGCCACCGCGATCAGCAGGATCAGCTGGGGAAAGAAGTTCACGAACGAGACGATCACGCTGGAGACCGGGAACATCTCGCGTGGCAGGTAGATCTTCTTCACCAAGGAGGAGTTCACCACGATGGAGCGGGTGGCGTTGTCGAATGCTTCGGAGAAGAAGTTGACGATGATCAGGCCGGAGAACAGGAAGATCGCGAAGTTCGGCATGGATCGGTTGAGCCCCATGAACTCGCCCATGGCCAGGTAGAAGATCGCGAACTGCGCGACCGGCTTCACATACGACCACAACCAACCCAGGATCGAGCCGCGGTAGCGGAGCCGGGTCTCTTTGCGGACCAACAGTGTCAGCAGATAGTTGTTCCGAAACACGTCCAGAAGCCCGAGTCCTCTGCCGGGCTGCTCGAGTGCGGGTACCGACACTCTGATCTCCTTTGCAGCTCGGGGCGGGCTCATCGCAGGGCCACGCTCAACCTCGCCCAAGCTAGCACGTCACCGAACTGTGTTGAGGCCTGCAATGCCTGCATAGACAGCAACCGAACCAGCCCTACTTGCAGCCGGTGATGCGGTAAAGCTTTGCGGCACCTTGTTCGTCGACCAAGGTGAGCATCGTGTAGTCGGGTTTCACCAGACCCGGGTAGTACTGGCGGCCGCCGAAGAAGGTGCTTCCGCGGCCGAAATCGGCGAAGTACCACGCACCCGTCGACCGCACCGCATCACACGAAGCCGGTCGGGTGGCAGGGTCGAAGAGGTGGTTGCGCAGCTGACTCATCGCTGGTGAGTCGTCGGTGAAGAAGTGCGGGAAGACGACCGGGACATCGGAGAGGGCATAGATGAAGGCACTGCCATTACCCGGGTCGCCGACCACCTTCGTGCCTGGCGACACGTCAGCAGGCAGCCGTTCGATCAGGGCCATCTCGTCGGGGCTCAGATAGCGCTTCGGTGACGGGATGGCGATCTTGGTCGCGAGCGTGCTGATGTGCGGCCCCATGCTCAACGTCCAGGTCGGCACCGCTATGGCCACACACGCCACGGCCACCACGGACGCCCGCGCGACCCACCAGCGACGTCCGGACGGGGTCGCTCGGTTCGCCATCAGGTCGTCGTACAGGCCGAGAGCCGAGAGTGCGAGCGGGAGGGCGAGGATCAGCGAGAACACCGCGATCCGGCGGGGATCCTGATAGAAGACGCCGCCAAAGGCTCGAGACAGCTCAGCGGTCTTTGCTGTCGCCGCCCCGACGAAGACCACCATTCCGACAAGCGCAAGGACGAGTGGGGTGAACTCTCGGCGCTTCACGCCCACCACCACCCCGAGCGCGAGGAGCACGGGCCACGCCCACATTTCTGGCGAGTCCTTCACCGGTGCGGACAGCGCCCATTCGGTCAGAGCCACCCGCATTCCGATCGGGCTCGGTGGGGTCGTCGGCAGCGGCGGTGCCAGGTAGACCCAAGCCCAAACGAGGGCCCCGGCCGCCAGGACCAGGGCGATGCCACCAGCGGCGAACGACGGCCGGATCGGCAGGCCCGCCGCACGGACGCGACGGGTGAAGGCGCCGAACGCGATCATCAGTGCCACGCACGCCAGGGTGAAGGCTGCGTTCGGGTGGGACAGCGTCACCCCCACCACCGCGACCGCGATCACGATGAGGGCGACCCACAGCGGGTTGTCGCCGGCGAGAACGGCGCGATGGTCGGCGGCCGTCGATGGTGCCGTTCGGCCGACAGCCCACATGATGGCGACCACGCTGGGGACCAGCGACATGCCCAACAGGTTCGGGTACAGGCTGCCCCACTCGATGAACAGCCACGGGAACAACGGGATGGCCGAGATCACCGCGGCGGCCATGATGGCAACCATTCCGGACCGTCCCGCAATCACCTGCGCAACGGCCAGCACGCCCATCGCCCACCCGCCGACGATGACTGCGATGGTGGTGGCGTTCACCGCGACCGGGATCATCGCGGCCGGGCTGAGCATCAGACCCGCCGGCATCGCAACCAGTGCGACCAGCGCATGCCAGGCGGCCGGATACAGCCCGGACCCACCGGTGACTTCGCGGATGGTGAAGGAGGACGCCCGTCCGGTGTCGAGGATGTACCTGATCGCGTTCAGGTGGAAGGTGTTGTCGAACGTCTGAGCGAACAGCGTGGCCTGAGGAAGGAAGATGACGGCCCAGGTGATCAGGGCGATGGCCGAAAGGCCGACACCGAGCACCAACGGCCCCGGCTTGATGGTGATGCCCAGGGACAAGCGCTGCCCGCTCCCGCGCTGAACGGCCCCGCGTGCCACTGCCGCGAGCGCGATCAGGAGCAGGGCCGAGGCGGTGAAGCTCACCCAGTTCCAGGCGACTCCGACAGCGGTGGTGGCAATGGCGCCCACCGCGATGATGGCTACCGACAAGGCGGGCGCCACCACGGCTGAGGCCGTCCCGCGCACGCCCAGGGCGTAGCTGAGGCCGATCCCGGGGAGAAAAAGGAGGGTGGCTGCAACGGCCATCAACGGCACCGCCTGAAGCCAACTCACGACGGTCAGGTTACCAAGAGGTGGTCAGCGGGTGCTGAGCCCGCGACGGCGCCCCTCACCGGCGAGGTGCAGGCGCGCGGACGACGTCACCGCCGCTACGGCTTGCTCGACCCGCCGTCGTCGAGACGGGCCAAGGCGGTCTGCAGCAAGGTTTCGGCGCGATGGTCGAAGGAGTGCTCGGCGCGAATCTGCGTGGCAGTAGCCAGCCGGGCGTCGTCGCCGGGCCAGTGGTCGGCGAAGTCACCGTCCAGCAGGGCGGGGATGTCGGTCGGGACGGCGCATCGCACCGAGCCGCCGAACAGCTCGATCCCGGCCACCTCGTCGCTGAGCACCCGCGCCCCGCAGGCGGCGGCGTCGAACAGCCTGTTGGACAGGAAGCCACCGACCGCCATCTCGGGCAGATGATCGTTCAGCACCACGCCGGCCTCGGCATACAGCCGGCCCAGTTCGGTGTTGGCGACCCGCTCGGCCACCACGGACGCCGCCGCGTCCGCGCGCTCGGCCCAGCCGCTGCCGTACAGGTCCAGCGGTACCGAGCCGTGCAGTGCGGCCTCCACGACCGGGCGCGAGGTGCCGTCCTTGCGGGTGTTGCCGACGAACAGAGCATGGGCGTTCCGCGGGCCGCCGGCTCGCTCGGGGAAGAACAGCGAGGTGTCGGTGCACTGCAGCAGCGGTGTGACCGGCACCCCCCAGGACGCCGTCCGCTCGGCGGCCCAGGAGATCGAGGCGGCGAACACCGCGTCGAATCCTGACGCTTCCTCGGCGGTGACCGGAGTCTTGGCGTGGTCGTAGAGCACCCACAGCAGGTTCACCGGCGCGGGCCCGGGGCGTACCGCGTTGGTGCCTCGCAGGCACACCAGCACGTCGTCGTAGGCCCGGGTGGCCCGGTCGCGGGCCTGGCGGGTGTCGATGGCGACCTGTTGGCCATGGCTCTCCAGTGCGGCGGCCAGCGAACGGGCGAAATGCCAGTCGCCCCACAGCTCGGCGCGCGGCCCCGCCGGAACGGGGGTGTCGATCGTCCAGCGCAGCCGGGGCGGTGCCTGCGTGACCTGCACCCGGGTCAGCGTGGGGGCCGGGGCGCCGGTGACCGGGTCGGGCCGGGTCCCGTCGACGGCGAAGCCAGCCGCGGCGAAGATCGGCTCGGTCACCCTCGGCGGCGTCGGGTGCTCCTGACGCAGCCGGGACGCCGAGGCGGCGCTGGTGTCGAGGTATCGCTTGGCGTCGCGGGGGCCCACGGTCACCCGCGCCTGCGGCACCAGCACTGTGACGCCGAGGTCGGCGGCCTGTGCGCGCAGACTGAGGTCCACCTCGGCCAGGTCGTTGGCGTAGCCGACGGCGAACCCGTCCAGGGCGGTGAAGGTCTCCGCGGTGATCGCCACCGCGCGGGAGTAGGCGGCCGGCACCGGACGCACCGGCAAGCGCAGCGCATCGGCGTCCGGGTGACCGACCAGCAGCGGCGAAGGACACGCGTCGCCGTCGAAGAAGGCACCCGCAGAGTGGATCGTCCAGTCGGGCTGGAGGTTGAGCGGCTGCGCGATCGCCACCTCAGCGGTCAGCGCGGCTGCCAACGGATCGATGGCGCGGGCGTCCAGTCGGGTCTCGGGGGCCAGGAAGATCAAGGTGTCGCCGGTGGCCGCGACCGCAGCACGGTTCCAAGCGTCGGCGAGCGTGTCAGCGGTGGTGCGGACCACCAACACCGGGGCGAGCAGGCCGAAGCCGCGCAGGCAGGCGTACTGCGCACGCGAGGTCGGGTTGATCATCACCAGCTGCCGGTCGGCGTCGGTCGAAGCCAGGCCGACCTGTTCGACGGCCCGGTGCAGCCCGCCGATGATCGGCAGCAGCAGGCTCACCCCATGCCGGTCGGTCGGCTCTGTGAGTGCCTCGGCAGGCCGGCGCCAGGCGACGGCAGCGGCGAGCAGCTCGGCGCGCAATGCACCCCAGGTCAGCTCACCCGAACCGGACGGCAGCGGGACGCGGGTGTCCTCGCCGGCCCAGCGGATCCACGCCAGCCACGGATTGCCCTCGGTGGCCACGCCGGCGGCGTCCAGCTGAGCGACTGCGGCGGCCACGTCGAACAACGGATGCGGGGAGGCCTTCTGCTGCGGTGCAGCGAAATAGCGCACCGCGGCGCGCACTCGGTGCTCGCGCCAATCGGGCAGCGCGGACGGCTCAAACAGCGGGTGGATGCTCAACCCGGCGCTGGCAGGGGAGTTCACGAAGTGCCGGGCAGCAGCGCGGGTGCTGGCGAAGGTCCGTCCGGTCTGGGCGGAGTAGTAACCCAGGTCAATCACGCCGAGCCGAATCAGCTGCCGCACGTCCGCGCCGCGGCGCAGGCGGCGGGCCACCCCCGCAAAGGGTGCGGCGAGCCTGGTGAGCAAACCGGAAGAAGCCATGAGTGCCTGGGCCTTCGTGGTGGGCGACGCGTTCAGCGCCTCAGCCTAGGGCGTGGTTCCTCACATCGCACGCGCCCAGGGAGGAGGCGCGCCCGAGCCGTGCCCTAATCTGAACGACATGACCAACCCGTGGCAGCCTGAGCGTTGGGAGCCGGTCGAAGGCTTCGAGTTCAGCGACATCACCTACCACCGCGCCAAGGACGTGCCCGCGGTGCGGATCGCGTTCGACCGGCCGGAGGTGCGCAACGCCTTCCGTCCGCACACCGTCGACGAGCTCTACACCGCTCTCGATCACGCCCGGATGAGCGCCGATGTCGGCTGCGTCCTGCTGACCGGCAACGGCCCGTCGGAGAAGGACGGCGGCTGGGCCTTCTGCTCCGGTGGCGACCAGCGCATCCGGGGACGCTCGGGCTACCAATACGCCGATGGCGAGACCGCCGACACCGTGGACGCCCGCCGCGCCGCCGCCGAGGGCGGACGGCTGCACATCTTGGAGGTGCAGCGGCTGATCCGCTTCATGCCGAAGGTGGTGATCGCCCTGGTCAACGGGTGGGCCGCCGGTGGTGGACATTCCCTGCACGTGGTCTGCGATCTGACTCTGGCCTCGGCCGAGCATGCCAAGTTCAAGCAGACCGACGCTGATGTCGGCTCTTTCGACGCCGGCTTCGGCTCGGCCTACCTGGCGCGCCAGGTGGGGCAAAAGGTGGCCCGGGAGATCTTCTTCCTCGGCGAGGTCTACGACGCCCAACGCGCCTACGAGATGGGCACGGTGAACGCCGTCGTCCCGCACGCCGACTTGGAAACCGTCGGCCTGGAGTGGGCCGCGAAGGTCTGCGCCAAGAGCCCGACGGCGCAGCGGATGCTGAAGTTCGCGTTCAACGCCATCGACGACGGCCTGATCGGCCAGCAGGTGTTCGCCGGTGAGACGACCCGCTTGGCCTACATGACCGACGAGGCTGTCGAGGGCCGCGACTCGTTCCTGGAGAAGCGTCCGCCGAACTGGGAGAAGTTCCCCTACTACTACTGAGCTGCGCCGGTCGGGGACTCGTCCAGACCGAGGAAGGTGCGGAAGGCGGGGACGCCTTCGACCTTGATCGGGACCCCGCGCACGAACGACTCGGGGGTGAGCAGCCATTCCTGGCTGGAGTGCCATTCGCCGGGGCGTCGGGTCTTTCTGAAGGTGCCGTTGGGCTGGTAGCCGACCTTGCGGCTGACCGCACTGGATGCCGGGTTGTCGGCGTAGGCCGCTGAGGTGATCTCCTCGGCGTCCAGGTGGTCGAAGGCGAAGGCGCAGATGGCCTGGCGCATGGCCGTGCCGATGCCCTGGCCGTGGTAGCGCCGCGACAGCCACGAGCCGGTCTCGCCGGTGCGGGTCACCAGGTAGTCGGAGGTGAAGAACGCCTGCACCCCGGCCAGTTCGCCGGCGTATTCGACAGCGAACTCGAGATTCCACTTCTCGCGCTTCCAGTTCGCGCGCACACCCCAGATGTACTGCACATAGTTGGTCGGCAACTCCGCCGGTGGCGCGTCGGTCCAGGGGAACGCGAACGGCATCGCTTCCGGGGCGTGAATGCCGTCCAGGGCCAGCTCGATCAGCCGCGGCAGCACCTCATCGGTGATCGGCCGCAGCACCAGCGGCCCGGCTTCGATGCGGACGCCGAACGGTGGCCATGCAGTGGTCAGGTCCATGGAATCACCCTAGGGCTGCAACCAGATGCGCTGGGATGCGGCCACGCGGGCAAGACGCGCCGGCTATCTCACGAGTCGGGGGCGATTCGTTGCAGCGGGCTGTTGTCGCGATCGGTAGCGGTGAGCCTGCGTGAGGCGACATCGCGTGGCGACATCGCGAGGCGATGCGTGGCGCGTGAAACAAGTTGCACTCGATTCGCGAGATAGCAGGCGTGTTGCGCCGCTGCGAGGCGAATCGAGTGCAAATCGTTGCAGCCAATCCGTACAAGCGACTGCCGCGAGCGGAAGAGCGCTTGCTCTCCGCCCGAGCCGTTGGAAGCGTCGTGGTCTCGCTACTGAGCCAGACCGTAGAGCCGGTCACCGGCGTCGCCCAGGCCGGGCACGATGTAGCCGACCTCGTTGAGGCGCTCGTCCAGCGCGGCGCACACCAGGGTGCACGGCACCCCGATCGGATCGACCAGTTCGCGCAGGTGCTCCACGCCTTCGGGGGCGGCGATCAGGCAGATGCAGGTGATGTGGTCCGCGCCCCGATCCACCAGGAACTGGACGGTGCCGCCGAGCGATCCACCCGTGGCCAGCATCGGGTCGAGCACGTAGCACTGGCGTCCGGACAGGTCCTTGGGAAGGCGCTCGGCATAGGTGAACGGCTGCAGCGTCTCCTCGTCGCGCACCATGCCGACGAAGCCCACCTCGGCGGTCGGCATCAGCCGCATCATGCCTTCCAGCATGCCGAGGCCGGCGCGCAGGATCGGCACCACCAGGGGGCGCGGACGGCTCAGCCCGACACCGGTGGTGGTGGTGATCGGGGTGACCACCTCGACCGGCTCCACGCGCACCTCGCGGGTGGCCTCGTAGGCGAGCAGGGTGACCAGTTCGTCGACCAGTTGGCGGAAGGTGGCGCTGGCGGTGTTGATGTCACGCAGCAGGCTCACCTTGTGAGCGACCAGAGGGTGTTCGATGACGCGAAGTTCCACACCGCTACCTTGGCACACCAGCGGCTGGTGCGAACACTTGCCCGGACTGTGCCCAAGCCCTGACTTTCTGAGACTATGGAACTCCGCCAGGTGAGGAGGTAGCGGTGAACGCATCGGACGACTTCGAGTTTGAGATGCCCAACCGTGGTGACGACCGGCCAGGTCTTGATGAGCTGGACGAGTTGGACGACGACGTCGAGGTAGATGAGGCTGACGAAGCCGACGACGACGATGACGACTACCCCGAGGATGCCACCGAAGATGACATCGACCTGGTGATCGCCCTGTACCGCGAGGACGGCCAGCCGGTCGCGCTGCCGTTGGAGCTCGACCTGGCCAACGATCTGGACGGCCTGATCACCCAGCTGCGTCGGATGCCCGGCGATGCCGGTGCGGTCGGTTTCGTGTCGGTCGCCGATGAGGTCTTCGTGATCGTCCGGGTTCGTGGCAAGCACGTTCAGGTGTTCTGCTCCGACGCGCTGGCCGCTGACGAATGGCCGATCGCGCACGACGTGGTCGACTTCCTCGAAGCCGACCTGACCGACGAGTCCGACGAGGGCTACCCGATCGGCGATTCCGACATCCTGGCCGACGCCGGTTTGCCGGACTTCGAGCTGGAGGCCATGGCCGAGGACTACGACCAGGAGTCCACCGCCCTGCTGGAGCTGATCGCCAAGAAGATCGGCTTCGCCGCGGTGTACACCAAGGCCGTAGCCACCTTCGAGTGAGCCGCTGGCAGCTGGCCATCGAGGCCGCGCTCGCTGAAGCTCGGCTGGCGCTCGCCCACGGCGACGTGCCGATCGGCGCGGTGATCCTGGACGCGTCCGGACAGATGCTGGCCACTGGGCACAACGAGCGGGAACTGCACCACGACCCGACCGCGCACGCCGAGGTGGTGGCCATTCGCCGGGCCGCCGAGCAGCTCGGCTCCTGGCATTTGGACGGCTGCACCCTGGTGGTCACCCTCGAGCCGTGCACGATGTGCGCCGGTGCGATCGTGGCTTCCCGCCTCGAACGCCTGGTCTTCGGCGCCTATGACCCCAAGGCCGGCGCGGTCGCGTCCCTGTGGGACGTGGTGCGTGACCCGCGGCTGAACCATCGCGTCGAGGTGGTCGGCGGCATTGCCGAGGATGAATGCGGCCAACTGATCGCCGACTTCTTCGCCGAGCGGCGCTGAGTCGCGATTGGCACCATCCGGCCAGGGCTAGCTAAACTCCTCGGCGGTGGCGTGTCTGAGCGGCCGAAAGAGCGCGCCTCGAAAGCGCGTGAGGGGCAACCCTCCGAGGGTTCAAATCCCTCCGCCACCGCCAGGAATGCTGCAAGGCATCGCAGAAGCCGGTGAACCCGTGAGGTTCACCGGCTTTTTGCTGCTCGTTACAGAAGCTGAGACGCTTCAGTGACCACTGTTCTCTCAGCCCCTAGGTTTGCCCTACCAACGTCGAACGCCCGTCGGAGGCCCCAATGACCCTCAAGCCTGTCGGCCAGGCCGTGTCCCTGCTCGTGGCCGGCGCCTTGATCGCCATGTCGCTCAGCGGATGCGCGCCGAGCCCGAGCGAACTGCAGGCCCGCTGTGCGGAAGTCACCAGCCAGTACCAGGCACTGCCCGGTGTGGTGGACGTGAGGATCGACTGCGCGCTCACCGTCGCCGGTGGCTGGAAACACGCCGAGTCTGATGCTGTGGTGACCTTCGCTGCAGAGGCGCCGACCGAACAGCTGGTCCAGTTGGTGCGGCGACTTTTCGCGATGGAAGCTGAAGCCAAGCTGGGGATCTATAGACCTGAGTTCCGGCTTTCGTCGGGGTCACACTTCCTCGCTCACGACCGGGTGCCGCTGGAGTCGCTCCGGTACCTGATCGATGCGGCGAAGTGGCAGCCGAACACCGTGCCAGAGATGGACTACTCCGACCTCAAGGTCGGTGTGACCATCGCGGAGGCCGATCCACGCCGGTTCCTGGCTCAGGCTGCCGAGTTGCTCGCCCGTCCTCCGCAGGGTCCGCCCGGCTACCCGTTGGCGGTCCGCGTGTCAGGCCCCGCTACCTCCTGGGAGCAGTCCACCCACATAGCGACGAGTGACCACGCTCTGACCCCGGCAGAAGTGAAGGCGTTCACCGACGTAGGTCGGTGGCTTCCCGAGGGGGTGCTGCTTGTGGCGTTGTCCAGCTACTCGGGCGAGGCGGGCGGAGCTATCCACACCGCCAAGGCCGACAGGTCCGCGGCGGCCGAGTTCGCCCGCCGGGTTGCTGCGGTCTGGCCGGGCGCCCAGTTTGGCTTCTACCAGTTGAAGGTGGTGCCCAACCCGAATCTGCCGGGCAAGACCCGGCAATCGGTGACGAAGTACTACCCGTAGTGAGTTGGTGGCGGGGCTGGACTGGTCGCTGAGCCGAACACTTCCGTTCACGGTGCCCCCGCTGCCCTGAACGAAGGTGCGTACGTCCGCCCCTTCCGGAGGCAGGCACAAGCGGGCAGAGTGGGATCAGCCCGCCCTACACCCGCGTCTCAAAGGAGAGCCTCGTGAAGAAACTCATCAATGATCCGGCCAATGTGGTCGCCGAAACGCTGTCCGGCTTCCAGGCCGCACATGCCGATCTCGTGTCCGTCCATTTCGATCCCGATTACGTCGTTCGTGCCGATGCTCCGGTGAAGGGCAAGGTTGGCCTGGTCTCTGGTGGTGGCTCCGGCCACGAACCGCTGCATGCCGGTTATGTCGGCAAGGGCATGTTGGACGCCGCCGTCCCTGGCGCGGTGTTCACCTCGCCGACTCCTGATCCGATCCTCGAGGCCACCAAGGCCGTCGACGGCGGCGCGGGCGTGCTGCACATCGTGAAGAACTACACCGGTGACGTGCTGAACTTCGAAACCGCCGCCGAGCTGGCCGAGATGGATGGCATCACGGTCAAGTCGATCGTGGTCAACGACGACGTCGCCGTGGAGGACTCCACCTGGACCGCCGGACGTCGTGGCGTGGCCGGCACCGTGCTGGTGGAGAAGATCGCCGGCGCCGCCGCTGAGCGTGGCGACGACCTCGACGGCGTGCTCGCCATCGCTGAGAAGGTCAACTCCCAGGTGCGTTCGATGGGTGTGGCGCTGACCGCCTGCACCGTCCCGCACGCCGGCAAGCCGTCCTTCGATCTGACCGATGACGAGATCGAGATCGGCATCGGCATCCACGGCGAGCCCGGACGCCATCGCATTCCGATGGCCCCGGCCGACTCGATCACCGATCAGCTCGTCGATCCGATCCTGGCCGATCTGAAGCCGGCCGCCGGCTCCAAGGTGCTGCTGTTCGTCAACGGCATGGGCGGGACGCCCGAGGCCGAGCTCTACATCGTCTACAACCACGCCCGCAAGCGCCTCGAAGACGCCGGCCTGGTGGTGGATCGCTCGCTGGTGGGCAACTACATCACCAGCCTGGAGATGCAGGGCTGCTCGATCACCGTTCTGGTGCTCGATGACGAGCTGACCGCGCTGTGGGATGCCCCCGTGAACACTCCGGCCTTCCGCCGGGGCGTGTGAGGATTAACGGGTGAGCGAACACCTGACAACTGCCTGGGCGCTGGCGTGGATCGCCCGCGCCCAGGCTGCGCTCGCCGAGCACCGGATGGAGCTGATCGACCTCGATCGCGCCATCGGTGACGGCGATCACGGCGAAAACATGGACCGGGGTTTCAAGGCCGTCGTGGCCAAACTCGATGCCGGTTCCCCCGATGTGGCCTCGGTCCTGAAGCTGGTTGCAGCGACCTTGATGTCGACTGTTGGTGGCGCGTCCGGTCCGCTGTACGGCACCGCTTTCCTGCGGGCGTCCAAGGCGGCCTCGGAGAACGAGCTGGACGCCAACGGAGTGGCGGCGATCATCGCCGGTGCGCTGGAAGGCGTGGTTGCCCGGGGCAAGGCCACCACCGGTGAGAAGACGATGGTGGACGCCTGGACTCCGGCGCTGGCTGCGGCGCAGGACGTTGCTGCTGCCGGTGGTTCGGCCACCGAGGCGCTGCGGGCAGCTGCGACGGCCGCGCAGGCTGGTGCGGAGGCCACCATCCCGATGCAGGCGACCAAGGGCCGCGCGTCCTACCTGGGCGAGCGTTCGATCGGTCACCAGGATCCGGGGGCGACCTCGACGGCGCTGTTGCTGGCGACCGCCGCTGACGCTGCGGAGGCCTTGTGACCCTTCGAGAGCCTCAGGACGGCGCCGCTGCAGTTGCGTTGGTGATCGTCTCGCATTCGGAGCAGTTGGCTGCCGGGGTGGTCGAGCTGGCCGCCCAGATGGCCAACGATGTCGAGTTGCGGGCGGCGGGCGGTACCGACGACGGCCGTATCGGCACCTCGTTCGACAAGGTCAACGATGCGGTGAACGAGCTTCGGGCGGCCGGCCATGACGTGGCCGTGTTGACCGACCTCGGCTCAGCCACGATGACCGTGGAGTCAGTGCTCGACCTGTTGGATTCCGACGAAGCGACGCACATTCGGTTCGCTGACGGCCCGCTGGTCGAAGGCGCCGTCGCCGCGGCCGTCACCGCCCAGGTCGGCGGCGACCTGGACGCTGTGGTGGGTGCGGCGCGGGCGCGCGAACTGTTCACCTGAGGTGGTGGGTCGGCGGGCGTTGACCGCCTGTCGGCCGACCCCTAGCGTTGGGCTGTCAACACACCCCGCATGGGGAGGGGTGCCGCGTCGTCCGATCGAGGTGGCCTCACATGGTTGCAGTTCCTTCTTCGCTTTCTTCGCCGACCCGGCACGGTCGGTTGATCGCAGTCGGCGCGGCTCTCGCGCTGCTGGCCGCCCCGCTGGTGGCGACCCCCGCCCATGCGGAAACCTCCCGCAGCATCTTCGCTCCCACTGACCGGCCGGCCACTGCCGCGGTGTCGTCGGGCAAGACGGCCAACATCGGCGTCCGCTTCTCGACCGCCACCAGCGGGGTGATCACGGCGGTGAAGTTCTACCGCGGACCCCGCCAGACCAAGGCGTATGTCGCCTCGATCTGGAGTTCCAAGAGCAAGCGACTGGCCAAGGTCACGTTCCGTGCCTTGACCACGGTCGGGTGGCAGACCGCGACGCTGCGCAAGCCGGTGACTGTGAAGTCCAAGACCGCCTACTTCGTGTCCTACCTGGCCACCGGCGGTCATTACCCGGTCACCAAGGGCGCCTTCAGCCGTTCGGTCAGCCGCGACGGCATCACCGTGGCGAAGTCCGGCGGCCGCTACACCGTCGCCCGGACGAGCAAACGTCCGACCCACTCCACCAAGACCAACTACTTCGTCGATGTGGTCTTCGTGCCCAAATCGTCGACCATTTCGGCAACCGAGTTGCAGGCCGCCGCCGCCAAGCGGGTCTTCTTCGGCCACCATTCGGTGGGCTGGAATGTGTTGGAGGGTGTCTCCTCCCTGTACGGCGCCGCCGGTATCGCCGGTCCCGCGCAGGTGCAGCTCTCCGGCCACGGCGACGTGATCAGCCCGGCGGGCGGAGGTGTCCTGGCTCACGCCGAGGCGGGCGAGAACGGCAACCCTGACGGCAAGGTCGACGACTTCGCCGCCTTCCTGCGGGGCGGGGTGGCCGGCCAAGTGAAGGTCGCGGTGGTCAAGTACTGCTACGTCGATATCTACGACGACTCAACGGTGGATGCCACCTTCGCCCACTACGTCGCGGTGATGGACGGCCTGCACGCCGAGTTCCCGGGGATCACCTTCATCCATGCCACCAATCCGTTGGAGGCCGACAGTGATGGTGCCAATCGGGCGCGCTATCGGTTCAACCAGTTGGTGCGGGCCAAGTACGCCGGCACCGGACGGCTGTGGGACATCGCCGCGATCGAGTCCACTCGTCCCGATGGCACTCGAGTGACGGGGAGCGCCTTCGGTGAGGCGATGTACGCCGGCTACACCAGTGACGGCGGGCACCTCAACGCCGCTGGATCACAGGTGGTGGCGTCGGCATTGCTGAGATTGATCGCCGCGTCCTGATCCCCTTACCAACGCGGGGATCCACCGCCCCGGACCGATAGAGTTGGCCTAGGAGGCCGCCCGTGCAACTGGACCAAGTCATGCTGCTTGGTGCCGTTGTGCTGCTCATTTCGATCGTTGCGGCCCGCCTGGGCTCTCGTTTCGGGCTTCCTTCGCTGTTGATCTTCCTCGGTCTGGGCGTGGTTGTCGGGCAGGTGGTGTACTTCGGTGACGCCGAACTCGCCCACACCCTTGGCTTCGCCGCGCTGGTGCTGATCCTGGGCGAAGGCGGCTTCACCACCAAGTGGAGCGAGATCAAGGGCGCGCTGCCTAGTGCGCTGTTGCTGTCCACGGTCGGGGTCGGGATCTCGGTGGCGGTCGTGGCCGCCTTCGTCTACTTCGTGATCGGGCTTGATCTGCCCACTTCCATCTTGGTCGGCGCGGTGACCTCACCTACCGACGCTGCTGCGGTCTTCTCGGTGCTCCGCAAGGTGCCACTGCCACCACGGCTGCGGGCGACCATCGAGGCCGAGTCCGGCTTCAACGATGCGCCGATCGTCCTGTTGGTGGCCGCGGCCACGGCCTGGGAGATGGGCCAAGGCATCGAGGGCGGACCGCTGGTCGTGGTGGGTCTGATTTTGGCCGAGCTTGCCGGCGGCGTCCTGGTGGGCGTGGCCGTGGGCAAGCTCGGGGTGTGGATTCTGCGACGGATCGCCCTTCCGGCCTCTGGTTTGTACCCGCTGGCGGCCTTGGGCTGGGCGGTGTTGGCCTACGGCTTGGGTGCTTCGCTGCACCTGTCGGGCTTCGCTGCGGTCTACGTCACCGCGCTGGTGCTCGGCAACGGCAAACTGCCGCACCGCCACGCCACCCGATCGTTCGCTGAAGGAATCGGTTGGATCGCCCAGATCGGTCTGTTCGTCATGCTCGGCATGCTCGCCGAGATTCAACGCATCACCGTGGCTTCGGCTGCGGCCGGTGTGGCCGCCGGTCTGGTGCTCACCTTCGTCGCCCGACCGCTGTCGGTGTGGGTGTGCACGGTCTGGTTCAAGGTGCCCTGGCGCGAGCAGCTGTTCATCTCGTGGGCCGGCCTGCGCGGTGCGGTGCCGATCATCATGGCCACCGTGCCGTTGGCGGCAGGCGCACCCGGCTCGACCACCGTCTTCGACATGGTGTTCGTCTTCGTGGTGGTGTTCACTCTGCTGCAGGCGCCCACGCTGCCCTGGATGGCGCGCAAGCTTCAGGTCTCCACCGGTGAGGACGCCACCGACGTCGAGATCGAGTTCGCGCCGCTGGACACCATCGCGGCCGACATGATGCAGGTGCATGTGCCCGACGGATCGCGCCTCCACGGCGTCACGATTCGTGAGCTGCGTCTGCCCAAGAACTCGGTGGTGTCGCTGATCGTCCGCGGCGGGGAGCCGTTCCCGGTCGGCCCGGACCGAATCATCCGGCAGGGCGACGACCTGTTGATCGTGACCAACGGCGACGACCGCAAACGCGTCGAAGATCGCCTGCGCAGTATCTCGGTCGGCGGACGCCTGGCCCGCTGGCGGGACCTGTGATCGTTACTTCGCCGGGCTGGCGCTGGCGTTAGCCCGCGCCGGCAAACACACCTTGCCGTCAACCGGGACGGTGGTCACCGGGTTGCTCGGCGTGGGCACGAACGCGGTCCCCACCAGGACGTCGACGACATGGTCGGCGCGTCCGTCGCCTTCGGCGATCGAGTTCGGGAAGAACTGCATGACCAGCTTGACCTCGGGATCGTCCACCGCGTGCCCGATCACCACCGTGCGGTCGACGGTGCGGTTGTGGTCGGCGTTGTTGATCCGGATCACGTCGAAGCCGTAGGGGCGAAGGGCCTCGTTGGCGGTGGCCTTGGCCAGGCCGCCCGCGCCGCCGGCGTTGAGTACGCGTACCTGCACCGACTGGGGCGTCAGCTCCTTGCCGACATCGGTCGGCACGCAAGGGTTGATGGTCTTCGGGATCGGCGCTTGAGCCGCCTGTAGCCCCCAATATCCGGCGATGAGCACGAACACCAGGAGGCCGATCAGCGTCAGAGGGGTCTTCAGTACCCGGATCATCTGGGTCACCTGGTCCACGCCCACTCCCGTCGAATCGCCTGCCGCGCCGACCAGACTACTTCAGTTCCAGAATTCGGGCGTGCATGGTTTCGCGCTGCTGCAGCGCAGACCGGAGCGCGCGGTGCAATCCGTCCTCCAGGTAGAGCTCACCCTCGAACAGCACCACGTGTGCGAAGAGGTCGCCGTAGAAGGTCGAATCCTCCTCCAGCAGCGCGTCCAGATCGAGGGTGCGCTTGGTGGTGACCAACTCGTCCAGGCGTACCTGCTGCGGCGCGATCGCCGCCCACTGCTTCTGGACGTAGCCATGGTCAGGGTAGGGACGGGACTCGCCGACGCGTTTGAAGATCACGAGTTCAGTGTAGGTGTGCGGCCTCGCGGAACCGGGAGGGCTAGCGGCCGGTGCCGGCGTAGACGATGGCCTCACCCTCGGCGTCCAGCCCGAAGGCGGTGTGGCCGGCGCGCACAGCGGTGTCGACCTGGTCGATGTCGACGACCACCGAGATGCGGATCTCGGAGGTGGAGATCATCCCGATGTTGACGCCCGCCTCCGCCAGAGCCCGGAAGAAGCGCGCGGTGACGCCGGGGTGGGAACGCATGCCCACGCCGACCACCGACACCTTGCCGACCTGGTCGTCGTAGATGACCTCGTCGAAGCCGATCTGCGCCTTGACCGCTTCCAGAGCGGCGATGGCCTTGGCGCCGTCGGACTGGACCAGGGTGAAGGAGATGTCGGTGCGCTTGTCGTCGTGCTTGCTGACGTTCTGCACGATCATGTCGATGTTGATGTCGGCCTCGGCCACCGCGGTGAAGATGTCGGCGGCTTCGCCGATCCTGTCCGGGACGCCGACGATGGTGATCTTGGCTTCGCTGCGGTCGTGAGCGATGCCGGTGATCAGCGGCTGTTCCATGCCAAACTCCTCGTAGTCGAGATGCTTCACCCAGGTACCGGGCTTGTCGGAGAACGAAGACCGGACGTGGACGGCGACGTGCTCGCGGCGCGCGTACTCCACGCAGCGCAGGTGCAGGATCTTGGCCCCGTTGGCGGCCATCTCCAGCATGTCCTCGTACCCGATCTCAGGGATCTGCTGGGCGCCGGGGACGATCCGGGGGTCGGCAGTGAAGACGCCGTCCACATCGGAGTAGATCTCGCAGTAGGCCGCGTCCAGGGCCGCAGCCAACGCCACCGCCGTGGTGTCGGACGCGCCACGTCCCAGCGTGGTCACGTCCTTGGTGGTCTGCGACACGCCTTGGAAGCCGGCCACGATGACCACGTCACCTTCGGCCAATGCCGACACGATCCGGCCGGGGGTGATGTCGATGATTCGGGCATCGCCGTGCGTGCCAGTGGTGATCACCCCGGCTTGCGAGCCGGTGAACGAGCGGGCCGTGGCGCCGAGGTCGTTGATCGCCATCGCCAGCAGGGCGGCGCTCATCCGCTCACCGGCGGTGAGCAGCATGTCGAGTTCACGTGGTCGGGGGTCGGGCGAGACCTGTTGAGCCAGGTCGAGCAGATCGTCGGTGGTGTCTCCCATAGCGGAGATGACCACGACAACCTCGTTGCCGGCGTTCCGGGTCGCCACGATCCGACGGGCTACCCGCTTGATGCTTTCGGCGTCGGCCACTGAGGACCCGCCGAACTTCTGAACCACGCGCACCGTTCTACTTTGCCAGACAACAGCCAGGGACGTCTCCTGGGTTCACCCGATGGTCGCCTCAGGTGCGCCTGACTAGCCTGGCAGGTATGAGCACGCAGTGGTCCAACCCCGAGTCCGAGCAGCAGTGGCAGCAGCCGAGCTTCTCCGGGCCGACCTATACCGGGGAGGTGCTGTCGCCGGGTCAACGTCCGACCTCGGTGGTGGCGCCCGGCGCGGAGGAGGTGCGGCTGCGGATGCTGCGTCGTTGGCTGTTCCCGTTGGCCCTGGTGTTCGCGGTGATCTCCGGTGCCTGGTGGCAGGCCATTGTGTTGGTCGTGCTGGTCTCCTGGGTGCTGCGGCATCGGATTCGGCAACTGCGTTACCAGCGGTTGGTCGCTTCCGGGGTCATCGGTGGGGTCGGCCCGCGTTCTGCATCCGATCTACGATGATTCGGTGACCACCCCGACCGACGACGAATCACGGCTCTGGCAGCAACCCTCCTGGAAGGACGCCGACCAGGGCGCCTCGCCGGAGCCACCACTGAACGAACCGGCCACGACCGAACCCGGCATGGTGCTGGTGCCGGCCACCCCGCCGCGTCCACCGAGCGTGATCGAATCGACGCTGAATGTGGTCTCCGCGGTTGCTTGGCCGCTGGCCATCGTGCTGGCGATCCTGGGCACCGGCGGGTGGCTGCTGAACTTGGGTGCGGCCTTCGTGATCAGTGCTGCCGCCGGCGCCATCAGTGGCGAAATGCGCAAGCGCAGGGGCAAGGAGTGAGCGTGCGCTGGGGCATCGCCGGGCCCGGCAAGATCGCCGACATCGTGGCCGGTGAGTTCACCCTGCTCCCGGACACCGACCTGGTGGCCGTCGGCTCCCGATCGGCCGACCGTGCCCGGGCCTTTGCCGACCGCCACGGCATCGCGCAGGCCTACGGCAGCTACGACGAACTGTTCGCCGCAGACGTGGACGCCATCTACCTGGCCACGCCGCACGCCCAACACACCGACTTGGCGTTGGCCGCCATCGAGGCCGGCAAAGCGCTGTTGATCGAGAAGTCGTTCACCACGACGGTCGCCGACACCACCGAGATCATCGACGCCGCCCGCGCCCGCGGCGTATTCGTGATGGAGGCCATGTGGACCCGCTTCCTGCCGGCGGTCAGCTACCTGCGCGAGCTGGTGGCGTCCGGTGCGTTGGGCGAGGTGCGGGCGGTGTACGGCGACCTGCTGGCCTTCCGTGAGTACGACCCCGACGACCGGCTGTTCAACCCGCTGTTAGGTGGCGGAGCCGTCCTCGACTTGGGCGTGTACGTGATCTCCTTCGCGCAGCAGTTCCTGGGCGAGCCACAGAGCGTCCATGCGGTCGGGGGACGTTTCCCCAACGGCGTGGAGTCCGACGCAGGGATCCTGCTGGGTTTCAGCGGCGGGCGCTACGCCAACCAATCGGTCGGCTTCACCGCACCGGGGCCCGGCCGCCAGGTCGTGGCCGGCACGAACGGCTGGGTCGAAGTGAAACCGCGGTTCCATCGCGCCACCGAGCTGGTCGTCCAGCTCAGCGGCGCCGAACGCCAAGAACTCGCTTTCGACACGCTGGGAATGGGCTACAGCCACGAGATCGCCCATGTCGGTGAATGCCTGGCAGCCGGACTCACCGAGAGCCCGGTGATGCCGCTGGCCGACACCCTGGCCGTCCAGCGGACGATGGCGCGCGTGCTGGAGGCACTCAGCGACTGAGGCCCGGTCTCAGCGAACCTGACCGCCAGCCTGTCGTGGGACCGGTGCGCGGTGGGTAATTCCCGACGCGGCCGGGGGATTGTCGCCGGCAGCGGCATGGTTGAGTCTGGAAAGGACCCCACTGATCCGAGGAGCCAACGATGGCCACCAAACTCGTGCCGTACCTCAACTTCGACGGCAATGCCGCCGAGGCGCTGCGCTACTACCAAACGGTGTTCGGCGGGCAACTGACGATCGCCACCTTCGCCGACTTCGGGATGGTCGACATGCCACCGGACGGCACCATGCACGCCGAGCTGGTCGCCGAGCAGTTCACGCTGATGGCTTCGGACGCGAACTCCGAGTCGGCGGCGACTTGGGGTGGCACCCGGGTCTACCTGGCGTTCATGAGCGACGAGGTTGATCTGGTCACCGGCTGGTTCAACAAGCTCGCCGAGGATGGACGGGTCGACCAGCCCCTCGTGAAACAGGTCTGGGGCGACACCTACGGCCAGATCACCGACAAGTTCGGCATGGAGTGGATGTTCAACATCTCCAACCCGGGCGGGTGGTCTCAGCAGGGCTGAGCGCTCCTAGTTCATCGCTTCGGGTTCGCCGACCGGAACCGCGCGCGCGGCGCGAATGCTGTCGACGGTCAGCACCACCAGCGCCACCCACACCAGACCGAAGCCGATCCAGCGTGGCAGCGGCATCACCTCGTGGTTGATCCACACGCCGAAGGAGAACTGAATCGTCGGGGCGAGGTACTGAATCAGTCCGATCATGCTCAGCGGGATCCGGGACGCGGCCGCGGCGAACATCACCAACGGCACGGCGGTGACCACACCGGCGGCGATCAGTCCGATCGTCAGCCCCGGCCAGCCGCTGACCAGGTGCGCGGCGCCGCTGGCCTGGAGCCAGATCAGGAAGGCCAACGCGACGGGGGTGAGCAGGGCGGTCTCCACGGTCAGGCCGACCAGGGGCGCGACGCGTCCACCGACCCGATTCTTGGCCAGCCCATAGAGACCGAAGCTGGCCGCCAGGCTGAGCGCGACCCAGGGCACTTGGCCGTAGCCGATGGTGATCACCACCACGGCCAGCGCGCCGACGCCGACCGCGATCCACTGCGGACGCCGCAGCTTCTCCTTCAGCACCACCACCGCCAGGCCGACGGTCACCAGGGGGTTGATGAAGTAGCCCAGGGCGGTGTCGACGACGTGATCGTTCAGCACGCCCCACACGTAGATCGACCAGTTGATGGTGACCAGCGCGCCGGCCCCGGTCAGGCCCCAGAACAGCTTCCGGTCGGCGAGCACCTGGCGCAGGTGGCCGAGCTGGCCCCACACGACGACCGCGAGTAAGCAGAAGACGAACGTCCACACCACCCGGTGCCCGATGATCTCCCACGGCCCGGCTGCGTCGAGCAGCTTGAAGTAGAAGGGGAAGGCGCCCCACACCAGGTAGGCGGCGAATGCGAGCACCAGACCCTTTCGGTCCAGCGCCGCCGGTGCGGATGGTTGACTCACCGGCTCACCCTACCCCCGTCCCAGACCCGACTTTGCGCCCGACCGATCCGGGCGCAGAGTGACATCTGGGGGTGTGGGGGCGCCGAGCGTCGGGGGCGTGCGGGCGTCGGGGTTGTCGGGTGCCGGGGGTGTGCGGGTGCGGTGGACGTGGTGAGGGCCAGTCTCGACGGATCGAGACTGGCCCTCAGTCATTCGCGGAGATGAGAAGGGACGACCCCGCCAGGCTGAACCCGGGCTTGACGAGGCCGTCCCCCCGGATCAGTGAGCGACTGCCTCGGCAGCGCCCGCTCCGGTCATCGACCGGACCTCCATCTCGGCCTGCAGGTCCGCGTCCGCAGGTTGCTTGGAGGTGATCGTTCCGATCCAACCGGCGAGGAACGCCAGCGGGATAGTCACGAGTGCCGGGTTGGTGAGCGGGAACAACGCCAACGGATGAGCGACCGCCACCCCGGCAGCATTCTTGAGCGGCAACATGACCGCGGGCGAGAAGACGATCAGCACCACGGACGAGATCAGGCCGGTGTAGATCGAGGCCACCGAGCCGCGGGTGTTGAACTTCTTCCAGTACAGGGTCATCAGGATCGACGGCAGGTTCGCCGATGCCGCCACCGCGAAGGCCAGCGAGATCAAGAAGGCGATGTTCTGCCCGTTGACCGCGATACCGCCGATGATCGCGATCACGCCGATCACCACTGCGGTGGTACGGGCGACCTTGACCTCTTGGGCCGGGTCGGCCTTGCCCTTCTTCAACACGGAGTTGTAGAAGTCGTGGGCGAACGAGGCCGACGCGGTGATGGTCAGACCGGCGACCACCGCCAGGATCGTGGCGAAGGCGATGCCGGAGATGATGCCCATGAGCACCTCACCACCCAGCGCGAGCGCCAACAGCGGAGCGGCCGAGTTCTCCTTGCCCGGAGCGCCCATGATGGTGTCCATGCCGACCAGAGCGGTCGCGCCCAGACCCAACACCAGGGTGAACAGGTAGAACAGGCCGATCAAGGCGATCGCCCACACCGCAGAGCGGCGGGCTTCCTTGGCCGTGGGCACGGTGTAGAAGCGCATCAGCACGTGCGGCAGACCGGCGGTGCCGAGCACCAACGCGATCGACAGCGAGATGAAGCTGACCGGATCCTTGCCGTACTTGGCCATCGGATCGAGCATGTGAGCGGCGTCGGCCCACTTGAAGCCGGCGACGGTCTTGGCGTTGTTCGGGTTGGTCACGGCACCGTTCACCAGATCGGTGAAGCTGAAGCCGAACTTGGCCAACACCCAGAAGGTCATCACTGCGCCGCCGAGGATCAGCAGCGTGGCCTTGATCATCTGCACCCAAGTGGTGCCCTTCATGCCACCGATGAGCACGTAGACGATCATCACCACGCCGACCAGAGCGATCACCCCGCTCTGCCAGAGCGGATCGGTCACGCCCAGCAACAGGGCCACCAGGCCACCGGCTCCGGCCATCTGCGCCAGCAGATAGAAGAACGACACCGCCAGCGTCGACAGCGCGGCGGCGGTACGCACCGGGCGCTGGTTCATCCGGAAGCTGAGCACGTCGGCCATCGTGTACTGGCCGGTGTTCCGCAACGGCTCGGCCACCAGGTACAGCGCGACCACCCAAGCCACGAAGAAGCCCAAGGCGTAGAGCAGGCCGTCGTAGGTGTAGATGGCGATGGCGCCGGTGACGCCCAGGAAGGACGCCGCCGACAGGTAGTCGCCGGTGATCGCCAAGCCGTTCTGGCGGCCGGAGAAGGACGCACCGCCGGTGTAGAACGCGCCGGACTTCTTCTCCGAGTTGCGGGTCACCCCGATCACCACGATCAGCGTGATCAGGACGAACGCGGCGAAGATCGAGATGTTGATGATCGAGTTGCCGTAGGTCTGCAATGCCAGCAGCCGTTGGCGTGCCGGATGTAGGCCCAGGTCGCGATCCAGGTGATCGGGAACTGCGCCAGGCTCAGCCACAGGCCGAGGTTGAGCCCGCCCCAGCCGGGAGTCTTCATCAGTCCGGTCGCGTAGATCGAGAGCAGGACGTAGACGAAGTAGATGCCCAACACCCCGACGACGATCGGGAAGGCAAAGTTGGTGAAGGTCTTGCGAAGTCGCTGGTAGTCAGCCGAATCGCGAGTGGCTACGTACCGATTGGTTGCGGGATGTGGATGGGATTCAAAAGTGCTGAGTTCGGGCAGGGGCCAGTGATCTGGCGGCAGGTGGAACTCCGGGCTGTCCTCTTCTGGCGGACCATCCGGTGTGTGTGAATGCGTCACAGCGCACCCCCTTAACAGGTGTGGATCAATGAGGTTCTTCTCACGTGGCTGTGCTGGCGTCCGGGTTTGCCGTGCAGCAACGTGGTTACTGAATTCCGGTTGGGCTGTCTTGCCTGGGATCGTCCTCGCGGTAGGGCCCGTATCCGGATTGGGAGGAACGTACGGGGTGGCTGATTCAGTGTCAACAGTCCTACGTAGGGAAATTGCGTAGTGACAGCAGGATGTAAAAGCCGTTCTCAGGAAGCTCTCGGACACTCCTGTGCTGACCGGAGGCACCTTCGTCCCAAGATGTGGACGGCTGTCTCAGGAATGGCGATCTCAAAGTCGTGATCTGCGACACGCCGTCGCCGACACAGCTACGGGGAAGTCTCCAAAACGCGCCCGGCCACCTTGTCGGCTTCAACAGTGTGGCGGTGTTGACATGGCGAGGCCGCCGCGCCGAAATCTCGTTCGGACGCGGCGGCCTCGTGGTTTCAGTGCGCGACGGCCTCCGAGGCGCCGGCGCCGGTCATCGACCGGACCTCCATCTCGGCCTGCAGGTCGGTATCAGCCGGCTCCTTGGCCGTCAGGGTGCCGATGACACCAGCGATCACGGCCAGCGGCAGCGCCACCAGCGTGGGGTTGGTGAGCGGGAACAGCGCCAACGGATGCGTGACCATCGCCCCGGTCGCGTCCTTGATCGGCAGCATGACCGCCGGGGAGAAGACGATCAGCAGCACCGAGGAAGCCAGGCCGGTGTAGATCGAGGCCACCGAGCCGCGGGTGTTGAACTTCTTCCAGTACAAGGTCATCAGGATCGACGGCAGGTTCGCCGATGCCGCCACCGCGAAGGCCAGCGAGATCAAGAAGGCGATGTTCTGCCCGTTGACCGCGATACCACCCACGATCGCCAGGATGCCGATCGCGACCGCGGTGATCCGGGCGACCTTGACCTCTTGGGCCGGGTCGGCCTTGCCCTTCTTCAACACCGAGTTGTAGAAGTCGTGGGCGAACGAGGCCGAAGCGGTGATGGTCAGGCCGGCGACCACCGCCAGGATCGTGGCGAAGGCCACGCCGGAGATGATGCCCATGAGCACCTCGCCGCCCAGGTTGAAGGCCAGCAGCGGGGCGGCAGCGTTCTCCTTGCCCGGGGCATTGAGGATGGTCCCGATGCCGACCTGCGCGGCCGCACCGAAGCCCAGCACCAAGGTGAGCAGGAAGAAGAAGCCCACCAGAGCGATCGTCCACACCGCAGAGCGGCGGGCTTCCTTCGCGCTCGGCACTGTGTAGAAGCGCATCAACACGTGCGGCAGGCCCGCGGTGCCCAGCACCAAGGCCAACGACAGCGAGATGAAGCTCAGCGGATCCTTGCCGTACTTCAGCATCGGCTCCAGCAGCGCCTGGCCCAGCGGCTTGCCCTTGGCGTCCACCGGGTTCTTCACCACGGCTGCGTGAAGCAGATCGGTCAGGCTGAAGCCGAACTTGGCCAACACCATCACCGACATCACCGCCGAGCCGCCGATCAGCAGCGTGGCCTTGATCATCTGCACCCAAGTGGTGCCCTTCATGCCACCGATGAGCACGTAGACGATCATCAGCACGCCGACGATCGCGATCACGCCCGACTGGGCCAGCGGATCGCTCACCCCCAGCAGCAGCGCCACCAGACCGCCTGCGCCGGCCATCTGCGCCAGCAGATACACGAACGAGATGGTCAGAGTCGACAGCGCGGCGGCGGTCCGCACCGGGCGCTGGTTCATCCGGAAGCTGAGCACGTCGGCCATCGTGTACTGGCCGGTGTTCCGCAACGGCTCGGCCACCAGGTACAACGCCAGCAGCAGGGCGACGAAGAAACCGACGGAGTAGAGCAGGCCGTCATAGCCGTACACCGCGATCGCGCCGGTAACGCCCAAGAACGCCGCAGCCGACAGGTAGTCGCCGGTGATGGCCAGGCCGTTCTGACGGCCGGAGAAGGACGCGCCACCGGTGTAGAAGGCCGCAGCCTTCTTCTCCGAATCACGGCTGACCTTGATCACGACCAGCAGGGTGATCACGACGAATGCGGCGAAGATCGAGATGTTGATCAGTGGGTTACCGGTCATGTCAGGCCTCCTCAGCCTCGAGCTTGGTGCGGATCTCGGCGGCCAGTGGATCGAGCTTGCCGTTGGCGTGCCGGATGTAGGCCCAGGTCGCGATCCAGGTGATCGGGAACTGCGCCAGGCTCAGCCACAGGCCGAGGTTGAGCCCG
>PHEY01000001.1:963-683815 GCA_002841335.1 Actinobacteria bacterium HGW-Actinobacteria-2 | reverse complement strand
GGCTGTGTGGCTGTTCGGATGCCGGGGCGGGCGGTTGTGCGGGTTCTCGGGTGGATTCGACACCGGTTGCGCTTACCCCGCTGTGGGTGCGGTCGGGCAGTTGCTCGATTGGCGAGGGGTCTGGGCGCGGGCCGGTCTCAAGTGGTCCGACATGCGGCTGCGCCGCTTCTCGGCCAGCGCGGGGCAGGCGGCTGTGTGGCTGCTGGACTGGGGAGGAACAGTGGTGTCGACCCGCGGTTGCGCCGCTGCTCGGCCAGCGTGGGGGTTTCGACGCGCCGCCGCGCCGCTGTTCAACCAGCGAGGATGGTGGGGGGGCAGGACCCTGCAACGCATCAGTCGGCGTCCGTCGGTCTCCGTCGGTGTCAGTCGGCTTCCGTCGGGGCGTCTGCGTCGGCGACGGCAGCCATCGCCCGTCCCAGCGCCACGAAGTCGTCGGGATCAACCACGTCGACCAGCACGCGGCGCACTGATTCGACGTGGTAGGGCGCGGCCTCGACCAACAGCGCGTAGCCCTCATCGGTGAGCCGGGCGTTCACGCCGCGGCCATCGGACGGGCAAGCATTGCGTACCAGGATGCCTTTGGCCTCCATGCGACCCACGGTGTGGGTGAGGCGAGACCGCGACTGGCGCACTCGGTCGGCCAGATCGGACATTCGCAGTTCGTGGTCGGGGCTTTCGGACAGGTTCACCAGAATCTCGTACTCGCCCAGATCGAGACCGAACCGGCGCAACTCAGCGTCCAGTTCGAGAAACACGCGGTTGGTACCGCTCAGGAAGGCGCGCCAGATCACTTGCTGTTCGGCATCCAGCCAACGGGGAGTGATCGCGGTCCTTTGCATGCCGACATCTTACGCTCTGTTGAGGTTTCAATCACTATTGCGGTTTGGTCAGGGAAATCATCAAACTCGCCACCGGCTCAGCGTCCAGATGCGAACAAATTCCTCGTGCGGCGGGGGCGTCTGTCCGCTTAGGCTGAGCACAGTCCTAGACTGCGGAGCGCATCCCCTCAGATGTGGGTGCGACGAGAGGGTGATGGCGGCGATGAACAAGATCGCTGAAGCGACCAATGTGGGTCAGATGCTGCGGTGGCGAGTGAGCACGACTCCCGCCGGCGAGGCATTCCGATATCGCGACGGCAATGAGCAATGGGTCAGCATCGACTGGGCCGAAACTCAGCGGCGCGTGGACATCCTGTCGGCTGCACTTCTGGGGCTGGGGCTGAAGAGCGAAGAGCGGGTCACTATCGTGGCCAGCACGCGAATCGAATGGCTGCTGGCCGACCTGGCGATCAACTGCGCCGGCGGTGCCACCACCACCATCTACCCCAACACCCAGGGGGAGGATTTCGCTTACATCGTGACCGACTCCGGTTCGGTGATGATGTTCGCCGAGAACGCCGAGCAGCTCGCCAAGGTGGACGCCAACCCGACGCTGGTCGCCGCACTCTCGCATGTGATCCTGATGGACGGCGAGGACGCTGCCGACGGCAAGCGGGTGTTCAGCTGGGCGCAGTTCGTCGCCCTGGGTGAGCAGCATCTGGACGCGCAGCCGGACGTGGTCGACCAGGCCATCGCGGTCACCGCCGGCGACCAGCTGGCCACCTTGATCTACACCTCCGGCACCACCGGACGTCCCAAGGGCGTGGAGCTGCTGCACAGCTGCTGGGTCTACGAGGGCACGACGCTGCGCGACATGGAGATCATTCCGCCCAACTACGTCCAGTACCTGTGGCTGCCGCTGTCGCACGTGTTCGGCAAGGCGCTGATCGCCGCCCAGATGGCCATCGGCTTCAGCTCGGCGGTCGACGGTCGCGTCGACAAGATCGTCAGCGGGCTCGGGGAAGTCAGCCCGGAGTTCATGTGCGGCGCACCGCGGATCTTCGAGAAGGTGCGTGGCGCGGTCATGCTGTCCTCGCCCCGCAGCGGGGTCAAAGGTCGTATCGCCCGCTGGGCGTTCGCGGTCGGTCGCGCGTCCCGCGATTACCGGATGAACGGCGAGCCGATGCCGGTGTCCATGCGGGCGGCCTACGCGCTGGCCGACAAGCTGGTGTTCAGCAAGCTGAAGGAGCGGATGGGCGGCAACGTCGAGTTCTTCATCTCCGGCTCGGCCAAGCTCAGCGCGCAGGTGCAGGCGTGGTTCTACTCCGCCGGTCTGCTCGTCGTCGAGGGCTACGGGATGACCGAAACCAGCGCGATCAGTTGCTTCAACGTCCCGCAGAAGCCGCGGCTGGGCACGGTCGGGCCGGCCCTTCCCGGCACCGAGATCAAGATCGCCGAGGACGGCGAGATCCTGATCAAGGGCCCCGGTGTGATGCGCGGCTACCACAACGACCCTGAGCGCACCGCCGAGGTGCTGATCGACGGCTGGTTCCACACCGGCGACATCGGTGAGCTCGACGCCGACGGCTACCTGTCGATCACCGACCGCAAGAAGGATCTGATGAAGACCTCCGGCGGAAAGTACGTCGCGCCGGTCAAGGTCGAAACGGTGATCGCCGCCACGATTCCTTACGTGTCGCAGGTGGTGGCCGTGGGTGATGGCCGCAAGTACATCTCCGCGCTGCTCACCATGGATCGTGACAACCTGGCCAAATGGGCCGCCCGCAAGGGGCTCAGCGACCTCTCCTACGCCGAACTCACCCAGCACGAGGAACTGCGCAAGACGCTGGAGCGGTTCATGGCTTCGGCCAATGCAAAGCTCGAACGCTGGGAGACGGTGAAGCGCTTCGCCGTTCTGCCGGCCGAGTTGAGCGTCGATGATGGCGGCGTCACCCCGAACATGAAGGTGCGGCGCAAGGTGGTCACCGACCAGTACGCCGACGTCGTGGCCTCCCTGTACGACGACGAAACGGTCGAGTGAGTAGCTACACCGCCACCGTCGGTCTGCGGTGGGTCGATCTGGACGCCCAAGGGCACGTCAACAATGCGGTGATCGCCGATTACCTCCAAGAGGCTCGGGTGGAGTGGCTGCTGGCCGGGCCCAACGCCCATCTGCTCGGCGACTCGACGATGGTGGTCGGTCACCAGATCGAGTATCTTGCCCCGATCGGGTTCAGCACGACACCGATGAAGATCGAGCTGTCCGTGGGGCCGGTAGGCGCGTCCCGGTTCGTGCTGGGCTACTCCGTCCTCCAGGACGGCCGCGAGGTCGCCCGCGGGCGCTCGACGCTGTGCCTGTTCGACTACCGGGCAAATCGCGTCCGCCGGATGACCGGCGCCGAGCGCGGCTGGTTCGCGGCGCAGTCGGTCGAGCTTGAGCCGTTCCCGCCGCTGGGGCGTTGGCACGTCGGCGAGCAGGCCTTCGACTTTCCGTTCACGGTGCGCTGGTCGGACTTGGACTCCTACGGCCACGTCAACAACGTGCGAGTGTTCGACTACATCGCCGAGGCGCGGGTGCGGATGAGCCCCGACCCGGACGGCCCGCACCGCATGGCTGTCGCTGCCGAGGACGGCATGCTCTGGATGGTGGCCCGCCAGGACGTCGACTACCTCGGTCAGATCCTGTTGCGCCCCGAGCCCTACCTGGTGCGCACTGCGATCGGGCGAGTGGGGCGATCCTCGATGACCACCATCGCTGAGATCGTCGACCCGCTGGATTCGCGGGTGCTGGTGCGGACCCGGACCGTCGTGGTCGCCGGTGACGCGAATGCTCGTCCGGTGCCGCTGCCGCCGATCATGCTGGCCGCGGCGGAGCGCTGGCCGGCCGTCGCCGAGGCGACGCGCTAGCGGCCCTGTGCGCCCGAGTTCGTCCGATCGACCGAGTTCGTTCGATCGAAGTCGGACGAGGCGCGCACGATCAGTTCTGGGGTGAAAGCCTGCCTCGGGCTTCCCGCCAACAACAGATCGGCGCCCGCCCAGCCCATTTCGCGCATCGGTTGACGCACCGAGGTCAGCGGCACCATCAGCTCCGCGGCCAAGAACAGGTCGTCGTAGCCGACCACGGCGACGTCCTCAGGAACGCGCAACCCGCGTCGGCGGAGCTCACGCAGCACGCCCAAGGAGACGATGTCGTTAAGGGCAAACACTGCCGTCGGCGGTTTGGGGCCGTCCAGCACCGGGGCGATGGCTTGCTGCCCACTGTTGGCACTGGCCTCATCGATGTGGATGATCGTGAGCACCTCCGCCGGGTCAAGGCCCGCCGCGGCGATCGCCTCGGTCGCACCGGCGCAACGCTCCTGACTGGGCTGCAAGATCTTGCGGGCGATGATCGCGATGCGACGGTGGCCTTGCTCAAGAAGGTGCTCGACGGCCAAGCGGCCCCCGCGGAAGTGATCGAGGGTGACGCTGGGATAGCCGTCCAGATGGGCGTCCAGCACAACCACCGGGATACCCAACTCGGACAACACCGCTAGCCGGGAGTCGGTGGCGTCGGTGGGGGTGATCAGCACCCCACGAACGCCCTGCTCACCCAGCAGGCGCAACGCGCGGGCCTCGCGTTCGGGGTCGTTGTCGGAGCTGCAGATGATCAGGCTGTGGCCGACATCCGCGAGCCGGTCCTCGATGCCGCGGATCAGCTCGGTGTAGAACGGGTTGGACACATTGGAGACGACCGCACCGACAGTGCTGGAGACTCCGGCACGCAGCTGCCGGGCTGAAGCGTTGCGGTGATAGCGGAGTCGCTCCATTGCCGCCTCGACCCGTGCGCGAGTGGCTGGTGCAACCAGGTCGGGCCGATTCAAAACGTTGGAGACTGTCCCGATCGAGACGTCGGCGAGTTCGGCAACATCTTTCACACTGGGACGGCGGGGTGGTGCCATCGTGACCCTTTCGCAAGGGATGTGGGGTGGTGGCGGTCAGGATACCCCCATACGCTCAGCGGCGATATGTCACCTTGCCAGCCCACATTGTCGCGACCACCGGATCGGGCAACTCACGGCCGTGGTACGGATTGTTCCGCGCCCGAGAGCGGGACTGCTCGGCGTCCACGGTGGCTCGGGCGGTCGGGTCGACCAGGGTGATGTTCGCCGGCTCACCGACGGTCAGCGGCCGTCCCTGGGTGGTGGTGTGGCCGAGTCGCGCGGGGGCAAAGCTCATCCGCTCCACCAGCGTGGGCCAGTCCATCCGTCCGGTGTTGACCATGACGTCCATCACCACGGCGAGCGCCTGTTCCAGGCCGATCATTCCGGGCAGGGCAACGTCGAAGGGATGATCCTTGTCCTGACGGGCGTGCGGGGCATGATCGGTGCCGACCATGTCGATGGTGCCGTCGGCCAGGGCTTCGCGGATCGCCTCCAGGTGCTCCGAGGTGCGCAGCGGCGGGTTCACCTTGAACGTGGTGTCGTAGCTCGCGACCAACGGGGTGTCGAGCAGCAGATGATGCGGGGTGGCTTCGGCGGTCACCTTGATGCCGCGCTTCTTGGCCCAGCGAATCACCTCGACGCTCTCCGCGGTGGAGACGTGGCAGACGTGAATGCGGGAGTCGGTGAGTTCGGCGAGCTGAACGTCACGAGCCACGATGACGCTCTCGGCTTGGGACGGCCAGCCGGGCAGGCCTAGTTTGCCCGACCATTCCGACTCGTGGCAGCAGGCCGTCGGGCCGGCCAGTCGGGGATCCTGGGAGTGCTGGGCGACCACGCCGTCGAAGGACTTCACGTAGGTCAGCGCCCGGCGCATCACCAGCGAGTCGGCCACGCAGCGGCCGTCGTCGGAGAACACCCGGACGTTCGCCCGCGAGTTGGCCATCCGGCCCAACTCCGACAGTTCAACACCCTCGAGACCCTTGGTGACGGCACCGACGACGCGGACCTCGCAGTGGCCGTCGCGTTCGCCCAGGCTCTGGACGAACTCCGCGGCCTCGGCAGTGTCGGTGACCGGGGTGAGGTTGGCCATCGCATGGACGCAGGTGAAGCCGCCGCGGGCGGCGGCAGCGGTACCGGTGTCGACGGTCTCGGCGTCCTCGCGTCCGGGCTGGCGCAGGTGGGTGTGTGGGTCGACAAGCCCCGGAATCGCCAGGAGGCCGTCGGCGTCGAGGCGCTCGACGTCCACGGGTGCCGAGGCGGGGTCGACCAGCACCCCGTCCGCGATGAACAGGTCCGTGGTGGTGCCGTCGGCCAGCGTGGCTCCGGTGATCAGCAGGTTCGCCATTAGTGCATTGCTCCTTCATCCGAGCCGAGCAGGTGGTACAGGACGCTCATTCGGATCGCCACACCGGCGGCGACCTGTTCGAGCACGAGGGAGTTGGCCGCGTCGGCTGCGGCGCTGGAGATTTCCACGCCGCGGTTCATCGGGCCGGGGTGGCAAATCGCGGCGCCGGACTTCATCGCGGCGAGCCGCTCAGGGGTGAGCCCGTATGCCTCGGTGTACTCGCGTTCGGTGGGGAAGAAGCCGCCCGCCATGCGTTCGCGCTGCACGCGCAGCATCATCACGATGTCGCAGCTGTTCAGGACTTCGTCGAAGTCCTGGGTGACCTCGCAGCCCCAGGTGTCGGCGCCGGTGGGCATCAAGGTGGGCGGGGCGACCAGCACCACCTCGCTGCCGAGAGTCTGTTGCAGGATCACGTTCGACCGGGCGACGCGGGAGTGGAGCACGTCGCCCACGATCGCCACCCGCTTGCCTTCGAAGCCGCCCAGATCGTGGCGGGCGTAATGCTGACGCATGGTGTACGCGTCCAGCAGGGCCTGGGTGGGATGCTCGTGCTGGCCGTCGCCGGCGTTGACGACTTGGGCTTTCACCCAGCTGGCCACCTGCGCTGCGGCGCCGGAGGAGGCGTGCCGGATCACGAAGGCGTCCACGCCCATGGCGTCCAGGGTGAGCATGGTGTCGCGCAGCGATTCGCCCTTGGAGACCGAGGAGCCCTTGGCGGACACGTTGATCGTGTCGGCGCTGAGCCATTTGCCGGCGATCTCAAAGCTCGTCCGGGTGCGGGTGGAATCTTCGAAGAAGATGTTCACGATGGTGCGGCCGCGCAGGGCCGGGAGCTTCTTGACCGGTCGGGACTGGACCTGCTGCATTTCTTCGGCAAGATCGAGGATCGCAACGGCCGTGGCCAGGTCGAGGTCGCGGCAGCTCAACAGATGGCGCATCAGGGCCTCTCACTTCGGGTGATGGTGATGGCATCGGAGTCATCCAGCTCGCTGAGGAGGACCGAGACTCGTTCGTCGGCAGCGGCTTGGATGGTGCGTCCGACGGTGTCGGCGGAGATCGGCAGTTCCCGGTGGCCGCGATCAACGAGCACCGCTAGCCGGACGGCTTTCGGCCGGCCCAGGTCGCGCAGCGCGTCAAAGGCGGCGCCGATGGTGCGTCCGGAGTAGAGCACGTCATCGACGAGCACCACGATCGCGTCGTCGATGGAGCCGGGGATGGCCGTGCGTGCCGGGTTGCGGGTGGGGTTGGCGCGCAGGTCGTCGCGGTACATCGTGATGTCGAGTTCGCCGACCCGGACGGGGTGGCCTTCGATGTCTTCGATTGCCGCGGCCAGTCGCCGGGCCAGGGGCACTCCGCGGGTGGGAATGCCGAGCAGAATCAGGTTCGTCGCACCGTGATTGGCTTCGAGGAGTTCGTGCGCCATCCGGGTCAATGCCCGACTGACCTCGGAAGCATCAGCAACCACGCGCGAAACCTGAATACTGCTGTTGGTTGCTGGATCAGCCACGCAGCGCTCCTCGGTCTCGAACCTGCGGCCGTCGAGGCCACCAGGCTTCGAGCCGCCAATCTATCGGACGAACGCCGCCCCGCGCGCCCCTGGCCTGTTTTGGGATGCCAAGTCGCGGGTTTCGACGGGTGCAGTCAACGGCGAAGGGGTCGACCGGCAGTGATGGGCTCGACGCGACTTGGGTTATGCCCGACTGCGTGGGCCACAGGTCTCGACAAGCTCAACCAGCGGCTGTGGGGGCAGTTGTCGGCGATGGCTCAAGGGCTGCGGGGAAGCGGGGGCCCAGGGTGGCCCCGTGCGCACCGACCGGTGGTTTCGACACGGCTGCTCCGCGGCCTGCTCAACCGGTGAGGTGGCGGGTGTGGCCAATGGCGGTGGGTTTGCCGGGCTGGCCACAGGGGCGTGCGGGGGGAAAGGACTGGTGTGGCTCCGGCTGGTGGTTTCGACACGGCTGCTCCGCAGCCTGCTCAACCGGCGGTGGCCTGCTTAACCCTCCAGCGGTCGGCAAGCTCAATCCGCCGGCCTCAGCAGACCCGACTCCCTGTTTCGTCCAACTCCGCGGGTGGCCAGCGCTCAACCCGCGACCGCGCCGGGCGGGTCTCCCCGGGCGATGACTCCGTCACCACCGTGGCGCCGGTGCCGGACAGGCCTTCGCCAGCGATCGAGGCGCCGTGGGGGAACCAACTCCGGCAGCCCATCGGCCGCGATCCGAAGCTCCCACTGGTCCCGGCGGCCGACCGTGGCCGGCTCGACAACACCGTGATGGTGATGGCACACGAGCGCGAGATTTCCCAGCGACGTCGATCCGCCTTGCCACCAGGGCTGGATGTGGTGGGCTTCGCAGCGGTTGGGCATCACGTCGCAGCCAGGGAAGACGCATCCGCCGTCGCGCATCGTCAGCGCGTTCCGCAGCGGCGCGGTCACCAGACGGCTGGCGCGGCCCACGTCGAGCACCTCCGAAGCGCCACCGAGAACCATGGGCGCCACCTCGGCGTCGCAGCACACGCGCCGCAGTTCTCCGGCGGACAGCGCCTCGCCATCGCCGAGCGCGCCCGCGGCGGCAGCGCCGTCCAGCAGCCGGTCGTAGTCGAGCTTCACCAGCACTCGCGCCACACCCACACCGGGGTCGGGCTTCGTGTGCCGGGCGGCAGCGATGAGATCGATCAGCGCGTCCGCGCGCCGCTGCTCGGGGGTGTCGAAGTGCAGCGGATCGCGGGCCTCCACGACCGTGCGCCGCCGAGCCTCGCCGTGGGCCTCGATCAGAGAAATGAACGCCTCGCCGTCCAGCCGGGGCAGTGAGCCGTCGAACCGAATCGACGCCCCCTCGCGGAAGAACCGCAGACTGCGGCGCCGGTGGGCCACCTCGACGGCCCGCTGCTCTTGCTGTGCCACCAGGTCGGCGCTGTTGGGCCCGACCACCTCGGCGAGCACCTGCGCCCCCGCGCGTGACAGCTCAGCGGAGTCCATGCGCTGAGCCAGCCCCACCATGACCTGCTCAGCCTGGCCGCGCTGATCGGCGTTCAGCTGGGGAGCGAGTTCTCCCAGAACGGCTCCGATGGCCTGGGCCTGGCCGGGGTTGATCTCGCCCGCCGTCGCCGCCTTCGCCACGAACGGACGCTCACCCAACGCCCGTGCCCGCAGCACCGCGCCGCTGGCCTCGCGACGCGACAGGTTCTCACCCGTGCCCAGCCAGGAGGTCAGGGGAGTGCCTGCGGTGCTCACCGAGGCCTGTGCGCGGTCGGCCTCGGCGGTGAGGAGCCCGGTGAGTGCCTCCACCCGTCCGTGCACCCGCCGCGCCAGCCGCAGCCATTCCAGACGCGTATGCGGCGGCAGGTCGACCCGCCGCGGATCGACCTGGTCAAGCAGGCGGTCGATCGCGGTGAGCACCTCCCCAGCCGGGGTCGTCGCGTCGTTAGTCATACCTCTATTTTGGGGCAAAACCACCGATGAATCGAACAAGAATGCGAATCTGTGGAAAAGACTTCGAACTATCCACAACTACGCAAAACCCCTTGACATTGCCCGATTGGCGGGGCCAAGCGGAGCCGCCGGTCCGTGAAGGATTGCAGGTGGTGGCCGTGCTCCGGGCTGAGGTGCGCCTCGCTCAAGCACGCGCGACGGCCCCAGGCATAGGCGGACCCGGGGGTGCCGGCGGCGCGCAGTGGGTGCCGTGCCTGCGCTCATTCTGATGGGCGCTCCCGGTCCGGTTCGACCCGTCGGGTCCGGTGCGAGAGGCTCAGGCTCCCGGCCGCAGGCGCGAGACCCGTCGCTCAACCCGACGCCCACCACCTCAACTGGCAGAGCGTCGGACTGTTGATCCGCAGGTTCGGAGTTCGAGTCCGGGCGGGGAACGGTGGGCTGATGCTCAGTGCGTCGCGGGGGGGGCAGATCAGGACGCCAAACCAGCCCGTCCGCTGTAACCGCGTCGTCTGGTGGGTGCTCCCAGCTCAAATCCCGCGTCGAGATCCAGAAACCAGACCACCAGCAGTCTCCCTCAGCGCAGAATCGCCGCCGCGACCGCGTCCAAACTCGTCGGCGCCCCAGGCTCAAGTCCGCGCGAATGGCGATCGAAGAACAGCGCCGGCAACCCCGCCGCACGCGCGGCGAGGACGTCGAACTCGTAGTTGTCGCCGACCATCAGCGTCCGCGCGCCCACCGTGCCCAGCCCGGCACACGCCAGTTCGAACGCTTGCGGGGACGGCTTCGCCACGCCCAGCGCCGCCGAGGCGAACATCGGCACCTGCGGGTACACCAGTCCGGTGCGATCGAGTTTGTCCCGCTGCTGATCGGGGTAGCCGTTGGTCAGAATCCCGACCCGCAATCCGGACGCCAGAAGCCCCTCCACCAACGAAGAAGCCCCCGGCAGTGCCCGCCAAAAACTCTCGTAGAAGGCCAGATAGCGCACAAAGGCCGCATCGACCCCGGCGTCGTCCAGCCCCGCCAAGCTGGGGTGGAACGCCCGCACGCGCACCCGACGCTGCTCCAGCAGCGTTAACTCACCACGCGCATATCGGGGAAAGTGCTCGTTCTCCAACGCCAGCCAGCGCGCCACCGCCTCCTCGGCCCCGTCCTGCCAGCCGGGCAAGGCGCCGGCCCACGCCACCGCCGCCCGATCGGCAGCCGTGCGATGGTCGAAAAGGGTGTCGTCCAGATCGAGCAGGACGCCGTCGAGTTCGCTGAGCACCGGACGATCCTGCCAGACCAACCCGGACGTCGACGCCGACATCACTTGGACGCGCCGCCGCTCACTCAGCGGCAGCCTCCTGGCACCGCAGCGCACGCGCGGCGTCGTCACGACGCTCGAGCACCTGACGCGAAACGGCGTCAGTCAGCGAAACCCCGGCCAGCCACTCGTCCAAGGACGCCAGCGCCTCGCGAGTCATCGCGGTGCGCGGGAACAGCATCCCGAGCACGTGCTGCTTGATCGCCGAGCTCTGATCGGCCCAGCCGTCGCGACCTTCCGAGATGGCCTCGACCACGCGGCGATACTCGCCGACGTAGTCCGACAGCACCAGTTCCTGGTCGAACTGCCAGAAGTTGGCGCAGATCTGGAAGTGGGTCTCGTTCGGAGTGTCCTCGACGGTCGCCAGGCGCCACGCCTCGGCCTTCAGCGCCACATCGGGGGCAGCGGCACGCGCACCCGCGGCCCGCTCCGCACCGCGAGCGGTGGCGTCCCGGGACAGCTCCTCGTCGATCTCCAGCGCACCGAACATGCCCAGGCGGGCCAGGTTGGTGATCAGGTGCCAGCGCAGGTCGGTGTCGACGGCCAAGCCATCGGGCACTTCCTCGCCGTGCAGCCAGGCGCTCAGCACCGCGCCCACGGCGGACGAGTGCGCCGCCGAGGCCAGCGAGCGGGCGAAAGCGAGCTGATGATCCGAGCCGGGCTCGGCCTCCTTGAGCAGCCGCGCCAGCCCCGCCACGAAGCGGTCGTTCAACTCCACTCGCACCGACGGCGGCGCGTAGTGGTCGATCGCGCTGCGGCATTGCCCCAGCACGGACTGCACCGCGGTCAGGTCGGATTCGACGCCGATCCCGGACAGCGCCAGCGTCACATAGTCGGACGCCGGCAGCTCGGCATCGCGGCACATGTCCCACGCCGCACCCCAGCACAGCGCCCGCGACAAGGCCGAATCGAGCTTGTCGATGCCCTCGACCACGGTCTGCATCGAGGTCGGGTCCAGCCGGATCTTGGCGTAGGTCAAGTCGTCATCGTTGGGCAGGACGAGCGCGCCCCGGGCCTTGCCGATCAGCTCGGGAATCTCGGTGAGTTCCCCGGCGATGTCGGTCTCGACGCGCTCGGTGCGCACCAGACGTCCCTCAACCCAGTCGTAGATGCCGATAGCCAAACGGTGGTGGCGCAGTGTGGGCCACTGCTGCGAGGCGCTCTGGCGAATCGCGAAGGACGTGAACCGGCCCTCGTCGTCCAGGTCGAACTCGGCGACCAGGGTGTTCACTCCGGCGGTCTGCAGCCATTCGGCGGCGAAGAACGACAGGTCGCGTCCGGACGCCTCGGTCAGGGCCGCGAGCAGGTCGGACAGTTCGGTGTTGCCCCAGGCGTGCTTGGTGAAGTACGCCCGCACGCCGGCCAGGAACGGCTCGGTGCCGACGAAGGCGACCAGCTGCCGCAGGACGGAGGCGCCCTTGGCGTAAGTGATGCCGTCGAAGTTCAACTCGACCGCTTCCAGGTCGACCATGTCGGCGGCCACCGGATGGGTGGACGGCAGCTGGTCGGCGCGGTAGGCCCAGTTCTTGCGCGCGTTGCAGAAGGTCGCCCACGGGTCGGCGCCTTCGCCGCCGGCGGCGATGATCTGCTCCTGGGCGAAGTGCGAGGCGAACTCGGCGAACGACTCGTTCAGCCACAGGTCGTCCCACCAGGTCATGGTGACCAGGTCGCCGAACCACATGTGCGCCAGTTCGTGCAGGATCGTGTTGTCGCGGGCCTCATAGGACGCGCTCGTGACCCGCGAGCGGTACAGGTACTCGTCGCGGATGGTCACGCACCCGGCGTTCTCCATGGCCCCGGCGTTGAACTCGGGGACGAACACCTGGGCGTAGTCGGGGAACGGCAGCGCCATCCCGAAGGCGTCGGCGAACACGTCGAAGCCGGCGGCGGTCACCTTCCAGAGGCGCTCGGCGTCCAGGTAGGGCACCAGCGATTCGCGGCAGGCCAGGGTCATCGGGATGCGTCCGGCCTTGCCCTGGTAGACCTGGGTGATGGTGTGGAACGAGCCGGCGACCAGCGCGGTGATGTAGGTCGAGATCGGCGGGGTGGGCGCGAACGCCCAGCGGCCCAGGCCGGCCGAGATCGGTTCGGGCTGCACCTCGGGGGAGTTCGACAACACCGTCCAGTCGATCGGCGCGATCACCGACAGGGTGAAGGTGGCCTTCTGATCGGGCTGCTCGAAGCAGGCGAACATCCGGCGGGCGTCGGCAGTCTCCAGCTGGGAGTAGCAGTACACCTTGCCGTCGACGGGGTCGACGAAGCGGTGCAGGCCCTCGCCGGTGCGGCTGAAGCGGCACAGCGCGCTCACGGTGAGTTCGTGCTCGCCTTCGGTCACGGTGAAGAAGACCTTGTGCTCGCGGAACGCGTCCAGTTCGACCGGCTGGCCGTCCAAGGTGATGGAGAGCACCTTGTCGGCGATCAGGTTCAGGTGGGTGCTGCCGGCACCGCTGGCGAACGTCACCGTCGAGGTGGACGCAAACTGGGTCTCGGGGTCGTACGGGCCGACGTCGGCGGCGCCGCCGAGGTCGATACTGACCTCGTAGCTGCGCGCGCGGACGAGCGAGGAACGGACCGCCGCCTCGTTGCGAGTGATGTTGGCAGGAAACATGTGACAACCTTTTGGGCTGGCCGGCGTCTGATGGACGCCGTGGGGCAACCTGAGAGGCTACCGGTCACGGGCGGGGCTGCTCAACCTGGCCGCGCGTACGAGTAGCCTCGTTCCGTTTCGATGCAGGGAGGTGGGCGATGCCGGAAGGGCACGTGATTCACCGTCTTGCCGACGAGTTGACCGCGACTTTCGCAGGACGTCCGGTGCGCGTCACCAGCCCGCAGGGACGCTTCGCTCAGGCGGCCGAGATCCTCGATGGGAGCGTGCTGACCAGCGCAGAAGCGTGGGGAAAGCACCTTTTCGTCGGTTTTGGCGAGCAGCTGGTGCACATTCATCTGGGGCTGATCGGCAAGCTGCGCTGGGTGCCGCCGGGTCCGATCACCTCGCCAGAGACTCTGCGGCTACGAATATCGGATGCGGTCTCGGCGGTCGAGCTGCGAGGTCCGCAAACATGCGACCTCATCACCTCTGCTGAGCGTGATTCGCTGGCTGCGGCGCTCGGTCCGGACCCGTTGCGCCCCGACGCCGACGAGGGCCGTGGCTGGGCGCGAGTGGCGGCGTCCAATCGTCCGATCGCCGACCTGTTGATGGATCAGCGGGTGGCCGCCGGGGTGGGCAACATCTATCGCTGCGAGGTGTTGTTCCGTGCCGGGCTGCACCCGGACGTCCCGGGTAATCGGCTCAGCCGCGAGCAGTGGCTCCAGCTGTGGGACGACCTGGTAGCGCTGATGCCGGCCGGGGTGCGCGATGGCCGCATCGACACTGTCCGGGAGGCCGAATCGCCGGAGGTGACCGGACGTCCGCCGCGGGTCGATCGGCATGGTGGCGAGGTCTATGTCTATCGGCGAGGCGGGGATGATTGCCTAGTCTGCGGGCGTGGGATCGCCGTCCGGACGCTCGCGGGGCGCAAGCTGTACTGGTGCGAGAGCTGTCAGCCGCAGAGGTGATTCACTGGGCCGACGCAGAAGTGCGTCTGGAACGCGACGGCTCGACGATGCGCCTGGTGCGCGGCCAGAACCTGGTGGTCGAGATCAGCTGGGCTGGTGCCCGCGGTACCGACCCCGCGTTGGTCACCGAGGACGAGATCGAACATAACCTGGCCACTGATGCCGGACGGCTGCTGCAACGCTCGGCGATCAACGACGGCTGGCGCTGCCGCTGGGTGTTGGTCCGCGACCATGACGGCTCGGTGCAGATCGACGAACGGCTGCGGGTGCGTCCCGGACCGGAGTATGCGCTGTGGAGCTGGGGGAGCGGCGTGACCGCAGTCTTCACCGTGGCCCCGGCGCACGCCGCCGGACCGGTGCTCGGCTTTCGGCTGGAGCAGGGATTCTTGGAGCAAACCCCCTCGGCGCCGGGCGTGGGCGCGGAGTTCCTGGTGTCGCCGGCCGGCACCGTCCTGACGACCGGCGAGCGCATGGTGACCGTCTTGGTGGGGCAGTGGTACGACACCGTGGCCGAGTTCGAGTCGCGGCTGCCGGCGTGGATGTTGGAGACCCAACTCGATGACGGCGTCACCTGGTGGGGTGATGTGGCCGACTACGGGGTGAACGTGCCGAACGGGGTCGAGCTGGGCCTGTTCGACGGGCAGGTGTCGGTGGACGGTCCGCCCGGGCGCCGGGTGATCGAAGTCACCAGTCCCAAGGGGCTCAGCCTGGTCAGCTTGGAGTGGGTGCCGCAGTTGGAGCAGGTGCTGCATCAGGTGGTCACGAAGGTGTTGGAGTCCGGGCGTGAGCCGGATGTGGTCGAGGCGCTGTGTCTGCAGTTGGCCGCCGACCGCCGGGCGGTGTGGCTGGACCCGAAGGCGCACGAGATTCTCGACCGGGTCGACTGGGAGGCCGACGGTTCGCTGTTCGCCGCGGCGTTCGCGTTGGCGCGCGGACGCTCGCTGGGTGAGGCCGCGGTGGTTTCTGACGCGTTGCGGATGCTGGCCCGGTATCCCGTCGGGGTGGGTTACGGCCGGGTGGTGATGGCCGGCTTCCTGGCGTCCCTGGGGGTCGGGCTGGACGTGCAAACTCGCTGCCTGGACATGTTGGCCCGCCCGGCGGTGGGACGGACGGCGGCGTTGGAGAGCTCGCTGCTGCACTACCGCAGCATCGATTTCGGGGACGCGGAGTTGGCCGGGTTGGCCAACCGACTGGGTGGCTTGTTGCCGGGGGAGGCCCCGCTGCTGGGTTGGAGCGAGCTGGCCGAGCTGATCGGCCTGTTGGAGTTGTGTCCGCCGGAGTGGCCGCACGCCAACTACTACGCGCAGGTCGCGTCCAAGGCGCGTGGCAAGGTGTTATGCGCCTATGTGGACGGACGGATCACGTCCGCTGAGCCGCTGGCGTGGCTGCTGTTGACTCCCGAGTTGAGCCCGACCGCCTAGCTTGGCGCTGGGCGTCCGCCCCGTAGTCCGATCAGCGCAGCGGGCCGATCAGGAAGGCTGCGAGTTCGGCGTTCGACATCGGTGCGGTCGTGGAGTTGTCGAAGGTCTTGCTGGCGTCGCTGCCGCACAGGGTAAGCACTTCGTCCCGACGTGGCGAGGTGGCGCTGAGCCAGGGCGTGATGTCGTAGACCTGACCGCTGACAACGATCCAGCAGGACAGCTCGTCGTTGTGCCCGGCGACTTCGGTCATGGTGTAGCCGCTGGCCGTGGTGGGGGTTCCGGGCGGGGTCGGCGGCGGAACGGACGAGCTGAGCACCGGGGTGGGCACTGGCCCGGGAGGGCTGGGGATCGGGTTGAAGCGAGGTCCCCATGCGGCCTGAATGCCCACGAAGGCGACGATGAGCGTTGAGATGGCGACCGCGAGCGCGAGCACGAGGGACACCACCCCGAAGCCGACCGAGCCCGAGGATTGATGTCCCTGCGTCTTGAGTGCACGTCGGCGCACCATCAGCCAGATGGCCGCGATGACCACCAGCGCGATGGCCACGAACGGCAGCACTCGTCCCAGCGTTGCGTGGAGTTGGGGCTCACCCACCCGGGCGGCGAGGGCTTGGCCGGATTCGCCGGCCACCCAGGACGCTCCGGCGCCGAACGCCAGGATGATGACGCTGAACCAGCCGAGCCGATCGGCCAGCTTGGAGCTGGCGAACTCAAGGATCACCAGGAGCGCTCCCAGCGGCAGCAACACCGCCGCGAGTGGCACGACCAGCGCGTGGACCGGCAATCCTGCGATGGTGTCGAACAAGGTCCCCTCCAGCGGAATGAGCATGTACCGAAGGGTAGGGGACCGCACCCGCACAGGCACAGGCCAGCGTGGAAAGTTGGTCGCGGTTCCCTCAGCGCCGTAGACTCACGCCCGGTCAACGGGGCGTAGCGTAGTGGCTAGCGCGCCTGCTTTGGGAGCAGGAGATCGCAGGTTCTTGAAGGGTCCCTGGCCATCGGCCAGGGGCCTTTTGCGTGTTTGGCCAGTAGTTGCGGTCGGGGTTGATGGTGTGGGTGGCCAGGATCTCGCCGGTGTCGAGGGCGATGGTGGTGACGGTGGTGTCGTCGGCGATGGCTAGGACGCGGGGAGGAATCTAGCTTCGGGTTGCCCGGGGCGCTGGAGGTGCTGGCGAAGTGGCCAACCGCGCGCCGTATGGACGAGGACGGTGAGGTTGGGGGAGATGTCTTTCCTCCGCCTGTCCTGATGGACGGTCGCGAGGTGTTGTGGTGGGTTGACGTGACCCAGATGCGGGCGAATGCGTATCGGAACTTCCTCAACGGATTGGTGGGTGCGGTAATGGGTGCCCCACTTGGTAGCGCGGCGACGGCGTTGGGGGTCCTGGTATCCGGGAAGCCGTGGCTTGCGGCCTTAACCACCGTCTGCTCAGTCGTGTTTGCGGTGTTTGCCCGCCGGCTACTCCTTTGAGATAGCGACCACGCGCCGCAGGAGCAGAGGCTCCTCCTATATCGGCAGCGCGCTCGGGACCTTGGTGTGACTTAGGGGCCCCACCAGCAGCCCGGGCGGAGACATTCTCGGCACAGTGCGTTCGTGCCTATTGATGAGGGCGTTTCGTTAGGGGGCTTAGTCGCTGCCGCCGGCTAGAGGGCAGCTTAGCCGCTGATTCTCTGGATGCTCTCTAGATCTCGCACTGGAGCGGTTATCGCATGGCGCAGCGCGTCAGCAGCGAGTACCTGGCTGCGCCAGCGTCGAACGGGGCTTATCCGCACTATGCGTCGCTCCAGTTTAGTCGACAAGAGAGTGGAGGTACCGAACGCGTAGAGGAGTGCTCACGTCACTGTTGGGGACGCCGTGCGTCCGTCGTTGTCGCGAGGTTAGGACAGAGAGCCCGTCGCGATCGCAGTGTCCCTGACGGGCACGAGGCCGTTCTGAGGCTCAAGCGGGAACACTGACCATGAGCGGCTGTCTCTTTCGAATCCTGGCGCGAGTTGCGGCGATCAGGTCAGGTTCGCGGCTATTCGAGAAACAAACCTCCTCTTTGTCGGGAGGTTCGCGGTAGGCTCGCGCGCGTACCCGGTAAGGAGAGCCGATGAGACGTGAGCCGACCCTCACCTTCGAAGGGGCGCTACGAACGATGCGTTCCCACGAATCCAAACTTGTTGAACGCCTCGATGGCCTTCTCGGTGGGGTGATCCTTGCATCTGGGGCGGCGGCCACCATCGCGGCTCTCGGCCCCGCTGGTCTTGCACCGCTGGCCGTCGCGATCGCTCCGATTTGGGGGTGGGTTGATCAAAAGAATGAGGCTATCAGAATCCTTGATCGCATTCTTCGGGGATGCCCAAAGTTGGTCTCCGGGACGCATGCTATGCGGCGCCGGGATCTAGTGGCAAGCGCCCATACGATTCTCACTGTCGCAGCGTTCTTCGAGGCGTTGCAGGCTGCGGTGGGGGAGCGGTCTTTTGCGAGCCTGGAGTTGACCAACCAGGAAAAGACTAAGTTGGCTCTAGGTCGCAGCCTTGCTGATTCTGAAATCCTGTCTGGCGTCTACCTGTCGGAGGTTCCTATACCGTCGCCGACCCTTGGATTCGAGGAAAACATCAAGGAGGTTGGTGTATGGCTCACCGCATTGGCCCGGCGCACTCAACGGTTCCTTGAGGGCCTCGACGCATGGGATGCTGATCGTTCGATTAAGGATGTCGTGCCGGCAGCCTTGGATCGCTACCGCGAGCGCTATATGGATATGGCATGCGACGTCCCCGAGTTCATGATCTGGTCAACCCTAGGAGAGCATTCAGCGACACGCGCCGCTTCGCGCGAAGGAACGGCATCGGTGATGCTGGCTCTCAGCGAGGCACGGACCGATTTGTCTCGAATCGAGGCACTGTTGGCGACCACGGGATCTGCGCACGTTCAGGTAGGGCGACAGCGCGTAGCTCTTGGGCGCGCCAATGAGGCCCGTTTGGATCGACCCATCATTAGCCGCGACGAAGCCAACACTCTTGGTGATATCGAGGTCCCCACTGTGCGGAACGCCTTCGTGTCTCCGGCCTACAAGACTGCGCGAGTGGAGTCGGGGGCTCAGATCGCTAATGAGTACTGGTGGCGGGAACGGCCGCGACAGAAGGACCTCGACCATTGGTTGGCCGCCTATGTCATTTCGCCCGATGCGACACGTGTTCCTCTGCTCGTCCTTGGACATCCTGGGGCTGGGAAGTCGATGCTCATGAAGGTTCTCGCTGCCCGGCTTCCAGTGGAGGAGTACACGTGTGTGCTGGTGCCACTACGGGCAGTTGGTGCGAATGCACCGATTCTTGACCAAGTGCAGCAGGCTTTAGATGATGCAACACACAAGCGAGTGGCTTGGTCGGAGCTGGCGGACGGAAGCGAGGAGGGCATTCGAGTGCTCATCCTTGATGGGCTGGACGAACTCTTGCAGGCTTCGAGGTCCGATCGAAGTGCCTTCTTGCAGGACGTCATGGAATTCCAGCGAGTGGAAGCGGAGCAGAAACGTCCTGTGATTGCCATAGTGACCTCGAGGACGGTCGTCGCCGATCGGGTTGATGTGCCGAGTCGTACCGCAGTCTTGAAGATTGAGGAGTTCGACGAAGCTCAGGTCAGACTGTGGCTCGAGGCGTGGAACGGCGCCAATGCGGCCCCCATCGCTAATGGTGTCGTTCGCCGTTTCACTGCGGGAATGGCGCTCGCGCAGCCGGAATTGGCGCGACAACCGCTGTTGTTGCTGATGTTGGCGGTCTACTCAGGGAATCCGGTTGCTCCCACTCTTGACGCCGGACTATCGAGCGCGAGTCTGTACTCGCTACTGATCGAGGAGTTTGCACGTCGCGAGGCGACCAAGACCGTCACGTCCCGCTCTGCGGCGGCGCTCGCGGAGGTTGCGGCGGAGAACATCGAGAGGCTGCAGGTTGCCGCCATCAGTATGTTCAACCGAGGGCGACAGAGCGTGCGTGAAGATGAACTATCGGCCGACCTTTCCGCCCTGCTCGGCGACGGTTCGGATGGGGATCTCTCGGCGCCCGGAAAGAGAGTGTTGGGCCAGTTCTTCTTCATGCACACGGCCGAAGCGACCGTGCTCGGCGCTGGCGAGGGTCAGTCCACAGGTGTACCGGATATGCCGTTGCGCACATCTCGACGATCATACGAGTTCTTACACGCGACGTTTGGTGAGTATCTCATTGCTCGGATGATCATTGACGAGCTTCTGGACATCGTTGAAAGAGCGGCCGCTGGAAGGAAGCAACGTGATCCTGAGGCAGGCTTCTTGGAGGCGGTCTTGTCCCATCAGACGCTGGCCTCTCGTCACTCCATTCTTACGTTCATGCAACAAATCTGCCTCTCGCTGCGAGGTGGTCAGCTGAGTTCGATTTCGGGTGCTTTGTCCTTCCTGCTGGCTAATTATAGATTACGGGAACGCTCCAACGAATTTGCGAAGTATCGACCCTTGGGCTACGATGCGATAAAGTGCCTGGCTGTCTTTTCCTCTAATCTGGTGGTGCTCCGACTATTGGTGGAAGAGCATGAGTCGGTGGCACTGGTAGACCTCCTTAGTGCTTGTGAAGGCGGCGCGACGGGGTGGCGGTCGATGCTTGACCTTTGGCGATCTGGCCTGGATGCGGATGGCTACCATGCGATGATCAGCACCATTCGTATGGAAGACGGAGTCGTAAGTCTGGCACTGGATGCTGTGGTGGACGTGAGCCCGATCACCGTAGACTATTTGCACGCGCGTCTTGCGGGGGATTCTGATGCGCAGGCTCGTCTTCGTTTCGGTATGGCGATGAATGATTTTCTCCTCATTAATGACGGATCAGACCCGATTAGGACCTTTCGCACGGAGCTTTATTCTGACACTCTGGGGATTTCTCCCCGGGAGATGTTGAGAGATGAAATGGGTGCCGAGTCCGCGAAAGATACACTTGTTGGACCACGCGTTGTGGCCGCTGATTTGCCGCGCGATATGAGTCGCGAATCGCGCGCGGCCGTCACTGCCGCTATTGAGCGACTGCTCTTGACGCGGCAACCCAGCGGGGATTTGGCAAGCCAGTTTATTAAGGTCTTGCGGCGACTTCGATCATTGGACGACGTCAATCCCTTGATCCTGCTCGTTAATGCATGCCGCTTTCCGTCGCTTCTAGGGCGCTTTCTCGAATTGCGCCAGGTTGAGGCCTACGACGACCTGGAGCTCGCATTCCTCCTGGTCACTCTGGTTCCCGAGGCTGAGGTCGGCGACCCCGCGGGGCGGAGGGCGATGGCGGCGCTCCGAACCCTCCGAAGTGACCTTGCGTCCATCGTGCCAGGTTTTGCGGACGATCTGGCCGCCGCCCCCGAGTCCGTGCGCCGGGCTATCGTGCGTTTGGTCCTCTCGCTTAGGGATGATCGATGGAACCACGGTGGTGAGTCCCGGCTGACGCTTCGGATGGCCGAGCACCCGTTCGCTCGGCTCTGAGTGATCCCATGCACGTTGGACGCCTGAGAGACGATTGTGGGTCGTGGGTTAGATCCTCGATGGGCGCGCATCGTTCAATGTCGTCGGTAGTCGGCCACCGGGCTCAGGCGGTAGGACGTGGCCCTGGCACGAGCTGGCCCCAGCAGTGGCTGTTCTCTTCATGCGACGCCTCCGACGTTTCGCTGATCTGGGAAGCCAAGATGCTCAGCTTCGACGCGGGATGCACCATCGACAGCGCGTTCCTGATGCCCGAAGGAGTCGATGCCACCGTGCAGTACGCCGAGAGCGTTGGGCTCGGCAAGCTGGCCGGCTGGGTTCGGGAGTCGGAGTACGACCAAGAAGAGATCGATGCCTTGCGCGACTCGTCCTACTTCGGCACGCTGCCACCAGCGACAGCGCCCCAAGAGGAGTTGGCCACATGGCTTCGCAACTGACCCCGTTTCGGCAAGTACGGGCCGTCTTCGATGACCGCGAGATCACGGTCTACCAGGCCTACAGTCCCGAGATCGCCGGGCCAGCGGTCGCCGCAGGCACCTTCGTCGCGCCGTTCAGCTTCACGCGAATGACCTGGATCAAACCGTCCTTCCTGTGGATGATGTACCGCTGCGGATGGGCGGCCAAGCCGGGGCAGGAACGGGTTTTGGCGGTGCGGATCACCCGGGCCGGGTTCGAGGAGATCCTGAGTTCTGCCTGCCTCACCCACTACGACCCGGACGTCCACCCCAGCCGGGACGCTTGGCAGGCTCAGTTGGCCGACTCGCCGGCGCGCGTCCAGTGGGACCCCGAACGCACCATGACCGGCGCCGCGCTTCCGTACCGCTCGCTCCAAGTCGGGCTGACCGGACCCCTGGTCGAGCGCTACGCCAACGAGTGGATCAGCGGCATCACCGACATCACCGAACAACTAAGCACCATCCGTGAGGGCGCGGCACCTCTTCCGGCGGAGCGGCCCTATCCGCTCCCCGCGGCCATCATCGAAAGGGTCGCCGCCAGCCAGTGACGCGTTTGGTGAGTCGGGTCGCGGACGGATGGTTCTCCGATGCGTCAGTGCTCGTGAGGAGGCTGTACCACAGGCAGCGTCGATCGCGGTGGGCGGGCGAGTTCGCGCATGACCCTATCCAGGATGTGGGGCTCGACGATCGGCGAGCATCAGGCCTACCAGCGGCGCGCCGGCCTCGGTGCCATCTGAGGGCGCAGCGACGGCGTACCTGGCATCGTGGGTCTTCCACGGGTTGTGCCTGCGTCGAAGTGGGCAGGGCGGGAGCTGTCGCTACTCGGGCGGCAATGACGGGTCCTCGCGGAATCGCGCAACCATGGCGTCAAACTGCGCGACATGCTTCTGGATGCGACTGCGATCAATGGTGGAGTTCAGGAAGGGCTTTCGCTTGCCGTTCAAGAGGACGTCGAGTTCCTTCGTCTCTCCTCGAAGCGCCGGGGAGAGTGATGTCAGCGCGTCGAGCGATTCGGAGCGGAGAGTGTCCGGCAGGTGGGCTCGAAGCCATGCGATCTGAGCCATGGTGAACTGCCGAGACGAGAACACCAGCGACTCCAGTTGCTGCAGGGCAGCCAATGGCTCAACGCGGCCGTCGATGATCTTCTTGGCGCTGAGGGTGAGGGAGTGAAGACCCTTCAACTCCGACAGCGGATCGAGTGTGTCGAAGACGGCGGTGTCCCACACGGCATCGCCGAAATCCAGTTCGACGAGCGACGTAGCGGACGGCAGATCGGCGAGGCTGTGAAGGCGGCTGAAGTCGTAGAAACGTAAGCCCGAGAGGTGAGGCGTCCTGCGGAAGTCCCACAGCCGCGTCGCGCGCTGGTTCCAGTAGAACGAAACTAGGCGCAAATGGGGAAGATCCTCCAGCGCACTGAGATCTGCGATTCGAGGGCACTTCCAGAAGTCGATCGCTGTGACTTGTGACCCCAAGCCCGCGACCAGCGCTTCGAAGCTGGCTTGGTCGAGACCGCTGATACGAAGGGCCGTGACCGTCGTTGGCACCTCCAGGCTGTTCACCTGGGCCACGTCGACTTTTCCGCCGCCAATGTCCCGGCTCACCAGATCCAGTAGCCACGGGCGCGAACGGCTGTCGCGTAGATCGGCCAATGTAGCCGGGTGGATTGTCACCATACTCACCTCGTCGCGATCATCATGCTCTCGAAGCGCTGAGTCCATTGCCGCTGTCTGGCCATCTCTCCCTCTGAGCCAGCGGGCCCAACGGTAGCGAGTCACGGTCTGGCAGCAAGGGTGAACGCGAGGGAGCGAGTGGCGCCGCGCGGAGGCCTCGTCGCCTGCAGAACGGACGATGCCGATGTCGCTGCACAAGTCGCGCGAGGCGTCACGACTACCGATTGCCCCTCTCGGCAACGCCAGACACGATGGTGTGATGGCGACGCACTACTTCACGGCCTGCAGCCTGGACGGCTTCATCGCGACTTCTGATCATTCGCTGGAGTGGCTGTTGCGGCAGCAGGTCGACGAGGACGGGCCGATGTCGTACCAGGGGTTCGAGAAGTCGATCGGGGCGTTGGCGATGGGGGCCTCGACCTACGAGTGGCTGCGGAGGCACGAGCCGGACACCTGGCCCTACCAGCAGCCGACCTGGGTGTTCACGCATCGTGACCTGCTGACCCCGCCCGGTGCGGACGTCCGGCTCACCCACGCGGACGTGTCCGCGGTGCACGCCGAGATGGTCGCGGCCGCGGGCGATGCTGACGTGTGGGTTGTCGGTGGTGGTGAGCTGGCCGGACAGTTCGCCGATGCCGGGCTACTGGACGAGGTCTGGGTGCAGTTCGCGCCCGTCACCCTGGGCGCCGGACGTCCATTGCTGCCCCGGGCACTCGACCTCGAACTGCTCGACGTGGCCCGCAACTGTGACTTTCTTTGCGGGCGCTATGGAGTGCGTTCCCGGCAGGGGGAGTGAGGCCGTCGGAGGCCCGGTGCTCTAGGCCTTTCTCACGGGTATCGCCTCCGGCGGCGAATATCACTACAGTCCTCTCAGCGCAGCGCTCACGGGCGCGAGAAAGGCTGAAATGGCGACCCACCCCCGGCGGCAATACTTCGGGCTTTGGCGCGTTCTCACGGTCGTCGCAACGGCCTTGGCTCTACTGGTTGCTGGGCTGACCCCGGCTCAAGCCGAGACGCCCACTCCGCAAGAGTTGATCGGTACTGGCAGCGTGATCGGGGTGGTTACCGGCGAGGGTGGCGCGCCAGTCGAAAGTGTGGACGTTGCCGCACATCCGTGGAACTCGACCGTCGGCACCTGGGATGACAACAGCGTCGGTTGGAGTCGTACTGGGTCAGATGGCCGATTCGCGATTGAGTCCCTGCCAGCTGGGCGATACACGATCTCCTACATGCCATATCTGGACCACCGGTACCTCTCCATGTGGCGGGGAAATCACCTATGGAAGGCCGATGCTGAAGGGTTCGATGTGGTTGCGGGCGATCCTCCGTTCGATGCCAGCGCCACCCTAGTCCTCGGAGGCACGATCTCAGGAGTGGTCACCGCGAGAGGAGGTGGGGGACTCGCACACGCCCGCGTGGAGATCTCGGGCGACCACAGCGCTTACTGGGAGATCTACGCCGACGACCAGGGGTCCTACTCCCTGTCGGGACTTGCCCCAGGCTCTTACACCGTCCACTTCAAGGCGCCGCCGAGCACCTTCTGGATCGACTATTGGTGGAATCAAGCTGACTCCTGGAACACGGCCACTCCCATTCAGATTGAACTAGGAACGGTGGCGACGGGCATCAACGGTGTATTGGCCGCCCCGTCCTCCATATCCGGGCGGCTGGTAGATACCGACGGATCTCCCGTAGCCGGGATGAGCGTCAGCGCGTCGGTATTGCTGGGTGGGGTCGAGGGGGGTTGGACGCACGCGGAAAGTGGGAAGTCCGCAGCAGACGGCACCTTCACGATCGGGGGCCTCCGCCCCGGACGCTACCGGCTCCGCATTATGCCGCCGTCGGGCGGTGAGTCGAAGTACGCGTACCAGTGGTGGAGTGGTGTGTCCGTCGAGTCTGAAGCCGAGATCATCGACGTGCCCGCCGAGGAGGCCGTGGCGATCGGCGACTCGACCTTGCTAAAGGCGATCTTGATCCCCGGGACGATCAGGCTGAACGGCGTTTCTCCAGGAGTGGGCGATCAACTCGCCCCCGCTCCCATCGTGGATGCCAGCGTCGTCGGCCTCACTCGCAGCCGGCAGTGGTTCCGAGACGGCGTGCTCATGCCTGGCGTGACCGGGAGTTCCTACGTCGTCCAGCTCGAAGACCTCGGTACACGCATCTCAGCACGAGAGGACTTGACCGCTCCTGGGTACGTCCCGGTGTCGGTTGATCTCGGCCGGACCGAGCCGGTGGGTTTGGGCAGCATCGAAGTGATCCACAATCCATCGGCCGAGGGAGGTCCCGACGGGCCCGGGCTCTCACTCCGGGTGTGGAACGGTTCCTTCAAGCCAAAGCGCACTGAGATCGGCTACCAGTGGTTGCGCAATGGCGTTGCGATCTCGGGACAGACGGCTTCGACGTACGTCACCACCAGCGATGACTTCGGCAGCCGGTTGAGCGTGGTCGTGACCGTGACCGCCCCTGGCTACAAGCCACTCACCCAGACGCTCGAATACGGGCAAGCGTGTTACCGGGAGTCAGACGTACCTCCGCCTGTCATCGTCGGGGAGCGTGCCGCAGGTTCAACCTTGTCGGTGGCCCCACTGCCGGGTCCGCCAGACATGGTTCTCAAGTATCAATGGTGGCTCGGGAGTCCGATCCCTGGTGAGACCGCCCCCACTCTGAAGCTCAAGAAGGCGTACGCGGGGTATCCCGTCATGCTGACGCTGACCCGGACGGTGCCCGGATGTCCGCAACTCGCCTCGCACTCCAGCGCTTGGGGGGTACCGAAGACGACCCTGGCAAGCACCCCGAAGGTCGCCGGAGTAGTGGCGCGACGCCACACTCTGCACATCCATCGAGGCAGCTGGACCTCGGGAATGCGGTTCAGCTACCGCTGGTATGCCGATGGCGAGGCAATCAGTTCCGGCACGCATTCCACGCTGAGATTGAACGCCGGGCTCGTGGGTAAGCGGATCACCGTTGCGGTCACCGGAAAGCGCCGCGGGTACGCCACAGTGACTCGGACCAGCGCTGTGACGCGACCGGTTCGCTGAGCCGGAAGGCGCCTTGCGGCCCTTGCGCCACTAGGCTCAACCCCATGGCGATCACCCGAGAAGAGCTCATCAAGATCCTGGCGGAGGCCGACCCCGTCGGGCTGATCGCCAAGGGGGCCCCGAAGACGGAGTATGCCCGCGAGGCCGACGCCATTCTCGAACTCGAAGGTGTGGTCACCCTCACCGAGATCACCGGCGTCTTCACCGTCAGCTTCAGCGAGCCGGGCGCCTGCTCGCGCGAAACCGCCCGCTGGATCGCCGACGAGATGGTGCGCCGCGACGGCAGCCGCTGAACGTCACCACGCCCTGCCCCAGGCTGACCCCAACGGCGCGCGTTGAAGGGCCAGCCTGGCGACGGACGCACTGAGCTACCCGATGGTGGCTGAGGGAATGTGCGTGATCTGATCCCAGACGAACGTCACCTGGGCACCTCCGGCAGGCACGCTGAGCGGGATGTTCCCGCCACCCGCGGCTCCGCCGGCGCCGTAGTTGACGTCCCAGGAGTCGTTGACGGCGACCTTCCACTCGTACTCACCGGCCGGGACGGTCCACGTCCCCTTCCACAGGCCATCTGAGGTGTCGAAGGTGAGATCGCTGACATTGCAGGCGGGATCCCAGTCGCCGGGGCAACCGAGCTCACTTTGCACATTGCCGGCCACGGTCACGTTCGGTACCAGCGGTTGCGGGGCGCTGCGCGTGACGGTCCGTACCGAGCTGACCACGCGGGTGCCGTCCGGTTCGGACAGGATGGCGCGGTAGCGAATCAGCGAGCCGACCGCGATCGGCCTGACGTCGTCGAAGACGCCGTAGACCGGCGAGGAACCGTCGGTGGCCAGCGTCTGCCAAGGGCCGTTGTCGACCTGCCGCTGGATTCGAACCACATGCGAGCTGGCCTCCGGGTCGGCGGTCGCGAGCACCTGGATCGTGCCGAACACACCAGCGTCCGCCACCGGGGTTTCGATGGTCAGCTTCGGCTTGGGTACGCTGGCCCGCTGCTCATTGCTGAGCCGGGTGTGGCCGGCGTTGTCCCGTACCACGGCGCGGTAGCTGATCTTGGTCCCATCGTTGATCGCCGAGGTGTCGTGGAAGACCCGGTACGGACGGCTGTCGTCGGTACCGATGGACGTCCAGCGCCCGTGGCCGACTTTCGCATAGAACGTCACCTCATTGAACGAGGAGCCGCTGACCTCGGCCTGGACGGCCATCCGGGAGTTGGTTTCGGTGGACGGAGCCGGGTGGCCGAGGCGAATGCCGGGAGCCTTCGCCGACTGCGGGATCGACGCCACCGACTCGTACACCACCGCTGACAGCGCGGGCACGCCGACCTGCAGCTTGCTGGACGCGTCCGTGGTGAGCTGGTCGCTGCCGGAGCCGTAGATGCGCTGGAACGCTCCGTTGGGCACATAGGTCGGGACGGCTGCGGTCTTGGCGCTTTCGCTGTTGTTCAATGCCACCACGTACTCGCGCTGCTGGCCCTGATCGATGCGCGAGAAGGCGTAAATGCCCGCCTCGCTGCTCGAATAGCGGTGCTGCTGGGCGCCGTTGCGCAACGCCGGGTGCTGCTTGGTCAACGCCGACAACTCACTGATCGTGCGATACATCGTCGAATCCGGGTTGTAGTTGTCGACCGCATGAGTGCTGTCGGTGCCCAGCAGGTTGTCGTCGAGGTACTCGGGAACCTTGCTGGCGAACAGCGTCTGGCGGGCCAGCTGGTCGCCACCGGTGCCGGTGAAGCCCTGCTCGTCGCCGTAGTAGATCACCGGGTTGCCGCGCGAGAAGTACATCAGCTCGTGCGCCAGCCGGTCGCGAGACACCAACTCCGCCTCACCGGCACTGTTGTTGTCGGCGGTGACGAAGGAGCCGATCCGGCCCATGTCGTGGTTCCCGAGGAAGGTCGGCTGTTGGTAGACGTTCGAGTCGGCGTCGGTGTACCAATCGTCGGCCTCGAACAGCGTCTTCAGCCCCGAGGTCGCCTGGCTCTTCGAGGCGAAGTTGCGAGCGGCGTCCTGGAACGGGAAGTCCAGCACGGCCTGCATCTTGTCCCGGGTGGTGAAGCTCGACGTGAGCGGACGACTCAGGTCGTAGACCTCGCCGAACATGAAGAACTGGGTCTTGCCGTGAGCCTTGGCGTAGGCCAGCACCTTCGGTCCGAACTTCTGCCAGAACGCGTCGTCGACGTGCTTCATGGTGTCGATCCGGAACCCGTCGATCCCCATCTGGCTGATCCAGGTCTGGTAGATGTCGATCATCCCGTTGACGACCTTCGGGTTCTCGGTGAACAGATCGTCCAGGCCGAAGAAGTCGCCGTAGGCCGAGTCCTCACCGGTGAAGGTGGTGTTGCCTCGGTTGTGATACAGCGTGGTGTCGTTCAGCCAGGCCGGAACCTTGAGGTTCTCCTCGCCCGGATCGAGTACCGGGGTGTAGGGGAAGGACGTCAGCGGATCGAGCGTGGGGAAGGTGTTGGTGCCGGCGTAGTCGCGATCATCGAAGGCCTTGCCGGACGCGGTCGTGTACGCGCCGCCGATGGCGTCTTTGCCGACGTAGGCGGTGCGGGCGCCTTCCTGGTACCCGATCACGTCAGCGGTGTGGTTGGTGATGATGTCGAAGTAGACCTTCATGCCCCGGTCGTGCGCCGCATCGACCAGCTTCTTCAGCTCGGCGTTGGTGCCCAGGTGCGGATCGATCTGGGTGAAGTCGGTGATCCAGTAGCCGTGGTAGCCGGCCGACGGCCCGTCCTCCAGTTGCACGGCCTTGTTCTTGAAGCTGGGCGTCAGCCAGATCGCCGTCGTGCCCAGGCCTTGGATGTAGTCGATCTTGTCGAGCAACCCGGCCAGATCGCCACCGTTGTAGAAACCCTTGTTGGTGGGATCGAACCCGTGGTCGTTGACCCCACCGGGGATGCCGCCGGTGTCGTTGGCGGCATCCCCGTTGGCGAACCGATCGGCCATCACGAAGTAGAAATTCTCATTGGTGACCGGGGCGCGCAGCGAATGCTGCGCCTCCAACCGGCCCGAGCCATGGGAGTTGTGAGAGCCCATGCCCTTGGTTGGGGAGGGCGCCGGATTCGGGCTCTCGGCCTGGGCTGTGGAGGCAAACGGGACGGTCGCAGAAACGGCGATCAGTCCTGCTGCAAGGGATAGGGAGATGCTTTGACGCAAGGACATTTCGACTCCTCGTCATTGGGGGTAAAGCCATAGAACCCCGGGGACCTCAGGGAGTCAAGGGCCGGTCGGTCAGCCCGCCCCGCCTCGGAGGTCCGACGTCGGCCGTCGCCTGTGTGTAAAGCTAGCTAGACATTTGACCTGCTTCGGAGCTAGGGTGGATGTAAAGGACGCTTCACTAGATGGAGATGGGATGAAGAACCGGCTAGCCGATCTGCGCACCGCCAAAGGGTGGACCCAGCAGCAGCTCGCCGACCTGGTCGGGGTATCGCGGCAAACCGTGATCTCCCTGGAGCGCGGTCGGTACAACCCGTCCATCACTCTGGCCTTCCGGTTGGCGCGGACCTTTGATCTTCAGATCGAAAAGGTGTTTCTGTACGAGGAGGAAGACGATGAGCAGTAACAGGGCTTGGGCAGATCGCCAACGGCGAATCGGCTGGACGTTGGCCGCCACCGCAGTGGTGGTGGGTGCGACGGGACTCACTTTGCAGGCGGTGGCCACCGGGCTGCCTTTCGATCCCCGCCTGGTCACCGGGCTCGGCATCCTGCTGCTCGGGCTCGCCGTTGCTGCGTTGATGCGTGCCGGGGTGGCCACGCGGGCCAGCGACACGACGAAGCGGCTCGCGGTCGAGGAACTGGACGAGCGCAATGTGGCGATCCGTCGACTCGCCGGCAACCGCGCCTTTGTGGTCTCGGTCGCCCTCACCTACAGCCTGCTGATGTGGGTGTCCTTCGCGGCGAACGGCCAGCTGCCCGAGATTTCTCCGGACGGCCTGTGGTACGCCCTCGCGACCGCGGTCGTCCTGCCGCTGGTGGTCTATGTGGGCAGCATCATTCAGGCGCAGCGCTCCATGTGAACTGGCAATGCAAACGGCCCGTCCCAGTGGTGGAACACGAGGACGGGCCTTGATTCGAACTGCTTCTAGATGGGAAGTCGAACGAACCCAGCGGCAAGGCTACCGCCTCGCGGAGTACCTGGAGCACCCGCTACGGTCAGATCCGCACCAAGTACCCCCCAGCGATCGAGCCCGGCTACCTGCTGCGACGGCATCATGAGCGCCCTTGACCAGCCGCCCTCTGGCAGACTCCTGGGATGGTTGATGACACGGTGCGCACCGTTGCGGTGGTCTTGTTCGACGGCTTCGAACTGCTCGACGTGTTCGGTCCGCTCGAACTGTTCGGACGGCTCCCGCAGGACTTCGCGGTGACCTTGGTCGGTCCCAAGCCCGGAGCGGTTCGCAGCTTTCAGGGGGCTGAGGTCGTCGCCACCACGAGCTATGCCGATGCTGCGGTTCCCGAGATCGTGATGGTGCCCGGTGGGCTCGGCACCCGAGCCCTGGTCGCCGACCAGCCCTTCCTGCACTGGTTGGGTCGCTGGGCGTCGGGGGCCGAAATCGTCACCTCGGTCTGCACCGGATCGGCACTCCTGGCTGCCGCCGGGCTGCTGGACGGCTACCGGGCAACCTCGAACAAGCGGGCTTTCGCCTGGGCCTCCACCCACGGCGACAGCGTCGAATGGGTTGCCTCCGCCCGTTGGGTGCATGATCGCGACCGTTGGACGTCCTCAGGTGTTGCCGCCGGCATGGACATGACCGCTGCACTGATGGCCCACCTGATCGGCCCGGAGCGCGCGCAGCGCGTTGCTGATGAGATCGAACTCGAGTTGCACACCGACCCGGACTGGGATCCCTTCGCGGCCTCGGCTCAGTAAGCCACGCTGCCCGGGCGGGGGAGCACCGAGGTCGAGAGGCGGCCGAGTCCGACCGAACCCCCGACGGCGCTCAGTTGCGACCGGCAGGAGTGTCCACCCACACGTCCACCGGCGACAGCGGGGCCGTCGGACGGTTGCGCTGGGTGAGCTGGGTGGCCTCTTCGATGGCCTCTTCGGCGGCACGGTGACGCTTGTGGGCGGTGGCGACCATCAACTTGATGCGGTTCAGCTGGTTGGTCTCCGACGCGCCCGGGTCGTAGTCGACGCTCACCACATTGGCCTCGGGATGACGGCGGCGCAGTTCGGCGAACATGCCGCGTCCGACCACATGGTTGGGCAGACAGGCGAACGGCTGGGCGCAGATGATGTTCGGTGCCCCCAGCTCGATCAGCTCCACCATTTCGGCGGTCAGCAGCCAGCCCTCGCCGGCCCTGGTCCCGATCGAGATGATCCCGTCGGCCTTCTTGGCCAACTCGGCCATCTTCGGCGGGACGTCGAACTTGCCGGTCTTGCGCAGCGCGGCCGACACCGGCGCCTGGAACCGCTCGATCAGCCACATCGCCATCCGCTTGAAGTGATGCGACTTCGGCCCGATGCCCATGGTCTCCCACTGGTGCTTCGACGAGTACAGCGGCATCAAGAAGAACTGCAGAATGCCCGGCAGTACCGCCTCACAGTCCTCGGACTCCACCACGTCGACCACATTGTTGTTGGCGTCGGGATGGAACTTCACCAGGATCTCGCCGACGATGCCCACTCGCGGCTTGCGCTCGATGTCGCGCAGCGGCAGCGCATCGAACTCGGCCACGATCTGCTTGATCAGCCCGGTGTAGCCGATGTTGCGCCCCAACGTCTGGGAGTATCCGCCGTACTGCAGATACTCCTGGCAGACCTGGTCCCACTTGTCGTACAGGGCCTTCGCGCTGCCCGGCTCGACCTCGTAGGGCCGCACCCGCAGCAGCACCGTCTGCAACAGATCACCCAGGATCAGCGCCTGAACCGCGGGCACCAACACCGCCGGGCCCATCTTGAAGCCGGGATTGTCCTCCAGGCCCTGCACGCTGATCGCCAGCACCGGCACCTGCGGATAGCCCGCATCGGCCAGCGCCTTACGCAGCAGGCTCACGTAGTTGGTGGCCCGGCACATGCCGCCGGTCTGGGTGATCGCCACTGACGTCCGATCGGGGTCGGCCTCGCCGGAGATGATCTTGTTCACCAACTGCCCGACCACCATGATCGCCGGGAAGCAAGCATCGTTGTGGACGTACTTCAGCCCGGCTTCGACGTCATCGTTGGATGCCTTCTCCAACAACTGGACGTCCAAGCCCAGCTTGCGCAGCACCGGCACCACCAGCCGGAAGTGAATCGGCGCCATCTGCGGGGCGTAGATCGTGTGGGTGTCGCGCGCGTTCTCGTCGAAGATCCGCCGCTCGAACAGCGGCCCGAAGGTGCTCACCGTCGCCGAGGCGCCGCGCTCGGCCGCAGCCGCCTTCAGCGAGCGCAGCCGGATCGTGGCTGCACCCAGGTTGGAGACCTCATCGATCTTCAGCAGCGTGTACAGATCGCCGGTGCGCTCCAGCACCTCGGCCACCTGATCGGTGGTGATCGCGTCCACACCACAGCCGAAGCTGGTCAACTGCACCAACTGCAACTCCGGGTTGCCGGCCACCTGTCCGGCGGCCTCGTATAACCGGGTGTGATAGGCCCACTGGTCCCGCACCCGAATCGGACGTTCCAGCCCCGGGCCGGTGGCGTCGATGATCGAATCCTCGGTGAAGACCGCCATGCCCAAGGTGGTGATCAGGCTCGGAATGCCGTGATGCACCTCCGGATCGACGTGGTAGGGCCGTCCGGCCAGCACGATGCCCTTGATGCCGTGCTCGGCGATGTAGGCCAACGCCCGCTGACCCTCGGCACGAATGTCGGCCTTGGCTGCGGCGTCCTCCTCATATCCGGCTTGGACGGCGGCCTGAGCTTCGGCCAGCGTGACGTCCCAGTCGGCGAAGACCTCCACCAGGCGCTCGGCCAGCTTGGCCGGGTTGTTCAGGTTGAGCATCGGCGCCAGGAACCGGATGCCGGGTTCGTGCAGCCGCGTCAGGTTTTTGTCGATGACCTGCGGATAGAAGGCCACCACCGGGCAGTTGAAGTGGTTGTCCGCGCCGGCGGTCTCCTTGGCCTCCAGCGGGACGCACGGGTAGAAGATCGTGCGAATGCCCTTGTCGAGCAGGTGCTCGACGTGGCCGTGCGCCAGCTTGGCCGGGTAGCAGGTGTTCTCCGACGGGATGGACTCCATGCCCGCCTCGAACACCTCATGGCTGGAACGGCCCGAGATGCTCACCCGGAAGCCCAGGTGGCTGAGGATGGTGAACCACAGCGGGTAGTTCTCGTACATGTTCAGCACCCGCGGGATGCCGATCTCGCCGCGCGGGGCCTTGTCCTCGGTGAGGCGGCGGTAGCCGAACATTCGCCGGTACTTGTAGTCGAACAGGTTCGGCACCTCGGACTTCTTCGGCGCCGTCTCGGTGGACGCACCGCGCTCGCAACGGTTGCCGGACACATGCCGTCCGCCGTCGGTGAAGTTGGAGATGGTCAGCTGGCAGTGGTTCTGGCACAGCTTGCAGACGTCCATCTGAGTGGCCATGCGGAACTCGTCCAGTTCGGCCAGGCTGAGCACCGCCGAACGTTCGCCGACCGACCAGTTGCGCTGGGCGGTCAGGGCGGCACCGAAGGCGCCCATCAGTCCGGCGATGTCGGGACGGATCACTTCGGCGCCGGTCTGCAGTTCGAACGCCCGCAGCACCGCATCGTTGAGGAAGGTGCCGCCCTGGACGACGACCTTTTCGCCAAGTTGGCCGGCGTCCTTGAGCTTGATCACCTTGTACAGCGCGTTGCGCACCACCGAGTACGACAACCCGGCGGCGATGTCGCCCTGGCTAGCGCCTTCGCGCTGAGCCTGCTTCACAGAGGAGTTCATGAACACCGTGCAACGGGTACCCAGGTCGACCGGGGTGGTCGACTCCAGCGCAGTACCGGCGAAGGTCTGGATGTCGGTGTCCATGCCGGCGGCGAAGGTCTGCAGGAACGACCCGCAGCCCGACGAGCACGCCTCGTTGACCGCGATCGAATCGACCGCACCGTTGCGCACCTTGAGGTACTTCATGTCCTGGCCGCCGATGTCGATCACGCTGGTCACCCCGGGGCAGACCTTCTCCGCAGCCCGGTAGTGCGCCATGGTTTCGATCTCGCCGTCGTCCAGTCGCAGCGCGGCGCGAATCAGTCCCTCGCCGTAGCCGGTGACGCAGCCCCGGGCCAGGTATGCCGACTCCGGGATCCGGGTGAGCACCTCGCGCAGCAGGGTGGTCGAGACCGCCACCGGATCGTTGCTGCCCTGGTAGTGGGAGAAGACGATCCGATCCTCGGCGTCCAGCACGACCGCCTTGACCGTGGTCGAGCCGGCATCGATCCCCAAGAACAGCGGCCCGTGGGCGTCGCTGAGGTCGGCGCGCGGAGTCTCAGTCGTGTGGTGACGGGCGTCGAAGGCAGCACGCTCGTCGGCATCGACGAACAGCGGACGCATCCGCGCGCTGCTGAGCGACAAGGTCACCGTGCGTGACAGTCGGGTGCTGAGCTCGCTCAGCTGCCGGGGTGCGCCGGACGCACACAGCGCGGCACCGAGCGCCACGTACAGGTGGGCGTTCTCGGGAGTGGTGAACGAGGTCACCTGCTCGCCGAGGGCGCGTTCGTAGGCTTTGCGCAGTTGGGGCAGGAAATGCAGTGGACCGCCGAGGAAGACCACATTGCCGCGGATCGGATGACCGCACGCCAACCCGGCGATGGTCTGGGTGGCCACCGCGGAGAACACCGAGGCAGCCAGGTCGGTGTGGGCGGCACCCTGGTTGAGCAGGGGTTGCAGATCGGACTTGGCGAACACGCCGCACCGCGAAGCGATGGGGTAGAGGTGGCGGTACTTGGCGGCCAGGTCGTCCAAGCCGCCGGCGTCGGTGTGCAGCAGGGTGGCCATCTGATCGATGAAGGCGCCGGTGCCGCCGGCGCAGGTGCCGTTCATTCGCTGCTCGACGACCGGGTGCAGGAAGGTGATCTTCGCGTCCTCGCCACCGAGCTCGATCACCACATCGGCACTGGGCACGAAGGTCTCGATCGCGGTGGTGCCGGCGATCACTTCCTGGACGAACTCGACCCCCAGCAGTTCGGCCACATTCAGCCCCGCCGAGCCGGTCACTGCGCAGCGCATCTCCTGGCCACCGAAATGCGCGGCAACGTCATTGAGCAAGGTGCGCAGGGCGCCGCGCGCGTCGGCATTGTGCCGACGGTAGGCACTGAAACGAATCTGGCCAGCGGAAAACACCACTGCTTTCACCGTTGTCGAGCCGATGTCCAGACCGAGTGAAACGAGGGCCATGTCTCGTCCTCCCACCAGAACGATCGTTCTGTACCGGCACCACGCTACCCCGAGACGCTGGAATGCGCACTACTCTGTCCCGGTGGATCACCCAACTTCGCGTGTCGCGTCGTCGCGCCAGGCCATTCTCGACGCCGCCGCTGAACTGATTCGCGAGCGCGGAGTCGCGGGCACGTCCATCTCGGATGTGGTAGCCCGCTCAGGTACCTCGGCCGGTGCGATCTACCACCATTTCGCGAACAAAGAAGAACTCATTCTCGAGGTGGGCCGCACCACCATCGCCCGGCCGCTGGGAATGATTCTGGAAACCACCATGGGCCTGGAACCGGCTGCCATCCTGCGCTCCGCGTTGGGGCGGGTAGCCCAGGACGAGGGCCTGGCCGAACTCCTCCTGCAACTGTGGGCCGGCGCCCAATCCGACCCGAAGCTGTACGCGCTGCTCAGCGTGGAAGGCCGAGCCATGCGCACCCTGGTGGTGCAGTACCTCGACTTCTGGACCACCCAGAACGCCCCCGATCTCGATGTCGAGACCCTCACCAGCGTGCTCCTCGGCCTGGTCATGGGCTTCTCGGTGCAACGCGCGCTGTCCTTGGACACCGAGCTCGACGCCTACGCCGAGATGGCCGCCCAGCTGCTGGCCAGGGCGGCGACACCGGCGAACTGAGCTGTCCTGGTCAGGGCGGCGGACGCCGCAACCGGGTGGCCCGTTCGAACGCGGCCGCGTAGGCGAGGAGTTCCGCGTCCCGTCCTGGCAGACCGATCAAGGTGGCGCCCACCGGCATCCCGTTGCGCCGCAGTCCCAGCGGAACCGACACCGCCGGAAAGCCCGCTCCGGCGTAGATCTCGGAGTGCAGACCCGACAGGCTCGCCAACACCTGAGCGCCGCTGGCGTCGAAGGTGCGACGCAAACTGGCCCGGGTGATCTCGGTGTGGTTCTCCGCGGTCACGGCATAGGTCTCGGCGGACATGTCGAACACAGTGGCCAACGCCACGAAGAACTGGCCCCGCGGCATCCGCACCTTCGGCTGGGCCAGGTTGGCGGCCGCCAGCTCGGCCACAGTGGACGGGCCGCCGTGCGCAGCCAGGTAGGCCATGGTGTCGTGGCTCAGTCCGCCCAGCGCCACCCGCAGGCTGTTGCCGCCGGTTGCTCCGTCCACGCTCACCAGCTCCACGTCCACGGTGTTGGCCGCAGCCGCACTCAGTCCGTCCCGCAGTCGGGTGAGGATCGTCTCGTTGTCTCGGGTGTCCTCCAGGGCGCGGGGCTGTTGGGAGATGTCGTGGGCCAGGATGCCGACGGTGACGCCGTCGAGGCCGTTCGGTGGCAGAGAGATCGGTTCCCGTCCGGCCAGCGTGGCCAGGAGCAGCGCCGCATCGCCGACGTTGATCGTGACCGGGCCGACGCAGTCCTGCCCGGCCACCAGCGGGATCACGCCCTCGCAGGAGACCAGCCCGTAGCTGGGTTTGGCCGCGACCACGCCGTTGAAGGACGCCGGCGCGATCAGTGAGCCCGAGGTCTCGCTGCCCAGCGCGGCGGCGCACAACCCGGCGGCCACCGCCACCGCCGACCCGCTGCTGGACCCACCAGGGGTGAAGCCGGTGCCGTAGGGGTTGACGGTGAGCCCGCCGACCGCGCTGAAGCCGGGCACCCGGCAACTGGCGCCGGCAAGCTCGGACAGGTTCGCCTTGCCCAGGATCACTGCCCCGGCCGAACGCAGCGTGGCCACCACCGGCGCATCCGCCGCGGCGACGTGGTCGGCCAGCACGACGGTTCCGCCGGTGGTGCGCAGCGGTGCGGCGGTTTCGATGTTGTCCTTCACGGCGATCGGGATCCCGTCCAACGGCCCCCGGACGGTTCCCTCGGCTCGCCGCTGATCCGAGGCCGCCGCCTCGGCCACTGCCTCGGGATTGAGCTGGATGAACGCCCGCAACGCGGCGCGTTCCTCGATCCGATCCAGGTAGTGCAGCACCAACTCGACCGCGCTGATCCGTCCGGTCCGCAGCAGCTCGGCCAGTTGGCCGACCCCGGCATCGGTCACCAGCGTGGCCACCGCGTCCGGTCGTTCGTGGCGCCGGGCAGCCCGCGCAGCGGCGAACGGGGTGAAGTCCAACTCACCCAGTCCCGCCGAGGGCCGCGGCCCGATCGGGACGGCAGCCGCCACCGACCGGATCAGGGTGAACAGCGCTGAAACCGTGGCCAAGGGTGGCTCCCGTCTCCGCGGCGAGAAAGCAGGTCGGGGCCCACTGTAAGGCTCAGGCGGTGCGGAAGGACGGGGTTCCGCCCGCGCACGACGCCTTCAAGTGCGCCTCATGTTCCTCGCCGGCCGCAGACTCGAACTCGATCTCCAACTCACGGGTGCCTTCGCGCTCCACATGCACCCGATAGCCCACCGCCGGCACCGCGCTGACCAGCGAAATCGCGCTCCCGGTGCAGGAGGCGGTCACCGTGCCGGCCTCCCCGCTCCACGACCCCCGGATCGTCTGAGTTGCGGTCTTGCTGGTCGAGGGACGGCTCTGGGTCGGCTTGGTGTTTGGTTTGGAGCTGGTTGATGCAGTCGCCGAAGGGGTCTGGGTCGGCTGGGAACTCGGTGTCGACGTGGGCACAGCACTGTGAGTGGAGGCCATCGACGCAGGAGCGCTCAGTGGGATCGTCTGGCCCACCTTGGTGCCGGTGGCCGAAATCACCGCCCACGTGGCCGTCGACCCGGTGATCACAGTGGCCAGCCAGATGGCGGCGATCAGCAGCAGTCGTCGACGGTTCACGGCTCTATGGTCTCATCCGCCGCCAAGGCCCGGCGCTGGAGTAGCTTTGCCGCATGACTCGCGTGCTGATGGTGGAGGACGATCCGGCGATCGGTCGTCTGCTGAGCCGCAGTCTCACCGAGCGCGGCGATGTCGTCACCCTCGCTGCCACCGGGGCGTCCGGGCTGGCGCTGGCGTTGCAGGAGCAGCCCGAGGTGGTGCTGCTCGACCTGGGCCTGCCCGATCTGAGCGGGCTGGAAGTGCTGCAGATGCTCCGGGCGGTGAGTTCGGTGCCGGTGATCGTGGTGACCGCGCAGGACGATGACCGCACGGTGGTGATGGCGCTGGATTCCGGTGCGGACGACTACCTGGTCAAACCCTTCGGCAGCGACCAGCTGGCGGCCCGGATTCGCGCCGTGCTGCGACGTACCGGAACCGGAGGCGGTAGCGACTCGGCGATTCGGATCGCCGAGCTCGAAATCGATCCGGCCACCCGCCTGGTGCAGCTGGCCGGCGAACCGGTGGACTTGTCGCGCAAGGAGTTCGACCTGCTGTGGCTGCTGGCCACCCGCCCAGGCGAGGTGATCACCAAACGTGAGATGTTGGCCGGTGTCTGGGGTCTGCCGTTCGCCAGCGGTGGTGAGCGCACCGTCGACGTCCACCTGAGTTGGCTTCGCCGCAAGCTCGGCGAGAACGCCGCCGAACCACGCTTCCTGCACACGGTGCGCGGAGTCGGGGTCAAGCTGGTGGTACCGGAAGAGCCCGACTGATGCGTCGGCAGATCAGCCTGCTGCTGGCGGTGATCAGCACTGCGATCGTGGTGTCCTTCGTGATCCCGCTGCTGCTTTTGGTGCGCACCCTGGCCGAAGACCGTGGCATGGCTGCGGCCAGCCAACAGGCCAACACCATCGCCGTGCTGGTCTCCAGCCTTCATGACGATCCGCGGCTGGGGGAGGTGCTGCAGCCCAGTCTGGATCGTTCGGTCACCCAGACCAGCGTGGTGCTGGCCAACGGTCAGGTGCTCGGCGTGGCCTGGCCGGACGCCCTCACCGATCCGGCCTACGTCCAGGCCACCCAGGGCCAGGCGTTCTCGGTGCGCGACGATGTCGGTGGACGCTTCTACGTCCCGGTGCTCGTCGACGGCGGAGTGGTGGTGGTGCGCGCCTCGATGACCAGCGCGCAGTTGGCCGAAGGGGTGCCCCTGGCCTGGGGCGGCATCATCGGCCTCGGGGTGGTGCTCAGCGGCATCGCGGTGTGGGTCGGTGGTCGTGTCGGACGCGGCATCAGCCGTCCGCTGCTGGCGGTCTCCGACACCGCTGACCGGCTGCGAGAAGGGGAGCTGGCGGCCCGGGCGCCGCTGGCCGGCACCGAGGAGACCATCGCCCTGGGGTCGGCGCTGAACGGACTGGCCGATCGGATCGAAGAGCTGCTGGCGGCCGAACGAGACAATGTTCGCGGCCTGGCGCACCGACTGCGGACCCCGGTCACCGCGCTGCGACTGGAGGCCGAGCAGGTCAGTGACCCGCAGATACGCGCGGGTCTGGCCGAGTCGGTCGCGCAGCTGCAGATCACGATCGACGAGGTGGTGCGCGAAGCCCAGCGTCCGCTCCGCGAAGACCTGCCGGGCATGTGCGATGCCGCAGCGGTCGTCCGGTCGAGGGTGGAGTATTGGCGTCCGTTGGCCGAGGATCAGGGACGATCGGTGCAAGCGATCATCCCCGACCAGCAGATCCGAGTACCGGTGAGTGCACTGGAGTTGTCCGATGTGGTCGACATCTGCCTGGACAACATCTTCGCCCACACCCCTGACGAGGTCGGCTTCCGGATCGAGCTGTCCGTCGCCGCCGACCGGGCGACCCTGCTGATCGCCGACGACGGACCCGGCTTCCCGACCCATCCCGGGCAGCCACGGCGCGGCACGTCCGGCATGGGTCTGGAGTTGGTTCGGCGGGTCGTCGAACGTGCCCACGGGAGACTGAGCCGATCGGCCCTCGGCGTGCCGGGTGCCCAGGTGCTGATCGAACTGCCGTTGCGCTGAACGTGGTGATCGAATTCGGCCAGGCGGCAGCCCTGCGGCCCGGATCGTGTTAGTGTCCTGCTAGAGATAGTCACTCGGATTGTTACCCGCAAGGGGCAAGACCTGAGGCACCCGGAGGGTGTCTTGGGTCTTTTTGTTTTTCGGACGTGGTCACCGATAGGAACGACGATGAAGTCAACCAAACAGGACGCTGCCGCCGCGATTGTTGCTGGAGTGGGCGGGGCAAGCAATATCCGTAGCCTGACGCATTGCGCCACGCGGCTGCGCTTCGAACTGAAGGACGGTGGGCTGGTTCAGGCCGCCGACCTCGACCGGATTCCCGAAGTGCTCGGCTCGGTGCCGCAGAGCGGGGATCGCTACCAGGTGGTGATCGGCGGCGCGGTGCAGTCGATGTTCACCCAGATCATGGCGCTGCCCGAGATGGCGGCAGTGGGCACCGGCGAATCCGATGCCGACGTTAAGGCGCGCGAACGTGCCAAGGTCCGCGGCAAGGTGGCTTGGCTGGACGCGTTCTTCGAGTACCTGTCCGACTCGTTCCGGCCCCTGCTCGGGGTGCTTCTCGGAGGCTCGTTGATCATCGCGATCGCGGCCGTTCTGGACGCATTGCACATCGTCCCCTTCCAGGGCGTGGACCGCGCTACGGCTGCCGGTGCGAGCTGGATCTTCTGGGACGCGATGTGGCGCTCGGTCCTCTACTTCCTGCCGATCATGGTTGCCTACAACGCAGCGAAGAAGCTGAAGGTGGATCCGTGGCTGGGCGCGACGATCATGGCTGCGTTGTTCACCCCGGAGTTCCTCAGCCTGGGCGGATACACATACAAAGCCACTGCGGCCGACCCAAACCTGTTTACGAAAGCGCTGACCTTCCCTGACACGGTGTGTACCACCAACACGGTGTTGAACACCGAATCGTGCGTTGCTCACATCTTCGGTTTGCCGATGCAGCTCAACGGCTATGGCGGCCAGGTGTTCGTGCCGCTGATCATGGTCGCCGTGCTGGCGTTGGTCTACAAGGGACTGAAGAAGATCTTCCCCGAGAACATCCAGATGGTTTTCGTGCCCTTCTTCTCGATGTTGATCATGATCCCGGTCACCGCCTTCCTCATCGGCCCGCTCGGTGTCTGGATCGGCACGGGCCTCGGCACCGGGCTTGCCTGGCTCAACAGCAGCGCGCCGATCCTCTTCGCCATCCTCATCCCGATGCTGTACCCGTTCCTGGTGCCGCTGGGCCTGCACTGGCCACTGAACGCCCTGATGCTGGCGAACATCGCGAGTGCCGCCACCAATCACCAGGACTTCATCCAGGGCCCCATGGGTGCGTGGAACTTCGCCTGCTTCGGCGCGACTGCCGGCGTCTTGGTCCTGACCACCCGCAACAAGAACCGCGAGCTGCAGCAGACCGCCATCGGTGCTCTCACCGCAGGTCTTCTCGGCGGTATCTCCGAACCGTCCCTCTACGGCATTCACCTGCGCTACAAGCGGATCTACCCGCGGATGCTCGTCGGCTGTCTCGTCGGCGGCCTCCTCACCGGCATCCTGGGCTGGAGCTCCGGCGGTGTGAAGACTGGCACGTTCGCCTTCACCTCACTGCTGACCATCCCGGTCTTCAGCCCGATGTGGGTCTACATCATCGCCATCGCCGGCGCGTTCCTCACGGCCATGATTCTCGTGATCATCTCCGACTACCGCACGCCGGAGCAGAAGGCCGAAGAAGAGGCGGCTCGCGCCCAGGCCGAAGCCGACCTGGCCATGGAGGCCGGCGCCGCGTCCGCCTCGATCGCGGCTGCGACGACAAGCCTGGGTGGTGGGACGGCGACGCTGGTCGCCACCGACGTGGTCGCCGCACCGGTGGCCGGCACGCTGGTGCAGCTGGCGGATGTCAACGACAAGGTGTTCGCGTCCAAAGCCCTCGGTGAAGGAGTGGGGATCGTGCCGACCACCGGCGCCATCACCGCACCGGCCTCTGGTGTGGTGGTGACCGCCGCCGATACCGGTCACGCCTTCGGCATCAAGACCGACGACGGGGTGGAGATCCTGGTCCACGTCGGCATCGATACCGTCCAACTGGGCGGACGGGGCTTCCGGGTCGCCGTGGTGAAGGATCAGCGCGTGAATGTCGGTGATCCACTGGTGGAGGTCGATCTGGCCGAGGTGGAAAAGGCCGGCTTCGACCCGACCACGATCGTCACCGTCACCAACACCTTCGCGATGACCTCAGTCACCCCGCGGACTTCGGCGACGGTGGCCGCCGGCGAGCCGGTGATTGACGTCCGGGTCTGACCTGATCAGGCTGGAGCAGTGAGCGAGATCGGCGGCGGCGCGGAGATCCTGAGGGTCTTCAACAACAATGTTGTGCTGGCCGCCGACCCCGCCGCTGGTGAAGTGATCCTGACCGGCCGGGGCCTGGGTTTCCAGGCCCGGGCCGGAGATCGGGTCGATCCGGCCAAGGTGGCGCGCGTGTTCGTGCCCACCGACGGACGCGATCCCGATCACCTGGCCGAGTTGTTGGCCGCCATCCCGCCTGAGCACGTTCAACTGGTCGCCGACGCCCTGGCCGAGGTCGGGTTGGACGTCCTGCTGCGCAACCCGGCCCTGGTGGTGGCCATGGCCGACCACGTCAGCTTTGCGCTCAAGCGGCAACAGGCGTCCCTGGTGGTGGAGTACCCGCTGGTCGCCGAGGTGCAACACCTCTACGCCGCGGAGTACCAGCAGGCCAACGCTCTGCTAGCCGCGATCAACGGCCACGCCGGGGTTCAGTTGCCGGCCAGCGAAGCCGTCGGGTTGGCGCTGCACCTGGTGAACGCGGGTTTCGCCAGCGGTGACCTGTCCTACACCTACAAGATGACCGGGCTGATTCAGCAGATGGTCGAGGTCATCATCGGCACCTTCGGCATGGACGCCACCCCCGACAGCGTCAGCATGGGGCGGTTCATCACCCACCTGCGCTACCTGTTCGTCCGGATCCAGCAGCATCAGCAACTGGCGGGGGAGGCCGGCGCGATCGCGGTGGCCATCCGGGCCGCCTACCCCGACGCGGCCGCCTGCGCAGCACGCCTGGCCGGTCTGCTGGAACTGCGGCTGGGTGCGTCCTTGACCGACGACGAGGTCGCCTATCTGACCCTCCACGTCGCCCGGGTCAGCGGGGACGCGGCCTGAGCTGGGCCCGCGTATAGCCTGGGGCCGTGATTCAGCGGACCCGGCACGCCTGGTCGGTGTGGCGCGTCCTGCTCCTGGTGCTGGGCGCCCTAGTCAGCGCCAATGCGGCCTGGCTGGCGTTCACCGCGAACCTGACCATCGGCACGGCGATGGCTGCCGCGCTCGGCCTGGTCCTGCTCGCCTGGGGTGTGTGGTTCCGCCGGGTTCCGCGGGTGCTCGCGGTGGCCGTCCTGGTGGTGCTGGCGGCGCTCGCCGGCCTGGCGGTCTTCCTGGTCACCTTCGGCAACCAGCCGACCGCGCGCTACGACGAGGATGCGGTGATCGTGCTCGGCGCCGCCGTCCACGGCAGTGAGTTGTCCAAGACCCTCACCGGGCGCCTCGACGTCGCGCTCGCCTATCACGCGCGTAATCCGAAAGCCCTGATCGTGGTCAGCGGTGGCCAGGGGCCGCAAGAGAACCTGCCCGAAGGCGTGGCGATGGGGCGCTACCTGGTCGCGCAGGGGGTGCCGGAGGCCCTCGTGGTGGTCGAGGATCGGGCGACCTCCACCGAGGAGAACTTCGCCTTCTCCCAGGCCCTGCTCGACCAGCGACTGGCCCCCGGCTACCGCGTGGTGGTGACCAGCGACGAGTTCCACCTCTACCGGGCCTCGCGGCTGGCTGCGGCGGCCGGGCTGAACGCCACCTGGATCGGACGCGCCACCCCCTGGTACTTCTGGACGGCCAACTACCTGCGCGAGGACCTGATGGTGCTCAAGCTCTGGGTCACGGGCTCGTAGGCCTGCGGACGGGTGGGGCAGACCCACGGTGAGCGGGGCAGATCCGACACCTCGTCGGTTGTCCGCTCATCCGGCGCCGACAGCGCGAAAGCGGTGGCTAAGCTCGCAAGCGTCTGAGCGAAGGAGCTGGTATGCGCCCCCACACCCCGTCACGATTCCGCCGTGCGATTCCCCTGGCATTGAGCTGTGCGCTGATCGCGGCCTCGGCGCTGGCCGGTTGCGCGGTTCAACCACCCGGAGCGCCATCGTCAACGGTGTCGACGCCGGCGACATCGCCGAACAGCGAGGATGCGCCCGGCCTGCCGATCACTCTTGATCCCGCCGTGATCCCGGGATTGGACTCCTCAGTCGATGAGACGCTCCAGGCCGGCGACTACTTCTACATCAGCCTGCCCAAGGTTCCGGGGCACGAGGCCTGGACCACGGCGCTGCGGGATCAACTGAACCCGCAGCTGACCCGCTTCCAGGACAGCACTCCCGGCACGGCGAAGGCTCCCTACCCCGAGTTCGATGTCAACTGGGACCTGGTGGGTGCCTCACCGAAGGCCGTCGGGGTGCGGCTGTCCACCGACGAGTACGGCGTCAACAACAGCTTCTCGGGAAAGGTCGAGTACGCCTGGCTCGACCTTGCCGGTGGCGTCATTCGGCCGTCCAGCTATCTCATCGAGGAGAGCAAGTCGGCGGAGTTCTTCTCCCGGGTCCGGGCAGCGGCGGCCGAGGATCCGTCGATCGACAAGGACCTGGTCACCAAGCAGACCGAGGGGGACTGGAAGGGCGGCCTGAACGCGGTCGGCTTCACCACGACCGGGCGGTTGTGGGTGGAGTTCGATCGCACCAAGGCCAGCCAGGCCCACGGCTCAGTGGGGGTCGCGATTCGCTCCGACGGCCTGTTGTCGTCCTTCGGTCAGGCGGCGCGGGTGTCCGCACTGAACCCGTCGGATCCGTCCACGGGGAAGCCCAGCCCCAGCAGCGCGGCGCCGACACAGTCGGCAACCCCGAGTCAGACACCGTCGAAGTCAGCGACGCCGAGCCCGGTAGCGCCCAGTCAGTCACCATCGAAGTCGACCTCCTCGAAGCCGACGGTCGCGCCGACCACGCCCAACCCCAGCGGTGCACCCGACTGCCGCAAGCTGAAGTGCGTCGCGCTGACCTTCGACGACGGTCCGGTCGCGGGCACGGCCTCGCTGCTGGACGTACTGAAGAAGAAGGGCGTCCATGCCACCTTCTTCGTGGTCGGCAAGAACGCTGCGGTCAACCCCAAGATCATCCGTCGGATGGTGGCCGAAGGGCACGTGGTGGGCAACCACACCTGGAGCCACAAGCAGCTCACCCGTCTCAGCGCTGACCAGATGCGCACGGAGATCACCAAGGCGTCGTCGGCCATCGAGGCCGGCGGAGCCCCGGCGCCCACCCTGTTGCGTCCGCCCTATGGCGCGACCAACGCCACCGTCGCCCAGGTCGCCGCCAGCCTCGGCATGGCCCAGATTCTGTGGAACGTCGATCCGTTGGACTGGAAGGATCGCAACAGCGCAAAGGTGACCCAGCGGGTGTTGGCGGCGACGCGGGCGGGATCGATCGTGCTCTCCCACGACATCCACCCGACCACCCGGGCCGCCTACGCCGGCATCATCGACGCATTGCAGGCCAAGGGCTACACCCTGGTCACCGTGCCGGAGTTGCTCGGCAAGACCACCCCTGGCAAGAAGTACTTCCGCCGCTGAGGGCTGTGCATGTCCACCGACCCGACGGGTCCGCCGGGCGGCGCCTGCATGGCGACGAGTACGGCCCCGCGCCGTGCCGGTCTGGGCGTCAGCGTCCTGATGCTGTTGGCCCTCGCCAGCGCTCCGGCTAGGCACTTCGCGACGCGTCCGCAGGACAGCCGGACCGGTGCTGAGGCCGGGGGGTAGCATGGCGGTGCACACCCGAGGAGGCCGATGTTCGCCCAGTTCCGCCGCATCAGAGCCGCAGCGATTGCCGCTGTGGCCGGTGGCGCGAGCCTCGCGGCGAGTTGGCCACTACTCGGGGTGGTCGCCGAACCGTCGATGTGTCTGGGGTTGAGCCCTGAGCAGGCGTTGATCGGGTTGCATCTGCACTTGGTGAGCGTCAGCGCCAGCTGTGCCAATGGCTTCGCCGCGACCCAGGCGCTCGCGCCGGCGGTCGGCATCACCGTGGCGATCTCGCTGTCGGCGCTGGTCTTCGGGCTGCTCAGCCTGGCATTGGTCGGTGGCGGAGCAGTCGCCGTACGGACGCTCCTGCGTCGGGTCAGCAGCTGGGTGCGACGCCAGTGGGTCTTGGTCTTCGAAGCGCTGCTGCCGACGCCGTCCGCGGCGCCGGTGTTGGTGCGTGTCGATGGACGTCCGCAGCGCCGTGACTACTCCTCGGTGCAGCGGCGCGGGCCGCCGCGCAGCTCGATCAGCTGACGGCGAGGTCGACCGCCGCAGCGGATCGCGACATCTTTTTTCGTTGCTGACGGCAGCGTCGACCGGGACTGCCGAGGCAACACCTCACATCACCACTGTCATCAGGAGCATCACATGAGCAACAAGAAGCCGTCCGGTCAGCAGCCTGACCCGGCAAGCCGCCGTCAACAACTCCGGCTCGAGCAAGAGCGCGCCGCCAAGGAAGCCAAGGTCCGCAGGATCATCTCCTTCGCCGCCCTCGGCGTCCTGGGTCTTGCCGTCATCGGCGGGATCGTGTGGGCAGTGATGTCCATGGGGGCACTCACCGCCAACAAGCCCACCGCCGCTGGTTCGGTCAATGCCACGTACACCGTGGTCGCCGGCGACCCGAAGGCGCCGGTGGTCGTGGACATCTACCAGGACTACATGTGCCCCTACTGCGGCGAGTTCGATCGGGTCAACGCGGCCGATCTGGAGGCTCTGGCCACGGCTGGGCAGGCACAGATCCGGCTGCACCCGATGAACTTCCTCGACGGCGCCTCGCAGGGCACCAAGTACTCCACCCGGGCAGCCAACGCACTGGTGACAGTGGCCAAGGCCGAGCCGGACAAGATGTTGGCCTTCAACACCGCGCTCTACACCGACCAGCCCGCGGAGAACACCACTGGCCTGAGCGACGCCCAGATCGCCGAGCGGGCGAAGGCCGTCGGTGTGAGTGATGCCACCATCGCCACCTTCACCCAGCTGAGCAACGCGGACTTCGTGAACAACACCACCAAGGCCGCCTTCGCCGACGGTATCGAGTCCACGCCGACGATCCTGATCAACGGGACGGCGTTCAACAGCAAGGCCATCTACACCGCTGGGGCGCTGCGTCAGGCGGTCGAGGCTGCGGCGAAGGGATGAACCTCTTCGATCGGTTTCACCGGTTTCGCCAGAGTGATGCGTGGCTCTATGCGGTGATGATGATCGCCGCAGGGGCCAGCCTGGTGGCGTCCTTCGTGCTCTCGGTGGACGCCATCGTGCTGGCGGCGGACCCGAACGCGGGATTGGGCTGCAACATCAACCAGGTGATCAGCTGTGGGGCGGTGGGGACGTCCTGGCAGGCCAACCTGCTGGGCTTCCCCAACGCCTTCTTGGGGCTCATGATCGAACCGGTGTTGATCGCGGTGGCGATCGCCGGGTTCAGCGGCACCCGGTTCACCCAGGGCTTCATGATCGGCGTGCAGGGGATCGTCCTGATCTCCCTGGGATTTGCCTACTGGCTGTTCCTCCAGTCGTCCTTCGTGATCGGGGCGTTGTGCCCGTGGTGCCTGGCGGTCACCTTCTCCACCACGGTGCTGTTCGCTGCGATCACCCACCTGAACATCCGCGACGACAACCTGTTCCTGCCGCGAAAGCTGCAATCGGCGATGGAGACCTGGCTGCGCCTGGATCTCGACCTGCTGGTGCTGATCGGCTGGCTGGTCGCGATGGTGGTGCTGGTCTTCGTCAAGTACGGCGCAGCTCTGTTCGCCTGATCGCGCCTTCGTAGGCCACCGTCCGGCAGCGGCCGTTCGTCGTTGCCGGACGGTGGCTCCCTCGGGGTGGGGCCTCGTCCCGGTGGTCGGCATGTTCTCGCGGGGCCGCGAATCAACGCCCACGCGCTGCGTCCAGCTGCGTAGCTGTGCCCCCTGGCAGGTCGGTTGTCGGGTCGTGCCTGCTAGCCTCCTTACCGACCGGTAAGTAAGTGAGGTTGTTGTGGACGACAAGCAGCGCAATCGCGTGTTGACGATCCTGTTCGTGGGCGTGCTGATGGGCGCCCTGGACATCGCCATCGTCGGGCCGGCGCTGCCGGCGATCCAGGCCCAGTTCGGGCTGGACTCGCGCGCGGTGTCGTGGATCTTCAGCGTGTACGTGTTGGCCAACCTGATCGGCACGCCGCTGATGGCCAAGCTGAGCGACAACTTCGGACGGCGCGCGATCTACCTGGTCGATGTGGCGTTGTTCGCGATCGGCTCGGCTGTGGTGATCGCGTCCGGCCTGGCCGGGGGCTTCGCCCTGCTGCTGATCGGACGGGCGATCCAGGGCTTCGGCGCCGGGGGCATCTTCCCGGTGGCCAGCGCGGTGATCGGTGACACCTTCCCAGCCGACAAGCGGGGGAGCGCGCTGGGCATGATCGGGGCGGTCTTCGGGATCGCGTTCGTGATCGGCCCGATCCTGGGCGGCGTGCTGCTGCTGGCCGGCTGGCAGTGGCTGTTCGCGATCAACCTGCCGGTGGCGGCTGTGGTGATGGTGCTGGCCTGGAAGGTGCTGCCGCACGAGCGTCACGCCGATGCGCGCGGTTTCGACTGGCCCGGAATGCTGCTGCTCGCGGCCGCTTTGGCCGCGCTCGATCTGGGCCTGGTCAACATCGACACCGCCCATTTCTTCGCCTCGCTCGCCACTCCCGCGGTGTGGGCCTGGCTGTTGGCATCGGCGGTCGCCTGGGTGCTGCTGGTGCTGGTCGAACGTCGCGCCGCCAGCCCGGTCTTCCCGGTCGGCCTGTTCGCCCGCCGCCAGCTGCGCCTGGGCTACCTGCTCACCGCCGGTGCCGGCCTGGGCGAAGCGAGCCTGGTGTTCATGCCCTTGCTGGCGGTCGCGGCCCTGGGCGTGACCAGCGGTGTGGGCAGCTTCCTGCTGATGCCGGTGGTGTTGGCCATGGGTGCCGGCTCGCCGATCGCCGGACGGCTGCTGGACCGCTTCGGGTCGCGCACGGTGATCGTGTCCGGCGTCGCCATCATGGCCGTCGGGATGTTCCTGCTGAGCGCTACCGCGAGCGTGCTGTGGCTCTACATCGTCTCCGGGCTGTTGATCGGCTTCGGTATGTCGGCCCTGCTGGGGGCCCCGATTCGCTACGTCACCTTGAACGAGACCACCGCGGCCGAGCGATCCTCCGCCCAAGGCCTGGTCAACGTCTTCACCAGCATCGGGCAGCTCCTCGGCGCGGCCGTGGTCGGGGCGGTGGCCGCCTCGGCGAGCACCCCGGCCGTCGGCTACACCAGCGCGTTCTTCTTCATCGGCGGCATCGGTGTGGTGCTGCTGATCGCCGCGGTCTTCCTGAAGTCTCGCGCGGACGAAGCCCGTCCGGCCACGGCTGAGGCGGCGGCCCATGCGTGAGCAGATCCTGGCCACCGCCACCGAGTTGTTCGTTCAGCGGGGCTACGAAGGGGTGGCGATGAGGGAGATCGCCGACGCCTGCGGCATCACCAAACCCGCGTTGTACTACCACTTCACCGGCAAGTCGGCGGTGCTGAATGCCATCTGCATCGGCTACCTCGACCAGGTCGCCGGCGTGGTCGCCGACAGCGCCGAGCACGGCACCGGTGAGCAGCGCCTGCGTTGGTTGGTCCACGGATTGTTCGCCCTGCCGCCGTGGCGCCGGGCGATCATGAGACTGGCCATGCACGACGTCGGCCAACTCGACCCTGACGACCGCGCCGCCTTCGCCCGAACCTACGTCGAGCGCTTTCTGGCGCCGATCAACGAACTGTTCGCTGCCGGAGTCGCCAGCGGCGAGTTCATCGACAAGGATCCGGCCCTGCTCACCCGACTGCTGTTGGGCGTGCTGTACCCCTTCTTCGCGCCACCACGCAGCGACGCCGCACCCGAGCCGGTCGACGACCTGTTGGACGTCTTCTGCGGCGGAGTGCGGCGTCGAGACTGAGCGGGTTGCTCAGGCGAGCACGGTGGCCAGCGGGGTGTACCCCAGGCCGAAGGCTTCAGCGACCGCCGGGTAGGTGATCTGGCCGCTGGTGGTGTTCAGCCCCAGCGCGAGGGCCGGATCATCTGCGCACGCCTTCTTCCAGCCCTTGTCGGCCAGCTTCAGCGCGTAGGACAGGGTCGCGTTGGTCAGCGCCCAGGTGGAGGTGTTCGGCACCGCACCGGGCATATTTGCCACGCAGTAGAACACCGAGTTGTGGACGGTGAACGTCGGCTCGGCGTGCGTGGTCGGGCGGCTGTCTTCGAAGCATCCGCCCTGGTCGATGGCCACATCCACCAGCACCGAGCCGGGCTTCATCTCAGCAACCATGTCATTGGTCACCAGCTTGGGTGCCTTGGCGCCGGGAATCAGCACCGTGCCGATCACCATGTCGGCGGCCAACACCTGCTCCCGGATCGCCAACCTCGAACTGACGATGCCGTGGACCCGGTTCTCGTAACGCCAGAAGGTGTTGCGCAGCTTGTCCAGATCGGTGTCCAGGATGGTCACATCGGCACCCATGCCGAGGGCGACATTGGCCGCGTTCTGGCCGGCCGTGCCGCCACCGAGGACGACCACCTTGGCGTTGGCGACGCCGCCGACGCAGCCCATCAGCACCCCGCGGCCACCTTGGGCCTTCATCATCGAGTGGGCGCCCACCTGCGGCGCCAAGCAGCCGGCCACTTCGCTCATCGGGTACAGCAGCGGCAGCAGCCCGTTGGGCAGCTGCACCGTCTCGTAGGCGATCGCGGTGGTGCCGGCGTTGAGCAGCGCGTCCGTGCCTGCGCGGTCAGCCGCCAGGTGCAGATAGGTGAACAGCAGCAGGTCGTCACGCAGGTAGCCGAACTCGCTGGGCACGGGCTCCTTCACCTTCAGCACCATCTCGCCGATCGCCCAGGTCTCCGCGGCGGTGGGGACGATAGTCGCGCCTTGAGCGACGTACTCCTCATCACTGATCGATGACCCGAGCCCGGCGCCGGACTGGACAAAAACCTGGTGGCCGTGAGCGACAAGTTCAGCCACGCCTACCGGAGTGATGGCCACCCGGTACTCGTGATTCTTGACTTCGGAGGGGACGGCGATGCGCATGATCGTCCTTTCGTGACAGTGCGGCTTTGCGCGCAGAACCAGTCTGGCACCAACCCGTCGGTGAGACGGACGGGTCGGCGTAGATGGGATTCGGCGGTAGGATCAGCGGTGAACGTGCTCCGGGGTCGGTGTAATTCCGAACCGGCGGTGAAAGCCCGCGACCCGGCTCGAGTGATGGTGGTGACACCGGAATCGAGTCGGTTGATCTGGTGAAAATCCAGGGCCGACGGTGAAAGTCCGGATGGGAGGCAGCACGCGGCGTCGCCGCGCATTCGCATGCGCGGGGGCTTGCCTGCGCTTCCCTCAAGACCGCCTCGGGCTGATAGCTGGAGGTGTGATGAGACGCGAAGCGATCGCCCCGATCGCGCTGGGCGTGCTGCTGCTGGTCGGCTGGGCGGTGACCGCCGGCGCCGGCTCGGTGCTGCTGCCGACGCCGGCAGCAGTCGGATCGCGGCTGCTGCTCGACCTGGTGACGCCCGCGTTCTGGTCTTACTTGGCCGTCACCGTCGTCGAGGCTCTCGGCGGGGTCGCCATCGGCACCGCCGTGGCGCTGCCCCTGGCCATGCTCATCCATCGCTCCCGCTGGGCGGCTGCCGCGGTCAACCCGTTCCTGGGTGCCACCCAAGCGATCCCCGCGATCGCGCTGGCGCCGCTGCTGGTGTTGTGGCTCGGCTACGGGCTGGGCCCGGTGGTGGTGCTGTGTGCGCTGATCGTGTTCTTCCCGATCCTGATCGCTGCCGTGGTCGGCCTGCGTCACGTGGACGGCGACGTCATCGACGCGGCTCGAATGGACGGCGCCCATGGCCTCGGCCTGCTGTGGCAGATCGAACTGCCCATGGCGCTGCCGTCCATCCTGGGCGGGTTGCGCAATGGCGTCAGCTTGTCGGTCACCGGAGCCATCGTCGGCGAGATGGTGATGGGTGGCGACGGACTGGGCACCGTGCTCAACGTCCAGCGCAACAACGTCGACACCGCCGGGATGATCGCCACCATCATCTGGCTGGCCCTGCTGGCCTCGATCGCCTTCTTGGCCGTCCTGGTGGCCGAGCGCCGCTCCCGAATAGTCGCTTCACTCAACCCACGAATGGAAAGGTCCCGATGAAACGCCTGCTCCTTGTCCTGATTACCGCCCTCACCGTGGCGGTCGCCGGCTGCAGTTCAGCACCGGCCCCGTCCGGCTCGGCGGCGCTCGCCGCGCCGACCATCGGTCTGAGCTACATCCCCAATGTGCAGTTCAGCCCGTTCTATGTGGCGATGGCCGACGGCAGCTACACCAAGGCGGGAGTGAGCCCGACGCTGCGTCACCACGGTGTGTCCGAAGGTCTGTTCAACGCCTTGACCACCGGTGGCGAGCAGTTCGTCGTGGCCGGCGGCGACGAAGTGCTGCAGGCCCGTTCACAGGGCATGAACCTGGTCACCGTGGCGGCGTACTACCACGCCTACCCGGTGCAGATCATCGTCCCGCAGAGCTCGCCGATCACCAGCCTGACCGCCCTTAAGGGGCACACCATCGGGCTTCCGGGCAAATACGGCGAGAGCTGGTTCGCGCTGCTGGTGGCGTTGAAGTCGGCGGGGCTGACCGAGGCCGACGTGAGCATCAAGGAGATCGGCTACACCCAGCAGGCGGCCCTGACCAACGGCAAGGTCGACGCCATCGTCGGCTTCAGCAACAACGACGCGGTGCAGTTCGCCCTGGCCGGGACCGCGATCCGGAGTCTGCCGATCGCCACCGGCACCGTCCCGCTGGTGTCGGCATCACTGGTCACCACCGCCGACTACGCCCAGGCGCATCCGGATGTGGTGAAGTCCGTGGTCGCCGGCACGCTGGCCGGAGTGTCCTCGGTGGTCGCCGATCAGAACCACGCGCTCGCGGTCTCCGGCACCTACGTGCCCGACCTGGGTACGCCGGCCGGTGCCAAGGCCGCCCAGGCAACACTGGCAGCCACGGTTCCGCTGTGGACCGCCAAGGGCGGGGTGGTCAGCGGCAAGCTCGACGCGGCTCAATGGGCGGCGATGGCCGACTTCATGGCCCAACAGGGTCTGACCACCTCACGTCAAGACCCCAACCTCGCCATGAGCAATGCGTTCAACTGAATAGGAATGACTCGCCAGCCGGGATAACCTGTTGCACGCTTGAATCGCGACGAAGAACATGGCCGACGGATTGCGATCAGGAGAGTGATGAGCGAGCCACAGGTGCCGGGCTGGGATGAGTATTTCCTCAACATCGCCCAGGCCGTTTCGGCGCGCGCGAAATGCACTCGTCGCCGCGTCGGAGCGGTCTTGGTGTTGGACCGGCGGATCATCGCCACCGGATACAACGGCGCAGCACCCGGACATCCCGACTGCCTGGAAGGTGCCTGCCCCCGTGGTCAGTTGAGCTACGACCAGGTTCCCGGGTTGGGGGACTACGACCGTCCTGGCACCCAGGGATTCTGTATCGCGATCCACGCAGAGGTGAATGCCCTGCTGTTCGCCACCAGGGACACCAAGGGCGCGACCGCCTACATCACCGACCCGCCGTGCCCCGGCTGCCGCAAAGCGCTGGCCGCAGCCGGTATCGTGCGAGCCGTCTGGCCTGATGGCGTCCACGAAGGCGACCAATTGGTGGACTGGAGCCGATAGGGCATTCGATGAAGCTGAATCTGCAAGCTGGGCAACTCACCGCATGGGTCGAGCGGGGGGTCGCACTGTTCTGCCTGGGCACCCTGATCCCGGCCGCCTTCGGCGCGGCTGCGCAGATCCCGTTCCTGGCACCGTGGTGGACGATCAGTATCGGTGGCGGCATCGTCATCACCTCGATCGGCATGATGATCTTCAGCTTCCTGGGTCGTCGACTGCGCGCCTGGGCCTTGGTCTACGTGGCGCTGGTGTCGATCGGCTTGATCACCTGGCCGATCGCCTGGCAGTCGGCCGCTCCGGCGACCTCCAGTCCCTGGCTGTGGGTTTGCCTGGGGGTGGCTGCAGTCTGTCTGGCCGTCACCAGTGGCACGGCCTGGGGTTTCGGCTACGCGATCGCTGCCGGTCTGCTCTTCGCTGTGGTGCGGATGACTCCGTCCGGACAAGGCGCGACGCTGCTCGGTGCGGTCCAGGACATGATCGTGCTGGTGATGAACTCCTCGGTGGTGATCGTCGCCCTCGGTGTGGTCGGCACCGCGTTCAAGAGCCTGGACGAGATCGAGTACGCCTCGCATCGAGAGTCCACCGCAGCAGCGATCGACGAGGCCCTGCTGGAGGAGCGGCACCGCCTGGATGGCATCGTCCATGACGAGGTGATGACCACGCTGGTGGCCGCTGCCCAGAGTCCCAACGACGCCCACGTGTCGGCTCAGGCGCAGCGGGCGGTCGACCGTCTGGCCGAGGCCGAAGCGCCGGCCGAGGCTCGGCTTCCGGTCACCGGCGATCAGCTCACCTGGCTGGTCACCGATGTGGTCGGGGCACTGGTGCCGCAGGCCAAGATCAACTCCAGTCTCGATGAGCTGGCCGTTCCGCAACATGTCGCCAGCACGCTCGGCATGGTGGTGCGCGAGGTGGCCCTCAACGTGGCCAAGCATTCCCAGGCCAAGCATGTGCAGGTGACTTTGGCCAGCCCGACCGCCGGTGAGGTGCTGATCACCATCGCCGATGACGGTGTGGGCTTCGACCCCGAGCAGGTGCCCAAGCGACGCCTGGGTCTGCAGGTATCGGTGGTCTACCGGATGTGGGCGATCGGCGGTCACGCCGAGATCTTGTCCAAGCCGGGGGAGGGCACCACCGTCAACCTGAGCTGGGGCTCCAGCGGTGAGCAGCCGAAGGTCGCTGTCGAACCGGAGGTGAAGGAGCATCGCACCCGCCGGATGCCGGAGATCCCCGAACTCACCCGTCCGCCGCTGATCCGGCTGATCTGGATCGTGGTGGTGCTGCAGTTCCTCCTCGGTTGGACCAGCTTGGACCGGGTCACGCAGGCCTGGCCGGTGTTCGCCGCCCAGGTGCTGGCCGTGATCGCCACGGTGATCACCCTGCGCCGTTCGGACAAGAACCCGATGAACCTGGGCGCCGCCTTCACCGTGGTCGGCCTGCTGATCGGGGTGACCCTGCTGGTGCAGTCGGTGCTGCCGGAGCACGACTGGCCCGGCTACGCCACCTGGCACAGCACGGTGGTGATGGTGCTGCTGGTGGCGGTGCTGGTGCGTGGACGCGAACGGGTCGCCTGGGTCGGCGTGGGCCTCTACGCCCTGGTGTCAGCGGTCTGGGCGATCACCCAGGGGCTCGGAGCCGGCGACGTCCTGCGGGTGGGCTTCGGTCCGTTCTCGTGGATGCTGGTGGCCCAACTGCTGCAGACCTGGCTGATCGAGATGGCTGACCGGATGACCGCCTCCCGGCGCTCGTCGGCCGCCGCGAATCGGGCGATCGCCCAGAGCTTCTCCAAGATGGTGTTGCGGGACGTCTGGCTGACCCAGCTGCGCGCCCAGGTCGGTCCGCTGCTGACCAGGATCGCCGATCCCAACTACGAACTCACCCAGGCCGAGCGCGAGGCCTGTCTGTCCCAGGAGTCTCGACTACGGGACGCGATGCGGGCCGGCAACCTGGTGACCGAACTCACCTCCGACGCCATCGAGGTGGCTCGCGGCCGCGGCGTGGACGTCCGTCTGGTCGACAGTCGCGGCACCCGGCTCCCCGAGGACGTCCGGGCGGCACTCACTCAGCATCTGAGCCGCCTGCTCACCGACTCCAACACCAAGAAGGTGGTCGCGCGGGCCGCTCCTGAGGGCTACGACGATGTGGTGACCGTGCTGGCGGTACGCGAAGACGGCACCAGCGAGTTGGTGGGCTTGGACGCCCGCGGTCAGGTGAACACGCGTTAGGCTTTCCGCCATGATCAACACCGCGGTAATCGATGACCATGAAGCCATTCGTATTGGCATGTCCGCTGCCTTGAAGACCCAGCCCGGTCACGAGGTCACATTGGTCGCCGGCGCAGCCACGGTGGACGAGTACCTGGAGCGTATGCCCGATGCCGAGGTGGTGCTGCTGGACCTGCAGCTCGATGACGGCTCTGATCCCCTGGTCAACGCCGAACGCCTCATTGAGGCCGGCTACAAGGTGTTGGTGTACTCCATCGCCGACAACGTCCGGTTGCTGCGTCGTGCCCTGGCCGGCGGCGCAGCCGGTGTGTGTCGCAAAGCCGAGCCGATTTCGGTGACCATCGCCTCGATCGAGGCGGTTGCCGACGGCCAGGTCGTGATCAGCCAGGAGATCCTGGCTGCGATCGAAGGCGATGCTTCCTATGTGGCTGCGAACCTTGGGCCCCGTGAACGCGAAGTGCTGGCGTTGTATGCCGGCGGGTTCGAAGTTCCCGAGGTCGCCGAGCGACTCACCATCACCGAGAACAGCGTCAAGGAGTACCTGAAGCGCATCCGGGTGAAGTACACCAACGTGAACCGTCCGGCCGCCAGCAAGCTCGACCTGTTCCGCCGCGCGATCGAGGACGGCATCGTCCCGCCCGTCGAACCGCACCAGTAAGCCCACAACCGATTGCGCCCGGGTCGAGATCGACCCGGGCGCTGGTGTGGGAATCAGCGGTCAGTACCAGCCGTGCGCGCGCTTGAACGACCAGGCCTGGCACGGGGTGCCGTAGCGGTCCTTGACGTACCACAGGCCCCAGGCGATCTGGGTGGCGGCGTTGGTGCGCCAGTCGGCACCGAAGGACGCCATTTTCTTGCCCGGCAGCGCCTGCGGAATGCCGTAGGCGGAGGAGTGCGGGTTGTCGGCGGTGACGATCCAGTTGCTCTCGCGCACGATGATGTTGTTGTAGCAAGTGAACTGATCCTCGCCCCAGTTGTACTTGTTGGTCATCATCTGGCGGGCGATCTCGCGCGGATCGGTGGTGCCGGGTTCGTAGCCGAGTGCCTTGATCTCGGCCAAGTGTTGGGCCTCGATGCCGGCCACGTTGATGGCGATGGCCTGGTTGCGTTCGGCCAGGAGATCGGCGCGCATGGCGAACAGTTCTGCCAGTGCATCAGCGGTGTCGTCGTCGGCGTGCGCAGACGTCGGCACGATCGGCGCCAACGCCAACACGGCCGTCGCTGCAATCGCCCCTAGCTTCATCCAACGAGGTACACCCACGTCCCTGAGTATTTCACATTAATTTTCTCAGGATCTCTCAGGTGAGCGGTTATCCCTAGGTGTGAGACGTCGCCCGCGACGCGGCCGTCCGCGGGCCGCATCGCGCGGTTATGGCTTGTCACCAGCGTCGAACCGGTGATCGGGCCTAGGCTGGTCCGATGCAGCTCAGGCAACTGGCGGGCGCGGCGCTGGTGGACGGCATCGCGCAGGCGCTCGCAGGCGGAGCACCCCTGGCACCGGTGTGCGACCCCCGCCTGCAGCCGGCGCTTCACCTCGATCAACCCGTCGCCGAACCGGACGCGGCACTGGTGGTGCCCACGTCCGGGACGACCAGTGCTCCGAAGGCCGTGGTGCTGTCGGCTGCGGCGATCCGCTTCGCCGCCCAGGCCACCCATGCGCGTCTGGGCGGGCCGGGGGACTGGGTCTGTGCGCTGCCCACCCAGCATGTGGCCGGGCTGATGACGATCGCTCGCGCCGTCGTCGCCGGAACACACCTCGGCTTCGCTCGCAGCGACCTGGCCGATCTCCCGGAAGCGACGTCACGCAGCTACTTGTCGCTGGTCAGCGCGCAGCTGCATCAGGCAATGAACGACCCGCAACTCCTAGCCCGGCTGGGCGGCTATCAGGCGATCCTGATCGGCGGGAGCGCGATCAACCCCGACCTGCTCGCGCGGGCGCGCGCGTCCGGCCTGCGGGTGGTCACCACCTACGGCGCCAGTGAGACCTGCGGCGGCTGCGTCTACGACGGCCTCCCGCTGGACGGGGTGGGCGTGGAGCTGGCCGATGAGCGGATCCTGCTGCGCGGCCCGATGGTGTTCTCCGGCTATCGGCTGCAGCCCGAGCTCACCGCCCAGGTTCTGCACGGTGACGTGGTCACCACCGCCGATCGCGGACGGTTCGTCGGTGGACGGCTGGAGGTGCTGGGCCGACTGGACGACGTGGTGATCTCCGGTGGAGAGAAGGTCGACCTGGCCTGGGCGCAGCAGATCTGCGACGCCACCTTCGGTGGCCCGTCCGCCGGCGGCCCGGTGTTGCTGGCCGTGGCAGATCCCCGCTGGGGTCAGCGGGTGGTGGCCGTAGCCACCTCGGCGTTGACGCTGGCCGAGGTGCGCGAACGCGTGGGAGAGGTGCTTGGACGGGCGGCCGTACCCAAGGAATTGCGGCAGGTGGCTTCGATGGCGTACACATCCCTAGGCAAGATCGACCGGGCCGCCCTCGTGCGGGCCTGGCAGGAGGGTGTGCATGGCGACGTTGGCTGAGTGGGTAGAGGGTGCCCGTCCTCGCACTCTCCCGGCGGCGGTAGCCCCGGTCCTGGCCGGCTCGGCGGTGGTCGCCTACGAAGGCAGCATCGCCCTGGTGCCGGCCGCCTTGGCCCTGCTGGTCACCTTGGCCCTGCAGGTCGGGGTCAACTACGCCAACGACTACTCCGACGGGATTCGCGGCACCGACTCCGACCGCGTCGGACCGATGCGGCTGGTCGGCTCGGGGGCCGCACGGCCCCGGCAGGTGCTGGCCGCTGCCGTCGGATCCTTCGTGCTCGCCGCGCTCGCCGGTCTCGCGATCGTCGTGGTCACCGGCTACTGGTGGCTGCTGATCGTGGGTGCGGTCTCGATCGCGGCGGCCTGGTACTACACCGGCGGTCGCCATCCCTACGGCTACTTCGGGCTGGGGGAGTTGTTCGTCTTCATCTTCTTCGGCCTGGTGGCCGTCGGCGGCACGGTCTACATCCAGCTCGGGACGGTGTCGCAGACCGCCTGGCTGGCCGCCGTCGCGATCGGCGCCTTGGCCTGCGCGATCCTGGTGGTCAACAACCTGCGCGATCTGGACGGGGACCGGGCCTCGGGTAAGCGCACGCTGGCGACCCGGCTCGGCGACCGGTACACCCGCTGGTTCTACGTCGGCTTGTTGGCCGCTGCAGCGGGCGGGGTGGTTGCGATCGCGGCCCTGACCACCTGGTGGGCGCTGTTAGGCCTGGTGATGGTGACCGTCTTGATCCTGCCGGTCCGCGACGTGATCGGCGGTGCGTCCGGGGCCCGGCTCATCCCGGTGTTGCGCCAGACCGGAATCGCCGAACTGCTCTGCGCGGTGGGAGTGTTCGCGGGCTTGTGGATCGGCCGCTGAGCCGATGAACCTCCAGGCCTTCTCGCTGCCCCTGCGGAACCGTTTCCGCGGGATCACCGTCCGCGAGGGGGTGCTGTTCGCGGGCCCGGCCGGGTGGGCGGAGTGGAGCCCCTTCTACGACTACGACTACCCCGAGATCGGTCACTGGTGGCGGGCCGCCTGGGAGGCGGCCTATCTCGGTTTTCCCGCCCCGATCCGCGACCAGGTGCCGGTGAACGCCACCGTCCCGGCCATCGGCGCCGAGGCCGCCCATCGCCTGGTGGCCGCGTCCGGCTGTCGGACGGCCAAGGTCAAGGTGGCCGAACCAGGCCAGACCCTTGCTGACGACCTGGACCGGGTCGAGGCCGTCCGTGCGGCTCTCGGACCTCAGGGACGGGTGCGCGTCGACGCCAATGGCGCCTGGGACGTCGATGACGCCCAGCGGCGCCTGACCGCCCTGGCGCGCTTCGATCTGGAGTACGCCGAGCAGCCCTGCGCGACGGCCGAAGAGCTGGCCGAACTGCGGGTGCGGTTGGCTCGCGCCGGGGTGCAGGTGCCGATCGCAGCCGATGAAAGCATTCGTCGATCCGGTGACCCTGAGCGGGTGGTGGCCTTGGCCGCCGCCGACATCGCAGTGCTGAAGGTGCAACCACTCGGCGGGGTGCGCCGGTGCCTGGAGTTGGCCGAGCGACTCGGTCTACCGGTGGTGGTCTCCTCAGCGCTGGAGAGCTCGGTGGGCTTGGCCGCCGGCGTCGCCCTGGCCGCAGCCCTGCCCGAACTGCCTTATGCCTGCGGGTTGAACACCGCGACGATGTTCACCGCCGACGTGAGCGACGATCCGCTGGTGGCGGTGGACGGCATGATCAGCGTGCGACCGGTGACGCCACAGGGCACCACCTGGCAGGCTGATCCCGCCACCCAACGGCGCTGGCAGGACCGATGGTCGGTCATGCCGGACGAGCTCAGGAGGAACGGTGAGTGAATCCAGCCAGTGCGCACGCACGGTGATCGGGCAGTTGCTCGCCCAAGGCGTCGCCGATGTGGTGCTTGCGCCCGGCTCGCGCAGCGCGCCGCTGGCGCTGTGCCTGGACGCCACCGCGCGTGCCGGCAGAGTGCGTCTGCACGTCCGGGTGGATGAGCGCTCGGCCGGTTTCCTCGCTCTCGGGCTGGCCAAGGGCAGCGGACGTCCGGTCGCGGTGGTGACCACGTCCGGCACGGCGGTGGGCAACCTGTTACCCGCGGTGCTGGAGGCCCATCACAGTGATGTGCCGCTGCTGGTGGTCTCGGCTGATCGGCCCAGCTGGTTGGTCGGCGTGGGCGCCAATCAGACCACCGACCAGGGCCGGTTGTTCGACGGGTTCACCCGCTACGCCGCACGGGTGGCTGCCGCGGCGCCCGAGGCGTCCTGGCGGGCGCAGGCGGCGCGGGCCACGCTGCTGGCCACCGGTGCCACCGGCGGACGTCCCGGACCGGCGCATCTCAACCTGGAGCTTCCCGAGCCGCTGATCGCCGACGAGTCCGAGTGGGCCGCGCTGATCGGTGAGCCAGTGGTGGCCGAGTTCACTGCGGCCCCGGAGCCGGTCGTCCTGGACGCTGCGGCGCGTACGGTGGTGATCTGTGGCGATGCGTCACCCGAGGTCGGCGCGCGTGCCGTCCGGTTGGCCGAGGAAGGCCGCTGGCCGCTGATCGCCGAGCCGTCGAGCAATGCTCGTTGTGGCACCAACGCGGTAGCCGCCGGACGACTCCTGCTCGTCGGCGATCTCGGTGCCCAGGTCGAGCGGGTGGTGGTGTTCGGGCATCCGACGTTGTCTCGTCCGGTGAGCGCGCTGCTCGGCCGGGCGGGCGTCGAGGTGATCGTGGTCACCGCCGGACCCGACTATCCCGATCCGGGATGGCGCGCTGGTCGGGTAGTGGCCGATGTTTGGGCGCAGCCGGGTCCCTCGGACTGGCTGGACGCGTGGCGCGAGGCGGATTCGGCTCGCCTTGCCCAGGTGGTCGCCCAGACCCGAGGCGACGACCTGATCAGTGGGGTCGAGTTGGCCGCTGCCGTGCTCGCTGCAGTGCCGGCCGATCAGGTGCTCTGCTTGGGTAACTCAAATCCGATCCGGGACGCCGACCTGGCACCGATCGGCGTCGAGACGCCGGTCTGCTACGCCAATCGCGGGTTGGCCGGGATCGACGGCACCGTGTCCTCCGCCGTCGGGATCGCCTTGGGGGCGGCCACCCCGACCACTTTGCTGTGCGGGGACCTGTCGTTCGTCCATGATCTGGCCGCGCTGGTGATCGGGCCGGGGGAGCCCCGTCCGGAACTGCGAATCGTGGTGGCCGATGACGCCGGCGGCAGCATCTTCGCCACGCTGGAGTACGGCGCAGCGGAGTTCGGGGATGCCTTCGAGCGAGTGTTCGCCACCCCCACCGGACTGGATCTTGCCCAGGTGGCCGCCGGCTACGGCGTCCCGGTGCGGCGGCTGCGCACGATCAATGAGGTCAGCGCAGCACTGTCCGAGCCGGTGAACGGGCTCGAAGTGATGATCGTGGACGTCGATCGCACCCGCCGTCGCGAACTCGACCGGCGGGTGTGACCGCGTCGGCTAGCTGGAGTAGGCGGTGATGTCGATCGAGTAGCGGTCCCACCGGTAGCAGTGGTCGCCGTACTCCACCGGTTGGCCGGACGGGTCGTAGGCCCGCCGCGACATCGCCAGCACCGGATCGGTCGCTCCCATCTTGAGGAGCTGCTGCTCGATCTCAGTGGGATGCCGAGCCGAGATGTGCTGGTAGCCGACCGCCGGCACGATGTTTCGGGCGCGGATCAGGGTGTACAGACCGTAGGTGGCCAGTTCGTCGATCTCCAGATCGGACCAGTCCGGGCTGAGCCAGTTGCGCAGCACGGCCACCGGGCCCAGGTCGACGGTACGGAGCCGTTCGACGTAGACCAGCGGGGTGCCGGCCGGCTGGCCGAGCAGTTCGGCGATTCGGTCGTCGTGGTAGTTGATCGAGAACTGCAGGACCTCGCTGTGCGGGTTCTGGCCCTCGCGTTTGAGGTCGTCGTAGAGGCTGGGCAGGCCGTAACGGCGATGCACCACCTCGTTGGCAACGGTCGTGCCGATGCCGCGGCGACGGACCAAGAGCCCGCGCGAGACCAATTCGATGATTGCCCTGCGTACCGTGGGTCGCGACAAGTTGAGCCGCTCAGCCATCGACAGTTCGTTCTCGAACGCGTCCCCCGGCTTGAGGACGCCGGTGTCGATGGCCTCGGCCAATTGTTCAGCCACCTGGTGGTACAGCGGTACCGGGCTGTTGCGGTCAATTTGAACCGGAAGCTGCTGCGCCATAACCCGCAAGATAGCGCATGTTCACCCGATTTTCCGCTCACGGACGGAGTTTTGTCAGCTTGGTCTAAACCGTTGACAAACTCGTCCTGATCAGCTCTGCTGCCGCAGCCAGTCCCGCAACTGAGCCGTGGCCCGAACATCGTCCTCGTTGTACCAGAGAACGCGCTGCTGAGCCACCGAGCGTTCCTCGGGGTCGTCTGCATGGACGGCGGTGTCGAACCAGCCCATGCTGTTCAGCCCGCCCGGCTCATTGTCGCGCCAGTGGAAACCGGCCGCCGACTGGGCGACCACCTTCAGGCCCAGCCCGTTGGCGCCGAAGTAGTGGGTACGGACGATCTCGAACAGGTCGACGAAGTGATCACGGGCGAAATCGGAGGCCCAGGTCATGCCTGGATGGCCACTGGCGGCCAGCCGGGCGATCCGGACCAGCTCGTAGTCGGAGTAGTGGTACACCCGGATGTCGGCCTGCGCGGCCAACTCGGCCAGCCAGCTCATGGCTGCGACCGCCAACTCCAACTCGCCGGCATCGTCGAGGTCGGTGAAGGAGCTGAAGTGCCGGTAGTACTCCGCACCGTCGGCCCGCACCCAGAAGCCCCACAGGTACACCCGATCCTCGCGCGAGGTCTCGATGTCGATGTCGATCTCCACCGCCGATGTGGGCAGCGGGATCGGGCCCTCGGTGAGGCGGGCCAACTCCAGGCCGTCCACCAGGAGCCGGGAACGCCGCTGAGTGAGCCGGAGCCGATCCTCGGCGCCCTGCCGGTAGGCGACCAGCGGTAGATAGCGGGGGAGGAGTTCGTCGATGTCGGCGTCGGCCAACTGGGCGACCGTGTGCACTCCGGCAGCCCGCAGTCCGCTCACCTCCAGCCGGCTCAGCGGCGACTTGCTCACCCGCAAGCTCAAGTCGTCGTCGTCCAACAAAGGACGACAGGTGGACCACCACTCGCAGTAACGGCACTCAGAGGTGACGATCGGCGGCAGGAGCCCCTCCGGCGGCTCGGCACCGGTCAGTGCACGCTCGGCGATATCGACCCGCTCGGCGAACTGGAGGTGGTAGCGCTCCAGCGCACTGACCAGTGCGGACGGATCGGCGCCCTCGGTCGTGGGGCTCAACGCCGGCTCGGTCAGGTCGAGCCACGTTGCTACCAGCCCGCAGTGGTCGATCAGATCGGTGCCGATCACGACTCCGGTAGGACGGGCAGTGGCGAACCCGGTCGCACGCAGCAGCTCCCACTGGTGAGCCAGCTGGACGGCGTTGGCCCACCGCCAGTTCCAGCGGTATCGCCAGCCGGTGGTGGTGCGGGGGGCGCCCAGCTCGGTCACCGGTGAGTAGACGAACTCGCGATCATCGCGCCGCGGGTCCAGCGCCCGTTGAAACTTCACCACGCCGGGGAGGTAGCCGTCGGTGGTGCGAATCAGCAGTTCCACCCGGCTGCGTCGATGGCCGTCCCAGTCGCGGGGGAGCAGGCCGCCCACGATCACCGGGGCACCTGCGTTCAGCGCAGCCAAGCAGGCCGCCTCCTCCGCTTCGCTGGACGAGTGGGACAGCCCACGAAGGTCGACGGTTCCCTCAGCGGCGGTGATGGTGGCGAAGGCGCCCGCGGTGAACTCAGCGGCACCGGGGAACGACAACCCCGACGGCGCCCGTTCGCTGGGATGAGTCAGCGCATGAAGTGTCTTGACCGGACAGCTGCGGGCCGCGTAGGCATCGAGGGTGAAGGTCAACGGCGGGCTCGATGGAGAGCCACCACGCCCCCGGAGAGGTTCTTCCACTCGGCTCGCTTCCATCCAGCCTTGGTGAGTTCCTGAGCCAGGCTGGGTTGGTCGGGCCAGGCCAAGATCGATTCAACAAGGTAATTGTAGGCATCCGGGTTGGTTGAGGTGAACAGCGCCACCACCGGAAAACCACGAGTCAGGTACTTCCGGTAGAACTCTCGGAACGGCTTCCACGTCGGCGTGGAGAACTCGCAGATGACGATCCGTCCGCCCGGCTTGGTCACCCGATACATCTCCGCCAGCGCGACCGGCACGTTCTCCACGTTGCGCAGCCCGAAGCTGATGGTCACGGTGTCGAAGGTGGCGTCGGCGAACGGCAGGGCCAGGGCGTCGGCATTCACGAACGACAGATCCGGCTGACGCTTCTTGCCCTCGGTGAGCATCCCTTCGCTCAAGTCGGCCGGGATCACGGTGGCTCCGGCTTCGGCGAACGGGTGGGTGGAGGTTCCGGTTCCGGCAGCCAGGTCGAGGATCACCTGACCGGGTTGAGGGTCGACGGCGGCGACGGTCTGCGAGCGCCAGAGTCGGTCGATGCCCAAGGACAGCAGATCATTGGTCAGGTCGTAGCGCGGGGCGACCTGGTCGAACATCTCCGACACGGCAGCCCTCTTCTTTGACAGGCTTGCGCGGCGGTTTGGTGATTTCACGCGCATAGCCTGCCACGACCCGCCCGCGTCTGGGTTCCACCGTCCATGTCGCCACATTGTGGCGGGCCGTGGTCTACGGGGTTGGGATGATGGGGGACAATCGTGGCCATGGCACGAAAGACTCCGGTGTTGAAGATCGCCGGCTTACGCAAGGCCTTCGGGCCAGTGGTGATCGTCGACGGGTTCAATCTGGAGGTGGCCGCCGGTGAAGCGGTCGCGCTCACTGGACGCAACGGAGCGGGCAAGTCGACCGTGCTGCGCTGCTTGATCGGCGCTGACCGGCCCGATGACGGCACCATCGAGGTCAACGGCGTCCGCGCCAGTGAGACCAATCCGGTGATCCGCCGGGACGTGGCCACGGTGATCGACGATCTGGACTTCTTCCCCGACCTGAGCGTGGTGGAGCATCTCGACCTGCTGGCCCGCGCTCACGGCATCCCCGACCCGGACGCCGCGGTCGACGAGGTGCTGCACGAGGTGCAGTTGGTGCCGCAGTCGGGCCAGCTACCGGGCACGCTGTCGTCCGGCCAGCGTCGGCGACTGGCACTCGCGACGGCCTTCGTCCGTCCGCGCACGTTGCTGGTGCTCGACGAGCCCGAACAGCGACTCGACGTCGAAGGCGTGGCCTGGTTGGCCGAGCGCCTGGTCGCCGAGCGCGAGCGGGGCCTGGCCATCGTGATGGCTACCCACGATCCGGTGCTGACCGAAAAGGTCGCCACCCGGGTGGTGCGCCTGGGCGATCGTGGCCGGGTGGACGAGGGCGGAAGTGAGTAAGAAGTCCCGCAAGCTGATTCGCTCCGGCGTGCCGGCAGCGGAACCGGCGGCGGAGGCCGTCGAGGTTGCCACCGAGCCGGTGGCGAAGCGCACCTTCTTCTTCCTGCCCGACGCCGAGCCGGTCGATGTCGACGAGCGCGACCTTCACGACTTGATGAAGCAGTGGCGCCACGGCCGGGCGACGCGCACGATCGGCCAGGTCATCTCCGACAGCTACGTGACGTTGTTCAGCGTGGTGCTGGTCGGCGCGATGATCACCTCGACGGTGCTGAACGCCCAGCACGGCGCCACCGCCTGCACCACCGCCTCCTGCAACAGCGGACGCCTGCTGCTGCCCACCGCGATGATCTTCGCCGGCTACGCGCTGGCGATCGGCCTGTCACGGCTGTTCGGCCCGGTGCTGGCCTCGGCCGCAGAAGGTTCCTGGTTGATGGACGCCCCGATCAGCCGCCGCCGGTTGCTGGCCGGACGGCTGGTGATCCCGGTGGTGGTCGGAGTGCTGGTGCCCCTGTTGGCCACCGGGCTGGTGGCAGCACTGTCGGGCATGGACTGGCGCTCGGTGGCTGCGTGGGCACTGGCGTCCGGACTGGGCGCGGCGGCGATGGTGGCGATGTCGGCTGCGGAGCAGACCCGCGAACGCGAAGTGCTGTTGAAGGGTCTGCAGCTGGTGTGGACGCTGCTGGCGCTGGCAACCGGTGTGGCCGTGATCGCGGTGGCCGTGGCTTGGATTCCCGCGCCATCACTGTCCACCGAAGCCAACCTGCGGATGAGCTTGTTCGCGGTCTCGGCGGTGTGGCTGCTGGTGCTCGTGGTGCTGCTTGCGGCTGCGCTGCGGCGGTTGAACCTGATTCGTCGCGCCCGGCTGTTGTCCGGTGGTTCCCTGGTCGCGGGCATGCAGGGCGCGATGTTCGCCCTCGACATGGGCCTGATCCGCGACATCCTGGTGGAACGCCGCGCGATCGAGAAGGGCCACGTGCGTCCGACCAAGGGCCGCGGACTCGGCCCGTCCGCGTTGGTGTGGCGCGACGTCGAACGCCTGTTCCGGTCGCCGGGAACCTTCGTCCCACTGGTGTTGAGCTTGCTGGTGCCCTACGCGATCGACGCATTGCGAATGAGCCAGCTGAACCCGCTGATCAGTGGCCTGGCGTTGACGGCCGCGCTGGTGCCGTTCCTGGGCAGTCTGCGAGTGCTCAGCCGCACGGGTGGGCTGGCCCGGATGCTGCCGTTCAAGACCACCCAGATCCGCACCGCTGCCATGGTGGTGCCGGGGATCCTGGCGGTGCTGTGGGCGATGATGACCGTGCCGGCGTTCGTCGGTTTCACCGACACCGGCGCGGACCGGACGGCCTGGAGCGGCCTGATGGCGGCGGCGATCACCGCCGCGGCCGGCGTTTTCGGAGCCGTCCGCTGGGTGACGGCCGGCAAGGCCGACTACTCCGCCCCGATGATGGCCACCGCCTCGGGCGCGTTGCCGCCGGCGCTGATCTTCAACCTGTTCCGTGGGATCGACATGGTGGCTCTGATCACGGCGCCGTTGATCTTGGGCGCCGATCCGCTGTGGTCGGTCGGCCTGGCCGTGGTCGTGTTCATCGGCCTGCGTGGCACCTTCAACCTTGATGAACTCAGGGCCGAGCAGGAAGCCATGCAGCGTGATGCGGCCCGCGCCAAGACCGAACGCAACGATCGGATCAAGATCGCCCCACCCAAGCGGTGAGGCACCCGGGTGGGGCTGCCGTGCCTTGATGGTGCGGCGGGCTACGGTGGTGGGGTGAACGACACCTCGACCTCGTCTTCGGTCCGCTGGCGCCGCATCGCCATCTTCTACGGCATCGCCTTGGGTTGGGCGGTGCTGATCGGGCTCGCCTTCTACCTGTTGGGCCAACGCGACCTGTCGGCTGGTGCCGCGGCTTGGGTGGGTCCGGTGATGGCGGTGTTGTACATGCCGGTTCCGTTGGTGGCTGCCTTGATCACCGAGAAGATCGTCGGAGAGGGCTACCTGATGCGGCGGATCTTCACCCGCAAGCTGGGCCGTCAGCTGCTGCGCACGCTGGTGGCCGTCCCGCTGGTGATCGCCGCGTTGATCCTGTCCATGGTCGGTCTGAGCTGGCTGGCCGGCACTGTCGCCGGGATCTCCGGCGCGGGCCAGGTGTTGTTCAGCGTTGACGACCTGGTGGCCAACGTGATCGCGATCACCGGGACGTCGATGGACGCGGCCACGGTGGCCAAACTCACCGCTGCAACGCCGTCGCTGTGGGGCTTGCTGGCGATCACCTTCGGCATGGCCCTGGTGGTCGGCTTCACCATCAACGGGCTGTTCGCCTTCGGCGAGGAGTACGGCTGGCGGGGCTGGCTGGCCGACGAGCTGGCGCCGCTGGGCCCGGTGTGGGCCAACCTGATCACCGGGGTGATGTGGGGCCTGTGGCATGCGCCGGTGATCCTGCTGGGTTACAACTACGGCAGCTACCGCCTGCCCGGTGTGGTCGCCATGATCGGCTGGTGTGTGGCCGGTTCGTTCCTGCTGTGGCGGATGCGCCAGGTGACCGGGACCGTGTTGTCCGCGGCAGTCACCCACGGGGCGATCAATGGCTTCGCCGGCATCTTCCTGGTCGTGCTCGCCGACCCCAACCGCCTGCTGGCTGCGCCGATGGGTGCGGTCGGAATCGCGTCGGTCGCGGTGGTGGCGTTGGTGTTGTGGTTGATCGGACGTCCGGCGTCGGACCAGGCCGCGGCGCCGGTGGCCGAGACGCCGGCAGCCGAAACGCCGGTAGCGCAGAACTAGCCAGTTCCAGAGCCAATGCCCGGCTGACCGCCTAGGCTGGCCCTATGTCTACCGCCATTGGACGTTGGCCGATCATGGTGATCGATTGCCCGGATCCGCACACCCTTGCGCTGTTCTACTCCGCTGTCACCGGCTGGCCGGTGATCGGCGAGGAGGATTCCGAGTGGGTGCAACTCGACAGCAGCCATACCTCGACCATCGGCTTCCAGCGGGTGAATGGCTATCGAGCACCGCAGTGGCCCGGTCAGGACGTCCCGCAGCAGGCCCACCTGGATTTCACCGTCGACAACCTCGCTGACGCCGAGTACCTGGTCCTGGGTCTGGGTGCGGTGAAGGCGCCGGTCCAGCCGGGGGAGTCGTGGCGAGTGTTCCTCGACCCGGCCGGTCACCCGTTCTGCCTGGTCCAGGCGACGTCGGAGCAGATGTCCTGAGTCAGCCGGTCGGCTGACCGAGCACGTGGTGCATCGGCAACAGCTTGGCTTCGGTTTCGGCGTACTCCTCGGCCGGGTCGGACTCGGCCACGATGCCGCAGCCGGCATAGACCGTGATCCGATGCGGGTCGTTGCGATCCAGGCAGCCGCAGCGCAGCGCGATCGCGAATTCGCCGTCTCCGCGCCCGTCCAGCCAACCGACCGGGCCGGAGTAGCGCCCGCGGTCGAGATGTTCCAGCTCGGCGATCACCGTGCGCGCGGCCGCCGTCGGAGTGCCGCAGACTGCCGCCGAGGGGTGGAGTTCGCCGGCGAGTCGCAACGCCGACACGTCCGGGTGAGCCACCGCGGTGACATCGGAGGCCAGATGCATCACATTGGGCAGTTCCAGGACGTATGGCGCGTCGGGAACGTTCATGCCCGAACAGAACGGCTCCAGCGCCCGGGCCACCGACTCCACCGCCAGCTCGTGCTCGATCAGGTTCTTGCCGGAGCGCGCTAACGCCTGGGCCAACTTCAGATCCAGTTCCTCGGTGCCGTGGCGACGGATGGTGCCGGCCAGGACTCGTGAGGTCGCCAGGCCGCCTTCGCGTCGCAGCAGCATTTCCGGGGAGGCGCCGACCAGGCCGTCGATGTGGAAGGTCCAGCAGTTGGGATAGTCGCGGGCCAGTTCGGTGACCAGCCAGCGCGGGTCGATCGGGTTGTCGCTGGCGAGAACCTCGCTGCGGGCCAGGACCACCTTCTCCAGTGCCTCGTCCCGCTCGATCCGGGACACCGCCTCGGCGACGATTCCGCTCCATCCGGCGCGGTCGAGGCTGCCGCCGACCGTGCGAGTGCCGGACGGCGGCACCGGTGCCGGCTGGCCGGTCGGGGCGGGTGCGTCCGGGAGATCGTCGGCGGTGATCGTGGTCAACCAGGAGCGTCCGCCGCGGGAGCCGATGATCACCTGTGGGATCACCAAGACCGACGAGAGTCGGGTGTGGGTGGGGTCGAAGGTGAAGGAACCCAGCGCGATCGGGCCGGACGCGGGGTGATCGCCCAGTTCGGTCTCGATGGCGATGCCGGCGTACAGGTCCTGCCACCAGGCCTCGGCCGTGGCGAAGTCGGCGCCTTCCAGCCGGGCCACCTCGCCTAGGCCGATCATGCCTTGTCCGCGCCGGATCCAGGCGGCACCGTCAACAGGGAACAGGTCCAGCAGGTTCGGGGCCTCGCTCAGCTCCACCGTCCGGGCGCGCAGCGGCGATCCCGGTTTCTGCTGAATCACCCCGCAAGGGTAGCCCCAAGTCTCCATCCGCAATAACTCGCCCCGAGCCTGCCTCGGGGCCGTGACCAGGAAATCGGTGTGGTGGCTCCTGCCCTCGGCTTTGCTTAGACTGACCCGAGGTCCAGGTGAATTACGGGGGTTGTCTCTTTGTCTCAACGATCAGCGAAGATCGGTTCGGCCCGGGCCGAGTCGCAGACCGCGGACGTGATCGTGGTGGGTGCCGGTCCCGGTGGCTCCAGCACAGCCGCCCACCTCGCCGCCCGCGGACTGGACGTGGTTCTGCTCGACAAGAGCTCCTTCCCTCGGGAGAAGGTCTGCGGCGACGGGCTCACCCCGCGCGCGGTCAAACAGTTGATCTCGCTGGGCATCGACATCAGCCCTGAGAACGGCTGGATGCGCAACAAGGGTCTGCGGATCTACGGCGGGCGGACCGAGCCGTTCATCCTGCCGTGGCCCGACATCGCCGAGTTCCCGCCGTACGGTCTGACCCGTCCCCGCGCCGACTTCGACAAGATCCTGGTCGACAACGCGGTCGCCAAGGGCGCCCGGCTGTTCGAGAACACCAACGTGACCGGCCCGATCATCAATCCGCGCACCGATCGGATCACCGGCGTCGTCACCAAGGACGGGCGCCGGTTCTCCGCGCCGGTCGTGGTGGCCGCCGACGGCAACTCCTCCCGGCTGGCGCTGGGCATGGGCCTGGCCAAGCGCGACGACCGTCCGATGGGGGTCGCGGTTCGGGCCTACTTCACCTCACCGCGCAGCCACGACGACTACATGGAGTCCTGGCTGGAGCTGTGGGACGGCGAACCGGGCAAATCCAATCTGCTGCCCGGCTACGGCTGGGTGTTCGCCCTGGGTAACGGAATGGTCAATGTCGGTCTGGGCACGGTGAGCTCGCGTCCGGGCAAGGCCGACGTCAACTACCGCGACCTGCTGCACCGGTGGCTGGCCAGTACTCCGTCGGAGTGGGGCTACCGTCCGGAGAATCAGGTCGGGGCCACCCTCGGGGCGGCGTTGCCGATGAGTTTCAACCGGCAGCCGGCCTACACCCGCGGTTTGATGCTGGTCGGCGATGCCGGCGGCATGGTCTCGCCGTTCAACGGTGAGGGCATCCCGTACGCCATGGAGTCGGCCGCGATGGCCGCCGACGCGATCAGCGATGCCCACTTCCGCGGCTTCGGCACTCCCAGCGCCGAGCAAGCGCTGCGTGGCTACCCCATTCGCTTGAAGGACGAGTGGGGTGGGTACTTCCGTCTTGGGCAGGTGTTCGTCTCGCTCATCGAACATCCGCAAGTGATGCATGTCTGCACGAAATACGGACTGCCGCGGCCTACGCTGATGCGGTTCACCATGAAGTTGCTGTCTCATCTGTACGACACCCGAAGGGGCGATTGGATGGACATGGCGCTAACCACCCTCACAAAGATGGCACCCTCAGCATGAGAAGAAAGCCGACGCTGGCGTTTCAGAAGGGAAGTGAGGCCTGATGAGCCCCTACCTACCGATCATCGTGATCCTGGCTGTGGGAGGTGCGTTGATGGCCGCGATGGTCATCGCGAGCGCCTTCATCGGCCCCCGGCGTTGGAACCGGCGCAAATACGACTCCTACGAGTGCGGCATCGATCCCACCCCGCAACCGTCCGGCGGCGGCCGCTTCCCGGTGAAGTACTACCTGGTGGCGATGCTGTTCATCATCTTCGACATCGAAACGATCTTCCTCTACCCGTGGGCGAGCTCCTTCTCGAAGCTGGGCATCTTCGCCCTGGTCGAGATGGTGGCGTTCATGATCACCGTCTTCATCGCCTACGCGTACGTGTGGCGACGCGGCGGCCTGGAATGGGACTGAGGAGAAAGGCTCAAGCATGGGTATTGAGGACAAGCTCCCCGAGGGCGTGCTGCTGACCACGGTCGAAGGAATCTTCGGCTGGATGAGGTCGGCGTCGCTGTGGCCGGCCACGTTCGGCCTGGCCTGCTGCTCGATCGAGATGATGAGCTTCGGCGCACCGCGCTTCGATGCCGGTCGCTGGGGCCAAGAGGTGTTCCGCGCTTCACCGCGTCAGGCCGACCTGATGATCATCGCCGGCCGGATCAGCCAGAAGATGGCGCCGGTGCTGCGTCAGGTCTACGACCAGATGCCCGAGCCCAAGTGGGTGCTGGCCATGGGCGTGTGCGCCTCGTCCGGCGGCATGTTCAACAACTACGCGATCGTCCAGGGTGGTGACCACCTGGTGCCGGTCGACATCTACGTGCCCGGTTGTCCGCCTCGCCCCGACATGCTGATCGACGCGATCTTCAAGCTCCGGGAGCAGAAGGTGTCCAAGCGTCCCATCGGTGCGCACGCCGAAGCGCTGGAAGTGGCGGCCGAGCAGGCCGCGCTCACCGCGCCGGCCACCCACGAGCAGAAGGGGTTGATGCGATGAGCGAGCAGAACGAGGTCGAGGTCGCACCGACCGCCGAACCCAAGCCGCTCGCGGTACGTAAGGGGATGTGGAGCCAGGGGACTGGCGACACCTCCGGCTACAGCGGGGTTGTCCGGACCATGTGGGCCACGGCGCCCTCCCAGCAGCCCTTCGGCTCCTACTTCGACGAGATCTACGACCGTCTGACCGCGCTGGTGCCCGATGCGGTGGACTACGTGGTGGTCGATCGCGGCGAGCTGACCTTCTACGTGCTGCGCGAGAAGCTGACTGAAGTGATGCAGACCCTGCGCGATGATGCGCTGTTGCGCTTCGAGCTGTGCGCCTCGGCGTCTGGGGTGCACTACCCCGGTGACGAGGGCGCTGAGCTTCACGTCGTCTACCACTTGGCCTCGATGACCCACAACAACCGTCGGCTGCGGGTGGAGACCACCTGCCCCGACACCGATCCGCACGTGCCCAGCGTGGTCGCCACCTACCCGGCGATGGACTGGCACGAGCGTGAGACCTGGGACATGTTCGGGATCATCTTCGACGGCCACCCACACCTGACCCGGATCCTGATGCCGGACGACTGGGTCGGCTTCCCGCAGCGGAAGGACTATCCGCTGGGCGGCATTCCGATCGAGTACAAGGGCACCGTGGTGCCCCCGGTGGATCAGCGGAGGAGCTACCGATGAAGGAGACCACCGACCTTTACGCCGGTTCGTCCGAGGTCACCGAAGGCGCGGTATACACCGCCATGGGTGGCGACTGGGACGAGATCACCCGCGAGCAGGCGGCCAGTGATGACGAGACTCTGGTCATCAACATGGGCCCGCAGCACCCCTCCACGCACGGCGTGCTGCGCCTGATGGTGGAGTGCGACGGCGAGACCGTGACCAGCATCCGTCCGGGCATCGGCTTCCTGCACACCGGTATCGAGAAGAACATGGAGTACCGGTCCTGGACGCAGGGCACCACCTTCGTGACCCGGATGGACTACCTGACCCCGCTGTTCAACGAGGTCGCCTACTGCCTGGCGGTAGAGCGGTTGCTGGGCATCGAGGACCAGATCCCCGAGCGGGCCAACGACATCCGCGTCCTGATGATGGAGCTCAACCGGATCTCCTCCCACCTGGTCTGCATCGGCACCGGTGGCATGGAGATCGGCGCCCTGACGGTGATGACGATCGGCTTCCGTGAGCGCGAAGTGGTGCTGGACTTCATCGAGGCCGTCACCGGCCTGCGGATGAACCACGCCTACATCCGCCCCGGCGGTGTGGCCAATGATCTGCCGGAGACCGGCATCGCTCAATTGCGCGATGTGATCAGCTGGTTGGAGAAGCACCTGGGCGAGTACGCCGACTTCTGCAACGAGAACCCGATCTTCAAGGGCCGGATGTGCAACATCGCCTACCAGGACGCCAGCGCCTGCTTGGCCCTCGGCGTGACCGGCCCGATGCTGCGAGCCACCGGTTACGACTGGGACCTGCGCAAGGTGCAGCCGTACTGCGGCTATGAGAACTACGACTTCGACGTGATCACCTGGGACACCGCGGACGCCTACGGACGTTTCCGGGTGCGCCTGGCCGAGATGTGGGAGAGCCTGAAGATCGTCAAGCAGTGCGCGGATCGGCTCGAAGCCTCCACCGGCCAGCCGGTGATGGTCGACGATCCGAAGATCGGCTGGCCGGCCAAGCTGGCCGTCGGCCCGGACGGCCAGGGCAACTCCCATGAGCACATCAAGGCGATCATGGGCTCCTCGATGGAGGCGCTGATCCACCACTTCAAGTTGGTCACCGAGGGCTTCCGGGTCCCGGCCGGCCAGGCCTACGTGCCGATCGAGAGCCCCAAGGGCGAGATCGCCTGCCACGTGGTCTCCGACGGCGGCACCAAGCCGTTCCGCGTGCACATGCGGGACCCAAGTTTCAACAACCTGCAATCGGTTCCGATTCAGTGCGAGGGCGGCATGCTGGCCGACATCGTGGTGGCCGTCGGTTCCATCGACCCAGTGATGGGAGGCGTGGACCGATGAGCGGTCACGAGTTCCAGTCCTTCTTCCCCGACTCGGGCGGCGTGGACATGACCGACACCAGCACCAACATCGACGCCACCACCTTGGCCGAGATGCGGCAGCTGGCCAGCCGGTACCCCGAGGCACGTTCGGCCCTGCTGCCGATGCTGCATCTGGTGCAGAGTGTGGACGGCCGGATTTCGCCGGCCGGGATCGAGGCCTGCGCCGACATCCTGGGCATCACCACCGCCCAGGTTTCGGGTGTGGCCACGTTCTACACGATGTACCGCCGCCGTCCCGGCGGAAAGCACCACATCGGGGTCTGCACCACTGCGCTGTGCGCTGTGATGGGCGGTGACGCGCTGCTGGAGCAGGTCAGCGAGAAGCTCGGCATCGGACCGGACGAGACCACTCCCGACGGCAAGTTCAGCCTGGAACGTCTGGAGTGCAACGCGGCCTGTGATTTCGCCCCGGTGATGATGGTCAACTGGGAGTTCATGGACAACATGACCCCCGAGAAGGCGCAGCAGCTGATCGACGATCTGGCTGCTGACAAGGAAGTCTCCTCCACTCGCGGAGCCAAGATCACCAGCTGGCGCGAAGCCGAGCGAGTGCTCGCCGGTTTCAGCGACGGGCGCGCCGATGAAGGCCCGAGCGCCGGCGAAGCCTCGCTGTTGGGCAAGAAGATCGCCGACGAAAAGGGTTGGGCAGCACCGAAGGGTGGGAAGGCCTGATGGCAGACAAGCTGACTCCGGTTCTCAGCGCCAACTGGGGCACTGAGAACTCCTGGAAGATCGCGCCCTACAAGAAGGGTGGCGGCTACAAGGCGTTGGCCAAGGCGCTGAAGATGACCCCGGACGAGGTCACCGGTGTGGTGAAGGACTCCGGGCTGCGCGGACGTGGCGGCGCCGGCTTCCCGACCGGCATGAAGTGGAGCTTCGTGCCCAAGGACAACCCCAACCCCAAGTACTTGGTGGTCAACGGTGACGAGTCCGAGCCGGGTACCTGCAAGGACATGCCGCTGCTGCTGGCCAGCCCGCACACCTTGATCGAGGGCATGATCATCGCCTCGTACGCGATCAACTGCCACACCGCGTTCGTCTACATCCGTGGCGAAGTGCTGCACGTGCATCGCCGGATGCAGGCCGCCGTGGCCGAGGCCTATCAGGCCGGCTACCTGGGCAAGAACATCCTGGGCTCGGGCTTCGACCTCGACATCATCGTCCACGCCGGTGCCGGCGCCTACATCTGTGGCGAGGAAACCGCGCTGCTGGATTCCCTGGAAGGTCGCCGCGGTCAGCCGCGGTTGCGTCCGCCGTTCCCGGCGGTGGCCGGCCTGTACGCCTCTCCGACGGTGATCAACAACGTGGAGTCGATCTCCAGCGTGCCGAGCATCATCAACCACGGCCCGTCGTGGTTCACCTCGATGGGCACTGAGAAGTCGGCCGGATTCACCTTGTACTCCCTCAGCGGGCATGTGAAGAATCCGGGCCAGTTCGAGGCTCCGCTCGGGATCACCTTGCGGGAGCTGCTGGAGTTGGCCGGTGGCATCCGTGAGGGTCACGAACTGAAGTTCTGGACGCCGGGTGGTTCCTCCACGCCGATCCTGACCCCCGACCACCTCGACATTCCGCTCGACTACGAGGGCATGGCCGGGGCCGGCACGATGCTGGGCACCAAGGCGCTGCAGATCTTCGACGAGACCACCTCCGTGGTTCGCACCACGTTGCGGTGGGCCGAGTTCTACAAGCACGAGTCCTGTGGCAAGTGCACCCCCTGCCGGGAAGGCAACTGGTGGATGGTGCAGATGCTGCGCGACTTCGAGGCCGGAAAGGCCGCCGACGGTGACGTCGACAAGCTGTTGGACGTGGCCAGCAATGTGGGCGGCAAGTCGTTCTGTGCCTTGGCCGACGGCGCGGTGGCCTGTGTCACCAGCGCGATCCGGCACTTCCGCAGCGAGTTCGAGGCCGGCTACACCACCCCCGCGTGGGAGCTGTTCCCCTATGAGCGCAGTGCGCTGTTCGCCGTGCCCGCCAAGGACGTGAAGGAAGGAGTCCACGCATGAGCGTGGTGACCAAGCCCGACCAGGCGCCGGCGCCGGTGGAGACCGTCACTTTGACCATTGACGGCATCGAGGTCACCGTCCCCAAGGGGACGCTGGCAATCCGGGCCGCCGAGACCATCGGCATCGCGATCCCGCGGTTCTGCGACCACCCGTTGCTGGACCCGCAGGGTGCCTGCCGTCAGTGCATGGTGGAGATTCCCGACGCCGGCAACGGCCGCGGATTCCCCAAGCCCCAGGCGTCCTGCACCATCGAGGTTGCGCCGGGAATGAAGATCCAGACCCAGCGGACGTCCGAGGTGGCCGCCAAGGCCCAGCGCGGCATGCTCGAGCTGCTGCTGATCAACCACCCGCTGGATTGCCCGATCTGCGACAAGGGCGGCGAATGCCCACTGCAGAACCAGGCGATGAGCAATGGTGGCGGCGCATCCCGCTACAACGGGGTCAAGCGCACCTACCCCAAGCCGGTGCCGATCTCGGCGCAGATTCTGCTCGACCGCGAGCGGTGTGTGTTGTGTGCGCGCTGCACCCGGTTCTCCGAGCAGATCGCCGGCGATCCGTTCATCGCGCTGGTCGAGCGTGGCGCACTCCAGCAGGTGGGTCGCTACGCCGATGAGCCCTACGACTCCTACTTCTCCGGCAATGTCGTCCAGATCTGCCCGGTGGGCGCGCTGACGTCGGCCGCCTACCGCTTCCAGAGCCGTCCCTTCGACCTGGTCAGCACCGACGCCACCTGCGAGCACTGCGCCGCCGGATGCCAGCTGCGGATCGACCATCGCCACGGCGTCGTCCGTCGGCGACTGGCCGGGGAAGCGCCGGCGATCAACGAGGAGTGGAACTGCGACAAGGGTCGCTTCGCTTTCGTGTCCGGGCGTGGCGAGGACCGACTGCGCACGCCGCTGGTTCGTGAGAACGGCGAACTGCGGGCGGCATCCTGGCCGGAAGCGATCGATGCGGCTGTGGCCGGGTTGGCTGCGGCGGGCAAGAAGGTCGGCGTGCTCACCGGTGGCCGGCTGACCCTCGAGGACTCCTACGGCTACGCCAAGTTCACGCGCGCCGTGCTGGGCACCAACAACATCGACTTCCGGGCCCGCCCGGTCGCCGAGGGCGAGGCGGCCTTCCTGGTCCACCAGGTAGCCGGCCGGACGCTGGGCGAGGGGCTGACCTACACCGATCTGGAGAACGCCAAGAACGTGTTCCTGGTGGGCTTCGAGCCCGAAGAGGAGTCGCCGATCGTCTTCCTCCGCCTGCGCAAGGCCGTCCGCAAGAAGGGCCAGTCGGTGACCGCCGTCGCGCCCCTGCTGTCGGCCGGCAACGCCAAGCTCAAGGCCACCTTGGTGCCGACCCTGCCCGGGGCCGAAGCTGAGGCCGTGGCCGGTCTGAAGCTGGCCGCCGGTGACGTGATCCTGGTGGGGGAGCGCGCTGCCCTGGCTCCGGGTGCGTTGTCCGCGGTGGTCGAGGCAGCCGAGGGCTCCGGTGCCCGCTTCGCCTGGGTGCCTCGGCGCGCCGGTGATCGCGGTGCGATCGAGGCCGGCTGCCTGCCGAGCCTGCTGCCGGGCGCTCGTCCGGTGACCGACGTGGCGGCCCGCGTTGATGTGGCCACCGCTTGGGGCATCGAGTCGCTGCCTCCGCTGGAGGGGTTGGAGGCCCCGGCCATGCTGGCCGCTGCCGCTGATGGTGATCTGGCCGCGTTGGTGATCGCCGGAGTCGAACTCTCCGACTTCGCCGATGCTCAACTGGCCCGCGCCGCGGTGGAGAAGGTCGGCTTCGTGGTGTCGCTGGAGTCCCGGCGCTCGGAGGTCACCGAGGCCGCCGACGTGGTCTTCCCGGTGGCGCTGCTCGAAGAGCACTCGGGCACCTTCTGGAACTGGGAGCACCGTCCAGGTCGGGTGAACACCGTGATCAAGCAGGTCAACGCACCGATGACCGATCTTCGGGTGTTGGCCGCGCTGGCCGACGCGTTGGGTACTCCGCTGGGGTTCCGCACCGCCGCGCAGGCGCTGGCGGAGTTCACTGAACTGGGTACCTGGGATCAGCCGATCAAGCCGGAGGTCGCCTCGCGGACCCGCGGGCATGCGCCCAAGAAGGCCAAGGCTGCCGCCGGCGATGCGGTGAAGCTGGCCACCTGGCGGATGCTGTTGGACGGCGGGCGCGGACAGGACGGCGAGGAGGCTCTGGCGGCCACCGCCAAGCCGACGGTTGCCCGACTCAGCCCGGCGCAGGCCGCTGCGGTCGGTGTGGACACTGGCGATTCCGTGGTGGTGACCAGTCCGGCCGGGTGGTACGAGCTGGCGGTGGAAGTGACCGAATCGATGGTTGACGGCGCCGTCTGGGTGCCGACGAACTCCCCGGGGACGCCGATCGGCGAACTCGGCGTCGTCCATGGTGACGACGTGGTGCTGAGCGTTGGAGGTGCGCAGTGATCAACGATCCCTGGTGGTTGATGCTGATCAAGGTGATCTTCCTGGTGGTGCTGCTGCTCACCTGGACGATCTTCAACGTGTGGTTCGAGCGGCGCCTGGTCGGCAAGATGCAGCACCGCCTCGGTCCGATCATGAACGGCCCCTTCGGCCTGGGCCAAGCGCTGGCCGATGGCATGAAGTGCCTGTTCAAGGAGGACTTCATGCCCTCCATGGTCGACCGGGTGTTGTTCGTGGTGGCGCCGCTGATCGCCGGCACCGCAGCGTTTACCGCGTGGGCGGTGATCCCGTTGGGCGGCGAGGTCGAGATGTTCGGCATCAAGACCTATCTGCAGGCCAGTGACCTGCCGGTCGGCGTCCTGGTGCTGCTGGCGGTGACTTCGGTGGCGATCTACGGCTTCGTGCTGGCCGGTTGGTCGTCCAACTCGCCGTACTCGCTGTTGGGCGCCCTGCGCTCCAGCGCCCAGATGATCTCCTACGAAGTGGCCATGGGCCTCTCGCTGGTGTCGGTCTTCCTGGCCACCGGCTCGATGTCCACCCACGACATCGTCGAAGCGCAGCGGCTGCCGCTGACGCCGTTGGGCTTCTCGGTGGGCCTGCAGAGCTGGAACTGGCTGCTGATGCTGCCGGCGTTCGTGATCTACGTGATCTCGATGGTCGGTGAGACCAACCGTGCGCCGTTCGACCTGCCCGAGGCCGAGTCCGAGCTGGTCAGCGGTTACATCACCGAATACTCCGGCTTCAAGTACGCCATCTACTTCCTGGCCGAGTACATCAACATGGCCACCGTGTCGGCGATCGCCACCACTTTGTTCATGGGTGGCTACCTGCCGATCTGGCCGCTCAACCTGATCGAACCGCTGAACAACCCGTGGTTGGGTCCGATCTGGTTCGTGATCAAGGTGCAGCTGTTCATCTCGTTCTTCGTGTGGATCCGTGGCACGCTGCCACGCTTCCGCTACGACCAGTTCATGAAGCTGGGTTGGAAGGGTCTGATCCCGATCGCCTTGGTGTGGATCATCGTGTTCGCCACCTTCACGTCCCTGCGCACGAGCAACCTGTTGGCCGGTCCGGGCATCTACATCGCCATCGGCGTGATGGCCCTACTGGTGTTCGGCATCGTGATGCTCACTGATCGTCCAGAGCCGGAACCGCCACCGATCCCCACTGGGGAAGTGGACGTGTTCGCCGGAGGTTTCCCGGTCCCACCGTTGCCCGGCCAGGTCCTGCCGGAGCTGAGCTCGGTGGTGACCTCGACCGCAGAAGTCGCCGAACCGGCGTCCGAGAGGAGCGAGTAGATGGGCATCTTCGACCCGTGGGCCGGGTTCGGAGTCACCTTCCGGACGATGTTCCGCAAGACCTTCACCCAGGGCTACCCGGAGAAGGGCAAGGAGAAGATCACCGCGCCGCGATTCCATGGTCGTCACCAGTTGAATCGCTGGCCGGACGGTCTGGAGAAGTGCGTGGGCTGCGAGTTGTGCGCCTGGGCCTGCCCGGCGGACGCCATCTACGTCGAGGGCGCCGACAACAGCGACGATCAACGGTTCTCCCCCGGCGAGCGGTACGGCCGGGTCTACCAGATCAACTACCTGCGCTGCATCCTGTGCGGATTGTGCATCGAGGCATGCCCCACCCGGGCGTTGACCATGACCAACGACTTCAAGTTGGCCGACTTCACCCGCGCAGACATGATCTACACCAAGGATCGCCTGCTTGCGCCGCTGTTGCCGGGCATGGAGGAGCCGCCGCATCCGCGTCGACTCGGCCCGGACGAGACGTCCTACTTCCTGGGGTTGCCGGCAACCGGTAAGCCGGACAATCGCACCCCGGTTCCTGACGAGGGAGGCAAGCGATGATTCCGCTGATCACCGGCGCGGAGATCACCTTCTGGATCGCCGGTCCGTTGGCCGTCCTGGGCGGCATCGGACTGATCGCTTTCCGTAAGGCGGTCTACGCGGCCCTCAGCATGGCGTTCACCATGGTGAACCTGGCGGTGCTCTACGCCTCGCTGGACGCGATGTTCCTCACCTTCGTGCAGATCATCGTCTACACCGGCGCGATCATGATGCTGTTCTTGTTCGTGCTGATGCTGGTCGGCGTGGACACCCCGGATTCGCTGGTCGAAACGCTGCGCGGCCAACGCGTCGCGGCGACCCTGGCCGGCATCGGCATCGCCGGTCTGATCGTTTTCGGAATCGGCGGCGCGCTCACCGGCGTCAAGCCCGTCGGCCTGGAAGCCGCGAACGCCACCTATGGCGGCAACATCAACGGGCTCTCGGCGCTGATCTTCGGCCGATATGTGTTCGCCTTCGAGTTCACCTCGGCGCTGCTGATCGTGGCCGCGGTGGGGGCGATGATCCTGGGCCAGCGTGCCCGCACGCGTCGCAAGCCGACGCAGAAGGATCTGGCCAAGGCCCGCATGAAGGCCTACGGCGAGCAGGGCGTCCATCCTGGTTCGCTGCCGAACTCCGGCGTGCTGGCACGGCACAACTCGATCGCGACCCCTGGTCTGCTGCCTGACGGCACGATCAGCAAGCAGTCGGTGTCGGAGACCCTGGCTGCGCGTGGTGTGATCGTCGATGCTCCGGCAATGAGCAAGGCGACCGCAGAACTCTTCGGCTCGATCGAGTCGACCATGGCAGAGGAGGGGGAGGAATGACCCCGGAGTACTACGTGTACCTGGCCACCATCCTGTTCGCGTTGGGCACAGTGGGCGTGATGGTGCGGCGCAATGCGCTGGTCGCCTTCATGTCTGTGGAGCTGATGCTCAATGCGGCCAACCTGGCGATGGTGGCCTTCTCGCAGGCTCGCGGCGGGCTGGACGGCCAGGTGGCCACCTTCTTCGTGATGGTGGTGGCCGCGGCCGAAGTCGTGATCGGCCTGAGCATCATCATCGTCATCTACCGCACTCGGCGCTCCACTTCGATGGACGCGGCCAGTCTGCTGAAGCTGTGAGGGGACCGAGGTAATGATCACTCTTGAGACCATCGCCGCCACCGGAGTATTCAGCGTGGCCTGGCTGATGATCGCGATTCCGGGCCTGATGGCCGGTCTGCTGCTGATCAGCGGGAAGTTCTTCGATCGCAGCGGGCACTGGATGGCGGTCGCGGCATCTTCGACCAGCTTCCTGCTCGCCGCGTGGATGTTCGTCCAGATGCTGACGGCCGATCCGGAGCATCGGGCCGTGTCGGTGCCGCTGTTCACCTGGATCGACTCCGGGACCTGGTCGGTCTCGGCCGGGCTTCAGATCGACCAGCTGTCGATCGTGTTCGCCTTGCTGATCACCGGCGTAGGCAGCCTGATTCACCTCTACTCGGTCGGCTACATGGCACACGATGTGCGCCGCCGCCGATTCTTCGCCTACCTGAACCTGTTCGTGGCCGCGATGCTGCTCCTGGTGCTGGCCGACAACTACCTGGTCCTGTTCGTGGGCTGGGAGGGCGTGGGCCTGGCGTCCTACCTGCTGATCGGCTTCTGGCAGCACAAGCCGTCCGCGGCGGCTGCGGCCAAGAAGGCCTTCGTGATGAACCGCGTGGGCGACCTCGGTCTAACCATGGCCGTGATGAGCATGCTGGCCCTGTTCGGCAGCTCGTCGTTCGAGGCGGTCAACGCCGGGGCGGCCGAGCTCAGCCCAGGCTGGGCCACGGCGATCGGGCTGTTCCTGCTGTTGGGTGCGGCCGGTAAGTCGGCCCAGGTACCGCTGCAGGGCTGGTTGTTGGACGCCATGGAGGGCCCGACTCCGGTGTCGGCCCTGATCCACGCGGCGACCATGGTCACCGCGGGTGTCTACCTGGTTGTGCGAAGCCACGAGGTCTTCGAGATGTCGGCCGCGGCTTCGACCGCGGTGGTCATCGTCGGTGCGGTCACACTGCTGGCCGGTGCCTGGATCGGCACCAGCAAGGACGACATCAAGAAGGTGCTGGCCGGCTCCACCATGAGCCAGATCGGCTACATGATGCTGGCCGCGGGCATCGGCCCGGCCGGATACGCCTTCGCGATCTTCCACCTGCTCACCCACGGTTTCTTCAAGGCCAACATGTTCCTCGGGGCCGGTTCGGTGATGCACGCCATGAACGACGACGTGGACATGCGTCACTACGGTGCGCTGTCCAAGGTGATGCGAGTGACCTTCTACACCTTCGCCATGGGCTACCTGGCGATCATCGGGTTCCCGTTCTTCGCCGGCTACTTCTCCAAGGACCACATCATCGAGGCGGCCTTCGAGCACAGCTTGTGGGCCGGCCTGGCCGCCCTGATCGGTGCGGGCATCACGGCCTTCTACATGACCCGGTTGATGCTGATGACCTTCTTCGGTGAGAAGCGGTGGCGCGAGGGCGTCCATCCGCACGAGTCGCCGAAGGTGATGACCGTCCCGTTGATCATCCTGGCTGTCTTCAGCGTCATCGGCGGTGCGCTGATGAACGCCTGGATCCAGGATTGGCTGGAGCCGGCCACCGGTGGCCACGTCACCGAGATCAGTCTGGTGCCCAACCTGATCGGTTGGATCACCATGGCCGTGGTCGCGGCCGGTGTGACCATCGCCTGGTTCGTGTTCGGTGGCAAGCGCACGATCCCCGATGTGGCCCCGGCCACTCGCAACCCGTTCACCGTGATGGGTCGCAACGAGTTGTTCGGCAACACCGTCAACGACGTCTTGGTCGTCCAGCCCACCATGATGGCCGCCAGCGGCCTGGTGGTCGCCGACACCAAGGGCCTCGACGGCGGAGCGAACGGGTTGGTGACCGTGTTCAACGGCCTGTCCAACCAGGTTCGCAAGCTGCAGAACGGCCAGGTCCGAACGTACGCACTGACGATGGCGCTCGGCGCTGTAGCGGTCGGTGTCGTCATGATTCTCAGTCAGCTGGGCTGAGGGAGGAGTTCTTAGATGACATTCCCGTGGCTCACCCTGCTGGGCCTGGTGCCGCTGATCGGCGCCGGCGCGCTGCTACTGCCGATCAAGGATCTGGCCCGCTACCTGGGCATGTTCTTCGCCCTGCTCACCGCCGCTGTCGGTGTCGGTATCGCAGTGCTGCACACCTCAGGTGTCGCGCTGGCTGAACAGGCCCCCTGGATTCCGGCTTTCGGCGCCTCGTGGGCGTTGAACCTGGACGGCATGGGCCTGGTGATGGTGCTGCTCACCGTCATCCTGGTGCCGGTGGTGCTCCTGGCCGAATGGAAGCTCGAAGGAGTCGGACGCTGGACGCCCCAGGCCTTCGTGGCGTTGGTGCTGCTGTTGGAGAGCCTGTCGGTGTACACCTTCCTGGCTGCCGACGTCCTGCTGTTCTACCTCTTCTTCGAAGCCACCTTGATTCCGATGTACTTCCTGATCGGCGGCTTCGGGGGCCCGCAGCGGGCTCGCGCGGCCACCAAGTTCCTGCTGTTCAGCTTGGCCGGCGGTCTGGTCATGCTGGTCAGCGTGATCGGGCTGTACGCCTACTCACTGCGGATCCTCGGCACCCCCACCTATCTGCTGGCCGACCTGGCCAAGCTGGCTCTGCCCACCGACGTGGGTCGCTGGCTGATGCTCGGCTTCCTGATCGCCTTCATCGTCAAAGCGCCGATGGTGCCGGTGCACACCTGGTTGCCCACGGCGACCGAGCAGTCCACGCCGGGCACCTCGGTGTTGCTGGTCGGCATCCTGGACAAGATCGGCACCTTCGGGATGATCAAGTTCTGCCTCGGATTGTTCCCCGAGGCCAGCGCGTGGGTGGCTCCAGTGATGGTGGTGCTGGCGTTGATCAGCATCATCTACGGCGCGATCGCGGCGATCGGCAGCACCGACCTGTTGCGGTTGATCGCGTACACCTCGGTGAGCCACTTCGGCTTCATGGTGCTGGGTATCTACACCTTCACCTCCACCGGCATCTCCGGCTCGATCTTCTACATGGTCAACCATGGCTTCTCCACCGCGGCGCTGTTCCTGGTGGTCGGCATGCTGATCGCACGACGTGGTTCATCGAAGGTGACCGACTTCGGTGGAGTCGACAAGGCCACGCCGGTCCTGTCGGGCTTCTTCCTGGTCGCGGGTCTGTCCGGCCTCGCCTTGCCTGGCCTGTCGAGCTTCGTGTCGGAGTTCATGGTGATGGCCGGGACCTGGTCGCGGCAGCCGGTGGTGGCTGCCATCTCCGCGCTGGGCACGGTGCTGGCAGCGGTCTACATCCTGCTGATGTTCCAGCGGACGATGACCGGTCCGGTTACCGAGGCGACGGCGAAGCACTTCACCGTGGACGCCGGGTTCCGAGAGAAGTGGGTGGCTGCGCCGCTGATCGCTGTGGTGCTGGTACTCGGCTTCGTGCCGAGCCTGGCGCTGAACGTGATCGCCCCAACGACCCAGCAGACGATGACCCAGATCGGGATCAGTGATCCGGTCGCTCCGCTTGGAGAGGAAGCCAAGTGAACAACATCCCTACTCCCACTTTCGAGTGGCTTCAGCTGGCCCCGGTAATGGCCGTGCTGGTGGCGGCCTGTCTCGGAATCGTGGTGGAGGCTGTCGCGCCACGGGCTCGCCGGTTCAGCCTGCAGGTCGTGCTGGTCGTCGTGGGCATCGTCGCGGCGCTCGGCCTGCTGGTGTTGAACTTCTTCGCCGGCAATATCGGCATCCTGGCCATGGGGGCGATCGCCCTCGACGGCCCGACCTACCTGATGTGGGCGGCGCTGTTGGTCTTTGGTCTGCTGTCGATCCTGGTCTTCGCTGAGCGGCGAGTCGACAACGGAATGAGCGCCTTCGCTGCCTCGGCGGCGTCAGTGCCGGGAAGTCAGGCCGAAGCTGAGGCCTCCGAGGCTCGGCACGAGCATTCCGAGGTGTTCCCGCTGGCGCTGTTCTCACTGTCGGGAATGATGGTCTTCTGCGCCGCCAGCGACCTGGTGACCGCGTTCGTGGCCCTCGAGGTCATGTCGTTGCCGCTCTACCTGCTCAGCGGCATGGCGCGTCGTCGTCGCCTGCTCAGCCAGGAAGCCGCGTTGAAGTACTTCCTGTTGGGTTCGCTGTCCTCGGCGTTCTTCCTGTTCGGGATGGCGCTGGCCTACGGATTCTCCGGCTCCTTCGACTATCGCGGGATCGATGCCGCAGTGGCTGCCCCGGTCTACGGGCACGGCCTGTTGGTGACCGCGATGGTGCTGATGGCCGTCGGACTGCTGTTCAAGATCGGCGCTGTGCCGTTCCACAACTGGGTTCCCGACGTCTACGTGGGCGCCCCCACTCCGGTCACCGGCTTCATGGCGATCAGCACCAAGCTGGCTGCGGTCGGCGCGACGGCCCGCTTCTTCTTCGTTGCGGTCGGCGCCGAGCGGTGGAGCTGGCAGCCCATGATCGCGGCGGTCGCGCTGATCACCATGGTGGTGGGCGTCGTGCTGGCCCTGAGCCAGACCGACATCAAGCGCCTGCTCGCCTACAGCTCGGTGTCGCATGCCGGCTTCGTGCTGGTGGCCGTCGTCGGCGCCATCGTCTCGACCGACACCGCCTCCAGCATGGCGGCGATCATGTACTACCTGCTGGCCTACGGCTTCGCCACGGTCGCAGCGTTCGCCATGGTGACCCTGGTGCGCAACGCCGCCGGCGAGGCCAACGACATCTCCAACTGGGCCGGTCTGGGCCGGTCCAATCCGGTGCTGGCCGGGGCCTTCGCCATCATCATGCTGAGCTTCGCTGGGATCCCGCTGACCGGTGGCTTCATCGGCAAGTGGGGCGTGTTCGCTGCCGCGTGGGTGGGTGGCTACTCCTGGCTGGTCGTGGCCGGCGTGATCGCCAGCCTGGTGGCCGCCTGGGTCTACCTGAAGGTCATCGTGGCGATGTTCTTCGCCCCGCCGGTGGAAGGTGTCTCGATCGCCAAGGGGAGCCTGGTCACCACGATCCCGATCGCGGTCGGTGCGCTTGCGTCGGTCTACCTCGGTTTGTTCCCCGGCCCGGTGATGGACTTGGTCACCGGCGCCAGCATCTTCCTCCGCTGAGGATATGCTGTCGACCGTGAGCGCGAATCGAACCTCCGACCTGGTCGGTGATGTGGATCCGGCTCTGATCGAGCGGGTCACCGCGCTGCTGGAGGAGATCGAGCAGCGACTGGCCGTCACGGCGGAGGCAGACACCCCGTTCGTCACCGAGGCCGCTCAGCACATCATCAGTGCCGGCGGGAAGCGATTCCGTCCGCTGTTGGTGGTGTTGGCGGCCATGCTCGGACAGGCCGACGACGACGAGATCGTTCGGGCGGCGCTGGTGATGGAGCTCACCCACGTGGCGAGTCTCTACCACGACGACGTGATGGATGAGGCCGAGGTGCGCCGAGGTGCGCCGAGCGCGAATTCGCGTTGGAACAACACCGTGGCGATCCTGGTGGGCGACTTCCTGTTCTCCCGGGCATCCAGCATCGTGGCCACCCTGGGGACCGAGTACGTCGCTCTGCAGGCACAGACCTTCGCGCGCCTGGTGCAGGGACAGATCGCCGAAACCCAAGGTCCCGATCCCGAAGATGACCAGCTCACCCACTATCTGCAGGTCCTGGCCGACAAGACCGGTTCGCTGATCGCGGCCTCGACGGTGTTCGGCGGCATGGTGGCCGGACTGGACGAAGGCGCTCGCGCTGCGCTGGCGGCCTATGGCGAAGAGATCGGCGTGGTGTTCCAGCTCAGTGACGACATCATCGACATCGCCTCCGAATCCTCGGGCAAGACTCCGGGTACCGATCTACGGGCGGGCGTTCCGACCCTGCCCACGCTCTTGGTGCGCGCATCCACCGATCCGGCCGACGCACGGCTCCTGGAGTTGCTGGATGCCGACCTGAGTAGCGACGAGGCACTCGCTGAAGCTCTGGAGCTGCTGCGCGCGCACCCGGCGATGGACGAGGCGCGCGCCGTCGTCCAGCAGCGTTCCGAGGCTGCGCGTGCGCACCTGGCGCCGCTGCCCGACGGACCGGCGAAGGACGCTCTGGCTACCTTGTGTGATGCGGTGGTGACCCGCTCGGTCTGAGTGCGGACGCCCGCATCAGTGATCGAACTTGTCCGGAATTCCGTCCGCGTCGCTGTCGGCTTCCTCGGCGGCGGCAACCTCGCGGTAGTGGCGGTTGCGCAGGCCCAGGACCAGTGCCGCCAGACCGGCGGCCAGCAGTGATGCGGTCAGTACCGACACCTTGCCGACGTTGTCAGCGGCCGAGCCTTGGCCGAAGCTGAGCTCGGAGACCAGCAGCGAGACGGTGAAGCCGATCCCGCCGAGAATGGCCAGGCCGATCACGTCGATCCACGCCAGATCGGGGTCGAGGCTGGCGTGCCGGAGCCGAGTCACCAGCCACGTGGCTCCACTGATGCCTACCGCTTTGCCGAGCACCAGGCCGGCGATCACGCCGATCCCGATCGGGCTGGCGACAGCGGCGACGAACCCGTCCCAGCCGCTGATGGTGACCCCCGCAGCGAAGAAGGCGAACACGGGCACGGCGATGCTGGCAGAGAAGGGACGCAACCGATGCTCAAGGTCGTCGGACAGACTGCGGGTGAAGTCGCTGCCACGCGGCGGGCGAGCCGGTACCGCGAAGCCGAGCAGCACGCCGGCCACCGTGGCGTGAACCCCGGAGGAGTAGATCAGCGCCCAGGCGATCAGTGCGAGCGGGAGCAGGATCCAGTTCACCCAGGGGCGTCGCAGGAAGAACGCTTGGCCACGGTAGGCAAGCACGCCGAACACCGCCACGACAGCGAGGCCGCCGATGAAGAACAGCGGCTTCACATCGTGCGCGTAGAACACCGCGATGATGGTGATGGCGATCAGATCGTCGGCAACCGCGAGGGTCAGCAGGAACGTCCGCAAGGCTGCCGGGAGGCTGGACCCGATCACCGCGAGGACGGCCAAGGCAAAGGCGATATCCGTCGCAGCGGGGATGGCCCAACCGACTCGAGCCTCGGCGTTGCTGTAGGTGGCTGCGAAGTAGATCGCCGCCGGCAGCGCCACGCCACCGATTGCGGCCACCACCGGAACCAGGGCGGTCTTGGGGTCGCGGAGGTCGCCGACCACGAACTCGTGTTTGAGCTCCAAGCCCACCAGGAAGAAGAAGATGGCGAGCAGTCCGTCGGCGGCCCAGTGCGCCAAGGAGAGATTCAAATCGATGGGGCCGATGACACCGCCGAGATGGAGATGGCGCAGTTCCAGGTAGAACTCCGGAGCCAGGTTGGCAGTGACCATCGCCAAAGCAGCGCCCAGGATGAGCAGGATGCCGCCCACGGACTCCCGCCGCAGGACCTCACGGACGTGTAGGAACTCCCGATACGCACCGCGGCCGAGGGTGGTGGGGGAGTCGCTCACCAGATCTTCACCCGCTCGGACTCCGGCAGCCACGCGGCATCGGCCTCGGTGACGTCGAAAGCCTCGTAGAACGCCGGCAGATTGCGAACCACCTGGTTGCACCGGAACTCCTCGGGGGAGTGCGGGTCGGTGGCGATCTGCTGACGCAGGGCTTCGTCGCGCCGCTTGCTCTGCCAGGCGCGTGCCCAGGAGAAAAAGAAGCGCTGCTGAGCCGCGACGCCGTCGATCGGCTCAGGGTCGACGTCGCCGATGGCCAGACGCCAGGCGTCGTAGGCGATCGCTAGGCCGCCGAGGTCGCCGATGTTCTCGCCGATGGTGAGCTCGCCGTTGACGTGGACGTCGGGCAACTGAGCGGGGCGAAGGGCGTCGTACTGAGCGACCAATGCCTTGGTGCGATCGGTGAATGCCTCGCGGTCGGCCGGGGTCCACCAGTCACGCAAGCGGCCCTCGCCGTCGCAGTTGGAACCCTGATCGTCGAAGCCGTGTCCGATCTCGTGGCCGATCACGCCACCGATGGCGGCGTAGTTGACCGCATCGTCGGCCTCGGGGTCGAAGAACGGCGGCTGCAGGATCGCTGCCGGGAAGACGATCTCGTTGCGCAGCGGGTGGTAGTAGGCGTTCACGGTCTGCGGGGTCATCAGCCATTCCCAGGCCCGCAGTGGTCCGCCGATCTTGCTGATCTCGTCGTCGGCGGCGAAGGCGGCCGCCCGCAACACATTGCCGACCAGGTCACCGGGGGTGATGGTGAGCGTGCCGTAGTCCTTCCAGACGTCCGGGTAGCCGATCTTCGGGGTGAAGTTGGCCAGCTTGGTCAGCGCCTCCTCCCGGGTCTCGGGCCCCATCCAGTCCAGGGCGGAGATGGACGCGTGGTAAGCCTTGAGCAGGTTGGCCACCAGCTCGTCCATGCGCTGCTTCGACGTCGGCGGGAAGTGCCGCTCGACGTACAGCTTGCCGACTGCTTCGCCGAGGCTGCGCTCGACCAGGTCGATGCCCCGCTTCCAGCGCTGCTTCAGCTGCGGGATGCCCTGCAGGACGGTGCCGTAGAAGTCGAAGCGCGCCTGCACCAGCTCGTCGGGAAGATACGGCGACAGCGCGGACACCAGGCTCCAACGGCACCAGTCCTTCCAGTCCTCGAGGCGGCCCTTGGTGATCAGTTTGGCCATGTCGGTGAAGAAGGACGGCTGCGCCACGATCACCTGCTCGATGGCCGGCACGCCGGCGGCGGTGAGGATCCGCGACCAGGCCACGCCCATGGCGTCCAGGCCCTCCAGCGTGGTCGGGTTGTACATCTGGCGCAGGTCCCGGGTGCGCACCTTGTCCCAATGAGCGGCGGCGACGTCGACCTCCAGATCGACCACCGGGGCACTGCCGCTGGCGGTGACCCCCGCCAGCGCCAGCGTCCGGCCGACGTGATCGCGATAAGCGGCCAGGATCGCGGCGTGCTGCTCGAGCCGGTAGTACTCCTCGTCGGGCAGGCCCAGCCCCGACTGGACGACGAACAGCGCGTAGCGGCTGGGCTCGCCCGGGTCGGCGTCGACATCCAGCCCGATCGGCGCGCCGGTGCCGCGACGCAGGCTGCGTCCGAAGTAGTCCAGCAGGTCATCGACCGAGCTGATCGCGTCGATCTCGGCCAGTAGCGGGATCAGCGGGTCGAGCCCGGCAGCGGTGACTCGCTCGGTGTCCATGAAGTCGCCGAAGAGGTGCTCCACGCGATAGGCGTCGGTGCCGGTCGGGCTGCCGGCGAGCCCGGTGACGATCTCCCTGATCGCCTCCTCGGAGGCGTCTCGAAGGGCGATGAACGCACCCGTGGCCTGTTTGTCCTCAGGGATCTCGGTGGCGGCCAACCAGTTGCCATTCACATGGCGAAAGAGATCGTCGGCGGGGCGTACGGAAGGATCAAGGTCGAAATGGGTCACCCGGACAGGCTAGCCGGTGGGCCGCCGATGGTGGCGCCGGACTCGGGTCGTAAAGGCCGAACCGGCCCGCAGCTGGACGCCAGGGCGTCGGCCGCGGGCCGGTGTTACCAGCCGGGTCTGGTCACTGTTGCCAGGTGTCGCCGCCCTTCAGCAGCTTGGAAACGGCGGTGAGCTTGGCGCTCTCATCGTCGAAGGTGGCGATCTGCGCCCGAGCCATGTCGTCGTACACCGGACGCTCGACATCGCGGAAGATGCCGATGGGAGCCCGCTCCAGGCTGTTGGACTCGGTCAGCTGAGCCAACGCGAAGGCCAGTTGCGGATTGTCGGCGTGGGCGTCGTGAACCAGCAGGTTCGCCTCGCCGATCTCGGCCACCGGAGCGGTGGCCAGGCTGCCGTCAGCCAGCCGGGTCACGCCCATGGCGTTGTCGGCGCCATAGGTGATCGGTTGTCCGTGCACCAGCTTGATCATGCCGTCGGCAGCCTTGAGCGGATCGTAGGCACCGTCGTTGAAGATCACGCAGTTCTGGTAGATCTCCACCAGCGACGTGCCGCGGTGGGCTGCCGCCGCCTTCAGCACCTCGGTGAAGTGCGCGCGGTTGGAGTCCAGGGTGCGCGCCACGAAGGTGCCGCCGGCGCCCAATGCCAAGGCGACCGGGTTGAACGGGTGGTCCACAGACCCCATCGGGGAGGACTTGGTGACCTTGCCCTGCTCGGAGGTGGGGGAGTACTGACCCTTGGTCAGACCATAGATGCGGTTGTTGAACAGCAGGATGGTCATGTTGATGTTGCGGCGGATCGCGTGGATCAGATGGTTGCCGCCGATGCTGAGGGCATCGCCGTCACCGGTGATCACGAACACGGCCAGGTCGGGCCGTGACATCGCCACGCCACTGGCGATGGCCGGTGCCCGGCCGTGGATGGAGTGGAAGCCGTAGGACTCCACGTAGTACGGGAACCGCGAGGAGCAACCGATGCCGGAGATCACGACGAGATTCTCATTGCGGATCCCGAGATCGGGCATGACCCCCTGGAATGCGGCCAGGACGGGGTAGTCGCCACAGCCGGGGCACCAGCGGACGTCGGCCGGAGAGGTGAAGTCCTTGCGGGTGAGCGGGTTCAGCGCCAGCGGGACGCCGGACAGGCCCCCCAGCGCGGTGGGAACAGTGGCGGTCACTTCGCAGCCTCCTCATCAATGATCGCGTTCAGGTCGTCGGCGAGTTCGGACTGCCGCAGCGGCATGCCCCGAACCTTGGTGTAGCTCTCCACGTTGATCAGGTAGGTGGAGCGGAGCAGCATGGCCAGCTGGCCCAGATTCATCTCCGGGACGATCACGCGGTCGTACGCGGCCAGCACCTCGCCGAGGTTGGCCGGCAGCGGGTTGATCCACCGCAGGTGGGCCGTGGCCAGCTTGCGGCCGGAGTTGCGCACGTAGCGGGCAGCAGCCTGGACCGGACCGAAGGTCGAACCCCAGCCGAGGACCAGCACCTTGGCGTCACCGCTGGGATCGTCGACCACGACATCAGGCACTTCGCTTACGATGCCGGCGACCTTCGCCGCACGAGCCAGCACCTGGATCTCATGGTGATCGGCATCGTAGGAAACCGCGCCGGTGTCGGGGGCCTTCTCCAGGCCGCCGATGCGGTGAGTGAGTCCCGGAGTGCCGGGGATCGCCCACGCACGGGCACCCTTCTCGTCACGGGCGTAGGGCAGGTAGGTGCCGTCGGCCTCGGTGGTGAGGTTGGTCTCGATCTTGGGCAACTCGTCGAGTTCGGGCACTCGCCAGGGCTCCGCGCCGTTCCCGAGGTAGCCGTCGGTGAGCACCAGCACCGGAGTGCGGTACTCCACGGCCACCTTGCACGCCTCGAAGGTGGCTGCGAAGCAGTCGGAGGGCGACTGGGCGGCGATCACCGGCATCGGGGACTCGCCGTGGCGTCCGAACATCGCGATGTTCAGGTCGGACTGCTCGGTCTTGGTCGGCAGGCCGGTGGACGGGCCACCGCGCTGCACGTCGATGACCACCAGCGGAAGCTCGGAGATCACCGCCAAGCCGAGGGTCTCAGCCTTCAGCGCCAAACCGGGTCCGGAGGTGCTGGTGGCGCCGAGGCAGCCGGCGAAGGATGCGCCGAGGGCGGCTCCGACGGCAGCGATCTCGTCCTCTGCCTGGTAGGTCATGACCCCGGCGCTCTTGGCGCTGGCCAAGTACTGCAGGATCTCGGTTGCCGGGGTGATCGGGTAGGCGCCGAGGTAAAGCGGCAGGTCGGCGCGGGCAGCGCCGGCGACCAGACCGTAGGCAGCCGCGCGGTTACCGGTGATCTGTCGGTAGGTGCCAGTCGTGGCCGGAGCCGAAGCCACCTCGTAGCGGACGGCGATCGCTTCGGAGGTCTCGCCGAAGTTGTAACCGGCCGTGAGCGCGGCGATATTGGCGTCGCGGATCTCGGGCCTCTTGGCGAACTTCCGGTTGAGGAAGGCGATGCTGCCCTCGATCGAACGGCTGTACATCCAGTTGAGCAGGCCCAAGGCGTACATGTTCTTCGTGCGCGCGGCGTCCTTGCGGCTCAGGCCATACGGCTCGACGGCCGCGGTCGCCGCCGCGGTGAGGTCGAAGGCGTACACCTGGTATTTCGACAGGGAGTCGTTCTCCAGCGGGTTCTCGTCATAGCCGACCCGGGTCAATGCACGCGGATTGAAGTCAGCGGTATCGACGATCACGATGCCACCGACCGTCAGGGTGTCGATGTTCGCCTTCAGCGCCGCCGGGTTCATCGCAACCAGGACGTCCGGGTGATCGCCCGGAGTGTGGACGTCGTACTCGGCGAAGTGCACTTGGAAGCTGGACACACCCGCCACGGTTCCTGCTGGTGCCCGGATCTCGGCCGGGTAGTCCGGCAGGGTGACGAAGTCGTTGCCGGCGATCGCGGTGTCCTGGGTGAAACGATCACCGGTCAACTGCATGCCGTCGCCGGAGTCGCCGGAGAAGCGGATGACAACGTGGTCGATGGTGCTTACTTGGGTCATATCTGACGCGGCCCTCCCGGTCGCGGCGCTACTCGCGCCTGCTCCGTAGTGATGGACAGAAACCTGGTCTCGACCCGTGTGAGGGTCGATGGCCTGTATCGGCGTACCCAGTTCGGGACCGAAAATAGTGGCGCCAGCAGGTCAGTGCCGGTGGGCATCACCTGTGGCGCCAAGCGTTATGGAGGATAGCGCGCAGGTGGGGTGTTTGGAACAGGAATCGGCAGGATTCCCGCTGTAACTTCCCTTGTCAGGCAGTAGTAATGAGAGTACATATGCGGTGGGGCTAGGCTGTCGCCGTGCCTGTTGCCGACCCCACTTCGACCGCCCCCAGCCAGCCCAGGGAGCTGGTCGCCGGAGCATGGTCGGCGATCGTGCGCCGGATGAGTTCGGTGCGCCACGACCTCGGCCGGGCGTGGGGGCATCGGGCGGTGCGCCGGGGCACCTACGGATCGCTGCTCCTGTTCGGGGGCTCGCTCACGCCGGCCTACCTCCCACAGAACAGCCCGTGGTGGGAGCCGATCCGATTCTTGGGCCTGGACAACCCCACCGCGAGCGTGGTCGGGACGGCTCTGGTCGTCTCGGGGGTGGTGCTGCTGGTGGAGGCGTGGTTCCGGCTGCGCCCCAGTGTCTACCACGACGTGAAGCACTGGCCGATCACCTTCTGGTGGAGCTTGCCGCTGCTGTTCGCACCGCCGATCTTCAGCCACGATGCCTACGGCTATGCCGCGCTGGGATGGCTGATGCGCTCGGGGTTGAACCCGTACGAGGTACCGATCGCCGCGCTGCCGGGTCCGTTTGCGGACCAGTTCTCGTGGATGTGGCGGTACAACACCGCGATGTATCCGCCGCTGAGCCTGGAGATGTTCCACGGCATGGTGATCCTGGCCGGCAACAACCCCTACCTTTCGGCCCTGGCGATGCGCATCCCGGCTGTCATCGGGGTGGCGCTGATCACCTATTACCTGCCCCGCATCGCCCATCGGATGGGCGCCGACATTCAGCTCACCGCGTGGTTCTCCGCGATCAACCCGCTGGTGATCATCGACTTGGTGGGTGGGGCCCACAACGACTCCCTGATGATGGGGCTGGTGGTCTGGGCGCTGTGGCTGACCCTCAACGGCAAGATGTGGCCGGCAGCGATCACCGTCGGGATGGCCGCGTGCATCAAACAGCCGGCCATCCTGGCCTTCTATCCGGTCGCGCTGATCGGGCACCCGTGGCAGAGCCTGCGCTGGCGCGACACCTGGCCGGCCATGCGCCGACTGGTGGGGGTGCTGGTGATCTCGGCGACCACCTTCGCCTTGATCAGCCTGGCCACCGGGCTCGGCTTCGGCTGGATCTGGGCCGCGGACGTACCTGGTCAGGTGGTCACGCTGGCTCCGTTCACCCTGGTCGGTGCCGGTCTGCGATTCGCCTTCGAGGCCATCGGACTGCCGGTGGTCGGTGAGGTGGTGATGCAGGTGCTGCGCTGGATCGGATTGGGCCTGACCGCGGCGACCATCGGTTGGCTGGGGCTGACCGTGGGACGCCGCAAGCCGGTCGCCTTCCTGAGCTGGTCCTATCTGGCTTTCGCCTTCGGCGGCATCGCCTTGAACTCGTGGTATCTGACCTGGGGTGGGTTACTGCTGCCGCTGACCCGGCCGTCGCGGCGGATCGTCGGTACCGCGGTGACCGTCACCACGGTGCTGTTGGCCTACGGCGCCGGAAACCTGGCTTGGCGCAACGAGGCCTTTGCACTCGGATTCGCGGCTCTAGCCTTACTGCTGGTCCTGCTCTACCGGCATCGTCAGGAACACAAAGCACACGTCGCCCACGTGGCGGCTGAGCAGGAGGAAGAGTGAGCGAGCCCGAAATCCTGGTGGAGGTCAGCGACGGGATCGGACGGATCCGGCTGAATCGGCCGCGAGCGATCAACGCGATCAACACCGCGATGATGCGGACGATCACCACCGCGTTGACCGAGTTCGCCGCCGACGGCGATGTCGACCGGGTCGAACTCACCGGCGCGGGCGATCGCGGGCTGTGCGCCGGCGCGGACGTCCGCCAGCTCCGCACAGCCGCGCTGGAGGGTGGCGACGTCGCGGAGTTCTTCATCGTCGAGTACGCGCTCAACCAGATGATCGCGGCCTACCCCAAGCCGTACCGGGCGATCATGACCGGCGTCACTATGGGCGGCGGGCTGGGCCTCAGCGTCCACGGATCGCAGCGGGTGGTGGACGCCACCTCCGTGCTGGCGATGCCGGAGACCCAGATCGGGTTCTTTCCCGATGTGTTCGTCAGTCAGCTGCTGGCCCGCATGCCGGGTGAGATCGGCACCCACCTGGGCCTGACCGGCACCAGCATCAACGCCGCGGACGCCATTCGCCTCGGCTGGGCCGACACCTGCACCGGGCCGCTTCCCGCGCCCGATCCGGTGCTGGCGTCCGACTGGATCGCGGAGTGCTACGCCAGCGACAACGCCGAGGAGATCGTTGCTCGGCTGGCCGACCACAGCGATCCGAACGCTCGGGCTGCAGCCGCGGAGTTGGAGCGCCGGTCGCCGTTGGCGGTGGCGATCTCCCTGGAGGTGCTGCGGCGGGCGCGGACGTTCCCGACGCTGACCGACCAGTACGAGCAGGAGCTCGCGGTGGCGGTGCGGATGGTGACCGGCCCGGACTTCGCCGAGGGCGTCCGTGCCCAACTCGTTAACCGCGACCGCAACCCCCGCTGGGCTCACTCGAGCCTGTCCGATGTCAGTCGGGCCGAGGTGCTGAGCTACTTCGAGCCGCTGTGAGCCCTCAGCGGTCGGTGTAGTCGACCACCACGGGGGCGTGATCGCTGAGCCGGGCTTCGTAGGACGAGGCTCGGTCGGTGCCGCCGGACTGGGCGGCCGCGGCCAGCGCCGCGGTGGCGAAGTGGTAGTCGATCCGCCAGCCGGTGTCGTTGTTGAAGGCGTTGCCCATCCAGCTCCACCACGAGTACGGGCCGTCCTCCTCGGGGCGGAGCCTGCGGACCACATCCACCAACGTGCGGGGACTCTGGATGGTGCCGAGCCACTCGCGTTCCTCGGGCAGGAAGCCGACCGACTTCTGGTTACCCCGCCAGTTGCGGACGTCGGCGCGGGTGTGGGCGATGTTGAAGTCGCCCATCACCAGGAACTCCCGGCCGTCGGCCTTGGCGTCCAGCCGGGCGCGGGTGAGGTAGGGGCGAAAGCTCCGCATGAAGGCCAGTTTGCGACGGTAGCGCTCCAGTTCCTCGGGGGTGTCGTCGGCGCGACCACCCTTGGGCAGGTAGAGCGACCCCACCCGCAGCCGCCAACCGCACAGGTCGTAGTCAGCCTCCAGATAGCGACCCTCGACATCGAAGCTGCGATTGCCGAAACCCTCGCGCACCGCGGACGGCACCGTCCTCGACAGCAGCGCGACACCGTTTCGTCCGGCCCGGTTCCCAGGGTGGTAGGCGAAGTGGTAGCCGGTGCTGGCCTCGATCGGCACCAGATCGGCCGGCGAGCGCACCTCCTGCAGCGCGATCAGGTCGCAGTCGCGTTCGGTGAGCCAATCGACGAACCCGCGGCGCACCGCGGCCCGGATGCCGTTCACGTTGACGGTGGCAATGCGCATCAGTGGTTACGTCCTCGGGCGGCCACCGGCCAGGTGCCCCCGGTGCTGAGGGTGTACTCATCGGCCAGGTTGACGGTGTTGCAGGCGTGGTTGGGGATGATCGCGATGGTGCTGCCCAGGTGCGGCAGGCGTCCGGGCCACTCGATGGTGGCGTGGTGCTCGCTGAGCGCCACGATCCGGGCGTCGGGCGCGTCCAGCACCCGTCCGTACCCGGTGGCCCAGCCGGCGCGGTCGGCGCCCAGGGCCTTGCTGCCGGCGTCGCAGACGACCCGTCCGCCGGCGTGGGAGACCACCCGAGAGATGACGGTGAGAGCGACCTGATCAAAGCCGATGGTGCCCAGTTCGATCTGTTGGGCATCCCCGAACACGTACACCCCCGGACGCAACTCGGTGAGCACCCCACCGGTGGTGAAGCCGGCCGAGGGGGTCGAGCCGCCACTGAGCCGGTTGCAGGTCAGCCGGGTGGGTCGGAACGAGTCGGCAGCCATGGCCAGAGCCGCGGCCTCATCGGCGGCGGCCTGACCGGCCGAGGTGGGGGAGTAGCTGTGCCCAGGAAAGGTGAACACTCCCGCCACCGACAGCCCGATGCCGACCAACTCTGCCGCCAACGCCCCGGCCTGGTCCGGACGCACGCCGGTGCGGTGGTGACCGGAGTCGACTTCGACCAGCACTTCGACTGGCAGGCCCACCAGATTGGACCCGGCAGCGAACGAGTCGCAGCCCACCTGCAGTTTCACCCCGCGATCGGCCAGGCGCCGCAGCCGGTTGCCGTCTTCGGCGTCGACCCACAGCGGGTAGGCGATGAACAGGTCGTTGCAGACCTCGGCGAACACCTCGGCTTCGCCGATGGTGGCCACGGTCAGTCCGACCGCGCCGGCGGCAAGCTGGCGGGCAGCGATCTGCGGGCTCTTGTGGGTCTTGGCGTGCGGCCGCAGCGCCAGCGAGGCGGACGCGGCTTGACGCGCCATGGCGGCGATGTTGGCCTCCATGGCCGCCACGTCCACCCGCAGATACGGGGTCTGGCCCATCGGAGGGGCTTAGCGGTAGTTGTCGAACTGAACGGCGAAGTCGTAGTCCGCCTCGCGGACCATCTTCTGGACCGCCTGCAGGTCGTCGCGGCTCTTGCTGAACACCCGCAGTTCCTCGCCTTGCACCTGGGTGCGCACGTTCTTCAGGCCGGAGTCGCGGATCTGCTTGGCCACCTTGGCTGCGTTCTCCCGGCTGATGCCCTGCTTGGTGGTGGCGGTGATCTTCCACATCTTCCCCGACAGCCGCGGCTCGCCGGCGTCCAAGGACTTCAGGTCGATCTTGCGCCGCACCAACATGGTCTGGAACACATCCAGGATCGCCTTGACCCGTTCCTCGCCACTGGCCTCCATCTCGATCGCCTCACCCGACCAGCGGATCGAAGCCTCGGTGCCCTTGAAGTCGTAGCGGTTGCGGATCTCCTTGGCGGCCATGTTGAGCGCGTTGTCGACTTCCTGTCGATCAACCTTGCTGACGATGTCGAACGAACTCTCACCTGCCATGGTGCTGCCTCCTGTCTGTGCCCCCCATTGTGGCGGCAGCGGACGATCTGGCCCAAGTCGCCCACCGCTGGTCGGTCAGTTGCCCGCATCCGTCATCGACAGCGGGGCGGTCGGGCCACCCGGATCGCGCGCAACTGGTGGCCCATCGCGACGGTCTGTGGCCCCGATTCGAAACCCAGCCGGACGCTTTGCTAGAGTGTCCCGGCACGGCAGGTTGCCCGAGTGGCCAAAGGGAGCGGTCTGTAAAACCGTCGGCTAAGCCTACGTAGGTTCGAACCCTACACCTGCCACGCAGCACGGCCCCTGACTGGGAAATCTCCTAGTCGGGGGCCGTTTGTTTGCTACCGTCCGGTCATCGTGGTCACGTCCAGAGCCTGGGCGAGTTGGTCCTCGGTGAGTTCCCCGCGGTCGACGTAGCCCAGGTCCCGGGTGGCCTGAGCAATGGTCAGCCCCTGAGCGACCGCGTGCTTGGCTATCTTCGCGGCGGCCTCGTACCCGATCAGCCGATTCAGTGGCGTCACGATCGACGGGCTGGACTCGGCGAGTTCGCGGCACCGCTCGACATCGGCGGTGATGCCGTCCACGCAGCGGGTGGCCAACAGGACCGAGACGTTGCCCACCAAGGTGATCGACTCCAGCAGGTTGCGGGCCATCACCGGCAGCATCACCAACAGGTCGAAGTTGCCCTGAGCGCCGGCGAACGCGATCGCCGCGTCGTTGCCGATCACCTGGGCCGCGACCATCACGGTGGCCTCAGGAAGGACCGGATTCACCTTCCCAGGCATGATCGAGGATCCGGGTTGCAGGTCCGGCAGGGCGATCTCGCCGATTCCGGTTCGCGGGCCTGAACCCATCCAGCGCAAGTCGTTGGCGATCTTGACCAGCGACACCGCCACCGTCCGCAGCGCTCCGGAGGTTTCCACCAACGAGTCCTGCGCGGCTTGCGCCTCGAAGTGATTGGGCGCCTCGATCAGCCGCAATCCGGTGTGATCGGCGATCAGCGCGATCACCCGGGCGGGGAACCCTGGCGGAGTGTTGATTCCGGTGCCCACAGCAGTCCCGCCCAGTGGCAGTTCGCTGAGCCGGGGGACGCTCGCCTGCACCCGGGCGATGCCGTAGCGCACCTGGGTGGCGTAGCCGCTGAACTCCTGACCCAAAGTGATCGGGGTGGCGTCCATCAGGTGCGTGCGACCGGCCTTGACCACGTCGGCGAACTCGACCGACTTGGCCTCCAGCGAGCGGGCCAGTGCTTCCAGCCCCGGCACCAGCACGCGGTCGATGGCCTGGACGGCCGCGATGTGGATCGAGGAGGGGAACACATCGTTGGACGACTGGGACGCGTTGACGTGATCGTTGGGATGCACCGCGCGGCCGAGGCGGGCCGAGGCCAGCGTGGCGATCACCTCGTTGGTGTTCATGTTCGACGACGTGCCCGAGCCGGTCTGGAACACATCGATGGGGAAGTGGTCGTCGTGTTGTCCTTCGATCACCTCATCAGCGGCGGTGACGATGGCCTCTGCGATGTCGGACGGCAGCACCCCTAGCTCGGCGTTGGCCAGGGCGGCGGCGCGCTTGATCTGGGCCAGGGCGGCGATGTGATGGCGGGACAACCCTCGTCCCGAGATCGGGAAGTTCTCTACCGCCCGCTGGGTCTGAGCCGCGTACAGCGCGTCGGCGGGCACCCGGACCTCGCCCATGGTGTCGTGCTCGATGCGGAATTCGATCATGGCTGACTCCTTCGTTGGTTCCACCATAGGGTCGCGGCCTAGATTGGCGATATGGCGAGCATGGCTGAACTCAGCGACAGCGTCTTGATGGCTACGGCCGCGATCCCCGCCGGCCGAGTGGCGACCTATGGCGATGTGGGAAAGGTCGTCGGGTGTGGTCCGCGCCTGGTCGCTCGGATCTTGGCCGGCTCGGGGGGATCGACGAGTTGGTGGCGGGTCGTCCGGGCGGATGGAAGCATCGCCGAGCAACTCGTGAGCGAGGCTTCGACCCGGTTGGGACGCGAGGGAGTTGAGGTGGTGGGAGGTCGCGTTGACCTGGCCAAACACCGCGCAGAGCTGGAGTGATCAGGCCTCCCGGAGGCCCGATTTGGGAACGGCCCTCGCCGTAAGGTAGTGTCAACCGCTGTCCGGCCCCTATAGCTCAGTCGGCAGAGCGTCTCCATGGTAAGGAGAAGGTCTGCGGTTCGATTCCGCATGGGGGCTCTGTGTTCGGGTTGGCGGAGTTACCGCCCGTCGTTCAGCTCGAACAGGGGCGGGATAGCTCAGGCGGTAGAGCAAGCGGCTCATAATCGCTGTGTCGCGGGTTCAAGTCCCGCTCCCGCTACAAGTAGCACCAGTTTGGGAAAGAGGAAGCTGATGGCCAAGAAGACAGCCGATGTCCGGCCCAAGATCACCTTGGCGTGCACCGAGTGCAAAGAGCGGAACTACATCACCAAGAAGAACCGGCGTAACGACCCAGACCGGATGGAACTGAAGAAGTTCTGCCCGAAGTGTCACACGCACACCGCGCACCGCGAGACCCGCTGAGCGAGTTCGCCACTGAGCCGTCCGCTGTTGCGGACGGCTTTGTTGCGTCCATGGGCCGACGATGACCTGGACGATCACCGACCGGATCACCCGGATCAACTTCTACGCCGTACTGGTGGTCGCCGCGGTGGCGATGTGGCCATTGATGAGCGGCTCCAACTCGCTGATCTTCATGGCTGCGGTGCTGATGCTGGTCTACCAGGCATGGCGGCTGGCGATGGCGCGAGAGGTGCGGGGCAGTCTCGACGAGGCGGGCCTCGCCAAGAAGATCGGCACCCACACCCGACACGTGGCCTGGGAACACATCACCTCGGCCCGCTTCGCGCGTTTGCTGGGCACCAACCAGCTGATCGTGACCACTACCGACGAGATCGGCTGGCAGCCGTCCGACCGCTGGTACGGACGCCTGGGGCGCCATGAACTGGCCGTGCAGGTGCCGTCCGGCGCGCTGCCGCAGGTGCGCGAAATCCTGCAGGCGAACGGTGTGCCGCTAGCCTGAGCACATGCCGATCAGTGAAGCCCACGTCGGGCGCACCTATCCGGCGACCGTGCCGTACGAAGTCACTGCCGTGAAGGTCGCCGAGTTCGCCGCCGCCGTGGGAGATGCCGACAATCCCGCCTATGCCGGAGACCGTGCTGTGGCCCCGCCGACCTTCGCCGTCGTGCTGGCCGCCGCCACCTGGGATTCGTTGTTCGGCGATCGGGAACTCGAACTCAGCCTGAGTCGGACGGTCCACGCCGATCAGCGCTTCACCTGGACGCGGCACCTTCGCGTCGGTGACGTCGTGCATGCCCAACTCACGATCGACAAGGTGCGATTGCGTGGCCCGGCGGCCTTCATCACCATCTCGGTGCAGCTGTCGACCACCGCGGGTGAACCGCTGTGCGTGGCTACGTCCACCTTGGTGCACACCGCGGAGGTGGCCGCATGAGCAGCATCGAGGTCGGCACTGCGATCGGCGCCTTCACCACATCCTTCACCCGCACCGACCTGGTGCGGTACGCCGGTGCGTCCGGCGATTTCAACCCGATCCACTACAACGACGCGGCCGCTGCCGCCCTCGGTCTTCCCGGGGTGATCGCCCACGGCATGCTCACGATGGGCACTGCACTGCGGGTGGTCACCGACTGGATCGGCGACCCGACGCGGGTGCTCAGCTACTACGTCCGTTTCACCAAGCCGGTTGTGGTGCCCGCGACCGGGACAGTGGAGGTCACCTTCGCCGGCACCGTCACCGCCGTGGCCGACGGTGTGGCCACGGTGACCATCGAGGCCGTCTGTGACCAGATCAAGGTGCTCGGCTCGGTGAGTGTCGAGGTGCGGGTTGCCTGAGTCTCTGGCTGCGCACACCACGTTCGGGATCGGCGGACCGGCCGGACGCTGGCTGGCGCCGTCCACCGAGACCGAACTGATCGAGGCGATCACCGCCGCCGATGCGTCCGGTGAACCGGTGCTGGTCCTGGGGGGCGGCTCGAACGTCCTGATCAGCGACGACGGCTTCGACGGGCTGGTGCTGCACACCGGGGGACTGCGCGGCGTCCAGGTCGATGACGTCGCCGCCTGCTCGGGCGCCTTCCTCACCGTCGCCGCCGGCGAACCGTGGGATGACTTCGTCGCCGGCACGGTCGGCCAGCGCCAGGTGGGCATCGAGGCGTTGTCGGGCATTCCCGGCCTGGTCGGAGCCACCCCGGTACAGAATGTCGGCGCCTACGGTCAGGAGGTCTCTCAGGTGATCGCCCGGGTGCGGACCTGGGATCGGCAGCGCTCGGCGGTGCGGACGTTCTCGGCGATCGACTGCCGCTTCGGCTACCGCAACTCACTGTTCAAGCGCGAGCCGGGTCGCTGGGTGGTGTTGTCGGTGAGCTTCCAGTTCCGGCTGGGGGATCTGTCGGCCCCGATCGGCTACGCAGAATTGGCCAAGGCGCTCGGGGTCGAGGTCGGCCAGCGGGCGCCGATGACCGAGGTGCGTGATGCGGTCCTGGGCCTGCGCCGCGCCAAAGGCATGGTCTATGACCGGGACGACTTCGACAGTTGGAGTGCGGGCAGCTTCTTCACCAACCCGGTGCTGGACGATCCCGCTCAGGTACCCGACGGTGCGCCGTCCTATCCACAGGCGGACGGACGGGTGAAGACCAGCGCCGCCTGGCTGATCGAACACGCCGGCTTCACTCGCGGCTACGGCGACGGCCCGGCGCAACTGTCCGGCAAACACACTTTGGCGCTGACCAACCGGGGCCAGGCACGGGCGGGGGACGTGGTGGCGCTGGCGCGCGAGGTGCGTGCCGGTGTCGAACAGACCTTCGGGATCCGGCTGGTGCCCGAACCGGTGCTGGTCGGGGTCAGCCTCGATTCCGGTTCCGCCCCGGGACGCTGACCTCAGGGCGGTGCCGCTCACGCCCTACACTTGTCACCGATCCCTGAGGCAAAGGAACTCTGCCATGAGCATTCTGACCAACGTCCCGATGGCGCCGCGCGACCCGATTCTCGGTCTGACCGAGGCATTCGTTGCCGACACCCGCGCGGACAAGGCGAATCTCGGGGTGGGGGTCTACCTCGGTGAGGACGGCAAGGTGCCGCTGCTGGATTGTGTCCGGCAGGCCGAGATCGCACTGGCGGCTGCTCCGGCCGCGCGCGGATATCTGCCCATCGACGGCATGCCGACCTACAACGCCGCGGTGCGCGAACTGGTGTTCGGTCCCGACTCGGCCGCGGTCGCCGCGGGTCGCGTGGTGACCGTGCAGGGTCTGGGTGGGACCGGCGGTCTACGGATCGGCGCCGAGTTCTTGAAGACCACGTCCGCTCAGCGCACGGTGCTGCTGTCGACGCCGTCGTGGGAGAACCACCAGGCGTTGTTCAGCCGCGCCGGTTTTGAGGTTGCCGGCTACCGCTACTACGACGCGGACGCCCATGCCATCGACATCGACGGCATGCTCGCCGACCTGGCCGCCGCGGAGGCAGGCACCGTGGTGGTGCTGCACGCCTGCTGCCACAACCCGACCGGCTACGACCTCAGCCTCGACCAGTGGGCCCGGGTGGCCGAGGTCGTGGTGGCAGGAGGGTTGGTGCCCTTCCTCGACCTGGCCTACCAGGGTTTCGCCGGCGGTCTGGAGACCGACCGAGCCGCTGTGGAGCTGTTCGCCGGCCTGGGCATCCCGGTGCTGGTGGCGTCCTCGTTCTCCAAGAGCTTCAGCCTCTACGGGGAGCGGGTCGGCGCGCTCAGCGTGCTGTCCGCCGACGCCGAGGAAGCTGCTCGGACGCTGTCGCAGCTGAAGGTCACCATCCGTACGGTCTACTCCAACCCGCCCACGCACGGGGCTGCCGTGGTGTCGCGCGTGCTGGGCGACCCGCAGCTGCGTGCGCTGTGGGAGAGCGAGTTGACCGGCATGCGTGATCGGATCCGGCTGCTGCGCCGCAAGCTGGTCGACGCCCTGGTCGCCGCGGGAGTCACCCAGGATTTCAGCTTCATCACCGACCAGATCGGGATGTTCAGCTACATCGGCTTGAGCGTCGAGCAGATGCAGCGGCTTCGCGCCGAACACGGGGTCTACGGCACGGATGCCGGACGGATCTGCGTGGCGGCGCTCAACGAAGCCAACGTGGCCAAGGTCGCCCAGGCGATTGCGGCCGTCCTGTGAAAACGGGGCCGGGGGAGTCCCGGCCCAAGAGAGGTTCTCGATCATGACCCGGACGCTGTTCGTCACGACAGCCCTGCCGTACGCCAACGCACCGTTCCACATCGGTCACATGATGGAGTACATCCAGGCTGACATCTGGGTGCGCTACCAGCGGATGCGCGGGGCCAAGGTGTACTTCGTTGGCGCCGACGATGCCCACGGCGCTCCGATCATGATCGCGGCGGAGAAGGCGGGCCTGACCCCGCAGCAGTTCGTCGCGGGGATCGCCTCGGGCCGCCAGGCCTACCTGGACGGGTTCAGCATCTCCTTCGACAACTGGCACTCCACCGACAGCCCCGAGAACACCGCCCTGGCGCAGTCGATCTACCTCGGCCTGCGTGATGCCGGGCTGATCGACGTCCGTGAGGTCGAACAGTTCTTCGATCCGGTCAAGGGCATGTTCCTGCCCGACCGCTACATCAAGGGCACCTGCCCCAAGTGTGGTGCGGCCGATCAGTACGGCGACTCCTGCGAGGTATGTGGCGCGGTCTACGCACCCACCGACCTGATCAACCCGTATTCGGCCTTGTCGGGTGCTACTCCGGAGCTTCGAAGCAGCGAGCATTACTTCTTCCGTCTGTCCGATCCGCGCTGCGTGGAGTTCCTTCAGGGCTGGACGCAGGACGGCAAGTTGCAGCCCGGGGTGGCCAACAAGGTGCGCGAATGGTTCGTCACCAACCCCGATGGCAGCGGTGGCCTGTCCGACTGGGACATCTCCCGCGATGCGCCGTACTTCGGCATTCCGATCCCCGACGCTGACGGCAAGTACTTCTATGTGTGGCTGGACGCGCCGATCGGCTACCTGGCCTCGCTGGTGAACCTCTTCGGCAAGCTGGGTAAGGACGTGGACGCCTTCCTGGCCGACCCCGAAGTGGAGCAGATTCACTTCATCGGAAAGGACATCGTCTACTTCCACACGCTGTTCTGGCCGGCGATGCTGAAGTTCTCCGGCCGCAAGGTGCCCGACAACGTCTACGTGCACGGCTTCATCACGGTGAGCGAAGAGAAGATGAGCAAGAGCCGGGGGACCGGCATCAGCCCGCTTCGCTATCTGGAGCTGGGACTCAACCCCGACTGGCTGCGGTACTACATCGCGGCGAAGCTGAACTCCCACGTGGAGGATGTCGACTTCACGCCCAGCGACTTCGTCACCCGGGTGAACTCCGACCTGGTCGGCAAGTACGTCAACATCGCCAGTCGAGTGGCCGGCTTCCTCAGCAAGCGCTTCGACGGATGTCTGGCCACTGACCTGGGTGCCGACGGTGATGTCTTGTTGGCCGACCTGCGCGCTCAGGTGCCGGTGGTGGCCGAGTTCTACGAGACCCGGGAGTTCGGAAAAGCGCTGCGCGAGATCATGGCGCTCGCCGACAAGGTGAACACCTACGTCGAGGCTCACAAGCCGTGGGAGCTGGCCAAGGTCGAAGGTGCCGAGACCGAGCTTCACCAGGCTTGCAGCACCGGCATCGAGGCCTTCCGGATCCTCACCATCCTGCTGGCCCCAGTGGTGCCGGCCACGGCTTCGGCGGTGGCGGACTTCCTGGGTACCGAGCAGTTCACTTGGGACGATACCGCCGCAACGTTGGGAGGCCGGACCATCGGTCGCTACGCCCATCTGATGCAGCGCGTGGATGCCGAGTTGGTCGAGCAGTTGTTCGAGCCCGCGGTCGCGGCGATCGAGCCAGAACCGGTGGTGACTCCGGGTGGCGAGGCGTTGGCCGATCAGATCACCATCGACTCCTTCGCTGCGGTCGACCTTCGGGTGGCCCGGATCGTGGCTGCGTCCGCCGTGGACGGCAGCACCAAGCTGTTGCAGCTCACCGTCGACGTCGGCGAGCCGAGCCCGCGCACGATCTTCTCCGGCATCTCCTCGGCCTACCGACCGGAAGACCTCGTCGGACGGCTCACGGTGGTTGTGGCGAACCTGGCACCGCGAACCATGCGGTTCGGGGTGAGTGAGGGAATGGTGCTGGCGGCGGGTCACGCCGACGCGGCAGTCGAGCCGGGAATCTTCTTGTTGGAGCCTGATGCCGGGGCAACCCCGGGAATGCGAGTGCGGTGACAGTGCGCCGGTTCGACTCGCCTTCTGTTAACCCGTACAATCTGGTTCTTGGCGGCTAAGTGCCTGCTGCGCCGTGCCCTGAGGCACGGATCGGCGGGGGTTTGGCACCGAGGGCAATAGCTCAATTGGCAGAGCAGCGGTCTCCAAAACCGCAGGTTGGGGGTTCAAGTCCCTCTTGCCCTGCTGGATCGGACGTACCAGGCGTCCAACCAGCACCATCGAACGAGCGAAAGAAGGATTGCCGAAGTGGCGGAGAAGAAGGACAGGGCTGCGGCTGACGTCCCTGCCGACGCACCCATCGGCGACGCCGAGCTTGAGGCGATGGGTCTGGACGATATCGACGAAACCGACCTCACCGAGTCCGAACAGGTCGCCAAGGCTGCTGCCGGCGCCCGACCGACTCGCAAGAAGCCGGTCACTGCTGAGGCCGGAAAGGGTCACGCCACCGCTAAGCGCACCAGTGGCGCCGAGACGGACCGTAAGCGGACCACCCCGGTGCAGTTCGTCCGTGAGGCAATCGGTGAGCTGAAGAAGGTCGTCTGGCCGACCTGGGTTCAGCTCCAGCAGTACTTCATTGTGGTGTTGGTGTTCGTGTTGATCATGATCGGCATCGTGGCCCTGCTCGACCTGGGGTTCGGTGCGCTGATCCTGCAGCTGTTCGGCCAGAGCCCGAGCCAGAACTAAGGAAGCGAAGGACCTGTGAGCGACAACACCCCAATCGATGGCGGCTTCGACGAGCTCGACTCCGACGCGATCGAGATTGATCTCGGGATGCCCGAGTCGGCCGAGTCCGATGATCTCGACCTGGGCCTCGACTTCGGTGCTGACCAGACCCAGTCCGACGCGGACATGCTGGCCACGCTGACCGAGGGCGACGAGGAGCCTGAGGAAGAGCCGGCCGCGCTGGACGCCGACGAGGAAGCCGTGATGGCCGAGCTGCGTCAGCAGCTGCGCAGCCAGATCGGCGACTGGTACGTGATTCACACCTACTCCGGCATGGAGAATCGGGTGAAGCAGAACCTCGACAACCGCGTGAAGACCCTCGGCATGGAGGACTACATCTTCGAGGCGGTCGTGCCCACCGAAGAGGTCATCGAGACCCGCAACGGAGCCCGCAAGTCGGTGACTCGTACGGTTCTGCCGGGTTATGTGCTGGTCCGGATGGACCTCACCGACGCCTCCTGGGCGGCCGTGCGGCACACCCCCTCGGTCACCGGCTTCGTGGCCCACGCGAACGCGCCGGTGCCGCTGAGCCTCGACGAAGTGGAAAAGATGCTTGCCCCGGCCGCTTTGGCTCGGGCTGCGGCTGCCGCCACCGGCGGTACCAAGAGCCGCCCCAAGAAGATCGAGATCGCCGACTTCAACGTCGGAGATTCGGTCATGGTGGTCGCCGGTCCCTTTGCCGGGGTGCACGCGACGATCACCGAGATCAACGCGAACAGCCAACGCCTCAAGGCGCTGGTCGAGATCCTCGGCCGGGAGACCCCGGTCGATCTGACCCTCGGCCAGATCCAGCGAGTCTAGGCATCGCAGCGCCGCCGGCCGCCGGCCGGACGGCAAGAACCAATCAACCAGAAGGACCCAAACAGAATGCCTCCCAAGAAGAAGGTAGCCGCGATCGTCAAGGTGGCCCTGAACGCGGGCGCGGCCACTCCTGCTCCGCCGGTCGGTACCGCCCTCGGTCCGCACGGCGTGAACATCATGGAGTTCTGCAAGCGGTACAACGCCGAGACCGAGGCCATGCGTGGCAACGTGATCCCGGTCGAGATCACCATCTACGAAGACCGCACGTTCAGCTTCATCACCAAGACGCCGCCGGCTGCGGAGATGATCAAGAAGGCTGCTGGCCTGCAGAGTGGTTCTGCTCGTCCGCATAAGGACTTCGTCGGTTCGATCACCTCTGCGCAGGTGCGCGAGATCGCCGAAACCAAGATGCCTGACCTCAACGCCAACGACGTCGACGCCGCCATGAAGATCGTGGCCGGCACCGCACGCTCCATGGGCGTGAAGGTCGAAGGCTGACCAACCCAAACCCTGTGGGAGGGCATCGCGCCCGCACCACACCTGGCACTGGGCTCACACGAGGGCCCGATTCACGAAGGAGACCAGAATGAAGCGAAGCAAGGCCTACCGGGCCGCCGCCGAAAAGATCGACGTAGACCAGCTGTACAGCCCCGAAGCGGCGCTGGGCCTGGTGAAGTCGAACGCCTCAGCCAAGTTTGACGAGACCGTCGAGGTGGTCATGCGCCTCGGTGTTGATCCGCGCAAGGCTGATCAGATGGTGCGTGGCACCGTCAACCTTCCCAACGGAACGGGCAAGACCGCACGGGTCCTGGTCTTTGCCACCGGTGAGAAGGCTGCCGAAGCCGCCGCTGCCGGCGCTGACGAGGTCGGCGACGACGAACTGATCGACAAGGTCGCCAAGGGCTACCTCGACTTCGACGCGGTCGTGGCCACCCCGGATCTGATGGGCAAGGTCGGTCGTCTGGGTCGCGTGCTCGGCCCGCGTGGTCTGATGCCGAACCCGAAGACCGGCACGGTCACCATGGACGTCGCCAAGGCGGTGAGCGATATCAAGGGTGGCAAGATCGAGTTCCGCGTGGACCGTCACGCCAACCTGCACTTCATCGTCGGCAAGGCGTCCTTCACTGAGCAGCAGCTCAGCGAGAACTACTTCGCCGCTATGGACGAGGTGCTGCGGCTCAAGCCGAGCGCCTCCAAGGGTCGCTACATCAAGAAGATCACTGCCGCCTCGACCATGGGTCCGGGCGTGGCGATCGACCCACAGCGCGCCAAGCCCAGCGCTGAGTGAACTGAATCTGGCAGGTGCCCCGAGCCGTTGGCTCGGGGCACTGCTGTTTTCGGGGCCTGGACGGGGGAGTGGCGGAGTGCGGATTTGGTCCCCGGCGTGTGATCCCCGTAGACTGAGCGCTGCCGAAGACCGCTGGTGCGGTCCTGATTCGTCAGGGCCGATAAAACCCGCGCAGGTGATGATGGAAGCTCAATGAGCATTTCCCCGGTCGCCTGCGCACCGGGGTTTTTTCTTTGCCAGTGATCTTCGGCGCTACGAAGAGAAGTGGGAAGGAGACCCATGGCGAGGCCGGACAAGGCAGCCACCGTCGCAGAGTTGACCGAAGCGTTCAACACTGCCTCGGCCGCTGTGCTGACCGAGTACCGCGGACTCACCGTCAAGGACCTGAAAGAACTGCGCCGGTCCTTGGGTGCGGACGCCACCTACGCCGTGACGAAGAACACGCTGACTCTGATCGCAGCCCGCGAAGCGGGTATCGAGGGCCTGGGGGAGAACCTCACCGGTCCGACTGCGATCGCCTTCATCCGCGGTGACGTTGCCACCGTGGCGAAGGGTCTTCGTGACTTCGCCAAGGCGCACCCGCTTCTGGTGATCAAGGGCGGTGTCATGGACGGTCGCGTCCTTGATGCCGAGGCTGTCAAGAAGCTTGCCGATCTGGAATCTCGCGAAGTGCTGCTGGCCAAGCTGGCCGGCGCCATGAACGGGAACCTCGCCAAGGCGGTCGGCTTGTTTGCCGCCCCGCTCTCGCAGGCGGCACGCGTCTTCGAGGCGCTGAAGTCCCAGAAGCCCGCCGGGGATGCCCCGGCAACCGATGCAGCTCCCGCTGCTGAGGCCACTACTGACGCGGCTGACGCTGCATCCGAGTAACCCGAAAGGACCATGAATATGGCGAAGAAGCTCACCACTGACGAGCTCCTTGAGGCATTCAAGGAGATGACCCTGATCGAGCTCTCCGAGTTCGTGAAGCTGTTCGAAGACACCTTCGGCGTGACCGCCGCTGCTCCGGTGGCCGTGGCCGCCGCTGCCGCCCCGGCCGCCGGTGGCGCCGATGACTCTGCCGCTGAGGAAGAGTCCAACGAGGTCGACGTGATCCTGGATTCCGTTGGCGACAAGAAGATCCAGGTCATCAAGGAGGTCCGCGCGCTGACCAACCTGGGTCTGGCCGAGGCCAAGGCTCTGGTTGAGGCCGCTCCGAAGGCCATCCTGGAGAAGGTTGCCCGCGACGTTGCTGCCAAGGCCAAGGAGGCCCTCGAGGCCGCCGGCGCTGCGGTGAGCGTCAAGTGACCGCTTGATTCACAGCCAACAGGGGCCGCAACCGAATGGTTGCGGCCCCTGTTGGCTTGTGACCGAGGGTGGCGGCCCTGCAGGTCTGACTAGGGGAAGGAGGATGGCGGGTATCTGGCGACACCCGCCATCCTTCTCTTCTGGAGGTGGTGTGAGTGTTGACTATGGGGGTGGGAGTGCTGACGAGGTCAGCGGGCGAGAGGCCAGTTGCCCTGACCGCCCTGGATGGTGACGATCTTCGACGTTCCGACGAACCCGGCGGTGTTGGCGCTGGAGGCGATCAGAGTGAACGGAAGAGCAGCGATAGCACCGGCGACGGTTGCGGTGACGATAATCCGGCGGATGTTCATTTCGGACGAAGCCTCTCTCTTGACTGGCCTGATGTCGAAAAGCTAGCCAATACTTGACTAGTCTGTCAAGATTTGACAGATTTGAATGCGGTACAGATGACAGGAGGACCGGTGAGCACCCGTGCTGTCGAGTTCGGCGCAGCCCTGCGTAAGGCACGCCGAGGTAAGGGTCTATCCCAGGCGGAACTGGGTGGTGACAAGTACTCAGGCAGTTACATCTCCCACCTGGAGAGCGGTCGCCGCGTCGCGACGCCAGAGGTGGTCGAGTTTCTGTCCCGTCGGCTCGGTCTGTCGCTGCTGGAGTGGGGTGCGACGGCCAAGCCGGACGCCCTGCAAGTGGTGCATGACCCGATCGAGGACCTGTTGGTTGCTGAACGGGCCTGGTCCGACCACGACTGGAAGGCTGCCGCCCGGCACGCCCAGCAGGCTGCGGAAGCCGCGCACGCCGCCGGTGACTCGGGGCGTGAATGGGAAGCGTTGTACCTGCTCGCTCAGGCGAGGTTCTCGGCCGGCGAGTTCGAGAGTGCTGCGGAGTTGGCCGAGCGGCTGACCGAGCACCCGACGGCCAGGCGATTCGCGGTGGCGCGATCACAGGCATTGTCGTTGACCTCGATCGCCTACCGGGCGGCTGACCGTTTGGGCTGGGCGGTGGCGTTTGGGGCTCGCGCGGTCGAGGCATCCGCCTCGGCGCAGCCAATCATTGCGGCCGAGGCCTTGATGGCCCTTGTCAGCGCCATGTCTGAGGCCGGCCACTCACCGACGGAGAGCCGTCGCTACCTGCTCCGGTTGAAGGAGCTCGAGCCGCAACTCACCTCCGATCATTCCCGAGGAATGATCGAGTGGGCACTGGGTACCGCGGAGTTCGCGGCCGGCAATGCCGAGGCCGGGATCGAGCACCACCGCAACGCCAAGGGCCTGTTGGATGCACGCCGGGACCTCCGTCTGTGGTCCCGCTATCACCGCTCCGCAGCCAGCTGTCTCCTGGGGGCCGGCATCGTCGACGGTGTCGCAGAGCTCATTCAGACTGCGGCGCTCGGCCTGGAGATCCTGGGCAACTCCTATGACCTCGCCGAGCTGCGGCAGGTGCAAGCTCAGTTCGCGCTGCGCAGTGGCGACGCCGAGGAGGCACTTCGCATCGCCCGCGAGGTACTTGCTGATCCTGAGCTCGGCGCTGAGGCGGTTTCGCGTAGCAACTCCGAGTTGATTCTGGCTGAGGCGTTGGCGGCGCTCGGGCGTGTGGACGAGGCTCGCGATGCCTACCGGGCGGCGGCCACCTCCCTGGAGAACGAGGGCCGGATGGGGGCTGCGGTGGACGCGTGGCGGATGAGTGTCTACGCAGGTGCCGAGAATTTTCTTGACAAGGACTTGACACCATCAGTCAAGTCTGATTAACTAGTACCAGTCGGCGCCCCCCTAGCGCGTCGGATGAGTACACCGCCTGGGCCGGTGACTGTAAGGTGCGGCAACCCCTCCCGCTGCCTACAGGCACCGGCCCTAGGTGTGTTCGGGGGCAGTTGCCGGAGGACCGGACGCCTACCTTGATTCCGCCGCACAACCTTGGCAGATGGGACCTGCTCGTCGGCCCGGGGGAGTGTCTTGCTGGCCGACGCGGTCCATTGCCTGAGGGCGGGGTGCTAGCGCTAGCGCCGCCGATATGACAAGGTGAAGCAGCGGGTCTCATCCATTTGCGGAGAGGCGGGGAGTCGGGTAGGCTATCGCTTTGCCCATCGCTATCGACGACCCGTGTCTTGACGCGGGCCGTTCTGCGTGCATCGAAACCGGCAACGCCCGGGCTTCTGGAAGGACCCCACCTTGGCCGTCTCGCGCACTGCGTCGAAGAACACCAATGTTGTCTCACCCAGCGGCAGGATCTCGTTCGCGAAGATCCATGAACCGCTCGAGGTACCGAATCTTCTCGATCTTCAGGTCGAGTCCTTTGACTGGCTGATCGGCAACGAGACCTGGGCCAACCGGGTCGCCGCGGCTAAGTCCGAGGGTAGGACCGATGTCAACACCAAATCCGGCCTGGAGGAGATCTTCGAAGAGATCTCCCCGATCGAGGATTTGTCGCAGACCATGTCGCTGTCCTTCCGCGACAATCGGTTCGAGGAGCCCAAGCACACCACTGAGGAGTGCAAGGATCAGGACTTCACCTACGCGGCGCCGTTGTTCGTGACCGCGGAGTTCATGAACCACGAGACCGGCGAGATCAAGAGCCAGACCGTGTTCATGGGCGACTTCCCGCTGATGACCGACAAGGGCACGTTCATCATCAACGGCACCGAGCGCGTGGTCGTGTCCCAGTTGGTGCGTTCGCCGGGTGTGTACTTCGAGCAGACCGCCGACAAGACCTCGGACAAGGACATCTTCACCTGCAAGATGATCCCGAGCCGTGGTGCCTGGCTGGAGTTCGAGATCGACAAGCGCGACATGGTCGGCGTCCGCGTCGACCGCAAGCGCAAGCAGAACGTCACCGTGCTGCTGAAGGCCTTGGGCTGGACCAACGAGCAGATCCTGGCCGAGTTCGGCGAGTTCGAGTCGATGCGGCTGACCCTGGAGAAGGATCACACCGCCAACACCGACGAGGCGCTGCTCGACATCTACCGCAAGCTGCGCCCGGGCGAGCCGCCGACGCGTGAGGCCGCCCAGCAGATGCTGGAGAACTACTACTTCAACCCGAAGCGGTACGACCTGGCCAAGGTTGGTCGCTACAAGATCAACAAGAAGCTGGGTACGGGGCTGCCGTTCGACACCCAGGTGCTGACCATCGACGACATCGTCGCGGCGATCCGCTACATCGTGTCCCTGCACGAGGGTCGCACCCAGATCGGCGACATGCCGGTCGAGACCGACGACATCGATCACTTCGGCAATCGTCGTCTGCGCACCGTCGGCGAGCTGATCCAGAACCAGCTGCGGATCGGTCTGGGACGTCTGGAGCGCACCGTGCGCGACCGGATGACCACCCAGGACATCGAGGCGATCACACCGCAGACCCTGATCAACATCCGTCCGGTGTCCGCGGCGCTGAAGGAGTTCTTCGGTACCTCCCAGCTGTCGCAGTTCATGGATCAGACCAACCCGGTGGCCGGCCTGACTCACAAGCGGCGTCTGTCCGCGCTGGGCCCGGGCGGTCTGTCCCGTGACCGCGCCGGCATGGAAGTCCGTGACGTTCACCACAGCCACTACGGCCGTATGTGCCCGATCGAGACCCCTGAAGGCCCGAACATCGGCCTGATCGGCTCGCTGGCGTCCTTCGCCCGGGTCAACGCCTTCGGTTTCATCGAGACCCCGTACCGCAAGGTTGTCGACGGTCGGGTGACCGATCAGATCGACTACCTGACCGCCGACGAGGAAGACCGTTACGTCGTCGCTCAGGCCAACGCGAAGCTGGCCGAGGACGGCACCTTCATGGAGGACCGGGTGCTGTCGCGTCGCCGACATGGTGACGCCGATGAGGTTGCGCCCGATCAGGTGCAGTACATGGACGTGTCGCCGCGCCAGATGGTGTCGGTTGCCACCGCCCTGATTCCGTTCCTCGAGCACGACGATGCGTCGCGAGCCCTGATGGGCGCCAACATGCAGCGTCAGGCTGTGCCGCTGATCCGTAACGAGGCTCCGTTCGTGGGGACCGGTATGGAGTACCGCGGCGCGGTCGACGCCGGTGACGTGCTGGTGGCCGCCAAGGCCGGCGCGGTGACGTCGGTGAGCGCCGACATCATCGACGTGACCAACGACGACGGCACCTACTCCAGCTACCGGCTGGCGAAGTTCCGCCGGTCGAACCAGGCGACCTGCATCAACCAGCGTCCGCTGGTGTCAGCGGGTCAGCGGGTCGAGGTCGGCTCGCCGCTGGCCGACGGTGCCTGCACCGACGGTGGCGAGATGGCGCTGGGCCGCAACCTGCTGGTCGCGTTCATGCCCTGGGAAGGTCACAACTACGAGGATGCGATCATCCTGTCCCAGCGTCTGGTGCAGGACGACATCCTGACCAGCATCCACATCGAAGAGCACGAGATCGATGCCCGCGACACCAAGCTGGGTGCCGAGGAGATCACTCGTGACATCCCGAACGTGGGCGAAGACATGCTGGCCAACCTCGACGAGCGCGGCATCATTCGCATCGGCGCTGAGGTCGGTACCGGCGACATCCTGGTCGGCAAGGTGACCCCCAAGGGTGAGACCGAGCTGACCCCGGAGGAGCGGCTGCTGCGCGCGATCTTCGGTGAGAAGGCCCGCGAGGTGCGCGACACCTCGATGAAGGTTCCTCACGGCGAGACCGGCACGGTGATCGGCGTACGCGTCTTCGACCGCGAAGAGGACGACGAGCTGCCTCCGGGCGTCAACCAGTTGGTTCGGGTCTACGTGGCTCAGAAGCGCAAGATTTCCAACGGCGACAAGCTCGCCGGCCGTCACGGCAACAAGGGTGTTATCTCCAAGATTCTCCCCGTCGAGGACATGCCGTTCATGGAGGACGGTACGCCGGTCGACATCGTGCTGAACCCGCTGGGTGTGCCTTCCCGAATGAACGTCGGCCAGGTGCTGGAGACCCACCTCGGGTGGGTCGCCAAGACCGGCTGGGACATCAAGGGTGTCGATGAGCCGTGGGCTGAGCGCCTGCGTACGGTCGGTCTGGAGAAGGTTCCGGGCGAGTCCCGCTTGGCGACGCCGGTGTTCGACGGCGCCAACGAGGAAGAGATCGCCGGCCTGCTGGAGAACGGTCTGCCGCAGCGCGATGGCATGAAGCTGGTCAACTCCGGTGGCAAGGCGCGTCTGTTCGATGGTCGCTCCGGTGAGCCGTATCCCGATCCGGTCGGCGTCGGCTACATCTACATGCTGAAGCTGCACCACTTGGTCGACGACAAGATCCACGCCCGGTCCACCGGTCCGTACTCGATGATCACCCAGCAGCCGCTGGGCGGTAAGGCGCAGTTCGGTGGCCAGCGTTTCGGTGAGATGGAGGTGTGGGCCCTGGAGGCCTATGGCGCTGCCTGGGCACTGCAGGAGCTGCTCACCATCAAGTCCGATGACGTCCCCGGCCGCGTGAAGGTCTACGAGGCGATCGTCAAGGGCGAGAACATCCCTGAGCCGGGCATCCCGGAGTCGTTCAAGGTTCTGGTCAAGGAAATGAAGTCGCTGTGCTTGAACGTGGAGGTCCTCTCCAGTGACGGCACCGTGGTGGAGCTCCGCGACTCTGAGGACGACTACCGAGCCAGCGAAGAGTTCGGCATCGACCTTTCCCGCCGTCCCGGAGCGGACTCGTTCCGTTCCGTCGACGAAGTCTGAGTTGATCCAACTCAGTCCAACCAAGACAACTCAGACAATCAAGATTTCCTGACTGCAGGAGAAAGAGAAGCAACGTGCTGGACGTGAACTTCTACGACGAACTCCGGATCGGCCTGGCCACCGCCGACCAGATCCGCGAGTGGTCGCATGGCGAGGTCAAGAAGCCGGAGACCATCAACTACCGCACGCTCAAGCCCGAGCGTGACGGCCTGTTCTGCGAGAAGATCTTCGGCCCCACCCGGGACTGGGAGTGCAACTGCGGCAAGTACAAGCGGGTGCGTTTCAAGGGCATCATCTGTGAGCGCTGTGGCGTCGAGGTGACCCGCTCCAACGTCCGTCGCGAGCGGATGGGTCACATCGAGCTGGCTGCCCCGGTGACCCACATCTGGTACTTCAAGGGTGTGCCGAGCCGGCTGGGCTACCTGCTGGACATCGCGCCGAAGGACCTGGAGAAGGTCATCTACTTCGCCGCGTACATGATCACCGCGGTCGACGAAGAGGCTCGTCACCGCGACCTGTCCTCCTTGGAGGCCAAGGTCGAGGTGGAGCGCAAGCAGCTGGAGAATCGTCGCGATTCCGAGGCCGAAGCGCGCCTGCAGAAGCTCGAAGAAGATGTCGCTCAGCTGGAGGCCGAAGGCGCCAAGACCGACGTCAAGAAGCGGGTTCGCGACGCCGGCGAGCGTGAGGTGCGCCAGCTGCGCACCCAGGCTCAGCGCGACCTCGACCGCCTCGACGCGGTCTGGAGCCGCTTCAAGGGCCTGAAGGTTCAAGACCTCGAGGGCGACGAGATCCTGTACCGCGAAATGAAGGCTCGCTTCGGCAAGTACTTCGAGGGTTACATGGGTGCTGAGGCCATCAAGAAGCGTCTGGGCACCTTCGACCTGGCGGCCGAGTCGGAGAACCTGCGCGAGATCATCCAGACCGGCAAGGGCCAGCGCAAGACCCGCGCGCTGAAGCGGCTGAAGGTGGTTTCGGCGTTCCTGAACACCACCAACTCCCCGCTGGGCATGGTGCTGGACGCCGTTCCGGTCATTCCTCCGGATCTGCGCCCGATGGTGCAGCTGGACGGTGGCCGTTTCGCAACCTCCGACCTCAACGACCTGTACCGCCGTGTGATCAACCGGAACAACCGCCTCAAGCGACTGCTCGACCTGGGTGCGCCGGAAATCATCGTCAACAACGAGAAGCGGATGCTGCAGGAGGCTGTCGACAGCCTCTTCGACAACGGTCGCCGCGGTCGTCCGGTCACCGGACCGGGCAACCGTCCGTTGAAGTCGATCTCCGACATGCTCAAGGGCAAGCAGGGCCGATTCCGTCAGAACCTGCTGGGCAAGCGCGTCGACTACTCCGGCCGTTCGGTCATCGTGGTCGGCCCGCAGCTGAAGCTGCACCAGTGTGGTCTGCCGAAGAACATGGCTCTGGAACTGTTCAAGCCGTTCGTGATGAAGCGCCTGGACGACCTCAACCTGGCCCAGAACATCAAGAGCGCCAAGCGAATGGTCGAGCGTCAGCGTCCGGTCGTGTGGGACGTGCTGGAAGAGGTCATCGCCGAGCATCCGGTGCTGCTGAACCGTGCACCAACCCTGCACCGGTTGGGCATCCAGGCGTTCGAGCCCCAGCTGATCGAGGGCAAGGCCATTCAGCTGCACCCGCTGGTGTGTACCGCCTTCAACGCCGACTTCGATGGCGACCAGATGGCTGTGCACCTGCCGCTGAGCGCTGAGGCGCAGGCTGAGGCTCGCATCCTCATGCTGAGCACGAACAACATCCTCAAGCCGGCTGACGGTCGTCCGGTGACCCTGCCTACGCAGGACATGGTGATCGGTCACTACTTCCTCACTCTTGCCCAGAAGGGCATCGGCGAGGGTCGGGCCTTCAGCTCGGTGGCCGAGGCTCACATGGCCTTCGACCGTGGCCAGCTGGCGATCGGTGCGGTCTGCCGCATCCGACTGACCGGTGTCGTGGCACCGGCGGGGATCGAGCCGCGTGAGGACGGCAGCGTGCTGCTGGAAACCACCCTGGGTCGCGCCCTGTTCAACGAGGCGCTGCCGGTCGACTACCCGTACGTCAACGTCGAGGTCGACCGCAAGAAGCTCAGCCAGATCGTCAACGACCTGGCCGAGCGGTACCCGAAGGTCGAAGTTGCCGTCACCCTTGACCGGTTGAAGGCACTGGGCTTCAAGTGGGCCACTCGTTCTGGTGTCACGGTGTCGATCTCCGATGTGCAGACCCCGCCGTCCAAGCCGGAGATCATGGCTTCCTACGAGGCTCGCGCCGCCAAGATCACCAAGCAGTACGAGCGTGGCAAGGTCACCGACGAAGAGCGTTCGCAGGAGCTCATCCAGCTGTGGAACGACGCCACCGCCGAGCTGACTGCCGCGATGGAGGCGAACTTCACGAAGAACAACCCGATCTTCATGATGGTTCACTCCGGCGCCCGAGGGAACATGACCCAGATGCGTCAGATCGCGGCCATGCGAGGCCTGGTGGCCAACCCGAAGGGTGAGATCATCCCGCGCCCGATCAAGTCGAACTTCCGTGAAGGCTTGAGTGTGCTGGAGTACTTCATCTCCACCCACGGTGGTCGAAAGGGCCAGGCCGACACCGCTCTGCGGACGGCCGACTCCGGTTACCTGACTCGTCGTCTGGTGGACGTCTCTCAGGACGTCATCATCCGTGAAGAGGACTGTCAGACCGAACGCGGCCTGACCAAGGTCATCGCTGTCGAAGGCAAGAACGGCAAGCTGGTCGCTGCTCGCAACAACGAGACCGCGACCTATGCCCGGACGCTGGCTTCCGACGTGGTCACCGCCGAGGGCAAGGTGTTGGCTGAGGCCGGCTCCGACCTGGGCGACGTGAACATCAAGAAGCTGCTGAAGAACGGCATCACCGAGGTCAAGGTGCGCTCGGTCCTCACCTGTGAGGCTGCGACCGGCACCTGCGCCGCCTGCTACGGCCGCTCGCTGGCCACCGGCAAGCTCGTCGATGTCGGCGAGGCGGTCGGTATCGTCGCCGCGCAGTCGATCGGTGAGCCCGGTACCCAGCTGACGATGCGTACCTTCCACACCGGTGGTGTGGCCGGCGACGACATCACTCAGGGTCTGCCACGTGTGGTCGAGCTGTTCGAGGCGCGTTCGCCCAAGGGCAAGGCGCCGATTGCCGAGGCCGCTGGTCGAGTCCGGATCGAAGAAGGGGACCGCACCCGCAAGCTGGTCATCGTTCGCGATGACGGCGAGCCGGATGTGGAGTACCCGCTGCCGCGCCGGGTTCGCCTGGAGTGGGAGGACAAGGCCGGGATCGCGCATCAGATCGTCGACGGTGTGCATGTGGCCGCAGGCGAGCAGCTGTACGCCGGTACCCCCGATCCTCAGGACGTCCTGCGGGTCTCGGGTCTGCGTAAGGTCCAAGAGCACCTGGTTGAAGAGGTGCAGGCCGTGTACCGGACGCAGGGCGCTCCGATCCACGACAAGCACATCGAGATCATCATCCGACAGATGCTGCGACGGATCACCGTGATCGAATCCGGCGACACCTCGATGCTGCCCGGCGAGCTCGTCGATCGGAAGATCTTCGAGACCGAGAACCGGCAGATGGTGACCGAGGGCAAGACCCCGGCGCAGGGTCGTCCGGTGCTGATGGGGATCACCAAGGCGTCGCTGGCCACCGAGTCGTGGCTGAGCGCGGCGTCGTTCCAGGAGACCACCAAGGTGCTGACCGACGCGGCGATCCACGCCAAGTCGGACTCGCTGGTGGGTCTGAAGGAGAACGTGATCCTGGGCAAGCTGATCCCGGCCGGCACCGGTCTGGATCGCTACCGCAACATCCGGGTGGAGCCGACGGCCGAAGCACGTGCAGCGGCCTACGACCTCACCTACGACCCGTACGACTACGACCTCAGTGTGGGTGGCCCCTCGCTGGGATTGGACGAGTACGACACCGGAGAGATTCGCTGAGCATGCGGATCGTCGTCGCTTCCGACCACGCCGGAGTGGAGCTCCGCAAGGAGATTGCCGCCGAGGCCGCCGAGCTCGGGCACGAGGTCGTTGACCTCGGTCCCGAGCCGGGGGAGGCCATCGACTATCCGGTCAACGGTGAGAAGGTCGGCCGCCTGGTGGCGGCCGGCCAGTTCGACCGGGGGCTGCTCGTGTGCGGCACCGGAGTAGGTATCTCGATCGCAGCTAACAAGGTGCCTGGCATTCGTGCGGTCGTCTGCTCCGAGCCGTACAGCGCGGTGATGTCACGGGCCCACAACAACGCCAACGTGTTGGCGATGGGGGCACGGGTGGTCGGAGCCGGTCTCGGCCGACAGATCACCCGGGAGTGGCTCACCACAGAGTTCGAGGGCGGGCGCCACGCTCGTCGAGTTGAATTGATTACTGACATTGAAGGGTCCTCGTCCTGAGGGCTCCCCGGCTCGGATCGTTTTGACGCTGTCCGGGCCTTCGGCTAGCCTTAATAGCTGTGTTCGGGAGACCGAACCATGCGTGCGTGCGCCGCGTCCGACCAGTCGTGGTTGGTGGCGCTCGGCGCGCGCCACGACGAACTCCAACGGAAAGAGATAGCAGCCGGTGCCCACCATCCAGCAGCTGGTCCGCAAGGGCCGCACTGACAAGGTCAGCAAAAACAAGACCCCTGCGCTCAAGGGCTCTCCCCAGCGCCGTGGTGTTTGCACCCGCGTGTACACCACCACCCCGAAGAAGCCGAACTCGGCGCTCCGCAAGGTGGCGCGTGTGCGACTCTCCTCCGGTGTTGAGGTGACCGCTTACATCCCTGGCGTCGGCCACAACCTGCAGGAGCACTCGATGGTGCTCGTCCGCGGCGGTCGTGTGAAGGACTTGCCCGGTGTTCGTTACAAGATCATCCGCGGCTCGCTCGACACCCAGGGTGTGAAGAACCGCAAGCAGGCCCGCAGCCGTTACGGCGCGAAGAAGGAGAAGTAATGCCTCGCAAGGGTCCCGCCCCGAAGCGTCCGGTTGTCGTTGATCCGGTCTACGGCTCGCCGCTGGTTTCCCAGCTGGTCAGCAAGATCCTGCTCGACGGCAAGAAGACCACCGCGCAGAGCATCGTCTACGACGCGCTGGAAGGTACCCGGGCCAAGACCGGTGTCGATCCGGTGCAGACGCTCAAGAAGGCGCTGGACAACATTCGTCCGACCCTGGAAGTGAAGAGCCGCCGTGTTGGTGGCGCCACCTACCAGGTGCCGATCGAGGTCAAGCCGGCTCGCGCCAACACTCTGGCTCTGCGTTGGCTGGTGAGCTTCTCTCGGCAGCGTCGCGAGAAGACCATGACCGAGCGTCTGATGAACGAACTGCTGGACGCTTCCAACGGTTTGGGTGCTTCGGTGAAGCGTCGTGAGGACACTCACAAAATGGCCGAGGCGAACCGCGCGTTCGCCCACTACCGCTGGTGACCCTCACCAGCTCATGAACTCCAACAGGGCACGGCACACCAACGCCGTGCCCTGTCCGGTGAAAACGGCGTCCTGGAGGCAGGGCGCAGCGGAAATGGAAGGTTGAGCCCGACGTGGCTATTGACTTGAAGCAGGACCTGTCGCAGGTTCGCAATATCGGCATCATGGCCCACATCGACGCGGGCAAGACGACCACGACTGAGCGGATCCTGTTCTACACCGGCATCAACTACAAGATCGGCGAGGTGCACGACGGCGCCGCGACGATGGACTGGATGGAGCAGGAGCAGGAGCGCGGCATCACCATCACCTCGGCTGCCACGACCTGTTTCTGGAAGGGCACCCAGATCAACATCATCGACACCCCCGGGCACGTCGACTTCACCGTCGAGGTGGAGCGTTCGCTGCGCGTCCTGGACGGTGCGGTGGCGGTGTTCGACGGCGTGGCCGGCGTGGAGCCGCAGAGCCAGACGGTGTGGCGCCAGGCCACCAAGTACGGCGTCCCGCGGATCTGCTACGTCAACAAGCTGGACCGCACCGGTGCCTCTTTCGACTACTGCGTCAAGACCATCCGTGAGCGTCTGAACGCGATCGCGGCAGTGCTGCAGCTGCCGATCGGCGCCGAGGCCAACTTCCAGGGTGTCGTTGATCTGGTGGGCATGCGTGCGCTGATGTGGCGCGGCGAGACCAAGATCGGTGAGGACTACACCGTCGAGGACATCCCCGCCGACATGGCCGACGCTGCCGCGACCGCACGTGAGGAACTGATCCACCTGCTGGCCGACCACGACGACGAGTTCGCCGAGGCGTGGCTGGAAGCCGAGGAGGGCGGCGACCCGCTGACCTCCGAGCAGATCAAGGCGGCCATCCGGCGCGCCGTGCTGGCCAGCAAGATCACCGCAGTGATCTGTGGCACCTCGTTCAAGAACAAGGGCGTGCAGCCGATGCTGGACGCGGTTCTGGACTACCTGCCCTCGCCGCTGGACATCCCGGCGATCACCGGCTTCAAGCCCGGCGCTCCCGATCAGGTCATCGAACGGCACCCGTCCAACGACGACCCGCTGTCGATGCTGGCGTTCAAGATCGCGGCCGACCCGCACCTGGGCAAGCTGACCTACATTCGGGTCTACTCCGGGGTGCTGAAGTCGGGTTCGCAGGTGCTGAACACCATCAACGGCAAGAAGGAGCGGATCGGCAAGATCTACCAGATGCACGCCAACAAGCGTGAGGAGATCGACCAGATCGGCGCCGGCATGATCGTCGCAGTGATGGGCCTGAAGGACACCACCACCGGTGAGACCCTGTGCGACCCGGCCAACCCGGTCGTCCTGGAGAGCATGGACTTCCCGGCCCCGGTGATCGAGCAGGCCATCGAGCCGAAGACCAAGTCCGACCAGGAGAAGCTCTCGGCCGCCATCCAGCGGTTGGCCGAGGAGGATCCGACCTTCCGCGTCCACACCGACGAGGAGACCGGCCAGACCATCATCGCCGGCATGGGCGAGTTGCACCTGGAGATCCTGATCGACCGCATGAAGCGGGAGTTCAAGGTCGAGGCCAACATCGGCAAGCCGCAGGTTGCCTACCGTGAGACCCTCCGCCGTGCGGTGGAGAAGGTCGACTACACCCACAAGAAGCAGTCGGGTGGTTCGGGCCAGTACGCCAAGGTGATCATCGCGCTGGAGCCGCAGGAAGCCGGTGCGGGCTACGAGTTCGTCAACGGCGTGACCGGTGGCCGCATCCCGCGTGAGTACATCCCGGCTGTCGACCAGGGCATCCAGGAGGCCATGGCCTTCGGCCCGCTGGCCGGCTACCCGGTCGAAGACATCAAGGTGACGCTGCTCGACGGCGCCTACCACGATGTCGACTCCTCCGAACTGGCCTTCAAGATCGCCGGATCGATGGTGTTCAAGGAAGCTGCCCGCAAGGCCGACCCGGCCCTGCTGGAGCCGTTGATGGCCGTGGAGGTGACCACCCCGGAGGACTACCTGGGCACGGTCATCGGCGACATCAACAGCCGTCGTGGTCACGTTCAGGCGATGGACGAGGCCCACGGCAACAAGGTGGTGCGGGCACTGGTGCCGCTGAGCGAGATGTTCGGCTACGTCGGTGACCTGCGTTCCAAGACCTCCGGTCAGGCGTCGTACTCGATGGAGTTCGATTCCTACGGTGAATGCCCCAAGTCGGTGGCCGATGAGATCATCGCCAAGGGGCGCGGCGGCGCGGCCTGAGCCCAGCTCAGGACGCACCGACAAACTGCGGCCGCGCTGAGTTTGACTCAGATCGGCGCGTAGAGAAGACTTGGTGCGGTCCGTGCGAAGGCACGGGCCGTGAGCACTGCAACATCGGCACCATCGGGCACATCGACCACGGCAAGACCACGCTCACCGCGGCGATTACGAAGGTGCTCCACGACAAGTACCCCGAGCTCAACGCGGTTTCGGCGTTCGACCAGATCGACAAGGCGCCCGAAGAGCGTCAGCGCGGTATCACCATCTCGATCGCGCACGTCGAGTACCAGACTGAAGCTCGTCACTACGCGCACGTTGACTGCCCCGGTCACGCTGACTACGTGAAGAACATGATCACCGGTGCTGCCCAGATGGACGGCGCGATCCTCGTGGTCGCCGCCACCGACGGCCCGATGCCGCAGACCCGTGAGCACGTGCTGCTCGCCCGTCAGGTCGGTGTGCCGGCGATCGTGGTTGCGCTGAACAAGTGCGACATGGTCGACGACGAAGAGCTGATCGAGCTGGTTGAGCTCGAGGTCCGTGAGCTGCTCAGCAGCCAGGAGTTCGATGGCGACAACTGCCCGATCGTTCGCGTGGCCGCTTTCCCGGCCATGAACGGCGACGCTAAGTGGAGCGAGAGCATTCTCGAGCTGATGAACGCGGTTGACGAGTACATCCCGCAGCCCGAGCGCGACACCGACAAGCCGTTCCTGATGCCGATCGAGGACGTGTTCACCATCACCGGTCGTGGCACCGTGGTGACCGGCCGTATCGAGCGCGGCATCGTCAAGACCGGCGAGACCGTCGACATCATCGGCATCGTCGAGAAGAAGCTGACCAGCACCATCACCGGTGTGGAGATGTTCCGCAAGATCCTCGACGAGGGTCGTGCGGGCGAGAACGTCGGCCTGCTGCTCCGTGGCACCAAGAAGGACGAGGTTGAGCGCGGCATGGTCGTGATCAAGCCGGGTTCGACCACGCCGCATACCGACTTCGAGGCCAACGTCTACGTGCTGACCAAGGAGGAGGGTGGCCGTCACAAGCCGTTCTTCGCCAACTACAGCCCGCAGTTCTACTTCCGCACCACCGACGTGACCGGTGTGGTTAGCCTGCCCGATGGCACCGACATGGTGATGCCTGGTGACACCACCGACATGACCGTTCACCTGAACAAGTCGATCGCCATGGAAGACGGACTGAAGTTCGCCATCCGCGAAGGTGGCCGCACCGTCGGCGCCGGTCGTGTGACCAAGATCCTGAAGTGATCTTGGCCTAAAGGCTGAAACAGCGCCGGTCCCCTCGGGGGCCGGCGCTGTTGCTTTTGCCAGGCAGTCTCAGACGTCGATCGTCAGCTCCGCGCGCGTCGGGGGATTGGCCCCTGCGCGCGACACCGTGATCGCTGCGCAGGCCAGGGCGCGGTCCACGGCCGCGGCCAGTTGGTCGAAGTGGGCGAAACGCAGGCGTTCGCGCGCCTCGGCACTACCCAGGTAACCGCCGTCCACCAGGCCGGAGATCAACCCGGCCATGAACGAGTCGCCGGCGCCCACGGTGTCGACGACCGCCGAAGGCAACGGACGCCGGTCGCTGAGTTCACCACCGACCAGGATCAGGGCGTCCTCACCGCCACGCGTCACGGCGACCAGCGCCGGGCCGAGCACCGCCCAGTCGGCGAGCACCTGGGGGAGCGGCTTGCCCGGATACAGCCATTCGAGGTCCTCTTCGGACGCCTTCACCACATCGGAGAGGCCGACCAGATGTTCGATAACCGGTCGGACCTCAGCCGGGCTGCCCATCAGTGAGGGGCGAACATTGGGGTCGTAGGAGACCGTGGAATGGCGACGTGCCGCAGCCATCGCGGTCGCGACCCCGGCGCCGCCAGGAGCGAGGGTCGCGGCAATCGAGCCGGTGTGGAAATGCCCTGCGGCGGAGGAGTCGAGACTAGCCGGGTCGAGGCGCCAGTCCAGATCGAACTCGTACGTGGCGACGCCCGCGACATCCAGGCGTGCGGTCGCGGTTGGGGTGCGCGCCGCGCTTTGGCTGCCGGGCACCATGCTGACGCCCTCCGCAGCCAAGGCTTCACCGATCCGTCGACCGCGGGCGTCGGTGCCGATGTGGGTGGCCAGTTGAGTGGGGTGGCCGAGACGAGCCAGGCCGATGGCCACATTGGCGGGGCTGCCGCCGATGTGCTCGGCCGGCTCACCAAAGGTGGGGATAACGATGTCGATGAGCGCTTCGCCGACGACGGTGACGGTGACGGTGGACTGCATGCCGACACTCTAGAGCGGCAGCAGGCAACCGGTCAGGTGAGCCGCGCTTTCCACGACGATCGGTCCAACGCCCGCCACTTCGGCGCCGGCCGGGAGCTTGACCGGCCCGGCCGCACCGGACAGTCCACCGTGCCGCACCGGTCCGTAGTACGGCGCGGGATCAACCGCGGTGGCGGCCAGCAGGACCGGCTGTGATCCGTCCGTGGGGGATTGAATCCACCGCATCGCCCTGGCCACCCAGGTGACCGGAGCAGGCGGGCCATTGGTCGCGAAGATGTCGGTCTGGGCCCAGCCGGGGTGCGCAGCCACGGCAGAGACCGGTGAGCCAGACGCCTGGGCGCGCCGGCGCAGCTCCTGGGCGAAGACCACAGCGGCGAGTTTGGAGTCTGAGTAGGAGGTGACCGTCGAGCCGGTGGGTCGGCCGAGTTCGGGGGTGATCCGTCCGCGCGTCGCCATCATCGAGCCCAGCATGACCACTCGCCCCGAGCCGGACACCAGGGCCGGCCACAACCGGCAGGTGAGCGCATAGGCGCCCAGGAAGTTGACTCCCACCTGGAGATCGAAGCCGTCGGCGGTGAGGTCATTGGCGTCCGCGCTGGACAGGCCGGCGTTGTTGATCAGCAGGTGCACGCGACTCGTGCCGATGCGTTCGGCGAACGTCTCGATGCTGGCCAGTGAGCCGAGTTCCACCTCCTCGACACGCACCTGGGCGGTGGGCATCGCCGCGACGATGGCATCGGCCACGGCAGCCGCCTTGACCGGGTTGCGGACGGCAAGGATCACTTCGGCGCCCGCGTGGGCAAGGGCCGTGGCCGTGGCACGTCCGATCCCGGCGCTCGCTCCGGTGACAACGGCCGTGGTTCCGCTCAGATCCGGGAGCCGCAGCGGTGGGAGGCGGTCAGTGATCTGCGACGAGGGCATGGGTCGAGCTTACGCAGAAGTGCCGCTGGTGGAGGACGGTGAAATTGCTCAGATGATGGGTCTGATCAGCCCTGACGCTTCTGAATGGAAGCCCATTCATCGCGCAGCCCCACCGTACGGTGAAACAGCCCGGTCTGGTCGAGATCGGCGGCGAAGTAGCCCAGCCGCTCGAACTGAACCACCTGGCCGGGTGCGATGTCGGCCAATGACGCCTCGGCCTTGCAGCCGTGCAGCACCGTCCGTGAGGCAGGGTTCAGATCGTCGAGGGCCTCGCCGGTGGTCTCACCGGGAACCGGCGCGGTGAACAACCGCTCGTAGAGCGCCACGTCCACATCGATGGCATGGGGAGCCGAGACCCAGTGCATGGTCGACTTCACCTTGCGGCCATCCGGGGCGTCCCCGCCACGGGTGGCCGGATCGTAGGTGACATGGACGCAGACCGGGTTGCCCTCGGCGTCGGTCTCCACGCTGGTGGCGGTGATCAGGTAGGCGCCGCGCAGGCGGACCTCGCGGCCCAGCGACAGCCGGAAGAACTTCGGCGGGGGCACCTCGGCGAAGTCGTCGGCCTCGATGAAGAGTTCGCCGGAGAAAGCGACCATGCGGGTGCCGTCGTCAGGGTTCTCCGGGTTGTTGCCCACCTCGAAATGCTCGGTGACCGGCGATCCGTCGGCATCGAGCGGCCAGTTGTCGATGACCACCCGCAACGGGCGCAGCACCGCCATCCGCCGCTGCGCATGGGTGTTCAGCTCGCGTCGGACGTAGGACTCGAGCGCTTCGATGTTCTGACGGCTGTTGGTACGGGTGGTGCCGACCTCGGTGCAGAACGCCCGCAGCGCAGCAGCCGGATAGCCGCGCCGCCGCAGGCCACGCAGCGTGGGCATCCGGGGATCGTCCCAACCGTCCACGGTGCCATCGCCGACCAGCTTGGCCAACCGGCGCTTGCTGGTGATGGTGTGGGTCAGCTCCAGGCGGGCGAACTCGATCTGCTGGGGCTTCTCTGCCGGCAACGGCAGCTGCTCCAGGTACCAGTCGTACAGCGGACGATGGGTGTCGAACTCCAGCGTGCAGATGGAGTGGGTCACCTTCTCGATGGCGTCGGACTGCCCGTGGGCCCAGTCATAGGTGGGGTAGATGCACCATTGGTCGCCGGTGCGGAAATGGTGGGAGTGCCGGATGCGGTACATCACTGGATCGCGCAGTGCCATGTTCTCGTGGTTCATGTCGATCTTGGCCCGCAGCACCCGCGAGCCGTCTTCGAACTCGCCGGCCTTCATCCGCCGGAGCAGGTCGAGGTTCTCCTCGGCCGGACGATCACGGAAGGGGCTGTTGATGCCCGCCTTGCCGAAGCCGCCGCGCTGAGCGGAGATGGTCTCGCCGTCCTGGTCGTCGACATAGGCCAGGCCGCGCTCGACCAGCAGTTCGGCCCACTCGTACAGCTGGCCGAAGTAGTCCGAGGCGTGCAGCACCGAGCCTGGGGTGTAGCCCAGCCAGGCGATGTCGTCCAGGATCGAGGTGAAGTACTCGGCTTCCTCGGTGTCGGGGTTGGTGTCGTCCAGCCGCAGGTTGCAGATGCCGCCGAACTGCTCGGCGGTGCCGAAGTCGACGGTGATGGCCTTGGCATGACCGATGTGCAGGTAGCCGTTCGGTTCAGGAGGGAAGCGCGTCTGGACCCGTCCGCCGTAGGTTCCCTCGTCGATGTCCTTGCGGACCCGGTCGCGGATGAAATCGCTGTAGGAGCCGGTCTCGGTCATGCTCGACAAGCTAGCACGGCCGGGGCTCTGCATTTGACGCTGCCGCCCCGCGTGATCGGTGCGTTCGTCTCGCCGACGGCGTCAGATCGCAAAACCGGCGTAACCGCCGCGTCACCGACACCCAGCAGGCTGTCTTCATGTACTCCTTCAACCAACCCCCGGACGAGATCCGCTTGCCGGAGGACCTCGGGCTGGACATCGGGCCCGAGGCCAGCCTGGTGATCGCTGCGTGGCGTTTCCTGATCCTGGGCTTCGCTGATCCGGACGACTTCGTCGAGGAGGTGCGTGACCAGTTCGGGCTGCCCGATCACACGCTGCGACGGGCCTTCGAGACCGTCCTGGCCGTGCGGCGGGAACAGCAGCAGTCCTTCGGCGACGCGGCGACCACGTCACTGACCAAGGCATTTGCCGACCTCAACGCCAAGGGGATCCTGGCACTGGAGGCGTTCTCCTGCTGCGCCGACTGCGGGGCGCGTGACATCTCCGAGCTCTTGGCCGACGCCACTCCACGCCGGGGCTACGTCTTCTATCACCAAGCAGACGCCGAGCACCTGCTGGATCACGGCCACGTCGAGCTGACCTACGGGGCGGTGATGGAGCAGGTCCTGCCCCCTGAGGAGTATCAGCGGCTGCTTCCCGAGGGACGGCAGTGGTGGTTCGAGCAGGTGTCGGTGGAGTTCTTCCGCGACGAGGTGATGCCCGTCCTCGCGGCCCATGGCATCAATGTGGAATGGAACCGTGAGTTCGACTCCCGGCCCACGCTGACCAACGTCGACTACTACGCCGAGGTCTGATCGGCCGACGGGGGAGTGGCCCTTGCCTCGGCTAGGCTGTTGCGGCCATGACAAAGACTCCTGCACGCCTCCGTGTCGCTCCTTCACCCACCGGTGATCCCCATGTGGGCACCGCCTACATGTCGCTGTTCAACCTTGCCTACGCCCGCGCCACCGGTGGCGCATTCGTCCTCCGGATCGAGGACACCGATCGGGCGCGCTATCGGGCCGACTCCGAACAGCAGATCTTCGACACCCTGCACTGGCTGGGTCTGGATTGGAGCGAAGGCCCCGACATCGGCGGGCCGTACGCGCCGTACCGGCAGTCGGAGCGGCTGGACACCTACCGTCCGTTTGCCGATCAGCTGATCGCCGACGGCCACGCCTACTACTGCTGGTGCTCCACCGAGCGGCTGGCCGAGCTGCGTGCCGAGCAGCAGGCGTCCAAGGCGTCGGTCACCGGCTACGACCGGCTGTGCTACGGCAAGACCCGTGAGGAGCGTGCCGCACTTCCTGGCTTCTCCGAGACCCCCGTGGTGCGGATGCTGATCCCCGACGACGCGCCGCTCACCTTCACCGACGTCATTCGCGGCGAGGTGAACGCACCCCGTCCGGACGATCAGGTAATCCTGAAGGCCGACGGGTTCCCGACCTACCACCTGGCCGTGGTGGTCGACGATCACCTGATGGGCATCACCCACGTGGTGCGCGGCGAGGAGTGGATCTCCTCCACGCCCAAGCACGTGCTGCTCTACCAGTGGCTGGGCCTGGAGGCGCCGGCGTTCGCGCACATGCCGCTGCTGCGCAACACCGACAAGTCCAAGATCTCCAAGCGCAAGAACCCGGCGGCCCGGCTGACCTGGTTCGCCGAGCAGGGCTACCTGCCCGAGGCGCTGCGGAACTTCCTGCAGTTGATGGCCTACCCGCCGGTCCACGAGGGCACCGACGTGGCCAGCTTCGACGACTTCGTGGCTGCGTTCGACTGGGCCAAGGTGAACACCACCGGGCCGATCTTCGATCTGACCAAGCTGGGCGCCCTGAACGGCGACTACATCCGCTCACTGAGCGCCGATGAACTGGCCGACCGGGTGCTGGCGCACGCCACCACGTACGGCCAGTGGACGGCACCGAGCGAGCAGGACGTGGCTTTGCTGCGCGCGGCCGTCCCGCTGGTGCAGGAGCGGCTGGTACTGCTGAGTGAGGCCGTGCCCAAGCTGGCCTATCTCTTCACCTCCGACGCCGATCTGGTCATCGACCCGGCCGGCATTTCCAAAGCCGGCGCGGACGCGTCCACGGTGGTGTCCACTGCGATCACCGCCCTGACCGAGCTGGACGATTGGACACACCAGGCCATTCACGAGGCGTTGGGGGCCGCACTGGTCGAGGGTCTCGGGATCAAGCCGAAGTTCGCCTTCGGTCCGGTACGGCTGGCGATCACCGGCTCGCTGGTCTCGCCGCCACTGTTCGAGTCGATGGAACTGTTGGGCCGAGATTCGTCGCTGGCCCGCCTGGAGAAGCTGGCCGGGCTGCTGTGAGCCGCGTCGTCGCGATCTTCGGAGGCCGCAGCGAGATCGGCCTCGCGGTCGCGACCCGGCTTGCCGCCGGCGCGACGGTGGTGTTGGCCGCTCGGCCGGGCTCGATGGACGGCGCGGTGGCTGCATGCCGTGCGGCCGGGGCGGTCCGGGTGGAGAGTGTCGAGTTCGATGCCGACGACGTCGCCGTTCACGCGGCGCTGGTGACCGACATCGAGGAGCGCTTCGGTGACCTCGACGTGGCGGTGCTGGCCTTCGGCGTGCTCGGCGATCAGGCTGCGGCCGAACGCGACCCAACTGCGGCCGCAGCGGTGCTGCACACCGACTTCGTGGCCCAGCCGGCGCTTCTGACCGTGCTCGCCGACCGCATGCGCGCCCGGGGGCGCGGCACCATCGTGGCGTTCTCCTCGGTGGCTGGCGTGCGGGTGCGGCGGGCCAACTACGTCTACGGTTCGGCCAAGGCCGGCCTGGACGGCTTCGCCTCCGGCCTGGCCGACGGCCTGCACGGCAGTGGGGTGCACCTGATCATCGCCCGTCCCGGGTTCGTCATCGGACGGATGACCCAGGGGATGGATCCCGCTCCGTTCTCCTCGACGCCCGACCAGGTGGCCGATGCCGTGGTGGCTCGGATCGCCCGGGGCAGGGGAGTGGAACTATGGATTCCCTGGCAGCTACGGGTGATGTTCGCCGTGGCGCGCATCGTGCCGCGTTCGATCTGGCGGCGAATGCCGCGTTAGGAGCTTGCGATGAAACTCCGAGCGCTGAGTCCGTCGCAGTATCTGGGGTCGGACGTGGTCATCGAGTCGGACTCCAGTTCTGTGATCGAGCTAGCTACGTGTCTTCTTCCTGCCGACGCCGACGAGGTCGCGTTCGCGCAGGCGGCCTTCGAATGGGTGCGTGACCAGGTCGCTCACAGTGTGGACGCCGGCGATCATCGGATCACACTCAGTGCCACCGAGGTGATTGCGGAGCGAGTGGGGTTGTGCTTCTCGAAAGCGCACCTCTTGGTGGCTCTATTGAGGAGTCGCAACATACCGGCTGGCCTGTGCTATCAGCGCCTCCGTAACGGCGACGGTTTCGTTCTTCATGGGTTGGTCGCGGTCCATCTGGATGGCACCTGGCACCGCCTCGACCCGCGCGGCAACAATCGAGTGGTGGATGCGCAGTTCGACCTGGACACTGAGCGGGTGGCGTGGCAGGCGGATCCTTCGGTCGGAGAGATCGACTACACAGAGGTATGGACCGCGGCCGCGCCACTGGTGGTCGACGCCCTCACAGGTGCCCAGGATGCGCTGGCCCTTTGCGCGGGAGGACTGCCGGACCGGCCCGCCTAGCGTGCGTGGTGCCTACGTGCGCGGTGCGCGAGGTTCTGCGTGGCTGATCTCCATCTCCTCGACCAGACTCGGCACGCCAGCCGGCGCATCTCCGCTGGACATCCGGATCAACACCACCCCGACCACGATCAGGACGCCGCCGACCAACTGCATGCCGGTCGGCACCTCACCCAGCACGAGGGCGGCGACCAGGGCGGCGAACAACACTTCAGACAGGCTCACGAAGCTCGCCAGACGCTCGCCCATCAATGACACCCCGGCGACACCGAGGGCGTACGCGGCCGCGGTGGCGAAGAGCACCACCACGCCGAACGGCACCCACCACGGCACCGCAGCCCCCATGAGGTCGACGTCCACCAGCGGGGCGGCGTACGGCAATACTCCGGTGGCGACCAGGATGCCCAGGAACACCGCGCCCACCGGCAGCCCGAAGGCCGGCAACGCCAAAGCCGGAAGCTGCGACGGCCGCGCCCCCAGGACGAAGTAGGCCGCCGCGCCGACCATGGCGCCCAGTCCGTACAACACGCCGAGCCCATCGAGGCGGGCGCCGGTGAGATCCAGGACGAAAACCAGGCCGGCCAGGCTGGCGGCCGCGCCGCCCAGCACCAGCCGTGAAGGCGCGTGACGCTGCCGCGCCCACGCCAGCAGGACCAATGCGACCGGGGCCATGTACTCCAGCAGCAGGGCCACACTGACGCTCATCCGGGAGACCGCGGAGAAGTACATTCCCTGGGCGACGGACACCGCCAACACACCGAAGGTGACGATCAGCTTCCACTCCTTCAGCAGGAGAGTGAGGCGGCCACGAAGCACCCAGAAGCCGAGCGGAAGCAGCAACACCGAAGCGGCCACCACCCGCCAGAACACGGCCGCCAGGGGAGTCCAGCCCGCGCTCAGCAGCGGCCGGACGAAGGTGCCGGAGGCGGCGAATGCCAGGGACGCCGCCAACCCCAGTACGATGCCTATGCCGAGGCGGCGCTGGGCATGCGAAGCAGCGGCAGTTGAAGCAGGCATGAGCGGCATTCTCCTCCTGCGGTAGCGATTTGGCATCCGCAGCGCGTGCGTGGGAGGATAGACAGGTTGCTCCGACAAGGACACCTGAAAAGGCGGCCTTGCCGGCACGTCTGGCGCGTTGGTGCCGGGCCCTACCACGACCCACTAAACACGGTCATGTGCGGCCCAGATCGGCCCGACACGCCCGACCGCGGGGGTCGGAGTAACACCCTCAACCGGTAGATGCAGCCGGAACGAGAAAGACGAGAAGAAGGACGAACCAGTGGCGGGACAGAAGATCCGGATCAGACTCCGGGCTTACGACCACGAGGTCATTGACTCCTCGGCGAAGAAGATCGTCGACACCGTGACCCGTACCGGCGCCAAGGTCGCAGGCCCCGTGCCTCTGCCGACCGAGAAGAACGTGTTCTGTGTGATCCGTTCTCCGCACAAGTACAAGGACAGCCGCGAGCACTTCGAAATGCGCACCCACAAGCGGCTCATTGACATCCTCGACCCGACGCCGAAGACGGTTGATTCGCTGATGCGACTCGATCTTCCGGCCGGTGTCGACATCGAGATCAAGCTTCCGTGAGGTCAGTCCAGATGAGCGATCGAACTGTGAAGGGCCTGCTGGGCACCAAGCTCGGCATGACCCAGGTATGGGACACCGACAACAAGGTTGTGCCGGTCACTGTTATTCAGGCCGGCCCCTGTGTTGTCACTCAGGTCCGCACCCCCGACACCGACGGCTACGCCGCCGTCCAGCTGGGTTTTGGTGCGGTCAAGGCCAAGAAGGTCACCAAGCCGTCCGCGGGCCACTTCGAGAAGGCGGGCGTCACTCCCCGCAAGCATCTGGTCGAACTGCGCACCGCCGACGCCAGCACCTACGTCCTCGGCCAGGAGCTGAACGCTGATGTGTTCGCCGCCGCCGAGATCGTCGATGTCACCGGCGTCACCAAGGGCAAGGGCACCGCAGGCGTGATGAAGCGTCACGGCTTCTCCGGTCTGCGCGCCAGCCACGGTGTACACCGCAAGCACCGTTCGCCCGGTTCCATCGGCGCCTGCGCGACCCCCGGTCACGTCTTCAAGGGCACCCGGATGGCCGGCCGGATGGGTGTGGAGAAGGTCACCGTGCAGAACCTGACCATTCATGCTGTGGACGCTGAGCGCGGCCTGATCTTGGTGAAGGGCTCCGTGCCCGGCCCCAAGGGCGCGCTGGTGGTCGTCCGCACCGCTGCCAAGAAGGAGGCCAAGGCATGAGCGAGACTCGTACTGTCGAGGTGCTCGGCACCAAGTCCGGCAAGGCCGAACTTCCCGGCACGATCTTCGATGCCCAGACCAATGTGCCGCTGATCCACCAGGTTGTGGTGGCCCAGCTGGCCGCCGCTCGCCAGGGCACCCACTCCACCAAGACCCGGGGCGAAGTCTCCGGCGGTGGGGCCAAGCCGTGGCGTCAGAAGGGCACCGGCCGCGCCCGTCAGGGATCGCGCCGTGCACCGCAGTGGACCGGCGGTGGCGTCGTCCACGGGCCGCAGCCGCGTAGCTACGCCCAGCGCACCCCCAAGAAGATGATCGCCGCCGCTCTGCGCGGGGCATTGTCCGATCGGGCTCGCGAGGGCCGCGTGCACGTGATCGAGAGCATCGTCACCGGTGAGGTTCCCTCCACCAAGGCGGCGCTGCAGGCGCTGTCGGCTATCGCCGGCGCCAAGATCATGGTCGTGCTGGACCGCGATGAGGACGTCGCCTGGCTGAGCCTGCGCAACGTGCCCACCGTCCACGCGATCGCGGTTGATCAGCTGAACGCCTACGACGTTCTGGTCAACGACGACGTGGTCTTCACGACCGCAGCCCTGGCCGCCTTCGTGGCCGGTCCGCTGAAGGGGGCCAGCGAGGTCACCGTCGTCGAAGCGCCGGCCGAGCCGGTCGCCGAGGCGCCGAAGAAGGCCGCGACCAAGAAGGCCGAGCCCAAGGTTGACGACGAGGCCAAGGCCGAGACGAAGCCGAAGGCCACCAAGAAGGCCGCTGAGCCCAAGGCTGATGACGAGGCGAAGGCCGAGGCCAAGCCGAAGAAGGCCGCGAAGAAGGCCGAGTCCGAGGAGGAGACCAAGTGAGCGAGCTGAAGATTCGCGACCATCGCGACATCCTGCTGGCCCCGGTGGTCAGTGAGAAGGCGTACAGCCTGCTGGACGAGAACAAGTACACGTTCCTGGTCGCCCCCGATGCCAACAAGACCGAGATCAAGATCGCGGTCGAGGCTGTCTTCGGGGTCAAGGTGACCGCGGTGAACACCGCGAACCGCCAGGGCAAGCGCCGCCGCACTCGTGCCGGCTGGGGCAAGCAGAAGGACACCAAGCGCGCCATCGTGAGCGTCGCTGAGGGCCAGCGCATTGACATCTTCTCCGGGGCCAACGTCTAGGGCCTTTGGTAGCTGAGATAGGAAAACGAACTCATGGGTATCCGTAAGTACAAGCCGACCACCCCGGGCCGTCGTGGCTCCTCGGTGGCCGACTTCGTCGAACTGACTCGCTCCACTCCGGAGAAGTCGCTGGTCACCTCGAAGCCGAAGACCGGCGGTCGGAACAGCTCCGGCCGTATCACCACTCGGCACATCGGTGGCGGCCACAAGCAGGCCTACCGGCTGATCGACTTCCGTCGCTACGACAAGGACGGCGTCCCGGCCAAGGTCGCGCACATCGAGTACGACCCCAACCGCACCGCCCGCATCGCGCTGCTGCACTACCTGGATGGCGAGAAGCGCTACATCATCGCGCCGAACGGCCTCGTGCAGGGCGCCATGGTCGAGGCTGGCGAAGGGGCCGACATCAAGCCCGGCAACAACCTGCCGCTGCGCAACATCCCGGTGGGCACCACGGTGCACGCTGTGGAGATGCGTCCCGGCGGCGGCGCCAAGATGGGCCGTTCGGCCGGTGCTCGCATTCAGCTGGTCGCCCGCGAGGGCAAGATGGCCACGCTGCGTCTGCCGTCCGGCGAAATGCGGATGGTGGACGTGCGTTGCCGCGCCACCGTCGGCGAGGTCGGCAACGCCGAGCAGTCGAACATCAACTGGGGCAAGGCCGGTCGTAACCGTTGGAAGGGCATCCGCCCGACCGTCCGCGGTGTGGCCATGAACCCGATCGACCACCCGCACGGTGGTGGCGAGGGCAAGACCTCCGGTGGTCGTCACCCGGTGACCCCGTGGGGCAAGCCTGAAGGCCGCACCCGCGACAAGAACAAGGCGAGTTCTCGCCTGATCATCCGCCGCCGCAAGTCCGGCAAGAAGCGCTGATAGGACAGGTGAGGTAAACCAATGCCACGCAGCCTGAAGAAGGGCCCCTTCGTTGATGACCATCTGGTCAAGAAGGTGGACGCCCAGAACGAGAAGGGCACCAAGCAGGTCATCAAGACCTGGTCGCGGCGCTCGATGATCACCCCCGACATGATCGGGCACACCATTGCGGTGCATGACGGCCGCAAGCATGTGCCGGTGTTCGTGACCGAGGCGATGATCGGCCACAAGCTGGGCGAATTCGCCCCCACCCGCACTTTCCGCGGGCACATCAAGGACGACAAGAAGTCACGCCGCCGCTGAGCGGGCGAGAAGAGGAACGCAAACAACCATGAGCAACAAAGAGCGACCCACTCGTCGCGCCTCCCTGCTCGGGGATCGTCCCGGTTCTTACGCGATCGCCCGGCACGTGCGGATGAGCCCGTTGAAGGTTCGCCGTGTCGTCGACCTGGTGCGTGGAATGGACGTCACCGACGCCTTGAACGTGCTGAAGTTCGCCCCGCAGGCGGCTTCTGAGCCCGTTTACAAGGTGGTGGCCAGCGCCACTGCCAACGCCGAGAGCACCGAAGGCCTTCGCGCCGAGGAGCTGTTCGTGTCGCAGGCATTCGTCGACGAGGGCATGACGCTGCGGCGGATCCGCCCGCGGGCCAAGGGTTCGGCCAGCCGAATCCTGAAGCGCGCCAGCCATATCACCGTCGTCGTCGAGCCGAAGACCGAGAAGGGAGCCTGAGCATGGGCCAAAAGATCAACCCCAATGGCTTCCGCCTCGGGATCACCACCGACCACAAGACGCGTTGGTACGCCGACAAGAACTACTCCGAGCTGGTCGCCGAGGATGTGAAGATCCGTCGCTTCCTGGCCAAGAACCTGGAGCGCGCCGGCATCTCCAGCGTCGAGATCGAGCGTCGTAGCGAGCGGGTCACCATCTTCCTGTACGCGGCTCGTCCGGGCATCGTCATCGGCCGTAACGGCGCCGAGGCGGAGCGCTGGCGTGCGGAGCTGGAGAAGGTGACCGGCAAGCAGGTGCAGCTGAACATCCTCGAGGTGAAGAACCCCGAGACCGACGCTCAGCTGGTCGCCCAGGGTATCGCCGAGCAGCTCGGCGCCCGCGTGGCCTTCCGCCGCGCGATGCGCAAGGCACAGCAGACCGCGATGCGCGCCGGTGCCCTCGGTATCCGGATCCAGTGCTCGGGTCGTCTGGGCGGTGCGGAAATGAGCCGTTCGGAGTTCTACCGCGAAGGCCGTGTGCCGCTGCACACCCTGCGCGCCGACATCGACTACGGCTTCTACGAGGCTCGTACCACCTTCGGCCGGATCGGCGTGAAGGTCTGGATCTACAAGGGTGATGTCTCGGGCAACCGGGCAGAGCGGGCCGCGCAGAAGGCCGCTCGCGCCGCTGCCGGTGGACGCACTCGTCCGGCCCGCGGGCCGCGTCGTGATGGCGGCGCTCCTCGCGGTGATCGTCCCGAGCGTGGCGGACGCCGTCGCGCCGAAGCCGTTGCTGAAGGCGCTGCTGCGCCGGAAGCCGTCGAGACCAACGCAGGAGCCTGATCATGCTGATTCCCCGTCGAGTCAAGCACCGTAAGCAGCACCACCCGAAGCGCGATGGCATGGCCAAGGGTGGCACCAAGCTGGCTTTCGGTGAATACGGCATCCAGGCTCTGGAGAGCTCGTACCTCACCAACCGTCAGATCGAGAGCGCTCGTATCGCCATGACCCGCCACATCAAGCGTGGTGGCAAGGTGTGGATCAACGTGTACCCCGATCGCCCGATGACCAAGCACCCTGCCGAGTCCCGGATGGGTTCGGGTAAGGGTTCGCCGGAGTGGTGGATCGCCAACATCAAGCCCGGACGTGTGCTCTTCGAGCTGTCCGGCGTCGAGGAGCCGGTCGCACGCGAAGCCATGCGACTGGCCATTCACAAGCTGCCGTTCAAGGCTCGCTTCATCAAGCGGGAAGTAGGTGATATCTGATGGCCAAGACTGCTACCGCTGCTGACCTGCGTGGCCTCAGCCGGGCCGAGCTCAATGCGAAGGTCACCGAGCTGAAGGAAGAGCTGTTCGGGTTGCGGTTCGCCGCGGCCACCGGCCAGCTCGAATCCCACGGCCGGCTGCGCGAGGCCCGCAAGGACATCGCGCGGATCTACACCGTGCTGCAAGAGCGCAACCTCGGGATCGTGCCCGAACCTGATGAGGACAAGTGAGTCAGATGAGCGAGAAGACTGAAGTCCGCGAGGGCGCCCGCAAGGTCCGTGAGGGCGTCGTGGTGTCGGACAAGATGGACAAGACCGTGGTGGTCGCTGTCGAGCAGCGGGTCAAGCACCCGTTGTACGGCAAGGTCATGACCTCCTCGGTGCGCCTGAAGGCGCACGACGAGGACAACGCGGCCGGTGTCGGTGACCGTGTGCGAGTGATGGAGACCCGTCCGCTGAGCGCTACCAAGCGCTGGCGCGTGATCGAGATCCTCGAAAAGGCCAAGTGATCAGGAGATTTGACAGATGATCCAGCAGGAATCGCGACTGAAGGTCGCCGACAACACCGGTGCGAAGGAACTCCTTTGCATCCGTGTGCTCGGTGGCTCCAAGCGTCGCTACGCCGGCCTCGGTGACAGAATCGTGGCCACGGTCAAGGACGCCATCCCCGGCGGCAACGTGAAGAAGGGCGAGGTGGTCAAGGCCGTCATCGTCCGCACGGTGAAGGAAACCCGTCGTCCCGACGGTTCCTACATCAAGTTCGATGAGAACGCCGCCGTGATCCTGAAGAACGACGGGGAGCCCCGCGGCACCCGCATCTTCGGTCCGGTCGGCCGCGAGCTGCGCGAGAAGAAGTACATGCGCATCATCTCGCTTGCCCCGGAGGTGCTGTGAGCCATGGCTAACTCGATGCATGTGAAGAAGGGTGACCGCGTCAAGGTCATCGCCGGCAAGGACAAGGGTCGGATCGGCGAGATCATCGCTGTCGACCCGAAGGCCGGCCGGGTGGTTGTCCAGGGCGTGAACCTGGTCAAGAAGCACAAGCGGGAGACCCCGAACACCCAGACCCGGCAGAACAACGCCGCCGGGATCGTCACGGTGGAGGCGCCGATCGATGCCTCCAACGTGCAGCTGGTGGTCAAGGTCTCTGGCAAGGAAGTTGTGACCCGCGTGGGTTACCAGCGCGAGACGGTCACCAAGCGTCGTCCCGACGGCTCGGAGTACACCACCGAGCGCAGCGTCCGGGTCGCCCGCAAGACCGGGAAGGAGATCTGATGGCCGCCACTGCGACCAAGACGTTGCCGAGGCTCAAGGAGAAGTACCGCTCCGAGATCGCCCCGGCTCTGGCTGAGGAGTTTTCCTACGACAACGTCATGCAGATCCCCGGTCTGACCAAGATCGTGGTGAACATGGGCGTCGGCGAGGCTGCGCGTGACTCCAAGGTCATCGACGCCGCCGTGCGTGACCTGACTGCGATCACCGGCCAGAAGCCGGTGGTCACCAAGGCCCGCAAGTCGATCGCTCAGTTCAAGCTGCGTGAGGGCATGCCGATCGGCGCGCACGTCACGCTGCGTGGCGATCGGATGTGGGAGTTCGCCGATCGGCTGCTCACCCTGGCACTGCCGCGTATCCGCGACTTCCGCGGCCTCAGCGGTCGCCAGTTCGACGGTCAGGGCAACTACACCTTCGGTCTGACCGAACAGGTGATGTTCCACGAGATCGACCAGGACCGGATCGACAAGCTGCGGGGCATGGACATCACGTTCGTGACCACCGCGACGAATGACGATGAGGGCCGCGCGCTGCTGAAGGCGCTGGGCTTCCCGTTCAAGGCACCGGCCGACGAAGTGGCCAAGGTCGCCAAGAAGAAGGGCCCTGCTTTCCAGGGCAAGAAGAAGAAGTGAGCTGACCCATGGCCAAAACCGCTTTGAAGGTGAAGCAGGCTCGCAAGCCGAAGTTCGCCGTCCGTGCCTACACCCGCTGCAGCAAGTGCGGTCGTCCGAAGTCCGTGTACCGCAAGTTCGGCCTGTGCCGGATCTGCGTGCGCGACCTCGCTCACGCCGGCGAACTGCCCGGTGTCATCAAGTCCTCCTGGTGAGTAACGACATCAGGTTCAACCACAACCCGCTGAAGGTCCGTGATTGCACGGAAACCGTGGCGAGAAAGAGTCATCAACTGCCATGACCATGACCGATCCGATCGCGGACATGCTGACGCGGCTGCGGAACGCCAATCAGGCGTACCACGAGACCACGTCCATGCCGCATAGCAAGATCAAGGTGGGAATCGCCGAGATCCTCAAGGCGCAGGGCTACATCGCCGGCTTTGAGGTGCTCGAACCGGCGGCCGGCGAAGTCGGCAAGACCCTGAAGCTCACTTTGAAGTACGGACAGAACCGGGAGCGTTCGATCGCCGGTGTCCGCCGTATCTCCAAGCCCGGCCTGCGCGTGTACGCCAAGTCGACGGCGCTGCCGAAGGTCCTCGGTGGCCTGGGAGTCGCGATCATCTCGACTTCCCAGGGCCTGCTGACCGACAAGGACGCGAAGGCCCGCAGCGTTGGCGGCGAAGTCCTCGCTTACGTCTGGTGACCGGAAGGAGCTGAACAGATGTCTCGAATTGGCAGACTCCCGATCACCGTCCCCGCTGGGGTCGACGTGGTCCTGGACGGTCAGAAGGTTTCGGTGAAGGGCCCCAAGGGGAGCCTGGAGCACGTTGTCGCCGAGCCGATCAAGGTGGAGCGCAGCGAGTCCGGCGAACTGCAGGTGACTCGTCCCAACGATGAGCGCCAGAGCCGGTCGTTGCACGGCCTCACTCGCACCTTGGTGGCCAACATGGTCACCGGTGTCACCGCTGGCTATGAGAAGAAGCTCGAAATCGTCGGCGTGGGTTACCGCGTCACGCTGAAGAGCCCGCAGGAGTTGGAGTTCGCCCTCGGCTTCTCGCACCCGGTGATCGTCAAGGCGCCGGAAGGGATCTCCTTCTCTGTCGAAACCAACACGAAGTTCACCGTGTACGGCATCGACAAGCAGGCCGTCGGCGAAGTGGCTGCGAACATCCGCAAGATCCGCAAGCCCGAGCCGTACAAGGGCAAGGGCGTGCGCTACGCCGGCGAACGGGTTCGCCGCAAGGTTGGAAAGGCTGGTAAGTGATGGCTATCTCGCTGTCCGACAACAAGGGCATGGCCGACAAGGCCGCGGCGCGGCTGCGTCGACAGGCCCGGGGCCGCAAGAAGATTGCCGGGACCTCCGAGCGTCCGCGCCTGGTGGTGTTCCGCTCCAGCCGGCACATCAGTGCTCAGGTGATCGACGACGCCGCTGGGGTCACCCTGGCTTCGGCTTCGTCGTTGGAGCTCCGCAAGGAGTCCGGCGACAAGTCGGCCAAGGCTGTCCAGGTGGGCAAGTTGGTCGCTGAGCGCGCCAAGAAGGCCGGAGTCGAGGATGTGGTCTTCGACCGTGCAGGCAACAAGTACCACGGACGGATCGCGGCGCTGGCTGACAGCGCTCGCGAGGCCGGTCTCGGATTCTGACGGATCGGAAAGGTAATCAAGCGATGAATGGAACCCAGCGCCGCGGCGGTAATGCCGCGGGCGGTGAGCAGCGTCGCGGCCGCGAAGACCGTCGTGGCCGGGACGTGGCTGCTGAGAAGGAAAAGAGCAACTATCTGGAGCGCGTAGTCGCGATCAACCGGGTGGCCAAGGTCGTTCAGGGTGGTCGGCGCTTCAGCTTCACCGCTCTGGTTGTGGTGGGCGATGGTGACGGTACCGTCGGCGTCGGCTACGGCAAGGCCAAGGAAGTGCCCGCAGCGATCGCCAAGGGCGTGGAAGAGGCTAAGAAGCACTTCTTCCGCGTGCCGCGCATCCAGGGCACCATCCCGCATCCGGTTCAGGGCGAGAAGGCTGCAGGCGTCGTGATGCTGCGTCCGGCTTCGCCGGGTACCGGCGTCATCGCTGGTGGCTCGGCTCGCGCTGTGCTCGAGTGCGCCGGCGTCCATGATGTGTTGGCGAAGTCGCTGGGCTCGGACAACGCGATCAACGTGGTGCATGCCACGGTGGCCGCGCTGCAGAGCCTGGAAGAGCCGGAAGCCGTGGCCAAGCGCCGCGGGCTGTCGGTTGAGGACGTCACCCCCGCAGCGATCCTGCGCGCTCGTGCGGAGGGGGCTCACTGATGGCACGGCTGAAGGTGACCCAGGTCCGTTCGGGGATCGGTGGCAAGCAGAATCAGCGTGAGACCCTGCGTTCGCTGGGTTTGAAGCGCATTGGCGACGTGGTGGTGAAGGAGGACCGGCCCGAAATTCGCGGCATGGTCAATGCCATTCCGCACCTGGTCGCCGTCGAGGAGGTCGAGTGACATGGCACTGAAGGTTCATCACCTGCGTCCGGCTCCGGGCGCCAAGACCGCGAAGACCCGTGTGGGTCGCGGTGAAGGCTCCAAGGGCAAGACCGCTGGCCGGGGCACGAAGGGCACCGGCGCACGCAAGAACACCCCGGAGAATTTCGAGGGCGGGCAGATGCCGCTGCACATGCGGTTGCCCAAGCTGCGTGGTTTCAACAACCCGTTCCGGGTGGAGTACCAGATCGTCAACGTGGCGCGTTTGGCCGAGCTGTTCCCCGGTGGCGGCGAGGTCGGCCCGGCCGACCTGGTGGCTGCCGGAGCGGTTCGCGACGGCCAGCCGGTGAAGGTACTGGGCAATGGCGAGATCACGGTGGCGATCACGGTGAGCGCGCACGCGTTCTCCGCCACCGCGAAGAGCAAGATCGAAGCTGCCGGCGGCAGCGCCATCGAGCTCTGAGGCCGGGACTCTCCCGGTGACACACAAGTCGATTGAGGGCCAGCCATGTCGGCTGGCCCTCAGCGCTTGTGGCACATTCGAACGGCGGGTGTCGACCTTGCCGTTCAGGTCGGGAAAACCGGGCGACCTTGCTACAGTTGCGGAGGTTGCCCGGGTGCGGCTCGGTTCGTCCGGTCAGGCACCGAGTAGACACATGATGAGGAGTTAGGTTCGGCAATGCTCTCCGCTTTTGGTAACGCGTTACGCACGCCCGACCTGCGCAGGAAGATCCTGTTCACGTTGATGATTCTGGCGGTCTTCCGACTCGGCTCGGTGATCCCCACCCCCAACGTCAACATGGTGGCGGTCAATGAGTGCCGCGCTGGCGCGGCTGCCAGCGATTCCGCCGGCCTGTACTCGATGATCCAGCTGTTCTCCGGTGGCGCTTTGCTGCAGCTGGCGATCTTTGCGCTGGGGATCATGCCCTACATCACCGCGAGCATCATCCTTCAGTTGCTCACCGTGGTCATTCCGCGGTTGGAAGCGCTGAAGAAGGAGGGTGCCTCCGGCACCGCCAAGATCACCCAGTACACCCGCTACCTCACCATCGTGCTGGCGGTGCTGAACTCAACCGCTTTCGTCACCTTGGCTGTCACCGGGCAACTGTTCCCCAACTGCTCCCAAGACCTGGTCTACGACAAGGGGATCTTCCCGATCATCACGATGATTCTCACCATGACCGCCGGCACCGGCGTGATCATGTGGCTGGGCGAGTTGATCACCGACCGGGGTATCGGCAACGGCATGTCGGTGATGATCTTCACTCAGATCGCCGCGCAGTTCCCGGCGTCGCTGTGGGCCATCAAGACGACCCGCGAGGGCGCGCAGGGCTGGTTCATCTTCATCGCCACGATCGCCGTCGGTCTGCTGGTGATGCTCGCGGTCGTCTTCATGGAGCAAGCGCAACGGCGGATCCCGGTTCAGTACGCCAAACGGATGGTCGGCCGCAAGCTGATCGGTGGGTCGACCACCTACATCCCGATCAAGGTCAACCAAGCCGGCGTCATCCCGGTGATCTTCGCCTCCTCGATCCTCTACCTGCCCATGCTGTACGCGCAGTTCCAGCCGGGCACGGCCGATGCGCCCAACCCGGTGTCGCTGTGGATCCAGACCTACATGGCCAACGGCAGCTGGGTCTACGAAGTGGTCTTCTTCCTGCTGATCATCTTCTTCGCCTACTTCTACGTGTCGATCACCTTCGACCCGGTCGAAGTGAGCGACAACATGAAGAAGTACGGCGGGTTCATCCCCGGCATCCGTGCCGGCGGACCGACCGAGCGTTACCTGGCCTTCGTGCTCTCGCGGCTGACCGCGCCCGGTGCGCTCTACCTGGGGATCGTCTCGCTGATTCCGGCGATCGCCTTCGTGATCTTCGGCACCCAGAACAACTTCCCCTTCGGTGGCACCTCCATCCTGATCATCGTGGGCGTGGGTCTGGACACGGTCAAGCAGGTCCAGAGCCAGTTGCAGCAGCGCAACTATGAGGGGTTCCTGCGGTGAGACTGCTGATCATGGGTCCACCCGGCGTTGGCAAAGGCACCCAAGCCTGCGGCGTCGCGGCCCATTTCGGCATTCCGGCGATCTCCACCGGTGAGATCTTCCGCTATCACGTGAAGAACCAGACCCCGCTCGGTCAGCAGGTGTCGGCGATCATGTCCTCCGGCGGCTACGTGCCCGACGAGATCACCAACGCCATCGTGGCCGAACGGCTCCGACTCGACGATGCGGCGCAGGGCTGGCTGCTCGACGGCTACCCCCGAACCGCCGGCCAAGTGGAGGCGCTGGACGCCACCATGCAGGCATCGGGGGAGCACCTCGACGCGGTCATCTCGTTGACCGCAGAGACAGACCTGTTGGTCTCGCGGCTGTTGAAGCGTGCAGAGATCGAAGGCCGCGCCGACGACAACGCCGAGACCATTCGCCACCGCATGGCGGTCTACCACGACGCCACCGACCCACTGCTGGCCACCTATGCCGAGCGCGGCTTGTTGGTGGAAGTGGACGGTATCGGCAGCATCGATGAGGTGAGCGAACGCATCACCCATGCGCTGTCGGTGAAGCTGAGCTAGCCGTGCGGCGGGCACGATCGATCGAAGTCAAGTCGCCGGAGCAGATCAAGGCGATGCGGGCTGCCGGGCTGGTGGTCGCTGACGTCCTGAAGACCCTGCGGGAAGCGGCCGGACCCGGCATCACTACCGGCGAACTCGACCAGTTGGCCCGCGAGCGCATCGCTGCCGCCGGTGCAGTGTCGTCCTTCCTCGGCTATGGCAGTTCCTTTGGGATGCCGCCCTTTCCCGCGGTGACCTGCATCTCGGTCAATGACGAGATCGTCCACGGCATTCCTGGTGACCGCACCCTGGTGAACGGGGACCTGGTCAGCATCGACTTCGGCGCCTCGGTGGCCGGCTGGCACGGCGACTCGGCGATCACCTTCGGCATCGGCGAGCTCGCGCCCGAACGCGCCGCGTTGAGCGAGGCCACCCGGACAGCGATGTGGGACGGAGTCGCAGCGGCCCGCGTGGGTGGACGGATCGGCGATATCTCCGCCGCCGTCGAAGGCTCGCTGCGCGCCCGCCGCGCCGGCTATGGCGTGGTCGCCGAATACACCGGCCACGGCATCGGTCGGGCCATGCACGAACCCCCGGACGTCCCGAACGTGGGGCGCGCCGGACGGGGCGAGTTGATCATCAAAGGGGTGTGCCTCGCGGTGGAGCCAATGGTCACTCTCGGCTCGGCGGCTACCGCCAATCTTGACGACGAATGGACCGTGGTCAGCCGGGACGGCTCGGCGGCCGCCCACTGGGAACACACCGTTGCGGTGCTGCCGGCAGGCTTGTGGGTGCTGACCGCAGAAGACGGCGGTGAGGCCGAGTTGAAGGCGCGCGGCGCCGCCTTCGCGCCGCTGAGCGACTGACATGCGGGTCGATCTGGTCGGCCTCGGCGCCGTGGGTGCCGGCTATGGCAGCCGGATGCTGGCGGCGGGTCTGGACGTCCGTGTCGTCGTCGACCAACAGCGAGCTGAGCGGTATCGCGGCACGGCCACTCTGGTGAACGGAGTCGCCTACGACTTCCCGATCACCGGTGGGGTCGACGAACCTGCTGATCTGGCTATCGTGGCGGTGAAGAGCCCGGCCCTCGACCAGGCCATCGACCTGCTGCGGCCTCGGGTCGGGCCGGACACGGTGATTCTGAGTTTGCTCAACGGCGTCGACAGCGAAGCGGTGATCGCTGCGGCCCTTCCGCAGGCCACGGTGCTGCTGGCGTTGACCGTGGGGATCGATGCCGTCCGCCACGGGAGAGAAGTCAGCTACACCTCGCTGGGTCGCGTGGTGTTCGGCGAGCCGACCAACCTCGGCGAGCCCGGCCCGTCCGTGCGGCGGGTGGCGGAGATCCTGCAGACCGCCGGGATCGACTATGTAATTCCCGCGGACATGCGCCATCAGCTGTGGTGGAAGTTCCTGATCAACGTGGGCATCAACCAGGTCTCCGCCGTCCTCGGAGCCCCGTATTCGGCCTTTCAGGTCGTCGGCTCGCCAGCACGGGAGGCGATGATCGCCGCCCAGCGCGAGGTGATCGCGGTCGCAAACGCCCAAGGGGTGGCCCTGGACGAGCGGGACCTGGACGCCTGGCTGGAGGTGCTGGCCGGCCTTGGACCGGACAACTACACCTCGATGGCGCAGGACGCGTTGGCGGGTCGTCCCACGGAAGTGGACATCTTCGGCGGTCGGGTCTCGCAGTGGGGCCGCCGTCATGGCGTGCCGACTCCGGTGAACGACCTGCTGGTTCAGTTGCTGAGGGCCGGCACAGCGTTGCCACCGCGTCGCTTCGGCTAGGCGAGGACGCGCTGCCAGCCGCCTCCGATCGACCACACCCGGAAGCCCATCGCGACGTTGATCGCGAGCATGTAGCCGTTCTCGTCGGCATTCCAAGTGTCGAGGTGGGGCAGCTCGGGGTGGGCGGCAACGACGGCCGCCAGGTTGGTGGTCTTCAGCCACAGGCCGAGGCGATGGCCCCGGTGGCGGCCGAGAACCACGGTGTTGAACTGGTATCCGTGATTCGGCTCTCCGCGCTCGACGAAGATCGTGGTCAGGCCTGCCGGCTCACCGGAGTCGCTGAGCGCCAGGGTGTGAAATGCGGTGCCCGAGCGCGCCAGCCGCTCATCGGCTTCCTGTACCCGGGCGGCGTCCCACTGCTCGGGCTCCCAGTCGATCTCGCCGTTGGGCGCGTCAGCGGAGATGGCGTGGTTGGCGGCGGCGACGGCGTCGAGATACTCGGTGGGGGTGGGGCCCGACCACGACACCAGTCGATAGCCAGGCTCCGCGGCGGCTCGGGCCTCGGCGCTGAGCGCGGCCAACAGTTCCAGATCCACCGGCAGGAACAGGCGGGACTGCCGTTCGACCTGCGCCAGCTGGAATCCTTGACTCAGGGCGAAGCGGGTCGCTGGATCACGGGGTACTCGCCCGGTGCCCTGCGGGGCGTCCACCCAGTCGGACACCTCGGCGCCGGGACGGTGATCGCTCCACATCACCACCGTGTTGCGTCCGTGCAGTTCGGCGGCTCGTCGCAGGTGCGACACCATCGCGGTGCCGACACCGAGTCGCCGCCGGTCGGCCCGTACCTGGACGAAGGCGTTGTCGATCAAGTGCAGATTGTCTTTGAGGGGGAGCTGGAAGGTCGTCACGCCCCACACGTCGTCGAGGTCCTCGGGAGCGTGGGGAAGGCCGAAGCGACCCACCGGACCCCCCGCCGGGGCAGGTCCGGGGAGAGCGAGGACGATGCCGTTGAGTCGGGTGCTGGCGTCGGTGGACGCCAGTCGGGTGCTCTCCAAGGAACCGGCCTGATCCTCACCATGAATCTCGATCGAAATCAGTTGACTGAATCGGTGAACCCAGCCGATCGCTTTCTCTTGATCGGCATTCGCTTCGACGAGGTGGAAGGTCGACATTCCGTCAGCCTAAGTCACCGGCCGCCAGCCAACCCAGTAGGGGGTTGAAGTGCCCGCAGCCAGGATCGATCACCGTCAGGCACTGCCCACCGGGGCGTGGGAGAAGTACCCTTGCGGGCGTGACTGCGAACCCGCGGCAACGCGTCCTGGCCGCCCTGGTCGACATCGGGCTGATGCTGGGTTGGGCGGTGCTGGTGTGGGGAGTGCTGGCGATCCTGGCATTCACCGGTAACCCGCTGCGGTTGGGCCCCTTCGGCTACAGCTTGTTTTCGATGCTGCTGGTCGTCCTGCCGGTCACCGTCACCTTGACCGTGCTGGAGGCCGGACGGTACCAAGCCACTCCCGGCAAACATCGGGTGGGGCTTCGACTGCGTCGTGATCCCTCCGGTGACCGGGTGGAATGGTGGCGCTGTCTGGCGCGCAGCCTGCTCAAGCTGGGCCTGCCGTGGGCGTTGGCGCAGTTCGCGATCTTGGCACTGATCACCGCACCCGGTCCCGAAGCTGGGATCGGCGTCCTCTTCGCGGTCGGCGTCCCCGTCGCCTACCTGACCTCGTTGTTCGTCCGCAACGGGCACACGCTGTACGACTGGCTGACCGGTACCAAGGTGATCACCATCGTCCCCGGACGGCGGTTCGCCGCGCCCGAGGATCTCAGCGACGAGTCGGTGGTGGGCGTTCCGCCGTCGCTCTGAAACGCCGATGGCATCTTTTTGAAACACGGCGCTCGTATCGTCGCGAAGGTGAGCCTGTTGTTTCGTGACTACGCCGGTACCCCGCGTGCGTTTGACGAAGTCGTCGGGGCCGGCGGTGTGCGTGTGGCTTATGGCTCGGTGCTGCGGCAGCTGGCGAAACTCGATTCTGACGAGATCCGCTCCCGGGCTGACTACCTGAAATCCACCTACCTCGATCAAGGTGTCACCTTCGACATCGGGGGAGAGGAACGGCCATTCCCGCTCGACATCGTGCCGCGCGTGCTGCTGGCCGAGGAATGGGCCGAGGTCGAGGCCGGCGTGGCGCAGCGAGTGCGCGCGCTGGAGGCATTTCTTGCCGATGTCTACGGCGAAGGCCGGGCCTTTCGTGACGGGGTGATCCCGCGTCGTGTGGTGGTCAGTTCGCCGCACTATCACCGAGTGGTGGCGGGGATCCGGCCGGCGAACGGGGTGCGCTGTCAGGTTGCCGGTATCGACCTGGTCCGCGACGAAGTGGGACGCTTCCGGGTGCTGGAGGACAACGTCCGGGTGCCGTCTGGAGTGTCCTACGTGATGACCAACCGGCGGGCGATGTTCTCCGCACTCCCGGAGGTGACCAGCCGTCACCGCATTCGCCCGGTCGAGGGCTACCCGCTGCAACTCCTGGCCGCTCTGCGCGCCGCGGCGCCCTCAGGGGTGAAGGATCCGACCGTGGTCGTACTCACGCCGGGGGTGTTCAACTCGGCGTACTTCGAGCATGCCTTGCTGGCCCGGATGATGGGGGTGGAGCTGGTCGAAGGTCGTGACCTGGTCTGCCACGGCGGACGCGTCTCGGTGCGCACCACCCAGGGCCTGCGACCGGTGCACGTGATCTATCGCAGGGTTGACGACGAGTTCCTCGACCCGGCCCAGTTCCGCGCCGACTCGATCCTCGGCTGCGCGGGGCTGATCACCGCCGCGCGTGCCGGCAACGTCACCATCGCCAATGCCGTGGGCAACGGAGTGGCCGATGACAAGCTTGTTTACACCTACATCCCGGATCTGATCCGCTACTACCTGGGTGAGGAACCTGCCCTGGCCAGCGTCGACACCTGGCGCCTGGAGGACTCGACCCACCGCGAGGAAGTGTTGGATCGGCTGGACGAGCTGGTGCTGAAGCCGGTCGACGGCTCTGGTGGCAAGGGCATCGTGATCGGGCCCAAGGCCACCCCCAAACAGTTGGACGCGCTGCGTTCCCGGATCCAGAAGGATCCGCGCGGTTGGATCGCCCAGCCGGTGGTGCAGTTGTCGACGGTGCCCACGATGATCGAAGGGCGGATGGAACCGCGCCATGTGGACCTGCGGCCTTTCGCGGTGAACTCCGGAGATGACATCTACGTCCTGCCTGGAGGTCTGACCCGAGTGGCGCTGCCTGAGGGGGAGTTGATCGTCAACTCCAGCCAGGGCGGTGGCTCGAAGGACACCTGGGTGCTGGCACGCGACGGCGTCCGGGGCAAGCGCCGTCGGCGCCGCGGACGCGAGATCGTCACCCCGGTTCCGTTGGGTGATCTCGGCGAGGAGCGGCTGGCCGCCCAACAGGCGCAGCAACAACAGACCAGAAGCGAGCCATGATGCTCAGCCGGATCGCGGAGTCGTTGTTCTGGATCGGCCGCTACCTGGAGCGGGCCGAGGACACCTGCCGGATCGTCGAGATGCACCAGCAGTTGCTGGCCGATGATCCCTCGGTCGACCCCGATGATGCCGCTGCGACTCTGCTGGTCGTGATGGGGGCGCCGGTGGCGTCGTCCGGCGAGACCGAGGTGCTGCGGCCGCTGATCTACGACACGGCATCGCCGGCGTCGGTGGCGGTCGCCCTGACCGGCGCCCGCGAGGCGGCCCGCCGGGCCCGCGAGACGGTGTCCAGCGAGGTCTGGGAGGCGATCAACACCACCTGGAACTCGGTGAAGGGCGGACGGCTGCAGCGGATGCGCGCCACGGCCGCGTTCCGACTGGTGCGCGAGCGTTGCGCAGTGATCACCGGTACTGCCGACCAGACCATGAGCCACGACGAGGGCTGGTTGTTCCTCACTCTCGGTCGCAGCATCGAGCGGGTCGACATGACCGCACGTCTGATCACCATCGCGTTGGCGATCAGCACCCAGGGCGCATGGAACAACGTGCTGCGCGGCTGCGGTGCCCATCACGCCTTCGTCCGGTCGTACGGGGGCGTGACCACGCCGCGAGAGGCGGCCGAGTTCGTGCTGTTGGATCGACAGTTCCCGCGCTCGGTGGTGCACAACCTTCGGGCGGCCGAGGTCGCCCTGCGCCAACTCGATCTGGCCGCCAGCACCCGGGGTTATGAGGACGAAGCCACCCGATTGTTGGGCACGGCCCGCTCGGGATTGGAGTATCGCGACCCGGCGCGGGTACTGGACGACTTGGGCTTGCGGATGGCCGAACTGCAGCGCACCTGCAATCAGGTGAGCGAGGCGCTCACCGAGCGTTACTTCAGCGGGGTCACGGTGGCCAACTGGAGCGGAGGAAGTTGATGGGTCGGCAGCTGCGGATCGTGCACCACACCGGCTACCGCTATGCCGGAACGGTGACCACGTCACACAACGAGGTTCGGATGACGCCGCGCGCCACCCGGGACCAGCAGGTGCAAGCCACCCGGATCGACATCAGCCCGGTGGCCTGGACGCACTCCTACCTCGACTATTGGGGTACCCAGGTGACCTCCTTCGAGGTGTCGGAGCCGCACACTGAGCTCACTGTGGTCGCCACCAGCACCATCGAAGTTGGCGACCGCACCGGACGTGGCCAGGGTCTGAGCTGGGACCAGTTGCGTGACCCGCGGTTCCTCGATGAGCAGGTCGAGATGCTGACCATCACTGGACACGTCGACCCGGGCCCGGAGCTGCGCAAGGTGGCGGCCGAAGCGGCACGGCGGAGCGAACTACCCAGCGCGGCGGCCGCGACGATCATCTCCGCGATTCGCGAGCGAGTCGCGTACGTCCCGGGGTCGACCGAGGTCAACACCAGCGCCAGCGCGGTGTGGGAGCGCCGCGCCGGTGTCTGCCAGGACCTGGTGCACCTGGGCTTGGGCGCCTTGCGCTCGGTCGGGATTCCGGCTCGCTACGTCTCGGGCTACGTGATGCCGTCGGTACGTCCGGTGGTGGGGGAGTCGCGGATCGGCGAGTCGCACGCCTGGCTGCAGTACTGGGACGGTGAATGGGTGGGCCTGGACCCGACCAATGACGGACCACCGGGGGAGTTCCACGTCGAGATCGGGGTGGGCCGCGACTACTTCGACGTCCCGCCGCTCAAGGGTGTGTACTCCGGGACGGGCTCCTCAGAGCTCTTCGTCCAGGTCGAGATGACCCTGCTGTCGTAGCTCAGGACGCTTCGGCGCGCTTGGTCATCCAGTTGCCGAGCGCCCGCCAACCCTTGCGAATCCGGGTGAAGGCGAAGATCAGCAACACGATGGTGGCCAGCAGCAGGATCCCGGCGATGATTGCTGCCGGGACCGGGTAGAGCGCGGCAAGTGAAGCCACCGACACCACCGCGACATCGCCGGTGAGTGAGGCGCCGAGGTTGCTGGCCGGCTCTGGTGAGGTGTTCACCGCCAGGCGCAGGCCGGACTTGACCGCATGGCTGAGCAGGGCAGTCACGCCACCGAGCGAGGCGAGGGTCAAGGTGAGCAGGTCACCGTTGGCGCCGGCAATGAGGGCGCCGATGACGGCGCCGGCGATCGGTCGAATGAAGGTGGAGATGCCGTCCCAGATCGAGTCGAGGTAGGGGATCTTGTCGGCGAAGAACTCCAAAGCAGCGAGGATGCCCACCACGATCAGGACGTCGGTGCGCTGAAGCCCGGCAGGGACGTCGGCGACGCCGGCGAACCGACCCAGCAGGCCGAGCACCAGGACCGTGGCGTAGGCGTTGATGCCGCTGGTCCAACCGCTGGCGAAGGTGAGCGCAACCAGTTCCATGGCGGGAGCTTAGCGGTCGAGGCGAGGCGGACGTGTCGGGCTTGACGAGCGCGGGACGGCAGGCCATGATGGAGTTATTCGAAAAGACGTTCGAAAACGAACCGGAGCAGGGCTGGGGAAGGTCCACTCAAGGATGCGTTGTTCGAACCGGCGCGGGCGGGTCACCCCTCGACCCGGTGGCCCTGCCCGCGCTATGGCCTGCTGGTGGAGGTGCGGCAGATGGAGCAGCAGTTGACGCGAGCACGAGCCGCGCTGGCTGCCGCCGAGGTTGCCGACACCGTGGCGGATCGATTTCGAGCTGCACTGATGGCGGCCGGCTGGGCGGCGCTGGCCTTGGCTGTCGCGCGCACGGGGCGGGCGGGCGATGCTGCCCTGATTTGGCGGTCGTTGCCACGGTGGGCGCCGGAGTTCGGCGAGTGGGCAGCGTGCTTCGATCAAGCGACCGGCAAACTGCAGGCCGCAGTACAGCGGCGCTACCAGTTGTCGGCACGGGAAGCCGACGATTTGGTGCGGGACGCGGAGACCTTTCTGGAGTTGGTGCGCCGACGGCTGGCGTCGGTGACCGCGGAGCGGGGCACGGCCTGATGGCGGTGATCATGCACGTCGACATGGATGCCTTCTATGCCGCGGTGGAGTTGCGACGGCATCCGGAGTTGGTCGATGTGCCGGTGTGGGTTGGTGGTGAGCGGCGCGGGGTGGTGCTGTCGGCCAACTACCCGGCCCGCGCCTTCGGGGTGCGTGGTGGGATGGCGGTGTCCGTGGCGCGGCGGCTGTGTCCGCACGCGGTGGCCCTTCGGCCCGACTTCGCCGACTACACCGAAGCCTCAGCCGGCGTTCGGGCGATTCTGGAAACCATCACACCGCGGGTCGAGATGGCCTCGATCGATGAGGCGTACCTCGACCTCACCACGGCTCGGCGCACCCAGGGCACTGCGGTGGAGATCGGGCAGCGGGCGCGCGCCATGGTCTGGGACGAGCAGCGGCTGAGCTGCTCGGTGGGTATCGGGCCGAACCGATTGATCGCCAAGATGGCTTCGGTGGCGGCAAAGCCGGACGGGCTGGTCGAGATTGAGCCCGATCACGTCGTCGACTTCCTGCACCCGCTGCCGGTGGAGCGGCTGGTCGGCGTCGGTGAGTCCACCGCTGCGCGGCTGCACCGCCTCGGGGTGGAGACGATCGGCGACCTGGCCGCCGTGCCGCGTCCGACGCTTCGGCAAACGTTCGGCCGGCACGCCGGTGCCATGCTGGCCGAAATCGCCTGGGGCCGCGACGGTGGGCGGCAGCACTGGGCGCGTCCCGGCGAGCGCGGTGTGGGCTGCCAGGAGACTTTCGGCCGCGACCTGAGTGATGTCGCCGAGGTGCGCGCGGAAATCCTGCGGGTCTGCGACAAGGTGGCCACCCGGATGCGCGCGGCCGGTGTGGTCGGACGCACGGTGACGTTCCACGTCCGCTATGCCGACTTCGGTACCCGTTCGGTCTCGGTGGCGCTGGCCGAACCGACCGATCTCACTGGTGAGCTGTATGAGGCGGCGCTGCGGTTGTACGGGCGGCTGCCGCCGTCGCGGCAGTGCCTGCGCAGAGTCGGAGTGCGGGTGACTGGCCTGGTTGAGCGGACTCGGGTGTGGCGCCAGCCGCGGCTAGATGATCCCGAGGTGGGGTGGGATGCCCTGGAAAGCGCGGCCGACAAGGTGAATCGCACCTTCGGTTCGCGCGCGGCCACCCGGGCAACCCTGACCGGGCCTCATCGGGGCATCAGCATCTGAGCTAAGGCGGTTTCGGTTCCGAAATGCACCCCCCGCGCCTAGACTGGCGATACATTCCCTACTCGGGCGTTGAAGGAGGTGGTCATGGCGCTGTCGGAAGAGGAGCAGAAGCTCCTTGAGCAGATGGAAGCGGCGTTGGCCGCCGAGGATCCGCGTTTGGCCAATGCGCTGCGCGGACATCAACGCGGCTGGTACCAGCGAACCGTGATCCTGGCTGGGATTGCCTTCGCTGTCGGAGTGGCCGTTCTGGTGATCGGCATGGAAGTGCATCCGTTGGTGAGCGTGGCCGGTTTCGTGGTGATGCTTGCCGCGACGGCGGTGGCGATCACGGCCTGGCGACAGCCGGGTGACCATGATGGTGCCGGCGTCCATGAGTCCGGGTTCGAGCCGGGTGCGGCTCCGCGTCGGGACAACCGACGCCGACGTGACGACGACCTGAACTAGGTCGATCTCCCTTTTCGTACGTCCTCCGGGACGCTGCTGGCGCGCGCGATGACGTGATCGGCGCCGGGGCTCGTGGTGAGCCAGTGGGGGAGAGTGGAGTGGTTGGGGCGGTGGAGATCCACCGCCCTTTTTGCATGCCCGAATGCGCACGGGGCTGCGCGGCCGGGTGCGCATGCTTCCGTCCGGAAAAAGGTGGGGAAATCCGCTTTCAGGGGTGGCAAGTGGAGGAAAGTGGAGTATGGTGGCGCGTAGTGGAGGAGAGCGAAGGGAGTTGGCGCCATGTTTCTCGGCACCTACACCCCCAAGCTCGACGACAAGGGACGGTTCTTTCTGCCCGCGAAGTTCCGCGAACAGTTGGCTACCGGCCTTGTCATCACTCGTCAGCAGGATCGTTGTTTGGCGATCTGGCCGACCGAGGCCTTTCTGGCCGAAGTCGCCAACACTGCGAACGGGCCCTCCACAGTCCGTGGAGTGCGGGACTACCAGCGCATGGTGGCTTCCGGAGCCTCGGACGAACTGCCGGATAGTCAGGGCCGGGTGGTCATTCCACCCCCGCTTCGTACTTACGCCGGGCTGGAGAAGGAGATCGTCGTGATTGGTGCCTTCAACCGGCTTGAAGTGTGGGACCAGGCCGCCTGGGCTGATTACTCCGCAGCGCAAGAGGAGGCCTTTGCGGCCTTGGACGAGGGAATGCCTTCAGAAGGCTGAACCACCACGTCGGAGTTCGTGCGGGCGCGGCTTCAGCCCGCTGGGTCGATCGCCTGGCGCACCTTCCCCGGTGCCAGGAATCGTGCCCAGCGGACTGGAACCACTCCGCACGAGCCGCAATACGGATCGGACGGGTCGAGATGAGTGCAGCCGGAGGCATCGCCGCCGCCACCCATATCCCCGTGCTCGCGCAACGCATCCTGGAGATCTTGGCCCCGGCCCTGAGTGAGCCGGGGTCGATCTATGTCGACGGCACTCTGGGCTTGGGGGGTCATGCCCGCCTGGTGCTGGCGGCCTGCCCGAACGCGCAGTTGATCGGAATCGATCGCGACCCCAACGCCTTGGCCATCGCTGCCGAGCGACTGGCCGACTTCGGCGATCGAGTGCAACTGTTCCAGGCCATCTACCACGAGCTGCCCGAGGTGCTGGACGAAGCCGGAGTGCCGTCCGTCCAGGCCATGCTTCTTGACCTGGGCCTGTCGTCGCTCCAGATCGACGCCACCGCACGCGGCTTCGCCTACGCCACAGATGCGCCCTTGGACATGCGGATGACGCCCACCCAAGAGCTGAGCGCGGCGACCATCATCAACACCTGGAGCGAGTCGGACCTGGCTCGGATCCTGCGCGAGTTCGGCGAGGAGCGTTTCGCCGGCCGGATTGCGGCGGCCATCGTCGCCGCCCGAGCCACGCGAGAGTTCCGTACCTCGGGCGAGTTGGTCCCGGTGATCGCCGACGCGATTCCGGCGGCAGCTCGGCACACCGGGGGACATCCGGCCAAGCGGACGTTCCAGGCGCTGCGAATCGTGGTCAATGACGAACTCGGATCACTGGGCGGGGTGTTGCCGGCGGCCTTGGCTGCGCTGGCTCCGTCCGGACGGCTGGCGGTGCTGGCCTACCACTCCGGTGAGGATCGCCTGGTCAAGCGGGCTTTCGCCAAGGTGACGACTGATCGGGTTCCGGTCGGCGTGCCTGAGGTGCCTGCGGAGTATCGCGCCAAGTTCCAACTGTTGACCCGCGGCGCTGAGCGTCCGTCTCCCACTGAAACCGCAGCCAACCCGCGGGCCGCCTCGGCCCGGCTTCGAGCAGTCATTCGCAATCCGGAGGTGAACTGATGACGGCCCAGCTAGCCCCCCGTCCGGGCCGGGAATCAGCGCGTAAGCCGACACTGCGGGCGGTAGCTCCGCCGCAGCTTCGGCCCACGACGCTGCCGTTCGTCGTGATGATGGCGGTGCTCATCGCCATCGGGATGACCGCGATGGTGGTGCTCACCACCGTCCTGCAGGAGCAGGCTTTCGCCGTTCAGGCCAAGCAGCACCAGGCCAATGCGCTGGCCAACCGGGTCTCCCAGCTGGAAGCTCAGGTGGCCAATGCGCGCTCGATCAGCCACCTGGCCATCGCCGCACAGGACCTCGGGATGCGTCCCAATCCGAATGCGGTGCCGATGCGCTTGAGTGACGGCAAGGTGTTCGGGAATCCGCGCCCGGTGTTGGGTGACGAGGTGCCCGGTGTGCGGTACCTGAGTGATGCTGAGGCGGCGGCCCAAGTGGCGGCGATCAAGCAGGCCGAGGCTGACCGCAAGGCCCGACAGGAGGCTGCTGCTGCGGCAACGAAGGCTGCCGAGCAGGCGGCCGCCGCAGCCGCCGCAGCTGCGGCCACCACCCCCGGAGCGCAGGGATGAGTAAGCCGCTGGATCGCTTCTTCAACAAACCCGCCAAGCGCAAGGCCCGCAGTAAGCTGCCGGTCGCCGCCTCGGTGCCGCGGCTGCGGATCCTGTTGATCCTGGTGGGCGTGGTCTTCTCGCTGGCCGCCGGACGGGCCGTCCAAGTGCAGGCGATTGACGGCAGCTCGGTGGCGCTCAAGGCGACCGAGCAGTCGACCGTCACTCAGCCCTTGCCGGCGATGCGCGGTGCCATCACCGGCCGTAACGGCGAGGTGCTGGCATTCACCGACGACACGGTGATGGTGACGGCGAGCCCGAAGATGATCGCCACCAACGGTCGGATGAATGCCGGCATGACCGCCAAGGACAAGCAAACCGCTGCCGGAGCTCCGGCACGGCTGGCTGCACTGCTGTCCCAGTTCCTGGGCGATACCCCGGAGGTCTACCTTCCCAAGCTCGCGGACAACCCCAACAGCGGCTACGTGGTGCTCAAGACCAGCGTCCCGGCGGCGACCTACCGCGCGCTGCTGCAAGCGGTGAGCGATGCCGGCCTGGTCGGGATCTCGGGGCAGAGCACGCCGACTCGTCGCTATCCCAACGGCACGTTGGCAGCCAATGTCATCGGCTACGTGAACGCCCAAGGCGTCGGCGCGGGCGGGCTGGAGTACGTCTTGAACTCCACCTTGTCCGGCACCCCCGGCAAAGAGGTGTACCAGCGTTCGGCGGGGGGCGAACGCATTCCGATGGGCGCCTACACCCTGGTGCCGGCGATCAACGGGCAGAGCTACGCGCTGACCCTCGACCCGGGTCTGCAGTGGTCGGCCGAGCAGGCCCTGGCCAACCAGATGATCCGTACCGGCGGAAACTGGGGAGCGGTGGTCATCACCAATCCGAAGACCGGCGAGGTGCTGGCGATGGCGGTGGCGCCGAGCTTTGACCCTGCCCAGTACGGCAAGGCCAGTGCCAATGCCCTCGGTAACCCGGCGGTGACGGCCTCCTACACCCCCGGCAGCGTGCAGAAGGTGCTCACCTTCGCCTCCCTGCTCGATCAGAACTTGGTCGATCCGGACGAGGTGGTCACCATCCCGGACCAGATCAAGTCCGGCGACAGCATGGTCAAGGACGCGTGGTCGCACGGCACCATCAAGCTGCGCGCACGGGGGATCGTGGCGAAGTCGTCCAACATCGGCACCATCTTGATGGCCCGGCGGGCCTCCAAGCAGTCGCAGCACGACTACATGGTTTCCTTCGGGTTGGGCGCCAAGACCAAGGTGGGTCTTCCCGGCGAGGCGACCGGCTCGATTCCTGCCGCCGACATGGCGGACTGGGCGCGTGACGGCCAAGCCTTCGGCGGTAGCGCCGAGAGCGTGACCATGGTGCAGATGGCCGCAGCGGTGGGTGCAATCGCCAACGGTGGGGTGTACACCCCGCTGCAACTGGTCGCGAGCACGACCGACGCCAACGGGACGACCACCAAGCTGACCTCGGGTCAGGCCCATCGGGTGGTGTCGGCTGATGCGGCCAACAAGACGCTGTCGATGATGGAAGCCATGGCGCAGAACAATCGCCGGTTCGACGTGCCCGGCTACCGCGTGGGAGCCAAGACCGGTACCGCGAAGAAGTTCGACACCAAGTGCGGCTGCTACCGCGGCCTGGTGGCCTCGGCGATCAGCGTGGCGCCGATCGAGAACCCTCAGGTGCTCGTCTACGCCGTCATCGACAACCCTGCCCGTGGGCAGTTCGGTTCGGACGTCGCCGGACCGGTGGTGCAGGAAATGATGAAGGTGTCGATGGCGCGCTACGGGATCCCGCAGTCGACGACTCCGGCGCCTGACTTGCCGATCAAGCCCTGATCAAAACCACTAGGGTTGTCGTCGATGACCGCATCGGGATCGAGCCTTCGTCCGGACCAGCTGAGGCCGGTGTCTTTGGCCTCCCTTTTCGCGGGAGCGCCGGACGTCCCGATCAGTGGGGTCAGTCTCGACTCACGCGCCATTCGGCCAGGTGATCTGTACGTCGCCCTGCCGGGCACAGCCACCCACGGCGCCAAGTTCGCTACCCAGGCACTGACCGCCGGCGCGGTCGCGATCCTGACCGACCCGTCCGGCGCTGGGCTGCTTCCGGCTTCTGCTGTGGCGGTCGTTGTGGACGATCCCCGTGCGCTGATGGCCGGCGCTGCGGCTGCGATCTACCAGCACCCCGGCACGGAGCTGGCGCTGCTCGGAGTGACCGGCACCACGGGCAAGACCTCGACCACGTTCTTGTTGGCCGCGGGTCTGGCCGCGGCCGGCCACCGGGTGGGCACCATCGGCACGCTCGGCTTCCGGCTGGACGGCCAGACGCTGATCTCCAGCCGCACCACGGTGACCACGCCGGAGTCTCCCGACCTGCAGGGCCTGCTGGCCTATCTGTTGCAGCATGGGGCCGATTCGGTGGCCATGGAGGTGTCCTCGCATGCGCTCGCGCTGGGTCGCACCGACGAACTGATCTTCGACGTGGCCGGCTTCACCAACCTGGGTCGCGATCACCTCGATTTCCACCGCGATCAGGAGGACTACTTCCAGGCCAAGGCCCGACTGTTCCGCGATGGGCATTCACGTGCGGCTGTGATCAACATCGACGACGATTTCGGACGCCGGTTGGCCGCGGAGGTGCGGGCTGCGGGTCTGCGCTCGGTCACCACCGGCGCCGGTGCTGAGGCCGACTACTTCGTGCTCGACGCTCAGCCGGTGGCTGCGGGCGGGAGTCGGGTTCAGCTGCGAACGCCCCGTGGTGTGCGGGAGTTCACCTTGGGGCTGCTCGGCGACTTCAACCAGCGAAACGCCACCACCGCTGCGGCCATGCTGGAGGTGGCCGGCGTCGATCTCGACCAGGCCCTGCCGGGCCTGGCCTCCGCTGCGATTCCGGGACGAATGCAGGTGGTCGATCTGGGGCCGCAGGCACCCCACGCGGTGGTCGACTTCGCGCACACTCCGGAATCGGTGGCCGCCGCGCTGGCCGCGCTGCCGTCCGGACGGACGGTGGCCGTGCTGGGCTGTGGCGGTGACCGTGACCAGGCCAAACGCGGCCCCATGGGCGCCGCGGCGGCGCGTGGGGCGCAGGTGGTGGTGGTCACCGACGACAACCCGCGCAGCGAGGATCCGGAGGCCATTCGGGCCGCCGTGCTGGCCGGCGCCCGCGAGGAAGCCGAGCGCACCGGCGCGCAGGTGGTCGATGGAGGTCAGCGTGGCGACGCGATCGCGGTGGCATTGCGACTCGCCGGCCCAGAGGATTGGGTCGCGGTATTGGGTAAGGGGCACGAGACCGGCCAGCAGTTGGCTGACCGGACGATCCCCTTCGATGACGTGACCGCGCTGATCGAGCAGTGGGGTCGGTTGGCAGGTCATCAGGAGGACGAGGCATGAAACCGCTGACAGCGGCGCAGGTGGCAGAACTGGTCGAGGCTCAGATCGTCGGTGATCCGTCGGTGCTGATCGGCCCCGAGGTGATCATCGACTCCCGCAAGGTCAGTCCGGGCTGCCTGTTCGTGGCGCTGCCGGGTGAGCGTGTGGACGGCCACGACTTCGTCCCCGCGGTGTTGGCCGCCGGCGCTGCCGCCGCACTGGTCTCCCGACCGCTGGATGCCGCTGGCACGATGCTGGTGGTCGCCGACCCGACTGCCGCCTTGGCCGCCCTGGGCACCGCCGTGGTGCGCAGCGCGGTGGACGACGGGCTGGTCACGGTGGGAATCACCGGGTCCTCAGGCAAGACCAGCACCAAAGACCTGCTGGCGCAGATCCTGGACGCCGCCGGACCCACGGTGGCACCGGCCGGTTCGCAGAACAACGAGATCGGTGTGCCCCTCACCGCTACCCGGGTCGGAGCTGACACTCGGTTCCTGGTCAGTGAGTTCGGTGCCCGCGGCATCGGGCATGTCTCCTGGCTGTGTGGCGTGGTGCCCCCGCAGATCGGGGTGGTGGTCAACGTCGGCCAGGCACATCTCGGCGAGTTCGGTGACGTGGCCACGATTGCGCGTGCCAAGGCCGAACTGGTGGAGGCGTTGCCGAGTGACGGTTGGGCGGTGCTGAACGCCGAGGATGCGCTGGTGTCGGCGATGGCTGCGCGGACGTCCGCACGGATCGCGACTTTCGCTCTCGGCGCCGAGCCCACCTTCGGCGAGCTTCGGGTGTGGAGCGAGCAGGCCGAAAGCGACGACCGATTGCGCTACCGCTTCGTCGTTCATGCCGCCGGCGCGGTGGTCGGCACCGCGCCGGTGAGCCTGCAGGTGAGCGGCGCGCATCAGGTGTCGAACGCCCTGGCCGCGCTCACCGCGGCGCTAACCGTCGGGCTGGACCTGGAGTCGGCAGCGGCCGCCGTCAGCCGGGCCGAGGCGAAGTCCCGCTGGCGAATGGAGCTTCACGACCTGCCCGATGGCGGGCTGATCATCAACGACGCCTACAACGCCAACCCCGATTCGATGGCGGCGGCGCTGCAGTCCCTGGCCGGGTTGCGACGTCCGTCCGGTCGGCTGGTGGCGATCTTGGGGGACATGTTGGAGCTCGGTCCCGACACGGCGGCGCGACACCGTCAGGTGGGGGAGTTGGCCGCTGAGTTGGGCGTCGACGTGTTGATCGCGGTGGGCCAGCAAGCGTCCGACCTGGCCGCCGGTGCTGCGGGCACGGGCTTGATGGCTACCCAGGTGGCCGATGCGGCGGCGGCCGAGCAGGCGGCGCTGAGCATGGTTCGTCCCGGCGATGTTGTCCTGGTAAAGGCCTCCAGGGGGCTAGCGTTGGAGGCTGTGGCCCAGCGCCTCGTTGACGGCGCGGGCGCGGAGAGTGAGCGATGAGAAGCATTCTGTTGGCCGGCGCGCTCGGCATGGTGGGCACCCTGCTGGGTACCCGCTATGCCATCCGGTTCCTGGTCAGACGTGGCTACGGTCAGTTCATCCGCGATGACGGCCCCACCAGCCATCACACCAAGCGTGGCACCCCGACCATGGGCGGCCTGGTGATCATCCTGAGCGTGATCATCGCCTACGCCGTTGCCCACCTGATCACCTGGACGGTGCCGACAGCGTCCGGCTTGCTGCTGATCGGGCTGTTCACCGGCCTGGGCCTGGTGGGATTCGCCGACGACTGGATCAAGATCAGCAAGGCTCGCTCATTGGGCTTGAGTGCGCCGATGAAACTGACGCTGCAGGGTCTGGTGGCGGTGACCTTCGCGGTGCTCGCGCTGATGTTCAAGGACAACCGCGGACTCACTCCGGCCAGCCCGGCGATCTCCTTCCTGCGCGACATCAACTGGCTGCCGCTCGCGCCGTGGGCAGCGGTGATCTGGATCGTCTTCTTGATCGCGGCCTGGTCGAACGCAGCCAACCTCACCGACGGCCTGGACGGTCTGGCCACCGGTGCGGCCGCGATGGTGCTGGCCGCCTACGCCATCGTGAACATCTGGCAGTACGGGCAGAGCTGTTCGCTGGCGTCCGGTGCCGGGCCGCAGTGCTACGAAGTGCGCGACCCCTACGACCTGGCGGTGGTGTCGATAGCCCTTGCCGGCGCCTGTTTCGGCTTCCTGTGGTGGAACGCCTCGCCGGCCAAGATCTTCATGGGCGATACCGGCTCGCTGGCCATCGGTGGGGCGCTCGCCGGACTGTCGGTGCTCACCCGCACCGAGTTGCTGATGGTGATCATCGCAGGCCTGTTCGTGATCATCACCCTTTCGGTGGTGCTCCAGGTCGGCTGGTTCAAGCTCTCCGGGGGCAAGCGACTGTTCAAGATGGCGCCGCTGCAACACCACTTCGAACTGATGGGCTGGAAGGAAGTCACCATCACCATCCGGTTCTGGATCATCTGCGGACTGTTCGTGGCGGTCGGCCTCGGCCTGTTCTACGCCGAATGGGTCGTGGGGCAGCAGTGAGCCCATGGATCGACACCGCTGACCGGCTCTCGGACTGGTCGCAGGCCCGGGTCGTCGTTGCCGGGCTGGGCCGGTCGGGCTTCGCCGCGGCCGATGGTCTGCTCGAACTCGGCGCCCAGGTGAGGGTGCTGGATGAGGCCGACTCGGCCGACTATGCCGAGAAGGCCACCGTGTTGGAGGTTCTGGACGCTCAGGTGCGCCTCGGTGCCGGCGCCACCGCACAGCTGCCCACCGACGTCGATCTGGTGGTCGCCTCACCGGGCTGGCGTCCGTCCGCCCCGCTGTTGGCGCAGGCGCGTGACCGCGGGATCCCGATCTGGGGCGAGGTGGAACTGGCCTGGCGAATGAGCGCGCCCGACCGCCACGTGCCGTGGCTGGGCGTCACCGGAACTCACGGCAGGACCACCACGATCACCATGCTGGAGTCGATGCTGTCGGCGGCCGGATTGTCGGTGGCCGTGGTCGGTAACATCGGACGTCCGGTGGTCGAGGCGGTGCTCGACGAGACTCCTTACGATGTGTTCGCGGTGGAGTTGTCCAGCGCACAGCTGCACTGGACCAACAGCCTGAGCTTGCACTCGGCTGCGGTGCTGAACCTGGGCACCGACCGGTTGGACTGGTACGCCGACACCGCCGACGGCGACCCGATGGCCGGCTATGCCGCCGATACCGGCCTGATCTATCAGCGGCTCCGACACTCGTGCGTCTACAACGTCGACGATCCGGCCACTGAACGTCTGGTCGAAGAGGCCGATGTGATCGAGGGAGCGCGCGCCATCGGCTTCACCCTCGGCATCCCGGCGCCGTCCATGGTGGGTGTGGTCGACGATGTGCTGGTCGACCGGGCGTTCATCGCTCAGCGGCGGGATTCGGCCATCGAGATCGCCAAACTCTCCGATCTGGCCTCCGATGAGCCCGCCACGGTGGCCAACGCACTGGCCGCAGCAGCCTTGGCGCGATCTTTCGGGGTGCCCCCGCAGGCAGTGGCCGACGGCCTGCGGCGCTTCGTCCTGGGTGAGCGCTGACGAATCCCGATCTGGTCGATTGTCGACCTGATGAGGCGACACGCAGCCGAGATTCCGCTCCTGGTGAGCGATTCGGGGAATCATTGAGCTATGCGCACAGCGGTGAATCAGGCAGCGTCCCGGGCTCAGTCCGAGCTCGTCGCGCTGCTGGGTTTCGGCTGCGCCGACGATGACATCTTTTCCGACCAGGCAGCGCAGAGCGATGATGTCGCCGCTGCAGCTTCGGAGCTGACCGGATAGGGGGCAGACTCGTTGGCGATCCTGGCTTCCCCCATTGTGGATCGTCACGGTACTCAATCGACGTCTCAAGATTTACGACGTCGGCGAAGTCTCGTGCTCGATTGGCTGGCCCATCCGATGGCCAGCTTCTACTTGGTGCTCATCCCTGCCATCCTGCTGCTCACCTTGGGCATGGTGATGGTGCTGTCGGCTTCCAGCGTCTACGGCTTCACCCAGTGGGGTGACGCCTACTACTTCGTCAAGCGTCAGGTGATGTTCCTGGCGCTGGGTGGTGTCGGCGCGTTCATCCTGGCCAGGTTCGGGCCCCGTCACCTCAAGGTGATCGCTTGGGCACTGATCCTCGGCTCTCTGCTGTTGCAGATCCTGACTTTCACTCCGCTGGGCCACTCGATGAACGGCAACACCAACTGGGTGCAGTTCGGCAACCCATGGTTCCGGATCCAGCCCTCGGAGTTGGGCAAGCTGGCGATCGTGATGTGGGGTGCCGACATCATGGCTCGCAAGGGCAAACGCCTCAGTGATCCCTGGCAGCTGCTGATCCCGTTCCTGCCGGTGTCGCTGCTGCTGATCGTGCTCGTGGTGCTTCAGGACGACCTCGGCACCGGCATGATCATGGGTGCGTTGGTGCTGGCCACCTTGTGGTACGTGGGGGCTTCGCTGAAGGTGATCACCGGGGTGATCGGGACGGTGGCGCTCGGCGTGGTGGGCCTGGTGATCGCCTCGCCGAACCGGATGAACCGCATCGTCGGCTTCCTGAACCCCACTGCCGATCCCCTCGGGGTGAACCATCAACCGATCACCGCCATCGTCGCGCTGGCCTCGGGCGGCTGGTGGGGGCTCGGGCTGGGCGCCAGTCGGCAGAAGTGGGGCGGTCTGGTGGAATCCCACACCGACTACGTGTTCGCTGTGATCGGTGAGGAGCTCGGCCTGGTCGGCACCCTGATCGTGCTGGCGTTGTTCGTCGCCCTCGGTTATGCCGGCTTCCGGATCGCGATGCGTTCCGACGACAAGTTCACCCGGTACACCGCGGCCGGCGTGACGAGCTGGTTCATGATCCAGGCACTGCTGAACATCGCGGTGGTGCTGCGGATGGTTCCGGTGCTCGGAGTGCCGCTGCCGTTCCTGTCCTACGGTGGCTCAGCGCTGCTGGCCAACCTGATGGCCCTGGGCGTCCTCCTCGCCTGCGCGCGAAACGAACCCGGCGCGCGAGCGTATGCTCGCAAGCATCGACGGCGCCGGGGGAAGGCGCTGGTGGCCACAGCAAAGGCAGGCAGATCGTGAGCGGTCCGATCCGAGTGGTTATGGCCGGTGGGGGAACCGCCGGCCACACGTCACCGTTGATCGCCACCGCTGAACAATTGCGACACCTCGCTGACGTCGACATCTTGTGCATCGGCACCCCCAAAGGCCTGGAGTCCCGGGTCATTCCTGAGGCCGGGTTGGAGTTGGCGCTGATCTCTCCGGTGCCGCTGCCGCGCCGCCCGTCCGGCGATCTGCTCCGGGTGCCGGTACGGCTACGCAAGGCCACCGCGGAAGCCCGAGCGCTACTACGAGGCCATCACGCGCACGTCGTGGTCGGTTTCGGCGGTTATGTGTCCCTCCCGGTGTACCTCGCGGCCCGACAGGAGCGGATTCCGCTGGTGGTCCACGAAGGCAATGCAGTGGCCGGACTGGCCAACCGCGTAGCGGCGTTGTTCACCCCTCACGTGGTCACGACCTTCCCGGCAACCGACCTGCCGCACGCCCAGATGCTGGGTCTTCCGGTACGTTCAGCCATCGCCGACCTCAACCGAGCGGCTCGTCGCAGCGAAGCACGGACCACCTTCGAGTTGCCTGCGACCGGCCCGGTGCTCTTGGTCTCGGGTGGATCCCAAGGTGCCCGCAGCATCAACCGAGCCACCGAGGCCGCCGCGGCGCGGCTGCTGGCCGCCGGCGTCAGCGTCCTGCACGTGCTGGGTGCGGCGAACTTCTCCGAAGCCAATCACCAGATCACCGATGCCACCACGGGGGCGATCTACCGTCCGTTGGCCTTCGTTGACGAGATGGGGCTGGCCTATGCCGCTGCGGATCTGATGGTGGGGCGCTCCGGCGCGGCCACGGTGATGGAGACGGCCATGACCGGCTTGCCGACCATCTTCGTCCCACTGGCGCACGGAAACGGCGAACAGGCGCGCAATGCCGACTTCCTGGTGAACGCGCGGGCCGGGCTCCGCGTCGACGACGCCGACTTGACCGCAGATCGCCTGGTCAATGAGGTGTTGTCGTTGTTCGCCGACCCGACTCGGATGCGCCTGATGTCGGACACCTGCCTGGCGTTGGCGCCGTCGGGGGCGGCTCATGCACTGGCGCAATTGGTGCTCAGCCTGGCCGGGAGTGAAGACTGATCCGATGCCGCTGATCGAACCCGTCGCTGTGGTGCCCGCGGCCCAGCTGGGCGCGGTGCACTTCATTGCCGCCGGTGGAGCCGGCATGTCCGGCATCGCTGCGATGTACGCCGAGCTCGGCGTCCCCACCAGTGGCAGTGATCAGGTGGCCTCACCTGCGCTGGCGGCGCTGACCGCTGCGGGTGTGCGCACCTTCGTCGGCCATGACCCCGCCCAACTCGGCGCCGCGGACACCGTGGTGGTGTCCAGCGCGGTGCGCGAGACCAACCCGGAGTTGGCCGAGGCGCGTCGTCGGGGCCTGCGGGTGTGGCATCGCAGCGCCGCGTTGGCAGCGCTGATGGTGGGCCGGCGCGGAGTGGCCGTCACCGGCACCCACGGCAAGACCACCACCAGCGCGATGATCGCCACTCTGTTGGCCGAGGCCGGTGCCGACCCCAGCTACGTGGTGGGTTCGCCGTTGACCGGCACCGGACGCAGCTACCGACTCGGTGCCGGTGAGGCCTTCGTGGTGGAGGCCGACGAGAGCGACGGGTCCTTCCGTCAGTACCCGGCCGAGATCGTGGTGATCACCAATGTCGAGGCCGACCACCTCGACAACTGGGGTACTGCGGAGAACTACGCGGCTGGTTTCGTGGCGTTGGCTACCGCCGATGCGGTGCGGGCTGTGGTGCTGAGCGCGGACGATCCTGGCGCGCGGGCGCTGGCGCCGGCGATTCGGGCGAGCGGCAAGCAGATCATCACCTTCGGTGAGAGCGTCGAGGCCGACGTCCGGCTCAGTGACGTCGGCTTCGTCGGACGGGGGAGCACCGCCCAGCTGAGCGCTGCTGACGATGCCGGTGACCTCGCCCTGGCCGTCCCTGGGCGCTACAACCTTCTCAACGCGGCCGCGGCGTATGCCGTGGGCCGGTTGCTGGGGGTGCCCGGGCCTGCGTTGCGCGCTGCGGCCGGGCGCTTCGCCGGTACTGCCCGACGTTTCCAACCGGTCGGCGAGGTGCACGGTGTCCGGGTCTTCGACGACTACGCCCACCATCCCACCGAGGTCACCGCGACCCTGACCGCGGCTCGCGCCATGGTGGGCCAGGGACGGCTGGTGGCCTGTTTCCAACCGCACCTGTTCACCCGTACTCGCGATTTCGCCGACGAGTTCGGCCAATCGCTGAGCCTGGCCGATCACGTGGTCGTGTTGGGCATCTATCCGGCCCGGGAGGACCCGATTCCCGGGGTCACCGGCGAGTTGGTGGCCACTGCCGTCCGCTCGCGGGTGGGGGCGGAGTCGGTCAGCTATGCGGAGTCGGTCGATGACGGTGTGGCGGCACTGGCTGCCGTGGTTCGCCCCGGTGACCTGGTGGTCACCATCGGTGCCGGCAGCGTCACTCAGGTTGGTCCGCGGCTGTGTGAAGCGTTGAATGCGAGGCCGGTGCCGTGAGCGCCCGGGTCAGCGACGCCACCTCCAGGCTGAAGAGCCGCAGGGATGATCGTCGCCGCCACCGGATCGTTGGCGGCCTGGTGGCCGCGCTGATCGTGGTGGTGTTGGCGGCAGGGGTCTATGTGGTTGCCTTCTCGCCGGTGCTTTCGACCCGACAGATCCAGGTGAGTGGGCTGAAGGTGCTGGCGAAGAACGATGTCGTGGCCACGTCGGGGATTGTGCTGGGCACGCCGCTGGCCCGAGTCGACATCACCGCTGCCGCCGATCGGCTCGCCGCAGTACCGGCCGTGGCAGACGTCACCGTCGTGCGCAGTTGGCCGAACGCGGTGAGCATCGCCATCGTCGAGCGCCGTGCGCGGTTGGCGATCGCCACGGACAACGGCTACCTGCTCGCTGACGCCACCGGAGTGGTCTTTCAGACGGTGAGCGATCGTCCTGGCGGTCTGGTGTTGGTGGACGCGCCCACCAACGATCAACAACTGCTGGTGGACGTGGGCACGGTGTACAGCGCGCTCAGCCCCGACACTGCTGCGCGGGTGGACCGTGTGGTGGCGTCCACCCGCGACGCCATCGAGCTGCGGCTCAAGGACGGCGACCGGGTGATCTGGGGGAGCGCGGAGCAGTCAGGATTGAAATCACAGGTTCTGGACAATCTGCTCGCGAAATCGGGGACCGTGTTCGACGTATCCGCTCCAGGCTTCCCGACCTACCGCTGAGGGCCGAGGTCCCCCGGGAGGGGAACTCTAGAGTCGCACTTGAGGGACTCGCCGGTGCCTTGACCATTCTTGGACAAGCCCAAAAGCACTCTCCTAGCCTGTGAACACGCCGGAGCACGTTCTTCCCCGCCTGGGCTTCGCCGGACCGAAGTTTGTTTCTCCATAGCAAGTGAGGGTGGGTCACGTGGCAACTGCCTCCCAGAATTACCTGGCCATTATCAAGGTCGTGGGAGTTGGCGGCGGTGGCGTCAACGCAGTGAACCGGATGATCGAATCCGGCTTGCGTGGCGTTGAGTTCATTGCGGTGAACACCGACGCTCAAGCGCTGTTGATGAGCGATGCTGATGTCAAGCTCGACATCGGCCGCGATCTCACCCGCGGACTCGGCGCCGGAGCGGACCCGTCCAAGGGTCGCCAGGCGGCCGAAGATCATTCCGATGAGATCGAAGAGGTGCTCAAGGGTGCCGACATGGTCTTTGTCACCGCCGGCGAAGGCGGTGGTACCGGCACCGGCGGCGCACCGGTGGTTGCGCGGATCGCGCGCTCGCTGGGTGCGCTCACCATCGGTGTGGTCACCCGTCCGTTCAGCTTCGAGGGCCGACGTCGGTCGGGCCAGGCCGAGGACGGCATCGCCGTGCTGCGGGACGAGGTCGACACCCTGATCGTCATTCCCAACGACAAGTTGCTGGAGATGACCGATCATCACGTCGCCATCCTGGACGCTTTCCGGCAGGCCGATCAGGTGCTGATGCAGGGCGTGTCCGGCATCACCGACCTGATCACCACGCCGGGTCTGATCAACCTCGACTTCGCCGACGTGAAGGCGGTCATGTCCAACGCCGGATCGGCGTTGATGGGCATCGGTTCGGCTCGCGGTGAGGACCGCGCCCGGGCGGCTGCGGAGATGGCGGTGTCGTCGCCGTTGCTGGAAGCCAGCATCGACGGTGCACACGGCGTCCTGCTCTCGATCGCTGGTGGCTCCGACCTGGGCCTGTTCGAGGTGTCGGCTGCGGCCAACCTGATCGAAGCAGCGGCTCACGAGGACGCCAACATCATCTTCGGCACGGTGATCGACGACGCCTTGGGCGACGAGGTCCGGGTGACGGTGATCGCGGCCGGATTCGACGGGGGAGCGCCGCCGCGGCGGGCCCCGCGGTTGGAACCCAAGGTGGAGCCCAGGAAGCCCGTGGTGGCTCCTGTCGTGGAGACACCGATCGTCGAAGTCGATGACCAGACCGCTGAGGTGGCCATGCCGGCGCCTGCGCCGCGTCCGGCCCCGATCGCTGACGACGAACTCGACGTGCCCGACTTCCTGAAGTAGGCAGTCGGCCGCCACACCGATGTTCAGCTTTCGCAACGATCCCGACGTCGACGGCGTCGGGATCGCCTTCTTCGACGCAGTGTCCGCCGACGGCGGCCGCTTGGACCTCACCCTGGGCAGCCCTGATCGGTGGCGCGGTGCCGGCTGGGAACAGGCGGAGGCTGAGCTCGGGGTTCCGGTTCTCAACGCCTATCAGGTGCACAGCGCCCGGGTACTGCTGGTGGATGCGGCATCCGATCCTCGCGATGTTGCCGTCGAACAAGCCGATGCCCTGGTCACGACTGCGCGAGGGCTGGCCGTGGCCGTGCGGGCCGCGGACTGCCTGCCGGTGTTGTTCGTCGATCAGGCCAACTCCGTTGTCGCCGCCGCTCATGCCGGACGAGTGGGTCTGGCTGCCGGGGTGTTGGCCGAGACGGTGGCCGCCATCCGCGCCCTCGGGGGCGATGGTCTGAGGGCCTGGGTGGGGCCGCACATCTGCGGCGCTTGCTACGAGGTGCCGGCGCAGTTGCGTGACCAGATCAGCGAACGTCTTCCCGCCGCCTGGGCGCAGACCAGCTGGGGCACGCCAAGCCTCGACCTGGGCGCGGCCGCTGAGGCGCAGCTGGTCGAGTTGGGCTGCGAAGTGGTGCTGGCCGACCCCTGCACTCGGACCACGCCGAGTTTGCACTCCTATCGCCGCGACGGGGCGTCATCTGGTCGACAGGCCGGGGTGGTCTGGTTGCCGACGCGGTCTTGACGCGTGTCGTCGGCCGGTTCCGGACTCTGAGCGGACCTGCGGGTTACAGTTTTTTTCGAGTATGGCAACCCAAGGGGGCAGGACAATGGCTGATGGCTTGAGAAAGGCGGCCGTGTGGCTCGGCTTGGTCTCTGACGAGGAGTACACCGAGACCGACATCGCTGCCGACGAGGCCACCGAGCAGGTGCCCGCGCCGCGTGAGCTGGCCAAGGCGTCCGACGCTGGTGCGAAGGTCACTGAACTTGAGACCCGTCGTCCGCCGCGCGAACAGACCCGGGTGGCCGACATCAGTCGGATCATCACTGTGCATCCCCGCACGTACAACGAAGCCCGCACTATCGGGGAGAACTTCCGCGACGGCGTGCCGGTGATCATGAACGTCTCCGACATGGAGGAGGCCGACGCCAAGCGGCTGGTCGACTTCTCCGCCGGTTTGATCTTCGGGCTGCGGGGCAGCATCGAACGGATCACCAGCAAGGTCTTCCTGCTCTCGCCGCACAACGTCTCGGTGACCGCCGAGGACAAGGAGCGGCTCGCCGGCGGGTTCTTCAACCAGTCCTGAGCCCGCCCTGCGGCGTGTGTCGGCGGGCCTGCTGGAAGCCCCGCGGGCAGGTGGTGGGGTAGCTGTTCGGGGAGCTGCGGGTGGGCCGTGGCACATCCGACAGCGGATTCCCTCACTCTGTGATCCTGAATGCTGGATGGTCGCCTGACCGATCTACTCGGCCTCTCCCACAGCCTCGCTGAGCTGCATTTCCGCCTCTGGCAGGCGGTTGTACGCCGGATCGGTCCAACCGCGGCCCCGCTAGGGTGGGAAATGTCTGGACCTCCGGTTTACCCCCGAGACGCCCAATACGATCGGTTGTTGGATTGAGCATTCGGGCTGCACTAGCCTGAGATAGACCTAACGAGGCCCGGCATGCCGGGTTCGTAACCGAGCACGTGAGGTGAGCAATGACCCTGACCCTGGAGCAGGTCCGCCAGACCCGCTTTCATTTGGCGCGGAGAAACGGCTATGAGCCGGTCGACGTCGACAACTTCGTCGACAAGGTCGAGGCCACGCTCGCCCAGCTCACCGATGAGAACTCTGCGCTGAAGCAGCAGGTCGAGGCGCTGAGCAGCAGCCAGCCCTCGTCTGTCTTCGTCCCGAGCAGCGACAACGGCGCCAACGAGCGCAACGCGGCGGAGCTGCAGCGGCGCGACGCCGAGCTGAACAATGCGCGCAACGACTTGGCCGGCAAGACCGAGGAGCTCAACCGGCGTAGCCAGGAGCTCGGCTCGGCCCGCGAGGAGCTGGCTCGTGCGCAGTCCGAGATCGAATCCCTGCGTTCAGAGGTCAACAACCTCCGGCAGGCCGGCGACGCCGCGGCGCACATGCCGGTCGGCGGCAGCGTGATCTCCTCGGGCAAGATCGAGAACATCGTGGTGACCACCTCTGCCGAGGCGTCGCCCGCAGTTACTCGTCTGCTGCAGATGGCCACCGAACAGGCAGAGCGCCTGGTGGGCGAGTCCCAGACCGAGTCCCAGCGGATTCTGTCCACGGCTCGCGCCGAGGCCGAGAACGTCATCGACAGCGCCAACCGCAAGGCCCACGAAACTCTCACCGATGCCCGCACCCGTGCGGACCGGATCGAGTCCGAGGCTCGCGTCAACGCAGAGAAGCTCACTGCTGAAGCTCAGCAGCGCGCCGATCAGGTCGCTGGCGAAGCCGAGGCCCGCCGCGCGGAGATCTTCACCAAGTTGGAGAACGAGCGTGACTCCCTCAAGGTGAAGGTTGATCAGCTGCGGTCCTTCGAGAACAACTACCGTTCGCTGCTGACCAACCACCTGCAGAGCCAGCTGCGGACGCTGGGCGAGGGCCGGATCGAGCCGGCCAACGCTCCCGACGTTCTCAACGAGGCAAGCTCCGGTTCGGCCACCCCGCGCCTGGATGCCCTGCTGGGTGACGGTCGCTAAACACTGCTACAGCCTGAAGCGCCCCGGTCGAAAGATCGGGGCGCTTTTTGCTGGTACTCTCCATCCCCAGTGATCACAGCAGGAGGGATCTAAACATGCCACCGGCCCAGCGTCGGGGGGCCACCCCCAAGGCTCCCGTTACCTCCATCCCCGTTGCCGAGGGCGACGATCCGTGGACTGAGGAGGAGATCGAGGAGATCCGCGAGGAGCTTCTCGCAGAGATCTCTCGGATGGAGAAGGCGATCGAAGTTGCCGAGGCCGGCTTGGCCGACCTCTTCGAGGATGGCGGCGATGGCGCCGGCCGCGACCCGGCCGATGTCGGCTCGTCGAACTTCGAACGTGACCAGGAGATGTCCATGGTCCAAAATGCGCGCGAGATGTTGGAACAGGCCCAACAGGCCTACCGCCTGTTCGAGGCCGGCAACTACGGCATCTGCGAGTCGTGCGGCCAGCCGATCGGCAAGGATCGGCTGCAGGTCTTCCCGCGGGCCACGATGTGCATGGCCTGCAAGCAGCGGGAGGAACGGCGATAGCCGATCAGTTGGTACGTCCTCGGTCCGCAGTGCGCTATTGGGTGCCAGCGGCCGTCATCGGCGTGCTCGGGCTCACGATCGATCAAGTAGCGAAGGCCGTGGCCCTGGCCAATCTGGACCCGCAGCACCCGATTCCGCTGTTGGGCGGGCTGGTCACGCTGCAGCTGATCGGCAACCCGGGCGCCGCATTCAGCATGGGGGAGGGTTTCACCGCCGTTCTCACCTGTGTCGCCATCGCCGCCCTGATCGCCGTGGTCGGGTGGGGCATCCCCCGCGTCCGGCATATGGGCTGGGCGGTCACCGGTGGGCTGCTCGCGGCCGGGATCGCGGGAAACCTGTGGGATCGACTCTTCCGGCCCCCAGCCCCGTTCCAGGGCCACGTGGTCGATTTCATCCAGCTGCCCTACTTCGCGATCCTCAACATCGCCGACATCTTCATCACCTCGGCGGCGGTGCTGGTGGTGTGGCTGAGCATGATCACCAAGGTCGGGCTCGACGGGGCACCGGTGAGCCAGCAGTCCGACTCCCACGACGACGTCGATCCCGACGCCGATGGGACGGCCGGTGGCTAGCGTCTGGCTGGTCCCCGACGGGCTGGACGGCGAACGCGTCGACGCGGCCGCCGCTCGGATGAGCGGGCTGTCCCGCAGCCGGATCGAAGACCTGCTGAGCCGCGGCCTGGTGCAGATCAACTCCACTCCGGTCGCCAAGTCTCACCGGGTGGTGGCCGGAGACCTCCTCGAAGTCGAGATCGAGACCGCGCCGGTCGTGTCGGTCACCCCTCGGGAAGTGGCCGGCATCGGCATCGTCTACGACGACCCCGACATCGTCGTGGTGGACAAGCCGCCGGGAGTGGCCGCGCATCCCAGCCTGGGCTGGGAGGGGCCGTCAGTGGTGGAGCACCTGGCCGCCGCCGGCTTTCGGATCTCGACCTCGGGCGCAGCCGAGCGGCAGGGCATCGTCCAACGCCTGGACGTCGGTACGTCCGGCTTGATGGTGGTCGCCAAAAGTGAACCGGCCTACACCGCACTGAAGCGGGCCTTCCGCTCCCGAACGGTCGAGAAGGTCTATCACACGCTGGTACAAGGCCTTCCTGACCCGCTGGAGGGCACCATCGACGCACCGATCGGGCGTCATCCGGGGGCGGACTACAAGATGGCCGTGATCGATGGCGGACGACACAGCGTCACCCACTACCGGATGTTGGAGGCTTTCCGGGCGGTGACCCTGCTGGAGGTCCATCTGGAGACCGGCCGCACTCACCAGATCCGGGTGCACATGCAGGCCATCCACCATCCGTGTGTCGGCGATCCCACCTATGGCGGGGACCCGGTGCTGGCGGCGCGCCTGGGGCTGAGCCGTCAGTGGCTGCATGCCGTCGAGCTGGCCTTCAATCATCCCCGCAGCGGCGAACTGGTCAGATTCACTTCCCCATACACCACGGATCTGGCGCAGGCGTTGGTAACCGTACGTAGGGATTCTTAGGCGGCTTCGCGACAGGCTCGGTAGCCTGGCTTCGTGCGTAGAGCGAAGATTATTTGCACCATCGGCCCCGCCACCGACTCCGCTGAGAAGCTGGTCGAGCTGGTCAACGCAGGCATGAACATCGCCCGGCTCAACATGAGCCACGGTGACCACGTGCTGCATGCCCAGCGGGTGGAGTGGATCCGCGATGCGGCCCGCATCGCCGGACGGCCGGTCGGTATCCTGGCCGACCTGCAGGGCCCCAAGATCCGTCTGGGGAACTTCGAGAACGGCTCGGCCGAACTCGTTCCCGGCCAGCGTTTCATCATCACCATCGAGGAGGTCGAGGGCACCGCTGAGCGCGCCTCGACCACGCTGAAGACCCTCACCGATGACGTCTCGGTGGGCGACCAGATTCTGATCAACGACGGCGCGATCGAGTTGGTTGCCCTCGAAGTCACCGACACCGATGTGGTGACCGAGGTACTGGTCGGCGGCAAGGTGTCCGACCACAAGGGCATCAACCTGCCCGGGGTACCGGTGAGCGTGCCGGCGCTGAGCGAGAAGGACGAGCGCGATCTGCGCTGGGCACTGCGCCACGGCGTCGACATGGTCGCCCTGTCGTTCGTCCGTAGTGCCTCCGATATCGATCCGGTGCGCAAGGTGATGGAGTCCGAAGGACGTCAGGTGCCGGTGATCGCCAAGCTGGAGAAGCCTCAGGCCCTGGAGAACCTCGACGCGGTGATCGACACCTTCGACGCGTTCATGGTCGCCCGCGGCGACCTCGGGGTGGAGCTGCCGCTGGAGGATGTTCCTTCCGCGCAGAAGCGGATCGTCGACGCCGCCCGGATCTGGGCCAAGCCGGTGATCGTGGCCACCCAGATTCTGGAGTCGATGATCACCGCGCACCGTCCGACGCGTGCCGAAGCCTCCGACGTGGCCAACGCCATCCTGGACGGCGCTGATGCGTTGATGCTTTCGGGCGAGACCGCGGTTGGCGACTACGCGATCCAGGCCGTCGAGGTGATGTCGCGAATCATTAGTCGTACCGAGGCGGAGGGCCTGGACAAGATCCGGGCTTTGGCCTGGAATCCGCACACCACGCCCGGGGTGATTTCCAAGGCGGCGGTGGAAGTCGCTGAGCGGGTGAACGCGAAATATCTCGCTGCGTTCACTATTTCGGGAGATACTCCACACCGCTTGGCGCGTTTGCGCTCCGAGGTGCCGATCATGGCGTTCACCCCGCTACCGAAGACGGCGCAGGAACTCACCCTGTGCTGGGGCGTTCAGTCCTTCGTCACGCCGGAGTACACCGACACCGACTCGATGGTCGCCTCGGTGCAGGACGCGCTGACCCGCACCGGTTTCCTCAAGCGTGGCGATCGTGTGGTGATCGTGGCGGGCAACCCGGGCCGGACGATTTACCAGACGAATTCCCTGCGCGTTTACGAGATGGCTTGAACCTGAGGTTTCCTTGCCTCGAAGGCGGCTTTGGCAACGGGCGCTCCAGATATTAGAGTGCAGCCATGGCGCGGAGGGGGAAGCGCATGATGGTTCGCGCTGCCATGGGGTTGCTGAGCATGCTCGCAGGCAGCTTGCTTCTGCTGCGCCCGTTTGCGTCCGAAACCCTCCTGGTGCTGATCCTGGTCGGAGCCTTGGTGATCGCGGCGGTGGCCGAAAGCGTGCAGGGCACCCGTGACGCCCCGGCCCGCTGGATCCTGGGCGCGATGTACCTCGGGGGCGCGGCTCTGCTGATCGTCTGGCCCCAGATTCCGCTGATAGCGGTCGGAGTGGTGGTCGGCCTGCTGCTCATCGCCACCGGCATGTTGGAGATCTGGTCAGGCCTGATCTCGACCGCGCCGCTGCCGAGCTTGCTGGTCGGGGCGGCCACCGGCGGGATGCTGGTGTCGCTGATCACCGGCGTGGTGACGCTGATCTTCGGCCTGGTCTCCGGTCTGTGGGTGGACGCGGTGACGTACCCGATGTCGCTGATGTTGGGTGCTCGAATGGTCCTGGTCGGCGGTGGCCTGCTGATCGACCTGTGGTACCCGCCCACCGGATTCGGACGGTCGACCGAACATCATCGAGTGATCGGGCGTCTGATCGCGCTGCTCGCGGCGACCGGGCTGATCCTGGCGGGCATCAATGCCGACGGCGGACGGCCCAGCGCCTCCGACTTCTACCACGTCGACCTTCCGCAGAAGCCGATACCAGGTCAGTTGCTGCGGGCCGTTGCGACCGATCCGGTCGGCACGTCCGGATCGGCGATCCGATTGCTGTACGCCACCACCGACGTCCAGGGTGTTGCCGTGCTCGCCAGTGGGGTGTTGTTCGTGCCGGGCTCAACCGCGGGCGATTCGCTGCCGCTGGTGGTGTGGGCGCACGGCGAGACCGGCTCGGCGGTGGACTGCGCGCCGTCGGTCATCGGACTGGCCAAGGGTGGGCTGGAGATCGTCCCCCGGTTGTTGTCCTCCGGCTATGCGGTGTTCGCCCCTGATGGTGTGGGGCAGGGCGTGTCCGGCGCTCCCAGCGTGCTGATCGGTGCCGACGGCGGCCAGGCGATCCTCGACGGTATCCGTGCGGTTGGGCAGGTGCCCGGCGTTCGGCTGGGCGGAGCAGTGGTCTGGGGGTTCTCCCAGGGCGCTCACAGTGCGCTGTGGGCCGGTCAGCTGCAGGCGTCCTATGCGCCGGAGGTGACGTTGGTCGGGGTCGCCGTGGACGCTCCGATCTTCGATCCGGCGACGGTGATCGCCGATCAGGTGGCTCGCGGGGCTCCCACGGAACTGCCTTCCTACGTCCTGACCAGCTATGCCGCCGCCTACCCCGAGGTTCACGTGTCGGACTACCTGTCGATGCCTGAGCAGTTCCTGGCCGCGGAGGTGTCGGCCCGATGCGGCACGGCTGGCTGGGCCGTGACCAACTGGGCGGCGGTGATCGGGGCGCACGGGGCCTGGTCGGCTTCGCCGTCCAGCGGTGCGTTGGGCGTCCGGCTCAGCCAGAATGCGACCGGTATGGTGCCGGTGCCGCTGTTTGTCACCCAGGGCGCCGACGACCAGGTGGTGGCCAGTTCGATCACCGATCTGGCTGTGGCCGGGCGCTGCCACATCGGTCAGGTGGTGGAGTACCGCCGCTATCCCGGGTTGGGTCATCTGAGCCCGGCTCGGGCGGATGCACCGCAACTGACCGATTCACTGAATTGGCTCTCAGCCAGATTCGCCGGCCAGCCCGCGGTCAACACCTGCGGCTGACCAGCGCATCCATCAACAGTGCCGAGGAGGGGAGTCGAACCCCTACGCCCTAATGGGCAGACGGGTTTGAGCCGTCCGCGTATACCATTCCGCCACCCCGGCAGGGGCAGAGGAGATTCTGCCACAACTTTGGCATCACCTGTCGCACGCACGATACCCTCGATCCACACACACGCACCGAGCAATGGTCAGGAGCAAGAACATGGTTGACGCACTCGAGGGTTCTGCGACCGAGGGCGGGCTGCGGGTCTTGGTTGCCGAGGATGAGGCGGTCATTCGTCTCGACCTCGTCGAGCTCCTGACTGAAGAGGGTTATCGCGTGATCGCTGAGGCCTCCGACGGGGAGGAAGCTCTCCGGTTGGCGCGTGAGTTACAGCCCGACCTGGTGGTGATGGACGTCAAGATGCCCAAGATGGACGGGATCACCGCGGCCGCACAGATCGCCGAGGAACGGATTGCGCCGGTGGTAATGCTGACCGCCTTCAGCCAGCGCGAGTTGGTCGAGCGCGCCCGGGACGCCGGCGCGATGGCGTACGTCGTCAAGCCTTTCGATTCCTCCGATGTAGTGCCGGCCATCGAGATCGCGATCGGTCGGTTCGCCGAGATCCGCGCGGTGGAGGCCGAGGTCGCCGACCTAGAGGAGCGGTTCGCTTCCCGCAAGGCCGTCGATCAGGCCAAGGGGCTGCTGCAGGAGGGGCTGGGGCTCACCGAGCCGGAGGCCTTCCGGTGGATCCAGAAGACTGCCATGGACCTGCGCAAGTCGATGCGCGAAGTGGCCGAGGGCGTCATCGAGCACTCCAAGGCCGGTGGCAAACAACGCCCGATGAAGGCCTGATCAGGCCTTTGGGTTGCGCCGCAGGAACACGGTGATCCGTGCGGCACACACCTGCTCGCCGGAATCCGCGACCAGGCTGACGTCGTAGGTGGCCAGGGTGCCGCCGATCCGAATGGCGGTCGCGGTCCCGGTGATCCAGCCGTCCTTCACGCTGCGCAGATGAGTGGCGTTGATGTCGACCCCGGTGACGGCGCCGTCCGGGCCCACCTCGGCGGCTGCGGCCAGTGAGGCCAGGCTCTCGGCCATCACGCAGGACGCACCCCCGTGCCACAGCCCGAACGGTTGGGTGTTCCCGGCGACCGGGCAGCGACCCACCGCGCGGGTCGGCGAGATCTCGATCCACTCGGTGCCCATCTTTTCGTCCAATGGGCTGGACAGGCCTTCGAACCAGTCAGGAACGTTCACCCGCCAACGATGGCACATCAGCGCCCCGCATGGTCAGTGGTCGCCGGTAGAGTGCCGGACTGTGACGAACCCTCCCGCATCTGCAGACTCCTCGGCCGGCACCCTGCTCCTGATCGATGGGCATTCGGTGGCCTACCGGGCCTTCTTCGCCTTGCCGGTGGAGAACTTCGCCACCAGCACCGGGCAGCACACCAACGCGGTCTACGGCTTCACCTCGATGCTGATCAATGTGTTGCGTGACGAACAGCCGACCCACCTCGCGGTCGCCTTCGACGTCTCTCGGCACACCTTCCGGACCGAGCGATACCCCGACTACAAGGGCACTCGTGCCGCTTCGCCGGCCGAGTTCGCCGGCCAGGTGTCGCTGATCAAAGAGGTGCTGGACGCCCTCAACGTCACCCACGTCGAGGTCGAGGGCTACGAGGCCGACGACATCATCGCCACCCTCGCCAAGCGAGCTGCCGCCGACGGATTGCGCGTCCTGATCTGCACCGGTGACCGGGACACCTTGCAGCTGGTCAACGATCAGGTGACCGTGCTGTACCCGCGTAAGGGCGTCTCCGATCTGGCCCGGCTGACCCCGGCCGCAGTTACCGAGAAGTACCTGGTTGCGCCGGCTCGCTACCCCGAGCTGGCCGCGCTGGTGGGGGAGACCAGCGACAACCTGCCCGGGGTGCCCGGGGTCGGGCCCAAGACCGCCGCCAAGTGGTTGGACGCCTACGACGGCCTGGAGAATCTGCTGCGGCATGCCGACGACCTGCCGGGCAAGGCAGGCGAGTCCTTGCGGGCGCACCTGGACGACGTCACCCGCAACCGGGAACTGAACGCACTGGTCGGGGATCTGAGCCTGGACGTCTCGGTCGGAGAGCTTCTGCGCCGCGACTGGGATCGGGAAGCGGTTCACACCGTCTTCGACGGGCTGGAGTTCCGGGTGCTGCGTGACCGGCTGATGGAGACTCTGCCGGCGGCGGATCTGACCAGTGAAGGCGGCTTCGAGGTGACCGGCGAGGTGCTGACCGCCGGCACCGTCCGGGCGTGGCTGGACGCGCATGCCCGTTCCGGCGTGGTCGGGGTGGACCCGATCGGGAGTTGGCGCGCGGGCACCGGTGATCTGACCGGGTTGGCGCTGGCCTGCGCCGACGGGTCGGCGGCGTGGATCGACACCGCCGAGGTCAGCCCCGACGACGACCAGGCGCTGGCCGACTGGTTGGCCGACCCCACCGCGGAGAAGGCCATGCATGATGCCAAGGGGCCGCTGCTGGCCATCTGGGCCCGCGGCTGGGACCTGGCCGGTCTGGTCAGTGACACCGGCCTGGCGGCCTACTTGCTGCGTCCCGACCAACGCACCTACGACCTGGCTGACCTGACCGCCCGGCACCTGCGTCGTGAGTTGTCCGTCTCGGGTTCGGGGGCAGCCGAGTCCGACCAGGCCGCCTTCGTCTTCGACACCGACACCACCTCGTCTGACGCCATGGTCCGCGCTCGTGCGGTGATCGATCTGGCCACGACCCTGGAGGCCGAACTGGAGTCCCAGGGCGGAGCCACGTTGCTGCGCGAGGTGGAGCTGCCGTTGACCCGGACGCTGGCCCGGATGGAGGCCACCGGCATCGCGGTCGACATCGACTACCTCGATCGCCTGCACGTCGACTTCGACGCGGCCGTTGCGGCTGCCGAAGCCGATGCCTACGCGGTGCTGGGGCGCTCGATCAACCTGGGGTCGCCCAAGCAGTTACAGGCGGTGCTGTTCGACGAACTGGGCATGCCCAAGACCCGCAAGACCCTCACCGGCTACACCACCGACGCGGAGTCGTTGGAGACGCTGTACGCCCGCACCGAGCATCCCTTCCTGGCCCATCTGCTGCGCCACCGCGACCAGATCCGACTGCGCCAGACCGTCGAGGGTCTGCAGAAGGCGGTATCTCCCGACTCGCGTATCCACACCACCTACGTGCAGACCATTGCTGCCACCGGGCGGTTGTCGTCCACCGACCCGAACCTGCAGAACATCCCGATTCGTACCGAAGCCGGACGTCGAATCCGCGAGGCCTTTGTCGTCGCCGACGGCTACGAGACGCTGCTGACCGCCGACTACTCCCAGATCGAGATGCGGATCATGGCCGACTCCTCGGCCGACGCCGGGCTGATCGAGGCCTTCGCCAGTGGTGAGGACTTCCACACGATCATGGCTTCGCGTGTGTTCGGGGTGGGGGCCGATGAGGTGAGCCAGGCGCAGCGGGCCAAGGTGAAGGCGATGAACTACGGCCTGGCGTACGGGCTGAGCGCCTACGGCCTCAGCCAACAGCTCAAGGTGGAGGTGTCGGAGGCCCGTGGCCTGATGGATGAGTACTTCGAGCGTTTCGGTCATGTGCGTGACTACCTGCAACAGATCGTCGCCGAGGCCCGCCGTACCGGCTACACCGAAACCATCCTCGGCCGTCGTCGCTACCTGCCCGACCTGAACTCGTCCAACCGTCAGCGTCGGGAGATGGCCGAGCGGGCCGCCCTGAACGCCCCGATCCAGGGCTCGGCCGCCGACATCATCAAGGTGGCGATGCTGGACGTGGAGTCGGCCCTGGCCGCCCAAGGTCTACGCAGCCGAATGCTGCTCCAGGTGCACGACGAACTGGTGTTCGAGGTCGCTCCCGGTGAGCGGGACGCTCTGGAGGAGCTGGTCCGCGACAAGATGGGCCACGCCGTGGAGATGGTCGTGCCGCTGGAGGTGTCGGTCGGTACCGGACGCAGCTGGCACGAGGCCGCGCACTGAGTCCAGCGCCCTGAGTTCAGGGCACGCGCGCTCAGCGCAGGATGGCCAGCATCTGTTCCTGGTCGCCCTCGGCGTCCGACCAGCGGCCGGTGAGCCAGCCCAGCGGAGTGGGCACGGTGGGCACGTGGGTGTTGTCGAGCGTCCGGATGATCCGGATCATCTCGCCGGCAGCGTTGGACACCAGAGTGATCCCGCTGCCTTCGACCGTCATGGACTTCTCGCCGCGCGACAGCTCGGCCTCGGTGTCGCCTTCGTGGATCACCCGCATCAGTTCGACCACATAGACCGGGTCGCCGACCGCGTCATAGGCATATCGGGTACCCAGCGCCGAGTGCTCCATGGTGCCGATCAGGTGGGGAGCAGCCTCGGCGAGTGGCTCGGCACGGTAGGTGAGCGGCACCTGGTAGGTGACCCCGCCGGAACGGACCAGAATCGTCTCGATCCCGACCTCGCCGTCAGGGTCGACGAAGCGGTAGGCGGCAACGCGTTCGAGGTCGGCAGCGTCCCCGTTGAACCACGGCTGCTCAGGCAACCAGGTCGCCAGCAACTCGAGCTTGGTGGGGGTCAGAGTCGCGTCGTGGATAATGGCGGTACCGCTCATGGTCAGGTCCTCCTTTGGCCTCGGGCATTAGCCTAACCCCCCGAGTGGGAGTCAGATTGACCCTGCCGCGCGAGGGTCGATAGGCTGGCGGCTGCACTCCGTCCGCCCGGACCTCAGACCTAGTGGGTCAGGGCTGTTTCGTGCGGACCGTTCCAGGGCAGCCTGGCCCATCCAATCGAAGCGGGGCCGGGGTGCGGCCACCTAAATACATCCAACTCATCGGAGCCCTACTACATGACCTCAACCAACGAGGCGCTCAGCGTCGCGGTCGACGATTTCGCATCGCCGGAAGCTTTCCTTGAAGCAGTCGACGCGACCATCAAGTACTTCAATGACGGCGACATCGTCACCGGCACCGTCGTCAAGGTCGATCGGGACGAAGTCCTGCTCGACATCGGTTACAAGACTGAAGGTGTCATTCCTTCCAAGGAACTCTCCATCAAGCACGACGTTGACCCCTTCGAGGTGGTCTCTGTCGGTGATGAGGTCGAGGCCCTGGTTCAGCAGAAGGAAGACAAAGAAGGCCGGCTGATCCTGAGCAAGAAGCGCGCTCAGTACGAACGGGCCTGGGGCCAGATCGAGAAGGTCAAGGAAGAGGACGGCGTGGTCAGCGGCCGCGTGATCGAGGTCGTCAAGGGCGGTCTGATCATCGACATCGGCCTGCGCGGCTTCCTGCCGGCTTCCCTGGTGGAGATGCGCCGGGTGCGCGACCTGCAGCCGTACGTCGGCGCCGAGCTCGAGGCCAAGATCATCGAGTTGGACAAGAACCGCAACAACGTGGTGCTGTCTCGCCGGGCGTGGCTGGAGCAGACCCAGTCGGAGGTGCGTCACACCTTCCTCAACCAGCTCACCAAGGGCCAGATCCGCAAGGGTGTGGTCTCCTCCATCGTCAACTTCGGCGCGTTCGTCGATCTGGGCGGGGTGGACGGCCTGGTGCACGTCTCCGAGCTGAGCTGGAAGCACATCGATCACCCGTCCGAGGTTGTCGAGGTTGGCGATGAGGTCACCGTCGAGGTGCTGGATGTCGACATGGATCGCGAGCGCGTCTCCCTGTCGCTGAAGGCGACCCAGGAAGACCCGTGGCAGACCTTCGCTCGTACCCACCAGATCGGTCAGATCGTTCCGGGCAAGGTCACCAAGCTGGTGCCGTTCGGTGCGTTCGTCCGCGTCGAAGAGGGCATCGAGGGCCTGGTGCACGTCTCGGAGCTTGCCGAGCGTCACGTGGAGATTCCCGAGCAGGTCGTCACCGTCAACGACGATGTCATGGTCAAGATCATCGACATCGACCTGGAGCGTCGTCGCATCTCGCTGAGCCTCAAGCAGGCCAACGAGGGTGTCGACGTCGCTGCGGACGATTTCGATCCGTCGCTGTACGGCATGACCGCGTCCTACGACGAGCAGGGCAACTACATCTACCCCGAGGGCTTCGATCCCGAAACCCAGGAGTGGAAGCCCGGCTACGAGGAGCAGCAGCGCGCTTGGGAGCAGCAGTACGCCGAGGCTCAGGCCCGCTGGCTCGCTCACAAGAAGCAGGTCGAGGAGGCCGAGGCTGCCGACGTGCAGGCTGCGGTCACCGAGGCCAGCACGGCGGCTTACTCCGCCGGCTCGGTCGACGAGGCCCCCGAAGGCTCGCTCGCCTCTGACGAGGCCCTGCAGGCTCTGCGGGAGAAGCTCACCGGCGGTCGCTGATCACCTTCTGACGACGACGCCCCACCGCACCAGCGGTGGGGCGTCGCTGTCTTTCGTGCCGGAGTACTGCGTTCTTGTTTCGGCTGGCATGATGGAGCCGCCCCCAGCTGAGGAGTCCATGTGGAGCCGCAGATCCCTACCGGCTATGAGAACTACCCTCGCCCGGAGGAAGCCGAGCGCCAGGCTCGCGCCAGCGGCTGGGAGAATCCGCCTCCGCCGACGCCGATCATCCGCTCCTATCAGGGCAGTGGGGCCTATCAGCCGAGTGCGCCGCAGGGGTCGCGCCGATCCCTGTTGGCAGGAGTGATCGGCATCGGCGTGGTCTCGGTCGTCGGATACGGGATGTTCAACAACTCGGCCTCAAGCGACCAAACCATCGACGGGAGCGAGTACGACCCCGGGCAGTACGAAGACCCCAGTGGTGACGTCCTCGCCATCGGCGGCGACATCGCACTGCCCGAGGGTTGGACGGCGGAGGCCGACACCGACACCGAGGCCTTGCTCACGACGGGGCGGAACCGGATCCTGCTGTCTGTGGTCGATGCGACTTCGGATGCCGAGACAGAGTTGCGGGTGGCGCTGGCGCGCAGCGATGCCGAGTTCACCGGCACGTTGTCGAAACCTCGGCAAAGTGTGCGTCCCGCCTACACCCGGGTCTCGGTGAGCGGGACGGGGAAGTACAAGGGAGTCAAGGCACGCCAACTTGCCGAAGTGTTGGTCGCCGACGACGACAGCCGGGTCCTGTTCATCCAGCAGATCCTCACCGCCGGTGAGAACTCGATGATCAGTGATCAGGCCACCCAGTTGGCCGCCGATCTGAGAGACTCCTGGCCATGGTGAGGCAGATCGGACTGACCGGCGGCATCGCCTCGGGCAAGTCCGTCGTGGCGCAGCGTTTCGCCGAGCTCGGTGCGGTGATCATCGACTCCGACGTGCTTGCCCGCGAAGTGGTGGCCCCGGGGACTCCCGGCCTGGCCGCCGTCGTGGACAGGTTCGGGCCGGCAATACTGGCACCGGACGGCTCGCTGGACCGGGCGGCGCTGGGACGGGTGGTGTTCGCTGATCCCAAGGGCCGCGCCGCGCTGGAGGCCATCATCCATCCGGCCGTCCGAGCGCGGGCGGCCGCTCTCAGCGAGGCCGCGCCGCCAGGAGCGATCGTGGTGCAGGTGATCCCGCTTCTGGTGGAGGCGGGTTTGGCCGACAACTTCGAGATGGTCGTCGTGGTCGATGTCGATCCCGAAATCCAGCTGGCCCGCCTGGGCAAGCGCGATGGCTACTCCCGGGAGGAGGCGCAGGCCCGGGTTTCGGCGCAGGCAGCCCGCGACGTCCGTCTGGCGCACGCCGACATCGTGATCGAGAATGGCGGGAGCCTGTCCGAACTGCGTGCGCAGGTCGACCGGGTCTGGGCCGAGCTCACTGGTTCTGACACGCCGGGCGACTGAGGAATTTTATCGCCTCGGCTTGAGTGAGCGACGGTCCTATGCTGAGCCCAACCAATGCAGGAGGCATACATGGATTGTCCACGCTGCCACTCCGCGGTCCCTGAAGTAGCCCACTTCTGTCACCGCTGTGGCCAAGATCTCGTGCCCGGTACCGAAAAGGCGAACCGTCGGTTCGCCCTGGCGCCCAACGAACCGGTCGCATCCTTCGCGCTGATCTCCTCGATCATGCCCCGGGAGGCCGGCCGGCATCCCCAGACCTATCGGACGGCGCTGACCATCACCTTGGTGGCTGCCCTGTTGGCCGCGGTGCTCGGTTGGATGCCGATTGCCGTGCTGATCGCGGCCTTCGCGATCCCGGTGGTCTACATCACCTATCTGTACGACGTGAACCTGTGGGAGGACGCGCCGGTGTTGGTGACCGGTCTCGCCTTCCTGCTCACCGGCCTCCTCGCGGCGTTGTTCAGCTGGGTGTCGGCCGGATGGATGCCGTTCAATCCGACCATCGGTGGGACCGATGGCATGCCGGTGGCAACGCCGAGCCTGTTGGGCTTCCTGATCGCGGCGGTGGCTGTTCCGGTGGTCGGTGAGTTGATCCGCCAGATCGGCCCGCTCGTGCTGGCCAGCCGTCCGGCTTTCGACGATCTGATGGACGGTCTCACCTTCGGTGTGGTCAGCGGCGTGGCTTATGCCAGCTTCGACACTCTGGTACGGCACTGGGACCTGCTCACCACCGTCGTGGTTGCCGGCCAGCCGGCTCAACTGGCGTCCCTGGTGTTCCTGGAGGGCTTCATCAAGCCGCTGGTGATGGGCACCGCGACCGGATTGGCGGTGGCCGAGTTCTCCGGCCTCGGCAAGGGCTACGACGGTTTCTCCGGACGCTACTTCGGCGCACTGCTGATGGCGATGGCGGCCAACGTGCTGTTCAGCGGTGGGGTGTACCTGCTCGGCTTCGTCGGCACGCCCAGCCTGTCGCTGGTGCTGCAGGTCGTCTGGGGCCTGGTCGTCCTCGGCCTGCTGATTCTGCGGGTACGTACGGTGCTGCAGGCGGCATTGTTGGAAGGCGCGTTGGAGTCGGCGTCGCGGGCCGAGGATCCCGATCAAGGCGACGAGATGGGCTTCTGCGGGCGATGTGAGATGCCGTTGCTGCCCAGCTCCGCCTTCTGCAGCGCTTGTGGCCAGTCAACGCGGGGCCGGGCGAAGGTTGCGGTCGCTCTGCAGTCGTCACCACCACCGACCGCTGACGAAGAGGCGGCGGCGACCGAACCGAGCCAGGAGGGTGAGAAATGACCCAGATTCCGCCCACCGGGCCCACGCCGCCCGGCGGCCAGCCGAACCCCGGCTTCCCGCCGCCGTCCTACCAGCCGCCGAACGCTGCACCGCAGGGTCAGCCGCCGGCCTACCAGCCGCCGGCCGCAGCGGGTCCCGGGCAGCCTCCGGCAGCCCCGCCGCAGCAGCCTCCGGCACCGCCCGGCCCCCCGGTCGGTGGTGGCTTCCCGCCGAGCGGCTACCCGCAGCAGCCGGGATACCCGCCGCAGGCACCGGGTTACCCACAAGCTCCGGGCTACCCGCCGGCTCCGGCCGGGAAGGCGTCGTCGTCGAAGGTGCTGATCATCGTCATCGCCGCCGTCGTGGCACTGGTGTTGATCGGTGGGGGACTGATGCTGATGGCCAAGACCCCGCAGCCCACTCCGCCGGTGACGCCCACGCAGCCGACCCAGCCGACCCAGCCGACTGAGCAGCCGACTGAACAACCGACTGAACAGCCGACGCAGCAGGGCCAGCCCACCGAGCAGCCGCAGCCTCCGAACGGCAATGTGATCGACCTGACTCACGGGGTGCAGTTCCAAGTCGCCTCAGGATTCCAGATCGAAAAGCAGAGCCCGAACATGATCAAGGTCACCGACAGCAAGTCGGCCCTGATCACGGTGGTCGACCAGGTCGATGCCAAGACCAACCCGGTGCAACTGTGCGACAGCTACAACCGCAGCATTCTCAAGAGTGTCAGTGGCGCGCAGTTCGGCAAGGCGGAGAAGACCGACGTCAACGCCGCCAACCTGGCCGGTGGGAAGTGCTTGGCGACCTTCGTGGACGCCTCAGGTGGGTCGAGCACGCAGACCTACGTACAGACCTTCATCGCCGTCCGTACCAGCGATGGAGTGGTGACGGCGCAGACCGTGCTGTTCGCCGAATCGACACCGGAGACCTCGTTCAACGCAATCAACGAGATGCTCTCGGTGGTGCTGACGAGTCAGGCCAAGGGCTAGCCACTCCTACACCCGATCGGGCCCTGTCGATGATCTCGGCAGGGCCCGATTTCACTGTGGGACGGAAATGTCAGCGCCGCGACCTAAGCTCTTGTTGTGCGACCGACCAGTGATGTGCAAAGACGAGTAGCCCCGTTCTCAATGGTGGCTGATTTCGAGCCGGCCGGCGATCAGCCGGCGGCGATCGCGGAGCTCGAGCGACGGATCAACGCCGGTGAACAGAATGTGGTCCTGCTGGGCGCAACCGGCACGGGCAAGACGGCCACGGTGGCCTGGCTGGCCGAGCGAGTGCAGCGGCCGATGCTGGTGATGCAACCCAACAAGACCCTGGCGGCGCAGTTCGCCAACGAGTTGCGGCAGTTCTTCCCCGACAATGCGGTCGAGTACTTCGTGTCGTACTACGACTATTACCAACCCGAGGCGTACGTGCCTCAGACCGACACCTACATCGAGAAGGACTCCTCGCTGAACGAGGAGGTGGAACGGCTGCGTCACTCGGCGACCAACTCATTGCTGACCCGACGTGATGTGATCGTCGTGGCCACGGTGTCGGCCATCTACGGTCTGGGCACGCCCCAGGAGTATGTGGACCGGATGGTTCGACTTCGGGTGGGGGAGGAGACCGACCGGGACACGCTGCTGCGGCGGCTGGTCGACATCCAGTACGTCCGCAATGATCTGGCCGGAACTCGCGGCACCTTCCGGGTTCGCGGCGACACCGTCGAGGTCTTCCCGATGTACGAGGAGCATGCCGTGCGGGTGGAGTTCTTCGGCGACGAGATCGAGGCGTTGTCGACGCTGCATCCGGTCAGCGGGGCGGTGCTCAGCAACGACACCGAGATCTACGTGTTTCCGGCGTCGCACTACGTGGCCGGCCCGGAACGTATGGAGCGGGCGATCGCCGACATCGAGGCGGAACTGGCTCTGCGGCTGGCCGACCTGGAGGCCGAGGGCAAGCTGCTGGAGGCCCAACGACTCCGCATGCGCACCGGCTACGACATCGAGATGATGCGCCAGATCGGTACCTGTTCGGGGATTGAGAACTACTCCCGCCACATCGACGGACGTGGCCCCGGCACCGCTCCCAACTGTCTGCTGGACTACTTCAGCGAGGACTTCCTGCTGGTGATCGACGAGTCCCACGTGACCGTGCCGCAGATCGGGGGAATGTACGAGGGCGACATGTCCCGCAAGCGAACCCTGGTCGAGCATGGTTTCCGGCTGCCGTCGGCCATGGACAACCGTCCGTTGCGCTGGGAGGAGTTCGTCGACCGGATCGGCCAGACCGTCTACCTATCGGCGACGCCGGGGCCGTACGAGATGGCCAAGGCCGACGGTGTGGTCGAACAGCTGATCCGGCCCACCGGGCTGGTCGATCCGGAGATCGTGCTGAAGCCGACCAAGGGACAGATTGACGACCTGATGGCCGAGATCACCGCCCGCGCTGCGATCAATGAGCGAGTGTTGGTCACCACGCTCACCAAGAAGATGGCCGAAGACCTCACTGACTACCTGATGGAGAACGGAGTGCGGACCCGATATCTGCATTCCGAGGTCGACACCCTGCGCCGGATCGAACTGCTACGCGAACTGCGCCTCGGGGTGTTCGACGTGCTGGTGGGCATCAACCTGTTGCGTGAGGGTCTTGACCTGCCCGAGGTGAGCCTGGTCTCGATCCTGGACGCCGACAAGGAGGGCTTCCTGCGCTCGGAGCGATCGCTGATTCAGACCATCGGTCGAGCTGCGCGAAATGTCGCCGGGCAAGTGCACATGTACGCCGACAAGATCACGCCCTCGATGGCGGCCGCGATCGATGAGACCAACCGTCGCCGAGAGAAGCAGGTCGCGTACAACACCGAGCGTGGCCTCGATCCGCAGCCGTTGCGGAAGAAGATCGCCGACCTCACCGACCTGTTGGCTCGTGAGGATGCCGACACTGATGAACTGGTGAACCGGGGGAGTCGTCGGCCTACGTCACCGGTGCCGGCCTCGACCGTGCGTCGACGTGACCTGGGGGAGTTGCCTGCGGCCGAGTTGACCGCGCTGATCGGCGAACTCACCGACCAGATGCACACCGCGGCAGCGGATCTCCAGTTCGAGTTGGCCGCCCGGCTGCGGGACGAAGTCGCCGACTTGAAGAAGACGCTGCGGCAGATCATCGCCGCTACGTCGTGAAGAATTGGCTCCCCGGACCAGCCCTGCGAGAATGTCCGGAGCCGTGAGCCACCCTGGCACAGGCATCCGAAAGGTCAGTAGATGCATGTAACCACCGAGGCGTGGGTGATCACGATCGTCGCCATGGTGGTGGTCCTGGGGATTGATCTGGTCTACATCGGCCGCCGGCCGCACGAGCCGTCGATGAAGGAAGCCGGCCTGGCGATCGGAGTCTTTTCCGCACTGGCAGTGGTCTTCGGGGTCGGTGTGTGGGTCACCTCGGGTCCGCGCTACGCGGGGGAGTTCTTCGCCGGCTGGCTCACCGAGTACAGCCTGAGCGTGGACAACCTGTTCATCTTCGTGCTGATCATGGCGAACCTGCGGGTGCCGCGGCAGTTGCAGCAGTACGCGCTGATGGTCGGCATCATCCTGGCGCTGGTCCTGCGAGGCGTCTTCATCGGGGTCGGCGCCGCCGCGATCGAGGCTTTCGTCTGGGTGTTCTTCCTCTTCGGCGCCTTCCTGATCTACACCGCGATCAAGCTCTACCTCGAGTACCGAAAACCCGACGACTCCGACGATATGACCGAGAATGCGGTGATGCGTTGGGTGCGCCGGACGTTCCGCGCCACCGACGAGTTCCACGGCACCAAGCTGGTGGTGCGGTTGGACGGCAAGAGGTTGATCACCCCGATGCTGTTCGTCATCGTCGCCTTGGGCACCACCGACCTGCTGTTCGCCCTCGACTCGATCCCTGCGATCTACGGACTGACCCAGGAGCCGTACCTGGTGTTCAGCGCCAACGTGTTCGCGTTGATGGGGCTGCGCCAGTTGTACTTCCTGATCGGCGGCCTCTTGGACCGTCTGATCTACCTGTCGGTGGGGTTGTCGGTGATCCTGGCGTTCATCGGTGTGAAACTCCTGCTGCACGCGATGCACGAGTACGGCTGGGACACCAGCCTCGGCTTTGATGCCGAGATCCCGATTTGGGCCTCGTTGCTGGTGATCATCGGCACATTGGCGGTGACCACGATCGCGAGCTTGGCCGCCGACCGACGCGCCTCTCAGCACTGAACCCCAGCTCAGCACTGAACCCCAGCTGGGGGCACATCTGGCTGCCGCCGGATGTCAGCCCAGTAGCGGCAGGATCAGGCCGTCGGCGCCTTCGACCGCCTCCGGTCCGAGACGGCCGGTCAGCCAACCCCAGGCCATCGCGTCACTGCTGGTGACCGCGAGGGGAAGGTCGGTACCGGTGCCGATGTTTGCGGTCAGCGAGTCGGTGGTCAGGGTGATTGCGGGCAGCGGGGCCTTCTGCAGCCGGAACAAGGCCCAGCGCAGTAGCCACTCCGGTGCGCCGACCGGGATCGCTTCGACTGCGGCTCCGCAATCGAGATCCAGCAGGTGCAGGTTCAGCTCGTGAAGCCGGGCCAGCGGCAGCACCGAGAGCGGCAGCTGTGAGCCGTGGAGGCTGATCGGAAGGCTCCAATCGGTGACCAGCTCGATGGCACTCTGCAATGCCCCGGAGGCGGCGTCCAGATCGATCTGCAAGGCCAGGCCGTTGCGATCAGCGCCGGCTTCGAGTTCGGCTCGCTGGGTGGCTTCGTCTGTGGGCTCGGGCTGGGGTTCTCCGGCCACCACCGCGGTCAGGATTGCCGCGAAGTAGTCGGCGTGTCGAGCCAGGTGAGTGGCCAGGTGGGCCCGTGACCAGCCAGGCAGACGGGCGGGCTGATGCCATTCGTCTTCGGTGAAGGCGATGGTGTAGCCCAGCAGGCGTTGAGTGGCTTCGGTCTTCCACCGATGCACATCCTCCACTGGAACCGGCCCTGGGTACTGGTTCATGGAGGCAAACCTAGGCCCAAGTACTGCCCGGGGCCAATCGTGCCCAGGAGTTTTGTCCGTGGGAGCATCTAGCATGATCGACGTGAATGACCGCCTGATCGTCCGTGGTGCCCGCGAACACAACCTGCGCAACGTCAACCTCGATCTGCCCAGGGACTCGATGATCGTGTTCACCGGCCTGTCGGGATCGGGCAAGTCGAGCTTGGCGTTCGACACGATCTTCGCCGAGGGCCAGCGCCGCTACGTGGAGAGCCTGTCAGCCTACGCGCGTCAGTTCCTTGGCCAAATGGACAAGCCCGACGTCGACTTCATCGAGGGGCTGTCGCCTGCGGTGTCGATCGATCAGAAGTCCACCAGCCGCAATCCGCGCTCGACGGTCGGCACGATCACCGAGATCTACGACTATCTGCGCCTGCTGTTCGCCCGGATCGGGCAGCCGCACTGCATCGAATGCGGGGAGTCGATTTCGCGGCAGTCACCGCAGCAGATCGTCGACCGGCTCATGGAGCTGCCCGAAGGCACTCGCTTCCAGGTGTTGGCACCGGTCGTGCGTGGTCGTAAGGGCGAATATGTGGACCTGTTCCGCCAGCTGGCCGGGCAGGGTCTGGCCCGGGTGCGGGTCGATGGGGAACTACATCAGCTCACCGATCCGCCGGCGCTGGATAAGCAGAAGAAGCACTCCATCGAGGTGATCGTCGACCGGCTGTCGGCCAAGGAGTCGATCAAACGGCGGCTCACCGATTCGGTCGAGACCGCGCTCGGGCTGGCCGGAGGCGTGCTGACCATCGATTTCGTGGACCGCCCGGCCAACGATCCGCAACGGGAGCGTTCGTTTTCGGAGAGGTTGGCCTGCCCCAACGGCCACGATGTGGCCATCGAGGAGCTCGAACCGCGGCAGTTCTCCTTCAACGCCCCCTGGGGAGCCTGCCCGGCCTGTTCGGGCCTGGGTACCCGGATGGAGGTGGACGCCGAGCTCGTGGTGCCCGACACCACCAAGAGCCTGGCCGACGGCGCGATCGCGATCTGGACCACTCCCTATGTCGCCGGGTTCTTCCAGAACCTCTTCGTCGCGCTGGCCGAGCAAGAAGGCTTCAGAGTGGACACCCCCTGGGAGAAGCTGCCCGACCGCGTCCAGCAGTTGTTGCTGATGGGTGTTCCCGGCCAGGTGACGGTGCACAGCCGCTCCCGGCACGGTCGTGATCACACCTACCGAGCCAAATACGAAGGCGCGCTGCCGTACGTTCGCCGCCGGCATGCCGAGGCTGAGTCCGACAACGCCAGGGAGCGCTACGCGGGCTACATGCGCGAGGTGCCCTGCCTGACCTGTCATGGCGATCGGCTGAAGCCGTCCTCGCTGGCGGTGACTGTGGGGGAGCGCAACATCGCCCAGGTGGCGGCATTGCCCATCGGTGACCTGGCCGGGTTCATGGGCGGACTGGTCCTCAGCGAGCGAGACGCCCGGATCGCCGAGCGTCTGGTGAAAGAGATCAACGAGCGGATCCGCTTCCTGCTGGACGTGGGTCTGGACTACCTGACCCTTTCGCGCACCGCTGGCAGCTTGTCCGGCGGGGAGGCCCAACGCATCCGGTTGGCCACGCAGATCGGCTCGGGCCTGGTGGGTGTGTTGTACGTGCTGGACGAGCCCTCGATCGGCCTCCATCAGCGTGATAACCACCGCCTGATCGAGACCTTGCTGCGGCTGAAGCGCCTGGGTAACACCCTGATCGTGGTCGAACACGATGAAGACACCATCCGCGCGTCGGACTGGGCCGTCGACATCGGACCCGGTGCGGGCGAGCACGGCGGTGAAGTGGTGGTCAGTGGACCGGTCGCCGAGCTGCTGGAACATCCCACCTCGATCACCGGCGCCTATCTGTCGGGGCGGCGGAGAATCCCGATGCCGACTACCCGACGTCCGTCCACGGGCAAGGCGGTGACCGTTCATGGCGCCAGCGAGCACAACCTTCGCGATGTGACCGTCAGCTTCCCGCTCGGGCAGTTCGTCGCGGTCACCGGGGTCTCCGGGTCGGGGAAGTCGTCCCTGGTGAACGCGATCCTGTACGCGGCCCTGGCCAAGAAGATCTACGGCTCCAAGGTGGTGCCGGGCCATCACCGCCAGCTCACCGGCGCCGAACACATCGACAAGAGCATCCACGTCGACCAGTCGCCGATCGGACGCACCCCGCGCTCCAACCCGGCCACCTACACCGGCGTCTTCGACCGGATTCGCAAGCTGTTCGCCGAGACCCCCGAGGCGAAGGTGCGGGGCTACCAGCAGGGCCGCTTCTCCTTCAACGTCAAGGGCGGACGCTGCGAGAACTGCGCGGGCGAAGGCACCATCAAGATCGAGATGAACTTCCTGCCCGATGTTTATGTGCCCTGCGAGGTCTGCCATGGCGCGCGGTACAACCGCGAGACCCTCGAAGTGCATTACAAGGGCAAGACGATCTCGGAGGTCTTGGACATGCCGATCGAGGAGGCGCTGGACTTCTTCGCGCCGATCGAGGCCATCGCCCGCCACCTGCGCACCCTGGTCGACGTCGGCCTGGGCTACGTCCGGCTGGGGCAGCCGGCGACCACGCTGTCCGGCGGCGAGGCGCAGCGGGTGAAGTTGGCCGCCGAACTGCAGAAGCGATCCACTGGTCGGACGTTCTATGTGCTCGACGAGCCCACCACCGGACTGCACTTCGAAGACATCCGCAAGTTGCTGGAAGTGCTGCAGTCGCTGGTCGACAAGGGCAACACCGTGGTGGTGATCGAGCACAACCTGGACGTGATCAAGGCAGCCGACTGGGTGATCGACCTCGGGCCGGAGGGTGGCTCGCGGGGCGGGCTGGTGATCGCAGAGGGCACACCCGAGGAGGTGGCCGAGAACCCGGACTCCTACACCGGGGTGTTCCTCAAACAGGTGCTGGCCGACAATCCTCCGCTCGGGGAACCCACGCTGCTCAGCGCTAGCTGAACGGCGAGGTGGGGTCCCAGCAGGAGACCGGCCCCGTGAGGGGAGCGTCCGAGCGAGGAGATCGCTCTGCGGGGGTCCCGTCCTCCTGAGAGAGCGTCCGGCTAAGAGATCGTGAGAGTGTCGCCGCTGCGGGTCACCGTGGCCTTCGCTAGCGGCTTGGCTGCAGGGCCGGTGATCACTGAGCCATCAGCGAGCGAGAAGGTGCTGCCGTGGCGACCACACACGATCGCCGACGTGGTGACCTGTTGGACGATGAAGCCCTGATGGGTACAAGCTCCATTGAAGGCTTCGAACGTACCAGCCTGTGGCTGAGTGACCACGAAGTTCCCGATGACCTTGCCAGAGCCAACCGGGATATCGGTCACCGGCACGGTCACCGGAGTACTGGCCCCCGGTTGGGCCGAGCATCCCAGGCACACCGCCAAGGCGGTTCCACCCACGGCTACCAACGCGCTGCGGCGCGACATCACATCTGCCATCACTCCTCCGTTCTGGCCCGAGCCTAAATCGGCAGCCGCAACGGGACCCCGCAGTGGCGAAGAGTGCTGAGGTGCCGGTTTCGTCATCGGCCGAACGAACCCGAACGTCCGTACGGCCGATCCAGGGGCGCGGCGTTGGTGGCGCGGCGATGGGGTCGCGAGAGGGTGAGGAGTCGATGGGGTTGTTCGGAGTCGAGCCAGTCACGAACCGTCCCGGGTCGGGTCGGCCGTCCCGGGCCAGACGGGTGTCGGCGCGGGATCCTATGCTGTGGCGTGTGTTGACGCAGGTGCATCGTGGCTGATCCGGCCAGCTACCGTCCGGCGCCGGGGACGATCCCGACTGGTCCGGGGGTCTACCGGTTCTCCGACGCCGATCACCGGGTGATCTACGTCGGCAAGGCGATCAACCTGCGTCAGCGACTCAACTCGTACTTCGCCGACCCGGCCGCGCTGCACTTTCGCACCCAGACGATGGTGCGCACCGCGGCCCAGGTCGAATGGACGCTGGTGCGCAACGAGCTGGAGGCACTCCAGCTGGAGTACACCTGGATCAAGCAGTTCGATCCGCGGTTCAACATCAAGTACCGCGATGACAAGTCCTACCCGTGGGTGGCGGTCACCTGGAGCGATGAGTTCCCGCGGATCCTCGTCGGACGTGGCGCCAAGCGCAAACAGAACCGCTACTTCGGTCCGTACGCGCAGGCCTGGGCGATCCGCGACACCATCGACTCGCTGCTGCGGGTGTTCCCCATGCGGTCGTGCACCCAGGGGGTGTTCAACAACGCGCGGTCGGTGGGGCGTCCGTGTCTGCTGGGCTACATCGGCAAGTGCGCCGCCCCGTGCGTGGGCCGCATCGACGCCGTCGAGCATCGTGAGTTGGTCGAGGACGTTTGCGACTTCCTGGCCGGGCGTACCCGCCATCTGGTGCGCGAACTCGAGTCCGAGATGCTGGCGGCCGCGCAGGCCGAGGAGTTCGAACGGGCGGCCGTCCTGCGTGACCGGCTGACCGCGCTGCGCCAGGCCTCGGAGAAGAACGCGATCGTGCTGGCCGATGGCACTGATGCCGATGTGGTGGCGTTGGCGACCGATCCGCTGGAGGTGGCGGTGCAGGTCTTCCATGTCCGCGACGGCCGGATTCGCGGTGAGCGCGGCTGGGTCGCCGAACGCGATGACGGTGATGAGGGCGAGCTGCTGGAGCAGTTCTTGTTCCAGTTGTACGCCGAGAACGACCACGACATTCCGCCCTTGGTGCTGCTGCCGTCGCCGCCGGCGTCTGGTGTGGTGCTGGCCCAACTGCTCAGCGAGCAGCGTGGTGCGAAGGTGGAGTTGCGGGTGCCGCAACGAGGCGAGAAGGCGGCCCTGCTGCAGACTGCCGCCCGCAACGCCGCGGAGGTGCTGGCGGTGCACAAGCTGCGCCGCTCCTCAGACCTGTCGGTGCGCAACCAGGCGCTCGAGGAGTTGCAGGAGGCGCTGGAGCTGCCCGAAGTGCCCCTGCGGATCGAGTGCTACGACATCTCCCACACCCAAGGCAGCGAGGTCGTTGCCTCGATGGTGGTGTTCGAGGACGGATTGGCCCGCAAGAGCGAGTACCGCCGCTTCGTGATCCGCACCGTCGAGGGCTCCAACGATGTAGCCGCCATGCAGGAAGTGATTTCGCGACGCTTCCGTCGATTGGTGGACGAACGAGCCAACATGGCCGCCGCCACTGACACCGAAGGGCCGATGCTGGTCGATCCGGAGACCGGAGTGCCACGTCGCTTCGCCTACGCCCCGTCCTTGGTGGTGGTCGACGGCGGTGCGCCGCAGGTGGCGGCTGCCGCGCGCGCGATGGCCGAGGTCGGGTTCACCGATGTGGCGCTGTGTGGCCTGGCCAAACGCCTGGAGGAGGTCTGGCTTCCCGATCAAGAGTTCCCGTTGATCCTGCCGCGGTCCAGCGAGGGTCTGTACCTGCTGCAGCGCGTCCGCGACGAGGCCCATCGGTTCGCCATCACCCATCACCGCGGACGCCGCAGCGCAGCCATGGTGGAGTCGGTGCTCGATCAGGTGCCCGGGCTGGGGGAGTTGCGTCGCAAGGCCGTCCTGGCCCATTTCGGGTCGCTGCGTAAGCTCCGCAAAGCCTCGGTGGACGACATCGCGCAGGTCGCCGGGATCGGTCCGAAGACGGCCGAGGCCATCGTGGCGGTGCTCGCCGAACAAAGCGCTGAGCCTGCGGTGAATCTCGCCACCGGCGAAGTGATCGAGGACTGATCGTTTCCACCGCTCGGACGGCTCGATTTGTTGGAATACTGGAGCCATGACCGAATCCGCGCCCGTCCGGCTGCTGGTGATCACCGGCCTGTCGGGAGCGGGACGTCGCACCGCAGGACACGCCCTGGAGGACCGGGGCTGGTTCCTGATCGACAACCTGCCACCGAGCCTGCTGCCCAGCCTGATCGATGTCTGCCGGGAGCGTGGCTTCAGCCGGGTCGCAGTGGTGCTTGACGTCCGGTCCCGTTCGGAGTTCGACCAACTACCCGCCGCCTTCGCCGCGCTCGCCGACAAGCACGTCGTGCGCGAAGTGCTCTTCTTGGAAGCCGGTGACGAAGCGATCGTGCGACGGCAGGAGTCGGTGCGCCGTCCGTTGCCGCTGCAAGGCTCGGGCCGGCTGCTGGACGGCATTCATCGTGAGCGCAAGCTGTTGGGCGACCTGCGCTCGATGGCCGATCTGGTGATCGACACCACCTCGATCAACGTTCATCAGCTCAACGACCGGGTGTCGAAGGCCTTTGCCGCCGAACAGCCGAGCTCGGTGCGGTTCACCCTGATGTCGTTCGGGTTCAAGAACGGTGTGCCGATCGACGCCGACATGGTGCTGGACGTCCGCTTCCTGCCCAACCCGCACTGGGTGCCGGCGTTGCGCCCACAGACCGGCCTGGCCAAGCCGGTGTCCGCCTACGTCCTCGGCCAGCCGGACGCCGAACCCTTTGTCGCCACCACGGTCTCGTTGATCCAGCTGATCTCCAGCGGATATCTGCGCGAAGGCAAGCGCCACGCCACCGTCGCGATCGGGTGCACCGGAGGTAAACACCGCTCCACCGCGATCGTGGAGGAGTTGTCGAAGCGGCTGGCCACGGCAGGCCTGGAAACTGGCGTGATTCACCGCGATCTGGGGTTGGAGTGAGTCCGTTCAGTCCGCTCCCATCGGTGGTCGCCTTCGGTGGCGGGCACGGCCTGTCGGCCAGCTTGAGCGCGTTGCGACAGGTGACCACGCGGCTGACTGCGATCGTCACGGTGGCCGACGACGGTGGCTCGTCCGGGCGGCTGCGGGCTGAGTTCCCTTCGCTGCTTCCTCCCGGTGACCTGCGGATGGCGTTGGCCGCGTTGTGCGGTGACGACGACGTCGGTCGGGCGTGGGCGGCCGCACTGCAGGCACGCTTTCCCGGCGACGGACCGCTGGGTGGTCATTCGGTCGGCAATCTGCTCATCGCCAGCTTGTGGCAGCAGCTCGACGATCCGGTGGCCGGCTTGGACATGGTGGCCTCGATGCTGTACGTCGAAGGCCGGGTCCTGCCGATGTCGTCGATCCCGCTGGTGATCGAGGCGGACGTGATCGGGGCTGATCCGCATCGACCTGACGAGCGCACCGTCGTGGTGGGCCAGGAGGCAGTGGCGCTGGCCGTCGGCGACATCGCCGACGTCCGACTGGTGCCGGCCGATCCGCCGGCGGTGCCCCAGGCGTTGGCGGCGATCGCTCGGGCCGACTACCTGATCCTCGGCCCCGGCTCGTGGTATTCCTCGGTGATTCCGCACCTGTTGGTGCCAGATCTGGTCGACGCGATCACCGCCAGTCGGGCACGCAAGGTGCTCACATTGAACTTGGTGCCCACCGCGGACGAGACTCCGGCCTACACCGCGTCCCGGCATATCGAGGTGTTGGCCGAGCACGCTCCCGAACTGCGGCTGGACGTGGTGGTCGCCGATCCGAGCTTCGCCGAGGGCGATCCGCATCTGGCAACCTATGTGGCTTCCTTGGGGGCGGAACTCGTCATCGCGCCGGTGCGAATGCGGGACGGATCAGCTCGCCACGACCCTCTTCTCCTCGCCTCGGTCTATGCCGGGATCATGGGTCTGTAGGCTATGCCCGACCCTCGACCAGCAAAGCCAGGAAGGCAGCCCACAATCATGGCGATGACGCAGCAGGTGAAAGCGGAGTTGGCCACCTTGGAAGTGACCAAGCCGGAGCTGCGCAAGGCCGAGGTCGCCTCCCTGTTGCGCTTCGCGAACGGCCTGCACATCGCCGGTGGACGGATCGTGGTGGAAGCCGAGTTGGACACCGGCGGCGCCGCCCGACGACTGCGCACCGCGATCGCCGAGTTGTTCGGATTCAGCTCCGATTTCGTGGTGATCACCGGCAGTGGGTTGCGTCGGGGCACGCGCTACGTCGTCCGACTGATCAGGGACGGCGAGTCATTGGCGCGCCAGACCGGCTTGATCGATCAGCGTGGACGTCCGGTCCGCGGTCTGCCCGTCCAGGTGGTGGGCGGCGGTATCGATGTGTCGGTCGCGGCCTGGCGAGGCGCCTTTCTGGCGCACGGGTCGCTGACCGAGCCTGGCCGCTCGATGGCTCTGGAGGTGACTTGCCCCGGATCGGAGGCCGCGCTGGCTCTGGTGGGTGCGGCTCGCCGGATGGGAATCGCGGCCAAGGCACGCGAGGTGCGCGGCATCGACCGTGTGGTGATCCGCGATGGCGATGCGATCTCGGCGATGCTCACCCGGCTGGGTGCTCACGAGTCGGTGCTGGCCTGGGAGGACCGTCGGATGCGGCGCGAGGTGCGCGCTTCGGCCAACCGGTTGGCGAACTTCGACGACGCCAATCTGCGGCGTTCGGCGCGTGCCGCTGTAGCTGCCGGCGCTCGGGTGAAGCGGGCCCTGGAGATTCTGGGCGATGAGGTTCCCGACCACCTGTTGGAGGCCGGACGGCTGCGCCTGGAGCACAAGCAGGCCAGCCTGGAGGAGTTGGGTAGCCTGCACGTCCCGCCGCTGACCAAGGATGCGGTGGCCGGTCGGATCCGGCGTTTGCTGGCGACAGCCGACAAGCGGGCTGCGGAGTTGGGCATCCCGAACACCGAGGCTGTACTTAGTCCCGACATGTTAGACGACCGCGACTGAAGGGTAAGACGAATCCCGGAACCTCAGCGGGGTCAGCGTGAGCAGCTAGGGTAGGAGTTGTATCCGGCAGGGCCGCCCGAGCACCGTCGGACCATCGTTAACGAAGGGATTCGCTACATGACCGTCAAGGTAGGTATCAACGGCTTCGGCCGGATTGGCCGCAACTACTTCCGCGCACTGGTCGCCGCTGGCGCCGACCTGGAGGTCGTCGCCGTCAATGACCTGACCGACAACAAGACTCTGGCGCAGCTGCTGAAGTACGACTCGATTCTCGGCCGGTTCCCCGGCACTGTCACCGCTGACGAGACTGCGCTGTACGTCGACGGCAAGGAGATCAAGGCATTCGCCGAGAGGGACCCCGCCAACCTGCCCTGGGGCGAGTTGGGTGTCGACATCGTGATCGAGTCGACCGGCTTCTTCACTGACGCCACCAAGGCCAAGGCCCACATCGAGGCCGGCGCCAAGAAGGTGCTCATCTCCGCTCCGGCGAAGAACGAAGACATCACCATCGTGATGGGCGTGAACCACGAGCTGTACGACCCGGCCGCGCACAACATCATCTCCAACGCCTCCTGCACCACCAACTGCCTGGCCCCGATGGCCAAGGCCCTGAACGACGGCATCGGCATCGTCAAGGGCCTGATGACCACCATTCACGCCTACACCCAGGACCAGAACCTGCAGGACGCTCCGCACTCCGACCTGCGTCGCGCTCGCGCCGCCGCCTTGAACATCGTCCCGACCACCACTGGCGCGGCCAAGGCCGTGGCTCTGGTGCTGCCGGAACTGAAGGGCAAGCTGGACGGCTACGCGCTGCGCGTCCCGGTGCCGACGGGCTCGGTGACCGACCTCACCTTCGAGGCCTCTCGCGAGACCACCGTCGAGGAGATCAACGCGATCGTCAAGGCTGCTGCTGAGGGCCCGCTGAAGGGCATCCTGGAGTACAACGAAGACCCGATTGTCAGCAAGGACATCGAGACCTATCCGCTGTCCAGCATCTTCGATGCGCCGCTGACCAAGGTCATCGGCAACCAGGTGAAGGTTGTTGCCTGGTACGACAACGAGTGGGGCTACTCCAACCGGCTGGTCGACCTGACCGTGCTGGTGGGCTCCAAGCTCTGACCTTCGATTTCACATACACACCGACGACCGGGCCGGCTCGCGAACCTCTCGCGGGTCGGCCCGTCGTCCTCAACCCAGTTCGAGAAAGGCTGGACTCATGAAGTCAGTCGATGACCTGCCTGACCTTCGCGGCAAGCGGGTACTGATCCGCTGCGATTTCAACGTGCCGCTGGATGGCGAAACCATCACCGATGATGGTCGCATCAAGGCCGCGCTGCCCACCCTCACCAAGCTCCGCAACGATGGCGCCAAGATCGTGATCATGGCCCACCTGGGCCGTCCCAAGGGTGAAGTCAATCCCAAGTACTCCCTGGCCCCGGTGGCCAAGCGGCTCGGCGAACTGATCGGTGCGCCGGTCGTGCTGGCCGGTGACGTGGTCGGCGAGAGCGCTCAGGCGGCGGTGGCCGCGCTGGGCGAGGGTGAGCTCGTCCTGCTGGAGAACGTTCGTTACGAACCGGCCGAGGAGTCCAAGGACGAGGCCGAGCGTGCCGCGCTGGCTGCCAAGTACGCCGCTTTGGGTGACGTGTTCGTCTCCGACGGCTTCGGTGTCGTGCACCGCAAGCAGGCCAGCGTCTACGACGTGGCCAAGCTGCTGCCGTGCGCGGCCGGCTACTTGGTGGCCAAGGAGGTCGAGGTGCTGAAGAAGCTCACGGTGGTTCCCGAGCGTCCCTATGTGGTCGTGCTGGGCGGAGCCAAGGTGGCCGACAAGCTCGCAGTGATCGAGAATCTGCTGCAGGTGGCCGACACCCTGATCATCGGCGGTGGCATGGCCTACACCTTCATCAAGGCCTCCGGTCATGAGATCGGCACCTCACTGCTGGACGCGGAGAAGATCGACACCTGCGCGACCTACCTCACCGAGGCTGCGGCAGCTGGCAAGAAGATCCTGTTGCCGGTGGACGTCCGGGTGGCCGCAGGGATGGACTTCGCCGCGCGCACGGTGACCGGCCCGGTCACCGTGGTGTCCTCCGATGCGATCCCGGCCGATCAGATGGGCCTGGACGTCGGCCCGCAGACCGAGAAGCTGTTCGCTGAGGCGATCAGCAGCGCCAAGACCGTGTTCTGGAACGGTCCGGTGGGCGTGTCGGAGATCCCCGAGTTGGCATCGGGCACCGCTGCGGTGGCGAAGGCTCTGGCCGCGTCTGCGGCGTTCACCGTGGTCGGTGGGGGAGACTCGGCCGCTGCGGTACGCACCCTCGGGTTCGCTGATGAGGCCTTCGGCCACATTTCCACCGGTGGTGGCGCCTCCCTGGAGTACCTGGAAGGCAAAGAACTGCCCGGCTTGGCCGTGCTGGAAGAGGAGAACTGACATGGCACGTACCCCGTTGATGGCGGGCAACTGGAAGATGAACCTCAATCACATTGAGGCCACCGGCCTGGTGCAGAAACTGGCGTGGACGTTGAAGGACTTCCGCTACGACGAGACCAAGTCCGAAGCCGCGGTGATCGTGCCGTTCACCGACATTCGCTCGGTGCAGACCGTGATCGAGGGCGACAAGCTCCCGGTCAAGTGGGGCGCCCAGGATGTGTCGGCGCATGCGTCCGGCGCCTACACCGGTGAGGTGTCGGCCGAGATGCTGGCCAAGCTGAACTGCAGCTATGTGGTGGTGGGGCACTCGGAGCGTCGTGAGTACCACGGCGAGACCGACGCCCTGATCGGAGAGAAGGCCGCGGTCGTGTTCGCGGCCGGGATGACCCCGATCATCTGCTGCGGTGAGGTGCTGGAGATCCGCAAGCAGGGCACCCACGTGTCCCACGTGCTGTCCCAGATCGCCGAATGCCTGGCGCCGCTGACCGCCGATCAGGTGGCTGCTTCGGTGATTGCCTACGAGCCGGTCTGGGCGATCGGCACCGGTGAAGTTGCCACTCCGGCGGACGCGCAGGAGGTCTGTGGCGCGATTCGCGGCTACGTGGCCGAGAAGTTCGGCGCAGCGGTGGCCGAGGCCGTCCGGATTCAGTACGGCGGCTCGGTGAAATCCTCCAACGTGATCGACATCATGGCCCAGCCGGACGTCGATGGCGCCTTGGTGGGTGGGGCCAGCTTGGATGCGGACGAGTTCGCCCGCATCGTGATGTTCTACTCCGCGAACGCCTGACCTTTTACCCAGATCTCGGCCGAATGACCCGGCTGAGATACCTTCGACCACTGCGATCTGCAGGCGCTGCGCGGATTCCCGCTCGGCGCCTGCAGTTCGGTTCGGTGGTAACGCCCTACCTGAGTTAGGATTCTCCGGTGATTCCACTAGCGATGACTTGGCCGATTGCGACCCTTTCGGTGGTACTCATCCTTACCAGCATCGTGTTGGCCTTGTTCATCTTGCTTCACAAGAGCCGCGGCGGCGGCATGTCCGACCTCTTCGGTGGCGGTATGTCCACCGGGATGGGCGGCACGTCGGTGGCGGAGCGCAACCTGGATCGGCTGACGATCATCATCGGCCTGATCTGGCTGACCAGCATTATCGGCTTGCTGGTGCTGTATCGGTTCTTCCCCGAATTCGGGGCGCTTGGGTGAGGCTTGGCCTCCAAAATCTATGAGGGAGCACTCTGTTGGTTGGTGGTAGCGCCATTCGTGGCAGCCGAGTCGGCGCCGGCCCGATGGGCGAAGCCGAACGCGGCGACGCCGCACCGCGGCTGTATGTCTCCTATTTCTGTGCCAACGGGCACGAAACCCGCCCGGCGTTCGCCGCCGAGGCACTGGTCCCCGAGACCTGGGACTGTCCCCGTTGTGGGCTTCCGGCCAACCTGGACTGCGAGAATCCTCCACCTCCGCCGAAGATCCAGCCGTACAAGACGCACCTGGCCTATGTGAAGGAGCGTCGCTCCGACGACGAGGCCGTGGCGATCCTCACCGAGGCTCTGGAGTCGCTGCGCGCTCGCCGGGCCTCCGGCGAAGTGATCTACTGAGTTTCTTCGGCCGGGCTGATCAGCCCGTGCACACGAAGTAGGGCAGCTGAGCTGCCGATTCTTCATCGACCAACCACAGGGTCCGTTCGCGCCCGGCCACCCGGGCTGCGGGCAGCGACAGGTCCTCACCCAATGCCCGCGCAACGGCGGCGGACTTGTCTGCGCCATGCACCAGGAGCCACACCTGCGCTGAGGTGTTGATGCGGGCCACCGTCAAGCTGATCCGCTCCGGCGGCGGCTTGGGGGCATCGCTGACCCCGATCACCGGCTGATTGGCCGGCTCGCTGGACGGGTGGTCGGGGAAGATCGAAGCGACATGTCCGTCCGGACCCATCCCGAGCAGGCAGATGTCGAAGGTGGTGTCGCCCAGTTCCTTGGCGTAGAGCGCCGCGGAGGCGCCGGCGTCGATGGTGCCGTCCGCGCTGGGCATCGGGTGGGTGCGTGCCGGATCGATGCTGAACGCGCTGGCCAGCAGGGCCAGCGCCGGGCCGGCATTGCGTTCGGGGTCGTCAGTGGGCAGGAACCGCTCGTCCGACCACCACAACTCCAGACGAGTGGTGTCCAGATCGGAATCGGGGATGAGCTTTGCGAACTCGGCGTAGACCGCCATCGCGGCGCGGCCGCCGGCCAGACACAGCTGCGGGGTGTGGCCGTCGGCCTGCAGAGCGATCAAGGACTCCAGAAGGCGCTGGGCGGAGCGAGTGGCGAGATCGTTCTCGTCGGCGTGGCGCACCACTTGCACCAACGGAATCGTCATCAGGTCAACCCCACCTTGCTTCGCCGAGCGGCGAACGAGCCAGGGCAGCAATGCTACCGGCTGTTCGTGCTGACAGGTCCAATCGTTCGGGGTTCTTAGAATCCCCAGACTGCCCGATCGCAAGCGGGCGACCGGGCAGTCGATGTCGGTACGGCATTTTCACCATCGGACCAGATGAGCGCGAGTTCGACAGTGAGTACCGGGATGGGAGGTTCTCAGGTTTCGGCGATCACCCGAACCACTCGGTGATCTTGTGGAGCAGCGCGTCTTCGAACGAGCTGTCGTTGTGTTTGGCGGCCATCCAGGCGGTGAAGTTGCCGTCGGCGAGGGCGTCCAACTCGGCTCGGCAGGCATCGGGTTCGGTGACCGCGCGCAGCAGCATCTTCTCCGCTTCCTCCGGCGTCCGCCACAGGAAGGGGTAGTTCGCCGGTACCAACGCGCGCGCCCAACCGGTCTCGGGCAGGACGCCGATCACGCCGGCAGCCATGGCCTCGACGTACTCCAAGCCGTAGGACTCCTCGGCCGCGGTGGCCAGGAAGGCCGTGGTGGAGGCCAATGCCTCCCAATAGGACAGCCGGGTCGCGGTCAGCGGCCCGACCCAGAACCACTCCTTCTGGGACAGCGTCATGGCCAGCTCCGAGACCAGGTGCGACTCGTGCAGCCGCATGGCCACTCGGATCGGGGTGGTCCGGTGGATCCGTTCGACGGTGTCGATGAAGATCCGCGGACGCTTGCGCTCCGACAGGTAGATCGCGGGGTAGAGCACCACCGGGACCGCGGTCTGGTGGCGCGGTTGGACGTGATCGACGGTGAAGCCGAGGTTGCTCCAACCCACCCGGGACTTTTCTGCCACGGCGGGCACCGTCCAGCGACGGACGGTCTCGCGGACCGCCAGCGCGGTGCGCTCGGAGTTGGCGAAGGTCGGGAACAGTGCGAAGGACAGCGCCTCGATCAGCTGAGGCACCTCGTCGGCGTAGGTGGTGGTCGGACCCCACTGGAAATTCATCACCGCGGGCTGATCTCCGTGCTCGCGCAGCGTGCGCCACACCCGCGTGGAGTCCAGGACGTCCAGGTTGATCACCAGGGTGGAGTTGGTATCCACGAAGTCCACCGGCATCAGCTCGAAGCCCTGGCAGCGGCGCTGCCCGGGCCCGATCAGGATCGGGTTCTCGGTCAAGTGCAGCAACCGTCGCACCAGGGTGGCGCCGGCGTCATGCCCGCCGACGGTGCCGTCGGCTTCGACGATGACCGAGTCCCACTTGATGGCCAGCCTTCTCATTTCTGCTCACCTGTCTTCACAAGGTCGGTTCGGTTGTCCGTGTCCGCCGGAGTGGGCGTCGTCAGGGGTGCGGGCGGCGTGCTGCTGGGCGGTTCGGGCGGTTCTGCGGGCAGCCCGTCGCTCTCCTCGACGCCGCCGCGGATTCGCATGCTGTAGAAGGAACGGTGGACGAAGAACACCGAGGCAGCGAAGAAGACCGCCGCCAACGCGGGAACCAGAATGCCGGTGCCTGCGGCGGTCAGGCTGACGGCCAGCTCGACGGCGAGCAGACCGAACAGCGTGGTGAACTTGATCACCGGGTTGAGTGCCACCGAAGAGGTGTCCTTATAGGGGTCGCCGACGGTGTCGCCGACGATCGTGGCGTCATGAAGGGCCGTGCCCTTGGCGTGGAGGTCGACCTCCACGATCTTCTTGGCGTTGTCCCATGCCCCGCCGGCATTGGCCATGAAGATGGCCTGGTAGAGCCCGAAGGTGGCGATCGAGATCAGGTAGCCGATGAAGAAGAAGGGCTCGATGAACGCGAAGGCCAGGGTGGAGAAGAAGATGCCCAAGAAGATGTTCAGCATGCCGCGCTGGGCGTAGACGGTGCAGATCTCGACCACCTTGCGGGAGTCGGCTTCTGAGGCCTTGGTGACGCCGTCCAACTTGATGTTGGCCTTGATGAACTCCACGGCGCGGTAGGAGCCGGTGGTGACGGCCTGGATGGAGGCGCCGGTGAACCAGTAGATCACCGCACCACCGGAGATCAGGCCGAGCAGGAAGGGCGGATGCAGCAGTGAGAGGTTCGCCATGTTTTCGGTCAGGCCAGAAGTCAGCGCCATCACGATGGAGAAGATCATCGTGGTCGCACCCACCACGGCGGTGCCGATCAGCACCGGCTTGGCGGTGGCCTTGAAGGTGTTGCCCGCGCCGTCGTTCTCTTCCAGCATCTGCTTGGCCGAACGCCAGTTCGGCTCGATCCCGAAGTCGGTGCGCAGCTCGTTGTCGATGCCGTCGACCTCCTCGATCAAAGACAGTTCGTAGACGCTCTGAGCGTTGTCGGTGACCGGGCCGTAGGAGTCGACCGCGATGGTGACCGGGCCCATGCCCAGGAAGCCGAAGGCGACCAGGCCGAAAGCGAACACCGCCGGGGCGGTCATCAGCGCTTCCATCCCGTTGCCGATCTGGCTGATCCCGAAGGCCGCGGCCATCAGGGCGACGATCGCCATGCCCAGCCAGTAGGCCGAGAAGTTACCGGCCACCAGGCCGGAGAGGATGTTCAGGCTCGGTCCGCCTTCGCGGGAGGACTTGACGACCTCACGCACGTGCTTGGCGGAAGTGGAGGTGAACACCTTCACCAACTCCGGAATCAGTGCGCCGGCCAGGGTCCCGCAGGACACGATCGTGGCGAGCCGCCACCACAGGCCGTCCGCATCGCCGGTGAGTGGTGCGAGCATCAGATACGAGGTCAGGTAGGTCAGCACGATCGAGGTGATCGAAGTGATCCAGACCAGCTGGGTGAGCGGGTGCTCGAAGTCCATCCGGTCGGCACTGCGGTAGCGATTGGCCACCAGCTGGTCGTTGACCAGGTAGGAGATCGCCGAGGCGATCAGCATGATCGCGCGGACGGTGAAGATCCAGACCAGCAAGGTGGCCTGCATCTTCGGGTCGTGGACACCCAGCAGCAGGAAGGTGACCAGGGCCACGCCGGTGACGCCGTAGGTCTCGAAGCCGTCGGCGGACGGGCCGACCGAGTCGCCGGCGTTGTCACCGGTGCAGTCGGCGATCACGCCGGGGTTGCGGGCGTCGTCCTCCTTGATCTTGAACACGATCTTCATCAGGTCGGAGCCGATGTCGGCGATCTTGGTGAAGATACCGCCGGCGATCCGCAGCGCGGAGGCGCCCAGCGACTCGCCGATGGCGAAGCCGATGAAGCAGGCACCGGCCAGATCTGAGGGCAGGAACAGCAGGATGACCAGCATCATCAGCAACTCGGTGGAGATCAGCACCATGCCGATGCTCATTCCCGAGCGCATCGGGATCCGGTGGACCGGCAGCGGCTTGCCACCGAGAGCAGCGAAGGCGGTGCGCGAGTTGGCGAAGGTGTTCACCCGGATGCCGTACCAGGCCACCGCGTAGGAGCCGCCCATACCGACGATGGCGAACGCCAGCACGATCAGCACCCGGTCGACGCCGAGCCCGGCCAAGAAGGTGAAGTAGACGAAGATCACCGTGCCGATGAAGGCGAACAGCACCAGCAGGAACTTGCCCTGCTGGAGCAGGTAGGCCTTGCAGGTGGAGTAGATCAGTTCGGAGATCTCCCGCATGGAGCTGTGCACGGGGAGCTGCTTGAGGGCTCGGTAGCTGACCAGACCGAAGGCCAGCCCGCCCAGGCAGATCAGCAACCCTGCCATCAGTAGGGTGCGTCCGTCGACGCCACCGAAGAAGACCGCGGTGCTCAGGTCGGGCAGCTTCAGGTTCACCTCGGAGGTGTGCTCTCCGCTGCCGCCGCCCGCGCCACCGGCACAGCCGGCCAGCAGGGTCGCCAACACGCCCAGTCCTGCCGCAGCGATCGGTCGAATGTTTGTGTGATGCCCCCGGCTCGTGGCCGGATCTTGCGTCCTACTCACTTCTGCTTCCTTGCATGAGAGAAGAGTTCTGCCTGTCCACTTTGACAAGACAATCCAATGACGTAACAAACTCCACGGAATACTCTACGCCTGTTCGGGGGCGAGGTGGTCCGACGGGCCGAATCGTGGGCGGATCTGGCCACATCGTGGTCAGCTGAGTGGGCTCACGGGGAGTGGAAGGCGGCGCCGGCCCGCCCGCCGTGCAGGTCGTCGTCGTTGCTTTCTGGTTACCGCCAGGTTGCGATGTTGGACGGTCCGTTTGACGCCGTCGGCATTTAGGTCAGAATGGAGTTGTGAAAACCGAGGGGCTTGATAGCGCCGAGATCGAGGCGCAGGCGGCGGCGGACGCGTCCACCCGGACCCGGGTCGCTCGCTCGATCCTGCAGCACGGACCCTCGACCGCCAATGACCTGGCCGACCGCCTCGGATTGACCCCGGCAGCGGTGCGACGGCATCTCACGGTGCTGCTGGAGACCGCCGAGGTGAAGAGTCGCCAGCAGCGGGTCTACGGCCCCCGCGGGCGAGGCCGTCCGGCCAAGGTCTTCGAACTGACCGATACCGGGCGCGGAAACTTCTTCCAGGCCTACGACCGCCTGGCCAACGATGCCCTGCGCTACCTGCAGGTGCTCGCCGGAGACGCGGCCGTGGAGAAGTTCGCGGCCACCATCACCGAGCCGATCGCCGAACGGTTCGAGGCCCTCGTGCCGGAATACGACACGCGTGCCGAGGCGTTGGTGGAGGCATTGACCCAGGCCGGATTCGTGGCGTCGTTGAAGCCGCTGTCCACCGGGGTGCAGCTGTGTCAGTTCCACTGCCCGTTCGCTCACGTGGCTGCGGAGTTCCCGCAGTTGTGTGAAGCCGAGACCAAGGCCTTCGCGGTGCTCCTGGATACCCATGTGCAGCGCTTGGCCACGATCGCCCATGGCGACGGGGTGTGCACCACCCACGTGCCGCGTCCAGTTCGTTCGGGCGCAAATCTCGAAAGGAAGTCGGTATGACCACCACCACACCTGCACCCGGCCTGGGTCAGACCCAGGAGGAGCACCTGGCCGCCCTGGGCGCCTATCAGTACGGGTGGCACGATGCCGATGCTGCCGGCGCCAGCGCCACGCGCGGCCTCAGCGAGGATGTCGTCCGACGGATCTCGGCGCTGAAGAGCGAGCCGGAATGGATGCTGGAACTGCGCCTGAAGGCGCTGAAGATGTTCGAGCGCAAGCCGATGCCGACTTGGGGTGCCGACTTGAGCGGTATCGACTTCGACAACATCAAGTACTTCGTGCGCTCCACCGAGAAGCAGGCCCAGACCTGGGACGACCTGCCCGATGACATCAAACGCACCTACGACCGGCTCGGCATCCCCGAGGCGGAGAAGGCGCGATTGGTCGCCGGGGTGGCCGCTCAGTACGAGTCCGAGGTCGTCTACCACAAGATCAACGAGGAGTTGGAGCGCCAAGGCGTGATCTTCCTCGACACCGACACCGCCTTGAAGGAGTACCCGGAGATCTTCAAGGAGTACTTCACGTCGGTGGTGCCCCTGGGTGACAACAAGTTCTCCGCACTGAACACCGCAGTGTGGTCGGGTGGCTCGTTCATCTACGTCCCGAAGGGCGTGCACGTGTCGATCCCGCTGCAGGCCTACTTCCGGATCAACACCGAGAACATGGGCCAGTTCGAACGGACGCTGATCATCGCCGACGAGGGTTCCTACGTCCACTACGTCGAGGGTTGCACCGCGCCGATCTACTCCTCGGACTCGCTGCACTCGGCGGTGGTCGAGATCATCGTGAAGAAGAACGCCCGCGTTCGATACACCACCATCCAGAACTGGTCGACCAATGTGTACAACCTGGTGACCAAGCGGACCACCGTCGAGGCCGGCGGCACCATGGAATGGGTCGACGGCAACATCGGCTCCAAGGTGACCATGAAGTACCCGGCGGTCTACCTGATGGGGGAGCACGCTCGCGGCGAGACCTTGAGCATCGCCTTCGCCGGTGAGGGGCAGCACCAGGACGCCGGCTCGAAGATGGTTCACGCCGCGCCGTACACGTCCAGCTCGATCATCTCCAAGTCGGTGGCTCGTTCCGGTGGACGTTCGTCCTACCGCGGTCTGGTGCAGGTCACCGAAGGCGCCCATCACTCGGCGAGCTCGGTGAAGTGTGACGCGTTGCTGGTCGACACCATCTCCCGCTCCGACACCTACCCCTATGTCGACGTTCGCACCGATGACGTGTCGATGGCTCACGAAGCCACCGTGTCGAAGGTGAGCGAGGACCAGCTCTTCTACCTGATGAGCCGCGGCATGGGCGAGGACGAGGCGATGGCGATGATCGTGCGTGGCTTCATCGAGCCGATCGCCCGCGAGTTGCCGATGGAGTACGCCTTGGAGCTCAACCGCCTGATCGAACTGCAGATGGAAGGGGCTGTGGGCTGACGCCCGCGGCTTCTCGGAGAGGGAATCACACGTGACTGCTGTGCCTAATGTGGCCGAAGCGGTGGAGGCTGTCGTCTCCCATCTGCACCCCACCCCGTCCTGGGACCTGGCCGATCACCCGATGCCGACCGGACGCGAGGAGGTGTGGCGCTTCACCCCGCTGCGCCGGCTCGCCGCACTGTTGTCGGACGCTGAGCGAATCGGTGCCGGTCTGGAGTGGGACAACGTCCTGCCCGACGGGGTCACCATGAAACCGATCAGCGCCGTCCGCGCCCGGGAGCTGGCCGTCGAGGCCCCGATCGACCGGATCTCCGCCCTGGCTGCGCGCAACTCGGCCGGGGGAGTGCAGTTGGCCATCGCCGACAACGCCGAGCTGACCGAACCGATCGTGCTCACCGCCACCGGCTTGGGCGGCGAGGTGGCCGAACACCTGGTCATCACCGTCGGCGCCAACGCCTCGGCCACCATCGTGATCCGCTACGTCGGCAGCGCAACCTTCGCCGACAAGACCGACCTGGTCGTCGGAAGCGGCGCCAAGGTGACCTTCGTGACCATCGCCGACTGGGCCGGCGATGCCGTCCACGGCGGACATCACGCGGTCTCGGTGGGGCGCGACGCTCAGGTTCGCACGGTCACCGCCAGCCTCGGCGGCGACCTGATCCGCCTGGCCGAAACGGCTCGGTTCGCCGGTCCGGGAGGTTCGCTGGAGCAGTTCGGGGTCTACTTCGTCGATGCCGGTCAGCACATCGAGCACCGGATGTTCGTCGACCACAACGCTCCGCACACCATCAGCCACGTCGACTACCGCGGCGCGCTGCAGGGTCAGGATGCGCACTCGGTGTGGGTCGGTGACGTGCTGATCCGCAAGATCGCCGAAGGCATCACCACCTACGAGACCAACAAGAACCTGGTGCTCACCGACGGCTGCCGTGCCGACTCGGTGCCCAACCTGGAGATCGAGACCGGCGAGATCGAGGGTGCCGGGCACTCCTCGACCACCGGACGCTTCGACGACGAGCAGCTGTTCTACCTGCGCTCCCGGGGCATCCCCGAGGACGAGGCCCGCCGCCTGGTGGTCTACGGCTTCTTCGCCGACATCATCCGTCGCATCGGTGTTCCCGAGGTGGAGACCCGACTGATGGCGGCCGTGGAAGCCGAACTCGCGGTCCTGGTGGGTGCGACCGAAGAGGTGACCGCATGAGCTTCACCCGCGCGTGCGCGCTGAGTGACGTCGCGATGGACACCGTGATCTCGGTGGATCTGGGCGGCAAGGACCTGGTCGCGGTGGTGAACACCGCCGACGGTCTGTTCGCCGTCCGGGATCGGTGCTCGCACGCCGACGTACCGCTCAGTGAAGGCTGGGTGGAGGGCTGCACGCTGGAATGCGCGGCCCACGGCACACGTTTCGACCTTCGCAGCGGTGCGCCGCTCGACCCGCCGGCGGTGACCCCGGTGCCCACCTACCCCGTCCGGATCGAAGCCGGCGACATCTACATCGACCAAGACAACCCGATCGCAAGCCAGGAGAACTGACGACATGAGTGAACTTCGCATCAGCGGACTGCACGTCGAGGTACAGACCGAGTCCGGTCCTAAGGAGATCCTCAAGGGCGTGAATCTCACCGTCGCCTCCGGCGAGGTGCACGCCATCATGGGCCCCAACGGGTCGGGCAAGTCCACCCTGGCCTACTCCATCGCCGGGCACCCGAAATACACCATCACGTCCGGTTCGGTGACCCTCGACGGTGTCGAACTGACCACCATGAGTGTGGACGAGCGCGCCCGCGCCGGCCTGTTCTTGGCCATGCAGTACCCGATTGAGGTGCCCGGGGTGTCGGTGGCCAACTTCCTGCGCACCGCCAAGACCGCCCTTTCTGGCGAGGCTCCGGCCGTACGTACCTGGGTCAAGGACGTCAACGTCGCCCTCGACAAGGTCGGACTGGACGGCACCTTCGCGGCCCGGTCGCTGAACGAAGGCTTCTCCGGTGGCGAGAAGAAGCGTCACGAGATCGCCCAGCTCGAACTGCTCAACCCGAAGTTCGCGATCCTGGATGAGACCGACTCCGGCCTGGACATCGATGCGCTGCGGATCGTCAGCGAGGGCGTCAACCGGTTCGCCGAGAACGGCGACCGCGGCGTGCTGCTGATCACCCACTACACGCGGATCCTGAACTACATCAAGCCTGACTTCGTCCACGTCTTCGTCGATGGCCACATCGTCGAAGAGGGCGGCGCGGAGCTGGCTGACCGGCTCGAGGTCGATGGCTACGACCGCTTCGTCAAGGCCGCGAAGGCCAATGCCTGATACCACCGGCTACGACGTAGCCGCCATTCGCGAGGACTTTCCGATCCTGGCCCGCCAGATCGGAGACGTCCCGCTGGTGTACCTCGATTCGGCGAACACCTCGCAGAAGCCGGCAGCGGTGATCGACGCGATCGACGCCCACTACCGCGCTCACAACGCCAATGTCGCTCGGGCGATGCACACCCTGGGCGGCGAGGCCACTGCGGCGTTCGAAGGTGCTCGGGCCAAGGTGGCGGCCTTCATCGGCGCGGCCGGCCCTGAGGAGGTGGTGTTCACCAAGAACGCCTCCGAGGCGCTCAATCTGGCCGCCTACACCTTGGGCAGCCGGCTGCAGCCCGGGGACGAGATCGTGATCTCGGTGATGGAGCACCACTCCAACATCGTGCCCTGGCAGTTGGCTGCCGAACGCACCGGAGCGGTGCTGCGATGGTTCGACATCACCGACGACGGCCGACTCGACCTGGCCAAGGCCGAAGCGGAGAACCTGATCAACGAGCGGACGAAGGTGGTGTCGATCACGGCGGTGTCCAATGTGCTCGGCACGGTCAATCCGGTTGCCGACATCGCCGCGCAGGCTCACGCGGTCGGTGCGGTGATGGTGGTGGACGCCGCCCAGGCCGTTCCGTACGCCGGAGTGAAAGTTGAAGCGCTCGGTGCCGATCTGGTCTCCTTCACCGGGCACAAGATGCTCGGGCCGACCGGCATCGGAGTGCTGTGGGGCCGCTATGACCTGCTGGCCGACCTGCCGCCCTTCCTGGGTGGTGGCGAGATGATCAATGTGGTCAAGCTCACCGGCTCGACCTACGCCACCCCGCCGCATCGGTTCGAGGCAGGCACGCCGCCGATCGCCGAGGCGGTCGGCCTGGGGGCGGCCATCGACTATCTCAATGAGATCGGGATCGAGAACATCGCCTTGCACGAGGAGCGGATCACCGCCTACGCGTTGACCCGAATCGCTGCCGTGCCGGGGCTGAAGCTGCTGGGGCCCACTCGTCCGGTGGATCGCAGCGGGGCCATTTCATTCACCCTCAGCACTGCTGACGGTGAAGAGATTCACCCGCACGACATCATGCAGCTGCTGGATTCGCGGGGGATCGCGGTACGCGGTGGACACCACTGCGCGCGTCCCTTGCACGAGCGTTTGGGGATCGTCGCCTCGACCCGTGCGTCGCTCTACCTCTACACCACGACCGCTGAGGTGGACGCGCTGGCTGACGGGCTGGTGTATGTGGCGAACTTCTTCGGAGGAAAGCGATGAGCGTCGAAGCGATGTACCAGGAGATCATCCTGGATCACTACAAGGCCAAGCATCACTCCGGGCTGCGCGAGCCGTTCGGGGCCGAGGTCACCCACGTCAACCCCAGTTGTGGAGACGAGGTGGTGATGCGGGTGGCGCTGGACGGCGATCGGATCACCGACGTGTCCTACTCCGGGGTGGGCTGCTCGATTTCGCAGGCGTCCACATCGGTGATGACCGACCTGGTGATCGGCAAGACCGTGCCCGAGGCGCTGAGTCTGCTGGCCGACTTCACCGAGATGATGCACTCCCAGGGCCGCTACGAGCCCGATGAGGAGCGCCTGGAGGACGCGGTGGCCTTCGTGGGAGTCTCCCAGTTTCCGGCGCGTGTGAAATGCGCCCTGCTGGGCTGGTCGGCGTTCAAGGACGCCGCAGCTCAGGCCTTGGCTGCAGAAGGGCAGGAATGAAATGAGCGAGTCCGTGCGACCCTCTGATCTGGTCAACGACACCTTCCCCGGCGACGTGCCCAACGCCCGTCCGACCGAAGAGGACGTGCTGGAGGCGATGAAGGATGTCGTCGATCCCGAGTTGGGGGTCAACGTGGTCGATCTCGGCCTGGTGTACGGGGTGACCATCGACGTCGGGAACGATGCGGTGATCGACATGACCCTGACCTCGCCGACGTGCCCGTTGACCGACCAGATCGAGTACCACACCCAACTGGCCCTCGAAGGCCTGGTGAACTCGGTGGCGATCAACTGGGTCTGGCTGCCGCCGTGGAGCCTGGAGATGATCACCGAAGACGGCCGCGAACAGCTGCGAGCGATCGGCTACAACGTCTGAGGCAGGCTTGCCGACCCTCCGGAAAAGTGATATCAATTTGCTATCAGTTTTTCCGAGGGAGTGATGGACATGTCTGCTGTTGATTCCACGCGTGACGACCTGAGCGAGGTCAGCGCTGCGGCGCGGGTTCCCGTTCAGGTGAAGATCGCCGAGCGCCCAGCGTGGGGCGTGAACGGGCTGTGGGCAGTGCTGCTGGTGTTGGTGAGCGGGCTGGCCTCGGTTGCGGGGTTCGTGTTGGCCGCGCGCGCCGACGAGACCGGCGGCGACGCCACCGGGCCGGTCGTCCTGGCTGTGGTGGCGCTGGTGGTGTTGAGCCTGGCGATCACCACCATTCGAGTGGTGAGCCCGGGGGAGACCGTCGTGTTGCGACTGTTCGGTCGTTACGTCGGCACCGTGCGCGAGACCGGTCTGCGAATGACTCTGCCGCTGGTCCTGCCGAAGCGAGTCTCGGTGCGGGTGCGCAACTTCGAGACCAACGAGTTGAAGGTCAACGACGCCGACGGCAATCCGGTGAACATCGCCGCGATCATCGTCTGGCAGGTCACCGACACCGCCAAAGCGGTCTTCGCCGTAGAGAACTACGACGGCTTCGTCCGGGTGCAGTCCGAGTCGGCTCTGCGACACGTCGCGTCCACGCATCCCTACGACAATGCCGGGGTTGGTGAGGAGACGCTGCGCGGCTCGACCGACGCGGTCGCGGCCGAACTGGCCACCGAGGTCGGCGCGCGGATCGCGATCGCCGGCCTGGAAGTGGTGGAGGCCCGGATCTCCAGCCTGGCCTACGCCGCTGAGATCGCCCACGCGATGCTGCAGCGCCAGCAGGCCGCGGCCGTCATCGCAGCCCGGGAGAAGATCGTCGAGGGTGCGGTGAGCATGGTGCGCAGCGCCTTGCAGCAACTCGAGGACGAGCACGTGGTCGACATGGACGAAGAGCGCAAGGCGGCCATGGTGTCGAATCTGTTGGTGGTGCTGTGCGGATCGGCACAAGTCGCACCTGTGGTGAACACCGGATCGCTGTACACCTGAGCCATGGCCGAATCGAGCGCCGGCGAAGCAGGACGGGAGCGTAAGTCCGTCCTGCTTCGCCTCGACCCTGCCGTCCATGAGGCGCTGACTCGCTGGGCCGCCGACGACCTGCGTTCGGTGAACGCCCACATCGAGCTTCTGCTCCGACAAGCCCTGGCGCATGCCGGACGGGCTCCGAAGGACGCCGGCCCGCTGCCGCGGCGTGGACGTCCGCCCTCGTCGAGCTAACAGCGGCCGAGCTGTCGCTGCGGTGCTGACCCCGCCGATGCGCAACGGTCGCGCGGCAACCGGTAACCTGGGTCGGCGATGTTGGTAGTCAAAGATGTGGAAGTCCGGGCCGGAGCCCGGTTGTTGCTGTCCCCGGTGTCCTTTCAGGTCGCAGCCGGCGACAAGATCGGGCTAGTCGGACGCAACGGTGCCGGCAAGACCACGCTGACCCGCATTCTGGCCGGAGAATCACTCCCGGCCGGGGGCCAGATCAGCCGCACCGGTCTGATCGGCTACCTGCCCCAGGACCCCCGCACCGGCGACATGGACCAGTTGGCCAAGGACCGGATCCTGTCCGCCCGCGGCCTGGACCAGATCCTGCGTCGGCTGTCGACCTACTCGCTGGCGATGGCCACCGAGGAGGGCGAAGGCCTGGAGAAGGCGATGGCGTCCTATGCCCGAGCCGAGGCTGAGCTGGCCGCGGCCGGTGGGTACGCCGCCGAGTCCGAAGCAGCCCGGATCGCGGCCAACCTGGGCTTGCCTGACCGGGTGCTCGGTCAAGCGCTGCGGACGCTGTCCGGCGGTCAGCGGCGGCGCGTGGAGCTGGCTCGGATCCTGTTCTCCGGCGCCGACACGATGTTGCTGGACGAGCCGACCAACCACCTGGACGCCGACTCGATCGTGTGGCTGCGCAGCTTCCTGCAGGGCTACAACGGCGGGCTGATCGTGATCTCCCACGATGTGGGGCTGTTGGAGGCGACCGTCACCAAGGTCTTCCACCTCGACGCCAACCGGGCCGAACTCGACATCTACGCCATGGACTGGAAGCGCTACCTGCTGCAGCGCGAAACCGACGAGAAGCGGCGCAAGCGCGAGCGAGCCAACGCCGAACGCAAGGCCGATGCGCTGTTCGCCCAGGCCGACAAGATGCGGGCCAAGGCCACCAAGGCGGTGGCCGCGCAGAACATGGCCAAGCGCGCCGAGAAGCTGATGGCCGGTCTGGAGGCCGAGCGGGCCGCCGACCGGGTCGCCCGGATTCGATTGCCGCAGCCGGCGCCATGCGGCAAGACCCCGCTGACGGCCAGGGAACTGAGCAAGTCCTACGGCTCGCTGGAGGTCTTCACCGCGGTGGATCTGGCCATCGACAAGGGCTCCAAAGTGGTCGTGCTCGGGCTGAACGGTGCCGGCAAGACCACGCTGCTGCGCCTGTTGGCCGGGATCGAGCCGTCCGACACCGGAAAGGTGCTGCCCGGCCACGGGCTGCGACTGGGCTACTACGCCCAGGAGCACGAGACCATCGATGTGGCCCGGACGGTACTGGAGAACATGCTCACCGCCTCACCCGAGCTGAACGAGACCGAGGTACGTAGGATCCTGGGTTCGTTCATGTTCACCGGGGACGACGTCGAGAAGCCCGCACGGGTGCTGTCCGGTGGTGAGAAGACCCGACTCGCGCTGGCGATGCTGGTGGTCAGCGCCGCCAATGTGCTGCTGCTCGACGAGCCGACCAACAACCTCGATCCGGCGTCCCGGGCCGAGGTGCTGACCGCGATTCGCGACTATGCCGGCGCGGTGGTGCTGGTGACCCACGACGAGGGTGCGGTGACCGCCTTGAACCCTGATCGGGTGCTGTTGCTGCCCGACGGCGACGAGGATCTGTGGAACCCCGACTACCTCGATCTGGTCAGTCTGGCCTGATCACTCGGCGGCGTGGGCCAGCTGGGTGCCGGCCAGGTAACCGCTGGCCAACGTCAAGGCCACATTGCGGATGGCGTCCTCGCTGGGCAGGAACTCCGGGTGGTGCAGGCCGATCTCCTGCCGCGCCAGCGCGTCTGAGCGATGCCGGAGGCGGACCGTGGGGTCCTGGCGGACGCCCACGAACGACATCAGGATCGGCGCGATCGCCGAGTAGTGGGAGAAGTCGTCGGCGCCGCAGGAGCGGAACGGCTCGTGGGCCAGCGGCAGCCCCAGGTGGCCGATCAGTGAGTCGGTGAACCGCACCAGCCGACGATCATTCGACAACACCGGGTCGCCGATGATGATGGTGACCTCGGCATGGGCGCCGCGGGCAGCAGCGGTGTGCTGGGCGAGTTGTCGAATCGCGTTCTGCAGGTGGGTGCGGTCGGCTTCGTCCATGGTCCGGATGACGCCTTCCATCCGGGCGGTCGCCGGGATGATGTTCGCCGCAGTGCCGGCCTCCAGCCGTCCGACCGAGATCAGTGCGGGGTGCAGGGGATCGATGGTCCGACCGACCAACTCCTGCAAGCCGGTGATGATCGCCGCGGCCACCGGCACCGGGTCGATGGTCACGTGCGGATAGGCGCCATGGCCGGGATGGCCGTGAATGACGATCTCGAACCGGTCTGCGGCGGCGTTCACCGCGCCTGGGCCGGTGCTGATCACCCCGGGAGCCACTCGGGGCTGGACGTGGGCGCCGATCACCGCAACCACGTCCTCGGCGGCGAGCACGCCGGAGCCGATCACTGATTCCGCGCCGCAGGGCTGGACCTCTTCGCGCGGCTGGAAGAGCCCGATCAGGCCGATGGGGAGTTCCACTGATCGCGCGGCCTCCAACAGCGACCAGAGCGCAGCCATATGGACGTCGTGACCACAAGCGTGCATGGCTCCGTCCGAGGCTGCCCAGCTGACGCCGGTCTCCTCGGTCAGCGGGAGAGCGTCCAGTTCGCTGCGGACGACCACCGCCGGTCCCGGCGGCCCGAGCCGGACGAGGAAGCCGGTATCGGCGACACGGGTGGCCTTCAACCCCGGCAACTCGTGACGGAGGCGGTCGGCCGTGGGCCGTTCGGCCCCGCTGAGATCAGGATGGCGATGCAACTCCCGGCGCAGCGCCTGTGCATGAGCCAACTGGTGGTCGATCCGGGTAGCGAGTTGGGCCAGGAGCTGCGCTGTCGCGCGGTCCGGCCAGGTCGTCATGGATCCCATCCTCTCACCGCCCGGCACCGATGCACCCGCAGACCTGCCCCTGTCCGCAGGTAGCTGCCCCCGAAACGAGCACCAGCCACCGATATTTCGGTAGCAGCTGCGCGATTCGGGGGCGCCTGGGGGTTAGTGAGCCGCTCAGGGCAGCGGTCGAAACACCTGGATGGTTACGTCGACGTTGATGGTGGAGGCGGTGACCGTGGTCGGAACCTGGTGGAAGGCGTTCGGTCCCATGGCGATCAAGTCGGTGGCCAGAGTCTCGGAGACCGGGAGGCGATACTTCACCACCCGGGTGTCGATCAGATCGAAGAATTCACCGGCCGCGGCGCTGAGTTGGTCGGCTTTCCCGATCGGGATGTCGAGCAGCCCATAGGCATCGCGCAGGCCGGTCAGGTGCCCGCCGCGTGGGGTGACGGCGATGAAGCGTCCATCGGGGCGCAGGACGCGGGAGAACTCGGGCAGGTTGCGGGGCGCGAACACCGACATCACCACATCGACGGCGCGATCGCGCACCGGGAGCGGTTTCCACACATCGGCCACCACCGCGGCGATCCGGCGGTCTGCGCGCAGGCAATGCCGCGCGGCAGCCTTGGACACGTCCAATCCGACGCCCACCGCGCTGGGCTCGGTGCCGAGTGCGGCGGCCAGGTAGTGCCCGGTGCCGACGCCGGCCTCCAGGACGTGTAGACGCCCGCTGCACAGCTCGCCGATCACTGTGGCCACCGGTTCGAACACCCCGGCCTGATGGACCCGCGCGCGGGCGTCCAGCATGGCGGAGGTGTCGGCGTTGGGCGGTTCGGCGCCGCCGAGCAGATTGACATAGCCCTGGCGAGCGATGTCGTAGCTGTGGCCGTTCGGGCAGCGCAAGGCGCCTTCGGTCAGGGAGAGCGAGTCGCGGCAGGTCGGACAGGCGAGCAGGACGGCAGCGGCGGACAGGTTCACGAGGCGACGAAGTCCAATCCCGAGCCGTCCGGCGTGGACAGGCTCAGTGAGGTGCCGCTGATCGTCCAGGAGACGACGGTGGGCAAGGTGCCCAGCACTGCGGTTTCCTGGGCGGCCAGTTCGGGTGGACGGCAGGCCATCCTCGTCGAATGTGGTGCTGAGAAGGTGATCTGGTCGCCAGTGGTGGTCAGATCACCGCCGAAGGTGTTGCACGCCCTGCCGGTGTAGCTGGACGCGGCGAGAGTCAGGGTGACGGTGCTGTCGGCGACCACCGAGGCGGACGTGCCGCCGGAGCGGATGCCGGTCAGTTTCCACGTGGTGCCGACCAGCGGACGCGGTGAGGGTGTCGGGGCCTTGGTCAGGCTGAGCACGCTCTGGCCGGAAGCGTTGAGCGCCTCGGCGCCGGCGCTGGTTGAGGTGATCGAGGCGACCTCGCCCAGCGCGGCCAAGAACTGGGCCTCCTGGGTCATGATCCGCCCATCGAGGCAAGCCATCTCGGTCACGGCGGCCGGTCGCAAGGTCAGTGACGAACCATTCTGGGTGAACTCGCCGCTGAAGGAGTTGCAGCCGGTGTTGCCGCCGTACCGCTCGGCAGTGAACGTCATGGTGGGGTGCTGGTCGGCGGCGGTGGGGGAGCCCTTGATGGCGGTGACCACCCAGGCGGTGTCGGTGAGCGCCGGCGCGGCCGGTCCGGGCGGCGGTGCGACGCAGCCCGCAGTCATCGCCATCACCCCGATCAAGGTGAGCATGAGACGTTTCATTGTTCTCCCAGCTTGCCACGGCGGTGGCGGTCAGCGGAGGCCGCCGCGATGCGCTCTCCCCATTCGGCAGGCCTGAATCTATTGAAGCGCAACCAGCAAGACCACGGGTCCGGACACTCGCGCAATGCGTCGACCTGCGGTGAGCAGGAGTGAGGCCAGGGGCTTGGTCCGCTACCCTTCGCTGGTGACTGAATCGACGACACCGACGCCGCGCAGCGTCCTGGTGACCGGGGCGAGCCGGGGAATCGGGGCGGCCATCGCCGCCGACTTCGTTGCCGCCGGCCACCGAGTGGCTGGGCTGTCCACCACGGGCAAAGCTCCCGATGGGGTGCTGGGCATTGCCACCGACATCACCGATCCTCAGGCCGTCGAGGCGGCCTTCGCCGAGGCCGAGGCTGCCCACGGCCCGATCGAAGTGCTGGTGGCCAACGCGGGAATCACCAAGGACACGCTGATCCTGCGGATGAGCGAAGCCGACTTCGATCAGGTGATCTCGGTCAACCTGGGCGGCGCCTTCCGGTGTGCAAAGCGGGCGGCCAAGTCGATGATCCGCGGACGCTTCGGTCGGATCATCCTGATCGGCTCGGTGGTCGGGCTGTACGGCTCGGCCGGCCAGGTCAACTACTCCGCCTCGAAGGCGGCGCTGGTGGGCATGGCGCGCTCGCTGACCCGAGAGCTGGGGGCGCGAGGCGTGACGGCGAATGTGGTGGCTCCGGGCTTCATCGAGACCGACATGACGGCAGCTTTGGGCGACGAGATCGCCGAGAAGTACCGCAGTCAGATCCCGGCAGGACGATTCGGCGACGTCGCCGAAGTCTCCGCCGCGGTCAGCTATCTGGCCAGTGACCAGGCCGGATACATCAGTGGCATCGTGCTGCCGGTCGACGGTGGCCTCGGCATGGGTTTTTGAGAGAAGGAAACGAACAATGGGAATTCTCGAGGGTAAGAACATCCTGGTCGCCGGTGTGACCATGAACACCTCGATCGGCTACCGGGTGGCCGAACTGGCACTGGCCGAAGGTGCGAACGTCGTGGTGTCGAACTTCGGACGCGCGATGAGCCTCACCGCGCGGGTGCTGAAGAAGCTCGATCCCGAGCCGCCCCTGCTGGAACTCGACGTCACCGACGCGTCCCACCTGGAGCGTCTGCCCGAACTCCTCGGGGAGCATTTTGACCACCTGGACGGAGTCGTGCACTCGATCGCCTTCGCCAATCCCGAGACCGCGCTCGGCGGCAAGTTCCTGACCACTCCGTTCGCCGACGTCAGCACCGCTGTGCAGGTCTCCGCCTACTCGATGGTCAGCCTGGCGATGGCGTGCAAGCCGATGCTGTCGACCAACGCCTCGATCGTGGGCCTGACCTTCGACGCCCGGATCTCGTGGCCCACCTACGACTGGATGGGGGTGTCCAAGGCTGCTTTGGAGAGCGCCACCCGGTACCTGGCGCGCTACCTCGGTCCGGACGGCGTCCGCTGCAACTTGGTGGCCGCCGGCCCGCTGGACACCATCGCCAAGAAGGCCATCCCCGGAGCCGAGGAGTTCAACACCATCTGGGAGGATCGCGCGCCGCTGGGCTGGGACTCCAAGGACTCCACGCCAACGGCCAAGGCGGTGGTTGCCCTGCTCAGCGACTGGTTCCCGGCAACGACCGGAGAGATGGTGCACGTCGACGGAGGGTTGCACTCCACCGGCGCTTGAGGTGTCGGACCTGCGGCTGGCTTACCCCGCCACGGCGGGGGAGTTGGATAGGTTGGACTCATGACCGTTGTGCAGCTGGAAGACGTCTCGATCGTCCGATCGGGGTCCACCTTGCTGGACGCGGTGACGCTGCAGATCAGCGAACACGAGCGCTGGGTGGTGATCGGCCCCAACGGCGCCGGCAAGACCACGCTGCTGCAGGTGTTGGCTGCCCAACTGCACCCTTCCCGCGGCCAAGTGAGTCTGCTGGGTGATCGTTTGGGGGCGGTCGACGTGTTCGATCTGCGACCGCGGATCGGCGTGGCCTCGGCGGCCTTGGCCGATCGGATCCCCAAGTCGGAGAGCGTGGCCGATGTGGTGGTCTCGGCCGCCTACGCCGTGATGGGACGCTGGCGCGAGCATTACGACGAGCTCGACCACGATCGTGCGGCCTCCTTGATGGCCCGGCTGCGCGTCGATCACCTGGCCCATCGCACCTTTGGCACGCTGAGCGAGGGCGAGCGCAAGCGCGTCCAGATCGCTCGGGCGCTGATGACCGACCCGGAGTTGCTGCTGCTCGACGAGCCGGCCGCCGGCCTGGATCTGGCCGGACGGGAGGCCCTGGTCGGCACGCTGGGGGAGTTGTGCCTCGATCCGCACGCCCCCACTAGTGTGCTGGTCACCCACCACGTGGAGGAGATTCCGCTGGGAGTCACCCACGCACTACTACTCAAAGCCGGCCGGATGGTCGCTGCCGGTCCGTTGGCGCAAACGCTGACCTCATCGCTGATGAGCTACACCTTCGACCTGCCGTTGGAGATTTCCACCGCGGGGGGCCGCTGGGCGGCGCGGTCGATTTATCGTCCGACCTTCGGCTGATCGGGTCTCACTGCCGATCGTCGGTCCGTCGTGAGGGGGTCGACAGGTAAATGTCGGCGGCCGAAGCTCGCTGGTTTGGAACTCAGTTGGCATGATGGAGTTACCTTGAGCCAAATGGGCGAGAGCAGCGTGGCTGAGCGGGGTTGGGAACAATGCAGTGGCTGGCCGAAAACATGTGGGTGGTGTGGCTTGTGCTCGCCGGTGCGCTTGCGGTCACCGAAACGCTGACATTGGATTTCACTTTGCTCATGTTGGCCGGCGGTGCGTTGGCCGGCGCAATCGTCGGACTGGTGTTCCCACCGCTGTGGTGGCTGCAAATCGCCGCCGCGCTGATCGCTGCGGTAGCGCTGTTGGGACTCCTGCGCCCGACGCTGTTGGAGCGCGTCCGTCAGGCGCCGGGCTACCGGTCCAGCCTGGACAAGATGGTCGGTTCGGCAGGAGTCGCCACCGCTGAGATCACCACTTCCGGCGGTGAGGCCAAAGTGAATGGCGAAGTATGGTCCGCCCGAGCCGTGGACGGCACGATCCCGGCCGGAACGGCGATCGAGGTCTACCAGATCGATGGGGCGATTGCCGTGGTCTACCCCAAGCATGAAGCCCTGCCCTGATCGGGCACCGCGGGCAACAACACAAGGAGAAACATGGAGCAACTGTTGATGCTGATCGGATGGCTGGTCGCGATCGCCGTCGTGGTCACGATTCTGGTCCGCTCGGTCCGAGTGATCCGCCAGCAGCAGGTCGGCGTGGTGGAGCGGCTCGGCAAGTTCCGCCGAACCCTGGACCCCGGCCCGCACCTGCTGGTGCCGGTGATCGACACTGTCCGCTACACGATGGACATGCGTGAGGCCGTGGTGCCGTTCCCGCCGCAGGCCGTGATCACCGAAGACAACCTGATGGTGAGCATCGACTCGGTCATCTACTTCCAGGTGGTTGATCCAGTTCGCGCCGCCTACGAGGCCCAGAACTACATCCAGGCCATTGAACAGCTGACCATGACGACGCTGCGAAACATCATCGGTGGTCTGGATCTGGAGCAGACTCTGACCAGCCGCGAAGAGATCAACCAGAAGCTGCGGGCAGTCTTGGACGAGGCCACCGGCAAGTGGGGTATCAAGGTGAACCGTGTCGAGCTGCGCTCGATCGAGCCGCCGGCCACGATCCGCGACGCGATGGAGAAGGGTGCCCGGGCCGAACGCGACAAGCGAGCCGCCATTCTGCTCGCCGAGGGCCAGCGGCAGTCGCAGATCCTGTCGGCCTCCGGTGACCGGGAGTCGGCGATCCTTCGAGCGCAGGGCGAACGAGAGTCGGCCGTGCTGCGGGCGCAGGCTGATCGGCAAGCTTCGATTCTGCGGGCAGAGGGTGAAGCTCAGGCGATCAGCACCACCTTCAATGCCATCCACGCCGGTAGGCCGACGCAGTCACTGTTGGCCTATCAGTATCTGCGGATGTTGCCGAACCTGGCCCGTGGTGAGTCGAACAAGATGTGGATCATCCCGAGCGAACTCAACGATGCGCTGAAGGGGCTCGGAACCATGGCCGCCTCGGCGAAGGGTGCGCCCGAGCCCGAAGCCGACGGCGACTTCATCGCGCCTAAGCCGGTTGATGTGTTCGCCGAGATCGAGGCCCAGAAGAAGGCAGATGAGGCCAGTTCGGCGGCTTCCGTCCAACAGGCCATCGCCGAGGCGCAGGCTCTGGAGGGCCGCAAAGCAGCTCGGCTGTCAGTGCCCGAGGCGCCGAACTCGCTGACTTCCGGACCGAACTTCGAGCCTCCGGCGGCTTCCGGCCAGGAGGTCAGTGCGCCGCAGCAGTGATCGGTGGTGCGGCCGCCCAGATACACCTGAACGGGGCTCGCGATGCGAGCCCCGTTCGGCGTTTTCCCCCGTTGAACCGGCCCACCCATCTGGCGTCCTTATCGGTGTGGGTGGCCGGAGTTCTCAGATCCCCCAGCGCTTGCGGCAGGCCTCCAGGAACTCGTCCTGGTTGATGTAGAGGCAGTAGTCGAAGAACGATCCGTCCACGAAGTCGACCCGGCAGACCGCGGCCTTGCCCTGGCGGCGCTGTCCGGTGTCGGTCACTGTGGCGACGTGCTCGCCCGCAATCCGGTAGAGCGGTTCGGGAACATTGCCGTGGTAACCGTTGCCGCGCCAGGCCGACAGCCCCGCCTGGCTCACGACCAGTGTGAGTTGCTCACCGTCGCGCGGCAATGTTCGGGCGATGGAGCCCTCCGCCCCGCCGATGTGCTTGCTGGCCGAGTGCGCCGAGACGGCCGCCTTCACCGCCATGTTCAGGAGTCTGTTGAATGGGTCGGAGGAAACCCCGCCGGACCCGTCGCTCTCGACGGCCTCGGGGGTTGCCGTCGTCCAGGACAGAAACGTGTCCCCTTCTGCGAGTAGGCCTCCCATCAATACCGGCATATCCGGCGCCGGACCAGACACCATCTGGACGTACTTGTCCAAGAACCCCATTGCTCACTCCTTCCGTTCGTTGTGTGTCGACCTGAGGAAGCTGACCACGGCGATGAGCAGGCAGATCACAGCGACGCCCCCCAGGACTGACACCGTGGGGACGAAGCCGACGAACTCCAGGAACTCTGAGAGCCCGCGTCCGCGGCGGCTGGTGTTGCCCACGACCTGGTCTTCCCAGAAGCCGGGGATCGCTGCCACGACAGCGAGCCCGCCGGTGATCAGTCCGATTCCGCCCAGAACCCACCACGTGGGTTCGCTCGTGTCCTCTTCGCTTTGCGGCGTGAACTCCACCGCAGGCTTGTTTTCCATTTACACCCCTCCCGTGCCGGGTCGAAAGCCTCGCGGTTTTCCAGCAGCTGGTTCCAGCCGGAATGGCCGTCCCGAACGAACCCGAACAATGCGGTCTGCAGTTCGGACGAACACCTCAGCCTGACGTCCCCCTAGACTTCTGGCCGTGGATCTCCCACTGACCTTGCCGCCGGAACCCGGCCCGGTGACTTCACTGGATGATTTGGCGCGTGCACTCGGCGAGTTGAGGGCATGGGCGGGGAGCCCCTCGTACGCGGTCTTGACCAATGCCATCGCGTCGTTGCGAGCCGAACGCGGGGATGCTCGCCGACCCGGCAAGGTGACGGTGTACGACTGCTTTCGCGAGGGTCGAAAGCGACTGGATGTGCAGCTGTTCGCCGATCTGATCGAAGTCATGGGACTTCCGCGGCGGGCGCAAGTCGGCTGGCACCAGGCCTATCGTTCGGCCCTGGGGCAACCGATGACAGCGATCCCCTCGGGCGGTGCGAGCGTCGAACTGCCGCCGCCACGGACCCGACTTATCGGGCGTGAAGACGAACTGACCGCGTTGGCTGGGTGCGGTCCCGGATCGATATCGCTGATCGTCGGGTTGGCTGGGGCCGGCAAGACCGAGTTGGCGTTGCATGTGGCTAACCGCTGGTTGCGCCAGTTGGGGCCGACAGCGCTCGGCCTGGCAGTGGATCTGCGGGGGTTCGATCCTGACTTGGAGCCGCTGTCCTCGACCTCAGTGCTCACTCGATTGCTGGGTGCGGTGAACGTCGCACCGAGCCGGTTCGATGGCATGGCAGCCTTCTCGATGGCCGAGTTGCTGCGCGAGGCGGTAGGCGTGCGTCCATTGGTGTTGCTTCTCGACAACGCTCACAGCGCCGGCCAGGTCTTGCCGCTGCTCCCGATCGGACGGCGCTGGCGGGTGATCGTGACCAGTCGTCGTCGCCTGGCTGAACTCGAACCGAGTTCACATCATCAGGTGGTGCTGGGCGAACTCAGTCACACCGCGGCGATCCAGGTATTGGCCGGCGAAATCGGTATCGAGCGGGTGGCCTCGGAGCCGGCGGCGGCAGCACAAATGGCGGCTCGATGCGGCCTGCTGGCGCTGGATCTTCGATTGGCGGGGGCCGCCATCGCCACAGAATCCGACGACTGGACCCTGGCTGATCATGTGACCCGGCTGGAAGCGTTGCCGGCCGACGAAATGGTTCGCCCGGCGCTGTGGCTGTCCTATCAGGCTTTGACGGAACCGGTGCGACGGCTGCTGCGGCTCACGGCGCTCCATCCCGGCCCGTGGGTCAGCCGGGAGCAGCTGGTAGCCATGGCCGGATTGAGTCCTGACGTGGTGGCGAATCAGGTCTTGGTGTTGCTGAACGAACATCTGCTCGGCGAAACCCCGTCTGGCTACGCGCTTCATGATCTCGTCCGGGCGTTTGCGCTACGGCAGGCTGTGCTGGAGGATCCGCGGAGTCAACAGGTAGCGGCGATGCGCCGGCTGGCTGATGCCTTGATCACCGATGCGCGGGCACACGCGGTTCAGGGGCGACCCGATTCGCAATGGCTGGAGCACCACCTCCCGGTACTGCAGGCCGTCGTCGAGGTGGCCGGTGATTGGGATCTGCATGCCGAGCGAAGCCAACTGGTACTGCTCGCTTCGGAGTTCTTGGACGCCTCCGGGCGTTTGATGATGGCTGAGGAGCTGATTCGGTTGGCGCTGACGTCGGCCCCTCCGGCGCAACAGCTGCTCCTTCGGCGCAAGCTCGGCCGAGTCCTGGAGTTGCGCGGCGATTTGGTCGCCGCGTTGGCCGAACTGGCGATCGCCGCGGTGCCGGAGAACCCGGAGTACGGACGGGCCCTCAACGGGTTGGGCAATGTCAACAAGCGGTTGGGCAGACACCGCGCCTCGGTGGGTTACTACTGCCGGGCAGCGCGGTTCGCTGCCGGTGCGATGGATCACGGACGGGCATTGGGGAACCTGGCCGACACATTGCGGCTCATGGGCCATGAGGGAATCGCCGAACCGGTGTTCGATGCTGCTGAGGTGCTGAGCCGCGAGGCAGACGATGTGGTGGGCTTGGCAGTATTGGCGGGGAATCGCTGCATCCTGGTCGAGCAGCGGGGTCGAATCGAGCAGGCGATGGGCTTGGCGCGCGCCTCGGTGGAGCGGTTCGACGAACTGGGGTTTGTCGGGCCGTCGCTGATTGTCCAGCAGGTGGTGATCCGCGGCTTGATCACTTTCGGCGAACTGGCGGCCGCTGAAGAGGCGTTGGTGGAGGCGACGGCCCGGGCGCACTCGACTGGCAGCGTCTTGATTGAATGTGAACTGGGGCTCGCACGGGCGGCCCTGCTGGTTGCCCACGGGCGACGAGTCGAAGCGAAGGCCGAACTGGCAAGAACCATCGAGGAGGCGGGCCGATTGGGGGTCGTGCCGCTGACGATCCGGGCGTACAGCGAGCTGGGCGAGCTGTTGTGTGCCACCGGTGAGATCGATGACGGGGTGAACGCTCATGAGTTGGCCGCAGCCCTGGCGAGGGAACATGGTGATCAGCTGGAGCTGGGCCGGGCACGGCAGGCTCTGGCCAGGGTGCGGCGGGGACCCGAGGCTGACGATCCGCAGGATCACCAGTGATGCTGACGCCCATCTCCGATCCGCAGGACGACCGACTCGCTGACTATGTGCGGCTGCGCGAGTCGACGCTGCGCCGCAGTCTGGAAGCCGCGGAGGGGCTGTTCATCGCCGAAGGCTCGAAGGTGATCCGTCGGGCGGTCGAGGCCGGGTATCAGCCGCGTTCGTTCCTGCTGGCCGAGCGCTGGCTACCGGAGTTGGCCGACCTGCTGGACGCGCACTCCGACGTTCCGGTCTACGTGGTGCTGCCGGAAGTGGCGGAGGCGGTGACGGGTTTTCACGTGCATCGTGGGGCACTGGCCTCGCTGCGACGGGCTCAGCGCCATACCGCCGACGACATCCTGGCGTCCGCCCGTCGGGTGGTGGTGACCGAGGACATCGTCGATCACGCCAACGTCGGGGCGATCGCCCGCAGTGCTGCCGGGCTGGGCTGGGACGGACTGTTGTTGAGTCCGCGGTGCGCCGACCCGCTGTATCGACGGTCGGTGAAGGTCTCGATGGGAGCGGTGCTCACGCTGCCGTGGGCGCGGCTCGCCGATTGGGCCGGCACCATCGAGCTGCTGCATCAGCACCGATTCACTGTGGCTGCACTGACCCTGAGGTCGGATTCGGTGGAGTTGGCCGACTTTGCCGACCAGGTGAGCCGTTCGCCGCAGCGGGTGGCCATCCTGCTGGGAACCGAAGGTCACGGCCTGAGCCAGACCTGGTCGCAGCAGGCGGACGTGGCCGTGCGCATCCCGATGCAACCGGGGATCGATTCGCTCAACGTCGCCGCAGCTGCGGCGGTGGCGTGCTACGCGTTGGCCGACGTGGCTCGCGGGGTCAGCGGCCAATCTGACGGGTAGAGGTGGGCTAGCTCCTCGGCCTGCTGGTAGAGCTTGCGCCGCAGCCGGTTGGAGAGACGATCGCCGAAGACCGTGCCGTTGAGGTGATCGGTTTCGTGCTGCAGACAGCGAGCCAGCAGTCCGGTACCAACCACGGTCACCGGGTTACCCCAGGGATCCTGGCCGGTGCAGGTGGCCAGATCGGGACGGGCCAACGGCTGGTAGGCGCCGGGCAAGGAGAGGCAGCCCTCTTCGATGGAGTCCAGGTTGCGCTGATCGCCTTCGGGCAGAGTCACCACCGGATTGCAGATCACCCCGACCTGGTTGACCTCGTCGGCATCAGGGCAGTCGTAGGTGAAGACCGCCAGGTCGACTCCGACCTGGGTGGCGGCCAGGCCCACGCCGTGGGCGATCGCCATGGTGGTGAACATGTCACGGATGAGGGTGTGGAGTTCGTCGCCGAACTCGGTCACGGGCCTGGTCTTGGCGTGCATCACGTCCTCGCCCCAGCGAGTGATCCGACGCAGCTTGCCACCGGTCAGAAACTCTTCAACGTCCACCCGTCACTCCTCTCCGAACTCCGGTCATCATAGGGGCCGTGGGCGAGCCTGCTTGCCAGGTGTGGGGTGTGGCGGTGACGCTGGGGCCATGCACACCGGTGCGCCCCTGCCATCGGACGTGGCCGCCTTGCTGGCCGCGTTCGACACGCACCTGCGCCTGGAACGCGGCTGCTCGGCACACACGGTGCGGGCCTACCTCGGTGATCTGACCGCCTTGTTCGAACACCTGGATCGGGTCGGCGCGGCGGATCCGGCCGCGGTGACCCTGGCCGAGTTGCGTACCTGGTTGGCCAACCAGTACGCCGCTGGTGCCGAACGATCGAGTTTGCAGCGGCGCGCGGCCTCGGTGCGGACCTTCTTCGCCTGGGCCGCCGATACCGGTCGGATTTCGGCCAACCCCGCAGCTGCGTTGCGTTCGCCGAAGGTGGCCCGGAGGCTGCCGGCGACCCTGGAGATCGACCAGGCCCGTCGGGTCCTGGACGCGATCGCCGCCCGCGCTGCGGCGACCGAGGAACCGATTCAGGCTGCGGCCGCGGCACGGGACGTGGCCATCATGGAGGTGCTGTACGCCTCAGGGATCCGGGTGTCGGAGGCCTGTGGGCTCGACGTATCGGACTTCGACACCGGCCGCGGGCTCCTGCGCGTGTTGGGAAAGGGCAGCAAGGAACGCACCGCGCCGCTGGGGGCGCCGGCGGTGGCTGCGTTGCATCGCTGGTTGGAACGTCGCCCGCTGTTGGTCGGTCCGTCGGCCCGGACGGCAATGTTCGTCGGCGATCGGGGAGCGCGGATCGATCCGCGGGTGGTGCGCCGCGTCGTGCATCGCGCGCTCGCCGCGGTGCCGGACGCACCCGACCTGGGACCCCACGGGCTGCGGCACGCGATGGCCACCCATCTACTGGAAGGTGGTGCCGACCTGCGCGCCGTCCAGGAGATCCTCGGACACTCCTCGCTGGCTACGACCCAGCTCTACACCCACGTCACCACCGAGCGACTGCGACGGGCCTATCAACAGGCTCATCCGCGCGCCTAGGGCCGCGTCTCCACCTCGGCACGCGCCTCCCGCTGGGGATGCGCCTCGTCACAAGTAGCGCGCCGGATCGACCAGCCGTCCGTTCACCCGGACGCTGAGGTGCAGGTGGCAGCCGGTACTCCACCCGGTGGAGCCCACCTGCCCGACCACCTGCCCACGCTTGACGTGCTGCCCGATGTGGACCGAGTAGCTACGAGCATGGAGGTAGATGGTGGACAGGTCAGCATCACCGAGGCGCCCGTGGTTGATGGTCAGCCGGTGGCCGCTGGCCGAGTCATAGGAGACCCCGACGACCACCCCATCGGCGGCGGCCCGGATCGGCGTGCGACAACCGCTACCGATGTCGACACCGGAGTGCATTCGCCACACGTGGAAGATCGGGTGCATCCGCATCCCGAAGCCTGATCCGATGCGGCCTCCGACCGGCTGCAACAGCAGACCGGGGGAGCCCGAGCTGAGCTGGGCGGCGCGATCGGCCGCCAACTGCCGGACGGTGGCCAGTGCGTCGGCCGGCAGCAGCCGGATGCCACCGGTGTCGAAGAGGGTGGACGGATCGAGGTAGGTCTGGCCGCGCAGCCAGCCCAGGTGCAGGCAGGTTCCGCCGGGACAGGCGTGCCCCGTGGTCGCGCTGCCGATCTGCTCGCCGGCGGAGAGTTCCTGGCCCACGACCACTTCGGCGTTCACCGGTTCGTAGGTGGTGCGGGTGTCGCCGTGGCTGATCACCACCACGGGCGTTCCGCCGACGCGCCCGACGAAGCTGACGGTGCCGGCGAGCACCGCGAACACCGGCGCACCCGGGGCAGCCGATAGATCGATGCCGCGGTGGCCGCTGAGCCATTTCTGGGCCGGTGGGTCGAAGCCGCGCACGACGGGGCCGCCGACCGGCGGAACCCCGTCCACGGCCTCGGCGACGGTGGCGGTGAGGCTCAACAGCCCGGTCAGCACGATGATGAGGGCGGTGCGAAGAGTGGTCACACTGGGCACTTTGGTTCGCCGGTGCGGCCGCCGTTCCGGTGGTGGCGAGATTGTGGATTGCGGAGGGGCTCTTCCACAGGGCGGCCCCGGTTGGCCTTCATCGGCCATAACAGCGTAGAATCCTGGGCGCAACTCGGCAGATCCGGGTTGACTTCGCACGCAGTCTCTCCGTCGTCAGACGGGCCGTACGTCCAAGGTCCCTCCGGGGTGGACAAGAAGGCGACTGTGTCAGGCGGGCCGAAACGCTCGGTCCGAACAACCTAGTGGGTACTGGCATGTCCGAACCCACGCAGAGAGGAACGGCTATGGCCGTCGTTACTACGCGCCAGCTGCTCGACAGCGGCGTCCACTTCGGGCATCAGACCCGTCGTTGGAACCCCAAGATGAAGCGCTTCATCCTGACCGAGCGCAATGGCATCTACATCATCGACTTGCAGCAGTCGCTGGCCTACATCGACACCGCGTACGCCTTCGTCAAGGAGACCGTTGCCAAGGGTGGCCAGATCCTGTTCATCGGCACCAAGAAGCAGGCCCAGGAAGCCGTCGCCGAGCAGGCGACCCGCGTGGGCATGCCGTATGTGAACCAGCGTTGGCTGGGCGGCATGCTGACCAACTTCTCCACGATCAGCAAGCGGATCGCGAAGATGAAGGAGCTGGAAGGTCTCAACTTCGACGACGTCGCTTCGTCCGGGCTGACCAAGAAGGAACTGCTGCAGCAGAAGCGCAAGAAGGACAAGCTGGCCAAGACCCTGGGCGGCATCCGCGACATGCACAAGCTGCCGCAGGCGATCTGGGTGATCGACACCAACAAGGAGCACCTGGCCATCGACGAGGCCCGCAAGCTGCACATCCCGATCGTCGGCATCCTGGACACCAACTGCGATCCCGACCAGGTCGACTTCCCGATCCCGGGCAACGACGACGCCATCCGCTCGGTCGGTCTGCTGACTCGGATCCTGGCCGACGCCGTGGCCGAGGGCCTGCTGGCTCGCTCCAGCGCGGCGACCGCCTCGGGTGAAGAGGCCGAGCCGATGCCCGATTGGGAGCGCGACCTGCTGGGTGCTGCCGAGGCCCCCGCTGCTGAAGCCCCTGCTGTTGAGGTTGAGGCTCCCGCCGAGGTCGAGGCTCCGGCCGCCGAGGTTGAGGCTCCGGCCGCCGAGGTTGAGGCTCCGGTTGTTGAGGTCGAGGCTCCCGCCGAGGTCGAGGCTCCGGCCGCCGAGGACAAGCCCGCCAAGGCTCCGCGCGCCAAGAAGGCCGCCGAGGCCGGCGACGCCGACGAGACCAAGTAAGAAGAAGGAACAGTCATGGCAATTACTGCTGCGGACGTCAAGAAGCTCCGCGATGCCACCGGCGCCGGAATGATGGACGCCAAGAAGGCGCTCACCGAAGCCGACGGCGATTTCGATGCTGCGGTGGAGATCCTGCGGGTCACCGGCCAGGCCAAGATGGCCAACCGGTCCGATCGGGACGCCAGCAACGGCCTGGTGGCTTCGGCCGGCAAGACCGTGATCCAGCTCGCCGCCGAAACCGACTTCGTCGCCAAGAACGCCGAGTTCATGGCGCTGGCCGACGAGATCGCCACCGCGGTCGACGCCGCCGGTGCGCATGGCGTCGAGGCGGCCCTGGCCGTCGCGCTGCCGTCGGGCAAGTCGGTCGCCGAGGCGATCAGCGAGCTGTCGGCCAAGATCGGCGAGAAGCTGGAGCTGGCCGCTGCGGCCACCTTCGGCGGTCCGGTCGTGGTCTACCTGCACCGCCGTTCGGCCGACCTCCCGCCGCAGGTCGGCGTGATGGTCGAGCACGAGGGTGGCGAAGAGGACTTCATCCGGGGCATCGCGATGCAGATCGCGGCGATGTCCCCGGGCTACGTGACCCGCGAGGAAGTCCCCACCGAGGTGCTGGAGAACGAGCGCAAGATCGCCGAACTGACCGCGAAGGAAGAGGGCAAGCCCGAAGCCATCATTCCGCGAATCGTCGAGGGTCGTCTGGGCGGCTTCTACAAGGAAGTCTGTCTGGTCGAGCAGGCCAGCGTGTCCGACGACAAGAAGACCGTCGGTCAGTTGCTGAAGGAGAACGGGGTCGAGGTGAAGCGTTTCGTGCGCTTCTCCGCCGGCGCCTGATCACGTCCTCGTTGCGGCCGTCCGAGAGATTCGGGCGGCCGCAACGCCTTTCTGTGCCGCCGGCGTCGGTCTGTCCGGGCTTGTCGGGTCCGGACGCAGGCCGCTTTCGGTTAGGGTGGTGGGCGCGCCCGGAGTTGAAGGAGTCCAGATGAGCAGCCCCTATCGTCGTGTCTTGTTGAAGCTGTCCGGTGAGGCCTTCGGCGGTGGCAAGTTGGGGGTCGATCCGGACGTCATTTCCTCGATCGCGGCGCAGATCGCCGAGGTGGTCGGTTCCGGCATGCAGGTGGCGATCGTCACCGGTGGCGGCAACTTCTTCCGCGGCGCCGAACTGCAGGTTCGCGGCATGGACCGCGCCCGCGCCGACTACATGGGCATGTTGGGCACGGTGATGAACTCCCTGGCATTGCAGGACTTCCTGGAGAAGGCCGGCGTGCCGACCCGCGTGCAGACTGCGATCACCATGGGACAGGTCGCTGAGCCCTACATCCCGCTGCGAGCGATCCGGCACCTGGAAAAGGGTCGGGCGGTGATCTTCGGGGCCGGCTCCGGGATGCCGTTCTTCTCCACCGACACCGTGGGTGCCCAGCGCGCCCTGGAGATCGGCGCGGACGTCCTGCTGATGGCCAAGCAGGGCACCGACGGCGTCTACGACTGTGACCCGCGCACCAACCCGAACGCCCGCCGCTACGACGAGCTCACCTATGACGACTTCCTCGCCGCCGACCTCAAGGTGGCCGACGCCACCGCGATCAGCCTGGCGCGCGAGCACCACCTGCCGATGGTCTTCTTCGACCTCGGGGTGGTAGGAAATATCGCCCGCGTGGTCGCAGGTGAGAAGATCGGTACCACCCTGCACGCCTGAGTGCAGATACAGACGGAGGGACAGCCCCAGTGATCACAGAGATCGTCGCCGACGCCCAGCACAAGATGGACGGGACAGTCGAACACACTCGTGAGGAGTTCGCCGCCATTCGTACCGGGCGTGCGCACCCAGCCATGTTCAACAAGTTGTTGGTGGACTACTACGGCGCGCCCACGCCGCTGCAGCAGCTGGCCACCTTCCAGGTGCCCGAAGCCCGCACGGTCCTGATCACCCCCTTCGATCGGGGCGCGATGGCCGGTATCGAGAAGGCCATCCGCGATTCCGACCTGGGCGTGAACCCGGCCAACGACGGCAACCTGATCCGCATCGTGCTGCCGCAGCTCACCGAGGAGCGCCGCAAGGAGTACATCAAACTGGCCCGACACAAGGCCGAAGAGGGACGCGTTGCGGTTCGCAACATCCGTCGCCATGCGATCGAGAGCGTCAACAAGCTGGTCAAGGACAAGGAGATCGGCGAGGACGACGCGCGCGGCGCGGAGAAGCAGTTGGATGCGGCCACCAAGAAGCACACCGACGAGGTCGATGAGCTGCTGAAGGCCAAGGAAGCCGAACTGCTCGAGGTCTAGTGACAACCGAATCCGAACCGCCAGCCCGGACTCGTCGCGGAGCCGGACGAGACCTGCCCGCCGCCATCGCGGTCGGGCTGCTGCTGCTCGGAGCCGCCGTGGCCACGCTGATCTGGTGGAACCCCGGATTCATCGCACTCCTGGTGGTGCTGACCAGCCTCGGCGCAGTGGAGGTGCATCAGGCGTTCCGGCGGATCGGTATGACCTCGGCGATCATCCCGGTGGTCGTCGGCAACATCGTGATCATCGGCGGCACCTACGCCGCCGCCGAACTGCAGAAGCTCACCAACGTGCCCTGGCATGTGGTGCTGATGGCCACCATCGGCGGCACTGTCCTGGTGGCGCTGGGTTGGCGGATGTTCGGCGGTGCGGAGGGCTATGCCCGCGACAGCGCCGCCAGCTTGTTCATCATCGGGTACGTGCCGCTGCTGGCGTCCTTCGTGGGGCTGCTGCTGGCCCAGACCAATGGCGTGGCCAAGCTGGCCGGGGCGATCCTGGCGATCGTGGCCAGCGACACCGGCGGCTACGCCATCGGCGCAGCCTTCGGTAATCATCCGATGGCTCCGGTGATCAGCCCGAAGAAGACCTGGGAAGGCCTGGCGGGGTCCTTCGGACTTGCGTCCGTGGTGGCCACGATCTACACGATCTTCGTGCTCGATCAGCCCTGGTGGGTGGGGCTGGCGCTGGCGGCCGTGGTCGTGGTCTTCGGCACGGCCGGCGACCTGATCGAGTCGATGATCAAGCGCGACATCGGAATCAAGGACATGAGTTCGTTCCTGCCGGGTCACGGTGGAGTGATGGATCGGCTGGATTCGATGCTGGTCGCAGTGCCGGCCGTCTGGGTGCTGTTCGCCCTGCTGGGGCTGGGCACGTGAGCGGGCTCAGCGACGCCGAGGAGCAGGCTTTCGCCGAATCCGTGCGGCAGGCCGAGGAAGGCCGAATCGTCCCGCTCGATCTGACCACTCGTCCGGGCCGGGCCGCACCTCACTGGATCGATCTGGACGCCGACGCCCGCGCGGCTGCCGTGGCCGAGTTGGGCTTGCCCGCCTTCCGGGCCGGGCAGATCAGTCGCCAGCTGTTCGCCGGGCTGAACACTGACCCCGACTCGTGGACCGATCTGCCCAAGGCCGTCCGAGCCGAGCTGGCCGAGCGGTTCGTGCCGCCGCTGATCTCCCTGGTGCGCGATCAGCAGGCCGACGCCGGCACCACGGTGAAGTCATTGTGGCGGCTGGCAGACGGTTCGCTGATCGAGAGCGTGCTGATGCGTTACGGCGTGCCCGGCATCCGGGCGAGCGGACGGGGACGTGAACGGGCCACGGTGTGCATTTCCTCCCAGGCCGGGTGCGGGATGGCCTGCCCGTTCTGCGCCACCGGCCAGGGCGGCTTGCGGCGCAACCTGAGTACCGCCGAGATTGTGTTGCAGGTGATGGACTCCGTCCGTCGGCTCCGCGACGCCGAAGTGCCTGGCGGCACCGGCCGGGTCAACAACGTGGTGTTCATGGGCATGGGTGAGCCTTTGGCCAACTACAACGCCGTGATCCGAGCCGTGCGCACGATCGTCTCGCCGGCCCCCGACGGGTTGGGCATTTCCGCTCGTGGGGTGACGGTGTCGACGGTCGGGCTGGTGCCCGGCATTCGCAAGCTCGCCACCGAAGGGCTGCCGGTGACGCTGGCGGTCAGCCTGCACGCCCCCGATGACGAGTTGCGCGACGAGCTCTGCCCGATCAACACCCGCTGGCGGATCTCCGAGGTGGTCGCCGCGGCCAAGCAGTACTTCCTGACCACCGGACGACGGATCTCGATCGAGTACGCACTGATCAGGGACGTCAACGATCAAGCCCATCGCGCCGACGAACTGGCCGCCGTCCTGCGCGGCCCGCACAGCTACGGCTGGGTGCACGTAAACCTGATCCCGCTCAACCCGACGCCCGGCTCGAAATGGACGGCCTCGCGTCCCGGCGTGGCTGAAGAGTTCGTGGCCCGCCTGGAGGCCAGGGGGGTGCCGGTCACCATCCGCGACACCCGCGGCAGCGACATCGACGGCGCCTGCGGTCAGCTGGCCGCCGCCGAAGGCTAGGAGCGGCGCCGCGGTTGCCTACGGGCCGTCCCGGCTGCCACCATGGAACCGACATCGCCTACCCGATTGAGGCCGACATGTACTTCGACTCCCGTCTCGCGTAACCCTGCGCTGATCGGTTGAGTCGTCCGCGACTCCTGGCAGCGCATCCCGCTGATCCCTGGAGTCCGACATGTGTTTTGTTCCTTCCGTCGTCTTTGACGGCGTCGATTTCGCCTGGCCGGATGGCCGGGTGGTGCTACGTGATGCCAGCGCGTCCTTCGGGCGCCGTACTGGCCTGATCGGACGCAACGGCGCCGGGAAGTCCACCCTGCTGCGGCTGATCGCCGGCCAGCTCACCCCACAGGCCGGACGGATCGTGGTTCCCGGTGCGGTGGCCGTGCTGCCGCAGAACCTCACGCTGCGTGCCGAGGCGAATGTCGCTGACGTCCTCGGGGTGGGGGCGAAGGTCGCCGCCATCGCCGCGATCGAGGCCGGGGCAGTCGATCCGGTCCTGTACGAGACCATCGGACCGGACTGGGACATCGAAGCCCGGACGATCGCGGCCTTGTTCGAGGTCGGTCTGGACGGCCTCGCGCTCGACCGGCGGGTGGACACCCTCTCCGGTGGGGAGGTGATCTTGGCCGCATTGATCGGGCTGCGCCTGGCCGCCGCTGAGGTGACCCTCCTTGACGAGCCCACCAACAACCTGGACGCCCGCACTCGCGCCATGCTCTACGACGTCCTGGACGCCTGGCCCGGGTCGTTGGTGGTGGTCAGCCACGATCTCGATCTGCTGGACCGGCTTGATCACCTCGCCGAACTCGAGGCGGGCTCGGTGAGCGTCTTCGGTGGCAACTACAGCGCCTATCGCGAGCACGTGGCCCGCGAACAGGCCGCCGCTGAGCAGGCGGTGGCCACGGCCAAGCAGCAGCTGCGCGCCGAGCGGCGCCAACGCGTCGAGGCCGAGACCCGGCTGGCTCGCAGTGCCCGCCAGGGGCGGCGGGATGTGGCCAACTCGCGCTTCATCGGTGCCATGGCGGACGAGCGTCGACGGCGGGCCGAGGCCAGTGCCGGTTCGCTGCGAGGCCGCCTGGACGACCGGGTGGCGCAGGCAGAGGCCCGGCTGGCCAGCGCAGATGCCCGGCTGCGGCGCGAGAAGGTGGTGCGGCTCGACCCGGCCGACCCCCAGGTGGCCCCGGGTCGTCGACTGGCCGAGTTCGGCGACGCCGATCGCAGCGTTGTGGTCACCGGCTCCACCCGGCTGGCCATCACCGGGCCGAACGGCATCGGCAAGACCCGTCTGCTGGAGGCGCTGTTCGGCGCAGCCGCGTCCGCCGGTCTGACTGCCGCCTTGCATACCGACCGCGTGGGCTACCTCCGTCAACGCCTGGACGGGCTCGATGACGCGGCCACTGCTGTGGCCAACGTGGCCGAGGTCGTCCCGCAGGCGCTGCCGCAACGGATCCGCCACCAACTGGCCGCCTTCGGGTTGCCGGCGGCCACCGTCGAGCGTCCGGTCGGCACCCTGTCCGGCGGCGAGCGCCTGGCCGTGGCGTTGGCCCGGCTCCTGCTCAGCGATCCGGTGCCTCAGCTGATGGTGCTGGACGAGCCGACCAACAACCTCGATCTGCCCGGACGTACCGGCTTGATCGACGCGCTGAACGCCTTCCGTGGCGGACTGATCGTGGTCAGCCACGACGCCGGCTTCTTGGCCGACATCGGGATCACCGAGGAATGGCAACTGGGTGCCACCGCCGACCTCGAGCAGCCGATCATGTTGCGCCGCGTTGACTTGATCACTGAGTGAAATCCCCACGCGGTGCGGTCCGAGTAGGGAGAATGGAGACACATCCCCCAAAGGAGAGCATCGTGGCCGACTACCTGGGCGTTTCCAGCGCCGAAATCCTCCTGCTGAAGAACCTGCGGATCGTCGCGGGCGTGAGCGGTCTCGCGTCCCTGGCCTTCGGGATCGTGATCCTGGTGTGGCCGGAGCACACCGCCATGGCAGTGGTGGGCATCTTCGTCGTGCTGTGGACGCTGGTGGCCGGCTTGGGCAACATCGCGGTCGGCATTTTCGGCAGCAGCCCGGGCAAGCGACGCATCTCGTATCTGGCGCTGGGGTTGCTCTTCCTGATCGCCGGCATCGTGGCCTGGGCCAATCTCGGCGCCGCCACCGAAGTCCTGGCCATCATGATCGGGGTCATCGTCGGTGTCGGCTGGATCATTCAAGGTGCGGTGGTGTTGTTCACCTCCCGCGGTGAAGGCGCCTGGCCGGTGATCTACGCCGTGGTGAGCATCCTGGCCGGCGTGGTGTTGCTGATGGCCCCGTTCTGGGCGGCGGCTTTGCTGTGGCTGTGGCTAGGTATCTCGCTGGTCGTGGTGGGAGTGGTTCAGCTGGTGCGTGCCTTCCAGCTGGGACGGGCCAGCGCCGTCTAGCTGATTTCGTCGAGGACGGGAATCACCTCGGCGACCGAGTCCACCAGTCTCACCCGGGGATCCATCGCGCGTCCGGAGGCCATCGCGGAGAGCAGTGGCCAGGCGGGCATGGCTTGGGTCCAATAGTCGACGCCGACCAGAATCAACGGCGGAATCCGATCGGCTTCTGCGGCGTAATAGCGCGGCGTGACCGCCTGGAAGATCTCCTGAATAGTTCCGGCCGCGCCCGGGAGGCACACCAGCCCGCCGGACGCTTGCCGCAGCAGGACGTCCTCGCGGATGGCGTTGGAGAACAACTTGGCGACGCCGACGCTGAAGGCGTTGGGCGGCTCATGGCCGTACAGCCAGGTGGGCACGCCATAGCTGGGTCCGGTGAGCTGCCAGCGCGTGGCGACCTCGAAGGCTGCCCGCGCCCAATCCTCGACCGCGTCGGTGAAGCGAGGATGGCCGGCCAAAGCGGCGATCGCAGCGTCGAGCTCGTCCGGGCTGCCCACCAGGGCGGCACCGAGATTGACTGCCTCCATGGCGCCCGGGCCGCCACCGGTGATGACTGCATGTCCCTCGGCGGCTAGTTGGCGTCCCAACCGGGCGGCGGCGGCGTAGGTCGGATCGTCGCGAGTGAGCTGGTGTCCGCCCATGACCCCGATGGCGCCGTCCAGGCCGAGATCGGCCAGCGCCTCGGTGATCGCATGGTCGTGCAAGGTCATTGCCAGTTCGCTGGTGAGGCTGCGCCGCTGGCCGACGTGACGCCACCAGCGGTAGATCACCGCATCGCGGGTGTAGCGGTAGCCGGCGTCCAGGTCGACGTACAGCTCGGCGGGGGAGTAGAGCCCGGTGCGGTAGGGGTTGAACGGCAGATCGGGCAACGCCGGGAAGACCAGCGCGCCGCGCTCCTCGATCTCGGCCTCGCTACCGGGAGCGAACCTGCAGCCCAGGAAGACAGCGCCGTGCACCTCCGCGGTACGCAGCGCAGCGGCGTGTTCGGTCAGGTCGACCGACTGGATGGAGCAGCCGCTGAGAGAGCCGGTCCGGCTCACCTGAGCATCGAACTGGTCGACCGATTCGATCTCGGTCTGGCCGAAAGCGGGGTTCACATCGGCGAGCGTAGCTGCGGGCCGCTCCCGGGTCACTCCTCGACGTGCCCTCACGCCTAGACTGAACCGGTGCGCAGCGTGGTGATTCTCGGCAGTACCGGTTCCATCGGCACCCAGGCGGTGGAGGTGATCGAGCCTCGACGTGACCGCTTCGAGGTGGTCGGGCTGGCCGCCGGTGGCTCATCGGTGGACGTCCTGGTGGCCCAAGCCCGGTCATTGCATCCGGCGGTGGTGGCGGTGACCGATCCTGAGGCCGCCGATCGGGTCGCCACCCAGTTGCCAGGGGTGGACGTGTGGAGTGGCCCGGACGCGGCCACCCGACTGGCCGCCTACTCCGCTGATGTGGTGCTCAACGCGATCACCGGCGCTGCCGGGCTGGAGCCGACGCTGGCCACCCTGGCCGCCGGAACCAGCCTCGCGCTGGCCAACAAGGAGTCCCTGGTGATCGGCGGACGACTGGTCACCGAGGCCGCCGCGCCCGGACAGATCGTCGCGGTCGACTCCGAGCATTCCGCCTTCGCTCAAGCCTTGCGTTCGGGCCGGGCGGACGAGGTGCGCAAGCTCATCCTGACCGCCTCCGGCGGCCCGTTCCGCGGCCGCACGCGTGACCAGCTGCGTGGTGTCACCCCTGACCAGGCGATGGCGCACCCCACCTGGGCGATGGGACGGGTGATCACCATCAACTCGGCCACCTTGGTGAACAAGGGCCTGGAGTTGCTCGAGGCCGGGCTGCTGTACGACGTCGATCTGGACGCGATCGAGGTGGTCGTGCACCCGCAGTCGATCGTCCATTCGATGGTGGAGTTCCACGACGGGTCGACCATCGCCCAATGCTCGCCTCCCGACATGCGCCTGCCGATCGCTCTGGGCTTGGTCTGGCCCGAACGACTGGCCGACGCCGCCGGTGCCTGCAACTGGTCCAGCCCGACCAGTTGGACCTTCGAACCCCTCGACAACGACGCCTTCCCCGCCGTTGAGCTGGCGCGCACTGCGGGCAAGGCCGGGGGCACCGCACCCGCGGTCTACAACGCGGCCAACGAGGTCTGCGTGGACGCCTTCTGCGCCGGTGACTTGGAGTTCAGTGGCATCGTTGACGTGGTCGCCGATGTGCTCGCCGACCACCTGGCACAGACCACCGTCGAACCACTCAGCGTGAGCGCTGTGTTGGCCGCCGATGCCGCCGCCAGGCAGGCAGCCGCCAACAAGATCAAGGGAATGTGATGGAACTCCTCACCGTGATCGGTTTCGCCGTGGGCTTCTTCGCCCTGATCATGATCTCGGTCGGACTGCACGAGATCGGCCACATGGTGCCGGCCAAGATCTTCGGCGTCCGGGTGCCCAAGTACTTCATCGGCTTCGGCCCGACGCTGTGGTCGACCACCCGCGGCGAGACCGAGTACGGCCTGAAATGGTTCCCTCTGGGCGGCTTCGTCCGGCTGTTGGGGATGTACCCGCCCACCCCGGACGGACGCAAGCGCCGCACCCGCCTCAGCGATTTCGCCGACGGCGCGCGGGCCAGCGAGTGGGAGGAGATCACCGAGACCGACGTCGCCGATCAGCGGCTGTTCTACCAGAAGAAGACCTGGCAGAAGCTGATCGTGATGGCCGGCGGCCCGACGATGAACCTGCTGATCGCCTTCGTGCTGCTGTTGGGGGTGACCGCCGGTTACGGCGTAATGCGTCCGCAGACCACCGTGGGCTTCGTCCAGCAGTGCATCATCTCCGACCCCGCCCGCACCGAATGCCTGCCCAGTGACCCCAAGACTCCCGCCGCGCAGGCCGGCCTGCAGGTCGGCGATCGGGTGGTCAGCTTCAACGGCGTGGCGATCACCAGCTATCTCCAGCTTTCCGACCTCATCCGCGCCAACCTGGACGGGCCGGCGCAAATGGTGGTGGAACGCAACGGCCAGAATGTGACCCTTCCGGTGGTGCACACCGGTGTCAACAACCTGCCCGACCGGCTGGATCCCAGCCACACCGTCCGGGCCGGGTGGCTGGGGATCAGCCCCCAGCAGGTGTTGGTAAAGGGTGGCCCGGTCGAGGTTCTCTCCGACATGTGGACGATGACCCAGCAGAGTGTGGTCGCGCTGGTGCAGTTCCCGGTGAAGGTCTGGCATGTCGTCTACGGCATGGCCACCGGACAGCCTCGCGACGTTTACGACCCGATCAGCATCGTGGGCGCCAGCCAGGTGGCCGGGCAGGTGGCCGGTGACGACGAGCTCAATCTGGGCCAGAAGTTCGCCACCTATGCCGCGCTGTTGGCGTCTGTGAACCTGTTCCTGGCGATCTTCAACTTCGTGCCGCTGCCCCCTTTGGACGGTGGTCACATCGCTGGGGCGTTGTGGGAGGCCCTGCGTCGAGGGCTGGCCAAGGTGTTCCGGCGTCCCGATCCGGGCTTCTTCGACACCGCAAAGTTGCTACCGATCGCCTACAGCGTCGGCGGCCTGTTACTGATCTCCGGGGTGGCGTTGATCGTGGCCGACATCGTTTCCCCGCTGAAGTTGTTCTGATCCACGGCCGCTGAAGCGTCGTCGGATCGCCGTGAAGAGATTCGGTGCGCTGGCCAAGATTGACGCGCCCATCTGGGTAGTCTGAGTGTGGCGGATTTCGGTCCGTCGAGGTCCATCGAACGAGGAACGCATGCCTGTATCCCTGGGAATTCCCAAGCCCCCTCCGCCCGTCCTGGCTGTGCGCCGGCCCACCCGGCAAATCCGGGTCGGCAAGGTGCTGGTCGGCGGTGATGCACCGATCTCGGTGCAATCGATGACCACCACCAAGACCACTGATGTGGACGCCACCCTGCAGCAGATCGCCGAGCTGGTCGCTGCCGGCTGCGACATCGTCCGGGTCGCCGTGCCCAGCCAGGACGACGCCGAGGCGCTGCCGCGGATCACCGCGCACAGCCCGATCCCGGTGATCGCCGACATCCACTTCCAGCCGAAGTACGTGTTCGCCGCGATCGAGGCCGGTTGCGCGGCCGTCCGGGTGAACCCGGGCAACATCCGGGCGTTCGACGACCAGGTCGGTCAGATCGCCAAGGCCGCGGCCGAGGCCGGAGTGTCGCTGCGAATCGGGGTCAACGCGGGCTCTTTGGACGCCCGACTGCTGGCCAAGTACGGCTCGCCGACGCCGGAGGCGCTGGTCGAGTCCGCGTTGTGGGAGGCCAGTCTGTTCGAGGAGCACGATTTCCACGACTTCAAGATCTCGGTCAAGCACCACGATCCGGTGGTCATGGTGCGCGCCTACGAGCTGCTCTCCGAAGCCTGCAACTACCCGCTGCACCTGGGGGTCACCGAAGCCGGTCCGGCCTTCCAGGGCACGGTGAAGTCGTCGGTGGCCTTCGGCGCGCTGCTGAGCAAGGGCATCGGCGACACGATTCGGGTGTCGCTGTCCGCGCCGCCGGTGGAAGAGGTGAAGGTCGGGGTCAAGATCCTCGAGTCGCTCAACCTGCGGCCGCGCAAGCTGGAGATCGTCTCCTGCCCGTCCTGTGGGCGGGCACAGGTCGACGTCTACACCCTCGCCGAGGAGGTCACCAAGGGCCTGGAGGGTCTCACCGTGCCGCTGCGGGTAGCCGTGATGGGCTGCGTCGTGAACGGACCCGGCGAGGCCCGGGAGGCCGATCTGGGTGTCGCTTCGGGCAACGGCAAGGGCCAGATCTTCGTCCGAGGCGAAGTGGTGGCCACCGTGCCGGAGTCGGCGATCGTGGAGACGCTGATCGCCGAGGCGAACAAGATGGCCGCCGAGATGCCGGAGCAGGAGTCCGGACCAGCTGAAGTCTTCGTAGGCTGATCCCGTGCCCGCGCGGATCCTCACCTACGCCGACACACCGTTGGTGCGGCAGCTGTTGGCGCGGGATCCGATCGCCAACGTGTTCGTCTCCTCACGTATCGACGCCGGCGTGCTGAATCCGATCGCGCCGGGCCTGGTCTTCGGGGCGCCGAGTGAGGCGCCCACCGCGCTGCTGCACATCGGCGCCAACCTGGTGCCGGTGGCCGACGATCTGGAGCCGATCCCGGCCTTCGTCGAGGCAGCCGGACGGCGCCGCACCTGCCAGTCGATCGTCGGCCCGTCCTGGTTGGCGTTGCCGCTGTGGGAGGCGCTGGGCCGCCGGTGGGGACGGTCCTACAGCGACGTGCGCGAGATTCGGCGGCGGCAACCGTTGATGGTCATCGACCGCGAGCCCATCGTCGAGGCAGATCGGCGCGTCCAGCAGATCTCCATCGAGAACTTCGAGTCCTACTTCGCAGCCTCGGTGGCGATGTACACCGAGGAGGTCGGGGTCGATCCCGGGACCGGTCGGGAGTCGACCTATCGCAGCTACTGCCGGTGGCTGGTCGGTGAGGGCCGGGCCTTCGGGATCATCGAAGGCGGTCGGGTGATCTTCAAGGCCGACATCGGTGCGGCCAGCGGTCAGATCGCCCAGATTCAAGGGGTGTGGCTCGACCCGGCGCTGCGCGGACAAGGGATGTCGATCCCGGCGATGGCCGCAGTCGTCGAGTATGTGCTGGCCGGTTACGGCCAGGCCTGCCTGTACGTCAACGACTTCAACACCCCCGCGGTGCGCAGCTACGTGCGGGTGGGTTTCGAGCAGGTCGGCGAACTCGCCACCGTGCTCTACTGAGCCCCGGAGGGGTCGGCGTGGGGGATCGCCGCCGACCAACTAGGATGGTCGCCGGTGCGCCCGCACCCTGAGCGCAATAGTCACCAAGGGAAGCACGGTTCCAACGTGAGTCTGATGGACAAGATGCTGCATTTCGGCGAAGGTCGGCAGCTGAAGAAGCTGAAGGTCGTCGCTGATGCGGTCAACAAGATCGAGCCGGACTTCGTGGAGATGTCCGACGAGGAGTTGCGCGGCCAGACCGAGGACTTCCGTCGGCGCATCGAGGAGGGCGAGAGCCTCGACTCGTTGATGCCGGAGGCCTTCGCCACCGTTCGGGAGGCCAGCAAGCGGGTGCTCGGGAAGCGTCACTTCGACGTCCAGCTCCAAGGTGCTGCCGCACTGCACTGGGGCAACATCGCCGAGATGAAGACCGGTGAAGGCAAGACCCTGGTCGCCGTGCTCGCCTCCTATCTCAATGCCCTGGAGGGCAAGGGCGTCCATGTGGTCACCGTGAACGACTACCTGGCCAAGTACCAGTCCGAGCAGATGGGTCGTATCCACCACTTCCTCGGGTTGAAGGTGGGCGCGATCCTGTCCGAGATGACGCCGGCCCAGCGCCGTGAGGCCTATGCCTGCGACATCACTTACGGCACCAACAACGAGTTCGGCTTCGATTACCTGCGCGACAACATGGCGCTGAGCATCGATGACTGCGTGCAGCGCGGCCACAACTACGCGATCGTCGATGAGGTCGACTCGATCCTGGTGGACGAGGCCCGTACCCCGCTGATCATCTCGGGCCCGGCAGAGGACAACTCCGAGTGGTACCCCGAGTTCGCCCGCATCGTGAAAGGCCTCAGCGCCGACGTCCACTACGAAGTCGACGAGAAGAAGCGCACCGTCGCCGTGCTGGAAGCCGGCATCGCCGCGGTCGAGGATCGTCTGGGCATCGAGAATCTCTACGAGTCGGCCAACACGCCGCTGATCTCCTACCTCAACAACGCGATCAAGGCCAAAGAGCTGTTCAAGCGTGACAAGGACTACGTGATCATGGACGGCGAGGTGCTGATCGTCGATGAGCACACCGGTCGCACCCTGATCGGTCGGCGCTACAACGAAGGTCTGCACCAGGCGCTGGAGGCCAAAGAGGGCGTCGAGATCAAAGACGAGTACCAGACGCTGGCCACGATCACGCTGCAGAACTACTTCCGCATGTACAACAAGCTGGCCGGCATGACCGGTACCGCCAAGACCGAAGAGTCCGAGTTCCAGAAGATCTACGGCTTGGGTGTGCTGCCGATCGAGACCAACCGGCCGATGATCCGCATCGATCAGGCCGATTTGATCTACCGCACCGAGGAGGCCAAGTTCGCCGCCATCGTCACCGATGTGGTGGAACGGCACGCCAAGGGCCAGCCGATGCTGCTGGGCACCGCGAGCGTGGCCAAGTCCGAGGTGCTGAGCAAGCTGCTGACCAAGGCCGGGGTCAAGCACGAGGTGCTGAACGCGAAGAACCACGCGCGTGAGGCGTCCATCGTGGCCCTGGCCGGACGCAAGGGCGCGGTCACCGTGGCCACCAACATGGCTGGACGAGGCACCGACATCATCCTGGGCGGCAACGCGGAGTTCCTGGCCGCTCAGGCCTTGGAGGAGAAGGGGCTCGACCCGCTGGAGAACGCCGACGAGTACGAGGCGGCCTGGGCGGGCGTGCTGGAAGCGATGGAAGCTCAAGTCGCCACCGAACACGTCGAGGTCGTCGAGGCCGGCGGGCTCTATGTGATCGGCTCCGAGCGCCACGAGTCCCGACGTATCGACAACCAGCTGCGTGGTCGATCCGGACGTCAGGGCGACCCGGGTGAGAGCCGCTTCTACCTCAGTCTCGAAGACGATCTGATGCGGCTGTTCAAGTCCGACGTGATCGCCTGGGTGCTGCAGACCTTGAAGATTCCCGACGACATCCCGATCGAGAACAACCGGGTCACCAAGAGCGTCCAGCAAGCTCAGGAGCAGGTCGAGAGCCAGAACTTCGAGATGCGCAAGAACGTCTTGAAGTACGACGACGTGATGAACCGGCAGCGGCATGCCATCTACGGTGATCGTCGCCGCGTGCTGGAAGGCGCCGATGTCGAGCCGCAGTTGCGGCGCACCGTGGACACGGTGGTGGAGCAGTACGTGCGTAGCCTGACCGCCGACGGCTTCGTCGAGGACTGGGACTTCGAGACCATCTGGACCCAGCTGCGCACCCTGTACCCGGTCAAGCTGGATATCGCCGACTACTCCGGACGTAACGATCTGACCGCCGACGACCTGGTCGCCGACTTCCAGGCCGACGCCCAGGCCGCCTACGATGCGCGCACCGAGGAACTCGGCGAGGAACTGATGCGCGAGTTCGAGCGTCAGGTGCTGATGACCGTGCTGGATCGCAAGTGGCGCGAGCACCTCTACGAGATGGACTACCTGCGCGAAGGCATCGGGCTGCGGGCGATGGCCCAGCGCGATCCGCTGGTGGAGTACCAGCGCGAGGGCGGCGACATGTTCAACGCCATGATGGAAGCCTTCATGGAAGAGGTCGTCGGCTACCTGTTCAACCTGGAAGTACGGGTGGAACAGCCCGCACCGCAGGTCGGTCTGGTGACCAACGACAGCGGTGAGGCGGTCACCTCTGAGTCGCTGCTGAGCGATGCTCGGGAGGCGGCGCCGGTGGCCGAAACTTCGGTGACCAAGCGTCCGGCGCTGAAGGCCAAGGGTCTGCAGCAGTCGAAGCCGTCGACTCCGCTGGCCTACTCCGCTCCCGATGAGACCGGCCAGGTGAGCCGAAAGGACGACGCCGCCGACGATCCGTATGCCGGGGTCGGACGTAACGCGCCGTGCCCTTGCGGGTCGGGCAAGAAGTTCAAGGTCTGCCACGGTCGATCCTGATCGACGCCGTTGCCGGGCTCCTTATCCGAGCCCGCTAGCCGGACGTGTGCGCGGCGCCGGTCCCGCTGGCGCCGCCACTTCCAGCGTGGTCAGCTGCCAGCGGTGATCGAGATAGGTCAACTGAACCGCTGCGGCGCGTGATCGTCCGGCCTGACGCAGGTGGACGGCCGCCTCGATGATCCCCGGCTCGGGCGCTTGAAGCCGGATCGAGTGGATCCGCATGCCGGCCGCATTCCCGCTGCGAGCCAACTCGTCGGCGAGTTCATAGACCTCGACGGTCACCCACGCGCGCAACTGCGGCGCCGGCCGGTGTCCGGCGATCACCTCGACCAGTGCAGCGATCAGTTGGCGGGCCAGGGCGTCGGTGTCGGGTCTCCCGACCTCAGTGGCGTCCGGCGGTGATGGCGCTGGCAGCGGCAGCATGGGTTGGTGCGGTGAGGGTGCCGGCAGGGTCGCCAACAGAAACGGAGCGAGCCGGACGCCGGCGCGTTCCAGGCGGGCGTCGGCCGGATCGAGGGCGGTGGACGCCGAGGGTGGAGTCATCCCCACACTGTGCGTCAGTCCGGCGCCGGGTGGTCGACGTGCGGCAGGATCTGTGGATAAGTGAGCCTCGCTTAGCTGCGTTCGACGCACCGACTGCGCGCGCGGCCCGGCGCGGTCGCGGGAAACGCTTTTGGGTCCTACCATTGTCTCAACCTTGGGGGAGGGGGATTGCGTGGCGTTCTTCAAGAAACGTCGTGAGGCCAAGGGTTCTCGGGCAATTGAGCCCACAGCTGGCATCGACCAGCTTCTGGACCTGCAACAGCCGCCGTTCGGTTTGGGTTTCAGCCGGACGGCGACCGATGTGATGACCGGTTTGACTCCAGCGGGGCGGCGTTACCGCAGTTTCCGCTACTCGTATTCGGGTGGGGTGTCGCGCTTCGACGGTCGGGTTGTGGCTGTTGACCTGCCGTTCAGCCTGCCGGACGTGTATTGGACCACCGGTAGCCGCACTCGTGCCGGCATGGAGGCGGCTGGGCGCATCGGGTGCGTCCAGTATCAGAACCTCCGGGTGTGCTCGACCGAAGAGTCCCTGGCCAAGCAGGTGTTCGAAGCTGTTTTCGCCACCACTGTCGAACTGACTCATGCCTCGACCGAGCCCATCGACCTGTCGGTCGATCGCAATCACCTGATCGCGATCGAGGCACCGGCACCGGAAGATATGGCGCCGTTCCTGGCCGGTCTGGATCGAGTGATCGATGCCCTGGCGCCGGCGGTGCCGCGACGGTTGGAACTCCCGCCGCACGAACCTCACTTCGCCTTCTACGGCCATCCCGACTGGGACTACGCCCATGAGGGTGATCGCAACCTGCTGCGTGAGTTCGACTTGCCGCAACGCCCGAGTGGACGCTTGGAGGACGTACTCACCTGCAGCTACGAAGGCGTGCGGATGGTCTCCTTCCGGTACACCTGGATCAGCGACGCGGTGCAGCGTGCCCATCTCCATCGCGGAATGGTGCTGGACCACGACCGCGAGCAGGAGGCGTTGTGCGCCTTCATCCTGGACGCCAAGCTGCCGAGCATTTCGCTCAACGGTGACGAGATCGGCGACTACGTGAACGTGGGCAACCCCCGGTTCAACGACAACTTCACCTTGCGTTCGACCGATCCGCAGCTGGCCTACCAACTGTTCAACGAGCGGGTTCAGGAGTGGCTCCTGGACACTCGTCCGTACGGCTGGACGGTGTCGGGCAACATCGTGCGTTTCCACGTGCCCACTCATGATGCGGTGCTGGTGGGCGAGTGCGAGAACACCCTGCACGGGTGGCTGGATCGGATCCCGCGTGAGTTGCGACAGTTCCTCAGCCTGCCGGAGATGCCCTCGCTGGCTCGTAACTGATTTCCCAGGGTGCCGGTATGAGCGGTCAGTGGATCGGGTGGGTGGTCGGTGTCGTCGGGCTCGGCGCGGCCGTGGCGGCGTTCTTCATCGTTCGCCATCAGCGCTATCTCGGGGCCTTGCGCGCCCGCGGCTGGTCATGGAACAGCAGCCCGAGACTGGGTGATTTCCTCACCCTGCAGGTGCCGCCTTTCGGCCTCGGCGTCGACCGCTCGGTCGATGATCTGGTCACCGGCACCGCACCGAGTGGTCGACAGTTCGCCAGCTTCAAGTACAAGAGTGCTGGAGGTGGTTCGTTCAGCGACCGGGTGCTGGTCCTCCAACTGGATGCCCCGCTGCCGACGGCTTTCGCCTTCGCCCGTACCCCGCGGACGGGTATGACGGTGGGATCCCCACAGCTGACCGAGGTCGCCGGCGAGGGCGTCACCGTGGTCGCCGGTCAGGCCGACTACGCCGGTGAGGTGTATCGGTGCGTGACCGGCATCGAGCTGCCGTCGCAGGCCGTACTCGATGTGAGCATCGACGGCGACCGGTTGGTGTTCATCCCAGCTGAGCGGGATCCCGCCGAACTGGCCGCGCTGATCAATGCCCTCGACCCGGTGGCTGCGGCGGTGTCCGCCTTGGCCGGGACTCGCGCGGTGGCACCGCCGGTGCCCGCCTTCAGCTTCTACGGCCATCCGGACTGGCAGTGGATCGGGAGCGACGACAGCGTCCTGGACTACTACCCGACCGACCGTGGAGGCTTCGGGCATTCCACCCAGGGTCTGGTGCGAGGCCTGCGTGACGGCATTCGGATGGATGCCTTCGAGCACCTCTGGAAGACAACCGAAACCCGTACGGTGACCGACAGCGAAGGTCACACCCACATCGAGACCTACACCGAGAATCATCAGGAGGTCGTGTGCGGATTCACGCTGCCCTACGAGCTGCCGACGATCTCGGTCAACGGGGATCACTATGGCGACAAGGTGCGCTTCGAGAGCAATGACTTCAACGAGGAGTTTACGGTGCGTGCGGAGAACCCCAAGTGGGCCTCCGATGTGATCCATCCGCGAATGATGGAGTGGCTGCTGGCCACCCGTCCGCCCGGCTGGACGATCCTGGGTCGCACGGTCACTTTCGCCGTCGGTGTCCACGACACCATCGTGATGGACGTCGCCGAGGCCACTGTGCGAGGTTTCCTGGGCCGGATCCAGCGGTTCGTGTGGGCCGATCTCGGTCTCCCGGTGCCGCCATTCCTGGTTGAGTAGGCTGGCACAGTGAGCGATCCGGTGACGGTGGCAGAGGCCGCCCTGCTGGCGCGGGACCAGGTGGAGGCGCCCTGGCAACAGGCGCTGGTGCTGATCATGGCGCCCGGGATGAGCCGCGCCGCCCTGCTTTCCCGCATCACCGAGCGAATCGGCTACGCCCCGCGATTCCGTCGAGTGGTCGACCCGTGGCCGGTCCCGACGTGGGTCGATGATCCGCAGTTCAACCTCGCCGGGCACGTCGAGCAGGTCGCCTTGGCGCCGGGGCAGCGGTTGCAGGACTGGCTGGCGACCGCGCTGAGCGTCCCACTGCCGCACAGCCATCCGCTGTGGGCGCTGTCCCTGGTGGATGGGCTGGCCGGTGGCAGCCAGGCGGTCGTGGTGAGGATTCATCCCGCCCTGGTCGACGGCTATGACCACATTCACCTGTTCCAAGAGCTGCTCGACGAGGTCAGCGAGGACATCACCGAAGACCACACCGACGATTGGGAGCCCACCGTGGCGGCCCGTCCGGAGTTCGGCGCACTGCTCGCCGGGCTCGGTGACCCGGTGGCCGCGGCCGGACGGGTGGCCGCCGGAGTGGTGGGCCTGGTGGCCGGCGGAGTGCGGACCCTGACCGTCGAACCGCGCCGCCACTACGTGGAGGCCGCCGAGGTCAGCCTGGACGCGGTGGCGGCCGTCCGAGATGCCTACGGGGTGACCACGCACGACGTCCTGGTGTGCCTGGCCACCGCCGGGCTGCGCGCCTGGCGCGAGCAACAGGGTGCCCCGCTGACCGATGAGGTGGCGCTGATTCCGCTGGCGGTGACCGAACCCGAGGTGCTGGCCTCGGCGATCGGCTGTCGGGTGGCGCCGTCGTTCGACCGACTTCCGGTCAGCGTCGACAACGCGGCCGACCGGCTGGTGGCGATCTCGACCCTCAGTCGGGCGCGCCGCGACAGCGGCGTGAGCGTGCCGGCCCGCGATCTGATCGAACTGGCCGGGTTCGCCCCGGCGACGATTCATGCCGTGGCCGCCGGAACCGTGGGTTCGGGTCGTCCGCACACGGTGTTGGTGGCCAATGTGCCCGGGCCGGAACAGCCGCGCTACCTGGGTCGATCCCGGATCAGTCAGGTGCACGCGGTGACCTCCACCAGCGACGCCGAGGAACTGACCGTCTCGATCACCAGTTATCACGGCCGGGTGAGCTTCTCGGCCGCAGCGGTGGCGCCGCTGGACCAATGGGTTGGCGCCATCACCGCCGAGTTGGACCAGTTGAGGGAGTTGAGCTGATGAGTCTGGTGTTCGTGCCACTGACTCCACTATTGCTGCGCGATTGGGCCAGTGGCGCCTCGATGCCGGCGAGCCTGCCCGCCTACACCGACACTCCGGCCCTGCGCTCAGCTTTCGACATCACCGATGAGGAGGACGCCGAGCGGGTCGCCCTGCTGGCGGCCTCGGTGGCCGGGCTGGCGGCGTACGGGCTGAGGCTGGTGGCCGTCGCGGAGGCCGCACCGGTGCCCCGGCCGAACGCCGACCCCGACTTCGGTGAAGTCAACGTGGCGGTGGGCAGCTATGGCACGGTCAGTGCGCTGTTCGTCGACGAGGCGGGGGTGGCCGACGCGGCCGCCGCAGCAGCGTCCGGACTGCCGCTGGCCGAAGCCTGGGAAGACCCTGCTGTCATCGGTCTGCTCAGCGACGCCGACCTGCTGTGGCACGGCCCGGGGGAATGGGAAGCGCTGATCTCGGGTTGAACTGACGTTGACCACGTCAGGAGGACAGATGGCCAGATCGATCTGGAAGGGCGCGATCTCATTCGGACTGGTGACCATCCCGGTGAAGGTCTACGGAGCCACCGAGGAGAAGGACATCAGCTTCCGGCAGGTGCATCTCGCCGACGGGGGACGGGTGCGCTACAAGCGGGTGTGTGAGGCCTGCTCGGCCGAGGTTCCGTTCGCCGACATCGGCAAGGGCTACGACGCCGCCGATGGCCGACTGGCGATCCTGGAGAGCGCCGATTTCGCCGGCCTGCCGTCGGCGGAAGGCAAGACCGTCGAGGTAGTGCGTTTCGTCGAGGTCGACCAGGTCGATCCCACCTACTTCAACAAGACCTACTTCCTGGAAGCCGACGGCGTCGGGGTCAAGCCGTACGTGTTGTTGCGCGAGGCGCTGGCCGCTACCGGCAAGGCGGCCGTGGTGAAGCTGGCCTTGCGGTCGCGGGAGACGCTGGCGTTGATCCGTCCAGTGGGTGAGGTGCTGCGATTGCACACGATGCTGTGGCCCGACGAGTTGCGCGATGACACCTTCGTCCGACCGCCGACCGAGATTGCGGCGACCGAGCCGGAACTGGCGATGGCTGCGATGCTGATCGACCAGCTCAGCGGTGACTTCGATCCCGATGCTTACACCGACACTTATCGCCAGGAATTGGAGAAGGTGATCGAGGCCAAGCTGGATGGCGTGGAGTTGCCCGAGGCGGCCGAGGAAGGCCCGCGCGCGGAGGTGGTTGACCTGGTGGCGGCACTGCGTGCCTCTGTGGAGGCGGCCAAGGCTCGCCGCGCGGCGGCCAGCTGAGCGATCAGAGCTGTGGTCGGCTCGGGTCACTGTGAGTGTGGTGTGCCTCAGGCGGTCTTGTGGGGATTCTTGGGGAAGCCGAACCAGGCGATGGCGATGCCGACCACGGTGACCCCGGCGCCCAGGGACAAGGCCCAGCCCAGGCCGGAGACGTAGGCGTGACCGGCGATCTCCCGGAAGGCCAGGGCATACTCCGCGGGGAGATTCTGGGCGGCGACGGTAGCCGCGGTCAGTGAGGACCGCAGCGCCTCCAACGCGTTGGGTGGCAGCAAGGCCGCCGTCGATCCCGCAGCTTCGATCGCCGCTTCGATGTTGGCGTGATAGGTGGCGGCCATCACCGCGCCCAGGGTCGCCACCCCGAAGGTGCCGCCGATGTCGCCGACCGCGTCGTTCACGGCGGCACCGACACCGCTGTGCTCATGGGGAACCAGCGACATCGCACCGTGGGTCGCCTCTGGCAGCACCAATCCCAGGCCGGTGCCGATCAGGACGAAGCACACCGCCACCACTGCGTACGGCGTCTGCAGGGTCACGGTCGAGAAAAGCAGGAATCCGACCAGCACGACGGCCAGTCCGGCCACGATGGTGTTGCGCACGCCGATCCGGTCGGCCAACCGTGGGCTGAGCAGCGACGCGATCAGCTGCGCCAGGGCACCCGGGAGCAGCGCCAACCCGGAGATCAGCGGGCTCATCCCGTGCACCAGCTGGAGGAACTGGGGCAGCAGGAACAACGTGCCCATCAAGGTCAGATAGACCAGGGCGACGATTATCAGCGACACGGTGAAGGCGCGTACCCGGAACAGTTCCAGGCTCAGTAGCGGCTTGGCCACCCGGGTCTGCCACCAGCCGAAGACGGCCAGCAGGACGACGGCCGCGGTCGCCAAGGCGATGGTCAGCGGTTTGATGCCGAACTCGGCCACCTCGATCACGAACACGATGAGCGCGGCCAACCCGAGGCTGGACAACACGGCCCCAAGGACGTCCAGGCGGGGCTGGTCGGGGTCCTGGGACTCGGGGACATAGCGCAGCGCGAGCACCAGCACGACCGCTGCGATCGGTGGACCAAGGGCGAAGACGGCCGACCAGCTGAAGTACTCCACCAACAGACCGCCGACGATCGGGCCGATGGCCACGCCGATAGCGGTGACGCCGGCCCAGACGCCGATGGCCGCGGCGCGCTCGTGGGGATCGGGGAAGAGCTCGATGATGATGCCGAGGGCGGCCGGCAGGATGAAAGCCGCCGCCACGCCGATGACCGCCCGGAAAATGGCGAGCGGCAGGATCGCGGTGGACAGCATCGCGCCGATGTCGGCGAGCATGAAGATGGTCAAACCGATCACCAGGATCCGGCGCCGTCCGAAGCGGTCACCCAGACTGCCGGCGAGCAGCAGGGTGCCGGCGAAGGTGACCGCGTAGGCGTCCACCACCCATTGCAGCAGGGGAGTGGGGGCGTCGAAGGTTGCCTGAATGGACGGGAGCGCCACGTTCACCATGGTGCTGTCCAGCGAACTCAATGCGATGGCGATACCCAGGATCGCGAGTACTGGCCGGTGCGGGGTGGCGCTCATGGCAGCAGGCTAGTCGGGTCCTTCGGCGGTCGTGGCCAGACGCGAGGGGTTCCCACCTCGGGGTCGCTAGGCTGATCGCCGTGACCAACCCTCTCCAGACTGCGGGTTCTGCCCCCGGTGCTGTCGACAATGCGGCCGCGGTGGTGCATCAGCGGGTCCGTGACGGCATTCTCAGTGGTGAGTTCCGGCCGAACCATCGCCTGGTCGAGGAAGAACTGGCCGCCGAGCTGAACGTGAGCCGGACGCCGGTGCGCGAGGCGCTGCTGCGGCTACGCCAAGAGGGCCTGGTGCTGCAGAACCGCGGCTGGCTGGTCCGCGACCATGCCCCGGAGGAGATCCTGGAGTACTTGGAGGCCCGTGCCGAACTCGAGGCTGCCGCGGCGCGACTGGCTGCGGCTCGGATCACCGAGGCCCAGGTGGCCCGGCTGAACGAGCTGATCGTGCAGATGGAGGGCGAGCCGAACCGGCGGCTGTTCAACGAGATCAACGGCGAGTTCCACGACCTGGTGACCGAGGCCGGCGGCAATCGGGTGCTGGCGAACTTCGCCCGCAGCTCCAAGATCAACTACTGGACCTTCGCCACCCCGGTGCGGTTCACCCCCGAGCAGGACGCAATCGTCGATGCCGAGCATCGAGCGCTGGTGGCCGCGCTGCAGGCCGGCGACGGGGCCACTGCTGAGCAGGTGGCCCGCCGGCATGTGGCGCACACCGCCGACATCATTGCGACCTCCTTGGGACTGCGTCCTCGGTCCTGACGTCGGGTCCCGCGTCCACCTCGGCGACGGCCCGCCTGAGCGACCGAACGCTCGCCTTTGCCATCGAGTGCTCGTCCTAGGGAGGGGCTCTCGACATTCAGGCGAGCCCTCGGCGTGGGGCTGGTCTGGAGGTCGATCCGAGTCTGTATACAATGCTGTATACAGACATTATGCGTGTCGTCGGCGCTGACTGGCGCGAGACTGAACACGAAGGCGACCCGAGGAGGACGACGTGGAAGCGATCACCCAAGTACCGACGCCGATCAACGAACCGGTGCGCGGCTATGCCCCCGGCAGCCCGGAGCGGGCCAGCCTCCGCTCGACCTTGGACGCCCTGGTGGCCGCCGGTCCGATCGATGTGGCCCCGGTGGTCGATGGCACGGTGTTGGCCGGCTCCTCCGATCACTACGACGTGCGGATGCCCTCAGATCACAACACCGTGCTGGCGCGGGTGCGTCAGGCCAGCACTGCCGACGCCCAGGCGGCAGTGACCGCGGCCGGACGGGCCAAGGCCGACTGGGCGGCGATGGAATTCGACGATCGCGCGGCGATCTTCCTGAAGGCGGCAGATCTGCTGGCCGGCCCCTGGCGGGATCGGCTCAACGCCGCCACCATGCTGGGCCAGGGCAAGACCGTCCAGCAGGCCGAGATCGATTCGGCCTGCGAACTGATCGACTTCCTGCGCTTCAACGTCGCCTTCGCGCGCGAACTCCACGCCCATCAGCCGATCAACTCTCCCGGTGTCTGGAATCGACTGGACTACCGCCCGCTGGACGGCTTCGTCTATGCGATCACTCCGTTCAACTTCACCGCCATCGCCGGTAACTTGCCGACCGCGCCGGCGTTGGTGGGCAACACGGTGATCTGGAAGCCAGCGCTGACTCAGTCCTTCGCCGCGCAGCTGTGGATGGATCTGCTCACCGAGGCCGGACTGCCGGCCGGGGTGATCAACATGGTCCCGGGGCACGGCGCCGAGGTCTCCGAGGTCGCCCTGACTCACCCGGACCTGGCCGGCATCCACTTCACCGGCTCCACTCGCGTCTTCCAGGGCCTGTGGTCGCAGGTGGGCGCCAATATCGCCAACTACCGCGCCTACCCGCGGTTGGTGGGGGAGACCGGTGGCAAGGACTTCGTGGTCGCGCACCCGTCCGCTGATCCGACAGCGGTGGTCACCGCGCTGATCCGCGGCGCCTTCGAGTACTCCGGGCAGAAGTGCTCGGCGGCCTCGCGCACCTACCTGCCGCGCAGCCTGTGGAACACCATCAAAGACGACCTGATCGCCCAGACCGAGGCGCTCGCCGTTGGTGACGTGCGCGACTTCACCAACTTCACCTCCGCGGTGATCGATCAGCGGGCCTTCGCCAAGCTGAGCGCGGCCATCGATCAGGCGCGCGCTTCCGCTGACGCCGAGATCGTCGCCGGTGGACGCTACGACGACTCGGCCGGCTGGTACGTCCGCCCGACCCTGGTGGTCACCGACAACCCGCACCAGGACGTCCTGGCGACCGAATACTTCGGGCCGCTGCTGGGTATCTTCGTCTACGAGGACGCCGAGTACGAGCAGGTCCTGCGGCTGGTCGACGAGACCAGCGCCTACGCCCTGACCGGCGCGGTGTTCGCCACCGATCGGGCCGCGATCGCCCAGGCTCAGGCCGGGCTGCGACATGCCGCCGGCAACTTCTACATCAACGACAAGCCCACCGGTGCGGTCGTGGGGCAGCAGCCCTTCGGCGGTTCGCGGGCCTCCGGCACCAACGACAAGGCCGGCTCGATGTGGAACCTGATGCGCTGGGTCAGCCCCCGGGCGATCAAGGAGACGCTGGTCTCGCCGACCACCATCGGCTACCCGAATATGCAGCCGGAGTGAGTCAGGCCACCGGCTGACGCAGGATGGTGCGCAGTTTCGCTGGTGGGGTCCGGGTGAAGTCCGACAGGTAGATCTCGTGGTGGAGGCCACGCATGGTCAGCCCGCTGCTCGGGATGAAGTCGGTGTGCAGGCGGTGCAGCACCTCGGCTTCGGCGTCGAAGAGGCCCAGGTGCAGGGTCTGAACGCAGCGGCCCTCGTCCAGCCTCTCCAGGCGGAGCCGCTCGACCGCGGGACCGCCCTTGGCCCGAGCTGCCGCCGATGCGGTCGCGAAGTGATCGGCCCCGATCCAATCCGGCACCATCATCAGCATCGTCCAGTCCCAGGTGGCTTTGTCGAGGGCGGTGGTGAAGTTCGCCGGATCATTCGAGGTCCACAGGCCTTCCAGCGGCATCACCGCGTAATCGCGTCCGAGGTCGTTCTTGGAGGTGAACTTCAGCTTGTAGCCGACGCTGAACAGTGCGGTCACCGCCTCAGCGAACGGGCCGCCGGCGTTCGGATCGCCGTGGCCGTCGATCATCAGGTACTGCAGGGGCGGCACCTCGATGATCTCGAACCTGCCGGCGGTGGCCCGATAGCTCGCGACCGCCTTCTTGAAATCGATCTTGTCCATGGTGGTCAGCCGATGACCGGCAGGCAGACCTCGGTGACCCAGTTCTCCGGGTTCGGATCCTGGGCGGGGCTGACGGTGTAGATATTGAAGATCGGGCCGGTGAGGATCCCGTTCTCGGCTACGTGGCGACCGAGCTCTCGGCAGACCGCGTTGATTTGGTCGTAGCCGCCGCGCAGGGTGGTGGCGATCACCGTCTGCTCCGGGACGGTCCGTACCGGGCCGTCGAGGGTGGCTGCGGCGTTGAGCTCCGCCCAGATCTCGACGTCCACGTCACGGTCCTGGTACTCCTCGTCGTAGAAGGTGGCCCCGAAGCAAGTGGGGCTGGCCAGGGCGGACGGCGGCACGGTGGGCATGAAGCGAGCCCACAGCTGCTGCTCTGCGGTGTAGTCGGCGATCACATCGCGCAGGCTGGCGATGGTCATGGCCGGAAGGGTCATGGTGCGGATGTCGATACTCATGGGTGGCTCCTGCGATTCGGCGATGAGTCGGTCGAGCACGGCCAGGCGATCGTGGAGAAGATCCTGCTGGCGCAGGAGTTGATCGCGTTGCCCGGCCAGCACGGCCGACATGGTTGCAGGATCAGCCAAGCCCGGAAGCAGGGCGGTCATCTCGGCCACGGTGAATCCGGCATCGCGCAGCCGGACGATCTGCTCGGCGGTGGCCAGCTGGGAGGGCCGGTAGTAGCGATACCCGGAGACCGGGTCGACCTCGGCAGGGGTGAGCAGCCCGTGCTCGGCGTAGTGCCGCAACATCCGAACGCTGACCCGGGTGAGCCGAGAAAAGGCGCCGATCTGGAGGCGGGCTCGGTGATCCATGGCAGCAGCAGACACCCTCACATCGTGGCAGAGTCAACCGCTGCCCGTGTCCGGCGGTGACACGGTTTCACTGAGGGGGTGTCGGCCGGGTTATGGTCAGGCCATGGAGTTGCTCGTCACCATCTTCTGGGTGTGCCATCTGATCGCGACCGGGACGATCGTCCTGGGTTGGATCGTCAGCCTGTTCCGGGATCGGATCGGGGTGGCGATGATGGCCTGGGCGGCGCGTTCGCAGTTGCTGATCGGGCTGATTCTGATGAATCTGACCTTCGCTCACGGGATGAACTTCTTCAAGATCATCGTCAAGATCGCGCTGGCTATCGTCGTGGTCGGACTGGTCGAGATGGCCAATGCACGGCTGAAGAAGGCCCAGCCGGCGCCGGTGCTGGCGGTGGTGGCGGCAGTGCTCACCATCGGGATCGCCACCCTCTCTTTGCTGTGGCACTAACAGGTTGACGAAATCGAACAGACGTTCGATCATTGGTGAGTGAAGGCCGCACTCGCGATTCCCGAAGACGCCGCTCCGGCGGACGTGGTGGCGCGCCTGCAAGCCCATGTCGACACCGCCCAGGCGAGGCTTCGTCCGCAGCCTTTCGGGCTGCTGCCGGCATTGGCGCAGCTCCTGGGTGAGCCCGGGCTGAAGCCGGGGGCCGCCTACAGCCTGGACACCGAAGGTGCCCTGCTCCAAGCACTGTTGGCCGGGCCGTCGCGTGAGGGTCATTGGTGCGGCGTGGTCGGGATGCCGGCTTTCGCCGTCGAGGCGGCCGCATTGGCCGGGGTCCACCTCGACCGGCTGGTGTTGGTGCCCGAACCAGGTGAGCAGTGGCTCGCCGTCACCGCTGCGCTGGCCGAAGTCGTGCCGGTGCTGGCGGTTCGTCCGTCCGGACGGGTGCGCGACAGTGACGCAGCCCGGTTGGGCTCTCGGCTGCGGGATCGTGGCGGAGTGCTGTTGGTGGTCGGGCCGTGGCCGCGCGCCGAGGCCCGGTTGGCTCTGGGGGAGCGTCAATGGCACGGCCTGGGAGTCGGCTCCGGGCACCTGGTCAGCCGCGAGGTGCAGGTGCAGGTGGCATCGCGGCGCTATCCGGCCGGACGGCGCGGTTGGCTGAGGTTGCCCGACCCGGACGGGCTCGTCGTCGCCAGCGAGCCGCTGCGTCCCGGGCTGCAGGTGGTCGGCTGATCATGGCCACCGCAGAAGCGGCAGCCGAGCGCTGCCTGGCGTTGTGGTTTCCGGCCTGGTCGGTGACCGCTTGGGCGCTGGCCACCGGCGGTGATGCCGAGGATCCGGTGGCGGTCGTGGCGGCCAACCGGGTGACCGCCTGCTCGGCCGCCGCCGTTGCCGAAGGGGTGCAGGTGGGGCAGCGCCGCCGAGAAGCGCAGTCGCGCTGTCCGCAGCTGGTCGTGCTCGGAGTCGATGAGGCGATCGACACCCGCGAGTTCGATCCGATCGTGGCGGCAGTCGAGAGGCTCTCTCCCGGCGTCCAGGTGGTTCGTCCCGGCCTGTGCGTGGTGCGTGCCCGCGGCCTGGCTCGCTACCTCGGCGATGAGGCCCTGGCGGCCGAAACTCTGCTGGAGGCAGTGATCACCGAGACCGGCGTCGACAGCGGGCGGGCCGGGGTCGCCGACGGAGTATTCGCAGCCGTCCAGGCGGCGCGGGAGGCTGACGGGGTGCGCGTGGTGCCGGCGGGATCGGCGGCCGACTTTCTGGCACCCCTACCGATCACCCGACTGGGGGATCCGGTGATCGCCGACCTGCTGCCCCGGCTGGGCGTGCACACCATTGGTGGCTTCGCCGAACTCACCCCTGAGCAGGTGCGTGACCGCTTCGGGGCGACCGGCGTCCGGCTGCATCTGCTGGCCTCTGGCGCTGATCCGCGCAGCGTCCAAGCCCGAGAACCGTCCCCAGAGCTGGCCATGCGCATCGACTTCGAGCCGCCCTTGACCCTGGTCGATCAGGTCGCTTTCGCTTCCCGGGCCACGGTGGCTGCCTTCATCGACGGCCTGGCCGGTGCCGGGTTGGCCTGCACCGAGGTGCGGGTGGAGTTCACCGGGGACGACGACGAGTTCTTCGCCCGCACCTGGCTGACCCCGGGCGTCTTCGACAGTGTGGCGATCACCGACCGAATCCGCTGGCAACTGCAGGCGGCGGCCGGCGTCCAGCTGCATTCGCCGATCACCAGCGTGCGGCTGGAACCGGTCGCGGTGGATGCAGCCGTCCATCATGTTCCGGGGTTGTTCGGGCTGGGTCCGGACGAACGGGTCCACCACGCCATGTCGCGGGTGCAGGCGATGTTGGGCCATGAGGGAGTGCTCACTGGCCAGGTCGGCGGTGGCCGCTGGCTGGCTGAGCGGCAGGTGCTGGTGCCGTGGGGGGATCGTCCGGTGGTGAGCCAGCCGGCTGATCGGCCGTGGCCCGGACAGGTGCCCGCGCCGCTGCCGGCCACGGTCTTTCCCGAACCGCTGCCGGTGCGGCTGCTGGCCGCCGGCGGAGGCGGTGTCGAGGTGAGCGAACGTGGTCAGCTGAATACCGAGCCGCACCTGATCAGTGTGGCCGGACGTCCGCAGCGAGTCGTGGCCTGGGCCGGGCCGTGGCCGGTCAGTGAACGGGCCTGGGACGCGCGGCGGCAGCGACAAGCGAACCGTTTCCAGGTTGCTGACGAGACCGGGGTCGCCTGGCTGCTCTGGCAGGACGCGCGCGGCTGGTGGGCCGAGGCCCGCTATGACTGAATCGGGCCGGTGATGGGGTTCAACAATCCGCCAATGAGTTGGCGGGCATTGGAGCAGACCCTCAGCGCATCGAAGCGGGCCGCCGCAGTGGCGGAGGTGCCCAGTTCACGCAAACGAGGGCCCTATCGGGCGCCGACGGTCGAGCGCCCGGCCTCGACGGTGCCGTACGCCGAACTGCACGCCCATTCCTCCTTCTCCTTCCTCGATGGTGCCTGTGATCCGGCCGAGTTGGCGGTGGAGGCCGAGCGGCTGGGTTTGGAGGCGCTGGCGATCACCGATCACGACGGGCTGTACGGCATCGTCCGGTTCGCCGAGGCGGCCGAGCAGCTCAGCGTGCGGACCGTGTTCGGCGCGGAGTTGTCGCTGGGGTTGCCGGCTCCGCAGGCGGGGCAGCCGGACCCGGTCGGGCAGCACCTGGTGGTGTTGGCGATCGGCGAGGAGGGCTATCACCGACTGGCCGGGGCGATCACCACCGCGCAGCTGGCCGGTGGTCAGAAGGGCCGTCCGGTCTACGACCCCGAGCAGTTGGCCGCCCAGGGTGGCGGGCACTGGGTGGTGCTCACCGGGTGTCGCAAGGGTGCCGTGCGGCAGGGGTTGGCCGCCGACGGGGTCGCGGGGGCCCGTCGCGCCCTGGCCGAGTTGTGCCAGCAGTTCGGCGCCGATCAGGTCTTTGTGGAGTTGATCGATCACGGCAATCCCACCGACTCGGTCGACAACGATGCCCTCGCCGCGGTGGCCGCCGAGCTGGGGGTGCCCACCATCGCCACCGGCAATGTCCACTACGCCACGCCGGCGCAGCACCGGCTGGCTCAGGCGGTGGCCGCCGTCCGGGCCAATCGCAGCCTGGACGCTCTGGACGGCTGGCTGCCGGCCGCCGGAGCCGCCTTCTTGCGCTCGGGGGAGGAGATGGCAGCGCGTTTCGTCCGCTATCCCGGCGCGGTGGCACGCACCGTCCCGCTGGCTGAGCAGCTGGCCTTCTCGCTGCGTCGGGCCAAGCCGGCGCTGCCGAAGCAGGAGGTGCCCGCCGGGCACACCCCGATGAGTTGGCTGCGACACCTGGTGTGGGCGGCAGTGCCGACCCGGTACCCCAAACTCACCGCCGATCAGCGGGCGCGGATCGAACGCGAACTGGCCGTGATCGAGGCCAAGGATTTTCCCGGCTACTTCCTGATCGTCCACGACATCGTCGCCGAGGCCCGGCGGCGCGGGATCCTGTGTCAGGGACGCGGCTCGGCGGCCAACTCGGCGGTCTGTTACCTGCTGAACATCACCGCGGTCGACTCGATCGCCTACGACCTGCCGTTCGAACGTTTCCTGTCGGCACTGCGCGACGAGGAGCCCGACATCGATGTGGATTTCGACGCCGACCGGCGCGAGGAGATCATCCAGTGGGTCTTCGATCGCTACGGACGCCATCGTGCCGCGCAGGTGTGCAATGTCATCCAGTACCGACCCAAGAACGCGATCCGCGACATCTCCCGCGCGCTGGGCTACAGCACCGGCCAGGCCGATGCCTTCGCCCGTCACGTGGAGCGGTGGGGATCCTCGCTGGCCGCCGAAGCCGGGGACATTCCGCCCACAGTGGTCGAGTTGGCCACTCAGCTGTTGAAAGCGCCGCGCCACTTGGGGATTCATTCCGGCGGGATGGTGCTCACCGAACGTCCGGTCGGTGAGGTGGTGCCGATCGAGCACGCCCGGATGGATGGACGCACGGTGATCCAGTGGGACAAGGACGATGCCGCCTGGATGGGGCTGGTGAAGTTCGACCTGCTCGGCCTGGGCATGCTCGCCGCCCTCCAGCACAGCTTCGACCTGATCGCCGCCGCGACCGGCGAGCACTGGGAGCTGGCCACGATTCCCAAGGAGGAGCCCGGGGTCTACGACATGCTCTGCCGGGCCGATTCGATCGGGGTCTTCCAGGTCGAATCCCGCGCCCAGATGGGGCTGTTGCCCCGGCTGCAGCCGCGCCGCTTCTACGACCTAGTGATCCAGATCGCGCTCATTCGTCCTGGGCCGATCCAGGGCGGGGCGGTGCACCCGTTCGTCCGGCGCAAGCTGGGACGCGAACCGGTCACCTACGCCCACCCCAAGCTGGAACCGGTGCTGAAGCGCACCTTGGGAGTGCCGGTGTTTCAGGAGCAGCTGATGCAGATGGCCATGGCGGTCGGCGATTGCAGTGGCGAGGACGCCGACCTGCTGCGTCGGGCGATGGGCTCCAAGCGCGGGGTGGAACGGATCGAATCGCTGAAGGCCAAACTGTTCGAGGGGATGGCGCGCAACGGGTTGGTCGGTGAGCCGGCTGATCGCATTTACGCCCAGATCCAAGCCTTCGCCAACTTCGGCTTCGCCGAATCGCATTCGCTGAGTTTCGCGCTGCTGGTTTATGCCTCCTCCTGGCTGAAGCTGCATTACCCCGGCGCCTTCTTGGCCGGGTTGTTGCGGGCGCAGCCGATGGGTTTCTATTCCGCGTCCACCCTGGTCTCCGATGCCCGTCGTCATGGCGTGGTGGTGCTGCCGCCGGACCTGTCGCGGTCCGGGGTGGACGCCGGGCTGGAGGTGCTGGATGGTTTCGACACGTCGCTGGTTGAGCCCCACACGTCGCTGGTTGAGCCCCACACGTCGCTGGTTGAACCTGTCGAAACCCCAGGCCCGACAGGAATGGCGTCTTGCGTGGGGGAGCAGCCACCGGTCGGCGAGTTCGACCCAGCCACCCCCGACGACGGTGCTGCCCATCGCCGCGATGGCGCCTTCGCCGTCCGGTTGGGGCTGGCCGGGGTGCGGGGCATCGGTCGGGAGGTGGCTGCCCGGATCGTTGCCGCCCGGGCAGCGGGGGCGTTCTCCTCGATGGAGGACCTGGTCCGACGCACGGCGCTGAGCGTCGAGCAACTGGAATCTCTGGCCACCGCCGGGGCCTTCGACTGCCTGGGGCTTCCTCGACGTTCAGCGGTGTGGCAGGCCGGACGGGCCGCGCTGAATCAGCCGGAGTCGCTGCCGGGAACCCTGATCGAGATTCAGCCGGTGCTGTTCGGTGAGCCGACTCCCACCGAGGCGCTGGCCAACGAGTTGTGGGCCACCGGAGTGAGCACCGGGGAGCATCCGATCGGTCAGTTGCGTGCCGAACTGAAGACCAGGGGAGTGCTCAGCAGCGTCGACCTGCGTTTCGCCGAGCCTGATCGCCGCATCGAGGTCGGCGGTCTGGTGACCCACCGGCAGCGCCCGGCCACCGCCTCGGGAATCACCTTCCTGAGCTTGGAGGACGAGTTCGGTCTGCTCAACGTGGTCTGCTCGATGGGGGTGTGGCAGCGCTATCGCGCAGTGGCCCGGACGTCCTCGGCGGTGGTGGTGCGCGGCAAGCTGGAACGCTCACCCGAAGGGGTGGTCAACGTGCTGGCCGACCGCATCGAGGCCCTGCCGATCCTGGTGCCGCACCGCAGCCGCGACTTCCATTGACCGCGTCTGCGCTTTTGGCTGCCGGGCAGATCGACCCGGCCGATCATGCGGCCATCCCTAACCGGATCCTGGAAGTCACGGACTGACAGGTCTTCCCGGCATCAGCAGGTGGCGCATCAGGAAGGTTCCCGATGCGCCACGCGTTGCCGACGGTGACTACAGGCTGTCGCCCAGATCCTGCCGGAAGGCCGCGGTGAGCTTCTCGACCCAGTCGCCGATCGGTTCCAGGCGTCCGTAGAAGAAGCGCAGGATCTCCGGCTCCTCGACGAAGCGCAGGCCGCCGATCAGGTCACGGTTCTGGTAGAGCCAGTCGATGCGGTCGATGGCGTAGTTCACCTGGCTGAGCGTGAACACCCGGCGCGGCAGGGCCAAACGCACCAACTCCATGTTTGCCATCGGCTCGGTGCCATCGGGTTCGCGCTGCTCGCTCAGGGTGCCGCGCTCCATCCCGCGGACGCCGGAGGCCAGGTATAGCGCGGACGCCAGGGCGCCGGCCGGGTACTGGTTCTGCGGAACGTGCGGCAGGAAACGCATCGCGTCCAGGTGGGCTCCGAGTCCACCGGCCGGAGTGATCACCGGGATGCCGCGGGCATCGAGTTCGTTCACCATGTGCTCGATGAACAGCGGACCCTGGTTGATCATGTCCTCATCCATCGTCTCGTCCAGACCGACGGTGATGGCCTCCATCTCCCGCACCGACATGCCGCCGTAGGTGAGGAAGCCCTCGAACATCGGCACCAGCGCACGCATCTGCTTGTAGATGGCCTCGTCCCGGATGCAGATGCCGCCGCCGCGGCCGAAGCCGAGCTTGCGGGCGGAGAAGTAGATGATGTCGAAGCAGTCGGCGATCGCCATGGTGATCTCCGGGATGCTCATGTCAGCGCACTGGGCTTCGCGGGTCTTGTTGAAGTGCAGGTTGTCGGCCAACAGGGACGCGTCCAGCACGGTCAGAATCCCGTGGTCGCGGCACAGCTGGGTGGTCTCGCGGAAGTTGGCCAGGCTGAGCGGCTGGCCGCCGATCAGGTTGGTGCCGGCTTCGACGCGGACGTAGGCGATAGCGTCGGCGCCCTTATCGTCGATCAGCGCCTTGAGCGCAGCCACATCGAAGTTGCCCTTGAAGGGATCGTCCGAAGTGACCTGCAGGCCGGCCTCGGTGATCAGCTCCAGCACCTGGCCGCCCATCTCGGTGACATGGGCCTTGGAGGTGGTGAAGTGGTAGTTCATCGGCACGTAGGTGCCCGGCTTGACCAGCGACTTGCTCAAGATGTGCTCCGCGGCCCGGCCCTGGTGGGCGGGCAGGAAGTAGGTCATCCCGAACAGTTCGACCAGCTTGTCGTACAGCCGGGTGTAGGTGGCCGAGCCGGCGTAGGCGTCATCGGCGATCATCATCGCCGACTGCTGGCGATCGCTCATCGCGTTCACGCCGGAGTCGGTGAGCATGTCGAGGAAGACGTCGACGTTGTCCAACAGGAAGGTGTTGTAGCCGGCCCCGGCGATGGCGCGCTGTCGGTCTTCGATGGGCAACAGGTTGAGCTTCTGGATGATTCGTACCTTGTGCATCTCCAGTGGCAGCTGTTGGCCAGAGAAGAACGTCACTTTCGCCATTGAAATTTCCTTCGCAGTTCGGGTTCACGAGCGGTCACAGGCTAGTCTCCGGGGCTTCTTCGGGGCCCGGATTTCCCACATGGCGGCGCACCGTTTCGGGCCAGTTTTCCAGCGGGGGTAGATCCTCGCCTTCTTGGCCCGGACGCGAGGTCTCACCGGTAACCTCGACAGCGATCCACCGGGTGAGGAGTCCGTATGAGTGCGTTGAGCGAGCAGCTTGACCAAGAAGCCACGCAGTTGCGTTTCGCCGACTTTTCGCTGGCTGATGCGTGGGCTCTCGGCACCGCGATGCGGCGAGCGGCCGAGGCAGAGTCGCTGCCGATCGTGATCGGAATCCGGCTGGGCGAGCAGCGCGTCTTCCACTCCGCTTTGCCGGGGTCAAGCGCGGACAACGACGATTGGTTGGAGCGCAAGACTCGGGTGGTCCTGCGCTATGGACAGGCGTCCTTGGCTGTCGGCGAGAGCTTCCGCGATCGCGGCAAGGACTTCGACACCGACTCCCGTCTTGATCCGGCGGTGTATGCCGCCCACGGCGGAGTAGTGCCGCTTCGCCTGCTGAGTGGCGTCGTGATCGGTGCCGTCGGCGTGTCGGGGCTGCCGCAACTCGACGATCACGCCTTCGTCGTTCGGATGCTGCGGGAGTACCTGGCCGGCTAGGGCGCCACAGGGGTCGCACGGGCGCTGCCGGACGGTTCGGTGGGCAAGGTGAATCACCGTCGCGTCGTCGGTTCCACCGTTCCCGCCGTCCCTGTGTGACCTGGAGAACCCGCCGAAGTGGCACCGCTCAGGCCGTAGTCATCCCGCCTTCGGCCCTACCAACGGTCGTTGTGGCGGCTGTCCCACCCGGCGTATCTCGAATGCTGAGCATCGGATCTCGTAGTTGGCCCAAAACAGGCCTCTGACTGGGCTGTCAGTAGCAGTTTGGCCTACTCGGCGAGGGCCGTGGCCAGGTAGGCGTCGCCCACCTGCTGCTGCGTGGCCAAGGCGTCCAGGAGCACCGGCGCGGCCTGCTTGGCCAGGCTCGGTCCGAGGATCGGAACGTTCACGGTGAGCTCTCCGTCGTAGTCCAGCAGGGTGCCGCGCCCGCCGGGGCTCAGCCGGACGGTACCCACCAGCCCGGCCGGCATGCCCTCCACCGTGATGGACGCCGCTCCGGTGCGTACGGGGCCGTTCTCCGGCTCCCAGCGGATTTCGTCGATGATCGCCAGGGTCGATCCGGTGAACCGGGCTACTGCGCTCGGACTAGGCATGACGCGTCGCGTGGTGGTGGTCAAACCATTGACCGACACCTCATGTTCGAGCGGATCGGTGGCCAACGCGTTGGCCCGCAGGAACACCCGGTCGGTGAGCATTGCGAAAACCGCATCCGGAGCTGCCGCGAAATCGTTGCTGGCGTGGATCTGCATAAGCCAATGCTGGCTGGATAGGCTGTCAAAGTCCTAATCGGCGAAGGAGCTGTGTTGTCCACAATGGCGTCGCGGGCATCGTCCGGCCTGCGGAAGGCGCTTCTGGCGCAGGCCACCCAGAACACCACCAACGACCAATCGGAGTTGATCCACGCCTATGTGGCGCAGATCCCCGACACCGAGCTGTCCGACCTGGACCCGGGTTCGGTGGCTGCCACTGCGGCAGCACACCTGGAACTGGGTGCGGTTCGACGGCGCGGTGAACCGGCCTTGCGGCTCTTCACCCCGCAGGAGTGGGATGCCCGCGGGTCGGCCTTGGTACTGGTGGTCACCGACGATCAGCCCTTCCTGGTCGACACCGCGATCATGGAGCTGACCAGCCAGGACTGGAGCCTCCGCGGCCTGTTCCACCCCACGTCGGCGGTGCGCCGTGACGCTGACGGCACCCTGCTCAGCCTGAGCGGCGGCGAGGACGCCGAGGCGTGGATCGTGCTGGAGATGTACCCGCCCCTGGGGCACTCGGCCGAGGAACTCGGCGGGGAGCTGCTGGACGGCCTGCGGCGGGCTCTCTCGACCGTTGCGGTGACCGTGGCCGACTGGCTGCCGATGCTGGACCGCTGCCGCGAGGCGGCGGCTGAGCTGCAGGGCGATCCGGGCACCCATGAGGCCGTCCAGCTGTTGAACTGGATGGCCGATGGCCACTTCGTGTTCGTCGGCTACGGCCACTACACCGGAGACACCACCGCACTGACCCCGACCGACGGCAGCCAGCTGGGCATCCTGCGCGGCGAGACCGCAGTCGACCGGGTCAACCTGCCCGTCCCCGGAGAGCGGGATCCGCTGGTGCTGGTGCGAGACCGGCGGCGCTCGCCGGTGCATCGACGCGCCTACCTGACCCATGTGTCGGTGCGCCGCTTCGCCGCCGACGGCAGCCTGATCGGCGAGCATCGCTTCCTGGGTCTGTTCGCGGCCAGCGCCTACAACGACGCGCTCGAGAACGTCCCAGTACTGGCCGCCAAGACCGCCGAGCTGCTGGCCATCAGCGGCTTCGAGCCGCATTCCTACGGTTGGAACGCGCTGCGCCAGATCATCTCCAACTACCCCCGCGACGAACTGTTCGAAGCCGGTGTGGAGGAGTTGTCTCACACCATCGGAGCGATCACCGGTATCCGTGAGCGGCGCCAGGTGCGGGTCTTCCTGCGGCGCAGCCGCTACGGCGGCTTTGTCACCGCCTTGGTCTTCGTTCCTCGTGATCGCTACGACACCGCCACCCGGCTGCGCATCCAGGAGATCCTGATGAGCCGGCTGGGAGGGGCTGAAGTCGAGTACCGCACCCTGGTCAGCGAGTCGGTGTTGACCCGGCTGTTCTTCGTGATCCGGCTCGGCGCCGACGCGCCGTCCGACCCGGACGTGGACGCGCTGACCGCCGAGGTGAAGGCGGCCGCGATGAGCTGGGAGGACCAGTTCCAGGAGTTGGCCGCGGTGTTGCCCAGCGAGGCCAGGGGAGTGGAGTTCGACGGCGCCTACGAGGCCGACTACAGCCCGGCCGAGGCGGTCGCTGACCTGTTGCGGGCCAATCATCTGACCGGCTCGGACGACTTGGCCTTGCTGATGACCACCGTCTCCGACGCCGAAGACCCGGCCGATCTGCGGCTGAAGGTGTTCACCCATGCCGAGATCAGCTTGGCCAAAGTGATGCCCCACCTGAGCGTGCTGGGTGCCGAAGTGGTCGACGAGAACCCCTACATCTGGGAGTTGCGCGGACAGCGCGTCCAGGTCTACGACTTCGGCCTGCGGCTGCCGGCCGGCGCCACCTGGGACGCCGAGGCGCGACAGCGCTTCGCTGACGCCTTCGACGCCTCTTGGAACCGACGCTGCGAGCCCGGCCAGTTGAACAAGCTGGTGGTGCCCGCGGGACTGACCTGGCAGCAGGTCACCTATCTGCGTACGATCCTGCGCTACTTGCAGCAGGCCGGTGTGCCGTTCAGCCAGACGTACATGTCGGCGGCGGTGAACGCCAACCCCCATATTGCGGCGGAGCTGGTGGCCGCGTTCGAGACCAAGTTCGATCCGGCCGCGTTCAGTGACGAGCAGGAGCGGGCGGCCGCCCTGGAGGCGGTCTTCGCCCGACTGGACGGCCACCTCGATGCGGTGGCCAGCCTCGACCAGGACCGCATCCTGCGGGCCATGGGAGCGGTGATCAAGGCCTGCGTTCGCACCAACGCGTTCACTGGCAACCCGGTGCTGGCGATCAAGCTGCGTCCGGCGGAGCTGGAGTTGTTGCCTCAGCCACGGCCGGCGTTCGAGATCTTCACCTACTCCCCGCGGGTACTGGGCGTCCATCTGCGCTTCGGCGCGGTGGCGCGCGGTGGTCTGCGTTGGTCGGACCGTCTGGAGGACTTCCGCACCGAGGTGTTGGGCCTGGTCAAGGCGCAGATGGTGAAGAACACGGTGATCGTTCCTGTCGGCGCCAAGGGCGGCTTCGTGCCGCTGCGCCTGTCGGGCTCGATGGATCGCGCCGCGCGCCAAGCCGAAGGGGTGGCCTGCTACAAGCTGTTCGTCGACGCTCTGCTGAGCGTGACCGACAACATCGTGGACGGTGCCGTGGTGCCTCCGGCCGACGTGCTGCGCTACGACGGCGACGATCCGTATCTGGTGGTGGCCGCCGACAAGGGCACCGCGACCTTCTCCGATCTGGCCAACGAGATCTCGGTGAAACGCGGCTACTGGCTCGGTGACGCCTTCGCCTCAGGCGGCTCGTCCGGCTACGACCACAAGGCCATGGGCATCACCGCCCGCGGCGCCTGGGAGTCGGTGAAGCGACACTTCGCCGAGATGGGTCTCGACCCGGCCGTCGACGAGTTCACCTGTGTGGGCATCGGCGACATGGCCGGCGACGTCTTCGGCAACGGGATGCTCTGCTCGGACAAGATCAAGCTGGTGGCGGCGTTCAACCACCTGCACATCTTCCTCGACCCCGATCCGGACGCGGCCTTGTCGTACGCCGAGCGGCAGCGGCTGTTCGCCCTGCCAGGGTCCACCTGGGCCGACTACCAGCCGATCTCGGCCGGTGGTGGGGTTTACAGCCGGGACGCCAAGTCGATTCCGATCTCGGCCGAGGTGCGCGCCGCCCTCGGGCTGGCCGACGCGGTGACCAGCCTGCGGCCCAACGAGCTGATCTCGGCGATCCTGACCGCGCCGGTCGACCTGGTCTTCAACGGCGCTGTCGGCACCTACGTGAAGGCGGTCACCGAAACCCATGCGATGGTCGGCGACAAGGCCAACGACGCCGTCCGGGTGGACGGCGGTCGGTTGCGCGCCCGGTGCGTGGCCGAGGGCGGCAACCTGGGCTGCACCCAGCTGGGACGGGTGGAGTACGCCCGCACCGGCGGCCGGATCAACACCGACTTCATCGACAACTCCGCCGGGGTGGACACCTCCGACCACGAGGTGAACATCAAGATCCTGCTCAGCGGGCCAGTCGCCTCCGGTCAGCTCACCGTGCCCGAGCGGGACGAGCTGCTGGCCTCGATGACCGACGAAGTGGCCCAGCTGGTGTTGGCGCACAATCTGGACCAGAACCTGGCTCTGTCGAACTCCGAGCTGCGCTCCGAGCGGCTGATGGGGCAGTTGGAGTCGTGGATGAGCACCCTGGTCAGTGCCGGCATTCTCGACCGTCGACTGGAGTACCTGCCCAGCAGCGAGGAAATGGTGGCCAGGATCGCCAGCGGCGCCATGCTGACCCGTCCGGAGCTGTCGACGCTGCTGGCCTACACCAAGATCGCCCTCAAGCAGTGGGTGCTGGCCACCGACCTGCCCGAGGATCCCTACCTGGCCGACCGGCTCATGCAGTACTTCCCTGAACCGTTGCGGGAGAAGTTCGCCGACATCATCCCGGGTCACCGACTGGGCCGGGAGATCATCACCACGGTGGCGGTCAACCGCTTCGTGAACTCCCAAGGCATCACCGCCTACCACCGGCTCTCCAGCGAGACCGGTGCGGGAGTGGCCGACATCATTCGCGCCCAGCTGGCCTCCCGGGCCATCTTCAACGTCGGTCTGGACGAGGTGCGGCTGCGTCGCAGCGAGCTGTCGGCCGAACTGGCCACCGAGCTGCGGGTGGCACTGCTGCGGATGGTCGAGCGGGGCACTCGCTGGCTGCTGCACCACGAGCAGGCGCCGTTGGATGTGGCCGCAGCGGTGGCCGAGTACGCCCCGGATGTGGCTGAACTGCGTCCGTTGTTGGCCAGTCTGCTGGGCGGTGCTGATGCCCATGCTCGGGTCGCGCACGCCCGCGGTTGGATCGACGCAGGCGTCCCGCTGGAACTCGCCGAGAACCTGAGTACGTCTGGACAAGCCCATACGCTGCTCAGCGTGGTCGAAGTGGCACACCGGCTGAAGCAGCCGGTGGTCCGAGTGGCCGAGGTTCATTACCGTCTGGGCGACGCCCTGGGGCTGGATCTGCTGTTCGGCGGAGTCGACGGCCTGCCGCGCCAAGTGCGCTGGGATGCGATGGCCCGGGCGGCGTTGCGAGACGAACTGCTCTCGGCACACACCGAATTGACCGCTAAGGTACTCGCCAGTGCTGATACGCACGCCATGGCGGGGACGGTCGTGGCGTCTTGGGTGTCGACGCACCCTTCCATGGCGGCCAGGGTGTCGACGATTCGCCAGGTATGCGACGGCACCCCCGACGTGGCAAAGATGAACGTCGGGCTGAGCCAACTGAGAGCGATGCTGAGCGAATGAAGATCGACCTGCACGTCCACACCACGGTGTCGGACGGTACAGATTCCCCTGCCCAGCTCGTGGCCGAGGCGGCCGCGGCGGGCGTGGACGTGATCGGACTGTGCGATCACGATGCCACCGACGGCTGGGACGCTGCACTGGCAGCCGGCGAGGCCGCCGGCGTCCGGGTGCTCCGAGGGATCGAGGTTTCCTGCCAGGTGCGGGGCAACTCGGTCCACCTGCTGGCCTACGGCTGCCGTCTCGATGATGCGGCATTGGCTGCCGAGCTGGCCCGAAACCGGGCCGGACGCAGCGAGCGGGTACCGACCATGCTGGCTCGGCTGGCCGAGCACGGCATGCCGATTCCCGAAGACGTGCTCGCCCGGCACGTCGGCGACAGCCCGTCGGTGGGCCGTCCGCACTTCGCCGACGCCATGGTCGAACTGGGCTACGTGACCGACCGACGCGAGGCCTTCGACAAGTGGCTCGCCGATGGCAAGCCAATTTACGTGTCGCGCTACTCCACGCCGCTGGAGCACGGCCTTGACCTGGTGCGTGCCGCCGGGGGTGCGGCCGTGATCGCCCACCCGTGGGGACGAATCAGTCGCGACAGCCTGCCGCCGCGCTACCTGGGGGCACTGGTGGCCTCCCGACAGCTGGACGGGTTCGAAATCGACCACCAGGACCACGATCCGGCCACGCGGGACGAACTGCGCGCGCTGGCGGCTTTCACCGGTGCGGTGGTGACCGGATCCTCCGACTACCACGGCGTGGGCAAGATCGATCACCCGCTGGGCTGCAACACCACTGCGCCGGAGGCTTTGGCCGAACTGGAGCGGCGCGTCCAGGCGCGCGGCGGAGTGCTGTAGATTTATCGCGTGCAAAACCGGGTCTGCTGGTGGCGGTCGTAATCACGGCCGACGCTATGACCCATGCCTACGGCCGTCCGAATCCGGCGGCCGTTTTGCATGTCTGATCCGGGCGCCACGATCTGAGGAGAACTGATGTCCGAACAGCCACGTCCCGCGGCGAGCGACGATTCCGGCGACGACCTCGCCCAGTCGACGTCGGAGGCGTCACTGCGCCGCACCGAGGCTCGCAGCGTCGAAATCGAGGCCCAGATTGCCAAGGACCCCTCGGGCTTCCGGGTGATGACCGGCGACCGTCCGACCGGCAACCTGCACATCGGCCACTATTTCGGCTCGCTGGCCAACCGGGTGCGCATCCAGGACGCCGGCGTGGAGACGTTCATCCTGGTCGCCGACTACCAGGTGATCACCGACCGTGACGGCACCGGACCGATCCCCGAGCGGGTGCTGAGCATGATGGCCGACTACCTCGCCATCGGCCTGGACCCGAGCCGCACCACCATCTACGCCCACTCCGCGGTGCCGGCGCTGAACCAGTTGCTGCTGCCGTTCCTGTCGCTGGTCACCGACGCCGAACTGCGTCGCAACCCGACGGTGAAGGCCGAACTGGAAGCCACCGGCGATCGTCCGATGTCGGGGCTGCTACTCACCTATCCGGTGCACCAGGCCGCCGACATCCTGTTCTGCAAGGCGAATCTGGTGCCGGTGGGCAAGGATCAGTTGCCCCACCTGGAGCAGACCCGCGTGGTGGCCCGCCGCTTCGACGAGCGCTATGGCCGGGTCGATCCGAGCCGTCCGATCTTCCCGCAGGCCGAGGCGCTGCTCAGCAAGGCGTCCACGGTGTTGGGGCTGGACGGCACCAAGATGAGCAAGTCCAAGGGCAATGTGATCGAGATCGGCATGGACGCCGACACCACGGCGAAGCTGATCAAGAAGGCGGTGACCGACTCCGATCGGCACATCACCTACGATCCGGCCACCCGACCGGAAGTGTCCAACCTGCTGATGTTGGCCTCCCTGTGCACCGGCGAGGACCCGGTGGCGATCGCAGAGCGCATCGGTGACGGTGGTGGTGGCACCTTGAAGGCCGTGGTGACCGAGGCGGTCAATGAGTTCTTTGCACCGATCCGCGCCCGCCGGGTGGCGTTGGCCGCCGACCCGGGCTATCTGCTTGAGGTGCTGCGAGCCGGCAACGCCCACGCCAACGAGGTCGGCGATGCGACCTTGGCCGAGGTGCGCCAAGCCATGAACATGGTCTATTGATCGCAGCGATTCCGGTGCTCGGTCGCCTGGGGGCGACCGAGGCGGTGAGGATCATCGTGGCTGAACCGGAAGACCCGGCCGGACGGCGGTAACCCCGCCCCGGCTGTCAGCCGCTGATCGACGGGCGCCGAGATCTCCCGGCGCCCGTCGCGTTGAGACTCAGTTCTCGGAGCTGGTGCTCTCGACGCTGCCGCCCGCTGCGCCGCCGTTGCCGGAGCCACCGCGACGACGGCGACGCCGACGCGCAGGACGCTCGGCCCCATCGCCTTCGGCGACCGGGTCGGACACCGGGGCACTGGCCTCGACGACGCTCTCATCAGTGATCGGAACGCCGTTGCGGAGGCGACGACGCGAACGGTCGCGTGCCGGACGCTCGGTGCGCTCCTTGTCGTGTCCGTGGTGGTGGCCCTTCGAGCCACGATCGGAAGTCCGTTCGCGGGGTTCCTTGGGCTCAGGCGCCTTGAGGCGACCCTTGGTGCCTTCGGGGATGCCGAGGTCGGCCATCAACTCCGGAGAGGTGGAGTAGGACTCCGGCGGTTCCGGGAAGTCGAGATTCAGGGTCTTGTTGATGACCTTCCAGCGGGTCAGATCAGCCCAGTCGACCAGGGTCACCGCGATGCCCTTGGCGCCGGCCCGACCGGTACGTCCGATGCGGTGGACGTAGGTCATCTCCGAATCAGGGCACTCGTAGTTGACCACGTGGCTGACATCGGTGATGTCGATACCGCGGGCGGCCACGTCGGTGGCCACCAGGGTGTTGACCTTGCCATCGCGGAACTTCTTCAGCGCCTTCTCGCGGGCGGCCTGATTCAGGTCGCCGTGAATGGAGGTGGCCGAGAAGCCGCGGTCCACCAGCTCGTCGGCCAGACGCTGGGCTGCCCGCTTGGTGCGGGTGAAGATCATCGTCCGGGTGCAATCGGGCGACTGCAGCAGCTTGCCGATGATCTCGGGCTTGTCCAGGTCGTGGGCCTGGTAGATGAACTGGGTGGTGGCCGGGACGGTCAGTTGAGCATTCTCGGTCTCAGCCCGGACATTCACCGGCTGATTCAGATGCATCCGCGCCAGGGCCATCACCGCGGCCGGCATGGTGGCCGAGAACAGCAGGGTCTGGCGCGACTTCGGCGTCTTGGAGATCAGCCGCTCGACATCGGGCAGGAAGCCCAGGTCGAGCATCTCGTCGGCCTCGTCGAGCACCAGCACGCGGACCGAGGACAGGTTCAGCGAACGGCGATTCACCAGGTCGAGCAGTCGACCCGGGGTGCCGACGACCACGTCCACGCCGGCGGTCAACGCCTCCAGCTGGCCGTCGTAGCCCACGCCGCCGTAGACGGTGAGGATCCGAGCCTTGCGGACGGCTGCGGCGACCTCGAGGTCACCGGTGACCTGCAGCGCGAGTTCGCGCGTCGGGCACATCACCAGGGCCTGCGGGAGGCCGGGGTGTTCGAGGTCCTCGTAGCCGGGATCGGTCGGCACGGTGATCCGCTGCAACAGGCTGATGCCGAAGGCGAAGGTCTTACCGGTGCCGGTGCGCGCCTGGCCGATCATGTCGGTGCCGTTGATGGCGATCGGGATGGCCAGGGCTTGAATGGGGAAAGGGTGTTCGATGCCCTTCAGCAAAAGGGCTTCGGTGATCTCGTCGATAACGCCGAGGTCGGCGAAGCTTTGTTGGGCAACAGCCGCAGGCGCGGCTTCGAGAGCGTGCTCGGTCAGGGTCTTGCCTCATCTTCATCTGCGCGCGAGGCACAGAACGGGCTGCCGGCGGCAACGAGGCCGCTCCAGGCAGGCTCTCTCTTTGTGAGGAGCGCGCTAAGTCTAGCGCAAGCGGGTCACAAGGAGCCGAAGCCGACCGGGCGGGCCTTCTCCTGGCCGAGGTCGATGTAGGCGATCTTCGCCGCAGGAATGAGCACCTTGCGTCCCTTTTCGTCGGTCAAGGTGAGAAGACCGTTGTCGGTGAGGGCCTGCTTCAGCTCGGCCTCGACTTCGGCAGCCGTCGCTGTGGTCTCCACGGTCAACTCGCGGCCGATGTCCTGCACGCCGATCTTGATCTCCACCGTTCCTCCTTCAGGTCGGGGCCAATCTACCCCGCCGTTACGCCGTTCCGGGTGGCCGTACGCCCACAGCGCAACCGGTCAGCCGATGGTCACCACGGCGATCGAGGTGACCACCAGCGCGACCGGGCGCATCAGCGGGCGCCAAGACTTGACCCGGTCAGGATCCGAAGGCTTCTTGTTCGTCCGGTGTGGCGCGCCGCACCACGATCCGAGTCCAGGCGCCGACGTAGATCCGCTGGCCGTCGGTCAGCTCGACCCGGCCTTGCGGGATCGGCATCGCCGGCAGCGGGCCGGCCGGAGGGCCGACGAAGGTGCCGTTGGCCGAACCCAGGTCCTCGACCCACCAGCGGGTGCCGTCGGTGGTGAGCATGGCGTGGCGCCGGCTACAACCGGAATCCAACTCGCAGTCGATCTCGGGGAAGATCCCCTTGCTGTGGGACACCCGTCCGATCAGGTTGCTCGACTTGGTCAGACCGACGATGTCGGGCAGTCCGACCGACGGCATCGGGTCGGTGGAGCCTTGCGCGGCGTACCAGTCGGGATCGATCCACAACTCCGCCACCCACTCCACCCGCGGCCGGGCTGGGACGACGGGGGCCGGGGCCGGGGTCGACCCCACCGGCGCGGGCGCCGCGGGCTGGTCACCAGCGGGCTGGTCGACGACAGGCTGGGCGGCCGGTTCGGCAGCTTCGCTCGACTCAGCGACCGCCGGAGCCGGAGCCTCAGGTGCGGCGGTCGCCTCGGCGGGGAGCGGAGGCACCGCGGTCAACGTGGGCCACAGCGGCGCCGGGACCGGTTCGGGCATGGTGCCGGTGGTGAAGTCGTAGCCGCAGGACTCGCAGAACAGCGCCTCGGCCACATTCGCCGTGCCGCAGTTCGGGCAGCTGATGGTGGCTACCGGCGCGGCCGGTGCGACCGGGGTCTCAGGAGCAGCACCGCCGATCGGTAAGCCGCATACATCGCAGAAATCGGATTGATCGGTCTGGTGCCCTGCTGGACAAATCGCCATCTCAGCCCCTGATTCGCGTCGTCTTCGTCGATGCGGTGTCCAATGCCATTTCGTCGGCCTTTTCCACCGCCTGCCTCAACCTCACCGTACCGGTGCGGGCGTCGGCGATGTCCACCACCTTACGGAGTTTCGAGGTGGCTTCGGCATTTCCGGTCTCGGTGGCCAGCTGCACCGCTCGTCCGAGCTTGGTGGTGGCGGTGGCCTCGTCGCCTGCCTGCTTGGCGGCCAGGCCCTCCTGAATCACCTGGGCGAGCTCGGCCTGCCCGGTGTAGTGGGCAACCTCGGGGTTGATCTGTGCGGTGAGGTTGGTGTCGGCCGACCACTTCGCCTTCACCAGTCCCTGCGTGAGCAACTCTGCCCCCACCGCGAGCTGGACCCGGGCGGCGAGTTGCTCCTGGCCGACGGTCTTGGCCGGCAGCCGGATCGCGACGTGGTAGTCGCGCTCCTCGTCGGCCCACGAACCGGTGGGGTAGCTCATGGTGAGCTGGTTCACCGGCGTGCCGCGGTGGGTGAGGTCTTCCACCGTGGGGGAGACCTGCCGGATGAACAGCACCTGCGCACCCTGGGGGATCCAGACCCGCAACTCGGCATTGGCCACGCCCCGGGCCATCGAGTTGCGCATCAGGTCGGCGAAGACCGCGCTCAACTGAGACGGGTGGGGAATGATGTCGACGCTGCCGAGCAGGGTCTGAGCGATCTTGCGAATCTCGGGGACCTGCCAGTCCACGCCGATACCGCGGGCGTCCACCTGGAACTGGCCGGTGCAACTGGCCAGCGCCACCTCCAACTGCTGGGGGGTCTCGTTGTGGTTCTCCCCGTCAGTGAGCAGGATCACATGCTTGTTGGCCAGCCCGTTGATCGATGCGAACAGCATCCGACACAGGGTCAGCCAGGTGCCCATTGCGGTGCCGCCCTCGGCGCGGAAGTAGCCGATCTCCAACTTGGCCTCCGCGCGGGTGGCTGCGTTCATCTGCACCATGCCGGGGCCGTTCTGCACCTTGGGGTAGGCCAGATACGCCTTGTGGTTGCCGGCCACCACCGAGAAGTAGGTGCCGTCCAGAATGTTGTCCAGAGCGACCATGGCGGCCTGCTTGGCTGCCTGCATGTTGGCCATGCCCATCGATCCGGAGGTGTCGACCACGATGATCTCGCCGGCATCGCCGCTGCCCGTCCGCCCCGCCGCGCCCGCACCGGTGCAGCGGACGGTGACGATCGCATTGACGTCAGTGCCGCCGTCGGGCAGGAACTCGTTCTGATAGACCGCAGAACTGAACTCAGCCATGCTCGGGATGCTCCTCAAGGGTGGACGAATCGGCCTCCAGAGTAGTCGGCGCCGAAGGGGCCGGACAGCGGGCCAGCGCGACGGTGATGTTGTCGCGTCCGCCCTGACCATTGGCCCATTGGACCAGGCCGGCGGCGATCTGGGTCGGATCCTCGCTGCCGACCGAGGCGGCGGTCAGTTGCGCGGCCAACGCGGCCGGCTCGGAGGCGTAGTTCCACAACCCGTCCGAACAGACCACCACCCAGCCCGGCTCGGTCGGACGGTAGCTGCCCACCCGCGGGACGATGTCGACCGCGTCGCGGCCGAGCCACTTGGTGATGGCGTGAGCGCGCGGCAACGCCTCGGCCTCGCTGCGTTCCATCCCCTGCGCGATGAACGCCTGAGCCATCGAGTCGTCCAGGCTCAGCAGGACGCCATCGGAGGGAGTGAGGAAGTAGACCCGCGAGTCGCCGAGATTGGCGAAGTGGATATCGGGGCCGAGCACGACAGCGGTGGCCAGCGTGGCGGAGGCGGCATTGGCCGAGTCCGCGGCGGTGACCGCGATGATCGCTTGGTTGGCGGCGGTAGTGACGTCGACGAACGCCCGCGCCATCGCCGCGGCAGCGTCGCCCTGCTCGGTGAGTGCGGCGACCGCCTCGACCAGACCACTGCGCAGCGCCTCGGCCGCGACGGCGGCAGCAGCGTGGGCGTCGGTGCTGGACGAGACCCCGTCGCAGACCACCAACACTGCCTGATCGCCATCGGCCCACAAGGCCAGGGCGTCCTCATTGCGGGAGTGCTGGATACCTCGGTCACAGACCCCGCCCACCCAATCGGTCGGCGATTGTCGGTAGTGGTCCTCCGGGCTGGGAGCCTTGGTGCCACAGGTGGTGCAGTAGCCGTCCGCGTCGATGGTGCCGCCGCAGGCGGTACAGATCAGTGCCTGGCTTTGGCGGGCGCCGAGCCGTTGGGTCTGGCTGGACGCGTCACCGGGCTGATCGACCGGCGGCGAGGCGGGCGCGGTCGGGATCACCGCGCCGCCGCAGCTCTCACAGAAGGAGGCCGACGGTGACACCGGCTGCCCGCAGCTGGGGCAGCGCGGAGGCTCAGCGTCGGACGGGGAGTGCTCTGCCGACCACAGCGGCCATTCAGGGGTCATGCCAGGCTCCAAGGTCGCAGCGAGATGGCCAGGTCGATGTAGCCGGCGCGCAAGCTCGGGTCCGACTCGAACTCGGCGAGCTTGCGATAGGCGTCAGCCAGTTCCTGCAGCAGGGCGGACGGAGAGACCGCGCCGCCGCGCCGGATGGCGGCCTGGCCTTCGCCGGCCAGCAAGATGGCACGCCGCAGCAGCACCACCCGATATTGAGCCAGCGTCTTCTCGTCCAACTTGGCATTTTCGGCGGCAGCCAGCGCAGCGTCGATCGCCTGTGGGTCTGCAGCGCCCCGGACGAGCTCCCAGGCCCGCTGACGCATCGCATCCGGGTAGCCGCGAGAGGTGATCGGCACCATCTCCAAGGCGGCCAGCGCGGCGCTCCGGTCGTCGCGGGCACTGGCGATGCGGGCCAGACCGAACGCGGCGGGGGTGACATAGGCAGCGTCGGTGGAGGCGCAGATCCGGTAGAGCACCTCGGCCAGCTCGTACTCCTTGCCCAGTTCGCAGGCCACGGCCAGAGCCAGTTTGGGGGCCAGTTCGCCGGGCAGCTGGCCGTAGACCGCGTTGAACGCGCTCTGGGCGGCCTCGTGGTCCTTCGCGGCCAGTGCGGCCAGTCCGGACAGCCAGATGCCGCGCCACTCCCACGGATCGGCGTTGAGCACGGCCTTCCAGGCGTCGTTCACCGCCGCGGTCTGGCCCAACTCCAAAGCGGTGAGGCCGCGCGCGAGCAGCACCCCGACCGTGGCCTCGGCAGCCTTGTTCAAAGAGGCGAGTCGCAGCGGAGCGGGTTCGTCGGCGACCCGCTCCAGCAAGTCGGCCTGGGCGTCCTCGGGGTCGGGACGCAGCCGGGGAAGGCCTTGGTAGGCCAGACCTTGGCCGGCCACGCTGGGCGATTCGAACAGTGCCGACGACGCCGAAGCCGAGCCGACACCCGGGCGGCGACTGGCGACCACCTCGCGCAGCACCCCGAGCATCTGCTGGCGCAGTTCCTCGGCACTCGCGAACCGGTCGTTGGGGTTGGTCGCGCAGCACTTCAGCAACAGCCGATACAGCGAATCCTGCGCGGCGAAGGCGGGCAGCTCCTCGGCCGGCGGGACGCTGTACTCGTAGCTGGACTGGTAGCCGGGCACATCGGCCGACAACACCAGCAAGGTGCGTCCGATGGTGAAAATGTCGGAGGCCACCGACGGTCCCGCGGTCGGCACCTCCGGGGCTTGAAAGCCGACCGTGCCGTAGATGGGCGAGTCGTCGTCACCGGCATGTCGGACCCCGCCCAGGTCGATCAGCTTGACCGAGTCACCCACCTGAATGACGTTGTCGGGCTTGAAATCGCAGTAGAGCAGCCCCAGCGAATGCAGGTAGCTGAAGGCGGGCAGGATCTCGATCAAGAACGCCAGCGACCACTCCACCGGCAGCGGATCAGCCGTGCCGTTGTTGGCCTGCAGGCGCTGCTTCACCAGTTGCTTCAGCGAGCGTCCGCCGACGTACTCCATGACGATGTAGCCGGCACCGTCGTGGGTGACGAAGTTGTAGATCTCCACGATCGCCGGGTGCTGGACACGTGCCAAGAAGCGCTGCTCACCGATCACCGCGTCGCGGGCGTCGGAGTCGCCGGCATTGAGCAAACCCTTCAACACCACCCAGCGTCCGGACACATTGCGGTCGGTGGCCAGGTAGACCCAGCCCATGCCGCCGTGGGCCAGGGCGCCGATCACTTCGTACTGCCCGGCGACCAGATCGCCGGCCTTCAGCTTCACCGCGAAGGAGTACGGCGCGCCGCAGCTGGGGCAGAAGCCCTCCGACCGGCTGTCGACGTCCTTCGATCCCTGGCCGACCTTGCTGCCGCAGCGCGAGCAGACCCGGGCGTCCAAGGGCACCTCGGGGTTGCGCAGGACGGCCTTGGCCGGGTCCAGGGCCGGGGCCGGTGGCACCCGGGTGAGCCCGGCACCGATCCGTCCGGTCTCCTGAGCCTTGGCATTGGGACGGCGCACCACTGCGGTGCCGAACGAGGTGACCCGTGCCGATCCGAAGGCGGTGCTGCCCAGGTGGGCCGACATGCGGGTCCGGGTGATCTCGGCGACCGGAGCTGACGCCACGACGTCGGTGACCGCGGGCAGGCCGCAGACGTCGCAGTAGCCGTCGTAGATGCTGCCGGTGCAGCCCGGCTGCTGGCAGCGACCGGACGCGGTCTGCGCCGGAGCTGCGCCGGGCCTGGCCACCCCGACGGGCATGGTCTGACCGGGCATTCCGCACACATCGCAGTAGCCGTCGACGATGGTCCCGGTGCATCCGGGCTGGCGACACTTCATCGGCTCACTCCCTGGCTGCGGAAGCCGATCTGGCCAGCCAGCGCGCCCAGCAGTTGCTGAACGGTCGGCAGCACCACCGGACGCTCGGCCAGGCGGGCGCTGATCTGGGTGATCAGGTCGGAGATGGTGGGATCGGACGGCAGCGCGGACGCCTCCACCTGCAGCGCCGCCAGCTGGGAGGCGAGAGCGTCACGCTCGGCGAGGCGCGCGGTGAACTGGGTCTGGACGTCGGTGGTGGCGGCGTTGAACTGACTCAGGCGGGTCAGGTAGCCGGCCAGGGCATCGGCGGTGTTCGGGATCGGGCCCAGTTGGGCCAGCTTCGGCACGCTGAGCTGCGGTAGCGGCCACACCGCTGCGGCCGCCTCGGCGACCAGCGCCGCCACCACCGACTCGCGCTCGGCGGCAGCGGCGTGCTCGGCGCGCACCTTGCCCAGCAGTTCGCGGCCCTCGCGGCGGCGGGCAGCGCCGACGATCAAGTCGCGTTCGAAGCGAGCGGCCTCGGTCTCCAGCGCGCTGAGCAGCCCGGCGATGTCGCCACCGCGACCCTGCTTGTCGCGCAGCTCGTCGGTGCGCGCGACGATCTCGTTCAGCCGGGCCTGTCCGATCGGCAACAGTGCGGGTGGTTCAAGGGCGAGTTGATCGCGGATCCGTTCGGCCTGGGCCCGCAGCCCGGTCAGCCGAAGCTGCAACGCAGTGGCGTTGGGATCGGTGTTCAGCCGGACCCGCAGTTGGGCGATCAGGGCGTCGCTGAGGCGTCCGGCCTCCGGCAGGGACACCGCCATCGACTGCAGGTCGGCCACCGGCGATGCGGCGGTGTCCAGCCGTCCCCAGATCAGCCCGGACAGTCGCTCCAGCTCTTCGCGGCCCACTCGTCCGGAGTCCCAGGTGGTCAGCAGCAGGTTCTGCCGGGTCTTGGCCGCCTGCCACAGCGCCATCGCCAAGGTCATGTCGGCGGTCAGTTCAGCCTGCCGTCCAGTGCTCAGAATCTGGGCGTCGAGCGCGTCCAGTTCGGCGCGGCGCTGGCCCAGCCAGGCGTCCAAGGCGCCCAGATAGTTGAGCATCTCCTGCGCGGACGGTGCCGTCCCCAGGCTTCCGGGTGCGGCGGGTGCGTTGGTCATCGGTACTCCCGCAGCCGTCGCGAGATGCCCCAGTAGCCGACTCCCGCGCCGGCGAGGGCGAACGCCAGGGCGGCGATGGCTTGCCCCAACAGGGCGTTCAAAGCGGCCTGAGTGGTGTTGACCCCGGCGGTGATGGTCGAGGCGGTGGTCTGGCTGAGCTTGGAGGTGAAGATGTTGTCGGCCTCGGCGGCCTTGGCCACGTCGTTGGTGACGGTGGCCCAATCACCCTTCTCGACCGCGCCGAGCGCCGCAGTGTAGGCGTCGATCACCGTGGACCTACTCGGGTAAGGCAGCTCAGTGTTGGCCGAAAGATCGTTCAGTCGAGCCGTGATCGCGGCACGGGCCTCGGCGGAGGCATTGTGCGCCAGGGCGGCCCCGGTGAGTTGGCGGCGCAAGTCGGCCAATGTCAGTCGTCCGTTGGTGAGAGTGACCACCTGGTCGAAGGTGCCGGTCCGGTTGGCCTGGTCGGCGGCATCAGCCTGATTCAGCCCCGCCAAACCCAACCAGGCCGACGTCACGGCGGCCACGACGGCCAACACCAGTCCGAGGTTGAAGGTGCGTCGGGTGCGCTGAGCGAGTTCCACCGACACCACCAGCAGACCGACCGCGGCGGCCACCACGGTCAGCCACAACAGCACCGGACTGAAGCTCCAGGAACGCTGACCGGTCTCGGTCTGCAATGCCGCCCGTAGCTTCTGGAGAGTGGGCTGAATGGTTCCGGTGAGGAGTTCGTCGGCCTTGGCCAGTCGGGCTGCCGACGGTGTCTGCAACAACCCTGCGTAGGTCAACGTCGCCTGACTCACCGTGGCCAGCCCGTCTTGATCGGTGGGTCGCTGCGCGGCGGCTGTGACCAGTTGGGCGCTGGCGTCGTTGAGCGCGGTGGTGGGGTCGACACCGGCCACGCCCAGCGCCTGAAGCGAGGCCAGGTTGCGCGCCTCGATCAGGTCCGCCTCGATGGTGGCCAGCCGGTCGTACTGTCCGGCGAGTTGGGGGGTGGCGCCGAGTTGGGCCCGCAGATCGAACTGTTGGACGGCGGCCACCGCGCCCAGCAACAGCAGGACGACCATGGTCACCACCTGCGCGCGACGCAGCCGTGCCGGGGTCGTGCTGGGTTTCGGACTCGGCACCGTGGTGCTGGTCAGGTCGCGGGCGGCGGCCTCACGCAACAGCGGAGCCAGCCGCGGATCGCGAAACGCCGCGTTCTTCAACGGGGTCAGGGTGGTCATTGCTGATCCGCCTGCGTGCCGAACTCCACCGGCTCACTGGGAGGCTGATCATCGGGCGGGGTGAGTCCGACCGGGGCATCGGGGTCGATGAGATCCTCGGCCAGCAGCGTCCGTAGCTGCTCCAAGGTGGGCTCGGTCTCGTCGCGCAACCGCCAGGCGTGGCGTCCGATGGCGGCCTCAAGCAGATTGCGCGCGTAGCGTCCGTTGCCGAAGGTCTCGTCGCGCAACTGGAAGGCCAGTTGGCGGCTGAACTCGGCCAGGCACCCCTCGCCCAGATCGAAGTCGGCCTTGGCCGCCATCGAGGTGAAGATCTGCTCCAACTCGGCGTCGGTGTAGTTCTCGAAAATGATCTCGGTGCGGAAGCGGCTGGCCAGACCCGGGTTGTTGGAGATGAACTCGTCCATCGGTTCGGGATAGCCGGCCACGATCACCACCAGGTCGTCGCGGTGGTCCTCCATCTCCTTGACCAGGGTGTTGATCGCCTCCTCGCCGTACTGATCGCCGTTGAGGGAGTAGGCCTCATCGATGAACAGCACCCCGCCGTAGGCCTTGGCGGTGACCTCGGAGGTCTTGATCGCGGTTTGGCCCAGGTAGCCGGCCACCAGTTCGGAGCGGTCGACCTCGACCAGCTGCCCCTTGCTGAGCAGGCCGATCGCCTTATAGATGCCGGCGACCAGGCGCGCCACCGTGGTTTTACCCGTGCCCGGGTTGCCGGTGAAGATTAGGTGCCGGGTGATCGTGGGGCTCTTCAACCCGGCCTTGGTACGCAGCGCGTCCACCCGCAGGATCGCGGTCTGGCGGCGAATCTCCGCCTTCACCGTGGTCAGCCCGACCAACTCGTCGAGTTCGGCCAACCACTCCTCGACCGTCCTCTCCGGTTCGGCGGGGGCTGCGGGTTCGGCCGGCTCGTCGGCCGGTGGTGCGGCCGCTGTCGGCGTCGCCGGGGCGGTCGGGGTGGCCGCAGCCGGGGAGGCGGGGACGTCGCTGGCCGTCGGCTGCCGGGGTGTCGGGAACGGGACGCCACCCAGCCCAGGGAATGCGCCGGGGGAGTGGGCATCGAGCCGCGACAAATCCAGCAAGTGGGATTGGCTGGTGGTGATCCGGGCCAGCACCTCGTTCAAGATGGCCGGAGCCTGTCGCAGGAACTCCTGCTGGGCGGGATCGGTGTTCGGATCGGCCGGGGCCGATGGACGCGGGGCGGGTGAAGTCGGGGAGGCCGGACGATGAGCCGGAGCTCCTGGCAGCTGCGCGGCAGCGGCCAGGGTGGCCGCGCCAATGGCTTCGGGAGTGGGTTGACCCAACGTCGCCGCCGCTTGGCACACCTCGGCCAGAGCCTTGGCATAGCCGGCACCCTTGGCGGACGCGGCCGCCTGGGTGGCCAGGGGAGTCGGGGCACCGCGGTAGCGCCGTCCAGCCGAGGCCGCGTCGGAAAACTCCTGCGCCGAAGCCGGACGGTCGAGTGCGGCGCACCAATCCAGGTAGGCGCCGATGTTGGCCTCGGAGACGGCCGCGGCGAGGATGCGTCCTTCGGCGGCGGCAGCTTCGGGGGCGAAGCCGGCCACCGCAGCCGCTTCGGCCAAGGACGCCAGCGCGCCCTTCAACTGTGCACCGGTCATGCCGGGTCCCCCAGATTCAGTTCAGGGGCCGCGGCGTGACCGAACTTCTCGGTGAGGAACCGTCCGTGGGTGATCAGGGCGGCCGCATCGGTGGTGTTGGCGGCGTTGTAGATCGAGTCCATGGTCACCGCGAGCAGGTCGAGCTGATCGACCAGCAACAGCAACGCCGTCTTACCTCCGTCGACCGGACGGGTGTCGGCCCAGTCGCGGGGCAGCCGCAGATAGTTGCCGATGGCCTCGGGCAGATAGTCGGTCGCGGTGGCCACCACCGAATAGGCGTCGTAGCTGCCCAGCCCCAGCAGACCGAGCCGCGGCAAGGTGTTACGCACCGTGGCGACCACCTTCAACGCCCGGGCTCGCACCACCGTCGGGACAGCGGTGTCGTCCACCAACTGCTCGACCTTGGTCAATGCCGCGCTGATGTCGTCGGCAGTCGGCGCGGTGGCAACCTCGTCGACCGGAGCCGCCGGCTCCGGCGCGCTGCCGGACAGCCAGTCCCAGAAACCCATCGGCGCCTTCCTCAGCCGTCGATGCTGAGGGTGGGCAGGGTCTGGGCGCGGGTGTCGGCTTGGGCGACCCGATCCAGGTACTCCTTGCTCTTGGCCACTTCGGTCTCCAGGGTGCCGATGGTCGCCGACATGGCGTCCAGGGCGCGCAGCTTGAAGTCGTCGATGGTGTCCATGGTGGCGTAGATGTTGGCGAACGCCGCCTGCAGCTGCTCCAGCCCGATGGTGGAGGAGGCCGCCTGCTCCTGAATCTGAGCCGAGTTCTCCTTCAACATCTCCGAGGTGCGCTGGATCATGTCGCTGGTGGTGGTGTTCAGCGCGGTGATCTGATCGAGCACCAGCTTCTGGTTGCCCAGGGCCTGAGCCACGATCACTGCGGTCCGCAGCGCGGACAAGGTGGTGGTGGAGGCCCGATCGACGCCCTTGATCAGCTCGATGTTGTTCTTGATGATGATGTCGATGGCCAGGTAGGACTGGATCGAGACCGCCAGCTGGGTGAGCAGATCCTGGTGCTTCTGCCGGACGTAGAACAGCACGTCCTGGCTGAGGGACTTGGCCTTGTCGGGGTCGGTGACCTGCAGTTCGGCGATCTGGGCGCTGAGCTTGGCGTCCAGTCGCTCGGCGATGTAGACGTACTGGTTGATCCGGCCCATCACGGTCCACAGATTCTGCTTCTCCATGTTGAGAGCGGCATTGTCCTTGGTCAGTTCGTCCTGGCCGGAGCGCAACGCATGCAGGATGCCGTCCAGGTGCGCCTGGGACGACTGGTACTTGCGGAAGTAGTCGCCCACCTGGCGACCCATCCCGAGCTTGGCGAAGAAACCCTTCGCCTTGCGGGCCTGGGCCGGGTCGAGGTCCTCGACGGTGCGCCGCAGCTCGAGCAGGGTCTTGCCCACCTGGGAGGTGTCGGACAGCCCGCCGGCCTCGATCGCGCGCACCGGGGTCTGCAGCAGCCGGTTGGAGGTCTCGGCCGCCTTGCGAATGTCGGCATCACCCATGCTGCGCACTGCATCGGCCTGGGCGCTGAAGGTGGGCGAGTTGGTCTCGGCGGTGGACAGCGCGGTCAGGAAGCCTTCCACCTTGGCATCCAGGACGGGCACCTGTGCGGCATCCACCTGGGGCGCCATCGCGGGGGCCTGGGTGCTGGTCACCGTGGGGGCGGCGGCAGCCGGAGTGAGGTTGAGCATGTCGGGTGGAGCCAGCTGGACGGCTTGGCCCTGGCTGGCTGGCTGACTGGCGTTGCTCATCGAAACAGACCTCTCGTTCAGGCGACGGCTCCAATCTAGTCGCCTGATCGGCGATTGTGGGGTGCGCGGGGCCGGGCGCGGGCCGTCCCCGGGGGCTGACCGGGGGCTTCCCTGAGTGGAGTGGTGCCGAGATGTCTGCGCCGGATGATTGGCTGTACCCGTGAGCCTGCAGTCCGTTACCTCCCGCCTGGCGAGGATGTCCGCCGAGCAGGCCGCAGTGTTGGACGGCTGGAGCCGTCCGACCTTGGTGGTGGGGCCGCCGGGAACGGGGAAGACCACGTTGCTGGCCTGGGCTGCGGTCCAGACGCTGCGCGGTGGCGGCCCACCCCCCTTGGTTCTGGCCGGCGACCGGGTGGCGGCCAGCCGGCTGCGCAATGCCATCACCGTCGAGTTGGGCGAAGGCTCCTGGCGGCCGCAAGTGCTCACCGTCCATGCCCTGGCCCGGTCGCTGTGGCAGCGCTTCTCCGGTCGGGCCGAGGTGCGACTGTTGTCGGCTCCCGAGCAGGAGTTTCGGGTGCGGGAGCTGTTGGCCGGTGCCGGTCCGGCACGGTGGCCCGACCTGCTCGCCCACGCCTACGGCACCCGCGGGTTCGCCGCGCAGGTGCGCGCCGCGCTGGCCCGGGCTCGTCAGCTGGGGCTGGAGCCGGAGGACGTGGCCGACCTGGGTGCCAACGCCGGTCGAGGGGACTGGGTCGCGCTGGGGGCCTTCTTCACCGAGTACCTCGACGTGCTCGATGCCGAAGGCGTCCTCGACTACGCCGAGTTGGTACACCGGGCCCGGCTGCTGGTGGCCGACCCGTCCGTGGCCGCGAGCCTGAGCAGCGAGGTCGGCGCCGTGCTGGTCGACGACGTGACCGAACTTGATCCGGCGCAGTTGGCCCTGGTGTCCGCGGTGGGCCGCTCAGCCAAAGTGCTGGCCACCGCTGATCCCGACAGTGTGTCGGCCACCTTCCGGGGAGCCGATCCGCATGCGGTGCGTACCTTCACCGCCTCCTTCTCCGGCCCTGATCGTGAGGCTGTGGTGGTGCCGCTGCGGACGGTCCATCGGCATGGCACGGTGCTGGCCGACGCCGTGGCTGCGGTGCGTTCGCGGCTGCCGCGCGCCGTCGGGACCGACGGCGGGGCCACCCGCACCGCCGCCGACTCCGCCGGCGACGTGGTGGTTCTGGAGTGCACCGATCTGGCTGCACAGTCACGGGCGATCGTGGCCGAACTGCGCCGGGCGCGTGTGGTGGACGGGATCGAGTTCCGGCAGATGGCGGTACTGACCCGCTCCGGGCGTGGCCAGGCCGAAGCCATCCGCCAAGCCCTGGTCTCCGATCAGATTCCGGTGACGGTCGCCGCCGACGAGATCCCGTTGGCCCAGACGCCGGCCGTGCGGACGCTGCTGTCGGCGCTGGCTGTGGCCCAAGCCGGGCAGGCCGATCCGGTCGCGGCCGAGGCGCTGCTCACCAGCCCGCTGGGCGGCCTGGACGCCGTCGGCGTGCGCATCTTGGCTCGGCAGTGGCGCGGACGTCTCGGCGCGGACGGGCAGCGGCTGGGTCTGGCCGAGGAGCTGGCGCACGCGCTCAACGACATCAGCTGGGCCGAAGCCGACCCGTCCAGCCCGCAGAAGCGAAAGCTGATCGCGGTGGCCGAGCTCCTGGCGGCCACCCGCGTCCGTCTGGAGAAGAACGCCGCGGTCGACGAGTTGTTGTGGGAGTTGTGGCAGGGCACTGACTGGCCCGCTCGGCTGGCGAAGGAGGCCGTCGGCGGCAGTGCCAGCGCCGGCCGGGCCGATGCCGACCTGGACGCGCTGTGCGCGCTGTTCGAGACCGCAGCCGAGGCCGATCGGCGCGGCGGTGCGGCCGGGGTGCGGGCGTTCCTGGCCGAGTTGGAAGGCCAGCACATTCCCGCCGACCGACAGCGCGAGTCGCGCCTGGAAGGGCGCGGTGTCTCGGTGCTGACCGCCCACCGGTCTCGCGGCCGGGAGTGGGAGTTGGTCGTGGTGGCCGGGGTCCAAGAGGGGTCGTGGCCGGCCGGACGGCGGGTGCGCCCGATCCTGGACGCCGCTGAGCTGGCTACCGATGGCCTGGTCGGCGGCAGTGATCCGCGCGAGTTGTTGGCAGCTGAGCGGCGACTGTTCCACCTGGCCTGCTCGCGGGCGCGGCGGCGGCTGATCGTCACTGCCACCGCCGGAACCGAGGGTGAGAACGACGCGCCGTCCCGCTTCCTGGCCGAGCTGGGGGTGCCGCGCAGTACAACGGCGGCGTCGGTCTCGGCGATGAGCGTGACCGGCCTGGTGGTGGAACTGCGGCGGGCCGCGATCGCACCGGCGGCCTCGCCGGCGCTGCGGACTGCGGCCGCCGAGCAGTTGGCTCGTTTGGCCGAACTGGTCGACGACCAGGGCCGTCCATTGGCCGCAGCGGCGCGTCCAGAACAATGGTGGGGGGTGCGGGACGTGTCCAGCGGGCCACCGGTCGCCGCCGGCGAGATTCGGCTCAGCCCCAGTCAGGTCACCAGCTTGTTGGATTGCCCGCGGCGTTACTTCCTGGATCGGCGCGGGGGTGGCGACGGGCGGCGCTCGGTGGCCATGGCACTCGGCTCATTGACCCACGCGGTGGTTCAGGCGGTGGTCGAGCAGGGCTGGAACCTCGCGCAGGCCACAGCCGAGGTCGGACGCGCCTGGCCGCAGCTGGAGTTCGAGACCGCCTGGCAGTCCCGTCACCAACGCGAGCAGACCGAGCGCTCGCTGGAGCGGTTCTTCTTCTGGTGGCAGCGGCGCAGCGCCGAGTTGATCGGAGTCGAGGTCGGCTTCGAGTTGCCGCTCAGTCTCGATGGGCTGGACGTCCGGTTGGCCGGGAAGGTCGACTGGCTGGAGCGCACCGAGGCCGGATCGTGGGTGGTCGACTTCAAGACCGGCAAGCGCACTCCGACAGCGGCCGAGGTGGCCGAGATGGACCAGCTCGGTATCTATCAGCTCGCTGCCGAGTCCGGGGCGTTGGGCGACGTCGGCGCGCCGCAAGGAGCGTCAGTGGTCTATCTGCGGATCGGTGGACGTCCCGACGATCTGCCCAAGCAGCTCGATCAGGCTTCCCTGGTCGCCCGACCGCACCTGAGTGAGACTGCGGGAGCGGACTACCCGACCTGGGTGCACCAACGGGTGGCCGCAGCCGCCGCCGTGGTGGCCGCGGGGCGGTACCCGGCCCTGCCCGGTGACAGCTGCCGGACGTGCGCGTTCGCGGCGAGTTGCCCGGCGGTCGAACGCGGACGGCAGGCGGTCCGATGAACCTGACTCAGCGTTCGCAGCTGTGCGACCTGCTCGGCATTCCGTTCTCCGAGCAGCAGTTGGACGCGATCACTGCACCGCTGGCTCCGGCGGTGGTGATTGCCGGCGCCGGCTCGGGCAAGACCACCGTGATGGCGGCTCGGGTGGTGTGGCTGGTGGGGTCCGGCCAGGTCGAGCCCGGCAACGTCCTGGGACTCACCTTCACCCGCAAGGCGGCCGGCGAGTTGGGCGGGCGGATTCGCCGGGCATTGGAGGACGCCGGGCTGGCGGATGCCGATTCCGGTGAGCCGCTGATCTCCACCTACGACGCCTTCGCGGGTCGATTAATCGACGAACACGGGCTCTTGCTCGGGTTCGAGCCGGGGCTGCGGATGATCAGTGGGGCGGTGCCGTATCGGTTGGCCGCTCGCGTGGTGGCAGAGACCACCGCAGGTCTGGAGGCCTTGGCCGCGTTCACCCCGGCCACCGTCGCCGAGCGGGTGGTCGCGCTGGCGCGGGAGATGCGGTCCCACCTGGTCACTCCCGAACAGGTACTGGCACACGGCGAGCAGTTCCTTGCGAGCCTGGACGCGGCCCCGCGCCGTAGTGGCACCCAGGAGTACAAGGCGATCCTCGATGCCCGCCAGACCGTGGCCGCCCGCCGCGAACTGGTCGAGTTGGTGATCGCCTACGAACGCCGCAAGGCTGTGCTGGGCTACGTGGAGTTCGCCGACCAGATGGCCATGGCCGCGCGCCTGGCCGCCGAGGTGCCGGCGGTATCGTCGGCGCTGCGTGAGCAGTTCGGCGCCGTCCTGCTCGATGAGTATCAAGACACCTCAGCTGCCCAAGCCGGACTACTGCGTGGGCTGTTCTCCGGGCCGGATGCCGAGCATGGTCGCGGACATCCGGTGACCGCGGTGGGCGACCCGTGCCAGGCGATCTACGGCTGGCGGGGAGCCGCAGCCGGCAACATCCTCGACTTCGCCGGCGACTTCCCGTGCGCCGATGCGACGGCGGCGGCCACCTACCCGCTGACCACCAATCGCCGCAGCGGCCAACGCATCCTGGATGCCGCCAATGAGGTCGCCGTCGAGCTGCGGGCCGAACCGATGTTGAGCAGCCACGATCTGGACTTTTCTTTGGTGGCCCCCACCGACACGCCGTCCGGGCGGGTGGAGCTGGCCGGTTACGACACCTGGCCCGACGAGCTGGCCGCGCTGGCGGATCGGGTGGCTGACCTCTCGGCGCGCGGTGAAGTGGCGAACTGGTCCGAGATCGCCGTGCTGTGCCGGACCAACACCCAGGTGGCCGCCGTCTTCACCGCCCTGACCGAGCGGGACATTCCCGCTGAGATCGTCGGTCTGGGTGGGCTGCTGGATGTGCCGCTGGTGGCCGAGGTGGTGGCCACGCTGACGGTGTTGGCCGATCCGACCGCCAATCCGGCCACGATCAGGTTGCTGACCTCGTCGCGCTGGGCCATCGGGCTGGCCGATCTGGCGCTGTTGGGGCGGCGTGCGGTCGAGTTGGCCCGCGCCTCGGCCCAGGCCGATGCCACCGCTGAGCCGGCGAACCGTGCGGCGGAGGAACTGCCGAGCCTGTTGGAGGCGGTCGGCGATCCCGGCCCGGGGCCGTACAGCGCCGCGGCTCGCTCCCGGCTGCGGGAGTTCGCCGCCGAGATCGCGGCACTGCGCCGACACACCGGCGACAGCCTGGTCGAGCTGGTCTCTCGGGTGATCGCGCACACCGGCGTGGCGGTGGAGGCCGAAGTGGCCCATCCGGGCTCGTCGGCCCCGCTGGGCGTGCTGGTGCAGGCGGTGTCGGGTTTCGCGGACGTCGACGCCGATTCCGGCCTGAACGGCCTGCTGGCGTGGTTCGCCGCCGAACGCGACTACGACGGTGGCCTCGACCAAGCGGTTTCGTCGGATGCCAACTCGGTCAAGGTGCTCACCGTTCACAAGGCCAAGGGGTTGGAGTGGGAGGTGGTCTTCCTGCCGGCGCTGGTCGAGAAGGTCTTCCCGTCCGACCGGGTGAGTGACGACTGGGTTCGCGCTGCCGCCGCGCTGCCACATCCGCTGCGCGGTGATCGTTCCGCGTTGCCGCAGCTGGGTGCGGTGAGCCACAAGCGCCTGGACAGCTATCACGCCGAGTTGCGTGATCTGGCTCGGCTCAGTGAGGACCGCCTGGCCTACGTGGCCGTGACTCGTGCGCGGCGGTTGCTGATCGCCTCCAGCCATGTGTGGGCCGATGACCTGGCCAATCCTCGGGCGCAATCGGTCTACGGCGGCAAACTCGCCGCTCACGCCGATGCCGTGCAGGTTGTGGACGCGCCCGCGGCGACCAATCCGCTGGTGATCACCGCAGCTGCCGTTGATTGGCCCGATCTCGGGTCCGCAGAGTCCTGGGAGTTGCGCCGCGCCGCCGCGGCCATGGTCACTGCGGCGCGCGAGAGACTCCGCACCGATCACAAAGCCACTGACACTGACACCGACGCCGAGAGCCTGGCCCAGGCCCGGCGGTGGCAGGCGGCGGCCGAGCAACTGGTCACCCGCGAACTGGCCGACCGACGCGCTGCACAGTCGGTGAACGTGGACTACCTGTCGGTCACCGGGGTGGGTCGGTTGAGTCGCGACCCGCGGGGCTTCGCCGCGGGGCTGCGTCGTCCGATGCCGCGGTTGGTCGGTGACGCTCAGCGGTGGGGTGTCGGATTCCACCAGTGGCTGGAGAACCGCTTCGCCCGCCAGTCCAGCCTGCTGGACGAAGAGCCTGAGCTGGAGTTGGCCGGTGCCGATTTCGATCACTTGCGGACGACCTTCGAGGCCGGACCCTATGCCGATGCAGTGCCAGTAGCGGTCGAGGCACCCTTCACCCTGGTGCTCGGTGGACGACTGGTGCGCGGCCGGATCGATGCGGTCTTCGCCACCGGGGACGGCGGTGCGCAGGTGGTCGACTGGAAGACCGGCCGGGTGGCAGCGGCCGATCCCTTGCAGCTGGCCTGCTACCGACTGGCTTGGGCCGAACTCAGCGGCCTCGACCCCGAACAGGTGGAGGCGGTCTTCTACGACCTGCACACCGGTGAGGTGGTGCGTCCGGCCGACCTGCCTGGGCGTGATGAGCTCGCGAGGTTGCTGGCCGAGCGGCTGGATTAGTCTTGCCCGGTGAGTCACTGGAAACGCGCCGGAGTATTGGATCGTTGCGAGGACCGACGAAGCGACCCGGCGTGGGTGGCCGAGTGCTGGGCCAACAACGAGGCCCGGGTGATCGGGGTGGACCGCGAGGGTCGCGTCGATCATGACGGCGGCGCACTGAGTTTCGTGGCCACCGAGGGGCCCTACGACGCCGACCAGCACTTCCTGTTGGGGCTGTGGGACGGCGCGCCGTTGTTCGTCCGTGCGGTGCCCACCGCCCAAGACGGCCTGCGCGCTGTGATCGGCGGCCTCAGCGTTGAGCACCTGCAGGTGGCCTTTGCCGCCGTGGGCTTGATCGGCTGGCACCACCGCGCCGGCTTCTGCCCGGCGTGCGGCACCGCGAGTCAGCCGGTGCTGGCCGGGTTGTCTCGGCGCTGCCCGTCCTGCGGAATGGAGGACTATCCGCGCAGTGATGCGGCCGTGATCATGGCGGTCACCGATGCCGAGGATCGGCTGCTGCTGGCGCGCCAGCCGGTGTGGCCGAGCGGGATGTACTCGGTGTTGGCCGGGTTCGCCGAAGTGGGCGAGTCACTGGAGCAGACCGTCCACCGCGAGGTCGCCGAGGAGGTCGGGCTCGAACTGGGCCAGGTTCGCTACTTGGGCTCGCAGCCGTGGCCGTTCCCGCGCTCGCTGATGGTGGCTTTCGCCGCTGAGTCGACCGGCACCGAACTGCGGCCTTCGCCCACGGAGGTGGAGGACGCGTGCTGGGTCACCCGCGACGAGCTGCGGGAGCGGGTGTCGGCCGGTTCGATGAGCCTGCCGATGGCCGCGTCGATCGCACGTCGGATGATCGAAGCCTGGCTGGACGGTGAACTGACCGCCGAGCGGGTCGGCTGACCTACGGCGCGTCGATCCGGAACAGCTCGGTGTTCAGGTCGTAGTACTCGCGGGTGGAACCCAGCCAGGTCATGCCCAGACGTCGGCAGACCGCCTGGGAGACCAGATTCTCCGGATAGGTCACCGCCAACACCGTGGTCAAGCCACCGGCCCAGGCGTGCTCCAACAACCGGTAGCCGGCTTCAGTGGCATAGCCTCGGCCCCAGGCGTCGGGGTGGAGATGCCAGCCGATCTCGGTTTCGGTTGCCGGAGCCTGGTCGGTGCGCGGGATCAGCTTCAACAGCATCGTGCCCACCGGACGAGAACTGCCGTGCGGCACGATCGCCCACACTCCGTGCAGCGGGCCGTCGAAGGCCATCCAGCCGGCCAGCCTCTCCCGGGCCTCGTCCAGATCGGCCATCACCACCGGGTTGCGTCCCAGGTAGCGCATCACCTCCGGCCGGGAGTACAGGTCGAGGACGAACTCGGCATCGCCGGCGCGCCAGGGACGCAGCACCAGGCGGTCACTTTCCAGGGTGGGGAGCATCGCGCAGCCTCCTTGCTTTCACAGGCGGGCGAGCAGGCCGGACGCGCGCCGTGCCCGATTCTGCACCGCTTGTCGCAGCGACGCCAGTGACCCGATCAGGTGTACCCGGCGTTCGGCGCGGGTGATCGCGGTGTAGAGCAGTTCGCGGGTCAGGAGGGGGGAGTCGACGTCGGGCAGGATCAGGCTGACTTCACCGAACTGGCTGCCTTGGGCCTTGTGGACGGTCATCGCATAGATGGTCTGCACCGAGTCCAGCACGTACGGCGACACCTCCTGGGTGCGTCCGCCGCGACCGAACACGGCGCGCAAGGACGATCCCTGGGCAATCACCACGCCGGTGTCGCCGTTGAACAACCCCAGGTCGGCGGTGTTCTGGGTGACCAGCACCGGGCGTCCGGGGTACCACTGGCCGGTCGGATCGAAATCGGCCACTGCACCGGTCAGCCAATCCTCGACCCGGCGCGACCAGGCCGCCACCCCGAAGGGACCACGCCGGTGCGCGCACAACAGGCGGTGACGTTCCAATGCGGCCAAGGCCGTCTCGGCCTGGCCGGCGCGGGCGGCGGTGATGATCGCCGCGCCCTGCTCGGTGACTCGTTCGCGCAGGCCTGAGCCGTCCGCGGACTCGGTGAAGGTGAGCTCGACCGAGCCGGCGGTGGCCAGGGCGACCACCGCATCGGCATCACCGGCCAGAATCGCGTCGGCGATGCCGGCGATGGCCGCACCGGAGCGGTGGTTGCGGCGCAACACCGCGACCGGGCCCGGCGAGGCGTTCAGCCCGAGAGTGCTGAGTCCCTGGGCAAGGGCGGGGACCTCGGCGGTGGGCGCCTCGACGATGTCGGCCAACACCGCACCGGCCTCCACCGGAGCCAGCTGATTCGGATCGCCGACCAACACCAGCCGTGCTGTGGGCCGCAACGCCTCCAACAGTCGGGCCATCAGGGTCACCGACACCATCGACGCCTCGTCGACCACGACCACGTCGTGGGGCAGCGGGTTGCCGCGATGGTGCCGGAAGCGACTGTTGGATTCCGGCAACCAGCCCAGCAGCCGATGGACGGTGCCCGCGCGCAGCGCCCCCAGCGTGGCGGCCAGGTCGTCCGGCATGGACGCCAGCGCCTTGGCCATCGACTCTTCCATCCGCACCGCCGCCTTGCCGGTCGGGGCGGCCAGGGCGATCGACAGCGGCTGCTCGGAGGTTCGCACCAGCATGCCGAGCAGGCGGGCCAGGGTGTAGGTCTTGCCCGTTCCGGGTCCGCCGGCGATCACGCACACCCCGGTGTAGAGCGGGACGATGGCGGCCACCGCCTGATCGACGTCGTCGCCGTCCAGCAGACCACTGGCCGCGGTCAGCAGCGACTGTGGGCTCGGCGGCGCAGTGGGGGCGCCGCGCCGGGCGGTGAGCTCGGTGGCGACGGTGGTCTCCTCCTGCCAGTACCGCTCCAGGTAGAGCCGGTCGCCCACCAGCCGCAGCGGCCGGTCTCCGGGGCCGTCTGCACCCCGGCGCACCAGCGGGCTGGCCTCGACTGCTGCCCGCCAGGCGTCGGCCTCGGGCCAGATGCCGGCCGGGATCTGCGCGAAGGCCTCGGCGTCGGTCTCGAAACGCGCAGCCTCGATCTGATTCAACTCCACGCAGGTCGATCCTTCGCGCAGCGCCCGCACGGCCAGCGCCAGCGCCAGTTGCACGCGCTGATCGGACTCGCCGTAGAGGAAGGACGCCTTCTGCGCCACATGGACGTCACCGAACCCCAAAGCTCCGGTGGCGTGGACGTCGGCGAGCAAGCCCGGTGCCAGGCTCGCGGCCAGGTCGGTCATGGTCGCCTCCGATCAGCCAGCAGGTCGGACAGTTCACTGACCAAACCGGCCGACGGGTACCAGTCGAACAGACCGGTCTCGGGGCCGGCGTCCGGTCCTCCGAGGCCGCGGACGAACAGGTAGCCGACGCCGCCCAGATGGCGGGCCGGGTCGTAGTCGTCGAGGCGCGCCCGCAAGAAGCGGTGAAGGGCCACGCAGTACAGCAGCGCCTGCAAGGGGTAATGCGTTCGCCGCATCTCGGCGGTCATGGCCGCCCGATCGTAGTGGTCGAGCCGCAGTTCGGCCGGGCCGAGCCGGTTGGTCTTGTAGTCGACCACTACGAATCGCGGACCGGTGGCGGTGTGGATGCGCAGCACCGAGTCGATGGATCCGGTCAGGAAGCCGCGCAGCACCTGGCTGGCCAGCGGCTCGACGTCCAGATCGTCGGGGTAGTCGACCAGGGGGTCGTCAGCCGGCAGCCAGCGGCGGAGCAACCCAGCTACCTCGGCCAAGGTGGTGGTGGAGTCGGCGGTACCGAGGGCGAACTCGAAATCCAGCTCCGAGAGCCGATCAGTGATGGCCACCTCGGCCAGTGCCGCGCCGCCGGTGAGGGGTCCCAACGGGGTGAGCAGGCTGGGACGAAGACCGTCGGCCAGGGTCTGCGGATCGACCCCGGTCAAGGCGAAGCGCTGCGCGGCCGCGGTGGTGGCGGCGAGCAGTCGTTCGTCCAGTTCGGCGGGAGTGGGCGCGTGCCAGTCCAGACGCTCCAGCACTTCGTGCACCAGGCTGCCGAAGGACGTCCCGCCGGGCAGGTCCGCCATCGGCGAGCGTGGCCCGGCCATCGCGGTCGTCACGGTCTCGACCCCGTCAGTGGACGGCTCGTCGGTGACCACTTCTGAGCTGGGTGCCTCGGCCAACGGTTCTGGAGCGCGAGCGTGGACGGCCTCGGTGAGCCCGGAGTAGGAGGTGCGGCGCCAGGTGTGATCGAGGCGCGGCTGCCACGCCGGCGCGACCAACTCCGGCACCTCCCGGTCGCGGGCGAGAATCCGGTTGCGGGCCGGGTCACAGTCCTCGACGGTGATACCGACCTCGCCCAGCCATGACAGCTGCGAAGGAAGGAGCTCGGCGACGCCCTGATCGAGCGGGTAGGTGGCCGCCGGCGTGCCAGGCTGCGACCGGTCCCGGTAGAGCAGTCGGTGCAGCGGTGAGGACTCGGTATTGCGCATCGTCGGGGCCCACCACATGGTCAGTTGCGACTCGGCCCGGGTGGTGGCCACGTACAAGGCGCGCAGGCGATCCTCGGCTTGCTCCAAGGCTTGCCAGCCCAGCCGCTGGGTCCGGCCGGGGGCGTCCTTGCCGCCGAGGTCAAGCACCCGGTTCCCGGTCTCGTCGTGGAAGTCGAGCTTGTCGCCGGAATCTTCACTGGACAAGTAAAGATCGGCGGCCTGCGGCAACAACACCACCGGGAACTGCAGGCCCTTGGCCTTGTGCACGGTCATCAGCTGGACGGCATGCCGATCTGTCTCCAGGCGGCGGGTGCGATCGCTGGAACCGTCCTGGAGGCGGAGTTGATCGGCCAACCAGGACACCAGCGCCGGGCCGCGCAGACCGGCGGTGTACTGGGCGTGCAGGATCTCGGCCAGTTGGCGGTGGTCGGTCAGGTCGCGTTCGCCGCGTCGGCGTCGCAGCAGCCGTTCGGCGAGACCGCCGTCCCCCTCGGGGCTGTCGGACTGGACAGCGGCGAACAGCGCAGCCACGCCCTGGCCGGCCAACAGCCGTCCCCAGCGTTGCAGGCGCCCCGACCAGGCCAGAAGCTGATCGTCGTCGGCGGTGGCCAGTCCGGTGAGATCGGCACCGATGAAGTCGGTCAGGATCGCTTCCCGCACGGCCGCCCGGCGCGGTTGCTCCAACGCTCGCAACAGCGTCAACCAGTCCTGCGCGGCCGGTGAGGCCAGGATCGAATCCGAGCCGGAGAACGCCACCGCGACCCCAGCGGCGGCCAGCGCCTCGGAGAGCTCACGACCCCGGCGGTTGTTGGTGACCAGGATGGCGATGTCCTGCTCGGCCAACGGCCGGGGCTGGCCGCCGTCGATCACCATCACTCCACTGCTCAACAGGGCAACCACTTCGGCCACCAGGTCCTCATCGATCACCCGGCGTGCCGATGCCGCGTCCAACAGCTTCTCGGTGCGCACGCAACGCAACCGGACCGGTGCCGGTGCCCTGCCGGCCAGTCGAGAGCCCAGGTGCGACGCAGTCACCGGTTCGACCCGGATATTCGGGCCCAGCGGGACGCCGGCGAACAACGCCGACACCGCGGTCACCACCGGCTCGTCGGCACGATGGTTGGTGGCCAGGGAGAACGTCAGCTCCGCAGCGGCCTCCGCGGCTGCGGCGTAGGCGGTGACGTCGGCGCCGCGGAAGGCATAGATGGATTGCTTCGGGTCGCCGATCAGCACCAGCGGGACGTGGCCGTCGAAGGTGCGCTGCAGGATCTCCCATTGCACCGGGTCGGTGTCTTGGAACTCGTCGACCAGCACCACCTGGCAACGTCGCCGCAGCCGCTGGGCCGCTGCCGTGGTGGGGTTGGCGACCAGCGAATCGCGTAGTCGCAGCAACTGGTCGTCGAAGGAGTACACCCCGAGCCGGTGCTTGCGGCGCTCCAACTCCCGCCGGACGTCGGCGGCGAAGTCGAGCCGTTCGGCGGCCAAATCACCGGCCTGCGTCGGGACCAGGGGAGTGGTCGGGAGATCGATGGCCGCCCGGGCCAACTTGCGCGCGGTATCCAGATCGAAGGGACGCTCCGGGGTCGCCGCATAGCGGGCCAGGTACCGGTCGCAGACCACCTGCTCCAGCAGCGGGCCGAGGTCTTCGACCAGCGTGGCCTGCGGGTCCTGCGCGGCCAACACCCCAAGCTCGTCGAGCATGGCCTGGCAGAACTGATGGATGGTCATGATCGCGGCCGCATCGAAGCCGGTCAGAGCGGCGCGCAGTCGCTCGCGGCGGACGTCCACCTCAGCCGGGCTGCCGGACGCCAACAGGATGTCGGTGGCATCAGCACTCTGCGGCAGACCGGCGCCGTCCACGACATCGCCGAGGGTGGCGGCGGTGTCTCGCAGCCGGCGGCGCACTCGGCTGCGCAGTTCGTCGGAGGCCACCCGGCTGAAGCTGATCACCGCCAGCTGATCGACGCTGACCACGCCTTCGGCCACGTAGCGGGTGGCCAGGGCGGCGATGGCGTGGGTCTTGCCGGTGCCCGCGCTGGCCTCCAGAAGCACCGTGGCGGTGGGCAGTGGCCCGGCCGGGTCGTAGTGAACCGTGGCGGTCATGGTGCCACCTCCGCACCGAGCAGCGGCGTCCAGATGGCCGTGGCCAAGGCGCCCAACAGGCGGGTCTCGGCCGGTGCCGCGCCGGGAATCCGGAAGTCTCCGCAGGGCATCGTGAGCACGTCAGGGAAGCCGAAGAACTTGCTCCAGGCGGCATCCGACTCGAAGTCCCACAGCCGCCGCATGGCCTTCTCCCGACGGGGATCGTCCGGATCGCCGCCGGTGAGCCGCAGCCCGGCCCATTCGGCATTGAGCCGCGGCAGCGCCGGCAGCGGGTGCTGCATCCCCAGGGAGTAGATCGCCACGTAGCGCCCCAACAAGTCGGCCGCGATCGACGACGGCGGGGCGGCGTAGCGCACCTGGCGACCCTTGCCGATCACCCGGGCGTCCCAGCTGCCGGGCTCGCCGGCAGCCAGAGTCAGCAGTCGCAGCCAGGTCTGGATCTTCTGTCGCGGTTGCAGGCTGGAGAACTCCACCTGCCACACGGTGCGATCGTGGGTGGTGATCCGGCCGGTCAGCGGCACCTCGCCGACGCCCGGGACGGCGAGGCTCAGGTGGACATCGTGCTGGGTAGCCTCGCCCAACCCGGGCGCCTTGGCCACGGTGCGCCGGGCCTCGCTGAGAATGCCGCCCATCACCTGTCGGCCCAGTTCGAAGGGCGGAACCTGCCCCCGCAGCCATTCGGCGCGCTCGACCAGGTCGGGGTCAGCGCCGTCGCTGAGCCGGCGCAGCACCCGGTTGCCGATCTGCCAGCGGGTCAGATGGTCCAGCTCGATCGGGATCTCGTCGCCGAGTTCGGGATCTTCGCCCGTGGAAATGCCGGCTCTGGTCTTCAGCAGGGCGCGAGCCGGGTGCTTGAAGAAGTCGGTGAGCTCATCCAGGGTGACCCCCTGACTGAGATCCAGCGGAGGCAATGGTTCGAGACGGAAACGGTCCCGGGCCGGGGCGGGCTCGCCGAAAGTGACCGTCCACGCCTGAGCAGCCCGGTAGGCGACCGGATCCACGCTCGGCAGGCGGGCTTCGGCGGTGAAATACTCCGGGGCGAACGGCTGCAGCGGATGCTGGTAGACCACCACCCGGCTGGCCCGATTGCCGGCGGCGTCGCAGGCGGTCGCGTCCAGAGCATCGAGGAACTCCGCGATCGGCGTGGCCGGCGGAACCGATTCGTTGGTGGCTTCGCTGCGTCCTCGGCCGACGATCACCAGGGTCTGCTGGGCGGCGTGGATCGCATCCAGCAACGCTTGGCGATCGGACAATGCGGCCGAACCCGACCCGATCGGCGGGTCGATGCCCAGCAGATCATCGCCGTGGCGATGCGGCGGACGGGGATAGCGGTCGGCATCCCAGCCGAGCAGCACGACCACCCGGTGCGGCACCGAACGCAGCGAGTTCAACCCGGCGACGATGGTGGCGCCGTTGCCGAACGCACCCCGGGCCGGAGTGCCGGTGAAGGCGGCCTCGATCGCAGTCAGTGCGGCATGGCGACCGACCAGCCCCGGTCCGGCGGCATCGGCCAGCCGGTTGAGCCCGGCGTTGAGTTCGGCGGCCTGCCACTCGTCGGTCGGGTTGAGTCGGGTGAGTGCGGCCAGGCCGTCGCGGCAGCGCTGCACCCACTGGCTCATGGTGGCCGGTGAGGCGATGTCGGCCATCCAGCGCGACAGGCGTCCGATCAGTTCGGTGAGGGCGCCGATGCGTTCCACGTCGCTGGACTCGGTGTCGTCCAGCGGCAGGACGGTGCCGACGGCGATCATGTCCTGCTCGCTCATGGTGACCCCGAGCAGCATCCGTTGCAGGCCCGCCTGCCAGGTGTTTTGCGGCAGATTGAGGTCGTAGTCGGCGCGGTGGGCCGCGTTCAACCCCCAACGGACGCCGGACGCGGCGACCAGTTCGGCCAGGCGTTCGCGGGCGTCGGCGGTGAAGCCGAAGCGATCGGCCACCGGCGCGAGCGCGCACAGCTCCAGCACGGTGGCGGCTTCCAGCCGGGAATCGGGCAGGCGCAACAACTCCAGCAGCAACCCGACCAGCCGGTTTGCCTGAGCGACCGTGCGATCAGCCAGTCGCAGCCGAAACTGCTGGGCCGGATGACCGAGCACGCCGGGCTGCGGGGTGAAGGCGGCGTCCAGCAGTGGCGCATAGGCGTCGACATCCGGGGTGAGCACGGCCACGTGCCGGGGTTCCAAGGTGGGGTCGGCGGCGTACAGGTCGGCCAGAACGTCCCGCAGCACCTCCACCTGACGCGCCGGACCGTGGGAGAGGTGAACCTGAATCGAGCGGTCGTCGGCGCGCATCGTCCGCTGCTGCGGGGGACGGTCGGCGAACAGGTCTGCGGCCAGCCAGCCGAGCAGGGTGTCGGGGTAGTCAGGAGCCGGCAGCGGGGACGGTGGGGCGAAGGAGGCGTTCTCGTCGGCCAGCCCACCGAGGGTCTGATTCAACGGATGGCCGTGGGTGCGCCGCAGTTGGCTGCGCCGTCCCTCTGGGGTCGGGGCGATCACCCGGGTGGGAGCCGCGGTGAGCAGCAGCAGCCGCACCTGGTGGTGCGTGCCCAGGGCTTCGTAGAACTCCATCATGGCGGCGTCCAGGCGCGGGGGAGCGACCACCGCGATCCGCTGGGGCAGGCCGGGGACCGCCTCGGCGCGCAGCACATCCAGGACGTCGCGGCGCTGTTGCAGCGGATCGGTACCGGTGGTGGTGGCCAGCTCACGCCACAGCACTGCCTGCCAGGCCGAATCGTCCAGCGGACGTCCCAACAGATCAACGTCGCTGCCCGCGGCCCAGGCCGCCAACATGGCGGGGGCGTGGGTGGCGTAGCCGGAGAACTGTCTGGCGATCCGGGCAGCCACCGAGTAGGTCTCCCGGGAGGCGTCGAGGTGCGCGCGAAGCCGTTCCAGGCCGGGCGGGCAGGTCTCAGCCAAGGCCACCTGCTGGATCAGCCAGCTCAGCCGCGCCGGACGCCACGGGTCATCGTCGGGCGCCACCCGGTGCCACAACCGACCGGGGGAGGAGAACTCGACGCCGGCGCAGATGCCGTCGTTGCCGTCAGCGGTGGCCAGCTGCTGTGACAGCCAGCGTTGGAAGCCGGCGCTGGGTACCACTGCCAGGTCGAAGGTGAACGGATCAGACCGGGGAGCAGACCACCACGCGGCCAATGCCGAGGCCAGTTCGGTGGCGCTCGCGTGGTGCTGGATCTCCATGGTGGTCTCACCCTAAAGGTGCCGACGGACAGTTGTGTCTCCAGCGGCGTTTAAGGTGTGGATCGTGGATGGGCAGGCGGAGGAGTTGCTGGCTGGGTTGGACTCCGAGCAGCGCCAGGTAGCGACGAAGTTCGGCGCCTCGGTGGTGGTCATCGCCGGAGCCGGCACCGGCAAGACCCGGGCGCTCACCCATCGGATCGCGTACGGCGCGGTCGTGGGCGCCTACCGTCCCAACGCCGTGCTGGCACTGACCTTCACCACCCGGGCCGCCGGCGAGCTGCGCACCCGGTTGCGGGGTTTGGGGTTGCCCGCGGTGCAGGCCCGGACGTTCCACTCTGCGGCGCTGCGACAAGCGCAGTTCTTCTGGCCGCGGGCCTACGGCAGCGAGTTGCCTCCGGTCAGCGACGAGCGGTTGTCGATGGTGGCCGCGGCAGCGCGCAAGCTGCGGCTGGCACCAGACGCCGGCCAGTTGCGCGACCTGCTCACCGAGGTGTCCTGGGCGAAGGTCACCAATGTCGCCCCGGCCGACTACGCAGGGATCGCTCTGGGCGCGGGCCGAGAGGTGTCAGGGGTGTCGGCGGCCGATGTCGGCAAGGTGCTGGGCACCTATGAACGGGTCAAGGCCGAGCGGGGTGTGATCGATTTCGACGACATTCTGCTGTGCGCGGTCGCGCTGCTCGGCGATCACGCCGACATCGCCGAAGAGGTGCGTGCGACCTACCGGCACCTGCTGGTCGACGAGTATCAGGACGTCAGTCCGATCCAGCAGACCCTGCTCGACTTCTGGTGGAGCGAGGACGGCGACAACGCCGTGGTGGGCGACCCGGCTCAGACCATTCACTCCTTCGCGGGCGCCACGCCGACCTTCCTCACCAGCTTCCAGGTCAAGCATCGCCACGCCGAGCTGATTCGGCTGGTACGCGACTATCGATCGACTCCGCAGGTGGTCGGCTTGGCCAACCGGGTGTCGAAGGCCAATCGGATCGGTGCGGTGGTGCTGGAGTCCCAATGCGAGCCCGGCCCCGAACCGCGCATCCTGCCGTGCGCCAGCGAGCTGGACGAGGCCACCGCGGTGGCCCGCTGGCTGGTCGAGCAGCACGAAGCGGGCCTGCCCTGGCGGGAGCTGGCCGTGTTGTACCGGGTGCATGCCCAATCGCCGCTGTTCGAAGCAGCCCTGACCGAGGCCCGGATCCCGTTCGCGGTGCGCGGCAGCGACGGCTTCTACCAGCGCGGCGAGGTGCGTCAGGTGATCGGAGAGCTGGGCGTGCGTGCGTCCAGGACTCCCGAGGTGGGGGCGGTGCAGGCCTGCCGCGAGGTGTTGGCTGCGCTGGGCTGGAGCGAGCAGGCTCCCACGGGACAAGGCCGCGTACGCGAGCGGTGGGAGTCGCTGTCGGCGGTGCTGGCACTGGCCGAAGACCTGGAGGCCGGACGTCCGCAGGCCACCGTGGCCGAGTTGGCCGCCGAGTTGGAGCAGCGAGCAGCCGCCGAACACCCGCTGAATGCCGACGGTGTGACTCTGTCGACGCTGCATGCGGCCAAGGGGCTCGAATGGGGCGGGGTCGCCCTGGTCGGGGTGCAGGAGGGCACTTTGCCGTTCTCGCTGGCCAACAGTCCGGCCGAGGTGGCCGAGGAGTCCCGGCTGTTCTACGTGGGCATCACCCGGGCCAAGCGTGCCCTGCACATCAGCTGGTCGCGGGCGCGGCGCTCCGGGGCGGGCAATCGTCAGCCGTCGCGTTTCCTGGACGGCCTCGCCGAGCGTCCGGCGGGAGTGCCGGCGCGGCGGCGTCCCCGGGAGAAGGCGCGCACCGCGCTCACCGAGACCTGCCGGGTGTGTGCCAAGCCGCTGACCACCGGCGCCGAACGCAAGTTGTCCCGGCATGCCGACTGCCCGGCCAGTTATGACGAGGCGGTCTACGCCGAGTTGGTGTCCTGGCGGCAGAGGGAGGCCAAGGCGCGCTCATTGCCGGCCTACTGCGTGTTCACCGACGCCACCTTGATGGCGATCGCCGAGCGCAACCCATCCGATGAGGAGGGCCTGCTGGCCATCCCCGGCGTGGGCCGGGCCAAATTGGAACAGTACGGCGACGCCGTCTTGGGGATTCTGGGCGGCGGAGCCTAAGTCGCAGACGAAGAGCAGCACCAGCGGGTCCGCGCTCAGCCCGGACGCGCTCAACGTCCTGCGCCAAGGCCCAGAGCGGAGGGGGCTGTCCGCCACTAGCGGAATACTTGAAATGTAAACTATGTTGTGGGGAGTGGATGACCAACCACGACAGGAGTAGTCATGCAGTTCGGGATCTTCAGCGTCAGTGACCTGACCACCAACCCGGTGACCGGGCACACCCCCGACGATGCTGAGCGCATCGCCAACACCATCACCATGGCCAAGCACGCCGAAGAGGTGGGACTAGACGTCTTCGCCCTCGGTGAGCACCACAACCCGCCGTTCTGGTCGTCCTCGCCGACCACCACGCTGGCACGGATCGCGGCCGAGACCTCGACCCTGACCCTGTCGACGGCGACCACCTTGATCACCACCAACGATCCGGTGAAGATCGCCGAGGACTACGCCATGCTGCAGTACATGTCCGGCGGTCGCGTCGACCTGATGATGGGACGCGGCAACACCGGCCCGGTCTACCCGTGGTTCGGCAAGGACATCCGCGACGGCATCCCGCTGGCCGTGGAGAACTACGCGCTGCTGCGCCGCCTGTGGGACGAAGAAGTCGTCGACTGGCAGGGACGCTTCCGCACGCCGCTGCAGGGCTTCACCTCCACCCCACGCCCCCTGGACGGCGTCCCGCCGCTGGTGTGGCACGGCTCGATTCGCTCTCCCGAGATCGCCGAGCAGGCCGCCTACTACGGCGATGCGTTCCTGCACAACCACATCTTCTGGCCGCGCGATCACGCCCGACAGATGATCAACCTCTACCGTCGCCGTTGGGAGTTCCACGGCCACGGTCCGGCCAAGACCGCCATCGTCGGGCTCGGCGGCCAGGTGTTCATGCGCAAGAACTCCCAAGACGCGATCAAGGAGTTCCGTCCGTTCTTCGACAACGCGCCGGTCTACGGGCACGGCCCCAGCCTGGAGGAGTTCATGGAACTCACTCCGCTGACCGTCGGCTCGCCCCAGCAGGTCATCGAGAGTGTGTTGCTGTCCCGCGAATACGTCGGTGACTACCAGCGACAGCTGTTCTTGATGGATCACGCCGGCTTGCCGCTGAAGGTCGTGCTCGAGCAGCTCGACCTGCTCGGCGAAGAGGTGCTGCCGGTACTGCGCCGCGAGTTCGAAGCCATGCGCGACCCGGAGGTGCCCTCCGACCCGCCCACCCACGCCAGTCGGGTTGCCGCCTTGCACGGCGAGGGTTACCAGTCGCGGATCGCCGAAGCCACCGCCCAGGCCGAGGCCGTTCGAGCCGAGCGCAAGGCCGATCGGATCGAAGTCGGATCGAGTTCCGAAGCCGCCGCCGAGGCGCCGACCGCCGCGGTCGAACCGCGCGGTGAGGTGGAACGCGAGGAGTTCGGCTCCGGCGACTCCTTCGGCGTCCGGATCGCCGGCGCCGGCCAGGACTCGGTCACCGGTGCCTCGTTCTACCCGCGCGCCGGGAGCGATGAGGACGCCGTGGCGCACGCCGATGCCCTCTTGGCCGCCGCCGAGCAGAATGGACGCAAGTGATGAAGCGGATCGTGATCGTCAACGCCGGGTTGTCACAGGAGTCGGCCACTGCCCGGCTGGGACGGGCCATCGAGGCCGAACTTCAGACTGTGGGGCAGACCGACGTCTCGTGGGTCGACTTGCGGACGCTGGCGCGTCCGATCGCCGACCATCTGGTCACCGGCTTTCCGAACGTGGCCCTGGGGGAGGCGCTGCAGCAGGTGACCACCGCCGACGCGGTGGTTGCTCTGACTCCGACCTACCAGGGTTCGTACTCGGGGTTGTTCAAGTCGTTCTTCGACCTGATCGATGCCGCCGCGCTGACCGACGTGCCCGTCCTGCTGGGCGCCACCGGTGGCACTCCGCGACACTCGCTGGTCACCGAACACGCCCTGCGGCCGCTGTTCAGCTACCTGCACGCCATCGTGGTTCCGACGGCGCTGTTCGTGGCGACCGAGGACTGGGGCGCGCACGCGGTCGACTCCGACGGCACCGCCGGACGGACGCTGCCCACTCGGATCTCGCGGGCGGTGTCCCAGCTGATGGGCCTGCTCAACGGCAGCACCAGCCAGCCGCGGCAGGCTGCCGATGAGTTCGTCGAGGTGGTCGACTTCGCCGAGTTGCTGCGGGGCGCCAGCGCATAGGGCTGGTGCTCACAGCACGGCCGTCAGCCTGCGAACCGCAGGTACATCCCGTTCGTCGATTCGATGCTGAGATCGGCGGCTGTCGAGCCGTCATCGCTGGAGCCTTTCACGGTGACGGTGAAGAAGACGGTGTAGGCGTGCCCCGGTTGGGCGGTGAAGCTGAACTTCCCGGGAGACTTCCACTGGGGGCTGGCGCTCTGGGTGTTCTCTACAGCCTTCGACCAGCTGTTGTTCGCGCTGACGGTGGCACCTTTCGTGGCATCCCACACGCCCATGCTGGCGGCCACCTGTGCGCTGGCTGACCCGGGGTCGTCCAGATTCATGTCGATAGCGGTCTTCAACGTGCCAGTTGCATAGGCCGTGGTGGGGATCTCGACGGTCACCGCGTGCGAACCGGCATAGACGAAGCGATAGTCGACTTGGTACTCCCCGGAGAAGCCGCCGTTGGTACGACTACCGGATGCGGTGATCTTGCCGGCCTCGAGGTCGCCGGTGAAGCTGACATGAGTCGCCCCGTCGTGCTTCCAGGTGCGACCGTGAGCGGTGCCGGCGCCAGCGGCGAATGCCTCCTGCGCGCCGATCCGAGTATGGGCCACAGCGGCGCCGTAGACGATCTTTCCGGCAGGGTCCGGAAGGAAATCAGGGGTGTAGCGCTGCACGAGAGCCGAACCGGGGGAGACGCCCGCTTCGCTGGTCAGGGAGTAGCTGCCGGCCGGGACGGCGCCGAAGTCGAAGCTGACGACTTGATAGTCAGTCGAGGACTCCACCCGGTAGCCGCTCCACGAGTCGTAGACCGGCCCGGTCACCGTGGTCGAGGTGGACTTCGCGGGGTATGTGGTGCCGTCGGTCGCAGTGGCGACCGCGTCCGTCACGGTGTCGCGATGGTTCTTGGTGACCACGGCATCAGCGCGAAGTCCGAAATGATCGATGCCCAGGGTTTGCGTCCTCAAGAACTCCGCTCTGGCAGCAATGCCTTGGGCGTCCGCGGGGAGGAATCCGCTGGTGGTTTTCAACGAGACTCGGGCGACGATCAGGCGCCACGTGTTGTCCATGAAGCTCTGAACTTCTGGAGCCAGCTTCTTGGACTTGAAGGTGGCGTAGTACTCCGCTGCCGTGGCCCCATCCGGGGACTCTCCGCTCTTGACCAGGGCAGTCTTGGCTTCGACGACGAGGGTGACTCCCTGGAGCTGGTAGTACATCAGTTGAGCGAAGTAGTTCTCCAGGGCGAAGTAGGCGTGGCGCAGATCGATCTCACCGGCGTCCATCTTCGCGATCAGCAGGGAGGCATAGTTGTCCAGAACCCGCCGCTTGGCCACGGTCAGCGGAATGATGGCGTCGCCGATCTGGTCGGCATAGCCTTCGACCGCGTAAGCGCCTTCGACCTGATGGGCGAAGTTGATGATCGCTGATCGGTCGCCCTTCCCTGGGTGGCCGTCGGTGCCGAGAGCCTGCAACTCCCGGTTGTAGGTGTCGATCTTGTCGATCGCCTCGGTCGGGTCGTTGGAGTTGGCGATGATCTCGTCTTCGGTGATCTTGAGCTGAGCCTGAAGCTGCGCCAGTTCGGCTCCGATCTCGGTGAGTCCGTCTTCGATGGCGGAGAGCGTGTTCATCATGGCGTCGTACCGCTGGGAGTCGGTCGGCCCGCCCCACCCCAGGTCGGCCAAGATGTTGCCGTAGACATCACCCCCGGCCTGCTGCGCGGCGCCAGTGGCCAGCCCCTCAACGACGACCTGGAGCAGTCTGCCGCCGAAGCTGTCCTCCTCGTCGCTGAGGACCAATGCGGACGGCTCCGGGCTGGTCGCGGCGGGCGCCGGTGCGGTGGCGCCGCTGCACCCGGCCAACACCGAGACGGTCAGGAGCGCCAGCGCGCAGAGCGCCCCCATCGACTTCGCGGAACCCGAATGAGTAGTGAGCACGATCCCCCCTGATCAGCTGATGTGAGCAGGCTAGACCCGGCAGGTGCAGGATGCGGCGGTATGCAAGGGCATCTGGTCGATCTGGCGACATCGCCCCCGCATCCGGGCCGCTCGAGCTGAGCTGGTGTCTAGGACTTGGCGAAACCGGGCAAGTACTCCCGCAACACCGAGCCGAAGTCGGCCTTCGCGTCCAGTTGCGACAGCACCGAGATGCCGCCCAGCCAGGCGCGCCAGATGATCGTGTAGAGCGGCGGGATGTTCAGTCGAGTGGCGACGCCGCCGGGCTGCATGGCGTTGTGCACCCGGGTGAACTGCTCGCGCGCCCAGTTCCGGTTGAAGTGGAACATCGGCACGCTGGCCGGTTCGACGAACGGGGCCAGGTAGTCCAGCAACTCCTCGGCCTTCACGTCACGGGCGATGAAGCCCTCGTCGGCCAACCCGGCCAGCATGGCCGCGGAGTCGCCGTCCATGGCGGTGCGGATCAGCCGTCCCATCGCGGACGGCAGGCCGTCAGGCATTCGCGCGAACAGTCCGTAGTCGACCACGCCCAAGCGGCCGTCCGGCGTGATCAGGTAGTTGCCGGGGTGCGGGTCGCCGTGCAGGATTCCGGCCAGCTTCGGTCCGGCGAACAAGAAGGTGACGTAGTCCAGCGCGGCCTGGTTGCGGACGTCCTCGCTGTCGTCGATGACGGTGGTGAGCTTGCGGCCCTCGATCCAGTCGCTGACCAGGACCCGCCGACTGAACCGGTGAACCCGTGGCACCACGAATCGGGGATGGTCGGCCAGCGCCGCGGCGACCTGCGCCTGGGCGCCGGCCTCCAGGGTGTAGTCGACCTCGTCGGTGACTCTCTTGGCCATTTCGGCGGCGATCGAGCCCAGGTCGACGCCGCCGGTGAGGGGACCCATGATCGCGGTGAGGCGTTTGATCTGCCGCAGGTCCGAGGCGATCGCGACATCGGCGCCGGGGTACTGAATCTTCACCGCGACCTCGGTTCCGTCCGTCAGTCGTCCGCGGTGCACCTGCCCGATGGACGCGGCTGCGGCCGGACGCAGGTCGAGTTCGGCGAAGTCACGGCGCCAGTCGCTGCCCAACTCCGCGCGCAGGACAGCCTGGGCCTTCGACGACGGCATCGGGGGAGCGGCGTCCTGCAGTTGGCGCAGCCGGGTTCGAAATGGGGCGGCGAGGTCCTCGGGCAGGAACGCCTCGAACATGCTGAGCATCTGGCCGAACTTCATCGCGCCGCCCTTGAGCTCGCCCAGCACGGTGAACAACTGTTCCGCGGTAGCGTCCTTCAACTCCGCACTGACCTGTTCGGCGTCGGCACCCAGGAGGCGCCGACCGGCGCCCGCGGTGGCGCGAGCGGCGACGCCCAGCGGGAGACTCATCAGCCGCGCGCTGCGCGCCAGGCCGGACTCGGGGAGGACGCTGCCGGCGTCGTCGGTGTCGTTCACCTGCCCAGTGTGTCTTGCCGAACCCGATTACCGAAGTCGGACTGCATTCGATTCCTAGCTCAGGCACCCGCAATCGGGGTGGATCGGAATGGTGCGGGCCCGCAGCCGCAGTTCGGCGCGACCCAACTCCAGGGTGCGGCCTTGCACCTCCGGGCGTCGTCGGTCCGACCATGCGGCGATCTGGGTGACTGCGGTCGTGGTGGCCCAGTCCAGCAGCAGCGGGTCGGGTGTTGTGCGCTGGGCGCACAGCTGGGCCAGGAGCCGGGGCCAGGCGTCGTCGTGGGCGCACAGCTGAAGATCGCTGCATCGGACACAACTGCTGTCGCCGGGCACCACCAGTGGCCCGACAACGGCCCGCTCGGGCTCCAGTCGGACCACCAGGTGACTTTGCTGCGCCCTGGTCAATTGGGTGGTCAGAGCGCGGTCCGGCTCGCACTGCTCACCGGCCAGCACCACCAGTCGCCCGCGGTGCAGGCTGCCGACGGCCTCCGGGCTCAACCGGGACGCCGGCAGGCCGCAGGCGATCAGGCGAGTCAGCAGGCGTTGCGCGAGTGGCCCGGTTCCCCAGATCGCCACCTCGGCGACCGGGATTGGCGGGCCCACCAGGAGCCCGGCGTGCTCCAGTTGGCCGCACAGCCAGTCGATCCACTCCGGCGACATGGCCGGAAGGCGGTCGATCAGCTGCCCACGGGTGTGTGGGGTGGCCAGGAGTTCGACCAACTGCTGGGCCGCGGCCGGGACCGGCTCGATGACGACCGGTTCGGCGAGCCCGACCTGGAGGACGCCTTCGGCCCGCCACAGTGCCGCCAGCGGCTGTCGGAGCCGGATGGCGGCAGAAGTCATGGGGATCAGCCTGCGGGGAGTGGGCGGCGATCACAACGGTGGTCGGGCTATCGACAACACCAGGACGGGAATTGGCAACACCGGGAAAAACGCAGGACGCCGACCCGAGGAGGGGTCGGCGTCCTGAAAATGGTTTGGCTCAGGCCTTCGGCAGGAACCGGGTGAGGTTCGTACCACACACGGGGCACTTTGCCTTGGCGATCCGGGTGCCCTTCTCGTTGACCGTGACGGCGCCCTCGGCATCGCGGTGGTCCTTGCACTTCACGCAGTAGAAGGAGCCCTTGTAGGTATCCGTGGCCACGTAATCCTCCTGTAGGTCGGCTTTGCCCTGGGATGGGCTCGGCTACTTAATGCCGCGTTCAGTCTATGCCCGTCGTCGGGGGAAAGCGGTCAAGCTGAACACTTAGACGAAGAGACCCCCAGCTTTTCGATTCGCTTGCCTTCCCCTGCTAGCAAACCGGCCACTGGGGGCCTCTCGTAGAAAGTAGTGCCCGCCGACCCCGGGGGTCAACCGCGTCAGTGGCGTGTCGTAGGGTTCGGGGCATGGGGGTTCCCGAGCTCGAAGTACGCCGTAGTGCGCGGCGACGCCGGACGATCATGGTGCGCCGCGAAGCGGGCCGTCTGGTGGCCCTGGTTCCGGCTCGGCTGAGCGCGGCTCAGGAGGCGGCACTACTGCCACCCTTGGTGGAGCGGTTCCTGCGCCGTGAGGCGAGAGTCAGCGCCCGAGTAGGCGACGAAGAGCTGGCTCTGCGCGCCGAGCAGCTGTGGCGTGCCTACCTGGAGAAGCCCTGCGGCCCGATGCCGCCGGTTCAGGTCAGCTGGGTGGACAACCAGCAGCGTCGGTGGGGTTCGTGCAGCACACCGAGCAACCAGATTCGGCTGTCCTCGCGACTGCAGAACATGCCGGGCTGGGTGCTGGACTACGTCCTGGTCCACGAGTTGGCTCATCTGATCGAGACCAACCATTCGCCGGCCTTCCGGAAGCTGGAACAGCGCTATCCGCGCACCGAGCGGGCTCGAGGGTTCCTCGACGGCGTCCAATGGACGGTCGACGTCACCGCCGGCGGCGCCGACGACGACCTCGACGTCGACGATCAGGCCTGATCGGGGCCGTTCTCCTGGTCGAGCAGCTTGGCCAACTCATCGTCCAACGCGTCGGGCGCCGCCTGTCGATCCGAGCTGGCGAAGCCGAGCGGATCGTCCAATGCTGAGGCGTCCGGCACCAGGTCCGGGTGTGCCCACACCGCGTCACGGCCGTCGATGCCGCGCGCGGCCCGGGTGGCCGCCCAGAGGTTGGCGGCATCGCGGGTGCGTCGGGGACGCAACTCCAAGCCGACCAGGTCGCGCAGCGCGGTCTCGGCCGGTCCGCCGGACGCCCGTCGTCGTCGCACCATCTCGGTCAACGGGGTGGCCGCAGGCATCCGCGGCTCGGTGACCTGGGCGGTCACCTCGTCGACCCAGCCCTCGACCAGAGCCAGCAGGTTCTCCAGTCGAGCCAGCACCTCGCCTTGTTCGGCGGTGCGCTGCGGGGCGAACAGCGAGCGTGCGACCGCCTCACCGGCCCGCTCCAGATCGGCCGCGTTGGTGATCGACGTCATTTGCGCCTCGATGGCGTCAGCCAGGGAGTCGGCGTCCACGGTGATTTCGCGGGCATAGTGCTCGACCAGAGCCAGGAGTTGCGGTCCGAGCCACGCCACCGTGCCGAACAGGCGCTGCCGGGCGGTCTCGCGGATCGCCAGGTAGAGCAGCAGGTCGTCGGGGGAGGCGTCCAGGCCCGTACCGAAGGCCTCGATGTTGACCGGCACCAAGGCCACATGCGCCTGGTCGGTGACCGGCAGGCCGCTGTCGGAGCCGCTCAGCACGGCCGCGGCGAGCGTGGACAGGGTCTGGCTGACCCGGCCACCGAACATGCTGGCCACCGCGAGCCGCATCATCTGGTCGACGCCGGCAGGCTGCTCGGCACCTGCGTTGAGCCCCTGCAGCGCCACTGACAACTGGTTGATCACCGGACGCATCAGTCGTTGCCAGGTGGGGTAGGACTGTTCGACCCATTCGGCGCGCCGCCAGGCCGCCGGGGGAGCGGTCAGCCGGTCGAAGCTGATCGCCTCGTCCAGCCACAGATCGGCCAGGCCGACCGCGTCGCGGATGCGCGCCTTGACCGCATCGGACGGCTCGGGGTCGGGGCCGGCGGCGGCGGTGGCTCGGCGGACCAGATCGAGGGTGAATCCCCAGTTCATTCCGCTGGTGGCATCAGCGCTGCCGAAGCCGGCGAGTTGGGTGTTGAACGCGGCCAGCATGGGCTGCATTCGGGCCATCACCTGGTCAGGGTCGATGCGTCCCTCGGCGTCCGGAGTGATCCCGAATTGCGCCAGGAAGCGCAGCATGGCGGCCTCTTCGTCGCCAGGCTCGTCGGGGTGCTCTGGGTTGTAGGGATCGGGCATTGATTCTCCTCGGTGGTCTGGCCTTCCATTGTCACCCATCGGCCAAGGTGTTGGGGGTGCCGAACGGGTAGGGTTCAACGCAATCGACGAATGAGGTGGGATGACTCGACAAACGTGGACGGCGGCGATTTCCGCGCTGCTGTTCGTGGTACTCGCCGCAGTGATCGCCCTGGTGCCGGTGCCGTACATCACCTGGGCTCCGGGGACGACGTATGACCTGCTGGGCAAGGTGAACGACTCCGACGCCATTTCGATCAGCGGCGCCACGGTGTACCCGACATCCGGCCAACTGCGCATGACCACCATCTCGGTCACCGCTCCGGAGAGCAATCTGACCCTGCCCGAGGTGTTGATCTCTTACTTCATGCCTGATCGCGTGGTGCTGCCCCGGGTGGCCGTCTACCGCCCCGGCACGTCGGCGACCGACGTCAACCGCGAAGAGTCGGTGCTGATGACCCAGTCCCAGACCAGTGCGGTGGTGGCCGCGCTGCGAGCGGCCAATATCCCGGTCACCGAGTTGCCGATGGTCTACTCGGTGCAGAACGCGGGCGCGGCGGCCGGCATCTTGGAGCCGGGCGATCTGATCAGCGCGGTGGACGGTACCGCGGTGGTCACTCCAAGTGACGTGGTCAAGGCGGTCAAGGATCGCCACGTCGGCCAGCGGGTGGTGTTCTCGATCATTCGCGACCGGGTGCCGATGCAGCGCGCGGTGACCACCAGGGCCAGCACCACCACCCCGGACACTCCGACGGTCGGCGTCGACATCAACATTGGGTACTCCTACGACCCCAAGGTCAGCTTCGCGGTCGATCCCAATGTGGGCGGATCGAGCGCGGGCCTGATGTTCTCCCTGGCTATCTACGATCGGCTGACCACGGGTGAACTGGTCTCCGGTCAGGTGGTCGCCGGCACCGGGACGATGACCGCCGGCGGCGTGGTCGGCTCCATCGGTGGGGTCGCGGAGAAGCTCGCCGCCGCGTCCAGGGACAAGGCCACGGTGTTCCTGCTGCCGCAGCAGAACTGCGTGGACGTGACCTCGGTGCCGGCAGGCATCCGGTTGGTCCCGGTGAATGATCTGAAGGGTGCGATCGCCGCGCTGCAGATGTTGTCCGATCCGGCGCAAGCCGCAAACGTAGCTGGGTGTTCATGAGTGACGCATTGGTGGCCGCACTGGTGGAGGTCGAGCGTCATGTCGGTCGGCTGGGCTGGGACCAGCCCGCACGACTGTTCGCCCTGGTCCGTACTGCCGACCTGATCGCCGCCGAACCTCACCTGGCCGAGCAGCTGAAGGGCGCCCCGTCCGACGGGTTCACCTCGGTGGAGCAGGACGAGTTCCACGCCGGCGCCGATCTGGCCGAAACCCTGGCCGGACTGACCTGGCCACCGGCGGTGGCCGGCTGTGCCCTGTCGGTGGAGCGGGCCTTCCTTCCGGCCGGAGCCGAGGCCGACCTGCCCGACGATGACGATCGCGCCGCGGCCATGGTGGCCGAGCATCCTGATCGGGTCGACCTGCGGATCGTCGTCGGGGTGACCAGGGACGGAGTGCACCACGGCATTGCCCGGATGCGCGGCGAGGGCGGGGAGTTACTGGGCGGCCAGGACCTGGTGCCCGCGCTAGCTGCGGCCCTAGCGCATACATTTGAGTGACCAGCCTGCTGTCAACGAGGAGTACATAGTGAACGCGAAGGCGCCCGAAGCTCGCCGCAATGCGCTGATCCCCAGCGTGCTGGTGCTGATCGGCCTGGTGATCGTGTGGGTGACGTTCAGCGGGTTGTGGGCCGACAAGCTGTGGTTCGACTCGGTGGCCTACCCGCAGGTCTTCAATACCTTGCTGACCACCAAGGTGGCGCTGTTCTTCGGCTACTTCGCATTCACCGCTCTAGTGCTGGGCGGCAACATCTGGCTGGCCCTGCGAATGCGGCCCACGGTGCGCCGCGCCGGCCAAAGCCAGTTGTTGGATCGGTATCGGGCCTTGCTGGAGAGCCGTACCTGGTGGGTTGTCGGGGTGCCGTCGGTGGTGTTGGGCTTGATGGCCGCAGGCACCGGAGTCGGAGAGGCCACCAAGTACCTGGCCTTCTTCAACCGTCAGCCCTTCGGCACGGTCGACCCCTACTTCGGTTTGGACGTGAGCTTCTACATCTTCGAGTACCCGGTGTGGACCGAGGTGCTGTCGTTGGCGATGTCGACCACGGTCTTCGCGCTGGTCGCGGTGACCTTGGTGCACTTCGCCACCGGTTCGCTGGTGGTAGGAGGGCGCGTCGCCAGCGACGGACGGGCGCGGATGCACTTGTCGATTCTGGCCGGGGTCGCCCTGGTGATCTTCGGACTCGGGCAGCTGGTGAGCCGTTACGGGCTGCTGGTGCAGCAGGGCTCGCTGCTCACGGGCATGCAATACACCGAGGATCACGCCCAAGTGACTGCGAAGGTCGTGCTGGCGGTGGTGGCCTTCATCGTGGCCGCGCTGTTCTTCGCCAACGGCTTGTTCCGTCGTCTGGTGCTGCCCTTGTCAGGGTTGGTGCTGCTGGTGGTCACCGGCATCATCCTGGGCCTGATCTACCCGGCGGTGGTGCGCTCCTTCCAGGTGCTGCCCAACGAGCCGGACAAGGAACGTCCCTACATTCAGGCCAATATCGCTGCTACTCGTGACGCCTTCGGGATTGCGAACACCGAGGTGTCCGACTATGACGCAGTGGTACAGGTACGCCCGGGCCAGTTGAAGGACGATGCGGCCGCGCTGCCGGGAATCCGGCTGATGGATCCGGCAATCGTGGGCGATGCCTTCGAGCAGCTGCAGCAGGTGCGCAGCTATTACTCGTTCTCTCCGTTGATGGACGTCGACCGCTACCAGATCAAGGGCGCCGAGACTGATGTCGTGGTGGCCGCCCGCGAGCTGGACCTGGCCAAGCTGCCGGACAGGAGCTGGAACAACCTTCATACGGTCTACACCCATGGCTATGGCCTGGTGGCCGCCTATGGAAACAAACGCAGTTCGTCCGGCGATCCGGTCTGGATCGACGGCAACCTGCCGCCCACCGGCGAGCTGGGTTCTTATGAGGGCCGCATCTACTTCGGTGAGAACACCACCACCTACGCCGTGGTCGGCCGCGAGGAGGGCCAGGCCCCGATCGAACTCGACACTCCCGGCGGTGCCGCCAACGGTGATCCGACCTACAACACCTACGCCGGCACCGGCGGTGTCCCGGTCGGGTCGGCGCTGAACCGGGCGGTGTACGCCACCCAGCTCGGGGACCTGAACATGGTGTTGTCCGATCGAGTGAACTCGGCCTCGAAGCTGCTCTACCAGCGCACGCCCAAGGAGCGGGTGGCGCAGGTAGCGCCCTGGCTGCAGCTGGACTCGAACATCTATCCGGCCGTTGTCGGCGGGCGGCTGGTGTGGATCGTCGACGGCTACACGTTGTCGGCGAACTACCCCAACAGCCAAACCCAGTCGCTGCAGGGCGCCACTGCTGATTCGCAGTCGGCGTTGACCGATACTCAGCCGAACATGGCCGTGAACTACATCCGCAACTCGGTGAAGGCCGTGGTGGATGCCAGCGACGGTTCGGTCGCCCTCTACGCCTGGGACAGTGATCCGATCGCGGCCGCCTACATGAAGGCATTCCCCGGGGTCGTCCAGCCCAAGTCGGCGATCAGCCCGGAGCTGATGGCGCACTTGCGCTACCCCACTGACCTGTTCAAGGTGCAGCGCGAGGTGTTGGCCCGCTACCACATGACCGATCCGAGTGCGTGGTATCAGCAGTCCGATCTGTGGCAGACGCCGACCGACCCGTCCAAGGCGACCAGCAACAGCAGTACCGCGCCCGCCGCGGGCCCGGCGGAACCGCCGTACTACCTGTCGATCAAGTGGCCCGGCGACAAGACGCCGGTGTTCAGCCAGACGGCGGTATTCGTGCCCAAGTCCCGGTCGAACCTGGCCTCCTACTTCGCGGTGGTGTCCGAGGCGACCAGTCCTGACTACGGCAAGTTGCGTGTCCTGCGGATGTCGGCCAGCCATCAAGTCGACGGTCCGGGGCAGACCTTCAACGCGATGGTCAGCGACACCAGGTTCGCGGAGCTGCTGCGCAACTACACCAGTCAGGGATCGGCCGACTCCCGCTTCGGGAACCTGCTGACCTTGCCGATGGGTAACGGGCTGCTCTATGTGATGCCGATCTACACCTTGCGTCAGGGCACCACCGGCGCCTACCCGTCCTTGCGGTTCGTCGCGGTGCGCTTCGGGTCGTCGGTCGGCATCGGTGAAACGCTGCAGGCGGCGCTGGATTCGGCGTTCGCCGGGAATGCCGGTGCGTCGACCGGAGAGGGTGGGGGCACCACGCCGACTCAGCCCACCCAGCCCACCCAGCCCACGGAACCGACGCAGCCGTCCACCAGCCCTGACCCGGCCGGTGCCGCGGCCGATCTGGCTACCGCGCAGGCGGCTTTCAACGCCGCGGACGCCGCGCTGAAGGCCGGCAACCTGGCCGAGTACCAGAAGCAGGTCGATGCGGCGAAGGCTGCAGTGGTCTCAGCGATGAAGAAGCTTGGTCGCTGAGTAGGTCGTTGCGGCCCAGCCGGCGTCGGCCAGCGGATCTTTCAGGCTGGCGGCGTCGCCCACCACGACGAGGCTGAGCGCCTCGCTGGGAAGCAGTTCGATCAGTGCATCGGTGGCCGAGGCGGCCGTCACGTGCGACAGCGAGACCAGGTTGGCGTCGATGAAATCGGCGGTGACGCCGGCGGCGACCAATCCGGCCAGGTTCTGGGTGACGCCTTGGGCGGTCGCGAACCGCAAGGGCGCACTACCGGCGTGGAAGCTGACCGCCTGGGCGACCTCGGGCTCGGTGATGGGGGAGTGCCGCAGGTCGATCAGGGCTGCGGCGGTGCTGATCGCTTCGACCACGACTTCGGTGCGGAAGGATCCCTGTACGGCCAGCAGCCCACCGGAGCGCATCGGTTGGTTCACCAGGTGCACCCCGTAGGTGAACCCGCGCTCCTCGCGCAGCACCTTGTTCAGCCGGCTCAAGAACGCCCCACCGACGGCGTGAGCGGCCACCTGTAGGTCAGCCCAGCGCGGGTCGGTGCGGTCGATGCCGAAGGCCCCCAACCGGACGTCGGCGGCCACCGCGCCGGGACGATCGATCAGCCAGCGATGAAGGCGTCGGCGCGTCGGAGCCTGGTGTTCTGGCTGGGTGGCGACCGGCTGGTCCCACCCCCCGAAGGCGGCCTCCACCAGGCGAAGAACCGTGGCGTCGAGTTCGCCGGAGATGATCAAGGTGGCGCCGTCGGGCCGATAGGTGCGCTGATGGTAGGCGGCCACCGCGGTGGGTGTGATGGCCGCCACTGTGGTGGGGTTCCCGCCGGCGAGGCGGGAGGCCCGATAACGGGGACGAATCGATGCGGTGCGGAAGGCTTGCTGCGCGAGCCGAGCCGAACTGGCCAGAGTCTGCTCGATCTCGGCCAGCCGCAGTTCGCAGTGCCGTTCGACCTGGTCAGCGGCCAGTTCGGGGGTGATGACGGCTTCGGCGAGCAGTTGCAGGGCTTCGGCGAGGTGTGCGGTCGGGACGTCCAGGAACAACTGGCTCGCCGAGTAGCCGACCGAGCCCTCGATGCTGGCGCCGATGGCTTCCAATGCCTCCGCGAATCGGGCGCCGGGATGGGCGAGGGTGCCTTCGTCCAGACACCGCTGGGTGATCGTGGCCACGCCTTCGAGGTGCTCGGGTTCGCCGCTCAGCGGAGTGTCGAGTGACAGGCAGACCGAGGCGACGTGCTGGCCCGGACGCGAGTTGAGCAGCACCTGCATCCCGTTGTCGAGCCAGGACTGGGCGGGGTGTCCAAAGCGCCAGGACGGCGGGGGAGCGACCTCTGGGCGGCGGTCAGAGCGTTTCATCGGTGGCCTCCACCCGGTAGATGAGCTCGGCGCGTTGGTCGGTCCGCAACAAGGTGGCGGCCGCATCGCGAACCTGGTTGGGGCCGATCGAGGCGAGTTCGAGCAGCCGGGTGTTGATGCGGGCCGGATCGTCGTGCAGGACGGCGAAGGAGCTGAGCAGGTCCGCCCGGGTGTCGAACCGGGCCAGGTCCATCAGCCACTCCCGCTCGAACTGCGCCTTCACCCGGTCGAGTTCGGCCACGGTGGGCCCTTCGGCGGCGAGCCGCTCCAGTTCGACCGTTGTGGCGTCCACGCCGTCGCCGACCCCGCGTTCGGGCAGCGCGCGCAGTTGGATCAGCCCTACGGAGTTGCCGCCGATCAGTGGGAGGGCATGGCCGCCGGCGAAGGCCAGCAAGCGGCGGTCACGTACCAGCGACTGATGCAGCCGAGAGCTCTGCCCACCGCCGAGCACCCCCAAGGCCAGGTCGGCTGCGTCGAAGGCTGCGGTGTCGCGCACCGGGAGTCGCCAGGCGAGGTAGGCCGACTCGGCAGGTACGCGTCCGCGAAGTTCGCGGCGCGGGAGACCGGTGATGGGCGCCAGCCCGGCTGGGGCCGGACGTCGGCGCCGTGGTCCGCCGCTGAGGTGTCCGAAGGCTCGCTCCGCCTTCCGGAACGCTTCCTTGACCGAGAAGTCGCCGACCAGGGTCAACACTGCGTTCTCGGGTCGGTAGTGGGTGCGGAAGAAGTCGGCGGCAGCGTCCACGCTGGCACCGGCGAGGTCCTCCATGGTGCCGATGGTGGTGTGGCCGTAGTGGTGCTCAGCGCCGAAGACCAGTTCAACCAGCGCGGCCATCGCGTCGCCGTAGGGCACGTTGTCGTAGCGCTGCCGCTTCTCCTCTTTGACCACCTCGCGTTGGGTGTCGACCGACTCGATGGTCAGGTGATCGGCCAGCGAGCCGAGCCGGTCGGCCTCCAGCCACAGCGCCAGATCGAGGGCGCCCACGGGGAGGGTTTCGAAGTAGTTGGTCCGGTCGAACCAGGTGGTGGCGTTCACCGAGCCGCCGAGGTTCTGCAGGAGTTGCAGGTGCTCACCGCTGCTGACATGTGCCGAGCCGGAGAACATCAGATGCTCGAACAGGTGCGCCCAGCCGTACTGCCCGGGGAGTTCGTCTCGGGAACCGACGTCGTACCAGAGATTGACCGCTGCGACCGGGACGCTGCGATCGGGACTGACCAGCACCCGAAGCCCGTTGCTCAGGAACTCCTGGTGGAGCGGATAGTTGACGACTTCGGCAGACACCATCCCATCACATCACACCGGCCCGCCCCTGGTGCGACGTTGAACCAGGTCCGGGCCGGATTGTCCACCTGCAGTGCGGCACCACCGCGGGCGGACATAGGGAGGGGGTGTCTTCAGTTGGTAGGAACATCCTGACCGGGCGCACCCACGCGTGGAAATGCGCAATCTTCCACCGGGCGCGTTATTACCTAGTGGCGTGCGTCGCGCTGGGCAATCGGCCACCTAGCATGTGTTGAGTACGCATCCAGCGAGGAGATCTTGATGATTGTGATGACCCCAGTGACGCCCGAAGGCGACTCCGACCCCCGGTTTGGACGTGCGCCGCGTGTGGCCGTGGCCGAGGTGGTCGATGGTGCGGTGGTCTCCTGGGCCGAACACCAGGTCGACTGGGACGTCCTGCACGATGAAGGCACCCACGGCGCCCACCACGCCCGCGTGATGACCTTCTTGAAGGAGAACGGCGTCGAGGCCGTGGTCTCCGCAGAGATGGGCCCCGGCATGGCCCGGATGCTCGATACGGCCAAGATCCCGGTGCTGCTGGCCAGCCCCGGTGATGCGAAGGCGTCGATACTGGCCGCGATCGCCGACCCCGACGGCACCGCCCGCGGCGGCCGCCTGGTGCTGCCCTTGGCGCACCGCATCGATGGCCACTAGGCCACAGACAGACGACAAGGCCCGCCGGTGATTTCCACCGGCGGGCCTTGTCTGTGGTAGCGGGGACAGGATTTGAACCTGTGACCTCTGGGTTATGAGCCCAGCGAGCTACCGAGCTGCTCCACCCCGCGTCGCGAAGGCTTAGCTTAGGCCAGACCGGCTGGTTACCCAAATCGGGCCCCACGGGGCCGATTGTGGACACCCAGCGGGCGGACCCGCCAGGGCCGACACCTCCTCCGGTAGACTCGGCGCGCCTCCCCGCGTGGTGCGGGGACGACAACCCCTGGAGGGCACATGAGCTTCGCTGATGCCTCGCGGCGTCCCCGTTCCGTAGTGATCAAGGCTGTCGCCGTGGTCCTCGGGCTCACTTTGGGCTTTGGTCTTGCCGGCTGTACCGACGGCGGTGGCGCCACTCCCGCACAGGCCAAGACGCTCGTCGTTGGTGCGACCCTCGAACCGGCCAGCATGGACGCCTGGCACAACCCGGACGCCTCGATTCCGCAGGTGCTGCTCTACAACGTGTACGAGACCCTGGTGAAGGTGGACTCCGATGGAGCGTTGAAGCCGCTGCTGGCGCAGGCCTGGGAGATCAGCCCTGACCGACTCACCTACACCTTCCACCTGAACCCGGCGGCCAAGTTCGCCTCGGGCAACCCGGTGAACGCGGCCGCGGTGGTCGCCAATCTGGACCGGATGAAGGCCGACGCGAAGCTGACCGGCACTCTTCAGGCGCAACTGGCGCCGATCGCCAGCTACTCCGCACTCGACGAGCATCAGGTGCAGATCAAGCTCACCCATCCCTCGCTGATGTGGCTGTACGACCTGACCACCACGGTCGGCATGATCCTGGATCCGGCGTTCTCCGGCGACCTCAACAACGCCACTGCCGGCTCCGGTCCCTACGCCTTCGCCTCCCACGACAAGGGTCAGAGCGTGACATTGGCGGCCAACACCGCCTACTGGGGCACGCCGGCCCGCTTCGACAAGGTGGTCTTCCGCTACTTCCTCGATCCGAACGCTGAGAACGCGGCCATGCTGTCTGGTGATCTGGACATCATTTCCAACCTGCAAGCGCCGGACGCTCTGGCACAGTTCTCCGACACCAGCCGGTTCACCGTCATCAACGGCACCACCAACGGCGAGGTCGTCCTCGGGTTGAACCACACCACCAAGGCGCTGAAGGATCTCAAGGTCCGCCAGGCTCTCACCATGGCGATCGACCGCAAGGCCTTGCTCGATACCGCCTGGAACGGTCAGGGCACCCTGATCGGCTCGATGTCGGTGCCCACCGACCCCTGGTACGAGGATCTGACTGCGACCAATGCCTACAACCCGCAGAAGGCCAAGCAGCTGCTCAAGGAGGCTGGCTACGCCAACGGACTCACCCTGCGCCTGCGCGTCCCGGTGGTGCCGTACGCGGTGAAGTCGGCACAGTTCGTGGCCAGCCAGCTGCGCGACGTCGGGGTCACCGTGAAGGTCGACGAGTTGGAGTTTGCTCGCTGGATTCCGGAGGTCTTCACCAAGGGCGACTACGACATGACGATCGTGGCTCACACCGAGCCACGCGACTTCGGCAAGTTCGCCAACCCGAAGTACTACTGGCACTACGACTCCAAGAAGTTCCAGCAGTTGTACGCCAATGCTGACGCGGCCTCGGACGAAGCCCAGGCCGTCGCCGGGATGAAGGCGTCACTGCGGTACCTGGCCGACGATGCTGCCGCGATCTGGCTCTTTGCGCTGCCGAACCTGGTGATCACCAAGAACACGATCACCGGTCTGCCCGCGAACGCGAGCTCGCTCAGCTTCGACTTGACCAGTATCGCCAGCCGCTAGGCCGCGGGCCTCACCATGCAACTCGCCGGGCGGATTCTCAAACGCCTGGGCGTGTTCGTGGTCAGCCTGGTGGGCGCATCGGTGCTGATCTTTGTGATCACCCAGGCGCTGCCCGGCGATGTCGCTCAAACCCTGTTGGGGACGCAGGCGACGCCTGATGAGGTCGCACAGTTGCGCGCCCAACTCGGGTTGGATCGCCCGCTGATCGTGCAGTATCTGGACTGGTTCGGCCACGTGCTGGTCGGGGACTTCGGGGTGTCGCACCTCAGCGGCGATTCGGTGATTTCGCTGTTGCTGCCACGGCTCGCGGTGACCATGTGGCTGGTCGGCCTCTCGATGGTCGGTTCGCTGCTGCTGGCCGTCCCGGCCGGCATGGTCGCCGCCCTCAAGCGACGCTCCTGGCAGGGGGTGCTGGTCAGTGCCAGCGCCCAGGCGGGGATGGCGATCCCGGTGTTCTGGGGCGGCATCCTGGCGGTGATGGTGTTCGCGGTCTGGCTGCGCTGGCTTCCGGCCAACGGCTACGTCCCGCTCAGCGAGAACCCCGCGTCCTGGGCGCGGCACCTGGTGATGCCGGTGGTCACCTTGTCGGTGGTGCAGGCCGCAGTGCTGATCCGCTACGTCCGAACCGCGCTGGTCGAAGTCCTCAACGAGGACTACTACCGCACCGCCCGGGCGATCGGCTGGCGTCCGATGGGCGCGTTGCTGCGGCACGGGCTTCGGAACGCGGCGATCTCACTGGTCACCGTGTTGGGCCTGCAGGTCTCCTCGGTGTTGGTCGGGGCGATCGTGGTCGAGTCGGTGTTCAACCTGCCCGGCTTGGGCTCACTGCTGTTGACGGCGGTCGCGCAACGCGACCTGCTGGTGGTGCAGGGCACGGTGATGTTCTTGGTGCTCGCGGTGTTGGTGATCAGTGCCCTGGTCGACTTCTCCTACGTGCTCATCGACCCGCGGCAGCGCGCCGTCCAGGAGGGGCGATGAAGAAGGCGCAGTTGATCGCCGGGCTCCTCCTGGTCGGTGTAGTGACCCTGGCCGCGGTGGTGTCGCTGTTCTGGACGCCGTTCGACCCCATCCAGGTGGTTCCCGGACAACGGCTGCAGCCGCCCGGACCGGTGCACTGGCTGGGCACCGACGGCTTCGGCATCGACATCTTCTCCCGGATGCTCGTCGGCGCTCGAACGACCCTGCTGGTCGGCATCATCTCGGTGGGTCTGGCCGCGGTGATCGGCGCACCGCTGGGCATGCTGGCCGGACAAGCCGGTGGCTGGATCGACGACGTGGTGATGCGCATCTCCGATGTGGTCTACGCGCTGCCGGCACTGCTTCTCGCGATGCTCCTGGCCTCGGTCTTCGGCGCCTCGACGCTCACCGCCATGGTCTCGATCGGGGTGGCCAGCATTCCGGCCTTCGCGCGGGTGGCCCGCGCCGGCACACTGCAGGTGATGGCGGCCGACTATGTGCTCGCGGCGCGCGCGTCGGGCACCTCACGGTGGGGGATCGCCGGCCGGCACGTTGCCCCCAACATCGCGCCGGTGCTCGGGGTGCAGTCGTCGGTGGGCTTCGCCATGGCGATCCTGGCCGAGGCCGCACTGTCCTATCTGGGCCTGGCCACGCCGCGTCCCAACCCCACCTGGGGCAACATGCTGCGCGATGCCCAGGATTACATCTTCGTGGCCCCGCTGCAGGCGGTCTGGCCCGGCCTGGCGATCGCCCTGGCCGTCCTCGGTTTCAACCTGCTGGGCGACGGCCTGCGCGACTACCTCGACCCGAGACTGCGGGAGGTGGCATGACTCTGCTCGAGGTCTGCGACCTGACCGTCACCTTCGGTCGCCACCGTCGTCCGGCCCTGGACGGGGTGTGCTTCAGCCTGGACGCCGGTTGCCGTCTCGGCGTGATCGGCGAGTCCGGGTCGGGCAAGACGGTCACCGCGTTGGCCGTGATGGGCCTGCTGCCGGAGTATGCCCGGGTGTCGGGCACGGTCGAACTCGCCGGCCACCAGATCACCCAGCTGTCCGAGTCCGGCTTGGCTCGCCTTCGTGGCGATGTGGTCTCGATGGTGTTCCAGGAGCCGATGACCGCACTCGACCCCACCATGCGGGTTGGTCGCCAGGTGGCCGAGGTGCTGCGCCTGCACGCCGGCGCCGAATCGGGTCCGGCGCGCGCCGCGGTGGTGCGGATGCTGGCCGAGGTGGGGCTGAGCGATCCCGACCGGGTAGCCGACGCCTACCCTCATCAGCTTTCCGGTGGCCAGCGACAGCGGGTGATCCTGGCGATGGCTCTGATCAACGCCCCCGACCTGGTGATTTGCGACGAACCCACCACCGCCTTGGATGTCACCGTCCAGGCCACCGTGTTGGCAAAGCTGGACGAGGTGCTGGAGGCCTCCGGGGCGGCCTGCCTGTTCATCAGCCATGATCTGGCGGTGGTCTCCCAGGTGTGCGATCAGGTGGTGGTGATGCTGGACGGCCGGATCGTGGAGACCGGGTCGGTGGCGGACCTGTTCGCCAACCCACAGCACCCCTACACGAAGGGACTGGTGGCCGCCGCACAACTCGATGCGGCCACCCCTGGTCAGCGGTTGCCCGTGGTGGAGGATTTCTATCAGCCCGACGCGGGGGCGAAGCGATGAGCGCAGACCTGTTCCGCACTGAGCGACTCACTCGGCGCTACCACAACGACGGACGTGAGGTTCCGGCGCTGACCGACGTCGATCTTCGGATCGCGCCGGGTGCCCGGCTGGGCATCGTGGGGGAGTCGGGATCGGGCAAGTCGACCCTGGTGCGCCTGCTGGCCGGTCTGGATCGGCCCACCTCAGGACGGGTGTGGTTCGAGGGCACCCAGATCACTGCGCTGCCTGAGCGTCGGCGCGGCTTCCTACGTGCATCGGTGCAAATGGTCTTCCAAGATCCGCGTTCCTCGCTCAATCCGCGGATGCGGGTGGGTGACATCATCACCGAGCCGTTGCGCTCGCGGCTGCTGCGTCCCCAGCTGGACGGGCTGGACCACCGAACCCGACTGGCCGAAGTGCTGGCCGCCGTCGATCTGGAACCTGACGCCGCCGACCGCTATCCGCACGAGTTCTCCGGGGGCCAGCGCCAGCGCATCGCCATCGCCCGGGCGCTCGCGCCCAAGCCGGAGGTGCTGATCGCCGACGAGCCGGTGTCCGCGTTGGACGTGTCCGTGCGCGCCCAGGTCCTCAACTTGCTGACCGACCTGGTGGCTGCCGAAGGCCTCAGCCTGATCGTGGTCAGCCACGACCTGCTGGTGGTGCGTCACCTGTGTGACGAACTGGCGGTGATGCGGGCCGGCCGGATCGTCGAGTCCGGACCGACCGAGCAGGTCTACACCCACCCGTCCACCGAGTACACCGCCGCCCTGTTGGCCGCAATTCCGCGAATCCGAACCGGGCCGGGAGAACCTGGCGCGTCCCGGTAGGTTTGGCGCATGACGCAGCCCTCAGGAGTCTGGCGATGAGTTCCCCCGGGTGGTATCCCGATCCGGCCAAGGTGCCGAACCGTCTGCGCTTCTGGGACGGTCAGACCTGGACGACCCAGGTGCGGGACGACGCAGCCGCCTCCGGCGGCGGCCCTGGTGGGCCGAGCGGCGGCGGTGGACCCACCTCGTCCGGCGGCAAGGGCTGGCTGTGGGCGCTACTGGCCGGGCTGATGGTGGTTCTCGTGGTGGTTGCCCTGGTGATCTTCAATCCGTTCAAACCGTCGCCGATCGGCGGACCGGTGCCCACCTACTCGCCGACCATTTCGTCGTGGAACGAGAGCGAAACGCCCACTCCGACCCCGTCAGTGCCCAGCCCGAGCATCACCCGGCTGCGCTGCGATCAGGAGGGTCCCATCCAGGACGTCTCCGCGACCGTGTACAAGGACCGCATTCAGGTGGGTCCGATGTCGATGCCGGCCCCGGACGGATGGGAGGGGCCGCAGGCGATGAACTCGGTGCGGTACCTGGAAGCCGCGCAGGGCTACACGCTCACCATCGAGCCGACCTGGTTCAACCAGATGGTCATCGGGCCGACCAACTTCGCCGATGCCAACACCTCCTTGGAGACCCAAGCGCGCACCATCGTGGCCTGCCTCGGCGGCACCGACGTGATGAGCCGCTACCGGGCACCGGACACCTTGGACCTGAAGAAGACGTCGGTTTCCGGCCATCCGGCGGTGCAGGCCGATGCCTCCTACACCTGGAGTGACACCGACATTCAGAGCAAGGGTTCGCGGATTCGCGTGGTGGTGGTGGATACCGCTCAGGGTCGGTATGCCTTCTTCGGCGAAGCCACCCAGGAACGTGACGACGTGGTGGCGCTGATGGACACCCTGACCGCCAACTTGGCGATCTCCTGAGGCAAGGCTCGCTCCGCCCGACCCAGAGACCCAGGTGGGTCGGCGATGACGCGCCGAGACTCAGGCGTTGGGCGCCAGCCGACGCACCGTCTCGGTGTGCAGCAGGGAGTTGGTGGCGATCGCACCGGGGCCGTCGACGCCAGGGCGTCCGTCCAGGTTGGTGAACGTGCCGCCCGCCTCGGTGACCACGATCGAGACCGCCGCCATGTCGTGCAGTGCCAACTCTGGCTCGGCCGCCAGATCGACGGCGCCCTCGGCCAGCAACATGTAGCTCCAGAAGTCGCCGAAGGCACGAGTGCGCCAGCATTCCCGCAGCAGGTCGACGAACTGCTGCCCGCGGCCGCACTCGACCCAGCCGTCGATAGAGGAGTAGGACAAGCTGGCGTCGGCGATCTCGCTGACCCGTGAGGTGCGACAGCGGGTGCCTTGCAGCAAGCTGCGGCCGGTGAACGCGCCGCCTCCCTTGGCCGCCCACCAGCGCCGCGACAGCGCTGGAGCGGAGACCACGCCCACCACCACTTCGTCGCCGTCCATCAAGGCGATCAGGGTGGCCCAGACCGGCACCCCCCGGACGTAGTTCGCCGTGCCGTCGATCGGGTCGATGACCCACCGACGCGGCCCCCAGCCGGAATCCTCGCGTTCCTCGCCATGGACGGCATCGCGCGGACGGGTCCGCGACAGGCTGGTGCGAATGGCGTCCTCAACGGCAGTATCGGCGTCGCTGACCGGGGTGAGGTCGGGCTTCGAGGTCACGATCAGATCCGAGGCCCGGAACCGATTCATCGTGATCGCATCGGCCTGATCGGCCAGCACGTGGGCAAGGCGCAGGTCATCGGTCCAGGATTGCTCAGCCATGAACGCCAATCTATCCGAACGCGCGTTCCATCCTTCGGAACGACTCCAACCGCTCGGTGCTGAGTCGCCCGGCAGCCACGGCAGCATCCAGGCCGCAGTCGACCGCGGTGGTGTCGTGACGGCAGCCACGGGGGCAGTCGACGATCAGCTCGGCCAGGTCGCTGAAGGTGGCGATGAACGAATCCGGGGTGACGTGACTCAGGCCGAAGGAGCGCACTCCGGGGGTGTCGATCACCCAGCCGCCGGGGGAGGGGAGCTCCAAGGCGATGGCGCTGGTGGAAGTGTGGCGGCCCCGTCCCGTGACATCGTTGACCTCGCCGGTTGCTCGGTCGACGCCCGGGATCAGCGCATTGACCAGGGTGGACTTGCCGACTCCGGAATGCCCGACCAGCACGCTCATCCGTCCGGTGAGCGCGGCACGCAGTTCGTCCAGATTCGATCCGGGCTCGACTGCGACCACATTGACCCCGAGCGGACGGTAGGTGGCCATCAGCCCATCGGGCGCGGCCAGGTCGGACTTGGTGAGCACCAGCAACGGGTCGAGTCCGGCGTCGTAGGCAGCCACCAGGATCCGGTCGATCATGCCCACCCGGGGGGGCGGGTCGGCCAGTGCGGCCACGATCACCAGTTGGTCGGCGTTGGCCACCACCGGACGTTCGTAGGGGTCGTCGTCGTCGGCGGTGCGGCGCAGCACCGTGTCACGGTCACCGACCTCGACGATTCGGGCCAGGCTGCCGTCCACGCCGGAGGTGTCTCCGACCAGTCGCACTCGATCGCCGACGATCACGGCCTTGCGTCCCAGGGGCCGCGCCTTCACTGCGGTGACGATCTGGTCGTGCTCCTCGATCCGGCAGCGGTAGCGCCCGCGGTCGACCGCAACGACCCACCCGTCTTGGGCCATGTCGTAGGTGGGACGGTCCTTGGTGCGCGGACGCGAGCGGCGTCCCGCCCGCTCGAAACCGTGGTGCGGATCGACGGTGATCTCGTCGTGGACCCGCCGGCTCACCATGAGCCCTCCACCAGGTCGGCCCACAGCTGTTCGAAGTTCGGAAGCGTCTTGGTGGTGCAACCGACGTCGTCGAGTTCGATGCCCGGGGTGACCAGGCCGATCAGGGCTCCGGCATGTGCCATCCGGTGATCGGCGTAGGTGGCGAAGACCCCGCCGGTGCGTTCGGCCGGCACGATCTGCAAACCGTCGGCGGTCTCGGTGGCTCCGACGCCGAGGTGGCGCAACTGGGTAGCGAGGGCGGCGAGGCGGTCGGTCTCATGGCCGCGGATGTGGGCGACCCCACTGATCGTGCTGGGGCCGTCGGCCACGGCGGCCAGCGCGGCCGCCACCGGGGTCAGTTCACTGACCTCGTGCAGGTCGACGTCGGCACCGTGCACGCCCTCGGCACGGACGGTGAGGGTGCGGCCGGTGGGGGAGTCGGCGTAGCTGAGGCTGCCCCCGAAGGCGGCCAAGACGGCGGCCAACTGGTCAGCAGCCTGCACCGACTGCGTCGGCCAGGAGGTGGTCAACTCTCCACCGGTGACCAGTGCGGCGGCCAACATGGTGGCCGCATTGGTCAGATCGGGCTCGACCACGGCATCGAGGGCGTGGATAGCTCCCGGCTCGACGATCCAGGTGCGCTCATCAGGTTGGCCGATCCGCACGCCGTGCCGGGCCAGCATCGTGCAGGTCATGTCGATGTGTGGCCGCGACGGGACCGTGGCGCCGGTGTGGGTGATCCGCAGCCCATCGCGGTAGCGCGGCGCGGCGAGCAACAAGGCGGAGATGAACTGGCTGGACGCCCCGGCATCGACGCTCACCGCACCGCCGACCACGCCGTCCCCGCCAGTGACGGCGAACGGAAGTGATCCCGGTCCGGTGATGGTGGCGCCGAGCTGGGTCAAGGCGTCCAGCAGCGGACCGACCGGACGCTGCGACGCAGCCGGGTCGCCGACAAAATGAGTCGTGGTCGAGGCGAGGGCGGCGATCGGTGGCAGGAAGCGCATCACGGTGCCGGCCAGGCCGACGTCGATGCGGCCTCCACCGGTGACCTCACCGATGGGTTGCACGATGAGTTCGCCATCACCGTCGCGCAGCCGTGCACCGAGAGTCTCCAGGCCGGCGCGCATCAGGTGGGTGTCGCGGGAGTCGAGGACGCCCAACAGCCTCGAAGGGCCATCGGACAGGGCTGCCAACACCAAGGCCCGCGCTGATGCCGACTTGGATCCGGGAACCTGCACCGTCCCGGTGATCGGCCCGCCAGCGACCGGCGCAGACCACGTGCTCAAGAAACGGCGCTCTCAATCTGCCGGCGCAGACCACGGGCACGTTTGACGGCACCGGTGGTCACGGCCTGCTTGGCGCGGGCAGCCTCCGCCTTACGGCGGGCCGACTCCTTCGCGGTGAGTTGGCGGTAGGCGCGGAATCGCCAAGCCAGACCCGGCTCGCCCTCGGTGTCGAGGGCGGCCAACACCACACCGCCGAGGAGGGCGGCATCGGCGCCGAACTTGGCGCGGTCGTCCGCAGCAGCCTTTATCGGGTTGTTCGTCATGAGTTGAGGAACCATGGTGGCGGCCAACAGTCCGGCGCTCATCCGCCGCCCGGCACCGGTGGCCAGGCCGATTCCGCCGACGATCTGGGCGATGCCGCAGTAGCGGGCGACGCCGATCGCATCACGGGGGAGGAACCCGGCGGCTTCTTCGGGCAACACCGACTTCAACGGGGGCAGCACCTTGTCGACGACGGGCTGGGCCGACTCGGCGAAGTCGTGGGGGTTCCTGACCGCCTTGATCCCGTTGATGACGAAGTAGCTCGCCAATAGCGTGCGGGCGGTGAAGCGCAACAGACTCATAGGTCATTCCTACCCTGTGCACCCCCACCTGCCAAGCGGCGACGCCCGTAACTGCCCGCGATGTATCCCTGGAGGCGTCACTGTCGTCTATGTGGGGGAACGGTTCAGAAAGGAAGACCATGACGAAGAACGTAGGCAATACCGACAAGGTGGTTCGCGCGGCGATCGGGGTGATCGCGTTGGTGGCGGCATTCCTGATCGGCATCACCAGCGGGTGGGGAATCGTGCTCGCCGTTGTTGCGGTGATCGCCCTGGTGACCGCAGCGGTCGGGTTCTGCCCGCTGTATCGGGTGTTCGGCATCAACACCTGCGCGACGAAGTAGTTCTCCGGGCGCGGCGGCGCGCTAGATTCGGCAGGTGGCCTTCACCGAGGATCAGCTCACCGCCGCCCTACCGGGCCTGTGGAGCTATGCCCGCGTGCTGACCCACGACGAGGACGCGGCCGCCGAGCTCGTCCAGGAGACCGCCCTCGCTGCGTGGGAGAAGGCCGATCAGTTCCGCGGCGAGGCGAGTGCGGCCACCTGGCTGCATCGGATCATGTATCACCGCTTCATCGACGCGACTCGGCGACGCCTCCCCGTCCCGGTGGTCGACGAGGAACTGGTGGCCGCGAACGAGCGGGCTTGGGCCGATGACGCCTACACCGTGGCTGCGGACGTGGTGTTGGAGCGCGCCGAGGACCGAGACGCCTTGTTGGAAGCGTTGATCCGGGTGCCGGCCAGTCACCGGGCTGCCGTCCTGCTGCACGACCTGGAGGGCATGACCGCCGCCGAAGTGGCCCAGGTGCAGCGGATCGGCCTCCCGGCCGCCAAGCAACGAATCCGGCGCGGGCGCCAACTGCTGGTCAGCGCGCTGGCCGCAGGTGTCGAGCGGCGCGCCGTTCTCGGCGACGTTCCGCTGAACTGTTGGACGGCTCGCAGCCGCATCTTGGACTACCTCGACGACGAACTGACCGCGGCCGAGCGCACTCAGGTCGAGCTGCACCTGGCCGGATGCCCGACCTGCCCGGCGTTGTACGCCTCCATCGTCAGCGTCACCGATGCCCTGGCCGCCATGCGCGACCCGGACTCGGTGATTCCGGAGTGGATCGCCGATCGGGTCCGGGCCACGGTGTCTCCGGGCGGGAAGTGAGCCGCGATGTGTGGACGATTCGCCGCCTCGGCCAGGGTCGACGACCTGATGGAATTCTTCGAGATCGACGAGAAGGTCGACGGGCTGCCTCCGGCCGCCTACAACATCGCCCCGACCGATCCGATCGCCGCCGTCCTCGAACGTGAACGCGACCAGGGGGTTCGTCGGCTGCTCACCCCATTGCGCTGGGGCCTGGTGCCGTCCTGGGCGCCGGACGCCCGGGGTGCAGCCCGATTGATCAACGCCCGGCTGGAGACTGTCGCCGACAAGCCGTCCTTCCGGAAGGCGTTCGCCAGCAGGCGGTGCCTGATTCCTGCCGACGGCTACTACGAATGGCGACCGGTGTCCTCGGCCTCGGGCAAAGTACGCAAGCAGCCCTACTTCATTCACCCCGCCGACGGCAGCCCGATGGTGATGGCCGGGTTGTACGAGTTCTGGAAGGCCCCGGACGGCTCCTGGCTGACCACCGCAGCGATCATCACCACCCAGGCCACCGATCATCTGGGCTATCTCCATGATCGGATGCCGGTGCTGGTGGAACGTGCGCACTGGGATGCGTGGCTCGACCCGGGCTTCACCAGCGGTGCCGACGCCCTGGTCAGCGTGCCGATCCACGGGCTGGAATTTCACCCGGTCTCCGAAGCGGTGAACCGGGTCGCCAACGACGGTCCGCAACTGTGCGCACCGCTGAATGCGGAATAGCACGAGGACGCCGGCGCGTTGATTCAGACGTGAACTCGACCCTGACCTTGCCCGTAGCTGCCCCAACGCTGGTTCGGCAGCGGCTAGGCTCGTTCACGATGAACCTGACCACACCTGACAGCGTGGAAGCCGACGTCCGCCCCACCGAGAGCGAAGACGAGCGGCGGATCCGCTTTGAAACCGATGCCCTGACCTACCTTGATCAGCTTTACGGCGCTGCCCTTCGAATGACCCGAAATCCGGCCGACGCCGAGGACCTGGTCCAAGAGACGTTCGCCAAGGCCTACGCGTCCTTCGCCCAGTTCACCCCGGGCACCAACCTGAAGGCCTGGCTCTACCGGATCCTGACCAACACCTTCATCAACAGCTACCGCAAGAAGCAGCGCCAGCCGCAGTCCAGTGGGCAGGAGTTGGAGGACTGGCAGGTCGCCAAGGCTGAGTCGCACACCTCCACCGGCCTACGTTCGGCCGAGATGGACGCCTTGGATCACATGCCCAGCTCGGTGGTCACCGATGCGATGAACCAACTTCCGGCCGATTTCCGCCTGGCGGTCTACCTGGCCGATGTGGAAGGTTTTGCCTACAAGGAGATCGCCGAGATCATGGGGACGCCGATCGGCACGGTGATGTCTCGGTTGAACCGCGGACGCAACCAGCTGCGCACCAAGCTGGCCGATTACGCCCGCGAGCAGGGCCTGATCGGGAGGGGCGAGTGATGAGCGAGCAGGAGATGCACGACTGTTCTGATGTTCTCGAACAGCTCTATGCCTTCCACGACCACGAGCTCAGCGACGAAGAGGCCGACCACATCCGCGAACATCTGATGGCCTGTGAGCCTTGCCTGGACAGCTTCCAGGTCGAGGAAGCGCTGCGCCTCCTGATCCGCAAATCCTGCGACTCCGAAGCGGTGGCGTCGGCGAACCTGCGTGTGCGCGTCCAGACGACGTTCACCCAGACCGTCGTGGTCACCGACGCCGATTAGTTCGGGCAAAACGAAACCCCCGTGTCGAAACACGGGGGTTGTAGGAACCAGGGTCAGGCGTTGGGTCGCTTGCCGTGGTTGGCGCCGTTCTTACGACGGGAACGGCGCTTGCGACCGCCTTTACCCATTTCGGTCTCCTCTTGATCGGGTCTGGTGGCGTCAGGTGACGCGATGAAACATTCTGCCAGCCGAATGCCCCAGCACCAACTCCATGACTAGGGTGGGGGCATGAAAATGCGGGAACGGCTGGCAGCGTTGGCAACCGATCTCAGTGCCGAGGACCTCACCTGGCTCAATCGCCTGATTGATGAGTGGTCGGTGTTGGCCGACCTGGCCTTCGCCGATCTCGTGCTGTGGGTGCCGGCCGGAGCAGAGACATTCCGCGCTGTGGCGCAGGTGCGACCCAACACCGGGCCGACCTCGCTGGAGGACGACGTCGTGGGCACCACCTTCGGCCCGGAACCGGAGCACCTCGTTGCCCAGGCGTGGGCGTCGAAGAAGATCTGCCACTCCAGCGAACACGACTCCGAGGTCGGTCAGCCGGTCGACGTCAGCGCCGTCCCGGTGATGGATGGACGCCGCTGCCTGGCGGTGCTCGAAATGCACTCCAACCGCCTCGGCCTTCGGTCTCCCGGCCAGCTGGAGGACGCCTATCTCGGAGCGGCGGAGCTGCTGGTCGGCATGGTGTACCGCCACCAGTTCCCACAGTTGGGAGACCGCCGGGTGCCGTGGGTCTCGCCGCGCGTCGGCGACGGCATGGTCCGGGTCAGTCGCGACGGCGTGATCGTCTACGCCAGCCCGAATGCGGTCAGCGCCTTCCGTCGGCTCGGTCTGACCGGCGATCTGTTCGGTGAGAACTTCATCGAGGTGAGCCGTTCCCTGCTGCCGGATCGGGCGCCGGTTGAGCATTCCGCGGCGCAGGTCCTTACCGGTTCTGGCACCGCAGAAGTGGATCTGGAGACTGATCGAGCCGCCGTCCGTCTGCGAGTGATGCCGTTGCTCGACGGTGCTCAGCAGGCCGGCTACGTGGTGCTGTGCCGCGACACCACCGAGCTGCGCTCCCGGGAACGTCAGTTGGTCACTAAGGACGCCACCATCCGGGAGATGCACCACCGGGTGAAGAACAACCTGCAGACGGTGGCTGCGCTGCTGCGGCTGCAGTCACGGCGAATCTCCTCGGCGGAAGCCAAGGCGGCCTTGGACGACGCCATGCAGCGGGTGGCCGCGATCGCCGTCGTGCACGAAATGCTTAGTCAGGGCTTCGACGCCGAGGTCGATTTCGACGAGGTCGCCGATCGGTTGCTGCGGATGGTCTCGGAGGTGGCTGCCACCCGCGGTCACGTCCGGATGGTCCGGGAGGGTTCCTTCGGCTCGGTGCCGGCCGATGTCGCCACCAGCTTGTCGCTGGTGCTCACCGAGCTTGCGCAGAACGCGATCGAGCACGGCTTGGGTTCGGCTGAGGGGGAGGTGCTGGTCAAGCCGCACCGCAACGCGGAGCGGCTGGTCGTCGAGGTGGAGAACTTCGGCGAGGCGTTGCCCGAGGACTTCGACCTGACTCGCTCAACCAGCCTAGGGTTGTCGATCGTCTCCACCCTGGTCTCCGACCTGGGTGGGGAGTTCTCGTTGGCGTCCAACGCCACCTCGACGGTGGCGCTGGTCTCGCTGCCGGTGCCGGGGGTGGCTCGCTAGCGGCTCAGTTGCCGGCCGCGTTCTGCCGCACCCGCATGCGGGCGGCGCGGCGCTTCATGGCACGGCGTTCGTCTTCGCTGAGACCACCCCATACGCCGTGATCTTGGCCCGCGTCGAGCGCCCACTGCAGGCAGGCTTCGCGTACGTCGCAGCGGCGACAGACCTTCTTTGCCTCTGCGATTTGCATCAGAGCCGGACCAGTGTTGCCGATCGGGAAGAACAGCTCTGGGTCCTCGGTCAAGCAGGCAGACCGATGGCGCCAGTCCATGAAAAAACCACTTCCTAAAGATCGATGGGTACGCGTTGATCGCGGTGGATGGGTGGCCGGCGCAGGCATCGGCTCACTCCGCTGTACAGGGTGACAACTCTAGCTTGTGAGCACAAGGGAAGCACCAGAAATTGCACATCTGGAGAGATTGTAATGCCTATCCGACCAGGTGTGCCGCTTACGGGGCCAGTGCCGCCTCGATCAGTTGGGCTCCTTGGGCCAGATGCACTTTGATCGCGCCGACCGACGGCGCCGAAGCGGCCGGACGGGTGATCCCGGTGAGCTTGAGCTCGTACCCGGGCATCTGCTGGGCAATCGCTTGCGGCAGATGCAGTTGCAGGAACCACCAGGCTCCCTGGTTCTCCGGCTCGTCCTGAACCCAGCGAATGTCGCTGACCTGGGGGTACTTGGCCAGTTCGGCCGCCAGTTCCGGCGCCGGAATCGGGTAGAGCCGCTCCAGCGACAGGATGGCCACCTGTCCGTCCAGGCCGGCCTTGGCGCGCGCCTCGACCAGTTCCCAGCGGATCTTGCCCGAGCAGATCAGGATCCGCTTCACCTGGCTGGGATCGGTGATGGTCGGGTCGCCCTGAGCCGGACGCCAGCGGCCGTGGATGAACTCCTCGACCGGAGAGGCGGCGGCCTTGCTGCGCAGCATCGACTTGGGGGTGGCCACGACCACCGGACGGTGCCAGTTCACGTAGGCGTGGGTCCGCAGCAGGTGGAAGTAGCTGGCCGAGGTGGACGGCTGGCTGACCGCCAGCGCGCCTTCGGAGCACAGCGTGAGCCAACGCTCCAGCCGCGCCGAGGAGTGGTCGGGACCTTGCCCCTCGTAGCCGTGGGGGAGCAGCAGGACCACGCCGGACTTCTGGGTCCACTTGGCATTGCCCGAGGAGATGAACTCATCGGCGATGGTCTGAGCACCGTCGGCGAAATCACCGAACTGCGCCTCCCACAGCACCAGTGCGTCCGGCGCAGCCACCGAGTAGCCGTACTCGAAGCCCATGCCGGCGTACTCGCTGAGCAGGGAGTCGAACACGTGGAAGTTGCCCTGGTCAGGCGTGAGGTGTTTCAGCGGCACGTAGGCGCGGTTGGTCACCCGATCGACGATGCCGGCGAAGCGCTGGCTGAAGGTGCCACGGCGGCTGTCCTGGCCGACCAAGCGAACCGGACGACCCTCCATCAGCAGCGAGCCGAACGCGAGCAGCTCGCCGGTAGCCCAGTCGATGGGGCCGGTACGGATGCTCTCCGCGCGCCGCTGGAGCTGCGACAGCACCTTCGGGTGCGGGGTGAAGCCCTCGGGGAAGGTCAGGTGCGCACGGGCCACCGCCTCCATGAGTTCAGCGGTGATCGCGGTTCCCTTGTCCTCGCCGAGCTTGGGCGGGTAGTAGGCGGTCTTGGGCTCCTCGGCGGGCACGTCGACGGCCTCGCGGACCTCCTTGAACACACCTTCCAGCCGCTCGCGGAAGCGAGCCAGTACCTGCTCGGCATCCTCGGTGGTGATCACGCCGCGGCCGATCAGGGCCTCGGTGTACAGCTTGCGGGTGCTCCGCTTCTGCTCGATCAGGTCGTACATCATCGGCTGGGTGAAGCTGGGATCGTCGCCTTCGTTGTGGCCACGGCGGCGGTAGCAGACCAGGTCCACCACGACGTCGCGGTTGAACCGCTGGCGGTAGGCGTAAGCCACCTGGGCGATCCGGGCGACGGCCTCGGGGTCGTCGCCGTTGACGTGGAAGACCGGCGCCTGGACGGCCTTGGCCACATCGGTGCAGTAGATGCTCGAGCGGGACTCCATCGGGGAGGTGGTGAAGCCGACCTGGTTGTTCACCACCAGGTGGATGGTGCCGCCGGTCTTGAAGGCGCGCAGCTGGCTCATCTGCAGGGTCTCGTACACCACACCCTGGCCGGAGAAGGCTGCATCGCCGTGCAGCAGGACGGCCATGATCGGCCAGTCGGGACGCTTGCCGATCTGATCGATCTTGGCCCGCACGATGCCTTCGACCACCGGGTTGACCGCTTCCAGGTGGGAGGGGTTCGCCGCGACCGATGTCTTGATGGTCCGGCCGTTGGCCGAGGTGAACTCGCCCTCCGCGCCCAAGTGGTACTTCACATCGCCGCTGCCCTGGCTCAGGCGCGGGTCGAAGTTGCCCTGGAACTCGCGGAAGATCTGGCTGTAGGACTTGCCGACGATGTTGGCCAGTACGTTCAAGCGTCCGCGGTGCGGCATGCCGATCACGACCTCATCGACATCACCGTCGGCGGCCTGCTCGCAGACCTCATCGAGGAACACGATCGCCGACTCGCCGCCCTCGAGCGAGAACCGCTTCTGGCCGACGAACTTGGTCTGCAGGAAGGTCTCGAAGACCTCGGCTTCGTTGAGCTTGTCCAGGATCCGCAGGTGCTCTTCGCGCGGCAGGGCAACGAACGGCTTCTCGAAGCGTTCCTGCACCCAGCGGCGCTGCTCCTCGTCGTCGATGTGCATGTACTCCACGCCGACTGAGCGGCAGTAGGAGTCGCGCAGTCGGGCCAAGATCTCCCGCAGCGGACGCCGCTTGGCGCCGTCCCCACCGAAGTTGCCGACCGGGAACTCGCGGTCCAGGTCCCACAAGGTGAGGCCGTGGGCCTCCAACTCCAGCTCGGGGTGGCTGCGCTGGCGGTACTCGAGCGGATCGATATCGGCCAGGTAGTGACCCAGGTTGCGGTAGGCGTTGATCAGCGAGAAGACCCGGGCGTCACGGGGGATCGCGTTGTCGGCGTCCTCGTTGGTATCCGATGACCAGCGCAGCGGCGCGTAGGGGATCCGCAGGGAGTCGAAGACCTCGTCGTAGAAGCGGTGCTTGCCGATCAGCAGTTCGTGGATGTACTTCAAGAACTCGCCGGACTGAGCACCTTGAATCACCCGGTGGTCGTAGGTCGAGGTCAGCGTGGTGACCTTGGAGACACCCAGCCGGTTGATCCGCGATGAGCTCGCGCCCTGGAACTCCGGCGGGTAGTCGATCGAACCGACGCCGAGGATGACGCCCTGGCCGGGCATCAGGCGGGGTACCGAGTGGTTGGTGCCGATGCCGCCGGGGTTGGTCAGGGACGCCGTGGAGCCGGCGAAATCGGAGACTTCCAGCTTGCCGTTGCGGGTCTTCACGATGAGCGCCTCGTAGGCCCCCCAGAAGCCGGCGAAGTCGAGGTTCTCGCAGCCCTTGATGTTGGGCACCAGCAACTGACGGGTGCCGTCAGGCTTCTTGAAGTCCACCGCCAGGCCGAGGTTGATGCCGCCGGGAGCGACCAAGTTGGGCTTGCCGTCGATGACCTCGTAGGAGTTGTTCATCTCCGGAATGGCCTTCAGCGCCTGCACCATCGCCCAGCCGATCAGGTGGGTGAAGGAGACCTTGCCGCCGGTGGTCCGGGCCAGGTGGGAGTTGATCAGCTCGCGCTGGTCGATCACCAGCTTCATCGGGATGTCGCGGACGCTGGTGGCCGTCGGCATCGACAAGGAGGCGTCCATGTTGGCCGCAGTGCGACCGGGCGCGCCGCGCAGGGGAGTGCGGGTGGGCTCAGCGGTCTGGGCGACGGCCGTCGGCTGTGGGCGGGGCCGATCGGCCGACACGCCGGTGCCGGAACCGGGGCCTTGCGGGCCGGTCTTGCTGAACGGACTCGGCTCGGCGATCGGAGCCACTCCGGACGGTGCCGCGACTGCGGGGGCCGGGGACACCGGTGCGGGAGCGGGTGCGGCAACCGGAGCCGCGGCGGCGGGTGCCGCAACGACCGGGGCAGCGATGCTGGCCGTGGGGGCCGGCGACGGTGTGGCGGCAGCCGAGGCATCCGAACCCTCGGTGCGCTGGAAGAAGGCCAACCAGGCAGCGCCGACGGAGGTCGGATCGGCGAGGTATCGCTCGCGCATCTCGTCGATGAGCCAGTCGTTCGCGCCGAACTGGTCAGTGCCGTTGATGGGTGTCGTGCTGTGATCCGACTCGGTCACGATCTTCGTCTTCTTCCGCGTTGGCCGTGTTTTCCGGCATCGATGTTACATATGCCCGATCAAAGATTGAACCACCGGTGCGGTGAGTTTCAAAATGCGTTGTCAGAGCAAGGATTGTTGCTACAAGCCCATGTATTCACAATCGCTCATGGACCAATCTTGCCAGGGTGTGCCCGGGTATGTGCTGCGGCTTGCGGAAATGCTCGTCCCGGACTCGGGTGAGGTGGTTGGTGCGGCGGCTGGAAACAGCCGCGTCGACGCGTCGATCTACGCGAAAGTGAGTAACGGCGCCCCCGAGAGGATTCGAACCTCTGCTCCCGCCTCCGGAGGGCGGTGCTCTATCCCCTGAGCTACGGGGGCCGTGGCCCGAAACCGGGCCGAAGGGAACTCTAGCAAACCCCGTGACCCGCGTGCGCACACCCCAGCCGCGGCCGTCGGCGTCCAGATCGAGGCAGCAGGGCCGATTCTCGCCTCCGGTTCTGGCACAGTTGCGGGCATGACCCATATGCACGTGGCAGGCGAGATCCACGCCAACGTCGCCTCACCGGCACCGGTGTGGCTGACGCGGCCTGATGATGTCAACGCCCTCACCACCAAGCTGTGGAGTTCCACCGTGCGGCGCACCGACGACGGCGTGATCGAGGTCGGCGGCGTGGCGGTCACCGACGTGGTCGAACAGTTCGGCACGCCGGTGTACCTGCTCGACGAGGCCGACTTCCGTGAGCGTGCCCGCGCCTGGCGCGAGGCTTTCGCCGGTTGGACGGTGTTCTACGCCGGCAAGGCCTTCCTCAGCGCAACCGTGGCCGGTTGGGTGGCCGAAGAGGGGCTCAGCCTGGACGTGTGCTCCTACGGCGAGTTGCTGGTGGCGCTGCGGGCCGGCTTCGACCCGGCGCGGATCGGCCACCACGGCAACAACAAGAGTGTTGATGAACTGCGCCTGGCGCTGACCAGCGGGGTCGGCCGGATCATCGTCGACTCCTCCGATGAGATCTCCCGGCTGGAGGAGCTGTGCGCCGAGCTCGGCGTGAAGGCCAAGGTGATGGTGCGCGTCACCACTGGCGTCGAGGCACACACCCATGAGTACATCGCGACCGCCCACGAAGACCAGAAGTTCGGCTTCTCGGTGTCTTCAGGGCAGGCGCTGGTCGGCATGTTCCGCTGCCACCACAGCCCCTACCTTGAGCTTCTCGGCGTGCATTCGCACATCGGCAGCCAGATCTTCGACACCCACGGCTTCGAAGTAGCCACCCGGCGCACCCTGAAGCTGTTCGCCCAGTTCAAGGAGGCGACCGGGCTGGAGATGCCCCAGCTCGACCTGGGCGGCGGCTTCGGCATCGCCTACACCAAGGAGGACGACCCGGAGGCCGTGGAGAACCTGGCGGGCAGCCTGCGGGAGATCGTCGACCACGAGTGCCGAGCCTTCTCACTGACGGTGCCGGAGATCTCCCTGGAGCCCGGACGGGCGATCGTCGGGCCCGCCGGGATGGCGGTGTACCGGGTGGGCACGGTGAAGCCGGTCGACATCGGCGGCGGTCTGGCGCGGCGCTACCTGTCGGTGGACGGCGGGATGAGCGACAACATCCGTCCGGCGCTGTACGCCGCGGAGTACTCCGCCGCGCTGGCGAACCGCGACTCTGCCGCTGAGCCGGTGGTCTCGCGCGTGGTCGGGCTGCATTGCGAGAGCGGCGACATCCTGGTGCGTCACGAGTTCCTGCCCGGCGATGTCAGCGTCGGCGACCTGCTGGCGGTGCCGGCATCGGGGGCGTACAGCCGGTCGATGGCCAGCAACTACAATCACACTCCGCGGCCGCCGGTGGTCGCAGTCCGCGACGGCCGCGCCACTGTGGTGCTGCGGCGCGAGACCATGGACGATCTCCTGGCGCTGGACGCCGGGCTGAAGAGCGAGGCATGAGATGGGCAAGTCGACGCCACTGAAGGTGGCGCTGCTGGGCTGCGGTGTCGTTGGTTCGCAGGTGGCCCGCCAGTTGCTGGCTCAAGCCGAGGATTTGCGCGCACGCATCGGTCGCCCGCTGGAGCTGGTGGGGATCGCGGTCAGCCACCTCGACAAGGAGCGCCCAGGCATCGACCGGGAGCTGCTCACCGATGACGCGCTTGCGCTGGCGTCCCGTGGAGACGTCGATCTGGTGATCGAGCTGATGGGTGGCATCGAGCCGGCGCGCACGTTGCTGTTGGCGGCGATCAAGGCCGGGTCGTCGGTGATCACCGCTAACAAGGCGCTGCTGGCCGAGGACGGCCCCACCATCTACTCCGCCGCCGAGGAAGCAGGCGTCGACGTCTACTTCGAGGCCGCCGTCGCCGGGGCGATCCCGATCGTCCGGCCGCTGCGGGAATCGCTGGTCGGCGACGAGGTCACCACCGTGATGGGCATCGTCAACGGCACCACCAACTTCATCCTCGACAAGATGACCACCGACGGTGCCGACTTCGCCGACGTGCTCGCCGAAGCGCAGCGGCTGGGCTTCGCCGAGGCCGACCCGACCGCCGACGTCGAGGGCTTCGACGCCGCCGCAAAGGCCGCCATCCTGGCCAGCCTGGCGTTCCACTCGCGGGTGAAGCTGGCCGACGTGACCCGCGAGGGCATCACCGCGGTCACCGCCTCCGACATCGAAGCGGCCAAGGAAATGGGCTGCGTAATCAAGCTGCTGGCCCGCTGCGCGCTGAGCCCGGACGGCACCATCTCGGTCGGGGTGCACCCGACGATGGTTCCGCTGGCCCACCCGCTGGCGTCCATTCCGGGCGCCTACAACGCGATCTTCATCGAGTCCCGCAATGCCGGACGCCTGATGTTCATGGGCAAGGGTGCCGGTGGCTCGCCGACCGCGTCCGCCGTCCTCGGTGACTTGGTCACCGCCGCTCGCAACCGGGTTCGCGGCGCGCGCGGACCGGGGGAGTCGACCTACTCGGCGCGGACGATCACCGAAGCCGGGTTGGAGCGCTCGCGCTACTACGCCTCCCTGACCGTGCACGACGAGCCGGGTGTGTTGGCCCAGGTCGCGGCCACCTTCGCGCAGCACGGTGTCTCGCTGCAGGCCGTCCGGCAGGAGAGCGTGGGGGAGCAGGCGCGACTCGGTGTGATGACCCACCTGGCGATGCATCGCGAGGTGAGCGGCGCCATCGCCGATCTGGACCGAATGCCGACCGTTCGTCCCGGCATTTCGCTGATGCGGGTGGAAGGGGACTGACGTGAACGTGGCCTGCCTGGATCTTGAAGGGGTGCTGGTTCCAGAGATCTGGATCCGGGTGGCCGAGGCCACCGGCGTCCCGGAACTGCGGGTGACCACCCGCGACATCGCCGATTACGACGAGTTGATGACCTACCGGCTTAAGGTGCTCGCTGACCAGGGGATCACCCTCAGCCAGATCCAGACGGTCATCGCCGAGATGGGGCCGATGCCCGGCGCTGCCGACTTCCTGAACTGGTTGCGCGAGCGGTTCCAGGTGGTGATCCTGTCCGACACCTTCTACGAGTTCGCGATGCCGCTGATGGCCCAGCTGGGCTATCCCACACTGCTGTGCCACAAGCTGCAGATCGCCGACGATCGCATCGTCGGCTACTCGCTGCGCCAACCCAACGCCAAGCGAGCCTCGGTGCAGGCCTTCCACCAGTTGAACTTCCGGGTGGTGGCCACCGGCGATTCCTACAACGACACCGCAATGCTGGCCGAGGCCGATGCCGGGATTCTGTTCCGGCCGCCGGCCAATGTCATCGCGGAGTTCCCGCAGTTCCCGGTGGTCACCGATTACGCCGAGTTGCGTGAGGCCTTCGCGGGTGCGCTGACTCGCTGAACGAGTCGAATAGGGCGTTGCCCGTGCCGGTGCTACAGTAGTGCTGCGCCTTGAAGCGCACGCCCCTCAGATCGGGCGAGACGAGCGCGAAGTCTTTCGAGCCTCGTCAAGGAATCCCAGCAGTGAACCTCGGTCGCGAGGACCTTGGCCAAAACGCCGCGGATTGCAGATCTGGATGTAATTCCCAAACCGTCCAATGAGTGGACGTGGGCGAGCCCGCCTCGAGGGGACCGGTGGACCGCCTTTTCCGAAAGGAATCCCGTGACCGACACTGTCGAATCCTCCAGCCCGCAGCACAAGAAGCCTCGCCTGGAGACCATGTTGCTGCCGGAGCTGAAGCAGCTCGGCGCATCCCTGGGCGTCAAGGCGACCGGCATGCGCAAGGGCGACCTGGTCGAGGCGATCAAGGCCGCCCAGTCCGGCGGAGGCGAGGGGCGTCCGCGCCGTGAGCGCGTCCCGCAGACCGAAGCCCCTGCAGCGGCCCCCGCCACAGCCGAGGCGACGCATTCCGAGCCGACCCACTCCGACGGCGCCGTCGATGATGTGGCCGCCCGCTTGGAGGCGTTGAAGGCCGGCGACGGCGGACGCTCGCGCAACCGCCGCAACCACAACAACCAGAACAACAACAATGACGGCGGCGAGGCCGAAGCGCCCCGCGCCGAGCAGCCGCGCCAGAACCAGGCTCCGCAGCAGTCTTCGCGTGACGATGACGACTTCGGGTCCGGGCAGGGCCGCCGCAGCCGTCGGCGTCGCAACCGCGACCGGCAGACTCGCCGCCGCCCCGGTGGCGGTGGCGGCGGTGCGATGGCCGGACTGGACCGGTTGGACGCCGAGCCGGTGCTCAACGAGGACGATGTGGTGCTGGAGATCTCCGGCATCCTCGACGTCCTGGACAACTACGCGTTCGTCCGCACCTCCGGCTACCTGCCCGGAAACAACGACGCCTACGTGTCGTTGTCGATGGTCCGCAAGTACGGCCTGCGTAAGGGCGACATCGTCACCGGCGCGATCAAGGCGCCCAAGGACGGCGAGCGTCGGGAGAAGTTCAATCCGCTGGTGCGCATCGACACGATCAATGCCGACGCCCCGGAGAAGGCCAAGGATCGCCCGGAGTTCCAGAAGCTGACCCCGCTGTACCCCTCGGAGCGGTTCCGTATGGAGACGACTCCGCTGAACATGACCGGTCGAATCATCGACTTGGTCTCGCCGATCGGTAAGGGCCAGCGCGGTCTGATCGTGTCGCCGCCCAAGGCCGGCAAGACCCTGGTCATGCAGGCGATCGCGAACGCGATCACCGCCAACAACCCCGAGGTCCACCTGATGGTGGTGTTGGTCGACGAACGTCCCGAGGAAGTCACCGACTTCCAGCGGACGACCTCCGGTGAGGTCATCGCCTCGACCTTCGATCGTCCGGCCGACGACCACACCACGATCGCCGAGCTGGCGATCGAGCGGGCCAAGCGCCTGGTGGAGATGGGCCGCGACGTGGTCGTCCTGCTGGACGGCATCACCCGCCTGGGCCGCGCCTACAACCTGGCAGCCCCCGCCTCCGGTCGAATCCTGTCCGGTGGTGTCGACTCGGCAGCGCTCTATCCGCCGAAGAAGTTCTTCGGTGCTGCGCGCAACATCGAGAACGGCGGCTCGCTGACCATCCTGGCCACGGCGCTGATCGAGACCGGCTCCAAGATGGACGAGGTCATCTTCGAGGAGTTCAAGGGCACCGGCAACATGGAGTTGCGGCTGCGCCGCGAGCTCGCCGACAAGCGCATCTTCCCGGCCATCGACCCGATCGCCTCGGGCACCCGCCGCGAGGAGCTGCTGATGCCGCGTGACGAGTTGGCGATCATCTGGAAGTTGCGCCGGGTGCTCAGCGCTCAGGACCCCCAGCAGAGCCTGGAGATGCTGTTGAACCGGATGCGCAAGACTCAGTCCAACCGCGAGTTCTTGATGGTGATCTCCAAGACCACCCCGAACCCCGAGTAGACCTGACACAAGTGAAGGGCCCGAGCCGCGACAGCCGGCTCGGGCCCTTCACTTGTGTCTGGGTCAGAAGATCCAGCTCACACCGGGCTGGAGCGGCCAGCCGAAGGCGGCGGAGAGCTGTTGGACGTCCTCGGCCGATCCGGTGAGCAGGCCGGCTTGGGCCAAGGCGCTGGCCGAGCTGCCGCCGAGGTAGAGGGAGCCGAGCTCGCGTACGTCCAGGCTGATCTGGGCATCGTCGGCCCGAGTCACCGAGACGTTGTCGGAGAAGGGCTCGGCTTGGACTCGCCAGATGCCGGCATTGTCTGCGAGTAGCTCGTCGCTGACCGCGATGGTCAGGTCCACCGGGGCGGCGTAGCGGCGGGCGGCCAAGGCGGCGGGGACGTCGATCAACCGAACCCACAGGTTGTCACTGACCCGCGGCTTGGTGGCCCGCAGGTCAACCAGGAGGCTGAGCAGGGGATCATCGAGTTGCACCAGCCGAATGGTGACGGCGTGGGTCAGGTCGAAGTCGAGCAGGCGCGACCACAACGCGTGCAGCGTGGCCGGGTCGCCGGCAACGACCTCGCTCACCGCGACAAGGCCGGACGGCTGGCCTGCGTCCCAATCGAGTTTGCGACGGAAAAGGGCGTAACCCGACGGACCGTGCTCGGTGTGAGCCAACAGAATCCGCAGCGACTCGAACCCGTCGCGCACAGACTCGGGGTCGTCGACGAAGAACTGCTGCAACTGAGGTGTCTCCCGCGTCGCCCACCCTGGACGGCCCGGCGCAATCGCTCCACAGTGCTCATGGAGTTCACTGACCAGCGCGAGATGCTTGGCGGCGTCGAACACCTCGAAGCTGACGCTCACCCTTTCGCTGCCCGGGACCGGTCGCAGTGCCGCGCCGCGGGGCAGAGTCAAGGCGACCGTACGGCTGGCCAGGCCGTAGCCGAACCGGCCGTAGATCGCCGGTTCGGAGGCGGTGAGCACCGAGATCGCCTCGTTGCGCGCCTGACAATCAGCGAAGTGGGTACCGATCATGGAGGTCAGCAGCCCGCGGCGTCGGAACTCAGGATGGACGCCCACCCAGGTCAATCCGGCCGCGGCCAGGGTGGCGCCGGGAACCGGGAAGCGGGAGAAGGCATAGGAGGCGTGGATGGCGGCCAGGCCGTCCCGATCGGCGGCCCGCAGCGCGCGAGCGCGGCTCCAGTCCAGGGGTGAGGCCCAGGTGAGGAGTTCGGGGACGCCCTGCGACATCGGGAAGGCCCAGGTATCCAGGGCCAGGAAGTTCGCGGCGAGTTCCTCGGTGACTTCCACGTCGCTGAAGCCATTGGGTGGGGTGGGGTTCGGAGTGATCGGTGCCATGGGGTCAGTCTGCCAGGGATGGTTTTTGCACAACGACGCGTTAGTGGGGGAGAATGGGCAGTCGGTGCCGGCTCACGCCAGGGCTCATCCAGCCCGTCACCATGGCGACCCGGTATCACCCGAACAGGAGAAACCATGAAGCAAGGCATTCACCCCGAGTACGTGGAGACCCAGGTGTCGTGCACCTGCGGCAACACCTTCACCACCCGCAGCACCGCGAAGAACGGCGTCATTCACGCCGAAGTCTGCGCGGCCTGCCACCCGTTCTACACCGGCAAGCAGAAGATCCTCGACACCGGCGGCCGCGTGGCCCGGTTCGAGCGCCGGTACGCCAAGAAGGGCAAGTAGCTCCACCGACGCCGGGTCCCAGGTTCGCCTGGGGCCCGGCGTTCGTCATTGTCAGCACCCTATTCAGGAGATGAGCGATGTTCGAGGCGGCCGCAGAACTGGTCACCGAGTTCGCTGAGGTGGAACGACGGATGGGTGACCCTGCCGTCCATGCCGACCCGGTGGCCTCGCGCAAGCTCGGACGGCGTTACGCCGAGCTGACTCCGATCGTGAAGAACCTGGACGCCTACCACCGGCTCACCGCTGACCTGGTGGCCAGCCAGGAACTCGCCGCCGAGGATCCGGCCTTCGGTGAAGAGGTCGAGGCGATCAGCGCCCAACTCGACGAGGTGACCGCGAAGCTGACCAAGCTGTTGGCTCCCCGAGACCCCAACGATTCGGCCGACGCCATGATCGAGATCAAGTCGGGTGAAGGTGGCGAGGAGTCGGCGCTGTTCGCCGGCGACCTGTTCCGGATGTACGCCAAGTACGCCGAGACTCGTGGCTGGAAGGTCGAGGTGCTCGACTCCCAGGAGACCGATCTGGGCGGCTACAAGTCGATCACGGCCGCGGTGAAGGCCACCGGCACTCCTGACCCGGAGAACGCGCCGTACGGCGTGCTGAAGTTCGAAGGCGGCGTGCATCGGGTGCAGCGCGTGCCGGTCACCGAGTCCCAGGGACGGGTGCACACCTCGGCTGCCGGCGTCCTGGTGATGCCGGATGTGGAGGCCACGGAAGTCGAGATCAACGATGACGACCTGCGCATCGATGTCTACCGATCTTCTGGTCCGGGTGGCCAGGGGGTGAACACCACCGACTCTGCGGTGCGGATCACCCATCTGCCCAGCGGCATCGTGGTGTCCTGCCAGAACGAGCGGTCCCAGTTGCAGAACAAAGAATCGGCGATGCGGATGCTGCGCTCCCGCCTGGTGGCTCGGGCGGCCGAAGAGGCCGCCTCGGCTGCCTCCGCGGCCCGCAAGTCCCAGGTGCGCACGGTCGACCGTTCGGAGCGGATCCGCACCTACAACTTCCCCGAGAACCGGATCGCTGATCACCGGATCGGTTTCAAGGCTTACAACCTCGACCACGTTCTGGCCGGGGACCTGTCCGCGGTGATCGACGCCCTGCAGGCGGCCGACCTGGCTGAACGGTTGCAGGCGGGCCCCTCGTGACCGGAGTCGGCGCCTTGATCGGTGAGGCGGCTGCCGAACTGGGATCGGTCGCCGAGGCTCGCACACTGCTGGCCCACGCCATCGGCGTGGAGCCGTCCCGGTTGGCCCTGGTGGACGGCTTCGATGCGGCTGCCGTGGAGGACTTCCAACGCCTGGTCGCTCGGCGACGCGCCGGGGAGCCGGTGCAATACCTGACCGGACGCGCGGGTTTCCGCTACGTCGAGGTCGAGGTGGGGCCGGGGGTGTTCATTCCGCGTCCGGAGACCGAGGTGATGACCGGGTGGGCCATCGAGCTCCTGCGCACACTGGACCATCCGATCGCCGTGGAACTGTGTGCAGGCAGCGGGGCGATCTCGTTGGCTATCGCCACCGAAGTGCCCTGGGCGACGGGCTATGCGGTCGAGCTCTCGCCCGAGGCCGCGGACTTCGCCCGACGGAACCTCGCCGAGACCACTGTGGAGTTGCGGGTGGGCGACATGGCCGACGCCTTCGCCGACCTGGACGGCCAGGTGGATCTGGTGATCGCCAACCCGCCCTACGTCCCACTCGCAGAACGTGCCCTGGTGGGAGACGACGTGATCGCCCATGAGCCGGCGCTGGCGGTGTTCTCCGGCGACGACGGCCTGGACGCGATGAAGGTGGTCGCCGACGTTGCTGGTCGGCTGTTGCGGCCCGGGGGAGTGGTCTGCGCCGAGCACGCCGAGTCACACGCAGAGGCGGTGGTGGCACTGTTCGTCGAGCATGGCGGCTTCGCCCAGGTGATCGATCATCACGATCTGACTGATCGTCCCCGGTTCGTGGCCGCCGTCCGGACCGCAGACCTGGCAGGATGAACCCCATGCCGCGCGTGTTCGACATCTCCACCGATCGTGAGGCTGCCATCGACGCGGCCGCTGCCGCGGTCGCCGACGGGAAGTGCATCGTGCTCCCGACCGACACGGTCTACGGGATCGGCGCCAATGCCTTCGACCCGGACGCGGTGCAGCGACTGCTGCACGCCAAACAGCGCGGCCGTGACATGCCTCCGCCGGTGCTGATCGCTGACGTGATGGCCTTGCGCACCCTGGCCGATGTGGTCACCAACGACATCGACGCCGCTGCTGAGGCCTGGTGGCCCGGCGCGTTGACCATGGTCGTGCGCGCCCAGCCCAGCCTGCGGTTGAACCTCGGCGAACGCGGGGGAACGGTCGCGGTCCGCATCCCTGATCACGAGTTCACTCGGGCGTTGTTGCGCGCCACCGGACCACTGGCGGTCAGCAGCGCCAATGTCACCGGTGAGCCGGCTGCGACCACGATCGCCGAGGCACAGGATCAGCTGAAGAAGTCGGTGGCGGTCTACCTCGACGGCGGACCGGCCGCCGAGCCGGTGCCGAGCACGATCATCGACCTGACCGACGACATCCCGCGGGTATTGCGGCTGGGACGGATCTCGATGGAGCAGTTGACCGACGTGTTCCCCGGGTTGGCAGAGGGCTGAGCATGCGGGTCTATCTCTTGGTGCTCTTGGTGGCCGCGGTCGTCACCTACCTGCTCAGTGGTCTGGCTCGCCGGCTTGCTTTCCGCTACAACGCGGTGGCCATGGTCCGCGATCGGGACGTCCACACCCGTCCGATTCCCTACTTCGGGGGAATCTCGATGTGGTTCGGCCTGACTGCAGCGCTGCTGTTGGCCTCCACCCTGCCGTGGCTGGGCGGTTTCCCTCAGGTCAATCACGACGCTCAGGCGGTGCTGCTGGCCGGTGGTCTGATCTGCGCTGTCGGCGTCCTGGACGACCTGTTCGACCTGAATGCGCTGGCCAAGATCGCCGGGCAGCTGCTGGCTGCCGGGGTAGCCGTGCTGAACGGTGTGAAGATCTACTGGATTCCGCTGCCGGACGCGATCATCTCCCTCGATGACGGCACCTCGATCGTGGTCACCTTGGCGGTGATCTTCGTGGCCGCCAATGCCATCAACCTGATCGACGGTCTGGACGGCCTGGCTGCCGGGGTGGTGGCGATCGGGGCGAGTGCCTTCTTCATCTACGCCTACTGGCTCAGCTACGAGCAGGAGCTCGTCCGCGCGACCGCGTCCAGCCTGATTACCGTGGCCACCGTGGGCATCTGCCTGGGCTTCCTGCCGTACAACATTCATCCGGCACGGATGTTCATGGGCGACTCCGGCTCGATGCTGCTGGGCTTCCTGCTGGCCACCTCGGCGATCAGCCTGACCGGTCAGCTCGATCCGGCCGGCTTGCCGAACTTCGGCCTGGGGGTGTGGGCGGCCTACTTGCCGCTGTTGCTGCCGCTGGCCGCGATGGCGCTCCCGTTCGGCGACCTGGTGCTGGCCTATGTCCGCCGCACCCTGGCCGGCAAACTGTGGTACCAGGCCGACAAACAGCATCTGCATCACCGGATGCTGAACCTCGGGCACAGCCATGGCCGGGCGGTGGGGTTGTTGTGGTTGTGGTCGGCGGTGATCGCCTACGGCGTGGTGCTGATCGGTATGTTCCCGTCCTGGATCACTGTCGGCGTGGTCGTAGCCGGCTTGGTCGCGGCCAGCGTGTTGACCTGGGCCCCGCGGCGCGCGAAGGCGGTGGCCGATGGTTAGCCGCCAGCCGCAGACCAACCGCGGACGGGGCCTGTGGCTGCTCGCTTGGGGTGGCGGTGGCGCATTGGTGGCCTGGGGGTTGGCCGTTCTGGGCTTCGGCCTGGCGGCGGGTCCTGGCGCCCTGGCCGGTGCCGCGGCCGGGGGAGCGGTCACCTGGGTGTTCTTCATTCTCGGCCAGTTGGTGCAGGTCGCCCTGGCCGATGCCGAGGCGCTGATCGCGATGATGTCGGCGATGCTGTCGTACGTGATCCGGGTCGTCGGGTTGATCCTCGCTGCAGTGCTGCTCAACCGGTTCCTGCCCGATCTGGACGGGCTGGCGATCGCGGTCGCAGCAATCGCTGTAGCGGTCGGTTGGACGAGTGCGGAGATCTGGGCGTTCACCCGCCTACGGATCCCCGCTTTCGACCCTCCGACAAGGTAAAACGATGTAGGTAACATCATGGAAATCGGAGGTCATTTTGCCTGCTATGGTTCTCCCAACCATGGGTGAGCGCGGTGGCACGAGTGACGGCTATCGGGTCCTGGGGCTGATGCTCTCGGGGCCCGTCTTCTACGGTGGAATCGGCTGGTTGCTCGATAGCTGGCTGCAAACCTCATGGATCTTCCCACTGGGACTCATCGGCGGCGTTGGCGCAGGTGTGTACCTGGTGATCGCCCGTTACGGACGCTCCGAGTGACCGGACAGACAAAGGAGGTTGCATGCCCGGCCTGATCGGCTTGCTGATCCCGTTGGAGTGGACCGCTTGTGCGGCCGAAGAGTCGCACTCGGAAGGATTCGCTCCTGGTGTGTCCAGCTTCTGCGCCCGTCCGTTGTTCCCTGAGTTGGGCGAGCAGTTCGCCTGGCTGAACAACGTGTTGGCCCAAGCGGTGATCGGCGCGATTCTGGTAATCGCCTTCTGGCTGTGGGTCTCCCGGCGCCAGCAGGTCGTCCCGGGCAGGCGGCAGTTCTTCGGTGAGTTGGCTTACAACTTCATCCGCAACGGCATTGCTCGCGACATGCTCGGGCATGACTACCGCAAGTTCCTGCCGTACCTGGTGGCGCTGTTCAGCTTCATCCTGGTGAACAACCTGTTCGGTCAGTTCTTCCTCTTCATGTTCCCGACCTTCTCCAAGATCGGCTACGCGTGGGCGCTGGCGGGGTTCACCTTCCTGCTCTACAACGGCGTTGGTATCTACAAGCACGGCTTCTTCAAGTACTTGAAGAACAACACCATCCCGGCCGGTGTCCCGGCCTGGATCTACCCGTTGATCGTGCCGCTGGAGTTCCTGTCGAACTTCGTGATCCGTCCGATCACCCTGGGCTTGCGACTCTTCGCGAACCTGTTCGGCGGGCACTTGGTGATTCTGGTCTTCGTGGTTGGGGGCACTTTGTTGCTGACCACCACGGAGGAGCTTGCCGGCAAGCCGATTTGGCTGCTGCAAACCGCCGGCGGGTTCTCTTTGGTCTTTAGCTTCGCGCTGTTCGCGTTGGAGTTGTTCGTCTCGGTGATGCAGGCCTACATCTTTACTGTCCTCACCGCCCAATACGTCGCCACGGCACTCGCCGATGAGCACTGAGCATCAACAAGTAAAACCCTCGAAAGGAAACCACTGATGACTCCACTGGAAATCGCTGGCTCGCTGAACATGGTCGGCTACGGCCTGGCTGCGATCGGCCCCGGCGTCGGCATCGGTCTGATCTTCTCCTCGGTCATCCAGGGCACCGCCCGGCAGCCCGAGGCCCGTGGCCAGCTGATGGGCACCGCCTGGATCGGCTTCGCCGTGGTTGAGGCGCTCGCCGTTATCGGTATCGCCCTGGCCTTCGCGATCCGCTGAGGACCGGGGGCATGCTCCCGTTGGAAGGTATCGACCTCGGACCTCTGCTTCCCGAGCACCTTTCGGAGTTGATCGCAGGCGCAGTCCTGTTCGCGATCATCTACGTGGTGGTCTGGAAGTTCGTGGTGCCGAAGTTCGAAGAGACCTACGCCGAACGTACTGCCGAGATTGCTGGCGGCATCGAGAAGGCCGAGGCCGCCCAGGCCGAGGCTGCTGCGGCGCTGGCCGAGTACAAGGCTCAACTGGCCGAGGCCCGGGCTGAAGGCGCGAAGATCCGTGAGGAGGCCAAGGCACAAGGTGCTGCGGCAGCCGCGGAGATTCGTGAGGCGGCTGCGGCCGACGCCGAACGCTTGGTGGCCAGCGCCCGTGCCCAGATTCAGGCCGAGCGGGCCGCTGTGGTCGCTCAGCTGCGCGGCGAGATCGGTGGCCTGGCCACGGAGCTCGCCGGACGGATCGTCGGCGAGTCCCTGGACGATGACGAACGCGCTCGGCGCACCGTTGATCGTTTCCTGTCCGAGCTCGAAGCCCAGCCGGCGGAGAAAGCATGAATGCCGCCGCTGAGGCCCGACAGGCTGAGCTAGACCGGGCGATCGAAGCCCACAAGCTCACCACGGGTTTCGCCGACGAGTTGTTCGCAGTCGCTGACCTGCTGAGCCAGCAGGCCACGTTGCGCAACGCGCTCGCCGACACCACCACCCCCGACGCGCAGCGCCGGGGGATGGCCGAGGCGATCTTCGCCAAGAAGGTCACCAAGGCCACGGTGGCTGTGCTCGCCGAGGCGGCAAGCCTGCGGTGGGGCACGGGCTCGCGACTTGCTGCGGCAATCGACCGGCAGGGCCTGCGGGTGCTGTTCGGAGCTGCTCAGGCCGCCGGCACGCTCGATCGTGTGGAGGAGGAGCTTTTCCGCTTCTCCCGGGCCGTGGTTGCCGATCCGGAACTCCGGGCGGCACTCGACAACCGCAACGCCTCGCTGGCGGTCCGGCAGCAGCTGGTCGCCGATTTGGTGGGCAAGAAGGCCGACCCGATCACGGTGAAGCTGGCCCAGCGTGCATTGGCGTTCGTCAAGCGGGCGTTCGAACCGACTGTGGACGCCTACCTCACCTTGGCGGCTGAGACTCGGCAGCGGGCCGTTGCCACCGTCACGGTGGCTCGTCCGCTCAGCGAAGAACAGCAGCAGCGGCTTCAGCAGGTGCTGATCGGCAGGTTGAACCGCCAGGTGACCCTGCAAGTAGTAGTGGACCCGAACGTGCTCGGCGGCGCGCGGGTGAAGGTCGGCGACGAGGTAATCGAGGGTACCGTCGCAGGCCGGTTGGCCGCCGCCGAACAACAACTGACCCAGTAGAAGTGAAAGCAGAAGGTGCACAAATGGCCGATCTGACCATCAGCCCCGACGAGATCCGGGACGCTCTGGACAAGTTCGTGGCGAACTTCAACCCCGAGGCTGCGAGCAGCGACGAGGTTGGTGTCGTGGTGACCTCCGGCGACGGCATCGCGCGCGTCGAAGGTCTGCCTTCGGCGATGGCCAACGAACTTCTGAAGTTCGAGAATGGCACGCTGGGGATCGCCTTGAACCTGGACGTCCGCGAGATCGGCGTCGTGGTCCTGGGCGATTCGGAAGGCATCGACGAGGGCTCCATCGTCCGGCGCACCGGCGAGGTGCTCAGCGTCCCGGTTGGTGACGGATACCTGGGCCGCGTCGTGGACGCCATGGGCAACCCGATCGACGGCCTCGGTGAGCTCACCGACGTGCCTGAGCGTCGCGCCCTGGAACTCCAGGCTGCCGGCGTCATGGACCGCAAGAGCGTCGAGGAGCCGCTGCAGACCGGTATCAAGGCCATCGACGCGATGACCCCGATCGGCCGCGGCCAGCGCCAGCTGATCATCGGTGACCGCAAGACCGGCAAGACGGCGATCGCGGTGGACACCATCATCAACCAGCGCGCGAACTGGGAGTCCGGCGACCCGAAGAAGCAGGTTCGCTGCATCTACGTGGCTATCGGTCAGAAGGGTTCGACCATCGCGGCTCTGCGAACCAAGCTGGAAGAGTCCGGCGCGATGGCCTACACCACCATCGTGCACGCCCCGGCGTCCGATCCGGCCGGCTACAAGTACATCGCTCCCTACACCGGCTCGGCCATCGGTCAGCACTGGATGTACGCGGGCAAGCATGTGCTGATCGTGTTCGACGACCTGACCAAGCAGGCCGAGGCCTACCGGTCGATGTCGCTGCTGCTGCGTCGCCCGCCGGGCCGCGAGGCTTACCCCGGTGACGTCTTCTACCTCCACAGCCGTCTGCTGGAGCGCTGCGCGAAGCTGTCCGACGAGCTCGGTGGCGGCTCGATGACCGGTCTGCCGATCATCGAGACCAAGGCCAACGACGTGTCGGCCTACATTCCGACCAACGTGATCTCGATCACCGACGGCCAGATCTTCCTGCAGTCCGACCTGTTCAACGCCAACCAGCGTCCGGCTATCGACGTGGGCATCTCGGTGTCCCGCGTGGGTGGCGCCGCCCAGGTGAAGGGCATGAAGGCGGTCTCGGGCACGTTGAAGATCGGTCTGGCTCAGTACCGCGACATGCAGGCCTTCGCCATGTTCGCCTCCGACCTGGATGCCGCTTCGCGGCGTCAGCTGGAGCGGGGCGCTCGCCTGGTGGAGTTGCTGCGCCAGCCGCAGTACGCGCCGTACCCGGTCGCCGACCAGGTGATCAGCGTGTGGGCCGGCATCAACGGCAAGTTCGACGAGGTTCCGGTGTCCGAGGTGCTGCGGTTCGAGCAGGAGTACCTGGCCTACCTGAAGCACAACACCAAGGTGCTGGAGGTGATCGGCGAGACCGGTCAGTTCAGCGACGACACCAAGGCCGCTGCTGAAGAGGCGCTGGAGGCATTCCGCCAGCAGTTCGTCGGCGACGACGGCAAGCCGCTGGTGTCCGGTGACCAGGCTGCCGAAGCCATCGCCGAAGAGGACCTCAGCCACGAGCAGATCGTGGTCTCGAAGAAGCGGGGCTGATCAATGGGAGCCAGTCTCCGTGAGCTACGCCAGCGACGAAAGTCGGTGACGGCCACGAAGAAGATCACCCGGGCGATGGAGCTGATCGCATCGTCCCGGGTGATGAAGGCCCAGCAGGCGGCCGCGAGGGCACTGCCGTACACCCGCGAGTTGAATCGCGCGGTGTCGGCGGTGGCGACCTACTCGCGCACCGACCACCCGCTGACCCGTCCGCAGACCCAGGACCCGCGCCGCGTGGCTGTGCTGTTCATCACCTCAGACCGAGGCATGAACGGCGCCTACTCCTCCAATGTGCTCAAGACCGTGTCGCAGATGCGCCAGCGGCTGGACGAGCAGGGCGTCGAGATGGTGCGCTACGGCGTCGGCCGCAAGGGCATCGGCTTCATGACCTACCGCGGTCTGGAGCTCGCCGAGCGGTGGGAGGGCTTCTCCGATTCGCCCACCTACGACCGTGCAGTCGACATCTCCGATCGTCTGGTCGAGGACTTCCTGCGTCCCTACGAAGAGGGTGGCGTGGACGAGATCTGGGTGGTCTACACCCGGATGGAGTCGATGCTGTCGCAGACCCCGCGGGCTCGACGGATCCTGCCGTTGGAGGTTGTCGAAGGTGTGCACGAGGTCAACGATGAAGAGTTGTTGCCGCTGTACGAGTTCGAACCGAGTCCCGAAGCCGTACTGGACTCGCTGCTGCCGCTCTACGTGCGCAGCCGGATCTGGTTCTACCTGCTCCAGTCGGCGGCTGCCCAGTTGGCCATGCAGCAGAAGGCGATGAAGTCGGCGACCGACAACGCCCAGGCACTGATCGAAAGCCTGACCCGCGAGGCCAACCAGGCTCGACAGGCCGAGATCACCCAAGAAATCAGCGAAATCGTCGGCGGTGCCAGCGCACTGGCCGACCTCACCAAAGACGACGACTAAGGCAAAGGCAGACCTCGAATGACCGTGACGACCGAAAAGACCGCCGCCCAGGCCACTGGGCGGGTTGCCCGGGTCATTGGCCCGGTGGTGGACGTGGAGTTCGCCGCCGACCAGATGCCCGACATCTACAACGCCCTGCTGGTCGAGATCACCGACGGTGAGGCCACCCGCACCATCACCGCAGAGGTCGCGCTGCACATCGGCGACAACACTGTGCGCGCGATCTCGCTCAAGCCGACCGACGGCATGCGCCGCGGTGCCAAGGCCTACGACACCGGCGCGCCGATCTCGGTGCCGGTGGGCGACGTGACCAAGGGTCGCGTGTGGGACGTGACCGGCAACTGCTTGAACGAAGACCTCGTCGCGAGCGGGGTAGAGGTCGCCGAGCGCTGGCCGATCCACCGCTCTGCGCCGAAGTTCGACACCCTGGAGCCCCGGACCGAGATGCTGGAGACCGGCATCAAGGTGCTCGACCTGCTCACCCCGTACGTCAAGGGCGGCAAGATCGGCCTGTTCGGCGGCGCCGGTGTGGGCAAGACGGTGCTCATCCAGGAGATGATCTACCGCATCGCTCACAACTTCGGCGGCACCTCGGTGTTCGCCGGTGTGGGCGAGCGCACCCGTGAGGGCAACGACCTGATCTACGAAATGATCGAGGCCGGCGTTATGAAGGACACCGCCTTGGTGTTCGGCCAGATGGACGAGCCGCCGGGCACGCGTCTGCGGGTCGCCCTGAGCGCCTTGACCATGGCGGAGTACTTCCGCGATGTCCAGGACCAGGACGTGCTGCTGTTCATCGACAACATCTTCCGTTTCACCCAGGCCGGTTCGGAGGTGTCGACCCTGCTGGGCCGGATGCCTTCGGCGGTGGGCTACCAGCCCAACCTGGCTGACGAGATGGGTCAGCTGCAGGAGCGGATCACCTCGACCCGCGGCCACTCGATCACCTCGATGCAGGCGATCTACGTGCCGGCCGATGACTACACTGACCCGGCTCCGGCCACCACCTTCGCCCACCTGGACGCCACCACCGAGCTCAGCCGTGACATCGCGTCGCGTGGTCTGTACCCGGCCGTGGATCCGCTGACCAGCTCGTCGCGCATCCTTGACCCGCAGTTCGTGGGCCAGGTGCACTACGACACGGCCACCCGGGTGAAGCAGATCCTGCAGCGCAACAAGGAGCTTCAGGACATCATCGCCATCCTCGGTGTCGACGAACTGAGCGAAGAGGACAAGATCATCGTTGCTCGCGCTCGTCGCCTGCAGCAGTTCCTGAGCCAGAACACCTACATGGCGACCAAGTTCACCAACGTCCCGGGTTCGACCGTGCCGCTGTCTGAGACCATCGAGTCGTTCCAGATGATCTGCAACGGTGAGGTTGACCACATCGCCGAGCAGGCCTTCTTCAACGTCGGTGGACTCGAAGACGTGTACGCCAACTGGGATCGCATCCAGAAGGAAGGCTGACGGTGACGGTACTGCAGGTCGAGGTCGTCGCGGCTGAGGGCATTGCCTGGCAAGGTGACGCCCTCAGCGTGGTCGCCCGAACCACCGAAGGTGATATCGGCGTTCTGCCGAATCACGAGCCACTGCTCGCTTCGCTGGTGCCCTGCGCCGCCGAGGTGCTGACCCCCGACGGCAACCGCGAGGTCGTGGTTGTCGATGGTGGCTTCATCTCGGTCGCGGAGAACCGGGTCTCGCTGCTGGCGCAGTTCGCCCGGGTCGCTGCTGAGATCGATCTGAAGGCTGCCGAGCACGAACTCGCCGCTGCGGAGAAGCGTCTCAACGCCGGTGAGATCGACGATGAGACGCGGCACCATTACCTGCGGGCGCAAGCCCAGGTGAAGGCCGCTCGAATCGCACAGGGCCACTAGCGTCGGGTTCGGCCAGTGGAGCTGTTGGGAATCGCGGAATGGACGGCCGTGGCCGTCATCGTCATTTTGCTGGTCCCCGTAGTCTTCCTGGCCTCTCGACGCCGCTGGCTGTCGCGTATGGGAGGGCTGTTCGACTGCAGCCTTCGACTGTCTGCCACGACGCCCGGGACCGGTTGGGTCCTGGGCGTCGCGCGTTATTCCGGGGACAATCTGGAGTGGTTCCGGGTGTTCTCGCCGTCGCTGCGGCCGCGGGTGATCTTCCCCCGCTCCATCTCGCATGCCGGGGTGCAGCGCGATCCCGACCCGATCGAGGCTGTCGGGCTAAATCACGATGAGCGCATTGTGGCCATCGAGCTGAACGATGGTCACAGCTGGGAACTGGCAATGTCGCCGGCGTCACTGACCGGGTTGCTGAGCTGGCTGGAGTCTGCGCCGCCCGGCGCGCGCTACCGCTGAGGGTTACTCGGCGGGCTTTTCGTTGCTTGTCTCCTCCTCGGCTGCCGTGGGCGGCTGCGCGTCGGTGGTCGGCTCGGACGCTGTCGGTGACTCGGGATCGGACTCGGAGTCGACATTCGGCCTGGCGGCGTGTTCCCTGCTCGACCGGATCGCTGTTGGGTCAGGAGCCTGACGATCCTTACCGGGCACCCACAGCACTTCGGCATTGGGCTGACCGGCGACGCGAGCCAGGATGAACAACAGGTCGGAGAGCCGGTTGAGATAGGCCAGGGCCAGCAGATTCACTCCACCCGGACGGCCATCAGCGGCCGGCTGGTTGCCGTACACGCTGGCCGCGGCCCAACCCGTCCGTTCGGCGCGGCGAACGACTGTGCGGGCCACCTGCAGCCACGCCGAGGCAGGCGTGCCGCCGGGCAGTACGAAGGACGGAAGGTCGGGGAGGTCCTGGGAGTACTGGTCGCACCAGGACTCCAGACGGCTGACGTAGGGCTCGATCACCCTCAGGGTGTTGGACTCGTCGGCCTGGAGCGGGTTGGACAAGTCAGCGCCGCAGTCGAAGAGTTCGTTCTGAACATGGGTGAGCACGGCTGCGATGTCGTCGGACAGTCCCGGCTGGGTGAGCACCACCCCGATCATCGAGTTGGCCTCATCGACGTGGCCATAGGCCTGCACCCGGGGATCGGTCTTGGCGGTCTCGGAGTTGTCCGACAACCGCGTGGTTCCGGCGTCTCCGGTGCGGGTGTAGATGCGGGTGAGCTTGACCATGACAGCCAATCAACACGGTCGAGGAGGCGGTGTCAAACGCCGCCCCGGCCGCGACGATATGGCAGCCTTGGGCGGGTGAAGATTGCTGTGATCACCGCCCTCGTCGTTGCCGGAGTCGCACTGTCCGGGTGCTCCGCCCCTGCTCAGCCGGCAACACCTCAGTCCACCGGTGGCGCCTCGTGCACCTACCTCGCTGACGGTGCCGCCGCCAAGCCGGCGAAGCTGCCGGCGTCCACCGGGGTTCCCAACACCGGGTCGGTCGACTACGTGCTGAATCTCAACGGCCAGCCGGTCGGCCTCACCTTGGATCAGGCAGCCGCCCCGTGCACAGTGAACTCCTTCATCTCGCTGGCCGGACAGGGGTACTTCGACAAGACCGTCTGCCATCGGCTGGGCGATGTGCCGGGCAGCTTCCAAATGCTCCAATGTGGGGACCCGACAGCCACGGGCACCGGAAGCCCGGGCTACCGCTTTGCCGAGGAGGTCACCGGTAAGGAGACCTACCCGGCAGGCACCCTGGCGATGGCGCGGACGTCGCAGCCGTCGAGTCAGGGCTCGCAGTTCTTCCTGGTCTTCGGCGACACCGTTTTGCCGCCCAACTACACCGTGTTCGGCACGATCGACGCTGCGGGCCTGAAAGTCCTGGGCGCCCTTGCTGCAGCCGGTACCGACAACTCCGAGGGTATGGGGGTCGGCACACCGTTGACCCCCGCCGAGATCACCTCGGTGAAGCCGCGCTGAGTGCTGCCAGTGCCGCGATGACAGCCTCCGGCTGGTCGGCGTGCACCCAGTGTCCGGCATCGGGCACCACCACCTGACCGACGGCGGGGAAGTGCCGCTGCATAGTGTCCAGGTCGCCGGGACGGAAGTAGTGCGAGCGCCCGCCCACGATCCAGCTGGTGGGACCGACGAACTGCCGATCGCCGGCGTCCGGCCAGCCGGCAAGCTCCGGCAGGGAGGCGGCGAGCAGCTCGAGGTTGGGCTGCCAATGCCAGCCGCCGCGGTCCCGCAGGTTGGTCAGCAGGAACTGCCGCACCGCAAGGCTCGGGACAGCCGCAGTGAGCAGTTGATCGGCCTCCGCCTTGCTCTGCAGGGTGGTGAGGTCGATCGCCTGCATGGCGGCGATGTAGGGCCCGAAGGCGCTCACCTGGCCAGAATCGGTGGGGGAGATGTCGACCACTGCGAGCCCCGCGTACAGCTCCGGGCGGCTCAGCGCCGCCCACATGGCCACCTTGCCGCCCAAGGAGTGCCCGACCAGCACCACCGGCGCATCGAGGGTCTCGACCTCGGCGTTCACCGCCTGGGCCATGCCCGGGAAGCTGATCTGCTCGGTCCAGGGGCTGGTGCCGTGATTGGGCAGGTCGACCAGCACCGATCCGCCGTGGGGGAGCAGCCCCTGGGCGATGCGGGTCCAGTTGCGCCCGCGCCCGAACAGGCCGTGCAGGAAGACGAATCGTGGCGGCTGGGTGCCCACCGGAGTGAGGGTGAGTCCGGTCATGGGCGGCGGTTCCAGCAGGCGTGATGCCAGTGCCGACGCTCGTCCACCGCAGACGACGAGCCGATGCTGGCCTGACGGGGCCAGACGACCACATGCGGTGTGCCCGGGGCGACGATGCGCTCGCAGCCAGGACACACGTAGCTCTTGGTGGCGGCGTCGGCGCTCATCGCCTGCACCATCCACTCGCCATCGCTGCGGCTCTCACTTCGCGCGAACGCGTTGGTGTTGAGCGGCCGCGGTGCGCGCAGATGCTTCGACGGTCGCTTGGCCATGCAGCAGTCCTATGCCATAGCGGGCCGGATGGGCAAGTCGTCGGCGGTCCCGGTATGTTGTCCGGGTGCGTCTGTTGATAGCCCGTTGCCAGGTCGATTACGCCGGGCGGCTCAGCGCCCACCTCCCGATGGCCACCCGGCTGATCATGGTGAAAGCTGATGGTTCGGTGTCGATCCACGCCGACGATCGTGCCTACAAGCCCCTGAACTGGATGAGCGCCCCCTGCACCCTGAAGGTGAGTCCGCCGCCGGCCGATGTGGAAGCAGTCGTCGCCGCCGACGAGGTCGGGCTCACCGAGGTGTGGGAGGTGCGCAACAACGACGGCGACACCCTGCAGATCGCGATCGGCGAGGTCTTCCACGACTCCCAACACGAACTGGGAGTCGACCCGGGCCTGCAGAAGGACGGGGTGGAGGCGCACCTGCAAGCGCTGCTGGCCGAGAGCCCGGCCACCTTCGGTGATGGCTGGACGCTGGTGCAGCGCGAGTACCTCACGCCGATCGGACCGGTCGACCTCCTCTACCGCGATCAGGCCGGGGTCTATGTGGCGGTCGAGGTCAAGCGGCGCGGCGAGATCGACGGGGTCGAGCAGCTGTCGCGCTACCTGGAGTTGATGAACGCCGATCCGTTGCTGGCGCCGGTGCGGGGCGTGTTCGCCGCGCAGCAGATCAAGCCGCAGGCCCGTACCCTGGCCGGGACGCGCTCGATCGACTGCGTCCTGGTGGATTACGACGCCCTCCGCGGGCTGGACGACGCCTCCGAGCGGCTGTTCTAGGTCGGCGCGCGTTCAGGCTCGGACGCTGCTGACCACCGCACCGTCGGTGGAGGATCGGATCTGCCAGACCCGTCCCTTACCAGCGGTGGTGACCTCGGAGTCGACGATGGCCGAGGTGCATTCGTCCACGGCGATCACCCACGGCGCTAGCCCGGCCTCGACGATAGCGATGCCGCGGCCAAGCAGACCCATCTGAGCACAGTGAACATCCACGACGGCCTCCACCAGGCCGAGCCCTTCGGCAAGACTGAGCTCGACCAATCCCTCGCCCGCCTCGGCGGGGCACACCGCGATACCGCCCAGCTGCCATCCACCGACCAGCGCTTGGCTGCCGGCGATCATGGCGCCCGCAGAGAACCCCGCGTAGGGAACGCCTGCTGCCACGGCCGTACGGATCGCGTCGCGGGCAGGCAAGACGGCCTCGTGATAGCCGGGAGTGAGCCCACCGCCGATGAAGATGCCGTCGGCGTCAGTGAGGTCATCGGGGCGAAGGGGACGATCAGGCGCCAGTTGCACGATCTCGATTTCGCACCGACCCAGGCCGGTGAAGTCTGCGCGGTACTCGTCGTGCCAACGCTCGCCCTCGGCGAGAGTCTGCGCCCACAACACCACCACCAGTCGTGGTGAACGACCACCGCTTCGTTGAGCAGCCTCGGTCAGGAAGCGGCCCGTCCAGGTGGACTCGTCCTCGTCCCAGCCACCGCCGATGAGGTGAACGGCCATCGAGCTACTTGCGGTCGAGGTGCGGAACCAGCACCTCGCGGTACAGCAGCAGCAGGGCTGCGGTGATCGGAATGGCCAGGATCGCACCGAGAATGCCGATCAGGGTGCCGCCGGCGATCGCGGCGAGCATGACCAGCACCGCAGGGATCTGGACCGACCGGGCGAAGATCCTCGGCGCAATGAAGTAGGCGTCCACTTGCTGGTAGACCAGGAAGAAGCCCAAGGTGATGAAGCCCGTGGTCGGCGAGAACGCGAACGCCACAATCGACAAGATGATCGTTGAGACGGTCGTGCCGACCACCGGGATCAAGGCGAGCAGACCGACCACGACCATCAAGGCCACCGCGTACTCGCCGATTCCGATGATGTTGAGGAAGATGAACGTGACCGTCATCCAGATCAGCATCACGGTGAACAGCCCCGAGACGTAACCGCCGACCCGCTTGAACATCTCGTTGGCCAGGTAGCGCACGCGCGGCCGACGAGAAGCCGGAGCGAGTTGGTAGATCACGTCCTTGATGCTTGGCAGCGTGATCAGGAAGTACAGCGTGAGCACGATGGTGATGATCACGCTGAAGGTGCCGGTCGCGACCGCCTGGCCGGCGCCGACCAGGCCGCCGAACAAGCCGCTGATCCAAGCACCGCTGGAGACGAACTCCACAGCCTTGTCGATCACCTTGAACTGGGCGTCGAAGGCCGCGATCTGCTCGTTCTGGCGCAGATTGTCCAGGAACACCGGCGTTTGAGTGAGCAGCAACTGGACCTGTTGGATGATCACCGGGACTAGCGCCCACATCGCCAGGCCCAGCAGGATCAGTGCAACCAGGGCGACCACCACGACCGCCAGACCGCGCCGAAGCCCACGGTTGTGGAACCAACTCACCGCCGGATTCAGGCCCAAGGCGAGGGCGAAGGAGAAGAGCACCAGCAGCAGGATGGATCCCAAGGCGCCCACGGTCGAGACCAAGGCGACCGCGGCCATCGCCCCGATGGTGCCGAAGAAGCCGATCTGCAGCGGGCTGCGATCCAGCAAGCTGGTGCGACTGGGGTCGTCGGTGGTCCCGGGGTTGAGGTCCGGGGGAGTGGGCTGGGTGATTCGCCGCCAGCGCCGCAACCACCCTCTGCTGCCCGGTTCACCGGCGGGGTCGGCGGCGGCCGCAGCCGCAACGGCGTCGACGGCGTCGGGTCCGGGGTCAGCAGGGGGAACGGTCATGGCTTACTCCGACTTCTTGCCCAGGAGAACGGTCTGCTCACTCTCGGGAAGTTCAGTCTGCTCGGCATCGATGACCTCGGCCTCAGCGAGCTCGGCCTCAGCGACCTCGGGCTCGGTGACCTCGGGCTCGGTGACCTCGGCGGTCGGCGCCGGCGCAGCCTCGTCGGATTCGGTGAACTCCGAGACGCTCTTGCCGGCCATGGCGTACAGCTCGTTGAGCTGCGTGAGGATCGCCTTCTGCCGTCCGGCGAGCAGGTCCACGGCGGACTCCAGCTTGGCCTTCTTTTCTTCGGCCACCTTGATCGCCTTCGCATGGACGGTCTTGGCCTCAGCCCGTGCGGCCGACACGATGGTGGCAGCTTCGGCCTCGGCCGCCTGACGAGTGCGCTCGGCCTCGGCCAGGACGGCCTCGCGGCGCTGATCCCACGTCTGAGAGTCGGACTCGATCTTGGTCTGGTAGGTCTCTGCCTGGGAGCGGGCCGACGCCACCAGCGCATCGAGCGCGGCGGCGGACTCCTCCTGCGACAGCTTCAGCGAGGCCAGGTCGGCTTCCTTCTGCTGGGCCAGGGCCACCTGCTGCTCGGCGTAGTGCCGTTCGGCCTCGGCGAGCTTGGCCTCGCACTCGGTGTTGTTCTTCTCGGCGATCAGCTTCGCCTGCGCCTGGGCTTCGGCGATGATCTGCTCGGCTTGGCGTTCGGCGGCCTCACGAATCAGGGTGGCCTGGTCCTTGACCCCGGCCAGATCGGCGGCGTTCTGCTCACTCAGCTGTCTGCGCAGTTCGGCGAAGCTGTCGACGGACTGCGCGCGGCTGGCTTCGACGTTAGCGAGAGCCTCCTCGGCCTTGCGCTCAGCCTCGGCTTCGGCCTGGGTGACGATTTCCTTAGCCTTGTTCTGCGCAGTGGTCAGCAGTTCGTTGGCCTGGGCTTCTGCCGAACGCAGCATCCCGCGGGCGTGCGCGCCCAGCTTGGAGAAGTCGGTGTCGTCAGTCTTGGCTGCCGCAGCGGCCAGTTGCTTCTGCTGCTGGCGAATCTGGGCCTTGGCGCGAGAAAGCTGGGCCTCCACATCGCGGACGTAGGCGTCAACCGCCCCTTTGTCGTACCCACGTAACGCTTGCGGGAAGTTGCCTACCGCGGTGGCGGTTTCGTCAAACAGATCCAAGCCCGAAGTGTCGTCGTAGGTCACGCTTGCCTCCCGTAGTCGTTAGGCCAGCATCGTAGCGGCCCGGTGCCGTCTGACGACACCGGGCGACAGGCTCCGATCAGTGTGCGGACGCGGCCGGCTGAACGATCTCCAAAAGCACGCCACCGACGTCCTTGGGGTGGGCGAAATTGATCCGTGATCCACCGGTGCCGATCTTCGGTTCGGGGTAGAGCAGGCGGACGCCGCGCTCACGAAGAATCGCCGATGTGCGGTCCAGGTCGGTCACTCGGTAGCACAGCTGCTGCATCCCCGGTCCGTTCTTGGCCAGGAACTTGGCGATCGTGGAGTTCTCGTTCAGCGGCGCCAACAGCTGGATCTGGGCGTTCTCGGGGCCCTGTTCGCCGGTGCCGATCATCGCCTCCTCGACGCCTTGCTCCTCGTTGGTTTCGCGGTGCAGCACTCGCCAGCCGAGGACTTCGGTGTGGAACTTGATGGCCTCGTCAAGGTCGGGGACCGCCAGGCCGACGTGATCGATGCAGACAAACAGATCGTCGTTGTTCATGACTCCAGCTTTACACAGTCGGATCGGTCAAGACGGCATCGACCACAAGCTTCGCCTCGGCCTGGACGCGACTAAGATGCTCCGCCCCGCGCAGGGACTCGGCGTAGATCTTGTACACGTTCTCGGTGCCGGACGGACGGGCGGCGAACCACGCCGATTCGGTGGTCACCTTCAATCCGCCGATCGCCGCGCCGTTGCCGGGGGCGTGGGTGAGGATCGCGGTGATCGGTTCGCCGGCGAGTTCGGTGGCGGCGATGTCGGTCGCGCTGAGCTTGGCCAGCTTGGCCTTCTGTTCGCGACTGGCCGGGGCATCGATGCGGGCATAGCTGGAGGCGCCGTGGCGAGCCTCCAACGCGGCGTACAGCTGGCTCGGCGACGAGCCGGTGACGGCGGTGATCTCACTGGCCAGCAGCGCCAGCAGGATGCCGTCCTTGTCGGTCGTCCAGGTGCTGCCGTCCCGAGCCAGGAAGGACGCTCCGGCGGACTCCTCACCGCCGAAGCCCAGTTCCCCGGAGATCAGGCCCGGCACGAACCACTTGAACCCGACCGGGACCTCGACCAGCCGTCGGCCGAGATCGGCGGCGACTTTGTCGATCAACGAACTGGACACCAGGGTCTTGCCGATCCCGGCGTTCTGGTTCCACTGCGGACGATGGCTGAACAAGTATTCGATGGCCACCGCGAGGTAGGCGTTGGGGTTCATCAGGCCGCCGTCGGGGGTGACGATGCCGTGACGATCGGAGTCGGCGTCGTTGCCGGTGGAGACCGCAAAGCGGGAACGATTCGCGATCAGGCTGGCCATGGCGTACGGGCTGGAGCAGTCCATCCGGATCTTGCCGTCCCAGTCCAGGGTCATGAACCGCCAGGTCGGGTCCACGGTGGGGTTGATCACGGTCAGGTCGAGATCCAGACGCTCGCCGATGTAGCCCCAGTACTGCACAGACGCCCCGCCGAGCGGGTCGGCGCCGATGTGCACCCCGGCGGAGCGGATCGCGTCCAGGTCGAGCGCGTTGTGCAGATCCTCGCAGTAAGCGGCGAGGTAGTCGAAACGCGTCACCTGGGGCGAGGCCTGCTGGTAGCTGACCCGCCTGATCGCGGACGGATCGCGCAGCAGTTCGTTGGCCCGAGCAGCGATCCAACCGGTGGCGTCCGTGTCGGCCGGGCCGCCGTTCGGGGGGTTGTACTTGAAGCCGCCGTCACGGGGCGGGTTGTGCGACGGCGTGACCACGATGCCGTCGGCGCGCGGACCGGTGTGGTCGCGGTTGTAGGTGATGATCGCCCGCGACACCGACGGCGTGGGGGTGAAGTCCTCATCGTTCTCGGCGTGGACGGCTACCCCGTTAGCGACCAGCACCTCGATGGCGGTCCGCCAGGCCGGGCCGGACAGGACGTGGGTGTCCTTGCCGATGAACAGCGGTCCGGTGGTGCCCTGGCCGGCGCGGTACTCCACGATCGCCTGCGTCGTGGCGGCGATGTGCGCCTCGTTGAACGCGGCGTCCAGGCTGGAGCCGCGATGGCCCGAGGTGCCGAACACGACCTGCTGGTCGGGGTCGTCGGGATCAGGGACCAGGTCGAAGTAGGCAGCGACCACGGCATCGGGGTCGATCAGATCTTCTGGGCGGGCCACCTGCCCGGCGCGTTCATGAACCATGGACTCATCTTGCCCTGTACCCGGCCGGATTGTCCGGCATGCCAGAATGCCACCATGAGTTTCAACCCCGCCGGTGCGATGGATCTGTCTGCGATCGTGGCTGCTGCAAAGGCGCCGCCGCCCCCTGCCGGGGCCGGCTATGTCACCGATGTCACCGCTGCCGACCTCGAAGCGCTGGTGGCGTTGTCAGTGAAACACCCGGTGGTACTAGAGCTGCATTCGCCGCGTGCGAACGCGGCCGAGTTGTCGACGATCCTGGCCGAGCTGGCCAACGAGGCCGGCGGTGCCTATCTGCTGGCGCGGGTCGACGTCGACGCCGAGCCGACGGTGGCGCAGGCTTTGGGGATTCAATCGGTGCCGACCGTGATCGCTGTGATCGCGGGGCAGCTGGCGCCGCTGTGGCAGGGCACCCGGAGCAAGGAGGACGCCAAGGCGTACCTCGATCAGCTCCTGCAGGTGGCCGCGGCCAATGGTGTGGTCGGGCGGGCCGAACCGGCCAGCATCGACGCCGACGCCGGTCCGGATCCCCGCTTCGCCGCAGCCGATGAGGCCCTGGCCGTCGGCGACTTCGACAAGGCCGTGGCCGAGTTCGACACGTTGCTCAACAACTCGCCCAACGATGTCGAGGCCCGGGCCGGACGAGCCCAGGCTGCGCTGCTGGGACGGCTGTCGCGGATTGACCCGGCCGCCGCGCTCGCGCAGGCCGACGCTGCCCGCGAGGATGCCGAACTGCAGTTGGCTGCCGCCGACGTCGAGGTGGGCACAGGACGGGCGCCGGCGGCGTTCGCCCGACTGATCGAGCTGATCGCCATCACCCGTGGGGATGTTCGCGAGCAGGTGCGATTGCGGCTGCTGGAGCTGTTCGACACCGTCGAACCCGGCGATCCAGAGGTGCTCAAAGCCCGCCGCGCGCTGACCACCGCCCTGTTCTGAGCCTGCGGCCAGCGCTTGGTCTGCCGCTGTCTTCGGTGAGGGTGACGGCCTCGGCTCGGACGGCCCGACGGCGCCTCTTGCGAAGCCCGGCGTACCGATATCAGCCGATCTGCTGGCCCGCTTCCAGGTACAACGTCCGGCCGGAGCCGCGGGCCGCCAACGCCGCGCGCAGGCGTCCCTGGGCGTAAGGAGCCATCGTGGCCATGGCCTGTTCGGGCGGCAGCCAGGAGGCCGCACGGATCTCACGTCCGTCGGGGATCAGCGCAGCGGGATCGGCGCAGGTGCCACCGTCGAAAACCAGCTCGACCGCGTCCTCCCAGCCCAGGTAGGGGGCCAGCCAGTCGACCACCAGCAGCGGCCCGACCTCGACCCTCAGCGAGACCTCCTCCTCCGACTCCCGTCGGACGGCCTCGCGCGGGCTCTCGCCGGGTTCGACGATGCCGCCGGGAAGCTCGAAATCAGGCTTGAAGGTGGTCTCCAGGACGCACACCCGGCCCTGGTCGTCGGTGAGTAGCAGGTGGGCGATCACCCGCTTACGAGGGGTGACGGTGTTCATCACTGCGGTGAACGCGTGGCGGCCTTCGGTGGTCTCCCCACGCAGCAACGCGTAGTGACACTGATCGCCGCCGTCGGGCAGCCGACCGCGCAGGATGCCGTCGAGACGGAACCCGGCCCGGTGCAGGGCCCGCCGCAGCGGCCAGTCTTCGGACGAGGTGAGCGCCTCGACCCGCCGGACCGATGGGTCGGCGAAGGCGGCATCACGGGCCTGACTGAGTAGCGCGTCGAGCTCGGCGTCGCCCGCGACGCCCGACAACTCGATTCGCGCCACGCCGTGGCGAACCCTCAGCGGCAGCACGGGGTTCAGGCCCGTTCCGCAGATCGGGAGAAGTAGACCGCTGCCAGCGGTGGGACCACGATGGTGGCGCTCGCCGGGAAGCCGTTGTGCGGTTCGGGTACGGCGGTCACTTCGCCGAGATTGCCGAAGTTGTCGGTGCCGTCATAGATGCCGGAGTCGGAGTTGAAGACCTCGGTCCATTGGCCGGCGGCCGGCAGGCCGATCCGGTAGCCGGTCCACGGCTCGGAGGAGAAGTTGATCACTGCGGCCAGCTGGTTGCCGGCGCTGTCGGCGCGCACCCAGGAGAAGGTGTTGCCCGAGACGTCATCGGCGTTGATCCAGCGGAAGCCGTCGGGTGAGCTGTCCAACTCCCACAGCGCCGGATAGGCGCGGTAAAGCGCGTTGAGGTCGGTGAACATCCGCTGCAGGCCCTGGTGGCCCCACAGGCCGCTGACCCACCACTCCAGGCTGACGGCTTCGTTGAACTCGCTGCGCTGGCCGAACTCGCACCCGGCGAAGATCAGCTTCTTGCCGGGGAAGGCCCACATGAAGGAGTAGAAGGCCCGCAGCGTGGCGAACTGGCGCCAGGCGTCCTGCGGCACCTTGTTGATCATCGAGCCCTTGCCGTGGACGACCTCGTCGTGGGAGATCGGCAGCACGAAGTTCTCCGAGTAGGCGTACACCATCGCGAAGGTCATCAGGTTGTGGTGGTACTGGCGGTTGATCGGTTCCTCGTGCAAGTAGCGCAGCGAGTCGTTCATCCAGCCCATGTTCCACTTGAAGCCGAAGCCCAGGCCGCCGTCATGGACGGGCTTGGTGACCCCGGGGAAGGAGGTGGACTCTTCAGCGATCATCACCACGCCGGGCACCCGGGCGTAGAGGTGGGAGTTCACGTAGCGCAGGAAGTCGATGGCCTCCAGGTTCTCCCGACCGCCGTACTGGTTGGGCACCCATTCGCCCTCTTCGCGGGAGTAATCCAGGTAGAGCATCGAGGCCACGGCATCGACCCGGAGCGCGTCGATGTGGAACTCGGTCACCCAGTACAGCGCGTTGGAGACCAGGAACGACTTCACCTCGTTACGGCCGTAGTTGAAGATGTAGGTGCCCCAGTCCTTGTGTTCGCCCTGGCGGGGATCGGCGTGCTCGTAGAGGGCACTGCCGTCGAAGCGACCCAGCGCCCACTCGTCCTTGGGGAAGTGGCCCGGCACCCAGTCCAGAATCACGCCGATGCCGGCGTTGTGCAGCCGGTCGACCAGGTAGCGGAACTCGTCGGGACGTCCCAGGCGCGACTGAGGTGCGAAGTAGTTGGTGACCTGGTAGCCCCAGCTGGGTTCGAAGGGGTGTTCGGTGACCGGCATGAACTCCACGTGGGTGAACCCGGCCCAGGTGACGTATTCGACCAGCTCGTCGGCTAGTTCCAGGTAGGTCTTGCCCTTGCGCCACGAACCCAGGTGCAACTCGTAGACGCTCATCGGCTCGGCATGGGGCCGGGAGGCCGCGCGCCTGTCGAGCCACTCCTGGTCGCTCCAGGCGAACTTGGAGGTGTAGACGATCGAGGAGTTGGCTGGTGCCTGCTCGGCGAAGAAGGCCATCGGATCGACCTTCTCCCGCCAGACGCCGTCGGCGCCGAGGATGTTGAACTTGTACATCGCGCCTTCGCCGACACCCTCGACGAACAGCGCCCAGACCCCGGAGCCGGGCACCAGGTGCATGGCGTCACCGGTCCACCAGTTGAAGTCGGCATTGATCCGGACGTCCCTGGCGTTGGGTGCCCAGACCGCAAAGCGGGTACCGCGCACCTCGCCACGCTCGTCGTCGAAGACGGTCACTTCATGGGCGCCGAGCCGCCGCCAGCACTCGGTGTCGCCGCCGCTGTGGAACCCCTCCAGGTCCCAGCCGGTCAGGCCACCATTGGGATCGTGTGCCATCGACGTCTCCTCTACTTGTTGTCCCGGCGTCGTGCGCCGGTGAGTTCATCTTGGACTGTTTCCAGCGGGATGTGGACCCATTCGGGCCGGTTGCTGGTTTCGTAGCGCACCTCGTAAACGGCCTTGTCCAGCACATAGGCCCGCAACAGCGCTTCGGGAATGGTCTCACCGTCGGCGTAGCCGGCCAGAAAGGCGTCCTGAGCGCTCGCGGCCCAGGCGCGGACGGCAGCGGAGTCGGGCTGAGCCTGGGCGCCACGGACGTAGTCGAAACTACGCAGGGCACCGGCGACATCGCGCCAGGGGGAGTCTGGACGATTGCGCTCGCCAACCGAGACCAGCGGCTCACCCTCGAAGTCGATGAGTGCCCACCCGTTCGCGTCGGCCCGGTAGAGCGCCTGGCCGAGATGGAAGTCGCCGTGGATCTGATGTACCGCCACCGGAGTCTGGGCGACGGCCTCGTACACCGCTCGCAGCGCGGAGGCCAGCTCGGCGATCTGGGGGAGTTCGTCGACGGCGGTGGACAGTCTGCCGATGAGCTCGTCGGTCAGCTGCGAACCGGCGACCGTGGTGGTGCCTGGGTCATCGGCAGTGGGCGTCGCCAGCCGCCGATGCACCAGGCGAAGGGCGCGGCCGAGCTCGGCGGCCGGACCGCGGAAGTCGGTGCCGTTGCGGCAGGCGGAGGTGGCCAGCTGCCAACCGTCGCCGACCGAGGAGATGAACTCCATCACCACGCCGGTCAGGGCGCCTTCACTGCTCCAGGTGGAGCCGAAAATCCGCGGAGTGACGCCGGAATCAGCCAGCCGGGTGAGTAGTTCAAGCTCGCGCTGGCCACCCACCTGGGGGCGTCGCAGCACCTTGAACAGGGCGTTGGCGGCGATCCGGACGCTGCTGTTGGACTGCTCGACCCCCAACGGCTGCGGACGCGCCCACAGCTCGACAAGCGGGTCGATGTCGACCGAGGCGGCGTAGGCGGCGAACGCGTCTGGGTCAGCGGCGGCATCGCTGAGCGCCACCGAGCCCAGGCCGTCGACGTCCACGATTGCCAGGGTCAGGCCGTCGATTCCGTCGCGCCGGTAGGCCGAGATCAGGTGATAGGTCTCGGTACCGCCGTCGGCGTAGCGGACGTCCAGCATCTCGGTGCGCACGGCGGGCCAGGCGCCCTCGGCTGTGGCCCACGGCAGCGGCGTGAGAACGACCTCGGCGATCACCCGACTCTTGCCGGCGAACCACCGCATCCGCGGCAACAAGGTGTGCCAGGCCTGCCCAGGATGCATGGGGTCAACTCTTGACGATGTGCAGGATGTGCGCCGGATTCGCCGGTGGCAGCCGGACGAAGTTGTCGTAGCCCCACGTGAAGGTGTTGCCGGTCAGCTCGTCGCGCACCGTCACCGGTCCTGGGGCCAGGCCGAGCGCGCCGTAGTCCAGTCCCACCACGGTCTCGATGGTCTGGTCGGGATCCAGACTGCACACCACGATCACCTGGTCTTCGCCGTCGGTCTTGACGAAGGCCAGCACCTGGTCGTTGGCGGCGTCCAGGAAGTGGATCTGGCGCAACTGCTGCAGCGCCGGGTGTTCGCGGCGGATCTGGTTGAGGCGTCCGATCAGCAGGTTCAGGTTCGGCTCGGCGGCGAAATCGCGCGGCCGGTACTCGAACTTCTCCGAGTCGAGGTACTCCTCGCCGCCGGGTTTGAGGGCGGCGTGTTCGAACAACTCGAAGCCGGAATAGACACCCCACGCCGGCGACAGCGTTGCTGCCAGGACGGCGCGGATGGCGAAGGCGGCCGGGTTGCCGGACTGCAGGAAGGCCGGGTTGATGTCGGGGGTGTTGACGAAGAAGTTCGGCCGGAAGAACGCATCGGTCTGGGTCGACAACTCGGTCAGGTACTCGGTGAGCTCCCACTTGGTGTTGCGCCAGGTGAAGTAGGTGTAGCTGGAGTGGAAGCCGACCTTGCCCAGGGCGTGCATCATCTCAGGCTTGGTGAAGGCTTCGGCTAGGAACAGCACGTCCGGGTCGTGCTGGCGGACCTGGTCGATGATCCAGGCCCAGAACTGCACCGGCTTGGTGTGCGGATTGTCTACCCGGAAGATCTTCACCCCGTGAGAGATCCACAGCTTCAGGATCCGCAGCACCTCGTGATAGATGCCGACCGGATCGTTGTCGAAGTTGATCGGGTAGATGTCTTGGTACTTCTTCGGCGGGTTCTCGGCGTAGGCGATGGTGCCGTCGAGGCGTGTGGTGAACCATTCGGGATGCTGACGGACCCACGGGTGGTCGGGGGAGGCCTGCAGAGCGAAGTCGAGGGCCACCTCCAGGCCGACCTCGGCGGCCTTGGCGATGAACCGGTCGAAGCTGTCCCAATCACCCAGGTCGGGGTGGATCGCGTCATGGCCGCCCTTGGCCGACCCGATCGCCCACGGCGAGCCCGGATCGCCGGTCTCGGGAGTGAGGGTGTTGTTGCGGCCCTTGCGGAATGCCTTCCCGATCGGATGGATGGGCGGCAGATAGACCACGTCGAAGCCCATCGCAGCGACCTCCTCCAGCCGATGGTGGCAGGAGTCGAAGGTGCCTGAGGCCCACTTCTTGGCCCGGGGACTCTTGGTGGCGCCGATCGAGCGCGGGAAGAACTCGTACCAACTGGCGAACAGGGCTTCTCGACGGTCGACGAAGATGTCGAAGTCGGCGGTAGGCGAGACCAACTCCCGCGGCCCATGGACGCGCATCGCGGTGGCGGTGCCCGAAGCGGTCACCACCTCGATCAGGTCGGCGGCCGAGCGCTCCGGCAACAGCAGTTGGGCAGTGGCTTGCAGCACCGAGGCGTGGACGGCGTCGCCGGCGGACGCGGCGGTGGCCGCGGTGGTCTCCAACAGCGTCCGGCCCTCCAAGCAGACCAGGTCGACGTCGATGCCGGCGGGGAGCTTCACCTCGGCGTTGTGCAGCCAGGTGGCCCAGGGATCCGACCAGCCTTCGACCCGGAACGTCCAGCGGCCGGGCTGGTCCAAGCGCACCCACGCCTCCCACGGATCCAGGCCGCGCGGCTCGATCGGGGCCAGGTCGGTGCGGTGCTCGACGCCGGTGGGATCGGTGAAGATCACCGACGCGTTGACCGCGTCGTGGCCCTCGCGAAAGACCTTGGCGCGGATCGGGATCAGCTCGCCGACGACCGCCTTGGCCGGGTAGGCGCCGCCTTCGATGACCGGGCTGACGCCGCGTACCGGAATGCGGCCGAAGCCGCGGGCCACCGCGATCGGCGGAGCCAGCTGCAGGCTGGGCGTGACGGGTTCGGGAACGGGGGGCTTCGCCGGGGTGCGAGGGGCGGGCTTCCGGCCGTCTTTGGCCGGCGCCGGCCGCTTGCGGGGCGGACGGGGATTGGCGCTCACAAGCCAAAACTAGCGGGTGGTGTCCCGTTGCGGGCGGTGCCCAGCAGTTCAGACCTCGGGATCTTGCGGAGATTCCGGTGATACCGGCACCCGGATGGCGCTGGTGCGGACGTCTGCGGCGAAAACGGCAACCGTACGAGCGGGCACTTCCACAGTGGCCCCCGGGCTGAGCCGCTTACGCGGTAGCTCATGCGGCTCACCGGTGTGAGTGATCAACTGGTAGCCCTCGGCCCAGGGTGCGCCTGGCAGCGACACCTCGATCGGCGCAGAGCCGGCGTGGAAAACCGCCAGCAGACCGGTGGTGGCGTCGCTGAGGTAGAGGCCGAGCGTGCGCCGTCCGGAGTCGTGCCAGGCGTCGGTGGTCATCTCGACGCCGAGTTCGGTGAACCAGGCCACCGGGGAGCGCCCCAGGCTGTGCCCGTCCGGGCCGGTGACCTCGCCATGCCGGCGCCACTGCTCGGGGCGCAGCAACGGTTGCGCGCGGCGGAGCGCCAGCAGGCTGCGGGTGAGTTCGAGCTGGTGTTCCCAGCCGTCAGTGATGTTCCAGTTCACCCACGACAGCGGCGAATCCTGGCAGTAGGCGTTGTTGTTGCCGCCTTGCGTGCGGCCGAACTCATCGCCGGCGGTGATCATCGGGACGCCGGCACTGAGCAGCAGCGTGGCCATCATGTTGCGTGCGGTGCGTTGGCGGGCGGCGTTGATGACCGGATCGTCGGTCTCGCCTTCGTAGCCATGATTGTCCGACCGGTTGTCGTCGGCGCCGTCGCGATTGCGCTCAGCGTTGGCCTCGTTGTGCTTGAGGTTGTAGGTGGTCAGATCGCGCAGGGTGAAGCCGTCATGGGCGGTGATGAAGTTCAGCGAGGCGAGCACCGGGCGTCCGGAGTGGTCGAAGATGTCGGACGATCCGCTCAACCGGGTAGCCAACTCCTGAACGCCGCCGGTGGCACCGCGCCAGAAGTCGCGGGTGAAGCCGCGGAACCGATCGTTCCATTCCGTCCAGCCGGCCCCCCAACGACCCACCTGGTAGCCGTACGGACCCATGTCCCACGGCTCGGCGATCATCACCTTGTCGGCCAGGACCGGATCGGCGGCGATGGCCTGCTTGAACGGGTGCTGTTGATCGACGTGATGACGTGCGTCCCGGATCAAAGTGGTGGCCAGGTCGAACCGGAAGCCGTCCACGCCCATCTCGGTGATCCAGTAGCGCAGCGAGTCCAACACCAGCTTCAACACTGCCGGGTTGGCGGTGTCGACCGCGTTGCCGCAGCCGGTGACGTCGTAGTCGTTGCGCTGGTCATCGGTGAGTCGGTAGTACGCGGCGTGGTCGATACCGCGGAAACACAAGGTGGGCCCTTCGTGGCCACCCTCGCCGGTGTGGTTGTAGACGACATCGAGAATGACGGCGATACCGGCCTCGTGCAGCGCCGAAACCATCGCCTTGAACTCGCTGACCTGTTCGCCGTGACTGCCGGAGGCGGAGTAGGGCGCGTGCGGGGCGAAGAAGCCCAGGCTGTTGTAGCCCCAGTAGTTGACCAGGCCACGACCGACGATGAACGGCTCGGAGACGAAGTGGTGCACCGGCAGCAGTTCGACGGCGTTGACGCCCAGGTCGACCAGGTACTCGATGACGGCGGGGTAGGCCAGGCCGGCGTAGGTGCCGCGCAAATGCTCGGGAACGGCGGGGTGGCTACGGGTGAAACCGCGGACGTGGGTCTCGTAGACAGTCATCTCCGACAGCGGCAGCGGGTGAGTCAGCGGAGTCGGCGGCGCGGAGTTGGCGACCACCACGCTCAGCGGCACCGAGCCGGCCGAATCGGTGGGGTCGGGCTCGTAGTTGGAGTCGGCGGTGTGGTCGGTGAGTGGCCCGGAGTAGTCCACGCCACCGGTGATCGCACGGGCGTACGGATCGAGCAGCAGGCGGGCCGGATTGAACCGCTGCCCGCTCGGCGGATCCCACTTGCCGTCCACCCGGAAGCCGTAACGCTGTCCGGGTTCGACATGGGCCACGAACACCCGCCAGACCCCACCCTCGTCGAGGGCGAGATCGTGGTTGGCCTGGGTCCCCGCATCGTCGATCAGGGCGAGCTCGACTCGGGTGGCGCGGGGAGCCCACAGCGAAAAGGTGGTACCACCGTCTCCGACGTGGGCGCCGAGAACGGCTCCGTCGGGCGGCGTGGGACGCACTGATGCGGACATTTCCTGCTTTCGCTCCGGTTCAGGCAGCCTAGTCTGGACCATCGAACAGACAAGGCTGAAACCGCGGTGGGCGGAAGGATGAGCAAATGACGACCTCGATCAACGTGTCGCGGTCATATGTCGACCACGCCGCCAGTTCGCCGATGTCGGCGTCGGTGATCGCCGTGATCGCCGAAACCCTTGCTGGCTACGGTAATCCTTCCGCCCTGCACGGGTCCGGACGGGGCGCGCGGCGGATCGTGGAGGAAGCCCGCGAGTCCCTGGCCGCCTGCCTCGGCGCTCAGCCCGGCGAAGTCGTGTTCACCTCCGGGGGTACCGAGGCCAACAACCTGGCCCTGCTCGGCGCGGCTGACGCTGATGCGCCGGTGGTGATCTCGGCGATCGAACATCCCTCGGTGGCCGAGATCGGTCGCCTGCGCGACCGGGTCGCGGTTGCCGGCGTCGATGCGAATGGACGGCTTGACCTCGACGACTTCGCCCGCCTGGTCGACGGCGCCGCAATCGCGTCGGTGATGTGGGTCAACAACGAGACCGGCGTGATCCAGGACGTGCCTGCGATCGTCGAGCGGACCCACGCCGGCGGCGCGCTCGCGCACAGCGACGGCGTCCAGGCGTTCGGGCATCTGCCCATCGATTTCGCGGCGACCGGGCTGGATCTGCTCAGCCTGAGCGCCCACAAGCTGGGCGGTCCGGTGGGAGTCGGGGCGCTGGTCGTCCGGCGCGGAACGCGGCTGCGGGCCAGCGGGTTCGGCGGCGGCCAGGAGGCCAAGCTTCGCTCCGGCACGGTTCCGGTGGCGCTGGTGGCCGGCTTCGCCGCCGCTGCCCAGGCCGCCGTGGACGTCCTGGCCGCCGAGGCCGAGCGTTTGGAGGCGCTGCGGGCTCGAGTGGCGGCGCTCACCGCTGTGATCGACGGTGCGGTGGACAACTCCGCCGAGGAGCACAGTCCGGCGATCATCAACCTGACCTTCCCCGGCACCCGGGCCGACGACGTTCTGCTGCTGCTGGACGCGGCCGGGATCGATGCGTCCACCGGCTCGGCGTGCACGGCGGGGATGCACCAACCCAGCGAGGTGCTCCTCGCCATGGGGCGCAGCCGGGCTGAAGCCGGCGCCAGCCTGCGGTTCTCCTTCGGTGCTACTACCACCTCGGCCGACGTCGATCGCCTGGTGGCGGTGTTGCCCGGTGCAGTGCAGACCGCACGGCGCGCCGTGGCGACGTAGACTCCAACGGTTCCGAGAGGGGTGTCGATGCGGGTCTTGGCCGCGATGTCGGGTGGAGTCGATTCCGCCGTGGCTGCCGCGCGCCTGGTGGAGGCCGGTCACGAGGTCACCGGGGTGCATCTGGCCCTGTCGCGTAACCCTGAGCTGTTCCGCAGCGGCTCGCGGGGGTGCTGCTCGATCGCCGACGCCAACGACGCCCGGCGCGCCGCGGACGTGTTGGGGATCCCGTTCTACGTGTGGGACTTCTCCGAGCGCTTCGCCGATGACGTGGTGGCCGACTTCGTCAGCGAGTACGCCGCCGGACGCACGCCGAACCCCTGTCTGCGCTGCAACGAGAAGATCAAGTTCGCCGCGGTGCTGGAACGCGGGGTCGCGCTCGGCTTCGAGCGGGTGGCCACCGGGCACTACGCCCGGCTGGACCGCACCGACGACCAGGTGTCGCTGTACCGGGCAGCCGAACCGGCCAAAGACCAGTCCTACGTGCTCGGGGTGCTCACCGCCGAGCAACTGGCGCACTGCGAGTTCCCGCTGGGCGAGGTCGTTTCCAAGCTCGAGCTGCGGGTTGAGGCCGCCGAGCGGGGTCTCCTGGTCGCCGACAAGCCCGACAGCTACGACATCTGCTTCATCCCCACCGGCGACACCGGTGGCTTCTTGGACGACCGGCTCGGTCGGCGCAGCGGCGACATCGTCGACGTCGACGGCGAGGTGCTGGGCGCTCATCAGGGCTACTACCGCTACACCGTGGGCCAGCGTCACGGCCTGCACCTGTCGGTGCCCGCCGCCGACGGGCGTCCGCGGTATGTGGTCGGGCTGGACCCGGTGAGCAACACCGTCACCGTCGGGGCCAAGCAGCAGCTGGCGGTGCGCACGATCAGCGCCATTCGTCCGACCTGGACCGAAGCCGCGGTGGGCGGCTCCTGGCGTGGCCTGGTGCAGGTGCGTGCCCACGCCGAGGCGGTGCCCGCGACCTTCACCGCCGTCGCGGACCGGCTCGAGATCGAACTGGACGCGCCGATGTTCGGCGTCTCACCTGGCCAGGCTGCCGTCCACTACGACGGTGATCGGGTGGTCGGGGCGGCCACCATCGCGGCCACGGGCACCTGATGGTCACCGTCACCGGCCTGGGGTCACTGCCCGGCACAGACTTCGCCTCGGCCGCACGCATGACCTTCGACAAGGTCGAAGACTTCCCCTACCTGCCGGAGTTGCCTGCGCGTGGGCCGTGGGCCCAGCTGATCGGTCGCGGGCTCGGCCTTCCCGACGGGTTGCCGGCCGACCTGCAGGCAGGGGAGTGGCGGCTGGCCGACGCGCCAGGCATCGATCAGCGGCGGGCGCGAGCCACCTGGCGCGACGACCTGGATGTCTTGGAGGAGAACGCGCAGGGCTACACCGGCCGGTTCAAGGTGGCCGTCGCCGGCCCGTGGACGCTGGCCGCTTCGCTCGGCGTCGCGCACACCGGACGTGTGCTGGCCGACCGTGGCGCCCGCCGAGACCTCGCCCAGTCACTGGCCGAAAGCGTGAGCGTGTTGCTGGCCGACCTGCACCGTCGCCTGCCGGGTGCCGAACTGGTGCTGCAACTCGATGAACCGTCCCTGCCGGCGGTCGCTGCCGGTGCCGTGCCCACGCCGGGAGGCTTCTTCCGCCACCGCGCGGTGGATGTGCCCGAGATCGTCACCGCGCTCGGGTGGATCGCCGCGGCTGCCGACCGCGTCGGCGTGCGCAGCCTGGTGCACAGCTGTGCTCCCTGGAAGGGGCCGGGAGCCGCCTGGCCGCTGCCGGCGCTGGTTCGGGCCGGGATCGGCGGGATGAGCCTGGACATCGATACCCTCACCGCCGCCGATCTGGATCAGTGGGGAGAGTCGCTGGACGCCGGGCTGGCCGGCTATCTGGGGGTCCTGCCTACTGTGGGCGAGGTGCTGGGCGTCGACGCCTTGGCCACCCGCACGCTGCGGCTGCTGGATCGGCTGGGCAACCCGGATCCGGCCTCGATCGTGCTCACTCCGGCCTGCGGGATGGCGTCGTGGACGCCGGCTCAGGTGAGCCAAGCCCTGGCCTCGTTGCGCCGGGTGAGCCAACGCGTGGCCGAGGACTACCACCGCGGCTGATCACCGTCGGTGGCGGGCGCTAGATTTCGGGCATGGAATTCGCCGCAGCCAGCCACCGTCACGCCCAGTTGAGCGACGAGATCAGCGAACATCGGCGCCGCTACTACGAGGCCGATGCGCCGACTGTCTCCGATGCCGAGTTCGACACGCTGATGCGCGAGTTGCAGGCGCTGGAAGCTGAGTTCCCGACTTTGCAGACACCAGAGAGCCCGACTCAGACCGTCGGTGGCCAGGCCAGCGCCACCTTCTCGCCGGTGACGCATCTGGTGCCGCTGATGAGCCTGGACAACGTGTTCTCGGCCGAGGAGCTGACCCACTGGCTGAACCGGGCCGAAGGGCTCGCCGGTGTGGCGGTGGGGGAGTCGGGCTACCTGTGCGAGTTGAAGATCGACGGGCTGGCTCTCGACCTGGTCTACCGCAACGGACGACTGGTCAGCGCGGCCACCCGCGGTGACGGGGTGGTCGGCGAGGACGTCACCGCCAACGTCCGCACGATCGGGGTGATCCCGTCGGTGTTGAGTGGGCCGGGCGTGCCCGAGGTCGTCGAAGTGCGCGGCGAGGTGTTCATGCGCACCGAGGACTTCGCCGCGTTGAACGCCGGACTGGTGGCGGCAGGCAAGGCCCCTTTCGCCAATCCGCGCAACTCCGCGGCGGGCTCCTTGCGGCAGAAGGACCCGAAGGTGACCGCGCAGCGGCGATTGAGCTTCCTGGTCCACGGCATCGGCGCGTTCTCCTCCGAACCGCCGGCACGACAGTCGGACGCCTACGGGCTGCTGGCCGGCTGGGGGCTACCGATCTCGCCGTACTTCAAGGTCTGCCACAGCGCTGCCGAAGTCGCAGATTTCGTCGCCTACTACGGCGAACATCGCCATTCGGTGGAACACGAGCTCGACGGCATCGTGATCAAGGTCGACGACCGTGAGCTGCAGACCAAACTCGGCAATACCTCGCGGGCGCCGCGCTGGGCGATCGCCTACAAGTACCCGCCCGAGGAGGTCACCACCAAGCTTCTCGACATCCGAGTCAACGTCGGACGCACCGGCCGAGTCACGCCGTACGCGGTGATGGAGCCGGTGCTGGTGGCCGGCTCGACGGTGGAGATGGCCACCTTGCACAACGCTGCAGAGGTCAAGCGCAAGGGGGTGCTGATCGGCGACACGGTGGTGCTGCGCAAAGCCGGTGATGTGATCCCTGAGGTGCTCGGCCCGGTGGTGGAGCTTCGCGATGGCAGCGAGCGGGAGTTCGTGATGGCCACGCATTGCCCGGCCTGCGGCAGCGAGCTGCGTCCGGAGAAGGAAGGTGACGCCGACATTCGCTGCCCGAACCGGCGCTCCTGCCCGGCCCAACTGCGCGAGCGGCTGTTCCATCTGGCCTCGCGCAGCGCGCTGGACATCGAGATGCTGGGCGAGAAGGCCGCCGATGCGCTGCTCAGCGCCGGCCTGCTGAGCGACGAAGGCGATCTGTTCGATCTGACCGCGGACGCCTTGGTGGCTGCGGGAGTGTTCACCACCAAGGACGGCGCCCTGTCGGCCAACGGCAAGCGGCTGCTGGAAAACCTGGAAGCGGCCAAGACCCGTCCGTTCGCCCGCTTTCTCACCGCGCTATCCATTCGTCACGTCGGCAAGGGCACCGCGCCTGACGTGGCCCGGGCCTTCGGCAACATCGACGCCCTGGAGGCGGCCACAGTGGCGGAGCTGAGCGCCGTGGAGGGGATCGGGCCGACCTTGGCCGCCTCGATCACCGAATGGTTCACCGTGGACTGGCACCGCGAGATCGTCCGCAAATGGCGAGCCGCAGGCTGTGTGCTCGCCGACGAACCCGCCGATGAGGCCGATGTGCTGCCGCAGACCCTGGCCGGGCTGACGGTGGTGGTCACCGGATCGATGCCGGGCTACAGCCGCGATGGCGCGACTGCCGCAGTGGAGGCCCGCGGTGGCAAGGCGGCCGGCTCGGTGTCGACGCGCACTGACTACGTGGTGGCCGGGGACGGCGCGGGGTCGAAGTACGACAAGGCGGTGGCCTTGGGTGTGCCGATCATCGAGGCGGCGCGATTCGACGAGTTCCTGGCCGGCGGGCCGGACGCGGTGGCCGGGTAGGATCGCGGCGTGCCCGAAGGTCTGAACTCGAATCTGAACCTCAACGAGGGCTCCCCGCCGCGCGTCCGTCCGGTGATGGGGGAGTGGGGGCCGGTTGACGTCCCGAACACCCGCACCAAGAAGCGGCAGCGGTGGTACGCGATCATCGCAGCGGTGGTGGCGCTCGCGGCCGTGTCCGCACTGGGTTTCTACATGTGGACGATCTTGCACTGAGCCACGAGGCGCCCCACAGTTCCCGAATGCTCTTGAGTCGCGGGGTGTTTGTGAGTCAGAGCGCGAGCGCGGCCAGGTGTCGCAGCCGGGCGAGCTCGGACTTGATGAACTCCGGACCGCCGCGGCGGGCCAGCACGATGGCTGCGCGGCGCTTGAGCGGGGCCACGGCGATCAACGTGTCGCTCCAACCGGGAATCCAGCCGTCGGGCAACTCCTCGACCCGCAGTTGGCTCAGATCGCCGAGGGCCGCGACGCCGGCGGCGTCCAGATCGGGTGCCATCTCCGAGCGGGTCAGCACTTCACCGGACTTCCGGTCGATCAGAACGGCCCAGGCCACGCGAAAGACCGCCGGCGCCTGCGCGGTGAGCAGTTCTTCGGCGTGTTGCGGATCCTCGGTCATGGCGTTGAGCAGGTCGACATCGGCCTGCAGGCCCCAGGCCTCGGGATAGTGGGAGACCCAGATCACTTCGACACCGGGTTCGGACTCGCAGGCGGTCACCAAAGTGTCGGCGGCTACCCCTGAGGGCAGTTCGACCATGAAGTCGTCGATGGCGTAGCCCTCGTACTTCTCCACGATCTCCACAGCCATGATGTCCGCGTGGGCGTGACCCATGGCGGTTGCCACCGCCCCCAGGGAGCCAGGACGGTCAGGAAGAGCTACTCGAACCAAGAACACCGTGACAGTGTGGCGCATCAGCGTTACAAACGCGTCAAACGCCCCCGTTAGACTGAGACGCCGTGGCGGATCTCGTCCGTCGCATCGAGTTGAGCAGGAGTCTGACGGTGGCTTTGACCGCAGCCGAGGTGGCCAGACTGGGCGAGTTGGCCCGGGTCCGGTTGACCGAGTCCGAAACCGAACTGCTGGCCCCGCAATTGGATGTGATCCTGGCGGCGGTGGCGCGGGTGACCGAGGTGGCTACCCCTGACGTGCCGCCCACCTCGCATGCGATTCCGCTCACCAATGTGTTCCGTGACGACGTGGTGCGCCCATCGCTGCCGCGCGAGGACGTGCTGGCCGGTGCGCCCGCGGTCGAAGACGGCCGCTTCCGTGTGCCGCGGATCCTGGGGGAGGAAGCGTGAGCGAACTGCTGACCGCCTCCGCAGCCGAACTCAGCGATCGGCTCGCCGCCAAGGAACTGAGCGCCCGAGAGCTCACCACCGCGTGTTTGGAGCAGATCGAGCGCGTCGACGGCCAGGTGAAAGCCTTCCTGCATGTCGATGGCGACCGGGCGCTGGCCGCGGCGAGCAGCGTTGACGAGCAGCGTGCAGCCGGTGCTCCGCTGGGACGCCTGGCCGGGGTCCCGCTGGCGATGAAGGACATCTTCACCATGACCGGCGCACCAACCACCTGCGGCTCGCGGATCCTGGAGGGCTGGATTCCGCCGTACAACTCCACAATCACCGAGAAGGTGCTGGCTGCGGGCATCGTCGTGCTCGGCAAGACCAACATGGACGAGTTCGCGATGGGTTCCTCCACCGAGAATTCCGGCTATCAGACGACCCACAACCCCTGGGATCTGACCAAGATCCCCGGTGGCTCCGGTGGCGGCTCGGCCGCAGCGCTGGCGGCCTTCGAAGCGCCGCTGGCACTGGGTACGGACACCGGCGGTTCGATCCGCCAGCCCGCGTCAGTCACCGGGACGGTCGGGGTCAAGCCCACCTACGGTGCCACCTCCCGCTACGGCGTGGTCGCGATGGCCTCCAGCCTGGACACTCCCGGCCCGTGCGCACGAACCGTTCTGGACGCGGCGCTGCTGCACGAGGTGATCGCCGGCTGGGATCCGCGGGACTCCACCTCGATCAACGCGCCCGTCCCCGATGTGGTGGCTGCCGCCCGCCAGGCCGACGTCAAGGGCCTGCGGATCGCGGTCGTGCGCGAGCTCGGCGGCGAGGGCTACCAGCCCGGCGTGGAGCAGCGTTTCAACGAAGCCCTCGAAGTGCTGGCCGGCCTGGGAGCAGTGATCACCGAGGTGTCCTGCCCGAGCTTCGACTACGCGCTCAGCGCCTACTACCTGATCATGCCGAGCGAAGTCAGCTCCAACCTGGCCCGCTTCGACGCGATGCGCTACGGGCTGCGGGTCGGTGACGACGGGGTGAACAGCACCGAAGAGGTGATGAACCTCACCCGCGGGGCCGGCTTCGGAGCCGAGGCCAAGCGCCGGATCATCATCGGCACCTACGCGCTGTCGTCGGGCTACTACGACGCCTACTACGGCTCGGCACAGAAGGTGCGCACCCTGATCAGCCGCGATTTCGACGCCGCCTTCGCGCACGCCGATGTGCTGGTCTCGCCGACCACGCCGACCACCGCTTTCACCATTGGTGAGCGTGTCGACGACCCGCTGGCGATGTACAAGGCGGACCTGTGCACCATCCCGTCCAACCTGGCCGGGAACTGCGCGATGTCGGTGCCGGTCGGACTCAGCCCGGACGACGGGTTGCCGGTGGGCCTGCAGATCATGGCCCCGGCGTTGGCCGATGATCGGCTCTATCGGGTGGGGGCGGCGCTGGAGAACGCGCTGGCCCAACGCTGGGGAGCGCCGCTGCTGGACACTTTGGCGACCGGCCCGGCCGGTGCGCATCTGCGGGGAGGCGTGCGATGAGCGAGGAACTGCTGTCCTTCGAGGACGCCATGGCGCAGTTCGACCCGGTCCTGGGACTGGAGGTGCATGTCGAGCTGAACACCGCCACCAAGATGTTCTGCGGCTGCGCCAACGTCTTCGGGTCCGAGCCGAACACCAACACCTGCCCGGTGTGCCTCGGCTTGCCGGGCTCGCTGCCGGTGGTCAACGCCACCGCGATCGCCTCAGCCATCCGGATCGGCCTGTCGCTGGGCTGCGACATCGCCGAATGGTGCCGGTTCGCCCGGAAGAACTACTTCTACCCGGACATGACCAAGGACTTCCAGACCTCCCAGTACGACGAGCCGATCGCCTTCGACGGACGCGTCGAGCTGGAGGTCGACGGCGAGGTCTTCGTGATCGAGATCGAGCGCGCGCACATGGAGGAGGACGCCGGCAAGCTGGTGCACGCCGGTGGCGTCACCGGACGCATCGGCGACGCGGAGTACTCCTTGGTCGACTACAACCGGGCGGGCACTCCGCTGATCGAGATCGTCACGCGGCCGATTCGCGGCACCGGGGCCAAGGCGCCCCAGGTGGCCAAGGCGTATGTGTCCTACCTGCGCGACCTGATGCGGGCCTTGGACGTGTCGGACGTCCGGATGGAGCAGGGCTCGCTGCGCTGCGACGCCAACGTGTCGCTGATGCCCAAGGGTGAGACCGAGCTGGGGCTGCGCACCGAAACCAAGAACGTGAACTCGCTGCGCAGCATCGAGGCCGCTCTCACCTACGAGATCCGCCGACAGGCCGCGCTGCTGGCCGGTGGCGGGAAGGTGCATCAGGAGACCCGGCACTGGCACGAGGAGGGCTACACCACCCCGGGCCGTTCCAAGGAGCAGGCCGAGGACTACCGCTACTTCCCCGAGCCCGACCTGGTGCCGGTGGCACCGAGCCGGGAGTGGGTCGAAGAGTTGCGGGCGACCTTGCCGGAGGCGCCGGACGTCAAGCGCAAGCGGCTGCAGACCGCCTGGGGTTTCGCCGAGCAGGAGTTCGCTGACATCGTCAACGCCGGTGCGTTGGACCTGATCGAGGCGACCGTGGCCGCGGGTGCGCCGGCGTCCGCTGCGCGAAAGTGGTGGCTGTCCGAGCTGGCTCGGCGCGCCAACGAGGCCGGAGTCGAGCTGACGGCATTGGCGATCACACCGGCGCAGGTGGCCGCCGTGCAGGCGTTGGTCGACGCCGGCACGGTCAACGACAAGCTGGCTCGCCAGGTGATCGATGGCGTGCTGGCCGGCGAGGGTGAGCCTGCCGAGGTGGTCAGCGCCCGTGGGCTGGCGGTGGTCTCCGATGACGGCGCGTTGATCGCAGCGGTCGACCGGGCGATCGAGGCCAACCCGGACGTGGCCGCGAAGATCCGCGAGGGCAAAATGGCTGCCGCCGGTGCGTTGATCGGTGCGGTGATGAAGGACCTGCGCGGGCAGGCCGATGCCGGCAGGGTGCGCGAGCTGATCGTGGAACGCCTTGGCTGACGCGGACCCGGACGAACCGCTGGACCTCACCCCCGGGGGGACGGTGGAGCCTGACGTCCATCTGGATCCGCCGACCCGGCGAGCCCTGTGGTGGTTGGTTCCGCCGGTGTTGTTGGTGCATCTGTTGGCGCTCTACCTGCCGGGCAACCCATCGATCCCCCAACCGATCTATGTCGACAAGTTGGTGCACGCGGCGTTGTTCGGTGTGCCTACCTGGTTGCTGGGGCGGTTGACCCGGCGGCCGTGGTTGATCGCGGCGATCTTCGCGGCACATGCTGCCGTCAGCGAGATGGTGCAACTGCTGTGGGTACCCGGACGCGACGGTGATGTCTTCGATGGCGCGGCCGACCTGGTGGGCATCACGATCGCACTGGTGTGGCTGCTGGTGACCAGAGACGATCGCTGAGCCTTGCCGACCCCTGGCGCCTTCGATGCGCTTTCTCCTGCCTTCCCCGGCCGCGCAGCCTGGGGCACCGCGGCGCGCCTGCGGGCCTGGCAGGTCGAGGCGCTGGCCCGCTACCGCAACCTCGACGCTGTGGACTTCCTGACGGTGGCCACCCCCGGCGCCGGCAAGACCACCTTCGCGCTGCGGGTCGCCACGGACCTGATCGGCGAGCGACGGATCGAGCAGGTGATCGTGGTCACCCCCACCGAGCACCTGAAGATTCAGTGGGCCGAAGCGGCCGCCAAGGTGGGCTTGCACCTGGATCCGGGCATGGGACGAGCCAAGGCGGGTCGCAGCCGGCAGTTCCACGGCCAGGCGATCACCTACGCCGGCGTCGCTGCAGCGGTGCACCGGATGGAGGCTCTCACGGTGCGAGCCAAGACGCTGGTGATCTTCGACGAGATCCATCACGCCGGCGACTCACGCAGTTGGGGTGAAGGCATCCGCCAGGCGTTCGAGCTGGCTACCAAGCGCTTGTGCCTGACCGGTACGCCGTTCCGCAGCGACACCGATCCGATCCCGTTCGTGCGCTACCTGGAGGGTGCCGACGGGGTGCGGCGCTCAGACCCGGACTACGTCTACGGCTACGCCGAGGCTTTGCGCGACCAGGTGGTGCGTCCGGTGATGTTCATGGCCTACGGCGGCGGTCTGCGCTGGCGTACCAAGGCCGGCGACGAGCTGGCCGCGAACCTCGGTGAACCGCTCACCAAGGACCTCACCGCCCAGGCCTGGCGTACCGCTTTGGACCCGGCAGGGGAGTGGATCGGCGCCGTGCTGCGCAGTGCAGACCGGCGACTGACCGAAGTGCGCCGGCATGTGCCGGACGCGGGTGGGTTGGTGATCGCCAGCAATCAAAGACAGGCCCGCGCGTATGCGCGGGCACTGGAACAGATCGCCGGTGAGCGTCCCACGGTGGTGCTGAGTGATGACGCCGCCGCGAGCCGCAAGATCGAGCGGTTCAGCTCGAGTGTCGAGCGCTGGATGGTCGCGGTGCGGATGGTGTCCGAAGGTGTGGACGTCCCCCGCTTGGCGGTGGGGGTGTACGCCACGGCCACCTCGACGCCGCTGTTCTTCGCCCAGGCGGTCGGACGCTTCGTGCGCAGCCGCCGACGTGGCGAGATCGCCAGCGTGTTCCTGCCGACGGTGCCGATCCTGCTGGCCCATGCCAGCACCATGGAGAAGCAGCGTGATCACGCCCTCGGAAAGCCGGCGACCGAAGAAGGTCTGTGGGATCCCGAGGAGGCCATGCTGGCTGAGGCCAATCGCGCCCAACGGGTGGCCGAGTTCGAAGGCGAGCAGGAGACCCTGGAGGCGATCGCGGCCTTCGACCACGTGCTTTTCGATGCCGCCGCGTACGGCCTGCAGACCGCCCCGTCGAGTGAAGAGGAGGCCGACTACCTCGGCCTGCCAGGCCTCCTGGAACCCGACCAGGTGGGCGCCTTGCTCGCCGAACGGCAGCGCCGCCAACTTGCCCGCCGCGATCGCCAGACGCGCCGACAGCCCGACGGCGCCGAGATCAGCCTGCACCGAGCGCTGGAAGCCCGCCGCAAGGAGCTGAACTCACTGGTATCCCAGGTCGCGCGGCTGCGCGGGGTGCCGCACAGTCACATTCACGCCGGTCTGCGTCGAGAGGCCGGAGGCCCGCCGTTGGCGCAAGCCACCACCGAGCAGGTCGAGGCCAGGATCGCGATGGCCCGGCGCTGGCTGGCGGCGTCCTGATCCCGACTTTCGACAAAAAGCAGAAGGGGTGCCCGCCGAAGCGGACACCTCTTCCATGAAGTTGCTGCAGGACTCAGATCGCCCGGGCGGACAGCACCCCGTCGATGGCCAGGATCTTGGTCACGACGGACGCCGGGATCTCGCCGTCCACATCTACCAAGGTGTAGGCCAGGTCACCACGAGACTTGTTGAGCAGATCGGCGATGTTCAGACCCGACTCGGCCAGCAGCGTCGAAATCTGGCCGACCATGTTGGGCACATTGCTGTTGGCGATGGCCAGCCGCTGGGTGCCTTCGGCGCGAGCGAGCTCGGCGTTGGGGAAGTTCACCGAGTTGGTGATCGTCCCATCCTCCAGGTACGCCTTGAGCTCCTCGGCGGCCATGTACGCGCAGTTCTCCTCGGCCTCGTTGGTCGAGGCGCCCAGATGCGGCAGCGTGACCACATTGGGGCGCTTGTTCAGCTCGGGGGTCGGGAAGTCGCACACGTAGCCGCGCAGGCTGCCGGACTCCAGCGCTTCGACCACAGCGGCCTGGTCGACGATCGGACCACGGGCGAAGTTCACCAGCACGGCGGACTTTCGCATCGCCTTGAGCTGCTCGGCACCGATCAGGCCCCGGGTACCGTCGACCAGCGGGACGTGGATGGTGACGATGTCGGCCCGCTTCAGCATGGCCTCCAGGTTGGTGACCCGCTCGACCTTGCTCGACAGGTTCCAGGCGTGCTCGATGGTGATCGCCGGGTCGTAGCCCATCACCTTCATGCCCAAGGCGACCGCCGCATTGGCGACCTCGACGCCGATGGCGCCCAGGCCGATCACCGCCAGCGTCCGCCCGGGCAACTCGAAGCCGACGAACTGCTTCTTGCCGGCCTCGACGGCCTTGTCCATCTCGCCGGCATCACCGTCGAGGCGATGGGCGAAAGACGCCGCCGGAATGATGTTGCGAGCCGCCAGGAACAGCGCCGCGACCACCAGTTCCTTCACGGCGTTGGCGTTGGCGCCGGGGGTGTTGAACACCGGAATGCCCTTGGCGCTGTACTCCGCGATCGGGATGTTGTTGGTGCCGGCACCCGCGCGAGCCACCGCCAGCACCGAGGAGGGAATCTCCACCCCGTGCAGACTGGCCGAACGCAGCAGAATCGCGTCAGGCGATTCGATGTCGTTGCCGACCGTGTAGGTCGTGTCCGGCAGGCGGTTCAGACCCACCTTGCTGATGGCGTTGAGAGTCTTGATCTGAAAGGTCATTGGTTCCTCACCCATTGCGGCGTTCGAAGTCGGTCATGAAGTCGATCAGTGCCTGCACGCCTTCGGCCGGCATGGCGTTGTAGATGCTCGCGCGCATGCCGCCGACACTGCGGTGGCCGGCCAGGTTGGTCAGCCCGGCGGCAGCGGCCTCGGCGACAAAGGTCTTGTCGAGCTCGGCGTTGGCCTGCAGGAACGGCACGTTCATCCAGGAGCGAGAGTCGGCAGCAACGGGGTTGGAGTAGTAGCCGCTGGCATCGATGAAGCCGTACAAGGCCTCGGCCTTGGCGCGGTTGCGCTCGGCCATGGCCGGCAGACCACCGAGATCGGCGACCCACTTCAGGATCAGGCCGAGCAGGTACACCCCGAAGGTGGGCGGCGTGTTCAGCATCGAGTCGGCGGCGGCCATCTCGCTGTAGTTCCAGATCGACGGGGTGCCCGGGCGGGCCCGTCCCAGCAGATCGTCGCGGACGATCGTCACGCACAGACCCGACGGACCCATGTTCTTCTGGGCGCCGGCGTAGATCAGGCCGTAGTCGGCGACGTTGATCGGCCGGGACAAGATCGTGGAGCTGAAGTCGGCGACCAGCGGAACCTCCCCGGCAGCGGGCACGTAGCCGAACTCCACCCCGCCGATGGTCTCGTTGGGGGTGTAATGCAGGTAGGCCGCGCTCGGGTCGACCACCAGGCTGTCCGCGGCCGGGGTGTCGGTGTAGTTGGACGCCGCCTGATCGGCGATCACGCTGACTTCCAGCCCCTGGGCCTTGGCGGCCTTGATCGCTTTGGCCGACCACTGGCCGGTCTTGATGAAGTCGACTCGATCACCAGCGGCGGTGAGGTTCAGCGGAATGGCATCGAACTGGCCCGAAGCGCCACCCTGGAGGAACAACACCCGGTAGTTGTCGGGCACCGCCAAAACCTCACGCAGGAGTTGCTCGGTTTCGGCGGCGCAGGCCACGAAGTCCTTACCTCGGTGGGAAACCTCCAGCACAGACATGCCGGAACCCTTCCAGTCGGTCAACTCGGACTGGGCAACGGTGAGGGCCTCGATCGGGAGCATGGCAGGACCGGCGGAAAAGTTGTAGACGCGCATGGCTCATTGTTTCAGGAACTTTACGGATAGACGTGCACCGGTCCCGAGTTTGGACGCAATGGCGAGCCGCTGAGTCAGCGTGCCGGCGCGTTGGGCTCGGAGCCTGTCGGTGCAGCCGGAGTCTCTGGGGTTGACGGCGAGCCGGTGGTGGCCCGATCGCGCTCCTCATGGGCGGCGCGCCGGTCGTGCTGGATGGTGGTCGCGAAGCGATCAAGATTCATGGGATGGTCCTGCGGGGGGAGGGGGAGGCGCGGGGGGCCTGATCGGATGGGGAACCTCTGGATGGCGGTGGGGGGGCAGGTTCCCCATCCGATCAGGTTGGAGTTCGTGTGTGAGGCGATGAGCAGCCCTGCCCGAGGCGGCTCAGCGGGCTCCCGCAGCTGAACTCCGGATCTATGTGGTTATCTGGGTCCGCAAGGCTCCTGCGAAACCACGCCGGTGGGCGTAGCTTCATTCTGGCCGTACCCGACATTTGACCGGCGCTCGGAGTGGGGAAAACCCCAGCTTCACGCTCGCGTAAATGCGGCGACCACACCGAAACCGGTGTGAGAATGGAGCAACCATCCCGAGCCAGGAGTGACCGATGCCGCCGACCGCCAGTCCGAACTCGTTCACGCCTGCACCACGTCGCGTGCTGGTTGTCGAGGACGAGCCGTTGATTCGGTCATTGACGACCTCGCTATTGGAGAACGCCGGGTTCGACGCGATGGGGGTGGGCACGGCGGCCGACGCGATCACCGCTTTGAAGTCCTTCGATCCCGACGCATTGTTGGTCGACCTCGATCTGGGTGAAGGCCCCGGCGGTGCCGAGGTGTTGGCCTACGCCGATCGCTATGCCCCGTGGGCCGCGCTGGTGGTGATGACCAATGCCCCCTCACCGGAGGTGGCCGGTGTCGACGCCCGGCTGATTCCGGCGCGTGCGGCCTATCTCCACAAGCGGTCCCTGGCGAACGCAGAGTTGGTGTTGGAGACCCTCGAAGGCGTCCTGCGTGACCAGGCGCCCCGCCGAGACGACATCGCGGCTGCGGGGCCTCTGAGTGGACTGAGCCGAGACCAGCTGGAGGTTCTGCGGCTGATCGCCGCCGGGCTGTCCAACGCCGAGATCGCCGCGCGTCGCGGCACGTCCAGCCACGGGGTGGAGCAGATCGTGCAGCGGCTGATCCTCCGGCTGGAGGTCGAAAAGGGGTCGGCGATGAACCCGCGGGTCCAACTCGCCAAGCTCTATTACGCCCACGGGCCCAGCGCGAAGTGACCAGCCCCCTGGACCGGCTCTCACCGCGGTCGGTCCTCAGCGAACTGAGGCTGGCTTCCTGGGACGGTCCGGTGCGGCTCTCGGTTCTGCTGATTCCGGCTCCCTGGCTATATGGCAACCAGCTTTACTACGGCACCCAGAACGGGCTGAGCCCGTCGGAGGCGGTGGTGTCCTCCCTCGGTGCGCTCACCGCCTACCTGCTCACCGCGATCGTGCTGTGCTGGGGCCTGGTGCCCGTGGTGAAGTGGGCGTTCCGGCTGCGTTCCGCGCTCGGCCTGGAGCTGTTCTTCTTCAGTCTCGCCGGGGTGGCCCCGGCGACGGTGATGGTGCTGGCCACCAGCGCAGGCACCATGAACTGGACCCAGTGGGGGTGGCTGTCGCTGTCGTGGGCGCTGAACACCGGGATCTGGATGACCGCGGCGGCCGTCCTGGTCAGCTGGTGGCATCAGGCCCGGGCTCAGCGCGTGCGACTGGAGACCGAGTACGAACGGCAGATCCTCAGCCGCAGCGAGGACGCCCGTGCGCTGGCCGAGACCGACCGCCGACTGATCGAAGTTCGGGAGCGCACCCGCCAGGCCCTGGCCGACATCGAAGGACGCCTGGAGCCGGGGATGACGTTGGCCCAACTCGATGAGTGCATCACCGTGATCGACGACGTGGTGGGCGGCTCGGTTCGTCCGGCCAGTCATGACCTGGCGCGCCTGGAGGACAATCTGGAGCCGATTCACGTCGATCCGCTGTGGCCGGGTCGCCGTGAACTGATTCCCGCGATCATCCGCGCCTGGCCGAAGGCGCATCCCTTCCAGCCGGCGTTGGTGGGCATCCTGTCTCTGCCGATGGTGATGGTGGCCGAGGTTGTTCCAGAACCGCATCGGCTGTCGACATCCAGCTCGGTTTCGATCGTCATCCTGGCGCTGCAGGTGCTGCTGCTGTGGGGATCGGAGCGCATCCTGGCGCCGCGGGTCGCGCGAATGCCCGCGCGGTCGGGAGCTGCGGTGGTGTTCGCGATCTACCTGGTGTTGTACCTGCTCGGCCTGGCCACGCTGATCATCGCGATGGTGGGGGAGAACCCCACCCCATTGGAGGCGTTCCTGGTGCCGGCGTTGTTGGCGATGGTCGCTGGTGGCATCTCGGCCTTCGCCCGGATCCGTGAGGACGAGAGCGCCGCGGCGCGCGCGCTGATCCGTCGCACCAACTGGGAGGTGCACCGCACCCGCCAGCGACTGTGGGCGCGCCGGCGGCGACTGGCCACCGCTTTGCACGGACGGGTGCAGGCGAACCTGACTGCGGCCAGCCTGATCCTGGGCGGCGCGCGTCAGCAGTTGCGAGACAGTGGCGCCCTCGACGCCGCGGTGATCGAGCGTGTGCGCAGCACGGTGGCCCTGGCGAACCTGGTGGACGATGGCCCCGTGGAGCCTCCTGGGCAGCGGCTGGAGACGGTGACCTCGGTGTGGGCCGGCGTCCTCGACGTCTGGCTGGATCTGCGTCCCGGTGGGCTGCAGATGATGACCGCGACGTCCGATCTGGCTGATGCCTGTGTCGAGGTGGTCAGAGAGATCCTGTTGAACTCGGTGCGGCACAGTGGAGCCACCCGGGCCGAAGTGGTCATCGGTGCGGGCCAACGCGCGGTGTTGGGGATTCGCGTACGGGAGATGAATGCTTCCCGCACCCCGCTGGGGGCCATCGGCGGACCAGGCCTGGGGCGCACCCTGATCGACTCGCTGGCCGTGGACTGGGCCGAATCCGACGGCGAAGAAGGACGGCTCACCGTGGCCTTGCTCGCGGCCGGCTCAGGCGGAGTGGGGGAGCTCAACGCGCGTTCGTTGCTGGGCGACGTGAGCAGCTTGACCTGATCCGCTGTCACAATGAACCGGTGAGCGAGTTGGATCCACGAATTGCCGCCGCGCTGAAGCGCACCGAGACCGGGCTGGTGCCGGTGGTCGTCCAAGAGGCGAACACCGGGACGGTCCTGATGCTGGCCTGGGCCGATGACGAGGCCCTCGCGCGGACCCTCGCCACCCGGAAGGCGACCTACTACTCCCGCAGTCGGCAGCAGTTGTGGGTCAAGGGCGAGACCAGCGGCCACACCCAGCACGTCCGCGAAGTGCGGCTGGACTGCGACGGTGACACGTTGCTCTACCGCGTCGAGCAGACCGGTCCGGCCTGTCACACCGGAACCACGAGCTGCTTCGATGCGATGGTGTTGGCGGAGGATCCCCAGTGACCCTGCCGATCGAGCCATCCCTGGACGACTTCCTGATCGCCGGGGCCCAGCGTCGGGTGGTCAGCGTGTACGCGCGCCTGCAGGCCGCCGAGCTCACCGCCGTGGAGGCGTACCACCGGCTGTGTGGACACCGTCGGAACACCTTCCTGCTGGAGTCGGCCGACGCCGGCGCCTGGTCGCGGTACTCCTTCGTCGGCGTGCGAGCCGCCGCCACTCTCACCGAGGTCGACGGCGCGGCAACCTGGCAGTGGAGTGGGCGTCCGATCAGCGGGCTCCCCGCTGGCGGGGATCCGCTGGTGGTGCTGGAGCAGACGCTGCAGGAGTTGCACACTCCGCGCCAGCCCGATCTGCCACCGCTGGTCTCCGGCCTGGTCGGATATCTCGGATATGACGTTGTTCGTCGGCTGGAGCGGCTACCTGATGCCAACCCCGACGATCTCGGCATTCCAGAACTGTCGATGATGGTGGCCGCCGATGTCGCCGTGCTCGATCATCACGCCGGCGAGTTGTGGCTGGTGGCCAACGCGATCAACTTCGATGACTCAGCCGAGCGGATCACCGAGGCCTACCACGATGCGGTCACGCGGATCGAGGCGATGGCGGCAGACCTGCTGCGTCCGGCGGCACCGCTGGTTGCCGTGGCCGCGGAGGATTCCCCCTCGGACGTGGTGCGCCGACAGCGCACCAGCGAGGAGTACCAGGCCGCGGTGAGTGCGGCGATCGAGGAGATCCGTGCCGGCGAGGCCTTCCAGATCGTGCCGAGCCAGCGATTCGAGGTCGACTGCCCTGCCGATGCCCTGGACGTGTACCGCGAACTGCGACGTAGCAACCCCAGCCCGTACCTCTACCTGCTCCGGCTGGACGGCTTTGCCGTCGTCGGTGCCAGCCCTGAGGCGCTGGTGACGGTGACGGGAGGCCGGGCCACCACCCATCCGATCGCCGGTACTCGTCCGCGCGGGGCGGATCCGAGCGCTGACGCGGTGATGGAGGCCGAACTGTTGGCCGATCCGAAGGAAGCCGCCGAGCATCTGATGCTGGTCGACCTGGGCCGCAACGACCTGGGCCGGGTGTGCAAGCCGGGCTCGGTGACGGTGGTGGAGTTCATGAAGGTCCGTCGCTACAGCCACGTCATGCACCTCGAAGCCGCCGTCACCGGAACGTTGACCGACGGCTGCAGCGCTCTGTCGGCCACCTTGAGCTGCTTCCCGGCCGGCACCTTGACCGGCGCGCCGAAGGTGCGCGCCATGGAGATCATCGACGAACTCGAAGTCTCCCGGCGAGGCCTCTACGGCGGTGTGGTGGGCTACTTCGACTTCGCCGGAGACTCCGATACCGCGATCGCGATCCGCACCGCCGTCCTTCGCGATGGCGTGGGCTACGTCCAGGCCGGCGCGGGCGTGGTGGCCGACTCGGTGCCCGAGATGGAAGATCTGGAGAGCCAGAACAAGGCCAAAGCGGTCTTGGGGGCGATCGCCCGGGCGTCCGGGCTGCGGCAGTTGGTTTGAGTGTTCCAGCTCCGGCGTGACTAGGCGATTGGTCCTGGTCCGGGGGTGCGGATCTGGGTGAAAGCCCTAGTGAGAACGCCGTTCACGAACAAGATTCTTTAGCTTTTCATGGATTCCTGCGGTGGCGCAATCGGCCTAAAGCGGCCAAGATGGACCCCGACTGGGGATGCGGGAGCGATCAGGAGCAGTCAAATGACGGATAGAGCTGAGCGCGCGACAATCGCGCCCGGCAAGTACGCCTCTGGGCCCATGGGGGTGGCCTGGACCGGCGAGATCATGGCGGCAGTTGCCGTTCTGATCGGGCTTGTCGCGCTGTGGCTGGGTCCGAACTGGACCCTGATGTGGTTGGCAGTGGTTTTGCTGGTGCTCGCGGTGGTGACCAGAGCGGTGCTGCGTCGTCTGGGAATCGGACAGTCTTGATGACGGTCCTGGACGAGATCATCGCCGGGGTGGTGGAGGATCTCGCCGACCGGCGTGCCGCGCGCTCTTTCGACGAGGTCGCCGCAGCGGTGCCGACGGTCGCACCGGCGCTGCCGGTACTGCCGGCGTTGCGCGCCGACGGGTTGTCGGTGATCGCGGAAGTGAAGCGGTCCAGCCCCAGTAAGGGGGCTCTCGCGCCGATCGAGGACCCCGCCGAACTCGCTCGTGCCTATGCCGCCGGGGGTGCCGCAGCCATCTCGGTGCTCACCGAGCGGCGCCGGTTCGGTGGCAGCCTCGACGATCTCCGGTCTGTGCGTGCTGCGGTGACCACGCCCCTGCTGCGTAAAGACTTCATCGTCGACTCCTATCAGCTGTGGGAGGCCCGGGCGGCCGGCGCCGATCTCGTCCTGCTGATCGTGGCGGCACTGGACGATGCCGAACTGGCCCGGCTATTGGCCGAGACCGGACAACTCGGCATGACCGCGCTGGTGGAGACCCATACCGCCGACGAGGTCCGTCGGGCGCTCGACGTGGGTGCCGAGTTGATCGGGGTGAACAACCGCGACCTGAAGACGCTCGAGGTGGATCTGCACCACTTCGAGGAGATGGTGGGCGTCATCGGTGACGACGCGGTGAAGGTAGCCGAGTCCGGCATCCTGTCGGCTCAGGACGCGGCTCGGATGCGCAATGCCGGTGCCGATGTGATCTTGGTCGGCGAACTGCTGGTTCGCCATGGCGATCCGCGGGCGGCAGTGGCCGCCCTCCGGTCGCTGGCGTGACCACAGCCTGCGAGTGTGAGTGAATAGACGGGTGAATCAGGCTTCGTTGCCGGACCCGTCCGGCCATTTCGACATTTTCGGCGGGCGCTACGTGCCCGAGGCGTTGGTCGCCGCGCTCGACCAGTTGGACGCCGAGTTCACCAGGGCCAATGCCGATCCGGATTTCTGGGCGGAGTTGAACCGTCTGCGCCGGGAGTACTCCGGACGTCCGACCCCGTTGACCGAGGTACCGCGATTCGCCGCCCACTGCGGCCGCGCCCGGGTGCTGCTCAAGCGCGAGGATCTGAACCACACCGGCTCACACAAGATCAACAACGTGCTCGGCCAGGCCCTGTTGACCAAACGCATGGGCAAGACCCGGGTGATTGCCGAGACCGGCGCCGGCCAGCACGGCGTGGCCACGGCGACCGCGGCCGCACTGATGGGCCTGGAGTGCCGGGTCTACATGGGCAAGGTCGACACCGATCGGCAGGCGCTCAACGTGGCCCGGATGCAGTTGCTGGGCGCCGAAGTGGTCGCAGTCGAGTCCGGAAGCCAGACCCTCAAAGACGCCATGAACGAGGCCATGCGCGACTGGGTGGCCACTGTCGACGACACCCACTACTTGATCGGCACGGTGGCCGGCGCGCACCCGTTCCCCAAGATCGTGCGGGAGTTCCAGCGGGTGATCAGCACCGAGATCGCCGAGCAGATGACCGAGCGCTTCGGCCAGTTGCCGGACGCCGTGTGCGCCTGCGTGGGCGGCGGTTCCAATGCCTTGGGCACCTTCGCCGACTTCATCGACACCCCGCAGGTGGCCCTCTACGGTTTCGAGGCCGGTGGCGATGGCGTGGAGACCGGACGGCATGCCGCCTCCATCCAGGGCGGCTCGGTGGGGGTGTTGCACGGCATGCGGACCTACGTCCTGCAGGACGCCGACGGCCAGACCATGGATTCGCATTCGATCTCTGCCGGGCTGGACTATCCCGGCGTCGGCCCTGAGCACGCGTGGCTTGCCGCGACCGGACGGGCCGACTACGAGGCGGTGACCGATACCGAGGCGATGGCGGCCTTCCAGCTGCTGTGCCGCACCGAAGGAATCATGCCGGCCATCGAGTCGGCGCACGCGCTGGCCGGAGTCATGCGGCTGGGGCAGCGTTTGGCCGTCGAACAGCCCGACGCCACCCCGCTGATCGTGGCCTGCCTGTCCGGGCGCGGCGACAAGGATGTGGCCACCGCCATCTCTTACTTCGGGCTGCCGGGCCATCCCGATCTCTACACCGGAGGGCAGGCATGAGCGTGACATCCTCAGCGGCGGCGATTTCGGCTGCCCGTGCGAGCGGACGGGCTGCGCTGATCGGTTACCTGCCGGTCGGTTTCCCGAGCGTGGCCGGTTCGCTGGCCGCGCTGTCCACGCTGTGCGGTGCCGATGGCTCCAGCGAAGGCGTGGACCTGGTCGAGATCGGCATGCCCTACTCCGACCCGGTGATGGACGGCCCGGTGATTCAGCGGGCCGGCACCCGGGCGCTGGCTCGCGGTGTCCGCACCACGGACGTGTTCGCCGCGGTGGAGGCCGTCCGCGCAGCCGGCAAGCCGGCGGTGGTGATGACCTACTGGAACCTGGTCGATCGCTATGGCGTGGACGCCTTTGCCCGCGACTTGGCCAATGCCGGCGGCTCGGGGTTGATCACCCCCGACCTGATCCCGGACGAGGCCGGCGAGTGGCTCGCTGCCAGTGACGCCTACGGTTTGGATCGGGTCTTCTTGGTCTCGCCGTCCTCGACCGACGAGCGCATCTCGATGACCGCGCAGGCGGCCCGCGGGTGGTTGTACGCCACCGCCGTCATGGGCGTCACCGGCACTCGGTCCGCGTCGTCCGACGCCGCCCCGAAGCTGGTGGAGCGGATCCGCTCGCTGGCGCCGGGCCTGCCGATCGGAGTGGGCCTGGGCGTGTCCAACGGGGACCAAGCAGCTGAGATCGGCCGTTTCGCCGATGCGGTCATCGTCGGCTCCGCACTGATCAAGCCGCTGTTGGTCGCTGACGATGCCGGTACGCCCGAGGACTTGTCCGGGCTGCGTACGGTGGTGGCCGATCTTGTGCAAGGAGTCCGCCGATGATGGCGTTGTTCATCCCCAGCCCGTCGATCAACAGCTTCAGCCTCGGGCCGGTGACCATCCACATCTATGCACTGTGCCTGATCACCGGCATCATCGCCGCGTGGATCATCGGTGTGAACCGGTGGCAGCGCCGCGGGGGCACGTCGGAGAGCTTCGAAACCGTCTTGTTGTGGGCGATTCCCATCGGCATCGTCGGCGCCCGCTTCTATCACGTGATGACTCATCTGGGTGACTACTTCGGCCCGGGCGCCAATCAGCACTGGTGGGCGATCTGGGAGGGCGGAATCGCCATTTACGGGGCGATCGGTTTCGGGGCGCTGGCCGCCTTCTTGGTGGCCCGGCGCCACGGCCTGGCCTTCGCCGCACTGGCTGACTCGCTGGCGCCCGGTATCGCGGTGGGACAGGCCCTGGGACGTTTCGGCAACTGGTTCAACCAGGAGTTGTACGGGCTGCCGACCGATCTGCCGTGGGGCCTGGAGATCGACCCGGCCCATCGAGTGCCCGGCTACGAGCAATACGCCACGTTCCATCCCACTTTCGCCTATGAGTCGCTGTGGAACCTGCTGGTTGCCGGCGTCCTGCTGTGGGCGGACCGGAAGTTCACCCTCGGACGGGGCAAGGTTTTCGCGCTCTACATCGCCCTGTACGGCCTCGGTCGTAGCTTTACCGAGTCGCTTCGCACCGACTACTCCTACGACGTCTTCGGCCCGATCCGGTTCAATGCCGCCGTCGCCATGCTGATCTGTCTGGCCGGCGTGATTTTGCTGATCTGGCTGATTCGCTTCCGTCCCGGTCGCGAGAGCAACGTGGATCCGTCGAATGTGATCACCGAGGCTACGAAATCCGTGGTGGTGGAGGAGTCGGACGGCGAGGTAGCCGACATTGAGGCCGCTTCCGGGGGCACTGACGATGCTGGCGAGGCGCCGCAAGAGAAAGCGGCGCCCGCCGAAAGTTCACCCTCTGAACCCTGATTGACAAGGGGAAAGGGGCACTTGTGCTGCCCCGCGGAGTTGGACACCACTACCGGCTCTGCCATTGAGGGTCCATCATGCAAGCGGGCGTGCGAGAAGCGGGGGCGCGTTCAGGTAGGCTCGCCCGGCGAGTGTGCAGCGTCGGCTCGGAAGCCGATGCATCTGGCACCCCCGGCGCCTGAAGCGCAGATTGGGAGATATCTATGGCGGTGATGTCCATGCCTCAACGGCCGGCCAGCGGTCTGTACGACCCTGCCTACGAGCACGATGCCTGTGGGGTGGCCTTCGTGGCTCGCCTCAGCGGCGAGGCCGATCACGACATCATTGCCAAGGGCCTGACCGCCTTGGAGAACCTGGACCATCGCGGCGCCACCGGTGCCGACATCGCTGCCGGTGACGGTGCCGGCATGTTGATGCAGGTCCCGGACGCCTTCCTGCGGGCCGAGGTGGCCTTCGAGTTGCCGGCGGCCGGGCACTACGCGATGGGCATGGCGTTCCTGCCCACCGATCCGGCCAAGCGGGCGACCGCGAAGCGGACTATCGAATACTTGGCCACCGAAGAGGGCCTGATCGTCCACGGGTGGCGGGTGGTGCCCACCTCCGCGGAGACGCTGAGTCCGGTGTCTGCGGGGAACATGCCGTTCTTCGAGCAGATCTTCGTGTCCGCCGAAAGCGACCTGGGCGGTATCGAGCTGGATCGTGCGGTCTACCCGTTGCGGCAGCGCGCGCGCAACGACGCCGGGGTGTACTTCGCCTCGCTGTCGGCTCGCACCACGGTCTACAAGGGCATGCTGACCACTCAGCAGCTGGCAGAGGTCTTTCCCGATCTCTTGGACGAGCGGATGGCCAGCGCCTTGGCGCTGGTGCACTCACGGTTCTCCACCAACACCTTCCCGGCGTGGGAGTTGGCCCACCCGTACCGTCTGATGGCGCACAACGGCGAGATCAACACCGTCAAGGGCAACCGCAACTGGATGCGGGCCCGCGAAGCGCTGCTGGCCACCGAGACCATCCCGGGCGACCTGGAGCGGCTGTTCCCGATCTGCACCCCGGGTGGGTCGGACTCCACCTCCTTCGACGAAGTGTTGGAACTGCTGCACCTGGGCGGACGTTCGTTGCCGCACGCGGTGCTGATGATGATCCCCGAAGCCTGGGAGATGCACACCGAGATGGACCCGGCTCGCCGGGCGTTCTACTCCTTCCACTCCTCGTTGATGGAGCCCTGGGACGGTCCGGCGTCGGTGACCTTCACCGACGGCACCCTGATCGGTGCGGTGCTGGACCGCAACGGCCTGCGTCCGGGTCGCTACTGGGTGACCGACGACGGCCTGGTGGTGTTCGCCTCCGAGGCGGGTGTGCTGGACATCGATCCGGCGAAGGTCACGATCAAGGGCCGGATGAAGCCGGGACGGATGTTGCTGGTCGATCTCAACGAGCATCGACTGATCAACGACGACGAGATCAAGGCCCAGCTGGCTGCCGAGCACCCCTACGAGGAGTGGGTTGACCAAGGTCGGATCGATCTTGCTGACCTGCCCGAGCAGCAGCATGTGGTGCACAGCCACGCCTCGGTGATCCGGCGCCAGCAAATCTTCGGCTACACCCACGAGGAACTGCGTCAGCTGATCACTCCGATGGCCAACACCGGCGCCGAGCCGATCGGCTCGATGGGTTCCGACACCCCGGTGGCCGTCCTCAGTGATCGTCCGCGGTTGTTGTTCGACTACTTCTCCCAGCTGTTCGCTCAGGTGACCAACCCGCCGCTGGACGCCATCCGCGAGGAGTTGGTGACCTCGCTGACCGCGACCTTGGGCCCCGAGGCCAACCTGCTGGAGCCCGGACCGGAGTCCTGCCGTCACATCGTGATCAGCTACCCGATCCTGGATTCCGATGAGCTGGCCAAGCTGGTGCGGATCAACCGGGATGGCTCGATGCCGGCTTACGAAACCCACGTGGTGCGTGGTCTCTACTCGGTTGCCGGCGGGGGAGCAGCCCTCAAGGCCGCTCTGGACGACTTGTGCGTCGAGGTGAGTGAGGCGATCGCCGCCGGCGCGCGCACGCTGATCCTTTCTGATCGGCACTCCTCAGCCGAGATGGCCCCGATTCCCTCGCTGCTGTTGACCGCGGCGATTCACCACCACCTGGTGCAGGAGAAGAAGCGCACCCAGGTGGGCTTGATCGTCGAGGCCGGCGATGTGCGTGAGGTGCATCACGTCGCGCTGCTGATCGGCTACGGCGCGGCTGCGGTGAACCCCTACCTGGCGTTCGAGTCGGCAGAAGACCTGGCCCGGCGGGAGTGGCTGGTCGACCTCGCCCCGGAGCAGGCGGTCTACAACGTCCGCAAGGCGCTGGGCAAGGGCGTGCTGAAGGTGATGAGCAAGATGGGCGTTTCGACCATCGCCTCCTACACCGGCGCCCAGATCTTCGAGGCATTGGGCCTGTCCAGCGAATTGGTGGACGCCTACTTCACCGGCACCACCAGCCGGATCGAGGGCATCGGCCTGGACGAGATCGCGGCGGAGGTCGCCAAGCGGCACGCGGTCGCCTACCCGCCGCTGGGGATCGTCCTGCCGCACCGCACGCTGGCCGTGGGCGGGGAGTACAAGTGGCGCCGCGAAGGCCCGCCGCATCTGTTCGACCCGGAGACGGTGTTCCGGCTGCAGCACGCCACTCGCGAGGGCCGCTACGACCTGTTCAAGCGCTACACCGACCGGGTCAACGATCAGTCCAAGCGGCTGATGACCCTGCGTGGCCTGCTCGACTTCGATTCCGAGCGTCCCAGCGTGCCGATCGAGGAGGTCGAGCCGGTCAGCGAGATCGTCAAGCGGTTCTCCACCGGCGCGATGAGCTACGGTTCGATCTCGCTGGAGGCGCACCAGACCCTGGCCATCGCCATGAACCGGCTCGGCGGCAAGTCGAACACCGGCGAAGGCGGTGAGGACGCCGACCGGCTCTACGATCCGCAGCGTCGCAGCGCGATCAAGCAGGTCGCTTCCGGACGATTCGGCGTCACCAGTGACTACCTGACCAATGCCGACGACATTCAGATCAAGATGGCCCAAGGCGCCAAGCCCGGCGAGGGCGGTCAGCTGCCTGGTGGCAAGGTCTACCCCTGGGTGGCCAAGACCCGGCACTCCACGCCGGGCGTGGGCCTGATCTCGCCGCCGCCGCACCACGACATCTACTCGATCGAGGATCTCAAGCAGTTGATCCACGATCTGAAGTGCGCCAACCCGGTCGCTCGGATCCACGTCAAGCTGGTCGCCGAGGTCGGTGTCGGCACGGTGGCCGCGGGCGTATCGAAGGCGAAGGCCGACGTGGTGCTCATCTCCGGCCATGACGGCGGCACGGGGGCGGCTCCGCTGACCTCGATCAAGCACGCCGGTGGACCCTGGGAGCTCGGCCTGGCCGAGACTCAGCAGACCCTGCTGCTGAACGGCCTGCGTGACCGCATCACCGTCCAGGTCGACGGTCAGCTCAAGACCGGCCGCGATGTGGTCATCGCGGCGCTGCTGGGCGCTGAGGAGTTCGGCTTCGCCACTGCGCCACTGGTGGTGTCCGGCTGCGTGATGATGCGAGTGTGTCATTTGGACACCTGCCCGGTGGGCGTGGCTACCCAGAACCCACAGCTGCGGGAGAAGTACGCCGGTCACGCCGACTATGTGGTGAACTTCTTCGAGTTCATCGCACAAGAGGTTCGCGAACTGCTGGCTCAACTGGGCTTCCGTTCGATCGAAGAGGCCGTGGGGCACGTCGAAGCTCTGCGCACCCGCGATGCCATCACGCACTGGAAGGCCGAAGGCCTCGATCTCGCGCCGGTGCTGCATCAGGTGGAGGTGCCCGAGGGCACCCCGCTGCACCGAGTCATCGGCCAGGATCACGGTCTGAAGGACAAGCTCGACGTGCAGCTGATCGCGTTGGCTCAGCCGGCGCTGTTCACCGGTGAGCTGGTGCGCGCCGATGTGGCCGTCCGCAACGTCGACCGCACGGTCGGCACCCTGCTCGGCCACGAAGTGACCAAGGCCACCAAGGGCGCCGGGCTGCCGGAGAACACCATTGACTTCACGCTGCGGGGAACCGCGGGACAGAGCTTCGGTGCGTTCCTTCCGGCTGGGGTGACGCTCCGACTGGTCGGCGACTCCAATGACTACTTCGGCAAGGGCCTGTCCGGTGGACGCCTCACCCTGCGTCCGCACGAGTCGGCGCCGTTCGCCGCCGAGGAGCAGATCATCGCGGGCAACGTGATCGGCTACGGCGCCACCAGCGGTGAGATGTTCATTCGCGGCCAGGTCGGCGAGCGATTCTGCGTCCGCAACTCCGGCGCGACTGCCGTGGTGGAGGGCGTCGGTGACCACGCCTGTGAGTACATGACCGGCGGCGAGGCGCTGATCCTCGGTGCCACCGGGCGCAACCTGGCGGCCGGCATGTCCGGCGGTGTTGCCTGGGTCCTGGACCTGCTGCCGTCTCGGTTGAACCGGGAACTGGTGGACGCCCTGGAGCCGGGCGCGGCCGACCTGGAGCGGATCGGCGTCCTGCTGACCAAGCATCTGGAGGAGACCGGCTCGGCGGTAGCGGCTGCGTTGCTCGCCGCCGGCGAGGATGAGTGGCGCAAGCGGTTCACCACCTTGATCCCGCGTGACTACGCACGGGTGCTCGCGGCTCGGGCGAAAGCCGAAGCCGCCGGGCTGGATGAGGAGACCACGATCAAGTTGATGATGGAGGCGTCCCATGGCTGATCCGAGAGGGTTCATCACCACCGGCCGTCAGGTCGCTGACCGCCGTCCGGTCGAGGACCGCCTGCAGGACTGGCAGGAGGTGTACCAGGGTGCTCCTGGTATTGCCTTGCTGCCGATCATCGCCAAGCAGGCCGGACGCTGCATGGACTGCGGCATTCCGTTCTGCCACTCCGGTTGCCCGTTGGGCAACCTGATCCCGGAGTGGAACGACATGATCTGGCGCGACGACTGGGTGGGCGCTACCGATCGGTTGCATGCGACCAACAACTTCCCCGAGTTCACCGGACGGCTGTGCCCGGCACCGTGTGAAACCGCGTGTGTGGTGGGCATCCATCGTGATCCGGTGACCATCAAGAACATCGAGGTCTCGATCATCGACCGCGCCTGGGAGGACCGCCGGGTGCGGGCACAACCGGCCGCGTGGCACACCGGCAAGACGGTGGCTGTGATCGGCTCGGGACCGGCTGGACTGGCCGCGTCCCAGCAGCTCACTCGCGCCGGCTACACCGTGGTCGTCTACGAGCGCGCCGATGCCCCCGGTGGCCTGCTGCGCTACGGCATCCCCGAGTTCAAGATGCAGAAGTCGGTGCTGGAGCGCCGCCTGAAGCAGATGCGCTTGGAGGGCACCGCCTTCAAGACCGGCGTGAACGTGGGTGTCGACATCACCGGCGAGCAGCTGCTGGATCGCTTCGACGCGGTCGTGCTCGCTGTCGGTTCGACGATTCCGCGCGATCTTCCGGTTCCCGGACGCGAGCTGAAGGGCATTCACCAGGCCATGGAGTTCCTGCCGCAGGCCAACCGGGTTGCGGTCGGCCAGGAGGTCGAGAATCAGATCCTGGCCACCGGCAAGGACGTGGTGATCATCGGCGGCGGCGACACCGGCGCCGACTGCTTGGGAACCTCGCTGCGCCAGGGTGCGCGCTCGGTGACCCAGCTGGAGATCATGCCGATGCCGCCGCAGAGCCGTCCCGGCTCCCAGCCGTGGCCGACCTACCCGATGACCTACAAGGTGACCTCGGCTCACGAGGAAGGTGGCGATCGGGTCTACTCGGTGTCCACCGCGGAGTTCGTCGGTGACACCGAGGGCAACCTCACCGGTCTGGTGGTCAACGACGTCGAGTTCGTCAACGGCAAGCTGGAGGTGATTGCGGGCACGACCCGCACCATCGACGCGCAGCTGGTGCTACTGGCGATGGGCTTCGTCGGCCCGGAGCGCGGTGGTGTGATCGAACAGCTGGGGGTCGCTCTGGACGAGCGTGGCAACATCGCGCGCGATGAGAACTTCGCCACCAACGTCGATCGGGTCTTCGCCTGTGGCGACGCCGGTCGTGGCCAGTCGCTGATCGTGTGGGCCATCGCCGAAGGTCGCTCTGCGGCCAACGGAGTGGACGCCTTGCTGGCAGGACGGGAGTCCCGGCTGCCGAAGCCGATCATGCCCACGGATCGTCCGCTGACTGCCTGACGTCGACCGACGTGGCGCCGGGGGAGCCGGCGCCATCGCGGCTAAGCTGACCGCCGTTGTGGCGACAGGAGTGCGATGGCTGAGCGGTGGCGTCGAATCGTAGGAGGCCTCGCCAACCCGCGGGTTGACCGGGTACTGGTGCCATTGTTCTTTGTGGGCTTCGCCCTCGCGCGGGCCGGCAGGTTCGAGGAGCGCGATCCCTATTGGCAGGCGCGGGCCGGCATGGAGAATCTGGCCGGCTGGCCGTTGATTCGCGACGACACCTGGAGTTGGGCCGGCGTGCCGGGGCCATGGTTCCAGAACTCCCCGCTGTGGAACACCGCTCTGGGTGGCAGCTATGCCGCGGCCGGCTTCTGGGGCTTTTTCATCTTCACCGCTGCCGTGATGATCGGCTACTTCGCCATGGACTACCTGCTGGCCCTGCAGCTGGGCGGACGCCGCTTGCCGGCGCTGGTAGCCATCATGGCCACGGTTTCCCCGGCTTTGGCCATGCTCAGCCCGCGGGCCACGTTGATGGTCGAGATCGTCATGCTGGCGGCGGTGTGGGTGGTGATCGAACTCAGCCGACGCGATCTGAGCAGGTTGCCCACGACGGTGCTAGGAGTGGTCGTCGCGCTGATCGCCGCGGCGCTGTCTGCGGTTGGCAACCAGCTTCACCTCTCTTTCCTGATCCTCGGGCCCGCCGTGGGTGGCGTGTGGGGCCTGGTGTGGCTGCTCACTCCGATCAGCTGGCCCCGCCGGATCACCGCAGCCGTGGGCGGGGGACTCGGCTGGTTGATCGGGGTGCTGGCCACCCCGTACGGGGTGAGCCTCGGTCTCGAACGCAGCCGGGTGGTGCAAGAGGTGTGCGCCGGGCTCATCCTGGAGTGGACGACGCCCTTCTCTGGGGAGATTTCGAAAGTCTTCTGGCTGATGGTGCTGGCCGCCACGGTGGCCGCAGTGGTGGTGTCGGTGTGGGTGTGGCAGCGATTCCGCTCGGGCGCGTGGACGAGCTCCGACACCGGCGTGTTTGCGCTGGCGTTGATCGGCGTGCCGTCGGCAGTGGCCGGCTGGTGGGCGATTCGATTCTTGGGGATCGCCTTGCTGATGCTCGCCCCGGCAGTGGCGGTCGCGGCCACCGGCTGGCTGGATCAGGCCCGCGCTCGCTGGGGTGGACGTCCGCCCGGGCGATGGGGGGAGTACACCACCGGAGCCTTCTGGCGAGTGGTGGTGGCTGCGGTGCTGGTGGTGCTGTCGCCGGGCGTGGTCTACCTGACCGCACTGCACGCGGAGCCGTCCGAGACGAGCCTGCTGCGCCAGCTACCGGCCCGCTGCCAGCTGTTCAGCAGCGGGGCCATCGGCGGTGCGGCGATCCTGGTGCGTCCGGACGTGACGGTATGGATGGACGGGCGGGCCGACTACTACGGTCGCGCACACCTGATCGATGGCTACGGCTACTTCTATCAGACCAACGCCACACCGGTGCCGCCGGGCGCCACGTGTGTGGTGATCGACGCCTCAGCCCCGGATTCGGGACTGTTGTTGGCCGGCGTGGAAGGCTCGCCACAGTGGCGCCTGGCCGCCAGCGACGGGCCGTTCCGGATGTTCCTGCCCGTCGGCTGAACCACTACTCCTCGGTGCGCAGCCGCTCCAAGGTCGACTTGCCGAACAGAGACTCGACCAGGTCGACGGTGAGCTCAGCGGTGGTGTTGTGCTCATCCAGGGCCGGGTTGACCTCGACCAGATCGATCGAACCGAGTCGTCCGGTGTCGGCGACCATCTCCATGCAGAGCTGCGCCTCGCGGTAGGTGGCCCCGCCGCGCACCGGCGTGCCCACGCCCGGGGCGACCTCGGGGTCGACGAAGTCCAGGTCGATGCTCAGGTGCAGGTGGGTATCGGCGTCCACCCCGGCCAACGCGCGCACCATGGTGCGGCGCATGCCGATCTCGTCGATGAAGCGCATGTCGAAGACCTCCACACCTTCGGCGCGCAGGAACGACTTCTCGCCGACATCGACGCTGCGCAGCCCCACCTGACGAATCTGATCGGTGGAGATCGCCGGACGCTGCCCGGACATTTCGGTGAGCGCAGCCGGGCCGTGGCCGGCCAGACAGGCCACCGGCATCCCGTGGATGTTCCCGGACGGGGTGAGTTCAGCGGTGTTGAAGTCGGCGTGGGCGTCCACCCAGATCACCCGCAGTTTCTTGCCGACTCGGCGACAGTGCGCGGCGACCGCGCTGATTGACCCGATGGCCAGGCTGTGATCGCCGCCGAGCAGGATGGGTAGGCGTCCGTCGGCCAACTCCTGAGCGGTGGCCTCGTAGACCGCGCGGTTCCAGGCGATGACCTCGTCCAGGTGGCGATAGCCGTTCACCGGGGGCAGTTGCGGGTTGTCGGGTCCAGTGAGATCGCCGACGTCGCGCACATCACAGCCGAACCCGGCCAACGCCGATCCGAGGCCGGCTACCCGCAATGCCTGCGGTCCGAGGCGACAGCCCAGGCGCGATGCGCCGATGTCGGTGGGGGCTCCGATAAGACTTACCTGCTGCAACACTGCACTGGTCCTGTTCCGAAAGTCGGGGATAATCCAGCTATGACGGTAGCTCACCGCCCCGATGGGACTCCACCGCCACGGCGGGTGGCACTTCTGCGCGGGGTGAATGTCGGTCGGGCCGCTCAGCTGTCGATGTCGGCTCTGATTGATGTCGCGCGCGGGCTGGGGTGGACCGAGTTGACCACCGTGCTGCGCAGCGGAAACCTGCTCTTTCGAGCCTCCGGCTACGACGAGGACCTGGCCGCGGCGTTGAGCGTCGCGATCGCTGCCGAGTTGCGGATGGACGTGGCGGTGGTGATCCGCACGGGCGCACAACTACGAGCACTGATCGATCAACACCCGTTCGCCTCCGGCGATCCGGCCCGGACGGTGATCGCCTGCGCCGATCGTGAACTGGACCAGGCCACGATCGATCGGCTGGTGGCGCTGGCGTCGGGCACCGAAAGGCTGCAGGTCGTGGGGGCGGACGTCTTCGCCGCCTTCCCTGACGGCCAGGCATCCTCTCGGCTCGCGGCGGGGATGGCGCGGGTCGCCGCGCCGGCGGTGCTGACCGCTCGAAATCTGAACACCATGGTCCGACTGGTCGAGCTGTTGGAGTCCTGAGCACGAAGTTGTCGAAGACCGCTGCTCAGGGGTGAGTCGGGGCCGCGGATCGTCAGCTGGCAGAGTTAAGGTGAAGCTCCGCTGACTTCCCCCAGCGCCAGGTTTCTGCAATCCATCCAGACCGGAGGTCCTGGTCAGTGTCGGCCGAATTCGTCCACCTGCATTGCCACTCGGAATATTCGATGTTGGACGGTGCTGCACGGCTGAAGGACCTGGTTTCCACCGCCGAGAGCCTCGGCATGAACGCGTTGGCGGTGACCGACCACGGCAACCTGTTCGGCGCCTACGAGTTCTACAAGGTGGCCAAGAACTCTGCGGTGAAGCCGATCATCGGCCTGGAGGCCTACCTGACCCCCAAGACCCACCGCAGCGAGCGTAAGCGGGTGCAGTTCGGCGATGGCACCGGCGACGACGTGGCCTCCAAGGGCGCCTACACCCACATGACGGTGTGGGCCGAGAGCGCCCAGGGTATGCACAACCTGTTCCGGCTGAGCTCCCTGAGTTCGCTGGAGGGCTTTTTCTACAAGCCGCGTGCCGACCGGGAACTGCTGAACAGCTACCACGAAGGCCTGATCGCCACCACCGGCTGCCCGTCCGGCGAGGTGCAGACCTACCTGCGCCTGGGACAGTACAAGGAGGCGCTGGCTTCGGCGGCAGAGTTCCGCGACATCTTCGGTGCAGACAACTTCTTCGTCGAGCTGATGGATCACGGCCTGGACATCGAGACCCGGGTGCGCGACGACCTGTTGCGGATCGCCAAGGACCTCAAGCTGCCGTTGGTGGCCACCAACGATCTGCACTACGTTCGCGCCTCCGATGCCGAGGACCACGACACCTTGCTGTGCGTGTCGGCCGGCGCGAACAAGGACACCCCCAATCGCTTCAAGTTCAACGGCAGCGGGTACTACCTGAAGTCGGCCGAGGAGATGCGGCAGCTCTTCTCCAACCTGCCCGACGCCTGTGACAACACCTTGGCCATCGCCGAGCGGTGCAGCACCAGTTTCGACGAGGGCACCGGCACCTACATGCCGGAGTTTCCGGTTCCCGACGGTGAGTCGGAGACCAGTTGGTTCATCAAGGAGGTCAACACCGGCCTGATGAAACGCTTCCCCGAGGGCGTCCCGGACTACGCGGTCAAACAGGCCGAGTACGAAGAAGAAGTGATCATCGGCAAGGGCTACGGGGGCTACTTCCTGGTGGTGGCCGACTTCATCAACTGGGCCAAGCGCAACGGGATCCGGGTGGGTCCGGGACGTGGGTCGGGTGCCGGTTCGATGTGCGCCTACGCGATGGGCATCACCGACCTGGATCCGGTGCCGCACGGCCTGATCTTCGAACGCTTCTTGAATCCCGAACGTCCCTCGATGCCTGACTTCGACGTCGACTTCGACGATCGTCGTCGCGGCGAGGTGATCCGCTACGTCACCGAGAAATACGGCGACGACCGGGTCTGCCAGATCGTCACCTACGGCACCATCAAGGCCAAGCAGGCGATCAAGGACGCCGGTCGCGTCCTGGGCATGCCGTTCTCGATGGGGGAGAAGCTCACCAAGGCCTACCCGGCCCCGGTACAGGGCAAGGACCTGCCGTTGCCCTATGTGTTCGACCCGCAGAACGAGCGTTACGGCGAAGGCACCGAGTTCCGCGAGCTGTACGAGTCCGACCCCGAGGCCAAACTGGTGGTCGACACCGCCCGCGGCATCGAGGGTCTGAAGCGGCAGTGGGGCGTCCATGCCGCCGGCGTGATCATGTCCAGTGCGCCACTGATGGACGTCATCCCGATCATGAAGCGGGAGCAGGACGGCCAGATCATCACCCAGTTCGACTACCCGAGCTGCGAGGCGCTCGGCCTGGTCAAGATGGACTTCCTGGGCCTGCGGAACCTGACCATCCTCGATGACGCGGTGCGCAACGTGAAGGTGAACCGTGGCATCGACCTGGACCTGGACGCGCTGCGTCGCGACATGACCGATCCGGCCACCTACGAGTTGCTCGGCTCCGGGGAAACCCTGGGCGTCTTCCAGCTGGACGGCGGCGGCCTGCGTTCGCTGCTGAAGATGATGCGTCCGGACAACTTCGAAGACATCTCGGCGACCATTGCGCTCTACCGTCCCGGCCCGATGGGTGCCGACAGCCACACCAACTATGCGCTGCGCAAGACCGGACGCCAGAAGGTCGAGCCGATTCACCCCGAGCTGGCTGAGCCCCTGGCCGACATCTTGGACATGACCTACGGCCTGATCGTCTATCAGGAGCAGATCCAGCAGATCGCTCAGCGCGTCGCCGGCTACAGCCTGGGTCAGGCCGACCTGCTGCGCCGAGCCATGGGCAAGAAGAAGAAGGAGGTGCTGGAGGCCGAGTTCAAGCCGTTCAGCACCGGCATGAAGGCCAACGGCTTCTCCGACAAGGCGATCTCCACGCTGTGGGAGATCATGGTTCCCTTCGCCGCCTACGCCTTCAACAAAGCCCACTCGGCTGCCTACGGGGTGATCTCCTACTGGACGGCCTACCTCAAGGCGAACTACCCGGCCGAGTTCATGGCCGCACTGCTGGAGTCGGTGAAGTCCGACAAGGACAAGACCGCGCTCTATCTGGGCGAGTGCCGACGAATGGGCATCCAGGTACTGCCGCCGGACGTGAACGAGTCCGTGGGCATGTTCACCCCGGTCGGCGTGGACGTCCGTTACGGCTTGGCCGCGGTGCGCAATGTCGGCGACAACGTGGTGGCGGGCATCGTCGAGGCTCGCTCCGAATGCGGCAAGGCCGTCGACTTCAACGCCTTCCTCGATCAGATTCCGCTGGTCGCCTGCAACAAGCGAGTGATCGAGTCGCTGATCAAGGCCGGCGCGTTCGACTCGATGGGTCACACCCGTCGGTCGTTGATGGAGTGCTTCGAGCGCCGAGTCGACGAGGTGATCGACCTGAAGCGCAACCAGGCCAATGGCCAAGATGATCTCTTCGGCGACTTCGGTGGCACCGACAAGGTCGGCGCTTCACCGGTGCCGGACATCCCCGAATGGGACAAGCGGGTTCGACTCGCATTCGAACGCGAGATGCTCGGCCTGTATGTGTCCGATCATCCGTTGCAGGGGCTGGAACACGTCCTGGGGGCGCACCGAGACCTGAGCATCGGCGAGCTGCGCGCAGACGACGGGCCCCGCGACGGCATGGTCACCATCGCCGGCATGATCACCCAGGTGGTGCGCAAGCAGACCAAGAACGGTGATCTGTGGGCGATCGTCACCGTGGAGGATCTGGAGTCGGCCATCGAGGTGCTGCTGTTCCCGAAGGTCTACGCCACGGTCGCGCTGTCGTTGGCCAGCGACACGATCGTGCGGATCAAGGGCCGGGTGCGCACCAAGGACGACAGCCTGGAGATGACCGGTCAAGAGGTCTCCTTCCCGGACGTGTCGGAGGGTCCGTCCGGCCCGCTGCTGATCCAGATGCCGGCCGTGCGCTGCACCCCGGCGGTCGTGGAGCAGTTGCGACAAGTGCTGCGCGCACATCCTGGCGCCACCGAGGTACGGGTGAAGCTGATCTCGGCGACCAATGGCAGCAAGATCTGGAAGCTGGACGAGACCCTGCGGGTGTCGCCGTCGCGGCCACTGATGGCCGACCTGAAGGCGTTGCTGGGCCCGTCGTGTGTGAACGTCTAGACCGGCGGACAATGACGGCCGTGACCACCGGTTCTGCGGGGTCACTCGGCTATCCTGCTGTCCGTGAGCACCACCATCGCTGAGGACTTCACCGAACAGAGCGAGCCGCCCGCGTCCTCGTCCGTGGTCGCCTGGATCGCACTGCTGGTGGGGCTGTCGCTGGTCGTCGGCGGGCTGGCCGCGGTGTTCTGGTCCGGGGTGGTGGATCTTCCGGCCTACACGATCCAACCCGATGAGTCTGCCGTGATCGGTGAGCGCGGCTTGACCCAGGTGGTCTCTGCCGACGTCTGGTACGTGATCACCGGCGCGCTGGTCGGCACGGGGCTGGGCATCCTCACCTGGAAGTGGTTCCGTCCGTTGGGGTGGCCTTCGGCGCTGCTGGCTGCGGGGTCGGGGCTTCTGGCCGGCTTGGTGTGCTGGAAGCTCGGCGAGGTGATGGGTCCTGGCCCCTTCGCCGAACGGCTCGCCAAGGCCGTACGCGGCGACACCGTTTCGATGTCGCTGGAGCTGCGGGCGTGGTCAGCGCTGGCGGTCTGGGGCTTTGCCGCTGTCACCCCGGTGCTGCTGGCATCCTCGCTGGGTCCCGACGACGAGGATCCGGGCCCACGACGACGGACGAAGCGTGTTGAGGTGCCTGAGGCGTCGCCGACGGTCGACGAACTGGGCGTGGTCACCACCGAGGAGGGCTGACCGGCATGACGACCGGCATCGAGACCGAACGGAAGTTCGCGCTGGCGAAGGGCCAGCAACTCCCGAGTCTTGATGCCATCGCGGCCGAGGGTGCCACCACCCAATACGAGCAGGTCTCGGTGTACTACGACACCCCTGATCTGCGACTGAACGCGGCGCGCCAGTTGATCCGCCGGCGAACCGGCGGGCCGGACGCCGGCTGGCAGGCCAAGCTGCCGACTCAGAACCCTGACGAGCGTGTTGAAGTGCATCTGCCCCACTGTGGAGAGCGAATGCCGCGGGAGCTGCGCGACCTGGTCACGGCCAGCGTGGGGGAGCGTCCGTTGTATCCGGTGGCGCAGATCCGTACCCGCCGTACCTCACGGGAGTTGTTGGGTGCCGATGGCACCGTGCTGGCGATCGCCAGTGCCGACGAAGTGGTGACCAGTGTCGCCGGCGGCAGCAAGGAGTGGACCGAAGCCGAGGTGGAGCTGGTCGGCGGGTCTCCAGCACTGCTGGACGCCGTCGAGGCTGCCTTGGCTGCTGCGGGAGTGCCACGCTCAGCGAGCCCGTCCAAGCTGGCCCAGGCGCTGGCCGACGAGGTGGCCCGGCTGGCGGAGGACCGGGGTTCGGCGTCGGTGGCCGAAGTGGTCAGTGGCTATCTGGCCACCCAGGTCGGAGTGCTGCAGGCCCTGGAGCTTCCGGTGATCCGCGACGAACCTGAGGCGGTTCACCGCAGCCGGGTGGCGACCCGCCGATTGCGGTGCACCTTGCGTACTTTCGAAGGCGCCTTCCGGGCGGTGGCGATCCGCGGGTTGCGAGAGGAACTCCGCTGGTCCGGCGAGATGCTCGGCGTCCCGCGAGACACCGAGGTGCTGACGGCTCGGCTGGCAGACAAACTCGACCACCTGTCCGAGGCCGACGCCGCCGTCGTGCGTCCGGCGATCGAGAAGGCGGTGGTGGGGCACCACGAGCAGGCCCACAAGGCGCTGGTGACCAGCATGATGACCGATCGCTACCGGCGCCTGCAGCTGAGCCTGGAGCAGCTGCTGGCCGCACCGCCGCTGCATCCCATGGCCGGGGAGTCCGGCGCGATTCTGCTACCGCAGATGTTCGACCAAGCGGTGGCACGAGTACGACAAGCTGTGCTGCGCGCCGAGGCGCGCCCGTCCGATCTGACCCGCTGGCACGACGTGCGCAAGGCGGCCAAGGCCGCCCGCTACGGCGCGGAGCTGGTGGCGCGCGTGCGTCCAGACGACGGCGAGGCCACGGTGGCCGGCTGGACGGCCGTGGCCGGCTGGCTGGGGGCCGTGCAGGACGCGGTCATCGGCAACCAGTTCGTCTCCGACGTGTCCTGGGCCGCGGTGCAGAACGGCGCCGATCGGGCTCCGTTCGATGAGCTGAGGGCACTGGAGGATCGCGCGATCCGTGAGTCGCTGGCCGCCGCGCGGGCGGCGCTGGCCGAGCTGCTGTAGCCCTAGCGAGCCAGGTCTGCGAATCGGGCTCCGGTCAGCCGGGCCAGGTCGGCCGGGGCCAGTTCGATATCCATCCCGCGGCGTCCCGCCGAGACGAAGATGGTGTCCCACAGCTCGGCGGTTTCGTCGATCAGGGTGGGCAGCGCCACCTTCTGGCCCAGGGGTGAGACCCCTCCCAGGATGTAGCCGGTGGTCCGAGTGACCAGGCCCGCCTCGGCCAGGGCGGCGCGCTTCGCGCCGAGTTCTGCGGCGAACTGTTTCAGGCCCAATTGGCCCGAGACCGGGACAACGGCCACGGCCAGCTCGCTGCGGGTGGCGCCGATGTCGATCACCAGGGTCTTGAACATCTGATCAGGGTCGATCCCCAACGCTGCGGACGCTTCGGCGCCGTAGTTGGTGTTGGCCGGATCGTGGTCATAGCTGTGTAGCCGGTAGCTGACGCCGGCGGCGTCCAGGACGGCGGTGGCAGGGGTGGCGGCCATGATCAGACCAACGCCGCCACGGCAGCGACCAGAACCGGAGCGACCACCAACGACGGCAGGAAGTCGCCGATCGGGACCTGTTTGATGTTCATCAGGCGCAGGCCCAGCCCCAGCAGAATCACCCCACCGGTGGCTGTCAGCGCGTCCAGATTCGCTTGGGGCACCACATTGCCCAGCCAGAAGCCCAGCAGGGTGAGCGCCCCCTGGTACAGCGCCAGGGGGATCGTGGAGAAGGCCACCCCGATGCCGAGGCTGGTGGCGAAGGCCATCGCGGCGAAGCCGTCCATGACCGCCTTGATGATCAGCTGATCGGCACCGTGCCCCATGCCGTCGCTGAGCGAGCCGAGAATGGCCAGCGGGCCGACGCAGAAGATCAGAGTTGAGGTCACCGCGCCTTCGATGAAGGTGTGCTGGTCGGCTCCTTTGGCGAACCTCTGCCGCAGCCAGTCGGCGGCACCGTCGAGGCGCTCTTCCAGGCGGACGAACGAGCCGAAGACCCCGCCGATCAGCAGGGCACCGAGGACGATCAGCAGGCGGGCGTTCGGGCCGACCGCTTCGGCGAAGGCCGACGAGAAGCCCTGTGCGATCGACTGGGCGCCGATCACCAGTGAGATCAGGCCCAGGATCTGGGTGACCACGTGCCGGGTCCGTTCCGGAAAGCGGTGGCCGATCACCAGTCCCAACAGGCTGCCGACCACCACGGTGATGACGTTGATGACCGTTCCTGCGCCGATGAACATGGCCGCCATTCAATCACGGCCGCAGACCCCGTCCGGCCCGGGGTTCGGCGAATGGTTCCCCGACGTTCACCTGGCTGTCGCAGTCGCGAGGTCTGGCTGTGGCCTACTGAGGGACGAAGGGTGGTGACAGTACGCGATGACCAGTGGTGACCGTCCGGAGGTGAGCATCATCATCCCGGTGCACAACGGTGCCGACTTCATCGGCGACGCCCTGGCCGGGCTGGCCGAGCAACTGCCCGACCCCGGCGGCCTGGAGGTGATCGTGGTCGATGATCACTCCACCGACGCCAGCGCGGAGATCGCTGCCACCGCAGGAGTGCCAGGTGGCAGTCTGCGGGTGATCGCCAGTGCGGGATACGGGGTGTGCGCGGCCCGCAACGCCGGGCTCTCGCAGGCGACCGGACGCCTGATCGGCTTCCTCGATGCCGACGACTGGTTCGCACCCGGACGGCTGGAGGTGCTGCGCGCTGCGCTTGATCGCGTGGGTGCCGACTTCGTGCGCACCGACGTGGTGTTGGTCGCCGAGCGCCAGCGCAGCCTGCTGGCGGCGCCGGAGTCGCGCCGGGGCGTCCGGCTGCCTGGACGAGCGGGCATCCTGCCGTCGACGTCGCGGACGATGGTCGATCACCCGGCGATGTTCGCCGGCCTCTTTCACCGCAGGCTCCTGGATGAGGGGCTGTTGCGGTTCGACGAGGACCTGCCCAGTGCCGAAGACCGGGAGCTGATGTGGCGCCTGCACCTGGCCGACACCGCCTATGTTGTCGCCGATGCGCCGGGGGCGTTCTATCGACGTGGGCTTCCGCGCTCGCTCACCCAAGCTGATGATCAACGTCGACTCGGCTACCTGACTGCCCTGGATTCGGTGCGGCGTGGCGTGGCGTCCGACCCCGACCAGGAGCGTCTTTTGGCAAAGCTGGTGCAGTCATTGCTGGCACTGACCGTGCAGCATCTGAGCCAGACCCGACGCCGGCAAGTACGCCATGCCCTGATCACTCAGGCGGCACGGGTACTCGCCGCGGTGCCGCGACCAGTGGTGTCCGCGGCGGTGTACCAGGTCGACGCCCAGCGGCGCGCGGTGCTGGCACCGGTGCTGCGCCGGGTGGGAGTGCGCCCATGACCACATTGGCCGCGATCCGTACCGGTGCGGGCCTGCGGTTGCTGCGCGCTGCCGTGTCCCGATCCGGCTTCCAACACCCCCGCACTGTGCTCACCTGGTCGGATGCAATGATCCCGGAGCTGGCCGGCCGTCCGCAGATCGTCGCGGGGGAGTTCGAAGAGGTCGTCGACCTCAACGGGCTGTTGGCCCCTTTTCATCCGGCCCAATGGGATCCCGGCGACCTGGAGTTGTCGCTGCTGGCCGCGCTGCTGGAGCCCCGGATGGTCGGAGTGGACACGCTGGTGGTCGAAGACCTTGATCACAAGGTCGCCCGAGCATTGACCCGACTGGTCCCTGGTGCGGCCATTCACGTGCTTCAACCGGGCCTGGACGCCTATGGGCCTCCGGCCATCCGCCGGGAGGCGGCACTGGATCACCGGGTGGCCGCCCATTGGTACTTCGAGCATCTGCCGCAGCTTCAGCCCGCCTCCGGTGGCTTGGCGCGCGGCCTGCCGCTCGAACTGCCCAGAGGCCGTCCGGGGGAGTGGACGCTGGTGTTGGGCAGCGATCTGGCCGGCGCAGGAGCGATCACCGCGACCGCGGAACTGGATCTGTTGGTGGAGGCGATTCGTCTGGCCGCCGCCGAAGCCGGCCCGATCCGGGTGTTGCCCTCGCCGTCGATGCCCCCGGCGCTGGTGGCGCAGGCCCGCTGGCGTTGCCGGGAATGGGAGGCGCGGCTGGAGTGGGGCGAGGCCGCGGCGGCACGGCGCTGGGGCACGCCCTCGGTGGCGATCGGAGTGGACGCCGTGGAGCTGTTGGCACTGCAGCGCGCCGGTGCCCGGGTGCACACGGTGGGTCTGAGCCGATTGCTGTCGGCACTGACGCCCTACCAGCACCCTCTGCGGCTGCCCTGGATCTTGTTGGACTCCCAGCTTCGCGAGGATCGGGCACCGGTCAGCGATGAGGTCGCGCAGGATCTGCTGGACACACTGTCCTATGTGATCCGGCCCGAGTGGCGTCCGGAGCGGGCCGAACGGGCCGTCGCCGCACTGGCCCGGCTGCCCGAGGCCGAGCGCCGACGCTACTTCTGGCGGCTCCGTTTGGAGCGCCTCGGACTGGTTCCGCCACCGGCGCGCCGCCACCAGCTGTGGCATCAGGTACGCACCGGTGGGCTCGTCCGGCCTCGCCGGCGAGCGGCTCTAGAATGACGGCGTGCTGCGAACCATAGATCTGCGAGGCGTGAGCGTGTCCGACTACCGGACCGTGGTTCCGCGTGCCGCCTTCGACGTGGAAGCCGCCGTCGTGGCGGTGGCCCCGATCGTCGCCGCGGTCGCGGAGCGGGGCCAGGAAGCCCTGGCTGAGTTCAGCGAGCGTTTCGATCATGTCCGCCCCGAGCACTTCCGGGTGCCTGCGGCCGCCCTGGCTGCCGCCGAGGCGGGGTTGTCCGACGAGGTACGCGCCGCGTTCACCGAGGCGATCCGGCGCCGTCGGCTGGTCGCCGAGGCCGAGGCGCGCAGCGTGCCCGCGCGCGTGGAGTTGGCCCCCGGGGCCGTGGTCGAGCAGAAGCTGATCGCGGTGGAGCGAGTCGGACTCTATGTGCCCGGTGGCCTGGCGCCGCTGGCCTCCAGTGTGTTGATGAACGTGGTGCCGGCCCAGGTGGCCGGAGTGTCCTCGATCGCGGTATCGAGCCCGCCGCAGGCCGAGTTCGGCGGACTTCCGCACCCGAACATCCTGGCCGTGTGTGCGTTGCTCGGCGTTGAAGAGGTGTACGCGGTCGGCGGCGCACAGGCGATCGCCATGTTCGCCTACGGGGTGGACGGGTTGTGCCCGGCAGTGGATCTGGTCACCGGGCCCGGCAACATCTACGTTGTCGCCGCCAAGCGATTGCTCCGCGGACGGGTCGGGATCGACTCCGAGGCCGGTCCGACCGAGATCGCCATCTTGGCCGACGACTCGGCCAATCCGGCCTTTGTCGCCGCCGATCTGATCTCCCAGGCCGAACACGACCCGATGGCCGGCTCGGTGCTGGTCACCGACTCCACCCAGCTGGCCGAGGCCGTCCGCGCCGCGCTCGAGCCGCAGATCGTGGCCACCAAGCACGCCGAACGCATCCGGATCGCGTTGAGCGGGCCGCAATCTGCGGTCGTGCTGGTCGATGATCTCGAGCAGGGTCTCGCCGTGGTCGACGCCTACGCCGCAGAGCACCTGGAGATTCAGACCCGGGACGCGGCGGCGTTGGCTGCGCGGGTCCGCAATGCGGGGGCGATCTTCATCGGCTCCTACTCACCGGTCTCGCTCGGCGACTACAGCGCCGGTTCCACGCACGTGCTGCCGACCGCCGGCGCGGCCCACCACTCCTCGGGATTGAATGTGCACAGCTTCCGTAAGCAGGTGCACCTGATCGACTACAACCAGGCCGCATTGCGCGAGATCGCGCCGCTGGTGGAGACCTTCGCCGCGGCAGAGGACCTGCCTGCGCACGGGGCGGCGATCAGCGTCCGGAGACAGTCGTGAAGCCCGAGGTGCGGCTGGACCAGCTGCCGCTGCGTCCCGAGTTGGTCGGCGAGGTGCCCTACGGCGCCCCGCAGCTGGACGTCCCGGTGCGCCTGAACGTCAATGAGAACCCGTATCCGCCCAGTGCGGGGATTGTGGCCGAGATGGCCCAGGCGGTCGCTGCGGCTGCGGGGGCCATCGATCGCTATCCCGACCGGGAGGCGACCGTCCTGCGCCAAGCCTTGGCCGACTACCTCGGACACGGGCTGACTGCGGCCAATGTGTGGGTGGCGAACGGGTCGAACGAGGTGATGATCCACCTCCTGGGAGCTTTCGCCGGACCGGGAAGGAAGGTGCTCACCTTCACCCCGACGTACTCGATGTATCCCGAGTATGCGCGCAACACCCACAGCGAGTACGTGGTCGTGCCCCGCACTGAGGACTACCACCTGGACGCAGCCACGGTGCTGGCCGCGATCGCCGAGCACGACCCGAGCGTGGTGATCATCACCACCCCGAACAACCCCACCGGCACCACCACGCCGCGCGAAGTGATCGCAGACGTGCTGGCGGCCACCGAGGCGATCGTGATCGTCGACGAGGCCTACCAGGAGTTCGCACGTCACCCCGAGCAGACCGCGATCTCTTTGCTGGGCGAGTTCGGCAACCTGGTGGTCAGCCGGACGATGAGCAAGGCCTTCGCCCTGGCCGGTGGCCGGGTCGGATACCTGGCCGCGAACCCGGCAATCGTGGACGCCTGCCGGATCGTCCGACTGCCGTACCACCTGTCGGCGCAGACCCAAGCCATCGCCCAGGTGGCGCTGGCGCACGCCGACGAGATGCTGGCCAAGGTCGACGAACTGCGTCGAACCCGCGACGAAATGCTGGTGCGGCTGCCTCAACTCGGGGTGGAGGTGATCGACTCCGACGCCAACTTCTGTTTGTTCGGGCGATTCGACGACCGTCATGATATGTGGCAGCGGTTGCTCGACCGTGGCGTTTTGGTGCGCGAAACCGGTCCGTCCGGTTTCTTGCGCGTCTCTGTCGGCACTCCGCAGGAGACCGAGGCGTTCTACCGCGCCTTGGCCGAGGTATTGGAGGAGATCAGATGAGCCCGCGCACAGCGGCCCGTGAGCGTCGGACCAGCGAGTCCGAGGTTCGGGTTGTGCTGAACCTGGACGGCACCGGTCAGTCGACGATCAGCACCGGGGTCGGCTTCTACGACCACATGCTCACCGCACTGTCCAAGCACTCTCTGATCGATCTGGAGATCGCCACCACCGGCGACGTGCACATCGATGCCCACCACACCATCGAGGACACCGCGATCGTGCTGGGTCAGGCATTCGCCGAAGCCCTCGGTGATAAGGCCGGCATCCGTCGCTACGCCGATGCGACCGTCCCGTTGGACGAGGCGCTGGCTCAGGCCGTGGTTGACATCGCCGGACGTCCGTACGTGGTTTTCTCCGGTGAACCGGACGGGCAGGCCTACGCCCGTATCGGCGGCAGCGGGGTGGCCTACCCCGGCTCGATGACCCAGCATGTGTTCGAGTCGTTCGCGCTCAACGCCGGCATCACCTTGCACCTGCGGCTGTTGGCCGGACGTGACCCGCACCACATCGTGGAGGCGGAGTTCAAGGCATTGGCGCGTGCTCTACGGGACGCGGTCGCCATCGACCCGCGGATCACCGGCATCGTTCCCTCGACCAAGGGCAGCTTGTGAGCGCTGCACGAGTGGCGGTGCTGGACTACGGCTCCGGCAACCTCCATTCGGCCACTCGTGCGCTCGCTGCCGCTGGCGCGGACGTTGTACTGACCGCCGATGCTGCGGTGTGCCTGGCTGCTGACGGCCTGGTGGTTCCCGGTGTGGGTGCGTTCGCCGCGTGCATGGCCGGGCTGGAAGCTGTGGGCGGACGCGAGATCGTCGCCCGGCGTTTGGCCGACGGCGGTCCGATCCTGGGGATCTGCGTGGGGCACCAAGTTCTGTTCGACCTCGGCGTGGAGCATGGCGCGCAGGCCGACGGCCTGGGCCTGTTTCCCGGGGTCGTCGAGGAGTTGGCGGCCCGGCCGCTGCCGCACATGGGCTGGAACACCGTCGAGCCTGCCGCGGGATCGCGGATGTTCGCCGGGGTTGAGGGGGAGCGGTTCTACTTCGTGCACTCCTACGGCGTCCACCCGAGCGCGAGCTGGCCGTCCGATGCGCTGGCGAGCTTCACCGAACACGGTGGCGATCGCTTCATCGCCGCGGTCGAGCGCGGCGCAGTCTGGAGCACTCAATTCCACCCGGAGAAGTCCGGGGAAGCCGGAGCCCGACTGCTCCGCAACTGGATCGCCACGCTGAAAGAGGCCGAATGACCGTGTTGGAGCTGTTGCCCGCCGTCGACGTTCAGGGCGGTCAGGCCGTCCAACTGGTGCAAGGGGTGGCCGGCAGCGAGAAGGTGTTCGGCGAGCCGCTGGCCGCGGCGCTGCGTTGGCAGGACGCCGGTGCGCGCTGGCTGCACCTGGTCGACCTGGACGCCGCCTTCGGGCGGGGGAGCAACGCCGAACTTCTGGCCGGCATCGTTTCCCAACTGGATCTCCAGGTGGAGATGTCCGGAGGCATCCGCGACGACGAGTCGCTGGCTCGGGCGTTGTCGACGGGTTGTCGGCGAGTGAACATCGGCACGGCCGCGCTGGAGAACCCCCAGTGGTGTGACCGGATCATCGGCGAGTTCGGTGATCGGATCGCCATCGGCCTGGACGTCCGGGGCACCCGGTTGGCCGCGCGCGGGTGGACCCGCGAAGGTGGCGAGCTGTTCGAGACCCTCGACCGACTCAACGCCGCCGGCTGCCAGCGCTATGTGGTCACCGACGTGGCTAGTGACGGCATGCTGACCGGCCCGAACCTCGAACTGCTTCGCGAGGTGTGTGCCCGCACTGATGCCGCGGTGATCGCCTCGGGCGGCATCTCCACCCTCGACGATCTGCGGGCGCTGCGCGAACTGGTGCCGCTCGGCGTCGAAGGCGCCATCATCGGCACGGCCCTCTACGTCGGCAACTTCACCTTGGCTGAGGCCTTGGATGTCGCCGGCGCCTGACCGGGAGCAGGTGCGACTGCTCGCGCTGCATGATGAACTGATTCGCGGGGCGGTCGAGCTGGAGGATGCCGCTGATGTCGTCCAGATCGGCCCGCTGTGGTTGGGCCGTTTCGGCGGGCACGGGTTGGTCACCTATCGCGACCTCGACGGGGCACGCGGCCCGGATCTGATTGACCTGATCGCGGCGGCCAAGGCGCACTTCGGCGCGCTCGGGATGGGTTTCGAATGGAAGACCCGCGGTCACGACGACCGCGCATCCGAACTCGATGTGGCCCTGAGGGCGGCCGGATTCGACGCAGAGCCCGCAGAAACGGTGATGGTGGGGGAGCCGGCCATGCTGATCGGACGCGCGAGCGTCCTTCCCGACGGCGTGGTGCTGCGCCAGGCCGGCGCCGGCGAGAAGTCGCTGGCCGATGACGTCGCCGCGGTCGGGAGACTCCATGCGGCCGTCTTCGAACACCACCGCGACGACTACGACCAGGCGGTGCTGGCGAAGCTGCAACAGCGTCCCGACCGGGTCAAGCTGTGGATGGTTGTCAACGACGCTGGTGGGGTGCTGTGCGCTGGGCGCCTTGATCTGACCGCACCGGTCGCCGGGTTGTGGGGCGGCGCGACCGATCCGGCCTGGCGCGGACGCGGCCTGTATCGCGCGCTCACCGCCGCCCGCTGCCTCGAGGCGGCACAACGGGGTTGCACCGTGGTCTACGCCGAGTGCACCGAGTTCAGCCGTCCGATCCTGGAGCGCTCCGGTCTGCGGGCGGTCACCACGACCACCCCCTATGTCTGGTCGCCGACGGGACGCGGCTAGCTGGTACTAGCCCGCGCGTGGCTCAGTCAGGAAACCGGAGGAAGCCGCGCAGGCCGTCGTTGGGGAAGTCGCGCAACTCGGTGAAACCCAAGGACTGGTAAAAGCCGATCTGTTCGGGCTCAGCGTCGGTGATCAACACCTGTTGGTAGACGTTGGAGTAGGGGCCGAACACCGACTCGACCAGCCGCCGGCCGAGTCCGAGGCGCCGGTACTGCGGGTGCACGAGCACGTCTTGGAGATAGATGATCGAGGCGCCGTCGCCGACCACCCGGGCCAGGCCGACCAGCTGATCTCCGTCGCGGGCGGTGGCGACGAGCAGCGAGCCGCCCAGGGCGCGGCGCAAGCGTTCGGGATCGCGCAGATAGCTGGCCCAGCCGACTTCGCCATACAAGGTGAGGGCTTCATCGAGAGTGGGGGACGCGCCGATGGTAATGGTCAATGTATCGAGGGTGGGCATAGCCACAGGCTAGCCGGGTGCCACGCAATCAAAACGGCACCACTTCGAGATTCTCATTTCGCGAGTGGGGCCCGGCGGTGGCCCGTGCGACCCCCCGGGCTCTGATCGAGGCAGCCCCGATCAGGGCACCCGGGCCGTCCATTCCGGGGTGGCGAACTTGGTCGCCACAAGGGCCTCTGCCTGAGCGAGCTCGTCGGCAGTGAGACTGCCGTCCACGACTCGGAAGTTGGCGCGGAACGAGTTCAGGAAGGACGCCATCACCTCGGCGCGAGGCAAGTGAGTCTGCGAGCGCACCGGATCGACCCGTTTGTTGGCGCTCTTGGTGCCCTTGTCAGACAGCTTTTCGCGACCGATCCGCAGTACTTGCAGCATCTTGTCGGCGTCAATGTCGTAGGCCATTGTCACGTGATGCAAAACCGCGCCGCCGACGAATCGTTTCTGGGCCGCTCCGGCGATCTTGCCCGCCGGTGAGGCGATGTCGTTGAGCCCGGCGTAGTGCGCGTCGACGCCGACCTCGGCCAGGGCCCGCAGCACCCATTGGTCCAGGAAGGCATAGGACGCCTCGTAGCTCATTCCGTCGACCAGCGACTCGGGCACCACCAAGGAGAAGGTGATGCAGTTGCCGGCCTCCATGAACATCGCGCCACCGCCGGAGATCCGTCGCACCACCTGAATGCCGTACCGCTCGGCGGCCTCGGCATCCACCTCATTGCGCAGCGATTGGAACGACCCGATCACCACCGCGGGGTTGTGCCACTCCCAGAACCGGAAGGTCGGCCCGCGACGCCCAGCGGCCAGTTCGCGTCCGAGTACCTCGTCGAGGGCGGCGTGCATCGCCGGATCCAGCGGTCCGGGATCGAGGAAGGTGATCTCGTGATCGGCCCAGGCAGTTGCCCGTCCCAGGGCGCGGCGAACCGTCATCGCCACCGCATGAGCATCGAAGCCGGCCATGGTCACCGGCGCACCGAACGTCCCGCGGGAATGGGCGTCGGCAAGGGCCTGCTCGATGCGCGAGCGCAGTTCGCCGACAGTGGTGTCGACGCTCGCACCGTCGAGGCAGTGGTTGATCACCTCGAGGGCTTCGTCGGGGTCGAGGAAGAAGTCTCCGCTCACCGCGACCCGGCTGAGCCGGTGGTCGTGGACCTCCAGATCGACCGCGACCAGCTTGCCGCCGGGGACCTTGTACTCGCCGTGCAGGGGCTCGCTCATGGCGGTCAGGCTATGTGGCCTAGACTAAGCGGCGCAAAAGCCACCAGTTCGACGATGGGGACTAAATGAGCGGGCACTCCAAGTGGGCCACCACCAAGCACAAGAAGGCTGCTATCGATGCCAAGCGCGGCAAGCTGTTTGCCAAGCTGATCAAGAACATCGAGGTCGCCGCGCGTACCGGTGGTGCTGACCCCTCAGGAAACCCGACCCTGTACGACGCGATCCAGAAGGCTCGCAAGAACTCGGTGCCCGTGGACAACATCGAGCGCGCGGTCAAGCGCGGCGGTGGCATCGGCGGCGAATCGGTCGACTACATCGAGATCACCTACGAGGCCTACGGCCCAGCCGGGGTCGCGATTCTGATCGAGTGCCTCACCGACAACCGCAACCGCTCGGCTGCCGAGGTGAAGGTCGCGGTCACCCGCAACGGCGGCACCATGGCCGACGTCGGCTCGGTCTCGCGCATCTTCGATCGCAAGGGTGTGGTCGAGGTCGCCAAGAGCCAGGCCGGCAAGACCGTCTCTGAGGACGATCTGCTCGAGGCGACCCTGGACGCCGACCCCGAGGACGTCAGCGACGAGGGCGAGACCTTCAAGGTGATCAGCGACCCGAGCGTCGTGGTCGAGGTTCGCAAGGCCGTGCAGGCCGCCGGCTTGGACTACGAGTCGGCCGAGGTGCAGTTCCTGCCGCAGTACGGGCAGGCGATCGACTCGGTCGAGGTGGCTGAGAAGCTGTTCAAGCTGCTGGATGCGATCGAAGACCTCGACGACGTCCAGAACGTCTACAGCAACGAGGACGTCCCCGACGAGATCGGCGAACAGCTCGGCGAGTGACCGGCGTGCCTGCCTGACCGGTTCGACGAGGCTGGTTAATATCCGAACATCTGTTCGGAAGGCGGCGCGCATGCGAGTACTGGGAGTCGATCCCGGCCTGACCCGTTGTGGGGTCGGTGTGGTGGACGGAGCCCCTGGTCGGCAGCGTGATCACCACCCCCGCCGATCTGGATCCGTCGCGACGGTTGCTGATGATCGAGACCGCGCTGACCGAATGGATCGCCGAGCATCATCCGGACGTGGTCGCGGTGGAGCGCGTCTTCGCCGAGCACAATCTGCATTCGGTGATCGGCACCGCGCAGGCCGCAGGCCTGGCGATGGTCGCCGGTGCCCGTGCCGGGCTGCCGGTGTTCACCCACACCCCGACTGAGGTCAAGGCCGCCATCACCGGCTCCGGGCGAGCCGACAAGGCCCAAGTCGGCCACATGGTGGCTCGGCTCCTCCGTCTGGATGCACCCCCCAAACCGGCAGATGCTGCCGACGCGGTCGCGCTGGCGATCTGCCACCTGTGGCGCGGGGCAGCCAGTGATCGGATGGCCGAGGCGATAGCTCGGCAGGGTAGGAAGGCAAGCGCATGATTTCCCGGCTTCGCGGCGAGGTGCTCGCCGCCGGCGGCACGTGGGTGGAGCTGGATCTGTCCGGCTTCGGCGTGCGGGTGTTGTGCACCCCCGCCACCGCCGCTTCGGCTCGGCTGGGGGAGCAGCTGATCGTGCACACCTCACTGGTGGTGCGGGAAGACTCGCTGACCCTGTACGGCTTCGGCTCCGCCGACGAGCGTGATCTGTTCGAGTTGGCCCAGTCCGCCTCCGGGATCGGGCCGCGGATCGCCCTGGCGATCTGTTCGGTGTTCACCCCGGCCGAGTTTGCATCCGCGGTGCGCGCCGATAACACCAGCGCCATCACCAAGGTCCCCGGGATCGGCGCCAAGGGGGCGGCCAAGCTGGTGTTGGAGCTGAAGGACAAGGTGCTCGGTTTCGTCGGCTCGACCACGGTGGTGACCACCCCGGCGGACGACGGCGGCTGGCGTGAACAGGTCCGCGGCGGCCTGGAGGGGCTGGGGTACTCGACCCGCGACGCCGAGGTCGCCTGTGACCGAGTCGCCGACCTGGTGGCCAACGATCCCGACATCGGTGTCGCGATTCTGCTGCGCGCGGCGCTCCGCAGCCTGGCAAAGTAGCCGCTGTGACCCAATCGGCCGATACCGACCCGCTCGACCCGCACGTCCATCTCGACGAGCAGGCGGCCGAGTCCGCGCTGCGCCCAGGAACCCTGGCCGAGTTCGGGGGACAGCGGCGGGTGAGTGACCAGCTGGGGCTGGTGCTCGCGGCCGCGCGGCACCGAGGCACGGTGCCCGACCACGTCCTGCTGTCGGGCCCACCCGGGTTGGGCAAGACCACGCTGGCGATGATCATCGCCGCCGAGATGGGTGCTCCGATCCGGATCTCGTCCGGCCCGGCGATCCAGCATGCCGGCGATCTGGCCGCGATCTTGTCCGGCCTGACCGAGGGAGAGGTCTTCTTCCTCGACGAGATCCACCGGATGTCGCGGCCCGCCGAGGAGATGCTCTACCTGGCCATGGAGGACTTCCGGGTGGATGTCGTGGTGGGCAAAGGCCCCGGCGCGACTGCGATCCCGCTGGAGATCCCCCGATTCACCCTGGTCGGGGCCACCACGCGCTCGGGCTTGTTGCCTGGGCCGCTGCGCGACCGCTTCGGGTTCACCGCCCAACTGGACTTCTACGCCACCGCCGATCTGGAGAAGCTGCTGGCGCGCTCCGCAGCCCTCCTGGGAATCCGGTTGGAGCCGACCGCCGGGGCCGAGATCGCGTCACGTTCCCGGGGCACGCCCCGAATCGCCAACCGGCTGCTGCGCCGGGTGCGTGACTTCGCACTGGTTCGGGCTGATGGGGTGTTGACCGCCACTGTCGCCCGCGATGCCCTGGAGTTGTACGAGGTCGATCCGGTCGGGCTTGACCGGTTGGACCGCGCCATCCTGGACGCCTTGTGCCGCTCGTTCGGTGGCGGCCCGGTGGGCGTGGGCACGTTGGCGTTGGCGGTGGCCGAAGAGACCGAGACCATCGAGGAAGTCGCCGAGCCGTTCCTGGTGCGGGAAGGCTTCCTGATGCGGACGCCGCGCGGACGGGTCGCCACTCGACGTGCCTGGGAGCATCTGGGTTTGCAGCCGCCGCGCGGTGCGGCTGGCGCTGATCATGGTCCGGATCTGTTTTCCGGGAGCTGACTCGGCGTGAGCCGAATGGGGTTTGCCAGCTATCGGCGCTAGGCTTCTGGGTCGGCGACCTGGTCGCCTTTCAAGGACATCGTTAGGAGCCCGAGATGCCGTTTGATCCGACACTGTTGCTGCTGGTCGGCGTTGCGGTGTTGTTCTACTTCATGCTGATCCGCCCGCAGCAGAAGCGTGCCAAGGAACAACAGCAGAAGATGAGCAGCCTGGCCGAGGGCGACCGGGTGATGACCATCTCCGGCATCGTCGGCACCATTCGCTACCTCGGTGAGAAGCAGGTCATCCTGGAGATCTCGCCCGGCGTGGAGATGACCGTGGTGAAGGCCGCCGTGAGCTCGCAGCCCGTCGAGGACGAGTTCGAGTACGCCGCCGACGGATCGGTCGAACAGGTCACCGAGCCCGAGACTGATCCTGAGCCGGAGTCCGAGGCCGCTGACGACGCTGAGCCCGGCGAGGTCGCCGAGGCTGACGAGTCGCCGGCCAAGGGCACCGAACCCACCAAGTAATCAGAGAAGACAGCTGTGGCAACCAGTAAGCAACAGGCGCATCCGCTGCGCACCTTGATCATCCTGTTCGCCGTCATCGCCGGCTTGTTCACGATCATGGCGGTGAACGCCTCGTGGGCACCCAAGCTGGGCCTCGATCTGCGCGGCGGCACGACGATCACGTTGACCGCGTCCAACACCTCCGGGTCGGGCACGGTCGATCCCAAGAGCTTGGAGTTGGCGCGCACCATCATCGAGCAGCGGGTGAACGCCTACGGCGTCGGTGAGTCGGAGGTGACCACCGCCGGCGAGCGCCAGATCGTCGTCACCGCGCCGAACGTGCAGAAGGACGACCTGGTGAAGCTGGTCGGCCAGACCGCCCAGTTGAACTTCCGCAAGGTCTACGCCGAAGAGTCGACCGGGGTCGCGCCGACGCCGACGACTCCCACGACGCCGACGACGTCGCCGACCGTGGCCGCCAGCCCGACGGCCAACCGTCGTCCGCTGCCCGAGCTGCCCACTCCGGTGCCGAGCCCGCGTCCGACGGCTCCTTCGCCGACCAAGCAGTCTCTTGATCAACTGCTGAAGTGGACGCCGAGTGATCGCGACCAGTCCGATTTCCAGGCCTACACCTGCGACCAGCCGTCGCCCACCCCGGACGTCACCGATCAGCCGCTGATCTCCTGCGACGACCAGGGCAACAAGCTGCTCATGGGTCCGGTACTGATTCCCGGTGAATCGGTATCGCGCGCGGTGCCGAGTCTGGACAACAACGGCCTGGGCTGGGTGGTGAACCTGGAGTTCAACGCCTCCGGCGCTGCCGACTTCACCACCGTCACCTCTCATCTGGCGCAGCAGACCGCGCCGGCCAACCAGTTCGCGATCGTCCTGGACGGCACCGTGGTCTCCGCGCCCAAGGTCGAGAAGGTGATCGCCGGCGGGCGTGCGGAGATCTACGGCAACTTCACCCAGAAGAGCGCCACCGACCTGGCGACCGTGCTTTCCTACGGAGCGCTGCCGCTGGCCTTCGAGATCTCCAGCGTCGACAACGTGTCGGCCAAGCTCGGCGCCGACCAACTGCAGGCAGGCCTCATCGCCGGCCTGATCGGTCTGGTGCTGGTGGTCGGCTACTCGATCCTCTACTACCGAGGCCTGGCCATCGTGGTGACGATGTCCCTGGCCGTGGCCGCCTCGCTGGTGTGGTCGCTGATGGTGTTGCTGGGGCAGGCCATCGGCTTCGCCTTGAACCTGCCAGGCATCGCGGGTGCCATCGTGGCCATCGGTGTCACCGCGGACTCGTTCATCATCTACTTCGAACGGATTCGTGACGAGGTGCGAGACGGACGCGGCCTGCGGACGGCCATCGAGACCGGATGGGTGCGCTCCCGCAAGACCATCCTGGCCGCCGATTCGGTGTCCTTGCTGTCCGCGGTGGTGCTGTATGCGCTGGCCATCGGTGCAGTCAAGGGATTCGCGTTCACCTTGGGCCTGACCACTTTGATCGACTTGGTGGTGGTGTTCTTCTTCACCAAGCCGCTGATGACCTTGCTGGGCCGCACCAAGTTCTGGGGCCAGGGTCGCCGATTCTCCGGCTTCGAAGCCGAGCACATGGGCACCAGCTCTGCACCCCTGCACAACTCTGTGCGCAAGACCGCGCTGAGCGGAGGTAAGGCGTGATGGCCACCAAGAAGACTGAGGCCGACGTGGCCGAGCAGACCGTGACCGCCGAAGCGAGCGACGTCTCGCCGGTGTCAACCCGTAAGCGTGCGAGCATCGCTCACCGGCTCTACACCGGCGACATCTCCTACGACTTCGTCGCCAAGCGGAACCGTTGGTACTTGATCTCGGCCGCATTGCTGCTGGTCTCCATCCTCGCGGTGGTGTTCAACGGCTTCAACTGGGGCATCGAGTTCCGCGGTGGCGTGGACTTCCAGGCGCCGGTGAAGGTGACCGCGACCACGATCACCGATGTTCGCGCGGCCGTGGATGCGCTCAACATCGCCGGGCAGGACGACATCAACGTCACCACCATCGGCGACAGCCAGGTGAGCGTGCAGACCCAGCCGCTGAGCCCCGAGGACGTCACCAAGGTCAAGCAGGCGATCGCCACAGCGGTCGGTGCGGCGCCGGAGGATGTCGCCTACTCCCAGATCGGCGCCTCTTGGGGTCAGCAGATCACCACCCAGGCGTTGATCGCCCTGGCGGTGTTCCTGGTGTTGGTGATGGCTCTGATCTGGATCTACTTCCGCGAGTTCAAGATGAGCGTGGCCGGCATCGTCGCGTTGATTCACGACCTGGTGATCACCATCGGTGTCTACGCCCTGGTCGGATTCACGGTGACGCCCGCGACCATGATCGGCATCCTGACCATCCTGGGCTACTCGCTGTACGACACCGTGGTGGTCTTCGACAAGATCCGCGAGAACACCAAGGACCTGACCAACACCAAGCTGACCTACTCCCAGGCCGCCAACACCGCGCTCAACCAGGTGTTGGTCCGCTCGCTGAACACCACGATCATCGGCGTGCTGCCGGTGGCCGCGCTGCTGTTCACCGGCTGGTTCATCCTGGGCACCGGTCCGCTGAAGGACCTCGGCCTGGCGCTGTTCGTCGGAATGGTGGCCGGCGCGTACTCCTCGATCTTCATCGCCACGCCGCTGCTGACCCAGATGCGCGAAACCGACGCCGACATGGTCGAACACCGCGATCGGCTGGCCAAGCGGCAGGTTCGCAGCGCTGAACGGGCAGCTGCGCAGAGCAAGAAGGCGGCCACCGTGACGCTGGGCGCCGACGGTGCCGATGTGGTCACTCCGGGCCTGGTCAGCGGGGAGAAGGTCTCCGGTCCTCGGCAGCAGCCGAACAAGCAGAGCCGCAGCAAACGGAAGAACTGACGATGTCGGGATCGGCTGAGAACCGGGCACTGATCGCGTCCCTGATCCGCGACGTGGTGGACTTTCCCCAGCCGGGGATCGTCTTCAAGGACATCACGCCGCTGCTCGGGTCGCCGACCGGGTACGCCGCGGCGATCGCCGAACTGGCCGCTGCCGCCCCTGACGGGGTCGACTACGTGGTCGGTATGGAAGCCCGTGGCTTCGTCTTCGCCGGTCCGGTGGCCTTGGCGCTGGGGGCGGGTTTCGTCCCGGTTCGCAAGCCCGGCAAGCTACCCAGCGCGGTGTACACCCAGACCTACGCGTTGGAGTACGGCGAGGAGACCCTCGCGATCCATGCGGACGCCCTTCCGGCCGGTGCACGGGTGATGATCGTCGACGACGTGCTGGCCACCGGCGGCACCATCGCGGCCACGGTCGACCTGGTTCGCCGGCTGGGTGCCGAGGTCGTCCAGGTGTCGGTGCTGTTGGAGCTCGGCTTCCTGAACGGACGGGGCCTGCTCGCCTCGCACGATCTGGCCGACCCGAGTGCGGTGCTGAGCCTGTGAGTCGATTTCCTGGGTTCCGCATGCCGGGCGGCCGAGCCGCCTGGAACGGCGTCGCCCAGGTACGGCTGCCGGCACGCCGGCGCACCCCGGCACGGGAGCTGTTCATCCGGCTGCTGATGGCGCTGGGGTTGCTGGTGCTGCTCACCTTGATCGTCTATCTGGACCGCGATGCCTACGTCGATCACGCCACCGGAAACCCGATCGGGCTGATCGACGCCTTCTACTACGCCACGGTCACCATGACCACGACCGGCTATGGCGACATCACTCCGGTGACCCCCACAGCGCGCCTGTTGAACGCCGTCCTGGTGACGCCGATTCGGATCGCGTTCCTCGTGCTGTTGGTCGGCACCACCGTCGAAGTTCTTGCCAATGAGGGCCGCCAGGCCCTGCTGGACTCCCGTTGGAGGAAGACCATGCGAAACCACACCGTCGTGATCGGCTACGGCACCACCGGGCAGAGCGCGGTAGCCACCCTGCGGCGCGGATCGGTCGAAGCAGAACGGATCGTGGTCATCGACACCGATTCGGCTGCGGTAGCCGCCGCCAATGCCCACGGGCTGGCCGCCTTCGAGGGCGATGCCACCTCCCGCGACCTGCTGCGGCGCGCTGAACTGCCCAAGGCCCGCGAAGTCATCATCGCGGTCGGCCGCGACGACACCGCGATCCTGTCGACGCTGACCGTGCGCCAACTCAACCGCGGCGCCCACCTGGTGGTCGCCGTCCGTGAGGCCGACAACGTCGCCCTGATCCGGCAGTCCGGCGCCGACGGCGTGGTCACCTCCTCCGACGCGGTCGGACGACTGATCGGCTTGTCCTCGATGAGTCCGCAACTGGGCGAGGTGATCGAGGACCTGCTGTCGTCCGGCGACGGCCTGGAGATTCACCAGCGCATGGTGACGGCTGCTGAGGACGGCAAGCGCGCCATCGAGGTGCCCGGCGAGAAGGTGCTCGCGGTGATCCGAAACCGCACCTTGCGTCGGTTCTTCGACCCGGCGGCGGAAGTCCTGAAGACCGGCGACGAGATCGTCGCGATCCGGCGTGCCCCGGACGCGCAGCCCCGCGGGTAGAGTGAGGGTTCACTCTCTGACCTCGGAGGCGATTGGTGTCTCAGGACGTCTACGGGCCCTACGGAAAGCCGGGCGCCGCTCCTGAGCCCTCGCGCGCTCGGATGGCGGCCACCGACCAGCCCCGGATGCGCATGCGCCAGGTACTGGCCCGCCTCGGCGCCCAGCGCAACCAACCGGACGCGGTGCTCGATCCGCTGATCCGGATCGTCCACGGCCACGATCCCAAGGCCGACACCGCGCTGATCGAACGCGCCTACCGGACCGCCGAGCACTACCACACCGGCCAGCTCCGCAAGAGCGGGGACGCCTACATCACTCATCCGCTCGCGGTGGCCACGATTCTGGCCGAGCTGGGGATGAGCGAAACCACCCTGTGCGCCGCGCTGCTGCACGACACCGTGGAGGACACCTCCTACACCGTGGAGCAGCTGACGGCTGATTTCGGGCCGGAGATCGCCGCCATGGTCGACGGCGTCACCAAGCTCGACAAGATCCAGTACGGCGAATCGGCCAAGGCCGAGACCATTCGCAAGATGGTGCTGGCGATGAGCAAGGACATTCGCGTCCTGGTGATCAAGCTGTCCGACCGGCTGCACAACATGCGCACCATCGGCTATCTGCGCCAGGACAAGCAGGCTGCGATCGCCCGCGACACCCTGGAGATCTTCGCCCCGCTGGCCCATCGACTGGGCATGAACGCGATCAAGTGGGAGCTGGAGGATCTGTCCTTCGCCACCCTGCAACCCAAGGTCTACGACGAGATCGTCAAGCTGGTGGCCGCCCGCGCTCCGCTGCGCGAGGACTACCTACGGGTGGTCATCGAACAGGTGCGCGCCGACCTGACGGCAGCCGGAATCAAGGCCACCGTGTACGGACGGCCCAAGCACTATTACTCGATCTACCAGAAGATGGTGGTCCGCGGACGCGACTTCGCCGACATCTACGATCTGGTCGGCCTGCGCATTCTGGTGGAGAACCAGCGCGACTGCTACGCGGCCCTGGGGGCACTGCACGCCCGCTGGAACCCGCTGCCGGGGCGGTTCAAGGACTACATCGCGATGCCGAAGTTCAACCTCTATCAGTCGCTGCACACCACCGTGCTCGGCCCGGGCGGCAAGCCGGTGGAGTTGCAGATTCGCACCCATGAGATGCACCGGCAGGCCGAGTACGGCGTGGCCGCGCACTGGAAGTACAAAGAGGGCAAGGTCGACGGCACCGAACTGAAGTGGGTGCAGCAGATCAGCCAGTGGCAGCGCGAGACCGAGGACCCGGCCGAGTTCCTGGACACGCTGCGCTTCGAGATCGCCACCGATGAGGTCTTCGTGTTCACCCCGAAGGGCGATGTGGTCAGCCTGCCGTCCGGGTCCACACCGGTCGACTTCGCCTACTCGGTGCACACCGAGGTGGGTCACCGCACCATCGGCGCGCGAGTGAACGGACGCCTGGTGGCGCTGGAGTCAGCGCTGTCCAGTGGTGACGTGGTCGAGGTGCTGACCTCCAAGGCCAGCAACGCCGGTCCGAGCCGCGACTGGCTGAACTTCGTCAAGAGCCCGCGGGCGCGCAGCAAGATCCGGCACTACTTCATGAAGGAGCGACTGGAGGAGTCGATCGATGTCGGCAAGGAGTCGCTGACCAAGCAACTTCGCCGCGCCGGCCTGCCGCTGCAACGCCTGCTCACCCCGGAGAACATGGCCGGCGTGGTGGAGCACTTCCGGGTGCGCGACATCAACGCCCTCTACGCCGCGATCGGCGAGGGCTCGGTGAGCCCGCATGCGGTCGTGCAACGGCTGATCAGCGGCGCCGGAGGTGCCGAGGAGGTCGCCGAGATCGGCGGCGAGGACACCTCGGTGATCACTCGCACCCGTCGCGCCCGTTCGTCCGGCAACGAGTCCGGCGTGGTCGTCCAGGGTGACTCGGACGTGTGGGTCAAGCTGGCCCGCTGCTGCCGTCCGGTGCCCGGCGACAAGATCATCGGCTTCGTCACCAGGGAGACCGGCATCTCGGTGCACCGGGTGGACTGCCCGAACGTCACCTCGCTCAACCAGACCCCCGAACGCCTGGTGGAGGTCACCTGGGCGCCGACCGCAGGCAGCTCGTTCCTGGTCGCGTTGATGGTTGAGGGGTTGGACCGGACCGGCATCCTGTCCGAGGTCACCAAGGTGATGGGGGAGCACCACATCTCGATTCAGACCGCGACCTTGAACACCACCAAGGACCACAAGTTCCGGTTCCGGTTCTCCTTCGAGACCACCGACCTGACCCACCTGCAGCACCTGGTCTTCGCGATCAAGAAGGTGCCTGGCGTCTTCGACGCCTACCGGCTGAAGAACTGATCAGCGGTTGAAATCGGCCAGGGTCTCCTTGGCCTGAGCGAGCCAGGCCGCGTAGGTGTCGATCGACTCCTGCGCCTTGGCGGCGGCAGCCTGATCGCCACGTGCGGTGGCCTTCTCGATCTTGGCGGTGAGCTTGTCGATTTCCGCCGACAGCATGGCCACAGTCTCTTCAGCGCGGGTCTTGGCTTCGGGATCGGTGCGGCGCCACTCGTCCTCTTCGGCAGAGCGGACGGCCGCCTCCAACGCCCGCACCCGGGTGTCGAGAGCCCGCACATGGTCGCGGGGGACTCGGCCCAGAGCGTTGTACTTCTCCAGGAAGCTGCGGAAGGCCGCGCGAGCGGCATTGAGGTCGGTGACCGGCACGATGGTGGCCTCGGCCTCGTCCAACAAGGCACGCTTGGCGTCCAGGTTGGCGCCGTACTCGGCATCCTGAGCGGTCAGAACCGCAGAGCGAGCAGAGAAGAAATCGTCCTGGATGGCCCGGAACTCGGCCCACAAGGCATCGTCCACCTCACGCGGGGCCGGGCCGGCGGCCTTCCAGCGCGCCATCAGGTCACGGAACGCTGCAGCGGTGGCGCCCCATTCGGTGGAGGCGGCCAACTCGCGGGCCTCGGCGATGATCTGTTCCTTCACCTCACGTGCGCCTTCGCGGCGAGCGGACTGCTCGGCGAACTGGGCCTTGCGGCGGCGGGTGTAGGTGGTGCGGGCGGCGGAGAAGCGGTGCCACAGCGCATCGTCGGTGGCCCGATCGATTCGCGGCAGAGCCTTCCATTCGTCCAGCAGCGTGCGGAAGCGGTTCACCCCGCCCCGCCAGTCATTGCCCGCGGCCAGAGTCTCGGCCTCGGCCACCATGGCCTCCTTGGCCTGCCGGGTGGCGTCCAGCTGCTTGGCACGTTCTGCCTTGCGAGCCGCACTTTGCTCATCGAGCAGCGGGGTCAGAGCGTCCAACCGGGCAGTGAGCGATGCCAGGTCGCCGACCGCGTTGGCGCCGGCCACCGCAGTGCGCACCGTGGCGATGCTGTGACGCGCTTCGTCCGGGCTCAGCGCGCGTCCACGCACCCGGGTCTCCAGTAATCCCACCTCCACTTCCAACGCCTCAAAGCGACGGACGTAGAAAGCCATGGCCTCTTCGGCGCTGGCATCAGGGATTTGACCGACGCTGCGTTCGCCGTCCTCGGTGCGCACGTAAACCGTGCCATCGGGGTCGACACGGCCGAAAGCGTCCGGACCTGTACTGGAAGTCATGGGGTTCATCTTGCCCGATCTGGACCCGATTGTGGCAACGCAGTCATAACCGTGGCCTCCGATAGGCTGTCAGTTGTGTTTCTGGCGACCTTGGCAACCGGCTATTGGCAGGCGAACTGCTATCTCGTGGCGGCTCCGGGACTGTCCCAATGCGTGATCATCGACCCGGGACAGGATTCCGCTGACGGCGTGCGAACCCTGCTGGCCAACAACCAGCTCACCCCGCGCGCGATCCTGCTCACCCACGGTCACTTCGATCACGTCGCCGATGCCGCAGCTCTGGCCGACGAGTTCAACATCGCGGTCTACATCCACCCGGACGATGTGCATCTGCTCACCAATCCTGGTGCCGGCCTGAGCCCGGAGTCTGCCGCCATGGTGCGGCGGCTGATCGGTGGCTCACTGGCTGCCCCGGCTCGGGTGGAGGCCTACGATCCTGGCCAGGACCTGCACCTGGCTCAGCTCACCTTCAGCGTGACCGCTGCCCCGGGGCACACCGCCGGCAGCGTGCTGCTGGGCATCGACTACCACGGTCATCCGGCGATCCACCGGCTGGTGTTCAGCGGGGACGTGGTCTTCGCCGGCTCGGTGGGTCGCACCGATCTGCCCGGTGGCGACGCCGCGGTGATGCGCAAGACCCTGACCGAGGTCGTCCTCGGCCTCGGCGACGACGTGGCCCTGCTGCCCGGCCACGGTGAGCAAACCACCATGGTCAGCGAACGAGCGACCAACCCCTATCTGCAACCGAACTTCCTGAGGAACTGATGGCCCGCCCAAAGCCCCTGTCCGGCTTCCCCGAGTTTCTGCCGACCGCCCGGATCGTTGAACAGCGCGTCCTGGCCAGCCTGGCCGAGACCTTCGAACTCCACGGCTTCGGCTCGATCGAGACCCGTGCGGTGGAGCCGCTGAGTGAACTCACCCGCAAGGGTGAGATCGACAAGGAAGTCTTCGTGGTGCGTCGGATCCACGCCGAGGCGGATGCCACCGACGAACTCGGCCTGCACTTCGATCTGACCGTGCCCTTCGCCCGCTACGTCCTGGAGAACTCCGGTCACCTGAACTTCCCGTTCCGGCGCTACCAGATTCAGAAGGTGTGGCGCGGCGAGCGTCCGCAGGATGGCCGCTATCGGGAGTTCACCCAGGCCGACATCGACATCGTCGGTTCCGAGACGCTGGCGGCCCACCACGACGCCGAGCTGCCCCTGGTCACCCTGGAAGCCTTGGAGCGGCTGCACGTCGACTTCGGCGTGCCCGAGGCGACCATGAGCGTGAGCAATCGCCAACTCGCCGAGGGCTTCTACCGCGGCTTGGGCATCGAGGACCACCTGGCCGTGCTGCAGCGGGTCGACAAGCTGGACAAGATCGGCCCCGACAAAGTCGCCGAGCTGCTCACCGAGGAGGTCGGCCTCAGCCCCGCGGCGGCGGCCACCTGTCTGGCGCTGGCCGGGATCCGGACCGCAGACACTTCCTTCGTCGACAAGGTCAACGCCCTCGGTGTGGAGCACCCCTTGCTCACCACCGGGCTAGAGCTGCTGGCTGGAGTCGTCGAGGCCGCGACTGCGGTCGTGCCGGGACGGCTGGTGGCCGATCTGAAGATCGCTCGCGGCTTGGACTACTACACCGGCACGGTGTACGAGACCACGATGGCCGGCTACGAGTCGATGGGCTCGATCTCCTCCGGTGGCCGCTACGACTCGCTGGCCAGCGATGGCAAGACCAGCTACCCCGGCGTGGGGCTGAGCATCGGCGTGAGCCGCATTCTGGTGCCCTTGCTGGGAAAGGGTGTGCTGACCGCCTCCCGCAGCGTGCCCACGTGCGTCCTGGTGGCCGTCGACTCCGAAGACACCCGGACGTCCGCGGTGGCCGTGGCCACGCAGCTGCGCAGCCGGGGGATCGCCTGCGAGGTCGCGCCGAAGGCCGACAAGTTCGGTAAGCAGATTCGCTACGCCGATCGGCGAGGCATTCCGTTCGTCTGGTTCGGAACCGGCGAAGTCAAGGACATCCGCAGCGGCGAACAGATTCCCGCCGATCCGGCCACCTGGCTGCCCCCGGAGGCCGACCGCAAGCCGATGGTCGTAAGATCATCGCTGGCCCAATGAGGGCTGCAGAAAGGAACCATGCCGTGATTCGCACCCACAACGCGGGCCAATTGCGTCCAGAGCACGTCGGCACCGAGGTCACTTTGGCCGGTTGGGTGGCCAAGCGTCGAGATCTGGGCGGAGTCGCCTTCATCGATCTGCGGGATGCCACCGGCATCGTCCAGGTCGTTGTTCGCGACGACGTGTTGGAGACCTCCGGGGCACACGCGCTGCGCAACGAGTTCTGCATCAAGGTCACCGGCGTGGTCGAGGCCCGCAGCGCTGACACCGTGAACCCGTCCATCGAGACCGGTGCGATCGAGGTGGCGATCTCCGGGCTGGAGGTGCTGAACCCGTCCGCGCCGCTGCCGTTCCAGATCGACGAGCGGGTGAACGTCGGCGAAGAGGCCCGGTTGAAGTACCGCTACCTCGACCTGCGGCGTCCGGCCCCTGCGGCGGCGCTCCGGCTGCGTTCGGCGGTCAGCAAGGCTGCGCGTGACGTGCTGGCCGAGCGTGGCTTCGTGGAGATCGAGACCCCCACGCTGACCCATTCGACCCCTGAGGGTGCCCGCGACTTCGTCGTCCCGGCCCGGCTGTCGCCCGGCTCGTGGTACGCGCTGCCGCAGAGCCCACAGCTGTTCAAGCAGCTGCTGATGGTCGCCGGCATGGAGCGCTACTACCAGATCGCTCGCTGCTACCGCGACGAGGACTTCCGCGCCGACCGGCAGCCGGAGTTCACCCAGCTGGACATCGAGATGAGCTTCGTCGATCAAGAGGACGTGATCGAGGTCGGCGAGGCGGTGGCCCAGGCGCTGTGGGCACTCAAGGGCCACCAGCTCACCCTGCCGCTGCCGCGGCTGACCTACGCCGAGGCGATGGACACCTACGGCTCCGACAAGCCTGACCTGCGGTTCGGGCTGCCGCTGACCGAGCTGACCGACTTCTTCGTCGACACCACCTTCCGGGTCTTCCAGGCGCCTTACGTGGGCGCTGTGGTGATGCCGGGTGGCGCCAGCCAGCCGCGACGCACCTTCGACGCCTGGCAGGAATGGGCCAAGCAGCGCGGTGCCAAGGGCCTGGCCTACGTCACGATCAGCGAGGACGGTGAACTCGGCGGTCCGGTGGCCAAAAACATCACCGACGCTGAGCGGGCCGGTTTGGCCGATCGGGTCGGCGCCACTCCGGGTGACTGCATCTTCTTCGCGGCCGGTGCCCGTAAGGCGTCCCAGTCGCTGCTCGGTGCGGTCCGCAACGAGATCGCCAAGCGCCTGGAACTGATCGATCCCAACGCCTGGTCGCTGCTGTGGGTCGTCGACGCGCCGCTGTTCGAGCCCAGCTCGGACGCCGTGGCCGCCGGTGACGTCGCGGTAGGGGAGGGCGCCTGGACCGCCGTGCACCACGCGTTCACCTCGCCCAAGCCGGAGTCGATGGACACCTTCGACACCGATCCTGGTTCGGCACTCGCCTACGCCTACGACATCGTCTGCAACGGCAACGAGATCGGTGGCGGCTCGATCCGTATTCACCGACGCGACATCCAAGAGCGGGTGTTCGCGGTGATGGGGATCACCGAGGAGCAGGCCGAGGCCCAGTTCGGCTGGTTCCTGGAGGCCTTCAACTTCGGCGCCCCGCCGCACGGCGGCATCGCTTTCGGCTGGGACCGGATCGTGGCACTGCTCGCCGGAGCCGATTCGATCCGTGAGGTGATCGCGTTCCCGAAGACCGGCGGTGGCTACGACCCGCTGACCGGCGCACCGGCACCGATCACGGCCAAGCAGCGCAAGGAGGCCGGCGTGGACGCCGTCCCGGGGGCACCTGCGGCCAAGTGAGTACGCCACGAGGGCCGCGACCGATGATCGGTCGCGGCCCTCGTGCGTTGTTCAGCGCAAATCGTCGCCGTTGTGGGTTTCGTCGTCAGCGGCGAGCAGCGCATAGATGCTGCGCCGGGTCTGGGCGAGAAGCTTGGTGGCTTCCGCCTGCTGGGCGGCCGAACCGCTACGGCTGAGCTCCTTCAGGGCGCCGGGGAGTCGAGAGAACTCCGCCCACAGCCCGCGCAACTCGTCGTTGCCGAAGTCGGCCACCGCTTCGTTGACCAGTTCCCACGGACGATCGACGCTCGCCGCAGCTTCGCGACCGTCGTCGGTGAGTCGGTAGGCCTTCTGGCCGGCGTTGTCGAAGGCCTCGATGAGTCCTTCGTCCTCCAGCTGAGCCAGGGCGGGGTAGACCGCTCCGGGACTCGGCTTCCACGCGCCGTCGGTCCGATCGGCCAAGGTCTGCATGATCTGATAGCCGTTGAGGCTCTCTTCGGCAAGAAGCGCAAGGATCGCTGAGCGGACGTGTCCGCGCCGACCGCGTCCCCGTCCCCGGGGACCCATCGGACCACCAGGACCGAACGGCCCTCCCGGGCCGAAGGGACCCATCGGGCCTCCCATCGCGCCATGCAGGCCGAACTCCATCCCTGGGCCGAAGCCGCCCGGGCCGCCATGGCGCCCCCGGCGACGACCGCGTCCGCGATCACCCCAGGTGCTGTCGTGTTCCGTCATTGTGATACTCCTAAAGTCTGTTATCGGCAGCTCGTCGATATATCGAGAGTAGCTCGGGTATCACGTGTGATCAAGTCAGAGCGGGGGTGTAGGTTCTGGCGGGTGGAGACCGACCTTTTCGGCGAGCCGGTAGGCACGCCCACCGTGGGTGGCTCGCTGGCCGGCGCGGCTCACGGCGAGGTGCCGCTGGCTGTGCGCCTGCGTCCGCGCACGCTGGACGAGATCGTCGGTCAGGACCACCTGCTGGGCCCCGGGGCGCCGCTGCGTCGGCTGGCTGAGGACGGCGCGGCCACATCAGTCTTCCTGTGGGGTCCGCCCGGAGTGGGAAAGACCACCATTGCTTCGGTGATCTCCAGCGTGGGCCGCCGCCGGTTCGTGGAGATCTCTGCGGTCACCGCGGGAGTGAAGGACGTCCGCGCGGTGCTGGCCGAAGCCCAACGGCAACTGGCGCGCGGCGTGGGCACCGTGCTGTTCGTCGACGAGGTGCACCGCTTCTCCAAGACCCAGCAGGACGTGCTGCTGCCGGCCGTGGAGAACCGGCTGGTCACCTTGATCGCGGCAACCACCGAGAACCCGTCCTTCTCAGTGATCTCACCATTGCTGAGCCGATCGCTGCTGCTCACCCTCAAACCACTGACCGACGTCGACATCGCCACCCTGCTGGAGCGGGCGCTGAGCGACGATCGTGGCCTGGCCGGACGATTCACCCTCACCGACCCGGCCCGCGAAGCGCTGCTGCGGTTCGCCGCCGGCGATGCCCGACGCGCGCTGACCTACCTGGAGGAGGCCGCCGCCGGGGCGGCCGCGGTGGGGCAGACCGAGATCGATCCGGCGGTGGTGGCTGCGGCCGTCGATTCGGCGGTGGTGCGTTACGACCGCAGCGGCGACCAGCACTACGACGTGATCAGCGCGTTCATCAAGAGCGTGCGCGGCTCTGACGTCGATGCCGGCCTGCACTACTTGGCGCGAATGCTGGAAGCGGGGGAGGACCCCCGCTTCATCGCCCGGCGGCTGATCATCCTGGCCAGCGAGGACATCGGGATGGCCGCGCCCTCGGCGTTGCAGACCTGCGTGGCCGCCGCCCAGGCCGTCGCGTTGATCGGGCTGCCGGAGGCCCGCCTCAACCTCGCCCAAGCGGTGATCGCGTGTGCGCTGGCCCCGAAGTCCAATGCGGTGATCACCGCCATCGATGCCGCCATCGCCGACGTAAGGCAAGGGCGAATCGGCACCGTGCCGGCGCACCTGCGAGACGCGCACTATCCGGGGGCCAAGACCATCGGGCACGGTCAGGGCTACCAGTACGCCCACGACGCCGAACATGGCGTGGCCACCCAGCAGTACCTGCCCGACGAACTGATCGATGCCCGCTACTACCAGCCCACCGATCACGGTAACGAAGCAGCACTGGCCGAACGCCTGGCCGTCCTGGAGGACCTCCTGGGCCGCGGACGCGGTGCCGCCGGGCCCGCCCGGGCCGAACACTGAGTCGGTCCACGCCGTGTTGATCTCGGCACAGCCCACCATCAGGGAACGAAAGGCGCCCCGCGCCGGTTGGAGTGAGTTGTGAGTTCTGACGTGAGGCCGAATCGGGCGCTGTGGTCGCTGGTGATCGGCTTCTTCATGATCCTGATGGACACCACCATCGTGACAGTGGCCAATCCCCGGATCATGCAGGCATTGGATGCCGACATCAACCAGGTGATGTGGGCCACCAGCGCCTACCTGCTGACCTACGCCGTGCCGCTGCTGGTCACCGGCCGTCTCGGCGATCGGTTCGGCCCCAAGCGGATCTACCTACTGGGCCTGGTGGTGTTCACCGCGTCCTCGGCGTGGGCCGGCCTGGTCGGTTCGGTCGAGATGCTGATCGTGGCGCGCGCCGTCCAGGGTCTGGGCGCCGCCTTGCTCACGCCACAGACCATGGCAGTGATCACCCGCATCTTCCCGCCGCAATCCCGCGGCCGGGCGATGAGCGTATGGGGTGCCGCCGCGGCGGTCGCGACTCTGGTGGGACCCATCCTGGGCGGTTTCATCGTGGACGCCTGGGGCTGGGAGTGGATCTTCTTCGTCAACGTCCCCATCGGCATCATCGGGATCGTCGCTGCGTGGCGATTCGTGCCCACCCTGGAGACCCACAGCCACCACTTCGACCTTCCCGGTGTCGCCTTGTGGGGTGTAGGCATGTTCGCGGTGGTGTTCGCCCTCCAGGAAGGCGAGTCCTACAACTGGGGCACCATCGCCGGACCGGTGACGGTGATCGGCCTGCTGGTCTTCGGCCTGGTCGTGCTGGCGATCTTCCTCGGCTGGCAGAAGCTGGGCCGCGGCGAGCCGCTGCTGCCACTGCGGCTGTTCGGTGATCGCAACTTCGCCCTGGCCAACGGCGCGATCTCCCTGGTCGGGGTCGCGATCACGGCCAGTGCGTTGCCGATGATGTTCTACTACCAGCTGGTGTTGGGTTTCAGCCCGACCCGAGCTGCCCTGCAGACCATTCCCACCGCAGTGCTGTCCGGAGTGCTGGCACCCGTCGTGGGACGCCTGGTCGACCGCGTCCACCCCAGGATCCTGGCCACCAGCGGGCTGGTCGTCATGGCCGGCTCGCTCGGTCTGTACGCCGCGTGGATGGTGCCGGACGAGACCCTGTGGTGGCGACTGTTGATCCCGGCTGGGCTGATGGGCATCGGCGCCTCTTTCACCTACTCTCCGATCGGCACCACGGCCACCTACAACCTGGCCGGTCCTGATGCCGGTGCGGGTTCGGGGATCTACAACTCGATGCGCCAGGTGGGTGCCGTGGTGGGCAGCGCCGCTATCGCCGCCTTGATGCAGGCGCAGCTGGCCGTGCACCTTCCCGGCGGGTCGAGCGCGGCGTCGGCCGCTGAGACCTCCGGGCGACTGCCGGCGGGGCTGCAATCGGGGTTCAGCACCGCGATGGCGATCAGCCTGCTGCTACCGGCCGCCGCCGCTCTGGTGGCCGCAGTGATCACGATCTTCTTCGCCGCGCGTTCTGAGCGCCTCCCATGGCGTCCTCCCACCGCTCCGGCGGGACAGGCGTCCACTGACGCCGTGCACTAGGCTTGCCCCACCGACTTTCGGGCCGGTGCCCACCATCCGCTATCCCGCGAGGTAGACCATGTCTGTTGGAGAAATCGCCGGTTTGATCGCCGCCATCGCCGCTGTGGCCCTGGTCGGCTTCAGCGCGGTGCCGCTGCTGAAGTTGGGGCGGGTGCTGGAGGAGACCCGGCTGGCCGTCCGCGACATCGGCCACAATGCCGTTCCCATCCTGGTCGAGCTGCGGGGCACCGTGACGGCCACCAACGACGAACTGGGCAAGCTCAGCCTGGTCACCAACGACGTCGCCAAGGTCACCGCCAATGCCACCGTGGTGGCCGAGAACGCCGCGCAGCTGTCGACGGTGTTCTCCACCACCCTCGGCGGCCCGCTGATCAAGACCGCCGCCTTCACCTATGGGCTGCGCCAGGCGGTCAGCGGCAAACGGAAGGCGAAGTGATGGGCAAGCGTCTGTTCTGGTTCGCGGTCGGCATCGGCCTGGCCGCAGTCATCATCTTGAAGGGCAAGGAGTACTACGAGCGGTTCACCCCCAAAGGCGTGGCCGATCAGATCTCCAAGACCCAAGAGGGCGTCACCTCCTGGCTGGGGGACTTCTTCGCCGACATGTCGCAGGCCATGGCCGAGCGTGAGACGGAGCTGCGGGAGGCTACCGGCCTGGACGGGTGAACCCGATCCCGTTCAGGAGGAGCCAGCCACGCATACCGACCCAACAGGAGAACAACCACATGCAAACCGCCGAAATCCGGCGTCGATTCATCGACTACTTCGCCGCGCGCGAGCACTCGATCGTGCCGTCCGCGTCCCTGGTCTACAACGACCCCACTTTGCTGTTCGTCAACGCCGGCATGGTGCCGTTCAAGCCCTACTTCACCGGTGCCGAAGACGCCCCGTGGAAGCGGGCGGTGAGCGTGCAGAAGTGCGTGCGCACCCTCGACATCGAAGAGGTCGGCAAGACCACTCGCCACGGCACCTTCTTCCAGATGCTCGGCAACTTCTCGTTCGGTGACTACTTCAAGGCCGGAGCCATCGAGTACGCCTGGCAGCTGGTCACCGGGAGCCAGGCCGACGGCTTCCTCGGCTTCGACCCCGAGCGCGTCTGGGTCACCGTCTACTACGACGATGACGAGGCCGCCGAGTTGTGGCGCGGTGTCGGCATGCCGTCCGAGCGCATCCAGCGCCGTGGCCTGAAGGACAACTACTGGCACATGGGCGTTCCCGGCCCCGGCGGCCCGTGCTCGGAGATCTACATCGACCGTGGCCCGGCCTTCGGTGCCGACGGTGGCCCCGAGGCCGACGAGGATCGCTTCCTGGAGATCTGGAACCTGGTCTTCCAGACCGAGGAGCTGTCCGCGGTGCGCGCCAAGGACGACTTCGACATCGCCCGTCCGCTGCCGAGCAAGAACATCGACACCGGTGCCGGCCTGGAGCGGATCGCCTACCTGCTGCAGGGCGTGGACAACATGTACGAGATCGACGAAGTTCGTCCGGTCCTCGACATGGCCGCCACGCTTTCCGGCAGGGCGTACGGACGCGGCGGCGACGACGACGTGCGGATGCGTGTGGTCGGTGACCACATTCGTTCCTCGCTGATGCTGATGACCGATGGCGTCACCCCCGGCAATGAGGCGCGTGGCTACGTGCTGCGTCGACTGCTGCGCCGCAGCATTCGCGCGATGCGGCTGCTGGGAGTCACCGATCCGGTGCTGCCACAGTTGCTGCCGATCAGCCGTGACGTGATGAAGGCCTCCTACCCAGAGATCGACACCGAGTGGGCGCGGGTCTCGCAGATCGCCTACGCCGAGGAGGAGTCCTTCCGCCGCACGCTGGCCGCTGGCACGCAGATCTTCGATCTGGCTGCCGGTGCGGCCAAGAAGGAGAACGCGGCCGAGATCAGTGGCGAGCAGGCCTTCCAGCTGCACGACACCTACGGCTTCCCGATCGACTTGACCCTGGAGATGGCTTCCGAGCAGGGCCTCAGCGTCGACCGCGAGGGCTTCAAGCGGTTGATGACCGAGCAGCGCGAACGCGCCAAGGCAGACGCGAAGTCCAAGAAGGGCGCCGCAGTCGCCACCGAGGCCTACCGGACGCTGCGGGCGCCGGGCGAGATCCCCTTCCTCGGCTTCGATCGGCTGCAGGCCGACACCACGGTGCGCGGCATCATCGCCGACGGCCAGCTGGTCGAGCGTGCCCAGCCGGGCTCGGTGGTCGAGGTCGTGCTGGCCGAGACCCCGTTCTACGCCGAAGCCGGCGGCCAGGATGCCGATGCCGGGGTGATCACCGGTGACGGCCTCAGCCTGGAAGTGCTGGACGTGCAGCGTCCGGTGCAAGGGCTCGTGGTGCACAAGGTGCGGGTGGACGACGGTGAACTGGCGACCGGCGCTGCGGTGCTGGCCGCGGTCGATCCGGTGGCCCGTCAGGGTGCCTGCCAGGCGCATACCGCGACCCACATCGTGAACGCGGCGCTGCGCCAGATTCTCGGCCAGGGCACCCACCAGGCCGGCTCCTACAACAAACCGGGTTACCTGCGCTTCGACTTCAATGCCGCCGGCGCGCTGACTCCGGCGATGAAGGACGAGCTGGAAGGTATCGCCAACGAGGCGATCCGCGCCGACTATGAGGTCACCGCCTCGCAGATGGCTTTGGCCGACGCCAAGGCGCTGGGCGCCCAGGCGATGTTCGGCGAGAAGTACGGCGACGTCGTCCGGGTGGTCGAGTTGGGCGGACCCTGGTCGCGCGAACTGTGCGGTGGCACCCACGTGGCCAACACCGCCCAGATCGGTCTGCTGACCTTGATGGGGGAGTCCTCGGTGGGTTCTGGCCTACGGCGAGTGGAGGCCTTCGTGGCCGCCGATGCGTTCGCCGGCCTGGCCAAGGAACGCGCCCTGGTGGCCGGTCTGGCCGACCTGTTGAAGGTTCAGCCCGAACAGGTGCCTGATCGGGTGGCCCGACTGATCGCTCAGGTGAAGGACGCCGAGAAGGAGGTCGCCGCGCTGCGGGCCCAGCAGTTGCTCGCCCAGGTGCCCGCTCTCGTGGCGAGCGCGGAGTCGGCGGGTGGCTACGAACTCGTGGCCAAGCACCTGCCCGGCACCTCCGGCGAGGACCTGCGCACCTTGGCCATGCAGCTGCGTGACGCCTTCGGCTCGCGCGCTGGCGTGGTTGCGCTCGTCGGCGGGGACGCCAAGCCGGTGCTGATCACCGCCACCACCGCTGCGGCACGCGTGCTCGGTGCCAAGGCCGGCGCCCTGGTGGCGGCCGGCGCTCCGGCGTTGGGTGGACGTGGCGGTGGCCGCGACGACCTGGCTCAGGGTGGCGGCACCGATGTCGGCGGCGCGGATGCCGCGCTCGCCGCGATTCGCACGGCCCTGGCGGGCTGAGCGTGCGCACCGGCGTCCGGCTGGCTCTGGACTGGGGTAAGGCCCGGATCGGGGTCGCGGCCTGCGATCGGGACGGCCTGCTGGCCTACCCGGTCGAGACCGTGCCGGCCGGCGCGGGGGCGCTGCCGCGGGTGCAGGCGCTGGTGGCTGAGTACGAGCCTTTTGAGTTGATCCTGGGCCTACCGGTGAACCTCGCCGGTGTGGACGGACCCGCCGCCCTGGCAATGCGAGAGATCGCCGACGCCTTGGTGGCGGCGGTTCCCGACGTGCCGGTGCGGCTGCTCGACGAGCGCCTGACCACCGCCTCAGCCTCCCGCCAACTCTCGGCGAGCGGACGCAGCGCCAAGCGGCAGCGTGCGGTGATCGATCAAGCAGCGGCTGTGGCACTCTTGGACACAGCACTTACCTTCGAGCGCAACACCGGACGTCCTGCGGGGCGTGCGGTGGACGCACAGGGATAGTCCAGGGAAGGACGAGACGGCATGAGTGGTTCCAATCCAGGCGAGTGGCGCGACCCGGAAACCGGTGAGGTCGACTACAAGGAAGTCGGCTACAAGGCTCGGTCGGCCTTCGCGGTGATCTTGGCCTTCGTCGTCCTGGTCGGCGGCGGGTGGTTCCTGTTCACCAAGGCTGCAGCTGCCTGGAAGGAATACTCCACCGCTGACGACTACGACGGCACCGGAGTGGCTGCGGTGGTCGTGGTGATCCCGAAGGGCGCGAACGCCAGCAAGATCGGCGAGGTGCTGGTCGCCGCCGGAGTGGTGAAGTCGACCAAGGCGTTCAACCATGCTGCCGCCGCCAATCCGAACTCGAAGCAGATTCAGGCCGGCAAGTACAACCTGAAGACCCAGCTGCCGGCTGCGACCGCCGTCGCCATGCTCCTGGACGTGAACAACCTGGTGCGCAACTGGATGACGTTGAAGGACGGTCGGACCGTCGCCCAGCAGATACCGGTGATCGCGAAGGCGGCCAGCCTCTCCGAGGACGAGGTGAAGGCCGCGGTCAAGGACTGGAAGAACCTGGGTCTGCCTAAGTGGGCCAAGAACGGCTTGGAGGGGTTCCTCTTCCCGGAGACCTACGAGATTCCCGACGGCGGCAACGCTCAGGCGGTCATCAAGGTGGCGACCAAGCATTTCGACGACGTCGCCACCTCGCTCAACCTTGAGGCGGAATCGGCCAATGTGAAGCTGACGCCCTACCAAGTGGTGATCGCAGCGAGCATCATCGAGAAGGAAGTCTTCAAGGCGGAGGACCGTCCCAAGGTGGCGCGGGTGATCTACAACCGGATTGCGAAGGGCACGCCTCTCCAGATGGACTCGATCATCGCCTACGCAGTCGGCAAGACTGGTGTGCTGAACCTCACCGACGCCGACCTCAACATCGACTCGCCGTACAACAGCCGAAAGCACAAGGGCTTGCCACCGGGGCCGATCTCAAATCCGAGCAAGGCGTCGCTCGACGCGGCGCTGCACCCTGCTGACGGCGATTGGCTCTACTTCATCACCGTGGATCCCTCTACTGGTGAAACCCTGTTCACCGCTGATTACAACGAGTTCCTCGCGGGCAAACAAAGGTATCTGCAGTGGTGTCAGGCCTCCGACGCCAACCACAAGGTCTGCTACGGCAAATAGCCGATACTCCGCGAGAACTTGGTACACGAATGCTTGACACTCGCATTTTGAACTGCAAGGCTCGGGGCCTAGCCAAGGAGGATTCCTCGTGCCATTCACTCTGCGCCTAAAGACCACTGTCGTCCATGTCCTCCAGTCCCGCCGCTGCCGTCTCATGGGATGGGCAGAACCCCAACCTCACGAGCTGCTGGCAGAGTGCGACTATCGCCAAGAAGAAGACCTCTCATTCAGGCAAGTTCTGGGTCTCACTGATCTACTCCACCAAGTGCCGCACCGTATGGGTCGAGGTTGGTGGAGACTTCCCCTACGCGAACGGCGCTTCTTTTAGTGGGTACGTCAAGCGGAACAGCGACGGAAAGAAGTACAATCTCGGGTCGATGACATCGGGGAAATGGGGCTACTCCGCCAACGGCAGCTTGACCTGGGTTCGGTGGTCGCCGATGCTGAATGACGCCAATGTCTCATCATTTGCCTCTGGTCGATTTGCCAGCGAAGCGTGGCTCACCACTGCATCGTACTGACGCGTCGTCTCGCGGTTACTGCTTGCGTAGGGCTGTATGAGAAACTTGGTGCGTGCTACGACATTCAACCGCGGGGGAGTCCCACGGCCCGGCGTTGGTTGCGACGATCGAGGGCTTGCCGGCACATGTGGCGGTGACCACCGCTGACATCGCCGACGCGCTGGCGCGCCGCCGGCTCGGCGTCGGGCGTGGTGCCCGAATGAAGTTCGAGGCCGACGAGGTCACGATTCTGGCCGGTGTCCGGCATGGCGAGACCTTGGGTTCACCGGTCGCGATCCTGATCGGCAACTCCGAATGGCCGAAGTGGGAGACCGTGATGGCCGCTGATCCGGTGGATCCGGCCGTGCTGGCCGAGTCCGCTCGCAACGCCGCCTTGACCCGCCCGCGTCCCGGCCATGCCGATCTGGCCGGAATGCAGAAGTACGCCTGGGACGAGGCTCGCCCGATCCTGGAGCGGGCGTCCGCACGCGAGACCGCTGCCCGAGTGGCTCTGGGACGTGTAGCCGCGAACTTCTTGGAGCAGGCCTTCGGGATCAGCATCCTCAGCCACGTCGTCCGCATCGGCGGGGCGACCGCTGCGGTCGACACCTTGCCGCAGGCCGGTGATCTGGCCGCGATCGATGCCGACCCGGTGCGGTGCTTCGACCCGGCCGGTAGTACCGCGATGCTCGCCGAGATCGACGCGGCCAAGCAGGCCGGGGACACTCTCGGTGGTGTGGTCGAAGTGATCGCCTACAACGTGCCCCCGGGCCTCGGCTCGCACATTCAAGGTGACCGGCGCCTGGACGCCAAGCTCGCCGGCGCCCTGATGGGCATTCAGGCGATCAAGGGCGTCGAGGTCGGCGACGGCTTCGCGCTGGCCCAGGTGCGGGGGAGTGCTGCCCACGACGAGATCGTCCCCGGCAGCGACGGCATCGCCCGGGTGTCGAACCGTTCGGGCGGCACCGAAGGCGGGATGAGCAACGGCGAGCCGCTGCGCGTTCGTGCCGCGATGAAGCCCATTGCCACCGTGCCGAATGCGCTGCGCACCATCGACGTGACCACCGGCGAAGCGGCGGTGGCCCACCACCAACGTTCCGATGTCTGCGCGGTTCCGGCCGCCGGCGTCGTCGCCGAGGCGATGGTGGCGCTGGTGCTGGCCGAGGTCGCCTTGGAGAAGTTCGGCGGCGACTCGCTGGCCGAGACGCGGCGCAACTACGAGTCCTACCTGGCCGATGTGGCCGCGCGGCGGCTGGCTTGAGCACTGCGCGGATGGTGCTGGTCGGCATTCCGGCTTCGGGGAAGTCGAGTGTCGCGGGGCAGCTCGCTGCAGCGTGGCAGGTGCCGGTGATCGACACCGATCTGGTGGTGGCCGAGCACCTGGGTGGCACCGTCACCGAGTTGCTCGCCGACCCGGCGACCGAGGCCGCCTTCCGGCAGGCCGAAGAACAGGTAGCCATCGACGCGCTGAGTCAGGATGCCGTGGTGGCGCTGGGCAGCGGTGCGGTGACCTCGGCATCCGTTCGCGCCGCGCTGGCCGGGCTGCCGGTGGTGTGGCTGCAGACGTCCGTGGTGACCGCGACCCGGCGGCTGGGCTTGGCCCGGTTCGGGATGGACGTGTTGGCCGTCATCCGGACTGCGCTGGACGCCCAACTCGCCGAGCGGGCAGGCTGGTATACCGACGTGGCTACCGCAGTGATCGACACTGACCGGCTGCGGGTCGATCAGATCGTCGAACAACTCGTTGGTTCCCAGGAGGGCTCATGACGTGGGAAACGGTGGACGTCACCACCACTTCGCCCTACCAGGTGCTGATCGGGCGCGGCGCGCCCACCCTGCTACCGCAACTGCTTGACGGCGTGGAGCGAGTGGCGGTGATCTACCCGCCGTCGCTGGGCCACTGGATCCCGGAGTTGATCGCCGAACTCACCCAAGAGGTGCTGCCGCTGGAGGTTCCCGATGCCGAGGCGGCCAAGACCCCCGAGGTGCTGGCCCGTTGCTGGGACCAGCTGGCCGAGGCCGGTTTCACCCGCACCGATGCCATCGTCGGCTTCGGCGGCGGCACCACCACTGACCTGGCCGGCTTCGTGGCCGCGACCTGGCTGCGCGGCGTGCGCTACATCGCGCTGCCTACGACCCTTCTGGGCATGGTCGATGCTGCCGTCGGTGGCAAGACCGGCATCAACCTGTCGGCCGGCAAGAACCTGGCCGGCGCCTTCTACGAGCCGTTCGCGGTCGTGTGCGACCTGGGTTATCTGACCACCCTGCCCGAGGTGGACGCCCGCGCCGGGCTGGCCGAGGTGCTGAAGTGTGGCTTCATCGCCGACCCGCAGATCCTGCACACCTTCGCCGAAGATCCGGGAACCGCCCTTCAGGCGGGAAGTGACCTGCAATGGGAGCTGATTCGCCGGGCCATCCAGGTGAAGGCCGACGTGGTCAGCGACGATTTCACCGAACGCGGCGGCAGCACCGGAATCGGCCGGGAGATCCTCAACTACGGCCACACGTTGGCTCACGCCATCGAGGCCCGCGAACAGTTCTCCCGCCGTCATGGCGAGGCAGTGGCGATCGGCATGGTGTTCGCAGCCGAGCTCGCTCACCGCAGCGGCCTGATCGACGAGGCCCTGGTGGCCGAGCATCGCCGGATCCTGCAGTTGGCCGGGTTGCCGATCAGCTACCCGGCGGGCAACTGGGCGGCACTGCGGGCGGCGATGAACTTGGACAAGAAGGTCCGCGGGCATCACCTACGCTTTGTGGTGCTGACCGGACTCGCACAGGCGCGGATCCTGGCCGATGCTGATGAAGAGCTCCTCACTGATTCCTACAACGCCCTGGTGGAGGCCTGATGTACGTTCCCGAGCACTTCTCTTTGACCACCGAGCAGGCCGTCGCACTGCTGAGCCCGGTGCGCGCCGGTGACCTGGTCACCACCGGCCCGAACGGGCTGGCCGCCACCTTCATCCCGATGATGTACGTCCCCGGCGACGGCTTCGGCCGCCTGCTGGGCCACGTGTCGAGGGTGAACCCGCAGTGGAAGGACGCCGGCGAGGCGCTGTTCATCGTGAACGGCCCCAACGACTACATCGACGCCGCCTGGCTGAGCCGTCCCGAGGCCGTCAGCGTGCCCACCTGGAACTACGTCACCGTCCACGCCCACGGTGAGTTGATCGTCCACCCCGAGCCGGAGTGGATGCTGCAGACCGTCCGCGAACTCAGCCTCGCCCAGGGCGACGACACCGTGACCACGATGCCGGAGGAGGCCGTGGAGATCCTGCTGCGCTCGATCGTCGGTGTGGAGCTGCGCATCACCAAGCTGGTCGGCAAGGCCAAGATGAGCCAGAACAAGTCTCCCGAGGTGATCACCCAGGTGATCGAAGGTTTGGCTGAGGCCGGCAACCAGGAGGCCGCCGACTGGATGCAGGAGCATTCGCTGCCGCGGGCGCAGGCGAAGGCCGAACTGGTCGACGGTATCCGGCGCCAGGCCCAGTCGGGCCGCTGAGGCACCCGGTTCGCGGGTGGCGCTGCGGCTGGCTAGACTAAGCGGTCGCGATTTACCCCTACTTTTCGAGAGCAGGCAAGCTGTGGCAACCATCTCCACCAACGACCTGAAGAACGGTGTGGTCCTCGACCTCGACGGCCAGTTGTGGACCGTCATCTGGTTCCAGCACCACAAGCCGGGCAAGGGCAACACGGTTGTGCGGTCCAAGCTGAAGCACGTGCTCACCGGCAAGGTGGTCGATCGCACGTTCAACTCCGACACCAAGGTCGAGTCGGCCCACGTCGATCGCCGTGAGATGCAGTACCTGTACCACGACGGCGAGGCCTACGTGTTCATGGACACCGAGACCTACGACCAGCTCGCCTTGGGCGAAGAAGTCGTCGGGGACGCCAAGAACTACCTGCTGGAGAACGGCATCGGCACTGTCGCGATGCACGAAGGCACTCCGCTTTTCATCGATCTGCCGACCTCGGTCGAGCTGGAGATCACCTACACCGAACCCGGCCTGCAGGGCGACCGCTCCACCGGGGGCACCAAACCGGCCACGGTGGAGACCGGCCTGCAGATCCAGGTGCCGCTGTTCATCAGCACTGGTGAGAAGGTCAAGGTGGACACCCGGGACGGCAGTTACCTCGGTCGTGTCTGAGGTGACTGAGCCCGAAACCACCAAGCGCGGCTCGACCCGCACCAAGGCCCGCAAGCGCGCCCTCGACATCTTGTTCGAGGCCGATCTGCGCGCAATGCCGATCGACGAGATTCTCGCCGCCCACGTGGCCGAGAACACCCCGCCGGTGCGGGACTTCACCGTGTCGCTCGTGGAGGGTGTCGCGGCTGAGACCGACACCCTCGATGCGCTGATCTCCGATGCCCTAGCCACCGGCTGGACGCTGTCGCGGATGCCGCGAGTCGATCGGAACCTCGCACGACTGGCCTTGTGGGAGATGCGTGCGTCCGAGATCGACTCCGCGATCATCATCGCTGAGTACGTCAGCCTCGCCGACGGCTTGTCCACCGACGATTCCGCGACCTTCTTGAACGGGGTGCTCGGCCGGCTCGGCGCCGGGCGCTGATCCGCCCGTTGACTCCCGGCTACAGGCCATCTGTTCGATCCGTAGCCTGTGCTGCGTCCGCCCTCGGCGCTGGCATGTGGCGTCCCGCCTGTCGGCGCTACTAGGGTCGAGCGCGGGTCCGGCACTCCGTCACGCTTCTCTTCAGCCGGAAACACCGTCCGTTCGGAAGAAGATTCGAGGTAGGTCAAGGCTATGGCGGCCGTGGGGAACTCGCTGATCCAGCTCGTCGCGGAGCTGTATTCGTTGATCCGCCACACTGCTCGCACCATCGCCCGCTTGTGGGCGCCCCTGCTCGCCTTGATGCTGCTGGGCTGGGCCACCCACCAGGTCTCGATCCTGATCGCCACCGAGGTTTCGACGGTATGGCCCTGGGGCGTGATCGTCGTGCTGGCCGTGGGGGCGGTGATTCAACTGGCCACCATCGTCGCGGTTCTGCGGCTGGTGGCCGTCGATCTGGGCATCCCGAAAATGCTTGCCAGCGCCTCACTTCGTGAAGCTGTCTCGGACGAACGCGACACCTCGCTGGTGGCGCTGCTCACGATCACCGTCCTGCCGTTCCTGGGTATGTACGTCGCCTTCGGATACCTCCAAAGCTATGCAGCCGAGTTGGCCATCGTCGCCGGCTACCGCAAGGGGATTGGCGACCTGCTCGGTGCGCTGAACCCGCTGGAGAGCAGCACCACCATGGTCGTCATGCTGGTGCTCCTGGCCACGGGCTACCTGTTCAAGAAGCTGATCGATCCCTGGCTCGAACGCAGCCGCTACCCGCTACTGCTCGGCATGGTCCAGATCGTGGTGGAAGCCTGTCTGGCTCTGCTGGTGCTCCTGGGTGGGTTCCGGGTGTACCAGGCGTTCGATCTGTGGCTCAGCGGACGGCGGGTCGCCGCGTGGTGGGATCAACTCATCGCCGTCATCCTCGGGCCCATTCCGGACGCCGTGCAGGAGTTGGCTGCCAGCGCCTGGACGACCATTGGCGGCCCCTTCTGGACACTGGGCGTCAACGGGTTGCTGCGTCCCTTGCTGTGGCTGGCGATGGCCGGTCTGGTGTTCGGTTCGCGCGTGCTGACCATGGCCGACCTGTGGCGGGTGGGCGAGCCGGTCACCGAGGTGTCGACGCGCCGAGAACGGTTGTTGGCCCGATTGCAGTCCGAAAGCGAGACCGCTCAGGGTGTGCGCGTCCTGGTGCTCAAGGTGCAATCGAAACTGTGGGGAGGGGTCGATGGGACGATCATCCCGGCGTGGCAGTCGCTGCGCCTGGTGCTGCGTGCCGGCTGGCCGTTCGTGGGTGCGTTCATCCTCGGCTTCACCGTCCTGGAGGTGGCCGGCCAGCAAGTCGATTTGTGGATCGCCCGACTGATCGGTGGCCAACTCGTGGGCGTCTGGGTCAGGTTGAACCCCTTCCTTGATCTGGTCCAGATGGTGCTGGTGATGGGGATCACGTGGGTCTTCCTCGGAGTCGCCTACACCCGCGCTTTGTCGATCTTCGCCGCGCGAGCCGGGGATGGCGTCACTCCGGTACTCACGCCGGACGCGCCCAACCCGACGCGGGCGGTGCGCGCCCGCTGGGTGCCCGCACTCGCGATCATCCTGGTCACCGTGCTGGTGGTCACCGGTGCCGCCCAGCTGCCGTCCAAGCTGGACAGTGACGTGGCGCACGCCGGGGTGCTGAAAGCGGTCGATCTGCACGAACAGCGGGTCGCGGCCGCGGCACCAGAGTTCGCCAAAGCGATCACGATCCGCGGAAGGACGGTCACCACCAATCAGATCTTTGTGGTGGTGACGGTGATGGTTTCGAACCCCGGACCGCATGCCGACAAGGTCACGGCTCATTTCGTCTCCGGCTCGGCCAGCTACCCCGCGTGGGGCACCGGCACTCCGGTCGCCCCGCCCGGCTTCCGGGTCGCACAGGACGTGGTCTTCGAAGTCGACCCGGCCCGGGTCGCAGGCGGTCACCTGAGCTTCTCGGCGATGGGTGAATCCATCCTGCTGACGGGCTACCAGAAGACTGTCGACATCGATCTGGAGATCACCCCAGACGCCGTGGCCACCGCCCACGACGTTCTTGAGGTCTACGACCTCCCCGATCGGGAGGCGGCATGAGCGACGAGTCCCGCCCCTGGGTGGAACGACTGACCCACCGGCAATGGAAGCTCCTAGCCCTCGCCGTCGCGGTGGCGGTCGTGGTGTCGGCGGCGTGGTTGTGGATCGCCACCGGCGACCGCAAGGTCAGCTATCCGGTGGTGGCCGCCGGACAGACGTACCGCACCCCGGACGGAGCCTGGACGTTGGCCCACATGCAGACGGTCGAGGCCCTCCCCGATGGCTACGAACCGGTGAAGGGTGCGGTCTTCGTCATCGTCGATGTGCAAGCCGATCTGACAGCCTTCCCGGTCGGCGGGTTCTGCAATTGGAAACTGCGCGCCGGCGAGTACGAGTTCCTCTCCGTGGTGGGGTATCTGCCGAAGGATCGCAAGACCCTCACCACCTGCCAACCCGGCGGTACTGGCGTGATCAGTACCGCCTACGAAGTTCCGCAAAAGCTGCTGAGCAGCGTCGACGGAGTCGTGCTCGCAACGAAGGGCCAGCCCACCACGGTGCTGGCTGGACGACTGGGCTGAGCTAGCGCTCTGCCGCCAGCACCGTCAGTGGCAGGGTCGCGTACTGCACCCGCGCGTAGGAGTCGATGTTCCAGTACGGCCCCGAACCCAGGCCGAGGATGGTGGTGTCGGTGTACTCCATGGCGAACACCGCGCAGTCCATGGTGTCGCCCAACTCGGTTGGGGGAAGCGTGAAAGTGGCCTCGAACGCCATCGGACGGTTGTCAGCCGGCACGTAGGTCCGACGCCAGGTGCCACCCAGGCTGAATGAGGACACCGACGCTGTGTGGGTTCGTGCGGCGGGCCGAACCGCGAGGTTTCCGCGGTCGCCGACGATCGGAGCGATCGGCTCGGAGTGGGGGTTTCGCACCTGTCCGAACACCACCACGGTCCACCCGCCGGACGCGGTGGGCTCGGCGGTGGCGTGGTCGAGAGTGAAGACGAGGTTCCTGGCGTCGATCTCGTTGCCCGGCGCGACCCGGATGTGATCGTCGCGCTGCTCGAATCCCCCCAACGCCGCGGCCACGCCCACGGCGATCACCACAACGATCGCCAGCGCGATGGCCAGCCGCCGAACCCACAACGGGGTCGAGGGCTGTAACGCCGGTTCCGTGTCGGTTTCAGGACCAGATGGGGTGGCTACGTCCACAGAATCGGAGTGTAGCGTGCGTTCTGGATACGGTCGCTGCGTCAACCCGGAGCCGCGATTTGCTAGGCTCGTGCGGGTCCGTGAGCGGACCTGCCCGCCCAGGTGAAGGACATTCATGCCGTTGAGCCCTGCTACAGCCACATCGAAACCGGCAATTCTGGTTCTGGAAGACGGACGCACGTTCCGTGGCGTTTCGTTCGGGGCGGAGGGCGAAACCTTTGGTGAAGCCGTCTTCTCCACCGGCATGTCCGGCTATCAGGAGACGCTGACCGATCCCAGCTACCACCGCCAAGTCGTGATCGCCACCGCGCCGCACATCGGCAACACCGGTTGGAACGACGAAGACGACGAGTCGGACAAGATCTGGGTGGCCGGCTACGTGGTGCGCGACCTGTCTCGGGTGCGCTCCAACTGGCGCTCCAACCGCTCACTCAACGACGAACTGATCGCCCAAGGCGTGGTCGGCATCACCGAGGTGGACACCCGCGCACTCACCCGACACCTGCGCGAACGCGGCGCGATGCGGGTCGGCATCTCCACCGTCGAGCTCGACGCCGACAAGCTGCTGGCCAAGGTGCTGGCGAGCCCGGAGATGGCTGGGGCGAACCTGATCGCCGATGTCACCGTTTCCGAGCCCGAGCTGATTGCGGCAGTGGGGGAGAAGCGGTTCACCGTTGCGGCGATCGACCTGGGCATCAAGGACATGACCCCGACCCGGATGGCCGAGCGGGGGATCGAGGTCCACCTGCTGCCGGCTACCAGCACGATCGAACAGATCCAGGCGCTGCAGCCCGACGGGGTGTTCTTCTCCAACGGTCCCGGCGACCCGGCTGCCGCCACCGACGCGGTTGCGCTGATGACCGAGGTGCTGAACGCCGAGCTGCCGTTCTTCGGCATCTGCTTCGGCAACCAGATCTTCGGACGCGCCCTGGGATTCGGCACCTACAAGCTGAAATACGGCCACCGCGGGATCAACCAGCCGGTGATGGACCGCAGCACCGGCAAGGTCGAGATCACCGCCCACAACCACGGCTTCGCCGTCGACGCCCCCCTGGACGGCGCGACTGCGACCACCTGGGGCGAGGCGCGGGTCTCGCACGTCAATCTCAACGATGAGGTCATTGAAGGCCTGGAACTGCGCGGGCCTGACGGCGCGCTGCGCGGCTTCTCGGTGCAGTATCACCCCGAGGCCGCAGCCGGCCCACACGATGCGGCCTACCTGTTCGACAGATTCACCGAGATGATGGCCCAGCACCGGGCGTCCGCCGACCAGGAGGGCAACGCCTGATGCCACGTCGCACCGATATCAAGTCCATCCTGGTGATCGGGTCCGGCCCGATCGTGATCGGCCAGGCCTGCGAGTTCGACTATTCGGGAACCCAGGCCTGCCGGGTGCTGCGCGAGGAGGGCTTCCGGGTCATCCTGGTGAACTCCAACCCGGCCACGATCATGACCGACCCCGAGTTCGCTGATGCCACCTACATCGAGCCGATCATGCCGGAGTACCTGGAGAAGGTGATCGCCAAGGAGCGTCCGGACGCCCTGCTGCCCACCTTGGGCGGGCAGACCGCGCTGAATGCTGCGGTGGCGCTGCACGAGTCCGGCGTCCTGGCCAAGTACGGCGTGGAGCTGATCGGGGCCTCCATCGAGGCCATCCAGTCCGGCGAGGATCGCGAAAAGTTCAAGGAGATCGTCGCCGCCTTGGACGTGCCCGGGGTCAACCCCGAAGTGGCGCGGTCGGCGATCTGCCACACCATCGAAGAGGTGATGGCTGCTGCCGACGAACTCGGCTACCCGGTGGTCGTTCGTCCCAGCTTCACCATGGGCGGCGTCGGCTCGGGCTTTGCCCATGACGAGGCCGAACTGCATCGGATCGCCGGAATCGGGCTGTCGTCCTCCCCGGTCACCGAGGTGCTGATCGAAGAATCGATCATCGGGTGGAAGGAGTACGAGCTGGAGGTGATGCGCGACAAGGCGGACAACGTCGTGATCGTCTGCAGCATCGAAAACCTCGACCCGATGGGCGTCCACACCGGTGACTCGATCACCGTCGCGCCGGCGATGACGCTCACCGACCGCGAGTACCAGGCCATGCGGGACGTCGGCATCGCGGTCATCCGCGCGGTCGGCGTCGACACCGGCGGCTGCAACATCCAGTTCGCGATCAACCCCGACAACGGCCGGATGATCGTGATCGAGATGAACCCGCGGGTCTCGCGGTCCTCGGCGCTGGCCAGTAAGGCCACCGGCTTCCCGATCGCCAAGATCGCTGCCCGGGTCGCGGTCGGCTACACCCTGGACGAGATCCCCAACGACATCACCGCCGAGACCCCGGCCTCCTTCGAGCCGACCCTGGACTATGTCGTGGTTAAGGCCCCGCGATTCGCGTTCGAGAAGTTCCCCGGCGCCGACACCACGCTGACCACCCACATGAAGAGCGTGGGCGAGGCGATGGCGATCGGCCGCAACTTCACCGAGGCCCTCGGCAAGGCCCTGCGCTCCCTGGAGGACGCCAAGGCCGGCTTCGACTTCACCTCGCCGATCACCGACAGCCTGGCCGACGTGCTCGCCCAGGCCAGTCGTCCGCACGATGGCCGGCTGCAGCTGGTGATGAAGGCCTTCCGGTTGGGGGCCACCGACGAGCAGCTCTTCGCCGCCACCAAGATCGATCCGTGGTTCCTCGACCAGTTGCGACTGATCTTCGACGTGGCCGAGGAAGTGCGCCGCGCGCCAGAACTGACCGCAGATCTGCTGCGGCGGGCCAAGCGGCACGGCCTGGCCGACACCCAGCTGGCCAAGCTGCGCAACCTGAGCACCGACGTGGTACGCGGGCTGCGCTGGGCGCTGGGTGTACGTCCGGTGTTCAAGACCGTGGACACCTGCGCCGCGGAGTTCGCCGCCCGGACGCCGTACCACTACTCGTCCTACGACGAGGAGACCGAGGTCGCGCCGCGTACCAAGGAAGCGGTGCTCATCCTGGGCTCGGGTCCCAACCGGATCGGTCAGGGCATCGAGTTCGACTACTCCTGTGTGCACGCGGCCATGGCGCTGCGCGAGGCCGGCTACGAGTCGGTGATGGTCAACTGCAACCCCGAGACCGTCTCGACCGACTACGACACCTCCGATCGGCTCTACTTCGAGCCGCTCACCGAGGAGGACGTGCTGGAGGTCTTCCACGCCGAAGCCGCGGCCGGTCCGGTGGCCGGTGTGATCGTCCAGCTCGGTGGACAGACGCCGCTGAAGCTGGCCCAGGCTCTGAAGGACGCCGGAGTACCGATCGTCGGCACTCAGCCCGAGGCCATCAACCTGGCCGAGGAGCGCGGCGCCTTCGGCAAGGTGCTCACTGATGCCGGGCTGCCGGCGCCGGCGTACGGCATGGCCGAGTCGGCCGAGCAGGCGCTGGCGATCGCCCACGACATCAGCTACCCGGTGTTGGTGCGTCCCAGCTACGTCCTGGGTGGGCGCGGCATGGAGATCGTCTACGACGACGCTTCGCTGGTGGGCTACATCGAGCGCGCCACCGACATCACCCCATCCCGCCCGGTGCTGGTCGACCGCTTCCTCGACGACGCGATCGAGATCGACGTGGACGCGCTGTTCGACGGCACCGAGCTGTACCTGGGTGGCGTGATGGAGCACATCGAGGAGGCCGGCATCCACTCCGGCGACTCGGCCTGCTCGCTGCCGCCGATCACCTTGGGCAATGAGGTCATCGACCAGATCCGCATCTCCACCGAGGCGATCGCTCGCGGTGTCGGGGTGCGCGGCCTGCTCAACATTCAGTTCGCGCTGCTGTCCGATGTGCTCTATGTGCTGGAGGCCAACCCGCGCGCCTCGCGGACGGTCCCGTTCGTCTCCAAGGCGACCGACACGCCGCTGGCCAAGGCCGCCACGCTGATCTCGATGGGCCAGACCATCCCGCAGTTGCGAGCCAAGGGTCTGCTGCGTCCGGTCGGCATGGACGGCACCACCACGCTGGAGTCTGCACCGATCGCGGTCAAGGAAGCAGTGATGCCGTTCAACCGGTTCCGCACTGCGGACGGCTCGTGGGTCGACACCCTGCTCGGGCCGGAGATGAAGTCCACCGGTGAGGTGATGGGTCTCGACGTCACCTTCGGTACCGCCTTCGCTAAGAGCCAGGCCGCCTCCTACGGCAACGTGCCCACCTCGGGCACGGTGTTCATCTCGGTGGCCAACCGCGACAAGCGTCACGCCATCTTCCCGGTGAAGCGCCTGGCCGATCTGGGCTTCGAGGTGCTCGCCACCGAGGGCACCGCACAGGTGCTGCGCCGCCAGGACGTGGACGTCACCCGCATCCGCAAGGCCTCCCAGGGCCCCGGGCCCGACGGGGAGAAGACCATCGTTCAGGCGATCCTGGACGGCGAGGTGGATCTGATCTTCAACACCCCGCATGGCCAGTCCCGCGACGGCAGCCCTCGTAAGGACGGCTGGCAGATCCGCTCGGCGGCGATTCTGGCCGACGTGCCGTGTGTGACCACGGTGCAGGGCCTGAGCGCCTGTGTGCAGGGCATCGAGGCACTGCGCCGCGGCACGGTGGAGGTGCGCTCGCTGCAGGAGTGGTCGGCGGCGACCCGGGCCGAGATCGCGGAACGGAGCTGACATGGGTCTGCCCGTTCCGGTGCTCAAGGCCGGTTACGAGCGGCTGATCCGCCCGGTGCTGTTCGCCAGCCACGGCGGTGATCCTGAGGCGATCCACGAGCACATGATCCACCTCCTGGCGAGCACGGGTTCGCACCCGCGGGTGCAGGCGCTGCTCCGGCTGGTGGCCACCACCGCCGGACGTCCCACCACCGTGGCCGGGGTGCGTTTCCCGTCCCGGGTGGGCCTGGCCGCCGGCATGGACAAGGACGCCACCGCCGTGCTCGCCTGGCGGGGTCTTGGTTTCGGCTTCGCTGAAGTGGGCACGGTCACCGCGAAGGGCCAGCCGGGCAACGATCGTCCGCGGGTGTTCCGGTTGCCGGCCTCGGCGGCGATCATCAACCGGATGGGCTTCAACAATCCCGGAGCGATCGCGGTGGCAGCCACTCTGGCCGCGCGCGGGGTGTACCGCGGCAACGGCGCTGCCGGACTGCCGGTGGGCATCTCCATCGGCAAGACCAAGGTCGTGCCCGTCGAGGACGCGGTCAGCGACTACCTCGCCTCACTACGCATCCTGGCGCCGCACGCCGACTACATCGCGGTCAACGTGTCCAGCCCGAACACCCCCGGACTACGCCAGTTGCAGGGCGCGGACGAGCTGTCGGCCCTGCTCACCGCCCTGGTCACCGAGGCCGGAGCGATCGCGGACGCTGATCACTCGGCGCTGCCGATCCTGGTGAAGGTTGCCCCTGACCTGAGCTACGACCAACTCGACGAAGTGGTGGAGGTGGCCACCAACGCCGGCGCGGCGGGCCTGATCGCCACCAACACCACGCTGTCCCGCGCCGGTCTGGCACCGTCCGAGGCGATCAAGGCCACCGAAGCCGGCGGACTGTCCGGTGCGCCGCTGTCGCGGCGCTCGCTGGAGGTGGTCGCTCACCTGACGAAGCAGACCTCGTTGCCGATCATCGGCGCGGGCGGAATCATGGCACCGCACCATGCCGAGGCGATGTTCGACGCCGGAGCGTCGTTGGTGCAGCTGTACACCGGATTCCTCTACGGCGGGCCTGCGCTCGCTGCAGGGATCAACCGACGCGATCTGATGAGGGTGAACTCGTGAGTGGATACTGGCGACGACTGCAAGATGTGACCATCGAGCGGGGTCCGATCTGCGTGGGCATCGACCCGCATCCGTCGCTCCTGCAGGCGTGGGGGCTGCCGACCGATGCGTCCGGGCTGGAGCAGTTCAGCCGAAAGGTGGTCGAGGCACTGGGTGACCAGGTCACCGCTTTCAAGCCGCAGTCGGCCTTCTTCGAGGCGTACGGCTCGGCCGGCGTCGCGGTGCTGGAGCGGGTCCTGGCCGACATCGCTGGTACGGGCGCGTTGAGCATCGTGGACGCCAAGCGCGGCGACATCGGCTCCACCATGGAGGCCTACGCCGACGCCTACCTGGCCGACGGATCGCCCCTGGCCGCCGACGCGGTCACGCTCTCGCCCTACCTCGGCTTCGGGTCGTTGGCGCCCGCCTTCGCCCGTGCGCAGCAGTACGAACGAGGCGTCTACGTGCTGGCCCGCACCTCCAATCCCGAGGGCGGCAGCATCCAGCTGGCACTCACCGAGGAAGGCTCGGTCGTGCAGTCGATCATCGATGCCGCAGCCGACGCGAATCGCGCTTCTCGACTGCGGGCAATCGGCGTGGTGGTCGGCGGAACCCACGAAAGCCTGGGATGTGACCTGGCCGACTTCAACGGCTCGATCCTGGTTCCGGGAATCGGATTCCAAGGCGGTCGCATTAGTGATTTGTCCGGTCTTTTCGGTGACGCCACCGATCAGGTGCTGGCCGTAGTCGGACGGGGAGTGATTGGTGCTGGGCCTGATGCGGGGGCGATGCGCGGCAAGGTGAGCGAGCTGCTCGCCGAGGCGGGTCGTTGAAGATCAGTGTTCGCTCCTTGAATTTCCCATTGCAGAACGTGGCGCTGGAGGAGGAGAAACGCTAGGTTATGGCCGTAAATCATCCCCTTGACAACGCGACGAAGGCATTGAAGTGACGATTCCTCAGCTCACCACTGAACAGCTCGAAGCCGCTCGCGCGGCTGCCACCGAAGCTCGGCGTCGGCGCGCCGATCTCAAAGGCAAGGTTCGCTCCGGCGCGCTCAGCCTCGCTGGCGCTCTGGATGCCGCCTCCGGCGATGACGTCCTGGCGCACGTGAAGGTGGTCGACCTCCTCAAGGCGCTGCCGCGAGTAGGCGAGAAGCGCGCCGGACTGGTCATGGAGCGCCTCGACATCGCCCCGAATCGCCGCATTCGTGGGCTGGGCCGGCACCAGGTCGCCGGCCTGAAGGCCGAGTTTCAGTGACAGGTGACCTCACCGTCATCTCTGGGCCCTCCGGGGTCGGCAAGGGCACCGTGGTACGCGCCTTGGCGGCTGCCTACCCTCAGGTGTGGGTATCGATCTCGGCCACCACGCGTCCGCCCCGAGTGGGGGAGCGCGATGGTGTGGACTACTTCTTCATCGATGACGGCGCTTTTGATGAGTTGATCGCCACCGATGGCCTGTTGGAATGGGCCACGGTGCATCGCTCCGCCCGCTACGGAACCCCGTCCGCGCCCGTCGAGGCCGCCGTCGCGGCCGGACGGCGCGTCATTCTGGAAATCGAGCTGCAGGGCGCCCGCCAGGTGCGGGAGCGGATCCCGGGTGCGCGCTACGTCTTCCTGGCCCCGCCCAGCAACGAGGCGCTTCGCGATCGGCTGGCCGGACGCGGCACCGAAACCCCGGAGCAGATGGAGCGCCGGATGGAGACTGCGGCTATCGAATTGGCTGCCCGCAACGAGTTCGACCACGTCGTGGTCAACGATGATTTGGGCCAAGCGGTGGCCGAGTTGGTAGAGTTGTTAGGTCTGTGACGGCCGCAGGCGCTGATCGCGGCCGCCCACCTATCTGATCAGGAAGCTGAACTTGACCACTCATACTCCCGAGGGGATCACCAACCCTCCGATCGACGAACTGCTGACGAAGGTCGATTCGAAGTATCGGCTGGTGCTCTTCGCTGCCAAGCGGGCCCGCCAGATCAACGCCTACTACTCCCAGCTGGGCGAGGGGCTGCTGGAGAACGTCGGGCCGCTGGTCGACATCGGCATCCAGGAGAAGCCGCTGACCATCGCCCTGCGCGAAGTCAACGCCGGCGTGCTGGAGTGCACCGACATCGATCCCGAGGCTGAGGCCGCGGCGCGTGCCGAGGCGGTCGGCGATCCCGATTTCAGCCTCGACCCGTTCGGCGTCGACGACCTCGCCTGAGGCACCCGGTCGGGCGCTGCGGCGTGGCGACCATTTCAACGATCATCCGCACCGGCGACACGCCGGCGTTCGCGGACGCAGGAAAGGAAGTCGGACGTGAGCCGCCTGTTCACCTCCGAGTCGGTCACTGAGGGCCATCCCGACAAGGTCGCCGACTCGATCTCCGACGCCGTACTGGACGAAATCCTGCGGTTGGACCCGGCTTCGCGGGTGGCGGTGGAAACCCTGGTGACCACCGGCACGGTCGTCGTGGCCGGCGAGGTCACCACCAACGCCTACGCCGAAGTCGCCCAGTTGGCTCGCGAGCGGATCGTCCAGATCGGCTACGACTCCTCGGCCAAGAGCTTCGACGGCAACTCCTGTGGCGTGCTGGTGTCGATCGGCAAGCAGTCGCCCGACATCGCCCAAGGCGTCGACCACGCCGAGGAAGAGCGCGAAGAGGCCTCGCTGGACCTGTTGGATCGCCAAGGCGCCGGCGACCAGGGCTTGATGTTCGGCTACGCCTGCACCGACACCGCCACCTTGATGCCGCTGCCGATCGACATCGCGCATCGGCTGGCCGAGCGGCTGGCCGAGGTGCGCCAGAGCGGCGAGTTGGACTTCCTGCTTCCCGACGGTAAGACCCAGGTGACCATCGCCTACGAGGGTGATCGTCCGGTCGGCGTGGACACCGTCGTGGTGTCCAGCCAGCACTACGAACGCGCTTCTCACCAGCTGATTTCCGACGAGATTCGCACGCGGGTGATCGAGCCGGTGCTGGCGCGCTACCCGATTTCGTCGGCCGGGATGAAGACCTACGTCAACCCGACCGGCAAGTTCGTGATCGGCGGCCCGATGGGCGACGCCGGCGTGACTGGTCGCAAGATCATCGTCGACAGCTACGGCGGCATGGCCCGCCACGGCGGCGGAGCGTTCTCCGGCAAGGATCCGTCCAAGGTCGACCGCTCGGCTGCCTACGCGATGCGTTGGGTGGCCAAGAACGTGGTCGCCGCCGGCCTGGCCGAACGCTGCGAGGTTCAGGTCGCCTACGCGATCGGACGGGCGCACCCGGTCGGTTTTTACACCGAATGCTTCGGCACCGAGAAGGTGCCGACCGAGCAGATCACCGATGCTGTGCTCAGCGTCTTCGATCTGCGGCCGGCCGCGATCATCCGCGATCTGGATCTGATCCGTCCGATCTACTCCCAGATCACCAACTACGGCCACTTCGGTCGCGAGTTGGACGTGGCCACCTGGGAGCGGACCGACCGCGCCGACGCGCTCGCCGCAGCGATCAAGGGCTAGTCGAAGCTCCTTCCGGGTTGCCGGGAGCTGCCAGGGAGTCGGTGGCACCCAATAGCATTCGGTCCATGCAGGGATCGGTGGCCAGGGTTGCGGTGGACATTCCGCTGACCCATCTGGATCGCCCCTTCGACTACCGCGTACCCGAAACCTTGTCCGAGCAGGCCGTGGTGGGAAGTCGGGTGAAGGTTCGCTTCGCCGGACGCCTGCGCGACGGGCTGGTGATCGAGCGCACCGCCGACGCCGACCGCGACCAACTCCTGGACGTGGCGAAGGTGGTTTCCTCCGAACCGGTGTTGAGCCCGGCGATCGCCCGACTGGTGCGCAGCATCGCCGACCACTACGCCGGCACCTTCGCCGATGTGGTGCGCACCGCCGTCCCGCCGCGACACGCCGCCACCGAGAAGGCCACCACCGCACCCCGTCCCGAACCAGTGGGGCTGGACGCGTCTGCGGTTGCTCTCGGCGGCTATCCCGACGGTGGGGCACTGTTGGCGGCGATCCGCGACGGCGGACGTCCCCGAGCAGCTTGGACGGTGGTGCCCAGCCCGACCGCAGTGGGGGATTGGGCCGCCGGTTTCGCCGAGGCTGCCGCCGCCAGCCTGGCGAGTGGACGCGGCGGGTTGCTGTTGGTGCCCGATGCCCGCCACCTGGAGCGTCTGGAGGCGGTCTGTGCGGCGCGGTTCGGCGCGGGCAGCTTCGCCGTGCTCAGCGCGGACGCCGGCCCGTCCGCTCGCTATCGGGCCTTCCTGGCGGCCAGTCGCGGCCAGGTGCGCTTGGTGCTGGGCACTCGCGCCGCCGTGTTTGCGCCGGTGGCAGACCTGGGCCTGATCGCGCTGTGGGACGACGGCAATGACTCCTACGCGGAGCCGCACGCGCCGTACTGGCACGCTCGTGAGGTCGCGGCGCTGCGGGCACACCAGGAGTCGGCCGCGCTGCTGCTGGCCGCACACGGGCGTACCGCCGAGGTGCAGCAGTTGCTGGAGCGGGCCTGGGTGGCACCGGTGGAGTTCGCGCCACGCGAGGCGCGCCGTCAGGCGGCCGCAGTCCGCCCGGTGGCCGGCAGCACGGCGCGTGATCCGCTGGCCGAGGTGACCCGGATTCCCAAGGACGCCTTCGAAGTCATTCGCACCGGTCTGACCCAGGGTCCGGTGTTGGTGCAGGTGCCCCGAGCCGGCTATCTGCCGGTGCTGGTGTGCAGCAACTGCCGCGAGGTGGCTCGCTGTGCCCGCTGCGGCCAGGGGCTGCGCGACCTGGGCAGTGGGCCGACCTGTCCGTGGTGTGGCCCCGGCCTGACCGCCTGGCAGTGCCGCGAGTGCGGCGGCCGCACCTTGCGCAACCCGGTGGTGGGGGTGCAGCGCACCGCCGAAGAACTCGGCCGGGCCTTTCCCGGCACCACGGTGGTGCAGACCAGTGCCGAGAAGCCTGTGCCCGCGGTGGGCGAGCGTCCGGCGATCGTGCTGGCCACCTACGGCATCGCCCCGGACGCCGCGGGCGGGTACGCCGCCGGCGTCCTGCTGGATGTGGATCTGATGTTGGCCCGCGCCGATCTGCGAGTGGGGGAGGAGTCGCTGCGCCGCTGCCTGGCCGCCGTCGCCAAGGTGCGTCCCGCAGCCGAGGGCGGCACCGTCCTGGTGGTCGGCAACTCGGCTCACCGCGAGATTCAGGCGCTGGTCCGACTCGACCCGGGCGGTTATGCCGCTGTCGAGCTTGCCGAACGTGCCCAGGCCGGCTTCCCGCCGGCGGTGAAGCTGATCACCATCGAAGGCCCCGCGGCGGCGGTAGCCGAGGTGGCCACCGCTCTGGAACTGCCGTCCTCGGCCACCCAGCTGGGCCCCTTCGCCTTTGGCAGCGATGAGGAGCTGCACCGGGTGACCTTGCGCGCGCCGCTACCGGCCGCCGCCGAGGTGATCGCCGCGGTGAGGACGGTTCTGGGGGTCCGCACGGCTCGCAAGGAGACTCCGGTCCGGGTGCGGGTCGATCCGCAGGTGTTGGATTAGGCCATGATCACTATCGCTTTGGCTCAACTCGGCTATCCCGCCTCGGCCGACGACGCGGTGCGCACTGCGGTCGCCACGATCGCCGAGGCCGCCGATGCCGGAGCCGCCGTGGTCTGTTTCCCGGAGTGCTACCTGCCCGGCTACCGGGCGGCCGGACGCGGCAATCCGATCCCGCCGACCGCGGACTGGCTGGAGGCAGCCCACCAGCGCATCATCGACGCGGCAGCGGCTAGCGGCATCGCCGTGGTGATGGGCACCGAACGGATCGTCGACGCCGCTCACCGGATCACCACCTTGGTCGTTGGCCCGGACGGCACCGTGTTGGGGTGGCAGGACAAGGTGCAGCTCGACCCCACCGAGGATGAGTTGTTCACCCCTGGCCAGGGGCGTGAGCTATTCACCATCGACGGGCTGCGGTTCGGGGTGGCCATCTGCCACGAGGGCTTCCGCTACCCCGAAACGGTGCGGGCCGCCGTCCGTGCCGGAGCACAACTGGTCTTCCATCCGCACTACAGCTGGGACGAGGGAGGCTGGCGTCCTGATGGGTATGCCGAGGCCGCCAACACCTTCCACGAAGCCTCCGCGCGTTGCCGGGCAGCTGAGAACAACTGCTGGTTCGCACCGGTCAACCATGCCGAGCCCGGGTCGCCCACCACGTCGGCGTTGATCGACCCGGACGGCACTGTTTGCGCCTGGCAGCCCCATGGACAGGCGGGATTGTTGGTCGTCGAGCTCGACCCGGAACTGGCCACCGGACGCCTGGCGATGCGATTGCGCGACGGCGAGGCTGGTTAGACTCACCCGCATGCGCTTGGTCTTTGCCGGAACTCCGTTGGTTGCGGCCGACACCTTGGCGGCGGTGCTGGCCAACCCGCGTCACGACGTCGTGGCGGTGTTGACTCGGCCTGATGCCCCACAAGGCCGCAGCAGCCGTCCGGTGCCCAGCCCGGTGGCCCAACTGGCCGCCGAACACGGCATTGAGGTGCTTCGCCCTGAGCGTCCCCGCGACCCGGAGCTGGCCGCCCGACTAGCCGAGTTGGCCCCCGACTGCTGTCCGGTGGTGGCCTACGGCGGGCTGATTCCGCAGAATCTGCTCGACCTGCCCGCCCACGGCTGGGTGAACGTCCACTTCTCGCTGCTGCCACGTTGGCGCGGCGCGGCCCCGGTGCAACGCGCCATCCTGGCCGGCGATCGCACCACCGGGGTGTCGGTGTTCGAGCTGGTGGCCGAACTGGACGCCGGCGACGTCCTGGCCACCGCCGAGTACGTTCTTGGCGAGCTGGAGACCGCTGGAGAGGCGCTGAGCGGCCTGCAGAGCCTCGGCGCCGCGCTGCTCAACGAAACTCTCGACAATCTCGCCGACGGCAGCGCCACGGCCCGCCCACAGCCCAGCGGTGGCATCACCCTGGCACCCAAGCTGACCGTCGAGGCCGCCCGGATCGACTGGCGACAGTCGGCGACCGCGATCCAGCACCAGGTGTTGGCCAACAACCCGTCCCCGATGGCGTGGAGCGAATGGGACGGCCAGCGGTTCCGCGTCCTGCTGGCTCAGGCGGTTGACTCCGCCGAGCTGGATCCGGGGGAAGTCCGCGCCGAGAAGCGCCGCGTGCTGGTCGGCACCGGGGACGGCGATCTGGAGCTCATCACCGTCCAACCGGCCGGACGCAAACCCGTCGCCGGAGCCGATTGGGGCCGCGGACTGCGCGAGTTGGGACGATTCGCGTGAGCCGCAAGGGACGCCGCCAGGATCCGGCCCGCAGCGCGGCCTTCAAGATCCTGCGTGCGGTGACCGCGAACGGCGCTTACGCCAACCTCGAACTCGCCCGCCAGCGCGGTGCGCTGAGCAGCCAGGACGCGGGTTTCGCCACTGAACTGGTGTCGGGGACCTGCCGGGCCATGGGCACCTACGACCAGATCCTGGTGGCCGCCTCTGGACGCGAACTGCGCACCCTGCAGCCTGCGGTGGTCGACATTCTGCGCCTCGGCGCCCACCAGCTGTTGAACATGCGGGTGCCGGCGCACGCAGCGATCTCGGCCACCGTCGACCTTGCCGCCCTGGAAGTGGGGGAGCGGCTGGTCGGCCTGGTCAACGCGATCCTGCGCAAGGTCGCTGCTCGGGACTGGCTGGGCTGGCTGGAGGTCCTGGGTGAGAACGAGGACAATCTCGGCCGCATCGCCTTGGCCAACTACCATCCGCGTTGGATCGCCGAGGCCTTCCTCGACCTGCTGCCACTCGGAGAGCTCATCGAGACCTTCGAGGCCAACAACGCCCCCGCCAAGCCCACCCTGGTGGTCCGGCCCGGCTTGGCCGAAGTGAGCGAACTGGGCGGTGAACCGGCGCGGTTCTCTCCCTACGGTGCCTACGCCGACGGCGATCCGGCCAGCATCGCCGCGGTCGCCGAAGGCCGTGCCGGCGTGCAGGACGAGGGCTCTCAGCTGGTCGCGCTGGCTTTCTCCCGGGTAGAGGCACCGGCCGGCCCGTGGCTGGACCTGTGCGCGGGCCCGGGCGGAAAGACCGCGATCCTGGCCGGGTTGGCCGCACAACAGGGACGCCGCCTGGTCGCCGCCGAACGGCATGCTCATCGTGCCGAACTGGTCTCCAGCAATCTGCGAGCCTTCCCTGAAGCTATTAGTCCCACCGTGCTCACCGCTGACAGCACCCGTCCGCCGTGGGCTCCGGGCAGCTTCGCCGCGGTGTTGGCCGATGTGCCGTGCACCGGGCTGGGCGCGTTGCGGCGCCGTCCGGAGAGCCGGTGGCGCCACCAACCCGGCGATGTGGCCACCCTCAACGTGCTCCAGCGCGAGCTGCTCGCTTCGGCGATCAACTCGGTGCCGTCCGGTGGGGTGGTGGCTTACGTCACCTGCTCCCCGCACCAGGCCGAGACCGCGGCGATCGTGGCCGGGGTGGCCGATCAGACCGACGTGCTGTCGGCCCCGGAGTATCTGCCCGAGGTGCCCAACGCCGCACTGGGTGACTTCGTCCAGCTATGGCCGCATCGACACGGCACCGACGCAATGTTCCTGGGGCTTCTGCGGCGCCGGTAAGGTGCGGCCATGGGAATCCGGATCACGCCGAGCGTCTTGAACGCCGACCTCGCCAGCCTGAACTCCGAGATCGCACGCATCCCCAGCTGCGATGCGGTTCATCTGGATGTGATGGACAACCGTTTCGTCCCGAACCTCACCTTCGGCTTGCCGGTGGTGGAGAAGGTTCGGGCAGGAACCGACAAAATGCTCGACATCCACCTCATGATCGCCGAGGTGGATCGCTGGGCACCTGCTTACGCCGAAGCCGGTGCCGAGTCAGTCACTTTCCACATCGAAGCCTCCGACGCACCCGTGAAGCTGGCCAGGGAGCTGCGCTCCCTCGGTGCCAGAGCGTCGATGGGGCTGCGTCCGGCCACGCCGATCGAGCCGTACGAGGACCTTCTCGGTGAGCTCGACATGGTCTTGCTGATGACCGTCGAGCCGGGTTTCGGCGGTCAGTCGTTCCTCGACATCGTGTTGCCGAAGATCCGCCGCACCCGAGCACTGCTCGACAAACGCGGTGGGGACATCTGGCTGCAGGTGGACGGGGGCGTGTCGGCCGAAACCATCGAGCGGTGCGTCGAAGCCGGCGCGGACACGTTCGTGGCCGGTTCAGCGGTGTATCGCGCCGACGACCCGGACGCGATGGTGCAGCAATTGCGCTCGATCGCCGAATCCTGCTGCCACTAGCCGCGACGCTGGTCGCGGCGGCGCAGGTATCGCTCGAACTCTGCGGCGATCACATCGCCGGTGGGCGCCGGGGTGGTTTCATCCCGGCGCTCCTCGAGCGCGCTGATGTAGGTGGCGATGTCGGGATCGTCGGCGACCAGTTCGTCGACCTGCGCGATCCAGGCGGTGGCCGCCTCCACCATCTCGCCGCTGTCGAGCGCCAGGTTGAGCACCCCCTCCAGCCGCGCCAGCAGGGCCAAGGTGGCCTTCGGGTTGGGCGGCTCGGACACGTAGTGGGGGACCGAAGCCCACAGCGACACCACCGGAATCGCGGAGCGTTCGCACTCATTGGCCAGCACACCGACGATGCCGGTCGGTCCCTCGTAGTCGGAGGGCTCCATACCGAGTTCGCCGGCCAAGGAGGCGGGGCTGGCCGAGCCGGCCACCGGCACCGGACGGCTGTGCGGCGCATCGGTGAGCATGGCGCCGAGCAGAACGACCATTTCGGGGTTGATGCTGCGCAGCATCGACATCAGTCGCGCCGAGAAGGCCTGCCAGCGGAAGTTGGGTTCGGGGCCACCGATCAACACCAGGTCACGCTCTTCGAGGTGGGCCACCAGAACCTCCGTGGTGGGCCACTCCAGCACCCGGCGATCACCGACGAGCTTCAGCCCGGGCCGGTTCACCTGAAAGTCGTAGTAGTCCTCCGGATCGAGGGCAAAAGCCAGTTCGGCGCGATAGTGGTCGACCAGATGGTCGATGACTCCGCTGGCGGCTTCGCAGGCGTCATTCCACCCCCCGAAGGCGGCCACCACCGCCGGGTTGCGCAATCCGGTAAGCCCACGAGCGTCTGCCATGGTCTCCACCCTAGGCGGTCTCGCCTATCCTGCTGCCCATGACCCAAGATCTGCGCCAAGCCCTCGCCGCCCGCGTCCTCGTGGCCGACGGTGGTATGGGCACGATGCTGCAGGGGTACAACCTGACCACCGCCGACTTCGACGGTTTGGACGGCTGCAACGAGGTTTTGAACCTCACTCGACCCGACGTGGTCACCGGCATTCACGCCGCCTACTTCGCCGCAGGCGCGGACGTGGTGGAGACCAACACCTTCGGCGCCAACCTCAGCGCGTTGGCCGAGTACGACATCGCCGACCGGATCGGTGAGTTGGCGCTGGCGGGCGCGTCCCTGGCGCGTCAGGCGGCCGATGCCGCCGCCACGCCTGAGCGAGCCCGCTACGTGCTGGGCAGCATGGGTCCGGGGACCAAATTGCCCAGTCTGGGTCACGTCAGCTACGCGGCCCTGTTGGCGGCCTATCAGGAGCAGGCCGAGGCCATGATCGCCGGCGGCGTCGACGGCTTCCAGGTCGAGACCAGCCAGGACCTGCTGCAGACCAAGGCGGCGATCAACGGTGCCCGGCATGCGCTGCGGGCTCTGGGCGCCGACCTGCCGGTCTTCGCCAGCGTGACCATTGAGACCTCCGGAACGATGCTGCTGGGTAGCGAGATCGGCGCCGCGGTGGCCGTCCTGGGACGGCTCGGGGTGGAGGCGATCGGGCTCAACTGCGGCACCGGGCCGACCGAGATGAGCGAATATCTGCGCCACCTCAGCCGACACGCTCCCGGCCTGGTCACCTGCATGCCGAACGCCGGGCTGCCCGAGCTGACTCCCGACGGCGCCCGCTACCCGATGGGCCCGACGGAGTTCGTCGACTACCTGGATCGATTCGCCAACGACTACGGCCTGGGCCTGGTCGGCGGCTGCTGTGGCACCACACCGGACCACATCGCCGCGCTGGCGCGCAGTGTGGCCGCCCGGACGGCGCCGGTGCGCGCCCCGGAAGTGATCAGCTCGGTCTCCTCGCTCTACACCGAGGTGCCGCTGCACCAGGACCTGGCGTATCTGTCGATCGGCGAGCGCACCAACGCCAACGGTTCGAAGGCGTTCCGGGAGGCGATGCTCGACCAGAACTGGGACGAATGCGTCGAGATCGCCAAGCAGCAGAGCCGTGCCGGGGCCCACCTGCTGGATTTGTGCGTCGACTACGTCGGACGCGACGGCAGCGCGGACATGCGCGAGCTGGCGTCCCGGCTGGGCACCGCGGTCTCGCTGCCGATCATGCTGGACTCCACCGAGCCGGAGGTGCTGCGGGCCGGCCTGGAACAGCTCGGCGGGCGCTGCACGATCAACTCGGTGAACTTCGAGGACGGTGACGGCCCCACGTCCCGCTTCGCTCGGATCATGCCGCTGGTGGTCGAACACGGCGCCGCCGTGGTCGCTCTCACCATCGATGAGGAGGGTCAGGCGCGCACCGCGGAGTGGAAGGTGCGGGTGGCTGATCGGCTGGTCACCGAGCTCACCGAGAACTGGGGCCTGAGCCTGGGCGACATCATCATCGACTGCCTCACCTTCCCGATCGCCACCGGCCAGGAGGAGACTCGGCGCGACGCTCTGGAGACCATCGAGGCAATCGCTCAGGTGACCGCGAAGTACCCCGGCATCCACACCACTTTGGGCGTGTCCAACGTCTCCTTCGGGCTGAACCCGGCCGCTCGCCAGGTGCTCAACTCGGTGTTCCTGCACGAGTGCGTCCGGGCCGGTCTGGATTCGGGCATCGTGCCGCCGTCACGGATCCTGCCGATCGCGCGCATCTCTGAGGAGCAGCGCCAGGTCGCCGAGGATCTGATCTACGACCGCCGCCGGGAGGACTACGATCCGCTGACCCGCTTCCTGGAGCTGTTCGAGGGGGTCACCACGCAGGCCACCGGCGAGGCTCGGGCCGCCGAGATGGCCGCGCTGCCGGTGAACGAGCGCCTGCAGCGTCGGATCATCGACGGGGACGCCAAGGGCCTGGCCGAAGATCTGGAGTTGGCGCTGACCGACAAGCCCGCTCTGGCGATCATCAATGACGACCTGCTGGCCGGAATGAAGACCGTCGGCGAACTGTTCGGCTCCGGCCAGATGCAGCTGCCGTTCGTGCTGGGTTCGGCCGAGGTGATGAAGACCGCGGTGCGGTACCTGGAGCCGCACCTGGACAAGGCGGACTCCGCCGGCAAGGGCACCTTGGTGCTGGCCACGGTCACCGGCGACGTCCACGACATCGGCAAGAACCTGGTCGACATCATCTTGACCAACAACGGCTACACCGTGGTCAATCTGGGCATCAAGCAGCCGGTGAGCGCGATCATCGAAGCCGCGTTGGTGCACAACGCCGACGCCATCGGCATGTCCGGTCTGCTGGTCAAGTCCACCGTGGTGATGCGCGACAACCTCGAAGAGCTCAACCGGCGCGGCCTGACCGAGTTCCCGGTGCTGCTCGGCGGCGCTGCGCTGACCAGGCCGTACGTCGAGCAAGACCTCAACGCGCTGTACGACGGCGAGGTCCGCTACGCCCGCGACGCCTTCGAGGGCTTGTCGCTGATGGAGCAGGTGATGGCGGTCAAGCGCGGCGAACAGGGTGCCAAGTTGCCCGAGCCGCGGGTACGCCGGGTACCGGCACGTCCCCGTCCTGAACGGACCGAGCCGACGGAGGTCTTCGGACGTTCCGACGTCGCCCGGGGCCTACCGGTGCCGACCCCGCCGTTCTGGGGGAGTCGGGTGGTCAAGGGCGTGTCGCTGACCGAAATCGCCGGCTGGCTCGATCTGCGCGCCACCTTCGCCGGCCAGTGGGGCTTCAAGAGCACCCGGGGCGGGGCCAGCTACGAGGAACTGGTCGAGACCGAGGGCATGCCGCGACTGCGGCGTTGGCTGGACCGGCTGCACACCGAGTCGCTGGTCGCACCGGCGGTGGTCTACGGCTACTGGCCCTGCTACTCGACCGACAACACCTTGGTGCTGCTCGATCCGGACGATCACGAACGTGAAGTGACCCAGTTCACCTGGCCGCGGCAGTCCCGCGACCGGCACCTGTGCCTGGCCGACTTCTTCCGCGACGCCGACGAGGCTCGCGAGAACGGTCCGGACGTGATCGGCATCCAGCTGGTCACCATGGGGCCGGTGGGGGAGGCCACCGCCAAGTTGTTCGAGGCCGACGCCTATCGCGAGTACCTCGAACTGCACGGTCTGAGCGTCCAGCTCACCGAGGCGTTGGCCGAGTACTGGCATGCCCGCGTCCGTGCCGAGCTCGGGTTGTCCGGTGACGGTCCGATGGAGCAGATGCTGCGCAAGCAGGACTACCGCGGTGGCCGGTTCTCCTTCGGCTACCCGGCCTGTCCAGAACTGGCCGATCGCGGCAAACTAGTCTCGCTGTTGCGGCCCGACAGGATCGACGTCACCTTGTCGGCGGAGTTCCAGCTTCATCCTGAGCAGTCCACCGACGCCATCATCATTCACCACCCGGAGGCCAAGTATTTCGATGGGCGCTAACCCCAACCCGGCACGGGCCTGGGCGATCACCATCGCGCTGGCCGTCGCGGTCATCCTCGCTGGTTGTACCCCGGCGGCTCCGTCCCCTTCGGCATCACCGACGGCCGCCCCGCGGCCATTCACTCTGCTGGTGACCGGAACGATCGGAACGCTCGACCCGGCCTTCGCGGTGAGCCGCACCGACTCGATCCTGGTCACCACCGTGTTCCAGCGGCTGATGCAGGTGCTGCCCAACGGCAACCTGAAGCCCGATGCCGCCCAGGATTGTGTGTTCACCTCCCGGATGGTCTACGAATGCACGCTGCCGGCGGCGCTGAAGTTCACCAACGGGGAGCCGGTGACCTCAGCGGACGTGAAGTTCTCGCTGCAGCGGGCGTTGCGCCTGCGCGTTCCGGGCACCTCGGTGCACCTGCTCGACTCGGTCAGCCGGATCGAAACTCCGAACCTGCAGACCGTCCGGTTCGTCCTGAGCCGTGAGGACAACCAGTTCGGCTACGCGCTGTCCAGCCAGGCGGCGTCCATCGTGAACCAGCACACCTTCGACCCGGACGCCCAGCTACCACTGGGCACCCTGCCGGTCGGTTCGGGTCCGCTGCAGCTCACCACGCTCACCGAGCACTCCGCCGACCTGACGCGCTACGAGGACTACACCGGACCCACCAGGGCGCTGCTGCCGGCCGTGCGGGTGTCGGTGGCTGCCGACTCGGTGGCGGCCGAGGCGGCCATCAATGCCGGCGAAGTGGACGCGGCCTGGGCCTGCCTGGACGCGTCGGCGCAGGCCCGCGTCGACAACGAGATCAGTGCGCACGGCGGGACCACCGAGAAGGGGTTCACCCGGATCGGTCTGCAGGGAGTGAAGGTCACCCGGCTGTACTGGAACCCGAAGAGCACTTTCCGCAGCCACAAGGACGTCCGCGCCGCGGTCGCCAAGGCGCTGCAGGCTGATCGGTCGCTGGATTCGGTGGTGCCGATCGGTGTTCCGGATCGGGTCTCGGCCTTCCCGGTCGGCGGACGGCCCAAGCTGCCCGCGCTGAAGGGCGCCCGCCGCAATCTGTCGCTGGGCTACGACCCGGCCGATCCCACCTCCGCGGACGTGGCCCGCCTGCTGCGCGACCGACTGGAGGACCTCGACGGAGTCAGCGTGCGGCTGACCACCGATCCGAGTGCCGATCTGCTGCTGACCACCGCACCGGGCTGGATCAACAACGCGCTCGGCTGGCTGCAGCTCTACTTGGGCTCCCCGTTGGGGTCGAGCAAGGTGAAGCTCGCCGAACTCGAGGCGCATGCGCGGATGACGACCGGCACCGCCCGGGGTGCCGATCTGAGCGAACTGCAGCTACAGGCAGCCACCGATCTGACCGTCCTGCCGGTCTCGCAGGGCCCGGAGTTCCTCCTGGTCGGCCCGGGCTATCAGATGGCTAATGGAAACTTCGGCAGCGGCGAGCAGCTGGGATTGTGGGGGTTCACGCGTGGCTGAGTTGAGTGGGGTTCGCACCGGACTGTTCGAGGTCGGTGAGCGAGTCACGTTGTCGGACTCGAAAGGCCGGCGGCATTCGGTCATGCTGGCACCGGGCGGGAGTTTCCACACCACCAAGGGCGCGATCAGCCACGACGAGTTGATCGGCAAGCCCGAGGGCACGGTCGTCCATTCGGCCGGGGGCGCGGCCTACCTGGCCTTCCGGCAGTTGTTGGAGGAGTTCACCGTCACCATGCCCCGTGGGGCGGCTGTGGTCTACCCGAAGGACGCCGCGCACATTCTGGTGCAGACCGACATCTTCCCCGGCGCTCGTGTGCTGGAGGCCGGGGCCGGGTCGGGGGCGTTGTCGATGTTCCTGCTGCGCGCGGTCGGCAGCACCGGCAAGGTGTTCTCCTACGAGCGGCGCGAGGACTTCGCCAAGATCGCCCAGCGCAATGTGGAGACCTTCTTCGGTGGCCCGCACCCGGCCTGGACGCTGCGGGTCGGCGATCTGGTCGCCGACAACGCCGGCGACGAAGTCGATCGGGTGATCCTCGACATGCTGGCGCCCTGGGACTGCATCGACCTGGTCGCCGACGTGTTGGTGCCCGGCGGCATGCTGTGCTGCTACGTGGCCACCACCACCCAGCTGGGACGCACCATGGACACCCTGCGCGTCCACGGCGGCTTCACCGAGCCGGCGGCTCGGGAGTACAGCGCTCGTGACTGGCACGCCGAAGGCCTGGCCATCCGGCCGGGGCACGGCACCAGCGGGCACACCGGCTTCTTGATCTTCGCTCGCCGCCTCGCCCCCGGGGTCACCGCGCCGCTGCGCAAGCGGCGTCCGGCCCCTGGCGCGTATGGCCCCGACTACACCGGGCCGCGTCCGGCCGGGGTCGAAGAGCAGCCCTGATCCCGACTCGCCGCCCGGACTCGGTAGGCTGTGCGAGGTTTTGAGAGCGGAGAAGCGGTGAACGAACGGGAGTTGTCCCCGGTGTTGGTGATCGGCACCGGGCTGGTGGGTGCCTCGGTGGCCCACGCCCTCACCGCTGCCGGGTTGACGGTTCACCTGCGCGATCTGGTGCCCAGCCACGCTCAAGTAGCGGCCTCCCGGGGCGCTGGGACGACCGACGAACCCGACGCCGACGCGGTCCGCCTGGTGGTGGTGGCGGTCCCGCCGACCGCCCTTGCCGGCACGATCGCCGACGCCTTGGCGAGCTTCCCGCACGCCACTGTGACCGATGTCGGCTCGGTGAAGGGCACGGTGTTGGCCCAACTGCGCGCCACCGGCGCCGATCTGTCGCGCTACGTCGGTTCGCATCCGATGGCCGGCTCGCAGCGGGTCGGTCCGCTGACCGCCTCTCCGGAGCTGTTCGTCGATCGCACCTGGGTGATCACCCCGCACGACACCAGTGCGGCCCACGCCGTCCTGGACGTCACTGAAGTCGCTCGGCTGTGCCGGGCGCGTTCGGTCAGCATGGGTGCCGCTCACCATGACGAGGCGGTCGCGCAGGTCTCGCACCTGCCGCACCTGGTCTCGGTGCTGATGGGGGCGCGCCTCACTGAGGTGCCCGCCGAACACCTGCGACTGGCCGGGCAGGGGGTGCGCGATGTCACTCGCATCGCCGGGTCTGATCCGCTGCTGTGGCGCCAGATCCTCGACGCAAACTCTGCGGCCGTCCGCAGTGAGTTGGCCGTCCTGCTGGCCGACCTGCAGGCGTTGGTCGACGGCTTCGACGATCCGGACGTCCTCACCGCCATCCTCGAACGCGGACGGGAGGGTACGCGGGCGCTTCCGGGCAAGCACGGGACGGCGCCCGTGGACTATGCAGACGTGGTCATCGAAATCCCCGACGCCCCCGGCTCGCTGGCACGACTGTTCCGTGACATCGAGGCCGCTGGGGTGAACATCGAAGACTTGTCCATCGATCACGACAACTCCCGCGAGGTGGGATTCTTGTCGGTGAAGGTCACCCCCGACCGCGCGGAGTTGCTGCGGGCGGCCATGACCGATGCCGGCTGGACGCTGCGTGATCAGGACGCCGCACTGTAAGCGCCGCACTGTAAGCACAGCACGAGGAGAACCATGAACGACCGCCTGGTCATCGCCATCGACGGCCCCAGTGGCTCGGGTAAGTCCACCACCTCGAAGGGGGTCGCCCGCGCGCTCGGGTTGGCCTATCTCGACACCGGCGCGATGTACCGTGCGATCGCCTGCGCCTACCTGGACGCCGGCGTCGACCCGTCCGATACGGCTGGGGTGATCGCGGCCACGTTGGGCGCCAAGCTGGAGATCAGCACCGATCCCGATGTGGAGCAGGTGGTGGTCAACGGCATCGACGTAACTGAGCGGATTCGCAGCCAGGAGATCTCCACCAAGGTGAGCGCGGTTTCGACCGTCCCGGAGTGCCGGGCTGATCTGGTGGCCCGGCAGCGGGCGATCATCGAAGCCGCGCCCCGGGGCATCATCGCCGAGGGCCGCGACATCACCACCGTGGTCGCCCCGGACGCCGATGTGCGCCTGTTGCTGACCGCTGATCCGGAGATTCGGATGGCCCGCCGCCAGCGCGATCTGGGCGGGGACGTGGATGCCGCCGCGTTGGCCGATCAGGTGCTTCGTCGGGATCGCGACGACTCCAAGCTGGTGAACTTCACCACCGCCGCCGACGGCGTCACCCACCTCGACTGCACCTACCTGAGCCTGGAGGAGACCATCCAGGCCGTGCTCGATCTGGTGGCCTCGACCCGAGGCTGAACGGCGCGACTGCCGGGTGCGGTAACCTGGTAGGTCGCTATTGCACGTGAGGAGCGCCATGTCTGAGCTGGAGACCGATTCCACCACCAAACCGGTGGTGGCGGTCGTTGGGCGCCCCAACGTCGGCAAGTCGATGCTGGTCAACCGGATCATCGGCCGCCGCGAGGCCGTCGTCCAGGACTTGCCGGGGGTGACCCGTGACCGGGTCAGCTACGACGCCGAGTGGGCCGGACGCGACTTCGTCATCGTCGATACCGGCGGTTGGGCCCCGGACGCGAAGGGCATGGCCGCCCAGATCGCCGAGCAGGCCGAACTGGCTATCGCCGCCGCCGATGTGGTGCTGTTCGTGGTGGACGCCACCGTGGGCACCCAAGATGTCGACCAGGCGGTCGTCCAGGTGCTGCGGCGCAGCCGCAAGCCGGTCGTCCTGGCCGCGAACAAGGTCGACGACCAGCGCGCCGAAGCCGACGCGGCCGCCATGTGGAACCTCGGACTGGGGGAGCCCCACCCGGTTTCGGCCATGCACGGACGCGGCACCGGTGACCTGCTGGACGCCCTGTTGAAGGCGCTGCCCGAGCGCACCCAAGCCGAACCGGACGCCCCCGGCGGACCCCGTCGGGTCGCCATCGTCGGTCGTCCGAACGTGGGCAAGTCGTCGCTGCTGAACAAGGTCTCCGGCGCCAACCGCGCCGTGGTCGACAATGTCGCCGGCACCACTGTCGACCCGGTCGACGAACTGGTGTCGGTGGGTGGCATCGTCTATCGCTTCATCGACACCGCCGGCCTGCGCCGCCGGGTGAAGGAGGCCAGCGGGCACGAGTACTACGCCTCGCTGCGCACCCAGGGCGCAATCGAGCGCGCCGAGGTGTGCGTGGTGGTGCTGGATTCCTCAGAGACCATCTCCGACCAGGACCTGCGCATTCTGAGCATGGTCGAGGACGCGGGCAAGGCGATGGTGATCGCTTACAACAAGTGGGATCTCACCGACGAAGAGCGTCGCCACTACCTCAATCGCGAAATCGAGCAGGACATCCGCGCGTTTGCGTGGGCACCGAGTGTGAACATCTCCGCGCTGACCGGACGCGGCGTCGATCGGCTGTCGAAGGCGATCGAGGAGGCCCTGGAGGGCTGGGAGACCCGGGTGTCGACCGGCAAGCTCAACGCCTTCCTGGGACGCCTGGCGGCCGCCCATCCGCACCCGGTGCGTGGCGGCAAGCAACCCCGGATCCTGTTCGGTACCCAGGCGCACAACTGTCCGCCGACCTTCGCGCTGTTCACCTCAGGCCAGTTCGACCCGCAGTACGTCCGTTTCGTCGAGCGCCGGCTGCGCGAAGACTTCGGTTTCCGCGGCTCGCCGGTTCACGTCGAGGTGCGGGCGCGCGAGAAGCGCAAGGACCGCACCTAGACCGTTCGCGGCACCGCGCCGGTCAGCTTCAAGATGGCGCACATGAACTTGTGACCGCCGTCGGCAGCCCGGCCGAACATCAGCGGGCAGCCGCCATCGATGACAGTGACGCCGTGTTCGCGACCGTAGGCGGTGGCGGCGGCGTCCACACTGCCGGCGTCCACCGAGCGGTGCATCCACACGCTCGTGATGCCCAACTCGACGGCTTGCTGCATGGTGGCCATTGCATGGATCGGGCTGGTGCCGATCACCACCGCCTCCACCCCGCCGGGCACCGAAGCCAGATCGGGATAGGCCTTGTGCTCGCCGATGGTTTCGGTGTTCGGGTTGATCGCGAACACTTCGTAGCCGCGTTCGACGAGCCGGTCGAAGACAGTGTTGCTGCCGTGGCTGCCAGCGTCACGAGACACGCCGGTGACGGCGATCCGGCGGTGGGCGAGAAATTCCTCTGCTGCTTGGGCGATCTTCATCAAGAGCTCCTCTGGTTGCCGCGTGGAGGCGGGAACGCGGTGTGCCGCCGCGTCACTCAGCAGCCTAAGACGATGCGTCCGCGTCGAACACCGGGTTGGGGGAGCGGCCAGGGACGAGCACGGGACGTCCCTGAGGTCGTTCCGCGCCCACCCGGCAGGTCGGACACAGAGCCCTAGGACGGGCCGGGGCCTCCGTTGTCCGGCGGCGGAGGGGCCGGTGGGTTCCACGACGGCGGCGGCGGGGGAGGAGGTGCGGTCCAACCGGGTGGGGTGGGACCTTGCTGCCACCCGGCGGTGGGCGTCGGCGGGGGCGTCCAGCCGTAGCCGGTGGTCGGAACGCTCGGCTCCTCGATGCGACGACGCTGGTCGAGGTACATGATCGCCAGGTAGGCGTTCTGGAACGGCGTGGCCATGATCTGCACCAGCGACTGGGCCGCCATGGAGATCACATAGGCGGGAATCAAAACCGTGAGCATCGCCTGAAGCTCGGCCAGGTCGGTCGGACGCGAGCTGTTGGACAGCGCGGGGCCCATGCCGACCTGCACGAGGCTGCTGACGATCATCGCCAACCCCTGAACGGCGACTGCGGCCACCAGGTAGTAGCCAAGGGTGCGCCAGAACGCGCCGGTGGTCAGCGTCCAGGCTCGCTTAAGGCTGGCGAAGCTCGACGGCTTCTCGATCGCGAGGACGGGGACCAGATAGATCAGCTTCACGCTGAAGAAGATGGCCACGGGAAGAGCCACCAGCATGACGACGAGGATGACGAGGACCACCAATCCGCTTGCAGCTTCACTGCTGTCACCGAGGGCTGCTGCCGAGGCGACCCCGACTACGGCCACCGCCATCAGCAGGTAGAGCACCACGATGATCAGTAGGAAGATGAGCAGCAACGGGAGTATCCGCAGCACAAAACCCTTGGTCCCTCGCCACAGGCTGCCGAAGGTGGGCACCCGCCCCTGCGCGGTCTCGTAGGTGCCCAGCGTCATCATCGCGTTCGCCTTCAACGAGAGCAGGGGCTGGACAAGAACCCCAACCACCGCGGAGATCACCAACCCGGCCAGGGGCACGGGGGAGAGCTGACCGCCGCTTCGGAGGTTCATCAAATCGGGGACCAGCGCCGCCATCGAGACCAACATCGCCGTACCGGCGCCCATCAGCACCACGACGGGAACCAGGGTGATCAGCGCGAAGGTGCCGAACCGCGCCTTGAGAACGGCGGCGGAGCCGGAGAACAGGTCGGAGAGGTCGAGCGGGCTAAGCCGCAGCAACGGCGTGGGTTGGAGCATGACAGCAATCTAGGGCATCGTCCGCGCAGCTCCTGGTGTCGGTTCGGCGCGGCGCCTCCAGCCGTGTAAAGTAACCCGCCGGGGCCGACGCCCCCACAACTGAAGAACGGGCTGTAGCGCAGCTTGGTAGCGCACTTGACTGGGGGTCAAGGGGTCGCAGGTTCAAATCCTGTCAGCCCGACCGTTGAAATCGCCTTGTGAGAGGCATTTCGGTCGTCTCGGACGATCTGCGTCGAACACCTGTGGAACGAGATCCTGAACGTTCTCCGTGCCCGAACCTCGGGCACGCCTCTCATCACTCGTCAGACGGAATCCATGTGGTTCCCGCAGACTCAGCGAAGGCCCTCGATCGCGTCCTCAAGTTGGGCCAGCCTCTGGCTCGGTGACCCAGTGATCTCGACGACTGTGGCACTACCGATCAGGTCAGGATCGTCGGCGAGTTCGAGCAGCGAATCGTTCATGGCAGACCGCAGCTCCGGGTCCTCATCGACAGGCACTTCGATGTCGTCATCTTCAGCCAGCGGCAGCAGCACCAGCAGGTCCACCCGTGCCATCGCCGCCGCCGTCGTTTCGAGGCCGTTGCGGAACAAGGTGGACGAACCGCCCGGCCGACGCAGCGTGACGAGTGCGTCGAGATAGGCAAGGAAGTCCACAGGCCCACGCTCAGCGATGCGTGGGGCACCCCGGTCCAGCCCCATGAGCCGAGCCGCCGAGAGCTGCAGCTGGGCCGAGAACGAATCAGTCCCCGGCTCCACGTCCGCATCCTCGAGCGCGTCGAACGGATCCCCGAGCACTTCAAACTCCGGATGCAGCGCCACGAAGTCGGCGATCAGAGTGCTCTTGCCGCTGGCATGGGTACCCGAAATCACAATGAGCATGCGATCACCCTACAAGTCGAATCTGGCACGCCGGTGGTGGACCTCTGGGGCTCATAGGACAAACCGCGTTAGGAAGGGCCAGATCCGATAGTTGCGCCGCGCAGAGATGGCGCCGCAAGTCCAACCCGTGCCCGATGAATTGTTCACGGGAATCAAGAGCATTAGTCGCCGTATGTAATGTAGCCTCGCACCCATGCCAGGTGGCCTTATCGGTGCGCACTACGCGCACGGGCGTCAGCGGCTCGACCCATTAGCATCGGGTTGGCGTGCGCCACAGCGCGGAGCGCTGGGTGCCGTGGTTGCGCATTGGAGTGTTGAGCCTGATGAGCCAGCCCTCGTCTCAATGCCGACTGGATCAGGAAAGACTGCGGTAGCTCTCGGGTTGCCCTACCTTGCTGAGGCAGCCCGCACGCTGGTCTTGGTGCCGAGCCAACCACTTCGGGAGCAAATCGCGCGAGAGTTCCGTACCGAGGCAGATCTCCTCGCCGCCGGAGCAATTGGTGCCCGCGATGGCGAGCCCTGCGTTCACGAGATCACCGGACGCGGCACGGCTTGGGAGGCCGCGGCAGAGTCCGAGGTGTTCGTGGCGCTGCCACACTCGCTTGTCGGACCAGATGGTACCTATCTCCCAGCTCCTGACTATTTTGACCTGATCATCGTTGATGAGGCTCACCATGCGCCCGCCGCCACCTGGCGGGAAGTGCTTGACTACTTTCCACACACCAAGGTGGTGCTGTTGACAGCGACGCCAAGACGTCGCGACGGGAAGTCATTGCCTGGCAAGCATGTCTTCCATTTCCCTCTTCGTCGAGCCATTCATGAGGGATATTACGTCCCAGTTCAGCCACGGATCCTCCCCGTATCGACTCCTTTGGACCGACTGGCGCAGGATCGCCTGATCGCTAGCGCGCTGAGAGATGCTCTCGCTGACCCGGCGTACGAAAACGCTTCCGCAATCGTTCGCGTCTCGGGCATCCAACGCTCCGAAGAGATCGCAGAGCTCTACCGGTCGGTCGGTGTGAAGTGCGTAGCTGTTCACTCTCGACTTCCGTCTGGAGAGCGGCGAAAGGCGCTCAAAGACTGGCGCAGCGGCTTGGTTCGATGCGCAGTGGCAGTCGACATGTTGGGAGAGGGCATCAACTTTCCGAACGTGAGGCTGCTCGCCTATCACGACAAGCACAAGTCCACGGCTCCCACTATCCAACTGCTCGGTCGGCTAGCGCGAGCCTCGGACTCGGTCGCCGCCAGCGGTCTCCTTATTGCCGTCGGCGACCAAGACGTCTACCCCGCGATCCAGGATGCAGTGCGGGACCTCTACCAAGAGGACGCAGACTGGGTGGAGCTTCTCCCCAGCCTGATTGACGACTACGTCGACGCCGACCGCGCGAACGCCGAGTTCGCCCGCGGCTTTGGCGACTCCTCGAAGCTGAAGATTGACTGTGTTCATCCAGTTGGTCGGGCCGTTGTACATGAGTGTCGGCCAAGCAGCGCCTTCATCGACATCCTGGCCAAAGGGGAGCTGCCACCCGCGCTTCGGCCAAACGAGCTGCTGTGGGGCAATGAGTACGTCCTCTACTCGGGTGTCCACCGCGAAGACGGACTTGTGATCGTCGTCACCTGCAACGTGCAGAAACCCTCCTGGTATCGAGACGACCTGTCGCTGGACTCACCAACCTACGGGCTACATGTAGTGGCATGGCGACCGAGGGCAGACTCCCCCGAAGGACTCCTCATAGTGAACAGCGATGACACCAGACTCGGACGCATCATCCGTGACTGCCTGGTTGGCCGATCGGAAGTCAAGCTCGCGGAAGCTGAGAGGCTCCAAGCTTCCTTCGACGCTTACGAGCGAGTGGGCGTTTCGTCAGTTGGAGTTCGAAACGTGTTCCCCGGTGTCGTCGGAACGCCCTCATACGCCACCTTCGGTGGAAGTCGCGTGGAGAACGGTCTGAGAGCCTCCGACACGGACAACCGGGCTCTCGGGCACGTCATGGCCCAGGTCCGCAACACCGACGGCACAACCGCCACCGCAGGGTTGGCCACAGAAAAAGGGAAGCTTTGGCAATCGCGCTACCTGCCACTCCGGGAATTCGCCACCTTCTGCACGGACCTCGCGGACGCCTACTGGGCGCCCGCCACATCGGCCTCCGGTCCGCTCCTGCCAGCGATTGCACGTGGGGTTCGGCTCGAGGAGTTCCCAAGGAGCCCGCTAATTGCAACCCTTCATGAGGGTTGGCTCAACTCGGGCCGAACGCTCCCAAGCGGAGCCGCGCTAGGCGACCTAGACATACAAGTGTCAGAGCCGTCAGATGACGGTCGCGAAATCCCCCTGGATCTCATCGTTGAGGCGACTGGCGAGGTTGTTTGGACGGGAGCACAGCGAGTCGACGGTTCGTTCGTCTCGGTAGGAACGGAGTTGTGTTCGCAACATGGCTACTCTGGCAAGGAGGCACTGAGCGTCACACTCGAGGACTTCCCGCCCACGATTCACTTCCTTGCAGGGGAGACCGTCACTGGAGCACTGCTCCACAAGCCGATCGCTGCCCGCGCGGACCTCCCAGTCTTCCTACGTTCGCCATGGAGTTGGACTGGTGTGGACACTACGCATGAGACGCCGACCCATGCCACAGGCGGCGAGGCCATTCACACCACGGTTGAGAGGCGTCTCGAGCGCCAAAGGACAAGAGGTACCGCTCGATGGGTCCTATGCAACGACGGCCAGGGTGAGATCGCCGACCACATCGTCGTTGAGCTCCGACCCTGTGACCAGCCCCGTGTCGAACTGTGGCATTCCAAGGGGACTGGCGGAGCCCCCGGTATCCGGGTCACCGACATGGAGGTGCTGGTGGCTCAGGCCGTCAAATCTCGTAGGCATTTCCACGACCCCGACTTCTGGCACCGACTCGGACGCCGCCTAAGTGGAGCCGAGGGACCTGCGCTGAACCTTGTCTCCGGCTCAAGCCTGCGCCTGCTGCAGGTCGCGCTTGGCCTAGTTCCGGAGCATGCCTCGTTAAGCATCGCCGATTCCAATCGGCCAATCCTCGGGAAGGTGGTGATGGTCCAACCGGGCCTCAGCCTTGATGCTCTGCAAAAGCATCTTGTGAGGGAAGCCCCCGATCTCGCAAGCCAACAAGTCCGGGAGCTGTTGACTATTGCTCACGACGCCTGCGTTGGACACGGTGTGGGGCTTGAACTGGTAGCCAGTGCATAGGGGAGAGCCCACTGCCGACCGAAGAAGTCAACAAGCGCGAACAACGACTCGTAGAGCTGCGCGACCCCACGCACGCAAGATCGACTCGGCACTCGGGGCCAAAGAACGCGGCAATGATGCTCTGCGCCGACCCTTGCCGGGCCTCATCGCGAGGCGGCACCGGTTCGTCCGGTCTGGTGAGCTGGTGCCGTCGGCGGCGCCACACACCGCGTGAGGTCAGCGGGACATCATTCGAGTACGTCGTCAGGGAGCTCCACCGACCGTTGAGCTCGATTGGCAGGCAGCGGCGGATCTACGTCGACAGATGGCGCCGTCGGCGAAGTTGACACCGGCAGATCGCCGAGATCGGCAAGCGGATTCACGCCACCCGAGTAGGCCACGTACGGCGGGACCGGCGCGTGTCGCGCATCAAACACAGCGCAGCTTGACTCGTAAAGCGAAAGGTAATCAAGGGGATGTCCTTTCGAATCCTCGATGTTGCCCCCTAGGAGAACATGTGGGATTAGGAAGGCAGAGTCATGAAGGGTCACGCTCTGGGTTTCCACCACACTGCCTACTTGGCCCATAAGGAGGCCAGCCCACAAGGGGTTCCCCGCTAGGTGGTATACCACCCCGTCGTGACGAAACACTCTTTCCCTCACGGCCTCAAAAGCAGTGAACCGCCGCTGACTCGCAGCGACAGCTGCGACAGAATCACTTCGACTCTCTTGTTCAACGCGAAGTAGCTGCCAGCCTCGACCTAGCCTCGCGGACCGTATGTAGACATCTCCAGCCTTCCTGGCCCAGACGGGATCACCGGTCTTGGATCTCAACGAGTAGTTGGTCCAGCAAAGGTCAAAGTCACCGCCGAAGATCGCGCCCGCCAAGTGCCGTGCGGGTGAGCCTGCGGCCTTCACTAGATCTATGCAGACCACAGAGGAGAAGCCCGTGAGAGTGTTCACCGCGTTAGTGGTTCCATCAAGAGGATCCGTTCGGGCGAGGAGTGTGCCCTCGCGAAGAATCTGTGTTTGCGTGCCCGACTCCTCGCCGACTACCCGCAGCGAGTGCACGGAGACCGGAAGCACATCTTTCAACGCTGCGAACTTCTGCTGTAGGGCCGATGCCACGGCCTCGTGCGCATTGGCATCAATAGGCCTCGCGGGAGCGCCTGGATGGGCCTGGTCCTGAATCAGCACCCCATCTGAGCCCTCGTCATCAACTATGGACAACAAACTCCGGTGCACTTCTAGAATGCCTGCCTCGGCACCAGCCAGGGCAAGTTGTCTAGCAGCATCACGTAGGACGTCGATCTGGCCAGTAAATTCCGATGTCATTGCTTCTCCAAAAATGTTAGTCAATAGACGACCAATAGATGAGGGACTCCCGAACCGCTGCACGAATTGAGTCATGAAGATCTAGGCGAGCTCGACCTTGCGCAACCGAGTTGATAAAAGCCGCATTGAAGGCATTCATTCCGCCGACGGTTCTGGAAGGCACCCAGGACTGGTTGTCGCCTTCTACGATATGGACATCCGCATCCACGATGGCGATGGCAGTCGGCGGACCGACGCGCCTCTGTCCACGTATCACGGTGACTCGCGGGAGCAGATCTGTGCCGGCCACCGCCTTGATTAGCGGCCCGTTGCGGAGGTCGGTGGTGTCGATTCCGTTCGCAGAAGCGAAATTTCGGAGCTCACCAGGCGTACACAGGAGGACATCGATTGAGCCATCTTTCAGGAGCCTAGCGAGCACCTTCATCTTCTCCGCGTCCACCTGCCTATCAGTTCTCCCAAGGTCGAGAACAACGAGAATGCGTGGTGGCAACTGTCGCACGGCCGAAGCGAAGTCCGCGATTAGCTCAGTTCGAAAAATGCTCGTGACGAACGCTACACCAAATCCGCGCCTGAAGGCCTTTTGCATGGGCCGAAGACAATCTCCCCACCGAAGTTGGCTGACAGCCCCGGGAAGCGTGAGCGTTGTCTGGGGGGATGAGCTCTGGCTGGGAACAAGATGGAGCGAGAACCCTGATTCGAGTCCGGCAACCTTCACGAGATGGGCTCTCCTTACTCCCGGCTCCGAGTTGACCGCTCGCACTATCGCCTTTGCTTCAGCACCACGCGCGCCGATTGTGCCGAAGACATCGGCCGTGCGCCGGAACCCAGCCCAAAGATGTCGAGCCGTGTGGAACACGGACCCGCCGGCACCGAGCGTCACGCGCTCCAGGTTCGAACGCTCCTCGTCACACGATGAGCCAAGGTCCACCGGTTCAACTATCAGATCTCGATATAGGCCGCCGATCAGGCAGATCCGGAGCCTTGAAGACGAACGGAGGGCGTCAATCCGCCCTTCCAGTTGGGCCCGAGACCTGTCACCCCCGTCAACATATGATCGCCACGACGGAACCATCAGGTAGCCGAGATCCTTCATGGCGACTCGTACCCGTTTAGGCATTACGTATGACAATCGCCTTGCCCATCCGACAAGCGGCCGGCGGGCCAGACGCGCTAGGGCCGCGATGGCTGTGGCAACAAGGGCATAGAAGATGACACCGAATGGAGTATCAACTGAAAGCATGGACGGCATCAAGACCTCACTAGGCCGGGCTCAGGAGTGAAGGTAGCATCAATTTCCCCGGGGGATCACGGGATTCTCATCCTGTGAATTTTGCCCGTCTCGCGGCTTCTCGAGCCGCTGTGGAGCCGTTGCTTGGATCAGGGTCACGCGAGACAAGTGTCCTTTTCCGGAAAGCGTCGGGGACCCAGAGCGTTGGCGGCGACCCGGGCTGCCACAGGGTCGGGGTTCCGAGGTATCTGGGTGGCACACATTTCGACGGACCCATCGTCGCGCCTTGGCCATCTGCGTGAGCCCAGCAGCACCCGGGGGCTCTGCCCCCTCGTGGAGGTGCGACCTCATCAACTGCGGGCGGACAACGCCAACTGGGCTTCCAAGCGCCAACTCGGATCATCCAGCACTGCGCCGAAGATCGCGCGCAGCTGATTGACGCGGTAGGCGACGGTTTGGGGGTGGACGCCTAGTTCGGCGGCGACGGGGGAGCGTTGGCCCCAGTGGCGTAGCCAGGCGGCCAGGGTTTCCTCAAGGCGGTCGCGGGTTGCTGGTGGGAGATCCTGCAGGGGCGCGAGCACTCGATCGGCGATGGTGCGGCTGACTTCGGGGGCGGCTCGGAGGAGGAGTTCGGGGAGGCGGTCGGCGGCCCACTGGGGGGCGCCGGACGCCTCGGGGAGCAGGCGGGCGACGAACCAGGATCGCGAAGCTTCGGCCAGTGGGACGTCGGGACCGACTCGGACGGCGGGGGAGTCCGGCGGGAGTGTGGCGGCAATCCGGTCCACGGCCAGCGCCACACCGGCGGACGACACCACGGCAGCGGCCACTCCGTCCCGCTCGACCACGAAGCCGGCGTCACCGATCGCGGCCCGCGCGGACGCCATTGCCTCCAGGGGCACCACGAGCACCGCCACCGACGCAGGCACCGCCCAGCCCACCTGCGCGGCGACCGTCCGAACCGCCGCCTGGTCGCCGGCGAACAGGGCGTCCACCAGGCGCAACAGGCGGCGCTCGCGCTCTCCCGCGTGCGTGGAGACCTCGTGGGCGTAGCCCTCGGCACTCTCGGCCTGCAGGACGTCCGACAGCGCGAGCACCGCCTCGCCGAGTGCCACCTGGGCCGCTGGGGACGGGTCCAGCTCGGTCAGCGCGCGCGTCCCTTCGGCGTAGATCACCCGGATGCCGATGCGATAGGCGGCCAGCAGATCCTCCAGGCCGCGGCCCTCCCGGGCTTCGCCGGCTCCGACCTCGCGGAAGCGGGCGCGCTGCGCCGCAGTGAACACCGGTGATGCGGTGCCCATCACGGCCACAAAGCGCGACAACACCAGGCTCGAGAGCTCGGCCAGATCGGCGCGCAGCTTCGGGTTGTCGCGGCGCTCCGCCCAGCCGCGCTCGACGTCGATCAGCGCGATGACCTCCCGTTGAACGTCCCGCGACCGCGTCTTCAGTGCCGTCCCGAGGCTCGCCGGCAGGCCCAGCCAGGGCGTCCGCTCCTCCTTTGTCATGAGGTGATAATACGAGCCGCCGAACTTCGCGCATAGGGCTAGAGAACTAGCCCCAGGTGATGATGAAGAATGGAGTCATGGAGTACGCAGCCAGTCGAGAACATGTAGTTGAGATGTGCCGGGCGATGCTCGCCCACGGCTTCCTGAAAGCCACCGAAGGCAACGTGTCGGTGCGCATCCCCGGACGCCAGCTCTACGCGGTCACCCCGAGCAACTACAGCTACGAGAAGATGCGTCCCGAAGACATCTGCGTCCTCGACTTCAGCGGCGCCCTGGTGAAGGTCGACGGCAGCTCCACCCTGCCGCCCTCGGTCGAAGCGGCCATGCACGCCACCATCTACCGCGAACGCCCCGACGTGAACGCCATCGTGCACACCCACCAGCCGTTCGCCTCGGCCCTGGCCTACCTCCGCAAGCCCATCCCGGCCCTGTCGGACGAGCAGAGCCGCTTCCTCGGCGGCGAAGTCCCGATCGTCGACTACGCCCCGGCCGGCACCAGCTTCCTGGCCGCCAACATGCGCAAGAAGCTCAGCAACGGCGGCAACGCCTACATCCTGGCCAACCACGGCGTCGTGGTCCTCGGCTCCGACCCCGAACGCGCCGTGTTCGCCATGGGTCTGCTGGAGAAGGTCTCGATCGCCTACCTGATGGCCCTGATCACCGAGCCGGACAAGATCTACACCGTGCCCGCCCCGATCCGCGAGATCGCGATCAACAAGCTGCGCTCCGAACAGAAACGCCTGGCCGCCCGCGTCACCAACGCCGTCCCGTCCGACGTGGTCGAGGAAGAGCCGCTGCCCAGTGCGGACGCCGCCGCGGCCGAACACGCCGAGGCCCAAGCCGAGGCGCCGTCCAAGAAGAAGACCAAGGCCGCCAAATCCGACGCCGCACCGACCGACATCCCCACCGTCGACCTGCCCAGCGCCGACAGCCTCGGCTACGCCATCTCCACCTATCCCGACGTCGCCGACGTCCAGCGTCGCCTGGCCGCTCTGGTCGCCCAGCCGGTCCGCGGCCCGCGCCACGACGCGCTGCTCGGCGTCCTGGACTACTTCGACACCAAGTGCACCGGTAGCAAGCAGATCACCGATCGCGCCAAGAGGCGCATCCCCGGCGGCGTGCAGCACAACCTGGCCTTCAACTACCCCTTCCCGCTGGCCATCACCAAGGCCGAGGGCGCCCACCTGGTCGATGTGGACGGCAACACCTACATCGACTTCCTGCAAGCCGGCGGGCCCACGATCCTGGGCAGCAATTACGCGCCGGTGCGGGAACGGGTCGATGAGGTCATTCGCGAATCCGGCCCGGTCACCGGCCTGTTCCACGAGTACGAACTGCGGCTGGCCGAACTGGTCAACCACTTCATGCCGAGCGTTGAGGTGTATCGCTCCCTGGGCTCGGGCACCGAAGGTGTGATGGCGGCCGTCCGCGGTGCCCGAGCCTTCACCGGTAAACCGATGGTGATCAAGATGGGCGGGGCCTATCACGGCTGGTCCGACACCATGGTCGTCGGCCTGCGCGTCCCGGGCACCTGGCGAATGAACGCCAAGGGCATCCCGCTCGGCGCCACCGCCGACACCCGCGAAGCCTTCCCCGAAGCGCTGAGCGAGCTGAAGCGCAAGCTGATCGAGAACCGCCTGCGTGGTGGGACGGCCGCGGTCATCGTCGAACCGGTCGGTCCCGAGAGCGGCACCCGTCCGGTGCCCGAGGACTACAACGCCAAGGTCCGCGAGCTGTGTGACGAGTTCAACGCGCTACTGATCTTCGACGAAGTGGTCACCGGCTTCCGGCTCGGCATGGGCGGCGGCCAGGGCTACTTCGGCGTCACCCCCGACCTCACCGTGCTCGGCAAGGCGGTCTCCGGTGGCTACCCGATGGCCGGCGGTGTCGGCGGACGCGCGGACGTCATGGCGGTCTTCGGCTCCGGCCTGGACGGCAAGGCCGGCGCGCACGTCCAGGTCGGCGGGACGCTGTCGGCCAACCCGCTGTCGTGTGCGGCCGGGGTGTTCGCGATCGAGGAAATGGCCCGCACCAACGCCCCGGTGATCGCCGGACGCGCCGGTGACCGGCTCGCCGAAGGCCTGCGTCGGCTGGTCGCCAAGTGGGGCCTGCCGTACGTGGTGTTCAACCAGGGATCCATCGTGCATCTGGAGTCGACAGGCGTCATGATGCTGTCCATGCGCAACCCGGCCAAGCTGCTCAAGGAGAACGGCGAGCGCAAGCGTGTGATGGAGCAGATGGGCGCGGTCTACGCCGCCCACGGCATCATCACCCTGGCCGGCTCGCGGCTCTACACCTCGATGGCCTGCACCGATGCGGTCATCGACGACGCCCTGGATCGCTTCGACCAGTCGTTCGCCCTGATTGAGGGAGTCTGAACGTGGCCCGGCGCTCACCGCAGAAGAGGGGTCTGCGATGAGCGCCGTGCCACCCCAGGTCCTGGCCGTCGACTTGGGCACATCGGGCATGAAGCTCGCCCTGGTCGGCCACGACGGCCAGGTGATCGGCTGGGAAGCCGAACCGATCGACCTGTTGCTCCTACCGGGGGGCGGAGCAGAACAGGTACCGCAGCAGTGGTGGGATGCCTTCGGCGCCTGCGCTGCACGGCTGGCCGCCCGGCACCCAGTTCAGTTCCGGGCGGTCACCACGGTTTGTTGCTCGACCCAGGGCGAAGGCACCATCGCCATCGACGCCAACGGCGAGCCACTGACCAACGCCATCTTGTGGATGGACATGCGCGGCGCCGCCAACCTGCGCCGCCACTTCGGTGGACGTCCGGCCATCAACGGACTGTCGGCTGCCCGGCACGCCCGCTGGGTGCGGCTCACCGGCGGCGCGCCCTCACCGACCGGCAAGGACCCGTCGGCGCACATGCTGTGGGTGCGTGACGAGTTGCCCGAGATCTACGAACGCACCGCGGTGTTCCTCAACGTCCTGGACTACCTCAACCTGCGCCTGACCGGACGGACGGTGGCCACGGTCGACTCGATCCTCACCTCCTGGGTCACCGACAACCGCAACCCCAGCCGCATCCGCTACGACGCGGCGCTGGTGGCCGGCTCCGGCATCGACGCCGACAAGCTGCCGCCGATCGTGGCCTGCACCGACGTGATCGGCACGCTGACCCCGGCAGCCGCTGAGCATCTGGGCCTGCTCACCTCGGTGCAGGTCGTCGCCGGGGCGATCGACAACACCGCCGCCGCGATCGGTGCCGGCACCATCGACAACGGCGACTGCCACCTGTACCTAGGCACCTCGTCGTGGATCGCCGGACACGTGCCGGCGAAGAAGACCGATGTACTGCACGGCATCGCGTCGGTGCCCTGCGCCCTGCCCGATCGCTACCTGCTGACCGCACTGCAGGCGACCGCCGCCGGCAACCTGAACTGGTTGCGCGACAACGTCGTCGGCCCCGGCGACCCGATGGTGGCCGCGGACGTGCGCGGCGAGTTCTTCACCCTCGCCGACCGGCTGCTGCCCGGGATTCCCGCCGGCGCGAACGGCGTGCTGTACCTGCCGTGGATCTTCGGCGAACGCGCACCGGTGGACGACCAGTCCCTGCGCGCCGGGTTGCTGAACATCTCGCTGCACAACACTCGCGGCGACCTGCTGCGGGCCGTGTTCGAAGGGATCGCGCTGAACACTCGCTGGATGCTCAACCCGGTCAACAAGTTCCTGGGCCGGCCGGTCGAGTCACTGCGGCTGATCGGTGGGGGAGCACGGTCGGACTCCTGGACCCAGATTCTGGCCGACGTGCTCGGCGTGCGGATCGATCGGGTCGAAGACCCGGTGGCCGCCAACGCCCGCGGCGCAGGCCTGATCGGCGCCATCGGGACCGGGGCGCTGGCCGCGTCCGACATTCCGGCGCTGGTGCGGATCGCCGACGTGCACGAGCCCGATCCGAGAGTGCGTGGGATCTACGACGAGTCGTTCGAGATCTTCGTCGAAGCCCACCGTCGGCTGGGGCCGTTCTACCGGCGGATCGCCCGGCGCCACTGAGCCGCGGGTACCACGCAGGCCGCGCCGTTCAGACGGTCTCGCGCGCGGGCTCGTCCGGCAGGTCGCCGGGGATCACCGCGTCCAACACTGGCTCGGGCTGGCGGGCCATCCAGATCCCGATCACTGCGAGCAGAAGGCCGAGGATCGCGAAGCTGACCAGGAAGCTGCCATCGCCACCCCGGACGCCGTCCATGAACAGCACCACCACGAACGATGCCTGCCCGACCAGCTGGAACAGCCCGGACGACGCACCCTCCGGAGTGGGCGCGGCGATCTCCGAGGCGTACTGCATGCCCACCGGCATCGCGCCGGTCAGCAGGAAACCCACGGTGAACGCGCACGCACCCAGCAGCCACACCGACAGCTGTGGAATCACGAACGCGGCCATCAGCGGCGCAGCGATGATCATCGGGATCGCCGTCCAGGGCACCCGGCGTCCGGTGTGGTCGGACGCAGCGCCGAGCGCCAGCGCACCGATCACGCCACCGACCAGGAGCGCCTCGAGCATGATTTCGGCCGCCTCCTCGGGCAACCCGATGGCCGAGACCACCTGCAGTGCCCAAGTCGACAAACCGTTAAATACCCCCAAAGCAACGAACAGTGCCAGCAGGAAGACCTGGAAGGGACGCTGCGCCATGGCGTGCTTCAATCCGGCCAACTCCAGGGCGCGCGCCTGGTCGGCGTCGGTGATGCTGCGATCGGCGTCGCGGGCGAGGAGAACGTAGGCGAGGGCGGTGATCCAAGCGGCCACGGCGTAGATGCCGAGCGTCTGGTTGATGGTGAAGCCGGCATCCAGCAGCGCCGGAGTCAGCGCGGTGCCCAACGCGACGCCGATCATCATCGCCAGGGTCAGCACCGACACCACGGTGGCCCGCTGACGCCGGGGGAACCACTTGCCGGCCACGGTCGTCCAGGCGTTGAACAGCAGCGGCTGCGCGGCCGCCACCAGCAAGGTGCCCACCATCGCGACCGCATAGGACGTCCCGGCGAAGTAGCGGACGGTGCCGCCCAGGCCCACCAGCACCGAGCCCAGCCCGACGGCGAACCGCAGCCCGCGCCGGTCGACCAGCCAGGCGGCCGGGATCGACAGCGGGATGAAGGCGACCATGAACACGATCGAGAAGTAGCCGACCAGGGTGGTCGAAACCCCGTAGAACTCAGCGGCGGTGGCACTCACCGGCGACAGCGCAATCCACTGCAACTGGATGGTGATGTTCACCAGCACCGACACGACCAAGACGACCCAGCGATAGCCCGGGCGCAGCATTGCACTCACGCAGCAGACCCTAGTCAGCCGGATGATCGCGTGGGGGAGATGTTGGCATGTGGCGCCGCGGCGCGTCGACATTCGGGCCAGGGGTCGCCAACTCTGAACCGGACCCTTGGACCGCCAGTAGTCTCGCTGCATGAGCGATGATCCGATGCAGCTTGACCGGGCCGTGGGGGCGATCATCGCCTCGGCGGCAGGGGACGCCCTGGGCTCGGCGTACGAGTTCGGCGACGGACTGTCAGATCAGCAGCGCCCCGAGTTCGGAGTCGGCATCTTCGGGCACGAGCCGGGAGAGTGGACCGATGACACGTCCATGGCGATGCCGATTCTGGAAGCGCTGGCTCGCGGCGACTCGCTGCGTGACGCAGACGTGCTGGCCGGAATCCTCGATCGGTGGCTGGAGTGGTCGGCCACCGCCAAGGACGTGGGCGCCCAGACGCGCTCGGTGTTGGTTCAGCTTCGCGGCGACGTCCGCGAGGACACCGCACGCAGAGCAGCTCGCGCCGTCCATCTGCAGTCTGGGCGCAGCGCGGGCAACGGGTCGCTGATGCGCACCGGCCCGGTCGCGCTCGGCTTCCTGACCGACGGCGCCGAGGACGAACTGGTCGAGGCCGCTGCCCGCATCGCCCAACTCACCCACTACGAGCAGGACAACGTCGACGCGGTGGTGCTGTGGTCACTGGCCATCCGCCACGGCATCCGCACCGGAGAACTCGACATCACCACGGGCTTGCCCTGGCTGGCGGCCGATCGGCGCCAGCGCTGGGCCGGCTTCATCGACGAAGCCGCCGTCCCCGGTGCCCACCCTCGTGACTTCCGCGAGTCGAACGGGTGGGTCGTCCGGGCTTTCCAAGGCGCCTTCGCTGCGGTCGCCGGCGCCAGCGACGTCAGTGACGCATTGATCAGGGCGGTGCGGGGCGGGGGAGACACCGATACCGTGGCCGCTATCGCCGGCAGCCTGGCCGGAGCGGTCTGGGGAGCCAAGCAGGTGCCGCCGGATTGGCAGCGCCGCCTGCACGGCTGGCCTGGTTACACCGCCGAGGATCTGAGCCGCCTCGCGATCAGCGCCGCGAGCTAGTGGCCGACGGTCGACACGCGTTCAAAACCAGATCGGGACGGGGAGCTTTCGCTCGCCGTCCCGATCACTGGTCTGAAAGCCTCACTGCATGATCCGCCGCGGTTGCTGATGCGTCGCGGCGTAGGCGAACTGGGGAGTCCCCATGTTCTGGTTGGCGGGACGGCTCGCGGCCGTGTTGGCGGTTGGTGTGTCGTTGACGAGGATGGCCCGTCGCGGGAGAGGTGTGTTCATCTTCGTTTTTCGGCAGGGGGTCGAGGGGTAACCTGCCGTCCGTTGCGGGCGACCTTAGCCGAAAACTGTCACCCAGGTGTCCCCCGAAAGGGGACATCTGAGCGAACTCTGTAGGCAATATCGACACCTCCGGAGCCGCCGACAGCCCCAAAATCGCCGCTCAGGCCTGGTCTGCCGCGTAGACCCGGACGCCCTCGACGAAGGTCTGCAACACCTTCGTGTTCGCAATGTCGCCGGTGGCGAACGGGTCGGAATCGAGCACCACCAGATCGGCCAGCTTGCCCACCTCGATCGTCCCGACCTCGTCCTCGCAGTGGTTCACGAAGGCCGAGCCTGCGGTGTAGGCGACCATGATCGTGGCCAGGTCGAGCTTCTGGTGCTCTAGGAACGCCTCAGCCTCCTGATCGCTGTAGCCAGGCGCGCTCTGCCGGGTCACCGCGGTGTGCATGGCGTGGAACGGATTCGGCGTGGTCACCGGCCAATCGCTGCCACCGGCCAGAACGGTGCCGTGGCGCAGCAGGTCGCCGAAGGGGTACTGCCAACTACTGCGCGGCTCACCCAGGAACGGCAGATTCAACTCCGCCATCTGTTCGTCGAGGGTGGCCCACAGCGGCTGCAGGTTGGCCACCACACCCAGCTGGGACAGTCGCGCCACGTCATCGGGGTGCACCACCTGCAGGTGAGCGATGTGGTGACGCTGGTCATTGCGTCCGTTGCGGGTGATGGCCAGCTCGATCGCGTCCAAGCACTCGCGGACGGCCCGGTCGCCAATGCCGTGGAAGTGCAACTGGAAGCCCAGGGCGTCCAGCTCGGGCACGATCTGGTTCAGCACCTCCACCGGTACGAATGAGATTCCGGAACGGTCGGTGGCGTGACCGCACCCGTCTTCGTAGGGGTAGGTCATCGCCGCGGTGAAGTTCTCCGGGACGCCGTCCTGCATGATCTTGATCGACGTGGCGCGGAAGCGTCCGGCCTGCAGGCGCTCGCGGCGGGCCACCAGGCCCGGAATCTGCTCGGCGCCGGCTGTCCGGTCCCACCACAGCGCGCCCACCACACGGGCGGTCAGTCGGCCGTCGCCGGCCACCTGCAGATAGGCCTCTCCGGCGTCGGGAATGCCGCTGTACACACCGATGATCGCGTCCTGCCAGCCGGTGATTCCCAGCGAGTGCAGGTAGGCCTGGCCGGCCAGCAGCCCTTCGACGATCTCTTCGGTGGTCGGCTCAGGAATCAGCCCCTCCACCAGCGACATCGCGCCCTCATGCAGCACCCCGGACGGATTGCCGTCGGCGTCCCGCTCGATGCGCCCGTCTTCGGGATCGGGGGTGTCGCGCGTGATGCCCGCCGCAGCGAGGGCGACGGAGTTCACCCAGGCGCTGTGGTGGTCGCGGTTGGGCAGGAAGACCGGACGTTCCGGCACCAGCCGATCCAGCGCCGCCGCAGTGGGCGTCCCCCCGGGGAAGGCGGCCATCGCCCAGCCGCCACCGAGAATCCACTCCTCATCAGGATGTTCGGCCGCATAGCCGGCGATCACGGCCTCGTACTCGCTCACGTCGTGGGAGTCGGCCAGGTTGCAGCGCAGCAGTTCCATGCCGCCGCCGACCGGGTGGATGTGCGCGTCCTGGAAGCCGGGGATCAGCAGCCGTCCGGCCAGGTCGACGACCTCGGTCGACGGCCCGATCAGCTCGGCGACCTGCGGCGATCCCACCGCGACGATTCGGCCATTGAGGACCGCCACCGCGTCCGTGCGCGAGCGCACCGTGTCTGCGGTGAACACCGGACCGCCTGTGAACACCAGATCTGCATACATCGCCAAAGCCCCTTCACCCGCTGGTTCCGCCGGTGATGCTAGGACGCCTTGGTTACAGCAGGGTCTCAGCCTGCGCCCGCACGGGGGGGGAGGGGGGAAGCGGGCGCAGGCCGGACGAACCGACCGCCATAGGCGTGCAAACAATGCGGGAACGGCATGTTCCAGACAAAGGGTTGGGTGCGGCTGGTAACGAGCGGGGTGAGGTTTGTGACCATCACCAGCCGCACCCACGCGATAACCGTTGACCCGAGGGCGAATGATCGCCGACGGTTATCGAGCTTTCACAGGGGGAGGCGCGGTGAGCGCGGGCGGCCCGCATTGTTCGAATGCGCAAGCATTCGCGACGATGCTATTCCTGAGCGACCCCCGACCTTGACGTGGGCGAAGCACTGGGCACGACGCCCACGTCAAGGCAAGAGCAGCGACCGGTCAGCTGGCCAGGTAGCGGGGTTGATGACGCTGGGCGCGGGCGGCGAACCGACGGTCACCGAAGTCCGCTTCCAGATCGGAACGAGAACGACCACTGCTTTCAGGAGCAGTGACTGAAACCAGCATTGCGCGTGGTGGGAGGGGTGCATTCATTTTCGTGTTTCGGCGGGGGGTTGAGGGGTATCCGCCGTCCGTACGGAGGACGTTAGCCCATTTTGTGGACCTCGCAACGTCCCCGTTATGGGGACAACCGCCACAGAGCCCTGGGCAGAATGGATTACCCGTTCGCTATTGCATCTCCCCACCAGTTCTGCTTGGCGGCGACTTTCCTGCGGCTTGTGGGCGCCACCGCGGGCCGGTGTGATGTACTTCACCCACGCTCGAAATCGGTCGGCCACGCAGCGCTGCGCAGCCGTGGCCACTACCTCCGGGCGCCACCTGACTAGGGGAGATACCACGATGAGTTGGTCACTGGAGATCGCGGTCCAGGACCTCGCCGGGGTGCGTGCCGCCATGGCCGGGGGAGCGAGTCGGGTCGAGCTGGGCAGCGCCCTCGCCCTCGGCGGCTTGACTCCGTCACTGGCGTTGATCGAGGCAGCGGTGAACCTCGGGCTTCCCGTACATGTCTTGATCCGTACCCGTGAAGGTAACTTCGATTTTACAGAAGATGAGCGTGCGGTCATGCTCAGCGATGTCCGCGCGGCCGTGCGCCGCCGCGTCGCCGGTGTTGTCGTAGGCGCTACCAGCGGCGGTGCGATCGACCAGGCGTTCGTCGCAGAGGTGCGCGAGCTGGCCGCGGACGTCCACGTCACCTTCCACCGCGCCTTCGACACGCTCGCCGACCGCGCCGCAGCCCTGGAGAGCCTGGTCGGACTGGGAGTTGACCGCGTTCTCACCTCCGGCGGCGCCAGTAACGCCGCGGACGCGCTGGGCGAGCTGGCCTCCCTGGTGCGGCTCGCCGACGGGCGAGTTGAGGTGATGGCCGGCGGTGGGATCACCGCGGCGAACGTGGCCGCCGTCGCCCGATGCGGGGTCGACGCCGTTCATGCCTCAGCGAAAGCCTTCATAGACGAAGACGTGCCGATCGGTCTCGGTACGCTCGCGGGCCCTGGACGGACGCAACGCGCGATCACCGACCCTGCGGCTGTCAAAGCGCTGCGCAGCGCACTGGACGAGCTCTCCGGCCCCGCCTGAGGCCTCTCAGTGCAGGATGAGCTTCATCGCGCTCATCACCGCAGGGATGAGCACCGCGACACCGACGGTGAGTGCGGCCGCGATGGCTAGCACCGCGCCGATCATCACGAAATGCCGCCGACGCGACGGTGCCGGCTCCGGCTCATACTCGACCACCTCGGTCACCGGCTCAGGAGCAGACTCCGGCCACGCGATCGGGGCGCGGTCGTCCTCGACCAGGTCGGCCGAGGTGGGCCACTGATAAGGCGAGTGTTCCTCGGGGACGAAGCTGGGCACGTCCTCCTCATCGCGAGGATCGGCCCACGTCGGGTGCGCCAGCAGGATCGCGTAGGAGTCTTCCCCGCCCGGCGGAATCAGCGGCGGGAGGAGGGGCTCGGACGGCTCGCGCTCTGCGACCACCGCAGGCGCGGCGATGTCCGTGGCGCCCTCGACAGCCGACACAGCAGTCGGTGGCTCCAGCGGTTCCAGCACTGGTTCGCCCTCGGGACCACCCCACGCGGGGCTCTGGATCTCAGCCGACAGGCCCTCCGGGGCCACCGGGATAGTCAGGTCGCTGGGGGCGGGCGCGCCGGGCGAGCCTCCTGCGACCACACCCTGGGCGGGCGGCACATCGTGGACGGGTTCGGCCATCTGCACCGGTGGCGCGACCAGGACCGGCTCCGCCGGAACTGCTGCCATCAAGGGGACCGCAGGTGGCGCGACCGGCACCGGTGCCGCGAGTTCGGGTTCGGGCATGATCGGCTCAGGAAGTGGCGGCGCCACAAGAGCGGGTTCGGCCACGGAGGCGGCCAGCGGCTGCTCCGCTACGGCGTCCGTCAACTCGGGAGCGCCAGACTCGGAGGCAACCAGCGCCTGCACGCCGGGGGCGGGAAGGCTCGGCAACACGACCGGCACCGGAGCTCCCGGAGCCACCATCGGTGCCGACGGAAGCAACACCCCCACGTCGGCGACCGGCTCCGGCGCAGCATCATCCGGGGCGGTCGGCTCGACCGACGGCGCAACGGGCATCGGCAGCAACGGCGTCGACATCGCGGTCATCATCGGCGCCGTGGGCAACCCCTGCGTGGGCGGGATGAGGGTTGCCACCGCTTCGTCGACCTGGCCACCCTCGACAACGGCCTCGGGGGTCGGCTCGGCGACGTCGACCGGAGCAGACGGGGCCGGGTCGGCCTCAGGCGCCGGGCGCTCCAGCGGCAGGCCCAGGTAGGACGGTCCGACTTCACGGATCGCCCGGCAGGCGGGGTAGTGACGACAGCCCCAGAAGCGCATCCCGGCGTGTTCGCCGCCACGGACGCGCTTGTAGAGCATCGGCGACTCGCACAAGGGACAGGTCGGCGCGCCGTAGGCCGTCCAGCCCTTCGGCAGCGCCCACTGGGAGATGGTTTCGTCAGCCAGCGGCAGCACCGGCGAGCCGGACGCCATCCGCAGCACGTCGTTGCCGTCCAGCAGCAGCAGGCCCGACTCCTGGGCCAACTCGGTCGCTTCAGGACTGAACTTGCCGGCGGTGATGAGCAGGCCGTTACCGAATCCGTGCTCGTCGACCAGGGCTCTCAGTTCGGCCACCGCGGGGGTGCCGACCTGCCAGGCCTTCCAGTGTTTGCATTGGACCAGGTACTGCTCACCCTGCCGCTCCAGCAGCATGTCTGCCTGTCCACTCACGCGTTCCGGCGCCGGGAGCACCTGGAAGCCGTCACGAGAGAAGGCCGACTCGACCAGGGTCTCGAACAAGCCCCAGTTGAGTTTGCGCAGCCACTCCTGCTCGGGCCCGCTGGGGGTGGCTGAGGCGTCCGAAACGGTGGCTGACGACGCAGGCGCGGCTGACACGGTGGCAGGTAGCTCATCCGGATCGACCACCGCACGGCGGGGAAGAGTCAGGGTCATTTTGGCTCGCTATCGACGGTGTTGGGGAGGAGGACGCAATCCCGTCCCCGGCAGATTATCGTGCTCGCAAGGCATTTCGCAGTCACCCGTAGGGGGCCAATTCGTCCCTCCTGCCACGGGTCCGCGACCGGACACCCACGAGGCTCGGGCTAGGCCGTTCACCCTCAGTCGTATGGACGGCGTCAACATCGGCCGGTGCGCCGCTAAGAGACCGTAAAGACCGCCATCGGCGGCCTCGATTGGTCGTTAGCTGGAGACGTGGTTACCAACCTTCGCATTCCCAAACGCATTCTTGTGGGCAACCCGATGCGCTCCACGCAGCTGCACGAGACCCTGCTTCCCAAACGGATCGCGCTCCCGGTCTACTGCTCCGACCCGATCTCCTCCAACGCCTACGCCACCCAGGAGATCCTGCTGGTGTTGGCCATGGGTGGCGCGGCCGCCATCCTGCTCACCCCCTGGATCGCGCTGGTGGTCGTGGCCCTGCTCGCCCTCGTGACCTTGAGCTACCGATCCACCTGCCACGCCTACCCCGACGGCGGCGGCGCGTACGCAGTCAGCCGAGCGAACCTGGGACGACTCCCGTCGCTGATCGCTGCCGCTGCCCTGCTGGTGGACTACGTGATGACCGTGGCGGTCTCGGTGGCCTCCGGCGTGGAGAACCTGGTCTCGGCCTTCCCGGGGTTGGGTGACTACTCGGTGATGATCGCGGTGGGGCTGGTCGCCGGGCTGGCCGTGATGAACCTGCGCGGGGTCAAGGAGTCCGGGACGCTGTTCGCCATCCCGACCTACGGCTTCGTGGTGAGCGTCTTCGTCTTGTTGATCGTCGGGTTCTGGAACGTGGCGAACGGCCATCCGCCGGTCGCGGAGTCGGCCCAGCTGGGCTTCGTCTCAGGCAACCCCGCCGGCGCGGCCATGCTGATCCTGTTGCTGCGGGCTTTCGCGTCCGGTTGTACCTCGTTGACCGGCGTCGAGGCCGTGAGCAACGGCGTGCCGACCTTCCGCGTCCCCAAGGCCCACAACGCCGCGGTCACCTTGATGATGATGGGCGGGCTGAGCATCGCGATGATGATGGGCATCTCCGTACTCAGCACGATCGCCGGAATCCACATCGCCGACGGCCTCGATCAGCTCACCGGCGTCGCACCAGGCTACGAACAGCGGACCGTCCTGGCCCAGCTGTCGGCGGCCACCTTCGGCAACAACAGCATCGGCTTCTTCGCCGTCCAGGGCTTCACCACGCTGATCCTGATCCTGGCCGCCAACACCGCCTTCAACGGCTTCCCGGTGCTGTCGTCGATCCTCGCCGACGACCGCTACATGCCCAAGCAGTTGGCCCGCCGCGGTGATCGCCTGGTGTTCAGCAACGGCATCTTGATCCTCGCCGGCATCGCCGCCGCACTGATCGTCGGCTTCGACGGGTCAGTGTCCAAGCTGATCCAGCTGTACATCCTCGGGGTGTTCGTCTCGTTCACCCTCAGCCAGGCCGGAATGGTCGTCTACTGGCGCCGCGAGGCGCGTCAACACGGCTGGAGGCCGAAGACGGTGATCTCAGCGGCGATCAACACCATCGGTGCCAGCGCCACCGCCCTGGTGCTGGTGATCGTCTTGATCACCAAGTTCACCCACGGCGCCTACCTGGTGGTGATCGCGATCCCGTTGCTGGTCTTCTTGATGCTGCGGGTGGAGCGCCACTATCGGCGCACCTCGGCCCAGCTGGCGCCCAAGACCGCTGGAATCACTCTGCCCAGCCGGATCCATGCCGTGGTGCTGATCAGCCAACTCAACGAGCCGGCGCTCAAGGCCCTGGCGTTTGCCCGCGCGATCCACCCCAGCACGGTCACGGCGCTGCATGTCGACACCCATACCGAGCGCACCCACAAGTTGGTCGCCGAGTGGGCTCACCGCGAGATCCCGGTCCCGCTGACCATGGTGACCTCGGAGTACCGCGACCTGATCGACCCCGTCCTGGACTACCTGCAGGCCATCCCGGTCGGCCCGCGCGATGTGATCGAGGTGTTCATCCCCGAGTACGTCGTCGGTCACTGGTGGGAGGCCGTGCTGCACAACCAGAGCGCCTTCCGGTTGAAGAGTCGCCTGCTCTACCTGCCCGGCGTCATGGTCACCTCGGTGCCGTACCACCTGAAGTCCGCCCAGCCGTGGGCGCTGCCGCATCCCGGTGAGCACGGGACGGAGGTCCGCGAGCCGGTGGACGCCGGACGCCCGTGAGCCGGGTGATTCTGGCAGGCTAGTTCGGTGGGCTCAGGCATGGACGACGAGCGTCCTCTCGCCGCGACGAGAGGACTGTCTCAGCGCCGCCGTTGGTACGGCATGGCGGTGGCCCTGCTGGGCGCCCCGGCACTGACCGTCGCACTGCTGCCGATCCGCGGCACGGTGGGACTGGACACGATCCTGCTGATCTTCGTTCTGGTGTCGGTCAGCGCATCGGTTCTGGGCGGGGTGGTGCCGGCCCTCACCGCTGCCTTGGTCAGCTTCGGGGTAGCCAATTTCTTCTTCGCCCCGCCCTACGGCACCTTGGTGGTGGCCAGTGCGGGGGAGTTGGTCGACCTGGTGGTCTTCCTCGCGGTCACCGCCTTCGTCGGGCTGATCACCGAGATGGGCGCGCGCACTCGTGAGCGCGCCGAGCGGGCACGAGCCCGCGCCGAATGGCTGGCCGGCCTGGAGGACGCCTCGAACCCGGCGTCCTTAGCGGCAGTGCTGACCGAGGCGCGCCGCGTCTACGGCGCCGATTGGGCGGCGCTCACCGAACGCGACACCCCTGTGGCCACCACCGGCCAACGCCCGCAGACCGGTCAGGAGTTGCGGGCCAGCGCTGGCGACGGGATGTACCTGGCGATCCTCGGACCCGAACATCTCGGTGCCGACTTGGCGCCTTTGGAAGCTCTTGCCGCGACCGCTGGACGGTTGTGGCGTTCCCAACGCCTGGCCGAACAGGCCAACCGCGCCGAGGAACTGGCCCGTATCGACGAGCTGCGAGCCAGCCTGCTTGCCGCGGTCGGCCACGACATCCGGGCGCCACTGGCCACCATCCGCACCTCGGCCGACACCTTGGGCGATCGCACTTTCACCCTCAGTGACGAGGATCGCAACGAACTTCTGGACGAGATTCAGTCGGCCGTGGGACGCCTGGACGCCATCATCGCCAATCTGCTCGACCTGTCCCGCCTCCAAGCCGGAGTGCTGTCGGTCAGCCTTGAACCGATCTCGGTGCTCCAGGTGCTCACCGACGCGGCCCGCCGCGGATCGCAGCGGGTGCGCCTCGAGGTCGCCGACGACCTTCCCCTGGTGATGGCCGATCCGGGCCTCCTGGAACGGGTGATGGCCAATCTGGTCGACAACGCAGATCGCTACGAGCCGTCCGGTGGACAGATCGTGGTGGCGGCCTACCCCCGCGGCAGACGCGTGGAGATCGCCGTCATCGATCACGGACCCGGTGTCAGCCCGGATCGCCTGGCCGAGATCTTCCGGCCCTTCCAGCACTTCTCTGATCGCGCCGTCGGCGGTGTGGGCCTCGGCCTGGCGATCGCGCGCGGCTTCGTCGAAGCGATGGGTGGCACCATTGCACCCGCGGCCACCCCCGGAGGAGGACTGACCATGACAGTGAGCGTGGAGGTGAGTGATGCAGCGAATCCTCATCGTTGAGGACGAGGACGGCCTGCGCCGTGCCCTCAGCATCAACCTGCGCGCCCGCGGCTATGAGGTGGAGACCGCTGCCACCGCCACCGCGGCCTTGCGGATCGCAGCTGCCGGTCGGCTCGATCTGGTCATCGTCGACCTCGGGCTGCCCGATCTGGACGGTGGCGAGGTGATCGCCGGCATCCGCGGCTGGAGCAGTGTGCCGATCATCGTGTTGTCGGCCCGCGATTCCCAGGCTGACAAGGTCAAGGCCTTGGACGCCGGCGCCGACGACTATGTCACCAAGCCGTTCGGCATGGACGAGTTGCTCGCCAGAATCCGAGCGACCCAACGCCGCTTCGAACAAAGCGATGGCCACGAGTCCGCCGTGGTCGAGACGCCCGCTTTCCGGCTCGATCTGGCCGCCAAGCGCGCCGAGCGCGACGGCGCCGTCGTCCGCTTGACCCCGACGGAGTGGCAGCTGGTCGAAGTGCTGGTGCGCCATCGGGGAAACCTGGTCAGCTCCGCCCAGCTGCTCAGCGAAGTCTGGGGGCCGGGTTATGAGAAGGAAACCAACTACTTGCGGGTCTATTTCGCCCAGCTGCGACGCAAGCTGGAACCCCACCCCAGCCACCCGCTGTACTTCATCACCGAGCCGGGCATCGGCTATCGCTTCGAGGGCTGAAACTCCTCGACGACTTTAACGATTCTTCTACCGCGGACGCCTTTGTCTTGACATACTCGTGGCATGCCTGAATCTGGTGAACTTTCCGACCGCATCGTAGTGCTCGGACGTGGGGGAGTCGGCGATGCCTCCGCCGCTGCTCAACTGGCCGAGATCTGCGCCCGTCCCTTGATCCACATCGACAAGCACTTCTGGCCGGTGGACCGTCGTCCCCAGCCGGCGCCGCACTGGGCGGACGTCCAAGCCCACATCGCCGGCAACCGCCAGTGGGTGCTGGACGCCGACCTCGGCCCGTTCGACATCGACGAGCCGCGACTCGGGAACCCCGACGAGGTGTGGGTGCTCGACTTCAGCCCGCTCACCTGCCTGATCCGTGCTCTGCGCTATCCCACCGAGCGTCGCGACCTGCGAGTCTGGCTGTTCCGGTGGCGTCGGGAGTACCTGCGGGCAGCGATGGCCCACATCGCGGCTGACCCGCGGGTGCGGCTGCGCCGCTTCCGTACGGTCGCTCAGCTTCAGACCGCGCTCGACGAAGCGGCGAACTGCTGCGCCGACGAGGTCGCCGCAGCCTGAGTCCACGTACGCCGAAGCCCCCGAGAGACTCTCACTCGGGGGCTTCGGTCTGTGCATCCTGGCGCGGCAGCAGCACTTCCTCGACGATCATCAAGACAGAGGCCGTCACCGGCACGGCGACCAGAGCGCCCAACAGGCCGAAGAGCGTGGCACCGACCACGGCACCGATGACCACCAGCAGGCCGGGAATCGACACGGCCTTGTTCATCACCTTGGGCGTCATCACGTACGCCTCGATCTGGATGTAGACGTTGTAAGCCACCGTCCAGATCAGCGCGGCCCAGCCGGACGTGAACAGCGACACCACGGTGGCCAGTATCCAGAACACCGGTGAACCGATCATCGGAATCATCGTCAGCACCAGCGCCGCCACCGCGAGCAAGGCGGCGAACGGGACCCCCAGCAGGGTCAACACGATGAAGGAGAAGACCGCGTTGCACGTCGCCAGGATCACCATTCCGGAGACGTAGTTGCCGACCGAACCCGCCATCCGATCGGCGAAGTCAGCCAGTTGCGGCCGAGAGTAGGCCGGCGCCAGCCGCACCAACGCACTTTTGATGGTCTTCAGCGTGGCCAGGAAGTACAAGGTGAGCACCAACACCACGAAGCTGCCCGAGGCGAAATCGAGCACCCCGGTGCCGATGCTCAGCGCGCCACCACCCAAGGCAAGCAGGTTGGCTGGGTTGGACAGCCAGGTCTGTATCTGCGTGAGCAGAGTCTGGTACCAGGTTCCTTGGCCAGTTGTTTCCCCGATCGCCTTGAACCACTCGGCGTTCTGAATGTCGGAGACGTAGCCAGGCACCGCTGCGGCGAACTGGGTGATCTGGACGACCGCGACCGGCACCACCAAGGCGATCAGGCCGGCGAAGACCACCGCAACACCGGCGAACACCAACGCGATAGCCAGACCGCGGCGCAATCGGCGCGCCTCCAGCCAACTGACGATCGGATCAAGCGCCAGGGCGACGAACAGCGCGATACCGAACCAGACCAATACCGTCGACAACGACGCCAACGCGCCGGCCAGGCCGATGGCGACCAGGACCCCGGCAGCCGCAGTGAAACCCCAGCGGAACGGATGGGCAAGATCGGTGATCACCCGCAGAGGTGCCGGACGCGGCGGTACCGCGGGGGAGCGAGCAGCTCGCTTGCGGACGGGCGGTTCAGCGACGGCAGCTGTGTCGGTCGCGCTGGCGGGAGTGGCCTTCGGCATGGCAGAAGCCTAAGCAGCGACCGGGCGTCCTGCAGGCTAAGCGCGCCAAGATGCCGGGAACCAGCGCGGCACCAATCCCAACAACAAGCCTGATCCGGCCAGGATCAACACAAGCCCCAGCACCTGTGGCACGGAGAGGCGCTCGCCCAGAATGACCACCCCGGCGATCACCGACAGCACGGTGCCCACGCCCGGAAGGATGGCCAGCGGACGTCGCGGGACGGAGTCCGCAGCGTGCGACATGGCGAACAGCATCACGAAGCCTCCGCCCAGCGCGATGGCAACCACCGCCGCGAACCCGGCCAGAGATGGATTGACCGGCGGCGCCACAGGGATCATCAACAAGGAGACGAACCCGCCGATGGCGCCGGAGAGAATCGAGGACTCGACCGCGACCGGGTGCTGCAGCCGCTCGGTGAACTGGCGTGCGAGACCGCCGATGCCGAGCAGGAGACTCACCGCGCCGAGGCCGGTCGCCGGCGATTTGCCCCGCATCTGAGCGACGACGTTGTGAAAGAGCGGAATGGAACTGACGGTCAGGGCGCCAACGGCGACCCCCGCCCAGGAAACCGCGAAGGTGATGGCCCAGACGATCACCGCCCCCAGCGCCGCCCAGATCACGACCGAGCTCCAGTTGACCCGCCAGGTGAGCTTGCGTTTCACCAGGGTGGCTTGAATCAGCAGCCCCACGGCCCCGCACAGTCCGAGCAGAGCGACGGTGAGAGCGACTCCGAGTGAACCGGCCGCGAATGCCAGGCCCACCAGGCACGCCGCCCAGAAGACGGCAGCCGCGGCGAAGCCGGCTACCCCCCGCATGCTCATGGCAATCCTCAGCTCAGTTCGAATCAGAATGCGGGGGTGGGTGATGGCAGGTGATGCCGCACCGGACGTAGCGTAGCCCCATTCCGGGCCCGGCTCATACCCCTGCATGACGATCCAGGCAGATGATCACGGCAGTCGATGCCGTGCCGTGCCACTGCGGAGTGGTCAGCTCAGGGCAGCCCGTACCTTCGCCGCCACCGCGCCACCGTCGGCGCGTCCGGCCACCGCGGGGGTCACCAGCTTCATGACCAGACCCATCTGCCGCATCGACGGTGCTTCGCCGAGTTCAGCGGTCACCTGAGCCAGCGCACCGGCGACGATCTCGTCCAGCTCGGCTTCGGTGAGAGCCGCCGGGAGGTAGCGCTGCAGCACCTCGATCTCGGCGACTTCCTTGGCAGCCAGCTCGGCCCGATTGCCCGCGGTGTAGGCCTCGGCGGAGTCCCGGCGCTTGGCGACCTCACGGTTCAGCACCGTGACCACATCAGCGTCACTGAGTTCGCGAGCCTGTTTGCCGGCCACTTCCTCGTTCTTGATCGCGGCAATGGCCATGCGCAGGGTCGATCGCGTCAGATCGTCCCCGGACTTCATCGCGGCGACCATGTCGGCCTGAATCCGCTGGCTCAACTCACTCATGCGTTGTCCTTTCCACCGAGCCCGCCCATTGTCCCACGGACGAACCGTCGGCTCCGCCCGGCTATGCTGAGCACCGGATTCGGGGAGGTCATTCGATGGGTGCCAGCACACCGGCGCCGGGTTCGGTCGGCCAGGTGGAGCGCCAGACTGCCCGCCTGTTCACCGCGTCCGAACCTCTACACCTGGCCAACGGCGACACCCTCGGCCCGATCGACGTCGCCTTCGAGACTTACGGCACGCTGTCGGCGGACCGCGACAACGCGGTGTTCATCTGTCACGCGCTGACCGGCGACGCCCACGCGGCCGGCTTCCTGCCCGGCGCCACCCGTCCGGGATGGTGGGACAACCTGATCGGTCCGGGCAAGCCGCTGGACACCGATCGGATGTTCGTCATCTGCGCCAATCTGCTCGGCGGCTGCCAGGGCACCACCGGGCCGTCCTCGATCAACCCGGCCACCGATGCGCCCTACGGGCTGAGTTTCCCGCTGCTGACCGTCGCGGATCTCGTCGAAGTGCACCGCGCCTTGATCCACCACCTCGGAATCACCCGCCTGCTGGCAGCTTTCGGCGGTTCACTAGGTGGAATGCAGGTACTGCACTGGGGCTTGAGCTACCCCGACGAGGTAGCCAATGCGGTCGTGATCGCCGCCTCCAGCAGACTCACCGCGCAGAACATCGCCTTCTCTGCGGTCGCCCGCCGGGCGATCATGGACGACCCCGGTTTCGCCGAGGGTGACTACGCCGCCCAGGGCCTCAACCCGGACGCCGGGTTGGCGATCGCACGGATGATGGCGCACATCACCTACCTGTCCGAAGACGCACTCACCGAAAAGTTCGGACGCCAACCCCACCAGGCCGACAATGTGCCCGGCTTCGGCATCGACTTCGCCGTGGAGAGCTACCTCGACCACCAAGGCCAGGTCTTCTTGGAACGGTTCGACGCTCTGAGCTACCTGTACCTGTCACGGGTGATGGACTACTTCGATCCGTTCGCCGCGCCCGACGCCCTCGATGCGGTCACCGCCCATCCGGTGAAGTGGCTGGTGATGGCCTTCGACACCGACTGGCGCTTTGGCACCGAACATTCCCGACGAATCGCCCGCCGACTGGAGCTGGCCGCGCAGCCGGTGACCTTCCGCGAGATCGCCTCGCCGTGGGGCCACGACTCCTTCCTGCTGGTCGTGCCCGACTACCACGCGACCATCAGCGCCTTCCTGGATCGCGCGCTGACGGAGGTGCAGCGATGAGTCTGCGACCGGAACTGGCACTGCTGGCCGAGCTGATCCCCGACTCGGCCCGAGTCCTCGACCTGGGCTGCGGCTCGGGTGCGTTGCTGGAACACCTGATCACCGCCCGGGACTGCCGCGGAACCGGTGTCGAGATCGACCACGACGCCATCATCGAGGCGATCGGACGCGGTGTGCCGGTCATCGACCTCGACATCGACACCGAGCTGGACCACTTCGCTGATCACTCCTACGACGTGGTGGTGTTGTCCCGCACGATCCAGACCCTGCGTCGTCCCGCCGACGTGCTGCGGCAGATGGCCCGGATCGGCGACCAACTCATCGTCTCGGTGCCGAACTTCGCCTTGTTGCGCAACCGGTTGCGCCTGTTGGGCGGACGGATGCCGATGTCGCGCGACCTGCCCTACTCCTGGTACGACAGCCCCAACCTTCGCTTCACCAGCCTGGTCGACTTGGAAGAGCTGTTCGCCGCGGTCCACCTGCGCGTAGAGCGCCGGATCGTGCTGGCACCCTCAGGACGTCCGGCACGTAGCGGCCAGGCGTTGGCGAACCTGTTCGGCGCGGCCGCGGTCTACGTCCTGCGCGCCTGAGCCATCGCCTCACGCACCCGGACGGCAGTGCCGCCGAGGTTGAGTTCGGCGGTCAACGCCTCGAAGCGTTCCGGATCAGCGGGCTGGGCCCGCAACTGCAGCTGCACAGTGCCCAGCGGCACCCTCCGCGCGACCCGGACCACTTCGCTCGCCGCGCCGAGGTAGTCGATGCTGTCGCGCAACGAGGCCGCCTGCTTGGCGCTCAGTTCGCCGCGTTGCGCGGCCCCCAGGATCCCGGCCAGGTCGCCGTAGCGCTGCAGCAGGCTCGCCGCGGTCTTCTCACCGATCCCCGGCACCCCCGGCAGCCCGTCGGACGGGTCGCCGCGCAGCGTGGCGAAGTCGGCATAGGTCTGCGGGGTGACTCCGTAGCGCTCGGCCAACCACGCACCGTCCACCCGATCGTGGCGGCCCTGCCCACGGCCCAGATACAACACCCGCACGGCCGCGGCGTCATCGACCACCTGGAACAGGTCCCGGTCGCCAGTGATCACTTCAGTCGGCATACCCGAGGTCGCCGCGAGCGTGCCGATCACGTCGTCGGCCTCGTAGCCGTCCGCTCCGACCACCGCAATGCCGAGGGCGGCCAGCACATCGAGGATCAGCGGCACCTGTGCGACCAGGTCGGCCGGGACCTCCTCGATATCACCGTGGGCGACCCGGTGCGCCTTGTAGGTGGGCACCAGTGCCACCCGCCAGGCCGGACGCCACGAGTTGTCCCAACAACACCCAACGTGGGTGGGGGAGTAGTCGGTGATGAAACGGGCCAGGTAGTCCAGCAGGCCGCGCACCGCGTTCACCGGACGCCCGTCGGGGGCGCGCAGCGAAGTGGGCATCCCGAAGAAGGCGCGGAAGTAGACCGAGGCTGTGTCGAACAGCAGCAACCGTGGTGCGTTCATCGCCCCATGTTGTCACGCGACTAGGCTGGGCCGGTGACATCTTGGCTGGCCGCAAGGCATTGGAGCCTGCAGACCGCGGCCGCCATCGTTTTCGGCGTACTCACCGCCGCCGGGTTCGCGCCGTACTCGTGGTGGCCGCTGGCCATCATCGGCCCAGCCGGCCTGACCTTGATCATCCTGGCCACCACCAAGTGGCGTTTCGTCCTGTTGCACGGCTACGGCTTCGGGCTCGGCCTGCTCGGGCTGGGGGTGGGCTGGATGCAGGCGATCTTCGTCGAAGCGATGGTCGCCCTGGTGGCGATCATGGCCCTGAACTACGCCGTCCTGGTGGTGCTGCTGCGCCTCGCCGTCCGGACGCCCTGGTGGCCGCTGACGGCCGCCGCGGCTTGGACGATCGTCGAGTTCTGTTTCTCCCGCTTCCCGTTCGACGGCTTCGGCTGGATGCGGCTGGGCTACGCCATGGTCGATTCGCCGATCGCCTGGGGTCTGCCGCTGTACGGCGTCGCCGGAGCCGGTTTCCTCACCGCCCTGCTGGGACAGCTGCTCGCCTGGGTGCTGGACGCCCCGAGCCGGCGCCGGATCCTGATCACCGCGATCGGCCTGGTGGCTTCCCTCGGCCTGGCCGGCTCCGGGCTGCTGATCAGCGCCGGTCCCAGCCTGGGCGAGGTACGCGTCGGGTGGGTGCAAGGTGGCGCACCTGGTGGCGGGGTCTACGGCCTGGGCGCGCCACGGACGCTCACCCGCAATCACGTCGCCGAGTCGGCCACGCTGGCCGGGCAGATCGATGCCGGCACCCTGCCTCGTCCCGATTTCGTGGTCTGGCCGGAGAACTCCACCGACCTCGACCCGTACCACGACCCCGAGACCGGCGCTCTGGTCAGGCAGGCCGTGGCCCGCTTCGATCTCCCCGTGCTGGTCGGAACGATCCTGGACGGACCGGGTGCCAACGAGCGCCAGACGGCCTCGCTGTGGTGGGATCCGGCCGCCGGCGAAACCACCCGCTACATCAAGCGCGGGATCGTCCCGTTCGGCGAGTGGGTGCCACTGCGGTCCTTGCTGGAGCCGCTGATCCCCGAGCTTCGCTACGTCGGTGCCCAATCGGTTGCCGGCACTGCGCCTGGAGTGATCACCCCCACCCTGCCGGACGGACGAACACTGCGCCTGGGCGTGCTGGTCTGCTACGACCTGGCTTTTGATCAGGTGGTCGCCGACACCGTCACCCACGGCGGCCAGGTGCTGGTCGTGCAGTCGTCGAACGCGATGTACCAAGGCACCGGTCAGATCGATCAGCAGTTCGCGATCACCCGCGCCCGGGCGATGGAGTTGCGCCGCGAGATCCTGGTGGTCACCACCAGCGGCATCTCTGGACTGATCCAACCCGACGGCACGGTCACTTTCCAGACCTCGGACCACACCGCCGCCTCCGGAGTCGTCGCCCTGCCGCAGCGAGAGAACGTCACTTTCACGGCTGGCTACGGTTGGTTGGTAGAGCTCGCCCTGGTCATCGCCGGAGCCGTCGGTCTTGGCGCAGGGCTGTTCTACGGCAGAATGAAGAAGCACCCAAACGAATCAGGAGCACTCCATGGCTGACCCGGCCGCCACGCTGGAGCGGGTTCTGGTGGTTATCCCCACCTACAACGAAGCCGAGAACGTCGGCCCGATCACGACCCGTATTCGCAAGGCCGTCCCTGAGGCGCACATTCTGATCGCCGACGACAACTCGCCCGACGGGACCGGTGCCATCGCCGACACCCTGGCAGCTGCCGACGACCACCTCCACGTGCTGCATCGCTTGGGCAAGGAAGGCCTGGGAGCGGCCTACATCGCCGGCTTCCGGTGGGGGCTTGAGCAGGGCTACGACGTGCTGATCGAGCACGACGCCGACGGCTCCCACCAGCCCGAATACCTCCCAGCCATGTTGGAACGGCTCAAGACCGCCGATGTGGTGAAGGGCTCGCGCTACGTTCCCGGTGGCGCCACCGAGGGCTGGCCGCTGCACCGCGAACTGCTCAGCCGTGGCGGCAATCTGTGGACCCGGATGTGGCTCGGCCTGCCGGTCAAGGACGCCACCGGTGGACTGGCCGCCTGGCGCGCCGACACTCTGCGCGGCATGGATCTGGACGCGGTTGAGGCCGCCGGTTACGGGTTCCAGGTCGACCTGATCTGGCGCGCCCTCAAGTCCGGTTACACCGCTGCCGAGGTGCCGATCACCTTTGTCGAGCGCGAACTCGGTGCGTCCAAGATGAGCGGTGCGATCGTGGCCGAGGCGATGCTGTTGACCACCCGGTGGGGGATCAAGCACCGTGCTGGACAGGTTGCCGCGCTCTTCGGGCGCCGTCCGGCCGTCACCGCCGACAAACAGGACGTCTCGTGAAGGGCGCCCCCGGCGCCTACCGGCTGCTATTGCCCATCCTGGTGGTGGGCTTCATCGTCATCTCGATCGCCGAGGTCTGGCTGCTGACCGTCGTCGGCGGCTGGATCGGGATTCCGTGGACCTTGGCGATCCTGGTCGCCGAGGCACTCGTCGGCTCCTGGCTGCTGCGCAGCGAGGGCCGTAAATCCTGGACCGCGCTGGTGTCAGCCTACGAGGCCGGGCGGGTGCCCACCGGGCAGTTGGCCGACGCGGCGCTGGTGCTGGCCGGCGGCATCATGCTGATCCTGCCGGGCTTCTTCACCGACATCATCGGCTTGTTCTTCCTGCTGCCGTTCACGCGTCCGCTGGCGCGCAAGGCAGTGGGCTGGTTGGTGGCACGCTCTGTGGCCCGAGCCGGCATCGACGTGCGCGGCTTCAGCACGCGCCAAGGCCCGGGAGTTGTCCCCGGTGAGGTGGTCGATCCGCCGACCCGCAAGGACGATCCCGGCTCACAGGTGATCTCCGGCGAGATCGAGTGAGCTCAGCGCGTCCCGCGAATCTCGTCGAGACGCTCAGCCAGCAGGTCTTCAAGCTCTTCGATCGAGCGTCGCTCGCGCAGCATGTCCCAGTGGGTTCGCACCGGCTTGGTCTCTTTGACCTCCGGCTCGACCCCGTCGGAACGGCGAGCCGTCGCGCCACAGCGCGGGCACTCCCACTCCGTGGGCAACTCGGCCTCTTCGGCAAAGACCACCTGGAAGTGGTGACCGCCGCTGCAGTCGAAACCGATCTCCTGACGGGGGGCCAACTCCACCGTCGCGGGTTCGGAAAAGCTCTTCGCGCCCAGCCCGAAACCTCGTAGTGCTCGCTCCGCCATGGTGACCTCCGCTTCCAACCTAGCGCCACGACCAAATGTCACAGCACCTTTGGCAACGCATTTCCCGCGTCAATGATTCCCTGACGCATCTTCACCCGGAGCAGAAGCACTCCACCGATCACGAAGAAGCCGAGCAGCGCCACCAGCGCCAGCCGGTAGGACTGGGTGAACTGGAAGACCAGTCCGAAGGTCAGCGTCCCCAACCAGCTGGTTCCCCGTTCCATCGCCTGGTAGAAGCTGAAGTACTCCGACTCACGGCCCAAGGGGATCAGCTGGCTGTACATCGAGCGGGACAGCGCCTGCGTGCCGCCCATGACCAGCCCGATCGCCGCACCGAGCCCGATCAGAGCACCGAAGACGCCGGCGGGTAGCACGTAGCCGACCGCGACCACCCCCAGCCAGATCACGATGCCACCCAGGACGGTCTTGCGGGCACCGATGTGGGAGGCCACCTTTCCGAACAGCAGCGCCCCGGCGATCGCCACGAACTGGGTGACCAGGAAGGTGATCATCACCTGGTTGGTGGCCATGCCCAGTTCCTTGGTGGCGTACAGACTGGACGCCACGATGACGGTCTGGATGCCGTCGTTGTAGAACAGGAAGGCCGCCAAGAACAGCAGCGTCTGCGGGTAGTGCTTCATCTCGGCGAAGGTGCTGCGCAGTTGCACGAACGGGTTGCGGTGCGCGACCTCGACCGGCACTTCCTTGGGCAGCTTCCGCAGTCCCAGCACCGGGATGATGGTGAACGCACCCCACCAGACGCCGGCCGACAACAGGCTCAGCCGGATCGCCATGCCGTAGTCGAGGCCGAGCTTGTCGTAGAAGGTCATCAGCAGGAAGTTCAGCGCCAGCAGCAGGCCGCCGCCGACGTACCCGAAAGCCCAGCCACGGCTGGACACCCGGTCACGGTCGTCGGGACCGGCGATCCGCACCAGGATCGAGTCGTACACCACGGTGGAGGCGCCGAAGCTGAAGGCGCCGATGATCATCAGCCACGCGCCCAACTGCCAGTTGTCGCCGACCAGGAAGAACATCAGGCTGCCCGAGATGGCGCCGACCCAGGCGGTACCGGCCAGCCAGCGGTGCGGATGCGCCGAACGATCCACCAACGCGCCAATGAACAGCAGCACCACCGCGGACACGATCGTGCTCAGCGTGGCCAGGAACGGGTGCAGCGCGCCCGGCAGCACCGGGAACAGCCCCAGCAGCATCACCGGGTTCTGACACACCTGTCCATCCGGCAGGTCCGGGCAGGCGGCGTTGTTGGCCAAGCTGGTCAGATAGGGGCCGATGATCACCGTGGCCGTCGTGGTGATGTAGGCGGAGTTCGCCCAGTCGTACCAGTACCAGGACCGCTGTTGCGGTGTGCTCTTCATTGCTGTCCCTCCCACAGACCGCGTTCAAGCAGGACCTGCTTCAACACCGCGATCTCGTTGGTAATGATTCCGTCCACGCCCAGATCGATCAGGCGCTCCATCTCGGCGCGATCATCGACCGTCCACACATGGACGGCGCGGCCTGCGGCGTGCGCGGCCGCGATCACGTCGGGACGCACCACTCGCAGTTGCCCCCCCAAGACCGCTGCAGGCACCTGCATCACCATCCCCGCACCCCACGGCCGTCGGCGAAGCCCGAAGCCGAAGGTGTACCAGGCCACCTCCAGTGGGGTGGTGGAGGTGAGGACCGATGGGGCCAGCTTGCGGAAGGCATTCAGCCGTGCCGTCGAGAAGGACGCCACACAGACCCGGTCTTCGGCCCCCAGCTTGGCCAGCAGCGGTGGCAACGCGATGACTGCGCCTTCGTCCTTCAGGTCGATGTTGAAGTAGGTGCCGGAGAACTCCGTCAGCAGCTCTTCCATCAGCGAAATCGGATCGCTGCCGCCCACGCGAATGTCAGCCAACTCGTCCCAGGTCCAGTCGTTGATCGCACCACTGCCGTCGGTCAGGCGTCCCAGTTGACTGTCGTGAAAGGCCACCAACTTGCCGTCCGCGGTGGTGTGGACGTCGGTTTCCAGGTAGCGGTAGCCCTCGGCCACCGCCTGAGCGAAGGCGTACCAGGTGTTCTCCCGCAGTCGGTCTTCAGCGCTGATCCACCCGCCTCGGTGAGCCAGCGCGACAAAACCGCTGCCCAGGAAGGGGTGGGACGACTCACGCACGAGCGAAACTCTAGGGCTTGGGAGCCTGTCAGGCGCCACAAGCGCCGGTGAATTCCTCATGACAGACGATCACGAGCCCGAAGCGGCACCGCCCACCTCTAAGCTGTGCCGAGCGCTGGCAAGGCGCGCGCTCGGCGATGGAGAAAGCAGATCGTGACCAAGACCATTCTTTCGATTCAGTCCTCGGTGGCCTACGGCCATGTCGGCAACAGTGCTGCCACCTTCCCGCTGATGCGGCTGGGGGTGCGGGTCTGGCCGGTGTTGACCGTCCACTTCTCCAATCACACCGGCTATGGCGCCTGGCGAGGCCCCCTGCTAGCGGCCACCGATATCGCCGAGGTGATCGCCGGTATCGACGATCGTGGCGTGCTGAACCAGGTCGACGCCGTGCTGTCGGGCTACCAGGGAGCCGAAGCGGTCGGTGCGGAGATTCTCAAGGCCGTCGACCAGGTCAAGGGTCTCAACCCGGCCGCGGTGTACTGCTGCGACCCGGTGATCGGCGACGTCGGTCGCGGGATCTACGTCCGCGAAGGCATCCCGGAGTTCATGCGTGATCAGGTCGTCCCGCACGCTCAGATCGTGACCCCGAACCACTTCGAGCTCGACTTCCTCACCGGACGCACCACGAACACCTTGGACGAGGTGATCGAAGCGGCCCAAGCGCTCCGCGCCACCGGTCCGGAGATCGTCCTGGTCACCTCGACCGTGCTGGCCGAACGCGACCCCGATCAGATCACCATGCTCACGGTCTCCGCCGACGGGGTCTGGCAGGTATCGACCCCGCGACTGGAGCGCAACTTCACCGGCTCCGGCGATGTCACCGCAGCGCTGTTCCTCGCGCACCTGCTGGCCGGCGCCGACCCGGGAGTGGCCATGGGACGCACCGCTGATGCGATCTACTCGCTGCTGGCGGTGACCACTGCGGCCGGATCGCCGGAACTGATGCTGGTCGAGGCCCAATCCGAGTTGGTCAACCCGTCCCACCACTTCGAGGTGGAACGGCTGCGCTGATCGCCGCGGCGCTCAGTCGCGGAAGACCTCGATCTTGGCGCCCAAGGCGTTCAGCCGGTTGGGCAGGTCCTCGTAGCCGCGATTGATCACGTACACGTCGCGCAGCACGCTGGTGCCCTTGGCGGCCAGGGCGGCCAGCAGCAGACACACCGCCGGACGCAGGGCCGGGGGACACACGATCTCCTGGCCTCGCCAGCGGGTCGGCCCGGAGACCACGATCCGGTGCGGATCGAGCAACTGGACATCAGCACCGAGCTTGTTGAGCTCCACCAGGTGGATCGCCCGGTTCTCGTACACCCAGTCGTGAATCATCGTGCGGCCTTCGGAGACCGCAGCGATGACCGCGAAGAACGGCAGGTTGTCGATGTTCAACCCGGGAAACGGCATCGGATGAATCTTGTCGGCCGCAGCGTGCAGGACCGAGGGATAGACGGTGATGTCGACCAGCCGGGTCTGGCCGTTGGCAGCCGGGTACTCCGGGGTGAGTGAGTAGTTCAACCCCATTTCGGCCAGCGTGGCCAACTCCACATCGAGGAACTCGATCGGCGCCCGCTGGATGGTCAACTCCGACGACGTCACGATCGCTGCGGTCAACAGGCTCATCGCTTCGATCGGGTCCTCCGACGGCGCGAAAGCGACATCGGCCTCGATCATCCGGCGGCCGTGCACGACCAACGTGGTGGTCCCGATACCGTCGACCTTGACCCCGAGGGCCTCCAGGAAGAAGCACAGGTCCTGAACCATGTAGTTGCTGGACGCGTTGCGAATCTCGGTACGTCCCTCGAAGAGCGCGGCAGCCATCAACGCGTTCTCGGTGACAGTGTCACCGCGTTCGATCAGGGTGAGTCGGATGTCATCGCTGCCCACCGGCGTGACCTCGGCGTGATAGGCACCCTTGGTGGTCTGCACGGCCAGTCCGAAGTGCCGCAGCGCATGCAGGTGCGGCGTGATCGTTCGGGCGCCCAGGTTGCAGCCGCCGGCATAGGGGAGTTCGAACTGCTCCTCCGAGTGCAGCAGCGGCCCCAGGAACATGATGATCGAGCGGGTTCGCCGCGCGGCCGCCTCGTCCATGTTGGCCAGGTCGAGGGTGACGGGGCGGATCAGCTCCAGTTCGCTCTTGTCGGCCGACCACGTCGCCCGGACACCGATGCTGGTGAGCACCTCGAGGATGCGGTTCACCTCTTCGATCTGCGCGATGCCCCGCAGCACCGTCCGTCCACGGTTGATCAGCGAGGCGCACAGCAGCGCGACCGCAGCATTCTTCGACGAGCGGACCGCGATCGAACCCGACAACGTGACCGGGCCTTCGATCCGCAGATGGGTAGGGCCACCGGCACCAGCGGTGATCAGTGGGCTCTCCAGCGCGGTGGCGATCCGATTGATCATCTCCAAGCTCAAGTTCTGGCCACCGGATTCAATCCGGTGCACCGCACTTTGGGACGTGTTCAGCAGGTCGGCAAGCTCTTGTTGGGTGAGCCCGCGTTGCTTGCGAGCGTCCCTGATCATCGAGCCGAGGCTGGCGGGTAGAAGATCAACCACCTTTCGACCATATCTCATATGAGATATGAGGACTAGTCCACGGCTCCGGGCGGGGGAGGAGAGGGTTTGTTCGGACCAGATGACCACCACACCGACAAGGTGCGCGGTCGTCTAGAGTGACGCGCATGACCCAAAACTTCGATGTTGTTGTCCTCGGCGCCGGCCCCGGCGGTTACGTTGCTGCGATTCGGGCCGCCCAGCTGGGCAAGAAGGTGGCCGTCATCGAGAAGCAGTGGTGGGGCGGTGTGTGCCTGAACGTGGGCTGCATCCCGACCAAGGCCCTGCTGCGCAATGCCGAGCTGGCGCACATCTACCGCGCCGAGGCCGACACCTTCGGCATCGAGGGCGAGGTCACCTTCAACTACGGCGCGGCTTTCAAGCGCAGCCGCGCGGTCAGCGAGCGAATGGTCAAGGGCGTCCACTTCCTGATGCGGAAGAACAAGATCACCGAACTGGACGGCTGGGGCACCTTCACCGGACCGAAGACCATTTCGGTGGCCGGCGCGGACGGCTCGACCACCGAGGTCGGTTTCGAGAACTGCATCATCGCCGTCGGCGCGATGACCAAGATGCTGCCCAACACCAAGGTCAGTGATCGGGTCTACACCTACATGCAGCAGATCCTGTCCGAAGACCTGCCGAGCTCCATCGTCATCTGTGGCGCCGGCGCCATCGGCACCGAGTTCGCCTACGTTCTGGCCAACTACGGGGTCAAGGTCACCATCGTGGAGTACCTCGACCGGATGGTGCCCAACGAGGACGCCGACGTGTCGGCCGAACTGGCCAAGGCCTACGCCAAGCTGGGCATCACCATCATGACCAGCACGAAGGTCGACGCGATCGAGGAAGACGCCGACGGCGTCCGGGTGCACGTCAGCCCGGCGGCCGGGGGAGAGGGCCAGGTCCTCCACGCCGATCGCGTCCTGCAGTCGCTCGGCTTCGCCCCGCGCACCGAGGGCTACGGGCTGGAGAACACCGGAGTGGCACTCACCGATCGTGGCGCGATCGCGGTCGACGACTACCTGCGCACCAACGTGCCCGGCATCTACGCCATCGGTGATGTCACCGCCAAGCTGATGCTCGCTCACACCGCCGAGGCCCAGGGTGTGGTTGCCGCCGAGACCATCGCCGGAGTCGAGACCATGCCGATCAACTACGACATGATCCCGCGGGCGACCTACTGCCAGCCGCAGATCGGTTCGTTCGGCTACACCGAGGCTCAAGCCAAGGAGCGCGGCTACGAGGTGAAGGTCGCCAAATTCCCGTTCAGCGCCAACGGCAAGGCCCACGGACTCGGCGATGCCACCGGTTTCGTCAAAGTCGTCGCCGACGCGCGCTACAACGAGTTGTTGGGCGCCCACTTGATCGGACCTGACGTGTCCGAGTTGCTTCCCGAACTCACCCTGGCACAGCTCTGGGACCTCACCGCCGACGAAGTGGGACGCAACATCCACGCGCATCCGAGCTTGTCAGAAGCCGTTAAGGAAGCCGTCGAAGGCATCTCCGGCCACATGATCAACCTCTGAGCGAGCCGGCAGCAGGGGAGAGGGGATGGGGTCACCGCGACCCCATTTCCTGAAATAGCGGAGTTATGTAACCCATATGGGGGACAGGCGCCAACAATGCGGGGATAGCTCGGTTTGCAATGCTGGCCTATTTCACGCTTTCACCCTACGATTCTGCCGTGATCTTCGGTTCTGAGCGCGGCGCCACGAGCGCAGAGTATGCAATCATGTTGGCCGCCGTCGCTGCCGTCATCGTGGTGGTGGTCACAGCGCTGGGCAACACCACACTGCAGCTGTTCGACCCGGTCGGCACCTTCTTCCAGACTCATCACTGAGATCATCGCGCCGCAGGCCGCGCACCGCAGCCAGTTCCGTCCCACTGCGAACGTGGGCGAGCCACACAAAGCCGCTGATGCGTTGCGCGTCACATTTGGCCGTTAGCTCCGCGACGTCGAGAACGGCGAGTTCATGTCTGACGACTGACACAGCGTCGGCCAGATTGCTGCACAGAGAACCGGAAACGCAGCAGGGCGGCGACCACGGCACCCAGGACGTCCAATCCAGGGCACAGTGCCACTTCTGGGCTCAGTCGCCTCGCTCACTAGCTTGTCCGATAAGGTGCATTATGACATTACGCCACCAGGGTCCCACCCCTCCGCAGTCTCACCGATAGCCACCTCTGGGCGCCGCGTACGTCGACAACAGCCACAATGAGCCGCATGGACTCCTCCTCGGCCAATGGAGCCGTCGCAGCACTCACCGCCGCCGGTGTCGACTTTCGGTTGCACCAGCACCCGCCGGCACGCAACTTCGACGAGCTGCACCTCACGGGCCTCAACATCGAGACTTCTGCCAAGACGCTGGCCTTCACTCTTGCGGACGGACGTGTGGTGCTGGCCGCCATTCCTGGAACTGCTCGGCTGCGCTACCCCAAGCTGGCGGCTGCGCTGGGCGTCTCGCGTTCGGCGCTGCGGCCCGCTGACGAAGACGCTCTGGCCGGACTCGGCATGCTGCCGGGCGGCGTCGCACCGTTCACCACTGCCGAAGTCACCTTGCTGATCGAGCGCTCACTGCTGGACCTTCCGGTGCTGTATTGCGGCGGTGGCAGCCCGGAACTCAGTGTGGAGCTCTCCCCCACTGCCTTGCTCGAAGTCATGCCCGGCGCGGTCGTCGCCGACCTCTGCGCCGACGAACCCCTTGCGCAATGAAGGCAATTGCCTTAAGTTTGAGGAATGAAGCCTAACGCCTTCACATTCGCGGTGGTGGCCGACCAGATCAACAGTCGCGCCGACGACGACCTGGTCCCCGCTGCACTCGCCCACCTGGAACAGGTGCCCACCGTGCTGCCCTTCGAGCGCACCGCCGGCGACGAGATTCAAGGCCTCCTGGACTCCCCCGATGCCCTGGTGGCGGCGATTCTCACCCTCACCCGAATCTCGGGCTGGCGCGTCGGCGTGGGCCTGGGCCTGGTCGATCAGCCGCTGCCCAACTCCACCAGGGCCGCCCGGGGCCCGGCCTATCTGGCCGCGCGCGCGGCGATCACCGCTGCCCGCAAACAGCCCACGTCCTTTGCCCTGCGGGTCGCCGAAACCGTCGGTGGCGACCGCTACGGTGACAGTGTCGCTGCCGGCGAGGCTGCTGAGACCGCAGTCTGGCTGTGGCGCGGCGTACTCACCCGACGCACCCCGGAAGGATGGGAACTGATGGACTTGCTTGACCGCGGCTACACCAAGGCCGACGCCGCGCGGGAACTCGGCATCTCCCCGTCGGCTGTCAGCCAACGACTGGCCACCGCAGCACGCGAAGAGGGCCTGCGTGGCGCGGCCCTGTGCCAGCGGCTGTTCATCGAGTGCCTCACCATCGCCGAAGGGGAATCCGCATGAGTCCGGTCTGGGCATTGGTGTTGAAGGTCCTGGTGGTCGCTGCTTTGGGCGCTATCGCGGTGTTCGTGGGCAGCCCCGTGGTCAGCTGGTTGTTCCGGCGCGTCGACGCATCGGCCGCCAAAGCGGTCACAAAGGCCACGTCCGCCGGCGGCGCAGAGCAGGACGCCCCCACTGCCGCCCCACGGCTCCAGGCCGCCGCCGCGCTGCTGCGTGGCGGCCACTGGATCGGTCTCCTCGAACGATTGGCGATCTTCGCCACCCTGCTGTCCGGCTTCGGCGAGGGCATCGCCGTGATCCTGGCGGTCAAGAGCCTGGCCCGCTATCCCGAACTGCGCGCCACCACCTCCGGCGCGGCCGAGCGGTTCATCATCGGCACTTTCGCCAGCACACTGTTCGCCGCGGCCTGCGCCGGGCTTGCCTGGTGGTTGATCGGGCTGTGGTGAGCGGGCCGTGGTGACCGACGCGCTGCTGCGGCAATGGAACGCCACTCTGCCTGGTCAATCTCAGCTCGGAGGTCGACTGCTGACCGCCTGGGCAGATCCGGCTCGGGTCTACCACGGCGTGGGCCACCTCCAGGCGTGCCTGACCGCCTGGGCCCGGCTCGGTGGGCAGCACCGCAACGAGGCCCTGGCGTTGTGGTTCCACGATCTGGTGCATCACAACCAGCCCGGTATCGATGAACGCGCCAGCGCTGAGGTGGCTGCTGTCGAACTCGACGCCGCTGGCCTGGGACACCGTGAGGTGGCTGAGGTCGTCCGGCTGATCCTGGCCACCATCAACCATCGTCCCGCTGCCGACGATCAGGCGGCTGGACGGGTGTGTGACGCCGACTTGGCCATTCTGGGCGCCGAGCCGCGCCGCTACCTGGCGTCGGTGGCCGCCCTACGCGCCGAGTTCTGCCAACTCACCGACGCCGAATGGCGGGCGACGCGTCGCCGACAGGTCGAAACCCTCCGCGCCCGGGAGTCTTTGTTCACCACCCGAAAGGGGCGTGACTTCTGGGAAGCCGCGGCCAGACAGAATTTGCGCCAGGAATGGGGCCGGCTGAGCGATCAGGGCTCAAACGGGGACGGATCTCCGGCACCGTAGCGAAGGATCTCCACTTCATCGTCGGACAGGTCGACGATGGTGGTCGGCTCCAGACCGCAATCGCCCGAGTCCAGCACCGCGTCCAGGAACGTACCCAGGTCGTCGTTCACCTGCCAGCCATCGGTCAACGGCTCTTCCTCACCGGGCAGGATCAACGTGGACGACATCAGCGGCTCCCCCAGCGCCTGCAGCAACGCCAGCGCGGTGGTGTGCTGGGGAATCCGCACGCCCACCGTCTTCTTCTTCGGATGCAGCATCACCTTCGGCGCCTCGCGGGTGGCCTTCAGGATGAAGGTGTAACGACCAGGGGTCGCCGCCTTCACCGCCCGGAACACGTCGTTGTCCATCTGCACGTACTGGCCCAGTTGGGCGAACTCGCTGCAGACCAGGGTGAAGTGGTGCCGATCGTCCAACCCGCGCAGCGTCCGGATGCGCTCCAGGCCGTCGCGATTGCCCAACTGGCAGCCCAGCGCATAGCCGGAATCGGTCGGGTAGGCCACCAGGCCACCAGAACGGATGAGGTCTACCACCTGAGTCAGCGACCGTGGTTGCGGATTCTGCGGGTGGACGTCGAAGTAGCGCGCCATGAAATCACCTTATCCGCCCATTAGGGTGTCGCCATGGCTCTCCTCTCGCTCCCCCTCGATGAACTCCGCCGTCGCACCAGTCTCAAGTGGCGGTTCTACTCCGAGGACGTATTGCCGATGTGGGTAGCAGAGATGGACACCGCCATGCTTCCGGCCGCCCAGGAGGTGGTGATCGACGCCTGCCGTCGTGGCGACACCGGCTATCCGTTCGGCACCGCCTATGCCGAGGCGTTTGCCGAGATGGCCTCGGTGCGCTGGCAGCTGGAGTTGTCGCCCCGCAGCCAGATCCGCCGCGCCGGTGACGTGATGAACTCCATCGCGGCCATCTTGGAGGCCACCACCAACGCCGGCGATGCGGTAGTCATCAACCCGCCGATCTACCCGCCGTTTCGTCAGGTGGTCAGTGGCTACGGCCGTGAGATCGTCGAGGTGCCATTGACGGCCGCGGGTCGTCTCGACCTGGATGGCCTGGCCGAAGCCTTCGCCGGCCCCGCTGCACCGCGCGCCTACCTGCTGTGTTCCCCGCACAATCCGACCGGGACCATCCACACCGCTGCCGAACTGACCGCGGTCATGGAGTTGGCCAACGCGCATTCGATCCAGGTGATCAGCGACGAGATCCACAGCCGGTTGGTCGATCCCGGCGAGGACTACGTGCCCATCCTCTCCGTGCCCGGCGGTGAGCGCGCCGTCGTCGCCACCAGCGCTGGCAAGGCCTGGAACCTGGCCGGTTTCAAGGCGGGGCTGATCATCGCCGGGACCCAGGCCCGAGAGGTCCTGGACGCCCTCCCACCGATGGCCCAGCAGTCGTCGGGCCACTTGGCCAACCTGGCTCACACCGCCGCCCTGCGCTACGGCCAGGAGTGGGTCGATCAGCTGATGGTCGAGGTCATGGACAACAAGAAGCTGCTCGCCAGCGAGCTGGCCGCTAAGTTGCCGCAGGTGCGCTATCAACCTACGCCGGGCACCTATCTGGCGTGGGTGGACTGCTCCGGGTTGGACCTGCCGGACCCCGTCCGGCACTTCAGGGAGGTGGGACGCGTGGCATTCTCCCCGGGTTCGACTTTCGCCGGCAGCCACCAGCAATGGGCTCGGATCAACCTGGCCTGCGCCCCCGAAGTGGTCAGCGAAGCCGTGGACCGGATGGCGGCCAGCGTCAACGATCTGGAGTGAGCGCCGCGACGGCGGTGCCGCTGCCGTGAAGCTGGGTGATCCCGATCAGGCTCAACAGAGTCGTCGGCACCGCCACCGAGGTATGCACCATCACCTGGCCGCCGCTCACCTCGACCGACCCCGTGACGCCGCTCGCGGCGCCGATCACCCGCTGCGCCACCGCGATCGCCTCGCCGGCGCCGACTGTTCGTCCCCCCAACCGGGCCTGGGCGGTGTTGTCACTCGCGGCTCTCGCTGCAGCCGCGGCCACCCGTTCGGCACGCGCATCGGCGCTCGCCTGCGCGCCACCGTCCACCACGAGTCCGATCACCACCAGTAGTGCGGGCAGCAACACCGCAACCATCGCGGTCATGGACGCGCCACGCTGTGATGCCATCAGACCTCCCGGGGGTGTGGGGTGGCTCCATTCTGCCGAACCGGCACGGTCCAAACTCGGCCGTCCACAGGTACGTCTCAAGTCTCCTCGGTAAACTCCCCTCCTGACCGAACTCATAGCGTGGATTGGATGTCGAAGAAGATGGTCCGCAAGGTTGCCCTGCTCACTGCCGGTGGTTTCGCCCCCTGTTTGTCCTCTGCGATCGGCGGACTGATCGAGCGTTACACCGAGATCGCCCCCCAGATCGAGATCATCGCCTACAAGAACGGCTACGAGGGCCTGCTGCGCGGTGACTACCTGACCGTCACGCCGGCGGTGCGGGCCAAAGCCGCGCTGCTGCACGAGTACGGCGGCTCCCCCATCGGCAACTCCCGGGTGAAGCTCACCAACGCCGCCGACCTGGTCAAGCGCGGCCTGGTCACCGAGGGCGCCGACCCGCTACAGGTGGCCGCCGAACGCCTGGTCGCTGACGGCGTGGACGTGCTGCACACCATCGGTGGCGACGACACCAACACCACTGCCGCCGATCTGGCCGCCTACCTGGCCCGGAACAATTACGACCTGACCGTGGTCGGCCTGCCCAAGACCATCGACAACGACATCGTCCCGATCCGGCAGTCCCTGGGCGCTGATACCGCCGCCGAGATGGGCGCAAACTTCGCCAGAAATGTGATGGCCGAGCACAACGCGGGCACCCGCATCCTGATCGTCCACGAGGTGATGGGACGCAACTGCGGGTGGCTCACTGCGGCCACGGCCCGCAAGTACCACGAGTGGATCGAGAGCGTCGACTGGCTGCCGGAGATCGGTCTGAGCAAAGAGGATTGGGACATCGATGCTGTCTTCGTCCCCGAAGCCGTCATCGACATCGAAGCCGAGTCGCACCGCCTGCGCGCGGAGATGGACGCCAACAGCTGCGTGAACATCTTCCTCTCCGAAGGCGCCGGCGTGGCCGACATCGTCGCCGAGATGGAGCGCGCCGGCCAGGAGGTCGCCCGCGACGCCTTCGGTCACATCCGCTTGGAGCGGATCAACCCCGGCGAGTGGTTCGCCAAGCAGTTCGCCACCATGCTCGACGCCAACAAGGTGCTGGTGCAGAAGTCGGGCTACTTCTCTCGGTCGGCTCCGGCCAACGCCTTCGATCGGGCATTGATCAGGTCGATGACCGATCTGGCCGTCGACAGCGCCCTGAACGGCGAGCCCGGCGTGATCGGCCATGACGAGGAGAACGACGACGCCCTCGGCGTGATCGCCTTCGATCGCATCAAGGGCGGCAAGGCTTTCGACATCACCGAGGACTGGTTTGTCGAGCTGCTGAACGAGATCGGCCAGGGAACGCCGGTAGCGGCGCCCCCCGCGGAGCACTGATCGCTCACCGGCCCATGTAGGCGGCCAGCCGATCCAACCCCTGGTTGAGTTCATCGGTCTGGCCGCAGAAGCTCAGACGGATCATCCGCCGCCCCTGCTCCTCGTCGAAGTCGACCCCTGGCGCGAGCGCGACCCCGGTGGCCGCCAGGACGTCCTCGCACCACTGCAGTGAGTCGTCGGTCAGGTGTCCGACGTCGCAGTAGGCATAGAACGCGCCGTCGGGCGGCGCGAACGAGGTGATGCCCAGTTCGGGCAAGCGCTGCAGGAGTACCTCACGATTGCGCGCATACCGGGCGACATGGCCGTCCAGTTCGAGCCGCGCTTCCTCGGTGAACGCCGCCGCGGCAGCCACCTGCGAGACCGCCGGGGCGCAGATCGCCAGATTCGCCTGCAGCCGATCCAGCGGATCGGCCAGGTCGGACGGCGCCAGCAGCCACCCCAGCCGCCAACCGGTCATCGAGTGATACTTGCTCACCGACCCGACCACCAGGTGGTCCTGGCCGAACTGCCAGGCACTGGCGCATTCGGCGCCGAAACTGATCCCGTGGTAGATCTCATCGCTGATCAGCCGGCATCCGACGTCATCACACCAGGCGCTGATCCGGCCGAGCTCGGCAGCATCGATGATCGTCCCGGTCGGGTTCGACGGTGAGGCGATCACCACCGCGCGAGGCGGCTGCGGCAACGACTCCAACATCTCCACCGTGGGTTGGAAGCGGGTGCGTGCGTCGGTGCGCAGCGTGACCACCTCGGCACCCAGCGCGCGCAACGTGTTGCGATAGGCGGGATAGCCCGGGCTCGCCATCGCCACCTGATCACCGGCATCCAGCGCAGCCAGGGCTGCCAACACGAAGCCCGCCGACGATCCGGTGGTGATCACGACCTGTTCGGGATCGACGTCGATGCCGTAGCGACGCCGGTACTCGGTAGCGATCGCCGCACGGAGGACGGGAATGCCGTTGGTCACGGTGTACCCCAGGACGTCGTCGCGCACGGCGCGGGCAGCCTGCTCCCGGACGATCCGAGGAGCTGGGGTCGCCGGTTGCCCGACGAACAGCCCGATCATGTCGCCGTGAGTGCGTTGGCGCTCAGCTGCCGCCTTGGCGACCTCCATCACATAGAACGGCGCCACGGCCGATCGCATCGACGGGTTCACTGGCTGCGCCGGGTGCCGAAGAGCCGCGACAGGATTGAGACCATGACCGCACCGACGCCGACGCCGGTGGCTGCGCCGATGGTGTAGCCGGTGACCAACCCGACCCCCATCGATCGTCGCGCGACTTCGGCAGAGACCACCTCGGACCCCGGACGTGCGATCTCCTCCGGCTCGGGAGTGAGCTCAGGCTCGGGAAGGATCGGTGCGGGCGCATTCTCCGTGGCGAGCCAGGCGGCCACCACCAGGATCAGGGTGGCGAACAGGTTGAAGAACATCATCAAGATGATCACCGAGCCGAACAGCGACGCGGCCAGGTTCCGGGAGAACAGGCCGATCAGGAAGCTGGCCAGGGTCTGCAACGCCACCATGCCCACGGCACCGACGGCCGCGCCAAGCCACAGCAGCCGCGGGCGTACCGGGGTCAGCGCGAACCAGCGGAACATCCACCAGAACAGCAGGACGCCGATCGCCAGCGACAAGACCAGGCCCACCAGCCGAACCACGATGGACCAACCCAGGCCGTTCAGCCCCAGCCACTCCCCCACTTGCTGGGTCAGCGCGGTGGCCACCGCGGTCGCCCCGGCACTCACCAGCACCGCCACGAACAGCACCAGCAGCCCGGCGAAGTTCACCAGCAGGTCCAACGGCATCGCCAGTTGACGAGGGGGACGGTCGTAGTCCTCACGCATCATCGCTTGTACGGCCCGTTTGAGGTTCCCCATCCAGGTCGCGCCGCTCCACACCGCGATCACCAGGCCGGTCACCCCGAGGGTCGCCCAGTTCTGCAACGCGGAGGTCACCACCACGACCAGCTTCTCGCCCAGATCGCCGTAGTCCGCCAACGTCGTCGTGACCCATTCCTGCACCCCGGCCAGGGCGTCCGGACGCACGACCGTCAGCGTCAGTCCCAGCCCGCTGAAGGCCAGCATCAGGATCGGCACGATCGACAACACCGAGAAGTAGGCGACCGCCGCAGCGAACTGCCCTCCCCCACGAATGTTGAACCGATCGATCGCCCGCAACAGGTGCGCGACGATCCGGTGCTGGGAGAACCGCTGCCACCACTGGATCATCGGCTACTCCGACGTGCCCTCGGCGTAGTCGGCGACCGGTCCGCAGGTGCAGACCAGGTTGCGGTCGCCGAAGGCACCGTCGATCCGGCTGACCGCGGGCCAATACTTGTCCCGACCGCCGGAGGCCACCGGCCCCGGCCGCAGGCCGGCCGGGAAGGCCGCCAGCTGACGCGAGTACGGATGGGGCCACTCGTCGGCCACGATCCGCAGCTGCGGATGGGGCGCGTTGTGCAGCGGGTTGTCGTCGGCCGGCCAGACGCCGGCCAGCACCTGATCGATCTCGCCCTTGATAGCGATCATCGCGTCACAGAAGCGATCAAGCTCGGCCTTGGACTCCGACTCGGTCGGCTCGATCATCAGTGTTCCAGCCACCGGGAAACTCATGGTCGGTGCGTGAAAACCGTAGTCGATGAGGCGTTTGGCGACGTCGTCCACGCTCACCCCGGTGCGCTTGGTCAGTTCGCGCAGATCGATGATGCACTCGTGTGCGACCCGGCCGGACGCGCCGGCGTAGAGCACCGGATAGTGCTCCTGGAGGCGCCGGGCGACGTAGTTGGCGGCCAGAATCGCGCCGGCCGACGAGGCGCGCAGCCCGTCCGGCCCCATCAACGCGATGTAGGCCCAGCTGATCGGCAGCACACCCGCCGACCCGAACGGCGCCGCGCTGACCGGCCCATAGGAGGTCTCCGGTCCGGCATCCACCAGCGGATGGTTGGGCAGGTACGGCGCCAGATGTGCCCGCACCGCCACCGGCCCCACGCCCGGTCCGCCACCGCCGTGCGGGATGGCGAAGGTCTTGTGCAGGTTCAGATGACTCACATCGGCTCCGAACCGACCCGGACGGGCCAAGCCGAGCAGCGCGTTGAGATTGGCCCCGTCGACGTAGACCTGTCCGCCCGCGTCGTGCACCGCGGAGCAGATCTCGGTGATCGTGTCCTCGAACACGCCGTGGGTGGAGGGGTAGGTGACCATCACCGCGGCCAACCGGTCGGCGTGCTGGGCGATCTTGGCGTGCAGGTCGGGCAGGTCGACCGAGCCGTCGGCAGCGGTGGCGACCACCACGACCCGCATGCCGGCCATCACTGCGGAGGCGGCGTTGGTGCCGTGCGCCGAGGCCGGAATCAGGCAGATGTCGCGTTCGGCATTGCCGTTGGCCAGGTGCCAGGAGCGGATCGCCATCAGCCCGGAGAACTCCCCTTGGCTGCCCGCGTTGGGCTGCAGACTGACCGAGTCGTAGCCGGTGATCTCGGCCAACCAGTCGCACAACTCGGCGATCAGGTCGGCGTAGCCACGGGCGTCCTCGGCCGGCACGAACGGATGCAGCCCCGCGAAGCCGGGGTAGCTGATCGGCTCCATAGCCGCTGCGGGGTTGAGCTTCATGGTGCACGACCCCAGCGGGATCATCCCCTTGTCGAGCGCGAAGTCGCGGTCGGCGAGGGTACGCAGGTAGCGCATGAACTCGGTCTCACTGCGGTAGGCGTGGAAGACCGGATGGGTCAGGAGGTCGCTGGTACGACGGTGATCACCGAGGCCACCGGCCACCGCTGCGGTCGGCGCAGCGATGCCGAACGCGCCGCACACGGCGGCCAGCTCATCCTCGCCGATCCCCTCGCCCACGGAGATGCCGACCTGGTCGGCGTCGATCAGACGCAGGTAGCAGCCCGCCTCCCGGGCGGCGTCCACGATCTGTGCCGCCCGACCCGGAACCCGCGCGGACACAGTGTCGAAGAACACCTGAGATGTCAGCTCCACTCCCGCAGCGGCCAACGCGGCAGCCAGGCGGCGGGTCTGCTGATGGACGTCCGTAGCGATCTCGGTGAGCCCATCGGGACCGTGGTGGACGGCGTACAACGCGGCCGCCACTGCCAACAGCACCTGGGCGGTGCAGATGTTCGAGGTCGCCTTCTCACGGCGGATGTGCTGCTCGCGGGTCTGCAGCGCCAGCCGATAGGCGGGCACCCCGTCGGCGTCCTTGCTCAGCCCGACAACGCGTCCGGGCAGTTGCCGCTCCAACCCATTGCGGGTGGCGATGAAGCCGGCGTGCGGACCACCGTAGAACAGCGGCACCCCGAAGCGCTGCGACGATCCGACCGCAATGTCGGCGCCCCATTCGGCCGCCGATCCGATCAAGGTCAAGGCCAGCAGGTCGACCGCGACGATCATCAGTCCGCCACGAGCGTGAACCGCCTCAGCGATCTCGCGCAGTTCGGCGGCCGAACGCAGGTGGCCATCAGCGGCCGGAACCTGTACCACCACAGCGAACGGCGCGTGTTCGGCGATCGCGTCCACCAACGGGCCGGACGAGGTCGCCACCTCGATGCCCAGCGCGGAGGTCCGCGTACGGAGCACGGCCAGGCTCTGCGGCAGCAGCCCCGGCTCCACCAGGACGGTGTCGCCCAGCTTGGTGGCCCGGTGCGCCATGGTGACCGCCTCGGCCACCGCGGTGGCCTCATCGAGCAGGCTCGCCCCGGCCACCGGCAGTCCGGTGAGGTCGGCAATGACGGTCTGGAAGGTGGCCAGTACCTCCAGTCGTCCCTGGCTGATCTCTGGCTGATATGGGGTGTAGGCGGTGTACCAGGCGGGGTTTTCCAGCACCAGCCGCCGAATCGCCGGCGGCGTGATGGTCTGGTGGTATCCCAGCCCGATCATCGCAGCGCCGAGGCGGTTCGCGGCGGCCAGTTCGGTCAGGCGCTGCTGCACCTGCGCCTCGCTGCGGGCAGCGGGCAGATCAAGCGGCTCAGTGAGCCGGATCGCGGGCGGCACGGTGTCGGTGAGAAGCTGCTCAAGGTCGTCGTAGCCGAGCAACGCCAGCATCTCCTGCTGGGCTGCGGCATCGACGCCGAGGTGACGTTGGGTGAAATCAGTCATGGCAGGGACAAACTTATCCCCACCGGGCCCGTCAGCGGGCCTTACTGAGGTGGCAGATCAGCCCGCGGCGCGGGCCCGACGGCGCCGCGACAACTCGTCGTCGCTGTTGTGAGGGGCGTGGTCCTCGGCGCGCTCGGACGGCAGCTCCTGCAGGGTGCCTTCGATGTCGCGCCAGACCCCACCGAGGGCGATCCCGAACATGCCCTGGCCACCGCGCAGCAGGTCGACGACCTGATCGTCGGAGGTGCATTCGTACACCGAGATGCCGTCGCTCATCAGCGTCACCTGGGTGAGGTCCTCCACCCCGCGGGCGCGCAGATGGTCGACAGCCGTGCGGATCTGCTGCAACGAGATGCCGGCGTCGATGAGTCGCTTGATCACCTTCAGCAGCAGCAGGTCGCGGAAGCTGTACAGCCGCTGGGTGCCGGAGCCTCCTGCGGTGCGGATCTCGGGCACCACCAGTCCGGTGCGGGCCCAGTAGTCGAGCTGGCGGTAGGTGATGTCGGCCGCACGGCAGGCCACCGGCCCGCGGAAGCCGAAGTCATCGGGCAGCGGCGAGAAGTCGCCATCGAACAACAAGTCCTGCGCAGGCCGCGGTGTGCCGGGCAGCTGCTCGGGTGCGTTCATCGCTCGACCTCTTCCTTCGATGTGTTAATCACGTCGTTGCGATTAAGACGGTAATCCGCCGCCTTCGGCTTGGTCAACGACACGCCGCCCGCCACGCCGGGCAGCCGAGGAGTCTGAACCAGTGGCTCAGGGTTTCACTCGGGGTCTTCGAAGTCGTCGGGGGTGACCGAGTCCAAGAACTCCAAGAACTTCTCCACCTCGTCCTCGGCGGGAGCATCTGCGCTTGTCACCGCAGCCTCCGCGGCCACACCGTAAGTGTCCATCACTTCTGGCAGGCAGGTGATCGGGCAGCCCACGCGCAGCGCCAGCGCGATGGCATCGCTGGGACGGGCCGGCAACTGCCGGTCGGCGAAGACCAGTTCGGCGAAGAACTGCCCCTCTTCACACCCGACGATCTGCACCGACGTCAGCTCGGAGTCGGCCAACTCGGTGACCAGCACTCCGGCCAGATCGTGGATCGAGGGACGTCGCTCGTCCGGGTCTTCGGTGGCTCCGAGAATGGCCGCTGCGCCACCATGGGTCATCCAGATCGGCAGCAACCGATCGCCGTCCACCTCGGAAAGCACCACCACCGGCGGGGTCTCGCTGCCCGCGACCCGGATCTCGGAAACCTTGAGCTCGATCACGATCCACCTACTGGCTGAGTTGGGATCGCATGATCGCGGCGTGCGCGTGCAGGACCAACTGCATCACGTCGGCCGGCAGCGCTCGCGCCGCCGGGTTGCGGCGCAGATGAGGCGCGATGGCCTGTTCGATCAGACCCACCTCCCGCTCGGCGGCTTGTTTGACCACACGCAGGTGCCGCGCGTCCATCCCGTAGGCGGACAGCTTGCGGGCTACCACGGCAACGGTGAGCGCGTCGCGTCCGTAGTAGATCGTGCCGCGGCGCGGCACCACCAGTTGGTGCTTCTCCAGTTCAGCCAAGGCCGCCTCACTGAGGCCGCTGACTTCCAGCAGCTCACGGCGGGTGACCCGGATCGCCCGGCGCGGCGGCCTGGGTTGAGGGGTCAGGCCCTCGGCCGCGTTGGCAATTGACTCCTCCGACGGCTCCTCACTCGGGGTTCCACCCAGCGCGGGCGGACGCTGGCCGCGGTCCATCATGTCGAGGTGCTCGCGGATCACCTTCAACGGCAGGTAGTGGTTCTTCTGCACATCGAGGATGTAGCGCAGACGCTCGATGTCGGACTCGGCGTAACGCCGATAGCCCGACGGTGCCCGCTCCGGAGAAATCAGCCCTTCCGCCTCCAGAAAGCGAATCTTGGAGATGGAGATGTCGTCGAAGTCGGGTTTCAGTACGGCCAGCACCTGGCCGATGCTGCGTAACCCCAATGCCATTGCCGCGACCGATCAGTCCTGGTTGGCGAAGAACACCATGCGGAACTTGCCGATCTGCACCTCGTCACCACGCCGGAGCGCGGTCGGTCCTTCGATCAGTTCGCCGTTGACATAGGTGCCGTTGAGGCTGTTCTCGTCGGACACCGAGAACAGGTCGCCATCCCGGGTGAACCGAGCGTGGTGCCGGGAGACGGTCACGTCGTCGAGGAAGATATCGGTGCGCGGGTGGCGTCCGGCGGTAACCAGGTCGGCGTCGATGAGGAACCGTCCGTCGGAGTGGCCGCCCTTCAAGATGATCAGCAGGGCCGACCGCTTCGGCAACGCCTCAACAGCGGCGACGTCCTCGTCAGCGAGGTCTTCGAGCTGGAACTCCTCGATCACCGCAGGGATCACCCGCGTGGTGTCGCCGGACATCTTCGCCAGGCTGGCACCGCAATGCGGGCAGAAGTTGGCAGCCTCGATCAACTCGTGGCCACAAACGGGACAACTACTCATTCAGGTCACCTTTCGCGCCCGACCGGGGGGCCCGGCCGCGGGGCTCTACTGCAGGTTGACCTTCACCCTATCCCGAGACGAGTTCGCTGTACGCGAGCGCGCTGAGAAGTCCGTCAAGCTGGCTGGGATCGGTCAGCTCCAATTCGAACAGCCAACCCTCGCCATAAGGGTCGGAGTTGATCGTCTCCGGAGAGTCATTGAGCAGCTCGTTGACGGCAGTGATCACTCCGGCAGCGGGCGTGTAGACCCCCGAGACGCTCTTGGTCGACTCGACCTCGGCGCAGGAATCGTCCGCAGCCACTTCCTCGCCGACCTGCGGCAAGGAAACGAACACCACATCGCCCAATTCGGACGCAGCGAAGCTGGTGATCCCCACCCGAACGGTGCCGGCATCGCCGCGGCGCACCCACTCGTGCTTCGGTGTGTAGAGCAGATCATCAGGGAACAACGTGAGTCTCCTCGTTCAGCGACCTCGCCGGTGATACCCGGCGTTGGGCTCACCTTAGCGGTTGTCGGCGTCGGCGTCGGCAAAGGCTGCCGGCTTGCCCTTCTCCACGGGGAAACGTCGCACCACTTCGGCACCTTGACCCAGGTAGAGCAGGCCCGACCACCAGTACAGCGCCGCTCCCCAGATCACGCAGGCCCAGCCGACGATCCGTGCTGCGGTCGCCCAGGGGCCCTCGCCGTTACCCAGAAGTACCAGGGGGAAGGCGTACAGCAACGCGAAGGTGGCTGCCTTGCCCAGGAAGTGCACCGGAAGGCTGGCGAAACCACGGCGACGCAATGCCGGCCAGATGGTGGTGGCCATGACCAGGTCGCGCGCCGCCAACAGCACGACCAGCCACCAGGGCACGATCTCTCGGAAGGCCAACCCGATCAACGTGGCCAGGATGTAGAGCCGATCAGCCAACGGATCCAGCACCTGCCCCAGCCGGGACCGCTGATGCCAGGTGCGCGCCAGGTAGCCGTCCAGCCAGTCGGTGGCGCCACCGACGGCCAGCACCACGACCACCCAGATGTCGGCTTCACGCACCAGGAGCAGCCACAGCATCACCGGCACCCCCGCCAGTCGGATGAAGCTGAGGATGTTGGGGACGGTGAACACCCGGGTGGTGTCGTAGGGTTCGCCGGCCATAGGCCTCAGCCTATCGACGGGGCGTCGGCCTGCGGCCAGGCGTCGATGAGCAACTCTCGGGTCTGTCCCAGCAACTGCGGGACGGCGCGCGCCTGCCCGATGATCGGCAAGAAGTTGGCGTCCCCCAGCCACCGCGGTACCACGTGCTGGTGCAGATGGGCTGCGATCCCGGCCCCGGCGACCTCTCCGGCGTTCATCCCCAGATTGAACCCCGCCGGCGCAGACACCTGTCGAAGCACCCGCATCGCGGTCGCGGTGAGTTCACCGATCTCGGCTCGCTCCTGTGGCGTGGCTTCGGTCCAGTCGCTGACGTGCCGATACGGACAGACCAACAGATGACCGGGCGAATACGGGTAGAGGTTCAGCACCACGTACGCACTCTGGCCGCGGTGGACGATCAGCGTGTCCTCCTGTGGACCCGCCGGCGCACGGCAGAACGGACAGGAGGCCTCACTGGGGTCGCTCGGCTTGTTCTCACCGCCGATGTAGACCATCCGATGCGGCGTCCACAGCCGGGCGAACGCGTCCGGCACCCCGGGCAGCAGGGTGTCGTCCGCGCCGGAGTCGGTCATCGCCGAGGCGGCCGGGTCGCGGCGACGATCTCAGCCACAGCATCTTCGATCGTCACACCGTTGTTCTGGGTGCCGTCGCGGTAGCGGAAGCTCACTGCGCCGGCCGCGGCGTCGGTCTCGCCGGCGATCAGCATGAACGGCACCTTCTGGGTCTGCGCGTTGCGGATCTTCTTGCCGAACCGATCGTCGCTGTAGTCGACCTCCACCCGGATGCCCTGGATGCGCAGTTGGGCAGCGATATCGGCCAGGTAGCCCTCGTACTCCTCCGCGACCGGGATGCACATCACCTGTACCGGCGACAGCCAGGCCGGGAAAGCGCCCGCATAGTGCTCGGTGAGCACACCGATGAAACGCTCGATCGAGCCGAACTTGGCTGAGTGGATCATCACCGGTTCGGCCTGGTGGCCGTCCGGAGCGGTGTAGCTCAGGCCGAAGCGGGAGGGCTGGTTGAAGTCGTACTGGATCGTCGACATCTGCCAGGTGCGTCCGATCGCGTCCTTGGCCTGCACCGAGATCTTCGGGCCGTAATAGGCCGCGCCACCGGGATCGGGCACCAAGGTGATCCCGGAGTCGATCGCCACCTGCTCCAGCACGCCGGTGGCCTTCTCCCACTGCTCATCGGACCCGATGAACTTGGTCGACTTCGCGCCTTCGGTGTCGCGGGTGGACAGCTCCAGGTAGTACTCGTCCAGGCCAAAGTCCTCCAGCAGTTCGGTGATGAACTTCAGCAGGTGCTTGACCTCGTCGGCGGCCTGATCAGCCATCACGTAGGAGTGCGAGTCGTCCTGGGTGATCATCCGCACCCGGGTCAGGCCCTGCAGCACGCCGGACTTCTCGTTGCGGTAGACAGTGCCGAACTCGAAGAAGCGCAGCGGCAACTCCCGGTACGAGCGTCCGCGCGAGGCGAAGATCAGGTTGTGCATCGGGCAGTTCATCGCCTTGAGCCGGTATGCCTGACCGTCGTCGTCCATGGGCGGGAACATCCCGTCGGCGTAGTACGGCAGGTGTCCGGAGGTGTGGAACAGACCCTCCTTGGAGATGTGCGGAGTGCCGACGTACTGGAATCCGGCCCGCAGGTGCGCCTCACGGACGTAGTCCTCCATCACCCGTTTGATCACACCGCCCTTGGGGTGGAAGACCGGCAGGCCGGCACCGAGCTCTTCGGGGAAGCTGAACAGGTCGAGTTCGGCACCCAGCTTGCGGTGGTCGCGTCGGGCAGCCTCGGCGAGCCGATGCTGGTAGGCCTCCAGGTCTTCTCGCGTGGGCCAGGCGGTGCCGTAGAGCCGCTGCAGCTGGGCATTGGCCTGATCGCCACGCCAGTACGCCGCCGAGCTCCGGGTGATCGCGTAGGCCTTCAGGTAGCTGGTGTCGGGCACGTGCGGTCCACGGCAGAGGTCCTTCCACGCCACCGAGCCGTCGCGTCCGACGTTGTCGTAGATGGTCAACTCGCCGGCGCCGACCTCCACCGAGGCACCTTCGGCCGCGTCAGAGTTGCCCTTCAGGCCGATCAGTTCCAGCTTGTAGGGCTCACTGGCCAGCTCGGTGCGGGCTTCGTCGTCGCTGACCACGCGCCGGACGAACTTCTGGCCGGACTTGATGATCCGGGTCATCGCCTTCTCGATGGACTTGTAGTCCTCGGGGGTGAACGGCGTGGCCACGTCGAAGTCGTAGTAAAAGCCGTCGGTGATGGGCGGCCCGATGCCCAGCTTCGCGTCCACGAAGAGGTTCTGCACCGCTTGGGCAGCCACGTGGGCGCAGGAGTGGCGAATGATGTTCAACCCGTCGGGCGAGTCGATGAGCACCGGCTCGAGGACGTCGCCGTCGACCAGCACGGTCGCCAGATCGACCAGACGGGAGTTGATGCGAGCGGCAACCACAGTCTTGTCTTTGCCGAACACCTCAGCTGCGGTAGTGCCGTCGGCCACCGATTGCGGGGTGACGACGGATTGCTGTGACACGGTGATCGACACGGACACGAGTGTGTTTCCTCTCTCTGCGGCTTCCTAGTCTGCCGCACATCGGTGTCGCCTCGCGCAAACCCCACCGCGCACCGACGATCAGCATGGCTGAACGGCCACCGGATCGGCAGCTCGCGGGCCAACACCGGGGCCACCTCGCTTACTCACCGGCGCCGGCTGCGACAGTGAGCCGGATCAGCCGACTCCAGGTGCGACGCCGTCAGGACTCACCAGACCGTGCGCAATGGCGACCTTGACCGCCACCAGCCGGTCATGGACCCCGAGCTTGAAGTAGATGTTGCCCAGGTGCTTGTGCACCGTTCGTGGCGACAGCGCCAAGCGAGAGGCGATCGAAGTCGCCAAGAGCCCTTGCGACAGCAGCTGCAGGACCTCCAACTCGCGCTCGCTCAGCCCCAACTCCCTGGCCGCCTCGACCCGCGCGGCGGCACGCCGCTGCCGTTCGCTGGTCGCCACGACCTGCGCCAGCATCAGGGTCAGCGCGGGCAGACAGCCGGTGAGCAGCTCGATGTCATCGTCGGTGAACCCCTTGCGCTTGGCCAGGGCCAGCAGCCGCAGGGCCCCAGAAGGGCCGGTGCCGGGCAGCTCCGCAGGAGCCAGAACCACCACTTCACCGATGCGCGGAACCCGGAGCCGGGACAGCTCGCCACTGCCGGCGGTGTCGACCGCCGACAAGGCCGCGGCGACCAGCGAGTCGGTGCCCGAACCGGCCGGATGCGACCACATCAGTTCGGTGCCCTCACCCTCACGCGCTGCGATCCACGCGGCGGCGTCCGCGGTGGTGGCGGTCACCAGATGAGTGCAGATCACTCCCCCGGCGGGACGGTCCACCCGAAGGGATTCCGCGACCGCGCTCACCAGGTCGACCACGGTGATGGCCTGCAAGCCGATGTCCACGATCCTCCTCGGGGGCGCTGTTCGCTCAAGACTGTCAGCACAACACCCCGACCCGGCTGGTCTATTTCCTCACTGGTGGCAAAGCTACGCAGACGCCGTCGTCCCCGTTTCGAAGCCGAAAATCAGCCGTTGCCGAGCCCATCGGCACGCCGATTTTGCGGCCGGTCGTCTGGCTAGGTTAAGGTTGCACCCGCACTTCCCGCCGATGCGTGAAAGTGATGCGGACGTGGCTCAGTTGGTAGAGCATCACCTTGCCAAGGTGAGGGTCGCGGGTTCGAATCCCGTCGTCCGCTCGGAGAAGGTCTCACAGGCTTGACCACGAGACCGGCTCTGGCCGGTGGAGTGGCCGAGAGGCGAGGCAACGGACTGCAAATCCGTGTACACGGGTTCAAATCCCGTCTCCACCTCTCGAGAACGAGTGACCACTCACCCGCACTCGAGAAAAACCGGGTCACCGCAGGATTCCTGCATCGACCACGGGCGGCTGGCGCAGCGGTAGCGCGCTTCCCTGACACGGAAGAGGTCACTGGTTCGATCCCAGTGTCGCCCACGATCATCCTCAGTGGCCTGGTCGCCACGTTGGTTGATCCCCGCAAGGGGCGATTGGCGCAGTGGTAGCGCGCTTCGTTCACACCGAAGAGGTCACTGGTTCGAACCCAGTATCGCCCACCAAATCAGCACCGCGACTCAGTATCTGAGCCGCGGTTTTCACATAGTGAGATGAAGTCGGGATCTGAGCGGGATTTCCGCGGACGACAGCGCCAGGTCAAACGATTGCGTCCACATAGCGGTACGCCGTCTCAAGTTATGGACGCCCAGATTGCGCGATACCCCGCGAACCAAAAAGAATGTCCTTACAAGCAACATCGCCTCCGGTTCCGGGAGGAAGGCAGCACATGGCCGCACCAGCCCTCGTCATGGTCACCCGTGGTAGCAGCGAGCCCTCAGTCGCGCAGATTGCCCACCAACTGCGCCAAGGCATTCGCTCGATCCGCCCAGAGATCCAGACCCATTCGGCCTTCATCGACCAGAATCCGCCATCGGTATCCCAGGTGCTCGACCAGGTCGTAGCCAGCGGAGCCCATGAGGCCGCCCTGGTGCCGATGCAGCTCACCCACGCGGTCGACGGCTCCTTGCCGATGGCCGAACTGATGGACAAGGCCCGGGTCCGCTTCCCCGGGTTGCGCCTGACCCTCTCCCGTCCGCTCGGCCCGGAGTTGAGCCTGCTCACCGTCCTCGACCAGCGGCTGCGTACCGCGCTCAGCCAGGCCCGCTGCCTGGAGCTGGACGGCCTGGTGCTGTCGGCTCCCTGCGCCGGTGATGTGCGCGGCAGCGCGCTGCTCGCCCGCCGTGCCCGCCAGTGGTCCACGCACCACCGGCTCCCCTGCCTGACGGCGGTCGCCGACGACACCGGCCCCTCGGTCGCCCAGGCGATCATGAGCCTGCGCGCTCAAGGACGCCGACACATCGCGGTCGGTTCGTTCTTCCTGGCCTCCGACGAGGACTACCACACCCAGTCGGACCTGGCTTTCCGGTACGGCGCGGTGGCCGTCAGCGACCCGATCGGCGCAGCCCGCGAGCTGTACGACCTGGTGCTGGCCCGCTACGCCTTCGCCGCCATGGACTTGCTCGACTTCGGCTTTGCCGAGGAAGCCGAGGACGAGGAGATGCCCCCGGCGCCGCACCTGCACGTGGTCAGCGCCTGAGGCGAGAGTCCCCTCAGCTGGCGTCCACCCGCTGACGTTCGACCGTCACGTCGTAGTCCGGCTTCGGCCACGGTAGGGCCAGACCCGCGAGGTTTTCGCGCAGAAGTTCGGCCACCGCCCAGTTCCGGTACCACTTCCGGTCGGCCGGAATCACATGCCAGGGCGCCACTGCGGTGTTGCACTCCTGCAGCACGGCGTCATAGGCCTCCATGTAGGCCGGCCACTTGCTGCGCGCGTCCACATCGCCGGGGTTGTACTTCCAATACTTCGACTCGTCGGCCAGGCGCGCGGCCAGGCGTGCCTTCTGCTCCTCGAAGGAGACATTCAGCATGCACTTGATCAACCTCGTCCCGCTGGCGACCAGTTCGGCCTCGAACTCGTTGATCTCGGCGTAGCGCTTGCTCCACTCGGCCTCCGGAACCAGCTGCTCGACCCGCACCACCAGCACGTCCTCGTAGTGCGAGCGGTCGAACACGCCGATCAGCCCGGGCCCGGGAAGCGCCTGACGGATTCGCCACAGGTAGTGATGCTTGCGCTCTTCCTCGGTCGGCGCCTTGAACGACTTCAGCGCCACCCCCTGCGGATCGACCAATCCCATGGCGTGCCGGACGATGCCACCCTTGCCGGAGGTGTCCATACCTTGCAGCACCACCAGGACGCGGGGTGACTGCTCGGGGTCGGCCTTGCCGTTGGCGAACAGTCGCTCCTGCAGGTCCGACAGTTCTGCGGCCAGGCCTTCGGTCCTCTTTTCAGCGTCCTTCTTGCCGGTGCCGGGGTAGCCGGGCGTGGCCGCGGCGTCGAAATCCTTCAGCGAGACCGGACCGGCCGGGACGCGGAGAAGTTGCGACAGGGGTGTCTTGGTGGCTGCGCTCATGTGCTCAGTTTGGACCCCCGGCGCGCCGGATTGGGTCACTATTGAGCGATGTCGCTGCCACTTTCTGCGCCGCTGGAGCCCATGCTGGCGCGTTCCGCGGCCACCATTCCGCCGGGGATGGCCTATGAGCCCAAGTGGGACGGGTTTCGCTGCCTGGTGTTCCGCGATGGTGACGAGGTCGTGCTTTCCAGCCGCAACGGACTCGACCTGACCCGTTACTTCCCCGAGGTCGCCGCCACAGTGCGCCGGGAGCTTCCCCAGCGCTGCGTGATCGACGGCGAGTTGGTGATCGTGGCCGGTGATCGGCTCGACTTCGATCTGCTCAGCCAGCGCATCCACCCCGCCGAGAGCCGGGTGGCCATGCTCGCCGACACCACTCCGGCGGTGCTGGTGTGCTGGGACCTGCTGTGCAGCGAGGACGAGGTGCTCTTGGAACGTCCGTTCAGCGAGCGCCGGCAGCGCCTGCTGGCGGTACTCCCCTCCCCCGGCGACGGTGTGAAGGTGACCCCGCTGACCACCGACCTGGACCTGGCCCAGCGCTGGTTCGCCCAATTCGAGGGGGCAGGCCTGGACGGCATCGTCGCCAAGTCCCTGGATGGCACCTATCAGCCCGGCAAACGCGCCATGATCAAGATCAAGCACGCCCGCGAGGCCGACGTGGTGGTCGCCGGTTTCCGGTGGCACCGCACCTCGACGCCGGCCCGTCCACTGGTCGGGTCCTTGCAGCTGGGCCTGTACGAGGACGGCGAGCTGCACTTCGTGGGAGTGGCCTCGGCTTTCACCCAAGCCAAACGAGCCGAGTTGGCCGAGATGCTGGCCGCCCACCTGGTGCCCCCGGAGGTCGAACACCCCTGGTCGCAGGCAAGTACCGGGGCCCGCCGCCCGGGAGTGGTGAGTCGCTGGACCACCGAACTGAAGCAGACCGAACTCATCTGGCCGCTGCTGGTGTGCACCGTCGGCTACGAGCACCTGCAGGGCACCCGCTTGCGTCACTCGGCTCAGTTCCGCCGCTGGCGTCCTGACCGCGAGGCCGCCTCGTGCCGCTTCGACCAACTCCAAGAGGCCCCGGGCTACGACTTGGCCGAGGTCTGGGCGCCCACGCCCTGACGTGGGGTTCGACCAGATCAACGAGCTCTGGTCACCTCGGCGCTGGTCGAGCAGCGGCGCAGCCGCGTGTCGAAGCCTCCGACGGCGGGGCTCAGCAACCCGTCCGCGACCTCACTCGACCCTGCGAGCCCGCGACGGCTGCACTCGCGGCGGCTCACCGGGCATCTTGGGGTACTCCGGCGGATAGGGCAGCTCCCCCTCACCGGCGGCCGCATCGCGCTCGTACCAGTCCAGCGCGGTCGTCAGCGAACCCGGCGTGGTGGCGTCCAGGTCGGCCCACAGATCACCCCGCTCGGCGAACCGGGCCGGCATGGTCACCACCGAGAACTGCGACGGCTGGATCGAGGCCAGCTCATCCCAGTCCACGGGTGCGGACACCAGTCCTGCCGGGGTGGGGCGGATCGAGTACGCCGAGGTCATCAGCCGGTCACGGGCCATCTGGTTGAAGTCGACGAACACCCGGGTGCCGCGCTCCTCCTTCCACCAGTTGACCGTCACCTGGTCGGGCAGACGCCGAGCGAGCTCCCGTCCGACCGCGATCGCCGCGTGCCGGGCCGCGATGAAGTCGGCAGGCTCGATCGGCGCGTACACGTGCACTCCCCGGCCACCGCTGGTCTTGCAGAAGCCGGTCAGTCCCGCCTCGGTGAGCACCTCGCGCAGCACCAGCGCCGCCCGCACCGCGGTGTCGAAGTCCACCCCGGGTTGGGGATTCAAGTCGATCCGAAGCTGGTCGACCGCCTCGGTATCGGGCAGGCGTACCGGCCAGGGGTGGAACCGCACCGTGCCGAGATTGACCATCCAGATGATCGTCGCCAGGTCGGCCGGCGCCACCTCCTGCGCCGTCCGTCCAGACGGGAACCGCACCTCCGCGGTCTGCACCCACTCCGGGGTGCCGGACGGGGCCCGCTTCTGGAAGAAGGCGTCACCCTCACCGTCGCTGCGGGTGGCCAGCTTGGCCTCAGCCCGCACTCCCCCTGGCCAGCGCTCCATCGTGGTCGGACGGTCGCGGAGCGCGGCGACGATGCCCTCGCCCACGCTGCAGAAGTAGTCGGCGACGGCACGTTTGCTCAGCCCCAACTCGGCGAAGTAGGGCTTGTCCGGGCTGCTGAGGCGCACCGGACGTCCCTCGATCAGCAGTTCGACTGCTTTGTCGGCCATGACCGCAGGCTAGCCGCAACCCTCTGCCTATGCTGGATGACCCGACGCCCGCTGGAGGCCCACATGGAACTCAAAGTCATCAAGACGCCGCAAGAGTGGCGTGCGCAGCTGAGCCCGTTGGAGTACCACGTCCTGCGCGAGGCCGGCACCGAAGCCCCCTTCACCGGCGAGTACACCGACACCACCACCGCCGGGGCCTACCAATGCCGCGCCTGCGGCGCCGAGCTTTTCCGCAGTGAGCACAAGTTCGCCTCCCACTGCGGCTGGCCGTCGTTCTTCACCGCGGCCGCGGGCGATCACGTCCGGCTGCTGGAGGACCGCTCCCTGCCCGGCGCGCCGCGCACCGAGGTGCGCTGTGCCCAATGCGACTCCCATTTGGGGCACGTGTTCACCGGCGAGGGCTACGACACACCGACCGACCAACGCTGGTGCATCAACTCCGTCAGCCTGCGTTTCGTCGCTGACTAGGATCGGCGCGGCGTAGCGGCAGCGTCACAGCGCAGGGCTACGCTCAACGCGTGGACGCACGCCGTGAGCACGGAGCGCCGCAGCTGTTCGACGCTGCGGCCCAGTTGTTGCTGACCATGACGTGGCGACCCGAACTCAAGGTCGAACAGATCCCCGCCCCGCAGAAGATCGCCCCGCACTCGGTCGCGATCACCGCCGAGATCTCCAGCGCAGGAGAAGAACTCGGCACCGCCAGGCTGGTCCTGCTCCATGACCCCGCCGGCAGCCCGTCCTGGGACGGAGACTTCCGCTGTGTGAGTTTCTCCCGCGCCGAGGTCGAACCCGAGATGGTCTCCGATCCGCTACTCACCGAGGTCGGCTGGTCGTGGCTTCTGGAGGCGCTGGAGCGCAATCAGGCTGAGTTCCGAGCGCCCAGCGGCACGGTGACCGCGGTGTCCAGCAAGTCGTTCGGCGGCATCGCCGACGACCCCGCACGTGCCGAGGTCGAAGTGCGGGCTTCCTGGACGCCGGTGATCACCGAACCCGAGGACGTGTTGGCCCATCTGCGGGCCTGGTCGGAGTTGTTGTGCATGTCCGCCGGGCTGCCGCCGCTACCTGAAGGCGTGGTTGCGATCGCCCCCCATCGTCCAGGATCGTGGCAGCGGTGAGTGAAGAGACCCCCATCGAGGAGTACCCCATCCTGGAGGCTCCCGCCGACGGAATCCCCCCTGTCGTCGACACCCCCGAAGCTCTCGCTGAGACACGCCGCGCGCTGCGCGAGGGTCAGGGACCCATCGCCATCGACACCGAACGCGCACAGGGCTACCGCTATACCGCCAAGGCCTACCTCATTCAGCTGCGGCGTGAGGGCTCCGGTACGCACCTGATCGACCCGGTGGCCTTCGAGGGCGGCGCCCCCCGTGCGGACTTCTCCGCGATGGCCGCGGAACTGGCCGATGACGATTGGATTCTGCACGCCGCCAGCCAGGACCTACCCTGCCTTGCCGAACTCGGCCTGCTACCCACCCACCTCTTCGACAGCGAACTCGCCGCCCGCCTGCTCAACCTGCCGCGAGTGAACCTGAGCGCCCTGATGGAGACCGCGCTCGGACTGACCCTGCGCAAGGAACACTCCGCCGCCGACTGGTCGAAGCGACCGATCCCAGACGATTGGCTGGCCTACGCCGCCTTGGACGTGGAGCGCCTGGTTGATCTGCGACTGTGGCTGATCGATGAGCTTCAGAAGGCCGACAAGTTGGAATGGGCCCACCAGGAGTTCGCTCATCTGGTTGCGCACGCCGCCGATCCGGCACCGGTTCGGCGCGATCCGTGGCGACGCACATCGGGGCTGCATGCCATTCACTCCCCCGCCGCGTTGGCCGTGGTGCGCGAGTTGTGGATCGCTCGTGAGCAGATCGCCGAGCGCCTCGACCGGGCTCCAGGACGGGTGGTGCCCGACCGGGCGATCACCGAACTCGCCGAACTGGTCGAGACCGGCAAGACCAAGCGCCTCACGCGCAACGACCTGCGCAGCGTCCGCTCGTTCAACAACCGACTGGCCGTCCGCTACGAGCAGGATTGGCTGGCCGCCACCGACCGCGCCGCCTCGCTGACTCACGCCGAACTTCCGCTGCGCCATTTGCCGGTCGACGGGCCGCCGCAGCCTCGTTCGTGGGAGCGCCGCTGGCCCAGCTCCTTCGAGCGGTTCTACCGGGTTCGTCCGGCCTTGGCCGAGTTGGCCGAGGAGGTCAACGTCCCGCTGGAAAACCTGCTCTCCCCCGATCATCTGCGGCGACTGCTGTGGGATTCACCCGATCAGACCACTGAAGAGGCCATCGAGGCGCACCTGGTCGAACTCGGTACCCGGCCCTGGCAACGTGCTTTGGTGGTGCCGGTGATCGCTAAGAGTTGGTGAGGTCGGAGGCCTCAGCCGTGGCGGCGATCTTCTCGATCGCATACATAGCCAACTGCTGCGCACTCAGTCCCTGGTCGGTCATGACTTCCGACCGCGAGGCATGGGCGATGAAGCCGGAGGCGACCCCGAACTCGCGCAATGGTGTCCCGATGCCGGCCTGACGAGCCTCCTGGGAGACTCGCGCCCCCAAGCCGCCGACGATGCCGCCGTCTTCGATGGTGAGCACCAACTCGTGCGCGGCTACCAGATCCAGCAGGTCGGACGACACGGGCAAGGCCCAGACCGGGTCGACCACGGTGACTCCGATGCCCTGCAGCTCGATCCGGGCACCGACCTCGACGGCCATGCCACACAGCTGCCCGTAGCCGATGACCAGTACCCGCGGCTTGTCGGACTCCATCAGCACATCCACGTCACCGTGCCGACGCCGGGCGGCGATCGGCTCCGGCAGCGTCTCCTTGGAGTAGCGGATCACCGTCGGTGCGTCGTTCACCGCCATCGCCAGCCGGAGCGCCTCGCCCAGTCGCGCTTCATCGCGCGGTGCGGTGAGCTGCAGTCCGGGCACCAGACCCAGGAACGAGGTGTCCCAGACGCCGTGATGGCTGGCGCCGTCCGGTCCGGTGATGCCGGCGCGATCCAGCACGAAGGTGACCCCGAGTTGATGCAGACCGACGTCCATCAACACCTGGTCGAAGGCCCGGTTGAGGAAGGTCGCGTACACCGCCACCACCGGATGCAGCCCAGCTGAGGCCAGGCCTGCAGCCGAGGTGACGGCGTGCTGCTCGGCGATCCCGACATCGAAGGTGCGCTCGGGGAAAAGCCGCCCGAAACGGTCCAGACCGGTGGGATGCAGCATGGCAGCGGTGATGGCTACGACCTTGTCGTTGGTAGCACCGATCCGCGCGAGCTCCTCGCCGAAGGCGTCGGTCCAGGTGCGTCCACCGCACGTCAGCGGCTCACCGGTCTCGGGGTCGATGATCCCGACCGCATGGAAGCGGTCCTGCTCGTTCTGCTCGGCGGCCGCGTAGCCGCGACCCTTCTGGGTGATGCAGTGCACCAGCACCGGGCCGTCGAAGCCTTTGGCCTGCTGCAACGCCACCTCCATCGAAACCAGGTCATGGCCGTCGATCGGACCGACGTACTTCAGGCCGAGATCGGCGAACATGCCGCGCGGCACCAGGACATCACGGACGCCGACCTTCAGGCCATGCATCAGGCCGTACACCATCTGGCCGATCACCGGCGCGGCCAGCACCTTCTCCTTGATGGTCCGCATCGCGCGTTCGTAGCGGCGGTCGGTACGGATGGCCGACAGCTGGTGGCCGAGGCCCTTGAGCTGGGTCGCCAGCCCGCCGACGGTCGGGGTGTAGGAACGACCGTTGTCGTTGACGATGATCACCAGGCGCTCGTTGCGGGCCACGGCGATGTTGTTCAGGGCCTCCCAGGCCATTCCGCCGGTCAGCGCGCCGTCACCGATGACGGCCACCACCCAGCGATGTTCGCCCTTCAGCGCGAAGGCCTTTGCCATGCCGTCCGCCCAGGACAGCGAGGTGGACGCGTGGGAGTTCTCCACCCAGTCGTGCTCTGACTCGGCGCGGCTCGGGTAACCCGACAGGCCACCGCGCTGCCGGAGCTTGGCGAAGCCGGCCTGTCGTCCGGTGAGGATCTTGTGAACGTAGCTTTGATGCCCGGTGTCGAAGATGATCCGATCACGCGGAGAGTCGAACACCCGGTGGATCGCCATGGTGAGTTCCACGACGCCGAGGTTGGGGCCCAGGTGACCGCCGGTACGGCTCACGTTCTCGATCAGGAACGTACGAATCTCGCTGGCCAACTCGACCAGTTCGGCCTCGGAGAGCCCGTGAAGATCCGCCGGGCCCGAAATCCTGTTCAACAAGGGCACCAGCCGAGTCTACGTCACAGGCGCGGTCGGTACACCACGCCGCGCACAGCCCCGCCCACCAGCCCGACCTCGCGACGCAGCCGCACCAGGCGTGCTTCGACCGCTTGGAGGGATTCCACGGCGACCGTCACCACCTCCGGCTCCACCCAGGGCGACAGGCTCGCCCGCAGCCCCGCCAGCAGCTCACGGCTGGTCGCGTGCTGGCCGTCCAGGAAGCCCTCGGTCAGGTGTGCCAATACCACCAGTTGGCGCCGCGGCAGGCCCGCATCGATCAAGGCCGGCGGACAGCAATCCAGCAGGAACTGGGTCGCAGACTGTTCCCAGCCGTCGGTGCCCGGGGGCGGCACGCGCGCTGGCCAGCCTGGCGGCAGATAGGCAGTTGATTCGTACACCTGTGCGATTCTAGGGTCTCCCCCTGACTATCCGCGCAGGTACCACCAGATCAACGCAGCCACGGCCGCCATCAGCATCGCGATGATGCCGATTCGCTGCCCCCACACCACACGGGTGCTCCTGCTCCACCGTGCGCTACCCAGGGCAGCCAGAGCCGGCATCACCAGCACCACGGCCCACCACCACCAGCGGTCGATGGCATCCGCGGCGACCCACAGCCCGATCTCGGCCCACAGCAGCGCCACCAGCCAGCCGCCCAGGCGCGCTTTGAGGGCCACCGGGACCAGCACCACCAGGAAGCCTCCCAATGCGACCCACAGCCCTAGGGCGAACTTGCAGTCCGCGATAGCGCCATCGGCGGGGTCACCAGGCCGACGGCGATCACCGCCGCGATCAGCGAGGCAAGGTACGTCCAGGCCACCCGGGCCGAGACCGGCAGTTCGTCGGACTCGAACCGGATGGACGAAGACGCAGCCTTGGCGCGTCGCCGCGACATCGGGTGCTACTTGGCCAGCAGCGACCGCAGGACGTATTGCATGATGCCGCCGTGCCGGTAGTAGTCGGCCTCGCCGGGGGTGTCGATCCGCAGAATCGCGTCGAACACGATCGGCTCGCCGTCACCGACAGCCTCCACCCGAACGGTGTCGGGAGTGATGCCGTCATTGAGCGCGGTGACCCCGGTGATGGAGAACACCTCGGTTCCGGTCAGGCCCAGGCTGTCGGCGTTCTGGCCGGCCGGGTACTGCAACGGAAGCACGCCCATGCCGATCAGGTTGGAGCGGTGGATCCGCTCGTAGCTCTCGGCGATGACCACCTTGACGCCCAGCAGCGTGGTGCCCTTGGCAGCCCAGTCACGCGACGAGCCGGAGCCGTACTCCTTGCCAGCCAGGACCACCAGCGGGATGCCCGCCGCGGCGTAGTTCTCGGCGGCGTCGAAGGCGTAAACCACCGGACCGTCGGGCTGGGTGAAGTCACGGGTGAACCCGCCTTCGGTACCCGGCGCCACCTGGTTGCGCAGGCGGATGTTGGCGAAGGTGCCGCGGATCATCACTTCGTGGTTGCCGCGACGCGAGCCCAGGCTGTTGTAGTCGGCGCGCTCGACCCCATGACCGGTCAGGTACTGGCCAGCCGGAGTCTCGGGCTTGATCGAACCGGCCGGCGAGATGTGGTCGGTGGTGACCGAGTCACCCAGCTTCATGAACACCCGAGCGCCGGTGACATCGGTGACCGGTGCCGGCGTGGCCGGCATGCCGTCGAAGTACGGGGCGCGACGGATGTAGGTGGAGTTCTCGTCCCAGGCGAACAGGTTGCCCTCCGGGGTCGGCAGGTTCTGCCAGCGCTCGTCACCGGCGAACACATCGGCGTACCGGGTGGCGAACATCTCCGCGCTGATCGAGGAACCGACAACCTCTTCGATCTCGGCCGTGGTCGGCCAGATGTCGGCCAGGTAGACCGGCTGACCATTGGCACCGGTGCCCAGCGGCTCGGCAGCCAGGTCGATGTTCATCGTGCCGGCCAGGCCGTAGGCGATCACCAGCGGCGGGCTGGCCAGGTAGTTCATCTTGACGTCCGGGCTGATCCGGCCCTCGAAGTTGCGGTTGCCCGAGAGCACCGCGGTGACGGCCAGGTTGTTGTCATTGATCGCCTTGGAGACCTCGGGGATCAGCGGTCCGGTGTTGCCGATGCAGGTGACGCAGCCGTAGCCGACGGTCTCGAAGCCGAGCGCGTCCAGGTGCTCCTGCAGGCCGGCCTTGGCGAAGTAGTCAGTGACCACCTGCGAGCCCGGCGCCACCGTGGTCTTCACCCACGGCTTGGGCATCAGGCCGAGCTCGTGGGCCTTCTTGGCCACCAGCGCGGCGCCGATCATCACCGACGGGTTGGACGTATTGGTGCAGGAGGTGATCGAAGCGACGGTCACCGCACCATTGGCCAACTCGAAGTTGCGTCCGTCGGCCAGGGTGACCGACACGGTCTTGGCCGGATCCTCGGTGTAGGTGCCGATGATCTCGTTGTACTTGGTCTTGCTCTCGGCCAGCACGATCCGGTCCTGCGGACGCTTCGGGCCGGAGATGCTCGGCACGACCGTGGACAGGTCGAGTTCGAGCTTCTCGGAGAAACGCGGCTCGGCGGTCGGATCCAGCCACAGGCCCTGCGCCTTGGCGTAGGCCTCGACCAGAGCGATCTGAGCAGCGTCCCGACCGGTCATGCGCAGGTAGTCCAGGGTCTTGTCGTCGACCGGGAAGACCGCGATGGTCGAGCCGTACTCGGGGCTCATGTTGCCGATGGTGGCGCGGTTGGCGAGCGGGATCTCGCCGACGCCGGGGCCGTAGAACTCCACGAACTTGCCCACCACGCCGTGCTTGCGCAGCATCTCGGTGATAGTGAGCACCAGGTCGGTGGCGGTGACGCCGTCGTTCAGCTTCCCGGACAGCTTGAAGCCGACCACGCGCGGAATGAGCATGGAGATCGGCTGGCCCAGCATGGCGGCCTCAGCCTCGATGCCACCCACACCCCAGCCGACGACGCCGAGGCCGTTGACCATGGTGGTGTGCGAGTCGGTGCCCACGCAGGTGTCCGGGTAGGCCTGCAGGACGCCGTCGACTTCACGGGCGAAGACCACGCGGGCCAGGTTCTCGATGTTGACCTGGTGGACGATGCCGGTGCCCGGCGGGACCACCTTGAACTCGTCGAAAGCGGTCTGCGCCCAGCGCAGCAGCTTGTAGCGCTCCTCGTTGCGCTGGTACTCCACGTCCACGTTCTTGGTGAGCGCGTCGGGGGTACCGAAGTACTCCGCGATCACCGAGTGGTCGATCACCAGTTCCGCCGGCGCCAGCGGGTTGACCTTGTCCGGGTTGCCGCCCAGATCGGCGACGGCCTGACGCATGGTGGCCAGGTCGACCACGCACGCCACGCCGGTGAAGTCCTGCATGATCACCCGGGCGGGGGTGAACTGGATTTCCTTGTTCGGCTCACTGGACGGGTCCCACGCACCGAGGGCGGCAATGTCCTCGGCGGTGATGTTCGCACCGTCTTCGGTCCGCAGGAGGTTCTCCAGCAGCACCTTCAGGCTGAACGGCAACGAGGCAGAACCTTCGACTGCATCGATGCGGAAGATCTGGTAGCTCTGCCCACCGACTTCCAGGTTGTCGGATGCGCGGTAGCTGTCGATGCTCATGTGGCCTCCCGTAGCCAGATTTATCTTGATATCGAGATATTAGCCCACCGGATGGCCGCAGGCTAGCTCGCAACACTGCCACCGGACACCGGAATCACCGCCCGGATACCGGCTGTGCCGACACCTCTCGGCCGCGTCGCAGATCCGGGTCAGCGCCCACCAGATACACCAGCCCGCAGTCGTGCGGGCCAGTCACATCCAGCTGGCAGAGGTTGCACACCTCGCCCGGACGCAGCGGGCAACGAGGCTCCGGCTTACGTCGACCATCAGTGCTAGTCACGATGGCTTCAGGATAGCCACACACTCGATGTGATGGGTCATCGGGAACAGATCGAATCCCCGAAGCGAATCCAGGTGGTAGCCCGCCGCAGCGGCGGCCTTCAGGTCCCGCGCCAGCGCCGCCGGATCGCAGGCCACGTACGCGATCGCGCGCGGCTGACGCGCCATCACCGCGGCCAGCACGTCGATGCCCGCGCCGGCCCGCGGCGGGTCCAGGACAACCAGGTCGAGGTGGGCCGGCAGCCGATCAACCAGGACACCCACATCTCCGGCCAGGAACTGCCCGCCGGGGACGTTCTCGCGGGCCAACTCCACCGCGGCCCGCTCCCCCTCGATCCCCAACACCCGACAGCCGGCATCGGCCAGGAAGGCTGCGAACAGCCCCACGCCGCAATACAGGTCGGCGGCGACTTCGCCAGTGACAGGTACGAGTCCGTCCATCACCGCAGAGACCAGTGCCTGCGGGGCGCCGCGGTGCGCCTGCCAGAAGCCGTCCACGCCCACCTGGAACTCGCGGTCACCGACCCGCTCGGTCACCGTGCCGATGGCGTCCTCGGCGTCCGCCACCACGACTTCATCGACTGCGACCAGGGCGAGCAGCTGGCCGGAATGCACCTCGGGGACCTCCGGATGGGCGATCTGCGGCACGGCCAGGCGGCAGCCCTCCGGTGGCAACGGCACCACCTGGTGAGAGCGGTGTCCGCTCAGCCCCAGACGTCCATCGGCGTCGACGTGGTAGCGCATCCGGGTGCGCCAGCCGAACGGGGCCGGTGTGACCTCCTCGAGCGGGCCGTCGAACCGCGCGGAGATTGCGTGGCCGACCTGCTCGTTCACCACCTGTGCCTTGAGTGCTCGCGATGCCGCCGGGGCGATGTGCTGGAAGTCGCACCCGCCGCACTCGTCAGCGATCGGACAGGCCGGCTCGATCCGATCCGGGCTGGGGGTCCGCACCGCGGTGACCACCCCGCGGGAGAACCGCCGGTTCACCTCGGTCAGCCGGACGTCCACCCGCTCGCCGGTCAATGCCCCACGAACGAAGATCACCATGCCGTCGTGGCGAGCGATGAAGTGACCGCCGTGAGCCACCGGCCCGATCTCGACGTCAGTGAGCACCTGCCCGGCGCGGAAGCTCACTCCTTGGCCCTGGGCTCGTCATAGCCGCCGACGCGCACCTGCCCCGAGCCTGGACGCCGCCAGGCCGCGGCGCTGTTGCGCTCGGCGCGATCGAAGGCGTACTTCGAGGAGGCCAACTGGAAGGGCACCGACGTCACCATGACGCCCTGCATGAAGTTCAACCGGGTGCGCACGATCAAGGTGGTCTGGTTGTGCAGCAACTGCTCCCACCAGTGACCGACCACGAACTCGGGAATGTAGACGCAGACCACGTCGCGTGGATTGTCGGATCGGATGCCGCGCACGTAGTTCAGGAACGGGCCGGTGATCTCGCGGTAGGGTGAGGAAATCACCTTCAGCGGCAGTTCCAAGCCCTGCTCGTCCCAGCTTGCGACGACCTCCTTGGTGTGGGCGTCGTCGAAGGCCACGGTGACCGCCTCCAGGCTGCTGGGCCGGGTCGCCCGGGCGAAGTTCACCGCCCGCACCGTCGGCTTGTTCACTTCCTGCACCAGGACGACCGCGCGCACGCGACTGGGCAGCATCCGGGCGTCGGACGGCCCGATCGCGACCTCGTCGGAGACCTTCTGGTAATGCCGGCGGATCGAGCGCATCAGCACGAACAGCACCGCCATCGCCAGCACCGCCCAGTAGGCGCCGTAGATGAACTTCGACGCCAGCACGATCACCAGCACCACGGCGGTGCCGGTCATGCCGATCGTGTTGATCACCCGCGAGCGGATCATGTGCGCCCGCAGCTTGGGATCCTTCTCCGACTTCAGGTGCCGGGTCCAGTGCTTGGTCATGCCGAACTGGCTGATGGTGAACGAGACGAACACCCCGACCACGTACAGCTGGATCAGCGCAGTCACGTTGGCGTTGAACACCAGCACCAGGCCCAGGGCGGCGAGCGCCAGCACCAAGATGCCGTTGGAATAGGCCAGCCGGTCGCCACGAGTGTGCAGCATCCGCGGCAGGAAACCGTCGCGGGCCAGGATCGAGCCGAGAACGGGGAAGCCGTTGAAGGCAGTGTTCGCAGCCAGGAACAGGATCACCATGGTGGCGGTGATCACGAAGTAGAAGCCCACCGGGAAGTCGCTGAACACCATCCGGGCCATCTGGCCGATCACGGTCTCGTGCGGCACTTCGATCGGCACGCCGTTCTGGGTGAAGTGAGACTGGCCGTCAGGGTCGATCAGCTTCAACTGGGTGAGATGGGACAGCGCGATGATGCCGCCGAACATCGAAATGGCGACCAGGCCCAGGAGAGCCAGCGTGGTGGCCGCGTTCTTGCTCTTCGGCTCCCGGAAGGACGGCACGCCGTTGGAGATCGCCTCCACACCGGTCAGGGCCGCGCTACCGGAGGAGAACGCCCGGGCTAACAATGCGATCATCGCCATGCCCACGAAGGGGTCGTACGCCGGGGACCCGACCACCTCGAGGTCCGCGGTCGGCGCCAGCAGTTGCTCCCCCAGCCCGAAGATCCGGAAGAAGCCCCAGATCACCATGCCGATCACGGCGATCATGAAGCCGTAGGTGGGGATAGCGAAGAACGAACCGGACTCCTTCACCCCGCGCAGGTTCATCGCCATCAACAGCAGAATCACCGCGCCCGCCCACATGCCTTCATTGCCGGCGAGGAAGGGCAGCATCGCCTTGGCGTTCTGAATGCCGGACGAGACCGACACCGCGACGGTGAGCACGTAGTCCACCAGCAATGCGCTGGCCACCACCAGGCCCGCGTTCGCGCCCAGGTTGACCGTGGCCACTTCGTAGTCGCCGCCACCGGAGGGATAGGCGTGCACGGTCTGCCGGTAGGACATGACCACCAACAGCATGACCACCGCGACCACGATCGCGATCTGCCAGGAGAATGCGAACCCGGCCATGCCTGCCAGCGACAGGGTGAGCAGGATCTCATCAGGGGCGTAGGCCACCGAGCTCAAGGCGTCGGAGGCGAACACCGGCAGCGCGATGCGCTTGGGTAGCAGGGTCTCCCCCAGCTGGGTGCTGGCCAGCTTGCGCCCAATCAGCAGCCGCTTCAGGAAATCGGTGACGCTCACGTCCACGCAGCCTAGGCCAATCTGGGCACGCCGACGCCCCGGGCCCACCCCGACGTTCAAAATCCTCCGCGGCACGCACCGCGATTCTGGGCACGTTGATAGGGTCTGATCCGCAGGTTCACACGACTTGGAGGCAGAGGCGATGCATATCGTCATCATGGGCTGTGGGCGGGTCGGCTCGTCGCTGGCCCGGGCCCTGGAGCGACGCGGCCATTCAGTCGCCGTCATCGATCTGGTCCAGGACTCGTTCCGTCGGCTCGGACCGGAGTTCCAAGGCAAGACCGTCAAGGGCGTCGGCTTCGACCGCCAGGTGCTCATTCGGGCCGGCATCGAACGCGCCGACGGCTTCGCTGCGGTCTCCAGCGGCGACAACTCCAACATCCTGGCCGCTCGCGTGGTGCGCGAGACCTTCGGGGTCAGCAATGTGGTTGCCCGCATCTATGACCAAGGCCGCGCCGAGGTGTACGAACGACTCGGCATCCCCAGCGTTGCCACCGTCCGATGGGCCGCCGACCAGGTGCTTCGCCGGTTGCTGCCCTCGGGTTCTGAGCCGCAGTGGCGCGATCCGTCCGGCACCGTGCGACTGATCGAAGTCCACGTGGACTCGGCCTGGGTAGGTACCAAGGTGACCGCTATGGAAGCCGCCACCCGCGCCCGGATCCCGTTCCTGATGCGTTTCGGCACCGGCCTGGTACCGGACGGCGACACGGTCTTCCAGGACGGCGATCTGATCTATGCCGCCGTCACCAACGATCAGGTCAGCGATGTCGAGGACGCCCTCGGTTCGGCACCGGTAAAGCACTAGGAGATCACCATGCGCGTCGCCATCGCCGGAGCCGGCAACGTCGGACGTTCCATCGCCCGCGAACTCATCGCCAGCGGCCATCAGATTCTGCTGATCGACCGCGACCCGAACGCCATCAAGCCCGAGAGCGTCCCGGAGGCCGAATGGCTGCTGGCCGACGCCTGCGAGGTCAGCAGCCTGGAGGAAGCCGGGCTGGAGACCTGCGATGTGTCGATCGCCGCCACCGGCGACGACAAGGCCAATCTGGTGCACACCCTGCTGGCCAAGACCGAGTTCGCCGTGCCCCGCACGGTCGGACGGGTCAACCACCCGGCGAATGAGTGGATGTTCGATGAACTGTGGGGCGTCGATGTGGCGGTGTCCACCCCGCGACTGATGTGCGCCCTGGTCGAGGAAGCGGTCACCGTCGGCGACCTGGTGCGGCTGTTCAGCTTCCGTGGCGGTCAGGCCAACCTGGTCGAAATGACGTTGCCCGACGAGTCGCCGCGGGTCGGCACCCGGGTCTCAGATCTCAACCTGCCCGGAGACTGCGTGCTGGTGGCGATCATCCGCGACGGGGTCGCCCGCGCTCCCGAGCGCGATTCCGCCCTGGAGGCCGACGACGAACTGCTGTTCATCGCTGCCCCGGTGTATGAACCCGAGCTGGCCCAGTATCTGATGCCGCGAGTCGCCCGCGACTCCTGAGTTGGTCTCCCCGCGGTCAGCGGGAGACCAACTCGTAATGCGGGTTGTAGATCCGCTTGCCACCGTCGACGCAGGACGCCCGTCCGGTGACGATCAGTTCACGGCCGGCTTCGACCCCAGGGATCTCGCGCCGACCCATCCAGATCAGCGTGACCGAGCCCGACCCGTCACTGAGTTCTGCCTCCAGCCACGGCATCCCTGCTCGAGGCTTGATCGTCAGCATGGTGATCGTCCCCCGCAACGTTGCGCGTTCCCGATCACACAGCTGGTCCGCACGGCTGGCACCCGAGGCTTCGGCGACTCGCTGGCGCTCCTGCGATTCCAGTTCGGCGTTGGAGGCACCCAACCGCTTGAGCGCCTCCTTGAACGGATTGCGACTTGCCATCAGCCGGCTCCTTCGGGGAGGTTCATCGTGATCCGATCCCCGGGAACCAAGGGCTGGTTTCCGCGTCGGACCACCAGGTTGCGGAAGAACTCGACGAACGGTGCCGCCTTCGACTCCGGCGCGTCCGGCAGCGCGGCCTCACCCAACAAGGTGCCGCGCAGCAGCCACTTGGGGCCTTCGACGAACCACACCCGCGAGACGTGGAACAACTGCTCCCCCGTGGGACCAGGCTGCGGCAGCACTCGCTGGATCTGCGGCCCGAACGGTCCGTCGGTCACCTCGGTGGTGCCGGAGAGTTCGGCGGCCTCGGCGATGGCCTCCTCGCGCAGCTCGTCGGCCATGCCCGCAGTCCCCGGGGCCGCAAACAGCACGACCTCCAGGCCGGATTCGGCCCACACTCCGGTGACGGCCAGCACCCTGCGGCTCTGCTCGTCCACCTGCAACTGGAGGTTCAGCCCGTCCCACGGAGTCAGGATCAAGGTGTCCAGGTCGATTCGAGGCACGTCGGTGCCCAAGTCCACTTCTTCGTAGTCGAAGGGGCCGTCGGCCCGCCAATCGACCTCATCGCCGAACTCGGCGGGGACATCGGCATCGAGTTCGTCGACCACCTCATCGCCGTCCTCGAGTTCGACCTCGTCGCTGTCCGCAACGATCTCGGGCTCCACCTGGGAACGCCCTCCACGGCCGAATTTCACCTGTCCACCTCAGTTCCTGCCGCCGCAGCGGCCCAGTCAGCAATTCCCCCGGTCGAACCGTAGCCGCCGCTACCGCGCACGCTGTCCGGCAACGCGCCCACCTCTACGAACTCCGCGCGCGCAACCTGCTGAATGACCAGCTGCGCGACCAGATCGCCTCGGCGCAGCCGCACTGGTTGCGTCGAATCGGTGTTCAACAGGCACACCTTGATCTCACCGCGATACCCGGCATCGATGGTGCCCGGCGCGTTCACGATGGTCAGACCCGATCGCGCGGCCAGCCCGGAGCGCGGATGGACGAAGCCCGCCCAGCCGGTCGGCAGCGCGATCGCCACCCCGGTGCCGACCACCCGACGCTCCCCCGGTGCCAGCTCACAGTCCTCTGCGATGGCCAGATCCGCACCCGCATCACCGGGGTGGGCGTACTGTGGCAAGGGAAGGTCGGGCTGAAGGCGGACGATGTTGATCAACACGTCGCTGAGCTCGAGTGGGGTCACCGCAGAAGTCTAACCCGCGGCCCTGATCCCTTCGGCTGCGTGGCCATGACCATCGCAACGGTTCCAGCCATGCCGGCTATGGCGTAACGAACACCGAGGAGGATCTGGTGAACACCAAGCAAAGACTGATGTGGAACGCCCTTGCCGGACTGGTCGGTGCGGTCACGGCCCTTCTGGCGGCGAAGCTGGTGAGCAAGGCGTGGGAACTGACGACCGGCGATGTCCCGCCCAAGCCCAACGATCCGGAAGTTCCGTTGCATCGTGCCGTGGGCTGGGCGGTCGCCAGCGGTGTCGGCATCGGGGTGGCACAGCTGTTGACCAACCGGCTGGCAGCCCGGCAGTGGGACCGCTATCTGGCCAGGTCGGCGCGCGACAGCTCCGCTCGCTGAAGTCGGTGACTCAGCCGGCGCAGTCGACGCAGTAGCTGACGCCACCCTTGACGACCGCGACCTGGCTGCGGTGTTTGACCAGGAAGCAGGACCCGCAGGTGAACTCGTCGGCTTGGCGAGGCAGCACCCGGACAGTGAGTTCCTCGTGAGACAGGTCGGCGCCGGGCAGCTCGAAGGCCTCCGCGGCCTCGACCTCGTCCTCGTCGACCTTGCCCGAGTTCTTGTCGTTTCGCCGGGACTTCAGCTCTTCGATCGAGTCTTCGCTCTCCTCATCGGTCTTACGAGGTGCGTCGTAGTCGGTTGCCATTGGCTGGTGATCCCTACTGTGGTTGTGCTGGAGGTGTTGTGCGCATATGGTGCCAGCAATCAGTAGCGCTGTCTGACACTGGCAGTATTCCCGAACAGTGTGCCGACCGGGCCAAATTGCGGCCAGCCGACAAGCCGAACGCGGAACGGGTTGGTAGGTTACCTGCAAACAGCTTCGGAAGTGGCATCATGACTCACCGTTCAGGCCCCGAACCAGGAACCGACACGGATCGTGCTGCGCCCCAACCCACTCATCTGGAGATTTCCATGGAAAGCGCGCTCAGCCCTCGTGAGATCCAAGCGCGCGTCCGTGCTGGTGACTCAACCGAAGATGTGGCCCGTGCCGCCGGGATGGCGGTGGAATGGGTGGAGCGCTTCGCTGCCCCGGTGATCGCCGAGCGGGAGTACATCGCCCAGTTGGCCCAGAGCCACCAAGTGCGCCGCGGCGGTGAGACGATCCCCCACCGCAATCTGGGACAGGTGGTCGCCGACCGGCTCGGTTCCCGCCGCGTCGACACCGAATCGTTGATCTGGGACGCGTGGCGCCTGGAAGGTCGGCGTTGGCTGGTCTGTCTGGATTACGACTCCGGCAAGGCACACCGCGAAGCTCGTTTCGTCTACGACGCCAACGGCCGCTTCTCGGTGGCCGACAACGACGATGCCCGCTGGTTGGTCGGACTGCAGTCGGCCTCCCACGGCCCCCAGCCCGGTCGCCGTCGCCGCGAGGAGGACGCTGAGCCGACCGTCGACCTCAACGGTGACCTCGCCCTGGTGCGCGTCGTCCAGCCGCGCATCGACGATCCCATCGACGTCCCGGTGGATACCGAAGGTGAAGTCGATGACGCCTACGCCGAGGCCGAGTTGGCCGAGGTGAACGGCATCTACGACATCCTGCCCAACCAGACCGGTGGCCTGGACGTCCTCTACGACATGCTGTCCAGCTTCGATGAGGATTCGGTCCAGATCTACGCCGGACTGATTCGTGAGGACCTCCAGAAGCCTCCGGTGCCCGCTGCTGCCCCGACCCCCGCTGCCGCCCCGGAGCCACCGGTGGCCAAGGCCCCCAAGGTGGCAGCACCGAAGGCAACTCCTGTGGCCGAGCCGACCCCGGTCGCCGACGAGCCGGAACCTGTTGATGATCCCCAACCGTCTTTGGAGGATGCGGCTACCGAGACCGCCGGCGAGCGTCCGCGTACCCGCCGCAAGCGCGCCGAAGTGCCCAGCTGGGACGAGATCATGTTCGGAGCGCCGAAGAACCGCTCCTGAGCGTTCTGGTCAGCCTTCGCCGAACGGCAGCGGATCGGGATTCAGCGTGACCGCAGCGATCTGCTTGGTCACCTTCCGACGGTGGTGACGTCGGCACAGCACCTGGTAGGCGACTTCCATGCTGCCGTCGGTGTCACCGACGACGACCTGGCTGCCTTCGGTCACCATCGCCCCACCCATCGTGCGGGCATTGTGGGTGGCCGGCTCGCCGCACCAGCAGCGCGGCCGCACCTGGAGTTGCTCCATCCGGTCACACAACTCCACCAGGCGCCGTGAGGCCGGGAAGAGCTGGGTGCGGAAGTCGGTGAGGATGCCGAAGCAGAACACGTCGATCTGCAACTCGTCGACGATCCGGGCCAGTTGGTCGATGTGCTCGCCGGAGTAGAACTGGGCCTCGTCACACACCAGGAAGTCGACTCGACGTCCACCGGTGAGCTCGGAGACCACGTAGGTCCAGAAATCGAACTCCTCGCTGACCTGCAACGCCGGACGACTCAGCCCGATGCGTGAGGTGATGGTCGCACCGCCGGAGCGATCGAGCATGGTGAACAGGCGTCCGTCGCGGCCGGCCTCGGCCTCGGTGTAGGCGACCTGCAAGGCCAGGGTCGACTTCCCGCAGTCCATCGGACCGGTGAAGTAGATCAGTTCAGCCATGCGATGGTGCTCCTCTTCAACGTCTGCGACCGCATCATGCCACCAACAGAGGGATCTCCAACTCTGCGGCCGTCAGCGAGCCGTGCATCCCCACCAGTCGCAGTTCGCCAGGCAGTGTCCGAGTGAGCACGGCACCGTCATCGGCCATGGCCACCACAACGTCCCCGAACCGGTCGGCCAGGCGCGGCGTGAGCGGGCCGAACCAGCCTTCGGCCTCGGCTTCGTCTCGGGTGCGCACCCAGGCGCGCTCCCCCAACAGCTCTCGCCACCGATCGGCCACTTCGTCGGTACGGCCACGGGCGACCTTCAGCTGCCGGAAGCGTCCCTCGCCGGCAAAGGCCGTGACCCCGGACAACAGGCCGGGTACGTCCTCGACGATGACTCTCCGGTCAGGAGCCACGTCGACCATCCCGTGGTCGGCGGTCACCACCAGCCGGATGTCGTCCGGCAACCCTGCTCGTACCCGAGCGGCCAGCGCATCGACCGTGGTCAAGGTGCTGCGCCAGGCCTCGGAGTCGACCCCTTGGCCGTGTCCGGTGTGGTCCAGGCTTCGTTCGTAGCAGTAGGTCAGGTTCCGGTCTCCGGACAGCACCGCGGCGGCCACGAGCTCCGCTCGGCGATCCAGATCGCGTTCGTCGTCCACCGGCCAGAACGACGCCCCGCGCAACGCCACCGTGGTCAAGCCACTATCGGCGAAGGCGGCCGGCGCCACCGCGGCGGTGTGGATCCCGGCGCCGTTGAGTCGTTCGAAGTAGGTCAGCTGCGGCTGGACGTCCAGCCCACTGATGTCTGCCGGCCACCGCAGGGCGTTGAGCACGTCACCGGCAGGTGGATACCAGAAGGTGTAGCCGGCGATCCCGTGTGCTCCCGGCACCAGGCCGGTGCCCAGGCTGGTGATCGAGGTTGCCGTCGTCGTCGGGACGCCGCAGGTGATCACCCGGCGATCGGCCACCCCGGAGAGGAACGGCGCCAGTTCGGCGTGCCGAGCCAGCGCATCGGCACCGAGGCCGTCGATCAGCAGGACGACATACCGATCGCTGGCGGGCAGGCCGAGCCTGTCCTCGCCCGGCATGCCCCATTGGGCACCCACGCTGGGAAGAAGGTCCGCCACGCTAGATCCGCCGTAGCGCGGCAGGTGCGGCTGGGTCATCGATGGACGCCGGTGACCTGCTGAAGAGCAGTGCCGAAGGCGATCAACTGCTGCACTTTGTCGACCCCGTCCGCGGCCGAACTGATCCGCACAGTGATGTCCTCGCCGGCGATCATCCCGGTGAGACCGTGGTCGGCATCACAGTTGGGATCGCCGCATTGCGCCGGCTCCAGGTCGACGCGACGCATCGTTCCCCAGGCCAGCGCCAGCCACGCCTCGCTCACCACGGCCCGCCGGGAGCCATAACGCTCAGCATTGCTGACCACCTGACTCAGCGCCACCGAACTGATCCGGCCCAGCGGCACGGCTTCGGTGGTGGTCAGGGCCTGCGGTGGACTTCCGGCCTCGTTGTTCTCGTCGGTGTGGGAGACGATCAGGCGGGTCGGCGTGAGGACCAGCACCGACAGGTGTCGCTGGATCTCCTCGTGGTTGAAAGTGGCCTCCTGGTGGACCAAGTAGGAGGCCACCGGCTCCTCCCCCAGTGCCATCGCCACGGTGTCGGCCACCAGTTCGGGGAAGTAGCGACACGCGTGAATCTCGGCCCCGAGCTCGATCGGCAATGGGCGCACGCCAGAAGAGGTCACGCGCCACATCCTCCCACGCGCGCCAACTGACCCCAAAAGCCTGTTGCCCACTAGGGTGGGGTGCCGTGAGTACCCGTCCCTTCTTCGCCGCTCGGGTGGAGGAGTTCATCGATCGGCGGATCGAGGCGACCCTGCGTGCCATCGGCTGGCAAGAGCAGGTGATTTGCTACACCGGGTACGCCTCCAGCGCCGCGATGCGGGTGCTCGGCCGGGTGATTCTGGTCCCCAAGAAGGCGCGCAGCCCGTTGGGCAAAGCCACCGAAGAACTGATCCGCCGCCGGGGCTTCCGCAACTTCTTCTCCACCGCGTGCGTCCGGGCGCCGTTCACCGTCACGGTCGGCTCACGCACCATCTCCGGCGTCACCGATCGTGGCGGGTACATCGACCAACGGATGCGCGATCACGGCCTGCCACCGGGCTGGCAGCAGGTCGAGGTGCGCAGTGCCGGTTCGGCGCCGGCGCTGGCCGATGTCCAGGTGGTCGCCGACGATGTCCGGTTCGGGCTGCTGTCCGACATCGACGACACCGTGATCACCACTTTCCTGCCGCGCCCGATGATCGCGGCGTGGAACTCCTTCATCCGTGACGAGTCGGCGCGCCAAGCCATTCCGGGGATGGCCCGGCTGTATCGCTCGCTGCTGGCCCGCCATCCGCAGGCGCCGGTGGTTTACATCTCCACCGGCGCGTGGAACACCCACGGCTTCCTGTCGCGCTTCCTGAAGCGGCACGCCTTCCCGGCCGGCCCGATGCTGCTCACCGACTGGGGTCCGACCAACACCGGCTGGTTCCGCTCAGGCTGGCAGCACAAGGCTGAAGCACTCCTCCAGTTGACCCGCGACTTCCCGCAGATCTCCTGGCTGCTGGTCGGAGATGACGGTCAGCACGACCCCAACATCTATGCCGATTTCGCCCGGATCGCTCCTGATCACGTTCGGGCGATCGCGATCAGGCAGCTCACCCCGACCGAACAGGTCCTCGCCCACGGGACGACCGGCCTGATCGACCCGGACGACCCCGACGACCCGGTCGCCGGCATCCCGATGGTGTCGGCCCCTGATGGTCGCGGCCTCCTGGCAGCCCTGGATGGACTGCCCCAACTGGACTGACTCACTGCACGAAAGGCCCGAAGTACACACGATGGTTGCCAAACCGCCGGTCGAAGACGACTACGCCGAACGGATTCTGGACGTCGACGTCTCCTCCGAGATGGAGACCAGCTTCCTGGAGTACGCCTACTCGGTGATCTACTCCCGGGCACTGCCGGACGCCCGTGACGGGCTCAAGCCGGTGCAGCGGCGCATCCTCTACGGCATGGATCAGATGCGGATCCGCCCGGACGTCTCCCACGTGAAGTGCTCCCGGGTCGTGGGCCAAGTGATGGGTCTGTACCACCCGCACGGCGACGCGGCCATCTACGAGGCCCTGGTGCGCCTGGGTCAGTCGTGGTCGATGCGACTGCCGACGATCGACGGCCATGGCAACTTCGGCTCGCTGGACTCCGGCCCGGCAGCAATGCGTTACACCGAGTGCCGGATGGCTCCGGCGGCGGTCGCCATGACTGCCGATATCGAGTCCGACACCGTTGACTTCCGGCCCAACTACGACGGCAAAGAGACCGAGCCGGTGGTGTTGCCGGCGGCCTTCCCGAACCTGCTCGTCAACGGCAGCACCGGAATTGCTGTGGGCATGGCCACCAACATCCCGCCGCACAACCTGGTCGAGGTCGTCCAGGCGCTCAAGCACCTGCTCAAGCATCCCGATGCCGACTCCGAAGACCTGATGCGCTTCGTTCCCGGGCCGGACTTCCCCACCGGCGGCAAGATCATCGGACTCGACGGCGTCCGTGAGTCGTACCTGACCGGACGCGGCCAGTTCAAGGTGCGCGCGAGCGCCCGGATCGAGCAGGTCACTCCGCGCCGCAAGGGCATCGTGGTGACCGAGCTGCCCTATCAGGTGGGCCCGGAACGCATCATCGAGCAGGTGAAGAACCTGGTCACCAGCAAGAAGCTCACCGGGATCGCCGACATCAAGGACCTGACCGACCTCGCCAACGGCACCCGGCTGGTGATCGAGGTCAAGAACGGCATCAACCCCGACGCGCTGCTGGAGGAGCTGTACCGGCTGACCAAGTTGGAGGACTCGTTCTCGTCCAACAATGTCGCCCTGGTGGACGGCCAGCCTCAAACGATGCCGTTGCGGCAGATGCTGACGGTCTACCTCGATCACCGCTTGGACGTGATCCGGCGTCGTTCGGCCTACCTGCTGGGCAAGGCGAAGGATCGCCTGCACCTGGTCGAGGGCCTGCTGCTGGCCATCGTCGACATCGATGACGTGATCGCGATCATCCGCAGTTCTGATGACGCCGCCCAGGCCCGGACCCGATTGATGGACGCCTTCGAGCTGACTGAGATCCAGGCCAACTACATCCTCGACATGCAGTTGCGCCGACTGACCAAGTTCAGCCGGATCGATCTGGAAGCCGAGCGGGACAAACTGTGGCAGACCATCAACGACCTGCAAGGCATCCTGGATTCGCCCGAACGCCTGCGCGAGGTCACCGCCTCTGAGCTGGACGAGATCGCCCGCACTCATGGCACCCCGCGGCGTACCGTCCTGCTGGCCTCGGCGGGCACCCAGGTGACCGCGGCCAAGGCGGCGACCAGCCTGGAGATCGCCGACGATCCGTGCTGGGTGATGCTCTCCTCGGCCGGCCTGCTGGCTCGCACCGACAACGCCGAACCGCTGCCCACCGGCGGGCCGCGCGCCGTCCATGATGTCATCGTGTCCGCCGTGCGCACCACCGCCCGCGGCGAGTTCGCCGTGTTCACCAACACCGGACGACTGCTGCGCGGCCACGCCATCGAGGTGCCGTCGGTACCGGTGACCGCGTCCGCGCCGAACCTGCAAGGCGGCTCACCGGCCACCGAACTGCTGCCGCTCGAACCCGGTGAACGGATTCTGGGGCTGGGCAGCCTCGGCGAGAGCACCTACGGCTGGGCGCTCGGCACCAAGCGGGGCGTAGTGAAGCGGGTGAACCCCGAGATCCTCAGCAAGGACGCCTGGGAGATCATCCGACTCGACGACGGCGACGAGGTCGTCGGTGCGGTCGAGTTGGCCCACGACCTGGTCTCCTTGGTGTTTATCAGCTCCGATGCCCAGCTGCTGCATTTCCCGGCGTCCCAGGTCCGTCCCCAAGGACGCTCCGGCGGCGGCATGGCCGGTATCAAGCTCAGCCCCGGCGCTCAGGTGATCTCCTTCACCGCCACGGGTATCCAGGACTCCTCGGTGGTGACCGTCGCCGGTTCGTCCGCGGCCCTGCCCGGGACCGACGCCGGCAGCGTCAAGCTCACCCCGCTGGCCGAGTATCCGGCCAAGGGTCGGGCCACCGGTGGTGTTCGCTGCCAGCGGCTGCTGAAGGGCGAAGATGTGCTGCTCCTGGGCTGGGCCGGTGCCGATCCGGCGATCGCCGCAGCGGCCAGCGGTGCCCCGATCGATCTGCCTGCCGCCGACCCCCGCCGGGACGGCTCAGGCGTCTCGCTCGGGCAGCCTCTGGCCGCGATCGGCTCGCGCTACCACGCCTGAGCCGGTCGGCAGCGAGACGTTTTGATCGTTAGGGTGGCGGCATGACCGAAGGCTTCGCTGATCTGTTGGCCGCCAACGTGCGCTACGCCAACTCTGCACCGCGCAACTTCGACGGCTACGCCCACGCGGGCGTGGCCGTGGTGACCTGCATGGACTCCCGCCTCCAGCCGCTGGAGATGATCGGGCTGTTCCTCGGCGAGGCCAAGATCCTGCGCACCCCCGGCGGACATGTCACTCCCGATGCCCTGGCCGGCTGCGCGCTGGCGGTGAATCTGCTGCAGGTCGACCGGATCCTGGTGATCGCCCACACTCGGTGCGCCATGGCTTCCATGGCCGAAGACGAGTTGCGGAATCGGATCACCGAGACCTCAGGGGTGGACGCCTCCGGCTTCCAGTTCGACGCCGATCCCGATCAGCTCAGCCATCTGCGCGCCGACGTGGCGAAGGTGGCCGCGCACCCGCTCATCGCCGGACGGGCGCACGTCGGTGGCTTCGTCTACGACGTGGACACCGGCCTGCTCGAACAGCTCTACTGATCAGACGTCGATCCGCTCGGCATCAAGGGTGTAGGCGCCCTCGATGATGAACTCCTTGCGCGGCGCGACGTCGTTGCCCATCAACACCTCGAAGGTCTTGGTCGCGCCTTCGGCGTCGTCGACGGTCAACCGACGCAGCGTCCGGTGGCGGGGGTTCATGGTGGTGTCGGCCAACTGATCGGCGTCCATCTCACCCAAGCCCTTGTACCGTTGCGGTTCCTTGAAGTTCTGGTTCCGCTTGGTCAACTCGGCGAGCTTCCGCCGGTACTCGGCCTCGGTGTAGGTGTAGATGTACTTGTCCTCGCCCTTCTTGGGGTTGATCAGCTCGAACCGGTGCAGCGGCGGGACCGCGCTGTAGATCCGTCCGGCGTCGACCAGCGGACGCATGTACTTGAAGAACAAGGTGGCCAACAAGGTGCGAATGTGGGCACCATCGGAGTCGGCGTCGGCCATGAAGATGATCTTGGAGTAGCGGGCAGCGTCCAGATCGAACGTACGCCCCGAGCCGGCGCCGACCACCTGGATGATCGAGGCGCACTCGGCGTTCTTCAGCATGTCGCCCACCGAGGCCTTCTGCACGTTGAGGATCTTGCCCCGGATCGGCAGCAGCGCCTGGAACTCCGAGTCCCGGGCCAGCTTCGCCGTCCCCAGAGCCGAGTTGCCCTCCACGATGAACAGCTCGGTGCGGTCCAGGTCGGTGCTGCGGCAGTCGACCAGCTTGGCCGGCAGGGTGGATGACTCCAGGGCGTTCTTGCGGCGCTGGGCGTCCTTGTGGGCCCGGGCTTGGACGCGGGTCCGCGAGGCCGCCACGACCTTCTCCATGACCGCACGCGCCTGGCTGCGCACCGCGGCCTTGTTGGACGTCAGGAAGGCGCCCAGCTCGCGCTCGACCACCTTGGTGACCAGCCGGGTCACCGGCGGAGTGCCCAGGACCTCCTTGGTCTGGCCTTCGAACTGCGGCTCGGCGAGCCGGACGGTGACCACCGCGGTCATCCCCTCCAAGACATCGTCCTTGACCACTTCCTCGTTGGCCTTCAGGAGCCGCGTGCCCTCGAAGCCACGGGCGAATGCCCTGGTCAGGCCGCGCTCGAAGCCGGAGACGTGGGTGCCACCCTTGGGGGTTGCGATGATGTTGACGAAGGAGACCACTCGGCTGTCGTAGTCGGTGCTCCAGCGCAGCGCGATGTCGACGTCCAGCTCGCGTTCGACGTCGGTGGGGGTCATCGCACCATCGTCGTCCAGCATGGGCACGGTCTCGGTGAACGAGTCCTGCCCCTGCAGCCGAACGACATCGGAGACCGGCGTCCCGCTGGACAAGTACTCGCAGAACTCACTGATGCCGCCGTCGTGCTTGAACGACTCCACACTCACCTCAGCGGTACGAGCATCGGTGACCACCAGCTCCAGGCCGGGCACCAGGAAGCTGGTCTGCCGAGCCCGGGCCATCAGCTGGTTCAGCGACAGCTCGGCGCCGGGAAGGAAGATCTGCCGGTCGGGCCAGTAGGTGATCCGGGTACCGGTGACTCCCTTGGCGACCCTCCCGGTCTTGCGTAGTTGGCTGCCCGGGGTGAACGGGGCGTCCGGGCCGTCGCCGTCGAAGACGCCCGGCACCCCGCGCCGAAAGCTCATCGAGTGGGTGGCACCATTGCGGTCCACGTCCACGTCCAATCGGGACGACAGCGCGTTCACCACCGAGGCACCCACACCATGCAGACCGCCGGTGGCGTTGTAGGACCCGGCACCGAACTTGCCGCCGGCGTGCAGCTTGGTGAAGACCACTTCGACACCGGTGAGTTTGGTACGTGGCTCGATGTCGACCGGGATACCGCGGGCGACGTCGATCACGGTGATCGAACCATTGGCGTTGAGGCTGACCTGGATCTTCTTGCCGTAGCCGGCCAGGGCCTCGTCGACCGCGTTGTCGATGATCTCCCATAGGCAGTGCATCAAGCCACGGGTGTCAGTGGACCCGATGTACATCGCAGGCCGTTTGCGGACCGCCTCCAGGCCTTCCAGCACCAACAGGTGCCGTGCCTCGTAGTCCCTACCTTCGCCAGCCTTCGTCGTACTCACCGACCGAGATTATCTCGGCCGCGTAACAGTTATGCGTATTCAGGTGTCGGTGTCGGCTGGACTATCGACGAAGTTTGCCCTGGCATGCCTACACTGGCAGCGCCGGGAACAAACAGAGCAGCTGCCGATGTTGGAGCCGGTGTCAGACACTCTTCGGAGTGGGAAAGTGAGGAAGACCATGAGCACTACGTTCGCCGAGCCCTTGACCTCAGCCGATCGTTGCGATCGCTGCGGCGCTCAGGCATACCTGCGGGTAACCCTCACCTCCGGGGGCGAGTTGCTTTTCTGTGGCCACCACGCCAACGAGCACTCCGCCAAGCTCAGCCAGGTGGCCCTGTCCATCCAGGACGAGACCAGCAAGCTTTCCTAGTCGACGACTTCGTCGAAGGGCCCCGGGAAGCTTCCCGGGGCCCTTCGCTTTTGCTGGGATACTGCGTTGGTGAACACCATTGACGCCAGGCTGGGCGACCTGACCCGTGAGGTTGCCGACGCGCTGGTCAACGCCGCCAACTCCACCCTGACCGGAGGCGGCGGCGTTGACGGTGCGCTGCATGCTGCCGCCGGCCCTGCGCTGCTGGCCGCGTGTCAGGAACTTCGCCGCACCCGCCTTCCCCACGGCCTTCCGGTGGGTGAGGCGGTCGCCACCGAGGCCGGCGAGCTGCCCGCGCGTTGGGTGATTCATACCGTCGGCCCCAACCGGCACGCCGGCCAGACCGACGAAGCCCTGCTGGCCGCCTGTTACCTCCACAGCCTCGACGTCGCCGTCGAACTCGGAGCCACCACCGTCGCCTTCCCGGCCATCGGAGCCGGCGTGTACGGCTGGGATCCGGCCACCGCCGCCAAAGTGGCTGTTCTTGCGGTCGCTGGACACCCGCGTACCGGCATCGAGCGGGTGCGCTTCGTGTTGTTCAACGACACCCTCTACCGCGCGTTCCGCGACGAACTGGCCAGGCTGCTGTGATCACCGCACCTTTCGGCTCCTGGGTCTCCCCCATTGCCGCCGCTGATCTCACCGTGGCCGCGCTGCGGCTCAGCCACGGCCTCGCACTGCCCGATCGAACGCTGTGGAGCGAGGGCAACCCTCAACAGCGCGGACGAACCAGCTTGTGGCAGCGCGATGCGGCCGGACAGGTGCGCGAACTCACCGGGCCGGACGCCAACGTCCGAACCTCCGTGAACGAGTATGGCGGCGGCGACTGGACCGCCGCCGGTGAGCTGGTGGCCTACACCGAGTTCACCGACTCGTCGGTCTGGTTGATCGAGGCAGACCAACCGGCTCGACGGCTGGCCGGCATCCCCGGACTGCGATACGCAGCCCTGCACCTGGCGCTCCCGCAGCGGCTACTGCTGGCCGTTCGCGAGGACCACCGTGCCGACGGCGAGCCAGCCCAGGCGGTGGTCGCGCTGAGTCTGGACACCAGCAACGACGACGGCGGCACAGTGCTGGCTGCCGGTGCCGACTTCTACGCCCATCCCTGTCTGAGTACGAGCAACCAGCTGGCGTGGTGCGAATGGAACCACCCCGACATGCCCTGGGACCAGGCCCGGATCGTGGTGGCCCCGCTGGATGACCCGACCGATGCCACGGTGGTCGCCGGTGGTGCCGGCAGTGCGGCGCTGTACCCGTCCTGGGCTCCCGACGGCGCGCTGATCTACCTGGACGACCCCACCGGCTTCTGGAACTTCTTCCGCTGGTCGGAGGGCACCGCGACCGCACTGTGGCCGGCCGAGGCTGACTTCTGCGGACCGCTGTGGGTGCTCACTCCCCCGCCCTACGCGATCATCGACGCCGGTCGGATCGGTTGCACCTGGCTGGAGGACGGCTTCGCGCACCTCGGCGTTCTCGACTTCTCCGGACAGCCGAGCTTGAACCGACTCCCCACCGATGCGGTCACCGCGAGTGTGACCGGCACCGGTGAGCGTGCCGTGGCCCTGCTCGGCTATGCCGATCGGCCGGCCGAGCTGGTCGAGCTCGACTGGGTGGCCGGCATCGGCGACACGTTGCGCTCGGCAAGCGGCTTCGGTCAGGATCCCGCACTCGCCTCCCGCGCCGAGGCGATCACCTGGACGTCGGCCGACGGGCCGGTGCACGCCTGGTTCTACCCGCCCACCAACCCCGACTACCAAGCGCCAGCTGACGAGTTGCCGCCGGTTCAGGTGTGGAGCCACGGCGGGCCGACCGCCTTCGCCGACCCGGGCTTCAACCTGGGCGTGCAGTACTGGACCAGTCGCGGCATCGGCATCCTCGACGTGAACTACTCCGGTTCCTCGGGCTACGGTCGCGCCTACCGCGAGCGACTCAACGGCAACTGGGGCCTCAGTGATGTCCGCGACTGCATCGCGGCCGCCAATGCCCTGGTCGCGGCCGGACGCGCGGATCGTGACCGACTCAGCATCCGCGGTGGGTCGGCCGGCGGCTACACCACCTTGTCCGCGCTGACCGCCAGCACCGTCTTCGCTGCCGGGGTCAGCCTCTACGGCATCGGCGATCTGGAGTCACTGGCCACCGATACCCACAAGTTCGAGGCCCATTACACCGACCGCCTGGTGGCGCCCTATCCCGCCGGACGCGCGGTCTACCGGGAGCGCTCCCCCATCCACCGCCTCGATCAGCTGCAGTGCCCGATGCTGATCTTCCAAGGTGCCGATGACAAGGTCGTCCCGCCCAACCAAGCTGAAGCGATGGCTGCCGCAGTGGCCGCCCGTGGCTTGCCGGTGGCCCTGCACATCTTTCCCGGCGAGGGTCACGGCTTCCGCCAGGCTGCGACGATCATCGCCGTAGCCGAGGAGGCTCTCGCCTTTCTGGGTTCGGTGCACGGCTTCACGCCGGCGTCCTAGCTGGGCAGGGACTCACCCTGCAGCGTCCAGCCGAGCTCACCGGCAGTGCCCTGGGTCAGGTCTGGTCGCACTGCCATCACGAAGCACAGGTACACCGCCGCCCCCGCGTGCCCGGCGGCGGGCTGTTCGACCGTCAATGCTCCAGGGAGCGTGAAGTCTCCGGACTCCAACACGAGACCGGACAAGTCCAGGCCGGCGGACGCTGAACAGCCAAAGCTGTCGGTTTGATACACCCACCAGTGTCCCGGCGGCAGGCCGCCAGCCGGCTCCGCGGAAACCTTCACCCGAGCGGCGTAGTCGCTCCCGGCCGCCAGCCGGACGGCGAAAGGCAGGTACACGCGCTGCTGCGGACTGAGGGCGTCGATGCGGAACCGGACCGGGATGCGATCGGTGGTGGCCGAGCCCTCCCCGCGGTCGCTGGTAAAGGTCTGGCCGTCCACGCTGCTTTCCAGATCGAACCGCCCCGCAGCAAAGCTCACCGAACCGAAGTCCTGGCTCAGGTCAGCGCCGAGCGTGGGCACCCACCCCACGGCGAGCACCAGCGCACCGGCCAGCAAAGCGATGACTCGGCCCCACCACAGGGCAAGCGTGTTGCGGTCCAACGGAGCGATTCCCCCGAATCTCCGTGATCCGCGAACCCGTCCCCCGACGCGCGGAATACCGCGAACCTAGCAATCCGGACCGTACCGGGGGAAGACCGTGACAGTCTTCGGCCTACCCAAGGCGGGCCAGGCCGAAGGCGAACTCAGTCGAGGTAGTCGCGCAACACCTGCGAACGCGACGGGTGGCGCAGTTTGCTCATGGTCTTGGACTCGATCTGGCGGATCCGCTCACGGGTCACGCCGTAGACCTTGCCGATCTCGTCCAGGGTCTTGGGCTGGCCATCGGTCAGACCGAAACGCATGCTCACCACACCGGCTTCACGCTCGCTCAACGTGTCCAGCACGTCGTGCAGCTGCTCCTGGAGCAGGGTGAAGTTCACTGCTTCGGCGGGCACGACGGCCTCGGAGTCCTCGATCAGGTCACCGAACTCCGAATCGCCATCTTCGCCCAGCGGGGTGTGCAGCGAGATCGGCTCGCGGCCGTACTTCTGTACCTCGACGACCTTCTCCGGGGTCATGTCGAGTTCCTTGGCCAGTTCCTCCGGCGTTGGCTCGCGGCCCAGATCCTGCAGCATCTGCCGCTGAACGCGAGCGAGCTTGTTGATGACCTCGACCATGTGCACCGGGATACGGATGGTGCGGGCCTGGTCAGCCATGGCGCGGGTGATCGCCTGCTTGATCCACCAGGTGGCGTAGGTGGAGAACTTGTAGCCCTTGGTGTAGTCGAACTTCTCCACCGCGCGGATCAGGCCCAGGTTGCCTTCCTGGATCAGGTCCAGGAAGAGCATGCCGCGACCGGTGTAGCGCTTGGCCAGCGACACCACCAGACGCAGGTTGGCTTCCAGCAGGTGGTTCTTCGCCCGACGTCCGTCTTCGGCGATCCACTCCAGATCGTCGGTGTCACCAGGGACGTTGCCCTCGTTCAGAGTCTCTTCGGCGAACAGGCCGGCTTCGATCCGCTTGGCCAGCTGAACTTCCATCTCGGCGTTCAGCAGCGCAACCTTGCCGATCTGCTTCAGGTAGTCCTTGACCGGGTCCGCGGTGGCACCGGCCACCATGACCTGCTGCTCGGGCTCATCGGCGTCATCGGCGTCGGACAGGCTGAAACCACCGTCCTCGGTGATCTCGGCTTCGGTCTTGGCGGCCTCGGCCGGCTCAAAGGCGGCCTCGTCGACATCGTCCAGACCGCGCTTCTTGCCGCCGACGGTGAGCACCACGTCATCGCCATCGCGGACGACCTTGGCGTCCGGGGAGGTCAACACTTCCTCTACCGAGACGACCTCCACTCCCTCGGTGTCGTCGTCGGACAGCTCGGAATCCAGCTCGTCCTCGACCAACTCCTCTTCGACCAGCACGTCCTCGGCGGGATCGTCGTCGACATCCGGGGTCACCGGGGACACCTGATCCTCGGTGATCTTGGTCACCGGCGGCACCGGCTCAGCGACCTTCTTGACACGCCTCTTGGGGGCAACCGCCGCTTCGTCAGGAACCGACGCGGCAGCGGCAGATGAGCGTGGAGACACAGGCAGACCTCTCAAGCGAACTGGTCAAAGGGCATGCAACAGCCGGGAGCTGTCAATCCCTTGGTCGTCCCATTCTGCCACGACTTGGGCGTTCGCCCAACCCGACCCGTCGCCTAGAGTTTGCCCCATGGCTGCTGCTCCGATTCCCCCTGTTGCCCCTCGTCACCCGGAGCCCCGCCGCCATCACGGTCGCACCTTCGTCGATCCCTATGCCTGGATGCGCGACAAGGAACAGCCCAAACTACTGAGCCTGCTCGAAGCGGAGAACGCCTACGCCGAAGCGGTCACCGCCGACCAGGCCGAACTGCGCCAGGCGATCCACGACGACCTCGATGCCCGCACCCGCCAGACCGACCTGAGCGTGCCGGAGTTCGTCCGCCATCCCGGATTGGGTGAGTTCTGGTACTACGCCCGCACCACCGAAGGTGAGGACTACGCCCGGTACTACCGCTGCCCCGCCGCCAGCCGCGACGACCATCCCGCACCGGACGGCCCCGCACCGGACGGCGAGGAACTGCTGTTGGACGTCCAGGCGTTGGCCGAGGGTGAGGAGTTCTTCGCGCTGGGCACCTTCACCATCTCCCCCGACGGGACGATGCTGGCCTACTCCACCGACACCCGCGGCGACGAGCGCTACCGGCTGCGCTTCCGCACGCTGAGCACCGGGGCACTCCTCGACGATGAGGTCGCCGAGATCGCCGCCGGTGGTGTCTGGGCCGGCAATACGGCCTTCTGCTACCTCACCGTGGACGACGCCTGGCGTCCGCACCAGCTGTGGCACCACCAACTCGGCCGCGCCAACGACGAGCTGATACTTGAAGAGACCGACGAACGCTTCTGGCTGGGCGTGGACAGCTCCCGGGACAGCCGCTGGCTGATCGTCGCCGCCGAAAGCAAGAACACCTCACAGGCCTGGCTGGCCGACACCGAATCCGCCGAACTGCGACTGCGAAGCGTGGCCGATCGCCGCGAAGGCATCGAGTACGACGTCGAGGTGGCCCGCGACCGCCTCTTCATCAGCCACAACGATGGCGCAATCGACTTCGCGCTGGCCCAAGCCCCGCTGGAAGCCACCGACCACCGGCAGTGGACGCCGGTCTGGCCCGGCGAGACCGGCGTCCGCCTGCTCGGCGTGACCGCCTACGACCGGGTGCTGGTGATCAGCGAGCGGCGCGACGGACTCAACCGGGTCGTCCTGCGTTACCGCGACGCCGACGGCGAACCCGGGCCCGCGCAGCCGATCGCCTTCGACGAGCCGATCTTCACCGCCGAGGCCGACGACGGCGACGAGTACGACACCGACCGGATCCGCCTGCACTACCAGTCGCTGGTCACTCCCGGTCAGGTCGTGGAGTATCGCCTCGACGACGGCTCTCGCACTGTGCTGCGCTCCCGTCCGGTGCTGAACCACCCGGTCTGGGGGCCGTACCGCAGCACCGACTACGTCCAGCGACGCGAATGGGCCACCGCGCCGGACGGCACCCAGGTGCCGATCTCGCTGGTCTACCGCGCCGACACTCCGCTGGACGGCAGCGCGGGGTGCGTGTTGTACGGCTACGGCGCCTACGAGATCAGCCTGTCGCCCAGCTTTTCCATCGCCCGGCTGAGCCTGCTCGACCGGGGATACGTCTACGCCATCGCGCACGTTCGAGGCGGTGGCGAACTCGGCCGCGGGTGGTACGAGGACGGCCGACTGACCAACAAGCCGAATACCTTCTCCGACTTCATCGCGTGCGCCCGACACCTGGTCGCGGCCGGATACACCCGTCCGGAACGGCTCGCCGCCGAAGGCGGGAGCGCTGGCGGGTTGCTGATCGGTGCGGTCATCAACCAGGCCCCGGACGCCTTCGCCGCGGTGCACGCCGCGGTGCCCTTCGTCGACCCGCTGACCACCGTGCTCGACCCCTCGCTGCCCCTGACCATCACCGAATGGGAGGAATGGGGCGACCCACTGCACGATCCGGCGGCCTACGACCTGATCGCGTCCTACTCGCCCTACGAGAACGTCCACCCGGGCCAATACCCGGCGATTTTGGCCACCACCAACGTCCACGACACCCGAGTTGAGGTCACCGAGCCGGCCAAGTGGGTGGCCCAGTTGCGGTATCTGTCCGGCTCCACTCGTCCGATCGTGCTCAAGACCGAGCTCGCCGGCGGCCACGGTGGCGCCTCTGGACGCTATCGGGCCTGGCGGGACGCGGCCTACGAGACGGCCTGGCTGATCAGCCAAACCTCCCCTTCACTAGCGGATTGATCGCCGCCGCCTGAGCATCGGCTGAGACCGTGCTGAGCGGTGCTCGCCGACACACCGACCCCAGTCGATACCCCAGGTACGACCGTGGTCTGAATCTGACCCCGGGGGCTCATCCTGAGGGCTGGACCACCGTGTCAGGGGCAGAGAAGCCGCCACCGATCAGGTTGTACTAGGGGCGAGCGAAAGGAAGTCCCGTGATTTCAACCGCACACCGGATCCGCAGCACCGATGGCATCGACGGTAAGGATGCCGTCGGCCTCTACTTGGACGGCATCGCCAAGACCGCGCTGCTCACTGCAGCCGAGGAAGTCGAGCTGGCCCGCTTGATCGAGGCCGGGCGTTACGCCCGCGCGATTCTCGACGGCGAGCTGGACGACGAGGAGTCGCCGCTGCGTCATGTCCAGGCGAGCACCGAGGAACTGGAGCAGATTGCCCAGGAGGGTGAGGCCGCCATGCAGCGCTTCATCACCGCCAACCTGCGCCTGGTGGTCTCCGTGGCACGCAAGTACGGCCGCTCCCAGATGCCGCTGCTCGATCTGGTCCAGGAAGGCAACACCGGCCTGATCCGCGCGGTGGAGAAGTTCGACTACACCAAGGGCTTCAAGTTCTCCACCTACGCCACGTGGTGGGTGCGCCAGTCGATCTCCCGCGGCATCGCCCAGCAGGGACGCATCGTCAGGTTGCCGGTCCATGTCGCCGAGCAGGTCAACCAGGTTTCGGCCGTCCGTCGCACCTTGGAGCGCCGTTTGGGCCGGGAGCCCGAACTGGCCGAGATCGCCGCCGAGTTGGAACTTCCGCTGGAGCAGATCATCGATCTGATGCGGCTGGCTCGTGACCACGTCAGTCTCGATGCTCCGATCGAGGAGGACGGCGACACCGCCCTGGGCGATCTACTGGCTCGCGAAAGCGCGCCGGGACCGGACGAGATGGTGCTGGACGCCGAGGATCGCTCCCGATTGGAAGGACTGCTGTCCAAGCTGGACGAGCGCTCCGCCGATGTGGTGCGGCGCCGTTACGGGCTGTTGGACGGCCGCCAGGCCAAGCTCGCCGACATCGCCGCCGTGTGGGGAATCACCGCGGAGCGAGTACGCCAGATCGAACGTCACGCCATCTCCAAGTTGCGGGCCGACACCGAAGCCGCCTGACCCGCATCCCAGACCTGCAGGCCCCGAACCATCCGCGCCGGTTCGGGGCCTGCAACACGTCTGGGGCCCCACGCCCCGCGCCTCAACTGCGATCGAGCATCCGGATCAGGCCCTCCTGGGCGCACGACGCGGCCAGGGTCGGTCCGGCGAACATCCGACCGAAGCTGAAGCCCAGCCCGGCCGATGCCGAGGGTGATACCTGGTCGTAGAGCAACCAGCGATCGGCGCGCACGGGGCGATGGAACCACATCGAATGGTCGATCGAGGCCACCTGCATGCCAGGTCCACCGAACTCCACCGGGTGGGGCACGGTGCTCACCCCCAACAGGGTCAGATCGCTGGCGTAGGCCAGCACGGCCTGGTGGATGCGGGCATCACCAGGAAGGTCGCTCTCGGCCTTCACCCACACCTTCATGGCCGCGTCCCGCAGCCCACTCTTGGTCAGCGTCGAGGTGTCCGAAGCGAAGCGGACGTCCAACACTCCCCACTCGCGCCGCCAGGCGGCGACCGCGCGCTGGGAACGCGCGCCGAGCACGTCCGACAGCGGCGGGCAGTCCGGGGGCGCCGGCACGCCGGTCGGCGGGAGATCGGAATGCGTCAGTCCCGGCTCGTCGGCGTGAAACGAGGCGACCATCGAGAAGATCTCCCGGTCAGCCTGGACGGCGACCACGCGCCTGGTCGAGAAGCTGCCGCCGTCGCGGGCCACTTCGACCTGGTAGCGGATGGGCTGGCCAGGCAGCCCGGCGCGCAGGAAGTAGGCCCCCAGGGAATGGGCGACTCGGTCGTCGGCGACCGTGTGATAGGCCGCGATCAGCGCTTGAGCCAGCACCTGGCCGCCGAACACCCGCTGGACCACTCGGTCCGGGGAGTCGTCATCGCGGCCGATGAAGGCGGCCTGGTCGACCTGATCCAGCTTGAGGAGGTCGATCAGTTCAGCGACGCTCTCCGGCATCGCTCAGGCGCCGAAATCGGTCGGCGGGTCCTGTTCGGCCAGGAACTGCTCCACCGCTGCACCGATCTCCTCCGCGGACGGCACCGAGGCTCCCCCGTTGGCGGCCAATTGGTCGTACTGCTCCTCCAGAGCGGCCACCATCGGCACGAACTCGGCGTCGGAGGCCGTCTCGGCGGCGATTTCGGCGAGGTTGGCCTGTGCTCGGGCATGGAGCAGGTCCAACGGGATCTCCAGCCCGGCCGCGGTAGCGATCCGGGAGATCACGGCGGCGGTGGCCTGCGGGAAGGCGGCCTGAGCCAGGTAGTGCGGCACGTTGGCTACAAAGCCCTGCCCGAGCATGCCGGCCTCGCCCGCCCGGTACTCCAGGACGTGGGAGAAGGAGCCTGGCAGCTGCACTCGGTCGATCCACATCGGGTTGCCGGTGGCCAAGGACGGATCCGTGGCATGCGAAGTCACCAAGGTCGGACGCGTGTGTGGCACCGCCATCGGCACCCCGTTGCAGGTGAGTAGTTGCGATACTCCCAGCTCGTTGGCCAAGAGCAGCACCGCGGCCGAGGCCCGATTCCACTGGGTGTCGGGCTCGGGCCCGGTGAGCAGCAGGAACTTCTTTCCGTTGGCATCGGTGAGCAGATGCACCAGCAGCGAGTAGTCGATCAACTCGACCCAGTGATTGGTGTCGAACACCATCTGAGGCCGGCGCGACCGATAGTCGTGAAGTTGGTCGTGGTCGAAGCGTGCCAGCACGCGATGCTCGCAGACCTCCAGCAGGTACTTCGACGCGGAGTGGTTCACCGTCCCGGCATCGACGTACCCGTCGAACAAGTGGATCAGGCTCGGCCGCAGGCCGGAGATCGAGGCGGCCACGTCGGCGTCGACCTGGTATAGCTCACGGGGATCAAGCATTCCGTCACTGTACCTCGGGGCACCGCCAGCACACTCGTGGCAACAGACTCAGACGGGTAAACCTGCCCGGTGGGTGGACGCCGAGGCCACGTCGACCAGGAGGTCCACCAGACGGCTCGCGGCCGGATTGGACGACACCGCGTTGCGCACCAGAACCACAATCCGACGTTGTGGGGTCGGGTTCTGGGTGCGGATGAAGTTCACGTCGAAGGCCGACCACGCGGCTGCCAGCTCCGGAACCAGGGTGATGCCGACACCGGCAGACACGAACGCCAAGCCGGTCACGTGATCCTGGGCCCGAGCGACGTAGTGCGGCGTGAAGCCGGCTTCGGCACAGGCACGGGTGGTCAGGCTGGTGGCGATCTCGTCGCGGAAGTCGTATTGAACCCAGTCGTCCTCGGCGAACTCGGCCAGGTCGATCGGACCCGAACCCACCAGCGGATGGTCGGTGGGCACGGCCAACAGGAAGTCGTCGGTGCCCAGGACCGTCCGCCGGAAGCCGGCGGCTGTGATCGACGGCGCGTACGGCAACTCAGTGTGAATCTCGATGTCGGCCTGGCCCGCGTCCTCAGCCAGATCGGACTCGCTGATCGACAGCTCAAGGGTGAGTCCGGGGAACTCCTGCCGCAGAGTTCGGGCCACCTGCGGCATCCAGGCGTAGGCGGCCGAGGCGAAGGTACGCAGCACCAGTCGATCGGTGGCGCCTTCGCGAAGGTCCTTCACCAGAGCGCTGAGTCGGGAAGCGGCATGGAGGACGTCTGCGCTAGCCGTGGCCAGTTCGACCGCCGCAGCGGTCGGCACGATGCCGCGTCCGACCCGATCGATGAGGGGGAAGCCCACCTCTTTGGCGAGGGTGTGAATGTGCTGGCTGACCGTCGAGGGGGTGTAGCCCAGCCGACGGGCGGTCTCGTTCACCGAGCCGCTGGCCACCACGGCGCGCAGGATGCGGAGACGATTGAGATCGAGCATGATTCAATCATACGGCACCGCCGAACAGTTGTTCGGCAAAGTGAGCTTGTGCCGAACAAGATTCCGCGGGACGCTTGACACATGTTGAGCTACGCAGTCACCGACCGAGATCACGAGCGTCTGGTCGAAGACCTCGACATTGCCCGCATGATCGAACCCACGCCGATCGCCCCACGGCGGTACGACCGGCGCCACTGGTTCCGCAAGGCAATGACCGAGGGCGAGACGATTCGCACCCATCTCGCCAGCGTGTAATCAGCGACCGCCGGCGGGTTTGGTTCACTTCCCGCCGACCGGATCGCTAGACCCGCTGAGCCGGCGTTCGCCGCGCCAGGAACCAGCCCGGTACCCCCTCTGGGCTGGGCGGCCCGCCGGCCTCAGCGGAGGTCATCTCCGAGCGCTGCCGCCAGCGCCGTTCGCACCCTTTTCGCTGACACCGGCACCGCCGTGCCCAGCGCCTGGGCGAACAGGCTCACCCGCAGCTCCTCCAGCAGCCACCCCACCTCGCCGACCGCCTCGGGCAACGCGCCGGGATAGCGAGCACAGGCCCGCGCATACTCGTCCTCCAGTTCGGTGATCAGCTCCCGGCCGACCGCTTCCTGTCGAGGATTACTGACTGCGGCGTCCAGGCGGCGACGCGCCGCTCGCAGATACACCAGCAACCGCGGCCACCACACCACCGGAGTAGCCGCAATGAAACCCGGATACAGCAGCCCACCGAGTTGTTCGCCGACATCGGCGGCGGTGTCCGCATTGACCCGGACGAGTCCGGTGCGCACCTCACCGGCCACCGCCAACACCTCACCAGCCTGGTCCACCACAGCCTGCATCGCGGGCGCTACCTGAGCGCGTACCGCGTCCCGAAGTGCTGCGAACGCGGCCGCGTCGCGCACCGTCATCGGGTCGCCCGCCCGGTCGAGGAGATCGCCGGTGACCTTCAGTCGCGCATCGGCCAGCAGCGAAGGCACGTCGGCGTACGGCGAGGTGGCCAGCGCCAACTTGGTGGTGTTGGCCAGCCGGGCCACCACGGACTTGGTCGGATCGACCGTGGACAGCACGATCAGTCGGCGCAACCCATCGCGTTGCGCACGCCGGGCCTGATCGGCGTCGGCGAAGACCTGCACTCCCACCCGGTCACCACGGTCGACCAAAGCGGGAAAGCCGGGCATCGGCGCGCTGATCCGCTCCGCCACCGTGCCGAACTCCCACTCCCGCGCTCCGGGATGGGTCAGCTCCGCCGCAGCGGCGTTCAACCGGCGATCCACCCGTGGAGCGACGTCGGCGGCTAGCTCGCTCAGATCCCTCCCGGTCACCGGACGTCCACCGCCGGCCACCACGAACCGCACCCGCAAGTGATCGGGCAGTTCATCGGGCCGCCAGGCCGAGACCGGCACCTCGACTCCGACCACGGACCGCAGCGCCCGCGACAGCGCAGCCGGCAAGGTCTCACCGGCACCACCGGGATGGTCCGACAGCCAGGTCAGCGCGCGCTGGGCGGTGTCGGGAGCGGGCACCAACTGGGTCCGCAGGGCCTTGGGCAGGCCGCGGATCAACTCGGTGGCCACTTCCGGGCGCAGGCCCGGCACCTGCCAGGTGAACATCGCCGGATTCAGTCGAGTGAGCGCCTCCAGGGGCACCGTCACCGTGACTCCGTCGTGGCCGCTACCGGGGTCGAAGACGTAGTCGATCGCCAAGTCACCGGCAGCAGTCGACCACCGGGTCGGGAACGCGCCGTCGTTGTCGGCCAGAGCCGGATCGACCAGATCCTCGATGGTGAGGTCGAGCAAGTCGGGCTGCGAACGCCGGGCTTCGCGCCACCAGCGATCGAAGTGGGCGACCGAGACCACGCCGGCCGGGACGCGCGCGGCGTAGAAGGCGGCGACGGTCGCGTCGTCGACCAGCAGGTCGCGACGCCGGTTCCGGTCGGCAAGTGCCTCGGCCTCAGCCCGGACGGCCTGGTTCCGCTCCCAGAAGTGGTGACGGGTGCGCCACTGGCCCTCCACCAGGGCCGCGGTGATGAACACCTCGCGGGCCACCACCGGATCGATCCGGGCGTAGCTGACCTGACGCTGCGCGATGATCGGCACCCCCAGCAGGGTCACCCGTTCATAGGCCACACATTGGCCACCACGGGCCGACCAGTGCGGCTCGGAATAGGTACGCTTCAGCAGATGCCCGCCGACCTCCTCGACCTGCGCGGCGGTGATCGGGGCCACCAGCCTGGCCCACAACCGGGAGGTCTCCACCAGTTCGACCGCCATCACCAGTTCGGCGTTCGTGCGCGCCGCACTAGAACCGGGGTTGATCGCGAACCGGGCGCCGCGAGCACCCAGGTACTCCGCCGGACCCCGTCGCCGACCGCGGTCCGGTTTGGCCGCGCTCGCCGCGTCCAACAGTCCGACGTGCGACAACAGCCCCGCCAGCACCGCGGTATGGACCCGTTCCAGGTCAGCCGGTGCGTCGTTGCGGTGCAAGCCCACCTCGGTGCAGGCCTCTCGCAGCTGGGAGTGCAGATCCTGCCATTCCCGCACCCGCAGGAAGTTCAGATACTCCGTTCGGCACATCCGGCGGAAAGCGTTGCCCGACAGCTGCCGGCGCTGTTCGCGCAGATAGGTCCACAGCCGCAGCAGCGCGGCCACGTCCGAGCCGTCCGGGGAGGCCTCTCCCCCGGCCTCGTCCAGCGGAGCCCAAAATCGGCGGTGCGCGGCGTCGGCTTGCGCCTCGGCCTCGGCCGGACGATCCCGCGGGTCGGGAATGGCCAGCCCGGCCACGATCGGCAACACCTCTCGCAGGCAGCCCAACCGGTCGGCCTCCACCAGCATCCGGCCCAGCCGGGGGTCGACCGGCAGTCGGGCCAGCTTGCGGCCCACTCCGGTGAGCGTGACGTGGGTGTGTTTGCCCTTGCCGGCAGAGACTGCGCCGAGTTCGGAAAGCAGTCGCAGGCCGTCCCTGACTTGGGCGGAATCGGGCGGCTCGACGAACGGGAAGTCGATGATGTCACCGAGGCCGGCGTCGGCCATCTGCAGGATCACCGAGGCCAGGTTGGTGCGCAGGATCTCCGGCTGGGTGAACTCGGCTCGGGCCGCGAAGTCCTCCTCGCTGTACAGCCGGATGCACACGCCAGGACCGAGGCGTCCACACCGACCGGCGCGCTGATTGGCCGAGGCCCGGGAGATCGGCTCGATCGGCAGGCGTTGCACCTTCGTCCGCGCCGAGTAGCGCGAGATCCGCGCGAACCCTGGGTCGATGACGTAGCGGATACCGGGCACTGTCAGCGACGTCTCGGCGACGTTGGTGGCCAGCACGATGCGCCGTCCGGTGTGCGGTGAGAAGACGCGCTGCTGCTCGGAGAACGGCAGCCGGGCGTACAACGGGAGCACCTCGGTGAACGGCAGCTGCAGTGCGGTGATGGCATCGGCGGCGTCGCGGATCTCCCGCTCGCCGGAACAGAACACCAACACATCGCCGTCCAGGCTGGCCGACACCTCGCTGACGGCGTCGCAGATCGCCTCCAGCTGATCACGATCGCGGTGCGCCTCGTCGACGACCGGACGGTAGCGCACCTCGACCGGATAGGTCCGTCCGGACACCTCGATGACTTCGGCATCATCGAAATGTTCACTGAACCGCGCGGTGTCGATGGTGGCCGAGGTGATGATCACCTTCAGGTCGGGGCGTTTGGGCAGCAGCTGCTTCAGGTAGCCCAAGAGGAAGTCGATGTTGAGGCTGCGCTCGTGGGCCTCGTCGATGATGATCGTGTCGTAGCGTCGCAGCAGTCGGTCGTGGGAGATCTCGGCGAGCAGGATGCCGTCGGTCATCACCTTGATCTTGGTCTGGCTGCTGCGCTTGGTCGCGAAACGTACCTGGAAGCCGACGGTGGCGCCCAGCTCCTCACCCAGCTCCGCGGCGATCCTGGTCGCCAAGCTGCGCGCAGCGATCCGGCGTGGCTGGGTGTGCCCGATCCGGGTGCGTCCGGCCAGCAGGCAGATCTTCGGGAGCTGGGTGGTCTTTCCCGAGCCGGTTTCCCCGGCCACCACCACAACCTGCTGGTTGCTCAGGGCGGTCACCAACTGCTCGACGTGCGCGCTGATCGGCAGCGCGGGGTCGAACTCGATGGCAACGGGGACGGTCATAGCCGACCTAGCCTACCCATCACCCGCTCTCCGAACGCCGGGGTTCAGGAGCCGTGGCTGTCCTTCGGCCGAATCACGCCGACCGGGCAGCGCCCGTGGGTGAGGACGCCGCGAATCAGGCCGCCGACCGAGTAGGTCGGGAAGGAGGCATGAACTTCCAGCATCAGCAGGTCGAGTTCGCCGGTGCGGGCCACCAGCACGTCCAGCGGGTTGCCGTAGGAGACCTCCAAGGAGACGTCCACATCGGGGTAGTCCTCGGTGACCTCCGAGACCATCTCCTCCATCCGCGCCCGGGTGACATCGATGGCGGCCTGCTGCTGTTGCTCGGTCGGCTGGCTGCTGCTGAACCAACGTCCCTGCGGTGCGCGGAAGATGCTGATCACCACGACGCGTCCGCCGAACTCGGCGCACTCCTGCAAGGCCCACTCCAGCGCCACCGCGCCGCGGGCGGAGGTATCCACGGCAACGCCGATCACGCCGGTACGAGTCTCGTGAAGCTCCTCGTTGGCAGACACCACGATCACCGGGCAGTGGGCAGCACCGACCACGCCGACCGAGGTCGAACCGACGAACAGCCGCTCACTGGGCTCGGTGGCCCGCCGTCCGACCACCACCAGGGACGCCTGGTGACTCATCTTGGTCAAAGCCGCCGCCGGGTTTCCCAGCACGATCTCAGTACGGACGCGCTCTCGCGGCAAGCCGGCCGCGACGGCGTCCTCGACGCCGCGAGCAACCATCTCCGCAGCGTTGAGCTTGATCTCCTCCGGGTCGAACACCACGCCCCAGGCACTGTTCAGCACGGTGTCGTCGACAGCGTGGACGACCACCAGCTCGGCCTCGCGGGCCTTCGCCTCGGCGATTCCCAGTTGCAGTGCGCGGTAAGCGTCATCGGACCCGTCGAATCCGACCAGCACCCGTGGCGACCCCTGATATGGCTTCAGCATTCAGCACCTCCGGTGGTGGCCGAAACGGCCCGCCCTGAGTAGGTCTGCGGTTCGATCACGACGAGCACGGGATGTTCCCCCGGCGCCCACGGTTGCGGCAAGTCCACCCCGTCGGGATAGGGCTCTTCGTAGCCTTGGGCGCGTCCACGCACCAACACGCTCCAGCCGGTGGCGGTGTCTTCGTCGACGTCATCGATCTCGAAGCTCACCTCCCGACCAGCCAGCATCTCTCCCATGATCGTGTCCGACCTGGTCCGAAAGGCGATCTTCTCGCCGCACACCAGGTAGGTCACCGGGAGGATCTCCAGCCCGTTGGCCGATAGCCAGCTGAGGCGGCCCACAGAGCGCGCGCGCAGCAGCTGGCGACATTCGTCGCCAGAGAGGCGGGTGAAGTGGCCGTCGTAATCCATCGCGGCCAAATGCTACCGTCCGGCGGCCCTCCATGGGGTCTTGTGCCACTTCCCGCGCGAGCCTCGCGCCGCGATTCGGCGTAGCGGATCGCATTGCCGCCCCTGGCCAGCGCTGTTTCGGGGCGTGGACACTCGCGGCACTTGCTTGCTCTCAGGTCGGGCGGGGAGCGCTCAGCGCAGCCAGGTCGAGGCGGCGATGATCACCGGGATCGAGGCCAGGGTCGAGATGAAGATCGCGTCCCGAGCCAGCCGATACCCCACTCGATACCGGCCGGCGATGATGAAGATGTTCTGCGCGGTCGGCAGTGCCGCCAGCACCGTGACAGCCAGTACCTGCGGCGTCGGCAGGTGGAAGACCAGCGTGGCCAGGCCGAGTGCGACCGCAGGATGCACCAGCACTTTGGCCACGGTGACGACCGCCAGCTCGGCCACATGTGGGCCACGTCCGGGCAGCGGATCCAGCCGCAGTGAGATGCCGAAGGCGACCAGCATGGCGGGCACCGCAGTGGCGCCCAGCATGGAGGCCGGCTCCCAGATCAGGTCGGGCACGCTCCAGCCCGCCAGATTCGCGGCCAGACCGGCCAGCGAGCCGAGCGTCAGCGGGTTTCGAAAGGGCAAGGTCACGTAGTGGGTCCAGCGATGGGGTTCGGCACCCTCACGCCGGGCGTCCAGCAGGGCCAGCGCGGTGGGCTGCAGCACCACGATCTGCACCAGCAGGATCGGCGCCATCCAGGTCATATCGCCGAGCACGTAGGCGGCCACCGGAAGACCGAGGTTGCCGGCATTGGTGTAGGCGGCGCACAACATACCCACCACATCGGACGAGAGCGTCCGAGGACGCAGGAATGCCCGGGCCACCACCAGATAGCCGCCGCCGGTGATCACGATCGCCAGCACCGACACCACCAGCGTGTAACTGAACACATGGTGCAGATCGGCGCGAGCCAGCAAAGTGAACAGCAGCACCGGCGAGGCAATGGTGAACGCGAAGCGGGACAACACTTTGCGCGAGGGCTCATCGAGCACCCGCAGGTGGGCGGCCAGCCAGCCCGCAGCGATCACCATCCAGATGGTGAGGTAACCGCTCAACGCCGCTTGCACTCCGAAAGCCTAGGGCGGGCGCGCCCGGACGCTGCGCAGATCCAGCATGCGAGGTGCTTAACATTGCCTCGTGCCGCAGCGTAATCACCTCGTTGACCTGGCCAGAGTGGCCTCGATGTTGATCGTGGTGATTTTCCATACCCTCTTGTGGCAGGTACTTCTGGTCGATGGTCACATCCAAGTGATCCCCTGGGCGCCGGGGCCGGTGTGGTGGGCGATCAGCTGGATCTTCACGATCATTCCGGTGTTCTTCGTGGCCGCCGGCTACGCCAATGCTGCGGTAGTCGACTCCTGGCGACGGACCGGCACCGGGTACTCCTCCTTCATCACCGTGCGGGTGAGCCGGATGATCGGCCCGATGACGGTCTTCATCCTGATCTTCGCCGCCATCGGCACCGTCGGTGCATGGGTCGGCTGGCCCGCACAGGCCGCCGCCTACAGCCGCCAGTTCGCCCAGCTGCTGTGGTTCGCGGTGGTCTACCTGCTGCTGCTCGCCGCCGCACCGTTGTCGGTCTGGCTGCATGACCGCTTCGGCGGATGGGTGATGCTGCCACTGCTGGCCGCCCTGATCTGCGTGGACGTGATCGTCCGCGCCAGCGGCGACCAGAGCCTGCAATGGCTCAATCTGGCCTTCGTGTGGCCACTGGCCCACCAATGGGGCATCGCCTACCATCGCGGCTGGTTCCGGACCTGGCCGACCCGCTGGGTGGTGGCCCTGTTCGCCACCGGCGCGTTGGTGATCGCCGGCCTCGTCGGCTGGCTGCACTATCCCCAGGCGGCGGTCGCCTGGGCCGATGTTCCGGTGGCCAACCTGCTGCCGCCCACCCTGGCGATCACCGTCCTCGGCTTGTGTCAGACCGCAGTGCTGGCACTGCTGGAGAAGGCGCATGTGGCCGACCGGATCAGCGAGCCCTGGCAGCGCCGGATCCGGTTGACCAACGCGGTGCTGTTGTCGGCCTACCTGTGGCAGGTTCCGGTGATCGTCGTCGTCGCGGCCGCCCTCGCCGGGCTGTCGCTGCTCTTCCCGGCTGCGGCCGGTGTCCTGCTGCATCCGCTGCTGCTGGTCGTCGGCGTCCTGGTGATGCTGTCGCTCACCGTGCCTCAGGTGGCCCGTATCGAGGTCCGGCTGATTCCTACCCCGGGGGTGGGCGACCCCGATCCCTGGCGAGCCGTCGGCGGCTTCGCACTTTTCGCCACCGGCACCTGGGCGGTCTGGCAATGGGGCGCCTTGATCCACCCGAGTGAACCCGTCGCTGGGCTGGCTTTGCTCTGGTTCCTGGCCGGGTCGTGGTTTTTGCGACATGCGACCCTCCGAACGTCGGGTTAGACTCCTCCCGCCTACGGCCTGCAGGAGAACTCATGGACCCGACTCAGTGGAACGCACCGTTCCCGGTGATTGTCGCGGCCCTGTTCGTGATCGTGATGGCACGCGCGAACGCCACCTTCTGGCTGGGACGCCTCGGCTCGGCCGGCGTCCGGCGCACCAGACTCGCTCGACTGATGGACTCCCCCGGCTACGTGAACGCCACCGAGCGGATCGACGCCTACGGCGCGCCGGTGATCACCTTGTCGTTCCTGACCATCGGCTTCCAGACCCTGGCCAACTTGGCTGCGGGCGCCACCGGTATGAAGCTGCGTCACTATCTGCCCGCGGTGGCTATCGGCGGACTGTGTTGGGCGTTGCTGTACGCCACGATCGGCACCGTCGGGGTGGACCTGTTCGGCAAGCTGTACGCCTATTCACCGGTGCTGGCGATCGGCAGTGGCGTGCTGGTGTCCGGATCGATCGCCACCTACGTGGTGTGGCAGTTCCGCCGCCGGGTCGACCACCAGGACTCGCCGCAGGAAGCCCCGCAGGACTCCCCCGCCGCCTGAACCCCGCCTAAGCTGGGCCCATGGCCGAGATCCGCAAACACAATCCCGAAGCCGGCAATGCGATCGCTCAGGCGCTGCGCGCTGCGATGGGCGAGCCCGTCCGTCCCAATGAGCCGGGCGCCAAGCCCGCCGCAACGGCCGTCCCGGCCAACGTGACCACCTCGACCACTGTGGTCAACTTCGCCGTCACCGCGGTCACGGTGGACGCCGACGACGAGGACGGCGACGAGTAGATCCCCAGACACAGCAGCAGGGGCCGGATGGGTGATTCCATCCGGCCCCTGCTGCGTTCGACTGATCAGCTGCAACCGCTGGTCGCGCCACACCCTTCGCAGATGTAGCAGGAGCCGGAGCGGCGCATCTTGGTGCCACACGTGAGGCACAAGGGCGCGTCCACGCTCATTCCGGAGATCTTCTCCAGCAGCTCAGCGGTGGAGTGCGCCTCCATCGGCACCAGGGCCGGCTGGTTGGGGCCGTCCTCGTGCACCCGGACATCGTCGCCCTCGTCGTTCTTCAACGACTCGGACTCGATCAGCGATGCTTCGTCCTCTTCGGAGATGTACTTGCCGGTCTCCACGTACAGCGCCCGCTCCGCAGCGGTGTGGATGCCCAGCTCGGCCCGCTCGTCGAAGGACAGGTAGTCCAGCGCCAGGCGACGGAAGATGTAGTCCATGATCGACTGCGCCATCCGGACGTCCGGGTCGTCGGTCATGCCGGCCGGCTCGAACTTCAGGTTGGTGAACTTCTGGACGAACTGCTCCAGCGGCACGCCGTACTGCAGACCGATGGACACCGCGATGCTGAAGGCGTCCATCACGCCGGCCAGGGTCGAACCCTGCTTGCCGAGCTTGAGGAAGACCTCACCCAGCTTGCCGTCGTTGTACTGACCCGAGGTCATGTAGCCCTCGGCGCCGGCCACCGAGAAGGACGTGGTGCGGCTGACCCGGGACTTCGGCAGGCGATTGCGGCGCGGACGGTATTCGATCTTCACCGCCGGCTCCGGCTTGGCCTCGACCTTCTCCTCGGGCTTCTTGCCGTCGCTCAACGGCTGGCCGACCTTGCAGTTGTCGCGGTAGACCGCCAGCGCCTTCAGGCCCAGCTTCCAGCCCTGGATGTAGACGTCGGCGATCTCTTCCACGGTCGCGGACTCGGGCAGGTTGACGGTCTTGGAGATCGCACCGGACAGGAAGGGCTGCACCGCGGCCATCATCCGCACGTGGCCCATCGGCTTGATCGCCCGAGCGCCCATGGCGGTGTCGAAGACGTCGTAGTGCTCGGTCTTCAGCCCCGGGGCGTCGATCACATGGCCGTTGTTGGCGATGTAGTCGACGATCGCCTCGGTGGTCTCACCGGTGTAGCCCAGCTTGGTCAGCGCGCGCGGGATGGTCTGGTTGACGATCTGCATCGAGCCGCCACCCACGAGCTTCTTGAACTTCACCAGCGAGAAGTCCGGCTCGATGCCGGTGGTGTCGCAGTCCATCATGAAGCCGATGGTGCCGGTGGGTGCCAGCACCGAGGCTTGCGCGTTACGGAAACCGTTCTTGGCGCCCAGTGAAACCACCTTGCCCCATTCACCGGAGGCGGCGGTCAGCACCGGCTTGTCCAGACCGTCGAAGGTGCGGACATCGTCGTTGGCGGCCTGATGCTTGCGCATCACGCGCTGGTGAGCGGCGGCATTGAGCGCGTAGCCGTTGTACGGGCCCACGATCGCGGCCAGCTCGGCCGAGCGGCGGTAGGAGGTCGCGGTCATCAGCGACGTGATCGCCGCGGCCAGCGCCCGTCCACCGTCGGAGTCGTAGCCACGACCCACGGCCATCAGCAGCGCACCCAGGTTGGCGTACCCGATGCCCAGCTGACGGAAGTTGCGGGTGGTCTCGCCGATCGGCTCGGTCGGGAAATCGGCGAAGCAGATCGAGATGTCCATCGCGGTGATGATCAGCTCGACGGCCTTCACGAAGGACTCCACATCGAAGGTGTTGTCGTCGCGGAGGAACTTCATCAGGTTCAGGCTGGCCAGGTTGCAGGACGAGTTGTCCAGGCTCATGTACTCGCTGCACGGGTTGGACGCGTTGATCCGGCCCGACTCGGGGTTGGTGTGCCAGGCGTTGATGGTGTCGTCGTACTGAATGCCCGGATCGGCGCACTCCCAGGCGGCCTCGGAGATCTTGGCGAACAGGTCGCGGGCATCGACGGTCTCGATGACCTCACCGGTAGCGCGGGCGCGCAGGCCGAACGGACTGCCGTCCTCGACCGCCCGCATGAACTCGTCGCTGACTCGCACCGAGTTGTTCGCGTTCTGGTACTGGACGCTGACGATGTCCTTGCCACCCAGGTCCATGTCGAAACCGGCATCGCGCAGGGCGCGGATCTTGTCCTCTTCCCGGGCCTTGGTCTCGACGAACTCGTAGATGTCGGGGTGATCGACATCCAGCACGACCATCTTGGCCGCGCGCCGAGTGGCGCCACCGGACTTGATGGTGCCCGCGCTGGCGTCGGCACCGCGCATGAACGACACCGGGCCGGACGCGGTACCACCAGAAGACAGCAGCTCCTTGCTGGAGCGGATCCGAGACAGGTTCAGGCCGGCGCCGGAGCCGCCCTTGAAGATGAAGCCCTCTTCCTTGTACCAGTTCAGGATCGAGTCCATCGAGTCGTCGACACTCAGGATGAAGCAGGCACTGACCTGCTGCGGGCTGGTGGTGCCCACGTTGAACCAGACCGGCGAGTTGAAGCTGAAGTACTGGTGCAACAGCATCCAGGTCAGTTCGTGCTCGAAGATCTCGGCATCGGCGTCGGTGGCGAAGTAGCCGTTCTCCTCGCCGGCCTTCCGGTAGGTCTTCACCACCCGGTCGATCAGGGTCTTCAGACTGGCTTCGCGGACCGGGGTGCCCAGCGCGCCGCGGAAGTACTTGGTGGTGACGATGGTGGAAGCGTTCACGCTCCAGAAGTCGGGGAACTCCACCCCGCGCTGCTCGAAGACGGTCTCGCCGGTCTTCCAGTTGGTCTGGATCACGTCGCGGGAATCCCAGGTCACGGCGTCATAGGGGTGGACGCCAGCGGTGGTGAAGACGCGGTCGATCTTCAAACCAGGAGCCTTTCGACCACTCTTCGTGGTGGCCTTCACGGTCTCGGTCATGATGGGAGTGCCTTTCGGTTCTGCAGGGGGGCGTTGTGCGGGGTTTCAGTGGGTGGTGAGCGTCGGCTGACGCAGGGTCTGGATCTCTTCGGAGAAGTCGTCCACGGAATCGAAGTTCTTGTACACGCTGGCGAATCGCAGGTAGGCGACCGCATCGAGCTCACGAAGCGGGCCCAGGATGGTGAGCCCCACTTCGTCGGCCGGGATCTCCGCCTGACCGGACGCCCGCAGCGTCTCCTCCACCTGCTGACCCAGTCGGGCCAGGTCGGTTTCGGAGACCGGACGGCCCTTGCAGGCCTTCGCCACTCCGGTGATGACCTTCTCCCGGGAGAAGGGCTCCACCACACCGGACCGCTTGACCACAACCAGTTGCATCTGCTCCAGGGTGGTGAAACGCCGCTCGCACGCCGGGCACTGACGCCGGCGCCGGATGCTCTTGCCATCTTCGGCGACCCGGCTGTCGAGCACCCTGGTATCGGTGTTGCGACAGAACGGGCAATGCATCGTTGCGGGCCTTTCTCGAAGCGGTTCTGTGAGTGAACCTGTGGAAAACATTGTGGGGAACGACCACAAGCTGTGGACGAACGACACGCGTGTAACTACTACATCTAGAGGCTACGCAAGGCTGTGCCCCAACGCAAGATGACATCTGCGGCGTGTCGCACGGTGTCCGCAATTCGGTCCCGTCCAGGGTGGCAACGCAACCACCCCACCCCCACAGAAGACAGCAAGATCCGGCGCGAACACCGCGCCGGATCAGCCACAACACAGGGCCAGCGGGCCGGTCAGCGAGCCACACTCACCACTGCCGGCGCGGACAGCGGCGCATCACTCACGGCCAGGAAGCTGGTGACTGCCACGGCCACACCGGTGGCGAACAGAGTGACGAACGTGCCCAGAATGACCGCGATCCCCCGATTGGTCAGCCGGAGCGTCCCAGACGTCCGACGCGGCACCGCCACCGGCGACACCGCGGGCATCACCACCGTGGGCTCGACAGCATCAAGGTCGGCACCACCGGGCAACAAACGCAGGCGTACCGGCGTCGCCGCCAGGAACTCCTCGACGAGCAGATCGTCTACCAGCACTGCGCTCATGATTGCCACCTCTCTCGAACGTCTGTTCGATACTCTACGCGAACAGTCCGACACTTTTCGAACATCTGTTCGCCCGGCGTGTCGACCCGATCCACAGCCTCACACTCGCCACTGACAAAATCACTCGCGGTCGCTAGGGTAAGATTTGTCTTACTTACAAGATATGGAGGGGTCATGGCCTACTCACACCCTGACGATCCCGGCCGCCGTTTCTACGGAGCGGTCACGGTGAGCGATCGCGGCCAAATCGTCATTCCGGCCGAAGCCCGGCGAGATCTCGGCATTGCCGTCGGCGACAAGCTCTTGGTCTTCGGCGACCTGGAGTTCGGCTTGGCCTTCGGCAAGGCCGATCAGGTGCTGGCACGCGTTCCTGGGCTCGCCCGTCTCCTGGGCGGAGCGCCCAACTCCGATGAGTGACCCCCGCGCCCGCAGGGCGAGGCAGATCGGCGCCAATGTTGCTGCCGCCGCGAGTGGGGCCCTGGTCGCCACCACCGCGAACGTGCCGCTGCTGGCCCGAATCCCCCTCACCGTAATGGCTGGCACCCTTGGTTTTCTGGTCGGAGGCGCCGTGGCCGCGATGGCGGTCAGCGCGATCCGCCGGGTGCGCTGGGCACGTCCCGGCGCTCTGGTCTATGACCTGCACTCCCTCCCGCCTGACACGGCCCGCGCCGGTGGCAAGGCCCGAGCCCTCGCCAGCCTGACCCAAAGAGGGTTCCCGGTACCCCCGGCCTGCGTCGTACTGCCGGAAGCGTTCACGGGCGCGGACCTCACCAGCGAGGGACGGGTCGCGCTCGAGGCAGCACTCACGAAGCTGCGCGGAGAGCGGTTCGCCGTCCGGTCCTCAGCGCGCGCCGAGGACTCCGCAACCGCATCCTTCGCCGGCGCCTTCGAGTCGGAGCTGAACGTACCCCGCCAAGACGTGCTTGCCGCCGTGAAGCGGGTCCGCAGCTCCGGCGCGAGCCAGCGGGTGGCGGCATACTCCGCAGCGCAGCACGCCGGGTCCGCCGAAGCCGAGTTGGCCGTGGTGATCCAGGTGATGGTCGACGCGGACGTGGCCGGCGTCCTGTTCACCGTCGACCCCCTCACCGGGAGTCTGGAATCCATGCTGGGCAATGTCGTGACCGGAAGCGGCGAAGCATTGGTCTCCGGCGACGCGGACGCTGCCGCGTTCACCTTCCTCCGACCACAGGGCACCTACGACGGGCCGGCTTCGCTGGCGACGGCTGCCGCTCGCCTGCACACGCTTGCTCACGACATCGAGGGGTGTTTCGACGGCGTCGCCCAAGACATCGAGTGGGCACTGGCAGACGGCAAGGTCTGGATCCTTCAGTCCCGTCCGATCACCACTCTCAACGGCTGGGATCCGATGACAGCCGAGCGAAACGACACCCTGAGTGGCAACTGCCTGTGGTCGGCGACCAACCTCTCCGAGGCCAACCCGGAACCGCAGACGCCGCTGACGATCTCGCTCACCAGTTATCTCCAGGACAACGGCGGACCGTCGATGAAGCTTCGTGGGCGTGAGATGGCCGGCTATGTCGCGGGACGCCCCTACGCCAACCTCAGCGTGCAAGTGAGCGCGCGCGGTCCCAAAGCCATCAGCGATCCGCGGACCGTCTATGAGCAGATCGCCGGGCTGTGGGGCACGCTGCCACCACAGGTGCCGATCCCGGTGCTGCCACTGACCCGTGCCGACTGGCAGGACGAGGGCCTCGGGTTGCTCGCCACCGTGCTGCGACTTCAGTGGCATCGCGCCCGAATCCACCGGTTCCTTGCCGTCAGCGCGCCCGAAGCAGCAAGGCTGAAGGCCGACATCAACGAGATCTCAACCCCCGCCGACTTGGAGGCACTGTGGCGCAACCGGATCTTCGCGGCCGCTCTGCGTTCGTTCTGGGCCGTGATCGCCGTAACCGATGATCGCCTCGACCCCGTAGAGGCTGCGGTGCGTGAACTCGTCGACACCGACGACGCGGCAGCGCTGTTGTCCAACATGGCCGGCCTCAGTGACGGTTTGGCAAGCCTGGGCCCCGCGATGGGTCTGCAGGCCGTCCGCGCCGGCCAACTCTCCCGCGAGGACTACCTGCTCCACTTCGGACATCGCGGCTACAACGAGATCGAGCTGGCCTGGGCCCGGCCATCGGAGGACCCCGACTGGCTGGATCGCGCCCTCGCATCCTCGGCCGAGGGCGCGGACCTCACCGCCCTGCGCGCCGAGCGCGCTGCGGCCCACCAGGCGGTGCTGGCGCGCCTGCGATCCCAGCACCCCCGCGCCGCCGCACGAATCGAGCGCGGCCTGCATCGCCGGGCAACACGGGCGGCACTGCGAGAGCAGGTGCGCTCGGAATCGGTCCGCTGGACGGCCGTGCACCGGGCCTTCGCACTGCGCGCCGGTCACCTCCTGAACATCGGTGAGAGCGTCTTTCTCTTGACCCTCCCGGAGCTGCTGTCCGCGCTACGCGGCGACACCTCCGCTTTCACTCACTTCCCTGCCCGCCAAGCAACCCTGGATCATCACCGCTCACTGCCCCCTCTCCCCCTGTTCATCGTCGGTGCCTTCAACCCCGACCTCTGGGCGCAAGACCCTCATCGGCGCAGCGACTTCTATATCGCCGGCTCGCAGGTACCTGCCCCAACCGAGTCCGCGGCGGCTACCGTCGTCGGGGCCGCCGGATCAGTGGGGGTAGCCGTGGGCAGGGTTCGACGACTCGATGGCTTCGACGACGCAGCCGAGTTGCTGCCGGGCGAAGTCCTGGTCACGGCCCTGACCAACATCGGTTGGACGCCGGTCTTCGGACGGGCCTCAGCAATCGTCACCGATCTCGGCGCTCCGCTGAGCCACGCCGCAATCGTGGCCAGGGAGTTCGGCATTCCCGCCGTTGTCGGATGCGGGAGTGCGACCAGCCGCCTCACCACCGGCGACCTCGTGCGGGTGGACGGCGCGCGCGGCACCGTCGAGATCCTCGAGAGGGGAGCATAGGGCGACACGCTCGAACATATGTTTGATTCATGACTCCCCCGCCGTTACGGTGAGTTCATGGCAACGACAGTTCCCCCGGCACGCAGGCCCGGACGTCCTCGGAAAGAGGATGTGGCCGCACAACTCGGCACCAACGTCAGCGAGCTTCCCGATGGTCCGGTCGACGCCGAGGGCCTCACCCCCCGGCAGCGCCGCATCTTGGAAGTGATCCGTGACGCCCTCGCCGATCGCGGCTACCCGCCGAGCATCCGCGAGATCGCCGACCGCGTGGGGCTGGCCTCGTCTTCCTCTGCCGCACATCAGCTGAAGGTGCTGCAGGCCAAGGGCTTCCTGTTCCGTGACCCCCACCGTCCGCGCGCCCTGGAGGTGCGGCTGCCCAGTTCGATGGCGCCGGCCGTCCCTACGGCACCGGCGGTCGCCGTCGAGCCGGACTTCCCGCCGCCGAGCGCACCTTCGGTCGAGGTGCCGATCCTGGGTCGGATCGCCGCCGGCGGCCCGATTCTGGCCGAGCAGGTGGTTGAGGACGTGTTCAGCCTGCCCAAGCAGTTGGTCGGCGAAGGCACCTTGTTCCTGTTGGAGGTCAAGGGAGACTCGATGATCGACGCGGCCATCTGCGACGGCGACTACGTGGTCGTGCGCCAACAGCCCGACGCGGTCAACGGCGATATCGTCGCCGCCCTGCTCGGCGATGAGGCCACCGTGAAGACGTTCAAGCGGACCCCCGGTCAGGTGTGGCTGATGCCGCACAACCCGGCCTACGAACCCATCGACGGTAACGACGCCTCGATCCTGGGCAAGGTCGTCGCCGTCCTGCGCAAGGTGTAGCCATTCGCATCGCCATCCGGGTCAAGCCCGGCGCCGGTCGGACCAAGGTGGGCGGACGCTATGGCGTCGATACCCTGGTCGTCGCCGTGGGAGCGCCCGCGGTGGACGGACGGGCCACCCAGGCGGCTCTGAAGGCGCTGGCGGACGCATTCGGCGTTGCCTTGCGAGAATTGACACTAGTCAGCGGGGCCACCAGTAGGACCAAGATTGTTCAGATCAGCGGCGATCACCAAGATCGACTGCAGGAACTCCTTGGGAGATGATCGGTCATGGCCCGGTTCGTTTCGACCCTGTTCTGTTCGCTCGATGGCGTGGCTGAGATCGATCCCGCCTGGCACTTCCCCTACTTCGATGAGCACATGGCCGCTGCGGTCACCGAGGACTACGCCGCCGCCGAAGCCCTGCTGCTGGGACGGATCACCTATGACAGCTTCGCCGGTGCCTGGCCCGATCGTGAGGCCGCCGGTGGCGAGGACGCCGACTTCGCTGCTCAACTGGGCGACCTGCGCAAACTGGTCGCCACCCGCGGTGGTCAAGACTTGGGCTGGCGCAATGCCGAACCCGTCGCCGATCTGCTGAGCGCTGTCGCGGAACTGCGCACCCATGCCAACCTGGACACGGTGCTCATCGCCGGCTCGATCTCGATCGTCCGAGAGTTGCTGTCGGCCGGAGAGCTCGACGAACTGCGCCTGTTGGTGCATCCGGTGCTGGCCGGCCCTGGGCGTCGCATCTTCGCCGCCGACGCGGGACTGCAGCCGCTGGAGTTGGTGCGCTCGGAAGCTTTTCCCACCGGTGTGGTCCGGCTGATCTACCGTCCGGGCTCCCTGCCGGGCACCGGCGACTACGCCGACGCCGCGCACGAGCTGGGTGAGCAGACCTAGGCCGCTCCCCCGTCGGATCGTTCGCCCAGGCGCCGCAAGGCGCCGATCGCGGTCTCTCTATCGGTGGTCATCCAAAAGTCCGGCAGCGACGCGGTCAGGAAGCTGCCGTAGCGAGCGGTGACCACCCGCGGGTCGAGCACGGCGACCACGCCGCGATCATCCATGCTGCGGATCAGCCGTCCCGCACCCTGCGCAAGCAGCAGACCGGCATGAGTCGCGGCCACCGACATGAAGCCATTGCCGCCGGCCTCGGCCACCGCCTGCTGGCGGGCCTGCATCAGCGGATCGTCCGGACGCGGGAAGGGGATCTTGTCGATGATCACCAGTCGGCAGGTGTCGCCGGGTACATCGATCCCCTGCCACAGCGACAGCGTCCCGAACAGCGAAGCCTCCGGATCATTGATGAACTCGCTGGTCAGCCGGGCCAGGTGCGCATCGCCTTGGCACAGCACCAAACGCTCGGGGAGGTGCTCACGGCAGTACCGTGCGGCCGCCTCAGCGGCCCGCTGAGAGGCGAACAGGCCCAGGGTGTGACCGTCGGCCGCCCACAGCAGCTCGGCGACCTCAGCGAGCACCTCGGGGCTGATTCCGTCCCGGCTCGGCGGAGGCACGTTACGGGCCACGTAGAAGATCCCCTGACTGCGGTAGTTGAACGGGGAGCCGACGTCCAAGGCCCGATAGCCGCCCTCAGACGGCCCGCCCAAGCCCAGTGAATAGCCCACCGACGTGAAGTCTCCGCCGATCTTCAAGGTGGCCGAGGTCAGCACGCTGGGGTGCTCGTCGAAGATCTGGTTGCGCAGCAGCCCGGCCACCGACAAGGGCGCGCACACCGCCTGGCGGCCGAAGCGCTCCGACTCCGACACCCAGATCACGTCACGTTCATCCAGCTTGGCGAGTCGCTCGGCGACGTCGAAGATCTCCTGCGCAGCGCCTTGGGCCTGGCTGCGTTCCACATCGTCGTCATCGCCGCCACCCAGCCCGCTCACCGCGGCACGCGCCGCCGTCCGAACGGCGGCGAACGCGTCCTTCAACGGGTCGGACGGATCGGTGATCCGACCCACCTCGGCGGCGTCCAGGCCGGCCTGTAGCACGTCGGCAGCATCCAGGAAGTCCAACCCGGTGTCGTCGCTGAGCCACGCCAGGCACCGTTTGGCCACTCGCTCGACCAGCGACGGGCTCAGTTCCACTGACGCCGCACCGGTGACCCGGGAGACCAACTCGTGGGCCTCGTCGATGATCAGCGCGCCGTACTCGGGTAACGCCGTCCCGCCGTGCAGCGCGTCGATGGCCAGTAATGCATGGTTGGTCACCACCAGGGCGGAGTTGCGGGCCTTCTCCCGCGACTTCTCCACCAGGCAGGCTGCGCCCTGGGGACACTTCTGCGCGCCCAGGCATTCGCGCACCGGCACCGAGATCTGGTTCCAGGCCGCCGGAGCGTGAGCCGGGGCGTCGTCCCGGTCGGCCAGCTGGCCGGACTCGGCTTGTTCCTCTGCCCAGCGGCGCAGCTCGACCACTTCGGCACCGAGGTCGGAGGTCTGCCCGAGTTCGGGCAACAGCGCGTCCTGTTCGAGGCCTTGGCCGTCGCGCACCTTCAACAGGCAGGCGTAGTTGCTGCGACCCTTCAAGACGGCATGGCGCACCAGGGTCCCGGTGACCTGCTCGCATGCCGCCACCGCAGCCGGAATGTCCTTGCCCGCCAGCTGGGCCTGCAGCGCCAGGGTCGCCGTCGCGATCACCACCCGCGACTGCGGATCGCTGGCCAGGTGTGCCAACACCGGCGCCAAGTAGCCCAGCGACTTACCCGTACCGGTGCCGGCTTGGACGAGCAGGTGCTCGCCGGTGTCCAAGGTGGTGGCCACCTGGTCGGCCATCTGGACCTGACCGTCGCGGGTCAAGCCGCCGATCTCGTCGATCGCTGCGGCGAGGATCCGTCCGGCCAGTTCGGACGAGTCGCTCATGCGTCCGGGTCGGCGTACGCGGCCAGCTCACCGGCCAGCTCCGCGTTGACGCGGGCCACGATCCGGGTGCCGTGCTCGGTGTGCTCGGTGGCGATGAACTCCCCCGCGGAGTGGATCTTGTCGATCAGGTCGCCGCGCGCGTACGGCACCAGGGCCCGCACTTCGAGGCCGGGACGCGGCAGCCGCTCCTCGATCCGAGCGAGCAGTTCATCGATCCCCTCGCCGGTGCGTGCCGAGATGAACAACGCATCAGGAAAAGCGCCGCGCAATGCCAGCAGGGTGTCATCGGCGGCCGCGTCGGTCTTGTTGATCACCAACTGCTCGGCCACCCCGCTGGCACCGATCTCGCCCAACACCGTGCGCACCGCGGACACCTGCCCGAACGGATCAGGATCGGAGCCGTCGACCACGTGCAGCAGCAAGTCGGCCGCGGTGGACTCCTCCAAGGTGGACCGGAACGCCTCGACCAGGTCGTGCGGCAGGTGCCGGATGAAGCCGACGGTGTCGGTGAGGGTGAACACCCGCCCGTCGCTGGCCTCGGTACGCCGCGTGGTGGCGTCCAGCGTGGCGAACAGCGCGTCCTCCACCAACACCCCCGCACCAGTAAGACGATTCAGCAGCGAGCTCTTGCCGGCATTGGTGTAGCCGACGATGGCCACGCTGGGAACCTGATTACGGGTGCGCTGGGAACGCTTGGTCTCACGCACCTGGTCGAGTTCACGCAGCCGCCGCCGCAACACCGCGATCCGGGTCTTGATCCGACGACGATCGGTCTCGATCTTGGTCTCACCCGGGCCACGTCCGCCGATCCCGGCGCCACCGGCGGCCCGTCCGCCCGCCTGGCGGGACAAGTTGCCACCCCAGCCGCGCAACCGCTGACGCAGGTACTGCAACTGGGCCAACTCGACTTGAGCCTTGCCCTCGGCACTCTTGGCGTGCGAGGCGAAGATGTCCAGAATCAGCGAGGTGCGGTCGATCACCTTCACCCCGACCCGATCCTCCAAGTTGCGCAACTGAGCCGGTTCGAGCTCGCCGTCGCAGATGACGGTGTCGGCGCCGGTGGCGATGACCACCTCGCGCACTTCGTCCACCTTGCCGCGGCCGATGAACGTGGCCGGATCGGGCGCCTTGCGACGCTGCACCAGGGCCTCCAGCACCTGCGAGCCGGCAGTCTCTGACAGCAACTTCAACTCGGCCATCGCGTTGTCGGCGTCTTCTTGGGAGCCGGTCGTCCAGACGCTGACCAGGACGACGCGCTCCAACTGCAGATCGCGGTATTCGACTTCGCTGATGTCGTCCAGCTGGGTCGACATGCCGGCCACGCGGCGCAACGAATGCCGCGCAGCAAGGTCGGCCTGGTCGCCGTCATACAGGTCGAGTTCCGGGTCGACGAGGTCGTCGTCCATTGCCACCTCAGGCCGACCCGGGCGCAACAGTAAGCCGTCCGCGAGCCACGATCTCGGCCGGGCCGGTGAGGATCGCTTCGGCTCCGGTCAGATCGACATCCAGCTCTCCACCGGGGACGTGCACCCGGCAGGTACCGCCGGGGGCGGCCACGGCAGCGGCGGCGACCACACCGGTGCCGCACGACTGGGTCTCCCCCACTCCACGTTCATAGACGCGCAGCTGGATCACTCCGGGGCCCCGATCGAGCACGAACTCGGTGTTCACCCCGTTCGGGAAGGCGCGTTGCGGCTCCCAGACCGGCGCGGTGGTGAGTGGCAGCCCCGCCAAATCGGTTCCCGCCTCCAACTGGACGACCGCGTGCGGGTTCCCGACGTCGACCGCCGTAGCCGGCCAGGTGCGTCCGTCCAGGGTGATCTCGACCTGCTGGCCGGTCGTTGCCGGCCCCATCGTTACCGCGACCCGTCCGTCGGGCAGGAACTGACCGGTGCGGCGCCCGGCGCGAGTCACGACGGTGACCGGCGCGCTGGCGTCGACCAGACCTTCCTCGGCCAGGTAGCGCAGAAACACCCGCAGCCCGTTGCCGCACATCTCGGCCACCGAGCCGTCGGCGTTGCGGTAGTCCATGAACCATTCGCCGGGCTCGCCGGGCTGTCCGGGCATCAGCGCGGAATCGACCGCGCGCAGGATGCCATCGGCACCGATTCCGGCCCGCCGATCGCAGATGAAAGCCACCTCGGCATCGCTGAGTTCGATCAGGCCGTCGCGGTCGACGAACAGCACGAAGTCGTTGCGGGTGCCATGCCCCTTGGCGAACTCGATGGTGCGCATCTTCAGCCTCCTAACCTGCCTGCAGCAGCCTAGCTCGCACCGCAGACGCAATAGACCGCGCAGCGCCCTCGGGCGCCACCCAGACGATCCGATCGTCGCGCCGGAACCAGCCCAACTGCTTACGAGCCAGCCGGCGGGTGCCCTGCGCTGTGGACGCCCGGGCCTCGGCGTCGCTCAACTCGCCGTCGAACATCGCCAGCACCTGGCGGTAGCCGATGGCTCGCGATGCCGTCCGTCCCTGCCGTAGGCCGATGGCTTCCAGTTCGCGCACTTCGTCGACCAGCCCGGCGGCCCACATCTGCTCCACCCGAGCGTCGATCCGCGCGTCCAGCAGGTCGCGGGGCACCTCCAGACCGAACTGCAGGACGTCATCGAGCGCGTAGCGCCACTGCGGCAGCTCCGAGCGGAACTCGCCGGTGACCTCCAGCGCCTCCAAGGCGCGCACGATCCGGCGTCCGTTGCCAGGCTGGATGGCCGCAGCGACCTCGGGGGCGCGGGCGCGAAGCCGCTCATAGAGGACGGCGGCGCCCAGGTCGTCCAGCTCGGCTTCCAGTCGGGCCCGCACGGTGTCGTCGGTGGCCGGGAAATCGAACTCGTCGAGGATCGCATGGACGTACAACGCCGAGCCTCCGGCCAGGATCGGCACCACGCCACGGCTGCGGCATTCGGCGATCTGGTCGCGGGCGAGGGTTTGGAACTCCGCCACCGAGGCGGTCTGGGTGACGTCCAGGATGTCGATCAGGTGATGCGGGACACCGTCGCGTTCGGCCACCGTCGGTTTGGCCGTGCCGATGTCCATGCCGCGGTAGACCAGCATCGAATCGGCGTTGATCACCTCGGCGAGGATCCCGTCCTCGGTCAGGGCGCGCGCAACCCCCACCGCCACCGCGGTCTTACCGCTGGCAGTGGGGCCGTTGAGGGCCAGCACCGGGACGTTGCTCACCTGTGCATTCTCCCCTGTCGGGACGCCTGCGGCCCAACCGGCGCTGCCGGTACCCCCGGCGGACGGTCGCAACCAGAAGTTCGCAACATTGCACAGTCCGATCTGCTGCAAATCGGCGACTCCTGAGCAAGAATGGAAGCGCCCCAGGACCCGCTTGGGAGCCCAGGAGAGGAAGGAGGCCCGATGGATATCGTCGAACAGATCAAGGACGCGGTTGAGGGTCACGAAACTGAGGTCAAGCAAGGCATCGACGCTGTCGGTGACTTCATCGATTCCCAGACCGGTGGCCAATACACCGCGCAGGTCGACCAGGCCCAGGACTTCCTCAAGGGACAGGTGGGTGGCGACAGCCAGTAATCCGGATCGACCGATCTGAGCGGGCAACTGGCCCGCGACAACGACGAACCCGAGGGGTCGGCAGGTATGCCGGCCCCTCGGCTCTTTTGTGTCTAGGCCCGCGGACGCAGGGTCAGCGGCAGCGCAGCCGACTCGTTGGCCGCAGCCCAGGCATCGCCACCGCGGGTGCGGCGCAGCCCGGTGATCGGGGCGTCGGCGTTGAGGTGGTGCGGGGCCGCGTAGGTGATCTCCACCGTCGCCAGGTCGCCCGGACGTGGGCGGTCTGCCGGATCATCGGGAACCTGGACGTGCACCAGCCGGTTGTCGCGGGCACGTCCCGACATCCGCCGGGTGGCGCCGTCCTTGCGTCCCTCGTTGTCGGCGAACAGCACCTCCACCGGCGTGCCCACCAGCTGCTTGTTCTCCGCCCAGCTGATCTCACCGACCAGGTCGACCAGCCGCTGATAGCGCTCGGAGACCACCTCGGCCGGCACCTGATCGGGCATGGTCGCGGCGGGAGTGCCCGGACGGATCGAGTACTGGAAGGTGAAGGCCGCAGCGAATCGAGCCGCGGCGACTACGTCCAAGGTGGCCTGGAAGTCGGCTTCGGTCTCGCCGGGGAAGCCGACGATGATGTCGGTGCTGATCGCCGCTTCCGGCATCGCTTCCCGGACGCGGTCGAGGATGCCCAGGAACTTCTCCGAACGGTAGGAACGGCGCATCGCGCGCAACACCTGGTCAGAGCCCGACTGCAGCGGCATGTGCAGGCTCGGCATCACGTTGTGGGTCTCGGCCATCGCGGCGATCACGTCGTCACTGAAGGCCGCCGGATGCGGAGAGGTGAAGCGCACCCGCTCCAGGCCGTCCACTTCACCGCAGGCGCGCAGCAGCTTGGCGAACGCACCGCTGTCACCGAACTCGACGCCGTAGGTGTTCACGTTCTGGCCCAGCAGGGTGACCTCTTGGACGCCCTCGGAGACCAGCGCGCGAATCTCGGCCAGCACGTCGCCGGGACGCCGATCGGTCTCCTTGCCCCGCAGCGCCGGGACGATGCAGAAGGTGCAGGTGTTGTTGCAGCCCACGCTGATCGCCACCCAGGCGGCGTAGGCCGAATCGCGACGGGTCGGCAGGGTGGACGGGAAGCGCTCCAGCGACTCGGCGATCTCGACCTGCGCGGAATGATTCACCCGTGCCCGCTCCAACAGCGCAGGCAGGGCGCCGAGGTTGTTGGTGCCGAACACCACGTCCACCCAGGGCGCCTTGTTGACCACGATGTCGCGGTCCTTTTGGGCCATGCAGCCACCGACCGCGATCTGCATTCCGGCGTGGCTTTGCTTCACCGGTGCCAGGTGGCCCAGGTTGCCGTACAGCCGGTTGTCGGCGTTCTCCCGGACCGCGCAGGTGTTGAACACCACCACATCGGCCTGGGCGCCGTCGGTGGCCGGGGTGTAGCCGGCCTCCAGGAGGACTCCGGTGATGCGTTCGGAGTCATGGAAGTTCATCTGACAGCCGTAGGTGATCACCTCGAAGGTGCGAGGCTGCGTGGTCTGGCTCATCGTGTTGTTCGTTCCCATGCGGTGATTCGGGCGGTCTGACTGTACCTGTTCAGCGCGCCACGGCGGTGGCCCGCGATTCGCGCACCACGGTGACCTTGATCTGCCCGGGATAGGTGAGCTGGGCCTGGATCTCGGCGGCGATCGCCTTGGCCAGAGCGCGGGAATCGGCGTCGCTGACCTGCTCGGGGGCGACCATGATGCGCACCTCGCGTCCGGCCTGGACGGCGTAGACCCGCTCCACGCCAGGGTGCGCGGCAGCAATCTTCTCCAGGTGCTGGGCCCGTTGGACGTAGGCCTCCAGGCTTTCCCGGCGGGCGCCGGGACGGCTGGCGCTGATCGCATCGGCCGCCTGGACCAGCACCGCCTCCACCGTGGTCGGCGCAACCTCGTTGTGGTGAGCCTCGATGGCGTGGACGACATCGGCATGCTCGCCGTGCTTGCGGGCCAGCTCGGCACCGGCTAGGGCGTGGGAGCGCTCATCGTCGATCAGCGCCTTGCCCAGGTCGTGCAGCAGCGCCGCCCGGCGGCAGATCGTGGGATCCACGCCCAACTCGGCGGCCAGCGTGCCGGCCAGGTGGGCCGACTCCACCAGGTGGGCGAGTACGTTCTGGCCGTAGGAGGTGCGGAAGGTGAGCGCGCCCAGGGTGGTCACCAGCGCCGGGGCCAGATCGGTGATGCCGACGTCGGCGACCGCGTCCTCCCCGGCGCGCTGAGCGGCCTGGTCGGTGGCGGCCACGCTGCCTTGGTGGACCTCCTCGATCCGGGCCGGGTGCACGCGTCCATCGGCGATCAGCTCGCTGAGCGTGCGCCGGGCGGAGTCGCGGCGGCGCGGGTCGAAGCAGCTGACCATCACGGTGTCGGGGCTGTCGTCGATGATCAAGGTGGCGCCAGTGACCTGCTCGAAGGCACGGATATTGCGACCGTCCTTGCCGATCAGTCGGCCTTTGAAGTCCTCGGACGGCAGCGCCACCGCGACCACCGAGGTCTCCGCGGTCTGCTGGGCAGCCACCCGGGCCACGCTCGTGGCCACGACCGCACGCGCCCGTTGCTCGGCTTCGGCCACGGCCTGGTCCTCGATCTCGGCGGCCACCCGAGCAGCGTCGGCCTTCGCGGCGGACGCGGCCTCGGCGAGCACCTTCGCGCGGGCCTGCTCGGCACTCACGCCGGCCAGCTCAGCCAGGCGACGCTCCAGGTCGGCCTCGCCTTCGGCGAGCGCGGCGGCACGGCGGCTCACCTCGGCGTCGCGCTCAGCGAGTTCGACGCGGGTTCGCTCCAGCTCGGTGCGCTCGCGGTTCAGCCGTTCCTCGCGCTCGACCTGCAGCGCCTCCAGGCGAGCATCGGCGCCGCCAGCTGGGGGCCTACTGCGTCGTCCCAGCAGGACGATCACGACCGCGGCCACGACGACCAGCGCCACCAGTCCCATTGCCCATTCGATCGGCATGGCACCCTCTCTTCGTCCGACCCCGCACAGCGAACGCAGACCAGCCCGACAGAAACGGCTCGAAAGCAGTCACTGCCAGGCGAAAAAGAGTGGGGTTCAGTCCCCGGAAAGGTCGTTCTCAGTGAAGGTGAGCGCGGTAGCGCCCGCCAACACGGTAGGTGCGCACCCACCGCACCCGCAAGCCTGCCGGCTCGGCCGGTCGAGCGATCAGTCCCACTCGGTGGGCTGGACGTCCTCGGCCTCTCCCAGTTCGGCGAGCACCTCGCGGGTCACCTGGGCCACCACGGATGCCGGGAAGCCGCGGCGAGCCAGCGCACCAGCCAGTCGGCGATAGCGCGCCTGGGACTCCACCCGAGCCAGGCCCGCAGCCTTGCGTTCGGCGTAGGCGCGAGCCACCTGGTAGTCACGCTCGCCGTCGAGTTCGGCCGCAGCTTCCTCGGCCACCTCCCGGTCGACGCCCTTCTCGGCGAGCTCGGCCAGAAGCACCCGGCGACTCCGCTGCCGGCGCTCGCCGGCTGCGAGCCAGTCCCGGGCGAAGATCGCGTCGTCGATCAGTCCGACCTCGGTGAGCCGATCCAGCACGATCGTGGACACCTCGTCGGGCACCTGTTTGCGGGCGAGCGTTTTGGCCAACTCGCCCCGGCTGCGCGCCCGGACCGTCAGCTGCCGCAGCGCAATCTCCCGCGCCACCGCGATCGGGTCGGCCGCCGGAGAGTCGTCTTCCTCCGGCGGCTCGCTGCCCCTCATCGTCTTAGAACTCCACCTCGCCGGTCACCGGATCGATGCCCTCGGGCACCTCGGCGTGCTCCCCGACCCCCATGTGGGTGAGGATGCGCTTCTCGATCTCGTCGGCGACCTCGGGGTTGTTCTTCAGATAGGTGCGCGCGTTCTCCTTGCCCTGGCCGAGCTGATCGGCCTCGTAGGTGAACCACGCGCCGGCCTTGCGGATGATGCCGCACTCGACACCCAGGTCGATCAGGCTGCCCTCACGGCTGATGCCCTGGCCGTAGATGATGTCGAACTCGGCCTGCTTGAACGGCGGGGCGACCTTGTTCTTCACGACCTTGACCCGGGTGCGGTTGCCAACCATGTCGGCGCCGTCCTTCAGCGTCTCGATGCGTCGGACGTCGAGGCGGACCGAGGAGTAGAACTTCAGCGCACGGCCACCGGTGGTGGTCTCCGGCGAACCGAACATCACCCCGATCTTCTCCCGCAGCTGGTTGATGAAGATCGCCGTGGTATTCGATCCGGACAGCGCGCCGGTCATCTTCCGCAGCGCCTGACTCATCAGTCGGGCCTGCAGACCGACGTGGCTGTCGCCCATCTCGCCCTCGATCTCAGCACGCGGGGTGAGTGCTGCCACCGAGTCGATCACGATCAGCGCCAGCGCACCGGAGCGCACCAGCGTGTCGGCGATCTCGAGTGCCTGCTCACCGTTGTCGGGCTGGCTGACCAGCAGCGCATCGGTGTCGACGCCGAGCTTGCCTGCGTAGTCAGGATCCAGAGCGTGCTCCGCGTCGATGAAGGCGCAGATGCCGCCCGCGGCCTGCGCGTTGGCGATCGCGTGCAGCGCCACCGTGGTCTTACCCGAGGACTCCGGGCCGTAGATCTCGACCACCCGCCCACGCGGCAGACCGCCGATACCCAAAGCCACATCCAGGGCGATCGACCCGGTGGGGATCACCTCGATCGGCTGGCGAGTTTCGTCACCCAGGCGCATCACTGAGCCCTTGCCGTGAGCCTTCTCGATCTGAGCCAGTGCTGCTGCCAGCGCCTTCTCCCGGTCTGCAACCGCCATGCTGGTTTCCTTTCTCCGCTATCTCGTCGCCTTCACCTTAGGGAGCGCCACTGACAGTGGTTCACATGGTGTCGAGGTTGTGCATAACCCCGGCGAAAGCTCGATGCAGCAAAGCCTAGGCGAACAGGTGTTCGAAATGCGACGACACGCCGCACACTTACCGATAGGACTCGGGAAGCTCCAACTCAGCCCACGCGCAACGCCAGATCTGCTTGCACGGGACGCCGGCCGCCAGGGCCTCGTCGACAGTGCGCTGCCCCAGGGATCCGAGTACCTGGGTCTGGGCCCACAGCAGCGAGTATGGGTGGGAAAGGTGCTGGTCGAGCCGAGCGCGGAGTTCTACTTCGCGCATCGAGTCAGGCGGCCTGAACGCGCGGCCGCAACGGCAGCGTGGTCACTTCGGCGGTGTGCGAATCCATCCGATCCGACACCAACCGCAGCACGCTCGACAGCGGCACGCCCAGCGCACCGCAGATCGCGTTCAACAGTTCGGAGGAGGCTTCCTTCTGGCCGCGCTCGATCTCCGACAGATAGCCAAGGCTGACCTGCGCCCGTCCGGACACTTCGCGAAGGGTGAGGTTTTCAGACGTGCGCAACTCACGCAGCGATTCACCGAGGATCTCCCTCAGGATCACCGGCTTGGGATGCACCTGGCTGACCATGCTTCGACTCTACCTGCCTTCAGTGGGTCAATCTCTGCTCTGGACAACGCCACGCGGGTGTCGCATTGTTCCTCAACCTCGACTTGAGGCGGCGGTAAGCCTAGCCAACAACCCCGACAATGCCTCGGCCACCGCCGCAGCCCGGACGTCCTCGCGGTCGCCGACGCAGTCGATTCGCACGGCCTCGGCGGCGTCGTCCGGACCGGCAAAGCCCAACCAGACCTCCCCGGGCCCATGTCCGTCCTGGGGATCGGGGCCGGCAACCCCGGTCGCCGACACCGCCCAGTCGGCCCCGGCTCGAACACGGACGCCGCGCGCCATCGCGATCGCGGTCTCCGGTGCGACCGGGCCGTGCGCGGCCAGGACGTCGTCCGGCACGCCTCCCAGGGACGCCTTCAGCTCGGTGGCGTAGGTGACCACTCCCCCGCGGTAGACCGCCGAGGCACCGGGAACCGCGGTGATCGCGGCGCCGATCAGCCCACCAGTGAGGGATTCGGCGGTTGCCAGGGTCGAGCCGGCCGCGGCGAGGGCGGCCACCAGGTCGCGAGCGACCCGCTCAGGCGGCATCATCGTCCGAGGGCGTCTTGCTGCCCTGGGCGCGCAGCCGCAGCGCGTCGAGGATGTACATCACGCCGGTAATCACGGTCAGCGCCAGCGCGGCCCCCATCACCAGCCACCCGAGCCAGAACCAGAACGGCGCGGTCTGGGTGATCGGATACGGCAGCCAGATCAGCAGCGCGATCGCCTGCAGGACGGTCTTCAGCTTGCCCGCCGGCGCGGCCGCCATCACCGCGTACTTCAGCATGACCACGCGCATCCAGGTGATGCCCCATTCGCGCACCAGGATCAACACGGTGATCCACCAGGGCAGCTCACCGAAGATGCTCAGCAAGATGAACGCGGCACCGGTGATCGCCTTGTCGGCGATCGGGTCCCAGATCTTGCCGAAGTCGCTGACCAAGTCATACTTGCGGGCCAGCCGACCGTCGAAGAAGTCAGTGAGGATCGCGACACCGAACGCGATCATGCCTGCCAGTCGCCAACCGAAGCCCACCGAGGGCTCGATCACCATCAGCACCACGAACACCGGCACCAGCACCAAACGCAGCACGGTGAGGGCATTGGGAAGTTGCGCCGGAATCGGCGGCTTGCTGGGGGTTTCGGCCTGGCTCATGAGTTCTCCACCTCGGCGATCAGGTCCACCCCGTCCGCCTCGTTGACGATACTCCACACCAGGTCACCCACACCGGCATCTGAGCGGGCCTCCCGCAAGGTGGTCTGGCCGTCGGTCTCCGGCCCTTGCTGGGCGGCGCGACCCACCAGCCGTCCGTTCTCGTCGCGACCTTCGATCAACACCTGCACACGTTCGCCGATGCGGTCGGTGGCCCGATCAGCGCTGACCGCCTCCACCAGACTGGAGATTCGGTCGACGCGGGCGTCGATCTCTTCTGGTTCCACCTTGGGACGCAGCCGCTCCCCCTCGGTGCCCTCCTCATCGGAGTAGCCGAACACGCCGACGGCATCCAGCCGGGCTTCGGCCAGGAAGTCGGCCAGCTCGTCGACCATCTCCTCGGTTTCGCCGGGGAAGCCCATGATCACGTTGCTGCGAATGCCGGCATCGGGACGCACAGCCCGGATCCGGGCCAGCAGGTCGAGGAACGACTCGGGGTTGCCGAAGCGACGCATCCGGCGCAGCAGCGGTTCGCTGGCGTGCTGGAAGGGGACGTCGAAGTAGGGCACCACCCGCGGCAGGTCGAGCATGGCGTGCAGGAGCGATGGGTGGATCTCGGCGGGCTGAAGGTAGCTGACCCGAATCCAGTCCAGTCCGTCCACACCGTCCAGTTCGGTGATCAAGGTCTCCAGATTGGTGCCCAGGTCGCGGCCGTAGCCGGTGGAGTTCTCGCTGACCAGCACCACTTCCCGAACGCCGGATTCGACCAGCCAGCGGGCTTCGGCCACCACCTCGCCGACCGGACGAGACAGGTAGGAGCCGCGGAAGCTCGGGATCGCGCAGAAGGCGCAGCGGCGGTCACAACCCGAGGCGATCTTCAACGGCGCGGACGGGCCGCTGCCCAGCCGCTGCCGCAGCACCCGCGGTCCGCTGGCCGGCGTGGGGGCGGCACCGCCATGGCCGGGCACCGACAACCCCGTTGCCTCCGCCGGACGGGCGACCGGGGTCAACGGCAGCAGGCTGCGCCGATCCCGACGCTCGTGGGCGACCGGACGCTCACCGGCCAGGATCGCGGTCAGCCGCGCGGCGATGTCGGGGTAGTCGTCGAAGCCCAGGACGGCATCGGCTTCGGGCAGGGCCTCGGCCAGTTCGGCGCCGTAGCGTTCGGCCAGACAACCCACGGCCACCACGGCCTTCACCGAACCGCCCTTGTGGTCGGCGGCGGCCAGCAGGGTGTCGACGGAGTCCTTCTTGGCGGCGTCGATGAAGCCGCAGGTGTTCACCACGATGGCCTCAGCCGCATCGGGGTCGTCCACGAGAGTGAAGCCGTCGGCGGCGAGCCGCCCGGCCAGTTCCTCGGAATCGACTTCATTGCGGGCACAACCGAGGCTGATCAGGTGCACCGGCACGGGCGCGCCTGGCGTGGGGGAACTCACCTGTTCAAACTACCGGCTTGGCTCAGCCTTCGCGAAGTGCGGCGAGAACCTCGTCCAGGTCATCGGGCTTGACCAGCACCTCACGCGGCTTGGAACCCTCCGAGGGCCCGACCACGCCGCGGGTCTCCAGAATGTCCATCAGCCGGCCGGCCTTGGCGAAGCCGACACGCAGCTTGCGCTGCAGCATCGAAGTGGAACCCAGCTGCAGGTTGACCACCAGTTGGCAGGCTTCCAGCACCAGTTCCAGATCGTCACCGATGTCCTCGGCGACCGCGCGCGACTCGACCGGAGCGGCCACGTCCTCGCGGTACTGCGGGGCCAGCTGCTCGGTGACCTTCTTCACCACCGCCCGAATCTCGGCTTCGGTCACCCAGGCGCCCTGCACACGCAACGGCTTGGACTGCCCCATCGGCAGGAAAAGTCCATCGCCCTGCCCGACCAGTTTCTCTGCGCCGGGGGTATCGAGGATGACTCGGGAGTCGGTCATCGAACTGGTGGCGAACGCCAGCCGTGAGGGCACGTTGGCCTTGATCAGGCCGGTGACCACATCGGTGGACGGACGCTGCGTGGCCAGCACCAGATGGATGCCGGCGGCGCGAGCCAACTGGGTGATCCGGACGATCGAGTCCTCCACATCACGCGGGGCGACCATCATCAAGTCGGAGAGCTCGTCGACGATCACCAGCAGGTACGGGTAGGGCGCCAGAACGCGTTCCGAGCCCGGCGGCACCTTCACCTGGCCGGCGCGTACCGCCTTGTTGAAGTCGTCGACGTGACGGAAGCCGAACGCGGCCAGGTCGTCGTAGCGGGCGTCCATCTCGCGCACGACCCACTGCAAGGCTTCGGCGGCCTTCTTGGCGTTGGTGATGATCGGGGTGACCAGGTGCGGAATGCCCTCGTAGTGGGTCAGTTCGACGCGCTTGGGGTCGACCAGCAGCATCCGCACCTCTTCGGGCGTGGAACGCATCATGATCGAGGTGATCATCGAGTTCACGAAGCTCGACTTGCCCGAACCGGTGGCACCGGCCACGAGCAGGTGTGGCATCTTGCACAGGTTGGCCACCACATAGCCGCCCTCGACATCCTTGCCCAGGCCCACGGTCATCGGGTGGTGGTCATTGCGGGCGCGGTTGGAGCGCAGCACATCACCGAGGGAGACGATCTCCTTGTCGGCATTGGGGATCTCGATGCCGATGGCGGACTTACCCGGAATGGGCGACAGGATCCGGACGTCGGCCGAAGCCACGGCGTAGGCGATGTTCTTGCTCAGCGCGGTGACCTTCTCCACCTTCACCGCATTGCCGAGTTCGACCTCGTAGCGGGTGACGGTCGGGCCACGGGTGTACCCGGTGACCTGGGCATCGATCTCGAACTGGCGCAGCACCTGGGTGAGGCTGTGCACCACCTGGTCGCTGGCGGCGGTGCGGGCCTTCGGCACCGAGCCGGCCTTCAGGATCGAGGGGTCGGGCAGTTCGTAGACCACGTCGCCGCTCAGCGCCGGCTGTTCGGCGCGCAGCGGCGCCGAGGACAGTTCGGGCACTTCGAGCTCGCGAGCCACGCTCTTCTGCGGGCGTCCGGGGCGCGGACGATTGCTGATCACTTCGGTGGCCTGGGCGTCGGGGTCGTCGATCTCGTCCTCGACCAGCGGGGTGTCAAAGGCACGATGGCTGATCCCGTACTCGATCTCGCCGCGATCGGCCGGACGCAGTCGCGCCGCCAAGGCGGCGATCCGTGGCCCGATCTCGTTCAACGGCACGCCGAGGATCACCAACAGCCCGATCACCGCGAGCACCAGCAGGATCGGCACCGCACCCCACGGCCCGAGCGGCTGCATCAGCATCGACGAGGACAAGAAGCCGAGGAAACCGCCGGCCTCGCGCACCAGCGCAGGCACATTGCCCGGCGGGTAGCCGCGGGCGATGTGCAGCAGGCCCAGCACCCCGAACAGGGCCAGCATCCAGCCCACTGCTTGGCGGCCGGCGCTGCCGTGACGCTCGGGGTGGCGGAAGGTCCGCCAACTCATCGCCATGGCCGCCACCGGCACCGCATAGGCGAAGACACCGACCACGGTGGTCACCGCGATCGCCACCCAGGTGCCGACCGGGTCCGGCAGACCGATCCAGAACTGCGCCGCGACCAGCAGCGCGAAGAGCAGCAGGGTGAAGGCCGATCCGTCGTGCCGCTTCTCCGGCTCGAGGTCCTTCACCGCGGGTGCGATGGCCCGCAGGCCGTTACCGAGGGCGCGCGCCGTGCCGCGCCAGGCGGCAGCGATGCCTCGGCCGATGGCCGACAGCAGCTTCGACAGGCCCGAGGGCTCGGGCTGCCGGCTGCGAGAGCTGGTGGACTTCTTTCTCCCCGTACTGCTGGAGGCGCGAGAGCGCGTGGATGCACTACTCCGGCTCCGCGAAGGGGAAGACGTGCGGGTCGCCATGAGCCCAACCTAGGCGATGCCGCCGACAATCCCCGGCTTCCACGCCGGGACCGAGTCAGATCGCCGCGCCGCTTGTCGCAGCGCTTTTGCTTAGAAGTGCGTCCAGCCGCCGTCGAGTTCGGGCACCGCGCCGTCCACCAGCACGGCCGGATCTCCGGCTACGACTTCGCCGATCACCGTCCAGCCTTCCGGGACGTCCTTGGGCGCAAATGTGGCCACCAGAGCGTGATCGTCACCGCCGGTGAGCTGGAAGTTCAGCGGGTCTCCCCCACCGATCGCTGCGGCCACCGCCTGTTGGGGTTCGGCGATCTCGAAGGCCGCGGAGTTCAACTCGATCCGCACCCCCGAGGCGTCGGCGATGTGACCCAGGTCGGCCAGCAATCCGTCGGACACGTCGATCATCGCCCCGGCACCGGCTTCGGCGGCGATCCGTCCCTCGCCGTAGGGCACCTCCGGCACCCGATGGGCCACCACAACCGCTCCCGGCGAACGAAAACCCCTGGTCAGGACGGCCAGCCCGGCCGCAGCCCAGCCCAGACGTCCGACGAAAGCCACCAACTGCCCCGGCCGGGCACCGGCTCGGGTCACCGGCGCCAGCCCACCTTGGTCGCCCAGGACCGTGGCCGTGACCACGATCTCGGTGGACGTGGTCAGATCGCCACCGACCAGCCGGACGCCGGCGCGATCACACTCCAACTGCACGCCAGCGGCGAAACCGTCGACCCATTCGGTGGGGGTGTCGGCCGGCATCGCCAAACTGATCACCACCGCAACCGGTGCCGCGCCCATGGCTTCGGCGTCGGCCACACACGCGGCCACTGCTTTTCGACCCACATCAGTAGGCCCCGACCAGGTGCGACGAAAATGCACGTTCTCGACCATCGTGTCGGTGGACACGGCCAGGTCGCCGCCCAACCGCAGCACCGCGGCATCGTCACCGACGCCCACCCGAACCGGGCCGCCGGCACCGGCACCGGCGGTGATCCGGGCGATCAGCCCGAACTCGCCGATCTCGCCCGCGGTGCCGCTCACCGCAGCCCCAACGGACGCGCCAGCGCCAACTCGACCAAGGTGGCGATCAGTTCGGGGTACTCCAGCCCGGAGGCGGCCCACATCATCGGGAACATCGAGGTGCGGGTGAAGCCGGGCATGGTGTTGAGCTCGTTGACGAACAGCCCTTCGTCAGTGGCGAACAGGTCGACACGAGCCAGCCCTTCCACCCCCATCACGGAGAAGGTTCGTCCGGCGAGTTCGCGCACTGCGGCGATGGTGTCGTCGTCCAGGTTGGCCGGGACGTCCAGGCTGACCTGGTCGGTCGGCAGGTACTTGGCGTCGAAGTCATAGAAGGCGTCTGCGGTATGCATCCGAATCTCGCCGGGCAGGGACACCCGCGGCACACCGTCCAGGCCGCCCAGGACGGCGACCTCGATCTCCCGGAAGCCGGTGAAGCCTTGCTCGATGACGACCTTCGGATCGAAGCCGCGGGCTTCGTCGATCGCGGTGGACAGACCGCTGGGGTCATCGACCTTGACGATGCCGAGACTCGATCCGCCCCGGGCCGGCTTCACGAACACCGGGAAACTCAGCGCCGCCGCACGAGCCAGGCAACCGTCGCGGTCGGTGGCCCAGTCCAGGGCGGTGATGGTCTCCCACGGCCCCACCGGCAGCCCGGCCGAGGCCATCGACCTCTTCATCAGGTCCTTGTCCATCCCGATCGCGCTGGACGCCACCCCGGCGCCGACGTACCGCACCCCGGCCATCTCGAACAACCCTTGAATGGTGCCGTCCTCGCCGAAGGGGCCGTGCAGCAGCGCGAACGCCACGTCGAAAGCGGCCAGGTCGGTGAGGCACTCGCCGTCCACCGTGGCGACGGCGGTCGGTGCCCCCGGCACCAGCAGCGCCCGCGGCCGATCCGACGGCACGCTGGGCAGCACACCGTCACAGACTTCGTAGCCGACCAGTTCCTCGGCCGACACGCGCACCCAGTCGCCGTCACTGGTGATGCCCACTCCGATCACCTCGAACCGCTGCGGGTCGATGGCTCGAGCCACCCCGCCGGCGGTGAGACAACTGATCTGGTGTTCTGAGCTGGCACCGCCGAACACGAGGAGCACCCGCGTACGGGTGGACGACATGGACATCTGACCTCCGGGGTTGATCGGCCCCACCTTAGCGGCCAACGCTAAGCGCCCGCGCCACGGGGAACTCGGTGGCCCGCGCGCAGGTCGTAGACGTCTTCCGGCGGGGTTTCGCCGCGAATCTCGGCGACCAGGCCGGTCACCGCTGCCATGATCCGCTCCCCCGCCAGGAGCACGTCGGCCGGGGCTCGGCTGCCGCGCAGATCGGCCAAGTCAATCGGCGGACCGGCCCGGAAGATCATCGTGCGGCGCGGACGAAAGCGCGGCCAAACCAGCTTCTTGCCCGGCATCACGAAGTTGGCACCCCACTGCCCGATCGGAATCACCGGAGCGCCGGTGGCCAGCGCCAGTTTGGCCACGCCGGGGTGCGGCGTCATCGGCCAGGTGTCCGGATCGGCGGTGATCGTCCCTTCGGGGTAGATCAGGACGCATTCCCCGGCGGCCAGCGCCTCACCGGCCCTGGTCAGCGCCTCCTCGGCGCGCTCCGTGCCCCGCTCGACCGGAATCTGGGCGGTGACCCGAGCCAGCCGTCCCAGCACCGGCATGGCGAACAGGTCGGCCTTGATCAGCGCTCGTGGCCACCGGCCGTTCCAGATCAGGTATTGCCCCAGGCACAGCGGGTCGACGTTGGAGATGTGATTGCTCACCACGATCACGCCGCCGGTCGTCGGCAGGTTTTCTGCGCTGTCCCAATCCCGATCGACCAATCGGCGCAGCAGCCACCCGCCGAGGCGGGCCAGATGTCGATAGATCGGCTGAACTGGGGTCGGGTTGGCGACCCGGAGCGGCACACGACCCCGATCCGAGGTCATTCGGATCGGGGTCGGGCGATGATGTCGGGCCGAACTCACCCAGCGATCTTGGCAGGCAATGTCTTCGGCAGCCAAGCCGGACGGGTCGCCTCGAAGGCGGCGATGTCGGCCTCGTGGCTCAGCGTGATGCCGATGTCGTCCAGCCCCTCCAGCAGGCGGTGGCGGGTGTAGTCGTCGATCACGAACTCGAAGACCTGGTCACCGGCGGTGATGGTCTTGGCCACCAGGTCGACGCTGAGCTCCACGCCCGGGTGGGCTTCGATGAACGCCCACAGCTGTTCAACCACGCTCTGGTCGACCACGGCGATCAGCAGCCCGGCCTTGCCGGAGTTACCACGGAAGATGTCGGCGAAACGCGAGCCGATGATCACCTTGAAGCCGTAGTTCTGCAGGGCCCAGACCGCGTGCTCACGCGAGGAACCGGTGCCGAAGTCCGGACCGGCGACCAGGATCGAACCGGCGGCATACGCCGGCTGGTTCAGCACGAACGCGGGGTCGTTGCGCCATGCGGCGAACAGCCCGTCCTCGAAGCCGGTGCGGGTGACCCGCTTGAGGTAGACCGCCGGAATGATCTGGTCGGTGTCGACATTGCTGCGGCGCAGCGGCACCGCGATCCCGGTGTGGGAGGAGAACTTGTCCATGTCTATCGTCCTTACAGATCTGCCGGGGAGCTCAAGGCGCCACGGACGGCGGTGGCCGCCGCGACCAGCGGGGAGACCAGGTGGGTACGCCCACCCTTGCCCTGCCGGCCTTCGAAGTTGCGGTTCGAGGTGGACGCGCTGCGCTCGCCGGGAGCCAACTGGTCGGGGTTCATACCCAGGCACATCGAGCAGCCCGCGGCCCGCCATTCGGCGCCGAAGGCGGTGAACACCGCATCCAGCCCCTCGGCTTCGGCCTGCAGCTTCACCCGCGCAGATCCGGGCACCACCAGCATCCGCACACCGTCGGCGATCGTGCGTCCGGCCAGGACCTCGGCGGCCGCACGAAGGTCTTCGATCCGTCCGTTGGTGCAGGAGCCCAGGAAGACGGTGTCGACCGTGACCTCACGCAGCGGCGTGCCCGCGCTGAGGCCCATGTACTCCAGGGCCCGCTCGGCCGCAGCAGCCTCGACCGGGTCGGAGAAGTCCGACGGCGTCGGCACGGCCGCGCTCAGCGGAGCGCCCTGACCGGGGTTGGTGCCCCAGGTGACGAACGGGCTGAGCTGCGTGGCGTCGATGTCGACCTCGGCGTCGAACGCCGCGTCGGGATCGGAGAACAGGGTCTTCCAGTGCGCCACGGCGGCGTCCCACTCGGCACCCTCGGGGGCGTGCGGACGTCCCTTGAGGTAGTCGAAGGTGGTCTGGTCGGGTGCGACCATGCCGGCCTTGGCGCCCCACTCGATGCTCATGTTGCAGATGGTCATGCGACCTTCCATCGACATGGCTTCGATCGTGGAGCCGCGGTACTCGACCACATAGCCCTGGCCGCCACCGGTACCGACCTTGGCGATCAGCGCCAGCACGACGTCCTTGGCGGTGACACCGTCGGGCAGTTCGCCGTTGATGTTGACCGCCATCGTCTTGGGACGGGCCTGGGTCAGCGTCTGGGTGGCCAGCACGTGCTCCACCTCGGAGGTGCCGATGCCGAAGGCGAGCGCCCCGAAGGCGCCGTGGGTCGCGGTGTGCGAATCGCCACAGACCACGGTCAGACCGGGCTGGGTCAGACCCAACTGCGGGCCGATGATGTGCACCACGCCCTGGTCCAGATCGCCGAGGGAGTGAATCCGGACGCCGAACTCGGCGGCATTGGCGCGCAGCGTGTCGACCTGCAGCTTCGATACCGGGTCGGCGATCGGAGCCAAGATGTTCAACGTCGGGGTGTTGTGGTCCTCGGTCGCCATCGTGAGATCGGTACGCCGCACCTGCCGTCCGGCCAACCGTAGGCCGTCGAACGCCTGCGGACTGGTGACCTCATGCACTAGGTGCAGGTCGATGTACAGCAGATCGGGTTCGCCGAGTGCTGTACGCACCACGTGCTGTTCCCATACCTTGTCACTGAGGGTTTTTCCCATCGGACCTCCATTGCTCCTCGCAGATTTCCTACGATTCATCAGACTCTAGCGCTTGCATATCATGATTCGAGACGGCAGTCTTATCCTATGGACAGTTCAAGTGGCGTTGGCGTTCTCGACAAAGCAGCTCTCGTGCTCACAGCACTGGAACAGGGTCCAACCACCCTGGCTGGTCTGGTGACCGCAACCGGACTGGCCCGACCGACCGCCCACCGACTCGCGGTCGCCCTTGAACATCACCGTTTGGTCAGCCGCGACCTGCAGGGACGCTTCGTCCTCGGCCCGCGCCTGACCGAGCTGGCGTCCGCCGCCGGCGAGGATCGACTGCTGGCCACCGCCGGCCCGGTGCTGGCCCGCCTGCGCGACATCACCGGCGAATCCGCCCAGCTCTTCCGCCGCCAAGGTGACCTGCGCGTCTGCGCCGCCGCCGCGGAGCGTCCGGTCGGTCTGCGCGACACCATTCCGGTGGGCACGCAACTGACCATGAGCGCCGGCTCGGCCGCCCAGGTGCTGCTGGCCTGGGAGGATCCCGACCGCATTCAGCGCGGACTGCAGAGCTCCTCGTTCTCCGCGGTCGCGTTGGCCACCGTCCGCCGTCGCGGCTGGGCCCAGTCGGTCGCCGAACGCGAGCCCGGCGTGGCTTCGGTATCGGCGCCGGTCCGCTCCCCCAGCGGCAAGGTGATCGCAGCGGTCAGCGTGTCCGGACCGATAGAGCGTCTCTCGCGTCAGCCCGGACGCCTGCACGCCCCGGCCGTGATCGCCGCCGCCGAGCGGTTGTCCGAAGTGCTCCGCCGCAGCGGCGCCAGCGAAGGCTGAACAGGTCTCAGTCCAGCCAGCTGAACCAGTAGCCGTGGGGATGGCCCGTGGCCAGGTACTCCACACTGCGTTCGCCGGCACGCCAGCGCAGCACTCGCAACACGCTCAGCGATTCGGTGGCCAACTCGGCGGACCAGTCCAGCCCCGGCGTGAGGTCAGGTTCCTCGTAGTTCACCACGGTGAGATCCCGGTCCCGACCGAGGTCGTCGATCACCGCACTGAAGGCACGCTGACCGTCCTCGCCGACGTAGTTCAGCACCCACGAAGTCGTCACCACCGGATGCCCTGACCGCAGCTGCGCCAGGGCCGCCGGCAGGTCGGTGATCACATCACCGCGCTGGACGACGACCCCGGTACGCCGGACCTCAGCCACCGCCAGGCGCAGCCGATCGAACCGGTCGGTCTGGTCCGGCCACACGCACGCCTCCAGCCAGCGCACCTGCTCCGGGTCCCCCAGGTCGACCGGGCGCAGGTCCAGACCGCGCCGATCGGCCACCACCGGCACCGCGGACGGCAGCCGGTCCGCCTTTGCCTTCCCACGAACACCACAGGTCAGCGCCAGCGGACCGGGACCCACCTGATGCCCGTCGTAGTCGACCCGCAGCCGGTCGGGAATCAGGTTGATTCCGGCGCTCGCCCCCGCGTCCAGCAGCGCCAGCGGTCCCATCTCGTCGCCGAGCGCCGCGAGCGCCAGCAGCAGCACCGCACTGCGTCCCAACTCGTTGGTCTGTGGCACGCGCGTGGTGACCAGGGCGAGCAGGTCGTCGCGCCGACGTCGGCACAGCTCGCGGGCAGCCGGCACCGGGTCGTCGGTGCGGGGAGTTGCGACCAGATTGGGATACCAGGCGGCCAGCGGTTCACTCGGGTCAGCCAGCAGCAAATCGTGAATCGCGGCGAACAGGGTCACCGGAATCCGGGCCGAGGCCGGCGCAGCGGCCAACAACGAGACTGCTTCGGTGTCGTCGGCGAGTCCGACGGCCAGACGGGCATACAGCGGTGCACGGGAGTCGGTGACCTGTACGAAGCCCTGCAACTCGGCGCGCGCCGCCAACTGCGCGGCCGACGACGGTGCGTTGCTCCCCATGGTGGGCCTCCCTCGCTATCGACGACTCCCCTGCGAGGATGGAACCCCACACCCGGCGACGTCATCATCTTCGCTGCCATCCTGGAGTAGCGTAGGGCCGGGTCGGGGACGATATTGCGAGGAAGGAACGGCATTGCAGCTGAATATCCTGCTGGCCGTCCTGCTCCAAACCGTTGGCTCCTTCTTCTTCGCCTACTCGGCCTATATGCAGGACCGGGTGGTGGTCGCCGAGGTCTCCGAGAACGGTGACAAGGCCAAGCTCGACTGGCGCACCCTGTGGGAGAGCATGAAGTCCCCCCGCTGGCAGGCCGGGCTGGCGCTCCTGGGCGCCTCGTTGGCCTGCCAGATCACCGCGTTGAGCCTGGCCCCGGTGTCGATCGTTCAGCCCGTCGGCGTCCTGGCCTTCCCTTGGTCGATGATCATCCAGTCCCGCAAGCACAAGGTGCCCGTTCCCACCGCAGCCCGGGTGGCCGCCGTCGGCACGGTGTTGGCCATCGGCGGTTTCATCATCGTCGGCGGCATCAACGCCGCCCCGGAGAGCAATGACCTCGATCCGTGGCGGGTCGTGATCGGTGCCGGCGTGGTGTATTTGGTCGCCGCCGCGCTGGGGTTCATCGGTTCGCGCGGTCCGAACCAGTGGCGCTGCCTGTTCTGGGCTTCCGGCGGTGCCGTCTTCTACGGCCTGGAAGCCTCGCTGGTGAAGTCACTGATGGAGTTCGCCAAGCAGACCGACTGGGTGCACGCCCCGGCCTTCTGGGGAACCCTGGTGGCGTTGGTGATCGGCAGCGCGACCGCCGGATGGATGGTCCAGCATGGCTATGCCAGCGGCCCGGCCGAGTTGGTCGTGGCCTCGATGACCATCACCTCACCGGTGGTGGCCGTCATCTGGGGCATCGCGGTGCTGGGCGAAGGCGCCCACCTCGATCCGCTGTCGGCCACCTTGATGATCCTGCTGGGCGCCGCGGCCATCACCGGAGTGATCCGGCTGACCACCGTCCATCCGCATTTCGACGACGACGCTGCAGCTGAGGCCGCCGCCGAGGCGTGAGGCCCGACTCAGCTGAAGCGGTAGATCCGCTGCGCGAGACGGTACAAGGCCACCGACAGCTTGCGACCGGTCGGGCTGGACAGGTTCGACCCCAACACCAGCGGGTGCCGCCCCAGACGCTTGGCCATCTTGACGTCCTTGGCAAACAGGTCGGCCCACATCTGCTTGCGCATCTGCAGCGCGTCGGCATCGGCCCGAATCACGGAGAACATCGACGATGCGGCGATGATCAGGGCCAAGAAGCCCTCCATGTAGCGGGCAAGCCGCTTGCTGGGGATCTCGTCGGGCAGGACGTAGGCCTCGCTCATCACCTTGGTGATGCGCATCTGTTGGTCCAAACGGCTCAACTGCACCGGCTCGTTCACCGACTGGTCGTCGCGGCCGATGAAGTACCGGTACAGGTTGACCGGCAGGTAGTGCAGGGTCTTCACGTACGGCAGCGGCACGTAGACGAAGATGTTGTCGACGTAGAAGGTGTGCTTGGGCAGGTCCAACCCGCTGTCGCGCAACACCTGGGTGCGGTAGGTGGCCGCGTGCATGATGATGTTCTGCCCGGGGCCGAAGACGCCCACCTCGTCCCAGGTGACGATCTTGTTGGTGGGCAGCGCACCGCGGTAGCGAATGATCTTCTGCGAGCCGGTCGAGACGTGCTCATAGACGTAGTTGGTGACCACCAGGTCGACCAGGTTGTCGCCGGCGATGAAGCCGCGCAGCTTGGCCATCAGCAGGTCGCGCGCGGTCCGATCGAGCCAGTCGTCGGAATCGACGACCTTGAAGTAGACCCCGGTCGCCGCCCGCAAGCCGGCCATCACCGCGCCGCCGTGGCCGGCGTTCTCCTGATGGATCACCTTGATCACATCGGGGTGAGCAGCCGCCCACTCGTCGGCCTTCTGGGCGGTGTCGTCCTTGGTCGAGCCGTCGTTGACGATGATGATCTCGATGTCACGTCCGCCGCCGAGGATCGACTCGATGCAGGCGTCCATGTACGCCGCGGAGTTGTAGCACGGGATGACAAAGGTGATCGTCTTGATCCGCTTGGTTCTCACTTCGATTCCTTCAGCAGGCGATTCGCCAGGACGCACACCGAGCCGTCCATCTGGTCCAGTTGGCTTCTACCGTAGCCGTCGGTTCCATCACCGGTGACGGCGAACGGGTCCAATGCCACGAACGCACTGGTCGAACCAACGATGGGGCACGTCACGGCCTGGTAGCTCCTTGAGTGCGGACGTCGGTTCGGCATCCCCGAAACGGACGTCAACGCATGAATGAGATTACCGGCGAGCGACCCACCGAGGGAAATCCGCCGGCGCCACCCAGCGCAGTCACCGCTGGCGCCAGGCCACCAGAAAGGAGGGCACGAGCACTGGCGGGGTGAGCTTGATCGCGCTGCCCACACCGGTCACAACAGCCCGCACCAGCGCGGTATCAGAGCCCCCTTACCGCGATCCGGCCCGATCTGGCGGCCTTCTGCCTCCTGGGACGCCGCTTGGCGATCCTCGTGGTCATCCGATTCACTAAGAAGGCCATACGGAAGGAAGCCATGAAGTCCCAGCCCTCCCCTCAGCCGCGCCCTGCTGTGGAATCACTGCCGGCCTATGTCGCCGGACGCCGCGCCGTCTCCGCCCTGACCGAGCCACTGGCGTCCAACGAGAGCCACTTTCTGCCGGTTCCGGCCGTGCTGTCGGCGATCGCCCGCGCAGCAGTGCGAGTCAATCGCTACCCCGACATGGGATGCCTCACCCTGCGCGAGGCCATCGCAGCGCAGCTGGAGGTGGAACTCGACCAGGTCGCCGTCGGCCCGGGGAGTGTCGGCGTGCTGTCCCAGCTGATCACCGCCATGTGTGATCCCGGCGACGAGGTCGTCTTCGCCTGGCGGTCGTTCGAGGCCTACCCGATCCTGTGCCAGGTCGCCGGTGCCACGGCGGTCAAAGTGCCGCTGGCCGACGATGAACGGCACGACCTGGACGCGATGGCCGCTGCGGTGACCGATCGCACCAAGGTGATCCTGTTGTGTTCACCGAACAACCCCACCGGTACCGGAATGACTCACGACGAGGTCCGCTACCTACTGGGCAAGGTGCCCAGTTCGGTGCTGGTCGTCCTCGACGAGGCTTACCGTGAGTACGCCACCGACGGCCCTGATTCGCTGGCGCTGCTGGCCGAGTTCAACAACCTCTGCCTGCTGCGGACCTTCTCCAAGGCTTACGGCTTAGCCAGCCTGCGGGTGGGCTACGCGGTGGCCACCGCCGGCATCGCGGAGGGCCTGCGGCGCACGCAGATCCCGTTCTCGGTCAGCGGCGTCGCCGAGGCCGCTGCAGTCGCAGCCCTGGGCGCCCAGGACGACGTGCTCGCCCGGGCCGCCGAGGTGGTCGCCGAGCGTGAGCGCGTCCTGGCGGCCGCCCGCGAACTGGGCTGGAATCTGCCCGACAGTGCGGCCAACTTCATCTGGATTCGCCTGGAGGACGAGGTGCGCGAGGCGCTCATGGAGGCCTTCGACGAAGCCGAGATCCTGGTTCGCGGTTACGCCGGCGACGGCGTGCGCATCACCATCGCCTCCCGCGAGGCCAATGACCGGGTGCTGGCGGTGCTGGCCGAGCAGGTGAGTCTGGCCGGGTGAGCCAATCAGCTTCGTCCGCCCCGGCGGATGCCCCGCACCTGCGCCACAGTCTGCCCGAGGACGCGTTCGGCCTGCTCAGCGGGACCTTTGTGACCTCCATCGGCATCTTCTTGCTGAAGACGGCGCATGCGGTCACCGGTGGCACCGCCGGGCTGTCGCTGCTGCTGAGCTACCCCACCGGCTGGCCGTTCGGGGTGCTGTTCTTCTCGATCAACCTGCCGTTCATGGTGCTGGCGCTGCATCAGAAGGGCGTCGACTTCACCGTCCGGACGCTGATCTCGATCGCGTTTGTGTCCGGCTTCGCCTTCCTGCATCCGCTGATGATGCCGGGTTTCGTGGTCGACCCGGTCTATGCGGTGCTGGTGGGCAATCTGCTGGCCGGGGTGGGCATGCTGATGGTCTTTCGGCACCGCTCCAGCTTGGGCGGTCTCAACACGGTCGCTCTGCTGGCGCAGGAGAAGTTGGGCTGGAGGGCCGGCTGGGTGCAACTGGTCACCGACGCGGTGATCATCGCCTCTGCGTTGGCCGTTGTGCCGCTGACCAACGTGCTGTTGTCGGTGGCCGGCGCGGTGGTGCTGAATCTGGTGCTGGCGTTCAACCACCGCCCCGACCGATACCTCGGCTACTAGGCCGAAGACACTCAGGGGCAGCCCCGACCCCCCGATCAGGACTGCCCCTTCGTTGAGCGAGCCGGCTAGTGGCCGCTGCTCACGCACCGGACCAGGTTGTCGGTCCGGATGGCATCATGCTGGGCACCCTGCTGGGAGGCGTTGCCATTGCTCGGCGTCTCACTGCCCGTGGACGGGCCGCCGCTCGGGGCCCCTGCCGGCGGAGTACCACCAGGGCCACCGGTCGGCGGAGTGCCACCAGGAGCACCGGTCGGCTGAGTACCGCCCGACGGTTGAGTACTACTGGAGGCCTGCGTCCCGCTGGCCGCGGCGACCTTGGGGTCAGAGCGCTGCGAACCCGCCCCATGAACGTCGATCCACCCGCCGTACTCCTCCATGTAGCCCATTCCGCGCCCGAAGACGATGTAGACCGCATCAGAGACGTTCACTGTCGAGATATGCGTGGTCGAGGTCCAGTAGAAGCCCCAGTCGGTCTTTCCGGCTTCGTCGGTGATCTTGGTCGAGGAGAAGATCGGGTCGATAGCCGCGGACTTCGTGGTGGCCGGCGAGCGGGAGTAGTCGACGATCGACTGCAGTTCCTTGGCGTTCGGCAAACGCCAGTCATCGACTCCCCCGGCATCCAGGGCGCTGCAGTAGGCCAGGGCCGACTGCCAGTTCATCGACTTGCCCGAGTCCTTCTGCGCCCAGGTCAGCCCGGTCGCAGCGTCCTTCACGGTGCCGTTGCCCTGATCGGAGAAGGAGTTGATGCCATAGGTCGACGTCGTGGCGCCGTCAGCATTGCGCACGTAGCGGACGTAGTAGTCCTTGCCGTCACTCCCCTGGCGAGCTGCTTCGGGGTAGCACTTGATCCGGCCATCGACGAAGTTCACCCCGAAGAAGCACTTGTCGTTGTTCAGCACCGTGGAGACATACTCGGTCGAGGTCACCCACTGGGAGTTGATCGGACGATTGCCGCCGCTGGTGTCGGGGTAGGTGAAGCCGAAGACCGAGTCGATGAATGGCACGACGGTCCCGCTCGAGGAGGCCGAGATGTCGGTGCCGTTGAAGTTCATCAGCGAGTAGAGCTCCTTGATCGTCGGCACCCGCCAATCGCTGTACCCGCCGGTCGTCTGAACCGAAGCGCCGGAAATGGCATCGGCGTAGGAGACCTTGTCGCTCATCGCCTGCTGCCACATCAACCCGGTGACATGATCGGTCACCGTGCCATCGCCGTTGTTGGTGTATGAGGTCGGGTTCTCGCTGAACTGCGCGTCCTGGCCGGAGAATGCCTCCCCCGCCTGCGGGCAATCGATCTCGGCGTCGTTGTTGTAGCACTTGCTCTGCGAGGTATCGACCACGGCAAAGGCGAGGTCATTGGTCTTGCCGACTGCCGCCGGCGAGGCGCTCGGCGTTGACGCAGTGGAGCAGGCGCTGAGAACCAGCGCCGAGGCGACCAGCGTCACGGCGGCCCACGAGCCCACTGTTGTGGCTCGGCGGCGCGCCCGGCGCGGAATGGATGACATGGACTCTCCTTGATGTGATCTGACTCGGAATCTATAGATTATTGGCAGACGGGACCGAGAAAGCCTGCTCCTAGGAGATTCACATCGAACCGTGACCACGCCGTTGCGGGTCGCCCATTGCCCTGAGATGAGAAAACACCTTGCCGGACTCTCGTCCGACAAGGTGTTTCACGTGGTAGCCCCGAGGGGATTCGAACCCCCGCTACCGCCTTGAGAGGGCGGCGTGCTAGGCCGCTACACAACGGGGCCACGCGTGCTCTCGCAACGCGAGCGAAGACTAGCGCAACCAATTCGCCGCGGCGAATCGACCAACGCAACTCTTCGCTGCGTTGGGGTACCAGGACTCGAACCTAGACTAGCGGAACCAGAAACCGCCGGGCTGCCAATTACCCCATACCCCATCGTCTACCAGTGTTAGTTCCGACCGGGTCTCGGCCTTCGCACCACTCATAGACTTGCCGGCCCGGTGAGGCCAGCGACGACTTACCTTACTAGAGCCGCACTCAGCGTCCAAACCGAGCCGCGGGTGTCCGCGTCGCGACATTCATCCGGCGGGCAACGTAGATCGCTGCGACCGTGAACAGGGCGAAAGAACCGACGACCACCACCAGATCCAGCCACCCGATGACGCGGTTGGTGTAGGTGGCAACCATGGTTCCCGACAGAGCCGCGTAGCCGAAGGTGATCACGTTGTTGACCACGTGGACCGCGATCGCCGCCTCCAGACCGCCGGTCTTGACCACCAGGAAGCCGGCCAGGATGCCGAAGGCCAGCGGGTAGAGGAAGGCGGCGACATTGGGCGAGGGATGCAGCAGGGCGAAGATCAGCGCCGAGCCGATGATGCCCGCCCAGGTCGGATACTCCTTGGCCAGCCACTCCACCGCCCGCCCGCGCCAGCCCTGCTGCTCACCGGAGGGACGCAGTTCGACTGCGGTCAGCGAAATGGCCTGCATCAGGTAGCCGCGGAAGAAATACTCCTCACCGGCTGCCTGCAACGGAGTGATCACGACGACCGCTGCCAGATACCAGCCGAACTGCGCCTCGGGATGGATCACCCAGGGCTGGCCGATCCGGGACAGCACCCAGATCACGCCGACGATCAGCACGGCCACCCCGAAGGCTGCCACCGCGTAGCGCCAGCGGAATCCCGGCTGCACCGAATGCAGCCATCGCGGCTGGAACCGGTTGACGAACAGCACCAGCGCCAGCGAAACCGGAATCATCGCCGCCAACCCCAGCTGGGTGGCTGCCATCGCCGCCGGCGAGCCGAAGGTCTTGGTCGCTGCCGCATATTCGGCCCACGGCACTGGCGAGCCCTGGAGGGCGTAGAACACCTGCATCATCACGCCACTGACCACACCTGGCACCGTGATCAGCAGCAGCAATCCGAACATCGCCCCGCCGATGCCCAGCATTACCTGGCGTACGCCGGAGAAGCTCGGGTCGGTGATTCGTAGCGCCTGCGGGTAGGTCACGCCGGGCGCGGGCTCGTAGCGGACGAGGTTCGACGGCTTCCAGGCCATCAGGCGTCCTCGGACACGACAGGGTTGGTGAGGGTGCCGATGCCGGACACGGTCACACTCACCGAGTCGCCCACCTGTAGCGGGCCGATGCCGCTGGGAGTGCCGGTGAGGATGACGTCGCCGGGCAGCAGCGTGGTGAAGCTCGACACGTGCGCGATCAGCTCGGCGATCGAGTGCACCATCTGGGAGGTGTTGCCCTGCTGGCGCATCTCGCCGTTGACGGTGGTGACCAGATCGAGTTGCGAGGCCTCGGCCAGATCGAGGTGGGTGACGATCCACGGACCCAACGGGGCGAAGCTGTCGAAGCCCTTGGCCCGGGCCCATTGGCCGTCACTGGCCTGCAAATCGCGGGCGGTGATGTCGTTGGCCACGGTGTAGCCGAAGATCACCTCAGCAGCCCGCTCCACCGGCACCCGGCGGCAGATCCGTCCGATCACCACGGCGAGCTCGCCCTCGTAGTTCACGTTGCTGGTCTCGGCCGGGTAGATGATCGGCTCGCCGGGGCCGATCACCGAGGTGTTGGGCTTGAGGAACACCAACGGCGTCTCGGGCACCTCCACACCGCGCTCGGCGGCGTGATCGGCGTAGTTACGGCCGATCCCCAGCACCTTGCTGCGCGGGATCACCGGTGAGACCAGGCGGACGTCCGCCAGGTTCACCCGCTCCCCGGTGTAGTGGACGGGACCGGCCAACGGATCTCCGCTGACCACGGCGATGGTGTCCGGATTGGATCCGGAGTCCTCAGCCAACTCGACCACACCGTAGGTGGGGTCGCCCTGAGCGACGAATCGGGCAATACGCATGGCGCTCACCCTAGCCGCCCGGACTCGGCTGGTTCGAACGTGAGCGAACAAGCGAAACCGCGGTGAGGGAAAGGCCCGCGCGCCTCTCCCCCACCGCGGCTGGTGAACTCAGGCCAGCACGGGACGCATGTCCGCCAAGTCCGCCTCCACCGAGCTGGTCGGCCGCAGGCCGAACTCGCTCACCAGCACCTGCAGCACGTCCGGCGAAACGAAGGCCGGCAGGCTGGGTCCGAGGTAGATGTTCTTCACCCCGAGGGCCAACAAGCTCAGCAGGACGCAGACCGCCTTCTGCTCGTACCAGGACAGCACCAGCGACAGCGGCAGGTCGTTGATGCCCACCCCGAGCGCCTCGGCCAGCGCGGAAGCTACCTTGACCGCGGAGTAGGCGTCATTGCACTGGCCCATGTCGAGCATCCGCGGCAGGCCGCCGACGGTGCCCAGGTTCAGGTCGTTGAACCGGAACTTCCCGCAGGCCAGGGTCAACACGATGCTGTCCGACGGGGTGTTCTCCACCAGTGAGGTGAAGTAGTTGCGGCCGTGCAGGGCACCGTCACAGCCGCCCACCAGGTAGATGTGCTTCAGGTCGCCGGCCTTGATGGCGTCCAGGACCACGTCGGCCACGCCGAGGACCGCGTTGTGACCGAAACCGGTGGTCAGTTCGCTGCCCCCGTTGATGCCACTGAACAGCTTGGCCTCGCTCCAGCCGCCGAGTTCCTTGGCCTTGGCGATCACCGCCGAGAAGTCCTTGCTGCCGTCCGCGGCCGCCGGAATGTGCGCCAGCCCCGGGTGGGCCACCATCGCGGTGGTGAAGATGTTGCCGGCGTAGGCGGGCAGCGGCGGCATCAGGCAGTTCGTGGTGAACAAGAAGGCGCCGGGCACGCCCAGGAACTCCTTGCGCTGGTTCTGCCAGGCGGTGCCGAAGTGGCCCTTCAGGCAGGAGTACTTGGCCAGCTCGGGGTAGGCGTGACCCGGCAGCATCTCACCGTGGGTGTAGATGGCCACCCCGGCGTCCTCACACTGCTCGGCCAGCATCTTCAGGTCGTGCAGGTCGTGGCCGGTGACCACGATGAACGGGCCGGCCTGGACCTCCATGCTCACCGCGGTCGGCGTCGGGTTGCCGTAGCTGGTGGTGTTGGCCTCATCCAGCAGCGCCAGGCAGCGGAAGTTGACCATGCCGAAGTCATGCAATAGCCCGAGCCATTCACCGACCTCGTGGGAGCGCGAAGCCGCAGCCATGCCGCTGATCAGCCAGGCGTCGACCTCGGCGTCGCGGAAGCCCAGCACGTGGGCGTGGTGGGCGTAGGCGGCCATGCCGCGCAGGCCGAGCACCAGCAGCGCCCGCAGGGACGCCTCAGCGCCGTCGGTGGTGAAGATCGCCTCCGGCCCGGACACGGCCTCCAGCGTGGTCTCTGCACCGGCGGTGATGGCGGTGCGGGTGGCGTCGATCTCGTCGGCGAGGGTGTTGCAGGACTCTGCGTCGAAGTTCACGTTCGTGACCGTGCTGAACAGCGCCTCCATGAAGGTCACAGCCAGTTCGCCGTCGCGTCCGGTGCCTTCGGCTGCCACCGCCAACTTCATCAGTTCATAGGTGATGCGATCCTGCGCGTCGGAGGTCTCAACTGTCTTGCCGCAGTTACTGACGTCGATGCACGCGGTGCCGCCGACGGTCTGCTCACACTGGAAACAGAACATGCCCATGCTGGAATGCCTTCCTGGTAAGGAGTACGCAGGCCGCCGCTTGTGGCGCTGCTGCTTCGACAGGCTAGATTCGCCATCACCGCCGGGTCTGTTGCCCGGGCAACACTTTGGGAGGCTGCATGACGCCCGGCTCACCGCCCGACGCCGAGGCCTTCACCGCGTCCGTGCTGGGCCGTGGATTGGGGGCTGCCGAGTTCGAGCAGCTCCTCGCCGACGGATACGCCCGCGTGGCCAGCCACCCGTCGGGTGCCGTGTTGGCCCACCGCGCCGAGGAACAACGCGACTTCTTCGTGGTGCTGTCCGGACGGCTGCAGGTGATCCGCACCCGCTCCGACGGCAGCCGCCACATCATCGACGTGGTCAACGCCGGCGGCGCCTGCGGCGCAGTGACCGCCTTTGCTCCGCGTCCCCGCTGGCCGGCCGATGTGCACGCCGCCAAACCGGTGCGCGTGCTGGTGGTCTCCACCGATGCGCTGATGAAGCCGGGCGAACCCCAGGCGATCCGTGAGCTCCTGCTCGCCAACTGCGTGCGCCTGCTGGCCGACCGCGCCCGCCACCTCAACGCGCGCGGTGAGTTGCTGACCCGACGCAGCCTGCGCCAGCGGCTCGCGTTCTACCTGGTCCGAGCCGCCGATCCCACCGGACGGGTGGAGCCCGCGTTGACCCGGCAAGAGCTGGCCGACCACCTGCAGGTCTCCCGGGCGTCCATGACGCGCGAGCTCGGCCGGATGGCCGATGAGGGCCTGCTGACCATCGACGGACGTAGCTTCCAGCTCAAGGACCGTGAGACTTTGGCCCAGCTCGCTCGCTGATTGTGCGCCGGTTCGGTCAAGGTTCTAGGGTTCGATCATGAGCAACGCCGCTGAATTCGATGCCGTCGAGCTGATCCGCCTCAAGCGGGACGGTGGCCACCTGGCCGCCGAAGCGATCGACTGGCTGATCAATGCCTACACCGCCGGTCAGGTCACCGATGAACAAATGTCGGCCATGGCCATGGCCATCTTCTTCCGCGGCCTGGAGCGCGATGAACTCAGCCGGTGGACCGCCGCGATGATCGCCACCGGCGAGCGGATGAACTTCTCCTCGCTGAGCCGCCCGACGGTCGACAAGCACTCCACCGGCGGGGTCGGCGACAAGATCACCCTGCCGTTGGCCCCGCTGGTGGCCGCCTGTGGCGCGGCCGTCCCCCAGTTGAGCGGCCGTGGCCTGGGTCACACCGGCGGCACCCTGGACAAGCTGGAGGCCATCCCCGGCTGGCGCGCCAGTCTGAGCAATGCCGAAATGCTGGCCCAACTGGAAGAGGTCGGCGCGGTGATCTGCGCGGCCGGTGCCGGACTCGCGCCGGCCGACAAGAAGCTGTACGCGCTGCGCGACGTCACCGCCACCATCGAATCGATCCCGATGATCTCGGCCTCGATCATGAGCAAGAAGATCGCCGAGGGCACCGCCTCCCTGGTGCTGGACGTGAAGACCGGCGCCGGTGCGTTCATGAAGACCCGCGAGGACTCCCGCGCGTTGGCCACCACGATGGTCGAGATCGGCAAGGACGCCGGAGTGAACACCGTGGCCCTGATCACCGCCATGGACGCCCCGCTCGGGCGCACCGCCGGCAACGGCGTGGAGGTCGCCGAGTCGATCGAGGTGCTGGCCGGCGGTGGACCGTCCGATGTGGTGGAGCTGACGGTGGCTTTGGCCGTCGAGATGCTGGCCTGCGCCGGCATCGATGCCGACCCGGCTCAGGTACTGGCCTCCGGCAAGGCCATGGACACCTGGAAGGCGATGATCCGGGCCCAGGGCGGCGATCCGGACGCCCCCCTGCCCACCCCCAAGCACACCGAGGTGGTCACGGCCGAGGCCGACGGCTACCTGACCGATCTGGATGCGATGGCGGTCGGCTTGGCCGCCTGGCGTCTGGGCGCCGGTCGGGCCAAGCAGGGCGATCCGGTGCAAGCCGCCGCCGGGGTTACCTGGCATGCCGGCCTCGGTGAGGCGGTACGCGCCGGGCAGCCGTTGTTCTCCCTGCACACCGACACTCCCGAGCGGATCGAACGGGCCCGCCAAGCGCTGGTCGGAGCGGCCACCATCAGCGCAGCCCCAGTGATGCCCGGGCCGATCGTGTTGGAGCGGATCAGCTAGCCGCGGTTCTCCCCGGCGCCTGACACAGGATTCAGCGCGGGTACCGAGCCCCTACGTCCACGCAGGGCGCGTTGACTGCGCCGCACCTGCCCACGCGTGCCGTAACGCACCTTCAGGTTGCCCATCGCCAGCGAGCCGCGCAGCACCAGCACCGGGCAGCCGGGCGCGGGCTGGTTCGACACGCGGATCCGAATCGTGCCCATGCCGGCGTGCAGTCGATCAGCGTCCACCGCCCACCCGGCGGGCAGGATCAGCTTCACATTGCCCATCGCACCGCTGACCTCGACCCTGATCAGGGTGGTTGCAGCTTGGGCCTGCAGGAAGTTCAGCCGCACATTGGAGGCCTTGGCCTGCACGTCCAGATACGGCGGGACGACCCACGCGCCGTCTCGACGCTGGCTCGACCAGCCGGCCGAGATCACCAGCGGATCGTCCTCCCGATACCCGGCCGCCGTGTAACCATGCTGCGCCAAGGCCAGCGTGCGGGGATCGCCGGTGTCGACCGCAGCCAACTGGGCATCCAGGGTCGCCGGATCGATCAGACCCTGCTCTGCCAGGCTGCGCAGGCGCGCTCGGGCCGCATCACGGTCAAGCGGTTCAAGACTCATGGCGACGAGCTTAGGCGAGCCGCGCACCGCCCGGGCAGCCAAGAATCACTCGGTCGGCAGCAAACCCCAGCGGTAGCCGTCGGACAGGGCCTCCCAGGAGGCCTCGATGATGTTGGTGCCCACCCCGACGGTGGTCCAAGTGCGTTGTCCGTCGGTCATGTCGATCAGGGTGCGGACGATCGCGTCGGTGCCATGACCCTGGTCGAGGATGCGCACCTTGAAGTCGGTCAGCTCGAAGGTGTCCACCTGCGGGAAGGCCTGCTTCAGGGCGCCGCGCAGGGCCACGTCCAAGGCGTTCAGCGGGCCGTGGCCCTCGCCGACCAGGTGGTGCATGCCGCCGCTGGCGCGCAGCTTCACAGTGGCCTCGGAGTCGCCTTCGGGCTTCAGCTCGTGGCCGGTGATGACCCGCCAACTGAGCACCTCGAACAAGTCCTCGGTCAAGCCGAGCTCCTCGCGCATCAGCAACTCGAAGCTGGCATCGGCCGACTCGTAGGAGTAGCCGTCCATTTCGCGGGCCTTGACCGCATCGGTCACCTTGGCGGCCAGATCGCGGTTGGACAGGTCGTAGCCGAGCTCGGAGCCCTTCATCTGGACGTTCGCGCGTCCGGCCATGTCAGAGACGAGCATTCGCATGTCGTTGCCGACCAGGGTCGGGTCGATGTGCTGATACAGGTTGGAGTCCACGCGGATCGCCGACGCGTGCAGGCCCGCCTTGTGGGCGAAAGCGGAGGCACCGACGTAGGGCTGGCGTCCGGCCAGCGGCACGTTGGCCACCCCCGCCACCGCATGGGCGATCCGGGTCGCCTCGCCGAGTGCGTGGTCGGGAACCAGCGGCCATTCGTACTTCAACTGCAGGTTGGCCAGCACGGTGATCAGGTTGGCGTTGCCGGTCCGTTCGCCGTACTCATTGAGGGTTCCCTGGACGTGCATCACACCGGCATCGACCGCGGCCATGGTGTTACCCACCGCACAGCCGGTGTCGTTGTGGCAGTGGATGCCCAAGTCGACCCCGATGCCCGCTGCGGCCGAGACCACATCACCCATCTGGGAGGGCAGCATGCCGCCGTTGGTGTCGCACAGCACGAACACTTCCGCACCCGCGTCGGCGGAGGTGCGAATGACTTCCAGCGCGTAGTCGGGGTTGGCCTTGTAGCCGTCGAAGAAGTGCTCGGCGTCGACGAACACCCGCCGGCCCTGGGAGACCAGATGCCGCACGGTGTCGGCGATCATCTCCAGGTTCTCCTCCAGCGTGGTACGCAGGGCGCGGGAGACGTGCTCGTCATGGCTCTTGGCCACGATCGTGACGATCTCGGTGCCGGCATCGATCAGGGCCCGCACCTGCGGGTCCTCCGCCGCCGTCGTCCCGGCCTTGCGGGTGGCGCCGAAGGCGACCAGCTTGGCGTTCTTCAGCTGCAGCTCACCGGCGGCGGCGCGGGCGAAAAAGGTGGTGTCGTTGGGGTTGGCGCCGGGCCAACCGCCCTCAATGAAGCCGACCCCCAACTCGTCGATGTAGCGGGCGATCTTCAGCTTGTCGTTGACGTTGAGTTGAAGGCCCTCCTGCTGCGCGCCGTCGCGCAGGGTCGTGTCATAGACATGGAAGGTGTCCGGCATCGCGGGCAGGATCGAAGTCATGTATAGCCCTTGTGTAGTCCAACGGTATTCGGCTGAGTCTGCCTGCTAGGGCGATGTTACGAGAAGGTTTCCACGCGCTGAGACGCTGCGAGGCCCGTCCGGGGGTGATTCAGACGACGCGGCGAAGCCACCCACGAGTGTCGGGCACGCGCCCGTACTGGATGTCGAGGATCGCGTCACGGATGGCCAGGGTGTGCGGATTGGCCTCCGGGAGCCGCCATTCGCCGTTCACCGAGCGGAAGGCGCCGATCGGGGTGACCACCGCAGCGGTGCCGCAGGAGAACGCCTCAATGGTGCTGCCGTCGGCGATCCCGCCGAACAACTCATCGGGAGTGATCCGCCGCTCCTCCGGCTTCAGGCCGAGTTCGGCGGCAACGGTCAGCACCGACGAGCGGGTGATGCCTTCCAAGATGGTGCCGGTCAACGCCGGGGTGACCAAGGTGCCGTCCGCCTTGACCAGGAAGACGTTCATGCCACCAAGCTCTTCGACCCGATCCTTGTCCGCGGCCTCGATGAACAGCACCTGGGAGCAGCCGTGCTCGTAGCCCTCGTACTGGGCGATCAGCGAGGCGGCGTAGTTGCCGCCGCACTTGGCCGCCCCCGTCCCGCCGACCCCGGCGCGGGCGTAGGTGTCGGTCACCCAGATGTCGACCGGCTTCACCCCACCGGAGAAGTACGGCCCCGACGGGGAGGCGATCACCGCGAAGGTGACCCGTTCAGCCGCCCGGACGCCCAAGAACACCTCGTCGGCGAACATGAACGGACGCAGGTACAGACTCTTCTCGCCGCTGGAGTCCGGCACCCAGCGCTGATCGGCGCGAACGAGTTCGACTACGGCATCGACGAAGTCCTCCACCGGCAGCTCGGGCAGCATCATCCGCGCCGCCGACGTCTGCAGCCGTCGCGCGTTGGCTTCGGGCCGGAACAGGTGGATCGAGCCGTCGGCGTGCCGGTAGGCCTTCAGCCCTTCGAAGATCTCCTGGGCGTAGTGCAGCACCGCACCGGCCGGATCGATCTGGAACGGCCCGTAGGGCTTGATCGCGCCGTCAGCCCAGCCACCGGACTTGGTCCAGGTGGCCACCGCCATGTGGTCGGTGAACTTGGCGCCGAAGCCGGGGTCGGCCAGGACGGCGGCGACCTCCTCTTCGGTGCGAGGTTGCGGGTTGGCGGACAGCTCGAAGCGCAGCGACATGCGCGAAATGGTAGCGCCTGGGATGAGACGCAGCCTCTCGCGACCGGCTCGCCCCGGTAGCCTCGCGCGGGTGAGTGCACCATCTGCTGCGGGCAAGCCCGTCATCTCTGTCATCGCCGGCGACGGCATCGGCCCCGAAGTTGTCGCCGAAGGCCTCAAGGTTCTGACCAAGGTGGTCGGCGCCGACACCTTCGACTTCGTCCATCACGATCTGGGCGCGGAGCGCTGGCAGCGCACCGGCGAGGTCCTGCCCGACGCCGAGTTGGAACAGCTGGCCGCCAGCGACGCGATCATCCTGGGTGCGGTCGGTGCCGCGCCGGGTTCGAAGGCGATTCCGTCCGGTCTGCTGGAGCGCGGGTTGCTGCTGAAGCTCCGCTTCGCTTTCGACCACTACGTGAATCTGCGCCCCTCCAAGCTCTACCCCGGCGTGCCCACTCCCCTGGCCGAGTCGATCATCAGTCGCGGCCCGATCGACTTCGTGGTGGTCCGTGAAGGCACCGAGGGCCTCTACATCGGCAACGGCGGCACCGTCCGCGGTGGCACTCCTGAGGAGATCGCCAACGAACTCAGCGTGAACACCGCCCACGGCGTCGAGCGGGTGATCCGCGACGCCTTCGCTCGCGCGGAGAAGCGCCGCAAGAAGGTCACCATGGTGCACAAGCACAATGTGCTGGTCTACGCCGGTGGGCTGTGGAACCGCCTGTTCCAGGCCGTCGCCGCCGAGCACCCGGACGTGGCAACCGACTACCTCCACGTGGACGCGGCCACCATCGCCTTGGTCGCCGATCCGCAGCGCTTCGACGTGATCGTCACCGACAACCTGTTCGGTGACATCCTCACCGACCTCGCCGCGGCCGTCACCGGCGGCATCGGACTGGCCGCGTCGGCGAACATCAACCCCGAAGGCCGGTTCCCGTCGATGTTCGAGCCCGTGCACGGCTCGGCACCCGACATCGCCGGCAAGGGCATCGCCGATCCGACCGCGACCATCTTGAGCATGGCCTTGCTGCTGGATCACCTGGGCCGCGGCGACGACGCTCGCCGGATCGAGGCCGCCGTGGACGCCGACATCGCCGAGCGCGGGACGACGCCTCGTTCCACCTCAGTCATCGGCGACGAGATCGCCGCACGTCTGGGCTGAGCCTCAGCGCTCCGCGAGGCTGCCGAAAACCCGGCGGTGCAGGCCGGTGACCCGGCCCGAGATCCACCACATGGCCTCCACCAGCACCGCCGCGCCCAGTCCGAACCAGGCTGCGGTGGTGTTCAAGGCCACGTTGGACGGGTCGAGCTGCGGGTTGGCGGTGGCCAACCACGGCCAGACCGGCAGCATCTGGGCGTACCAGCCGGGCAGCCAGAAGACGGTCAGGAGGGCGAGGGTGATCATGATCGCGATCATCGCGACCTTCCACCACTGGTAGGGACGGGCGATGGCGATCATCGCCCAGCCGCCGGCGATCATCACCGCGATCACCGTTGCCGTACTGGCTTGGGTCGGGGTGGCCGACGTGGGCACCGACTGCAGCGACACCAGGTAGGACACGAAGGCGGTCACGCCGATCACCAGGCCCACCGGGATCGAGAAGCTCATCACCCGCTTCAGGAAGCCGGCGCGGGCACGTTCAGCGTTGGGAGCCAACGCCAGGATCGCCGCCGGAATGCCGATCGTGTACCACCCGATGAACGAGACGTGCATCGGCACGAACGGGAACGGCAACTGGGCGACCGCTACCAGCAGCGCCAACACGATGGAGTACATCGTCTTGGTGAGGAAGAAGTTGGCCACCCGCTCGATGTTGCCGATCACCCGCCGTCCCTCGGCTACCACGTGCGGCAGGGTGGCGAAGTCGTCGTTCAGCAACACGATCTGAGCCACCGAGCGGGTCGCGGCGGCACCCGACCCCATGGCCACGCCCAGATCGGAGTCCTTGATCGCCAGGACGTCGTTGACGCCGTCGCCGGTCATGGCCACGTTGTGGCCGCGCGATTGCAGTGCTGCGACCATCTGGCGCTTCTGTTGCGGGGTCACTCGGCCGAACACGCTGGCCGTTTCGACGCGGTCGGCGAAGGCGGTCGGGTCGTCCGGGAGCGTGCGGGCGTCCACGACTTCGCCGGTGTCGACCCCCAAGGAGCCGGTCACCGCACCCACGGACTTGGCGTTATCGCCGGAGATCACCTTCACCGCGACGTTCTGTTCGGCGAAGTAGGCCAGGGTTCCAGCGGCTTCGGGACGAACCTTCTGCTCCATCACCACCAGCGCCATCGGCGTAACCACGCCGGGCGCAGCAGGATCATCCACGGCCAGGTCGCTGCGGCCCAGCAGCAGCACCCGACGTCCGGTGATTCCGATCTGCTCGGCCTCCTCAGCCACCGCGCTTCCGGTGGGCGCCAACACGTCCGGGGCACCGATCACCCAGTTGCCCTGGTCGCCGAAGCTCATTCCCGACCACTTCTTCGCCGACGTGAACGGCGCCATCGCGGTCGTGGGCCACACCTCTCCCGCCGGCTGCAGCGCGTGCGCGATCGCTTTCACTGAGGCGTTCGGACGGGGATCGGCGGTGGCCAACTGGGTCAGCACCTGGTCGATCTGATCCTGATCAGCGCCGTCCACGGGGGTCGCGTGAGTGAACTGCAGGCCGTTCTCGGTGAGCGTGCCGGTCTTGTCGGCGCAGACCACGTCCACGCGTGCCAGGCCTTCGATCGCCGGCAGTTCCTGCACCAGTACGTTCAACTGCCCCAGCCGAATAACCCCGACCGCGAAGGCCAGCGAGGTCAACAGCACCAGCCCTTCGGGCACCATCGGCACCAAGGCGCCCGACATCCGCAGCACGATCTCCTGCCAGGGAGCGCCAGGATTCTGCGTCCATTGCACCCACACGGTGACCACGCCGACGGGAATCAGCAGCCAGGTGATCAGGCGCAGGATCTTGTTGATCGCGGTCTGCAACTCTGACTTCACCAGCGAGAACTTGCTGGCCTCGGCGGTCAGCTGGGCCGCGTAGGACTCATGGCCGACCCGCGTCGCCCGGAAGGCACCCACACCGGCCACCACGAAGCTGCCCGACATGACCTCATCGCCGAGTTGCTTCACCAGAGCGTCCGACTCACCGGTCAGCAGGGACTCGTCCACTTCCAGATACGACGCCTCGATGACTTCTCCGTCGACGACGATCTGATCGCCAGGCCCGATCTCGATGATGTCGTCCAAGACGATGGACTCCCGGAGCAGTTCGGACGCCACGCCGTTGCGCCGGACCAGCGGCTTGCCCTCCCCCACCACAGCGAGGTTGTCCAGGGTGCGCTTGGCGCGAAGCTCCTGAACCGCGCCGATGCCGGAGTTGATGATGATCAGGAAGCCGAACAGCGCATTGCCCAGGCTGCCGGTGCTCAACACGATCACGAACAGCACCATCAGCAAGAAGTTGATCCGGGTGAACACGTTGGCTCGAATGATGTCCCAGGTGGTGCGTCCACTACGTGGTGGCAGCGTGTTGACCTCGCCCCGCGCGACCCGTTCAGCGACGTCCGCGTCGCTCAGACCAGCGGCGACCACAGTGGTGTTCGTCATGGCCGCCAGCTTGCCAGACGAACCCAGGGCTCCCCAGCCTTCCCCCACCCAGATGCCCCCAAAACGAGCAGCAGCTACCGATATTTCGGCGGCAGATGCGCACTTCGGGGGCGGATTCGCGATGATCAGCCGAGGGGCCGGCGCAGTGCGGTCTCTAGGCGCCGGCGGAAGGCCGGCGTGTCGGCCAAGTCGTGCCAACTCCAGCGGACGACCCACCAGCCCGCGTCGCGAATCGCTTGCTCGCGTGACTTCTCGCGCATCACCGTGTCGGCCACTTCCTCGACACTTCCGCGGTACTTGACCCGTCCGTCGAACTCTCCGATCACCCGCTGCTCACGCCAGGCAAAGTCGGAGCGAGCCAGCCAGACGCCGTCATCGTCGTACAGATTGACCTGCAGATCCGGCCGCGGGAGCCCGGCGCGAGCGATCCGCACACGGCTGACCGACTCCCCCACGCTCTCCGAACGAGGATCGGCGAACTGCAGCGCTCGCGCCGCGCTGGCTGCGCCTGTCCGTCCTCTAGCTCGGGCCGCCGTGTCGTCCAGGATGCTGCGGCTCGCCCCCATTCGGAGTGCTGCATCCAACACGGCTACAGCCCGCTCGTAGGTGACGATCCTCGCGACGTCGAGCGCCGTCCGCTCCAGGGAGGTGCACCTGTGACCATCGACGTCGACGATCTCACCGACGTCGAGTTCGGCGAGGCGAACGTGAAGATTGCGCCCTCGCCGCCCATGACCCCCCTCTGATCTGGTCGCGCTCACCACATCGAGGAGGGATCCCCACACGGGCAAGCCATGAAGGAGGGCCGCGCTGCCATGACTCAGGACGGTGCGCTCCCCCAGCAACGGGTAGGTGGCCGCGACCAACTGCCGATGTCGCCCCTCGGTGCCGTCGGCCAGCGCCCGGGCATACCCGCCATGGCGCACCCGCACCAATCCGACCTCCGGCCCTGCCCGCAGCAGGTCCTGCACCCGGATCCCCTCGTTGGCGAAACGCGCCGCCCTCAGAACCTCCATGCTGCAAGCGCATCGCCTTCCAGCACGCACATCAAGGCCCCAGAGCCGATTGCCAACACCCCGACAACACCGCCGCCCGCGCGGCTGCTCCCCCTCTGCCCACGTCCCGTCGTCCAAAGGCCCCCGAAATGAGCAACCGCTGCCGAAGTTTCGGTAGCGGTTGCGCGATTCGGGGGCGTCTGGCGGAGGGGGCGGGGACGGGGGCGGGACGCACGAAGGGCCGCCGGAGAACCGGCGGCCCTTCGTGCGTAGCTCAGCGAGCGGCGTGACCCTCGACGTAGTCGGTGTCGTGGGACTTGACCCAGGCCATCAGGCCGCGCAGCTTGCGGCCGGTCTCCTCGATCGGGTGCTGCTCGCCCTTGGCGCGCAGTGCCTTGAACTCCGGTGCGCCGGCGTCCTGATCGTCGATGAAGCGCTTGGCGAAAGCACCGGACTGGATGTCGGTCAGGACTTCCTTCATCCGCTGCTTGGTGCCGGCGTCGATCACCCGCGGGCCGGAGACGTAATCGCCGAACTCGGCAGTGTCCGACACGCTCCAACGCTGCTTGGCGATGCCGCCTTCGTACATCAGGTCGACGATCAGCTTCAGCTCGTGCAGGCACTCGAAGTAGGCGACCTCGGGCTGGTAGCCGGCCTCGGTGAGCACCTCGAACCCGGCCTGGACCAGGGCGGACGTGCCGCCACACAGGACGGCCTGCTCACCGAACAGGTCGGTCTCGGTCTCCTCGGTGAAGGTGGTCTTGATGCCGCCGGCCCGCAGACCACCGATCGCCTTCGCGTAGCTCAGCGCCAGTGGCCAGGCGTTGCCGGTCGCGTCGGTCTCCACCGCCACGATCACCGGGACGCCACGACCCTCGGTGTACTCCCGGCGCACCAGGTGGCCGGGGCCCTTCGGGGCGACCATGCACACGTCCACGCCCTCGGGCGGGGTGATGTAGCCGAACCGGATGTTGAAGCCGTGGGCGAAGAACAGCGCATCACCGGGCACCAGGTTCGGCTCGATGGCCTCCTTGTAGAGATGACGCTGCACCTGGTCGGGGGCCAGGATCATGATCAGATCGGCCTCCTCCACAGCCTGAGCCGGGGTGACCACTCGCAGGCCCTCAGCTTCGGCCTTGGCCCAGCTGGCCGAGCCCTCGCGCAGACCAACCCGGACATCGACCCCGGAGTCGCGCAGGCTCAGCGCGTGGGCGTGACCCTGGCTGCCGTAGCCGATCACGGCCACGCTGCGACCCTGGATCACTGCCAGGTCGGCGTCGGAGTCATAGAACATTTCTGCCATTAAGGTTCCTTTTCAGCTTCAGTTGGCCGAGCCTGCAGAGGCGCGGGTCTTCTCGATCTTGGCACGATCCGACAGCGAGCGCCCGCCGCGACCAAGCGCGACAAGTCCCGACTGCACCAGTTCGCGCACGCCGTAGGGCTTGAGCATCTCCAGCAGGGCCTCCAATTTATCCGGAGAGCCGGTCGCCTCGATGGTCATCGCCTCGTTGTGGACGTCCACGGTCTTCCCGCGGAACAGCTGGACGATCTCGATGATCTGGCTGCGAGTGGCCGGATCGGCCTTGACCTTGATCAGCATCAGCTCGCGACGCACCGAAGCGGTCTCCTCGAGCTCGACGATCTTGAGCACCTCGATCAGCTTGTTCAGCTGCTTGATGATCTGCTCCAGCACCTGCTGGCTGCTGACGGCCACCTGGACGGTGATCCGGGAGAACTCCTCGTTCTCGGTCGGACCGACCGCCAGCGACTCGATGTTGTAGCCGCGGCGGGCGAACAGGCCCGAGATTCGGGCGAGGACGCCCGGCTTGTTCTCGACCAGCACGCTCAAAGTGTGGGTGTTCACAGGTCTTCCTCCCCGCTCCAATCGGGAGCCAGGTCCCGAGCGATCTTGATGTCGTCATTGCTGGTACCGGCCGCAACCATCGGCCACACCATCGCGTCCTTGTGCACCACGAACTCCACCACGACCGGACGGTCGTTGACTTCCATGGCCTGGTTGATGACCGCGTCCACCTCTTCGACGGTTTCGGCGCGCAACCCGAGCGCCCCCATCGCTTCGGCGAGCTTGGGGAAGTCGGGCACCAGGTGCGACTGCAGGTTCGTGTTGGAGTAGCGCTCGTTGTAGAACAGCGTCTGCCATTGCCGCACCATGCCCAAGCTGCGGTTGTTCAGGACGGCGATCTTCACCGGGATGTTCTCCAGGAAGCAGGTCACCAGCTCCTGGTTGGTCATCTGGAAACAGCCATCGCCGTCGATGCCCCACACCACTTCATCGGGACGTCCGACCTTGGCCCCCATAGCTGTGGGCACGCAGTAGCCCATCGTGCCGGCACCGCCAGAGTTGAAGAAGCTGATCGGACGCTCGTGCGGCAACAGGTGCGCTGCCCACATCTGGTGCTGGCCGACGCCGGCCACGTAGGTGGCTTCGGGGCCGGCGATCTCGCCGATCCGCTTGATCACGTACTCCGGGCTCAGCAGGCCGTCCTCGACCGGCGGGTACTCGGTGGGCTGGTAACGGGAGCGCAGCCCGTCGAGGTAGGACACCCACGCGGTGTAATCATGGCTCGGCTCGTCGCGCAGAGCGGCGTTCAGCTCAGTGAGCACCTCGGCCAGATCCCCCACGATCGGGACGTCGGCCAGGCGGTTCTTGCTGATCTCGGCCGGATCGATGTCGGCGTGGATGACCTTGGCGTCGGGCGCGAAGGTCTCCAGCTTGCCGGTGACGCGGTCGTCGAAGCGGGCACCCAGGGTGATCAGCAGGTCGGAACGCTGCAACGCACCCACCGCAGCAACCGTGCCGTGCATGCCGGGCATGCCGTAGTTCAGCGGGTGGCTGTCGGGGAAAGCGCCACGCGCCATCAAGGTGGTGATCACCGGGATCTTGGTGATCTCGACCAGTTCGGCCAGCTGCGCCCAGGCGCGGGCCCGGTTGACGCCGCCGCCGAGGTAGATCACCGGACGCTCGGCCTCGCCGATCAGGCGGGTGGCTTCGCGGATCTGCTTGCCGTGCGGCTTGGTGACCGGACGGTAGCCCGGCAGGTCGAGCTCCTCGGGCCAGACGAACTCCGTCATCGAGGCCAGCGCGTCCTTGGCGATGTCGACCAGCACCGGGCCAGGGCGTCCGGTCTTGGCCAGATGGAAGGCCGCCGCGATGGCGTGCGGGATCTCCAGTGGATCGGTGATCAGGAAGCTGTGCTTGGTGATCGGGAAGGTGATGCCCCGAATGTCGGCCTCTTGAAAGGCGTCGGTGCCGATGGCGCGGCTGGCCACCTGCCCGGTGATCGCCACCATCGGGATCGAGTCCATGTAGGCATCGGCGATCGCGGTGACCAAGTTGGTCGCGCCCGGACCGGAGGTGGCGATGCAGACGCCGACCCGTCCGGTCGCCTGGGCGTAGCCTTCGGCGGCGTGCCCGGCGCCCTGTTCGTGACGAACGAGGATGTGGCGGATCGTGGAGTCGTACAGCGGGTCATAGGCCGGGAGGATCGACCCGCCGGGGATGCCGAAGATCACCTCGACGCCGACTCGCTCCAGGGACTTGACCAGCGACTGTGCTCCAGTCATCGACTGCGGTGACTCCCCAGGCATTTGTTACCTCACTTTGACGTTTGGACGGGGTACGGACAGAAAAAAACCCCCGCTGCATGAGCAGACGAGGGAGCGTGTCGGGTAGAGATGGTCTCAGCCGACACGCTTGCTAACTACGAGAATGAACTTCCGCACGGGACAAGAGTCGCGGCAACCAGCGGCCTTGTCAAACATCGACACCGGCAGTCCCACATCCTGGTCGCCACCGCGAAGCCTCGACCAGAAGGTACGACTTCAGCCGCCGAACCTGGAGGTTTTGCCTCTCGGCTGGCAAGTCGACACGCCGCGAGCCATGATGAGTACAAGCTGAAAGCACACCTAAGGACCCCCCAATCATGCCCTCAGAAAGCAGACAGCGGCTCGGCCTCCGGATCGTCGCCTCCCTCACCAGCGTCGGTGCGCTGGTCCTCGGTGCCGCCATTCCCGCCGCCGCAGACGACGTCGTCACGCCGCCCGATCAACAGGTCGTCATCAATGGCGCCGGCTGGGGCCACGGCAAAGGAATGTCTCAGTACGGCGCGTACGGCGCGGCCAAGGCCGGCCTGACCTATGACCAGATCGTGGCCTTCTACTACACCGATACCACTCTCGGCGACCTTCCCGACGGCAACACCATGCGGGTATGGATCACCGCGGACAGCGACTCGGCGCTGCACTTCCGTCCGGTGTCCGGCCAGATCGTCACCGACTCGGCGGGCAAGAAGGTCACCTTGCCGACGTCCAGCAAATACACCAAGTGGCGGGTGTCCCGAAAGGGCTCCAAGCGGGTCTTGTATTACCGCAACACCTCAGGCAAGTACGTGAAGTACTCCAACAAGCTCTCGCCAACGCGCACCTGGTACGTGTCGAACCCCAACACTGGCACGGTGAAGCTGGCCATGCCTGACGGCTCCACCCGCAGCTACCCGGGCAAGCTGGCGCTGCGGTTCAAGAGCGGCAAGGCGATCACCGTCAACTACCTGAGCATGGAGACCTACCTGCGCTCGGTGGTGCCGGCCGAGATGCCGGCAAGCTGGGCCAGCGAAGCTCTCAAGGCGCAATCGGTCGCGGCGCGTACCTACGCGGCCAAGGAACGCTCGGCCAAGCCGAAGGGCTACGTGTACGACATCTGCGACACCTCGGCTTGCCAGGTCTACAAGGACGTCTCCTCCCGCTACCCCACCACCGATGCAGCGATCGCGGCGACCGCCAACAAGGTGGTGCTTTACCAGGGCAACCTGGCGTTGACTCAGTTCTCCAGCTCGAATGGCGGTTGGGCCGCCGGCTATGCCGGAGTGCCCTATCTGGCCGCGAAGCAGGATCCATACGATCCGGTTCGCGCCTGGTCGGTCACCCTCAGCGCGGCAGCGATCCAGAAGGCCTACCCGACGATCGGCACGTTCACCTCGATTCAGGTGACCGAGCGCGCCGATGTCGGCCCCTACGACGGGAAGGGCCGGGTGTCCAAGGTCGTGATCACCGGTGCGTCCGGTTCGGTGACGGTGTCGGGCGGCAGCTTCAAGTCCAAGTTCGGACTCAAGGAGACCCTGTTCTCACTGTCGACGACCGGTTCGGTCAACCCGCTGTCGAAGAAGTGAGCGCTCAGGCCTGAGCGATGATGCGCTGATGCACCGCGTCCAGGTCGATGTCGGAGTCGCGCTCCATCAGTGCAGCCATGCCCGGATGATCGGCATAGCGCGGGATCAGGTGCGCATGCAGGTGGAACACTTCCTGGCCTGACACTGCGCCGGAGTTGATCAGGATGTTCATCCCCGCTGCCTCCAGCCGCTCGGTGAGCAGCCGAGCGGTGGCGTTGATCGCCGGAGCGATCTCGCTGAGAGCCTCCGGCTGACTCAAGGCGTCGGCGACATGGCGGCGCGGCACCACCAAGGTGTGCCCGGCATGCCAGGGACTGATGTCGAGAAAGGCCACCGCAGCGTCGTCGGCGTAGACCTGCCGGGACGGAATCTCACCGGCGATGATGGCGCAGAACAGGCAATCCATGGCTTCAGCGTACGGGGAAACCGGCCTGCGCCAGACCCGCCTTCACCTCAGCGATGGACAGCGTCCCGTAGTGGAAGACGCTGGCGGCCAGCACCGCGTCCGCACCGGCCTGGGCCGCAGCGACGAAATGGTCGACAGTGCCAGCGCCACCCGAGGCGATCACCGGGACGTCGACCACAGCCTTCACCGCGGCGATCATCTCCACATCGAACCCGTCGGTGGTGCCGTCGGCGTCCATCGAGTTGAGCAGGATCTCCCCCGCGCCACGCTCGGTGGCCTCCTTGACCCAGGCGATCGCGTCCAGCCCGGCCGCTTGGCGTCCGCCGTGCGTGGTGACCCCGAAGCCGGACGGCTGCCCGGCTTCCCGGCGCGCGTCCAACGACAGCACCAGCACCTGATTGCCGAACCGGTGGGCGATCTCGTCGATCACGGCCGGGCGGGTGATCGCGCCGGTGTTGATGCCCACCTTGTCCGCGCCGGTACGCAGCAGCGTGTCGACGTCTTCGACACTGCGCACTCCCCCGCCCACCGCGAGCGGAATGAACACCGTCTCTGCCGTGCGACGCACCATGTCGAAGGTGGTCGCCCGACCCTCGGAGGAGGCCGAGATGTCGAGGAAAACCAGTTCGTCGGCGCCCGCACGTCCGTAGGCCGCTGCCAACTCGACCGGGTCACCGGCATCGCGCAGGTTCAGGAAGTTGACCCCTTTGACCACCCGGCCGTCATGGACGTCCAGACACGGAATGACCCTGATGGCGAGTGACATGGTTCAAGGCTAGCGACCTCAGCGCCCAGACCGTTCCGCCGCGAACCCCTCGGACACCTCGCTGGGGGCTAATCCTCCAACGGCGCGGCATCGACGACACCGCGGCGGGTGCGGAAGATCGCTTCCCTGGCCACCTGTCGGAGCGGACCACCGCCGGCGGCATCGGCCAGCTGGCCGGTAGCATCGGCCACCTGCCGAGCCCACCGGACGAAGTCTCCGGCGGTCAACCCCGAAATGGCCAGGACGTCGGCGAGCTCTGCTCCCCCGACCCAGGCGTGAATGGCCTCGGCGAACCCGATCTCAGGCTCAGCTGCGCTGGGCAGGCGATGATCACGCTCGGTCATGCACACCGAGCGCCACACCTTGCGCAGCTGGATTCCGGCGGCCTCGCTGGCGCGATCCGGCATCCGGGCCGGCTCACGGCGGTCGCCGCGGGCTTCGAACACCAGACAGGAGATCACCGCGGCCAGCTGCGCTGCGCTGAGACCGTCGAAGACGCCCTCGCGGATCGCCTCGGCGGTCACCAGATCCAGCTCGGAGTACAGCCGCGCCAGCATCCGTCCCGAGTCAGTGACCGCGGTGCCGCCGTCGTTCAAATAGCCCAGCGACTCCAACACTAAACAGATCCGGTCGAAGCGCACCGCGATGGTGTTGGTACGCCGGTCCGCCTGAGCCTGCAGACTCTCGTTGTCCCGCTCGGCCCGCAGCGCAGCCTCGGCGTAGCGGGCGTGGGTCTCACGGTCGGGGCAGGAATGCACCGGATGGGCCTTCAGCTCGGCGCGAAGCTCACCCACCCGGGCCATCGCCTCGGCGTCCGCGCCGGTGGCGTTGATCGGCGGAGCGAACTGGTCGGACTCCACCCGCTGCCGCAAAGCGGCGGCCAGGTTGCGTCGGGAGGCCGGCGAACGCAGATCGAAATGCTTGGGCACCTTCACTCGTCCGGCCACGGTCGGCGGCTCGGGGAAGTCGACCACGCTCAGCCGCTTCACCTGCCGATCGGCGGTGAGCACGGTCGGGCCGTCCATGCTGCGGCCGGTCTCGACCACAACCGCCCAGCCGCGGTGACGCTTGGCCGGGATGTCGATGATGTCGCCCACCTTCAGCGTCGCCATCACCTGGAGGGCTTCGGCGCGCCGGTCCGAGCGCCGCAGCCGGGCAGCCTCAGCCTCCAGCGCGGAGATGCGTCCGCGCAGCCGGAAGTAGCCTTCGGCGTCGCCGCGGTCACAGGCGACCTCACTCCAATCGGCCGCGATCCGGGCCTTGTTGGCGGTGATCGAGCGGGCCAGGCCGACCACCGACCGGTCGGACTGGAATTGGGCGAAGGACTGCTCCAGCAGCGTCCGGGCGCGCTCGCGACCGACGGTGGCCACCAGGTTGACCGCCATGTTGTAGGTGGGCTGGAAGCTGGAACGCAGCGGATAGGTGCGCCGGGAGGCCAACCCCGCCAATGCCCGAGGATCGAGCCCGGGCTGCCAACAGATCACCGCGTGACCTTCGGTGTCGATGCCGCGGCGCCCGGCCCGGCCGGTCAGCTGGGTGAACTCCCCGGCAGTGATGTCGGCGTGGGCTTCGCCGTTGAACTTGACCAACTTCTCCAGCACCACGCTGCGCGCCGGCATGTTGATGCCCAGGGCGAGGGTCTCGGTGGCGAACACCACCTTCACCAGGCCACGAACGAAGCCCTCCTCCACCGCCTCCTTGAACGCCGGCAGCAGCCCGGCGTGGTGAGCGGCAATACCGGCGGTGAAGGCGGCCAGAAAACTGTCGTAGTCCAAGGCGGCCAGGTCATACACGCTCAGTCCGGCCGTGTGCCGGCGCGCGATCGCCTGCAGTTGGGTGCGCTCGTCGGCGTTGGTCAGCCGCAGCCCGGAGTTCATCAACTGCCCCACCGCGGTGTCGCAACCCTGCCGGGAGAAGATGAAGTAGATCGCCGGCAGCAAGCCCGCTGCCCCCAGTCGCTCGATCGCCCCGTCACGGCGCGGCACCAAGTGGCGGGAGGTCTCCAGTCGGGTGCGGGCGGCCGCGCCGCCGTAACGTCCTGAGCCGTAGCCGACCGTTCGTCGCCCGTTGCCCGAGCGTCCACGCGGACGGCGGCTGTCGTCGCGCTGGTTGCGGGTCTCTTCCTTGGCGATCGCCAGCAGTTCGGGGTTCACATCGTTGCCGACGAACAACTCCAGCAACCGTCGTCCCACCAGGACGTGTTGGTAGAGCGGCACCGGGCGTCGCTCGGTGACCACCACCTCGACGCCGCCACGCACCTCGTCCAGCCAGTCACCGAACTCCTCGGCATTGCTCACGGTGGCCGACAGCGCCACCAGTTGCACCGACTCGGCCAAGGAGATGATCACTTCCTCCCAGACCGCCCCGCGGGAGCGATCGGCGAGGTAGTGAACCTCATCCATCACCACGTAGCCCAGCCCGCCCAGCGTCGAGGAGGCGGCATAGATCATGTTGCGCAGCACTTCAGTGGTCATCACCACAATCGGCGCCTCGGAGTTGATGCTGGTGTCGCCGGTCAGCAGGCCAACCGACGACTCCCCGTAGCGCAGGCACAGATCGTGGTATTTCTGGTTGCTCAGCGCCTTGATCGGGGTGGTGTAGAAGCACTTTCGGCCGGTTTTGAGGGCCACGTGTACCGCGTACTCCCCCACCACGGTCTTGCCGGCACCGGTCGGCGCGGCCACCAGGACGCCGCTGCCGGCATCGAGGTGCTCACAAGCGAGCACTTGGTAGTCGTCGAGGGCGAAGGGATAGCCGGCGGCGAACTCGGCCAAGTAACTCATCGTGGCGCCGGGACGTAGACGCTCAGCGCTTCCCGGACCGCCCGGACGGTGACCGGCACCGGGCCCAACTCCTCGCCGTCGGCCATCGCGTACAGTCCGTCGCCGTCGAGGACGACCTCGGTGGCCCGCAGCAACTCCACCGCGGGGTCGTTCACGAAGCCACCGGTGAACATCGTGGGCAGCAGTCGCACCAAGGTGGCGCGGCTGACCGGGTTGATCACGGTCAGGTCGAGCAGGCCGTCGTTGAGTTCCGCGGTCGGGCACGCCTGCATCCCGCCGCCGTAGTAGGCCGAGTTGCCGACGGCGATGAACATCGCGGTCTGCTCTCGCGGCACGCCGTCGATCAGAATGCGGTAGTTCAGCGGCTCGAAGGTGCGCAGTTCGGCGAGCGTGGCGATGACGTACTCCAACCCGCCGTAGCTTCGCTTCATGTGGTCTGCGCGGTAGCCGACCCGGCCGTCGAAGCCGGTGGACACGATGCAGCCCACCCACCGGTGATCGGTGCCGTCGACCAGCTTTCCGGTGACCGAGGCCAGATCGATGCGCCGGACCACGCCGTCGACGATCGCCTGCACCGCCGCCAACGCATCGGTCGGGACGCCCACGCCACGGCAGAAGTCGTTGCCGCGTCCGCCGGGAATCAGGCCTAGGGGCACCTCGGTCTGCGCCGCGGCGTTGAGGCCGATGTGCATCATCCCGTCGCCGCCCATCACCACCAGCGAGTCGCGACGGGTGTCCGAGGCGGTCGCCTGCGCGGCCCGCACGACCTCGGCACAGCGAGCCTTGGACTCCGCTGCGCTGCTGGTCTGGATCACCTTCACCGTGTCGGACGGCAGCCCCGCCACCAACGCAGCGGTCACCTTGGGCAGCAGCTTCGCTGTCCGTCCGCGTCCGGCCGACGGGTTGACCACCAAGGTCATGGTCGAGCCGTGTCGGTGCTGGCTCACGTCTCCACCTCGGCCGTCCTGCCGGCCTTGCGCCGGTCGTTGATGTGACAGATGACTTCTGCGACAAGGTAGAGCACGGTCATCGGAATGGCGAGGGCCAACATGGAGAAGGGGTCACTGCTCGGGGTGGCGACCGCGCCGAACACGAAGATGCCGAAGATCACATAGGTGCGCGCTCTCGCCAACTGCTTGGCGGTCACCACCCCCATCAGGTTCGCTCCGACGATCACCACCGGCATCAGGAAGCCCAGTCCGAAAACCACCATGAGTTGCAGGGTGAGTTTGAGGAAGTCGTTGATGTCCAACAAGTTGGTCACCGAGCTGGGCGTGAACGCCAGCAGTACCGAGATGCCTTGGGGCAGGATGTAATAGCCCACCACAACGCCGAACAGGAACAACGGAATCGCCGCGGCCAGAAAGCCGAGCGCATACTTCTTCTCCTTGGCCAGCAACGCCGGAGCGATGTAGGCCCACAGCTGGTAGAGCCAGATCGGGCTGGACAGCACGAGTCCGGCCACGACGGCGATCTGCATCACCAACATGAACGGTGCGGTCACCCCGGAGATCACCGTGGTGGCGTTCAGATCAGGGTTGCTCTGCTTGAGCATCTCGGTGGCCAGCACGTAGGGCCGCATCATCACCAGGTACAACTGCTGGTACCAGATTCCCGAGGCGATCGCACCCAGCGCGATCGCGAGCGCGGACACGATCACCCGGTAGCGCAACTCTCGCAGGTGGTCGGAGAGAGTCATCACCCCATCGACGGTCGGCTTCGGCGGCCGCAGCCAGGCCAGCCGCGAACTCAATGTGGCCATCGGCTCTCAGTCGGTCTCGGTCGGCGGGGCCGGCTCGTCGCCGACCGGGGCGGATGAACCCGGTGTGCTCGTGGATTCCGGTGCGGCCAGGACGGCAGAGGCCGGTGAACTCGGACTCTTCGGCTCGGCGCTTTCGGTCGGCGCTTCCTCAAGTTCGGAGCTGCTTTCGACGGCGTCCCGACTGATCCCGGACAACCGGGCGCCACCGATCAGCAGCACAGCGATCAGCACCAGGATCGCCCATTCCCACCCGTTGGGCATTACCGCCTCCTTCGACGCCTGCGAACGCCGGCCAAGCCTAGTCGCCCTCAAGTTGAGGCGTCGGTTCGATCTGACTCAGCAGGTCGGCGAGTTCCTCGGCACGCCGGCCCAGCATCTCCAACTCACTGAACAGGTCGGACGCCTTGTGCGCCAGCCACACCGCGTAGCTCACCAGCATGATCAGTCCAGCCAGGGCGATCAGCCCGAACACCAGTACCCAGATCATGGCGAAACCCTACCCTGCGCGATAGGCAGCCAGTGCCTCGGCGGCCGCAGCCCGGGCTGAATCGGCCGCCTCGGCAGGACGGAGCTCACGTAGCGCCGGGCCCAGCCGAAGGATCAACGCCCGCAACCAGGCCGGGTCGGCGACGAGCAGGTCGAGCTCGACCCCGTCGGCAAGCTCGGTGACCGCCTGCACCGGGATGTATTCGGCCAGCCATCGCGATCCCGGCTCGAGGACCAGGGTGATCTCCCGGGCAGAAGCACTGCGCTCGAACCAGCCCGGATCGAAGACCGGGGGTTCAGCCACCACAGCGGCCCGACGTCCGGTGCGTTGGATGGCCACGATCCGATCCAACCGGTAGGTACGCCAGTCGCCGCGCTCGGCGTTCCAGGCTTGGAGGTAGCCGATGCCGTCGCGAACCAGCAGCCGCACCGGGCTCACTTCTGGATGGGACGGCTGCAGCCCGGCATCGGTGTAGTCGAACTCCACGGTCTCGGCGGCATCGATAGCCGCAGTGAGCACGTCGCGAACCTCCGCCTCACCGCCGGCGACCGCCACCTTGGGCAGCGCAGACACCCCTGCAGCAGCCTCGAGTTTCGCCAGGGCCGACGCCACCGCGTCGCCCTGGTCGTCACCGACCAACTCCCCCACCGCACGCAGCGCCACCACCAGGCTGAGGGCCTCGTCCGGGCTGAACCGCATCGGCCGGGCCAGGTAGTCGGCGTTCGACAGTCGAATGCGACCGGCATCGATGGCGTCGAAGTCGATCTCGATCAGGTCGCCGGGGAGCCCGCCGGGCAGCCCGCAGTACCACAGCACCTTCAGGTCGGCCAGCAGCTGCTTGCCGGTCACCCCGAAGGTGGCCGCCGTGGTGTCCACGTCAGCGTCGGTGTGCCGCTGCAGGTAGGGCACCAGGGCCAACAGCCGCGACACCTGCTCTGCCGATGTCATCGGTGCACCCCCTCGGCGACAGCGGTGAGGTGCTCGATCACGGCCTGCCGCAGAGCGGCCGGGGCCAGCACGATCACGTCCGGCCCGTGGGCGCACACCTCGGCGACGAAGTCACCGGCGCGGGAGTAGCTGAGCGCGAATGCCTCGAAGCCGGACGGCACCGGGGTCTCATCCGGCACCGCGCGTCGACGCAGGTCGTGGGCTCGGCCGGTCCGCAGCGCGACGATACCGACCTCGTCGGGGGCGGCCGGTTCCAGCCGCGTCCAGGCGGCGTCGACGTCCATGGTGTCACTGACCTGGTAGCTGCCTGGTTTGCCGATCCGGCTGGCGGCACCGTCGATCCGGGCCAGCTTGAACATTCGGGCTTCCTGGCGTCCGCGGTCGTAGCCCAACAGGTACCAGGCCCCTCGCCGCGAGGTCATCGCCCACGGCTCGACCTGTCGGGTCTCGCCGCGGTAGCTGAAGCTGATCGGGGCACGTTCGGCGTAGGCCGCCCAGACGGTGTCGAAGGCCGGTTCCCGGGCACCGATCGCCGGGGCCAGCGCGGCCAACCGGGACGGGTCGGGATCAACCCCGGCAGCCCGCAGCTTGGCCAGCGCGGACGTGGTCTGCCCGGCTTGCGTGGCCGACTCCCACACCGTGGCCGCCAGGCCGAGCGCGGCGGTCTCGGCCGCGGTGAACTCGATCGCCGGCAGCTCGAAATCTTCCCGGCGAATCCGGTAGCCGACTTCGTCGGGGAAGAACACGTCGTTGCTCCCGGTCTCCACCGGGACGCCCAGGCTGCGCAGCTCGTCCTTGTCGCGCTCGAAGGTGCGCTCGAAGGCGGCGTCGGACAGGTCGTGGTAGCCCTCGACGATCTCCCGGATCCGGGCCTTCTCCAGATAGCGGCGCGACATGAGCAGGCAGATCGCAAGATTCATGATCCGCTCGGACTTCTGCTGCGTCATTTTTCCGTTCTCCCAGTGCCGGGCACGAGATTATCAGCGCTGCCGCAGCGACTCCCGCAGCGCGCCCAGTGAGCGCAGGGATGCGGGGGCCCGAGCCTTACTTGTGCGTCGCGATGATCAGGACGACCCAGAGACAACCCTTGCTGTCCCAGGCGAAGCCCACGCCCAGCCTCGACCACAGAGCCTCCACGTTGTCGCTGCAGTCAGCGACAACGTCGTCACCGCTGGCATGTGCTCCGCAGCTCATCATCGGATCGTCGCCATCAGCGAACCACTCGGTCGCTTCCTGGCTCATCGTCGGCACATACGGATTCCCGGTCCTGATCGGCAGATACCACGCCCATTCGTACGCCGCCGGCACCTTCGACCAGTCCGGATCGATGTACTTGCGCTTCTTCGCGGACTTCTTGGCCCACGAAGTGGCGACCTTGTCCAGCGTGGTGGAGCGGTGCAGGGTCATCGCCGAGGGGCCAAGGCCATACCTGGTCATGAAATCGGTGATGGCGGCGTTCTTCAGCCGAACAGCGTTGAAAGCGGCGACAATCCCTTTCGCGGCCTTCGAGGAGCTGAAGGTCGAGATTCGCAATGGCTTGGTCGCAACGGTGGTGTTGATCCCCGGCACGCTGCTCGACGTCCACTGGACCGTCGTGGTCACTTGGTAGCTGCCGGCACGCAACTTGACGCTATTCGCGTTCCTGGCGACCGTCTTCTTGCCATGCTTGACCGTCATCTTCACTGACATGACGATGACAGCACCCTGCGTGGTGATCTGGGGCTTGACCGTGGTCTTCTTACCCTTGGGCACGACGTACTGCGCGAAGTCACCGACGGCCACGCTCGGCGGCGGTGTGTCTTCGGCGACCGCGCTCGCCGGGAAGGCGAAAGCCAGCGCTATCGAGGCCGCAATGGCCACCCATTTCTTCATATTCCACCCCGTCACGAGATCACCGTTCGCCCGAATGCTAGCGGGCCTGGGCCCCGCATCGGAACAGACGCGGCGAGCATCATTAGGCTGAACCGTCGATAGAAGGGAGCCGCGGTGACCTCAATCAGCGGAGCGGGACGATTCGCACCGAGTCCGACCTCGGCGTTGCATCTAGGCAACTTGCGGACGGCGCTGTTGTCGTGGCTTTTCGCACGTTCTACCGGACGGGCACATCATCTGCGAATCGAGGACCTCGATACTGCTCGCGTAGCCGCAGCCGTCGGCGTGGCGGCGCAGCAGCAGGCCGATCTGGCCGCGCTCGGATTGGATTTCGACGGTGCGGTGGTCTGGCAGTCACAGCGCTTGGACGCCTACCGCGACGCCGTGACAAGCCTGGACACCTATCCCTGCTACTGCACGCGGCGGGAGATCGCCGAAGCCTCCTCGGCGCCGCACTCGGCATTGCGGCCATATCCGGGGACCTGTCTGCGGTTGACGGCGGCCCGCCGCGCGGAGCTTGCCGCCAGCCGTCCGGCCGCTTTGCGTGTCCGTGCGGAGGGGGCATCGAGCACGATTATCGATGTGTTGCACGGCGAGGTGACCGGAGTCGTCGACGACTTCGTCCTGTTGCGCAACGACGGCACGCCGGCCTACAACCTGGCTGTGGTGGTCGATGACCTGTTCAGCGGCGTCGATCAGGTGGTGCGCGGCGACGACCTGCTGGAGTCCGCGCCTCGCCAAGCCTGGCTGGCCGCCGCGCTCGGCGGCACCGCACCGGTCTATGCGCACGTCCCGTTGGCGGTGAATGCGGCCGGCCAGCGGCTCGCCAAACGCGACGGTGCGGTCACGTTGGCCGATCTCCGCGGTCGCGGCGTAACCGCCGCTCAGGTGTTGACCCGCGTGGCGGCCTCATTGGACCTGGCCGCACCTGACGAACCGGTCACCCCCACCGACCTGCTCCCCCGCTTCGACCCGACGCGGCTGCCGCGCGGGCCGTGGGTGGTGGCTTAGGCCGTCTTCTTGTAGGTGTAGAGGATGTCGATCACGTAGACGATGGTGTCCCCGGCCTCCAGCGGCGGGTTGTTGCTGCCCTGTGGGTAGCCGTCCTTGGGTGGCAGCACCAGCAGCACTCGCGACCCGACGCGCTTCCCGAGCAGCCCGGTCTGCCAGCCGGAGATCGTCGAGCTGAGCAGGCCATCATTCGGCGTCCACTGGTCGTCGACCAGCTTTCCGGTCTTCCACGAGTAGCCGACGTAGCGCACGTAGATGGTGTCATCCTTGGCGACCTTCGCACCCGTACCTTCGATCAGGGACACCGCAGACATCGCGGCCGGCGCAGCCGTGCCGGGCATTGTCACTGTCGGCTTGTCGGCCGCACCGCCGGTCACCGTCGGCAGGCCTGCGGGCGGGGTGACGGTCTTGCCGCTGGGCTGTGCCACCGCCGCGCCGACGATGTCGACCACGAAGATCAAGGTGTCGCCCACCTTGATCGAGCCGTCCTGGGAACCACCCTGGGAGTCGTAGCCGTCCGGCCCGGTCACCGCCAGCAGCACCCGGCTGCCGACCTTCTTGCCCACCAGCGTGGTCTGGAAGCCCTTGATCAGGCCGGACAGCGTCGTGGTGAAGTCGGACTTGCTGGAGAAGCTCTCCTCCAGCTTCTTACCGGTGGGGCCGGCCGCCAAGTAGTAGCGGAAGCTGAACAGTCCGTCTGCGGTGACCTCGGCCCCCTTGCCGGCGATCAGCACCTTGGCCTGAGTCTTGTCGATCGCGAACGGCGCGGGGATGGTCACCTTCGGCAGCTTGCCCCACGCACCGCTCACCTTGATTCCGTCCAGGTTCGTGCGCACCGGCACACTCGCGCTCGGCGAGGGAGACGGACTGGGCACAACCGAGGAGGCGCCAGGGTTCGGAGTCGGTGTCGACGTCGCTGCGGGAGCACCACAGCCGGCGAGGGCGAACACGGGGATCAGAGCCAGAGCAAGAGCACGACGATTCAGCACGACGGCAAGGTTACCCAAGCTTGCCCAGTCCAGTGACCAGGCGTGCTTACAGCCCCAGCAGATCGAACAACTCGCCCAGTTCTTCGCGGCTCAGCTCGCGGGTCTGACCGGGCTTGAGGTCGCCCAGCTTCACCGGCCCGATGGCCAGCCGGGACAGCCGCCGCACCGGGTGAGAGACGGCGTCGAACATCCGCCGCACGATCCGGTTACGGCCCGAGTGCAGGCGAACCCGCACCAGGCTGCGCTGGTCGGTGCGTTGGACGATGCTGAGTTGATCAGGCTTGATCGGCCCGTCGTCGAGGGTGATCCCTTTGCGCAGCTTGGACGCGGTGGCATCGGTAAGGTTTCCGGCGACCTCGGCCAGATACAGCTTGCTGACCTCATAAGACGGATGCGTCAGCCGTTGGGCCAGGTCGCCGTCGTTGGTCAGCAGCAGCAAGCCTTCGGTGTCGGCGTCGAGGCGTCCGACGTGGAACAGCCGCTCCCCCTCGGGGACGTAGGCCGCCAGGGTCGGGCGTCCGTGCGGGTCCTCCATCGCCGACAGCACGCCGCGCGGCTTGTTCAACACCAGGTAGCGATGGCTGCGCTGCGGTGGCACCCGGGCGCCGTCCACTCGGATCTCGTCTCGGGCGGGATCGACCCGCATGCCCTGCTCTGCGACCACCTGGCCGTTCACCTCGACCCGGCCGGCGTCGATCAGTTCTTCCGCTGCTCGGCGCGACGCGATTCCGGCCGCGGCAAGCACTTTCTGCAGCCGGACGCCCTCAGCCTCACTCATCGTCGGCCTCCACCAGCGGCACCGCCTGGGATTCGGGCACCGCAGCCGCAGCCAGGTCGGCCAACTCGGCTTCCAGCGCGGAGGCCTCCGGCAAATGCGGGGCCAGCGGCGGCAGTTCGTCCAAGCTGCTCAGCCCCATCCGTTCCAGGAAGTAGCCGGTGGTGGCGAACAGGCGCGCTCCGGTCTCCGGATCGCGTCCGACTTCCTCGATCAGGTCGCGGGTGGCCAGGGTGCGCATCACGCCGTCCACGTTCACCCCGCGCACGGCCGATACCCGCCCGCGGCTGATCGGCTGCAGGTAGGCGACCACCGCCAAGGTCTCCAATGCCGCCTGGCTGAGGCTCCCCCGCTGGCCCTCCAACAGCCAGGTGGAGATCAGTTCGGCGTGCTCCTCGCGGGTGTAGTAGCGCCAGCCGCCGCCGACGTGGCGCAGTTCGAAGCCGCGTCCGGTGCTGTCGTAGAAGGCCGCCAACTCGGCCAGTGCGGCGTCGACCGCCGCTTCCGGCTCGCCGACCGCCTCGGCCAGGTCGGCAGCGCTCACCGGTTCGGTGGCCAGCATCAGCAGGGCCTCCAGCGCGGGCGCAAAGGTGTCAGGCATCATCGTCCTCATTCGTTTCGGCGGGGGCGGCAGGGATGTCGGCGGCATCGAACTCGGCCCCGATCGCGTCGGGGTCGATCTCGTTTCCCAGCCAGCGCACCGTCAACTCCCCCAGTGGATTCAGCTGTTCGAAGGTCACCGCGCGCTCCCGGAACAACTCCAGCAGCGCCAGGAAGCGGGCCACCACCACGAGCTTGTCGGAGGCGTCTGCGGTCAGGCTGCGGAAGCTCAGCGAGGAATGCTCACGCAATCGCGACACCAAAAGGTCGGCCTGTTCACGCACGCTCACCAGTGGCATGTGCAGGTGCGCCAGCGGCACCACCGTCGGCTCGGTCGGCGTCATCGCGCGGGCGGCGAAGGCCGCGATCACGTCGGCGAAGCCGTCCAGGGTGGGCGCGGGCAGGAGCTTCGCGAACCGCTCCTCCAGCCCACCGGGACGGGGGTAGCGCCGCGCCTGTTGATTGAGGGTCTCCGAGATCCAGCCCGAGACGATCTTGAACGCCCGGTACTGCAGCAGCCGGGCGAACAACAGGTCGCGCGCCTCCAACAGCGCCAGGTCCTCGGCATCGTCGACCTCACCGGACGGCAACAGCCGCGCGGCCTTCAGATCGAGCAGGGTCGCGGCGATCACGATGAAGGAACTGGACTGATCCAGGTCCCACCACGTGGAGCCTTGGCTGGCCTGGGCGGCCTTGATATGTGCGATGAAGTCGTCGGTGACCTGGGAGAGGGCCACTTCGGTGACGTCCAGCTTGTGCTTGCTGATCAGCTGCAGCAACAGGTCGAACGGACCGGAGAAGTTGGTCAGCGAAACGGTGAAGGCACTGCGCTCGATCGGGCCGGCCGAGGTGGCATTCACGACGCTTCGAGCCGACGGACCAGGTCGGACTCTGCGCCACGGGCGGCCAGGTCGGCCACCGCCAAACCGATCGCGGTGCGCACGATCCGACCGCGATCCACGGCCACTCCGTGCTCGGCGCGCAACAGCAGACGAGCCTGCTCCAAGGCGATCAGTTCGTCGCTGGTGACATAGACGGTGATCTTCTCCTCGTGCCGAACTCGTCCGCTTCCGGCCACCACCTCGGGATCGGCGGTGTCGGTGCGCCGGAACAATGCATCGGTCCCCGGCAGGTTTACGCGCCTGGGCATCGGTACAACACCTCTCGGGCCAGCATGCGGTACGACTTGGCGCCCGGAGAGGACGACGCGTAGGTGGTGATCGGCTCGCCGGCCACTGTGGTCTCGGGGAACTTGATCGTGCGCCGAATGACGTTGTGGAACACCACATCGCCGAAGGCTGAGACCACTCGCTCCAGCACTTCGCGGCTGTGCAGGGTGCGCGCGTCGTACATGGTGCCCAGGATGCCGAGCACCTTGAGGTCGGGGTTGAGCCGCTCCTGAACCTTTTCGATGGTGTCGGTCAGCAGGGCGATACCGCGCAGCGCGAAGAACTCCAGCTCCAGCGGCATCAGCACCCAGTCGGCACAGGTGAGCGCGTTCACGGTCAGCAGACCGAGCGAAGGCGCACAGTCGATCAGGATCAGGTCGTACTGGTGCTTGACCTTCGACAGCACCCGGGTGAGGGTCTGCTCGCGGGCCACTTCGGAGACCAACTGCACCTCGGCGGCGGACAGATCGATGTTGGACGGCAGCAGATCCAGGCCCTCGACCACAGTGGGCAGGATCACGTCGGAGATGTCCGCGCCGCGGTTGAGCAGCAGGTTGTAGATGCTCAGTTCCAGGGTGTGCGGGTTGACGCCCAGACCGACCGACAACGAGCCCTGCGGGTCGAAGTCGACCAGCAGCACCTTGCGTCCGGTCTCAGCCAGAGCGGCACCCAGGTTGATCGTCGTGGTGGTCTTTCCGACGCCACCCTTCTGGTTGCACATGGCGATGACCAGGGCGTCCTTGGGCTTGCTCGGGTCCGGCACGCTGGGCACCGGGAAGTCCGGCATGGGACGTCCGGTCGGACCGATCTCACCGACCTCGACAGACTCGTCTTGCTCGAACAGGGCCTCGGAGGACTTCGTCTTGGTCTTGGTCACGCCCCACAGCCTAGGCGGATTTGTCGACAAGTCTTCACCGGCTCGCCGATCATTCCGTCCCTCGGTCAACGGGCTCGCGGATGTGCCGAAAGGAACACCTCACGCAGGTGTTCGGCGGTCACCAAGGTGTAGATCTGGGTGGTGGTGACCGAGGCGTGACCGAGCAGTTCCTGCACCACTCGGACGTCCGCGCCGCCGTCCAACAGGTGCGTGGCGAAGGAGTGCCGCAGCGTGTGCGGAGAGATTTCCACCCCCAGGTGCGCGGCCTCACCGGCGCCGTGCAGGATCTGCCAGGCGCTTTGGCGGCTGAGTCGGCGCCCCAGGCTGTTCAGCAGCAGCGCCGGACTAGGCCGACTCGACGCCTGGGCGAACGCCGGACGTCCCCGCACCAGCCAGGCCTCCATCGCGGTACGGGCATAGGACCCGACCGGCACGATCCGCTCCTTGCGGCCTTTGCCGAACAGCCGCAGGCCGGAGTCCGGGTTGGCCAGCAGCGCGGCGGCTTCGTCCACGTCGATGGCCAGCACCTCCGAGATCCGGGCGCCGGTGCCGTAGAGGAGTTCGAGCAGGGCGGCGTCCCGTAGCCCGCCGGGCGTGCTGACGTCGGGGGTGTCCAGGACCGCCTGCACCTGGTCGAGGCTGAGCGCCTTGGGCAGTCGTCGCGGTGTCTTGGGGGGATGCACCCCGGCTGCGGCGCTGTCGACGGTGACGCCTTCGGTGGCCAGAAATGAGTGCAGCGAGCGCACCGCGGACAATGCCCGGGTGGCGCTGGTCACCGACAACGCGGCCCGGTCGCCCTCCGGTGTCTGCAACCAACCCACGAAGCCACTGATCTCGGCCGGGGTCACCGCGCTGAGTTCGGCCACGCCCCGACGGGCCAGGAAGTCGAGATAGCGAGCCAGATCACGGCGATACGCGGCCACGGTGTGACCGGAGGCGCCGCGCTCGACGGCCAGGTGATCCAGGAAGCTGCGAACCGCGCGTTCAGCCGGGGTTGCCGACATCGTTCAGTTCCCGATTCTGCGCAGCCCAGGCGTCCCGCGCCGGCCAGGGGGCATCAGCCGGACGCAACTCGGGCAACCGTCCGCCAAGGCGGGCGGTCTCCAGTGCCATCACCCCGGCCACCAGCACAGGGTTCTGCACCCGTCCGGCCAGCACAGCTGAGACCACCTGGGCCCGTGGCGCCCACGCGATCTCCATGTGAGCTTCCTCGGAGTCGGCCACGAAACCCTCGGGGGCCGGCGCCTCGGACAGCTGCCGCGCCAGATAGACCCGGACCGACTCCTGGTTGCCACCCGGCGTGGTGAACAGATCCACCAGCACCCGCCAGTCGGTCGCCGCCAGCCCAGCCTCCTCGGCCAGTTCACGCTGAACGGCCAGCAGCGGATCCTCACCGTCCTGATCGAGCAGGCCCGCAGGCGGCTCCATCAGGGTGTGCGCCACCGGATGCCGGTACTGCAGCACCACGGCGATTCGATCGGCGTCGTCCCAGGCGATCACGCCCACGGCACCGGGATGCAGCAGGTACTGCCGGGTCATCGACCCCCCATCAGGGGTCTGGACGGTGTCGACCACGAAGGAGGAGACATTGCCTCGTGCTAGCACCTCATGCCGGGTAACCGGCCAGGACTCCCGCCGGTCGGCGATGTCGTCCCACGCCAGTTCCCGCGCCATCAGGTCAGTTCCCGTTCACCGGCAGGCGGCTGGCCAGCTTGCGCGCCAGTGCCGCCTCGATCAGCCCCGCGAACAGCGGATGCGGCTGGGTGGGACGAGACTTCAACTCCGGATGGGCCTGGGTGCCGACGTAGTACGGGTGCAGGGCGGCGTCCAGCTCGACGAACTCCACCAGGTGGCCGTCCGGGCTGGTGCCGGAGATCTTCAACCCCGCAGCTTCCAGCTGCTCGCGGTAGGCGTTGTTCACCTCGTAGCGGTGGCGGTGCCGTTCACTGACCTTGGCCGCGCCGTACGCCTTGGCGACCAGCGACCCGGCGACCAGGTCAGCCGGGTAGGCCCCCAGCCGCATGGTGGCACCCATGTCGCCCTGACCAGCCACGATGGCCACCTGCTCGGCCATGGTGGCGATCACCGGGTCGGGGGTCTCCGGGTCGAACTCACTGGAGCCGGCCTCGGCCAGCCCCACCAGATCGCGCGCGGCCTCGATCACCATGCACTGCAGTCCCAGGCACAACCCGAGGGTCGGGATCTGGTTCTCCCGGGCGTAGCGCAGCGCACCGAGCTTGCCCTCCACACCGCGAATGCCGAAGCCACCGGGTACACACACGCCGTCCAGATCGGCCAACTGTGCTGCCGCTCCCGCCGGGGTTTCGCAGGTGTCGGATGCCACCCAGCGGATGTTCACCTTCGCCCAGTTGGCGAAGCCACCGGCGCGCAGCGCCTCCGACACCGACAGGTAGGCATCCGGCAGGTCGATGTACTTGCCGACCAGGCCGATGGTGACTTCCTCCTTCGGCGCGTGAACGCGCTCGAGCAGGTCGTTCCACTTGCTCCAGTTGACGTCACGGAAGCCAACGCCGAGCCGGCGCACCACGTAGGCGTCCAGGCCCTCGCCGTGAATCACCTTGGGAATGTCGTAGATGCTGGGCGCATCGGGGCAGGAGATCACTGCTTCCTCGTCCACATCGCACATCAGCGCGATCTTGCGCTTCACGCCGGTGGGGATCTCCATGGTCGCCCGGCAGACGATGGCGTCCGGCTGGATGCCGACCTGGCGCAACGCAGCCACCGAGTGCTGGGTGGGCTTGGTCTTCAACTCGCCGCTGGGCCCGATGTAGGGCACCAGCGAGACGTGCAGGAAGAAGACGTGGTCACGGCCGACTTCGCGGCGCACCTGGCGGGCGGCCTCCAAGAAGGGCAGCGACTCGATGTCGCCCACGGTGCCACCGATCTCGTGGATCACCACGTCCACCCCCGGGGTGGCCATGGCGAGCATCTCGTCCTTGATGGCGTTGGTGATGTGCGGGATCACCTGCACGGTGTCGCCGAGGAAATCACCCCGACGCTCCTTGGCGATCACCGAGGAGTAGATCTTGCCGGTGGTCACATTGGCCTCGGCGTTCAGGTTCACGTTCAAGAACCGCTCGTAGTGACCGATGTCGAGATCGGTCTCGGCACCGTCTTCGGTGACGAAGACTTCGCCGTGTTGGAACGGGTTCATCGTTCCTGGATCAACGTTGAGATACGGATCCAGCTTCTGCATCGTGACCTTCAGGCCACGTGCCACCAATAGAGATCCCAGGCTGGAGGCGGTGAGTCCCTTGCCGAGGGAGGAGACGACCCCTCCGGTTACGAATACATGCTTGGTCTGAGTCGAGTTCCCCACGGGCCTCCAGCCTACGTTGTTTTGGGCCCCTCACACCAAGTCGACGCTCCGCGGGACGCCGCAACATCGGTGATGATCACCGTGTTCGGGTGCTGCACTGGATGCATCGGCCTTCTCCGGCCTCCGCTGCGGGATCATCCAATCGCGGCTGCTGGCCCGCGAGATGTCACGGCTGAGCGGACGCAAGCAGTTCCCGAGCGTGCGCAGAGGCGGAATCACTGGACTCCAACCCGCCCATCATCTGCGCCAGAACGGCCACGCGGTCATCGCCGTCGACGGACCGCACTCCGCTGGTGGTGACCGAACCGTCGTCGGACTTGGCCACCACGTAGTGCCGATCAGCAAAAGCTGCCACCTGCGCCAGATGGGTCACCACGATGACCTGACAGGTCTGGGCCAGCCGCGCCAGCCGCCGTCCGATCTCCAGCGCGACAGCCCCACCGACGCCGGCATCGACCTCGTCGAAGACGAAGGTTTGGCCGCTGGCCTCAGCGGCCAGCACCACTTCCAGCGCCAGCCGCACCCGACTCAGCTCACCACCGGAGGCCACCTTCGACAACGGCCCGGGCTCGCTGCCCGGGTTGGCCGAGAACAGCAGGCTCACCTGGTCGGCGCCATGCGGCCCCAACTCGATCGGCTTGAGGTCGAAGGACAACCGCGCTTTGGGCATGGCCAGCGCAGCCAACTCCGCGGCCACCAGGCCGGAGAGCTGATCGGCAGCCGTCCGGCGCGCCGCGGTGATGCGGGTAGCTGAGGCGTGCAGCCGCTCGTCGAGGCGGGCGATCTCGGCGCGCAACTCCTCCACCCGGGAGTCCCCCGCGTCCAGATGGATAACGCTCTCGGCCGCCTGTGCCGACCAGGCCAGCACCTCGTCAACGGTCTCGCCGTACTTGCGGGTCAGGTGGGCCAGTTCGGCGCGCCGGCCGGCGATCCATTCCAGCCGCAGCGGGTCGGCGTCCAATGAGGCCAGATAGGACGACAGCGCGGCGCCGACATCGGCCAGCGCGGCCGCAGCCCCGCCCAGCTCGTCACTGATCGGGGCCAGTTCGGGGTCGGACTCCACCGCGTTACTCAACGCCTTGCGCGCGGCGGCCACCAGAGAGAGTGCGTCGGCGTTCTCACCGAAGCCTTCATCGTCGCCGGTCAGAGCCACCACGGCGGTCTGCGCCGACTGGCGCAGGTCGTCGACGGCCTGCAGTCGACGCGCTTCGGCCGCCAGTGCCTGGTCCTCGCCGGGCTGCGGGTCGACGGCGGCGATCTCGTCCAGGCCGAAGCGGAGCAGATCCAGTTCCCGGGCCCGAGCCTGCGACGCCGAAGTCAGGTCAGTCAGTTCCGTCGCGGCCGCCTGACGGGCGACGTAGTCGGCCCGGTAGCGAGCGAGTTCGGCTGCCAGTTCCGTGCCGGCGTAGCGATCAAGAACCTCCCGCTGGCGCTCGGCGGTGCCCAGGCGAAGCTGCTCGGACTGGCCGTGAATGGTGATCCACTCCCCCACGAGCCCGGTGCCCGCGCTCAGCGGCACCGCGACACCACCGATCGCCATCCGGGAGCGGTTCGCGCCCAACTGCCGAGAAAGCAGGACTTCGCCGTCCTCGATCTCGGCACCGAGTTCATCAAGAGTTTCGGTTTCGCCGACGACTTCCCAGCGCGCCTCGATCAGCGCGCGGTCCGCGCCGTTCCTGACCAGCTTCGGGTCGGCCTTCGCTCCGGCCAGCAGCGCCAGGCCGGTGACGATCATGGTCTTGCCTGCGCCGGTTTCGCCGGTCACCGCGGTGAATCCCTGCCCGGGCTCGATGACCGCCTCGCCGATCACGCCCAGATCGGCGATTCGCAGCTCAGTCAGCATGCCGAGCGTCCCGCTCAGCGGCACCGCGCCAACCGTCCACGGGCAGCCCGAACTTGCGTACCAGGCGTTCGACGAACGGCTGGGAGGACATCCGCGCCAGCCGCAGCGGACGATCGCTGCGCCGGATTTCGATCTCCATCCCGGCGGCCACATCAGTGGACCGGCGACCGTCACCCCAGACCACGCCACCGCCGTAGTCCGGCGTCGGCAGCACCTCGATGGTGACCACGGTCTGATCCGACAGCACCAACGGACGGGCGAACAGCGCGTGCGCGCTCAGCGGCACCAGCAGCAGCGCCGACAGTTCCGGCCAGATCACCGGGCCGTGGGCGGAGAAGGCGTAGGCCGTCGATCCGGTCGGCGTCGAGACCAGCACGCCATCGGTGGCCCACCGCGACAGCGGACGTCCGTCGATGCGGACCAGCACTTCCAGCATTCGCTCGCGGGCCAGCTTCTCCAGCGACACCTCGTTCACCGCGAACGACCGCCACACTTCGGTGCCGCCCGGGGCGTCGCGGACGATGGTCTGGATGGTCATCCGCTCCTCGACCTGATAGTTGCCCGCAGCGACGTGCTCGATCAATGCCGGCACTTCGAAGGACTCCAGTTCGGCCAGGAAGCCGACGTGACCGAGGTTGACCCCCATCACCGGGACGCCACGCGGCACGGCCCATTCGGCGGCACGAAGGATGTTTCCGTCACCGCCGAACACGACCATGAGTTCGCAGCCGTCCTGCGCGTCCGCCAACTCCCCCAGCAGGGCCTGCGGGACGCGCTCGACGATGCGTGTGCGGTCTTCGGCGTTGGCCAAACAGGTGATTCCGCGCGTGGTCATGCCCAGTACAAACTCAACGGCGGCAGCCACAGCGGCCGGCCTGAACGGGTGGATGGTCAGCGCGACCTGCCGGGTATTCGGGCTCACGCAGCAAACCCTAGTCGGAACGACGGGCATTGCTGACCTGTGGGACCCAGATCGGGCTCAGGTTGTGGATAGCGGCGCCGCCGCCGGCCCGAAATGGACGAAGAACTCCACATTGCCCGCTTCTCCGGGCAGTTCGCTGGCCCCCTGCCACAGCGCCGGACGTCCGAGCGCCTGGCCGGCAGCGATCACGCCCTCGACCGCCTGTCGGCGGCGCCGCGGATCAATGACCACACCGTGGGTGTCCAGCGCAGCGCGTCCGACCTCGAACTGCGGCTTGACCAGGAGCAACGCGTGCCCTGCGGGAGACAGCACCGCGAACAGTGGCTCCAGCAGCAGCTTCAGCGAGATGAAGGAGACATCTGCGACCACCAGGTCCACCGGCGCGTCGTCCAGATCGGCCAGGGTGAGGTCGCGCAGGTTCAACCGTTCTCGGACGACCACCCGCGAGTCAGCGCGCAGCGCGTCGACTAGTTGCCCGTGCCCGACATCGACCGCGTAGACCTGCTCCGCCCCGGCTTCCAGGACGACCTGAGTGAACCCACCGGTACTCGCGCCGGCGTCGAGAACCCGAGCCGGAACGGCCAGCCCGGAGGCCGTCAGCGCGCCGGAGAGCTTGTGGGCCGCCCGCGAGACATAGCGGTCGGCGACCTCGGAGACCACCTGGTCATCGGCTTCGACCGGCGTGGACGGACGCAGCACCACACGGCCGTTGACCTGCACCTGGCCGGCGCGGATGGCTTCGGTCGCTTGCTGCCGGGAGCGGGCCAAACCCCGCTCGACCAGCGTTCGGTCCAGGCGTTGACTCACTGCGGATTACGCAGGGCGGCCTGCATCGCTTCCACCGCCTGAGCCAGCTGCTGAGGGTGTTCGCTGACCGGCCCGGACAGGTCCACAGCCGCCAATGCCTCATCCAAGGCGGGCAGCCCGGTGGTCGGCGGAGGCGTCGGTTCGGTTTCGGTCACGGCGACATCTTAGGCCGGATCGGGCGCCTCAGGCTGCGGGCCGGACGTCCTCGCCCAGACCACGAGCCAACAGGGCCGCGCCGGTCTCCTGGGCATGTCCGACCGCGCGGACGACCACCGGGGTGACCAGCAGAATCAGGTTGCGTTCCTGGCCACGGGCTCGGGCGGCCTGCCGCACCTGGGTGAAGCTGTCGAGCAGCACGGGCACCGACCGCAACATGACCGCGATGGCCAGCCCGACGAGTTCGGGATCGACTCCCAGCTTGCGCAGTGGACGCAGCCCGCTCACCAGCGCATCGATCAGCACCGGGCCGGGAGTGGTCATGGTCAACAGCCGACTGGCGTACACCGCGGTGAGCAGGTTCGCCACCACCACGATCGCCAGGTCGGCGCGTCCCACCACGACTTGATAGACGGCCAGAATCGCGGCCAGGACCCAGAAGCTCAACGGCAGCCCCCAGGCGCGTCCGGCCCGGATCCGTGCGCTGACCAGCAGGATCATGGTCACCGCCAGGGCGACCAGACTGACCGGAACCATGGCCAAGGCCAGGGCCGGGATGGTCAGCAGGAGCAATGCCAGGTACTTCCAGCCGGCGCTGAGCCGGTGCAGCCAGCTGGCACCCGGCACATACAGCCCGAACAGCGTCATGGCCGGGCCAACTTCAGGTAGGCGTCGATCGCCGTCGACGGCTGGCCGTCCGCGACCACTCCTCCGGCGTCGATCACCAGCACCCGGTCCGAGGTGGAGGCGAGCTCGAGATCGTGGGTGACCACGATCACCTGCTGGCTGAGTTCGGCCAGGATCGCTTGGACCCGGTCACGGTTGCGCAGATCCAGCAGGGTCGTCGGCTCGTCGGCGAGCAGCACCGCCGGCTCTGTCGCCAGCACCGAGGTGAGGGCGACGAGTTGGCGTTCACCGCCGGACAGGTCGTAGACGCTTTGCTCGGCGATCTCGCCCAGGCCACGCTCGTTCAGCAGGCGCAGTGCCTCAGCCCGGCGGGCCACCCGATCGGTGATCCGCGACCGCAGCGACAGTTCCACGTCGTCCACCGGGGTGGCCAACACCAACTGTGCTTGGGGATCGGTAAACACAAAACCCACCCGCCGTCGCACCTGGCGTCCCTCGGTGCGGACGTCCAGACCGTCCACCAGGACGCGGCCGGACGTGGGCAGCACCAGTCCGTTCAGCAGACGCAGCAGAGTCGATTTGCCCGACCCGTTGGCGCCGATGATGGCGATGCGCTGCTCGCTGAGGCGAAGGCTGGTCGGCTCCAGCAGGGTACGGCGCGCCGTGCCCCCGCTTGTGGGGACCTCGACCGCGACGCCGGCCTCAACGAGCTCGATCAACTCAGGCCGTCACCGGTCGACGGGCAGTCAGCACCGCGGGAAACGCGCGGTGGACGGCCACCGCGATCGCTGCGGCCACGAACATCTTCAGCAAGTCGGCCGGCCAGAAGGCCACGTCAGTGAGGAAGGCCGCGGTCGGATTGAGGTGGGCAACGCCGAGGATCAGACCGGCGATGCCGCTGGCGTGAATCACCAGCGACCCGGCGATGCCGGCGACGAAGAAGCCCGCGTACTGCTTAGCGCCACGCCAGTTCGCCACTCGACGAGCGATGAGGCCGGCCAGGATCGCACCGAGCGGAAAGGCCAACAGATAGCCGATGGACGGGCGACCGAAGATCGCCGGACCGGCGATGCCACCGGCGAAAACCGGTAGCCCGGCCAGGCCGACCACGATGTACAACGCCGTGGCCAAAGCACCTCGCCAGGGGCCGAGGACCAGCCCGGCCAGCACCACGGCCAGGGTCTGCAGGGTGATCGGTACGCCGATCCCGATGGGGATGGCTGGCACGATCGAAAAGGCGGTGATCAGTGCACCGAAGACGGCGACCAAGGCGAGGTCGTTCGCTACCGAATGGCGGCCGGTGGCTTCCATCACTTCCTCCTCAACAGAAGTACTTTCAAGTCGGCCAACGATAGCCCGCGACCGCATGCTCAGGGCAGGAGTTCCAGAGACTCCAGCGCGGCACGGGCATCAATACGGGGGTCGGCCCAGACCAGTTGAAGGGCCGCCCACAGTGCGTCGAGTTGGCTGTCGATGTCACGGTGATCACCGACCAGCTGCAGCCGTCCGTCCGTCGCGGTGGCGAACTGCTCGCCGCAGCGGATGCCGTCCGGGGTGTGCTCAGCGATGCGTGGGGGCAGGAGGAGTGCGCCAACATCGCGTCCGATGTACGTTGGATGCACCTCATTACTGCTAGCCAGATCGAACTTACCGTGCGCACCGCTGAGCACGAGCAGCGAATCGATGCCGGCCCTCTGGGCGCCGCTGATGTCGGTATCGAGGCGGTCGCCGACGAAGATCGGACGCCGCGCACCAGTCCGCGAGATCGCCTCGCGCAACATCGGCAGGTGCGGCTTGCCGAACACCTCTGGGCTTTGTCCGAGGGCGGTGGCGATCACCGCGATCGCTCCCCCGACCCCCGGGACGAGTCCGCGGTCGGTCGGTCGGGAAGCGTCGGAGTTGGTGGCGTACCACCGAGCACCGGCTTGGATGGCCAAGGTGGCTTCATCCAGTCGGCGCCAGCTCAGGTCCGGGTCGTAGCCTTGGACCACGATCGCCGGATGGTCGTCGGCGTCCTCGACGATCTGGAACCCGGCCTCACCGAGGAGGCCGGCCAGGTTGGTACTGCCGCTCACCAGCGCCTTGGTGCCACGCGGCCATTCAGCGGCCAGGGCGCTAGCCGCCACCTGGGCACTGGTCAGCACCGAGGCGTCGTCGGCGGCGATCCCCAGCTCGGTGAGCTGGTCGATCACCACCTGAGCCGGACGCGCAGCGTTGTTGGTGACGAACATCACCGTGGTTCGGTGCGCGCGCAGCGCCGACAGTGCCGCGACGGCGCCCGGCACGGCCTGTGGCCCGAGGTAGATCACCCCGTCCAGGTCGAACAGGGCGGCGTCGTAGCCCTCGATCAGCGCAGACATCGCAGTCAGCGCTCCTCGCCGTCGCTCACCGACTCGGCTTCAGCAGCGTCGTCCACCTCGTCGACCGGCGCCTCTTCAGCTTCCGCGGACTCGTCCAGCTGGTCAGCGGAGTCATCCTCAGACTGTTGCGAATCGTCGGCGGAATCCTCGTCAGACTCTCCCAGCTCCTCGGACTCGTCCACTTCATCGCTGTCGCCTTCGGAATCCTCGAGGTCGCCTTCGAAGCCATCGTCAGACCCCTCTGAATCGTCAGACTCCCCCAGCTCCTCGGACTCATCCACGAACTCGTCCACCTCATCGGTGTCGTCCTCGGAGTCCTCCAGTTCGTCCTCGGAGTCGTCAAAGTCGATGACCACACCGCGCAGTCGGTCTACCCGCTCGGCGGCGTCGGTGGTCTCGTCCGGATCCAGCGAGGCAGCTGCCACGAACCAGCGCTCGGCAGCTTCCACCTGGCCGGCTTGTTCAAGGTAGTCGGCGTAGGCGTACCGAAGCCGAGCCCGCGCGACCTTGGTGCCGCGGGTCCCGATGGCCTCGATCTCGGACTGCAACAGCCGCATGGCTTCGTCGAACTGTCCGGTGCCTGCGCGCACGCCGGCTTCGACCAGCCGGAGTTCCACCAGTTGGGGAACCTCGGGGTCTTCGGCCAGACCCTCGCGGATCAGCTTCAAGGCGGCCTGGGTCCGGCCCAGAGCGCGCTCACAGTCGGCCATCGCCGGCAGGTACTCGTTGGTGCCGGTCATCCGTCGCAGCGCACGGAACTCCGACAGTGCTTCGGCGAAGTCGCCGGCGGCGTAGGCGGTCTCGCCCACGGCCTCGCGCACGATCGGCAGGCGGGACGCGGAATGCTTGGCCGCCTGCGCATGCTGGTTGGCCAGCTCGGGATCTGAGTCGACCAAGCGGCCGGCCATCAGCAGGTGACCACCGACATACTCAGCCTTCTCTGGTGAGAGGCCGCGAAGTTCGGCGCGGACGCCGCGCGGAAGCTGGCCGAGGTCGAGATCCTTCGGAAGTCGTGGGGCGCGCGGAGCAGCGTCGTCGCGATCCCGATCGGCCGAAGACACATAAGGACGCGAGCCGGTGGGTCGCCGATCGGAGTCACCGCCACGACTGTCTCGGTAGCCACCGCCACGGGGTGCCTGGTCGCGGTCGCCACGGTAGCCACCGGAACGAGGAGCCTGATCGCGGTCACCGCGGTATCCACCGCCGGTACGGGGAGCTTGATCGCGGTCACCACGGTAACCCCCACTGCGGGGGGCCGAATCGCGATCGCCACGGTAGCCACCGCCGGTACGGGGAGCTTGATCGCGGTCACCACGGTAACCACCGGAACGAGGAGCCTGATCGCGATCGCCGCGGTAGCCACCGCCGGTACGAGGCGCGCCACCACGATCGTCGCGATAGCCACCACTACGAGGGGCCTGGTCACGATCACCGCGATAGCCACCACCGGTACGAGGAGCACCACCACGATCATCGCGATAGCCACCCGCACGAGGAACCTGGTCACGATCACCGCGGTAACCACCACCGGCACGAGGAGCACCACCACG
>PHEY01000001.1:0-907 GCA_002841335.1 Actinobacteria bacterium HGW-Actinobacteria-2 | reverse complement strand
ACCACCACGATCATCGCGATAGCCACCCGCACGAGGAGCCTGGTCACGATCACCGCGGTAACCACCACCGGCACGAGGAGCACCACCACGATCATCGCGGTAGCCACCACTGCGGGGAGCCTGGTCGCGATCGCTGCCGTAGCCACCACTACGGGGAGCTTGATCGCGATCACCGCGATAGCCACCACCGGTACGAGGAGCACCACCACGGTCGTCGCGATAGCCACCCGTACGAGGAGCCTGATCGCGATCACCGCGATAGCCTCCACTGCGCGGGGCCTGGTCACGATCGCCACGGTAACCACCACTGCGCGGGGCCTGATCACGATCACCGCGATAGCCACCCGCACGAGGAGCTTGATCGCGATCGCCGCGGTAGCCTCCGGAGTCACCATCGCGGGATCCGCGGTAGCCACCGCTACGTTCGTTGGGCGCACCGGAACCATCGCTCCGCCATCCGCCGGTCTTTCTCGGGGCGCTCGAAAAGCCGCCGCGATCCTCGCGCGAGCCAGAGCCGCCGCGAGATCCGCCGCTGTTGGGTCGGCCGCCTGAGGCGCGCCCACCACTTGAATTTGATCGTCCGCCGGCGCCGAAGCTCGGTCGCGAGCGGTCAGACCCGCGCCGGTCTCCGTCGCCTCGCGAATCGGATCCGCCGCGTTTGTTGGTGCCCTCGTTCACCGCACCATCCTGCCCTTCTGCGCTCAACAGCGCCAACATCGTTCAGTCGCCACTCGGTGATCCGAGCCGAAAACTACAACACCCCCGTGGGGCCGAAGCTCCACGGGGGTGTTTGTATGTCCGGCGACGTCCTACTCTCCCACAGGTTCCCACCTGCAGTACCATCGGCGCTGAGAGGCTTAGCTTCCGGGTTCGGAATGGAGCCGGGCGTTTCCCTCTCGCCATGATC
>PHEY01000004.1 GCA_002841335.1 Actinobacteria bacterium HGW-Actinobacteria-2 | reverse complement strand
GCGGGGTAAGCGCAACCGGTGTCGAATCCACCCGAGAACCCGCACAACCGCCCGCCCCGGCATCCGAACAGCCACACAGCCACCTGCCCCGCGCCGATCGAACACCCACGCACCGCCTGCCTCTCGCTGGTTGAGCAGCGGCGCAGGCGCGTGTCGAAACCTCGCCGATCGCGCCTTGCGGCTTTGCACCTTGCCATCGGCGCGACGAGCCCGGCCCCAGCGAGCGAACTGCCACACTGGACTGGTGAGCCAGAACACGGCCAAGGCCATCGGGGTTGACCTGGACGACTCTGTCCTGGCCCGTGCGCTGTACTCCTCCGACGCCTCGCTGCAGCGGGTGGTTCCGACGGCAGTGGCCCGTCCCGATTCGGTCGCCGAGCTTTCCGGCCTCGTCGATGCCGCCTTGGCCGCCGGCACCCCGATCACCGCGCGTGGGGCGGGCACATCCATCGCCGGCAACGCGATCGGGACCGGGTTGGTGATCGACCTGCGACGGCTGAACCGCATCGCTCACCTTGACGCATCCGGACGCGCCGCCATCGTCGAGCCGGGAGTGATCCCGGCGGAGCTGACCCGGGCAGCGTCCGCCCACGGCCTGCGCTTCGGACCCGACCCGTCCACCGTCGACCGCTGCACCATCGGCGGAATGATCGGCAACAACGCCTGTGGCGCCCGCGCCCTCGGGTTCGGCCGGACGTCCGACAACCTGCTGGGGATCGAGGCCATCACCGGTACTGGTGAGCGGCTGGTCGTCCCCGGCAACCCGGAGTCCTCGCCGACGCTGCGCGCGCTGCACCAGCTGGTCGAGGCCAACCTGGGTCTGATTCGCACCGAGTTCGGACGTTTCAGCCGCCAGGTGTCGGGCTACAGCCTGGAGCATCTGCTGCCTGAGAACGGGTTCAATGTCGCCCGCTTCCTGGCCGGCAGCGAAGGAACCTTGGCCGTCGTCACCGGCGCCCGGGTGCGCCTGGTGCCCGAGCCCGCGCATACCCTCCTGGTGGCGATCGGCTACCCCGACATGGCCAGTGCTGCCGATGCCATGCCAGCGGTGCTGGAGTTCTCGCCCACTGCGGCAGAAGGCCTCGACCGGCGGATCGTCGAGGTCGTGGCACGGCGCGGCGGTGCGGTGCCGCAGCTACCCGGCGGCGACGGCTGGGCGCTGGTCGAACTCAGCGGCGATGATCCGATTGCCCTCGCCCGGCGGGCCCAGGAGTTGCTGCGCGTCGCCGGGGGAATCGACGGTGAGATCATCGCCGACCCTCAACGGGCGGCAGCGCTGTGGCGGATCCGAGCCGATGGCGCCGGGCTCGCCGCCGTCGGGCTGGAACGTCCGGCCCACTCGGGGTGGGAGGACTCCGCCGTTCCCCCGGCAGCATTGGGCGCCTATCTGCGCCAGCTGGACGCCCTGATGTCGCGGCACGGCCTGCACGGGTTGCCGTATGGGCATTTCGGCGAAGGCTGTGTACACGTGCGGATCGACTTCGACCTGTCGAACCCTGAGGGCGTGGCCGGCTACCGGCGGTTCGTCGAGGAGGCTGCCGACCTGGTGGTCAGCTTCGGTGGCTCCATCTCCGGCGAACACGGGGACGGCCGGGCACGTTCGGAGTTGTTGGCGCGCCAGTACTCGCCGTCGGTAGTCGGGTTGTTTGCCCAGGTGAAGGGCATCTTTGACCCCAAGAACCTGCTCAATCCGGGAGTCCTGGTCGACCCCGAGCCGCTCGATGCGAACCTCCGTCTCCCGCACGCCGGCGACGCCGGCCTACCCGCGATCTTTGTCGACGGCGTCCATCGGTGCACCGGGGTGGCCAAATGCCTGACCGTCGGTGAGGTGATGTGCCCGTCCTATCAGGCCACTGGACGTGAGCAGGACTCCACCCGCGGCCGGGCGCGCGTGCTGCAGGAAGTCGCCAACGGGTCGATCAGTGCCGATTCCCCCGCGGTCACCGCAGCCATGGAGCTGTGCCTCGGCTGCAAAGCCTGTGCCCGCGAGTGCCCCACTGGAACCGACATCGCCACCGCGAAGTCGCTCATTCTGGAACAGCGCGGTGCCCGGCTCAGCCTGTTGTCCCGATTGCCGGAGTGGGCACCCCGGGTGTCCGTCGTGCCGGGGCTGCCCGCGCTGACCAACGCTCTGTCACCGGTAGTGAAGGCTGTCGCCGGCATCGATCGGCGCCGCAGCGTGCCGACCCTCACTCGTCCGGTCCGGCGGCGACGTCCGACGAGCACCGGGGAGCCGGTGGCGGTCTGGGTCGACCCCTTCACCAAAGCACTCGACTCCTCCCGGGTGGAGGCGCTGCTCGACGTCCTTACTCAGGCCGGACGAGCGCCACGCGTCGTTCGGCAGCGGATCGACACCGGGGTGACGCTGATCAACGCCGGACAGCGAAAGCGCGCAGCGACGACCCTGCGCCGAGCCATCGATGTGCTTCATCCGATCGTGACGTCCGGAACACTGGTGGTCGGCCTCGACCCCTCGGCGCTGGCGGTGTGGCGCAGCGACGCCGCCGACCTGGTGGACGATCCGCGGTTGGCCGAGGTTGCTGCGGGCGTGCGGACCCTGGCCGAGTTCTTGACCGAGCTTCCCGACTGGAACCCGCCGGATCTGACCGGGCTGACTATCGTTGCCCAACCTCACTGCCACCACCGGGCCGTGCTGGGCTGGCAGACCGATGCGGCGCTCCTGGCGCGGACCGGCGCGAAAGTGATTTCCGTGGACGGGTGCTGCGGCATGGCGGGCGACTTCGGCATGACGCACTACGACGTCTCGGTGGCCATTGCCGAGAACTCACTGTTGCCGGCCATCGCGGCCGCCGGACCCGAGGCCGTCCTGCTCGCCGACGGATACTCCTGCCGCTACCAGATCGCCGACTTGACCGGCCGGACCTCGCTCACCCTGGCCCAACTGTTGGCCGGCACCGATCGAGCGCCTGCGTTCGAGCGATGAAAAGGTGCTACGCCGCCGCCTCGGTCTCTCACGGAGGTTGCTAGGGTCGAACCACCCCACGGAGAGGAACGCCCTCATGTTGCGTACGTCCCGACTTTTCGTCCCGCTGGTTGGTATCGCTCTCGCGGTCTCGCTAGGCGGCTGCACCACTCCCGCATCCAAGCCCACGGCGGCACCGCCGTCGGTGACCACCCCGGTCTCGCCGAGCCCGTCGCCGTCCGCATCGACGCAGGCTTTCCTCGACGCCACCGGCTACGGCGCCCTCAAGCTGGGCATGACCAAGCCCGAAGCGGTGGGCACTGGTCTGGTCAGTGACGTGAAGGGCACCAAGGGTTCGTGCGGTGCCCAATCCGGCGCCAAATCCGATGGCCGCCTCGCCGGGGCACCGGCGCCGACCGATGAGGTGGTCGGCTTGCTGTTCTTTTCCGCCACCACCCACAAACTGGTGTCGATCTACGCCTACGGGACGATCACCACTCCCGAAGGCATTGGTCTGGGCAGCACCGTGGCACAACTCAAGGCGGCATATCCGTCGTGGGCCGGTGGCCCCGACGACGAGGGCGACGGCACCGACGAGGGCCGCGGCTATGTCGAAATGCCCGGTGGTAAGGCCAGTTACCGGATCGTGGTGACCGATGGAAAGGTCGCCGAACTGAGCCTGGACTCGGTCGATCAGGATTGCTACGAGTAGTCGCCCCCGCCGGACTCGGGTGGTGAGCGCGGGTCCCCGCCTGGCATAGACTTAGCGCCGCTTCCAAGTCGCTGAGGATGATCGCCATGCCCGAGTTCGTGTTCACCATGCACAACGTCCGCAAGAAGCTGGGCGAAAAGCTCGTGCTGGACAACGTCACCTTGAGCTTTTTCGAGGGCGCCAAAATCGGCGTCGTCGGGCCGAACGGTGCCGGTAAGTCCACCATGCTGAAGCTGATGGCTGGGATGCTCACGGCCGACAACGGCGACGCGATGCTGGCCAAGGACAAGACCGTCGGGATCTTGTTGCAGGAGCCGCCGCTTACCGAGGGCAAGACCGTCATGGAGAACATCTATGAGGGCGTCGCCGAGACCAAGGGCATGCTCGACCGCTTCGAGGAGATCTCGGTGGCCATGGGCGAACCTGATGCGGACTTCGATGCGCTGCTGGCCGAGATGGGCGAACTGCAGACCGAGTTGGATCACCGTAACGCCTGGGACTTGGACTCCCAGCTGGAGCAGGCCATGGACGCGCTGCAGTGCCCGCCGGCCGATGCCATCGTGGACGTGCTGTCCGGTGGCGAGCGGCGCCGCGTCGCGCTGTGCAAACTGCTGTTGGCGCAGCCCGACCTGCTGCTGCTGGACGAACCCACCAACCACCTCGACGCCGAGAGCGTGAACTGGCTGGAAGGCCACCTGAAGTCCTACCCGGGCGCCGTGCTGGCGGTCACCCACGACCGGTACTTCCTGGACAACGTGGCCGAGTGGATCTGCGAGATCGACCGCGGTCGCCTGCACCCCTACGAGGGCAACTACTCCACCTACCTGGAGACCAAGCGTTCCCGGCTTCAGATCGAGGGCAAGAAGGACGCCAAGCGCGCCAAGATCCTGGAAAAGGAACTGGAGTGGGTTCGAGCCAATCCGAAGGCCCGCCAGGCCAAGAACAAGGCCCGGCTGGCCCGCTACGAGGAGCTCGCGGCCGAGGCGGAGCGTAACCGTACGGTCGATCTGGCCGAGATCAACATCCCGCCGGGCCCGCGCCTGGGTGCGGACGTGCTGGAGGCCGACCACCTCACCAAGGGGTTCGGTGATCGGGTGCTGATCGACAATCTGAGTTTTACCCTCCCCCGGGCCGGCATCGTCGGCGTGATCGGCCCCAACGGTGTCGGTAAGACCACGCTGTTCAAGATGATCATCGGCGAGGAGCAGCCCGACTCGGGCAGCCTCAAGGTCGGCTCCACCGTGAGCTTCTCCTACGTCGACCAGGGCCGTGGTGGCATCGATCCCAGCAAGAACGTGTGGGAGGTCGTCTCCGACGGCCTGGATCACATCAAGGTGGCCAGCTTCGAGATGCCGTCGCGGGCTTATGTGGCCTCCTTCGGCTTCAAGGGCCCCGACCAGCAGAAGCTGGCCGGCGTGCTGTCCGGCGGTGAGCGCAACCGACTGAATCTGGCGCTGACGCTGAAGATGGGCGGCAACGTCCTGCTGCTCGACGAGCCGACCAACGACCTCGACGTGGAAACCTTGCAGTCACTGGAAGACGCCCTGCTGGAGTTCCCCGGCTGCGCCGTGGTGATCTCCCACGATCGCTGGTTCCTCGACCGCGTGGCCACCCACATCCTGGCCTGGGAGGGCACCGACGAGACCGACGCCAGTTGGTTCTGGTTCGAGGGCAACTTCGCCGACTACGAGGAGAACAAGGTCGCCCGTCTCGGGGTCGATCTGGCTCGCCCGCACCGCACCGCCCACCGCAAGCTCACTCGCTGAGCCCAGCCGGTTGGCCCAGCCAGTTAGCCCAGCCAGTCAGCCCAGACGGTTTGCCCCAGCCGGTTAGCCAGCGGGTGAACTCGCCCGCGGAGCAGAGCAGTTGTTCCGCAGTGAGCTCACCCGCCGAGCAACACAGCGCGCCAGCCTGAGCTCGCTCGCTGAGCCGAGCGGAGTCGCCGGCCAGGAACCCCGCGCGCGGAGCAATGTGCTTCCCCGCAGAGGGCTCACTCGACGAGCGATCCAGCGCACCCGCCGAGCTCATCCGCTGAACGACGCGGCTGGCCGGTGTCGGCTCACAGTGGCGCTCAGCGGACTCGCCTCAACCCACCCCAGCGACCAAGCCCAGCCCGCCCCCGGTGATCAGGCTCAGCCCGCCCCCGGTGATCAGGCTCAGCCCGTCCCTGCCGGTCAGATCAGCCTCCCCGACGGTCAGATCAGGCCGCCTCGGTCCCGGCGTCAACGTCCCCGGAATCGTCGCCTTGACCTTCGGTCGCCTGGATCAGTTCGGCCACGGCGTCCCGCTCGTCGCCGGTCGGACGGTTGATCCGCTGGAAACTCGCCACCCCGCCGTTCAGGTCATGGCCGACGGCGATCGCCTCGATCATCAGCCGGGACTGGGTGCCCTTCTCGGCGTCTTGCCAGCGTGAGGTGCGCAGCCGGCCCACCACCACCACCGGATCGCCCTTCTTGATGCTGGCGAGCACGTTCTTGGCCAGCGTCTTGCTGCAGGTCACGCCCAGCCAGGTGGTCTCCCCATCCGCCCACTCCCCGGCGCGCCAGGATCGTGGCGTGCTGGCCAGTCGGAAGCTGGCATACAAGAACTCGTCCCGCACCGTGCGGCTCTCCACCTCGGTTCCGACGTTGCCGGTGATCCACACCATCGCGTCCATCGCTACCCCATCCTTGGTCTCGTTCGGTCTTCGCCGAACAGCTTGGGCAGCGGATGGGGCAACGAATCAGCGTCGCCGCAATCTGTGGATGAAGACTCGCCCCTGTGGACGCCTCAGCGCAGGGCAGCCCGGACGGCGGCCTGAGCGCGGTGGTATCGGTCGAGTTCGGCCTGCACCGGAGCGAACACCTGGGACTCGATCGCGGTGGCCACCCCGGCCTGCAACTCCTTGCGAGCCCGTCGAGCCCGGGCCTTGGCTCCCGCGTTGACCAGCAGACGACCCACGCCGGCAAGCAGGAGTCCGGCCAGCACTCCGGCCACGGCCACCCACACCCCCGCCGGCACGCCGTACCAGGACAGCAGCGGAATCCCGAAGCCGGAAGCGGCCAAAGCCGGGCCGGCCAGCCACCACACCAGTCCACCCACCACGGTGGCGATCAGCAGCCACTGCAGCAGGCTGAACAGCACCCACCACCAGGCTCCCGCGGTGACCTTCAGGTCGGTCCGGGCGATAGCGGTGTCCAGTTCGTCGGCGAGAAGAGCCTCGTTGCCGTGAGCGGCGCGGTCCACCGCGGCCGTCCAGCCGGGAGTCATGCCCTGCGCGGCCTGATCGACAAGTTGGCGAAGCCCTTGGTCGACGCGGGCCTTCTGGACCGCCGTCGCCTTCGGCAAGGACGTCCGGTTCACCTCGGTCGGACGATGTTCGAGGGCGGCCAGCGCGCCCAGGCGCAGCTGCTTGAGCGGATCAGGACGCAGCCGCGACACCCAACTGACCAGCGGCCAGCCGGTGAGGGCGGCGCCGCGCCGCTGCCAGGCATCGTGGACGCCGTCGACGACCAGGCCGACACCCGCGGCGTCCGCCATGGTCTCGATCACCTGCTCCTTGAGACTGTTGTTGAGCTTGGCCGGCACCTTGGGACCGAGATCGTCGGAGAGTTGTTTGGCTGCCTTCTTCACATCCAGGCTCAGCCGGTGCACCATCGCGCGCTTGCGAGCGACGGTGGCCACCAGCGACTCGCGCAGTTCGCTGACGCCAGAACCGCGCGCCGCCGAGGTCGCGACCAGCGGCGAGGCGCGAAGACCTTCGCGATCGAGGAGCCCACGAAGGTCCTTGACGCAGTTCTTGAGCTGATCGTCGCTGAGTCGGTCGGACTGGTTCAGCACCACCATCATCACGTCGGCATGCTCGGCCAGCGGCTTGAGGTAGCCGTCATGCAGCGCGGCGTCGGCGTACTTCTGTGGGTCCACCACCCAGACCAGGGCATCAACCATGTCGACCATCCGATCAACGGTCATCCGATGGGCATCCTCGGTCGAGTCGTGGTCGGGCAGATCAAGCAGGACGAGGTTCTGCATCCGCTCATCATCAGTGGCGATGAGGTGGCGCCGGCCGACGTCCAGCCAGTCGAGCAGCTCGTTGGGGAGCTCCGTCCCCCAGCCCACCGCCATCGCCCGCGACGTCGTCGGACGACGCACCGCAACCTGGGCGTACTCGGTGCCGGTGAGCGCGTTGAACAGGCTGGACTTGCCCGAGCCGGTGGATCCGGCCAGAGCCACCACCGTGTGATCGGCGCTCATCGCGACCCGCTGACCAGCGCGAGTGGCGACCTTCGCCGCCCGGGCGACCGCAGTTGGGCTGCCGCGACCGTCCATCGCTTCGACGGCCTCTTTCAGCGACGCCAGTCGAAGACCCAGCTTGTCGGCAGATGGCTTCACTACTCCCCCTCAAACGGCGCGACGACAGGCGGCTCTGGCAATGGCCAAGCCGGGACCGGCGGTGCGGGGGGAATGATGTCGGGTGGTTCCAGGATGAGAAGCTGAACGACCTCGGGAGAAGGTTCTGACTCGTCCTCGGGGAAGGTCTCTGAGTCTGCCTCAGGCGAAGGCTCCGACTCGGCCTCAGCCGATGGTTCTGGTTCGTCGTCGGTAGCCGCATCTTCCATCGGTGGCATCGGGGCCATGATCAGCGGCGGCGCGGTAGGCAGCACGAAGGCCGGCGCAGGCGCGGGCTCGTCGGACTCAGCCTCCGGCTGGGCCTCGCCCTCTTCAGCCTGGCCATCCTCGGCTTGGGACTGTTCGCTCTGGGGCTGTTCGCTCTGGAACTGTTCGTCGCTGGCGGGTGCGTCTGCGGCCGATTCCTCGGGCGCCGACTCCTCTGAGCCCACCTCAGCGGTGGCATCAGCGTCGGTGACCTCGTCGATGGACTCGGCCACGTCGCCATCGGCTGCGACGGCACCGTCCTCGGTACCCGACTCGTCGGACTCGGCACTCGCCTCCGGATCGACATTCGCCTCAGCGACGGCCTCATCCTCGTCGGCGACCTCACCCTCGGGACGTCGGACGGCTTCAGCCACCAGCTCGGCCAGGCCCGAAGGAACCGGAATCAGATCGTTGCGCACCTGCGGCAAGCTGGGCTCGGACTCGTCGGACGCGGCGTCTTCGTCCGCCGGCTCCTCGGCGTCACCTTCGGCACCGTCTTCGGCACCGTTTTCAGTGCCGTCCTCAGTGCCGTCTTCAGTGTCAGCCGCGCCCTCGGCTTCGACCTCATTGCCAGGCGCGTCATGAAGCTCGGCATCAGCCTCACGATCGAGTTCGGCATCAGCTTCGAACTCCGACTCGGCGACAGGGTCGGACTCGACCTCGACCTCGGCGTCTACATCGGACGCCTCCGCCACCGCAGGCTGCGCACCATCCTCGATCGCGGGCTCCGCGGCCGGCTCTTCGACATCCGATGCCGCGTCGGGCGCGACATCCGACTCCGCGTCCGCCTCCACCTCGACAGCCTCATCGTCAGCCCACTCGTCATCTTCCCCGCGACGCGACGCGTCCTGGGCGAGAGCCGACAGCTGGGCCGACACCAACGACGGCAGCAAGCCGGTATCGCCTTCGACGTACCGCTGCGGCGTCTCGGGCGTGAGTTCCTGGGCGCCCGCCTCAGCCCCAGGCTGCGCCTCGTCGGACTGCTCAACCCCAGACTGCTCAGCCCCAGCCTGCTCAGCTTCAGCCTGCTCAGCGTCGACCGAGTCCGCCTCGATCAACTCCTCGCCGTCCTCACCGACATCGGCCATGGGCATCTCGTCGACAGACCCATCTTCGCCAGTGACGTCCAGCTCCGCCACCTCCGGTTCAGTGACGTCCGACTCAGTTGCGCCCGACTCAGTTGCGCCCGATTCAGCGAGGTCAGGGGTCGCGACCACGTCCACTTCCGGGACGGGTAGCGCGGGCGCACCGGCCACCTCCCGTTCGTAGCGGCTCTCGTCAGTACGTTCGACCTGCAAGCCCCTCAACGCGGCCGCCAGGTGTTCGCCATGTTCGGGTCGGGTCTCGATCTCGTCGACGAGCTTCTCGAAGCGCGCCAGCTCGGTGGCCATCAGGCCCTCGACTCGCGCATCCAGCTGAAGCTTGGCCTCCCTGGCGAGCCTGCGCACCGCATCCTCACCGAAGACCGCTTCGAGCACGCGCTGCGCCAGCAGCGCCGTGCCGCCGGCGACACCGACCTCGGCGCCGATCAGCCCCCCGGTCTGGGAGAACACGAAGATCATCAGCGCCACCCCGGCGCCGTTCACACCGAGGGCGAGGTAGCGGGCCATCGCCTTCTTGGACTTGCCCTCGCTGCCGACCAGCTCGAGGACGTCACCCTGCCACTGCCGAATCACCCGAGCAGCGGCCTCACTGAAGTCCAGCGACACCTTGCCCAGCGCCTCGTCGCGGGCCAACAGCTGTCGTCCGGCCGGATGGGCTTCCCAGGCCGACACCACCCGGCGGGCAGCGAACTCGCCCTCCTCGCGGATCAGCACCTCCAGCCCGGACTCGACGGCCAACTGCAGGTCCTGAGCCTGCTTGGGTTCACCCTTGGCGACCTGCACCATCCGATCGCGGAACAGCCCGATCCGCTTCTCCACGGCGCGGAAGAACTCCCCGGTCCCGACGAAGTCCTGCCAGCGGGCCAGCACCTCACCGCGCAGCAGGGTGCCGTCAGCGGTCTGGGCGGCCACCGAGCGGACGGCCTCGGCGAAGGACTTCTCCGCGTCGCCGCGCAGAGTCGCAACCGCCTCGTTCTGGTCGGCGACTGCCTGCACGATCTCGGGGGTCGAGGTCGCCAGCGACTGGATGGCGCCGTCGAGGGTCTGCAGCACCACCTCATTACGGCGGACGGTGTCTTCGGCCAGATCGGCGAGCCAGCCTCGAATCGGGGCCACTGATGCGTCCGGGAGCAGCCCGTTCTCGTCGACCACGGTCTCGGGGATGGCGAACAGCGGCGAGGCCCCCAGGCCGCGTTGGCTCATCATCTGCCCCAGATGTGGCGGGACGTCCGACATGGCCGCCGGCGGCACTCGGTCCAGCACCACGGCCACGACGGCCCGGCGTCGGGCTGCAGCGCGCAGGTACTGCCACGGCACCGCGTCGGCGTAGCGGGCCGCGGAGGTGACGAACAGCCACAGGTCGGCCGCGGCCAACAGCTGCGCGGCCAGCGTCCGGTTGGCGGCGACGATCGAGTCGACGTCGGGTGCGTCCAGGATGGCCAGGCCGCGCGGCATGCTCTCCTCGGGAACCAACTGGAGCACTCGCGGGTCGACCACTGAGGTTTCGCTCCGGGCCAGCCCCGGCAGGATCAACCCGGAGGAGAACCAGCGGGCGTCCTCGGGGTGGTGCACCAGCACCGATGAGCGGGTGGTCGGGCGGATGACGCCCGACTGCGACACCTGGCGTCCGATCAGAGAGTTCACCAGGGTCGACTTGCCTGCACCGGTCGAACCGCCGACCACGGTCAGCAGGGGCGCATCCAAGCGCCGCAGCCGTGGCAGGACGTAGTCCTCGATCTGGTCGATCTGGGTGCGAATCACTTCGCGATGCTCGGCCGCCCCCGGAATATCCAGTGGCAGCCGCACTTCGGCGAGTGCGTCCTGGAGTCGGGTGAGCGAAGCGGCTAACCGCTCAACGCCCATGCCTTACCTCCTACCCCCTCGGTGGCCCCCAGTTCGGATCCACAGTTGAATGGCTCACGCCGCCAGGTGTGCCGCCTGGCGCGGGCCAATTCCCGCCGATTCCCGCCGGTCCCGGGTAATTCGGCCGCCCGAAGGATACCGGTTTCGCGCGCCGCCAGCGAGGCAGGTCGAGTTTCATCCCACGGGGATCGCTGATAGCGGTGCTGCGAAGGTCGCGCGCCAACTCGACCAATTGCCGCTCGCGGGCGACCGCCGCCTGGTCGTAGAGACCACGCACCTCGCCGTCACGGAGGTAGGCCAGCTCGGTCAAGGCGCGCTGCAATCGCAGCGTCGCCAGCAGCACCGGGACGCCCCGGGTCAGCGACACCATGCCCGCCCACAAGCGCAAACGCAGCTTTGGCTGGACCTCCGCATCGCTGGGTGGCAGCCATCCCAACAGGACGTAGTCGCCGAGCCGCGCCCGGATCCGGCGTCCCTCAGCCAGGATCATTCGGACCACGTAGACCACTGCCGAGATCAGCAGCGGCACGATCACGCCGAAGTAGATGATCAACTGCATGGGACCCAGGTCGAAGCTGGCCATCGAGTTGAAACTCATATGCAGGAATGCGGCCACCAAGTACCCGGTCACCGGCGCGAGAATCCGGACGACTTTGCTGTGCGTCCGCAGCGCGATCGCGATCCCGAATCCGGTCATCATGGTGAACGCGGGATGCCCGAACGCCGTCCAGAATCCGCGCAGCCACACGATGCTGTTCAACGCCGCCTCAGCATCGCCGACTTCGATGGTGGTCGAGGCGTACACGATCACTCGGGAGTAGTAGAGGATGTTCTCGGTGAAGGCGAACCCGGCCGCGCTCAGCCCTGCGATGACGATCGTGGACAGCTTCGAGGTGAGTCGGTAGCGGGCGAAGATGGCGATCAGGAAGATCACCGTGGCCTTGGAGGCTTCTTCGACGAACGGCGCGACGAAGATCGCCGCCCGAGCACCGGTCGAGGGGTCGCCGTTGCTGCCGATGGCCAGATGCATGGCAGCCCAGGTGTTCACGTAGTAGGAGATCAGTACCGCGATCGCCGCACCCCACCCCAGGGCAAGGAACCAGATGATGAACCGCTGGGGACGGTAGCGATCGGCGAGCGCGAACAGCACCGTCCAGACCGCCACGGTGGGCAGCGCCAGCCAGGCGGCCTGCCGCATCGCCGACAGGTTCACGCCGACCACGTCGGCGTCCACGCGCATGCTGGCGGCCATGTCGGTCAGCAGCCAGGTGAGTGCGGCGGCGTAGGCGACGACCATGCCGAGGAACAGCCAGGTCCACCCCGAGCGCAGGACTCGCTCCGGGAGCGTCCCGGTCACCGGTCGAGACCGCGGGATCGCGTTGCGTCTGCGCGCGAGTTCGGCCACCGAGTCGGTCATGGCGCAAAGCCTACAAGTCCGCGGAAAGCAGACTCAGTGAGTAATCGCCGCGCGAGCCGTCTTGCGTCGCAACGCCAGCTGCAGGAGCAGCCAGACACCGAGGGCGATCAGCAGCACATTGCGGACCGCCAGCACGGTGGTGACCGCCGGGTCCCAGACGCTGGGGCGCACCAGGGCGTCGTAGCCGATCGGGTAGACCACCTGGGTGGCCACGGCGAGCACGAGCACCCATACTCCGGTGATCCGGGTCGTCCAACGCAGGGACGAGTCTGGCCCGGCTACCAGCCAGAACACCGCGGTCGCGGCGCCCAGCCAGGTCAGGTACTGCGGGGAGAAGGTCTTGTTGGTGATCAGCGTGATGGTGATCAGCGTGACCGCGGCGAACGCAATCAGTTCGATGGTGATCGGTGAGGGGTTCTCCACCAATCGGGGACGGCGGGCGAACGCTCCCGGGTAGGCAGTGCGGAACCAGAACACGTACCCCACGACGAACGCCACGTATCCCAACACACCCAGCACATTGGCGAAAGTCAGCCAGCCGGCGACGCCCGGACCGAACACCTCGTACGCCTGCCAGCGGGACAGCGAGACGCTGTAGCCGGGAGAGAACAGTCGAGCCACCATCGGCACGGTCGCCCACGCCGACTCGATCTGTAGACCACGGCCTGACTGCCACTGCAGTGGCGAGATCAGTCGGCCCCAGCCGCCGTAGACCAGTGCCGCGATGACCAGCGCTACCCCGGTGACGAAGAAGCTCACGGTGATGCGATGGTCACGGTTGCGTTGGCCGGAGAAGGTGATCGGGTACACCGTCGCCGGCCACACCTTGAGCCCGGCGCCCAGGCCCAACAGCACCCCGGAGGTGCGGTAGCGGCCTGCCGCCAGCGCGATGATCGCACCGGCCGCCCCGAGCGCGGGCAGGAGGTCCAGCCGCAGGTAGATGATCGGCCCGAGGGCGAGGCCGAAGCCGACCCAGTACCACGCTGCCGAGGGGCTCGGACCGCGCCGCAGCAGCACGGTGAAGAACAGGTCGAGCGCCAACATCAGGCCGACGAAGGCGATCTTGAATCCCAGCGCCGTGCCCGCACCCAGCAGGTAGGGCAGCACCAACACCCACAGCACCGGTGTGGGGTACTCCGGCATGGTCGCCGCCGCGGGAACGCCGAGGGCCAGGTGGGCGTGCATGTGTTTGAAGTAGTAGTCGACGTCGCCGCTCATCACCGGCACCACGAACAACCACACCGCGAGCGAGGCGGCTCGCGAGACCAGCCAGCCCAGCAACAGCCACGACCAACTCACCCACGACCGGAGGGTCGGCTCTATGTGCGGCATGCGTAGAACATACCCGTCAAAAACCAGCCGCTTGATCAAACTGTACGGTACAGTTTGATTCGTGACCGTGGGATTGACCAACCGGCAGCTCGCCAAACGCGAGCAGATCAGCAGCGCCGCACGCCGGCTGTTCCTCGCCGACGGCTTCGCCAACACCAGCATGGACGCCGTCACGGCCGAGGCTGGGGTGAGCAAGCAGACCTTGTACACCTACTTCCCCACCAAGATCGATCTGCTCGCCGAAGTGCTCTACGGCAGCATCCGCGAACTCGGCATTCGCCCTCCTCAGGCGCCACAAACCCTGGAATCTGTCGAGGATCTGCGAGACACCCTCCTCGGCCTGGCCACCCTCATCACCCGCAGTCTGATGCAGCCGGACGCGATCGCCCTGATGCGACTGGTCCTGGGTGAAGCCTTCCGGGTCCCCGAACTCCGCGCTGCGGTGAGAAATGCCCTCCCGGCGCAACTGTTGGGCATGACCAGCGCACTGTTGCAGCAGGCCGCCGACCGAAAGCTGATCAAGGTGGCCGACATGGACGTCTCCTCGCGGCTGTTCGTCGGGCCAGTCATGACCTACGTCGCCCTCGACGGATTCCTGTCGATCGAACCGACCGATCCGCCGAGCCAGGCGAAGCTCGAAGTTGTGGTCGACACCTTCTTGACCACCGTGGTGGTGACGTCATGAAGCCGTTCAACCGCACCGTCGGGGGGTCAGCAGTGACCCTCCTCAGCGTGGCCGCACTGTTGCTGTCCGGCTGCACCCGTACCACCGGCCCGGTGACGGCCGTGGGCACCGTGAGCGATCCCACCCGGACGATCGTGGTCCCGGCCCTCACCGGCCCGACGGTCAATCTCGATGCCGGTTTCGCCCCGGCGCCCGGCACCTCTGGTCAGACCGCGAGCACGGTGGCAGCGACCTATCAGGCCGGCGCGTCCCAACGGATCGCGCAGCTGAAGGTCACCGAAGGCACACCCGTGACGGTGGGCCAGGAACTGGCCACCCTCGACACCACCGCATTGAAGGCTCAGGTGGCTGTCACCAAGGCTGACCGCAAGGTCGCCATCGCCCAGGTCGGAGTCTTGGACGACGCCATCGACAAGACCTACACCGCCGAGCAGACGCTGGAGGCCAACCGAGCGAAGGTCACCTTGGCGATCGACACCTTGACCAGCACCGTGTCCGACCTGCAAAAGGCCAAGCCGCAGCTGATCAGGACCCGCGCCGATCTGGCCGCCAAACTCAGCCAGGCCGAGTACCTGCTGGCCCACTACCCGCCGGTGCCGCCACCGGGCACGCCCACCAAGCCCGAACTCCAAGCCAACATCGCCCAGTTGAAGGCCACCATCGCCGGACTGGACGCCAAGCTCGCCGAGGTGAACGCCGCCCTGCCAAAGCTCACCTCCGGGCTGAAGCAGGCCCGCGCCGGATTGGCCAAACTCAACCAGGCATTCGCCACCCTGGCCGACGCCCGCAGCCAGTTGCGCGGACTGCGTGACCTGGCCCAGATCGCCGCACAGAGCGCTGACATCCCGGTCAGCGTGGCCGAGGCGCAGCTCAGCCAAGCCACCCTCACCTCACCGGTGGCCGGGGTGGTCACCTGGACCGCCGGGGTGGGCGACCACGTCATCACCGGCGCGCCCGTAGCGACCATTCGCGAAACCGGTCCCGCGAAGCTGACCGCGTGGCTGTCGCCGTCGGCGTTGAGCCAGGTGTGCGTCGGCGACGCGGCCACGATCACCGGCGACTGGATGGCGCCGGGACAGACGATGTCGGCCTCGCTCACCTGGATATCGGCCACCGCGGACTTCCCGCCGTCCAGCACAACCACAGACGAAACCCATCTGACCAGAGCGGTTCGGGTGGAACTCCTCGCCTCCGGCGAGCTTCCCGCCGGGGTCCCGGTGGAGATCAACATCCCCGGCTGCCATCCGACAGCCGGCCAATCCGAGCAAGACAGGTAGGCCCGACATGGCCAGTCAATCTCGCAAACACCCGCCGATCCCGGTGATCGTCGCAGTCGTGCTGCTGCTCGTCGGTGGCGGCATCTGGTGGTGGTGGAGCGCCAGCCAGGCCAGTCAGGCCACGGCCAATCAGTTCTCCGGCTCGGTCGAAGTCGACCAGTTCCAGATCGCGCCGGCGATGGCCGGCCGAGTCACCGAGGTGAAGGTCTCCGAAGGCGACCAGGTGACCAAGGGCCAACTGCTGGTGCAACTGGACACCACCGCACTGAAACTCCAGCGCGACCAGGCCAAACAGGGCGTGGTCGCGGCCAAAGCGGCCCTCACCAACGCCCGCAACGACGGCACCTCCGCCGACGTGACTGCTGCCAAGGCCCGGCTGGCCCAGGCCGAAGCCGCGGTAAAGCTCGCCGACGTCCAGCTCAGTTACGCCAGCATCAGCGCCCCGCGTGACGGCCTGGTCACCTCGGTGGTGACCAACGCCGGCCAGAACGCCTCCCCGGGCAAGACGGTGGCCACCATCATCGACGCGACGTCGCTGTTCGTCCGCATCTACGTCCCCGAGACCAGCATCGGCAACGTGAAGGTCGGCCAGCCCGCCACTTTGGCCGTCGACTCGACGTCCCAGACCTTCTCCGGACAGGTGAGCTTCGTGGCCAGCCAGTCCGAATTCACGCCGAACTCGGTCCAGACCAAGGATCAGCGCACCAAGCTGGTCTACCAAGTGCGGGTGCGGGTTGATGACTCCTCCGGCACGCTCAAGGCCGGGATGCCGGTGGACGTCACGCTGGGCTGAGTGATGACCATTCCATCCACGCAGGCACCGGCGGTGATCGCCGAAGGTCTGCACAAGAGCTTCGGCGACGTCGAGGCGGTGGCCGGGGTCAGCCTGAGCCTCGCCACCGGCAGCGTGTTCGGCCTGCTCGGGCCGGACGGCGCGGGTAAGTCGACGCTCATCCGAATGCTCGCCACCGTGCTGACTCCCGATGAGGGCGACGCCACGGTCTTCGGACACTCGGTAGCCCGCGCCCGGGCCCAGATCACCGGGCGAATCGGCTACATGTCGCAGCGCTTCTCGATGTACCCCGACCTGTCGGTCGCCGAGAACCTGGAGTTCTTCGCCACCGTGCGAGGAGTCGGCAAGGCTGATCGGACCCGCCGCTCCGCCGACCTGTTGGAAAGCATGGGCCTGGCCGAGTTCCGCAAGCGCCAAGCCCAGCACCTGTCCGGGGGCATGAAGCAGAAGCTGATGCTGGCCTCGACGTTGATGCACTCCCCCGATCTGCTGCTGCTGGATGAGCCGACCACCGGCGTCGATCCGGTCTCGCGTCGCGAGTTCTGGCGAATCCTGGCCGGGCTGCACCGCGACGGGAAGACGATCCTGGTCGCCACCCCGTACATGGACGAGGCCGAGCGCTGTACCCATATCGCTTTCCTCGACCACGGCCGGATCACCGAGGCCGGCACCCCCGACCAGATCAAGGCCGAGGTGCCCGGACGGCTGTTCGAGCTGGCCACCTCCGACCCGCGAGCGGCGCTGGGTCTGATCGAGCACGTTGCCGGGGTCGATTCCGCCCACCTGTTCGGCGACCTGGTGCGGGTGCTGTGGACCGGCGCCGAAGACCCTGAGCCGAGCCTGCGACAGGCGCTGGGCAGCCTGCCCGCCCCGGTGGACCTCCGCCCGGCCGCCATCGACATGGAGACCGTCTTCGCCTACCTGGCCGAACGTCGTCCGGCGGAGGTGGCCGGATGAGAGCCACCTGGACGCGCATCGGCGCGATCGTGATCAAGGAGTTCAAGCATCTGCTGCGCGATCCGCGCTCGCTGTTCGCCGTGGTGATGATCCCGATCGTGCAGCTGCTGCTGTTCGCGTGGGCGATCAGCTTCGACGTCGATCACGTCCCGACGGTGGTCGTCGACTTCGACAACACCCACGCCAGCAGCGACTACGTCCGCAGCTACGACGCGTCCACCTTCTTCCGGGTGGTCGGCCACGGTTCCGACCTGAGTACGATCGACACCGCCTTCGACGGCGGCACCGCGCGCGTGGCCGTGATCATCCCGGCCGGCTTCGAGCACACCGTGAACACCGGCGGCAAGGCCGAGGTGTCGGTGTTGATCGACGGCAGCGAGCCGAACTCGGCGAAGATCTCGCAGGCCTACTCGGTGGCGCTGAATCAGCTCTACGACCAGTCCATGACTAGGGCGTGGGCGGCATCCCAGGGTCTGGATCTGACTGGGCTGGGCATGCTGGAACCACGGATTCGCACCTGGTACAACCCCGAACGCAACTCCACGATCTTCCTGGTGCCGGGCCTGATCGCGGTGATCATCGCGATCGTCACCGTCCAGCAGACCGCGGTCACGCTGGTCCGCGAACGCGTCCTGGGCACCGAGGAACAACTACAGGTCAGCCCGTTGCGCCGGGTGGAGCTGATGGTCGGCAAGCTGCTGCCCTGGACGCTGATCGCGTTCGCCGACGTGGTGGTGATCGTCGCGCTCGGCATGGTGGTGTTCGGGGTACCGCTGCGTGGCGACCCGGCGGTGTTGGCGCTGGGTTCGGTGCTGTTCGTCTTCGCCTCGCTCGGCATGGGCCTGCTGATTTCGGCGGTGGCGCCGTCGTCGGAGACCGCCAACATCATGGCACTGCTGATCGCCTTCCTGCCGTCGTTCCTGTTGTCGGGGCTGGCGTTCCCGCTGGACCAGATTCCGGTGGTGCTGCAGTGGTTCTCCGGGCTGTTCCCGGCCCGGTACATGGTGACGATTTCGCGAGGAGTGTTCCTCAAGGGCGCCGGCTTCGTCGACCTGTGGCCGCAACTGCTGGCGCTGGCCGTGTACGCGATGGTGATGGTGGGCGTCGCCGCCCGGCTGTACGGACGGAGGGCCGGACGATGAGCGCGAAACGCATTCGCCTGTTGATCTGGAAGGAGTTCGCCCAGCTCAAGCGCGATCCGATGCTGGTGCGACTGCTGATGCTGATGCCGGTGGTGCAGCTGATCATGTTCGGCTACGTGGTGGCCGCCGACATCCGACACCTGTCCACCGCGGTGATCGATCTGGACCAGACCACGACCTCGCGAGCTCTGGTGGACAGCTTCGCCAGCTCGGGCTACTTCGCCATCAACGCGCGTCCGGCCAGTGAGGCCGACCTGCGTCCGATGATCGACTCGGGAACCATTCAGGTGGCGGTGGTGATCCCGTCCGGCACCGCCGACGCGCTCAGCCGCGGCGAGACCGCACCGGTCGGGATCGTGGTGGACGGCTCTGACTCACAGGTGTCCGCGGTCGGCGGCGGGTACGCGTCCCAGATCATCGCGAAGTTCAACAACGACCGGCTGACTTCCCAAGGCATCTCGATCGCCGCGCCCGGGCTGGACCCGCAGATCCGGGTGATGTTCAACCCGACGCTGGACCCGGTGAACACGATGGTGCCCGGCCTGATCGGGGCGATCATGATGATCTCGCTGATGGCGATCATGAGCCAGGCAGTGGTCAAGGAGCGCGAGTCGGGCACCTTGGAGCAGATGTTCGTCACGCCGATCAAGGCCGAGGAGTACCTGATCGGCAAGCTGACGCCCTATGCGCTCCTGGCCACGGTACAGATGCTGATCGTGGCCGGGGTGGGCACGTTGTGGTTCCGGGTGCCTTTCAACGGCAACGTCTGGGTGATCCTGGTCGGGCTGGCGCTGTTCATGCTGACCTGTATCGGCCTGGGCCTGTTCGTCTCGCTGGTTTCGCACACCCGCCAGCAGGCGCAGCAAGCGATGATGTTCATCATGTTGCCGACGATGATCTTGTCCGGCTTCATCTTCCCGATCGACTCGATGCCGGCCGAGATTCAGCCGTTCACGAACCTGATCCCGTTGAAGTTCGCCCTCGAGGTGCTGCGCGGCGCATTCGTGAAGGGCGCCGACTTCGCCGCGCTCGCCCCGCAACTGTGGGCGCTGGCCGGGTTCGCGGCCGTGATCTTTACCGCGTCCATCGTGGCCACCCGTCGTCGGATCTCAGAGTGAGGCTGCCATGAACGAGCTGGAACCGGCGATCCGGGTACGCGGACTGACCAAGACCTTTGGCGCGTTCACCGCGGTGGACGGCATCGACGTCACCGTTACGCGCGGGCAGATCTTCGGCTTCCTCGGCCCGAACGGGTCGGGCAAGACCACCACGATCCGGATGCTCACCGGCACCCTGCGTCCCCAGAGCGGGGCTGCCGAAGTGCTCGGCGTGGACGTGGTGCGACATCCCGAGCGGGTGCAGCAACGAATCGGCTACATGAGCCAGAAGTTCTCGCTGTTCGAGGACATGACCGTCGACGAGAACCTGAAGTTCTACGCCGGGGTCTACGAGGTGCCGGCCGAGGAATTCGCCGAGCGGCGGGCGTACGTGCTGAAGATGGCCGACCTGGAGGGCCGGGAGAACGAACTCACCCGCAACTTATCGGTGGGCTGGCGGCAGCGGCTGGCGTTGGGCGCGGCGACCATTCACACCCCCGAGTTGCTGTTCCTCGACGAGCCCACGTCCGGGGTTGATCCGGTCGCGCGCCGGCAGTTCTGGGACCTGCTCTACGACCTGGCCGGACGCGGGGTGACGCTGTTCGTCACCACCCACTACATGGACGAAGCCGCACACTGCAATCAGTTGGCCTTCATCTACCGCGGCAAGATCATCGCCGAAGGCAGCCCCGCGGAGTTGCGCAGGGCCTTCACCCAGCGAGTCTTCGACATCACCGTGAGCTCGTCGGACCTGGCGCTGGACTACCTGGTCAGCGCCGACGGCATCGACGAGGCCTACCTGTCGGGCGCGTCGCTGCACGCCGCCGTCGGGGTCGACTCGCAGATCACCGGCGATGACCTGCGCCGACGACTGGTCACTGCCGGCTTCGCCGATGCCGAGGTGGACGATGTCGAGCCGACCATCGAAGACGTGTTCGTGAACCTGGTCTCGCAGAATCGGTAGCACACCAGACGGGGCACCGAACGCAGCACTGCCGTGACTTCGCCCCGGTAGCGAGACGAAGTCACGGCAGTCTGGTCAGGTCAAGGCTTGCCGAAGTAGTCGGCCGGTGCCGCCCCGGTGGTGACCACGGGCATCACCCAGTCTTGGACCACCGGGATGTCGACCCGCTGCAACCCGTCGAGGTAGCGACAGTTGTCGGTGTAGCCGTAGCTGGTCACCGTCACGACCTTCTCCCCTGCAACACCCTCACCGGGGAAGAAGGTGGGACCGCCGGAGTCTCCGAAGCAGCTGCCCCCGGTTCCCCGGCTGTCATTGGGATTGCCGTTCACCTGCAGGATCTGCGCGCTCAGCTTCTGACCGGCGGCGTCGGCGTAGCGACGAACCAGCGGGTAGGACTGCGGCGCGGGCTTCTTGCCCTGGTTGGCGTCGTCGGGCACGGGCACGGTCTTGCGCACTTCGGTGCCGTAGCCGACCACCCGGAACAGGGTGTGGCTGAGGTCGGACTTGGCAATGCTGTCGAGGGCTCCCAGCGGGGCAATCTGAGCCGGAGCCAGGCCGGTGATCGGCTTGTCCAGCACCACGACGCCGACGTCGTTCCAGTTCTTCAGGTCGGTGAAGTCGGAGTACTGCGGATGGGCGTAGGCCGTGCCGGTGTACCAGTCGCGACCCTTGGCGTCGACGATCACGCCGTCGGCGTCTGCATCGACGTAGCCAGCGGCGGTATCTGCGGCCACCGGCAACCCGGAAGGCGGCTCTTCGGCGATGACCGGAGTGAAGTTGACGATGGTCTTGCCTGCGGTTCCGGCCGTGCAATGCGCCGCGGTGAGCAACACCGTGTCGCTGACCAGGGTGGCGGTGCAGCGGTAGCGTCCGCCGGCCTCGTAGAACACGATCATTCCGACGTTCGAGTAGTGGTTGGCATCGTCGCGATCGCCACCGGTGATGGCCTGCGCGTTGGGTATCGCTGTGCCGGCAAACACCACGGTGGTGGCCGTGATCGCGGTCAGCAATCTGGCGATCTTCATTCGGGCGCTCCTTGGGGTCGAGGGATCCTGGTGGCGAACCTAGTCCGTCCCGGAATGCCCCGATAGCCCAAGCAATGCCTATCGTCGGGCCGTAACCTTTCCGCGATCGAGACCCCGCCCTTGATCACGAACGAGCCGCGAACGGTCCGGCCAGCCAAGTCGGGCCTCACCCAGAAGCCCTGATCGGCGAAGTCGCCGGCTGTGCCGAACTACATTGACCCCATGGACGCCGACGCACTCATTGACTACTGCTTGGCCAAGCCGGGCGCCTATCTGGACTATCCCTTCGGGGTGGACGTGGCGGTGGTCAAAGTGAAGGCTCCGACCCAATCCAGCGGACGGATCTTCGCCCAAGTCGCCCTGATCGGCGGTGTGCCCTCGGCGACCTTGAGTTGCGACCCGGCAACCGCGGTGACCTACCGCCAGCTCTACCCGGGGGTGGTGGTGCGCGGCTATCACTGCCCGCCGGTGCAGCAGCCCTACTTCAACACCCTGCCGCTGGCCGGTGACGTGCCCGACGACGACATCATCGAGTTAGCCGATATCGCCTATGACGTCGTCGTGGCCAAGCTGCCCAAGTACCGCCAGCGCGAGCTGGCCGAGGCCACCGGCGGGACGGCTAGTACTCGCCCTTGATCACGAAGAACGAGCCGCGGATGGTTCCGGCCAGCTTCGACTTCTGACGGGCGAACTTGAACCGGTCGGCAAGCTCGGCGGGCACGTCCATGCCGTCGCTGAGCTTGAAGCCGACGGCACGCTTGCCGGCATCGGCCAGCGTGTAGAGCACGTTGATCGACAGGCCCGACTCGTAGAACACATAGCTCCAGCGCACCTGGTCCACGACGAACTCGGTTGCCTGCAGCGGACGTGAAGCGATCACCAGGTCGCGTTCGGCAGCCAGGATGTGATGCACGTAGTCGATGATGGGTTGCGCGGCTTCGGCGTCCTCGACGTTGAACACGTGGGCGTACTTGTTGTGGAAGTAGCGCGCCTCATTGGCCCGCAGCCCCGCCAGGGCTTCAGCGACCGGAGACGACTCCAGTCCGACGGTGGACACGTTGGTGAAATCGACGATGTAGGCCACGATGCCTCCTCCTGCTCTGTCGAGATGCAACCTCCGGGCGTGGGCTGACATTCCCGTCCGGGCCGTCGGCGGCCAGCCCTCGGCTGGTTGAGCAACGAGTCGCTACTGCAAGGCCGACGTGAGCCGCGCCAGGTTGTCCAGCACGGTCGAACGCAGCGGCTGACGCTGCCACTCCTCGAGGGTGAGTTCGCGGGAGGCGGCGCGGTAGGTGGCCTCGACCTCGCGCAACTTGCCGACGAACTCGCGGCCGCGCACGAACAGTGAGATCTCCTGGTTCAGACCGAAGGAGCGCATGTCCATGTTGGAGGAGCCGATGATCGCCACCTCATCGTCGATGGTCATCGACTTCGAATGGAGGATGAACGGCCGCTGGTACAGCCAGATCTTCACCCCGGCTCGCAACAGCGCCTCGTAGTAGCTGCGCTGGGCGTGGTAGACCATCGCCTGGTCGCCCTCCTCGGAGACGAACAGCTCCACCCGTAGCCCGCGCTGGCAGGCGGTGGTGATCGCCACCAGCAGCCCCTCGTCGGGGATGAAGTAGGGCGAGACGATGATGATCTGCTCCTGGGCGGCGTACAACAACCCCATGAAGAGCTTCAGGTTGTTCTGGAACTCGAAGCCCGGCCCCGACGGGACGATCTGGGCGTCCAACCCGGCTGGCGCCTCGCGACCGTCGGTGATGCCGAGAGACTGCGCCAACACCTCGTCACACTCGCTGTACCAGTCCCCCAGGAAGACCGCGTTCACGCTCTCGACGACCGGGCCCTCCACGCGCACCATCAGGTCGACCCAGCGCAGTCCGCGGCGCAGATTGGCCTTCAGGTTGTAGGTGGAGTCGGTCACGTTCTGCGAGCCGGTGAAGGCCACCCGTCCGTCGACCACCAGTAGCTTGCGGTGATTACGCAGGTCGGGACGCTGGTACTTCCCCTTCAACGGCTGCACCGGGAGCATCAAGTGCCACTGGGCACCCATCGCGTCCAGGCGCCGGCAGGTCTGGCGGTAGTACGGCTTGTTCCGGTTCGCCCAATGGTCCAGCAGCACCCGCACCGCAACGCCACGCCGCTTCGCGGCTTCCAGCGCGGCGAAGAACACCTCCGTGGTGGTGTCGGCCTGAAGGATGTAGAACTCCACGTGGACGTAGGTCGTGGCCTCGTCGATCGCCGCGGCCATCGCGGCGATGCTCTGCTCGTAGTCCGGGAACAGGTCAGCGGTATTGCCGCCGGTGAGCGGCATGGCGCCGAGATTCCGGTTGAGGCGCACCATCGAGGAGAACCAGTCGGGGGCGTCCGGCTGCACCGGGCCGACGTCCTCGTTCTGGGTGGCTTCCAGGATGTAGGCGTTGATCTCGTCCTGCTTGTGCCGTCGAGCACGGGGAAGCCGCGGGCTGCCGATCATCAGAAACAGGAACACGCCGACCCACGGGATGAAGAAGATCGCCAGCAGCCAGGCCATGGCCGCGGTAGGACGGCGTTGGCGGGGAATGACGATGATCGCGGTCACGCGGATGATCAGGTCGATCAGGGCGAATACGGCCACCGTCCACGTCGCGCCGTCGATGGTGGTGGTGATCACCTGCTCCCCTCCGCTGCCGAGTCTGTCGGGCACAGCCTAACCACGCCGCCGGTCGCGCGCGGGACGAACCGCGCCGACGTCATCGCCCCCACGGCAGCAGCAGCCAACCGCCGGCGAGCAGCACACCCACGTCCACCAGCAGCCAAGCGAGCACCCACAACACCCGAGGTACCCGGGTCAGCTTGGCCAACTGTGCCCCGTCGGTACCCGGGCTGCGATTGCCGGCAACCTCCAGCACTGGGCGCGGCCCGGCCAGCAGCAGCGTCCAGGCAACCACGTAGGCCAGCCAGACCAACACCGGCGCCGGGGCGAACCAGGACGCCAGCGCCAAGGCGGCGCCGGTGGCCAGCACCACCAATGCGCCGTAGAAGTTGCGCATCCGCAGCAGCATCAGCGCCAGCAGAACGACCATCAACCACAGCGCCGCCGACGAACGTCCGGCCCAGGCGAGCAACGCCACACCCAACCCGATCAGCGACGCCGAGGCGTACCCGGCGAACAGCATGAACACCATCCCGGGCCCACGCGGACGTCCGCGACTGACGGTCAGTCCGGAGGTGTCGGAGTGCACTCGGATTCCGGCCAGCCGACGGCCGACCAGCACGGCAGCCACCGCATGGCCGGCCTCGTGACAGATGGTCACCACGGTCCGGGTCAGCGGCCAAGCCACAACGACCAGCGCCGCGGCAACGGCGAACACCAGCCACCCCGAGACGGCACTCAGCGGTACATCGACCGCGATCACCCGCTGCCACCACTGACCCACGAACTCCACGCGGCCAGTCTGCCTGGTCAGGCAGCACTTTTCGGTCTGTGCCGAGATCTCGGTCCGACGTGGGCGCACACTCCCGTCCCCGCGTCCGGGCTTTTATGATCGTGAGCGTGGATCGGGTCATCCAAAAGGCGCTGTGGTGGGCGGCGGATTATCTGTGGGCGGCAACTGCCTGGGCGGCGACCGCCGGCGCGCCGGACGATCCGTCCGGCTACACCACCGGAGATCGGCGGCCGGTGCTGGTGCTGCCGGGGGTTTATGAGAACTGGCAGTTCATGCGGCCCACCATCGAGGCGTTTCATGACGCCGGGCACCCGGCGCATGTGGTGCCCGAGCTGGGCGCCAACCGGCGTCCGGTGGACTCCGGAGCGGCCGCGGTGTTGGCCTACCTGCGCGCACACGACCTTCACGACGCGGTATTGGTCGGCCACAGCAAGGGCGGCCTGATCGGCAAGCTCGCCCTGCTGCGCGACGACGAGGGCCGGATCGCTCACCTGGTGACGATCTGCAGCCCGTTCCACGGTTCGTCGCGGTGTCGGCTGCTGCCGCTGCCGTCGTTGCGTCGGTTGGATCCCGAGGACGCGTTGCTGCGCAGCTTGGACGCCAACGACAGCAAGAACGCCCAGATCACGTCGTTCGCGCCGGTCTACGACGAGCACGTCCCCGAGGGCAGTCACCTCGATGGCGCCCGCAATCTCACCTTCCCGATCGCCGGTCATTTCCGGCCGATCGGGCACCCAGGATCGCTGCGGGCGCTCATCGCGGCAGTTGACGGGCCGGACGCCGGCCCGAGCGCGGATCAGAGCAGAGTGACGGCCTGATCGAAGCCCAGCCGGGGGTTCCGCGGGAAGCTGCCACCCTCGGCGACATGGCCGATGTTGACCACCATGAAGGAGCGCAGCGGGGTATCGGCCAGGAACTCGGCGTCCACCCCGGCGTTGTCGTAGCCGGTCATCGGGCCGGCATCCAGGCCGAGCGCACGAACGGCGAGGATGAAGCCGCCGGCCTGCAGCCATGCGTTGTTGTTGGCGATGGACGCGCGCACTTCGGGCATCGGGTCCAGCGACTCCTTGACGCCGGCCATCTGCGGGTTGGTCGTCGGCAGGTTCACGTGGAACTCGGGGTCGTAGGCCAGGATCGCGACCACCGGAGCGGACTCCGACTTGGCCTGATTGCCTTCACCGATGAAGGGCAGCAGGCGCTGCTTGGCTTCGGATGAACGGACGAAGATCACGCGCAGCGGCTGGCCGTTCATCGCGGTCGGGGTGTACTTGGCCAGGTCGTAGATGCGGCTCAGCTCTTCGTCGGAGACCGGCGCACCGTCGAAACGGTAGGCGGTGTGACGGTCGGTGAAGATCGCGGTGGCGGGGAGGTCGGACATGAGTGTTCCCATCAAGAAGTAGTTGATGGCTCAACTATATCTGCCCGATCGGTATTCCCTCGCACTGTCCACGACCCGGCATCGACCCGTAACACGGGTGTCGCACAGGCCTCCTAGTGTTCTGACATGGCAACCCCCGCACGCGCCACGATCCTTCAGCTCGACCCGGAAGTCCCGATCGACCGCTTCGGCCCTTGGCTGGGCGCAAACCGGGTATTGGTGCGTGCAATCCCGGTCTGGCAGCGCGGCGTCCCCCAGCGATCCGACCTCGGCGACGGGGTGATCATCCTCGGCGGGACGATGAGCGCCCACGACGCTGCCGACCACCCCTGGATTCCCCCACTCAAGGAGTTGATCCTCGATCTGATCGACGCCCAGGTCCCCACCCTGGGGATCTGCCTGGGCCATCAACTCCTCGCCGAGGCCTGCGGTGGCACGGTGACGGTTTCCGATCCGGCCGGTGGCGAGCGCGGCGCGTACCCGATCTATTGGACCGGCGCCGCGCGCACCGACCCGTTCGCTCAGCGCCTGGCGGTGAACGGCTCCTCGATGTTCCCTGAGTCCCACTCCGACGTCGTCACCACCCTGCCGCCGAAGGCCGTCCTGCTGGCCAGTAGCGAGAAGTACGCCAACCAGGCATTTCGGGTGGGCTCAGCGGTGGGCGTCCAGTTCCATCCGGAGGCGTCGCCGGAGTTGATGGGACGCTGGGCCGAGTTGCACGGTGACAGCGCCCGCGACGCGCGGCGCACCATGCAGAGCCTGGACGGCGAACTCTCCCGCAACGGACGCCTGCTTGCCCAGGCGTTCAGCAGCCAACTGCACTCTCGCGCCATCGCCGCCTGATCATCGATCTGCGTCGATTCCACCGCCTGCCTTATGGTGGTCCCACGAAGGAGGCGCGATGGCTCGGGTAGTAATAGCGGTGATCGAACTCGCCCTGCTGGTGTTCTGCCTGATCGACGCGGTCCAGACGCCGGAGACGCGGATGCGCAACTTACCCAAGTGGGCCTGGATCGCATTGATCATCATTCTGCCCCTGGTCGGCCCGGTGTCCTGGCTGATCGCCGGACGTCCGCGCCGCGCCCAGAGCGTGGGCGTCCCCGCCTACGAACGCCCACGCCCGACCCCCCGCGCCCCCGATGACGATCCGGAGTTCCTGGCGAGCCTGAAGAAGCCCGACTCCGACCATGAGGACCGGCTGAAGAAGTGGGAGGAGGACCTCAAACGCCGCGAGGAGGAACTCCGCAAGGACACCTCTGACGAAGAACCCCCGCAAAGCTGACCGCCGTCCGACTCAGACCGGTTCGGCCTCGCCGACCGGTTCAAGCTCGCCCACCGGCACTGCGACAGGCACATCGGTCGGCCGACGGGTAGCGGCGCCGACCAGTACCCCGGTGACCACTATCGCCCCTCCGATCAGTTCGAGAAGGTTCGGCCACTCCCCCAGGACCAGCGCGGCAGTGAGGATGCCGGCCACTGGCACCAGCATCGAGAACGGCGCCACCACCCCGGCCGGATGGCGGGCCATCAACCAGGTCCACAAGCCCGAGCCCACCACGGTGCCGATCAGGCAGGTGTAGGCGAGCCCACCCCAAGCCGGCAGCGCGGCCAGGCTGAACGAGCCGGCGAACGCAGCGACGATCTGCGCTGGGCCTTCGAAGACCAACGACAGCACCAGCATCGGCACCGGCACCACCACCGACATCCACAAGGTCAGATGCAGCGGGTTCGGCGGCTGAGCCTGCCGGGAGGCGAGGTTACCGAAGGCCCACCCCACCGCTCCGGCCAGCACCAGCAAGAACGGCACCAGGGCAGCGGCTTGCGCCCGAGACCAGCCCACCACGACCATCCCGGCCACGGCCAAGGCGATGCCCACCCATTGCTGCGCGCGGGGACGCTCGCCGAGCAGCAACGCGCCCAGAATCAACGTGAAGGGCGCCGATGCCTGCAACACCAAGGAGGCCAGGCCGGTCGGCATCCCGGCGGCCATGCCCCAGTAGAGGAAGACGAACTGCACCACCCCGAAACCCAGTCCGTAGCCGATCAACCAGCGGGTCTTCACCTGCGGGCGGGGCACCAGCAGCAGCGTCGGGATCGCGATCAGGGTGAATCGCAGCGCCACCAGCAGGAAGGGCGGAAAGGCCGCGAGCGAGAGGTGGATGGCGAGGAAGTTCACACCCCAGATCACCGCAACGGCAGCGGCAAGGAGGCGATGGATCGGCGGCATGGGTCCATCGTCCCCCCAGCTATTTTTGAAGCACAACCACCGCATCACCACAGCAATGCTTTAGGCTTCCTTCATGGACGTGGCGCACCTCGAACTTCTGCGGGAGCTCCGCGACCGCGGCACCATCACTGCCGTGGCCGAGGCCGACTTCCGTTCCCCGTCGGCAGTGAGTCAACAACTGCGCACCGCCGAGCGCCAGCTGGGCGTCCGCCTGGTTGAGCCGGACGGGCGCCGCCTGCGGCTGACCGCGGCCGGGCGCCTCCTGGCCGACGGCGCCGTCGAGGTGGCCGGCCTGCTCGCCCGCCTGCAGCGCGACCTCGACCTGCTGCATCACAGCCCCGCCGGCCAGGTCAGCATCACCGGCCTGCCCAGCGCCACCGAAGCGTTGATCCCGCCGTTGCTGCAACAACTCCGCGACAGCGGGATCTCGATCACCCTCTCCGACGACGATGTCGCCGAGGCCGACTATGCCGGACGGGCGGCCGATCACGACCTGGTGCTCGCCCACAGCCTGGCCGAGACCCCAGCCGGCGCCGAAGGGCTGCTGGTCCAAATGGTGGCTCTCGAGCCGCTCGATGTGGCCGTACCCGTCGGACATCGGTTGGCCGACCGGGCGCGACTGACTCCGTCCGACCTGATCGGTGAGGACTGGATCGGCGTCCCGCTCGGCTTCCCCTTCGACACGGTCCGGATTGCGATCGAGAACCACAGCGGCACCGAGCTCAACGTGGTCCAGCGCGTGAAGGACAACCGCGTCGTCGAGGCCCTGGTCGCCGCAGGATTCGGGTGCGCCTTGCTGCCGCGATTCACCACCCGCGCCCGCGACGGGGTGCGAGTGATTCCGCTCACCGGAGTCCGTGCCGAACGCCGTGTGGTTGCACTGGCCCGACCCGATCGCGCCGAGCGCGCCGCCGTCCGGGTGGTGCTGGACGCGCTCACCGAGATCGGGCGCCGGCTTCGTTGACCCTGGTATACAGGCGCACACACGCCTTGGTATCCTCAGCATGGCATTGACGTTCACCACGAACGGAATCTTGGCGGTCACGCCAGTGTTGTGGACGACGAAGCCACGACCAAGACAGAGGACGACCTGAGGTGGACGATATGAGCCGCGACGAGATCTGGACCCAGATCCGCGCCGAGGTGACCAAAGACGTCACCGGCGAGCCTGCCCTGGCCAGCTTCCTGCACACCAACGTGCTTTCCCACGATCGCCTGGAGGACTCGCTGTCCTTCATCCTGGCCTCCAAACTGGGCAGCGAGACCATCACCTCATTGACGCTTCGGCAGTTGATCCAGCAGGCCTTCGACGCCGAACCCGAGATCGGCGCGACCGTGCGCGAGGACCTTCGCGCCGTACTCAGCCGCGACCCGGCGACTCGGGGCTACTCCCAGCCGCTTCTCTACTTCAAGGGTTTCCACGCCCTGCAGTCCTATCGAGTGGCCCACTACTACTGGACCCACGAGCGCCAAGCGCTGGCGCTCTACCTGCAGAGCCGCATCTCGGAAGTGTTCGCCGTCGACATCCACCCCGGTGCTCGCATCGGCAAGGGCATCATGTTCGACCACGCCACCTCGGTGGTGATCGGCGAGACCGCCGTCGTCGAGGACGACTTCTCCATGCTGCACGAGGTCACCCTCGGCGGCACCGGCAAGGTCGGTGGTGACCGACACCCCAAGGTCGGTCGAGGCGTGATGATCGGCGCGGGCGCCAAGGTGCTCGGCAACATCACCGTGGGCGAAGGCGCCAAGATCGGAGCGGGATCGGTGGTGCTGGAGAATGTCGCACCGTTCACCACCGTGGCCGGCATTCCGGCCCGTCCGGTGAGTTACCCGGTGCATGGCCTACCCGCAATGGACCTCGAAGAAGATCCGCTGGAATCCGCTCCGACAAGGGCAATCAAACCCTGAACACGCCCTTTAGCTGACTTCAGGCCAAAACCCCTAGTCAGGACAAAGTCGCAAGAACGAGATGAGAGTTGCGACCCCCCGAGAGGACTTGTGAGTTGGGGTTGACCTGAGCGGTAATCGTCTGGTGAGACGTGCAGCCCCCGCTCTATCTTCCCTTCTGGGCATCGCTTTGATGCTCGGGCTATCACTCATGAGCGCTCCCAGTGCCACGGCAGTTTCCGCGGCTACCAAGAGCAGCTTCGTGAACAGCCTGATCGTGGCCGCCCAGAGCGCGCAGCGCCAATACGGCGTGCCCGCCTCGGTCTCCATCGCCCAGGCCGCCGTGAACACCGACTTCGGCAGTTCCGGGCTGGCCACCTCCGCCAAGAACCTCTTCGACATCCGCTGCACCGCCAACCTGTCTGCGGCACAGTTCGCCAAGCTCGCCGAATCTCAGGTGGGCAAGGCCTACGTGCTCGGCGCTGAGGCCTCGATCAGCAACGCCAACCCCAAGGCATTCGACTGCTCAGAACTCGTCCAGTGGCTGTTCGGCCGCTCGGGCAACTCGATCACCGACCTGGCCGCCGCGCAGTACGACGCCACCGCGAAGGTCTCCGGCACCCCCAAGCCCGGCGACCTGGTCTTCCTGCGCAACAACCCCGCCCGCTCCAACGGCATCGGCCACGTCGCCGTGGTCACCAAGAAGCTGTCGAACGGCGATTGGCAGATCATCGAAGCCCGCGGGCGCGTCGACGGCGTGGTCAAGACCACCCTGTCCTACTGGAAGGGACGCAAGTACTACGCCGGCCTGCGTCGCTACGCCAAGCTCAACTTCGTCGGCGATGCCGGCGTCGCCACCGCTTCAGCGGCCAGCCCGTACCAGGCCGGCTGTCTGTCGGTGACCACCAGTGGCAAGACCATCAAGTACGCCAAGTTCGGCTCCTACGACGACTCGATCATGGGCCACGCCGCCATGGTCGCCGAGGGCAAGGAGTACGCCGGCGCTCGACAGGTGATGAACGACGTCTCCGCCTTCATCGACCAGGTCGCCAGCGCTGAGAAGGGCTCAGGAGCTGCCGCCTACGCCAAGAGCCTGCGTTCGGTGATCTCCGACTACGACCTCACTCAGTACGACGTCGCTCCGCTGAGCATCGTGCTCGTCTCCGGCAACACCGGTGTCAAGGTCAGTGCCTTGCAGCACCTCCTCAACGCCGCCGGCAAGAAGGTCTCGGTCACCGGCAAGTACGACTCCTCCACCGTCTCCGCGGTCAAGTCGTGGCAGTCGTCGAAGAAGCTGGACGCCGACGGTGAGGCGGGCCCGTTGACCATCACCTCGCTGATGACCAGCGTGAAGAGCGGTGACTCCGGTGATCGCGTGCACGCATTGAACCTGCTGATGAACATGGCCGGCTACAACACCGACGCCAGCAAGGTGGGCGGCACTACCACCGAGTCCTTGAAGGCCTTCCAGTCCGCGACGGGCCTGCCTGCCAACGGTGTCGCCGACGCCAAGACCTGGTCGCGACTGTTCATGTTGCTTGACGTCGTCTCGGTGCCCACTGTGTCCGGCAACACCACCGTCGGCCAGACCTTGGCGGCCAATCCCGGCACCTGGGGACCGGGCAAAGTCGACCTCTACTACCAGTGGCTGCGCAACGACAAGGTGATCCCCGGCGCCACCGCAGCCTCCTACGTCCTTCAGCCGGACGATGCCGGCCAAGCCGTCCGGGTGATCGCCACCGGCAGCAAGGCCACCTACACCGCAGTGTCGCGCGCCTCGGCGCCGACCGGCGCCATTACTCCGGCCAAGCTGACCGCCACGGCCACCCCGAAGATCAGCGGCACCGCGACCGCCGGCAAGACGCTCACCGCCAAGCCCGGCACCTGGGCTCCGGGACCGATCAACTTCAGCTACCAGTGGAACCGCAACGGTAAGCCGATCCCCGGCGCCAACGGCGCAACCTACGCCCTGGCCGCCGCCGACTACCAGGCGAAGATCACCGTCACCGTCAGCGGCGGACGTCCCGGGTTCTACTCGGTGACCAAGACCTCCAAGGGCACCGCTGCGGTGAAGCAGGGCACGATCAGCAAGGTCGGGACCCCGACCATCTCCGGCAACCTCGGCGTCGGCCAGACCCTGACCGCCAAACCGGGCACCTGGTCGCCAGCCCCCGCCGGCTTCAGCTACCAGTGGTACCGCGACAAGACCGCCATCAGCGGCGCCACCGCGGCCACCTACAAGGTGACCTCAGCCGACTCCGGCCACACTCTCGCAGTGAAGGCCACCACGACCGGTGGCGCCTTCGCCAAGAAGAGCAAGACCTCAGCCGCCACACCCAAGATCGGCAAGCTGGCGTGGAAGACCATCCCCACGCCGACGATCTCCGGAACGGTCAAGGTCGGCAAGACCCTGAAGGCGAATGCCGGTGCGTGGTCCCCCCAGCCGAAGCTGAGCTACCAGTGGTACCACGGCAAGACCGCGATCAAGGGTGCCACCAAGTCCACCTACAAGGTCGCCAAGGCCGACAAGGGCCACACCGTTTCGGTGAAGGTGACCGCCAAGAAGACCGGCTACCCCACCATCAGCGCGACGGCCAAGGTGAAGGTCGCCTGAGCCTCAGACGCCGCAGCGCACCTTCACCACGACCGGAATCAGATTCGTCACCGGCTTGCCGTGCGGCGAATCCTGGTCGGCCATCGTCCCGCTGATCTGATAGTCCGGGCCTGCGCCGGTCAGGCGCGCTGACGTCCCGGCGAGCGGAGCGGTCGCGTCGTAGACGATCTTGTGAACTCCGCCTTCGGAGTCGGCGCCGGTGATGATCGACACCGAGACCAGCTCCAGGTTGGTCTTGTCGATGACCACCGTCATGTCGACGGTGGAGTAGAAGTCGTTCTTGGGATCGCTGAGGGTCGACGTCAGCGGATCGCCCGTGGTGCAGGTTCCGGTCATCACCTCACTGACCGGGAAGCTGTTGAACTCCAGCGAGCCGGTGGCCGTGACCGACTCCGCTTCGGTGGGGGTCACGACCGGGGTCGGCGTTGGCGTCGGGCTCGGGGACGGGCGGGCGCTGGTCGGCGCCGGCGTCGGCGCGAACTGCGATCCCCAGTTGAAGAAGTCGCATCCGGTCAGGCTGGTCAGTGCCACGGTAAGTCCGGCGGCGAGGCCGACCGTGCGAAGGAGCTTGTTTGCCACCCCTCAATGGTCTCTCCCGGGGCCAAATGTGCCGCTTCGACGCGCCAACGCCGATTCAACTCAGCGACTCCGCCATGCTCAGCTGATTCGGATGCCGTAGAGGAGCTTGGCGTAGGTGCCGACCACGAGCATGTTGCCGTAGACCGCCGGCGTGGCCTCGATGTTCTTCGACAGCTGCAGCGTGGAGTAGTCCGCACCGGTGTTCGGGTTGAACAGGTGCAGCAATCCACTGGAGTCTCCGACAATGCCGTAGCTGTGGCCATCGTCACCGGTGACCAGCACCGGTGAGCTCCAACCGAAGTGCGCCATGTCCCGCTTCCAGGCCACGGCGCCGGTCTTCTTGTCCAGCGCCACCAAGGTGCCACGGGCGTCCGAGCCGGTCTTGGCGATGTTGAAGAACACCAGGTCGGCGACCTCGCCGGTGCCCAGCACCGGGGTGGCCATCAGGCCGCCGTTGGCCGCCTTGTTGTAGATCGCGTCGATCGAGTAGCTCCACACCTGCTTGCCGGTGCGCGCGTCCAGCTTCTGAATAGTGATCGGGCCGGACTTCGCGCCATCCTTGCCCTTGCCATCCGTGCCCTCGCCGCGCTTGTCCATCTCGTTGCCGGTGTAGAGGTAGGGCACCCCGTCGGACTCCTCCAGCACGATGGTGGCGTCGGTGTCGTCACCGGTCGGACGGGTCCAGACCACCTGCATCGTGGTGGCGTCCCAGCACACGATGTTGCCGTCGTTGTCGCCGGCGACCATCAGGTTCCGCCAGGCAGCAGCCGAACTCTCGATCCCGTGACGGCTGGAATCGGGGGTGTCGTAGCTCAACTTGGTGAACTCCGGCTTCACGCTGACGGTCTTGGCCACCGGATCGAACTTCGCATTGAGCTTCACCTTGTAGACCAGGCCATTCTCGCCGGGCTCGATCAAGGTGTCGGTGGCGGCATTGACCAGGGCGGAAGAATCGAAGGCACCCCATACCCCCGTCTCCTCCGGCGGCTTCCACTCGCGGGGTGCCGCCGAATCGGCGCCGCTCCAACCGGAGACTTCCTTGTTCTGGATGAGGTCGAAGATCCGGTAGCGCCACTCGCCGGTCTTGGCGCCGTTCTCGTTCAGGCCCATGCCGGAGTACAGCAGCGGGTAGCCGCGCGGATCGATCGAACCGGTGCCCTTGAAGGCGAAGCCGACGTCGATCGGCGGCTTGGTGTCGGTGCCCGTGGCCAGATCGAGGCGGTAGACCTTGCCGTCGACGACCGGGTAGACCACTTCGACGAACTTCGGATCGTTGATCTGGTCAGGACTGAGCGACATGGCTTCTTTGGTCGCCTTCGGCCAGTTCACCAACAACGGCTGACCGGTCCACCCGGCACCGGCCCAATAGGACTTCTCGGCGTACACGTCCCCGACAGCCCGCGCCCACACGACCTGGAGCTTCTTGTCGGTGATGTCGGCGGTGCCATAGGTGGGAGCGTCGCGGAAGTTGTTGCCACGGAAGGTCAGGACGCCGGGGATCTTGGTGTAGGTCGAGGGGTCACCGAAAGCCACCGGGCCGGTGCCGCGGTAGTCGGGAATGACCTTGTTGGCGCCGTCCAGCACCTTCCAGGTGACCCGTCCGTTGCTGTCGACCTCACTACGGCTGAAGATGCCGCCGCCATCATTGGTCGCAGCAGCAAAGCCGGGCAGGGTGTCCAGGGCGACCGCCAGCTTGGCCGGATCGGTCTCGGCGCTGTGCGAAGGTGACGACGAGGCCGTCGGCGCGTTCGGTCGGCTGCCGGTGGTGATCGGGTCAGCGGACGCACAGGCCGTCAGGCTCACGATCGCCGCGATGGAGAGTGCACCAAAAGCCGTCCGCCTGCGCCGAGGTGAAATCATGTCCGTCCTTGTCTCCTGCCTTCGCTGGGAGTCTACGTGCTGACCGAATTGCCGGCCCCGACCGAGTCCGGCGTGTGCCTTTCCTATCGGGGACCACGGCATAGCTGCAGCGTCGCCACTGGTGGCCGACCCGCGCACGGGCGGAGATAATGGGTCGGTTCGCCCCTCGGCGGACGAGGGAGGCAGACCATGACGCGCGCCCGCGCGCTACCGATCGTGTACCTGGTCGGCACCGTGTTCTTCTGGGGCACCAGCTTCGCGGCGACCAAAGGGGTGTACGCGGTGCTGCCGCCGATGGCGGTCATCTGGCTGCGAATGACCATCGCAGCGCTGGTGTTCGCGCCGTTCTGGCGGCTGGTGCCGCGTCCGCAGTACCAGCGCGGTGATCTCGCCCTGCTCGCCCTCAGCATGGCCTTCATCCCCTGCGCCTACTTCACCCTCGAGGGCTTCGCGATGGTCTTCACCACCTCGAGCCAAGCCGGGGTGGTGTCGGCCACCGCGCCGCTCATCGTTGCCCTCGGCGCGTGGCTGATCCTGCGCGAGCGGCTCAGCTGGCAGCAGGGAGTCGGCATCGCGGTCTCGATGGGCATGGTGGTGGTCCTGGCGTTGTCAGGGGCCACTCAAGCCTCCGCACCCGCGCCGTGGCTGGGCAACCTGCTGGAGCTGGCGGCCATGTTCGGTGCGGCCGGGTCGACGATTGTGAACAAGCGCCTCACCGCCCGCTACCACCCCTGGTTCCTGGCCGGACTGCAGGCGACCACTGGTGCGGTCTTCTTCGCGGTCCTGGCCTTGCTCGGGCCACCGATCCCGTGGACGTCGGTGCCCGTCGATGCCTGGCTGGAACTCGCCTACCTCGGCGTCTTCCCTGGCCTGGTCGCCTTCGGGCTGTACAACTCCGCATTGCGCGGCATGCCGGCAACCTCGGCGGCGATGGCGATCAACGCCATCCCCGCGGTCGCAGTGGTGGCCGGGTGGGCGGTGCTGGGCGAGGCGCTGACGCCGGTCCAGCTGGGGGCCAGCGCCGCCATCATCGCCGCGGTCGGCTTCGCCGAATGGGCCACCAGCGACACCCACCGCGAACCATCCGCATCACTGAACGCGCCGCCGACCGAATCGGTCGGTGCTGGCATGATCGGGGATGATGTGAGGGACGCCGAACTGTCCGGACGCCTGCCCGAGGAGATGCATTGAGTGAGTCGATCCGTCCCAGCGGATTACGCAAAGCGTGGCCGCTGATCGCCGCCGCCGTGGCGCTCTCGTTGGCCGCCGGCGCGGTCGGTGCGATGGCCTATCGAGAGCTGGCTGACAAACCGGGCGCCTGCGACGCGCAACGTCTGGCGGTCAAGGTGCAGCCATCACTGGTCACCGTCGGGTCGACCGCGCAGCCGTTCACCGGCAATGGGGTGATCATCCAACCCGACGGGGTGATCCTCACCCACGCGACCAGTCTGCCTGTCGAGGGTTCTCCCCAGGTCCAGTTGCCGAACGGGACGACGGTGGCGGCCACGGTGATCGGTTCCGATCCGGTCAGCGATCTGGCCGTGATCAAGGTCGACCAGAACCAACTGCCGGCGACCCCTCTGTCGTGGAGCCAAGAAGTGAAGCTCGGCGAACCTCTGGTGGCCTTCGGCTCTCCTCTGGCACCAGGGGCAACGATTCCGTCCGGCCGGGTGGGCGAAACCAACCAGACCATCCAGCTCCATTCCGACACCCGTGCGATCGTCCTGCAGGATCTGATCCGCATCGACACGCCGCTCGGCGCCGCCGTCGATGGCGGCGCGGTGTTGAACTGTGACGGCCAGTTGGTCGGCATCGCCACTCAGGCCGCATCGGCCTTCAGGACGACCGCGGAGGCTCCGGCCACCGACGGCTTGGTGATGTCGGCCGGGTTCGCCCGGCGGATCAGCCAGGAACTGATCAACCACCAGCCGCCAACTCATCCGTGGCTCGGACTGGCCGTGACGCCGATCAGCACCGATCTGGCTGCGCGCTACCGCAGCACGGCCGGACTGTTCGTCGACGCCGTCAGCCCCGACGAACCGGCCGCAGCCGCCGGCATCTCCGCCGGTGACATCATCACCGCCATCAACGGCCGAGCGGCCAACCCCACCTCGTGGTCACAACTGCTGCTGACCGTCGCCATCGGGGACAAGCTCAGCATCGACCTGATCCGGGACGGCAAGCCGCAGCGGGTCAGCGTCCAGGTCGGCGAAGCACCGGTGCGCCGATGAGTGCCCAGCGAGTGGTCGTGGCCACCGACGGATCCTGCCTGCGCAATCCGGGCCCGGGCGGCTGGGCCTGGGCCGCCGAAGACGGCCGTCACGGCTCCGGCGGGCACGACAACACCACCAACAACTTGATGGAGTTGCGCGCGGTCTACGAGCTTCTCGGCGCGTTCCCCGAAGACACTCCCCTATTGATCCAGGCCGACAGCATGTACGTGATCAACATCTTCACCCGCTGGCTGGACGGCTGGCGCGCGAAGGGCTGGAAGACCACATCCAAGAAGCCCGTTCTGAACCGGGAGGCGATCGAGATGATCGCCTCCCGACTCGAGGGGCGCGATATCCGCTGGGAGCACGTCAAGGGCCACGCCGGGCACGTCCTCAACGAGCGGGTCGACACTCTTGCCCGCGCTGCGGCGACCGCCGTCCGCGACGCCTCAGGCGCTGAGTAACCGTCGCCCGGTCGCCACTTCGGTGCCACCGCCTGCCAAGGTCACCGCCGCCTCAGCGATGGTCGTCTCACCGTCGGTCAGCTCGACGATCTGCTGACTGAGCAACGGACGCGCGATGGCCGCGGCGAGGAAGCCGGCCACATTGTCCCGGCTCACCGGAGCATCGATGACGGCCGGACCGGCCGCGACGAGTCCACTTCCGGGGTCATCGGTGAGAGTGCCGGGCCGCACGATCAACCAGTCCAAGTCGGTCCGGCTGAGGTAGGCCTCGGTGGCCTTCTTCACCCCGAGGTAGTGCTCGAACCGCTCACCGAGGTTCTTGCCCCGTCCCGCCTCGGGCATCGCCGAGACCAGAACGAACCGGGTGACCCCGGCCGCCTCCGCCGCCGCGACGGCCTTCTCCAGGCCACGCCCATCGATCAGTGAGGTCTGATCGATGCCGGTGCCGTGGGCGCCGGCGGTGAACACGACCGCGTCGTGCCCGCACATCCAGTGAGACAGTTTGGGCACGTCATCACCGATCAGGTCCCCGATCAGCGGGCTTGCGCCGGTGGCGGCCACACTCTCGAACTGCAAGAGGTTGCGGTGCATGCCGGTCACCGCAACTCCTTCATCGGCCAACAAACGACAGAGTCGACTGCCCACTCCACCGGCCGCGCCGATCACAAACACCTTCATTTCCTTGCCTCCACTGGACGGCCCGCACTACGCGGGTTGTTGAACCGCTCTTACCCCCCAATGAGACGGCGATGGCGGGGGCGGCTTCCCGTCCCCGCCATCACCGTGGCCTGTCTACGAAATGGAATCAATGACCTTGGCGTAAACCTCCGGCGACTTCTTGCGAAGGCGCACACCCTGGACGACGCCGATCCCGATGGCCAGCGGGACCGTAGCCAGCAGAGGCAGCGCCAGTTCCCAGCCGCCACCGACCAAGTCGGGGAAGTAGGCGGTGATCACACTGGCCACAGCGACCAGGCCCAAGGTCGACACGGCCGGGGCGATGCGGGTTGACCACGCCGTGCCCGGAATGTTGATCTTGGCGAAGTGCGCGACGACGGCCACCGAGGTGAGCGCCATCAGCACCACGATCGCGATGGTGGTGATGCCGGAGAACCACGTGAACACCTGCATCACCGGGTCGAGACCAAGCACCGTCACGATGACCACCAGGACCACCGATGTCGCGGTCTGCACCAGCGAGGAGAAGGACGGCGAGCCGTGCGCGCCGTGAACGGTGCCCAGACGGTGCGGCAGCAGGCCGACATTACCCATCGCGTGCTGGTAGCGAGTGAGCACGTTGTGGAAGGACAGGACGCAGGCAAACATGCTGGTCAGCATCAGACCCTGCATGACGGTCGCACCGACGACACCGAGGTAAGCGTTGGCGGTGGCCATCAGCATGCCGCCCGGATCAGCAGCGGCGACGTCGAGAACCTGGGTCGGACCCCACGCCATGACCAGCGCCCAAGCGGCGAAGCTGTACAGCAAGCCGATCACGATCACTGCGGCGTAGGTAGCGCGCGGGATGGTCTTGTCGGGGTCCTTGGCTTCATCGCGGAAGATCGCGGTGGACTCGAAGCCGATGAAGCCGGCGAAGGCCATCATCAAGCCGATGCCCGGAGAGCCGGACGACCACGCGGGGATGGTGAAGGGAGTCAGCGACAGGCCCTCAGCGCCGCCGCGGAACATGACCGCCCCGGACAGGGCCAAGGTGACGCCGATCTCGGCAATCAGGAAGATCCCCAGCACCTTGGCACTGAGCTGGACGTCGCGGTATCCGAGGAACCCGACGATGGCGACCATCGCCAAGGAGTACAGCCACCATGGCACCTCAGGCCCGCCGAGCGTGGTGATGCTCAGGTTGATCGAGAAGCCCAGGTACCCGTAAACCGCCAACTGAACGGTGGTGTAGGTGAGCAGCGCCAGCCAGGCTCCACCAACACCCATCGGACGGCCCAGGCCGTAGCCGATGTAGGTGAAGAACGCACCCGGCTTGGGCACTGCCCGAGACATGGCCGCCAATCCGACCGAGAACAGGAGCAAGATCACTGCCGAGATGACGAAGTTGAGCGGGTAGCCCGCGCCATCACCCATCAGGATGCCGAGCGGCGCAGCGCCGCCAATGACGGTCAACGGCGCTGCGGCCGCTACCACCATGAACACGATTTCCCCGACGCCGAGCGAACCCTTGAGTTTGCGGGTCTCGGTAGAGGTCGGAGCCAGATATACCTCAGTAGCCATGTATCGATGATCCCGAGGTTTCATTGCACCTGGGTCTCCGAAGTGTTACAGAATTGCGTCACCGGACACCCGGAGTGCGATTTAATATTCGCGTTACAAAGCAATCCTGACGAGCCGGCGAACCCTCGGAGGAACCCTTGGGCAGCACTCGTAGTCCAGCGCACCGACTAGGAACAATGCCTCGCGGCACTCGCGACTGCCAGGCGCCGCGACGTGAACTGCGTTCACATTTCGCGGGATTCGCCGCAACGGGGTGCACTAAACCACCCCGGCGACACTCGGAGCACCCGGGGTGATTTAGTCAAGAATTCCGGCTATATCTCCCGAAATCCGCATTTGACTTCCCTCTCGCCTTACCCCAGGCGAGCCACCACAGCCGGGACGATCACCTTCAAGTCGCCGACCACACTCAGGTCGGCCAGCCGATGGATCGGCGCTTCCGGATCGGAGTTGATCGCCAGGATCTGGCGTGCAGTGCGCATGCCGGCGATGTGCTGGATCGCCCCGGAGATTCCGAGAGCGACGTAGAGATCCGGCGAGACGGTCTTGCCGGTCTGCCCGACTTGTAGCGGCTGCGGCGCGAAGCCGGCATCGACCGCCGCCCGAGAGGCACCCACTGCGCCGCCGAGCGCATCGGCCAGCGCCTCCACCGGGGCGAAGTCACCGTCGGTTCCCCGTCCGCCGGAGACCACCACATTGGCCTCGACCAGCTTCGGGCGACTGCTCGTCGCGGCCGGCTCGATCGAGGTGACCCGTGCCGTCGGGGCCGGCGCGGCGAAATCGAAGTGCGCCTGACGTACCTCGGGCTGACTGGGGGCGACCACCGCAACGCAGGAGTTCGCCTTCATGCTCAAGACCGCCACCGGGGCGACGACCTTGGCGGTCACGGTGTACTTGCCCGCCCATACCACCTTGTCAACGACCAGTTCGCCGTCGTCAGCTCGGACAGCGACAGCGTCGGTGACCAGACCGGCGCCGAGCTTGGCGGCCACCAATGCAGCCACCTCGTTACCTTCCAGCCCGGAGGCCACCAGGACGATCGAGGCGTGAGTCTCGGCGGCGCGTTCCACCAGCAGCGCCGCTTTGGCGACCACGAGGCTGTCACTCAGCTGCGGGCAGGAGACCACATGCACCTCGGCCGCGCCGTACTGCGCGATGTCGGCGACCAGGGCGTCGCTACCGCCACCGGGCACGACCGCCACCACGGAGCCGAGCCCGGCGCCGGTGGTGAGCAACTCGGCCGAGGCGGCGTCCACCACATCTGACGTCGCATTGACCAAAACGATCACGTTACCCATGACGTCCCTCCTCACTTGGTGGCCGCAGCCAAGAACTCGACGATGTCGTCCACGCTGCTGCCGTCGACATCGACGATCACCCGACCGGCAGCCCGTTCCGGATTGCGCACCACCGCGGTCACCTGCACCCGGGCAGCCCCGGCGCCGACCAGCGCCGCCTCGACGCCCAACTCGGCCAGACCGATGGTGGTCACACTCTTCTTCTTCGCAGCCAACACATCCTTGAACGACGGATAGCGCGGCTCGCCGGACTGGTCTGTGACGCTCACCACCGCCGGCAATGCCGCCTCGACCACACGGGTGCCGAACTCGTCGCTGCGGACGATCCGCGCCTGCCCGGCCTCGACACTCACCTCGGCGGCGTTACTCAGCAGCGGCCAGCCCAGCGCCTCGGCCAACAAGGCCGGCAGGGCGCCGATGCCGGCGTCGGTGGAGCTCATCCCGCACATCACCAGGCCGACCTCGTCCAGGTATCCCGCCGCAGCGATCAGCACCGCGGCCGTGCCGAACACGTCGCTGCCGGCGATGGCCTCATCGCTGACCAGCACCGCCTCGTCGGCACCCATCTGCAACGCCTTGCGCAGCGCGACCTCGGCCTCGGCCGGGCCGACACTGAGCACGGTGACGGTGGCGCCGTCGATGGTGGCGCGCAGCCGCAGGGCCTGCTCGACGGCGTACTCGTCCAGCTCGGACAACTTGCTGGACGGACCGGTGCGTCCCAAGGTGAAGTCGGACTCGAAGCCGACCTCGTCGCCGGCGTCAGGCACGTACTTCACGCAGGTGAGGATCTTCATCTCAGGCCTCCTTGGCGGTCGGGTTCGGGTTGTTCAGGCCGCGCTTGACGCCGGCCAGGACCAAATGTGCAACGTCGGTGACCACGGGGGCGTCGTCGCGGCTGGACGCCGCATCGCCGAGCATGATCGAGCAGAACGGGCAGGCGGTGGCCACGGTCGCGGCCCCGGTGGCCACAGCCTCGTCCATCCGGGCGGCGTTGATCCGGCTGCCCAGCGACTCCTCGGCCCACATCCGGCCGCCGCCGGCGCCGCAGCACATGCTCTGCTTGGCGTGATGCTCCATCTCGACCACCGGTGCGGCGTTCACCGCAGCCAGCAACTCCCGCGGCGCGGCGGTCTCGTCGTTGTGCCGGCCCAGGTAGCACGGGTCGTGGTAGGTGATCGAGACCCGCTCGTCCTCCGGCGGCGCGACCGGGGTGAGCCGGCCCTCGCGGATCAGCCGGTTCAACACCTGCGTGTGGTGCTCGACGGTGTAGTCCGCGCCCAGCTGGGCGTACTCGCGTCCGACCGTGTTGAGGCAGTGGGCGCAGCTGGCGACCACCTTGGTCACCCCGAACTCCGCCATCGTCTCGATGTTCTGCACCGCCAGGCCTTGGTAGGTGGCCTCGTTGCCGGTGCGCCGGGCCGAATCACCGCAGCAGGTCTCGGCCTCGCCCAGCACCGCGAAACTCACTCCGGCAAGGTGCAACAGCTCGGCGAAGGCGCGAGTGGTCTTCTTGCCCTTCTCGTCGTAGGCGCCCGAGCAGCCCACCCACAGCACGTAATCGACCTCGGCGGCGGACTCCACGTCGACGCCCAGAACCGGGACGTCGAACTCCAGGCCCTTGGCCCAGTCGACCCGCTGCCGCGGGGGCAGGCCCCAAGGGTTGCCCTTGGTGTCGAGGTTGCCGTACAACGAGCCGAACTCCTCAGGGAAGTCGGACTTCACCATCACCTCGTGGCGGCGCAGGTTGATCACGTGGTCGACGTGCTCGATGTCGACCGGGCACTGATCGGTGCAGGCGCCGCAGGTGGTGCAGCTCCACAGCACGTCCGGGTTGATCACGGTAGGCACCAGGGTCGCCGTCGCGCCGTCCGCACTCTGGGCGCCGGACGATCGCAGGGCGGCGAACACGTCGGCGGTGTGCGCTCCCCCAGCGGCTTGGTCGCGCAAGGAAAGGGTGAGCAGCTTCGGCGACAGCGGCTTGCCGGTGTTCCACGCCGGGCACAGATCCTGGCAGCGGCCACATTCGGTGCAGGAAGCGAAGTCGAGCAGCCCCTTCCAGCCGAACTCATCGATGCTGCCGATCCCGAAGGTGGCGTCCTCGTCGAGGTCGTCGATGTCACGGATGTCGAAGGGCCTGCCGTCCACCAGCATCGGGGCGGCCGCGCCGAGCGCCGGACGTCCGTCCAGCTCGCGGCGGGCGTAGACATTGACCACGCCGAGGAACCGGTGCCAGGCCACGCTCATCGTGGCGGCGGAGCCGACCACGCCCAGCCAGACCATCGAGACGATGATCTTGAGCGCGGCGGCGGTCGAGATGCCCGCTTCCAGCACGGCCGGGGCCGAGTTCCAGAACAGCTGGCCGGCCCAGAAGGTCAGCGGGTAGTGCAGCCAGCTGCCGTCCGCGGCGGTCTCGGGGTAGCGGGCCAGCGCGGCCGAGCGCAGCGTGTGCATCACCAGCACGCACACCAGCACGGCGGCGATGACGGCCTCGACGAAGTAGCCCTGCCAGCGGGTCGAGCCGAAGAAGCGGCTGCGCCAGTCGCGCGCCGAGGCGGCGTCGTCGGGGTCACTGGGGTGGCGCAGTCGCACCACGAACAAGGTGACGATGGCGATCAGGCCACCCACGCTGAACAGCTCCAGCAGCCACTGCCACACCACCCAGCCGCCGACCAGCGGCAACTCAGCGCTCGGGTCGAGCACCTGGACGTAGGCGATGGCCAGCGTGGGCACCAGCAGGACGAAGGAGACCATCACCACCCAGTGAGCGATGCGGACCAGCGGACGCGCGGTGAACCGGCGGTGGCTGAGGATTTCGGCGAACATCGCGCCGAGCCGCGGCCCCACCGGGCCGAGCCGCTCAGGGCTGGGCACCCCGGCGGAGATGCGGCGGTAGAGGGTGAACGCGCCACGGATGAACAGGGCAACCGCAGCCACGGTGATGGCGACGGCCACGATGAACAAGAGCATCTTCATGATGCGCTCACCTCCTCCTGATGAGTCGAACGAATCGGGATTGCCCCGGCGGGACCACCGAGGGGGTGGTGGGCCCGCCGAGATGGTCAGCGAATGCCAACCGCACCCACATACGGATAGGGGCTCAGCAACAACTCCCCCTCGGCGAACCGGGTCAGCCGGAAGTCCGAGGCTGTCACGTTCGGGATGGTGGAGTCACCCTCGACGATCAGGTCGGCCATCAGCCGTCCGACCCCGGGAGAGATCTTGAAGCCGTGGCCGGACATGCCTGCGGCCACGAACAGGCCGGAGATGTCGGTGACCGAGATGATCGGGTTGTTGTCCGGCGTGGAGTCGACCACACCGGTGGTGGTGGTCGAGACACCGGGATCCTCGACCCCCGGGAAGCGATGAATCGCCTTCTCAGCGGTGATCTCGATGGCCTCGTTGCTCGCGTGCGACGGGTAGACGTCCGGATCGGTGATCGGGGTGATGGCCCGACCGTCGCTGTTACCGAACAGCATCTCGCCATGACGCAGGTGGACGTACTGCATGCTCACCAGGTCGGAGAAGACCGGCGGTGCACCCAGATCCATGCCCGGATTGATCACCACTTCCTGCACGAACTGCGGGGTGATCGGCAGCTCGATGCCCAGCGGGCTGAGCAGCGGCACCGACCAGGCGCCGGCCGCGACCACCACGGTGTCGGCGTCGATGACCGTGCCGTCGACCAGCTTCACGCCACTGGCAGCGCCGTCGCTGGTGAGGATCTCGGCTACCTTGGCGCCCTGCTTGATCGCCACACCCTGGGTGCGCAGGTACGCCGCGAGGCCCTGGACGGTGGCGTAGCCGTCGCCGTAGCCGCCGCGCTTCTCCAGGCAGAAGGTGGCGAAGTCGCTGACCTCGGCGGTCGGCCACAGCTCGCCGGCCTCGGCCGGGCTGATCTCGTCGGTCTCGACACCGATCGAACGCTGATTGGCCAGGCTCGCGCGGAACGGTTCGAGGTTCTCGCTTCCGATGCCGACCAGGTAGCCGACCTGCTCGAACTCGATGTCGGTGCCGATCAGCTCCTTGGCATTCTCGAAGAAGTCCAGGCTGTACAGCGCCAACGCGGAAATCGAGGTGACGCCGTAGTGGCAGCGGATGATGCCGGCGGTCTTGCCGGTGCCACCGGAGCCGACGGTGTCGCGCTCGAGGATGGTGATGTCGGTGACGCCCTTCTTCAGCAGGGCGTAGGCGGTGGTGGCACCGATGATGCCGCCGCCGATGATCACAACTTTGCTCATGATGTGGTGGCCTTTCTCAACCAAGTGGGTGTGGCCGGACGAGCGCTGCGCTCAGGGCAGCAGCGCCCGTCCGGGAGTGACGTCGGTCAGGCCATCACCGGAGTGGTCCACAGCGGGAGCTTCACTCCGATGCCCCGCTCCAAGGCGTTGCGGTAGACGATCGTGCCCCAGGCCACGTCCTCGATCGGCATGCCGCCGACGCTGAAGACGATGAACTGATCGTCGCTGGTACGTCCGGGCTTTCGGCCCAATGGCACATCACCGATGTTGATCACCTTCTCGGCCGGGATCAGCTTGTCGTGGATCATGTCGACGAAGCGGGTGCCGATGATGCCGGTGGTGGTCTCGTAGGCCGGGTAGCCGAACTCGGACTGCCAATCCCAGTACATGCCGACGTTGTCGATGTACAGGCCGGTCTCGGGAGCGGTCAGCAGCTCGTCGTCCAGCTTCAGGTTGGCGACCGCGCAGATGAAGGCGCCGGGCTTGAGCCATTCGGTCTTCACATGCGGGTAGGTGGCCGGGTTGACCTCGCCGGAGACACCGGAGTGGATGATGTCGGCGCCGCGGACGGCCTCTTCCATGGTGTCGCAGATGACGATCTCGATGTGCGGCAGCCGCTCGGCAGCCCACTCCTTGAAGGCCTCGCTGGTGACCCGGCGACGGCCGTACACCTGAGCGGTCTTGATCGGCCGCACCGCGTTGTAGGCCTCCAGGCCGGTCTTGCCCATCACACCGGGGCCGATGATGGCCACGACCTCGGCATCTTCCTTGGCCAGGTACTTCGCGCCGACGCCGGGGACGGCACCGGTGCGGTAGGCGCTGAGCAGGTTGGCCGACATGAACATCTTCGGCGCGCCGGTGTCCTTGTCGTTGAGGATGAAGGTGAGGATCGAGCGGGGCTGACCCTTCTCGCGGTTGTCGATGTTGGAGCCGTACCACTTCACGCCCGCGTTATCGAAGCTGCCGCCCAGGTAGGCCGGCATCGCCATGAACCGGCGATCGACGCCGTCGGTGGGCATGTTCGGGAACTCCGAGGTCTCGGGGAACAGCATCATGGCGCCGTGGGAGTTGCCCTCGCTGCCGGCCATCCGGTAGTCGCCCTTCTGCAACAGCTGCAGGGTCTCATCCATCGCCTCGACGCAGGGCGCCATTTCGGTGACGCCGGCGGCGATCGCGTCCGGCTCACTCAGGTACAAAAACGAAATCTCGGTGTCCGACATGACTGCCTCCTTGATCACTGTGGTGTCGATCGGACACGTCCTCGGATCTCGATCTTGAGGAAGACGTTAATGAACGCTTGTACACAAACGGTGACGCCCACGTATCAGTTGTGTTTCGGCTGGTCAGAGTTCCCCGCCCCACCACAACCGACTCGGCGCCCGAACGCTGCACCTTGCGCTCGACATTGCGCGCGCATGGTGCTCAGATCGGGCGCAAGGTGAAGAGTGCGGACGGCTGGAGGCCGCCAAAACAGTCCGACGCGCTAGACGCGAAACGACTCCAACAGCCGGCGGACGTCGGCCATCCGGGCCGCCCCGTCCTCGTTCTGGAAGACGTACTCCACCTGGGCGTTGGTGGCCACGCTCAGCAGGATCGCGCCCAGAGCCGCAACCGGAGTGTCGGGACGCAGCTCCCCCGCCGCAACCGCCTCGGCCAGCAGCGAGGCGAACTCATCGCTCCACTGCACCATCTCGGGGTTGCCGTGGCTGGCCTGGGTGGGGTTCATGGCGGCCACGCCCCAGAAGGCCAGCACCACCTTGGCCTCGTCCTGCAGTTCGGGAGTGAGCGGGAAGAAGGTCTCGATCATGGCCAGGACGGCGTCGATGCCGCTGCGCCCGGCGATCGCTTCGGCGACCCGCTGGTTCGACTTGTCGAGGACGGTTTGATACGTCGCCCCGAGAAGATCATCCTTGTCCTTGAAGTAGCGCCACAAGGCGCCGTTGGAGACCCCGAGGTGACTGGCCAGCGACCGTGAGGTGGCCGCAGCCATCCCCTCGCTCGCGATCAACTCCAACAGCGCATCGACGATGTCTCGCCGCCGCTGGGCGTGATCGACCACTTTCGGCATCGGCTCCTCCTTCGGCCGGAGTCTAGCGAGCCACGGCCTCCGGTCGGCGCACCGGGGACGGCTCCTCCGCGCTGGGACGAGCGCGCGGGGATGCGATCGGGGTTTCGACCCGACCGCTCCGCGGCCTGCTCAACCAACGACGTGGGAAGCCGGCTGAGCCCGTCGATACCCGCCGACTACGGTGCTGGTTGAGTGCGCCCGCCCCGCGACTGCCGAAGGGATCGACACCCGCCGCGGGGCACGACGTCAGTTCAACACGAGGCGATAGATGCCATCGCCGGTGCCGTTGGACGTGGTGAAGTACAGCGCGCCGTCAGGGCCTTGATGCACCGAGCGGATGCGTCCATAGCTGGTGGCGATCTCGCCGCGCAGACTCAGCTTGTTCTTCGCCGACACCGAGAACACCAGGATTCCCTGACCTTTCAGTTCGGCGACCGCCAGAGCACCGTTCCAGGAACCCCAGTGCGAGCCCCGGAGGAAGGTGGCCCCACTCGTGGCCACCGTTGGCGAGCCGGAACGCCACTTGGCTTTGACTGCCTTCGGGAAGCGCTTGGTGTCGGTCATCGAGCGGCTCTCGTTGTAGCCGGGTGTCGGCGCCCAACCGTAGTTGCGGCCCTTGATCACGATGTTGACCTCGTCGTCGCGGTCGGGCCCGTGCTCGGCCGTCCACAACTGGTTGGTGCCTGGACGCAGGGCCAGGCCCTGAATGTTGCGATGGCCGTAGTTCCACACCAACCGGGCCTTGCCACCCTTGCGGTAGAACGGGTTGGACGTCGGAATGCTGCCGTCGCTGCGAATCCGCAGCACCTTGCCACCCAGCGATTTCAGACTCTGCGCGTTGGTGCCCACGGCCGCATCCCCGGTGCCGATGTAGAGCATCTGAGCCGACCGGAAGACCAACCGGCAGCCGTTGTGTCGGCCATATCCGATCGGGATGCCCGTCACCAAGGTGGACACCTTCACCGCCGTGGCGTCGTCGACCAGCCGCCACTTCCACACCTGGACGTCCGACGCCGACCCGTCAGCCTTCGCCACCGACATGCAGGTGTAGAAGTAGCCGTTGGAGACCGCGTTCGGGTCGGCGACGATACCCAGCAGCCCGCCTTCAGAGCTGGCGAAGATCGGCGGCAACGGCAGGTTCACCCGCACTGGGGTACCACCGGGACGCAGCGTCCAGACCCGTCCGGGACGCTCGTCGAACAGCATCATCGACCCGATCCAGGTGACGTCCCACGGGATCTTCAGCCCGGTCGCCACCCGGCTCACCGAGTAGCCCGGCAATGCTGCCGGCGTCACCGAAGGGCTGGCTGGAGCCGCCGCTGCTGTGCAGGCAGCACTGGGAACGATCAGCGCCAGCGCCGCCATGATCGGCAGCAAGAACCGCGGAGCAGGCATCAGAGACCTCCACTGTTGGGGTGCCTCTCACGCTAGGCGCGGCCGTCGTCCGCGGCCATGCCAGCTATTGCCTCCCTCTGACACACATGGGCTGCTGCCGTCGCCTTGTCTGGTTTCGACGCCAAACAGCCCACGACGGCGGGAAGCCTGACACCAGGAACCGTCCCCGTGCCTCCCGGCATCTGATCAGTGGACCTGGCCGCGCTCCTTGAGGTCGGCCACGATCTGGGCGTAGAGCTTGTCGTCGATGCGGTACTTGGCCCGGTAGATCAGGTAGCTGATCACGATCAGGATCGGCGGCAGCACCAGCATGCCCACCTTCACCGTGAGCATTCCCTCGGGCGTGATCTGCTCGGGATGCTCAGGGTTGAGTGCTGCGAGCACGACGGCCACCGCGACGATCTGGGTCGACAACGCCGCACCCACCTTGTTGATGAACGGCTGCAGCGCGAAGGTCACCGAGCCGTTGCGACGTCCCAGCTTCCAGTGGCCGTACTCGATGGTGTCGGAGAGGAACACCAGCATCAGGATGGTCACGAACGAGTCACCGATGAAGATCAGCAGCCCGGCCACGGCGATGAACGCGATCTGCGGTGGGCTGACGAAGAACACCGCGTAGCCCACCAAAATCAGCGCGATTGCGGCACTGAACAGGGTCTTGCGGGAGAACCGCTTCGACAACTGCGGGAAGACCGCGTAGCCCAGCAACTGGCTGGCCACCAGCACCCCACCGAACGGCGCGTACATGTTCTCGTCGCCGTAGACGTACTTGAAGTAGTAGGTGCCGAAGGTGGTGGTGGTCACGTATCCGGTCATGAACGTCACCATGGCGATCGCGGTCCACAGCAGCTGGTCGTTGCTGAACACCGCACGGACCAGGTCGCGCAAGGTGGTGCGCTCCTGCGGTACCACGATGTCGGGCTCCTTCACCCCGAACAGGGTCACCGCCTGGCCCAGCACCATGATCACCGCAACCCCGGCGGCAAAGGCCGTCCAGGCCGGCACCGTGCCCAGCGGGACGGCCAGCGCCTTGGTCACCGGGATCACCGCCACCACCACGGTGAACAATCCGATCGTGGCAAACACCTTGGCCATCGACCCGAACTTCTCCCGCTGCTTCTGGTCCAGTGTGAGCGAGGGCATCATCGACCAGTACGGAATGTCGTTGGCGGTGTAGGACAGGCTCCACAGCAGGTAGATCACCGCGAAGCCGGCCACGAACGCGGGTCCGCTCAACCGCAGATCGGCGAACATGAACACGGTGAACACGGCGGAGGCGACCGCCCCGATGGCGATCCACGGCTTGTACTGGCCCCAACGCGTCCGGGTGTTGTCGACCACGCCGCCCATCAGGATGTCGGCGACCGCGTCGATCAGCCGCGCCAGCAGGATCAGCGTGCTGGCCCACAGGAACTCCTGTGCCGGCGCCTTCAAGATGTCGGTGAGGAAGAACACCAAGTACATGCTGACCAGGGCGTAGACCATGTCGCGGCCGATGGTGCCGATGCCGAACGCCCACTTGTTACGACGGTCGAACTCACCCATTGCTGACCTCCGAGCTGCGACGGTAGTGCTGGCCCGCGACCCAGCGCTGGTGGGCCTCGGCGGTCACCCCGCCGTGAGCGATGATGTCGGCGTAGAAGCGGCCCGACTCCTTCACGGTGCGCTGCTGGGTCTCGTAGTCGAGCTCGATCAGCCCGAACCGAGGAGCCTCACCGTCGGCCCACTCCCAGTTGTCGGTGAAGCACCAGTGGTAGTAGCGCTCGATCGGCAAGCCGTTGCCGGCCACCTCTTGCAGGTGGTCGTACAGGTAGCGCGCGCGGAAGGAGTCCTCGGCATCGGCCGTCCCGTTCTCGGTGATGTAGATCGGGCCCGGGTAGGTCTGATGGATCCAGCGACACACCTCGGTCAGCCCGGCCGGGTAGATCTCCCAGCCCAGGTCGTTCACCGGCACCCCGGTGGCCATCCCGTCGGCCAACCCCTTCACCGAGGACCGGGTGTAGTAGTTGACGCCCTGGAAGTCGTAGTAGCGACCCGGCACCACCCCGGACGGACGGCGCAGCGGCAGATCGAACACCCCGGTGCTCATCGCCTTCACCATCGTCCGCTGGAACATCCAGTCCGTGGCCCGGCTGGCCAGCCGATGCAGCGGATTGCTCGGATTGGCGGGCGCGAACACTCGCAGATGATGGGCGGTGCCGACCCGGGCCTGCGGCTGCAGCGCGTGAATCATCTGGTAGGTGGCGATGTGCACCTCGACCTGCACCTGGACGGCCTTGATCGTCCGCAGTAGCGAACGCTCACCAGGTGGCCACACCCCTTCGGAGAAGCCGAGGGTCGCGTACACGTTCGGCTCGTTGATCGGGATCCACTCGTTGACCCACGGCGACAACTCGGTCACCATGCGCCGGGCGAAGCGGCCGAAAGCGGGCTTCATCCCGGCGCCCAGCCAGCCGCCCTCGTCGACCAGCCAGCCAGGCAGGTTGAAGTGGTGCAGGGTGACCAGCGGGGTGATCCCGGCTGCCCGCAGCGCGGCGACTTCGTCGCGATAGTGGCCGATAGCCGCAGTGTCGAACTCGCCGGGGTTCGGCTCGACCCGAGCCCACTCCAGCCCCATTCGATAGTGGGTGATGCCGAGTTCGACCAGCAGCGCGATGTCCTCGTCCACCCGGTTCCAGTGATCGGCGGCGCGGGCCGGTGAGGACCCGTCCACGATCCGTCCGGACGCTGCCCAGCGATGCCAGTTGGTGTCCAGATCGCCACCCTCGATCTGGGTGGCTGCCGTGGCCACCCCCAGCTGACAGTTCGGCAAGTCGAAACCCGCCATTGGTACTCCCATCCGCGTGTTCTATCCCCTTGCAGACCAGACGGTAGCGCACCGTCAGCCCCGAGCGGGCCCACCAGGCCAACACCGTTTCGGCCCCGCCATGTTAAGAACATCTCCCCCGCGGTAACAGCTGAGTAACCGCCGCCGGATCCGGCCCGATCCGGTCATAACGTCCCTTCATCGACGCCGAATCTCCGGCGTCGTTTGTCGTTTGCCACGGGCAATCACCGAGAGGACGCACCTGCATGAGCTCCGTCATCGAAGACGAACCGGTCGCCGTCGCCGGCGTCACCTACAACAAGGCCGAGGACGGCTATTTCGACAAGCGCAAGCTGAAGCGCACCGCCGGTTTCTGGGGGCTGTGGGGCATGGGCGTGGCCGCGGTCATCTCTGGTGATTTCTCCGGCTGGAACGGTGGCATCGCCGCGGCCGGGTGGGGTGGCTTCATGGTGGCCACCCTGATCGTGGTGCTGATGTACGTGCTGATGGTCGAGTCGATCTCGGAAATGGCCGCCGCGATGCCGCACACCGGCGGCGCCTACTCCTTCGCCCGCGCCGCGATGGGCCCGTGGGGCGGCTTCATCACCGGCTTGGCCGAGACCATCGAGTACGTGATGACCACGGCCGTGGTGATCTACTTCTCGGCCCAGTACGCCGATGCGATCACCGCACAGCTGGCCGGATTCAGTCTGATCGACGCCGGCCTGGTGTGGGTGTGGTGGTTGGGGCTGTACGCGATCTTCGTCGCGCTGAACGCCGCCGGGGCCCACATCTCGTTCCGGTTCGCAACCGTGGTCGCCTTCATCTCGGTCGGCATTCTGGTGCTCTTCGGCGTGATGGCCGCCCTCTCCGGCAAGGTGAACTTCGCTGCTCTGTTCGACATCGCCCCCGCCGACGGTGGCTCGGTCTTCCTGCCGTTCGGGATCGGCGCGGTGCTGTTCGCAATGCCGTTCGCGATGTGGCTGTTCCTCGGCATCGAGGAGTTGCCGCTGGCCGCCGAAGAGGCTCACGATCCCGAGAAGGACATCCCGAAGGCCGGCCGCGGCGGGCTGCTCACGCTGCTCCTCACCGGGATGATCGTGGTCGTCCTCAACCCGAGCGTCCTCGGCTCGACGGCGATCGGCTCCTCCACCGAGCCGCTACTGGACGGCTTCCGCGCCATCATCGGCGACCAGGCCGCGGCGATCTTGTCGGCGTTCGCGCTGATCGGGCTGCTGGCCAGCGTCCAGGGCATCATGTTCGCCTACGGACGCAACATGTACTCGCTGTCGCGGGCCGGCTACTACCCGAAGTTCCTCTCGCTCACCGGCGCTCGGCACACCCCGTACCTGGCCCTCATCGTGGGCGCGGTGATCGGTTTCCTGTCGCTGTTCGTGGTGCAGTTCGGCAGCAGCGAGGCCGGCTCGGTGGTGCTGAACATCGCCGTGTGGGGCGCCGTGGTGGCCTACCTGCTGCAGATGACCTCGTATGTGATCTTGAAGGTCAAGCACCCCGAGGCGAATCGGCCACACCTCAGCCCGTTCGGCATTCCGGGAGCGGTCATCGCCGGCGTCCTGGCGTTGGCGATCTTCATCGGCGTCCTGCTCAACCCCGCCTACACGATCGCCATCTACTCGGTGGTCGGGGTGTACGTGCTCGCCTTGATCGGGTTCGCGGTCTACGGACGCCACCAGTTGGTGCTCTCCCCCGAGGAGGAGTACGCACTGTCGGGTGGCTTGAGTGAGGATTCGACCGACCTGCGTTGAGCCTGGTCCACGCCGAGGGGGTTCGCACCGTGATCGGTGCGAACCCCCTCGTTGCGTGCCAGCGATCAGCCGGCCAGGGCGTCCGGCCCGGCGGTGTCCTTCAACTCCACGCCGGAGCGTCCTAACGCCCGGGCGCCGCGAAGCAAGCGAGCCGCTGTTGCGGCCGCAGCCGCGTAGCCCAAGCCCTCGGGCGGGTGGACGTTGGAGATGCAGTTGCGTTCGGCGTCGGTGCGTCCCGGCTGCGGGGCGTAGGTGAGGTAGATGCCCAAGCTGTCGGCCACCGACAAGCCCGGACGCTCTCCCACCAGGACGATCACCGCGCCCAGCTTCATGGCCTGGCCGATGTGGTCGGCGATCGCGACCCGGGCCTGGGTGACCACTACTGGTGGAGCCACGCTGAGCTCCGGATCGAACGCCGCCACCAAGGCCTGCACCATCGGCAGCGCGTGCTCACTCACCGCCTTGGACGACAACCCGTCGGCGATCACCACGCCGACATCCCAGCCGTCGTCCGGCAGCCCGGCAACGGCGGCCGGTACTCGACCCCAGTCCGGACGCCGCAAGTACGCCGCCCGGTCCGGCGCCTGGCTGGTCAGCAGGATCGGCTCACCCAACCCCAGCCCGACCAGGCCGGCCATGATCGGGTCGGTGTCGAGCGGCACGTGGACCGAATCCCGCGCAGCCGCCAGCGCACCCTGCAGCTCCAGCACCGCCGCGGTGGGCAGGCTCATCCCGGCGCGTCCCAGACCGATCCGGGCCTGGGTAGCGCCGCGCAGCGACACCCACGGGTCGAACCGGCGCTCCGGCTGGGCGGCGGTGCTCATGCCACCGCTCCGGCCAGCGCGTGCAGGCGGGAGGAGCCGAGTTCGAGCCCTCGAACCACCCCGTAGGCATCAGCGATGCCTTGGGCCTTCAGCCAGGCCTCGAACTCCGGCGCGGGCTTGAGGCCCAGGGTGTTCCGCACCACCAAGGCATCGTGATAGGCCAGCGACTGGTACCCGAGCATGATGTCGTCCGCCCCCGGCACGGTGATCACGAAGTTCACCCCCGCGGCGGCCAGCAGGGTGAGCAAGGTGTCCATGTCGTCGAAGTCGGCCTCGGCATGGTTGGTGTAGCACACGTCCACTCCCATCGGGACGCCGAGCAACTTGCCGCAGAAGTGATCCTCCAGCCCGGCGCGAATGATCTGTTTGCCGTCGTAGAGGTACTCCGGGCCGATGAACCCGACCACCGTGTTCACCAGCAGTGGCGAGAACTCCCGGGCCAGGCCGTACGCCCGCGCCTCGAGGGTTTGCTGATCGACCGGCAGCCCGCCGGTGCCGAAGTGGGCGCCCGCGCTCAGCGAGGAGCCCTGGCCGGTCTCGAAGTACATCACGTTGTTGCCTACCGTGCCCCGCTGCAATGACAGCCCGGCTTCCATGCCTTCGCGCAGCATGGCGATGTTGGTGCCGAAGGACGTGTTGGTGCCTTGGCTGCCGCCGATCGACTGGAACACCAGGTCGACCGGGGCGCCGGCTTCGATCAGTCCGATGGTGGTGGAGATGTGGGTGAGCACACAGGACTGCATCGGGATCTCGTAGGCCTGGCGCACCTCGTCGAGCATGCCGAGCAGGTCGGCGCTCACCTGCGGGGAGTCGCCGGCCGGGTTGATGCCGACCACGGCGTCGCCTTGCCCCAGCAGCAGCCCGTCCAGGATCGAGGCGGCCACGCCGCGCAAGTCGTCGGTGGGATGGTTCGGCTGCAGCCTGGTGGCCAGCCGTCCGGGCAGGCCGATCGTGGTGCGGAAGCCGGTCAGCACGCGGGTGGCGTGGGACACCGCGATCAGGTCGGAGTTGCGCATGATCTTGCTCACCGCGGCGACCATCTCCGGAGTCAGGCCCGGGGCCAGCGCGGCCAGCACCCGTCCGCCATCGGGACGGGCAGCGACCTCCAGCAACCAATCGCGCAACCCACCCACAGTGAGGTGCGAAACGGCCGCGAACGCGTCGGCGGAGTGACTGTCGAGGATCAGCCGGGTCACTTCGTCGGCTTCGTAGGGAATCACCGGTTCGTTCAGCAAGGTGGTCAGTTCCACCTCGGCCAGCGCGGCCTGGGCGGCGGCCCGTTCAGCCTCGCAACTGGCCGCACACCCGGCGAGTTCGTCCCCGGATCGGCGCGGCGTGGCCTTGGCCAACAACTCCACCAAGGAACCGAACTGGTAGGTGTGGCCGTTGATCGTGCGTCGTGCGAACATGGCGCTCCCTTCGCCGCGGACGCCGGTTGTCCGCTGTGATGATCCTGATCGATGGTTGTTAGGACGCGGTTAAGGACCGGTTCCGAGCGTGAAAAACACCCGGTGGCGCGGTGGCTCCCGCGAGGCGTGAGAGGATTCATCGGTGCGCCGTTACCGAGAGATTCTGACCGTTCCCGGCGCCTGGAAGTTCTCCTCCGCCGGATTGTTGGCCCGCTCCGGCTCGGCCATGACCGGACTCGGCATCGTGCTGATGGTGTCGTCCCTCTACGGCAGCTACGGCTTGGCCGGCGCGGTGGTGGCAGCCAACGCCACTGGTTGGGCGGTAGGTACCGCAGCGCTGGCGAATCTGGTCGACCGTTTCGGGCAACGCCGGGTGATGTATCCCTCGACGATCATCTCGGCGACCGCGTTGGCCGTCACCGTGGTGCTCGCAGCCAATCAGCTCCCGCCGTGGATGTTGTTTCCCCCGGTAATCGTGGCCGGCCTCGCCGGCGGATCGCCCGGCGCATTGGTGAGGGCTCGCTGGAACCATGTCCTGGACGACTCGGCTCGACTGCATACCGCGTTCTCCCTGGAGTCGTCGTTGGACGAGGTCACCTTCGTCATCGGGCCGGTGTTGGCCACCGCCCTGGCCACGGGTGTGCATCCCGTCGCCGGAGTCGCCGCCTCGGTCGTGCTCAGCCTGGTGGGTGCCCAGTTCTTCTATTCGCAGCGGGCCACCGAGCCTCCACCCCACCCCCAGCCCAGCCGCGTCGGTTCCGCGCGACGGCCGGCGTTGCTGATCGCCGGGGTGGCCCCGGTAGCAGTGATCGGGTTGTTGCTGGGTTCCATCTTCGGCGCCATCGATGTCAGTGTGGTCGCCGCAACGACCAGCTGGGACGTCCGCGCAGCGGCCGGGGTCGTGCTCGCGGTGTTCTCGTTGGCCTCGGGGGTGGCCGGGATCGCCTACGGGACGCGCACCTGGAAGTCGTCAACCCTGCGCCGTTTGGTGATCGGGATGCTGGCGCTGTTCGTGACCACGGTCTTGCTACTGGCCGCCTTCAATGCGATCAGCCTCGGCCTGCTGGGTCTGCTGCTGGGCGCGACGATCGCGCCCACGCTGATCAATGCCAACACCCTGATCGGCCAACTGGTGCCCACTTCGCGATTGACCGAAGGCCTGGCCTGGGTCGGCACCGGGATCGGGATCGGGGTGTCGATCGGCTCCAGCCTGGCCGGCGGGTTCATCGATCACGCCGGGTACGGCGCGGGCCTGGCGACGGTCACCGGTTTCGGGCTGGTCGCGGCTATCTTGACCATCACCACGGCGCCGCTGATCCGTAACGCCATCGCCGCGATCAGCGACCCCGCCGATCCGGACGTGGTCGGCTGAGCTCAGCCGATCAGCACGTCGGCGAGCGCACGAGCCAGCTCCACCGGAGCGTCCTCCTGCAGGTTGTGGCCGCCAGCCAGCCGCAACACTCGGGCCTGTGGCCTCAGCGACAGGAAGCGGTCCACCGCGTCGGCGTCCACGATCGACAAAGTTGCGGCGATCAGGTCGATCGGCACCGGGCTGTGGGCGATCAACGGCCACACCGCTTCAGCGCCCGGCACGCGCAGGCCGGCACCGCCCAGGACACCGAAGTGGTGCTTCCACACCACTCGACCGTCCCTGTCGAGGCGGGTGTTCAAGTAGACCGCGCGGCCGACGGCTTCTCGGTTCCCGCCCAGGCCGAACGCCAGCGCCCGTTGCACGATCTCGTCGCGGGAATCGAAGGACGCCGGACCGTCCAAGAAGGCGGCGACCGAGCGAGCGGCCTGTGCGGCCAGCGGAAGGATGTCGAGTAACACCAGCCGGGCGAAGCTCACCACGTCGGCACACAGCATCTCGATTGCGACCAGACCGCCCAGCGAGTGCCCCACCATCGACGGGCTCGCGACCAGCAGCCCCTGAGCCCGGGCCGCGGCCAACGCCTCGATGACCGGCCCGGCGAGCGTGGCCGGGCTGTAGTCGGCGTCGGCTCGCCACGGCGAATCACCGTGGCCGGGCAGATCGAGGGCCAGGAATCCGATCGACGGGTCCGGCCACGCCAGGACGGTGGCATCCCAGGTGTGAGCGTTCAGTGCCACCCCGTGAGCCAGGACGATGTCGGCCGGCGCGTCACCCCAACTGAGTGCGCTGACCTGATCGGTCAGCGCGACCCGCCGTACCGGTGGCAGCGGTGCGGCGCGACCGACCGCTGCGGCGTCGGCCGCCAAGAAGGAGAACTCACCCGGGTCTTCTGCAGTCACAAACACAGCATTCGTCACCGTGCCCGCCCGCAGCAACCCCGCGGCCGACAGACCGACCGACTCAGCGCAGGAACAACGCCCGCGCTGGGCACAACTTCACCGCCAGCGCACCGGCGTCGGCGTCCACGTGGTCCTCGACGATGATCGGGTAGCCCCATTCGTCCAGGGCGATCGACGCCGGCAAGGTTTGCGCGCAGACGCCGTGTCCGGTGCACAGGATCCGGTCGACGGCCACGCGTCGATGGTCAGCCGAGCTGGGCATAGCGGCGTCCTCCTGCCTTGGTGCACTGGTTCTCGGCGTGCTCGGCGAGCTCCGGGCCGAGCGCACGCAGCGCCGACTGAGCGAACCGAGCCACCCCGTCGGGATGATGGCAGGCGCCACGGCCACCGAACTGGCCCAAGCGGCTGACCAGCCGCCAGTGAGTGTCGCGGTTCGGCTGCTCACTGAAGGCCGCCCAGTCCGCCGACAGCGCCGGCAGGCCGAACATGCACGGGCCGCACTGGCCGGCGGACTCCCCCGCACCGAAGGCGATCATTTTGCTGGCCACCTCGACCGGGCAGTCGTCCGGGTTCCACACGGTGATGATGCCCGGGCCCATGCCGCCACCGAAGCGCTTCATCCCCGGCGAATCCCAGGTGGCGCTGCGCAGCTCATCGGCGGTCAGCAGGATGCCGCCGAGGCCACCGACCCCGATGTACTCGGCGTCAGCCGGCAGCCCCCCGGCCTGAGCCAGGATGGAGGTCAGACGGGTGCCGGCCTCGGACTCGTACACGCCTCGGCGAGAGACGTGGCCGCCGATGGCCAACAGACGCGGACCAGGCTCGTCGGCGGTGCCGAAGGAGCGGAACCAGTCCACCCCGTTGCGGTTGATCTGGGAGATCCGCCACAGCGTCTCGGCGTTCAGCACCACGGTCGGACGAATCCGCTTGCCCTGGCTGTCGCGACCACCGAAGACGAACGGGGCCCGCTTGGTCATCGGACGCGCCAGGCCGCCGTGCGCCAGCGAGATCAGCGAGGTCTCCTCACTGGACACGTAGCGCTCGGGGGTCTCCAACACCGGCAGCCCGGCCTCGGCCAAGAGCCGTGCGGTGGTCGAACCACGGTGGGTGGCGAACAGCGTCTTGGCTTTGCGGCGGCCACCGGTGACCAGCGAGACGCCTTCCAACAACTCGGGCAGATGGTTGGCCACCACCCAGGCGTCCTTGGCGGCACCGATCTCGCCGTCACAGGCATTCACGATCAGGCGGGCCCGGTTCTCCCAGGCGGCCTTGACCTTGATGGCACTACTGAAGGCGGCGCCGCCGCGTCCGGTGAGGCCGGCGGACTGGATCAGATCGACGATGGTAGTCATGACCACTCCTGAGAAGCGACTTCGGTGCGGCGATTACGGTCGGCGAAGCTGGTCGCCACCCGCCAACTGGCGGCCAGGCCACCGATCACGCCACAACCCAAGGTGACCAGGCGCAGCACCGGCTGATCGGCGGTGCCGAAGCTGAAGCCGTGGATGATCGCGACCAGCCACATGCCGTAGGTGGCCCAGTGAACGAAACGCCACTGACGCTCGGCCATGCGGTGCCGCAGGAAACTGGTCACCAAGATGGCCACCAGCAGGTCGACCCCGATCGCACCGAAGCCCACCAGCAGCGGCTCGTACTCCGAGATGAACGGGACCACGACAGCCAGCCAGCTGATGTTGACGAAGCCGTCGACGATCGCGGTGATGATGTGGGTGATGAGGAAGACGAGCATCCCCATCGACAGCCAGCGATGGACGCCCATCGCCACCGTGGCACTCGCGCCGTCGGGGCGGCGGCGCCCTGCGGTGACCACTCCGAGGATCACCACGATGGTGAGCAACACAATGCTCACCACGCCGGTGGCCCGAGAGAGGTACCACAGTGTCGATTCGCCGAAGATCACTTCTCCTCCTGATCGTTGTCAGAATGCGGCCAGCCGCCGGTGAACACCGGGGTGCCGTCAAGACGCTCCAGCCGGGCTGGCACACCACGGGCGTCCAGCCAGGCCACAGCGTCCTCGCCGAGCACCAGAGCAGCCGTTGAGGCAGCGTTGGCTTCCAGCGCGGTGGTCGCCACACAGCTCACTTGGGCCCACACTGCGGCGGCAGTGTCTCCGGTGCGCGGGTCGATGATGTGATGCGCCTGACCGGCATCGGTATGCCAGGTGCGCAACTGGGTCGAGGACGTGGTGATCGCCTGAGAGGTGATCGCCACTGCCTGTCGTTCGGTTCCGTCGGCGGCTTCCACGCCCACCGACCAGCCATCGTCGGGAACGTCTCCGGAGGTCGCGATGTCGCCGCCGAGGTTCACCAGGAACCCTCCGGGCAGGCGCAGCGCGAGCAACCGTGCGATCTGGTCGGCGGCATGGGCTTTCGCCGTGGCACCCAGGTCGATGACCGTGCCCTGGGGCACACTCACCCGACCCAGACTGCCGAACACCACCCGCTCCCATCCGGGCACATCGGCCGCGGTGGTGTGGAAGTCCTCACGGGCCCGGACGGCGTCGACGTCCTGGTCGTACCCGGTGCTGATCAGCGCCGAGCCGACGGTGAAGTCGACCAACCCGTCAGTGAGTTCGGCGGCGTAGCGGGCCGCGTGCAGGTAGTCCAGCAGCAGCGGAGACGCATACCAGGTGGTGTCGTTGGCGACCGCCTGGGCGGCGAACTGGCTCAGCTCGGAGTCGGACCGAAACCGTGAGCAGGTCGCATCGAGCTCACGCAGGTAGTCACTGGCCAGCGCGACCGCGCTCGCCAACGCGTCCGGCCGGGTGGCCAGGATCTCGTTGGTCGTGCCGATCGCGCGGAAGCCGGCCGAGGCCACCGAACCGGGTTCGGTGGCGTCAGTCTGCTCGAAGGCCAGTGCCGGCATGGTTGATCAGGATCCCTTGGTCTTGGTGGGGGCCGGTTTGGGGGCCGGCTTGGGTGCCGGAGCCGGTGCCGGGGCGGTGGCCTTCGGCTTGGTGACCTTTTTGGTCTTCTTCTTGGTGACGGGGGTGACCCGCTTGGTGGTGGTGGTCTTCCGAGTGGTCTTGTGCTCGGCCTCGTCGTCATCGTCGTCTTTGGACTTGGTCGGGGTCGGGGTCGGTGACGGGATCGCCGACTGCGACGGGGTGGCGACCGGGAGCTGCTCCTGCAGCTGATCGGCGGCCTCGGCGTCACTCGGTGGGGTCACCGCCAGCGCGCCGGCGATCCCGCCGGTAGCCAGGGTGCCCGCGGCCATCAAAGCGCCCAGGGTCAGTCTGGTTCTGGTCAGTGCCGGTGTTGCCATTGTTCGGACTCCTCAGGTTGGGGTGTCGCATGGTGCGACTTTCGACCTGATCTGATGGTTTCGAACCAACCTGTCAATCGCGCTATGCCGGCCTCAGGCCAACCTCAAGTTTGTGTAAAGAAGCCCGATTTCGGCTCAAGAACCCCTGGTTGAGGTCTGCGAGGTCCGATTTGAGGTGCCCGGATTGGTCACCGTCGAGGTGGTCGGCTGGGTCTTGGGCTGCGTCGTGGTCTCGTCGTCTTCGGAGTCCGCCGTCACCGTGGTGGTCGTGGTGGTGTCGGCGGCCGTGGTGGCCGAACTGGTCTGCGGGGCGGTCACCGCCAACACCGTGGCGAACGCACCGGTGGCGACGGTGGCGCCGGCCAGAATGCCGGCCAGGGTCTGCCGTGCTTGGGAGACCGCGGGTGTGGTTGCCATGAATCCTCCTGAATGCGGGTTGTCTGCATCCAGGCTCGTGCCCGCGGCTAGGTGTCGGCTGTGGGACGACCTAGGCGCGGGCTGTGAGAATCAGTCGCGACTTGAGGCTGGCTTGATTCGGCCGCCGACGACGCCTCAGGCGTTCGCCAGCGAGCTTCCCGGGATCGAGCTGATCAGGGTCTTGGTGTACTCATGACTCGGGTTCTGCAGCAGGGTGTGGGTGTCCCCGTGCTCGACCACCTCACCGTTCAGCATCACCAGCGCACGATCGGTGAGGTAATCCACGACCGAAAGGTCGTGCGAGATCAGCACCAGCGCCAATCCGCGGCTCGCCTTCAGATCAAGCAACAGGTTCAGCACATTGGCTTGCACGGACACGTCCAACGCCGAGGTCGGCTCGTCCGCGACGAGAACCTGCGGCTCGCAGGCCAGTGCCCGGGCGATGCCGACGCGCTGACGCTGTCCGCCCGACAGCAGTGCCGGACGTCGCCTGATCACTTCACCGGTCAGACCCACCTCGGCCAGCACCTGTTCGGCGCGACTCGCCGCCACACTGGGCTTGGCTCCGTCCCAGACCCGGATCACCTCGGCCACGGTGGCTTGGGCCGACAACATCGGGTTCAGCGACGCGTACGGGTCTTGGAAGACCATCTGAACGATGCGGCGCACCGGGTCACGGCGCCGCACCCCCTTCCATCCTCGACCTTGCACCAGCACCGAGCCCGAGGACGGGAACAGCGAGCCCACCAGCCCGCGGCCGACCGTGGTCTTGCCACTACCGCTCTCACCGACGATGCCCACCGAGTCTCCCGGCCGCACCTGCAGATTGATTCCGGTCGCGGCCGGAGGAAGTCCTCGGGCGTAGCGGAACTCGGCATCAACGACTTCCAACAAGACTTCAGACATGGACGACGGCCTCCTCGCTCGTACCCAGCCACCCGTGGCAAGCCCGCGCCCGGTGTTCGTCGACTGCCAGAAGGGCCGGCTGGACGGCACGACATTCGTCTCGGGCGAAGGCGCAGCGGGGCGCGAATCGACAGCCGTCGGGCCATTGACCAGGCACTGCCGGAACACCAGGAATCGTGGTGAGTCTCTCGCCGAGGGTGCGGGTCGCCGGGCGGGCGCCCAGCAGGGCTGCGGTGTAGGGGTGTGACGGGTTGGTCATCACCTCGCGAGCCGAGCCGAACTCCACCACCGTGCCGCCGTACATCACCGCCACGCTGTCGGCGACGTCGACCACCACGCCCAGATCGTGGGTCACCAGCAACAGACTCATTCCGGTGGAGGTTCGCAGATCGGCGAAGACCTCCAAGATGGCCTTCTGCACGGTCACGTCCAGGGCCGTGGTGGGCTCATCGGCCACCAACAATCGCGGACGTCCGGCCAGGGCCAGCGCGATCATCACTCGTTGGCGCATGCCGCCAGACAGTTCATGGGGGTAGCGCCGAAGCACTTCCTGTGGCTGCGGCAGGCGCACCAGCTCAAGCAGTTCCAAGCAGCGGGCCTTCACTTCCGCGCCGGAATCCAGGTGGGACACAGCCTCCCGCAGTTGCTCGCCGACGGTCATCACCGGATCCAGCGCGTTCAGCGAGGCTTGAGGCACGAAACCGATCTGACGTCCGCGCACCCGCGCCCAGCCTGATTCGTCCAAACCGGTCAACGTGGTGCCATCGAAAGTGATCGAACCGTCGCTCACTTTGCCGCCGATCCGAGGCAACAGCCCCATCAGCGCCCGGCAGGTCAACGACTTGCCCGAACCGGTCTCCCCCACCAGCCCCAGCACACCGTGGGACGGCAGCGCCAACGAGACCTCTGAGAGCACCGGCAATCCGGCGATCTCCACGCCCAGACCGGTGATCGTGAGCAGATCGGAACTCATCGCGCACCTCCATCGACTTCGGCCAGCAGCGAGTCAGCGATCAGCGACAAGGCGATGCCGTACACCGTGACGACCAGGCCGGGCATGACTGTCACCCACCAGGCCGAGTACAGCACTGTTGAGCCGGCCAGCATCAGCGAACCCCATTCGGGTGCCGGCGGTTGAATACCGGCACCGATGAACGGCATACCGGCGATGGTGACCACCGCGACGATGGCATCCACCACCATGTAGGCCACCACCGTCGTGGCGAGGTTCGGCAACAAGTGCCGCACGATGATGCGCGTCTTGGAGTACCCCAGCAGCGTCGCTGCGGTAATGAAGTCCCGCGAGCGCAGACTTAGCGCCTCACCTCGAACCAGTCGGGTGTAGGAGGCCCAGTTGATCGCGATGATCGCGATCACCGCCGGGAGTGCTCCGCGAGGGAATGGCCCCACTTCGCCGATGCCGGAGAAGACCAGGGCGATGGCCATCACGATGATCATGCCGGGGAAGGAGATCAGCGCATCGGTGAGACGCATCAGGACCGAGTCGGTGATCTGGGAACTCATCGAGGCCACCACCCCCACCATGGTGCCGATGATCGAGGATCCGAGTACCACCAGGACCACCATCATCAAGTCGTTGCGGCCCCCCAACCAGGTACGGACGAACACGTCGCGTCCGGCCGTGTCAGTGCCGAACAGGTGCTGCGGTGATGGCGGCATCAGCGGCTTGCCGGAGATCGCGGTGGCTGTGTACGGCGACAGCATCGGGACGAAGATCGTGGCCAGCACGATCAGCGCCAGCAGTCCTAGGCCGAGCGCGAGCGCACTCCGGGGACGGCGTTGCGCGAAGCTCCACCGGGGCAGTCGGAGCCAGTGCGGGCTGGGGCGTAGCGCCGGAGCGGGAGTCTTGGGGGTTGTGGTCGTCACGATCCGGCCGTTCGGGTACGAGGGTCGATCAGCCAGTAGGCGGCATCGGCCAGGGCATTGAAGAAGATGACGGTGACCGCCGAGACCAAGGCGATGCCCTGAACCACGGGGAAGTCACGCGATCCGACGGCGGCCATCATCCGAGAGCCGATGCCGGGAATGTTGAACACCATCTCGACCACCACGGCCCCACCGATCAGTCCGCCGAGGCTGTAGCCGATCAGGCCGACAATCGGCAGCAGGCTGTTGGGCAGGACGTGCCGTAGCACCACCTGGCGGCGCGGCAGGCCTCGGGCGATCGCGGCCTCGACGAAGTCTTGGGCGAAGGTCTCTCGAATCGACTGCCGCAGTGAGCGGGCGATGACCGGCGCCAAGGCGATCGACAGCGCCAGAGCTGGGAGCCAGATGTACTTCAACGAGTCAATGGGGGTGCCGTTCCAGCCACCGGCCGGGGCGATCTTCGTCCGCAGGGCCACCAGCAACAGCACCATGCCGAACATGAACGGCGGCGTGGACAGCAGGATCACCATCAGTGCCTGCAATCCTCGATCGAGGCCATCATTGCGGCGGATGCCGGTGATGATGCCCACCGAGATGCCGATCACCAACGAGATCACTAACGAGACTGCCACCACACTCATCGTGTTGGCGTAGGCCGGCCAGATCAGATCGTTGACCGTTTGGGTGCGGGAGACCAGTGAGGTTCCCAGGTTGCCCTGGAACAGACCAACCACCATGTTGGTGAACTGTTCGGTGAGCGGAAGGTCCAGACCCAGGGTGTGGCGCAGGGTCGCAACCGATTCCGGGTTGGCGAACTTGCCCAGGATCAGTCGGGCCGGATCGCCGGGGATGACGTGCAGCATGCTGAAGGTGACAACCACGACTCCCACCAGAACGAAGACGATCTGGCCAAGTCGCTTGGCGAGGGCTCGAACCAGTCCGCGATGACGTCCATGCCGGGAACCTCGCTCCGGCTTGACCCCACCGGTGGTTGGCGCCGAGGATTCCTCGGCGCCAACCACCGTCACGGTGTGCGAGCTCACTAGCCCTTTGTGGCCACGCGGAGCCACCCGGTCGGTTCGAAGGTCACCCACTGGCTGGTACTGGTCTTCTTGGCGTTCACGAACGCCCAGTCGACCAGCGGAATCAGCGGCATGTCCTTGGCGAACTGCTCATTGATCTGCTGCATCAGCGCGGCCCGCTCATCACCGGTGGCCGAGATGGCCTTGGCGATCAGAGCGTCCATCTCTGCCGACTTGTAGCCGGAGAACAGGGCGTTGGTGCCGCCGTCGGACTGCACGCCCTGAGCGAGCAGGATGTCTGCCCGATCGACGTAGTCGTACAGACCGGAGCTGATGAAGTCGAAGCCGAAGTCGCTCTGCAGGGTGCCCATTTCGCCACCCTCAACGCGCTGGGCGGTGAAAGTGATACCGATCTTGGCCAGATCCTCGGTCAGCAAGGCCGACAGATCCTCGGTGCTCTGCTGTCCGGGCATGAAGGAGAACTTCAGCTCGCAACCGCTTTCGCACTTGGTACCGGCCAACAGCGCCTTGGCACCTTCGACGTCCACCTTCTCCGGCAGCACCGGGTGCGACAGCTTGGAGGTGTTCGGCCAGAACTGGTACAGCGGCTTGGCCTGACCGGCCCAGATCACTTCGCTGATCTGATTGCGGTCGATGGCCATCGACACCGCTTGGCGAATCTTGGGATCGGTGAGGATGCCCTTCTTGTCGTTGGGGATCAAGAAGTTGCCACCGAAGGCCGGGGTGACCGAGCCTTCGACATCGCCGGTGAACTGCGTCAGCGTGTTCGGCGGGATGTTCTCGGCCAGATCGATCGAGCCGCCCTTGAGCTGGACGCCGCGGGTGCTGGAGTCCTGGATGTAGACGAACTTGATCTCCGGAACGGCCGGAACCGGGCCGGTCCAGTTCGGGTTCAGCACCAGGTCGGCATTGCCGTTGGTCGGGTCGAACGACTTGAGCATGTACGCGCCGGCCGAGATCGGCTTGACGTAGAACTTCTCGTCGCCCAGCTTGCTGGCCGGCATGATCGTCCCGATCTCGGGATCGGCCAGCAGCGACAGCACCGACTGCTGCGGATCGCGCAGCTTCAGCACCACGGTGGAGTCACCGGTCTGCTTGGCGCTGGCCCAATGAGCCACCATGCCGGCGTTCCAGGATCCCTTGTCGTTGATGACCCAGTCGAGCGTGGCTGCGACATCCTTGGCCGTCAGCGGCGAGCCGTCGGAGAACTTCAGCCCGCTGGCGATCTGGAAGGTGTAGCTCAGACCATCGGGGCTCACTTCCCAGGAAGTGGCCAGGCCCGGTTCAACGTCGGAGTAGTCAGCGTTGAAGACGGTCAGGGTGCCGCCGATGAGGTTGAGAATCTGCAGCTGGGCCTGATCGACTGCCTTGTTCGGATCGAGGGTGCTGATGGAAGCGCTGGTACCCACGGTAAAGACCGAGGGGGCTGCGCTGGTGGCGCTCGGTGAACTGGCGGGCGCTTCGCCCGAACAGGCCGAGACCATCAAGAGGGCTGCTCCGGCGACGGCAGCGAGCAACCGCTGCTGAGTCTTCGGGGCCGTCCAGACGTTTCGTTTGGACGTAGTGGATGACTGCGGGCTCACTGCTCCGACCTCCTTACCGCGGAAAAGGCCGCGGCTCCTTCGAGTTGTGCGGGAGGGTAGTGACCGAGACATTAGCCATCCGGTGACCAGCTGTCAACTGAGTCAGAGACTTGTCCTCTGACAAGTTAGCCCGTAATTTGGTTGCTGGACAAAGAAGGAGGTACCCCGTGGGCGCAACCGGCGATCTACACGCTCTCATCGGCTTCGCCAGCCGCGATATCACCCCACCTGCCGGGACCCGTTGGAAGCTGTGGGGAGCGTCCCAGGCCGAGACCGCAGTCGGCGTCCACCGTCCCCTCACTGCTACCGCGGTGGCCATCAACGCCGACGGACACCAGCTGGTCGTGGTGAGCCTGGACGTCTGCGAATGGCCCGACGCCGACGACGAGCGAGCGGTTCGTCACGGCATCGCTGAGCGCTGCCAGCTGACCACCGACCAGGTGCTGTTGCACTCCACCCACACCCACTCCGGCCAGGCACCCTGCCTGCGACAAGTGGGCCTCCCCGGCGGCGAGCATCTCGCCGAACACCTCGAACTCATCGGCGAACAGGCTGCAACCGCCGCCGTAACAGCCATCGCCGAGGCCCGGCCGGCGATCCTCACCTGGGACACCGGACGCAGCACTCTGGCCGCCTATCGCGACGAGACCCGCGATGGACGGGCGGTCGTCGGTCGCGACCCGAACATCGCCGCCGACGACACCGTCCTGGTTGGACGGGTCAGCGACGAGACTGGCGCGGTGATCGGCGTCCTGGTCTCCTACGCCTGCCATCCGACCGTGCTGGGTTGGGCCAACCAGCTCATCTCGCCGGACTACGTCGGCGCACTGCGTGAACTCATCGCCGCCCACTACGCCGGCGCACCCACCGTCTTCTTGCAGGGCGCCTCCGGAGAACTCGCCCCGGCCCGCCAGTACCGCAGCGGGGTCGCCGACGCCGATCGCGCCGGACGCGCGCTGGGCCACGCCGTCCTGGCCACGCTGGAGCTGATGCCGGCACCGGACCAGCGGCTGGTACCCACCTCCATCGTCGAATCCGGAGCGCCCCTCGGCGTCTGGGACGAGCAGCCCACACCACCCGACAACCACATCCGGGTGCGCCGTCTCGACCTCCGCCTCCCCCGCAAGACCGAACCCTTGGCCCTGCCCGCCGACCTGCCCGAACATGTCCGCGCCGAGCGTGAAGCCCGCGCCGAACTGGTCGGACGCAATGCCGGCGACCAGCCGGAGGTGCCCTACCCGGTGTGGCTGTGGGAACTCGGCGCCCTGGTGCTGGTCGCTCACCCCGGTGAGGCCTACTCCTGGCTGGCCCGCACGCTGCGCCAGGCGCTCACCCCGCGCCCGGTCCTGGTGGCCAACCTCACCAACGGCGCCGGCGCGTTCTACCTCCCGCCGCGCGAGGCCTACGCCCGTCCCAGCTACACCGTCGCGCAAACCCCGGCCGGCCCCGGCAGCCTCGAACTCGTAGCCGAGGCCGTCCTCACAGCCCTCGGCGTCACCGCCACCTCGCCATCTCTGCAACCAACGATTCAGGAGTCCTGACATGGTCCAACCCGCACCCATCCGCGTCGGCGTGGTCGGCCTCGGCCGCGGCCAGACGTTCATCCAACAGACCACCCCGGTGGTCGGAATGGAGTTGGTCGCCCTGTGCGACACCTGGGAGGAGCGCCTGGTCGAGTTCGGCGCCAAGCACCAAGTGGCCACCTACACCGACTTCGACGAGTTCCTCACCCACGACATGGACGCCGTGGTCCTGGCCAACTACTTCCACGAGCACTCCGACTTCGCCATCAAGGCGCTGAAGGCCGGCAAGCACGTGATGAGCGAAACCGCAGCGAGCTTCACCCCCGCCCAAGGCGCGGCCTTGGTGCAGGCGGTCGAGGAGTCCGGGCTGATCTACATGTTCGCCGACAACTACCCCTTCATGGCCTACAACCAGGAGATGCGTCGGCTCTACGCCGAAGGCGCCATCGGCAACTTCCGCTACGGCGAGGGCGAGTACGTCCACCCGATCTCGGCCCACCTGTTCAACTCGATCGCGATGGGTCCCGACCACTGGCGCAACTGGCTGCCGGTCACCTACTACTGCTCGCACTCGCTGGCTCCGGTGATGTACATCACCGACACCACGCCGGTGAAGGTGTCCGGCTTCGTGATTCCGCACGACCCCGACGACGCCAACAAGGCGCTCACCGTGCGCCGCTGCGACACCGCCTCCATGATCGTGCTGCAGATGGACAACGGCGCCTTGGTGAAGCTGCTGCAGTACGACCTGCGCGGCCACGGCAACTACGTGCGAATCGTCGGCAACCGTGGCCTGATGGAGAACGGACGCGGCCCGCTCGAGGAGCACCTGCGGGTGCGTCGCGAGCCGTTCGAGAAACCGGCCGGCGTGCCCACCGAACTCAGCTACGAGCCGGAGTTCGCCGCTTTCGGTGCCGAGGCCCGAGCCACCGGCCACGGTGGCGGCGACTTCTTCATGAACTACGAGTTCGCTCAGGCGATCCGCACCGGCAAGCAGCCCTACTTCGACGTCTACAAGGGCGTGCAGATGGCTCTGGTGGGCGCATTGGCCTACCGATCGGCACTGGAGGGGTCCGGCGCGATCACCATCCCGGACCTGCACGACAAGGCTGCACTGGCCGCGATGGCAAGCGACCACTTCTCCCCCGACCCGACCACTCGGACCGGGGATGATCCCTGGCCGAGCATCCTCGGCGACGTCCGTCCCACGCAGGCTGGCATCGATTACGCCCAGCAGGTGTGGGGTCGCACCGACGAACTCCTCTTCGGTGGAGGTTTGTGGGATCGCTGAGGCACAGCCGCTCCGGCCCACCGCCAGGTACCCCCTCCGCCGGAGCGGCTGTCTCGGCAGCACAGGGCGCCCGACCGGACTTCTCCGGGCGGGCGCTTCGTCGTTAGCAGGTGTGAGTCAGCCGGCCTGATCGAGCCGGAACAGTCCCCCGGCCGCGGTCACCCAGACCCGTCCGGACGGGTCGGTGGCCACGCTGGTCGTCCGTTCGTCCTCGGTGCGTGCCACCAGGTCGATCTCGCCGGACGGACTGAAGCGCACCGCAGCCCCCAGACCCCAGAACGCCACCCACAGCCGGCCGTCGCTGAGCCACTCCAAGCCATCGGGCACCCAGTCGCCGTCACCGCTGAACTGCCAGGCCACCCGCCAGTTGTCGGCCTGGCCGGTGGCCGGGTCGTAGTCGGCGGCGGCAATCTGGCGGCTGTCCGACTCGCAGCACAGCACGGTGCGCCCGTCAGCGGACCAGACGATGCCGTTGGGGCACCCCATCTCGCCGAAGACCGACTCCCACTGACCGTCGTCGCCAAGGCGCCACAACTCACCGCTGGGGATCTCCCCGGGCGCGGGATCCTCCAGCGGCAACACTCCGGCCCACACCCGTCCGCGCGGATCGAGGCCGGCATCGTTGAATCGCATCCCGGCCGGCGGGGCTCCCCCGATCCGGCGCGGATCGCTGCCGTCGGCAGCAACCGACAAGGCGCCGTCCTGCGAGAGCAGAATCAGCCGATCCTGGCTGGTCGGCAGGCCGGCTCCCAGTGTGCCGGCGCCGGAGAAGACCTCATCGGTGGCCCCGTCGTCCCGGGTTCGCAGGAGGCGTCCGGCCTCGATATCGACCCACAGCAGTCCACCGTGGGCAGCCGACCACACCGGATGCTCCCCCAAGCTGGTGGCGGGTGCTCCGGCCGGTTCGGCGCGCAGCGTGCGGGCCGCCGCCAGTACCTCGGGGACGCCCACCTGGCGGGTCGAGGCGTCGGGCCGCAGGTGCGACCAGGGCCTCATGCCGCTGGTACCGCCTCGGCGACGGCCTCACCCAGCAGGTCGAACAGCCGATCGATCTCGGCGCCGGTCTCGGCATCGAGCACGAACGAGGACGGCGTCCGTACTGCCGTCGACGTGAACACGCCCTGCCGCACCAGCAGGTGCTTCTCGACGGCCACGAACGCGTCCAGTGAGGTCTGCATGCCGATCATCGCGTTCAGGATTCCGGAGAGCCGGTAGGCCAGCGACCAGTCGCCGTGCTCCAGGCTGGTCCACAGCCGTTGTACCGCCCAACACACCTCAGCGCCGGGCATCGTGCCGACGACACCACGACGGTAGCTGTCCAGCAGGGCCGCCCCGCCGGTGCCCTCCAGGATGCGGGCCCGTCCGCCGGTGAGATCGCGCAGTCGCGACAGCCGCTGGCCGATCGGGCTTGCCTCCGGCTTGAAGTAGATCTGTTCGCCGTAGCGATCCAACAGCGACAGCTGCATGTCCAGACTGAGGGGCTGGCCGACGTAGCCACTGGCGTCCTGGACGACCAACGGGATGTCGATGGCTTCAATGATCTGTGAGAAGTGCTTGGCCAACTCGTCAGCGTCCAACGCGGCCGTCAGCGGCGGGTTCACCATCACCGCGTCCGCACCGGCCTCGGCGGCATGGGTGGCCATCGCCACTGATGTGCGGGTGCTCTCGGCACCACAGCTGATCACGCTGATCGCACCGCGGCGACGGGCTGCGGAGACCACCGCATCGGTCAGCGCGGCCCGCTCGGTCTCGGTCAGACGCAGCAGCTCGGACACCATGCCGGTCGTGACGCCGGCAACGCCCTGATCGAGCACCCAATCCACCTCACCGGTGAGGGTGTCCAGATCGAGTTCGCCGCGCTCGCCGAATGGCGTTTGCAGCACGGGCAGTACGCCCTGGATGCCGATGGCGGTCATCGTTGATTCCCTTCAAAATGCAATGCGGAAGTCTTGTTCATGAGCGGCCCACCACCGGCGGGACGAAGCGGCGGGACGCCGCGGTCGGGCTGGCCAGGAAGTCCAAGTCGCAGCCGCTCGGGGCCTGGCTGACGTGGTCGCGATACAGCCGCGGCCAACCACGCAGATGCTCATCAGGTGCGGGCTGCCAGGCAGCGCGGCGGCGCTCCAACTCGGCAGCGTCGACCAGCAGCTCCAGGCGCCGTCCGGCAACGTCGAGTTCGATCAGATCACCGTCAGTGACCAGGGCCAGCGGCCCGCCCACGGCGGCTTCAGGTGCAACGTGCAGCACCACGGTGCCGAAGCTGGTGCCGCTCATTCGTCCGTCACTGACCCGCACCATGTCACGCACACCGGCTGCGGCCAGCGCTGCCGGGATCGGGGCCATGCCCCACTCGGGCATGCCCGGAACGCCCACCGGTCCGCAGTTGCGCACCACCAGCACCGCGTCCGGTGAGACCACTCGTTCGGGATCGTCCAGGCGGGCGCGCATGTCGGCGTAGTCGTCGAACACCACCGCCGGCCCGGTGTGCTGCCACAACTCGGGGCTGGATGCGGCGGTCTTCAGCACGGCTCCGTCGGGGGCAAGGCTGCCGGAGACCACCACGAGTGCCGGCGCAGGAAGCACCGGATCGCCGTAGCTGCGGATCACCGTCTGATCGGACGGGGCGGTCGCGGCCAGGTCGGCCAGGCTCCGCCCGTCGGCGAGCACCACACCAGGGTCGAGCAGGTGGTGCGGGAGGAGTGCTGCGGCCACACTGGCCAGGCCACCGGCGTCGTGGAAGTCGTGGATCAGCTGGCTGCCGCAGGGCTCGACATCGGCCAGCAGCGGCACCTCGGCCCACAGCCGATCGATCTGCGCCAGGTTCAGGTGGTGACCCAGGCGTCCAGCGATCGCGGCCAGGTGAATCACCGCATTCGTCGAGCCACCGACTGCCGCCACCAGGCGCAGCGCGTTCGCCACGGCGGCCTCGGTCATCACCTGGTCGGCTCCGGGAGCCCCCGCAGCCGCTGAGGCGGCGACGATTCGTCCGGTGCGATAGGCCAGGTCCGCCAGCTCGGCAGAGCCCACCGCGCAGCCGGTTGATCCGGGCAAGGCCATCCCCAGCGCCTCGCTGACCAGCGCCATCGTCGAGGCGGTGCCCATCGTGTTGCACGATCCACCCCCGGCACAGGCCAGGGTCTCTTCCAGTTGCTGCCAGCCGGCGTCATCGAGGGTGCCCGCCCGCCGGTTCTCCAGCGCACGCCACAGGTCGGTGCCCGAGCCCAGTCGGCGCCCGGCAAACAGCGGCGCCGAACGCGCGCCGCCGAGCAACAGCAGCGACGGCAGCTGAGTGCTGGCCGCCGCCATCAACGCCGACGGCACTGTCTTGTCACAGTTGGCGAGGAAGACCACACCGTCGAGCGGGTGAGCTCGTACTTGCTCTTCAAGCTCCATCGCCACCAGGTTGCGGTAGAGCATCGCTGACGGTTTCATCAGGTCTTCGCCGAGTGACATCACCGGGAACCGCAGCGGCACCCCGCCGCCGTCACGGATGCCGCGTTCGAGCGGCTCCAACACCGCGGCGAAGCCTGCCTGGCACGGGTTGAGTTGCGAACTGGTGTCGGCGATGCCGATGACGGGACGTCCGCGGTCCTCGGCGGTGATTCCGGCGGCGACGCGGTGCAATACTGCGACTTCGTCATCACCGTCGAACCACGCGGCGCTGCGGAGTTGCGGGGTGTTCATTGGGGTCGCTTCGCGTTCGGATCGGGATCAAAACCGATGTGGGCGGTCATCGCGCCGTCGACCACGATGGTCTGCGCGGTGAGGTAACTGGCCTGGTCGGAAAGCAGGAAGGCGACCACGGCGGCCACTTCTGCACTGTCGCCCAGTCGTCCGGCCGGGATGAACTCGGTCAACTCGGCGGCGGCAGCGACCGGATCGACCGCCGAAGCAATGGAGTCGTCCAGAGCCGGGGTCCGAATCGCGCCGGGCGCGACCGCATTGGCCCGGATCCGGGCGGCGGCATAGCTGACGCCCACGTTGCGGGTGAGGGCTTCGATCGCCGCCTTGGTCATCTCGTAGACCGCATGGTCGGGGTAGGCCCGGCGCCCGTGCACCGAGGAGATGTTGACGATGGCGCCGGGCTCTGCGCAGCCCACCCAGTGGGCCACCGCAGTCCGGGTGCCCCACAAGGTGCCGTAGAGGTTGGCATCGATGATCGGGCCGGCATCGGCGGGGCTCAGCGTCGGCAAGGGGTGGCTGCGGGTGATGCCGGCGCAGTTGACCCACGCGTCGAGATGGCCCAGTTCGACTGCCGCAGCGAGGGCGTGATGGTGGGTGGACGGGTCGGCCACGTCACCGACGACGGTCGCGACGGCGGCACCCAGTTCGGCTGCCGCCGTGCTCAGCGCGTCCGGATCGACGTCCACCAACACCACAGCGCGTCCGTCCTGGTGCAGCCGAGTGGCGATCGCACGTCCGATTCCCGATGCCGCACCGGTGACAACGGCGCTGTTCAGCGCGCTCACGACCCGGCAGGCTCGGAGTCGACCCGCTCGATGGTGGCCGCCCACCGAATGTGGTGGTCCATCGCCTTCGTGGCCGCTTCGGTGTCACCGCTGATGATGGCCTGGCCGATCACCTCGTGCTGCCGCGCAGACTCCGCCATTTCGGGCTCGGTGAGCTTGGAGGATTCCCAGGAACTCGACAGGTAGCCCTGAACTTCGCGGGCGATTTGGCTCAACGGCAGGTTTCCGGTGAGCGAATACAGCAGCCCGTGAAAGAGCCGATCCAACTCCAAGAAACGTTCCATGCTGCCGTGAGAGCTGGCGAGCTCGGTGGTGCGCTCGATGATGGTGCGGACGTGGTCGCGCTCCTCCGCCGAGGCGTGATGGGCGGCCAATCCCGCGCACGCGCTCTCCAGGACCAGACGCACTTCGTAGAGCTGACGACGCAGTTCGTCACCGCGGCCGGCGCGCTCAAAGGCGATCTGCACCGAGGGAGAAAGGACGTTCCACTCCCGCTCAGGACGGACGGTGGTGCGCTTTCCGTGCTGCACCAGCAGCATTCCGGCCAACGCCAGCATTTGCACGGCCTCGCGGGCCACTGGCCGACTGACGCCGTAGGTCTCGGCCAGCTCGACCTCGGAGGCAATGGGGTCTCCAGCGGCCACCTCGCCCTTAGCGAGCGGCTCGGCCAGCAGTATTGCCAGGTCCTCGCTGACCTTGGTCCGGCTCGACAGGGTTATTGCCATGAATCGCTCCCTCGTCGTGAACAACGGGGGTGTCCCCGCGTTGCTCAGATGCTAGTCTCTAACTCGTCAGAGGACAAGTCACCCAATGAGTTGTCCCGTAGTCCCCGTCACCAGGAGGAACCTGATGGCACTGGTCGACATGCCCCTGTCCGACTTGCTTGAGTATCGACCCCAGATCAGCGAACCGACAGGTTTCGACACGTTTTGGAGTACAACGCTCTCCGAGGCGCGCGCCGCCGCGTGGGAACCCGAGCTACGTCCGGCCGCGCCCGAGTTGCGCGATGTCGAGGTGACCGACCTGCGCTACGCCGGCTTCGGCGGTCATCCCATCGCCGCCTGGCTGCTGCGCCCCCGCGGAGCCGGCGACAACCTCCCCACCGTCGTCGGGTTCAACGGCTACGGCGGCGGACGCGGCCTCCCCCACGAACATCTGCCCTGGGTGGCCGCCGGCTACGGCTACGCCTTCATGGACACCCGCGGCCAGGGCGCCTGGTGGGGATCCGGTGGCGTCACCGGCGATCCGGTGGGTCACGGCACCTCTGCGGCCGGCTTTGCCACGCGAGGTCTCGAGTCGCCCCACGACTACTACTACCGCCGGGTCTACACCGACGCGGTCCGCTTGATCGACACGCTGGCCGCTCTCCCCCAGGTCGGCCCGCTGGCCGTCACCGGCGTGAGCCAGGGTGGCGGCATCGCGATCGCGGCCGCCGGACTGGCCGACGGGATCGTCGCGGCCATGCCGGATGTGCCTTTTGGCAGCCACTGGCGCCACAGCGTGGAGCACAGCGACGAGGACCCCTACGCCGAAGTGCGGCGCTATCTGGCCGTCCACCCGAGCCGGGTCGACCAGGTGTTCAACACCTTGTCTTATGTCGACGCGGTGCACTTCGCGACGCGGGCCACCGCACCGGCGCTGTTCTCGGTCGGCCTGATGGACTCGGTCTGCCTGCCGTCGACGGTCTTCGCCGCGTTCAACCGCTGGGCGGGCCCGCATCAGATAGAGCCCTATCCGTTCGCCGGCCACGAAGGCGGCGGTCCTGGTCACTTCGTCAAACAACTCGACTTCCTCAACAAGGTGGTAGCCCCATGACCCAACCCGCTCCCGACAGCACCCGGCTGCGCACCTGCTGGAGCCACGGCGATCCCGCCTTCGGGGCATGGTCGGTGTGCGCCGATCCCCTGGTCGCCGAGCTGGTCGCCGCCTCGCAGACCGATGTGGTGTGCGTCGACGCCCAGCACGGGTACGCCGACGTCGCCACCTTGCCGCCGGTCCTGGAGTCCATGCGGACGGTTGGGCGCATCCCCCTGGTGCGGGTCCGTTGGAACGACCCCGGACAGATCATGCGGGCCCTGGACGCCGGTGCCAGCGGAGTCGTGGTGCCCATGGTGAACAACGCCGCAGAAGCCGCCGCCGCAGCCCAGGCCTGCCGCTTCCCACCCACCGGCATCCGCTCGTGGGGACCGCTGTGGTCTGCGCGCCCGATCGCTGCCCCCGAACAGGCCGACGCCGAAGTGATGTGCGTGGTGATGATCGAGACCGCCGACGCGGTCGCGAACCTGGAGGAGATCATCGCCACCCCCGGCGTCGACGCGCTGTACATCGGCCCCAATGACCTGGCCCTGTCGTGTGGATTGGGTCGACAGACCTACCGCACCAGCACGGCTGTCGATGAGCTGTTGACGTCGGTGGTGGAGACCGCCAAGGCTGCCGGCATGCCGATCGGCCTGCACTGCTCGGACGTGGAGATGGCCCGCGAGTGGGCGTCCCGCGGAGCCGACTGGCTCACCATCCTCACCGATGTGGACGTGCTCGCCGCCGGACTGCGCAGCGCCACGGACGCGGCCCGCCGCGCCTGAGGGTCTCACATCTTCCGTTCTGCCGAAGGAGTACCGGCCATGCGCCCTGCCCTCTACCTCGATGCCGACGCCGCCGTCGAGGATCGCGTCGACGACCTGCTCTCGCGGATGACGCCGCAGGAGAAAGTCGGCCAGATGTTGATGCTCGACGCCCGCGGCGACCTCGACGAGGCGATTCTTCGTCGGCATGCCGGCAGCATCCTGCACACCTCACCGGAGCTGATGGGGCAAGCCCACCACCTGGTTGGCCAAACGCGGCTCTGTATCCCCCTGCTGGTCGCCGACGACGGGATCCACGGCCACTCGTTCTGGCCGGGCGCCACGATCTTCGGCACTCAGATCTCGATGGCCTGCAGCTGGGACCGCGAACTGATCACCGCGGCCGCCCGGGTCACCGCGACCGAGATGGCAGCCACGGGCATGCACTGGACCTTCTCCCCGGTGCTGTGTATCACTCGCGACCTGCGCTGGGGACGGGTGAACGAGACCTTCGGCGAGGACCCGTACCTGATCAGCGAACTGGGCGCTGCGATGATTCGTGGCTACCAAGGCTCCGGCCTGGACGACCCCGACTCGGTGCTGGCCTGCGCCAAACACTTCGCCGGCTACTCCGAGACCCAGGGCGGGCGGGACGCCAGCGAAGCCGATCTGAGCCGGCGCAAGCTGCGCTCCTGGTTCCTGCCACCCTTCCACACCGCCGCCCAGGCCGGGGTGGGTACGTTCATGCTCGGCTACCAGTCGATGGACGGGGTACCGATCACCGCGAACACCTGGCTGATCAACGACGTCCTCAAGGGCGAATGGTCCTACGACGGGCTGTTGGTGACCGACTGGGACAACGTCGGCCGCATGGTGTGGGAACAGCAGGTGTGCGCCGACATCACCGAAGCCGCCACCGTGGCCATCAAGGCCGGCAACGACGTGATCATGACCACCCCTACGTTCTATGAAGGCGCCCTGGCCGCCCTGGACGAGGGCCGCGTGACCGAGGCCGACCTGGACGCGGCGGTGCGGCGGATCCTGCGCCTGAAGTTCCGGCTCGGCCTGTTCGAGAACCCCCGCCATCCCGATCTGGCCCGCCAAGCGCTGATCGCCAACCCCGAGCACTCCGCGGCCAATCTGCAGACCGCCCGACGAAGCCTGGTGCTGCTGACCAACGACGGCACCCTGCCCCTGGACGGTGGCCTCGGCGCCGGACCGGACGGTCGCGCCCGCAGCGACGCGGCGCGCACGATCGCGGTAATCGGGCCCAACGCCGAGGATCCCCAGGCAATGTTGGGTGACTGGGCGGGCAACTCCGGCCAGGTGAGTTGGCTTCCCGAGGGCCAGCCCCGCGCCGCGATCCAGACCGTGCTCGACGGGTTCCGCCAGATCGCACCCGTCGGCTGGCAGGTCACCCATGCCGTAGGCGCCGAGATCGGCACGCTGATCCCTGACCCCGCGGGCACCCACTTCCCCGACGGCCAGCCCCGTCCCGACATCTTCGTGGCCGCTCAGCCCGACCCCGACCTGATAGCCGAAGCCGTCGCCGCTGCGCAGGCCGCAGATCTGGCCGTGGTGGTGGTGGGCGATTCGATCGCGCTGACCGGCGAGGGCCGCTCGACGGCCACTCTGGAGTTGCAGGGCGGACAGCTGGCATTGCTCGATGCCGTGGCAGCAACCGGCACCCCGATGGTGGTGGTGCTGGTGCAGTCCAAGCCCAGCACCTTGCCGCCCTCGGCGATGGCGGCCTCGGCGATCATCGCCGCCTTCAACCCGGGCATGCGCGGCGGTCAAGCGATCGCCGAGCTCGTCCTGGGACTGATCGAGCCAACCGGGCGGTTGCCATTGTCGTTCGCGCGCCATGTGGGCCAGCAGCCCGTGTACTACAACCAGGTGCGCGGCCAACACGGCGATCGCTACGCCGACCTCACCCAGCGTCCACTGTTCGCCTTCGGGCACGGGCTGAGCTACAGCGAGGTCACCTACGATCAACTCCGGTTGGAGGCCGATCACCTCGGCCCCGACGGCACCCTGCGAGCGACTGTCGCCCTGCGAAACCTCGGTCAGCGTCCGGCGCTGGAGACCGTGCAGGCCTACGTCAGCGACCAGGTCACCAGCGCATCCTGGGCAGACCAGGAGCTGAAGGGGTTCACCCAGGTGGCGGTACCGCCCGGCGAAACCGTGATCGCCACCATCGCCGTGGACGCGTCCGCCTGCAGCATCGTCACTGCCGCCGGTGAGCGCGTCGTCGAGCCGGGATCCTTCGAACTCCGGGTGGGACCGAGCTCCGATCCGGACCGCCAGTTGCGGGCCGGTTTCCAGATCAGCTGAGGTCGTCGGCGGACGCAGCAGCCGTGGTCGGGATCATCACGTAGAGCTTGCGCACGGTTTCGTGCACTTCCCAAGACCCACGCCAGCCGTCCGGCAGCACCACGGTGTCGCCGGCCACCAAGGTGAACGGGTCGGCGCCATCGGTGTGGATGGTCACCGAGCCACTGACGATCTGGCACACCTCGCTGTAGCCGTCGCGCACGCTGGTGAAGGTGCCGGCGGTGCACTCCCAGAACCCGGTGGACGCCCCGACGCCATCGGCCCACAACTCCACGTCGGCCTCGGTCTGACCCGGCGTGATCGTGGTCGCCTTCGGCACCGGCGCCCCCAGGACGGCGGTGAGCGCGGTGCCGTGCAGTGCGTTGGTCATGGTGACCCCTGTCAGTGTCCGGAGATGAGATCGGCCAGCTTGGCGATCGGTGCGGTGGTCGGCCGTCCGTTTTGTTCTTGGCGGTCGCCGGCGCGGTAGCCGGCGTAGATCGCCTGTACCCCCAGCCACCGCAGCGGTTCAGGCTCCCACTTGCGCACCCTGCGGCCCACCCACGGCAGCCGGGTCAGGGACGTGTCGCGCTGCAGAATCAGGTCGGCCAGCGTCCGTCCGGCCAGGTTGGTGGTGGCCACACCGGTGCCCACGTAGCCACCCGCCCAGCCCAGCCCGGTCCTGTGGTCGAGCCCGACGGTGGCCGCCCAGTCGCGTGGGACGCCGAGCACCCCCGACCAGGCGTGATCGATGCCGGTCTCGGCCGTGGCCGGGAAGAACCGACGCAGGAGCGCGGTCAGGCTGTCGATGGTGGCCTGCTGGGTGAGCCCGTCAGCATCGACGCGGGACCCGTAGCGGTACGGGATGCCCCGCCCGCCGAAGGCGATCCGGTCGTCGGCGGTGCGCTGGGCGTACATGTAGACGTGCGCGTAGTCGCCCAGGGTTTCGGCACCGTGCCAGCCGATCTGGTCCCAGATCGAGGCCGGTAGCGGCTCGGTGACGATCATCGAGGAGTTCATCGGCAGCCAGGTGCGATGCTCGGAGCGAATGTTGGCGGTGAAGCCCTCCGTGGCGCGGATGACCACTGGTGCCCGGACGACCCCCTGCTCGGTACGCGCCTGCCCGGCCGTGATCTCGGTGACGGGTGTGCCTTCGAATAGCTGCACCCCGAGCCGCTCCACCACTGCGGCCAGGCCGCTGACCAGCTTCGCCGGGTTGACCCGGGCGCAGTGCGGCTGCCACGTGGCTCCGACCGCCCCGGCGACCGCAATCCGCTCAGCGGCTTGGTCGGCGCCGAGCAGTTCGACATCGGTGCCGGGCCACTCGGACTCCTCGGCGTGGAAGGCGCGCATCCGTCCGGCCTGGGCGGCGTTGTAGGCGACGATGAACTCTCCGCCCTTGCGGATACCGGCGTCGATGCCTTCGGTGGCGGCGACCCCGATCACCTCATCGACGGTGTCGTTCATGGCCTGCTGGAAGTCGATGACGGCTTGGCGTCCGTGGCTGGCCAAGTAGCGCTCACGTCCGCCGGTGATCGAGTTCACGCACCAGCCCCCGTTGCGGCCGGACGCCCCGTAGCCGGCGAAGCGGGCTTCGAGAATCACCACCCGGGCATCGGGCTGGGCCTTCTTGAGGTAGTAGGCCGTCCACAGACCGGTGAAGCCGGCTCCGACGATGCAGACGTCCGCATCCATCGAGCCGGGCAACGCGGGACGGGCTTGCGGCAGGCCGAGTTGCTGCCACCAAAAGGAAACTTGGCCATTGCTCACGGCCATCGCTAACACCACCATGCGGGATCGTCGGTGCCGGGAGTCTAGCCCGGCGCCACCCCTCCGGGGCGCCCCCGCCAGGACTCGAACCTGGGACCGACGGATTAGAAGGCCGCTGCTCTATCCACTGAGCTACGGGGGCTCACTTACTGCCCGGCAATGGTATCTCCCAGCCGGCGCGAGACCGGCATCGACGCCTCTGGTCGGGGCCACCCGGGCGGACGATCTTCGCTACTGAATAGCGCGTAGCGACGCGCGGGCGGATCGACTTGCATTAATGGGATGCCATTGGTTAAGGTGGGTCCCGTTGTGCCACACGATTGTGAAAGGAGGCCAGATGTTGATGATCTGCAATGTGAAGCGTCGCTATGTCGATGGTGATCGCGCCAACACTGGCCTGCTGCAGGCGGCAACCCGGCGCCTCTCCTGAGGCCTTAAGCAGCACCCACTAGGGTTTTCCCTCGCTTCTTGCTGCCCGCACCTCCATCCACCTTCGCCCGACGTCACTCTCGACGATCCATTCGGGCGCCATTTCTCGCCGCCCACCCTGCGGCTATTTCGTGCTGCCCAAAAGGAACTGAAATGTCTGAAATCGAATTCGCTAGAGAAACTAACCATCCGCCGACCGCGGCCTTCATCCTGCTCACCGAAAAGGCGCTGTTCAGCGCGGGCCAGGCGCTCGTGCGCACCTCGGTGCGGCTGGCCGCCGCGCGCCGTCGCCGGATCGACCGGCCCCAGTGGGCCACCGACCCGGCGGTGATCGAGCGCCATTTGGACCAGCTGCGCACCGATCAAGCGCGCTGGCTGAGTTCACATCGTCAGCTGTGGTGACCAGTGATGGGGTCGAGCCTGAGTGCCTGACCCCATCACTGGTGTCGAGGGTGTCTACGGCGCCACTGTTGGCATCGCAGGCTCGGCAAAACCCCTAGAGTGGAGGGGTGAGTGAGCACCTGGTCTGGATCGATTGTGAGATGACCGGTCTGGACCTCAAGGCCGACGCGCTCGTCGAGGTCGCAGCCCTGGTCACAGACGGCGATTTGAACGTCCTCGGGGAGGGCGTCCAGGTGGTGATCAAGCCGCCGGCCGAGGCGCTGGCGCAGATGGGCGACTTCGTCCGTGACATGCACTCCAAGTCCGGCCTGCTCCCCTTGCTGGAAGACGGCATCGAGATGGCCGAGGCCGAGGAACTGGTGCTGGCCTACATCCGTGAGCACGTCCCCGATGCCCGCAAGGCGCCGCTGGCCGGCAACACCGTCGGAACCGACCGCACCTTCCTGGCCCGCGACATGCCCGCACTGGAAGCACACCTCCACTACCGCAACGTGGACGTGTCCAGCATCAAGGAACTCGCTCACCGCTGGTTCCCCCGCGCCTACTACAACACCCCCGCTAAGAACGGGAACCACCGTGCGTTGGCCGATATCCAAGAGTCGATCGAGGAGATGCGCTACTACCGTGACGCGGTCTTCGTGACCCCGCCCGGACTTCCCACCGACGCGCTGCGCGAGATCGCTGCCAAGCATCAGGGCACTCTCACCGGGCACCGCCCGGCGGCCCGAGCCGATTGATTTTCTGCTGACCGGTCCGACCGGCTAAGATAATCGGGCTGCTGGGGCAACCCGGCATCATGGTGGGTATAGCTCAGCTGGTAGAGCACCTGGTTGTGGTCCAGGTGGTCGCGGGTTCAAGTCCCGTTACTCACCCCAACCGGCCCGTCCTTCCCGGACGGGCCGAACTGTTTCCGGCCCACCAGGTTCAGGCGAGCGCCTCCGCCAACCACTCCATCACCGGACGGTATGCGCGCCAGTCGTCGCGGACGCGCGCAACCACTTCGCCGGTCTCCATCCAGGACGGTGCGCCGTACTCCCGCGACAACAGCAGGCTGCGATGGCGCAGCAGGGAGATCCGCGGGTGCTCAGGATCCACGCCCCGCGGCGCGGTCTTCAGCTGATCGCCGCCTACCTCGAAGCCGTCGGCCACCAAGGGTTCGATCGCCGCCGCCAGGCGCGCTCCGGAGCCCTCGCCCAGCACCGCTGCCCGGTAGGCCGCGATCTGGGCGGGAGTGGCCATGTACCAGCCGCACCCGGTCATCAGCCCGCTGGCGCTCACCTGGACGTAGTAGCCCACCCCCGGCCCACAGTCGACCACCGCACCTTGGTGGATCTTGTAGGGCGACTTGTCCAGACTGAACCGGACGTCGCGGTTCGGGCGGAACAGCTTGGCGGCGCCGAACTCCTCGGCCAGCGCGTCCACCAAAGCCTGCAGCGGCGTGCGCACCGAGGCCTGCCAACGGGCCTTGTTGGCGGTGAACCACTCCCGAGTGTTGTTCATCTCGAGGTCGGCGAAGAAGTCGGCCGCATCCAGCGGAATGCCTGCATCCATGTACCTCAGCCTGGCAGGTGACCCCGACAGTCGCCAGGTGCACTTTGTGCGTGGTCGGGGCCGAGATCGAGGCTTGCGACCGCCTCAGGCGGCTCGGTTTGAGGCGCACCGGCGGTGGCCCTTATAGTGATGCCTCAGGTCCCCATCGTCTAGTGGCCTAGGACACCGCCCTTTCACGGCGGCAGCACGGGTTCGAATCCCGTTGGGGATGCCAATCAGCCGATTTCCAGCTCGCAGGATTCGGCGCCGTCCAGCAGCCACATGCCCGCGGTCGCGATCGCGTAGTAGTCGGGCTGCCAACGCAACACGCGTAGCCGCGTCCGGGTCAACGACAGCGACGTGCTGCGCGGATCTCCGCCGAGCAGCACCAACTCGTCCTCGGTGATCAGCGCCATCGAGGCGCCGGTCTGTCGATCGATCACCGTCCGCAATGGACGGCCCACGCCCTCCTCCATCGGCTCACCCTCGGTGGAGATGCGCTTGATCCTGCGCTGCGCCTCCTTGCTGATCCACAACGGCGCGAACGGCAGCGACAGCGCCTTCTCGGTCACCGTCCGGGCCGCGTCCGGGTGTCCGATCCGGCGGGCGTTGTCGGCCATCGCGGCCAACCGCGCCGGATCATCCAGAAGAGTGCCGATCTTGTAGCCGATCGTGTTCGGGTAGTTGCACCGCACCGCTGCCCCCTCCTCCAGCAGGTAGTCGGCGTTGCGCACCTCCTGGCCGGGGATGGGATCGACGATCACCATCGGCAGCCCGGCCGCCAGGCACTCCGAGCTGGACAGCCCGCCGGGCTTGCCGACGAACATCGAGGAGATCCGCATCAGCGCCGGCATCTCATCGGTGAAGCCGAGCACCCGGAACTCGTTGCGTCCCTCCACCAGGGTTTCGATCTCGGTCTTGAGGTCGGCGTTACGGCCACAGACCACCACCGCCTGGAACTCCTGGGGCAGGCGTAGGCACTGCTTGACCACTTGGACCGCCCTGGGGCCGCCGGAGGCGCCTGCGGAGATCAGCACCACCGGGACACCCTCCCGCAGCCCGTAGCGGGCGCGTACGGCCGCAGCATCCAAGGGCCCGGAGAACTCGGGGCGAACCGGAATGCCGGACGTGGTGACCCGATCCTCGGGCAGCCCGAGGCTGAGCAGGTACTGGCGGGTCTCCTCCCGCCCCACGAACAGCTGGCTCACTGGTGCGGTCATCCACAGGCCCTGGAAGTCGAAGTCGGTGACTACCACCGCCAGCGGAGCGGCCAGACGTCCACGGGCGATCATCAGCGACGACAGCCGCGCCGGCAGGAAGTGGGTGCAGATCACCAGGTCCGGCTCGTAGTCACGAATCTCGCGCACCATCGAGATGGTGTTCAGCTGCTCCCACCAGCGCATCACCGCGGTCAGCTTGAACGGCGGATCCTGGTTGTCGTAGCCCCAGCCCACCAGCCACGGCACCTCGTCGACCAGGGTGAAGTAGGCGTCGTCGTAGATCCTGTTGAACACCTCGTTGGTGGTGTCCAGGACGTCCAGCCGGTGCACTTCCCCGGGAGTCCCAGCGAAGGCTTGTTCGATCGAGCGTGCCGCGCTGTTGTGTCCCGAACCCACGCCAGCCGCCAAAATCAGAGTGCGCTTCGCCATGTCCCCCATGCTAGGAACCCCGGCCCTGTCGGTGGGGGATGTCGCCGATTTTCCCGTCGGCAGGGGTTACGTTATAGTTTCCGGGCTGGCCCAAAGCGGCCAGCAAGGCCTTGTTAAAGGCCCCGTAGCGCAGTTGGTTAGCGCGCCGCCCTGTCACGGCGGAGGTCGCGGGTTCGAGTCCCGTCGGGGTCGCTGGAAGCGTCATTGCTTCTCCCGGCCAGGTAGCTCAGATGGTAGTAGCGTTCGCCTGAAAAGTGAAAGGTCACCGGTTCGATCCCGGTCCTGGCCACCAGCTCGGCGACACCCCCGCCGAGCACGATCTTCACCCACAATTTCCGTCTGCGGACGGGTTGGCGAGGTTCTCCGCATGGCACGCATCCTGGTGACCGGGATTCCCACCTACGGGCTGGCGAATCCCACGTTCCCCCTTGTCGCAGCTCTGGTCGCGGCCGAACACACGGTCGACTACCTGATGCCGGAAGGCTTCCGTCGCGGTGTCGAGGCGGCCGGCGCCGCCCTGATCCCCTATGGGGGGTACTTGCACGGGAAGCCGGTGACCCACCCGGTCCAGGGCCTCGCGGCCCGCACGCTGTTCGACGAGGTCACCCGACGCACCATCGCGCTGGGCCCCGACTACGACGTCGTGGTAGCCACCGGCCTGCAGCCGCAGTTCAGCAGCATCACCGACGCCGTGGAGGTGCCCGTGGTGCGCTTCTCACCGATCTTCTGGCAGAACGACCACACCATGGCCGAGTTGATGGCGCAGGCCGACGCCCTCCCGGGCTTCGTCCGCCACGGTATGGCCAGCCCCCGACTGCGTCGTCTGGGCAGCCAGGTGGCCGGTCGCGCACTGCTGGGCAACGGCGGTGCCGATGTGGTCGAGATGTTGAGTCCGCAGTCGGCGCACCTCAATCTGAACGTGTCCAGCCGGCTCTACCAGCCGCGAGCCGACGACTTCGATGACACCTGCGTCTACCTCGGCCCCCGCCCCACCCGGACGATCACCCCCGACGAGGAGCTGGTAGCTCAGGTGGCCGCCCATTCCGGTCCGGTGGTCTATGTCACCCTCGGCACGGTCTACAACGGGTGGATCAGCTACTTCCGGAAGGTGATCGACGCCTTCGGTGGCACCGACGCACTCGTGGTGATCACCGCCGGACGCGCAGAGTCGGTGGCACGGATCGGACAGGTGCCCGGCAATGTGATTGTGCGAGCCTTCCTCCCCCAGGCCGACATCCTCGCCCACGCCGACCTCTACGTCGGCCACGGCGGCTTTGGCAGCATCACCGATGCCACGCTGGCCGAGGTGCCGATGATCGTCACACCGCTGGGCGGCGATCAGTTCTTCAACGCCTACCGGCTGGCCGAACTCGACGCCGGAACCGTGCTCGCGCCCCGTCGGGTGACCGCTGAGCGCATCGGCAGCCTCGCGGCCGCCATCCTGGACGGCAGCGCCCGTCCGTCCGGCCTGGCGGCGCTGGCGGCGTCCTTCCGTGACGCCGGCGGGCCCGAACTCGGCGTGGCCGGCATCGAAGCCCTGCTGTAGCCCCACCAGACGGCAGCAGGGGCCGAGCCCGAAGGCCCGACCCCTGCGCTGTGATTGGGATCAGCTCACTTGGTGAAGCCGACGTCCTCCCACTTCGGGACCTTCGCCATGCCGAGGGCGCCGATGTTGGCCAGCTTGGCGCGGACGCCAATCAGCATCGGACGCTGGTACAGCGGCAGGGTGTGCACGGACTCCCAGATCGCCTGAGCGGCCTCGTTACCCAGGGTGGTCCGCTTGGCCGGATCCATCTCGGTGTCGATCTGCGGCTTCAGTTCCAGAACCTTCGGAATCTCCAGCTGAGCGAAGTTGGAGTCGCCCGCGGCGAACTCGCCACCCTTGGTCGTTCCACCGTAGATCTGACCGATGTTGAGCAGCGGGTACGGGGTACCGATCCAGGAGAACGCGATGATGTCGAAGGAGTGGTTGACCAGGACGCCCGGCCAATCCTTCTGGACATCGACGTTCTTCAGCTTCAGGTTGACACCGATCTGCTTCAGCGAGTTCTGAGCCTGCAGGCCCTCGTTCTCCGAAGCCTTCACGCCAGCCAGCACCGCGAACACAACGTCCAGCTGCTTGCCGTCCTTCTCGCGGAAACCGGTGGTCGCGTTGAGCTTCCAGCCGGCAGCGTCGAGCTTGGCCTTGGCCTGCTCCGGGTTGTAGTCCAGGCCGGTGGCCTTGGCCTCATCCACGTAGCCGGGCTGGTTCGCCACGTACAGGTTGTTGTTCAGCGGCTTCTTGTCGCCGGGCAGACCGGCGAGGTCGGAGTCGGCGATGATCTGACGGTCGATGCCCTGCAGCAGAGCCTGACGGACGTTGACGTCGGACAGGATCGGCGACTTGGAGTTGAAGGTGAAGTGCCGGAAGTTCGGGCCGGCGGCAACGCGCACGACCGAGTTCTGGGCACCCTTGGCCTGGGCGTAGCCCGCGGCGTCAGCACCGATGTCGTAGTAGTCGACTTCCTGGTTGGCGAACGCCGCAGCCAGGCCGTCGGTCTTGATCTGCTTCCAGGTGATCTTGGTCAGCAGCGGCTTGGCGCCCCACCACTTGTCGTTGGGCACCATGGTGACCATGCCACTGGTCTTGTCCCAGTTCGAGACCTTGAAAGGACCGGTGAAGTACGCGTCCTTGTACTCTTTCCAGCCCTTGTTGAAGGCATCCGGAGTGGCCGCACCCTCAGCGCGGAGCGGGCCGCCCGAGACGACAGCGGTCCAGTCGGGGTAGGTCGACTTGAAGGTGAGCACCACTTCCTGGGCGTTGGCACCCTGCGTCACCGAGGTGATCTCGCTCCAGCCATCGGTCGAAGCCGGGTGGAACTTGTCGTTGGTGCCGTTCATGGCCTTCCAGGTGGCGATCCAGTCGTCGGCACCGATCACCTTGCCGTCGTTCCAGACAGCCTTGGGGTTGAGCTCGAGGGTGAGCACCAGGTTCGGCTTGGTCTCAGTCTTCGCGCTCAGCAGGTAATCCTTGTTGATGATCGCTTCGCCAACACCGTTGAAGTCGTAGTAGGCCGGCGAGATCGGCGCCTGCAAGAACACGAGTTCCTGGTCGTTGCCATCAACCGACCACTGGTTCCAGGTGGCGATGGGATAGGTGATCGAACCGACGAACTCACCCGCAGTGAGCTGATCGTGGGGGGTCTGGTTGATGTCCCAGCCGCCAGCAGCGGCCACGCCGCCACCCGATCCGCCGGAACCCGGGGTGGACGGCCCACCGCAGGCGGCAAGCGTGAAAGCCAGACCAACTGCGAGTGCGGGCAACAAAATCTTCGAAGCCTTCACATTTCCTCCGTAGTGACGATGCCTGGCCTCGCCACCATGGCGGCAGCTCTGGCCCAGGCTGGCCTTCAGCCAGCCTCCAACGACCCCGAGGACGCCAAGGGCCGTGGTTACGACCTGTTAACGATATTCATCGGCTGGCAAGCTCGTCCGCACGCACCGGACCGGGGAAATGGCAGGCCGCCGCATGGTCCCCCACTCGTTGCACGAGCTCGGGAGCTTCATCGCGGCAACGCGCCTGCGAGGCCCCGTCCAACACCGAATAGCGGAAGCACCGTGTACGGAACTTGCACCCCGATGGCGGGTCCGCCGGGCTGGGCAGATCTCCCGACAACACGATCCGCTGCCGCGAGCGCTCGGTGTTCGGGTCCGGGATCGGAATCGCCGACAGCAGGGCCTGGGTGTAGGGGTGCGCCGGGTCGTTGTAGACCTGCTCTACATCACCGATCTCGACGATCTTGCCCAGGTACATCACCGCCACCCGATCAGCGATGTGCCTGATCACAGCCAGATCGTGGGCCACGAATACGTACGACAACCCCAACCTGCCCTGAAGATCGCTCAGCAAGTTGATCACACCGGCTTGGATGGAGACATCGAGCGCCGAGACCGGCTCGTCGAGCATCATCACCTTCGGCTCCAGCGACAGTGCCCGGGCGATCCCGATGCGTTGGCGCTGACCACCGGAGAAGTGCTGGGGGTAGCGATCAGCATGCCCCGGCTCCAAGCCGACCAGCCGCAGCAGGTCACGGACGCGCATCTCGATCTCTGCGGCCTTGTAGCCGTGCACCTGCATGGGCTCGGCGATGATGTCGAAGATCGGCAACCGCGGATCGAGGGAGGCCATCGGATCCTGGAACACCACCTGCAGATTGCGGCGCAACTGCTTTCGTTCGCGGCGGTTAAGGGTCGAGGTGTCACGCCCCTGCACCTTCACGGCACCGGCTGTCGGCTTGCCCAGGTTCAGGATCTCCACCAAAGTGGTCGACTTCCCGCAGCCCGACTCCCCCACCAGGCCCAGGGTCTCGCCCTCACGCACGTCGAGATCGATGCCGTCGACGGCGTATACCGTGCCGACTCGGCGACGGTAGATCGCCCCCTTCATCAGGGGGTAGTGGCGCTTCAGACCCTCCAGCTCCAACACCACCGGACGTTGTTCCCGCGGCACCTCGGCCAGATGCGACGTCGCCAGTTCCGGCGCCGGGAACAACTCTGCATGGGTCTGCCCCTCCAGCTCCGCCAGGCGATGGCAGGCCGCGACATGAGTAACCGAATCGGTCGTCTCCAAAGCCGGCTCGACCTCGCGGCACCGGTCGACAGCCTTGGGGCAGCGTGGCACGAAAGGGCAGCCTGGCGGCAGATCCACCACCGAGGGCGGGTTGCCTTCCAGAACGGGCAAGGCACCATCGTTGGACCGGTCCAACCGAGGCACGGTGCCGAGCAAACCGATGGTGTAAGGCATCCGTGGGCGGTAGAAGATGTCGTCCACTGAGCCGGCCTCCACCGGACGCCCGGCGTACATAACCACGACCCGCTCCGACATGCTGGCGACCACACCCAGGTCATGGGTGATCATGATGATCGCCGCGCCGGTCTCACGCTGGGCCGTCTTCAGCACCTCCAGCACCTGCGCCTGAATGGTCACGTCCAGTGCGGTGGTGGGCTCGTCGGCGATGATCACGTCGGGGTCGTTGGCGATCGCCATGGCGATCATCACTCGCTGACGCATTCCGCCGGAGAACTCGAAGGGGAAGGACTTCACCCGGGTCTGCGGGTTGGGGATTCCGACCAGATCCAACAATTCGATCGCGCGCTGCCATGCCTTGGCATTGGACAGGTCGTAATGCGCCTGAATGGCTTCAACGATCTGGTCGCCGATGGTGTAGACCGGCGTCAGTGCGGACAGCGGATCCTGAAAGATCATCGCCATGTCACGGCCGCGCAGTCGTGACAGTTGGTCATCGGTCTGACCGAGCAGTTCCTCACCGTGCAGCTTGATCGAGCCGGTGATGCGAGTAGTCGGCGGATGCAGACCCATCACCGCCAGAGAGGTCACCGACTTCCCCGAACCGGACTCGCCGACAATCGCCATTGTCTCCCCGGCGGCCAGGTCGAAGCTCAGTCCTCGAACGGCGCGGACCGCCCCGGCTTCACTGGGGAAGGTCACGTGCAGATCGCGCACACTCAAGACGGTCTCGCCCGCCTGAGTGCGCCGGGCCTTCAATGGTTGGATGCTCATGCCCGACCTCCTGATGCCGAACTGGGGTCGAGAGCGTCTCGCAGGCCGTCACCGACGGCGTTGACGCACATCACCAAGAAGACCAGTACCGTCGCCGGCCCCAAGAAGATCCACGGGAAGGTGGTGGCCATGCTCGAACCTTCACCGATCAGTGTGCCCAGCGAAGTGTCCGGCGCCTGGACGCCGAAGCCGAAGTACGACAGACCGGTCTCGCTCAGGATCGCGTAACCGACGCCGAGGGCGGCATCGATGATCAGCAACGACGACGCGTTCGGCAGGATGTGTCGAACGATGATTCGAAACGGCGACAGCCCCATGAACTTGGCAGCCAGCACGTACTCGCGTTCTCGGATCGACAACGTGAGCGAGCGCACCACGCGGGCCGACAGCGGCCAGGCGAACGCAGCCAGCAAGACCACCAGAATCAGCCAGGACGCATCACCTTCGGGGGCTCCGCGGGTAGCCACCGCGATCAGGAAGAAGCTGGGGATCACCAGCAGCAGATCGATGATCCACAGCATGGCGCGCTCGTACCAACCACCCAAGTAGGCGGCCGAGGCCCCGACCAGCGCGGCGATCGAGGTCGACATCAAGGCGACCAGGAAACCGATCAACAACGACTTGCTCAAGCCACGAACGGTCAAAGCGAGCACGTCTCGTCCCGCCTGCGTGGTGCCCAGGATGTGCGCCGAGTCGGGCGCGGACAGGAAGGCACTGGTGTCGATATCGCTGAACTTCCAGTACAGGACGTACGGCCCGACCAGGGCCAGCAGAACCAAGAAGATGATGCCGACGGCGCCGAAGACCGCCGTCTTGTTGCGCAGGAAGCGACGCCAGATCAACTGGCCGCGGGTCAGGCGGCGCTGAGGCTTGATCGTGGCTTCGGCGGCGACCAACTCGCTCATGCCAGCCTCACTCTCGGATCGAGGATCGCGACCATGATGTCGGACAGGATCGCACCGGCAAGCACGCACACCCCGGCAAACGCGGTGACCGCGACCACCCCGTTCACGTCCCGGTTGGTAATAGTGTCCACGCCGTATTGGCCGATGCCAGGGAAGGAGAAGATTCGCTCGGTGAAGGTGGCGCCGACGAACATCGTGGCCACGCTGAACGCAAGGTAGGTGCCGGTCGGGATGAGGGCGGTGCGCAACGCGTGCTTCATCACCGCCTTCGACTGCGGCAGGCCCTTCGCCCGAGCTGTGCGGACGTAGTCCGCGCCGAGCGAGTCGAGCATCAGGTTGCGCTGGATTCGGCTCATCGAGGCAGCGCCCAGCACGATCAGTACCAACGTTGGCAACAACAGGTGCTGGGCTCTATCGACCAGATCGGCGAGGGGATAGTTGCCCACATCCCCGGTCTCACCGATGAACTCGAAGAACCGGGTGCCGGTGGCGTTGTTGTAGCCGATCGCCATCATCTGGGTAACGGTGCCCACCACGAAGGCGGGCGTGGAGATGATCAGCAACGACAACACGGTGATCGTCCGATCACTGACTCCGCCACACCGATGACGATGCCGGCGATGGTGCCGATCAACAGCAGCCGCAGGCTGACCCACATTCGCGTGCTGATCTGCTCGGCCACGTTGACCCCGAGCGGGGAGTAGCCCCAATCGCCGTGAAAGACGCCGGTCAGCCAGATCCAGTAGCGCTGCAGCAAGGGCACCTGATCACTCAGGTTGTACTGCAACAGCTGGGCCTCAACGATGTTGGGCGGAATCGGTGGCTGGCGGAGAGCGAACAACGCCCGAGGGTTCAACTGGGTAGCGGCGAGGAAGTACGTCAGCGACACCGCCACGTACAGAAGTACGACGTAGTTCAACAGCCGCTTGCCGATGTAGCGAAGCATGCGCACGAACGTAGCGCAGCAACGGCCAAGAGCGAAGTTGAAACCACATCAACTAGGCATCTCAGCCTCCCCCTGGCGACACCTGTGGTACACCGTGTAACTTGCCTGAAACATGGACGCAACCCCCTAGTTACTCCCGATCCGTAGCGTGTCCGTAGTTCATCCACAGAACTTTGGAGGAGACATGTTCCAAGGCGCCGACGACCTGTTGGCCTACATCAAGGACGAGGGTGTCGAGATGGTCGACATCCGGTTCTGTGACCTTCCTGGTGTTATGCAGCACTTCACCGTCCCGGCAGGCTCTTTCGGCCCGGACGTCTTCGAGAACGGCCTGGCTTTCGACGGGTCCTCGATCCGCGGCTTCCAGAAGATCCACGAGTCCGACATGGCCCTGCTGCCTGACCCCAGCACCGCCTTCATCGACCCGTTCCGCACCGCGAAGACCCTGGTCGTGAGCTTCTTCGTCCACGATCCGCTCACCAAGGAGCCCTACAGCCGCGACCCGCGCAACATCGCGCGCAAGGCTGAGAACTACCTGGCCAGCTCGGGCATCGCCACCAAGGCGTTCTTCGCCCCTGAGGCCGAGTTCTACATCTTCGACTCCGCCCGGTTCGAGACCAAGCAGAACTCCTCCTTCTACTACATCGACTCCGAGGCTGGCGCCTGGAACTCCGGTCGCGAAGAAGAGGGCGGCAACCGCGGTTACAAGGTGAAGTACAAGGGTGGCTACTTCCCGGTGCCGCCGCTGGATCACTTCGCCGACCTGCGCGACATCATGGTGAAGAACCTGGAAGAGGTCGGGCTTGAGGTCGAGCGTGCGCACCACGAGGTGGGCACCGCCGGTCAGGCCGAGATCAACTACAAGTTCAACACGCTGCTGGCTGCGGCTGATGATGTGATGAAGTTCAAGTACATCATCAAGAACACCGCGTGGGCCAACGGCAAGACCGTCACCTTCATGCCGAAGCCGATCTTCGGTGACAACGGCTCGGGCATGCACGTGCACCAGTCGCTGTGGAACGGCGACACCCCGTTGTTCTACGACGAGGCCGGCTACGGCAACCTGTCCGATACCGCTCGTTGGTACATCGGCGGCCTGCTGAAGCACGCTCCTTCCCTGCTGGCGTTCACCAACCCGACGGTGAACTCCTACCACCGCCTGGTGCCGGGCTTCGAGGCTCCGACCAACCTGGTCTACAGCGCTCGTAACCGTTCGGCTTGCATCCGCATCCCGATCACCGGTTCGAACCCGAAGGCCAAGCGCATCGAGTTCCGTTGCCCCGACCCGTCGTCCAACCCGTACCTGGCATTCGCCGCGTGCTTGCTGGCCGGCCTCGACGGCATCCAGAACAAGATCGAGCCGCTGGCTCCGGTCGACAAGGACCTCTACGAGCTGCCCCCCGAGGAGCACGCTCTGGTTCCCACCGTTCCGGCCTCGCTGGACGGTGTGCTCGACGCTCTCGAAGCCGATCACGAGTACTTGCTCGCCGGTGGTGTCTTCACCGCCGACCTGATCGAGACCTGGATCGAAATGAAGCGCGCCGACATCGACGCGATCCGGCTTCGTCCGCACCCGCACGAGTTCGAGATGTACTTCGATATGTGATCTTGCGATCACCTGTCTCGTACCACCAGCAAGGCCCGGGTTCTTCCCGGGCCTTGCTGCTTTTTGCTCTCCCTCTTCGAGGCAGAACCGGGGGCGACCGGCTCCAATCCGGGGTATCGACGCGCGGCTGCGCCGGTGCTCAACCAGCGGCGAGCCGGCCTAGCTCAGCTTCACCTTGGCATTCAGCTGCGGCAGCTCGATGAAGGTACGGCCGGGCGCGATCTGCAGCGGGGAGCCGTCCTCACAAGTGAACTGGAACAGCTCGTTGACCGCACCCTTGGTCCACGTGCCCTTCACGTAGGTGCCGCCGTGGGCGTAGTAGAAGGTGCCGGTGCCGTTGATGATGTCCACCACCGGATCGGGAGCTCCCCCGCCGGCGAAGATCTTGTCCATCTTCCACGACGCGCGCACCACCAGGACGTTGTCGGTGACCACTCGCTGCCCGTCGGTCAGAATGTGCGGGCCCCACGGCTCGTCGCGCAGGTAGCGTTCGGTCTTCGCGTCGTAGTGGTAGGCGGTGTTCCAGCTGTCCCCCGGCCCCCAGGGCACCGAGACGGTCTTGGCCGCCAGGGACGACGACGCCGTCGAAGCCTGATCGGCCGACGCCGCGAACGGCAAGTACTGCACCGGAGCGGCGGTGTTGCGCTGAGCCAGCTTGCGCAACTCGTCGGGGCGGCAGAACACCGAGTGCACCAGGAAGCGGTGCGGCATCGTGTAGTACGCCTGAGTGCCATGAACCCCGGCTTTGAAGGAGTACAGGTTCTCGATGTAGCGGCTGAAGGAGGCCACATAGTTCATCACCCAATGCGCGGCCGCCGTGTTGCCGAACACCAGCTTCATCGGGCTCAGTAGCGGCACGTCCACCGGACGGATCGAGCGCACCGGCCCCACCAGTTCGGGGAAGGTGCTGTGGAACACCGCACACAGGCGGATGTAGCTGACCCCGTTGGGTTCGGTGAACACGATGTCGGCCGAGTTCAGCCCGGCTTGCGGATGGGCCGAACGCACATCGGACACCTTCACCGCGACTGCGGCGTGATTGAGCAGGTTCGGGTCGTCCACGGGGAGACCGGTGAGCGGTGCGCGCACCCGTTCGTCCACGGTCGCCGATGGTGACGGCGGCGGCGCAGGCGAACTGGGCTGAACAGGAGAGGCGAACACTCCCGAAGTTCCTGGCGGGATGACGGCACAGCCTGCAACTACTCCGGCGGCTCCCACGATTGTGCCTATCGCGGTGCGACGGTTCACCGGGCTCATAACCTCAGGCTAGAACCGCCGTGGCTAGGGGATGCGAGAAACCGCCACGGCGCGCCGAACCCACAACGCGCCGATACCTGACGCCGTGCAGCTCAGCCGAACTGGGCGGCCCACACCATGGCCGCGATCAGCGGGACGAAGATCAGCGCGAGCAACAGGATCATGGCCGCAACCCCCTTGCGCGGCTGCTTGGTCAAGCCCATGTTGCCGGTGGTGAACTGGTGCAGCGGCGCTGCATAGAACACGTCCACCGCGGCGCCCGGCGGAACATTCACGTCCAGCAAGGCCTGGCCGTAACGGCGCATCCATTGGGCGTACGCCTCGACCCGGTGCACGCCGGCCGGCACCTGGAAGGCATTGACGCCGTACTTCGAGGTGAGCAGCCGACCGTCGATCATCAGGCTGGGCACGATCATCGACGAGGTCATCACGCTGCCCTGGATGTTCACCCGCACCAGACCATGACCGGGCAGCAGGCCCGGGAGCGGCTCCGGCGCAAACGCAGTCGTTGCCGAGGGCGGTGGGATCAGGTGGGTCTCAGCAGGCGGCGGGGTGAAGGAGGGGTGGGTGAGCTGGTCTGCCATCCCGGCAGGGTATTGGCTGGCGGACGGCGACCTCAAGACGTCATCCACCGCCGCCATACGCCCCTGGCACCACCGGACGCTAACTGCTACAGCGAGAGCCTAAGATCGCCCAGGAGGTGCACGATGAAACAACTTGTCGCCGTGATGGGCCGCGGCCTGGTCGCGCCGAACACCGCCCTGGTGACCGCCGACGACCTCGGTCTCACCCGGGGCGACGGCTACTACGACGCCGTCCGCGTAGTGGTCAGCGACGGTCAGGCCCGAATCGATCATCTCGACCGCCATCTGCAGCGGTTCGCCCGCTCATCGGCCGCCCTCGACCTGCCGGTCTTCGACGAGGCCGGCTGGCGTGCGCTGATCGCCGAGGCCGTGGCCGCCTGGGACGTCCCAGGCGAGGCCGTGCTGAAGCTGGTGCGCACTCGCGGGTCGGAGAACTCGCCGAACGGTCCGACCGAGCTGTTGACCATCACCCCCGCAGCGGACGCCACCAAAGCCCGTCAGGGTGTGCGAGCCATCACGCTCAGCCGAGGCACTGCCTCGGACGCGTTCGCCGACACCCCCTGGCTGCTGGGTGGGCTGAAGACGCTGTCGCACGCGGTGAACTCCGCCGCCCGGCGCGAGGCCGTCCGCCGGGGCGCCGACGATGCGATCTTCGTGACCACCGACGGCTTCCTGCTGGAAGCCCCCACGGCAGGGGTGATCATCGCTGCCGATGACCAGCTGTGGACCACGCCGACCAGCGGCACCGGGGTGCTTCCCTCGATCACCGTCGAGGTGGTGATGGACGCCGCCCGCACCCAAGGCGTCGGCGCGCACGAGGCGCTGTTTCGTCCCGCCGACCTTCCCGACACCGACGGATTGTGGATCGCATCGTCGATTCGCGGCGTGATGCCGGTGCGAGAACTCGACGGGGTCGAGCTGCCGTTCTCCGAGGAACTCACCCGACACCTGGCCCGCACCGCAGGATTCTGACCGTTCACACAGCTACCGCTTCAGCGACCCACAGATGCGGGGAGTGAAGTAGTCCTCAGAACCGATCGAGGAGGTGGATGAGCGAAGCCCGACACTTTTCCTCTCATGCGCGGCCCCGTCTCTTCGGCGGGGCCGCAGCCCTGTTCAGGGCCGGAGCGCTACCCCTCGCGGAGAGCGTCGAGGAAGGCTTGGACGTCGGACTCGGTGGTGTCGAAGCTGCACACCCACCGCACCTCACCGATGGCGGCGTCCCAGTCGTAGAAGTGGAAGCGCTCGCGCAGACGCGCCGCAGTGGCTGCCGGGACGCGGGCGAAGACGGCATTGGCCTGGGTCTGCTGGGTGAAGCTGATTCCGGCCATGGTGCCGGCGGCCAAACCCTCCTCGATCCCCTTCCGCAGCAACTGCGCCATGGCGTTGGCCTGTCGGGCGTTACGCAGGTGCAGGTCGCCGTCGAGCAGGGCGAGCAGCTGCGCGGACACGAAGCGCATCTTCGAGGCCAGTTGCATCTGGTTCTTGCGCAGGTAGCTCAGCCCGTCGCTGGCGGCAGGGTTCAGTACGACCACCATCTCCGCGGCCAGTGCGCCGTTCTTGGTGCCGCCGAAGCTGACCACGTCCACGCCGACGTCGGTGGTGAAGGCCCGCAGCGGCAGGTCCAGGAAGGCCGCGGCGTTCGACAGTCGCGCGCCGTCGACGTACACCCGCATCCCGACCGAATGGGCGTGGTCGGTGATCGCCCGGATCTCTTCGGGGGTGTAGACCGTGCCCAGTTCGCTGGACTGAGTGAGGTAGACCACCGTCGGCTGCGCGCGGTGCTCATCGCCCCAGCCCCAGGCTTCGGTGTCGATCAGGTCGGGAGTGAGCTTGCCGTCGGGCGTGGGCACGGCCAGCAGCTTGATGCCGGCGACCTTCTCGGGCGCGCCGCCCTCATCGGCGTGAATGTGCGCGGTGCGGGCACAGATCACCGCACCCCAGCGCGGCAGCATCGAGGTGAGAGCAACCACGTTGGCACCGGTGCCGTTGAACACCGGCCAGGCCGTGGCGCCGTCACCGAAGTGCTGGACGGCCACCTCTTGCAGCCGGGCGGTGTAAGCGTCCTCGCCGTAGGAGACCTGGTGTCCGCCATTGGCCGCGGCGATCGCCGCCAGCACTTCGGGGTGGACGCCGGCGTAGTTGTCGGAAGCGAAGTCGCGGGAGTTCGGCTCATGCAGCGCAGTTGAAGGCACAGTGGTCACAGTCGGCAGCCTACTTTTCGGAGGTTCGTCGGGGTCACAGCTCGATGGTGCGGTCGTTCAGTTCGGCCGCGTCTTGGGTCCACAGACCGACGAAGGCGGCGGCGAGCGCGTCCTCACGTCCGGCCAATTCGGTGACGCGGAAGATCACCGCCGCGGCCTGCAGCGGGTCGCCGGCATCACGCGCGGTCTTGGCGAACCCGTGGGCAACCGCCCGCATCCAGGCTTCGCCGGCCGCCTTCACCGCAGCGTAGTTCGCCCCTCCGGCCAGCGGCCGGGTGAGCGCGGTGGAAGACACCATCGCGGTACGCGCGGCCGAGGACACGTTCAGGTCGGCATCGAAGGCTCGGCTGACATGCCGCAAAGCCGACAGCGACCGTTCCAGGAAGCGGAAATCGGCCTCGGTCTGTCCGGCCAGGCCACCTCCGCCACGCCAGCCACCCACCAGGTGCAGGACGCCGTCGACGGCCCCCCAGCGGTCGTGCACACGTCCGGCCAGGTCGGCGACCGCCGCCTCGTCGGTGAGATCGCAGACCTCCACCTCGGCACCGTAGACGGCCAGCGGTTCGAGCTTGTACCGGTCGTGGCCAACGGCGACCACCCGTGCGCCCGCCGCGAGCAGCGCACGGACGGCGGCCTCCCCGCTGGCACTGGTGGCGCCAGCCACCACGACCAACCGTCCGCTGACACCGTCAGTCATCGGTCCCCCGAATCCCGGACGTGGAGATGATCACGTCGCGCATCTTCTTCTCCAACGCCTCGTAGAACATCGACAGCGGGAACTCGTCGTCCAGAACGGCGTCGGTGTAGCCCTTCGGCGGACCGGCCAGTACCTCAGGCGGCAACCCCCGCGCCCACACCGAGGCCGGGTGTGGCGCCAGCACCGAACGAACCAGGTCGTAGGCGGCCAGCCAGTGCACCAGCTTCGGACGGTCGATCGAGCGCCAATACAGCTCGTTGATGGCCTCGCCGAGGGCCACCACTGCAGCCGGAACGTCGTCCCAGTCGAAGGCCAAGGCGGTGTCGGTCCAGTGCAGGACGCCGCGTTGATGCAGCCACGCGAACAGCAGCTGGCCGCCCACACCGTCGTAGTTGCGCACCCGCGTTCCGGTGATGGCGAAGCGGAAGATCCGGTCGAAGATCACCGCGTACTGCACCAAGCCGGCGTAGCGCAGCGTCTCTTCCTCCGCCGTGGCCAGGTCGTCCCCGGCGGCCTTGCGTGCCCGTAACCGCTGTTCGATCTTCACGCACTCGGTGAACGCGGTCAGGTCGCAGCGCAACTCCTCCAGGGAGTAGAGGAAGTAGGGCATCCGCTGTTTGATCATGAACGGATCGAACGGCAGGTCACCGCGCATGTGAGTGCGGTCATGGATGATGTCCCACATCACGAAGGTCTTCTCCGCCACGATCCGGTCGTCCAGCATGGCGGCCGCCTTGGCGGGCAACTCGAGCTTGGTCACCTCCGCGGCGGCACGCACCACCCGTCGGAAGCGGGCCGACTCGCGGTCCTGGAAGATCGCTCCCCAGGTGAACGTGGGGATCTCGCGCATCGCCACGGTCTCAGGGAACAGCACCGCAGAGTTGGTGTCGTAGCCGGACGTGAAATCCAGCAGGCGAAGCGAGACGAACAGCTTGTTGCCGTAGTCCCCGGCCTCGAGGTGGGCCACGAAGTCCGGCCAGATCACCTCCACCAGCAGCGCCTCGACGTGCCGATCCCGCGAGCCGTTCTGGGTGTACATCGGGAAGACGACCAGATGCCGCAGTCCGTCGACGCGATGGCGTTGGGGTTGGAACGCCACCAGCGAGTCCAGGAAGTCCGGGACGCCGAAGCCCTCAGCGGCCCAGCGCTCGAAGTCGGTCACCGAAGCGGAGAGATAGTCCGCGTCGTGGGGGAACTCGGGCGCCAGTTCGCGGATGGAGGCGATGACCACCGCCACCTGATCGGACGCAGCGCCGTGATCGTTCGGGTCGGGAATCGAACCGTCCGAAGCCTGCACGGCCTGCAACGCGGTGACCGCATCCTTGAGGCGGAGCCAGGCGTCCAAACGTTCAACACTGATCGTCGTCATAGCCCGATCCTGCCACGCACTATGCCGAAAGCCACCTGGGCAAAAGCCGCATGTCACCGCAACCAGCGGACAACGGTGCAACCATTTGCACCAGATCGGCACGGAGCAGGTGCGACGCGCCGTGGATCTCGCGATGCGGGGGCGTTTTGTTGCAGACGGCGGGCGGGGCGAGCGGCGGGCTCGTGCGGAAGGCCCGGGCTCGGGTGGGGCTAGAGCGGCAGCAACCGGAAGATCGGGTCCGGGATGTGCTTCAACACCCACATGACCAGCTTGAACTGCGCCGGCACCCAGATCAGCTTCTGGCCCTTGCGGGCGGCGTCGACCACCTGCGCGGCCAGCTGCTCCTTGTCGACGGTGAGCGGGGCTTCCTTCACATGCGCCGACATCCGGGTGCGAACCTGGCCGGGGCGTACCACCAGCACCTTCGGCCCGAACGGCGCCAGCGCCTCGCCCAGCAGTCGGTAGAAGCCGTCCAGTCCGGCTTTGGTGGAGCCGTAGACGAAGTTCGAGCGACGCACCTTCTCGCCGGCCACCGAGCTCATCACGATGATCTGGCCGTAGCCCTGTGCCTTCATCTTCTGACCGAGCAGGACGCCCACGCTGACCCCGCCGGTGTAGTTGACGTTCGCGGCCAGCACCGCCTTGGCCTGGTCCTGCCACAGCTGCTCGGCATCGCCCAGCATGCCGAACGCGACGATGGCCACGTCGACATCGGCGATCAACCACGCCGAGTCGATCACCGCCGGATGGGTGTCGAACGCGGTGGCGTCGAACTCGATGGCGTGAACCTCTGCTCCGGCAGCCTTCAGCACGGTCTCGGTGTCCCCGGCCAGCTCATCGCCGGGCTGAACACCGAGGATCACCCGCAGGGGCTGTTTGGCCAGGTACTCCTTCACGATGGCCAAGCCGATCTCGGACGTCCCGCCGAGCAGCAAGATCGTCTGCGGGTTGCCGGTGGCGTCGATCACTGTGAATCTCCTAGCTAGACGAGTTCGAGGCGGCGGGCGAGATCGGAAACGAACACGCCGTCCGGGTCGATCCGGCGGCGGGTCGCCATCCAGGAGTCGATCTCGGGGTACATCGCGTGGAAGCTGGCCGCGGTGGTGCGGGAGTCCTTGGCGGTGTACAGCCGGCCGCCGAACTCCAGGACGCGGGCGTCCAGCCCGGCCAGGAACTCGTGCAGGCCGGCCTTGATCGGGAAGTCGACGCACACGTTCCAGCCGGCCATCGGGTAGCTCAGCGGCGCCGCGTTGCCCTCGCCGAACAGCTTGAACACGTTCAAGAACGAGTAGTGGCCCGAGGACTGGATGTCGCGGATCAGCCGCTTGAACTCATCGATCGCGCTCGGCGGCACCACGAACTGGTACTGCAGGAAGCCGTGGGAGCCGTAGGCCCGGTTCCACTCGTCGAACATGTCGAGTGGGTGGTAGAAGCCGGTCAGCGACTGCACCTTGTGCCGGTAGTTGCCGCTCTTGGCGTACCAGACCCCGCCGAGAGCGGAGAAGGTGAACTTGTTGGCCAGCCCGTTGGGGAACACGTCCGGCAGTTCGAAGAACGGCTTGGCGTGGAAGGCCAGCGGATCGGTGGCCAGCTTCGGCGCGTACTCGTACAGCTCGTCCAGCGTGGCCAACGAGCCCCGGGAGATCGCCGCCCGGCCGAGCTTGGGAGCCGGGCTGATCGCGTCGAACCAGGCGCTGGAGTAGGTGTAGTTCGCCTCCGAGCCGTCCGAATGAGCCACGATGGTCTGGTCGAGGGTGTGGGTGACCACACCATCGGCGATGAAGTAGGCGGTCTCGGTGCGGGTCATCTTCAAGGTCGCCCGCAGGATGATGCCGGTCAGGCCGACTCCGCCGACGGTGGCCCAGAAGATGCTGGCGTCGGGGTCGTCGCTGGAGCCCTCTGGGGTCAGCGTGAGCACTCGACCATCGGCCACCAGCAGCTGCATCGAGGCGACGTGATCACCGAAAGAGCCGGCGCTGTGGTGGTTCTTGCCGTGGACGTCGTTGGCGATCGCGCCGCCGACGGTCACCTGCCGGGTGCCTGGGAGCACCGCCACCCACAGTCCGTACGGCAGCGCCGCGCGCATCAGAGTGTCCAGGCTCACCCCGGCGTCGACATCGACGGTCGCGGTGGTCGGATCGATGGCGTGGATCGTGTCCAGCGGGGTCATGTCGATCACCAGGCCGCCGGCGTTCTGGGCGACATCACCATAGGAACGGCCCAGTCCCCGCGCCACGATTCCGCGACGCAGATGGGACGGGGAATCAGCTGTGGCCGAGGCCACCGCGGTGACCGCCTGAGCGATCACATCCACATCGGGAGTGGACAACACCTGAGCCGAGGTGGGGGCCGTCCGACCCCAGCCGGTGAGACTGGCGGTGACGGTTGGCAGGTCGGCGCTGTTAGCAGAAGTCATCAGACGACAAGCCTAGCGCGACCGCTTGATTGCACGCGTCTCGACCAACCGGAGCCCTAGCATTCTCTAGTGAGCTTTACAACGAACCTGTGGGCCGGCATCGAGGCCGCCCTCTTCGACCTGGACGGGGTCCTCACTCCTACCGCCGAGGTGCATCGCCGCGCCTGGTCGAAGATGTTCAACGAGTTCCTCACCACGCGAGGGTTGCCGGCCTACTCCGACGACGACTACTTCACCTACGTCGACGGCAAGCCGCGCTACGACGGCGTGCGCGACTTCCTGGCCTCGCGCGGCATCGTGCTGCCCGAGGGCGACCCGTCCGATGCTGCCGAGGTCGAATCAGTGTGCGGTCTGGGCAATCGCAAGAATCTCACCTTCACCGAGGTGCTGCGCACCGAAGGGGTCTCCCCCTACCCCGGCTCGCTGCGACTGTTGGACTATCTGGCCACGACCCCGATCAAGCTCGCGGTGGTGTCCTCCTCGGCCAACGCCGATGCGGTGCTGCGCGCCGCCGGACTGCGCGATCGCTTCGAGGTGCTCGTCGACGGTCAGCGGGCCATCGCCGACCACCTGCCCGGCAAGCCGGCCCCGGACACCTATCTGCACGCGGCCAAGCTGCTCGGCGTTCCGGCCGCGGCCGCGGCGGTGTTCGAGGACGCGATCAGTGGGGTCGAGGCCGGTCATCGTGGCGCGTTCGCTCACGTCGTCGGCGTGGACCGGGGCGTCGGCGCTGACGAACTGGTCGCCGCCGGTGCCGACGTGGTGGTCGCCGACCTCGACGAGCTGCTGCCATGAGGGCACCACAGACCGACCCGGTGGATCGCACTCGCTTCCCGATCCAGGAGTGGGGCATCGCCGAGACCCGCTATGACACCATCGGCCTGGGCGCCCGCGAGACCGTCTTCGCCGTGGGTAACGGCTACCTCGGCCTACGCGGCAATCACGAGGAGGGTGACGGGGACGCCTACGCCCATGGAACCTTCGTCAACGGCTTCCATGAGACCTGGCGGATCCGGCACGCCGAGGAGGCCTTCGGCTTCGCCAAGACCGGCCAGACGATCGTCAACGTGCCCGACGCCAAGACCATCTCCCTCAGCGTGGACGGCGAGACCCTCCAGCTGAGCAGCGCCACTTTGGAGTCGTTCCACCGCAGCTTGGACTTCCGCGACGGCATCCTGCATCGGGACCTGATCTGGATCACCGAGAGCGGCAAGCGGGTCGCCGTCCAGTCCACCCGGATGGTCTCCTTCACTCGTCGCAACCTGGCCGTGCTGACCTTCGCGGTGACCGTCCTGGACGCCGACGCCGACGTGGTGATCACCTCCGAGGTCCGCAACCGCCAGGACGAAGCCCCCGAACCGGGCTCCAAACCGGTCGGCTTCGACCCGCGCAAGGCCGCGTCGTTCGAGAGCCGCGTGCTGCTGTCGCAGCTGCAGTACGAGGAGCAGGGCCGGATGTTCTTCGGCTACCGCACGGCCAACTCCGGACTCAGCCTGGCCGTCTGCGTCGATCACGAGTTGTTCACCCATAACCCGGTGTCGGTGGAGTCCCGGATGAACAGCGATCTGGGTCGGCGCACCTATCGCGTCCAGGCCCGCGCCGGCGAGCCGGTGCAGGTGGTCAAATGGCTGGCCTACACCGACGGTCCGGCCACTGCCGACATCGACAGCCTCGCCGGGATGTGTCAGATCACGCTGGAGGATGCCCGCCAGGTCGGACGCGAGGTGCTGGTCGAGGAGCAACGCGACTGGTTGGCCGCCTATTGGGCCAACGCAGACATCCAGTTGGACGGCAACCCGGCCCTTCAGCAGGCGTTGCGTTGGTGCCTGTTCGAGCTCGCCCAAGCCACCGGACGCACCGACGGCCGCGGGGTGGGCGTCAAGGGAGTCACCGGCGCTGGGTACGAAGGCCACTACTTCTGGGACACCGAGGTCTACCTGGTGCCCTATCTGGCCCACACCAACCCAGCCCTGGCCCGCCGCGTCCTGCGGTTCCGGATCAACATGCTCGACGCAGCCCGGCGTCGCGCGCAGGCGATGAGCCAGCGGGGCGCGTTGTTCCCGTGGCGGACGATCAACGGCGAGGAGGCCAGCGCCTACTATGCCGCCGGCACCGCCCAGTACCACATCGATGCCGACATCGCCTTCGCCATGTGCAAGTACGCCGATGTCTCGGCCGACCACAACTTCCTGATCACCGAGGCCTTGCCCGTCCTGGTCGAGACCGCTCGGCTCTGGTACGACATGGGCTTCTTCCGCGGACCGGAACGCAGCTTCCACATCCATTCGGTGACCGGTCCGGACGAGTACTCCGCAGTGGTGAACAACAACCTGTACACCAACCTGATGGCCCGAATGAACCTGATGCGCGCCGCGCAGGCGGTGTTGTCGCTGGCCGAGACCGACCCCGGCAAACACCTCGACGTCACCCACGCGCTCGGCATCACCGACAACGAGGTGTTCGGCTGGCAGGAAGCCGCCACCGCTATGACGATCCCTTACAGCGATTGGTTCGGCGTCCATCCCCAGGACGAGGACTTCCTCAAGCGCGAGGTGTGGGACCTGGCCAACACCCCGCCGGAGAAGCTGCCGCTGCTGCTGCACTACCACCCGCTGGTGATCTACCGCTTCCAGGTGCTGAAGCAGGCCGACGCGATTCTGGCACTCTTCCTGGCCGGCGACAGTTTCACCACTGAGGAGAAGCGCGCCGACTACGAGTACTACGAGCCGATCACCACCGGAGACTCCACCTTGTCAGCGGTGGTGCAGTCGATCATCGCCGCCGAGGTCGGCTACCAGGACCGCGCTCTGGAGTCGTTCATGGAGGGCGTCTTCGTCGACCTGGCCGATCTGCACCACAACACCGGGGACGGGGTGCACATCGCGTCGGCCGGCGGGGTGTGGAACGCGCTGGTCTACGGCTTCGCCGGCATGCGTGACTACAGCGGCGAGATCACCTTCGACCCGCGCCTGCCGGACGGCTGGTCGAGGCTGCGGTTCGCGTTCATGGTGCAAGGCTCGCGGATTCGCGCCGAGCTCACCCCTGACCGGATCACCTTCACTCTGGAGGACGGTCCCGGTGGCGTGGTCAGTGTGCGCGGTCAGGACATCGAGATCACCGGGGAGGATCCGGTGCCGGTCCCGCTGTTCGGGCAGGGGCTGCGGTTACCCACCCTCACCGGCTTCGTGCCGCTGGTGCACGGGCGTCCGGCCCACCCCGACGAGGTGACCATCGGCCTCCCGTCCGACCCGCTGGAGTAGACGCCCCACCGCCGGTTGAGCAGCGGCGAAGCCGCGTGTCGAAGCCTCCGACCGCGAGCGATCAGTCCTCGCCCCAGAAGGTGCGATCCATCACCTGGCGAGCCAGGCGGGCCCGGCGACGCTGCTCCTCGACCATCAGCGAGGACTCTCCCTTGGCGTAGCCGAGGATCTGCGCCACCGCAGACAGGTCGCGGACGTCGGTGGGAAGGTTGTCGCTGGCGCGGCCTCGCAGCAGCATCACCGCATTGCGAATGCGGCTGGACATCGTCCATGCCTGGGTGAGAACTTGCGCCTCGTCGGCGGTCAACAGGTCACTGGCCGCGGCCTCCTCCAACGCCCACAGCGTGGACGTGGTGCGCAGGCCCCGCAGCCGAGCACCGTGCTGCAACTGCATCAGCTGCACCACCCACTCGACATCGCTGAGCCCGCCGGGACCGAGCTTCACGTTGCGAGCCGCGTCACCGCTGCGCGGTGCCCGTTCGGCTTCCATCCGGCCCTTCAGCTTGCGGATCTCGTGCACCTGGGACGTGGTCAAGCCATCGGCCGGGTAGCGGATCGGATCGATGATGGTCATCAGTTCAGCGGCCACCGCAGGATCGCCGGCGCCGGCCCCGGCCCGAAGCAGCGCTTGGGACTCCCAGGTCGAAGACCACCGCTGGTAGTAGGCCCGGTAGGACGCCAGGCTGCGCACGATCGCGCCCTGCTTGCCCTCGGGACGCAGGTCGATGTCGATCTCCAGGGCCGGATCAGCACCCGGCTTGGCCAGCAACGCCCGCAGTCGGCTGATCGCGGTGGTGGCATTCGCGGTGGCTTCGGGATCGTCGGCATCGGCCAGGACGAACATCGCGTCGGCGTCCGAACCGTAGGACAGCTCGGCCCCGCCCCAGCGCCCCAGGGCGATGACCGACAGCGGCGGCAGCGACAACCCCCGGCAGGCCACCTCCAGCGCGGCGTCGATGGTGGCCGAGGTGACCGCACTCAGTGCCGCGCCGAGGTCGACCACCTCGATCTGGCCGAGCAGGTCGGCCATCGCCAGCCGCAGCAACTCGTTGCGCCGCGACGCGCGGATCGAGGCCACTGCCTCGTCGGGGTTCTCGTAGCGGCGCGCCGCCGTCCGCATCTCGGCGGCGATGTCGTCGGCCGAACGCGGGGCCAGGCCCTCACCATCGCCCAGCAGGGACGCGTTCTTGGGCGCGCGCAGCAGCAGGTCGACCGCATAGCGGGACGAGGACAGGATGCGGGCCAGGTGTTCGGCCATCGCATCCCCGTCGCGCAGGGTGCGCAGGTACCACGGCGTGGAGCCCAGCGCCTCGGACACCTGCCGGAAGGCCAGCAGGCCGTGATCGGGGTTCGGGCCGGCGGTGAACCAGGTCAGCATGGCCGGCAGGATCTGCCGCTGGATCTCCGCCGAGCGACTCATCCCGGCACTCAACGCCTCGATGTGCCGCAGGGCAGCCTTGGCATCGCCGTAGCCCAACGCACGCAGCCGGGTCTCGGCGGCCTCGTTGGTCAACGCCACCTCGGCCGAAGGAATCCGGGCCACAGCGGCCAGCACCGGGGAGTAGAACAGCCGTTGATGCAGCCGCAGCACCTTGCGGGTGGTCGCCCGCCACAGGTGCATCAGTTCATCGGTCTCGGCCAGGCCGATGCTGCGGGCCAACCAGCGCTGGCTGACCTCGTCGGCGGGCATCAGGTGGGTTCGGCGGAGCCGGTACAGCTGAATGCGATGCTCCAGCAACCGCTGCAGCCGGTAGGCGGTGCCCAGGTCGTAGCCGTCCGCCCGTCCGACGTAGCCGTAGTCGACCAGCGCGGTCAGCGCGGCGAAGGTGCCGCGCAACCGGAGCCGTTCGTCGGCGCGACCATGGACCAGCTGCAGCAACTGCACGCTGAACTCGACGTCCCGCAGGCCACCGGCACCGAGTTTGATCTCGTGGTTGGCCTCACGGCTGGGCAGCAGAGAGATCACCCGCAGCCGCATGGCTTGGGTCTCGGAGACGAACTGGTCGTTGTCGGCCACCCGCCACACCATCGGCCAGACCAGCTCGACGAACGCGTCGGCCAACTCCCGGTCGCCGGCCATCGGCCGGGCCTTGAGCATGGCCTGGAACTCCCAGTTCTTCGCCCACTTCTCGTAGTACGCCTGGTGGGAGACCAGCGTGCGCACCAGTGCTCCGGCCTTGCCCTCGGGGCGCAGCGCGGCGTCGATCTGCCAGATGGTGCCGGCGGCGGTGTGGGCCGAACAGATTCGGCTCAGGGCACCGGCCAGCTTGGTGGCCACCTGCAGCGCGGTGGACGCATCACAGACCGGAGCGCCCTGGTCGTCGAGGGCCGGTTCACCGACATAGAGCACGTCCACGTCGGAGACATAGTTCAACTCCCCGGCGCCGGTCTTACCCAAGGCGATGACGCCCAGCCGTGCCAGCGGCCAGTCCGGCACCTCGCCGCGAGCCAGCGCCAGCGCAGCTTCCACGGTGGCGTCGGCCAGGTCGGCCAACTCAGCAGCGACCTCAGGCAGGACGACCAGCGGATCGTCCGCGGTCAGGTCGCGGGCTGCGATCCGCAGCAGGGCTCGACGATAGGCCCGCCGCAGATCGTCGGATCGACTCGGATCGGCCACCGGGTTGGCCGGATCTCCTTCGGCTCCGATCGCGGCCATCAGCTCGTCGCGCAGTGCTGGCAGGTCGCGCCGTTCCACCGACCCGGCCAGGACGTCCACTTCGCCGGGGTGAATGCCGAGATGCTGGTTGAGCGCAGCGCTGGCGCCCAGGACGGCGACCAGCCGGTTCATCAGGTCGTTGTCGGAGACCAGCGCGCCGAACAGTTCCGGGCGGGCGCGCACCAACCGATCCATCCCGGTCAGTGCCAGGTCGGGGTCGGCCGCGGTCTGCAGCTCCGCCAGGATCGTGTCGATCACCGGCGCCGGGGCGAGTTCCGCCCAGCCGGCCACCAGCTCTGCGGCTGCCGAGGAATCGGCGAAGCCCAGACGGGCCAGGCGTCCAGGCTGACTACCGATGCGACTCACAGCGGCGATGCTAGCGTCTACGCCGTGGCCAAGCAGGTGTCAGCAGTGCAAATCGGGCGGATGCGCGATGCCGTCCGTGCCTTGCGGGACCCGCAGCTCGCCGATCCGCCGTCCGCGGAGGTGGCCGCAGCAGTACGCACGGTGTGTGCGCTGTTGGCCCAGCAGTTCCCCGGCGGGACCGTCGAGCTGCGGGTGCCGCCGTACGCGGCGGTGCAGCTGGGCATCGGTGAGCGCGGTCGCCACACCCGCGGTACGCCGCCGAACGTCGTCCAGACCGATCCGGCCACTTTGCTGGAGTTGGCCGACGGCACTCTGGATTGGGCCGAGGCGCGGGAAGCCCATCGGGTACAGGCCTCCGGCATCTATGCCGAGTTGGCCGCATTGTGGCCACTGGACCATCTGCGCTGATCTCCCACAGCTTGGGCACAGGTTCGGCTGGGAGTCGGCACAGGCCCGCGGCTTAGGTTGGCGGCAAGGCCACGTTCGCCCGAGGAGACCGATGAGCACCGACCACACCACTGATCCGATCAACACCGACTCATCCGACTCCGGACCCGGCGGTGGTCGGGCCTGGCGATTACTTCGCTCCCCCAGGACCTGGATCGCGGCGGGCATCACCGTGGTGGTGTTGATCGGTGTCGGCGTCGGCTCGTTCTTCCTGTTCAGCCCGAAGCGACCCACCACCACCGGCCGGACGACCACCGCCGAGGCCACCGTCGGCACCCAGACCGCCACCGTGGCGCTGGACGGCACCTTGAGCCCACGCAAGCAGGCAGACCTGAACTTCCCGACCTCCGGCGAGGTCACCCACGTGTATGTGAAGGCCGGCGACACGGTGACCAAGGGTCAGAAGCTGGCCACGATCGACGACACCTCCCTGCAGAACGCGGTGTCTCTGGCCTCGGCGAACCTGTCCTCGGCGCAGGCCAACTACTCCGAGGTCTCCTCCTCCGGCAGCAGCGCGGCCAAACGCGCGGCCGCCGCTCAGGTGAGCTCTGCTGCGGCATCGCTGACCAGCGCCAAGCAGGACCTGAAGAACGCCACGCTGCGGGCGACCTTCGCCGGCACGATCGCCAGCGTCAACATCGCCACCGGCGATCAGGCCACCGGCTCGTCAGGGGCCAGCAGTGGCAGCAAGGTCGGCTCCGGCACGACGACGACGGCGTCCACCAGCTCCACCGCGGCGATCGTGCTGATCTCGACGTCCACTTGGAAGCTGGAAGGCAGCGTGGGCGCCTCGGATCTGTCCGGGCTGAAGGCTGGACAGACGGCCAGCGTCACGATCGGCTCGGCCAGCAGCGACGGCACCGTGGCTTCAGTCGGCATCATGGCGACGTCCACCAGCAATGGCGCGGCCACCTTCCCGGTGGTGATCAATCTCAGTGGCACCCACAAGGACCTGTACTCCGGCACCACCGCCTCGGCAGTGATCACCACCGGTACCTACGACAACGTGCTCACCATCCCGACGGCGGCGATCATCACCCAGGCGGGCAAGACCGTGGTCACAAAGGTGAACACCGACAACAGCACCACCGTCACTACGGTCGAGGTGGGCCGGGTGTTCGGCACCGCCACCGAGATCACCGGCGGCCTGGCTGCCGGTGACAAAGTACAGATCACCTACCGTCCCAGTTCGGCCTCGACCAGCAACTCCAGCGGTGGCTTCGGTTTCGGTGGGGGCGGAGGCCTCGGCGGCGGACTGGACGGTGGGCCACCAGCCGGCGCCCCGGGCGGCCAAGGGGCCGGTCGATGAACCCGATGCTCTCGATGGCGGATGTCCGTAAGACCTATGCCACCGGCGTGGTCACCGTGGACGCCCTGCGCGGCATCGACCTGGAGGTGTACGCCGGCGACTACCTGGCCATCATGGGGCCTTCCGGCTCGGGCAAGTCGACCCTGATGCACATCATCGGCTGCCTGGACGTGCCCACCGCCGGCCGCTACGAACTGGACGGAATCGACGTGTCGTCGATGAGTGAGAAACAACTGGCCGAGGTGCGTAACCGCAAGATCGGTTTCGTCTTCCAGTCGTTCAACCTGCTGCCCAGCCTGACCGCCCAGCGCAATGTGGAACTTCCGTTGGTCTATGCCGGGGTACCGGCTGCCGAGCGGCGAGAGCGAGCCCTGGCCGCGCTGACGAAGGTCGGCCTCGCTGAGCGAGTCGATCACCGACCCGGTGAGCTGTCCGGTGGCCAGCAACAGCGAGTGTCGGTGGCCCGAGCGTTGGTGACCAACCCGGCGCTGGTGCTGGCAGACGAGCCGACCGGCAACCTGGACTCGCATTCGACTGCGGAGATCCTGGACCTGTTCGCCGAACTGAACGACGCCGGACGCACCATCGTGATGATCACCCATGAGGCCGACGTGGCCGCTCGCGCCACCAGCAGCGTGCACATCTACGACGGGCTCCTGCGCCAGGATGCGATCGGGGCGGGGGCCGCCAAATGATGGGCTGGAGCGAAACCGTTCGTACCGCCATCGCGGCGCTGAACGCCCGCCGGATGCGATCGTTGCTGACCATGCTCGGCATCCTGATCGGCATCGCCGCGGTGATGTTGACCGTCGGCTTGGGCCAAGGCGCCCAGCAGCAGATCACCTCGCAGATCAACTCGCTGGGCTCGAACATGATCATCGTCACGCCGAGCCAGACCACCACCTCCGGCGGCTTCCGCGGCGGCGGGGGCGCGGCCTCGACCCTGACCACGCAGGACGCGGTGATGCTCGCCGACAAGACGGTGGCCCCCGATGTAGTCGCGGTGGCACCTACCTCGTCCACCTCGGGTTCGCTGCAATCGACCGACAGCACCTGGACCTCGACTGTGGTCGGAACCGTGCCGGATTGGCTCAACGTTCGGGCTCGTGAAGTCGATTCGGGTCGGTTCTTCACCACCGCCGAAGTGAACAGCTCAGCTGCCGTGGCGGTGATCGGCTCCGAGACGGCCAGTGAGTTGTTCACCTCGGGAAGCCCGGTGGGGCAGACGATCAGCATCAACGGTCAGTCCTTCACCGTGATCGGGGTGCTGGCCTCGGCGGGCTCCTCGATGACCGGCAACGAGGACGACACGGTGATCGTGCCGAGCACCAGCTTCGCCGCGCGCCTGTCGACGTCCAGCAATGCCAACAGCGTCTCGTCGATCTACTTGCAGGGCAAAGACGCCGACAGCCTTTCGGCGGCCTACCAACAGGTGAAGACCGCTCTACTGGCCTCACATCAGGTGACCAGCGACGACGCCGACTTCAGCGTGTCCACTCAAGCCGCGCTGGTGGAGACGGCCACCTCGATCACCGGCATCCTGACGCTGCTCTTGGGCGGCATCGCGGCCATCTCGCTGCTGGTGGGTGGCATCGGAGTGATGAACATCATGCTGGTCAGCGTGAGCGAGCGGGTCCGCGAGATCGGCTTGCGCAAGGCGCTGGGTGCCACTCCTGCGGTGATCAGGCGACAGTTCCTGGTCGAGGCCGGAATCCTGGGCATGCTCGGTGGCATCGTCGGCATCGCCCTGGGGTTGGCGGTGGCGGCCATCCTGACCCCGATCCTGAACTTCACGGTGGCGATCTCGATCCCTGCCACCTTGATCGCCCTAGCCGTCTCCTTGGGCATCGGCATCGTGGCCGGGGTCTACCCGGCCTCCCGCGCGGCCAAGCTGGCCCCGATCGACGCACTGAGGAGCGAGTAATGAGAATGTGGCAGAACCTCCGACTCCGAGCCGTCCTGATCGCCGGGGTCAGCCTGGCGGTGGTCGCCGCGATCGGGATCGGCGCCGCGAACGCGAGTGTCGGGTCCGGGAGCAGTCGCTGGGTGACCGGGACCGCCGCCACCGGCGACGTCACCCAGACCTACCTGACCACGGGGACGATCAGTCGCCAGAACACCGCGGTGGCGAGCTTCACCGCCAATGGGACGGTGACCAAGGTGCTGGTCAGCGTCGGCGACACGGTTCACGCCGGTCAGGCGCTGGCTGCCGTCGACTCCCGCACCCTCACGCTCGCGGTACTGGAGGCCGAGACCTCCGTGGCGCGCGCCGAGTTGAGCCTGTACAACGCCCAGCACCCCGCCTCCGCGAACTCGGCCACGTCGGCGAAGTCGTCGAAGACGACCAACTCCTCGCTGGTGACGGTCAGCCTCGATCTGACCGCCCTCAATGCCGCGGTGAAGCGAATGAGCGATGCCACCACCGCGGAGGCGTCCAGCTGCGATCCGATCATGGCGTGGGCCACCGCTGAGACGAGCGGGACGACCACCCCGGCCGACGGCGGGGCCACCACCGCGGCGACCCCCGAGCCGGTGACGCCCGCGTCGGCGAGCGACACCCCGACGACAGACCAGGTGAAGGCCTGCGCCACTGCCCGAGCCGAACTCGGCGCGGCGAACACGAATCTGACCACGCTGATGGCCGCGATCAACACCTCCGCCGGCAGCAGTGCCGGTGGCGGCTCGTCGGCCACCAAGAAGACCACCACCAGTAAGGCGGCGATCGCCTCGGCCCGCGCAACTCTGCTGCAGGCGCAGCAGAACCTTGCCAGCGCCCAATCCGATCTGGACGCCGCTGAGCTGACCGCCCCCATCTCGGGGACGGTGGGAGCGGTGAGCCTCAGCAAGGGCGCCAGCGCCTCGTCCGGCAGCATCACCATCGTCGGCAAGGGCGAGGCCCAGGTCAGCGTCGAGTTGCCGCTGAAGACGCGCAGCGCCGTCACGGTGGGCACGAGCGCGACCGTGACACCCGCCGGGTCGCTGACCTCACTGTCGGCGACGATCACCGCGATCAACGCACTGGAGACCAGCGGGACGTCCGGCGCCACGCCGACCTACACCACCACGATCTCGGTCGACGATCCTGATGGTCTGCTAGCCAGCGGGGCGAAGGCCACGGTGTCGATCCCGGTGGTCGCACGCACCGGGGTGGTCACGGTTCCGGTCTCTGCGCTCACTCCCACCGGTACGGGCACCGGGACGGTTCTGGTGCTGGCGGCGAGGGCGTCCACACCGACGCTCACCCAGGTCAAGACCGGGGCCATCGGGGGCGGTCGAGCCGAGATCACCGAGGGCCTGACCGCCGGGCAGGTGGTGGTGTTGGCCGACAGCACTGCCGCCATTCCGGCCAACGCGAGCCGGAGTCGGACAACGACCAAGACGAGTTCCGGGTCGTCGACGTCATCGAGCGGCTCTGGATCATCGAGTTCAGCCGCACCGGCCCCGCAGCCGACGGCCAGCGCAAGCCGCTGACGGTGGCTCCTTGCGCCCCAATCCTCAGCGATCCGCTGGGGTTGGGGCGCAGGCGCGTTCGCGTTCAGTGGATTGAGTGGGCCCGCAAATGGGTGCGGGCCCGTCGAGATGCACCCCTGCAATCGCGACGGACCCGCCATGTCGGCATGAACTAGGGGTGGTCCGCCCCCCGCAGACCTGACCCCTCGATCACTGAAGCCATGCAGGCGTCAGCCGACCTGCTCCTATTCAATCGCGTTTCGGCTCGATTTGGCAGTCCATCGGGCCAATCAGAGACCGTTTTCTTAGACGGAGTGACGATTCACAGGCCCGGAAGCGAGTTGGTGAGCTCCCACTCGGTGACCACACTGCGGTACGCCTCGTATTCGGCCTTCTTGTTGCGCAGGTAGAAGTCGAACACGTGCTCACCCAGAGTGTCGGCAACCAGCTGGGAGTTCTCCATCAGATCGATGGCGTTGCCCAGGCTGCGGGGCAGCGGACGGATGCCCAGCGACTGGCGCTGCCGGTCGGTCAGGCTCCACACATCGTCCTCGGCGCCTTCGGGAAGCTCCAGCTCGTTCTCGATGCCGTCCAGGCCGGCGGCCAGCACCATGGCATAGGTCAGGTAGGGGTTGGCCGCGGAGTCGATCGAGCGCAGCTCGATGCGTGCCGAGGAGCCCTTGTTCGGCTTGTACATCGGCACCCGGACCAGCGCGGAGCGGTTGTTGCGTCCCCAGCAGATGTAGCTGGGCGCTTCTGCACCGGCCACCAGCCGCTTGTAGGAGTTCACCCACGGGTTGGTGATCGCGGTGATCTCGCCGGCATGGGCGAGCAGGCCGGCGATGAACTGGCGTCCGATCTTGGACAGGTGGAACTCGGCGCTGGCGTCGTAGAAGGCGTTCTTGTCGCCCTCGAACAGCGACACGTGGGTGTGCATGCCCGAACCCGGCTGGTTGGTCAACGGCTTGGGCATGAAGGACGCGAACAGGTTCTGCATGACCGCGACCTCCTTGATCACCACCCGGAAGGTCATGATCGCGTCAGCCATGGTGAGCGCGTCGGCATAGCGCAGGTCGATCTCCTGCTGGCCGGGGCCGCCCTCGTGGTGGCTGAACTCCACCGGGATGCCCATCTGCTCCAGCAGCGTGATCGCCTGGCGGCGGAAGTCGGCGGCCGGGCTGGTGGTGGTGTGGTCGAAGTAGCCGGACTGGTCGGCAGGGGTCGGCACCTGGCCGGGCACGATCGGCTGCTTGAACAGGTAGAACTCGATCTCGGGGTGGGTGTAGAAGGTGAACCCCATGTCGGAGGCCTTCTTCAGGGTGCGCCGCAGCACGTAACGCGGGTCGGCGAAGGACGGCGCACCGTCGGGTTGGCGGATGTCGCAGAACATCCGGGCCGTGCCCTGGTTGCTGCCCCGCCAGGGCAACAACTGGAACGTGGACGGGTCGGGGTGGGCCACCATGTCGGATTCATAGACCCGGGCGAAGCCTTCAATGGCTGAGCCGTCGAAGCCGATGCCCTCGCTGAACGCCCCTTCGAGCTCAGCCGGAGCAATGGCTACTGACTTCAGGTAGCCGAGCACATCGGTGAACCACAACCGGACGAAGCGGACGTCCCGCTCCTCCATGGTGCGAAGCACGAATTCGGTCTGCTTATCCATGCGATCAGTATGGGTGGGATCGTGTTTCAGCTTGGTTACAGATTGTCCCAAATGGAACGTGCCGCCCGCTCAGTCCTCGTCGTCGTAACGCGGGTCGTCGTCCCAGGCCTCGTTGCGCTGCGCGACTCGCTCCAGGGCGTGGGCGGCCTCGTCGAGCGTGTCGTAGGGGCCGAGCCGGTCGACCGCCTTGCATCCCTCGTCCGCAGGCTCGACGGCATGGTGGTTCAGACAGTAGAACCAGGGGCCATTCGGCATCATCGTGCCTCCTCAGAATCATCGGACGAGAGCGCGTCTATGATCGCCTGCGTGACCGCGATCAAGCCACACCCCATCTCGCCCGAGCGTTCGGTGCCGGACAGCATCGCTCGTCCAGCCTACGTCGGCAAGAGCCGCCCCGAGCAGTACGACGGCCCCCACGTCCAGAGCCCGGAGACCATCACCAAGATGCGCCGGGCCGGACGGATCGCCGCCCAGGCCATCGAGGTCGGCGCGACCCTGATCGCCCCAGGAGTCACTACCGACGCCATCGATGCCGCCATTCACGACTTCCTGGTGGCCAACGACGCCTACCCCTCGACGCTGGGCTACCGCGGTTTCCCCAAGTCGTGCTGCACCTCGGTCAACGAGGTGATCTGCCATGGCATCCCGGATGCTCGCCCGCTGGCCGACGGCGATCTGTTGAAGATCGATGTCACCGCTTTCGTCGACGGCGTACATGGGGACAATTGCGCCACTTTCGGAGTCGGCGAGATCGACGAGGACTCCCGGTTGCTGATGGAGCGCACGAAAGAAGCCATGGAGCGCGGCATCCGCGCCGTCCGGCCAGGTCGGGAGATCAGCGTGATCGGCCGAGTGATCGAGTCCTTCGCCAAGCGCTTCGACTACGGCGTGGTGCGCGAGTACACCGGGCACGGGGTGCATTCCGCCTTCCACTCCGGCCTAGTGATCCCTCACTACGACAATCCGCTGTACAACGAGGTGATCGAACCCGGCATGACCTTCACCGTCGAACCGATGCTGGCGCTGGGCAATCCGAGCTCGCATGTGTGGGACGACGGCTGGACGGTCGTCACCAACGACGGCAGCCGGGTCGCCCAGTGGGAAACGACCCTCGTGGTCACCGACGATGGTGCCGAAGTCTTGACCATCGCATGACGGTGTGCGCTATTCACTAGGGATCTTGTTAGCCTTGAGGTAGTCGAGACCCCTCCCCTACCCCTCGGGAACCTCGGCGAGGCCCCGCCAGGCCAACCCCCCGATAGGTCTGGCTGGGCCGTCCCAATTTCTCTCAGCGGACCAGCCGGTAGCCGCTCCCGTCCGGGAACCGTTCGAGCACCTCGGCCTCAACCAGATAGCGCCGCAGCGTGGCGACGTCATCGGTGAGCTTCTCCAGACGCGCGTTGAGGACGGCCTCGGGAAGGTCTTCGTCACGACCGACCACGCGCGGGCCCAGCATCTGCAGCAGTTCGAGCCGATCGGGCGCCTTGGACGGGTAGCCCATCAGCCGTCCGTCGGAGTCGAGGAAGCGTTCGGGGCCGGCTGATCGAGGTGTCGAACCGGCCTGAAGCGTGGCCCGCAGACGGTCCTCGGCGATCACCCAGCCGCCGGCACCGTCGGCAACCAGCACGCCGGCCTCGACCAGCCGCGTCCGCGCCCGTTCGCGGGCGGCCGGAGTGAGTGCCGCGTCGCCGACATGCTCGGCCAACACCGCACGAGTGTCGGCATTGGCCAGCAGGGCGATCACCGCGCGCCAGGACAGAGGTTCAGGGCGAGCCATGCTCCTCAGCGTAACCGGCGAGCCAGGCCGCGCTCAGTCCGCGCCGCCGACCGGCTGCAGCAGGACGCCGAGCGCCTGCAGCGCATCGGGATGCACGCGGTAGTAGACCCAGGTCCCGCGTCGCTGCGAGCCGACCAGGCCAGCATCGCGTAGCACCTTGAGGTGGTGGCTGATGGTGGAGTCGGCCAGCTCGAACTGCGGGGTGAGGTCGCAGACGCACACTTCGTCTTGAGCTGCGATCAGCGCGGCCAGGCGCAGCCGGATCGGATCGCCCAGGGCTTTGAACATCACCGCAAAGCGCTCGGCGTCGTCCTCGCTCAAGGGAGTGGCGGCCAGCCCGCAGCAAGCGTCGGCGATCTGGAGCTCACGTGCCATGTCCCTATCTTGACACATATCGAATCAAGGGCGAAGAATCTGTTTCGACATTGATCGATCCAAGGAGCCTCATGTCCACCACCGACAGCACTCGTCAGGCCGTCCAGGAGCGGTACGCCAGCGCCGCCCGCCGATCGCTGAAGCTCACTGAGGCCGGCCCTCCTGGTTGCTGCGGTGGCGCCAGCGATCCGATCAGCTCCAACCTCTACACCGGCCTCGACGCCCCGTCGTCCGGCGCCCTGGAGGCGTCCCTGGGCTGCGGCAACCCGACCGCGCTGATCGAGCTGCAACCCGGCCAGGACGTCCTCGACCTCGGCTCCGGCGGTGGTCTGGACGTGCTGCTGTCGGCACGTCGGGTCTCCCCCGGCGGCGTCGCCTACGGGCTGGACATGACCGACGAGATGCTGCAGCTGGCCGAGCGCAACAAGGCCGAGGCCGGCATCGAGAACGCCCAGTTCATCAAGGGCACCATCGAGGACATTCCACTGGCCGAGGCCAGCGTCGATGTGGTGATCTCCAACTGCGTGATCAACCTGTCCACCGACAAGGACGCCGTCCTGGGCGAAGCGTTCCGCGTGCTGCGCCCGGGCGGCCGGTTCGCTGTCTCCGACATCGTCCTGCTGCGTCCGCTGGGGCCGGAGTGGACCTCGGTGATGGCGCTGTGGACCGGCTGCATCACCGGCGCCCTGCTCGATGCCCACTACCTGGCCAAGCTCACCGCCGCAGGCTTCGACGACGCGAGCCTGCAGGTCACCCGCACCTACAGCCGCGACGAACTGATCGAGATGGCCGGACAGCTCCCGCCCGACAGCCTGCCGGCCGACCTGGACGCCGAATCGGCCCTGACCGAACTCGAGGGCGCCTTCGCCAGCGCGTTCATCCGGGCCACCAAACCCGCCTGAGCGGTAGCCGACCCGTGCGGCGGGGTCAGTAGGCTCGCTGTATGGGTTGGTTCACCAAGAAGGACAGTTCCGAGTCCGCACGCGATCCGGAGTTGCCGCTGAGCATCGCCGGGGCGCAGCGGCTGCGGCAACTCGTCCGCGATGCCTGGGCCGAGCACGGGCGTGAGGTGACCGTCCATTCCGACCATGTCGTCGACGCCGAGGGGTCGGCCTTCGGGCTGTGGAACCTGGCCGTCCTGGTGTCGGATGCGCCCCAGCGCAAGTGGCCGGGATTGGTTCGCACCCACGTCGGCATGCTCGCCACCCCGAAGCCGGGCGTGGAGACGCTGACGGAGGATGAGCTGCGGGCACAACTGGTTTTGCGCCTTGCCGACGGGGGCGGCGTCCCGAATCCGGAGTGGTTCGAAACCGCCCCGACCCTGGTCGGCGACCTGCGGCTGACCCTGGCCCTCGATTTCCCCGACACGGTGCTCACCCCGCCGGAGAGCGACCTGGCCGCCCGCGGCGACCTGACCGAATGGCGAGCGGTCGGACGGGCCAACCTGTGGCACATGATGCGCAGCGAAAAGCGCGAACACCAGGTGCTCAGCCGCGGCAATGGCGACCAGTTCGACGTCCTGCTCGGTGAGAGCTTCTTCACCGCGTCGATGGTGTTGTTCCTGCCCGAGCTGCTGGAGTTGGCCGGACGCGCCGACCTCGGCCGCGGCGTGTTGGTGGCGATGCCGTACCGCCACCAGATCGCGTTCCGGGTGATCGACGGACCCAACGCCGCGCTGAGTCTGCAGAGCCTCTTCCTGTTCGCGATGGCCGGCTTCGACGACGGCGCCGGACCGCTCAGCCCACACGTGTACTGGGTCAAGGACGGACGCTGGGAGCAGGTCACCGGCCGCGACGCCGAAGGCGCCCACATGATCGTCAGCCCCGAGTTGGCCGAAGCCCTGGGCATGTCCCAAGACTGAGGGGACGAGCCGGCCTGTAAGCCGGATTCTGTGACCCCGAGGGGTCGGTGATCATCCATCTGTGACGGTTGTTGCCAACCGCCTCCGCCCGTAGGCGTGCGACCTACCCGGGCACCTCGCGCGAGCAGCGCTCAAACGGTGTCCGCAGACCCAGCGTCCGAAGACGTGAGTCCTTCTTGGCCTTGCTCCAGGTGGGGTTTGCCTTGCCACTCCAGTCACCTGGAGCGCGGTGGTCTCTTACACCGCCGTTTCACCCTTACCCCTTGCGGGGCGGTCTGTTCTCTGTGGCACTTTCCCGCGGGTCACCCCGGGTGGGCGTTACCCACCACCCTGCTCTGTGGAGTCCGGACTTTCCTCGACTTGCGCCGCGATCACCCGGCCGACTCGTCCGCCTTACAGGGTAGTGGGTGGGAGCACCTGGGCATGAATCAGCTGGACGAGGCGCTGGCGCACCAGTCCCGGATTGGCCTGCCAGAACGCCGCTGGCACAGCGTCGGACTCGGCGGTGATCGCCACGCTCCCCCAGCCGGACGCCTTCAGCGTCATGTCCACTTCGTCCGCACTCGGACGCCAATGCCAGGGCTCGCGTCCGCCTGCGTTTGCGGTGATCGCGGCGGCATAGCCCCGTCCAGCCTCATCGGCGTCGACGTCCGGCAGCAGCGCGTCGAAGACCACCATCGAGCCGGGCGGCAGGCACGACAGCGCCGTCAGCCAGGCGCGATTGTCGGCCGCGGTGAGGTACATGCTCAACCCCAGCGCCACCACTGCGGTCGGCGCGGTGGCGTCCAGCCCCGCGGCACCGAGCGCGTCCACCAGCCCGGGCTCAGTGAGGTCGGCCGCCACCGGAATGCTCGCGTCCTCGATCCCAGCCTCAGCGACCAGCTCGGCCCGCCAGCCCAGCACGTCGGGACGGTCGACCGCGAGAACTCGGCCACCAAAACCCGTGCTCACCGAGGTGTCCAGACCGGCACCCATCACCAACAGCTGACCGAGGCCGCTGTCACCGATGAGGCGACCGGCGAAGGCGCTGCGGGCCACGGTCGAGATTCGCGCCGCGGCCATGATCGGATGCTGCGCGGCCCCCAGCTGATAGCTCAGCGGAGAGGGCTCGAACAGCGAACACAGGGCCTGAGCGTCGGTGTCGTTGAGCAGGTGCGGAGGTTGGTCGGCCAGCGGGTGGGCGGCGCGGGCGGCTGCCGAAAGCAGCGCGGTGGGCGAGGGCGTCGAAGCGTCGAGTGTTCTCATCTCAATTAGCTATCACTGCGGAGAGCTAAGTCGAAATCGAGTTTCGGTCAGATGTCGGGCCCGAACACCCCGTAGCGGGCGACGTCACAAACGGAGTTGAGTGGCGCCATGAACGCTCCCCTGGTCAGCCACGACGAGACCGCCACTTCGACCGTCACGGCCACGGCAGAGCTCCCACAGCGGCTGGTTCTGGCGGCCGTCCTTGGCGGACTCGTCGGGGTGCTCGGCGGCATGATCGGCCTGGGTGGCGCGGAATTCCGGCTACCGATTCTGGTCGCCGTGTTCGGCTTCGCCGCCCTCGCTGCGGTCATCATGAACAAGGCGCTGAGCCTGATCGTGGTGATCGCAGCCCTCCCCGCGAGACTCGTCGCCGTCCCACTGCCCGAGGTGATCAGCGAATGGCCGGTGGTGGGGAATCTGCTTGCCGGAACGCTCATCGGCGCCTGGCTCGGCGCAGGCTGGGCGCGGAAGGCGGCCCCCGCGCTGCTCTACCGAGTGCTGGCCATCCTGCTGGTGCTCATCGCCGGGCTGCTCGCCTGGAGCCACCTCGGCAGCGTCCAGCCCATCGGAATCACCGGGCCGGCTCAGGTGGTGGCGGGGGTGGCTACCGGCGTTGGGATCGGCGTGGTGGCTGCCCTCATGGGGGTGGCCGGCGGCGAGCTTCTCATTCCGGCCATCGTGTTGCTGTTCGCCATCGACATCAAGCTCGCAGGTTCGCTGTCGCTGCTGATCTCGCTGCCCACCATGCTGGTGGCCTTCGCGCGATACAGCCGAGACCAGGCGTTCGGGGTCCTCCGCGATCAGCGGCGCTTCGTCCTGGCGATGGCGCTGGGCTCCATCGTCGGGGTCTTTGCGGGCGGGATGCTGCTGGGCGCGGTGCCAGCAGTGGTGTTGGTGCCCCTGCTGGCCGCACTCTTGCTCTTCTCAGCGGTGAAGGTCTGGCATCACGCCTAGCAGGCAGCACCGCCTCACACCCAGGCGCCCCCGAATCGCGCAGCCGCTACCGGAATTTCGGTAGCGGCTGCGCGATTCGGGGGCAGATCGGCGGGATGGACGGCTAGCGGGCGGTGAGGAGTTCCTTCACGTGGGTGACGGTGGGGACGCGGCCGGAGAGGACGACCTCGTCGTCCACGACCAGGCCGGGGGTGCGCATGATGTTGTAGGTGGCGATGTCGGCGTAGTCGGTGACCTTCTCGAAGGTCGCCTCCAGGCCGAGCTCGTCGACGGCCTGGCGGGCCGCCTTCTCCAGGTTGATGCAGTTGGCGCAGCCGGAGCCCAGGATCTTGATGTGCATTGTTTCTCCTTGTCAGATGCCGATGGCGTTGAAGAGGTAGCCCACGGCGATGATGCCGAGAGCGGTAACGGAAGCGAAGATGGCGATCAGCCGGGGCTTGAGCACCCGGCGCAGCAGGATCATCTCGGGCAGGCTGAGCGCGACGGTGGCCATCATGAAGGCCAGCAGGGTGCCCATCGGCAGCCCCTTGTCGTGCAGCGCCTCGACCAGCGGCAGGATGCCCGCGGCGTTCGAGTACAGCGGGACGCCCAGCAGCACGGCGATCAGCACACCGAAGGGGTTGTCCGGCCCGGCGTAGCGGGCGAAGAAGTCCCCCGGCGCCCAGCCATGGATCAGCGCACCCAGCCCAATGCCGACCAACAGGTAGGGCCAGATCTTGCGCAGAATGCTGGCCACTTCTTCGCGCCCCATGGCCAGTCGGTCGTCCCAGGTGAGGCCGACTGAGGAGTCGATCACCTTGCCGCGCAGCTTGGTCTCGAAGACGAAGGGCTCCACGTAGCGTTCCAACTTCAGCCGTCCGATCACCAGGCCGGCGACGATGGCGATCACCAGCCCCGCGCCGACGTACAACGCGGTGGGACCGACGCCGAACAGGCCCAACAGCAGGGCGATCGCGATCTCGTTCACCAGTGGGCTGGCGATCAGGAAGCTCATCGTCACACCCAGCGGGACGCCGGCCGCCACGAAGCCGATGAACGCCGGCACCGCACTGCACGAGCAGAACGGAGTGACCACACCCAGGCCGGCGGCCAGGACGTTGCCCACCCCCTCACGCTTGCCGCCCAGCAGAGCGCGGGTGCGCTCGATGCTGGCGAAGCTGCGCAGCACGGTGACGGCGAAGATGATGCCGACCAGCAGCAGCGTGATCTTGATCACGTCGTAGCTGAAGAAGTGGATGATCGAGCCCCAGCCGGTGGTCAGATCCCAGCCGAGCACGCTGCCGTAGAGCCAGGTCCACAGCCACTCGTTGAGCACATACAGCCCCACCACGACCGCAGCAGCCAACGCCAACCCGCCCCAGCGACGGACGGACGGACGCAGGATCGTTTCGGTAGCCGCGCTCACGCCGGGGCCCCCACAGACTCACGGACGCAGGCACAGGCGGCCGGTGCCACCGGGACGGGCAGTGCGGCGTGCAGGCGCTCCAGCGCGTCCTCGGCCAGCTGGTAATCGACCCAGCGTCCGCGACGGCTGCTGATCACCAGCCCGGCCTCCCGGAGCACCTTGAGGTGGTAGCTCAGCAGGTTGCCCGGGATGGCCGGTTCGGTAGTGAGTTCACACACGCAGCGGGTGGCGCCGGGCGCCAGCTGCGAGATCAGCTGCCAGCGGATCGGATCGGATACCGCCGTCAGCAGTGCCGTTGATACTTCAACTGGGCTTGATTCAACCACGGTTGAAGTATAGGCCTCGCTAGGCGGCGGGGAGCAAGTCGGCGACAAGTTCCTCGATGCGGCGACGAATCTCGTCACGGATCGGACGAACCGACTCGATGCCCTGGCCGGCCGGATCATCCAGCACCCAGTCCTCGTAGCGCTTGCCGGGGTAGAACGGGCAGGCGTCGCCACAGCCCATCGTGATGACCACATCCGAGGTCTGCACCGCCACCGGACTGAGCACCTTGGGCTGCTCGGAGGAGATGTCGATGCCCTCTTCGGCCATCGCTTCCACCGCCACTGGGTTGATCATCGAGGCCGGTGCCGAGCCGGCCGAGCGCACCTCGATGCGATCGCCGGCGAGGTGGCGCAGGTAGCCAGCAGCCATCTGCGAGCGTCCGGCGTTATGGACACATACGAACAGCACGACGGGTTTCATCAGTTCCTCCTGAGTGTTGAGGTGACAGGTTCGAATCACTCAACTATTATTGAGTCAATCGTGATGGAGGATTCCCGTGATGTCAACTGCTGATCGCCAGGGACGTGCCCAGGCTTACGCCGCCCTCGGCGACCCCGTCCGGCTGCACATCGTCGACCTGCTGGCCCATGACGACCTCTCCCCCAAGCAACTGGCCGGCGCCGTCGACCTGCCCACCAACCTGCTGGCTCACCACCTGCAGACTCTGGAGCGAGCGGGCCTGATCGAGCGCCACCACTCCGAGGGCGACCGGCGTCGCACCTACGTCACCCGCACCGCCGCCTGCGAGCGGCTCGTGGGCTTGCCGTCGATCAACCCGCCGGACGCCGTCGCGTTCGTGTGCTCGCACAACTCGGCGCGATCGCAGCTGGCCGAGGCCTACTGGCGCACCGTCAGCTCGCTCCCGGTGACCTCAGCCGGCACCGACCCGGCTGCCGCCGTCCATCCGCTCGCCGTGGCCACCGGACGGCGCCACGGCCTCGACCTGTCCGCCGCACAGCCGAAACTGATCGACCAGGCACTCACCGGAGGCGAGTTGGTGGTCTCGGTGTGCGACTTGGCCCATGAGTCGATCGGCGACACCGATCTGCATTGGTCGATCCCCGATCCGGCTGCGCGCGCCGACGAGGACGCCTTCGAAGCGGCCTTCGTCGAGTTGGTGGCGCGCATCGATCGGCTCACCAGCGCCATCTCGTCAGCGAAACGCTGACCTCACAGCAGGCGGAACTGCACCGCGCCGGTGACCAGGTCCGCGGCGGTCAACGTGGCCTGCACCTCTTGGCCCAGCACCAGCCGTCCGCCCTTGACCTTGGCTTCCACTGCCGGGTCGGTCAGCTGCAGGACGCCCTCGTTTTCGTCTTCCTCGTCCAGCGCGATCACCACGCCGTCGAAGGTCTGGCCCATCCGCGGCGCCAGCACCAGCGCTTCGACCAGATCGACGGTGCCGCGTTCGAACTTGTTGGTCCGCCGGCCACTCTCGCTCATCTCGCCGGGCAACTCCGGCAGGCCCTCCAACACCCACCGCGGCACCGGCGTCCCGGCACAGATCGCCAGGCAGACTTCGCCGGCGTAGCGGTCGGCCAGCCGCCGCAGCGGCGCGGTCACATGGGCATAGGGCGCGGCGATCGCGGCGTGCTCGGGCTGCTCGGGCGTGGTCCCGTCGAGCACGAGGTAGCCCGCGCCGCGGAACAGCGTGGTGCAGGAGTTGAGCATCGCCGCCTGCGCCGGCACCCGGGCGTCCAGGCTGCGCACGAAGTCGGGATAGGCCTGGGCATGGTGCCAATCCAGCCCCAGCGCGTGCGCGGTGCGTCGCAGTCGCTCGATGGACGACTCTTTCGCCGGCGGCAAGGTGCGCAGCAGCCCCACTCCGGCGCCCAGCATCAGCTTCGCGGCCGCCATGCCGGTGGCCAGCGACAGTTGCGCGTTCCAGCCCTCGATCGGCAGCGGCGCCCGGTACGCCAGCGACCAGACCGAGCCTTGGGTGACCACCTCTTGCTCGGGCACGTTCAGGCTCACTCCGCCGCGGGCGACCTCTTGGATCTGCAGCAGCGTGCCCACCGTCCGCAGCAGCTCCAGCTGCTCGTCGGCGGTACCGGCGTCCAGAGCTGCTTGGGCGGAGACGTAGTCGAGCTTGGCGCGGCTGCGCACCAGGGCACGGGCCACATGGGTGGCGGTGGTGCGTCCTTCCGTATCCAGCTCCAGCTCCCACACCAACGCGGGACGGACCTGGTCGGGCAGCAGGCTCGCCGCCCCCTCCGAAAGCACCGGCGGGTGCAGCGGAGTGCGGTAGTTCGGCGCGTACAGGGTCTCGCCGCGCTGATGGGCCTCGACGTCGACCGCGCTGCCGGCAGCAACGAAGTCCGCCACGTCGGCGATGGCGTAGCGCAGCAGGTAGCCGTCTCCGACCCGCGACAGGTGAAATGCCTGGTCAAGGTCGGTCGAGGAGGCTGGATCCAAGGTCACGAAGGCGATATCGGTCCGGTCGGGCAACTCCGGGAGCGGACGAGCGGCAGCTCGCTCGGCGTCAGCCAGGACGTCCGCAGGGAACTCGGCCGGCACGCCGAGAGTGTCTCGGAGCCGTCGCAAGCCCTCGGCGAGGGCCGGTGGTTCGGCGCTGATCGCGACCTTCGGCCCCGGCACGGCTCAGGCTCCTGCGGCCGAGCTGCGCACCAGGATGCGGTCACACTCCTCACAGCGCACCACGTCGTCGGCGGACGCCTCCAGGTAGCCGGTCAAGGCGGCCGAGGTGGCCTCGATCTGGCAGCCGGCGCACCGGCGTCCCTTCAGCTCGGCAGCGCCCAGACCGCCGGCCTTGACCCGGATCCGGTCGTACAGCGCGACCAGGTCGGCGGGCAGTTCGGCGACGATGGCGTCGCGGGCGGCGGTGTGGGCGGCGATCTGGGCGTCGGCTTGGGCGAGCTGCTCGTCGCGGGCGGCGATCACCGCGCGCACCGAGTTCTCCAGATCGGTCAGCTGCGCGGCGAGTTCGGCTTCGCTGGCAGCGGCGGTTTCGAGATTTTCCATCGCCTCCAGCTCGGTGTCCTCCAGGTCGGAGATGCGCTTCCCGAGGTGCTCGATCTCTTCGTTCAAGGCGGCGAATCCGCGCGGATCGGTGACCAGGCCGTCGTCGCGGCGCTTGATGTCGCGGGCGAGGCGCTCGCGTACCGGCACCAGGTCGGCCTCGGCCTTCTCAACTTCGAGTTTGTAGTCCGACAGCCGCGTGCGCACTTCCACCAGGGACGCGGCCAAGGTAGCCCGCTGGGCCTTGCCGTCCACGATCGCTGCATGCTCGGGCAGCGTGGTCTTGCGATGGGTGAGCTGGGCGATCGCGGTGTCCTCGGCCTGTAGGTCGAGAAGCCGGAGCTGTGCCGCTGCAGCAGCCTTCATCTGAGCCTCCTGAAGTTGTGAACCCCGACTCTACTGGTGTTCGCCCACCTGGCGCTCTCGCCCAACCCGAGGCCACACAAGGCTCCGCACGAAGTCGGGTTATGGCTGCGCCGCAGCCCCCTCAACACAGAGACCCCGCACGAAGTCAGGTTATGCGGGCAATCAGTACGCCCATAACCCGACTAACTGCGGACCGTTCGCCTCACACCACCGTCCGCGCCCTCATAACCCGACCGACGGCGGAAGGAACCGTGCACCAGGGATAGCATCGACCCCATGAGCAGTGACGCGCAGCCGAAGCTTCCGAACCGGCAGACCCCCTTCTCCCAGGCATTTGCCGAGTTCATTCCGCAGGCGTGGGCGCCCTACCCCGCCGAGCTCCCGGCCGCGTTGCCGGCCACGGTTCCGGCTGCGGAACGTCGAGCTCGGATCGCGGCGGCCTACCCGGGCGAGCGGCTGATCATCCCGGCCGGCGGCCTCAAGGTGCGCGCCAACGACACCGACTTCCCCTACCGTCCGCACACGGCATTCGTCTGGCTGACCGGCCTGGGCAGCGACCGTGAGCCCGATGCGGTGTTGATGATCGAGCCGGACGCCACCGCCACGCTGTACTTCAAGCCGCGCGCCCCGCGCACCGACTCGGAGTTCTACGCCGACGCCCGCTACGGCGAGATGTGGGTGGGAACGCGGGAGTCGCTGGAGGAGATGAGCGCGCTCACCGGCCTGCGCTGCGCACCGATCGCAGAGTTCCAGGCTGCCGCCGCGGCCGATCTGGCCACCACTCCGGTGCGCCTGGTGCGCGAGGCCGACGCCGATCTCACCTTGATCATCGACGCGCTGCGGCTGCGCGACGGCGTGGACGCCGGCGCTGCCGCCGAGGCCGATGAGGTGTTCGCGGTCGCGCTGTCGGAGGCCCGCCTGATCAAGGACGCTTTCGAGCTGGACGAGTTGCGCAAGGCGTGCGCCGACACCGCAGCAGGCTTCGAAGCCGTGGTGGCCGACCTGCCTGAAGCGATCCGTCGCGGCCGTGGCGAGCGCTGGGTCGAAGGCGTCTTCGGGCTGTACGCCCGCCACGCCGGCAACGCGGTCGGCTACGACACCATCGCCGCCTCAGGCGATCACGCGAACACCCTGCACTGGACCCGCAACAACGGCGACATCCGTCCCGGCGATCTGCTGCTGATGGACGCCGGCGTCGAGGTCGAGTCGCTCTACACCGCCGACATCACCCGCACCCTGCCGGTGTCGGGCACCTTCTCGGCCGCCCAGCGCCAGGTCTATCTGGCCGTGATGGAGGCCCAGCAGGCCGGCATCGATGCCGCCAAGCCGGGCGCGAAGTTCTCCGACGTGCACGCCGCCGCGATCGCCGTGGTGGCGCGTTACTTGGAGGAATGGGGCCTGCTGCCGGTCAGCGCGGCCGAGTCGCTCAACCCGGCCACCGGCGGCCACCACCGTCGCTGGATGGTGCACGGCACGTCCCACCACCTCGGCCTGGACGTCCACGACTGCGCCCAAGCCCGCACCGAGAACTACCGCGACGGCATCCTCGCCCCCGGCATGGTCATCACCGTCGAACCCGGCATCTACTTCAAAGCCACCGACCTACTGGTGCCCGAGCAGTTGCGCGGCATCGGCGTCCGCATCGAGGACGACATCGTGATCACCGAAACCGGCTGCGAAGTCCTCTCCCACCACCTCCCCAAAGACCCCGACACCATCGAAACCTGGATGGCCGAGATCTGGGCGAACGCGCGGCACTGATCAAGCAGGCGAGCTGGAGGCGCTGACGCCCGGCTCGAGCCTCTAGATGTACTCGGCCGGGACGTGGGTGACACGGGCTGGTTGACGAAAGGGAGAACCCCCGTTGGGGTGTGACTTGCGAAGGTCCACATCTCAAGTAGGTTCTCCCGTGTCCCAATGTAGGGCTCATTTGACGGTGTTCGGCAGGCGACTACTCGTGACGCGTGTGCTGGAGCAGGGTTGGCCGGTGGCGCACGCCGCGAAAGCGCAGGGGGTGTCGCGGCAATGCGCGCACCGCTGGGTCGCGCGGTGGCGGGCCGAGGGCGAGGCCGGCTTGACCGATCGCTCGTCGCGGCCCCGCCGCAGCCCGCAGCGCACCAGCGCTGAGGTTGAGGCCCGAATCGTTGCCGCCCGGGTGGAGTATCGCCGCGGCCAGGACTGGCTTGGGCCTGAGCTTGGCCTAGCGGCCCGGACCGTGTCACGAGTCCTGCGACGCCACCAGCTGCCCTACCTGCACGAGCTGGACCCGATCACGGGTGCGATAATCCGAGCGTCGAAGGTAACCGGTATCCGCTACGAACACGACCATCCCGGCTCACTGGTGCACACCGATGTGAAGAAGCTGGGCCGGATCCCTGAGGGAGGTGGCTGGAAGCTTCACGGCCGCGAAGCTGGCGACACCTCTGCCCGCAAGAAAGCCAAGGTCGGCTACGACTACGTCCACTCACTGGTCGACGACCACTCCCGCTACGCCTACTCCGAGATCCTGCCCGACGAGAAGGGCCCGACCACCGCCGCCTTCTTGGCCCGGGCACTGGACCACTTCGCCAGCATCGGGATCGTCGTGGAGCGCCTGATCTCGGACAACCACTTCTCCTACCGGCGATCCCGAGACGTCCGCGACCTGTTGACCGATCGCGGCATCACCCACAGATTCATCCGGCCCCACAGCCCTTGGCAGAACGGCAAAGTCGAGCGGTTCAACCGCACCCTGCAGATCGAATGGGCCTACGCCGAGCCCTTCACCACCAACACCGCCCGCACGGAAGCCCTTGCCCCATGGCTCAACGCCTACAACACTGAACGCCGACACACCGCACTCGGAGGCAAACCCCCGATCAGCCGAGTGTCACCAACCTGATGGCCGAGTACATCTAGATCCACAGACCGAGTGTCACCGACTCATGCATGAGTCCCTGTGGCCGCCCCCATCTTGGCGCACCAAAACGGCGGCCGGGCAAACGATCGGCGTTGGAGAGGTTCACCGATGATCACTTGTCTGCCTCAAAGCGCTCCACATCGGAAGCCACCGAAGCCCAGGAGTCGGCGTCGCGCGGCTGCAAGGAACGGCCCCCCGCCTTGGGCAGTCCAGGCTCAGAGAGACGCCACATTAGGTCGCAAACAGCAGCGGACGGTGCCGCGCGATCAACAAGTGCTGCCACAGTCGCCTCCAACTCGCCTCCAGACCCCTCAAATGAATGCGGGCTGATGGCGCCTCGCACCAGTCGTTCACGCGTGAGGCCTAGGTCCAGACTCCCCGTCTGGATGGGGCTGATAGACCCGAACACGGACAACGCGTTCGTTCCATACCAATCATCGGGGTGTGGCGTCGGCGCGGCCTGACGGCTACGGCCCAAAGAGGCACGCAAGTGAAGGGCGCTGAAGCGGCTGCTAGTGGCCATGAGGGCGAGCGCGATGCCCTCAGCTAACGACTCGCGAACCCAGCGCCGGCGGTCGAATTCGGGGTCGATAAGGGAATGCACGGTTTCGTGAGCCAGCACCACATCGGCTTTATAGCAGCGCCAACGCTCCGGTGAGACGTAGATAACCCCCGAGCAGTAGATGCCGTCTACGCCGAGTCCTGGCAGGACCTCAACCGTCGGCGCCAACACGTTGAGAGTCGTGGCGAGTCTCAGCATGCTCGCATACCGGGCCACCCGGCCCGCTACGGCTCCCAAGTCGACGCGACGGCCACAGCCACCACATCTGAGCTCGTTCTGCACCACCGCACCTTTCTATCCGGCCCGAAACCACTAGAGACCAGATACTTGTCGCCTCGGACGATCTTCACAAAGACTGGATACGGAATGATTGGCGGCCGCTCGAGAACCAGTGCGTCAAGACCCCTGAGCCGAAGCGACTCTGCAAGTCGGGTTGCGATCGGGCTCGCGACGGCCAAAGGTTGAATGCCGACTGTTCGTCCAAATATGCGGGGGAGAGCGGGAGATCGGGCCAGCGCGACCTCGAGAGCCTCAGCTCCTACGAACACCTTGGCCGCATCCCGGTCGTGAGTGGCAATCGAAACATCGAGGAGCCCGGCATCCCGACCGCTTAGCATCAGCGACCCAGATCTTGTGCGTCCGAAAGACAGTCCGCAACCCAGAGCGGCGAGCGCTCTGAGCAGGCTCCCCAGCTGCATTGCAGCAAGGGCCTCGTCGGACGCATCACCAACTAGCGGCAGGACCGTGAAACTCAGCAGCCGACGCGGAGATGGGCGTACCGCTGGCCTAAGCACCATCTCGGGTTGACCAAGGAAGCCCGGGAGCAGCAACTCAAGCGCACCCAGCCATGCTGACCTGAGCAACTCACCCGCAGGAGTCGGGTCGTACACCCCCGAGCCCAACTTACGCCAGAGCCCTAAGGAGACCATGCCATCCCCACCGGGCAAGGGAGGTGGGACCCAGCCCGCGCCGAGCCCCACCTCTCGCAACGTCCCGGTCATTCAGACCATGGCCGCTTGCTGGGTCGGGAGCAGCATCAGATGGTTGCCCTCAGGGTCGACGAGCATGAACCCCTCATCCACGGCCGGCCCGCCGGTCCAGGTTTCAAGCGCGACCGGGATCTCGTCGGGGAGGCTACTCACAAGAAGCGCATAGCGTTCGGGTGAGAGCCCCACGCCGATCGACTGCTTACCTATGAGCTCAGCGAAGACCGAACCCTCAGCGACCACCTGGATGAACAACTCAATCTCCTCATCCATGCGAAGTGAGAGCACCTCATCCCCCTCGAACTGCACAGAATCCTCACCAAAGACCCGCTTGTAGTAGTTGGCCATGGCGCCGAGTTGGCTCACATAGACCGCGACGAACAGGCGAGGGGACATGAGGCCACTCCGCGCACATAAATCAGAATCCTCGATGGATTGATTGAAAGTAGTATGAAGCTTCTTCATGACTAAAATGCCTTCCTCTTTCGATTGTCTAGCGATTTCTAATCATAATGATTCGTGAAGCAGTGCTCTCCGATGCAGTCCGCAGGGAGGGCGCGATCTATATTCACCCCCTTCAGTAGGCAGCCAAGATTACCCGCCAATACGTTCCCATAATCAAGGTCCAACCGATGGAAGCAGCCAACAAGATCCCCATTCGGAAGTAGGACGTGCGCCTTAGTGCGCATTGAGCAGGTTCGGGGGCGTAGACTCGCGAGATACATACCCTTTAGCAGCGATAGCTCCCTCCGCAATAGGGCGTCCGTAACGGACTTCTCCGCTTCCTCCCACTCCGCCCGAGATGCCTCGGCGAGGAGCTCCGTGGCCGGCACGACGCCCGGTCGCCCAGGGGACAGGGCAGCGATGTGTGGCCGAGCACCTTCGGCCAAAGCGAAAGCCTCATAGCGCGTGAGGTGAGCGAGCATGGAGCGCGTGAGTACTAATGAGAAATGCAGCTCATTCCCTACAGGCTTCACGAGACTCAAACCGCGACGCATTGCGTCCCACCCTTGCCGATAGCGTTGATGGGTGCTGCGGTCATACCCACCAACACTAACCCGCAGGGACGCGCGCGCCCCGGCCTTCGAGAGCGCGCGGACGACATGAGTGTCCACCGCAGTAAGGTTCGTGATGAGGTTTACCCGCAAACCCGCGGAGGCACCGAGCTCGATCCAGTCCAAAGTCTCTGGGTACAGCAGCGGCTCACCCCCAGTCAAAACTAGGCGTCGGTATCCGGTGGCAGCAGCCTCCTCAACGACACGCGCTATCACCTCGCGACCCCATGCGACGTCGCGCCCCCCCGACGCATGTTTCTGTTGGTATCCGACGGAATCCTCATGTGTCTCATTGAAGCAGTAAGAGCATCTGAGATTGCACCGATAGCCAACCATCACTACCAAACTAGTCAACACGGGCGACACCTTCCTCGGGCCCCGACTCGAGTTCGTCGCGAATAAGTGCCCACCACTCAACGTATTCCCCCGCAGCGACACGGCTCGAGCCAATTCTCTCGACTACTCGCATGCGATCTAGATATCTATCGAGACTCTCGTCCCACAACTCCCATCGGGGGGAAGCCCACCCCAGTTGCCACTGGAGACCCTGACAACCTAGCTGCGGGAACAAGCGACCAAGTGGGTCGATCACCACGCCGTCGGTGGCGGGAGTCACCGGTGAGACCTTGCGGCTACTCGACTGACTGACATCGAGTCGGCCATGCCAACGCTCGGCGACTTCATCCAGACTCTCTGCGATGACAGTGCGAGCAGGAAGCCCATCGAAAAGGCTCTTTGGCGTTCGTTGACGCCCCACGCCGCCGATCAATGCGATCTTCACACTTGCCACCCCCGCTTCCTCGAGAAGGCCCAGGTAGCGCTCGAGGTCCCTCCACAGAGGGGCTGTCAGACAAGCATTGACATGCAGCCTCGCCTCGCTCGCGCCCGCGAGCCTCAAAGCGGCAAGGGTCTTGTCCCAACTGCGAACACCGCGCAGTGGGTCATGAATGTCAGCAAACCCGTCCAGGCTGATGTCCACCTCGTCACACAGCTCCAGGACCGCTCGCCCGCGAGGGGAGTCGAGAAGCAGACCATTCGTACTCATAGCGAGCCAACGAACCTGCGGAGTGGCGCGAGCGCGCTCCATGACGTCAACAATGCCGGGATGAAGAAGACACTCTCCCCCGGTAATCATCAGTTGCTGTCCGCCTTGAGCAACAAAGCCTTCAACTACCTCACCGATGGCGTCAGTGCCCAGTTCGCCTGCCAGCGGTCGACCCGAATCGTTGTAGCAATAACAGCAGCGCTCGTTGCACGCTCTGGTGAGCTCCAAGTAGGCGAGGGGTACCCTCATCGTCCTTCCTCACTGTTGCGCTTTACGTCCAGCTCAACGTCCGAGTGCACAAATGGCGGGTAAAGGTGCAACCGTGACACAGCCCCCACCCCCACATGCCAGATTCCAGAGGCCTTCTCCCGCCCTGGCCCCCTGCGCTCAGCCTGGGAGTTACAGCCGAAGCCGAGCTCAACCAGGGGGCGCCCCACCAGACTCCGCCATACAGTGGGAGTGCCGACGACGCGTCCCCGCCGGAAGGTCAGCGGAACATCTTCACCAGCTACGAAGAGGGGGCCTGTGTAGTGATTCGGTCCTTGGACCCAGAGCTCACCGTAAGGCAACTGTAGACTCCCCTCCACCAGGGCAGAGCCGTCCTCCAGCACCCATTCGCAGACCTCGAAAGATGCCAGCGCTGAGATGATCGGCGCTGATGGCGACAGATTCTCCAAGCTGTCACGGGTAGATCGCGCTTGCTTGCGAATGGCGGCGGGACTCGCCGGGCACACAGCGCTACCGGCGGAAACGAGCACAACCGCGCGGCCCGCAGCTATATCTGCGCGCACAGCCTCGGCATATGAAGATGATGCCTTGGCCTGGCGGATCGGGCTGAGTCGGTGGAGGTCCGGCGTCTCGCGCACCACGATGGTGGCATCCGCATAGCGCTCTCGGAACTCTAGGGGGAGTGCCGAAACGACGAAGTTCCTCGACAATGAGGGCGTCATAATCGGACTCCATCGCGGGTCGACTCCAGCACCGACAAGACCACGAACGTCCTATAGAATGCGCAGCGATCCGGATGAACCCCAGCGAGCACCATCTCGAGCGCGCACGGCCCACCACAAACCATCTCCGCGATGCATCCGTGGCAACCCGGCTGCACCGTGGGGGTAACCTTGATGTGCTCGAGTTCAAGTAGGCTCCGCGACGATAGGTCTCGCAGCTTCCAGGGACGACCGTCCTGCCAGGACACGATGCAGCCGCTTAGCTGCCCTTCCGGTGTGATCGTAGCGGCCATGGCACCCGAGGGGCTCCGACAATCGTCAACGTGTGGATTGGCGTACTTCAGCGCCCGAAGCACGCGTAGACCCGGCCCCAATAGGCGGACATCTTGATCATTGCAGTAACGCACTAGCTGATGCATCTGCTCAGCTAGCACGGCTCCATCCACACTCCAACCGTTTCGGCTGGGCTGCGGAGTGTTCACTCCAACCTTGCGCACTCCCACCGTTTCAATGAGCTCACGCACCGACTCGAATAGGGTGCTGACCGAGCTTGCGTCTGCCGTTACCAGCAGGCCGACGTCGACACCGGCCTGCGCTAGGAGCCTGAAGCCCCTCAACGCCTCGTCAAAGGTTCCTCCCCCGGAGCGGTCGACCCGCGAGCGGTCATTCACGGCACGGGGCCCGTCAACGCTCACAAAGACATCGCACCTGGCGCGGGCCAGATCCCTCGCGATCCTAGGGGTGACAAGAGAGCCGTTGGTTGTCATCGAGTGGTGAACGCTGGATATCTGGCCCCGGCGGGCCGCCTCAGCGAAAGACGCCATAGCCCAATCAATGTGCGACCACAGCAGGAGCGGTTCGCCGCCGAACCAGTGGACCGCGACTCCCTGGCCTGCATTCGCGTCAAGAATGACTTGAACGGTGCGCTCCAGAGTGCGTTTCGACATCGAACGTGGCCGCCTCGCGCTGGTGGTCTCGAAGCAATACCGGCAGGCGAAGTTGCAGCTCTCCGTCAACACAACACGGAAGGTGTTGATATGTCCCGGCTTCCTCGCGAATCCACGTCGCCGTGCAGCGATCACGACGTCACGCTCGCCCCTGAGGCGCACACAGGGCCACTCTCCGTCCGGCCCCAAGTCCGACGGCTCGAGCAAGAATGCTTCCAACGACACCGAGTCGAAAAGAATCGGCGCCGCCCCTGGTGCGCGCAAGAGGTGCAGGTGGTCGGAATCCGGGACTGGGAGTACCTGCGTCTCGCCCTGCCGCGCACCGACTGCCCTCCCGTACGGGCCATTTGCCGCGCCTGGAGCTTTCCCCCTCACGACGGTGCGAGCTTCCGCAGCGTGCCAACAACGACGGACAGGCCCGCGACAGCTACTGCAAACACAAGGACGGTGACGGGCAACCCGACCTGCTGCCACAGGATGCCTAGAGCGGAGTTGGCCACCAACGCCGCGCAGAGGCCGACCGTTGCGAGGGTCGAGTACAAGGTATTGCGCAGTTCGTCACTGAACTCAAGATGCTGCCACTTCCCGATGCCGACCATGCTTAGACCCAGGCCGAACTCTGCCAGCAAGTAGCCAACCAGAGCCCCTCCGGCAACCAGAGAACTGATCGCCAGGCCCGCCGCAATCATGGCAAATGCGAGAAGGGACATTTCGGCGGCGTCAACCTCATGCAAGGCTTTGCTGAGCAACGACCCCATCGCGGCTGCCAGAGTGAGTGCCATTAGCAGGAGGCCATTCAGCCGGAGATCCAGCCCCGGCGAGAGCACTGGTTGCCAGGTGACAACTATAACAGTCACGCTCAAACCCGATGCGATTGTGGCGATGATGAGCGGCACTACCTCACGCCGACGACTCCAGCCGAGCATCGAGCGGAAGACCGACTGCATGTCCAGTTCGGGCTGGGGCGTGCTCGACGGGAACACCAGAGGCACCAACAATCCGAGGACGGCGATCACCCCAGCCGCGATCCCGATAACCACACCACCCGGCACCCAGTCTCCCAATGCGAACACGACCCCCGCACCAAGGCTGGAACCAACCCAACGCGCCACACTCGCCCGACGCATCAGCACGTCGAAGAGGATCACGCGATCTGATTCGGGTGCACTGGCGACGACTATCGGTGCCGTGGTGCCCGACTGAAGCGCCATGCCCGCGGTCCACATTAAGAGCCCAACGAGGACCAGCGCCCAGGTGGCGGCCACGCTCAATATGGCCAAGGCGAGGGCCCATATGAGCAGGCCAGCGCTCATGAGTCTCCGATGACCGTACTTGTCGGCCACCGCGCCGCTGGGCGCCTCGATCAGCACCGAGAAGGCGGTGCTGATTCCGAACAGGATGCCGAGTTGCGCCGGGGGCAGGTCGCGCGCCAACAAAACCGACACGTACACAGCGCCGAACATGAAGTCAGCAAGCGCCAGCACGGCCGAGTAAGCAGTAACCCGACGGAGTATTCCACGAAGGGGTCCCCCTGCCACGGCCGGCAACGTTACTCCGGGCGCGATCTTATTCATGAGGACTCCTTGCTGGGGTTTGCGAAGAGCGTGTGCGGCCAGACTATTGCCCGATGCGTGGTAACACAACCTCATTTCGAAAAAGCGGCCAAATTGTCCCGGAATCGACATGCCTGTGAGCCGCGTCTTCATTGGGCCCGGACCTCTTGCGAGTCGTCGATTTCGATATGGTGGGTGCAATGCTGAGCGTACTCAGCTGGGGGAAGTAGCCGAGCGAGAAGGGCCGGCGGTGGTGGTTGTAGTCAGTCTCCCAGTCACCGATCGCCTACTCGTCGGTATCGAAATGGAAGTCCACCGCCCGCACGATTTTCGGCGCGACTGCTGTCGGCGCGTCGCCGGCCGAGGACCCGTTGCGTTTGCGGGGCCACCGCTGAGCGACGCGGAGACCCTCCTCACGCCACAGCCGCTGGATCTTCGTGTGGTTCACCACCATCCTCGCCGCGAGCGGCGTCGTACGCCCGGCGACATCCACACGGTGAGTGCCTCATCGCGTACCCGCACTCGGATTTCCTGCCGCCACGATCTGCTGAGAGGTCACATTGTCGTTGCTGTCACCGGCGCGGCCCCTCAACTGGTACGCCTGCGAGCCCCGCCCACAGAACGGTCGCTGGAACCCATGTCGCTACCGGTGCCGACACCCCTAGAGTTCAGCCTGGACCGCAGTCGGAAGAGCGGCCCGCTACTCGAAGCCGAAGGAAGTGCCATGTCCGATCCGAAGCAGTCAAAGGTGGTGCTCGACGAAAGCCAGATGCCTACGCACTGGTACAACATCGTCGCCGACCTGCCGACTCCTCCCCCGCCGCATCTGCACCCGGGAACCCAACAGCCCCTGGTGCCCTCAGACCTCGAGGCGCTGTTCCCGCCCGGTCTGATCGAGCAGGAAGCCAGCACCGAGCGCTGGATCGAGATCCCCCAAGAGGTCCACGACATCTATCGGCTGTGGCGTCCGTCCCCGTTCTACCGGGCACGTCGCCTGGAGCAGGCCCTCGGCACGACCGCCAAGATCTACTACAAGTACGAAGGCGCCTCCCCGGTGGGCAGCCACAAGACCAACTCTGCGGTCGCCCAGGCCTACTTCAACAAGGTCGCCGGACGGATGCGCCTGACCACCGAGACCGGTGCGGGCCAGTGGGGTTCGGCCCTGGCGTTCGCCACTCAGATCTTCGGCCAGACCTGTGACATCTGGCAGGTGCGCTCCTCCTACGAGGGCAAGCCCTACCGTCACTACCTGATGGAGACCTTCGGCGCGTCGGTGGTGGCCAGCCCCTCGGAGCTGACCGAGTCCGGACGGGCGCTGCGCGAGCAGTTCCCCGACACCACCGGTAGCCTGGGCATGGCGATCTCCGAAGCGGTCGAGGCCGCGGCCAAGGACCCCGGCGCCAGCTACTCGCTCGGCTCGGTGCTGAACCATGTGGCCCTGCACCAGACGATCATCGGTCAGGAAGTGCTCAAGCAACTGGAGCTGTTCGAGGAGCCGAAGGTCGACTACCTGTTCGCGTGCGCCGGTGGTGGCTCGAACCTGGCCGGGATCGCCTTCCCGTTCGTCCGGGAGAACCTGGAGGGACGTCAGGCGACCAAGATCGTCGCGTGTGAGCCGAAGGCTGCACCGTCGATGACCGAGGGCGAATACAAGTACGACTTCGGCGACACCGCACACCTGACGCCACTGCTGAAGATGTACTCGCTCGGCCCGGACTTCGTACCCGATCCGGTCCACGCCGGTGGCTTGCGCTACCACGGAATGTCACCGCTGGTCAGCCACTGCTACCACGAGGGTCTGATTGACGCGATCGCGATCAAGCAGCGTGAGGCCTTCGCGGCAGGCGTGATGTTCTCCCGCGCCGAGGGCATCGTGCCGGCGTCGGAGTCCAACCACGCCATCGCCGGCGCGATCCGTCAGGCGAAGGCCGCGACCGAGGCCGGCGAGTCGCCGGTGATCGTGATCGGGGTGTCCGGTTCGGGTCAGCTCGACCTGCCGGCCTACGCCGAGTACTTGTCGGGAGACATGGCCGACAGCTGATCGACAACGCAACGGCCGCTCGGACGATCGTCCGGGCGGCCGTTGCGTTGTCAGGGACTGGCCGAACCCAGCACTCTGCGCCCGAGCCCAGCACCATCGGGCGCAAGGTGGGATGACAGGGCGTGGAAGGGGCCAGCCGGTGGCGCCCAAGGGACGGTTCCTCGTGCGCCAAACCACTCAGCCCTGGGGCGGGGGCTGGGACGGGTCGGTATCCGGTCGGGGCTGCTGTGGCGCCGGCGGGTACATCGGAACGCTGTAGGGATTCGGCGCCGGGGGTGCAGCCACCGGGGTGAAGGCGGCCAGCGCCGCACCCGGCATCGTCCGGGCCAGATCGCGGGCCTGGGCGGCAACCTTGTGCTCAGCCAGGAGCTCGTACTTGGTGGCCACTGTCTGGCTCACCGAGGTGAAGTCGCGCTTGCCCTGGGACATCCAGTAGCTCAAGGCGGCGAACACCACCCCGACCAGGACGCCGATGGCCAAGGCGTAGCCGAACAGCGCCCAGATGTTGTCCACGGGCATGAACGCCCAGAAGATCAAGGACATGATCACGCCGGTGCTGATGCCGTTCTGCAGCCCACCCAACAGGACAGTGCCCCAGGTGCGTCGACCCAGCACGCGTTCGACCGAGCGCAGTTCGGTGCCGACGATGGCCAGGTTCTGCACCGGGAACTTCGAATCGGCGAGGAAGTCGACCACCTTCTGCGCCTCGGCATAGGTCTGGTAGACACCCACCGACTGCGGGTACTCCAGTTCGAACAGGCTCCCCGCCTGGACCGAGTTCACTTGACTCATTGCGCTACCTCCATGCCGGCGGCCCGTCCCCGGGCCAGAATCGCCGCAGCCAGCTTGACCCCGGCCTCGTCCACCATTTCGTCATCCACCACGATCGCGCCCACCGCACCATTGGCGGCATCCGTCGCCGACGCGTAGGCGACCATGATTCGCTGGGCGCGTACAAAGTCTTCAGCGCGCGGGGAGAAGATCTCATTCCCCGCCTCGACCTGGGCCGGGTGCAGCACCCACTTGCCGTCATAGCCCAATGCCGCGCTGGCCTGGGCTGACGTGCGGAAGCCCTCCACGTCCCTGATCGCCACGAACGGACCGTCGATGGCCTGCAAGCCGTGGGCGCGAGCCGCCACCAGAATCGACATCAGGACGTGGTGGAAGGCGTCGGCCGGGTAGCCGTCCGGCTGGGCACCGACGTTGAGTCCACCCATGCCCAGGCTGGCCATGAAGTCGCCCGGCCCGAACACCAGGGACGCCAGTCGCGGACTGGCCGCGGCGATCTCAGCCACATGCAGCAGGCCGACCGCATCCTCGATCTGCACCTCGATACCGATCTTGCCCACCGGGAGCCCGGCAGAGTGCTCCACCTGGGTCAACAGCAGGTCGAGGGCCTTCACCTCGGCAGCCGAAGTGGTCTTGGGCAGCACCAGCGCATCAATCTTCGACCCGGCACCGGTGACCACCTCGATCACATCGGCGTAGGTCCACGGGCTCTCCCAGCCGTTCACCCGAACGGTCACCAGCGGCGCGGCGAAGCCGGCCCCATAGTTGAGCGCCTCCACGATGCGCTGGCGCGATTCGGCCTTCACTGCCGGCGCGACGGCGTCCTCAAGATCGAGGAATAGCCCGTCGACGCCCAAGGTGCGGGCCTTCTCGATGAAGCGGTCGGACGATCCGGGCACGGCCAGGATGGTGCGGCGCGGCACTGCGCGGTTGAACTGACTCACGACTCCAGCCTATTGCAGCCGGTGTGGGTCAGCTGGGTGCGTGATGTGCGTCGGCTGTGCACCGGTCACCTGCCGGGTCTCGACAAGCTCAACCGGCGGCGCGGGAAACCAGCGGTGCCGGGCTCAACCAGCAGCGCAATCAGCTCAGCGGGGTCAGCCCCAGCGACTTGCCCACCAGGCGGGGCTTGCGGGCGCTGAGCTGTTCGGCCAGGGCGATGATCGCCGCGGCGGCCGGACGCTCGGGCTCCAGCGCCACCAGGGGCACACCTTCGTCACCACTGGCCGACACCTTCGGCTCGATCGGCACCTGCGCCAGCAGCGGCACGTCGTAGCCCAGTCGCGTAGTCAACGTGGAAGCCACCTCAGCGCCACCACCGGAACCAAACACGTCCACCCGGAAGGTCTCGCCCGACACCGGGGCGGTCACCTCGAGGTAGGCCATGTTCTCCACCACGCCGATCACCTTCTGGTTCAGCATGGACGCCATCGTGCCGGCGCGCTCGGCCACTTCCGCGGCCGCAGCCTGCGGGGTGGTCACCACGATCACCTCAGCGTTGGGCAGCTTCTGGCCCAGCGACAGCGCCACGTCGCCGGTGCCCGGGGGCAGGTCGACCAGCAGGAAGTCCAGGTCGCCCCAGTAGACGTCGGCCAGGAACTGCTGCAGCGCCCGATCCAGGATCGGTCCGCGCCAGGCGATCACCTGATCGCGGCTCTCCTTGAGCATGCCGATGCTGATCACCTTCAGCCCCATCGACGGCACCGGCATGATCATGCCTTCGACCATCGTCGGGTTGGCCTCCATCAACCCCAGCATCTGCGGGATCGAGTGGCCGTAGATGTCGGCGTCCAGCACGCCCACGCTGCGACCCAACCCGGCCAACGCCATCGCCAGGTTCACCGTGGTGGAGCTCTTGCCCACCCCGCCCTTGCCCGAGGAGATCAGCAGCACCTGGGTGCGCGACTCGGCCTTGGCGAAGGGGATGTCGCGCTCTTCCTGGCCGCCGCGCAGCTTGCGCTTCAGTGCGGCCCGCTGCTCGTCACTCATCGTCGACATGGTCAGCTCCAGCGAGGTGATCCCCGGCAGCGCGGTCACCTTGGAGCGCACGTCGGCTTCGATGGTGTTGGCCATCGGGCAACCGGTGATCGTCAGCAGGACGGTGACCGCGGCGGCGCCGGTGTCGTCGACCGTCACCGATTCGACCATGTCCAACTCGGTGATCGGACGATGAATCTCGGGGTCGATGACAGTCGCCAGGGCAGCGTTGATCTCAGCAAGCAGGTCGGTGGACATGGGCCCAACTGTAAGCCCGCGCTGCGCTCCTCACCCAACCGGGCCGCAGTTTTGGCAAACCTCGAACTCGGTCTGGTTTCAGGGCTTGGCAGCCTTGTCGTCGTCCTCGTCCTCGTCCTGCAGCTCGGCCAGCATCTCGCGCAGTTCGGAGCGGATGAAATCGCGGGTGGCGACATCGTTCATCCGCATCCGCAGGGACGCGATCTCGCGGGCCAGGAAGTCCATGTCAGCTCGCGATTGGGCGGACTGTTCGCGGTCGTGTTCCAGGCTGACCCGGTCACGGGCCTCCTGCCGGTTCTGCGCCAACAGGATCAGCGGTGCCGCGTAGGACGCCTGCAACGACAGCGCCAGCGTGAGGAAGGCGAACGGCCACCGGTCTGGGCCCCCCGCGTCGAAGACGTTCCACAGCAGCCACCCAACGATCAGCAAGGTCATCCAGAACAGGAAGCTCGCGGTGCCCATCAACCGGGCGAACGATTCGGCAAAAGTGCCGAAGGTGTCCTGATCGAGGCGCATCCGCGGCACCCAGGCACTTCGGCGACCGGGGGTGTCAAGACGATTCTTCTCAGCCATCGGTCACCTCCGTTTCCAGTCGGTCCAGCTGAACCCCGCGCCAGTCGTTGGGCAGGATGTGGTCGAGCACGTCATCAACGGTCACCGCACCCAGCAGCCGCCGATCATTGTCCACCACGGGCGCACACACCAAGTCGTAGGTGGCGAAGTAACGGCTCACCTGGGCGATGTTGCTGCTCACCGTCAGCGGGGTGATGTCAGGGTCGATCAAGCCCGCCACCAGCATGGACGGGGGTTCGCGCAGCAATCGCTGAATGTGCACCGCACCCAGATAGCGTCCGGTCGGAGTGTCCAGGGGCGCGCGGCAGATGAACGCCAACGCCGCCATCGCCGGGGTCACTTCCTCCTGGCGCACCTGCGCCAACGCGTCGGCCACCGTGGCGTCGACCCCCAACACCACCGGCTCGGGGTTCATCAGACCACCAGCGGTCGCCGCGTCGTAGCGGAGCAGGGTGCGGACGTCGCGAGCCTCTTCCGGCTCCATCCGCTGCAGGATGGTTTCGGCCAGTCCCGGTTCCAGTTCGGCGATCAGGTCGGCCGCGTCGTCAGGATCCATCTCCTCGAGCACGTCGGCGGCTCGATCGGTGTCCAGCGAGGCGATCACGTCGACCTGCTCGTCCTCGGGTAACTCCTCCAGCGCCTCGGCCAGGCGTTCGTCGTCCATCGCGGCGACCACGTCGGCGCGCAGCAGCGGGTCCATGTCGTGCAGCTCGCGGGCCACGTCGGCGGCTTTGAGTTCACTCAGCCGCATCACCTGCTGCTCCGCGTCGCGGGGCGCCGGCACGTCGATGAAGTCCGGCACCTCCGACCAATCGACGATGGTCACGTGCGGACGCTGGAACGGACGGCGAGCCACTTCCTTCAGCGCCACCTCCGACAGTTGCCAATCACGGCTGCGGGCGCGCTCGATGGCCACGTCGAAGATCGTCTCGGGTCCGGCGCTCTCGGCGCGGGTCACCGTCCGATCGAACAGCTGGGCAGCCACCAGCATCTCCCGGTCCCGCGGCTCGAACCGGCGAGTGTTGACCAGACCGGAGATGATCACCTGGTTGGGGTCGATCGAATGCACCCGCTCCATCGGAATGAAGATGCGGCGGTGCGCGAGCAGTTCAACGACCAGGCCTTTGACCTTGGGTGATCGTCGCCCAGATCTGTTCTGGATGACGACGTCTTTCACCTTGCCCACCGCCTCGCCGTTGGCAGCGAGCATGGGCAACCCCCGAATCCGGGACACAAAGATCGATGAAGTCGCGCTCACGGCAGGAGGGTACCGCGTCGCAGTGAACGAAATCCCCCTCTGGGCGCCCCTTGAAGCCAAACCCTCACCGACCACCACAGGTGGCCCAGGAGGGGTTCTAGGTGGCTTCGGTGTCGAAGAGCACGGGCTCCCGAGCGACCACCACCGGCTCAGGATCGGTCTTGGCCTCGGCGATCGTCTCCGAGACCGTGGCGGTCACCGCGGTCACTTCGGCCTTCACCGGATCCAGCAGCGTCGAGGCCAGCAGCGCCTTCGGATGCAGGTCGGAGATGTTGAGGTCGGCCAGGTCGGTACCCAACTCGGCCCGGAGCTTGCCCTGGGCGTCGTTGGCGATGTTGCGGAAGTAGTTGAGCAGCCGGGCGGCTTTGCGCGCCAACTCCGGCAGCTTCTCCGGCCCGAAGATGATGACCGCGAACGCCGCCAGCATCAGGAACTCTGGGGCGTTGATGTCGAACATGGGCCGGCCTTCGCTCCGCGTTACAGCCCGGCCGCGTCCAGCAGGGCGACAAAGGTCGCCGCCTGTGCCGGCGAGGCGCTCAGCAACGGTTTGCGCATCGGACCGGGCTGGAAGCCCCGAGCCGCCAGACCGGCCTTCACCAACATCGCACCCTGGGTGGCGAACACCCCGGTGAAGACGTCGAGCAGGGCGGCGTTCTTGGCGACAGCCCCGGCGACGTCTCCGGCCACGAAGGCCTCGATCATCGCCTTGGTGCCGCGTCCGGTGAAGTGGGTCGAGGTGCCGACCACGCCGACGCCGCCGACCGCCATCAACGGCAGGGTCATCCCGTCATCACCGGCATAGTAGGCCAGGTTGGTGGCCTTCATCACCTGCGCGGAGGCCACCGGCAGGCCCTTGGCGTCCTTGACCGCGACGATCTTGGGATGGGCGCCCAGCGAGATCATGGTGGCGGTCTCCACGGGCACGCCCGAGCGGTGCGGAATGTCGTAGATGATGATCGGCACCTCGGTGGCGTCGGCCACGGTCACGAAGTGATCGGCCAGCGCGTCCTGCGGCGGACGGCTGTAGTACGGCGTGACCACCAGCAGCCCGGACGCACCGGCCTGCTCGGCCTGCTTGGCCAACTCGACGGTGTGATGGGTGTCGAAGGTGCCCACCCCGGCGATGATCTTGGCCCGATCGCCCACCTCGGCGATGACGGCCTCCAGCAACGCGAACTTCTCCGCGTCGGTGGTGGTCGGCGATTCGCCGGTGGTGCCGTTGATGACCAGCGCGTCGTTGCCTTGGACGTCGACCAGGTGCGCTGCGAGGCGCTTGGCTTCGTCCAGGTTCAGCGAGCCGTCATCATGAAACGGCGTGACCTGTGCGGTGATCAGTCGTCCGAAGGGTGCGCTCATGTTCCCAGCCTAGGCGTTTTCGAGGAGGACCAGCGGGTCGCCGTCTCGCGCCACGGCACCGGCCAGGCCTGCCTGCTGACCTGCTGCGACCTCGACCGGCCGCACATTGGCGACGAACTCCGCGACAACCACGTGACTCATGGGACGCAATGGTAGAGGTATCGCTAGGCTGAGGCCCGTGAACCCAGTAGGGAAGAATTCGGGACGCGCCGGACTGTGGACCAACACCCAGGCTTTCGCCGAGGAACTGGTCTCCGAGTCCGAAGGCGGGCGCGCCGCACGCAAGCGCGCACATGAACTGGGTCTGGAAGCGATCAGCATCGGCGTTGCCTCCACCCTCACCATGCTGGCCCGCGCGGTCGGCGCCAAGGCCGTGGTCGAGATCGGTACCGGCACCGGGGTCTCGGCCGGTGCGCTCCTGGCCGGCATGGCCGCCGAGGGAGTGCTCACCAGCATCGACGCCGAGGCCGAGAACCAGATGGTGGCCCGCGAGGTGTTCAACGCCGAGGGGGTGCCGCTGCGCCGCGTCCGGCTGATCGCCGGCCAGCCGTTGGTGGTCCTGCCCAAGCTGAGCGATGCCGTCTACGACCTGGTGTTCATCGACGGCGACCCGCTGGAGTTCGTCGAGTACGTCGCCCAGGCCGAACGCCTTCTGCGCAGCGGAGGCGTGTTGGCCATGCATCACGCCTTGTGGGGCGGACTGGTGGCCGACGACCGCAACGAGGACGACGAGCCGCTGATCATCCGTGAGGCGCTCGACGCGATCCTCGAAGGCGACGCCTTCACCGCCACCCTGTTGCCGATCGGCGACGGCCTGCTGGTGGCCGTCCGCAACTGAGCGGCCCCTCGTCGCTACCCGGCCTGATGGTTGGGCGTGGTTGACGTCCGCCGGGCCAAGGCGAGCACCAAGTACCCGCACGCCAGTAGCGACACCACAACGGCTGCGATGAAGGTGGTTGCGAGCCCGAAGCCTTCTGCGACTACACCGGCACACACGGCCCCCAGTGGCATCAGCCCGAACCCCAGAGTCTTGGACGCCCCATTGACTCGGCCTTGGAGCCCTTCGGGCACGAGGCGCTGACTCATCGATCGGGAGGCCACATTGCCGATGGTGTTCAGGGCACCGATCAGCGCCAAGTCGGCCGCCACGATCCACCCATTCGGCCACCACACCGGCACCACCATCAGCAGCAGGCTGAGCACCAAGGTGATCACGATCGTCGGCAACTCACCCAGGCGCCGCCGTACGGCCTCCACCACCAGCGATCCACCCACCGCCCCCAGCGCGAAACCCAGCATGAGCAGCGGATACTGACTTGAGGTCAGCCCGATCGCCGAGGACGGCCCGACCGCCCACAACACGAACACCGCAAAATAGCCGGTCATGGCGAAGTTCAGCACACTGCCGGTGATGACCAAAGGCCGAAGCACGGGGTGGCGAAAGAGGAAGCGGACGCCATCACGCACCTGCCCCCACGGCCCCATGGGCCCGCCACCGCGCACGTCGGTGGGACGGGGCCGGTAGGACCCCCGCATTCCGCGGAGGAGCACCACGCCGGCCAGTGCCGCCAGTCCACCTGCCGCCCCGAACCCCGCCGCCGAACCGGCGATGAGAAGCGCACCGCCCACGGGCGCCCCGAGAAAGCTGTTGGCCACCTGCTGCACGCCGACGACTCGGCCGTTGGCCGCCTCGAGGCGATCAGCAGGCACGAGTTGGGGCACGATCGCGGTCGCGGCGAGGTCGGCGAACACCTCGGTGATGCCGTAGATCAGCACGACCACGAGCAGCAGACCCATGGTGAGGCTGCCGGTCGCCGCAGCCGCCGCGGCGACCGCCAGGACCAGCGCCCGAACGACCAAGGCGACGACCTGGATGGATTTACGGTCACGCCGGTCCACCACCACTCCCGCGAAGAGTCCGAGGAGAAGCCACGGCAGCCATCCGGCCGCGGTGATCATTGAGATCTGCACCGGTGAAGCTGTGAGCCCGAGCGCTACCAGTGGCGCGACCGTGGACAAGATGCCATCGGCCAAGTTGGCGATCCCGGTGGATGCCAACTGTGCATTGAAGGCTCCCGAGAGTCGAGGCCTTGGCGCTGAGGTGTCGCCTGATTGTGCCTCGACCGGCGGCGTCGCTGTCATCACGGGACTCCATCTCCTAGACTGGCTACGCAGAGACTTCTCTGCAAAGATTTCTATGCAAAGGTATCTCTGCAAATGGAGACGCGCAAGACCGACACCGTGCCTGAAGTCGCCGAACCGGCCACCCGCACGCTGGGGCCGGACGCATTGAAGGCATTTGCCCATCCCCTGCGGATGACGATGTACTCACGCCTGGCAACTCTGGGGTCGGCCACAGCCAGCCAACTCGCGCGCCAGCTCGGCGAGAGCAGCGGCCAAACCAGCTACCACCTTCGCCAACTGGAACGCCACGGCTTCGTCGAGGACGACCCTGCCCACCAGGGCGGACGGGAGCGGTGGTGGCGCCCGGTGGGATTCCAGCTCACCGACCCTTCGCTGCTGATGTCACCAGACACCGAGGGACCGGCCGGACTCGTCATTCAGCACGTCATCGCTGAGCGCACCGCAGCGTTGGCCAGCTGGCTGGAGACTCTCGACCCCACCATCGATGAGCCGGGCTTGATGAGCGCAGCCATGCTCAACCTCACTTCCGCCCAAGCCGAGCAGCTCACGACCGAACTGAGTGAGGTGGTCCAGCGATTCCAGAAGTCGCAGGACGCTGCCGGGAGCGACCCCGCCCGGCGATACCGGGTTCACATCGATCTCTTCCCGGTCGAACAAACCGGGCCTGCACCGTCCTAGCGGGTCACCAGCTGCCGGGAACCGACACGTTCTTGGCCACCACGGTGATCCCGTTCTCGACGTGGAAGCCGCGCGCCCGGTCGTGCTCGGCATCGACGCCGATCTCGACACCGTCGGGAACGATCACGTTCTTGTCCAGGATGGCCCGCCGCACGACCGCGTTGCGGCCCACTCGCACACCAGGGAACAGCACCGACTCCTCCACCTTGGCCCACTTGTCGACCATCACCTGCGGCGAAACCACCGAACGATCCACGTCACCGCCGGAGATGATCGAACCGGAGCCGACGATCGAGTCCTCAGCGGTACCACGCAAGGTGAACTTCGCGCCGGGGAGCTGGGACTGCAAGGTCCAGATCGGCCACTTGCGGTTGTAGAGGTTGAACTCCGGCTCCACCGACACCAAATCCATGTGAGCGGCGTGGTAGGCCTCCAACGTCCCCACATCGCGCCAGTAGTTGCGATCCTTGTCGGTCGCACCAGGCACGTTGTTCGCGGTGAAGTCGTACACCTGCGCCCGGCCCTGACCGACGAAGAACGGGATGATGTCGCCACCCATGTCGTGGCGGGAGTCGGCATCGGCGGCATCGGTGTTGAGCGCGTCGACGAAGGCCTTGCGGGTGAAGACGTAGTTGCCCATGGACGCGAACGACTCGTCCGGGCTGTCGACCAGGCCGGGCGGATCGGCAGGCTTCTCCAGGAACTGCTTGATCACACCGCCCTCACCGGCATCGATGATTCCGTAGGCGTTGGCCTCGGCCCGCGGCACCCGAATGCCGGCCACGCTGGCGTCCATGCCGGACTCGATGTGGGCATTGACCATGTCCTCGACGTTCATCCGGTAGATGTTGTCGGCGCCGAAGACCACCACGTAGTCGGGGTCCTCGTCGTTGATCAGGTTCATCGACTGGTAGATGGCGTCCGCGCTGCCCTGGTACCACTGCTTGCCGGTGCGCTGCTGAGCCGGCACCGAGGTGACGTAGCTGCCCAGCAACTGCGACATCCGCCAGGTCAACGAGATGTGTCGGTCGAGCGAGTGTGATTTGTACTGGGTGAGCACACAGATCTTGGTCAAGTCCGAGTTGACCAGGTTCGACAGCACGAAATCGATGAGGCGATAGGTGCCGCCGAACGGCACCGCAGGCTTGGCGCGGTCCGCGGTCAGCGGCATCAGGCGCTTGCCTTCGCCGCCGGCGAGGACGATGGACAAAACGTTCGGCCCACTGGTCATGGCTTGAACATATGGCAGCGCCGACAGCCCCACAAGCAAACGCCGCAATTGCGTGCCGTGTCTTAGCGATTGGTCAGGTTCCGGCATCTGACAACGGGCTGAGAGGTACCCCCAGCGGATTCTTCGGACAGTGGACGCCAGGGTGTGACACCATCGCTGCATGACCATGCGCGTCTCGATCCTCACCCGCGAATACCCCCCGCACATCTACGGCGGCGCCGGCGTCCACGTAGGACAACTGGTCCCCCAACTGCGTAAGTACTGCGACTCGGTCGAAGTGCAATGCATGGGCGAGCCCCGCGAAGGTGCCACCGCCCACCCCGAAACCTTCCCTCCGGGCGCCAACCAGGCCCTGCGCGTCTTGGGTACCGACGTGGCCATGGCCGACGCCATCGGTGACGTGGACGTGATCCACTCCCACACCTGGTACGCCAACTTCGCCGGGCTGGTGGGCAGCAAGTTCCTCGACGTGCCCCACGTGGTCACTTCACACTCGCTCGAACCACACCGTCCGTGGAAGGCCGAGCAACTCGCCGGCGGCTACCGGGTCTCCAGTTGGGCGGAGAAGACCGCCTTCCTCGACGCCGCCGCGGTGATCTCGGTCAGTGACGGGATGCGCACCGACGTCCTGGCGTCCTACCCCGAGCTGGATCCCGCCCGGGTCGAGGTCGTGCGCAACGGCATCGACACCGACGAGTTCCGGCCCGATCCGGCCACCGACATCGTCACCGGCCTCGGCGTCGACCTGGACCGCCCGTTGGTGGTTTTCGTCGGCCGGATCACCCGCCAGAAGGGCCTGGTGCACCTGGTCCGGGCCGCGCAGGAGTTCGATCCCGACACCCAGCTGCTGCTGCTGGCCGGCGCGCCCGACACCCCCGAGATCGCCGCCGAGTTCGACACTGCCTTCGCCGAACTCAGCCGAGCTCGGTCGGGCTCGGTCACCTGGGTTCAGGAGATGCTGCCGCGGGCCTCGGTCCGTCAGGTGCTCAGTCACGCGACCGTGTTCGCCTGCCCGTCGATCTATGAGCCGCTGGGCATCGTGAACCTGGAGGCGATGGCGTGTGAGACCGCAGTGGTGGCCTCAGCGGTCGGCGGCATTCCCGAGGTGGTCGCCGACGGCCAGACCGGCAGCCTGGTCGCCTACGACCCGGCCCAGGCCGGAGATCCGGCCTTCGTGGCCGACTTCGAGGCGCGGTTCGCCACCCAGGTCAATCGGCTGACCCGCGACCCTGGCTTGGCCGCTGCCTACGGCAAGGCGGGACGCCAGCGCTGCATCGACGAGTTCTCCTGGGAGAAGATCGCCCAGGAAACCGTTGCGGTCTACCAGCGCGCGATCGAGTGGCACCAGGGTCACTGACCTGCCTGTTGGTTGAGCTTGGCCGGTCCTGAGGTTGCCGAAGGGTCGAAAACACCGACGCCTGGGGCGAAGCGAGGGTGTCGACACGCTCACGCACGCTCGCTGCTCAACCAGTGGTGCTCACGATCGCTGCTCAACCAGCGCCGGGCTGGCTCGTGCTCAACCAGCGTTGTGGACACAACAAACGAAGCCGGCCCCGGAGATTGCTCCGGGACCGGCTTCGTTGATCAGGTGATTCAGCCGACGACGACGCTGTCCAACGCTGCCTTCAGTTCGGCGGCCTCGGCAGCGTTCATTTCGATGACCAAGCGTCCGCCACCCTCAGCGGGAATGCGCATGGCGATCACACGCCCTTCCTTGGCGACCTCGATGGGGCCTTCGCCGGTTCGCGGTTTCATCGCTGCCATCGCATACCTCTGTTCTTGGCTGGTTACGGTCCAACAGGTTCCATTATTCCACTTCGCGCAGACACCCTGCGCACAGTGCGGAATCGATCAATCGCTGTACGTCCAGGAGTCGCGATAGACACTCGGCGCGGCGCCGGCGTCCAACTGGCCCGCGAGCCGGTCGAGAAGCTCATCTACTTGCTGCATCGAATACCCCCGCGCGACCACGGCGAACCGCAATCCGCGCAGATCGTCGCCGATCAACTCGCCGTCGGGAATATGGGGTTGCGGCATGTCAGTGACCGTGGTCGGCAACTCGCCCAACCTGCCGGTGGAAGCCAGGGCCGCCACCCCGAGGATCACTACTGCCAGCATCGCGATCGCCCATTCCATGCCGGTCATCCTATCGGGCCTAGGTTCCGTTGGTCGTGGTGCCCCGCTGCGACCGCGGCGCCGCAGACGTCACCAGCCGCACCGCTTCGTCCGGATCGTCGGTGATCTGAACCAAGTCCAGATCGACGGCGTTGATGTAACCATCGGCCAGGGCATGGGCGGTCAGCCATTCGAGCAGCGGCGCCCAATACTGCGAGCCGAACAACACGATCGGGAACGACTTCACCTTGCGGGTCTGCACCAGCGTGAGCGCTTCGAAGACCTCATCGAAGGTGCCGAAGCCGCCCGGCATCACCACAAATCCACTGGAGTACTTCAAGAACATCACTTTGCGTGCGAAGAAGTAGCGGAAGTTGATACCGAGCGAGACGTACTTGTTCAGCGACTGCTCGAACGGCAGCTCAATGCCGAGCCCGACCGAGATCCCACCCGCCTCGAACGCCCCCTTGTTCGCGGCCTCCATGATCCCGGGGCCGCCACCGGTGATGGTGGCGTACCCAGCTCGAGCCAAGCCGGCACCGATCTCGGCCGCAGCGGCATACATGGGGTCGCTGCGCTTGGTGCGCGCAGAGCCGAACACTCCGATACCGGGACCGAGCTCGGCCAAGGTGCCGAAGCCCTCGACGAACTCCGACTGGATGCGCAACACCCGCCAGGGGTCAGCATGCACCCAGGAACCGTCGTCGCGGCTGCTGAGCAGCCGCTCGTCGGTGGTGGTCGGTTGTACCTGATCGAAACGCCGGACGACGGGGCCTTGAGTTCGTTTGGTCACGAGAGAAATCTAGCCAGCAGTTGGCACACCGGTGCAGCATTCGCCGGTGCGGAGCACTATCGTCAGCCGTATGGAACCCGGCTCGCCCTGCCCCTGCGGCACCGGCCTTTCGTACGCCGATTGCTGCGGACGACTGCATGTCGGTCTGGCGGAGGCGGCCACCGCCGAGCAGCTCATGCGTTCCCGCTACAGCGCCTTCGCCGTCGGCGACACCGACTACCTGCTGCACACCTGGCATCCACGCACCCGTCCGGCCACCGTCGAGGCCGGCGACGGCCTGGAATGGCTGTCACTGCAGGTGCTTCAATCCGACGATGACAAGGTCGAGTTCGTGGCGCGGTTCCGTGGTCCGGCCGGACGAGGCTTCGTCCGCGAGCGGTCGCAGTTCGTCCAGCTGGACGGACGCTGGTTGTACCTGTCGGCCGTCGAGGACTGATCAGCTCAGCGCGTCGAGGACCGCGGCCACATCGGCTTCGGTGTTCCACACGTGGAAGGCGACCCGCAACCGTCCCAGCGGCCCGGACGCCCGCACTCCGGCAGCAGTCAGCCGAGCCAGCTGGCGGTGCTCAGGATCGGGCCAACTCAGCACTGCTCGATGCTGCGCGGGCAGGTCCAGCGCGGCACTCAGCTGGTCAGCCAGAGCCACCGCATGAGCCCAGACCGCTGAGATGTCGGTAGCGGCGAACAAGCGCAGCGACTCGCGGGCGCCCACGAAGGCCTGCCAGGCCGGAGCGGTGTCGAACCGCCGCGCGCCCAGAGATGGCGCCTGCTGCGGCCAGTAGCAGTTGGCCCACGGATCGTCGGCGGAGTACCAACCGGCATTCACCGGCACCAGGCGCTCGGCCGCGTCCGGGCTCACGGTCAGGAAGGCGACACCCCGCGGCGTGCACAACCACTTGTAGGCATGACACACGGTGACGTCGAAGTCGTTGGCCGCGACCGGCAGCACGCCGGCCGCCTGGGTCAAGTCGGCCAAGGTGAGTGCGCCGTGGCGGGCAGCAGCCTCGCGGATCGCGGCGGTGTCCACCACCTCCCCGGTGGCCGACTGCACCAGCGAGAAGGCCACCAGATCCGTGGAAGCGGTGATCGCTGAGGCCAGCTCGGCCAATGGCACGGTGCGCACCTTTAGTCGGTTCCCGGCCACGAAGGGGAACACCACCGAGGTGAACTCCTCGGCCCCGACCAGCACCTCGGCACCGTCCGGAAGCCCGGCGGCGACCATGGCCACCAACGATGACGTCACCGCCCCGAGGGCGACGTGGTTGACGTCCACCCCGACCAGGGCGGCGTACAGGGCGCGGGTGTCGGCGACCACTGGGTCGTAGTCGGACGGGGCTACCTGACCGCGACCGCATCGCTGGATGTCGGCAGTCATGGCGGCGACCGCCTCACGCGGCAGGATCCCGTTGCTGGCCGCGGCGAGGTAGCCAACGGGAGCGTCAAAGTGGCTGGCGAGTTCGCGGGTGCCCCACAGGGCCGTCGTCGGAGCGGTGTCCATGGGTCTACCCTGCCGCATGGGGACTCATCACAACAGGACAGTCTTCTTCGCACCACGATAATCTCTCGTTATGAGTGGATTGGATCTGCACACCATTCGGATTGTCCGGGCGGTCGCCGAGCACGGCTCGATCACCGCTGCCGCCGCAGAGTTGGGTTACAGCCAACCGGCACTCAGCCAACACCTGCGCCGTGCCGAGCGGCGCCTCGGCGTCCCCCTGCTGTTGCGCACCGGACGCGGCGTCCAACTCACCGAACCCGGACGGGTGGTCGCCCGACACTCCACCACCGTGTTGGCCGCGCTCGCTGCCGCCGAGGACGAACTCAGCCACCTCGCCGATCGCACCACCGGCACCGTCCGACTGGCCGGTTTCCCCAGCGCTTCGTCGACGATCGTGCCGGCCATGATGGCGCTGCTGAAGGCCCAGCATCCCGGTCTGCAACTGATCTACACCGAGGCCGAGCCGCCCGAGGCGCTGACGATGCTCACCGACGGCGCGATCGACCTGGCGCTCACCTTCAGCTACCCCGGCGATCCGGCCGATCCGCACGACGGACTGGTCGGGATTCGGGTGATAAAGCTGTTCTCCGACCCGGCGGTGCTGGTGCTCCCCGCTGGACACCCGTCCGCCATGGCCGAGGTGTCCGGCCTGGCCGAGTTCGACAGCGAGACCTGGATCGGCGGCTGCCCGCTGTGCCGCGGCCACCTGCTGGCCTCCTGCAGCGCCCAAGGGTTCAGCCCACGGATCGTTCACGCCACCGACAACTCGGTGGCGGTCCTTGGACTGGTCGCCGCCGGCGTCGGTATCGCTCTGCAACCCAAACTCGCCCTGGAGCCGCTGGAGATCCCCGCCGGAACTTCCGTCCGCGATCTCCCCGGAAACGATCGTCAGGTGCAGGTGGTGTGCCTCAGTGGCGCACTAGCCGTCCCCGCAATCGGCGCAGCGGTCGAGACGCTGCGCACAGTCACGGCTCACCGCCGCTGAGTCAGCTGAGCCAGCGAAGCAACGCGTCGCGGCAGGTGAACAGGTCGGCCACCGGGCAGAACTCGTCGTCAGCGTGCGCCTTGCCGGGATCGGCCGGGCCGAAGTTCACCGCCGGCACGCCGAGCGCGGAGAAGCGGGCCACATCGGTCCAGCCGTACTTGGCGCGCGGTTGGCCGCCGACAGCAGCGACGAACTCGGCCGCGATCGGACGATCCAAGCCTGGACGCGCTCCGGGGGCAAAGTCGACGAACTCGACCTCGTAGCCGTCGAACACCTCTCGGCAATGGGCCTTGGCCGCAGCCTCGTCCCGGTCGGGCGCGAAGCGGAAGTTCACCGTGACCCTGCACTCGTCGGGGATCACGTTGCCGGCGATGCCGCCACTGATCGCCACCGCGTTGAGGCCCTCGTGGTAGGCCAGCCCGTCCACGTCGACCTCGCGGGCGGTGTAGTCGGCCAACCGCGCCAACACCGGCGCGGCGTCATGAATGGCGTTGTGGCCCAGCCAGGAACGCGCCGAGTGGGCGGCCGTGCCATGGGTGGCGACCACACAACGCAAGGTGCCCTGGCAGCCGCCTTCGACCACCGCACCGGTGGGCTCCATCAATACGGCGAAGTCGCCGCTGAGCCACTCGGGGTGTTCGGTGGCGATCCGGGTGAGGGAGTTGCGCTCGGCTTCGACCTCTTCGTGGTCGTAGAAGATCCAGGTGATGTCGCGATTAGGGGCGGTCAAGGTGGCTGCACACGCCAAGGCGACGGCCACTCCCCCCTTCATGTCCGCCGAGCCGCGGCCGTAGACCCGATCATCGACGAGCCGGGAGGGCAGATTGGCCGCTACCGGCACGGTGTCGAGATGGCCAGCGACTACCACCCGCTCAGCGCGTCCGAGGTGAGTGCGGGCGATCACGGTGTCACCGTCGCGGACCACGTCCAAGTGAGGCTGGGCGCTTAGCGCTTGCTCGACCAGGTCGGCGAGGGGACCCTCGTTACCGCTGACCGACTCGACATCGATCACCGCACGAAACAACGCCACCAGGTCGCCGGCCAGCTCCAGACTCATGGCTGCCAGCCTAGCGAGCGCGACCGATCGCCCCGGATACCGCTGAGACGAATTGCACGCTAGATCGCCTTCAAGCCCCCCGTTGGCCACCATCTCAGCATCTAGCGCGCAATTCGGCTCACAACCCGTCGGCGAGTGCCGTTCTGAGCCCAGGTAGGCTGGCCGGCATGACACGAGGCGCGCACGGCTGGGGCCTGGCCACCATCCACGAATCCGGACAGATCCTCGACACGTGGTTCCCCACACCCGCCCTGGGCGCGTCCACGCAGGCTGAGCCACCACGTGCTCTGGTCGCCGCCCCCGACACCGACGACGACCGCCATGTGCGTTCCGAGGTGATACTGGTCGAGATCGATCTGGACGCTGCGCCGGCCTCCGTGCCGGACGCCTACCTGAGGCTGCATCTGCTGAGTGCTCGGCTGTGCGCACCGCGGACGATCAACCTGACCGGCATCTTCGGCGTCCTGCCGAACGTGGTGTGGACCTCGGCCGGCCCGTGCGCGGTCGACGGCTTCGAGGACGTCCGGCTACGACTGCGCTCCACTCGCGGCCAGATCACCGTGTTCGGGGTGGACAAGTTCCCCCGCATGGTCGACTACGTCCTGCCGACCGGCGTGCGGATCGCCGACGCCGACCGGGTGCGGCTGGGTGCTCACCTGGCCGAAGGCACCACGGTGATGCACGAGGGCTTCGTGAACTTCAACGCCGGCACCCTGGGCACGTCCATGGTGGAGGGGCGGATCTCGGCTGGCGTAATCGTCGGTGACGGCTCCGACATCGGCGGTGGGGCCTCGATCATGGGCACCCTGTCCGGCGGTGGCACCGAGCAGATCAGCATCGGTCAGCGTTGCCTGCTGGGCGCGGAGTCCGGAGTGGGGATCTCGTTGGGCGACGATTGTGTGGTCGAAGCCGGCCTGTACGTGACCGCCGGCACCAAAGTGACCCTGGCAGACGGCAGCGTGGTGAAGGCGGCCAGCCTGAGCGGGCAGTCGAACCTGTTGTTCCTGCGCAACTCGGTGACCGGCGCGGTGATCGCCAAGCGGCGGGGCGCGGTCAGCGGAGTGGAACTCAACGCCGACCTGCACGCCAACTAGAAGCCGGCCGGTGAAGGTAGTCAAGGCGTTCGCCATCACCGCGGGAGTGCTCGCGGTGGTCATCGGCATGGTGGTCGTCGGCGCGATCATCTGGGCCGGTTACAACAAGGTGCCGCTCCCTGTCGAAGACCGCTGTGAGGCCACTGCCGCCCAGCGGTTGACCGCGATCGATCCCGAGCAGGCGCGCAATGCCGCGATCATCTCCGGAATGTCGATCAAGCGCGGGCTGGTGCCGCGGGCGGCCTCGATCGCACTGGCCACCGCCTACCAGGAGTCCGATATCCGCAATCTCGACTACGGCCACGCCGACTCGATCGGACTGTTCCAACAGCGTCCGAGCAAGGGCTGGGGCACCATCGAGCAGATCATGGATCCGTGGTACTCGACGCGCTCGTTCTACCGGGTGATGGAGCGGATCAAGAACTGGCAGACCAAGGACATCAACGATGTCGCCCAGGCCGTGCAGCGCAGCGCCTTCCCTGAGGCGTACCGCAAGCACGTCGACCGCGCCCGGACGCTGGCCAGTTCACTGACCGGGGAGAGCCCGGCCACCTTCACTTGCGTGGTGGCGCACCCGAAACCGGCAAACGCCGCCGAAATGAAGACCTTCCTGTCCAAGACCCTGGGCGACACCGTCACGATCACCGCCACCGACACCGGCCTGACGGTCACCGCCACCGAGGTCCGCATCGCCTGGGCCGCAGCGCACGAGGCGATCGCGGTCGCCGGCGAGTACGGGCTGATCTCGGTGCAGGTCGGCCCCGCCTCCTGGACCCGCTCCACCACCGCCCTGCCCCAGTGGCAAGGCACCCCGGGCGCCGATACCACCGTCACCTTGACCTTCACCCAGCCCAGCCCCCGCTAGTTCCAGACCGTCGGTCCTGCGCGGCAAGTCGCGGATCTATGAGAGTCATCAGCGGGTCAGCGGCGACGATTCGACGAACTCGCGGATCCACGATCGTTGGGGCGGCCCGTCGAAGGCTCATAGCCGTCACCGATCCGCGAATGGCGACTCGGCTCTGGCTGGCGCACTTCACAACCACCACCAATCCGCGAGTCGCCATGCAGCACGGCCCCGAGTTGGACGAGCCCCTGACGCCTGAGCCCGTCGCCACACCAGTCCTAGACTGGACGCCAACCACTCGGAGGCAGCATGACCCAGGGACCGATCGATGTCACCAAGCTGCTGTTGCGTGCAGCTCGCCTGGTCGATGACGGACGCCGCGCCGCCGAAGACGCGGTGAAGCGCTTCACCGCCAGTGACAAGGACGCCCCCACCGGCGACCGGCGTCGGCCGCCGCAGATCTGGTGAGTCAGCGCCGGGTCAACGACAACGTGACCAGGGAGTTGCCACCCTCGGCGACTCCACAGCCACCGGCAGCGCCACAGCCTCCGCACCCGCTGGGCGGGCAACCGATCGGCAGGTTCGTGGCCTGCAGCCGTCCGGTGCGCACCAGGTGATCCAACCCGGCCCGCAGGACGTCGGTGCTCAAGCCGGTGTTGCGGGCCATCTCGGCCACGGTCGGGGTACCGGCGGCAACCTCGGCCAGCAGCGCCGTCAGCGGGCCGGTCATAGGAACAGCCTGCCGACTTGGAACACCGCGACCGCCAGCGTCCAGGCGACCACCAGCTGCACACCTACCCCGAACAGCGTCCAGCGCGGCCCGATCTCCCGCCACTGCGCCGCCAGGGTGGCCACGCACGGGGTGTAGGCCATCAGGAACACCATGAACGCCAGCGCCGCCGGGATCGGATGGCCACCGGAGGACTCAGTGAAGGTCTGGTACACCGCAGCACCGAGGTCTCCGGGTGTGGCGTTGTCGTCGGGTTCGTCCACCGCGTAGGTCTGCGCCCACGACGAGATCACCGCCTCCTTGGCCACGAAGCCCACCAGCAGCGTGGACGCCGACTCCCACGACCCGAATCCGGCCGGTGCGAACACCGGCGCGATGCTCGCCGAGACCACGCCGTAGACCGAGTCGGACACCGGCACCTCGGCGAAGGCCAGTCCCGGCTTGGCCGGGACGGACTGCAGCAGCCAGACCGCGGCCACGGTGACCACGATGATGCCGCCGGCGGTCTGCAGGAAGCCCTTCAACCGCAGCCAGGTCACCGAGGACGTCAGCCGCAGCGTGGGCACCTGGTAGGCGGGCAGGTCGATCACCAACGGATCGATGGGTTCGTTGCGCCACAAGGTCGAACGCAGCCCCAACCCGACCAGGATGATGATCAGGATCGAGGTGACATACATCGCGAACACCGCAGTGCCGGCGTAGGGACCGAAGAAGATCGCGCCCATCATCACGAACACCGTCAACCGGGCGGTGCAGGACGTGAACGGCACCAGCAAGGCGGTCAGGATCCGCTGGCGCGCGTTCGGCAGGATCCGGGTTCCACTGATCGCCGGGACGTTGCAGCCGTAGCCCACGATCAACGGCAGGAATGCCCGTCCGGGCAGACCGATGGAGCGCATCAGTCGGTCGGTGACCACCGCAGCGCGGGCCAGGTAGCCCGAATCCTCCAAGATCGCCAACAGCGCGAACATCAGCGCCATCAGAGGCACGAAGGTGAGTAGCATGCCGACGCCGGCGATCAGACCGTCGACCACCAGCCCCTGCACCCAGCTGTCACCTAGGCCGAGGAACGAGAGCAGCGCGGTCGCCCCCTGGCTCACCGGACCGGAGAACAGTCCGTCCAACAGGTCCTGCAGCGGCGAAGCCACGCTGGTGGTGACCTGGAAGACCACCCACATCACCGCCAGGAAGATCAGCGGACCCACCACCGGGGCGGTCACCCAACGATCGACCCGGTCCGACCAGGTGCGCGCGTTCTGCACGGCGGCTCCGGTGGCCACGTCGACCACATGGGCGATCCAGGCGAAGCGGTCGTCCTCCAGCGCCAGGTCGTCGTCATCGGTGAGGGCGGCGCGGGGGGCGGGCGCGGGACGTCCCAGGCGGTCGCGGACGAGATCGGCCAGCGCCACCAACCCACCGCGGCGGCGAGGATCGATCTCCACGACCGGGCAGCCCAGTTCGCGGGCCAGCGCTTCGGTGTCGATGTGCACCCCGCGCTTGGCCGCCACGTCACTCATGGTCAGCGCCACCACCATCGGCAAATCCTGCTCGCGCAACTGCGCCACCAGGTACAGACAGCTGGTCAGCCGGGCAGCATCGCAGGTCACCACACTCAGGTCGGGACGCTCGGCGGCCGGCTTTCCGACCAGCAGTTCGCGGGTGAGGGCTTCGTCGGGCGAGTGCGGGTCGAGGGAGTAGGTGCCGGGCAGGTCGATCAAGGTGATGTCGAGTCGACCGTCGGCCTCTGAGCAGGTGCAGGTTTCGCAGTCACAGGCGACCTCGGTGCCGTTGGATCGCCACAGGCCGCGGGAGACCTCCACGGTGGTGCCGGGCCAGTTGCCCATGGTCACCCCGGCCCCGGTGAGCGCATTGAACAGCGTCGACTTGCCGGTGTTCGGCGCGCCGACCAGCGCGACCACCGGATCGTCGGGGGCGGTCGGGCGTCCGGTGTCGGGGTGGCAGCAGGCCTTCGCCGAGGGCGCCAGCGGCAGGGACCCGTTGGCCCGCTCGATCAGGGACATCAGGCCATCACCCGGGCGCGCAGTTGGGTGAGCAGCGGCTTGCCCAACGCGATACGGGTCCCGGCCACGACCGCGACGCGTCCGCCGCCGGAGGTACGCGAGACCAGGGAGAAGCCGGCGCCGACCCGCAGACCCAGCCGGGCGAGTCGGCGCACCAGCGCCTGATCCTCTCCCGCATGGGTCAGAGTCAGTTGAGTCCGTAGTGGCGCCGAGGCGAGATCAATCCCCACACCGGTAAGGGTAGCCTTACCAAATACTCCCGCGCCACCACCCGTCTCGAAATTCGCACGCAAAATGTTACGAAAACAAGTCAGAGGCTGAGCAGGCCCTCGCTGAGGTAGGCGATCCACTCATAGACCCGGTACACGTAGGCCCGCGGATCGTCGTCGGGCAGCACGTCCAACTCCTCGAGATCGTCGGCGGTCTGAATGCCCAACCGGACCGCCAGGCTCAGCCGGATCGCGGTGAGCGTCTTCAGCCAATCGTCCAGATCGATCAGCCGTACCTGCACCCGATGCTTGCCCGCCTCGCTGTCGGCCAGCGCCGACAGCACCACTTCGGCCTGCCGCTGGCGGTCACTGCGCTGCTTGGCCTGGGTCAGCCGACGGAACTCCACCGATGCCACCGGATTGTCCGGGTAGGCGTCCGGGAACAGCCGAGTGATCACCGGGTCGCTGCGGTCCAACGGGTCGTCCTCGGCCAGCTCGGCCTGCCAGCGTTCGAACGGGTCGCTCCCGCCGGAGTCCAACTCCCCCTCGGCCTCCAGCAGGCCCAGCAGCTGATCAACCAACGACTCCAGCAGGGCGGTCTCGTAGTCACTCATCCGGACGGTGATCATCGAACCGGCCCGCTTGAAGCCGCGCATCAGCCGGGCTCCATCGTGGCCCACAGGCCGTAGCTGTGCATCGCGTCCACGTCGATCTCCATCTGTTCCCGAGTGCCGGTCGAGACCACCGCTTTGCCCTGGTTGTGCACCTGCAGCATCAACTCGGTGGCGCGTTCTACCGAATAGCCGAAGTAGGTGGAGAAGACGTGGGTCACGTAGCTCATCAGGTTCACCGGGTCGTCCCAGACCAGGGTCACCCAGTTGACCAGCCCCGCTTCAGCCGGACGCGACATCGTCGCGGTACCGCCGGACGGATCGGCGGGCTGATCGGGTGTGGACACCGACCTATTCTGACACGCGTGGTTAGGCTGACCCCATGACTGTCCTGATGGCGCCGGCCGGGACCACCCCGAGCACTGCCCTGCTGACCGATCATTACGAGCTCACCATGATCAGGGCGGCGCTCCGATCCCAGACCGCGATGCGGCGCAGCGTGTTCGAGCTGTTCGCCCGCCGCCTGCCCGAAGGCCGCCGCTACGGCGTCGTGGCCGGCGTGGGCCGAGCGATCGAAGCGATCAAGGCCTTCCGATTCGACGAATCGGCACTGAACTTCCTGTTGGAAGAGAACGTCATCGACACCGACCTGGCCGAGTGGCTCAGCCACTACAAGTTCAAGGGCAATGTCTGGGGCTACCCCGAGGGTGAGGTCTACTTCCCTGGCTCACCGCTGCTGATCGTGGAGGGCACCTTCGCCGAAGCCGCGATGTTGGAGACCCTGCTGCTGAGCATCTACAACTACGACTCTGCGGTGGCTTCGGCCGCCTCCCGGATGACCGCGATGGCCAAGGATCGACCGTGCATCGAAATGGGCTCGCGGCGAGCCAACGAGCACGCTGCCGTGGCCGCCGCCCGGGCCGCGTACATCGCCGGCTTCACCGCGACCTCGAACCTCGAAGCCGGACGGACCTACGCCGTGCCCACCGCCGGCACCGCCGCACACTCCTTCACCTTGTTGCACGACAGTGAGGAGGAGGCGTTCAAGGCGCAACTGAAGACGCTGGGCAAGTCGACCACGCTGCTGGTCGACACCTACGACATCGAAGAAGCAGTGCGCACCGGCGTCCGGCTGACCAAGGGCAAGTTGGGCGCGATCCGGCTCGACTCCGGTGACCTGGCTGAGCAAGCCGCCGACGTCCGCAAGCTACTCGACTCGCTGGGCGCCACCTCCACCCGGATCATCGTCACCTCCGACCTGGACGAGTACCAGATCGCCGCACTGCGCAGCGCCCCGGTGGACGGCTACGGCGTGGGCACGTCGTTGGTGACCGGGTCGGGCGCGCCCACCTGCGGCTTCGTCTACAAGCTGGTCGCGCGTGCCGATTCCGAGGGCAAGAAGGCCGAACTGGTGCCGGTGGCCAAGAAGAGCGCCAACAAGTCCAGCGTCGGCGGACGCAAGTTCGCCCTGCGCCGCCTGGACGCCCGAGGCCGGGCCGAGGCCGAAGTGATCGGCATCGGAGCCCCGCCGGAAAACGATGGCAATGACCGTCCGCTCCTGGTCGAGTTGATGCGCAAGGGCAAGGCGGTCGCCCGCGAGTCGCTGGAGGACGCCCGCGAGCGGCATGCCCGCGCCCGCGCCGAACTGCCGCAGTCGGCGTTGAAGATGAGCAAGGGCGAGCCGGCCATCCCCACGATCATGCTGGACGATGACGGCGATCCGACGACCAACCCGTACGCGAGGAAGGCCTGAGCATGGCGGTTGCCCTGATCGTGGTTGATGTACAGAACGACTTCTGTGAAGGCGGCTCGCTGGCCGTGGTCGGCGGAGCCAAGGTTGCCGCCGACATCGCCGCGCTGCTGGCCGGCTCCCACCGCTACGACCACGTGGTCGCCACCCGCGATCACCACGTCGACCCGGGTGAGCACTTCGCCGCCCAACCCGACTTCGTCGACTCCTGGCCGACGCATTGCGTAGCCGGCAGCACCGGCGCCGAGTTGCACACCCCGCTGCGGGTCGAGCAGTTCGAAGCGGTCTTCGACAAGGGCGACTACGCCGCGGCCTACTCCGGCTTCGAAGGCGCCTGCGACGGCGAGGGCCTGGACGAATGGCTGGCCGACCACGAAGTGACCGCCGTCGACATCGTCGGCATCGCCACCGACTACTGCGTCAAAGCCACCGCCCTGGACGCTGCCTTGGCCGGCCTGACCACTCGCGTACTGCTGCCACTCACGGCCGCCGTCGCACCCGAGAAACTGCCGGAGACCTTCGCTGAGTTGAAGGCCGCTGGGGTGAAGGTCGTCCGCTAGCGACGAGGTTTCGACACGCGGCTGCGCCGCTGCTCAACCAGCGACAGGTTGGGTCACCGCTGGTTGAGCTCGTCGAAACCACTACCAGCGACAGGTTGGGTCGCCGCTGGTTGAGCTCGTCGAAACCACTACCAGCGACAGGTTGGGTCGCCGCTGGTTGAGCTTGTCGAAACCACTAACAGCGACAGGAAGGCCAACCACCGCTGGTTGAGCTTGTCGAAACCACTGCCGGCGGCGGGAAGGGTCAGTCGATGAGTTCGGTCGCCGGACTCGGCGGACGCAGCGGGGCGGCGAAGTCGTTCATCACGGTGGCCAAGCGGAACGCCCGCTCGTCGACGTAGAGATCCTCCAGCGCCAGCGGACGTCCGTCCGGCCCGCTGAGCGGCACTCGCCAGTTGGGGTACTCGGTCGAGGTGCCCGGCTGGTTCTGGGTGCGCCGGTCCCCCACCGCGTCGGTGAGCGCCGCGCACAGCACGCGCGACGGGGTGGCCACCAGGAAGCGGTGCATGGCCAGCACGATCTGTTCGGTGTCCTCGACATCGGCGGCATCCAGCAGGCCCCGTTCGACCAGCCCGGTGATCACCGCTTCGCGCTCGGAGCGCGCCTGGTCGAGTTCGACGTCCAGCGACTCGGTGAGCAGGCCCAGGGAGTGCTGCAACCGGACGTGCTCGCCGGCCAGGTAGCCGGCGGTCGGCGGCAGGTCGTGGGTGGTCACCGACGCCAGGCAGTACTCGCGCCAATCCTGCGGCGGCAGCGGCCGGCCGGCGTCGTCGCGCTCGAACCATTCGATCGAGGTGCCCAGGATGCCGCGCCGGCGCAGGTAGTCACGCACCCACGGCTCGACCACGCCGAGGTCCTCCCCGACCACCAGCGCCCCAGCGCGATGGGCTTCCAGCGCGAGGATGCCGACCATCGCCTCGTGGTTGTAGCGGACGTAGGTGCCTTGGCTGGCGGGCTTGCCGGCCGGCACCCACCACAGGCGGAACAGGCCCATGATGTGGTCAACGCGCAGGCCACCGGAGTGGCGCAGCACACCGGCGACCATGTGCCGGAAGGGGGCGTAGCTCAGTTCGTCCAGCCGGTCCGGACGCCACGGCGCCTGTCCCCAGTCCTGACCGGTCTGGTTGAAGTGGTCCGGCGGCGCGCCCACGCTGACGCCGTCGGCGAAGAGGTTGCCGTAGGTCCAGGCTTCCGCGCTGCGCGCGCTCACCCCGACCGCCAGGTCGTTCATCATGCCGACCTTCATGCCGGCATCGCGGGCCGCGGACTGGGCCGAACGCAGCTGGTCGGTGGCCTGGAACTGCAGCCAGGCGTAGAAGACGATGTCAGTTCGATGCGCTTCGGCGAAGGCCGCCACCTCCGGCGAGGACGGACGCTGCAGCTCACTGGGCCAGGTGCGGAAGTCCTGGCCGTGGACGCCGACCAGCGCGCTCCAGGTGGCGAACTGGGTCAGCCCGCGGCCCTCCCGGCGCAGGAAGTCGTTGAAGGCCATCCGCCGGGCCGGCCGCATCCCGGCATCGAAGATGACTCGCAGTGCGGCCAGCTTGGTGTTCCAGATCGGCTCACGGTCGATCAAGTCGGCGCCGGCCAGCTCGGTGACCAGCTTCACCTTGAGCTCCCAGATCAGGCCGCGGGCGTCCTCGTCCAGCTCGGCATACTCCGGGACGGCCTCGGGACGCAGATAGATCGGGTTCACGAACCGCCGCGACGTCGGCAGATACGGCGAGGCTTCCAGCGGCGGGGTGGGTTCGGCGGCGTGCAGCGGGTTGACCAGCACGTAGCCGGCGTACTGCTGAGTGGCCGACCAGATCGCCAGGTCGGACAGATCGGAGAAGTCGCCCAGGCCCCAGGACTCGGCCGAGGTCAGGCTGTAGAGCTGAACCGCATACCCCCAGGTGCGCTTGTCGCCCATGGACGCCGGGAACCCCAGGAAAGGTGGGGTGATCACCAGCGTCGACTCGGTCTGGCCGGCCTCGGTGGTCGCCTGGAGCCGGTGGTAGCCCAGCGGCAGGTCGGTGGGCAGGTCGAAGGCCGCCTCGCCGATCAACTGGTCGTTGATGCTGCGCGGCTCCGCCCAATGCTCTGCTTGGGGCACGTCACGATGGGTGCCGTCCTCCAACCGCACCGACAGCCGCACCCAATCACCATGGGGCACGTGCACCAGGACCCGGTGGCTGGCTCCTTGCTCGGTGACCACACACGGCGGCAACACCCGCATCCAGAGACGGTCGTGCACCACCGCCAGGGCGGCCGCGGCGGCTTCGGGGTCGTGCGCGTCGACGTCCATGCCGGCGAGGACGGCGATCACGGTGTCATCGGTGATCTCGGTGAGGCGACCCTTCCAATCCCAGAATTCGGTGGCGATGCCGAATGCCTCGGCGAGTTCGGCGAGGTGCGGGTTGGACAGGGCCATGAGGGGGCTTTCGTGGTCGAGGTTGATCCGAGACCAACGATATCGGCGCGGTCAGGCTCGTTCGAACGGTGCCAGCAAAGTGCGCAGCAGGTCGGCCAACTCTTCGCGCTGGGCGGGGGTGATCGGCTCCAGAACCTCTCTTTCGAAGCTCAGCAGCGCGGTCATCGCGACCTGGACCCGATGACGGCCGTCGGTAGTCAGGCGTACCAGCACGCCGCGCCGATCGGCGGCGTTGGGTTTGCGCACCACCAGGCCGCGCTCGGCCAGACGGTTGACTCGGTTGGTCATGGTGCCGGAGGTGGACAGGGTTTCGTGGATCAGCTCGCCCGGCGACAACTCGTACGGTGCCCCGTGGCGGCGCAGAGCGGCCAGCACGTCGAACTCCCACGGCTCCAACTCGGCGGCGGCGAACGCTTCGCTGCGGGCTCGATCGAGATGGCGGGCCAGCCGGCTGATCCGCGACAGGCTCGCCAATGGCGAGGCATCCAAGTCGGGAAGCTCCGTGGCCCAGGACGCGAGGATCTGATCCACCTCGTCCATGTCACCCCCATTTATCTCGATGTCGAGATGTTATCAACCGAATGGTTTCGCACCACACCGATCCGCAGGGAGAACACCAAGCCGATCACCGCCACCGCCACCATCGCCACGAACAGCGTGCCGAAAGCCCGGTTCTGGTCGGCGTTCAACAACACGAAGATGGTCCCGGCCAGTCCGGCCACGACCGAGCTACCCAAGGCCTCCCCCACTTGGAGGGCGGACGTGTTGTGGCCCAGGTCGGACGGCGGCGAGAGTTCCATCACCACCAAGGACGTGCTGGCCACCTGCAGACCCATACCGAAGCCGCCGATCACCCAGCCCACCATGACCGCCCACAGCAGCTGCCCTGGCAGCCAGGCAGCCAGCGCGACCGCGGCCAGCCCGAGCGCGGTGGCCGCGGCACCGACGGTGATGATCCGGTCTCGGCGCAGCTGCAGCCACCGGCGCGATTGCAGCCACGAACCGGCCGTCCAGCCGATCGAGCCGATGGTCAGCACCAACCCGGCATCACGCAGGTCCAGGTGCTCGGCCCGCACCAGCATCAAGGTCAAGAAGGTCTCGGCACCGAAGAAGGCGCCGGTGACCAGGGCCCGTACGTTCACGGTGGCGGCCAGCCCGGAGCCGCCAGGACGGTAGCCGGCCGGCAGCAGCACGGGCAGCCCGACGACCAGCGCCCCCAGCCCGACCACGGCCACCCACACGATCCCCGGCTGTTGACCGGCCAGTTGCAGCAGCGCCGCCCCCACCGCCACGAGCAACCCCGAGGCCAGGACACGCACATCTCCGTGGGTCCGGTCGGCTTCGCGGGGAACCGGAGCCAGTTCGGCGCGCAGCAGCGGCCCCAGAATCAGGCCACCGCCGAGGGCCATCAGCGGTAGCACCGAGAAGAACACCCAGTGCCAACTGAAGGTGGTCGCCAGCCAGGCGGCCACCACGGGGCCGACGAAGGCCGGCAGCATCCAGGCCACCGACATCCAGGTCATCAAGACGGCCCGTGCGTGCCCGGCGAACAGCCGTGCGACCACCACCATCACCGCCAGGTTCATCGTCCCGCCGCCGAGGCCTTGGACGAATCGCCCCAGCACCAACACCGCCATGCTCGGCGCGGCCCCGGCCAGCACCAGGCCGAACGCGAACACGATGAAGCCGACCACCAGCGGGGCCCGCGGGCCGAAGCGGTCGCTCGCGCGTCCGGCCGCGACGATGGCGAACAACTGCCCGATCACCATCGCGGTGAACGCCCACGCGTACAGGTCGAGGTTGCCCAGATCGTCGGCCGCGGCCGGCATCGCGGTGACCACCGCGATCGCCTCGAAAGCGATCGCCGCCACGCTCAGCAGCAGCCCGACGACCAAGGCGCGACGCTGGGGGGAGACACCCATCTCCGCTCCGGTCATGCCACCTCCGGCTGCCACTAGGATCCCGGTAGTTTCTCACGAACGAGCGGAGCAATCATGGCTGAGCAGCACCCCGAGTCCACGGCCGATGTGCCACCCACCCCCGCCCCGCCAAGCTATCTCCCGCCTGCCGCAGCCCCGGCACCGACCCCCGGAATGCCTTCCTTCGCGCCCCCGCAGACCGCGCCAGTGACCGGCTACGTCCCGCCCGCGACTGCCCCGGCCGCACCACCCAGCACTGCCCCGACCGCGTACCAACCCCCCGCCAGCGCCCCGACCGCCTACCCGGCCCCTGGCTACCAGGCACCTGCCGGTGCTCCGGCCTACCAAGCCCCCGCCAGCGCTCCCGCTTACCAGGCCCCCGCCAGCGCTCCGGCCCCAACCGGCTACCCGACATCCGGCACCTATCAAGCACCGTCCGCTGCTGCCCCGTCCGCCCCGCCAGCCGCCGCCGAGCCATGGAACGCCCCGCCGACCACCCCGGTCACCGAGTGGACTCAGCCGGAGGACAACACCGAGGAGAAGGTCGGCCGCGGCATGCTGTTCGCTTTCGCCGGCGTGATCGCCGGGATCGTGCTGGCCGTCTTCTTGTGGCAGATGGGCTTCGTCGCTGCCCTCACCGGTGCCGTCATGGCCTACGCCTGCGTCTGGCTGTACGGGAAGGGCGCCGGACGGACGCCGCGCAAGGGCGCGATCGGCCTGCTGCTGCTGATCCTGGTCGGCGTCGTGGTGTCGCTGGTCGCCGCCATCGCCTCCGACGCGGTGCTGGTGGCCCGAAAGGTGTTCCCGAACGACACCGCACGCCAGACCGAGGCCGTGATCTCCTACATCACCGCCCCTGAGGTGTGGACATCCAACGGCGCCGCGGTAGCGATGTACCTGATCTTCGCCGCCCTCGGCAGCTACAGCATCTTCATCGGCCTGGCCAAGGCGCGTAAGGGCTGAGTTCGGGGCGATCAGCTTCGTTGCTGATTCGAAGATCTGAGTGGAGCAGCAGGTGTCACAGTTGCTCTACGTGGAAGCTGCCGCCATTGGTAGCTTTGGAGTTCTACACGGTCAACTCAAGGGAAGACGCTGATGACGACGGAGAGCCCGCAGCGGGTCACCATTGTGAAGGAACGCACTGAGGAACGCCTCGACCTGCGTCCCGAGGAAGGCGATCACGAACGGTTCTCGCACTATGTGCCGAAGGCCAAGCTGACCGAGGCCATGGTGATGGGTACCCCGGTGATCGCCCTGTGCGGCAAGGTGTGGGTGCCGTCGCGCAACCCTGATCGGTTCCCGGTCTGCCCTGAATGCAAAGAGATCTGGGAGACGATGCGTCCAGGCGATGAGTGAGGACGTCCGTTCGTCACCGGCTCGGCCTCGATCCACTTAGGATGTGCCCATGGCTAAGAAGACCCTCATCGTGCTGCGTCACGCCAAATCGAGTTGGCAGACCACGGACGCCGATCAGCTGCGTGGACTGTCCGAGCGCGGTGAGCGCGATGCCGTCGCCGCCGGTGAGATTCTCGCCGAGTACGACCTCGACGTGGTGCTGGCCTCCACGGCCGTCCGGGTGCAGGAAACCTGGGAAGGTGCGGAGTCCGGCGGTGCCGAGTGTGAGGATGTCCGCGCCATCAAGGCCATCTACCAGGGCAACGAAGAGGCTCTGCTGAAGCAGCTGGGGAAGCTCGGCGAGTCGGACAACACCGTATTGCTGGTGGGTCACCAGCCCGGCGTCTCAGACCTGATCCTGCTACTGGCAAAGCCCAATGACCTCACCGAGAAGGTGGCCAAGAAGTTCCCCACCTGCGGCCTGGCCGTCCTCACGTTCTCCGGCACCTGGAAGTCGCTGAAGGAAGGCAAGGCGAAGCTCGAGCGCTTCGAAATCGCCCGCGGCTGAGGCGCGCCAGCCGTTGTCGGCGGACCCTTGAACCAGCGGAGCCCGGCTTCTCCGCGCGCTGCTCAACCAGCGGGGTGAGCTCAGTAGCGGTAGTGCTCGGCCTTGAACGGGCCCTTCACTGACACGCCGAGGTAGTCGGCCTGTTCGGTGGTCAGCTCCGACAGCCGGACACCGAGAGCGTCCAGGTGGAGGCGAGCGACGTACTCGTCCAGCTCCTTGCTGAGGGTGTAGACGCCGATCGGGTAGTGCTCGGTGCGAGTGAACAGCTCGATCTGCGCCAGCACCTGGTTGGCGAACGAGGTGCTCATCACGAAGCTCGGGTGGCCGGTGGCATTGCCGAGGTTCAGCAGACGACCTTCGCTGAGCACGATGATCGAATGACCGTCGGCGAAGGTCCAGCGGTCCACCTGTGGCTTGACGGTGGTCTTGGTGATGCCGTCCAGCTTCTCCAGCCCGGCCATGTCGATCTCGTTGTCGAAGTGACCGATGTTGCCCACGATGGCCAGGTTCTTCATCCGGCCCATCTGCTCGGCAGTGATCACCTTCAGGCAGCCCGTCGCGGTGATGAAGATGTCCGCGCTGGCCACCACATCGTCCAAGGTGGCCACCTGGTAGCCGTCCATCGCAGCCTGCAGAGCGCAGATCGGGTCGACCTCGGTGACGATCACCCGCGCACCCTGGCCGGCCAGGGACGCCGCGCACCCCTTGCCCACGTCGCCGTAGCCACACACAACGGCGGTCTTGCCGCCGATCAGCACGTCGGTGCCCCGGTTGATGCCGTCGATCAGCGAGTGGCGGATGCCGTAGCGATTGTCGAACTTGGACTTGGTGACCGAGTCGTTGACGTTGATCGCCGGGAACAGCAGGGTGCGGTTCTTGGCCATCTCGTAGAGCCGATGGACGCCGGTGGTGGTCTCCTCGGTCACGCCGAAGATCGCCGTGGCCAGCGTCGGCCAGTGCAGCTTCGAGGCCCGCAGCGTGTCCAGCACCACCGCCCACTCGGCCGAATCGTCCGGGCCGGCTTCGGGCACCGCCCCGGCCTTGGTGAACTCCACCCCGGAATGCACCAGCAAAGTCGCGTCGCCGCCGTCGTCCAGGATCAGGTTGGGCAGCTCGTCGCCCCAGTCGAGGATCTGCTCGGTGCACCACCAGTAGTCGGCCAGGGTCTCGCCCTTCCAGGCGAACACCGGCACCCCCTGGAGGTCTTCGGGGGTCCCGTTCGGGCCGACCACGATGGCCGCAGCGGCTTCGTCCTGGGTGGAGAAGATGTTGCACGACGCCCAGCGCACCCGCGCGCCCAGCGCGACCAGGGTCTCGATCAGCACGGCGGTCTGCACGGTCATGTGCAAAGAACCGGCGATCCGTGCTCCGGCCAGCGGCTGGCTGTCACCGAAGCGCTTCCGCAAGGCCATCAGGCCGGGCATTTCGTGCTCTGCCAGCCGGATCTGCTCTCGTCCGGCGGCGGCCAACGTCAGGTCTGCAACGCGATAATCCACCCCAGAACTGTACGCGGTCACCCCTGTCAACGCCGATTTCGACGCCCACAACGGGCAGCGCGCACTCCAGCGGCGAGGGCCCGTGCAATACCATCGGCGCAACAGGGGAGGTCGCGTGGACAGATTTGGCGCTGAGGTCAGCATCGTCGGTATCGGTCAGGTGCCGGTGGTTGCGGCGAGCCCGTTGAGCCTGCGCCAGCTGGGCGCCGCGGCCGTCCACGCAGCCATGGACGACGCCGGCATCGACCACGCCGATGCGATCTTCGTCGGCAACATGCTCGCCGACGAGTTGCAGGGCCAAAAGCACCTGGCCAGCCTGATCGCCGACGAGGCCGGGCTGCGCTGGGCCGAAGCCCTCCAAGTGCGGGCCGCCACCGCGACCGGGGCCGCCGCCCTGCGGATGGCCTACCTGGCGGTCGCGTCCGGCCAGGCCGAAGTGGCGATCGCGCTGGGTGTGGAGAAGATGAGCACCGACCGCGAGCATGTGATCTCGGCATTGGCCAAAGCGCTCGACGCCGAGACCGAAGTACCGACCGGGGCCACCCTGCTGAGCCAGAACGCGATGTTGATGCGGCTCTACCTGGAGCGATACGGCCTGTCGATCGACGCCTTCGACGGCTTCGCGCTGAACGCCCACGCCAACGCCAACGGCAATCCGAATGCCCTGTTCCACGACCGAGTGGTGACCAAGCAGGCCATCGATGCCGCCCCGGTGGTCTCGGCTCCGCTGCGCCGCTTCGATGCCGCGCCGATCTGTGACGGCGCTGCGGCGGTGGTCCTCACCCGCACCAAGCAGGCGCGGGCCTTCCACCACCAGCCGATCAAGATGCTGGCTGCCAGCGTGGTCACCGACCGATTCCGCATCGCCGATCGTCCCGATCCGCTGCGGCTGGAGGCCTCGGCGCGCTCAGCTCGCGAGGCATTCAAGCGGGCAAACATCCACCGCAACGACGTCGACCTGTTCGAGGTGCACGACGCCTTTTCGATCATGGCCGCGCTCATCCTGGAAGCGGTCGGCTATGCCGAGCAGGGCCAGGGCTGGCGGCTGGCCGCCGAGGGTGAGATCACGCATGGCGGCTCGGTCCCCATCTCCACGATGGGCGGGCTGAAGGGGCGCGGACACCCCATCGGCGCGTCGGCGATCTACCAGACCTGCGAGATCGTCCAACAGCTCACCGGCGCGGCCGGGGCGAATCAGCTACCGGATCCGAAACTCGGACTTCTGCAAAGCGTTGGTGGGGCCGGCAGCACGGTCCTCACCCACATCTTCGGACGGTAACCGCCTAAACGTGTCAGGCCGGCACTGACCCCACCTCTGGTGGAGTCAGGTCAGAATCGGGACGCTCGAAGCGATCAGCGAGCATGCCCGGCGCGCACCATCTCGACGGCCTTGGCCACTCGATCGGCGCGGGTCTGTTCACGCTTGGCTTCGCTGATCCAGCGGACGAACTCCTTGCGATGGGAGTAGGCCAGCCTCTCGAAAGCGGCCGCCGCGTCCGGCTGCGCAGCCAGCGCCGCTGCGAGGTCGTCGGGGACCTCGACGGTGCGCAATTCGGTATCAGCACAGATGGTGATGGCCACGGTCTCCCCCAGCTCCACGCCTGCTTGAGCGCGGGCGGCCTTGTTCAGCCCGATCAGGTTCTCCCCGCCCATTCGGGCCAGCCGCAGTCGCAACACGACGTCGTTGACTGCCACGGTGACCGGAAAGGTCTTGGCCCCGCCACCGAGGGCGGCCACCTGCGTGTCGGTCAGGATGAAGGCGCCAGCCGGGCCGCGCGGCTCCAACGGCAGGCTGATCTGCAACGAATCGCTCACAGCCGCTCAGCGTAGGACGTGACGCCGACTCCGGTCGGTGCTGGTGCGCAATTGCTGAAGCATGCCAGGACGGCGGCAGCCCGCTTGTCTGGGCCGACGGCATCTGCGTGGCCCGAAAGGCAGGTTATGACGCCGGTGAAGGCGCCAATGCCAGGAGAGTCCGCAGAAGGTCGGGTTATGCGGCCCTCAGACGGGCTCATAACCCGACTAACTGTGGACCTTCACGCGTCGCGCCATGCCAAGCCGGTGATATCCCGACTTCGTGCGGAGTCTCCGCCCTCCGAGCCAGGCCGCTACTTGGACCCGGCTACGTCCGGGGTACGAACCTCGACCGAGCGATCGATGTCGGGCTCCAAGTACAGCGCGGTCACCCACGGCTCGGCCGCACGGATTGTCAGCTCGGCGCTGTCGATGATCTCGGCCACCCGGACGGCCGACTCGGTCGGCTCCACGGCGATCTTGGCCGCCACCAGAATCTCCTCCGGACCCAGGTGAAGCGTCTTGAGGTGAATCACTCGCTGTACGCCCTCAGCCCCGGCCAGGGCCGCGGTGATCTTGGCCACAGCCTCCTCCGAGGCCGCCTCCCCCAGCAGCAGGCTGCGCGTCTCGACCGCCAGCACGACCGCTACTGCGATCAGCAGCAGCCCGATCAGCGCAGTGCCCACGACGTCCCAGATCGCATTGTGGGTCAGCAGCGTCAGGCCGACACCACCGAGGGCGAACGCCAGGCCGAGCAGCGCAGCGAGATCCTCCAACAGGACCACCGGCAACTCTGGCGACTTGGCGGTTCTGATGAACCGCACCCACGACTGGGTGCCCTTGCTCGGCGTCGATTCGGCGATCGCGGTCCGCAGGCTGAAGCTCTCGGCGATGATCGCTGCCCCCAGGACGGCCAGCGGCACCCACCACCATGGACCGTTCAGCAGGTCGTCGCCGTGTCCGGCGTGCAGTTCCTCGAACTTGTGGAAGGCCTCGTACAGGGCGAACAGGCCGCCCAAGCTGAACAGGATCACCGAGACCAGGAAGGCGCTGATGTAGCGCGCGCGGCCATACCCGAAGGGATGCTCGGCGGTGGCCTCCTTCTTCGCTGTGGCCCCGCCGCGCAGCAGCAACACCTGATTGGCGGAGTCGGCGACCGAGTGCACCCCCTCGGCCAGCATCGACGATGCCCCGGTCAAGGCCCAGGCACCGAACTTGGTCGCGGCGATGAAAAGATTGGCGCTGAGTGCGGCAATAACCGCCTTGGTTCCCCCGTGGCTGCTCATGGCCAATGATCCTGCCAGAACGGGCGGAATCCGCCACATTCGTCTCGCTAGGCCCGACCCAGCCCGATCTTCAGGTAGGCCGCGGCGAACAGTCCCTTCAGCAGGACGCTGGCGTAGCGCTGCACCGGGTCGCCCTCGGTGTGACTCAAGCTGGAGACCATCACCTCCTGGGTGAAGGCCAGTGCGCGCAACCGCTGCCGCTCTTCGGCGGCCTGCTCGTCGTCGCGTCCGTCGTCGATCATCACCAGGCCGGGACGTCGGGTGATCGGCCCTTCCTCGAACGGATCGGCGAAGGGGTCTCGCGGCACCGTCGCGGCCAGCAACGGCTCCAGCGCGCCGGCGTCGGCCGACAGCACCACTCGTCCGGTGGCCGAACGCAGCGCCTCGGCGATCCGCCGACTCGCTCGCGCGGCCAGGATGGACCCGCCCCACACCATCGGAGCGGCGTCGGCGAGTTCCAGGGCCATCGCCTTGGCCGGGTTCTGGGCGATGTCGACCGTCGCTGCCGATTCGGTGGCCACGAGATCCATCGCATCGGCCACTTGGTCGATGTAGATGTCCGGCCCCAGCCCCAAACGCTGCAGCCCCGCCAAGGCGACGATCGCCGCGGCCAGCGGATCACCGGTCGCCGTGGGCAACAGCGTGGTCGCCGAGGAGCCTGCTTGGCGGGCCAGCACCGAATCCTCCGGGGCAGCCACCAACAGTCGACAGCCCCGCCGGACGGCTTCGAAGGCGCCCGCCAAGGTGGCCTTGTCACCACCGCCGAGCACCACCACCACATCCAGCGGCCCCACCCAGCCGGGCAGTCCGAGCCGCGGCCAAGCCACCAGGGGCACCGGGCAGGTCGGTTCGAGAACAGCACGCAGCAGGCGAGCCTCTGGTCCGAAGGTGATCAGTGCCCTGATCTGTTCCTCGGGCCGGATGGCAGCCAGCGGGCCTTCGGCCAGCATGGCCTCGCGACGCACGCGCGCACCGGATTCGGCGAGCGGTCTCAGCAGATAGTCAGCAGCAGCCAGGCCGGCTGCGTCCTCAAGTCGTGCGTCCTCGAATTCCACACTCAGCCCCGGCGAGCCTGGTCGACGAGCAGTATCGGAATGCCCTGGCGCACCGGATAGGCCAGACTGCAGCCGTCACAGGCCAGCTCGGCCGACTCATAAGCCCATGCCAGCTTGGTGTGGCAGGACGGGCAGACCAGTAACTCCAGGAGGTCTGCGGGCACCTCGTTCATCCTCGTTCCTTCCGGATGATGGCCAGTGCGGCGTCGCGCAATGCGGCGACAGTGGCCTCATCCTTCGCCTCAACATTGAGCCGTAACAGAGGCTCGGTGTTGGACTCCCGGACGCTGACCCACCAGTCTTCGGCATTGATCAGCAGGCCGTCGCTCCACGACACCTCACCTCGGCCACCGAGGGCATCGGCGACCTGTTCCATTGTCCCTCGCGGGTCCGAAACACTGGTGTTGATCTCACCGGAGGCGGCATAAGTCGGTAGCTCACTCACCAGGGCGGATACTGACCCCGCACGTCCCAGCATCGCCAGCACATGCAGCGCGGCAAGCATGCCGGTGTCGGCCCGCCAGAAGTCGCGGAAGTAGTAGTGAGCCGAGTGTTCGCCGCCGAAGATCGCATTGGTCTGAGCCATCAGCGCCTTCATCTTGGTGTGGCCGACCGTACTCACCGCGACCTGCCCGCCGGCAGCGGTGACCACTTCGGCGACCGCGCGGGAGGTGATGGAGTTGACCACGATCGTGCCGCCCGGTTCGCGGGCGAGTTCGGCTCGCGCGATCAGCGCGGTGATCGAGGACGGGCTGACCACCTCACCACGCTCGTCGATGATGAAACACCGATCGGCGTCACCGTCGAAGACCAGGGCGATGTCGGCGCCGTGCTCGCGGACGGCGCGCTGGGCATCGACCAGGTTCGCCGGCTCCAGCGGGTTCGGCGGATGGTTCGGGAAGCTGCCGTCCAGGTCGGTGAACAGTTCGATCAACTCGACGTTCAGCGGGGCCAACACCGCCGGCGTGGTGTGCCCGGCCATGCCGTTGCCGGCGTCCACGACGACCTTCAGCCGCCGCATCCCCGTGGTGTCGACCAACGAGTGCAGGCGATCGGCGTAGGCGCCGAGCAGGTCCAGTTCCCGGCGCGACCCGACCCGGGCCACTGGTGGCAGCGCCACAAAGCTGAGCTCGGTGATCCGAGCCATCTGTTCGGGAGTGATCGGCGCGGCCGCAGCCCGGCAGAACTTCACCCCGTTGTATTTGGCCGGGTTGTGGGACGCGGTGAACTGCACGCCCGGAATGTCCAGATGCCCGGAGGCGAACCACAACTCGTCGGTGGACGCCAGACCGATGTCGATCGCGCTGGCGCCTTGTCCGACGGCTCCCTCGGCGAAGGCGGCGGCCAGTTCGGGGCCACCGGTGCGCATGTCGCGCCCCATCACGAACTCCGCGTCGGCCAGGTTGAAGGCCACCGCGAACGCGGCTCCGATCGCGCGCGCACCGTCGAGATCCCATTCGACCTCGGGGCCAGTGAACACCCCACGGATGTCATTGGCCTTGAAGATCTCCGGACGAATCACTGCGACCAACTTTCCGAATCATCGGGATCAGCAAGGACGGCCAGGTGTCCACGCCGTCGGGTCACCTGCGGTTCCGCCGGCGGATCGGTATCTCCCAACCCCGCCTTGCGCACCGCATCGGCCAGCGACATCAGGTCGTCGGCCGACGCCCGTGGGCTGAGCTCTCCGGGAAGTCGAACGACCTCCCACCCGCGCGGCACGCTGAGGCGGCTGGAATGCTCGGCGCACAGATCGTAGGTGCCCGGCTCGGCGCGCAACGCCAGCGGCCCCAGAACGGCGGTGGAATCGGCGTAGGCGAAAGTCAATGTCGCCACCGCCGGACGACTGCAGGCCGTCCGCGAACACCGCCGATTGATCACCCGCCCACGCTACCGCCGCCGCAGCCTGGGTCGCGGTAGTCCGGCCCGGTGTCGCCCGGTTCACCGCAGGAGTACCGCCGCAACCGGGTTAGGCTGGCGGGGTGCGCAGACGGGACCGACACGGACGTGGCTTGCGCGGCCCGCTGGCCGCACCCAATCCGCTGACCGGCGCACCGGTGCGGGTACCGCGCCGTCCGCGTGGGGCGGAGTTGTTCGCCGATCTGCTGCGCGAGGCGGTACAACGGGCCGAGCGCCAATGTCCTCGCGCTTTCGTCGGCGTCGACATCGGCTTTGAGGAAGTACCGTCGAATCTCGTCGGCTGGTGGTCGGATCAGGTGCCGTTGGCGATCGCCACGGCTGCCGGGCCCGGACGTCCGGCCGCGGTGGTGCTGTTCCGGCGTCCGCTGGAGCACCGGGCCACCTCCAGTGCCGAACTCGGTCGTTTGGTGCATCGCGCCCTGTTGGAGCAGTTGTCGGCGCTTACCGGGATCCCCCTGAGCGAACTCGACCCCACCGGCGAGACCGGCGAGGACGACTAGGGATCGCCCTACCCCAGATGCGGGTTGAAGATCACCTGGGATCGATGCGCCCGACTCTCGTTGGCCACCAGGTCGAGCACGGCGGTCCCCTTCACCGTGTTGAGCGAGCCATTCGCCAGCACCGCTGCCCGCACCGCGGTTGATTCAGTCTGGATGCGGATACTCACCGCGTCCGCCTTGGGCAGGGGCAGCTGAGCGGTCGAGGAGGCGGGCACCGTCACCGGGGTGAGCTGCGGGGTTCCCTTCGGTCCAGCAGTCAGGCTCACGTTCACCACCACATCGGCGTCGGTGGGGTTCACCAACTGCAGCGTGCCCACACTCTGCTTGCCCAACGCAACCGGCCAGAGCGCATCGGAGGGAACCGGCGGCGCCGGACCGTCCAACACGGTGTCGTACTTCACCGGAGCAAGGCCGTTGTCGGCGGCCAAGCCGGCCACCACCGGATGGTTCGACGTGAGCTGCACCGCTGCCGCCTGACCAGCCAGACCAGGACCCAGATCCACCACCGAGGTCACCCCGGGCGGAACTTGGACGCGGTCCGCCTCGGCCAACTGACTGCGTCCGGACGCGCCGAGAATGTCGATACCGACTTCCGCGGTCAGCTCACCAGGGTTGGTGACCAACAGCAGCCTTTTGCCATTTCCGGCGGGAATGCCGGGCAACACCTGATCGCTGGCTGGCCCGACCCCGGACGGCACCCACTCGGCCGCCAACGGGGTGTTGCCCTGCCAGGTGATCTGCCGAACGAAGGCCGCCACCCGACCCTGCGAGGTGGACACCTTGATCGTGATCGGATCGGGATGGCGGGAGATCGCCCCCAAGGCCACCGAACTGGACGCATTGCCCTTCACGGTCAGGCCGCGCGGCGCGGAGAGACGTCCGCCCGCGCCGTAAGCGACCAGATCCACCACCGCGTCGGTGGAATCGAGATTCACCAGGATCAAGTCCGACTGTGCAGCATCGGTCACGTCAACACCGGAGAACCAGAACTCCGCGGATGGGGCCAAACAGCTGGTCAACGACAGTCCGCGCCCCGGGCCCTCACCCGCGCTGGCCGAGGTGGTGGCGCCGAACAGCTGAGATCCCGACACTGACACCCGCACCGGTTCGCCGGGGTCGGCCACCACGGCCAGGCCCTCGGTGTCGGTGGTCTTCTGCGGGGTCGACAGCTTGGCCGTGCGGACCTTCTCGTTGACGCTCTGGGCGGCCACCCGGATCCGGGTGGCGGCCGAGCCGAAGGCCGGGCACACCACCGAGACGCGGGTGGCCGACTCACGGACCTGTTCGGCAGGCAGCGCGACGGCTCCGCTGAGGCTGGTGGCCAGCACTGCCGCACCGACGACCGCGGTCAGACCGACCGGGTAGATCCAGGGCTTCACAGTTCACCTCCGACGATGCGCCGCGGCTGGGTGGGCGGACGGCGGCGTACCGACGGCGCTGCCAACAGAGCCAATGCGGCCAGGGCGGCCAGCTGCAGCCAGGCCCACCACGGGCCCTCGCTCTGCAAGTGATAGCGCAGCGTGCCACCAGCGGCACCCAGCTGATAGGCCACGCCCGGGCCCTCAGCGGCGATCGACTCCAGGCGCTGACCGTCGACTTCGACCACCCACCTGGAGTCGGCCGGGGCCGCCAGCTGCAGCACCCGGTCGGGTCCGCCGGCGGCGATCTGTTCGCCGTTGCCGGTGATCGTCCGCTTGGTTCCGTCGACGACCACCGCGATCGCCGAGTTCGGCACCGGCCAGACGAACTGGGCGTCGGTGCCGGTGCCCAGACTCAGGCCGGGGGTGTTGTTGATCGAGATCCGCTGGGACGCCTCGCCGCCGGACAGGGTCACATAGGAGACTCCCAGCCGCACCAGGTCGGGCACGATCGCCTCGTCGGCGCTCTCCCCCACCAAGCGGGTCACTACCGATCCGGCCAACGCTTTGGCCTCGGCATTGCCGCCGAAGGCCAGGCCACGCTCGGAATCGCCCAGCCGGGAGAAGTGGTGCTCCGACAGCGCCCAGCCGACCTGGTCGGCTCCGGCAGCCATGGTCAACGTGCGGCCCGGGGTGGCGGAGACCTGCGCGTCGGCGACGAAAGTGGGCACGGTCTCAGCCGGGCCGCGGGTCAGGCCGAGTTGGCCGGCCAACACCCACCAGCCGACGCTGGTGAGCAGCGCCGCTGCGGTGGCCACGGCTAGGCCGAGGAGGCCGAGGTGACGCAACCCCAGGTTCTTGCCCGAGAGCTCGGCGGTGACGCCTTCCAGGCCGCGCGCCGCAGCCAGCAGCAGCCCACCGGCAGCCAGCACCAGCCACTCCAGACCTTGCGGACGGGCCCAGGTTCCCGGCGGCACTTGCACCACGACGCGGGTGATCACCACTGCGATCACCATCGCTGCGGCGGCCAAGGCCAGGCCGGGCACGGCCTGAGCCGGACGGCGCCACGCCCCGGCGAGCGCGGCGAGCCAGAGCACGGCGAACAGTCCGATCCCCAGCCAGGCCGGTGCGCCGACGTCCAGCGGGTGGCCGAGCACGATCAACCACGGCGCCACCGGATCAGTCGGCGCCAGGCTCGGCTCGATCCCGGTCAGCAGCCGACCCGGGTAGCGCAGCATGAGGCCGCCCCACGGCCCGATCAGGGTGAGCAGTGGTGCCAGGGTGACCAGGCCGACCTGCAGCCAGATCGCCGGACGTCCGGCGCGCAGCCCGAGCACGATGGCTCCGACCAGCGCGATCACCCAGAATCCGGGCACCAGCGCGACCACAAGCAACAGCCAGAACGAGACCGCCCCGGCAGCGCGCCAGCTCCAGTCGGTGACAACCAGCCAATGCCGCACGCTGTAGGCCAGCACCGGGAGCACAACGCTGAGCGTGGCCACCCCCAGGCTGCCGACGTTCAACCCGCCGATCACGGCCGGGATCATGGCGTACGCGAACGCGGCTAGCCCGGCCAGGTAGCGCTCAGCGACCAGCACGCGGAAGATCCGGAAGGACAGCAGCCAGGACAGCGGGACGGCCAGACACACCAGGATCGTCACCAGCCAGTCGGGGTGCCCGAAGGTGATCAGGGACACGATGCCCACGATCGCCGCCCAAGGCGACCCGGTGCTGGCGCCGCCGGCCACCGGCTGCAAGTAGGAGTCGATCAGCGCCGCTGAGGTGTCCGGTGCGGGCAGCAGCTGCGCCGCCGAGAGCAGCCCGGCCTCGAAGCTGTTTCGGGATGCCAGCACCGCGCCGAGTGCAAGCACAGCCCCCACGGTGGCGGCTAGCGGCACTCTCTGGCGGCTGTCGCCCACGTCAGCGAAGTCGTCGCCGGTCATCTCGTCGAAGCTGGCCGCGTCGCCCCGTCCGGAGAAAGTCTCCAGCCAGGCGCCGAAGCGGGTGGCGGTGAGGGAGGCGGCGCGCCGGATTGCCGAGCCGGGGGCCGGACGCAACGCCCGGGTGGTGGCCGCGGTGCCCGGTTTGACCGGCAGCGAGGCCAGCTCGCGGTTCAGGTCGCGCCGCATCCGCCCGTTGCGCATCCATTGCCACAGACCGCCGAACTCTTCGCCGGCGCGGGTGAGGTCCTTGCCCAGCAGGTATCCCAGCGCGACCATCAGGGTCGCCACGGTCAGCCGCAGCACCGCCGCCCAGCGCCATATCCGTTTGGTGTTGGCCACGGTCAGCGCCAGGCCCGCGGCCCGGTCGATCGCGGGGTCGCTGAACGCGGCGTAGTTGGTCAGTTGGGCCTCGGGGTCGGCCATCACCCGATAGCCGGTGAGATTGGCGCGCCAGCCGAAGTCGAGGCCCCAGTGGCTGCGCGGCAGGTCGGTGTTGAACCCGCCGAGGAAGCGCCAGACATCGCCGCGCACCAACATGCCGGCTGCGGGGACGCCGAGCGCACGGATCGCGGACAGCTGACCTTGGTACAACTCACCGGGGTCGGTGAGCAGGTGCATGCGGCCGTTGCCGGAGATCGTCTGTGCCCAGTCACTGACCAGCTTGCCGGCGCCGCGGCGGCGCGGCTCGATCAGCAGGCATCCGACCACCGAGGACTCCCGGTCGGCGAGGACGCGAAGCAGCAGCCGCTCCAGGGCGTCCGGCTCGGGCACGGTGTCGTCGGGGACGATCCACAGCCAGTCGCCGGGTTGTTCGGCGTTGAGTTGGGTGGTGATCGTCGTGACGTCGACGGTTTGATCGTTGAGGGCTGCGGTGCATCGGGACGGGTCACCGTCTGCGGGAACCATCACCGCCGTGACCTGAAAACCGCTCAGGTCGGCGTCTTGGGCTTCATCGAGCTCATGCAGCCAACCCCACGGATCGAGACCGAACTCGTCAACGCCTTCGCTCACGCGCAACCTTTCGGACCCGGAACCCCCACACCGGAGTCCCAGCCTACCGTGACGCCGCGAACCCTCAGATTGCGCGCTTCTTCAGACGCCGACGCTCCCGCTCGCTCAGTCCGCCCCAGATGCCGAACCGCTCGTCCTTGGCCAGGGCGTATTCCAGGCACTCGGAGCGAACTTCGCACGACAGGCAGACCTTCTTGGCCTCACGGGTAGAGCCGCCCTTCTCCGGGAAGAACGCCTCAGGGTCGGTCTGAGCGCATAACGAACGAGACTGCCAACCAAGCAGTCCCTCTTCGCCCTCAGGCTCCACGATCAGGAACAGTTCCTGCATGTGATTCTCCTCGACCCGTCCGCAGACAACTGCGAACCATGTACTGAATTACACGCTTGTCATTACCCGGAAGTCAACCCCGGGTGAGCTAACATCGCGCGTCGCGAGCGGATTTACCTCTTCGAGGCTGCTTACTGGTCGGTTTGCGGACACTCGGACGGTGCCGGGTCCGCTACTTCGGGCATCCGATCCTTGCCGGGAGCGCCGGCTGCGGCGTCGTTGGCCGTCCACCAGACGCTGCCGGCGGCTTCGTCCCGGGCCCAGGTGGTCGCGTGCGGCTCAGGATCGGCCGCGGCAGCCCCCGCCGGCTCGGTGTTGAGCTGGGGCATCGGGGCGGTCGTCGGCGCGGTCTCGATCCGGCCGGCCCGCACCCCGCGAAGGAAGATCCACAAGGTGGCCGCCACCAGCGCCTTGAACGCCGCATCGAGCAGCCCGCCCAGCAGATCGAGGACGACCCCCACACCGGCCGAAGCCCACATGCCCATCAGCACACTCGCGAAGGTGAGCAGCACGCCGGCGCCCAACACTCCGGCCGCCACCCGGGTCAGCACCAGCGCCCGGCGCAATGCCGGAGTCACCAGCGAGCAGCTCAGCACGATCACCACGACCACCAAGGTGAGCGGGGTGTTCAACCAGCTGCCGCCGACGTCCTGGAAGGCCTCGGTCACCGGACCCTGGCCGAGGTTGGTCACCAGTCGCCAGGCGGTCAGACCGATCTCCAATAGCGCCAGCGCGATAGCCAGCCATGCCAGCGGTTCGCGGAATCGCTTCAGGTTTTCGATCATGCTTCGCCTCGCCTCGATTGGGGTGATCTCAGGCTATCGTCCCGCTCCAGAGCGGACGAACTCACGCGAACGCTGGTCCGACCTGCTCGGCCACGGCGGCCACCAACTGCTTGACCCGCTCCGCATCGTCGAGGTGCGCCACCATGGTCGCGGTCGGCGTCCGGACGACCACCAGGTCGTGAACGCCGAGCAGGGCCACCACGGCGTCAGGATCGGCGTTGAACACGATGTTGTCGCCGGCGTCCAGGTTCACCGTCCGGCCGGAGGTGGCGTTGCCGTCGGCGTCCTGGGCCAGAATCTCGGCCAGGCTGGCGTAGCCGCCGATGTCGCGCCAGGTGATGTCCAGCGCCACCGCGACCACATGGGCGTCGCCCTGTCCGGTCGAGACCGGCTCCATCACCGCATAGTCGACCGAGGTCTTGAACAAGGTCGGGAAGATCTCGTTCAACCGATCGGGCTGGGCGGCCAGCTCGCGCACCGCCGCATGAGTCTGCGGAAGCAGCAGGTGCAACTGCTCGAGCAGGGTCTCGGCACGCCAGACGAACATGCCGGCGTTCCACCAGTACTCCCCCGAGGCCAGGTAGGACTCGGCCACCTCTCGGGCGGGCTTCTCGGCGAACTCGGCGACTTCATAGGCGTCGGCGAAACCCTCCAGCGGCGCGCCGCGATGCAGATAGCCGTAGCCGGTGTGCGGGCTGGTCGGCACCACGCCGAGGGTCACCAGTGCGGACGGGTCGGCCTCGGCGATGGCGAAGGCGGTCTCCAGGCGGGCGGCGAACTCGGCCAGCGGCTCGATCAAGTGATCGGCGGTGACCTGGGCGATCACCGCTTCCGGGTCACGGGCGGCCAGCACGGCGGCCGGCCAGGCGACGGCGTTGAGGGAGTCGCGTCCAACCGGCTCACCCATGATGTTGGACGCTGGCAGCTCGGGAAGCTGGGCGGCCACCGCGTCGGCATAGGCCGCACCGGTGACCACCAGAATCTGCTCAGCGGGCACCGAGGCCAGCGAGCGTTCGAAGGCGAGCCGCAGCAGGCTCTTGCCGTCCACCAAGTCCAACAGCTGCTTGGGCATGCCCTGCCGGGACAACGGCCACAAGCGGGTGCCGGATCCCCCCGCCATGATCACCACGTAACGCACGTCTTGAGCCTAGGGCACCACTCCAGCAACCGGGGTATGCCTAGGATGCACCCGTGACAAATCCCGTCGTCGTCGCCCTCCACCGCGCCGCCCGTTCGCGCGGCAGCGCGCCGCTGCTGACCTGGTACGGCGCCGACGGCGCCCGCACCGAGCTGAGCGTGCGCAGCTTCACCAACTGGGTCGACAAGACCGCCAACCTGCTGCTCGATCTCGACCTGGACGACCTCGTCGTGGCCGGCCTGGTCAGCCGCGAGCACCCCGGCCATTGGATGAGCCTGATCTGGCCGCTGGCCACCTGGCAGGCCGGAGGTAGCTACGTCCTGGACGGTCCTGGCACCGTCGCGGTGATCGGGCCGGAGTCGCCGGCTGCGGTGCCAGGAGCGGTGACTTTCGCCTGTTCGCTGCACCCGCTGGGGCTGGGGCTCCGCGACCTGCCGTCCGGGGTGTTGGACTTCACCAGCGAAGCATTGGCCCGTCCCGATGCGCCGATCATCATGCCCGTCGAACCCGACGCGATCGCCTGGGCTGGTGATGATCGCCCACTCACCCACGCTCAGCTGGACATCGCGCCACAAGCCGGACGCGTCCTCGTCCGCCCGCAAGATGCCTGGCACACCCTCGCCGACGCCGTAATCGCGCCGATCCTCGGCGGCGGCTCCTCCGTGGTGGTCGAGGGCAAGCGCAGCGGCGATGACCTCAACCGGCTGATCGCTTCCGAGCGCATCACGGGATAGCGAACGTGCGCCCTCCAATCGCTCAGGCGCAGGGCGCTTTCACGCCGGGCTGTCCAGGCGGTGGCGAAGCTGACCGCACTCGGCCCCGAAGTACCGTTCACCGGGGAGGAAGCAGATCCACTCATTGAGGTCAGGGTCATCGCCGGGGAGCACGGCCAGCCTGAGGCCATTCTCGGCCCCGAGGACGAAACCGGCGCCGGGGAGGTCCATCTCGAAGCGCGTTATGGCAACGTCCACGAGTCGCTCGATTCCTCGAACCATCACGTCTCGACGATCGGCGTCAGTCGCCAGCACGACCCCATCCTTCGACAGCTCCCACCCGATCCCTCTGAGCCACAAGAAGTACGGGGAGATCTCATCGGTTCCGTCGTAATGGGACTCACCCAGGCCCAACTGCACCCGGCAGCCCACCCCGTTCCTGGCCGTCCACACCACCTTGCCGACCAGCTCGCCACAGGCATCGTCCAGCGCGGCGCGCAGCGTCTCATCCATGTCTACCCCCGGTCTCCAGACAGGCGCGCGAACAGGCCAGATCGCTGCCCCTCACAGTGGCGCCTTGTCCGACGACTCATGCTCATGGAGCAGCCGTCCATCCTCAACACTCCAGACCATCCCATCCGGCATGAACAGCATCCACTCGTTCATGCTGACGTAGATGCTCGGGAACACTCGAAGATGCAGCCCGCCGTTGGCCTCCAGCACGAATCCGAGGGTCTTCGGGTCGAAGTCGAATCGAGTCACGACCCGTCCGGTGAACCCCTCCACCGCCATCACCATCGTGTCGCGGTCGTCGATGTCGGTCGCCACCACCACCCCATTCAGCGACAGCTCCCAATCCATTCCACAGACCCACAGGTGATACTCACCGATGTCCTCAGATCCGCTGCGCCGGCGCCCACCCATCTCCAGCACGATGAAGCTGCCGACCCCAACCCACGCTCTCCACACTGGCTGACCGCGAAGATCATCGGAAGCGGCCATCAGCGCGGTGCTCAGCAAATCAGTCATGTCCCTCACCCGTCAGTGCCACCCTCGCGCGCTTGCTGTGGAGCCTGCCAGACAGCCATTAGGCACGACCTCACACCCCGCGCGCGGAAGGTGAGCAGCGCTCGTCGCAGACAGCGCAGTCGTCCGAAGAGGCTGGTCGCAATCGGCGGCAGTTCTCCTGAGGAGGAGAGAAGGATCACATCCCCAACTCTTGTGGTGCGCGGATGGCCCATCATCGGGCAGCGGTTCTCGTGCAGTAAACGAACCCTTCGCCATCGTAAGCGCCGACCACCGTGGCCAAGACTTCCACCGCCCCGTCCTTCACCCGCTGAACAAGACCACCGGCGTCGGCGACCGTGTCGTCAGGCTGCACAATCGCCACGACATAGAGCGAGGAAGGATCAGCGCTGGTCAGTGCCTCGACCACCGCCGACTTGCCGTCGCCGACCGGTGTGACCGCAAATGCCTCGCCATCGCAGAAGTGCACGACGACGCCTCCAGCGGGCAGGTCGCCGGGGCGCACCAACGGGAGCTCTACGACCAACACAGCATTCGGAAAGTCGCCGATGATGAGGTCCGCCAGTCGCGCCCACTGAGCCCGACCACCTCGCCCCCAGCGCAACTCGGGGTCCGGTGAACTGTCGACAACCAACAGCGCTTCACATGCGTCATCCAGAACCGCCGCCGCGAGGTACTGCGCCAAGGACAGGCCCTCCTTCAAGCGGCCACGACACCACGCGAGAAGCGCTTCTTGTGGGACGTCGGTCATCGGAACTCCACTCGTCCTTCTCCTGCCTGCACCCGCTCCGGGGAGTCTGCCTCATAGGCATCAATCACGATCCCACAGCCTGCGCGGGCAAGAAGCGCCACGTGCGCGGCCTCCACGTCGATCATGGCCCCCAACGAGGCCGCCTCCAGCATGATGACAATGTCCACGTACAACTCCGGGTCGGCTTGGCGAACCCGACCGACCACGTTGAGGATCGGCTGAAGCGCCACAACGTGATCAGCGAGCACGTCGCTGGACTCCATCGACGAACGTGACCAGGTGGTGACCTTGTGTCTCGGCCCATCCGACAAGCGGGAACTCACGGGATCACCGACGTTGACATACCTTGTCGGTGAGACCCCCGCCAACTCGGTGATCTGCGCGGCGGTCAGCACGCGCGACTGCATCCTCACGCTCGCCTGGCGCAACATGGCCTCTCTCGCCTTCCCACATGCCGAGCAGTAGCCGATTGCCCGGAGGCTTTGGCCGCTCGTAGCCGTTCCGACACCTACTCCACAGAGATCAAGCTTCCGGGCCACTCCCGAAGCCAGTCGGCGGTTTCGACTTCATTCAAGTCAACGTAGCAACAGCGCTCGTCAGCTATTGCCCCCAACACAGCCGAGCCATCTTCACGCATCAGATAAAAGTCTGTCGGCAGCCTTGATCCGAGCCGATCCAGCAGGCCGTGGCTATGTCGTTCGAGGAGACCGACGAACTCGTTGTTGTATTCATACACCCACATCAACCTCGATCGGTCGTAGGTTCGCCCAGGGGTTTCATACACCTCCCGATCCCACAACCAGAACTCCTCAGCCTCCTCCATGAAGGAGGATCCTTCCCACGGGCCGATCGGCTCGCGCACGACACACGCGAGCGACGCAAACCGCACACCCAGCCTTAGGATGCGGCCATAGTTCGGCCCATCAACGTCAACCGCGAAATGGTGAATCACCTCAACCCTCCAATCGCTCGCGGAGTGCCACCCGAGGTCCCCGGTGCGCGACTTAGGACGGGGCTCTGCGAGTTACGCACCCCGAAGGCCAGCAAGGAACCGACGGCTCTTCCAAACACGCTTCGCGAAGTCATAGGGGCGCGCCCGCGTCCCAGACGTCTTGCGCGATCAAGCTGTGTGGCCATTCACGCAGCCATTCCGCGGCCTCGCGGTCCGTCAACTCAAGATAGACGTGGTACTCCGCCACCACAGTTCCGAGCACGGTGGATCCGTCGGGCCGCAGAAGGTGCAGGTCGGCTGGTAGCTGCGGCCCGTGCCAAGAAAGAAGTCCCGAGCTGAACCCCTCAATCACCTCAATGAACTCATCGTCGTACGTGCAAATCAGCCTTCGCGTCGGAGTCGGGCATCTTCCAGCCGGAGAGTCCCCGACTGGCTCCTCTCGAACCACGAACTTGTCAATGGACTCCAAGAACCCACTTGCGAAGTGGTCCGGAGAGTCCACCATCAAGCCAGCGAGCGTCGCGAACTTCCGACACATCCGAAGAATCCGGTCATACTCCGATCCATCCGTTCTCGTCGTGGTGTAGTAAATCACTGCGCTATCCAATCACCGCCACGTGAATCCCGTTAGTTTGACGTTTTGGGCTGACCCCATGGGGTGGGCCCATGTCCTTCAGAAGGCGGAGCCAGCAAGGTCAAAACGCGAATGCCAAGAAGCCCAGCGGCCCGACTCGCCGTCGTCGGGCGGAGTCTGACCCAGCCCCGGCACTGCGGACACGCCGTCGGTCGGCTCCGGATACGGCCACGCAGAGGCGGAGTCGGAAACCCGTCAGCGGGCATGCTCAAGCAAATCAGGAATAGCCTGCCGCGCAAAAGCAACAACCCTGAACAGGCGTGAAGGGGCAAGCTCGCCATCGACCCACAGGTACATGTCGGCTTGATCGTCGCGATCGCTCACGAGGATCACATCGCACCCCGCCAAACCCCCATCGGCCTCGATAGAGGCGACCCACGGACCCGGACTTGCGGCCTCGTATCGCTCGCGGATCAGCAAAGCCTCTTCTGGGTCGAGCCTTGCCCCTGTCTCGCGCAGTGCTACAAGTCGCCTCAAGTCACCCAGCGAGGCACCCACAAACTGGAGGTCCCCCTCCGACGCAGGCTCTCGATCTCGGCTGACCTCAAGTTCAAAAGCAGCACCTCCGAGGACGCCCACAAGTCGGCTCGCGCCTGCTGCCACGCGCTCTAGATGCCATTCGACGTCCTCAACCGCGGCAAGTAGGTCGACCACTTGACGATAGCTGACTAGGTCCATCAATCTCCTTATCCCGGGAATCCTCCATAGTAGGGGTATCCAAGCCCCCCAAAGCGGTTAGCCTTCGGCACAGGGTTCGGTGTCAGGTCACTCCATTTGCACACCCCCGGCCCCAGGCACACATCCACATGCTGGTAGTTGACCTCGCCAACGCGCGGATCAAACTCTGGCGCCGCCTCGACCGTTCCACCGCTCCTTCGGATATCTCCTGCCGTGGTTGTCCGCATGGTGCCGTGCTTGAGCCCGGCCGCAGCTTCCTCGACGGACTTTCCTTGCGCCCCAGAGAACACCTCGCCCGGCCCAGGAATGTCGTTCACGCCTCCGCGTGCGATGACCGTCTCGTCCGGAATCAGCGCCTTCGCGGCCGGGATCGCCTCCTCGCCAATCTTGAACGTCTTCGCGATCTTGCTGCCGATCTTGGCCGCCACGCCTAGCTCACCGAGCACGGGCACGACTCCGAGAAGTGAGATGCCAGCATCGAGCCAGTCACCCTCTGCGGCGTACCAGATGGCATTTGCGACGTCGAACACGATCCCCACCACGGGTATCAGACCCGCTAGATCCAAAACTGTGTGGCCAAATGCTTCCCAGAACCCCGGAGGCAGATCAACGTCCGGCATCGGCGATGGCAACGGATTGGGCGCTGGCAGCTTCGGGTTCGTGGGCGTGGGCTTGTGCGGGGTCGGCCCGTCGTGGCGTGGGGCGGGCTTCACCTTCTTCTTGACAGGGGGCTTCGGCTTCTTCGGCTTTGTCGGCTTCGATGGCGAATCGCCAGGGCACCCCGAACTGGAGCCCGCAGACATCAAGTCCATGCAACCGGACCCCGGGTCGGAAGGCAACATCAGCCCCGACGGGTCAGAGTGCGTTACCGGCGAGTTGTTGGCATAGATGTAGGCGTTCCACTGCAGCGGATCGCCCAAGTTCTGCAACGGATCAACCGTCAGGAACTTGCCCAACAACGGGTCGTAATCCCGGGCACCCAACCGCACCAGGCCAGTCGCATCGTTCGTGCCACCGACGAAGCCGCGCTGCCCAACCCAACTGCTGGCAGCACTACCCCGCGGAACCCCGAACGGACCCTGCCACGTCGTCACCAACCGACTGTCACTGTTGCGAATCTGATGATGGGCACTGCCTTGGTGATCCGTGATCACGGTGAACAAGTCGGCATTCGTGTTGCCTGTCCGGGTCGCCACCGTCTGACCGCCGTACTCGTAGTAGCGGGTCGCTGACACGACACCACTGGTGGCATCCACGCTCAACTCGGTGCCGGCAACGCTCAGCGTCGTGAGCGTTCCTTCCTTCTTGAGGATCCGCTCACCGAAAGCGTCATAGACCATGCGGGCAACCTCATTGCCGCCACTCGACACCGACACGGGCAAGCCCTCATCGTCATAAGCGACGGTCTGAGTCACGCCAGACGGACCCGGCCGCTCTGTGGTGTTACCCGCGGCGTCATACACATACGACCGAGTCACCGCACCCGCACCGGTCGTGACCGCACTGGCCACGGCATGAGGGCGCACCGAGCTGGCACCATCTGCTGCGTAGGTGAACGCCGTGGTCGAACTCGTCGAAGCCGTCCGATCGACCCGCTGAGTGGTCTTACCGATCGTGTCGATGGACCAACTCGTCCAGTACGGCGCCGGCCCCGTACCCAAAGTCGTCTGACTCGGCGTGGTTGTCGGTGAGCAAACTGTCGAAGAAGCGGCGGTGAACGCCTCGACCAACTGCCCCTGGAAGTCGTACTTGAAACACTGGTTGTCGACCGGCCCGGATTTCAAGCTCGCCTTCAACTGCGTCAGGTTGCCCGCCGGGTCGTAGGTGTACACCATGTCTTCGTCAGCGCTGCTCCCCGACACCTGCCGATAGGTGCGCTGCTGAGTGAGACGTAGCGTCGTTTCGTCACGGGTGAAGGACTCGCTGATCGACTGCCCTGTCACCGCCCCCATCGACAACGACGAGATTGTGTCCCATTGGGTGTACGCGGTCGTCTTCACAATCGCCGCCGCGCCAGTCAGGCTCGTTGTTGCTCCTCGGCTTGTGTAGCCATACGTCAATGTCTCTGCGGCCACCGGGCCGGTGGCAGGCAGCGAAACCGTGTCTATCGAGCCATCCGGCTTGAACGTGCGGGTCGATGTGTAGGTGCCAGCGATACCCGCCGGCACGAGGCCTGCCACCGTGGGCACCACCATTGAGCTGCTCGTGGACCGGCCGGCCGAGTCGTAGGCGTTTACTACGCTTTTGAACTCGGAGCCGGCGACGAACCTCGACGATGACGTAACCAGACCTGGTTTCACCGTGTCATAGACCGTTGACGTGAACTGGGTGGCACCGTCCAGGCTGGTGGTTCCAGTTAGCCGATCGAGGTCATCGTAGGCAAACCGCGTGCCCTTGCCCCGCGAGTCAGTCGAGGAGATCAAGCGGCCAAGCACGTCGTAGGTACTGGTCGACACACCAGCGTCGGGGTCAGAGACCGTGAGCCGATTCCCTTGGAGATCGTAGGTGTAGCTCCACTTGTTGCCCTTGGCGTCGGTCATCGAATCCAACAAGCCCGCCGGGTTGTAGTTGTAGCTCGTCGTAACTGCAGTGCCCGAGTTGTCCTCACCCAGGTGTTGAATCAGCTGAGTCGTGCGCCCATGGATATCGGTGACGGTTGTAGTTGGAGTTCCACCCTGAGGAGGATCGACGGACACCCGATCTCCGACGTAGCTCTTAGTCGTCTGCCATTGCAGCGTCTCAGCCTTGTACAGTCCATTGACCAACGGGCGACTCGCATAGTCATAGGTCGTCCGAACCGAGCGCTTGATGTTGGCGCGATAGGTGGGAGCAATGAGGGTCGAGGTCGGGTCTCCGCTCACGATGTACTCATCAACCAACGCGGCGTTGCCACGAGAGTCGTATCGGGTGTCCTGTACCTGCGTTCCCGCAGACAAGGCTTGGGTCTTGACCTGCCGCACGCGGAGCAGCGAATCCAAGATCGACCACTGCGTGGCGTAGCCGCTGCCACTTGGCAGCAAGGACTCGGTCTTGGTTGCGTTGATTCCGGCAGAGCCCTGGTTGACCACATAGGTGTACTTGACCGATGCGCTCTGAGTGGCCTTGTCCCGTCCGGGCAACCAGGTAGCCGTGACTCGACCGAGCGCGTCCAAAGTGGACTCCGCAGTCACTCCGGAAGCGGCGACCGCCTTGGTAACCGCACCCCAGCGCGGATCCAGGTATAGCTGCGACACCAAGGGCGCCCCCGGACCAGCACCGTCCGGGTCTGGACTAGTGGTCGTAATCTGGCGGGCCGCTCCCACTGTCGTTGGGGAGTAGGCGATCGTGCCGGTGCGCCCGAGGGCATCAGTGCCGCTGGTCTTGCGTCCATGAATGTCGTATGCCGAAGTCGCACTGGTAACCCACTGCCGATTCGCGGAACCGGAGAGCACCTTCGTTTGTGTCTCGAACCCAGGTCCGGTGACCTGTCCGAGCTGGTTGGAGCCGTCGTAGTAGTGGCGTGCCCAACCAAGCACCGCCGCCTCTGTGGGGTTCTGTGAGCAGAGCGCAGGCATGATCGACTGCTCAGAGATGAGGTCCGTTGCGAGCGCGTTCCCGGTGGGGGTGGCGTAGGCCGTGCGGGTGCAACTCTCGTCGCCGCTCAGCCCCGTGTCGCCCGTGTCCTCGGTAACGGTGGGCTGGCCCCACGCGTCGCGCTCCTTGATCGTCTGGGTTTGCGAACGGCTACCGGACGTCAGGAACTGCGTGTTGGTGACCTTTGCGGTATCGACCATGATCGCCTGATCGCGGCCGTCAGACGCCGCCGCAGTTGGGCTTACCCATGGGTCTTCAATCGAGCGGCCCACGGGGTCGCCACCGACGCTCTTCAATACCCGGGTTTCTCGCAGTTGGCCCGCAAGCACATCATCGTCTGCCACAGAGCCGCCGGCGCTGTCGGAAACGGTTACCGACTTGGTCTGGGTACCTCCGACGTCGCTGCGATCTCCATTCATGCCTCGGAACCAGGTCGTCTCGGTCACTGAGCGGGGCGCGTCGGTGTTGCCTTCGATGGCCGTGACCTTCTCGTACCCCCGCCACTCACTCCACGTGCGGAAGTCATCAGGCAGCAATGGCGAATCATCCCAATGCCACGCCGCACCGCCTCCGTAGGCGTAGGTGGTCACCTCGGACGTCGCGAGCCCGACTCCACTCACCGCTGGAAGTCCAATGGTCTCGGTGGACCGGTCGTACACCTCGACCTTCTCCACGACGTACTTGGCGAACCAATACACCGACGGCGCGGTGTTCGCGTCCGGGCTGTAGTAGGACGGAAAGCACCTGGTGGTGTTGGTGGCGGGGTTCTGCGGCAGCGTCGTGGGAGTGCAGTCCTCTCCGCTGTAGCTCACAGTGGTGCGAGCACCCGCTTCGTCCGTGATTCGCCACAGGCGCGGGCGGCTCATGCCGTAGGTGCCGGTCGGACCCGAGATGCGGTTGCGCATCACCGCGGGCTCCAGCGTTACTGCGGGCAGCGTGACGGAAGTGCCGCCCTCACCCACGTGGGTGATCGAGGACAGCCATAGCGTCGGGGTCGACGTGCCATCGTTCGTTGCCGGAAAAGTGCTCGTAAGATTCCAGGTGTCCACCGGGTCGTAGCCATTGTTGGACGCGTTCCTGGTCCAGGTGTGCACCTCGGCGAGGCGCTTGCGGCTGAAGTAGGTGGGCGAGTTCTTGGGGCTGGGGCAGTACGTGTCGTCACAGATCGCATCGGTAGGTACATCGGGCCACGCCGTCACCGTTGCCGCGGTCGGTTGGGTCGACTCACAAGTTGCGGACACCGTCGTGTCGCAACGCTCCTTCGCAACGAAGGTGACCTTGGCCGCAGGGGTCACCGACTCTTCGCCTCGACGCTCACCATATTGGATCCGATTGATGATGCCGCCACGGTCGTAGCTGACCAGCGATTGACCGTTCTGCTTGTACTTGTTGGTTTCCTTGTCGTAGTACACCGTCATGGTGTCGCCGCTCGGGTCGACAACGTAGTCGAGATTCCAGCGCCATGCCTGGTTCTGGAAGGACTGAGCGAAGTCGGCGTTGTACCCGGGCTCACCAGCCTGATTTGCCGCGACGGGGAGCATCCAACGCGAGTTAGTTGCAGTCGCCGACGCACCGTCGGCCTTGCCCTTTCCGAAGAAGTACTGCACCCCGTCGGAGGTGGTCATCTTCCAGTACTCGGTGCTGGCCTGCCCCGCTGAACCGACACTGCCCACACGCTCAAAGCGTGTGCCATCGTCTGCTTTCAAGCGCCACTGGTCGGTGTTCCCGACCCTTACGAGGGTGCCTGAATGGCCCTTGAAGCTGACAGTGGCGTTGTCCCACTTGCGGTCGTTGGACTTGCGGCCGTCGGTGTACCAACAAGCATCGGTGGCGGCAGCCGGGGCCGACCCCTTGTCTGGTTTGTCGCCTGCACACGGGGTGTAGGTGCGCTCAATGAAGCCGATCGGGAGATTGAAGCCTTCGCCCACCCACGATGCTTGGTTGTTCGATGCAGCCACTTCGCCGTCGGTGCTGCCGGAGTCATAGCTCAGCTCGATCTCCGGCTCCACGCTTCCCGCCACGGGCGGCGTACGCATGGGGTAAGACCAGCTGAAGGAGCCCGTTGAGCCACCGGACTGCCAGGAAGAAGCGGAACTCAACGGTGAGGCCGCGTAGTTGCCCTGATCGCCGGAGGCGCCTGCCACGGCCGCTAGCACCATGGTGCTGGTCGCCGTAGTAACAGCGGGTAGGGCGACCGAAGCGCTCACAGTCGAGTCTTCCTCAGAGCGCGTCGACTTCAGCGGCGTCGCCGCCTGGCAAGAAGGGTTCGCCGGATCACTCAGGGCGCATTCGGGCAGTTGAACGAGCCGCAGTCGCGCACCGAAGCCACCACCGGCCGCACTCGCAAAGGAGCTGTAGTCGAGCGAGACCTGAGCTGCGCTGGCCTGCTCACCAGTGACTGCAAACACCACACCGGGGCCCACCAGCTTCTCGCTGTGAACTCGGTCCATGACTCGGACCTCAGCGGCGCTCACCGGCTTCTTCGCTTTCGACGGCACCCCGATACTCACCGGAAGCGCCCCCACTTGGGCCGGACGGTCACCCGCCCGGAGCCCACTGACCGATCCGGAGCCCGCCTCCGGCCAAGCGGCCGCGGGCGAAGACGCCCTCCGGACGGCCGGGGCAGCCGTCTTCCTGACTTTTGGAGAGCGCGTATCAACGAACGCGAACTCCTGGGCTGCCGGATCCTTCCAGTCATCTGCGGCGGCCGGGAGAGGAGCCGAGACGAGCGCGCCCCACGCTAGCGATACCCCAACTAGCGTCGATAGTACGGCCTTCGAGTGCCTCACCCCGATCACTGCTCCCCAACCAAGCAAGCAGCCCCGTCAGATTCGGCACCATAGACGATCTTACCCCCGCTGTCTGGCCTTCCGGCGATCACCTTAATGTCGAGCGTGCCTGGCCCATTCACAGGGATCTCCAGCACACCGTCCTCGGCCATCGGCACCTCTCCTACCACACTCTCGGACTCTCCGCTGGCCGGATTCCAGGTTCCAAGCCAGCTGACCGTGGTGACTCCCGCATCGAGGTCGGAGACCTGGAATCTGGCCACCAACCCTTCGGGGTCCAAGCCCGTTAGCGTTGGTGGTTCAGGAGTGCGGAACACATTGAAGGTGGAACACACAGCCGGAGACCAAGTTCCATTCGAGCCCTTGAGAGTGGCGGCACATACCTCATAGTTGTGGCCTCCGGACAGCGCCACCGGGGGCCTGCACTGCCCGTACTGCCCCGGGGGTAGACCGCTCAGAGTGCACGAGGCGACCTCCTGTTGGCCGTCCTTGAACCAGAGCTTCGCCGAAAGACAACTCGGGGCCTCGGCCCTACACAGCGCGCCGCTCGGCATGGTTGCACCGATGCCCAGGTTCGTGTCATAAGCGACAGTGCCCACCACATCGTTACCTGCGCCGTCCAGCAACTTCACACCCGAAGGCGCACTTGGCGGCGTGGGCAAGAGGACATATATCGAACGCTGACTCACTGGCGACACCAGGCCTGTGTCCAACGACACAGCATTCACGCTGATCTGGTAGTTCGACAAGTCGGACAGGTTGCTCGGAAGCGTTACCGACGCGAGCGAACCATTCCCTACGGGCGCCGATTCGTAGGTCGCGCTCACACCGGGTCCGCTAACGCTGAAGCGTGCTTTCAAACAGGCCGCCGTCGTCACGCACATGCCCCCACTTGACAGTGACACAGTGGCAGAGAGCGTTGGTGCGGTGGAGTTGGTCGTACTGACATCCAAGGCGGGTGAGAACCCCAGACCGCTAATCGTTGGCAGCCCGACCTGGTAGGTGAGAAGCAGCTTGGGTGAGTTTCCGTCGCTGTTGGAGTAGTACTTCCAGCCGTTCTTGTTGCCCTCATCAGCGGAGTAGAGCCCCACGGTCACTGTGGTTCGGCTCGCGTAGTTCTGACGTTCCGTTCTCAACGTGCTGGTCAGATCCCACACTTCGGTGTAGGTCTTGCCGCAATAGTCGATGTGCCCCACCGCCATTGTCGTGTTCGGCGCCACGCTGGCCTGGTCATGCCAACTAGTGCCAGTACGGTCGGACCAGGTATCAGTGCTGGAGATCGCGTTCGCCAGTCGCGCCTTGACCGTTGGATAGGTCGAAGACGTCGACAGGCAAGGCGAGTGTTGAACGGAATGCACCTGCTTGTACTGGAACTGGCCCTGGATCACCTGCTGAGGAAGCAGGCCGCTCGCCGGCCAGGCAAACTGATAGAACATCCGCGAGCGGTAGTAAGGCGAAGTCCAGCCGTTGTAGCCGATCTTTCCCTGAGACCCCACCGCACTGTCCCACTTCGACCAATCGTCGGTGACCCGCAGCACGTGGGTTTGGTCGATGGACTGCAGAACCGGGTCAATCACCACCGGGTAGACCGTCGCCGGATCATCGAGGAATGAGTCCTCGGGCGAGGCGGTAAGTCGATTGGATGCCACCTTCAACCCGACCGGCGCCGACTTTGTTTGGGCGAGCTCTTCCAAGCGGTCAGCAGCGTGAGTCAGGTTCGACGTCTTGCCCGCCGAGTCCCACATCACCGCGGGTGGGATCACCATGCGCGCAGTTCCACTGCCATCGACAAGCGACCTCACACCGTTCTCCAGCGTCTTGGTGGTCAAGCCAGGTGTCGAGATCGGCATCGACCATTCACGCACCTTGGGATTCCTGCCCGCAGATGGGGTCTTCACCACCAAGAAGGTCTCGACTGCGTCGACGTCTGCTCGAACCACCAAGTCGACACCGGGGTAAACCTCCGGATAGGTCGCGGTGGTGTCCTCCACCACCGGCACGGGCAACGCATCGGGCCACGACACGGAGGCCGACACCGAGTCACTACGAAGAGACGCCACCACGCCCGCCGCTCCGCCATTGGAAACGGTCACCTCGGCAACTCCGGCCTCGGTCCGCCAGGACCCGTCCGGCGCTTTCACCAGGCGCGCCGACGCCGCCCGCCAACCACCGTTGCCGTCACGGACGCGCACCGGCCGTGCGGACAACTCGGCGGTGAAGTTGCCAGTGACTGGGTCTGCGGTAATGAGAGTCGTCTCGTCGGTCTTGGCCGTGACTACCACCGGAGCGCCTGTCTCACGCGCCAAATCCATTGCCTGCGCTTCATCAAGCAACTCCGACGGACTCGCAACCGCACTTGGCGGGCTCCAAATTGCGCCCATCCAAATCAGTGCTAGGGCAGGCACAACCCACATCCGGCGAGACATAGAACCATCCTCGATAACTGACGCGACGGACGTCTCGAGTGAATGACGCCGGACTCCTGGGGGGTCGCGCATATCAAAGCACAGCTCGCAAATTGGCCGCAATAGACTCGCCATGACTCCCGCAAAGCTGACACATAGATGACACAAAGCTGGATCTTCAGTAATCGCGGAGACCTCACCATTGATGGACCTGGATGGACGCCACCTATCACCTGGGTGACGCACGTGCGCCGACCCGTTGACGCGCGTCCGGCAGCACCTTGGGAGCAAGCTGGCATGATGGCGGCCAAAGCGTGGCACCTGGGGAGGACGAAGGAATGGACGCACTGATCTCACGCCGCTCGCTGCTGGCCACCACCACGGTCATCGTCGGCGGCATTGCGGCCACCGGGCTGGCGGCGTGCTCAGCGAACCCGAGCATCCCGCAGCCGAGCGCCTCCCCGACCGGGCCGATCAAGGATCAGCTCGATCAGGTGCTACAGACGATTTCGGCCGGTAGCGACAAGTTCGGGGTGGCGATCACCGATCTGCGCAGCGGAAAGGCCTACAGCTTCCACGGCGACTACGCCAGCCAGAGCGCGTCCATGGCCAAGCCGATGATCGTGGCCATGGCGCTGCGCAAGGCCGGTGGCCTGCTGGATGCCGAGAAGGCCGAACTCGCCCGCAAAGCGATCACCGAGTCCGACAACGACGCCGCCAGCGCCCTGTGGACCTACGCCGGCTACCAGGGATACACCTCGCTGGCCGCGGATCTGGGCATGACCAGCACCCACCTCGACCCCAACAAGGCCGATCAGTGGAGCTGGACCTGGACGACGCCCGCCGACCAGGTGAAGCTGGTGGCCGCGCTCTCCTCGGGCAAGACCAAAGCCCTCACCCCTGAGCAATGCCGGTTCCTGTGGGACCTGATGGGCCAGGTGATCCCCGACCAGACCTGGGGCATCGGCGCGCCGAAATCGGCCGACGTCGGCGTCCATCTGAAGAACGGGTGGGTGCAGTTCAAATCCACCGACAACCTGTGGGCGGTCAACTCGATGGGCCAGATCGACCTCAAGGGCACCGGGCTCTACCAGGCCTGCGTGATGACCCGTGACGTCGACTTCCCTACCGGCCGCGAACTCACCTCGACGGTGGGCACCTGGATCTACCGGGTGCTCAACTCTGCTCCGCTGTGATCCTCAGCTGACCTTGCAGACAGCCTCAAGGTTGTCGGTGCGCGTCTTGCTGGTCTGCTTGGTCGACGGCTTGGTGGAACTGGGCGCCTGACTCGCTGGCGCCTGAGAGGCCGGCTGTTGCGGTTGCTGGGGCTGCTGCGGCTGCTGGGCCGGCGGATTTGCCGCGGCCTTGTCCGCAGCCTCACTGGCGTTGATCGCGTCGGTGACCAGCGTGCGGATCTTGGCGAAATCAGGGTTCATCGGGGTGATCAGCGGCGGAGTGAAGCTGACCGACGACATCGGCACCGCCTTGCCCTTCATCGCCAACTCCAGCAGCGTGCCCAACTGGTCGGACGGGACGTTGGTGGCCACCACCTGCTTACCGGCCTCGGCCAACGCCTGGAACTTGGTGAGCACCGTGGCCGGATCGAGCTGTTTGAGCATGGCGCTCATCACACACTTCTGCCGCAGCATCCGCTCGTAGTCGTTGGACGCCACCCGGGATCGCGCGAACCACAGCGCGTGCCAGCCGTCGAGCAGCTGGTTCTTGCCCGGCATGATCCAGTCGTAGACGCCCTTCTTGCCGTGCTCGGAGCCGATGCCGACCTTCTTGCCGACGTCCAGGCGAATGCCACCGACGGCGTCGATGAGCTTCTCGAAGCCCTTCATGTCGATCATCGCCCAGTAGTTGATCTTCAGCCCGAGAGTCTCCTCGATGACGCTCCGGGTGGCCTCCACACCGGGGTACTTCACCCCCGGGAAGAGGTTCTTGTGCTGGGTGGCAAGGGTGAACACCCCGTTCAGCAGACACTGGTCGGCCAGCGACTTCTCCGGGCAGTAGTAGCCGTTCGGGTAGAGCTTGTGCAACGGCGAGTCGACCGGGAACGGCACCCTCTGCATGTTGCGCGGCAGGCTGAACAGCACCGTCCGGCCGGTTTCGGCGTCGATGCTGGCCACCGTCATCGAGTCGGGACGCAACCCGGTGCGGTCGGCACCGGCGTCACCGCCGAGCAGCAGGACGTTGTAGCGGCCGTTCTGGGCCTGGGCGTTGCCACCGCCCTCGAAGACCTGGCCGAACAGGGAACGTTGGGCCTCGATGATTCCCGAGGCGCCCCACGCCAATCCCCCACCGGTGAAGGCCAGCGCCAGCGCCAGCACTCCGGAGATGATCGCGCCTGCCTTCGACATGGCGAGCGGGTTGGCCAGCCGCCAGGCGTCCAGCAACAGCAGCGCCCAGCCGACGCCATAGATCAGCACACCCCATTGCAGAATGAACAAGGTGATCTGGTTGGCCAGCAGGCCGATCACGAAAGCGCGGAACGGCAAGGCCAACAACCCCAGCACCACGATCATCCCCAGGATGGTGGCCCAGATCCGCACCGCCCAGCGGCCCAGCGTCCGATTACCGGCGGCCAGTTGCGCACTTCCGGGCACCAGCAAGGAGAACAGCACCAGCACGATGCCGCGGCGCAACGCGATCCCCTGGCTCCGTACCCGCGGGGACGGCAAGGCCACCGATGGACCGGCGACAGTGGCGCTCATCAGACTCCTGGCTTGTGGGGTCAACTTTCCGCAGTTTCAGTATTACCCCGACGACCAACCACGGCGATCAGCCGCGCCGCCAAGACGCGCCTAGCGACCCCGGACGTTGGCGCCCTTCGCCCGGGCGGCGTCGCGAAGCTGAGCCTGGAAGTCGACGATCTTGTCCATCAGGTCAGGATCGCCGGTGGCCAGCATCCGCACGGCCAACAGGCCGGCATTGCGGGCATTGCCGATGCCGACGGTGGCCACCGGCACCCCGGCGGGCATCTGCACGATCGACAGCAACGAGTCCATGCCGTCCAGCACCTTCAACGGCACCGGCACGCCGATCACCGGCAGCGGGGTGACGGCAGCCAGCACTCCGGGCAGGTGGGCGGCACCGCCGGCGCCGGCGATGATCACCTTCAGGCCACGCTCACGCGCCGTGCGTCCGTAGTTGATCGAGTCATCCGGCATCCGATGAGCACTGATGACGTCGGCTTCGTAGGCGATCCCGAACTCCGCACACGCCTCGGCGGCAGCACTCATCACCGGCCAGTCGGAGTCCGAACCCATCACAATGCCCACCAGCGGCGTGTCGCTCATCTGTCTCCTATCGTCGCGCTCTGCACTGAAGTCTGAGCCATCATCCCCCACCGGTTGGGCCTCGTCCACGTCGCGGGTGTCCGCGCAGTGGGATGACTGGTCCCAGCAGGGCCGAAACGGCGACACCTACCCATTTGCTCTGTCAGAATTGCTGTCATGACTGCGCATATCGTGACCATGGGTGGTGGCGGCTTCTCGATGTCCGACCACGGAGCCCCCACCAATCTCGATCGCTACCTGCTGGAGATCAGCGGCAAAGCTGCTCCGCTGGTTTGTTTCGCCCCGACCGCGTCGGCCGACGATCCGCAGTACATCAACAAGTTCTTGCTCGCCTACGGCACTCTCGGGGTGCGCACCATGGTGCTGACCGTCTGGGACGGCGGGTCGCAGGACTCGATCAAGCGCATGGCTGAGGCTGACATCGTCCTGGTCGGCGGCGGCCACACGGTGAACCTGCTGGCGCTGTGGAAGGCCCACGGGGTCTCCAAGGCCATCAAGGCGCGCGCTGAGCGCGGTGACGTGGTGCTGGCTGGCGTCGGCGCCGGCGGCGCATGCTGGTACGGCGGCTGCATCACCGACACCTTCGGTGACTACACCCCCTGGCGCGGCGGGCTGGGCCTGGTCGAGGGCAGCTTCTGCCCGCATTTCGACGGTGAAGCGGGCCGGGCCCCGGCGTTCACCGACGCGGTAGCAGCCGGCGACCTGCCGGGTGGCTACGGTGCCGACGACGGCGCCGGCATTCACTTCATCGACGGTGTGGCGACCAACTTCGTCGCCGAGACCCGCGGCAAGCGGGTCTACAAGGTCATGCCTTCGGAACTGCCCACCTCGTCCGGGGTGCTGGTCGAGCCGCAGCAGATGACCATTTTGTGAGCTGACCGAACAGGGCGGCCGGGGTGTTCCTCGGCCGCCCTTTTCATGCAACCGTCCGCGGGGAAAGAGATTTTTATCGACTGGGCGCGCTGTTGAACGCACCGGTAGGTTCTTCAGTGATCGGGATCTTCACGACGCAGGGGTGCGGAGTTAGTGGCAGAACCGACTAGCACCCACGGAGATCCGGCATGGCCCGCACCCTGCGCCTCATTTTCGCTCTCGTCGTCGCTCTGATCGGCGGCCTCCTCATCGCGCCACCCGCCCACGCGGCTGGCACCAACACCGTCATCTATCACGTCACCGACCCGGACGGTGCCCCGATCGCCTTCACCGGCTCGATTCACGTTGGTGGTAACAGCTCGGGCAACTCGTCCACTACTGGTGAACTCACCTGGAACAACGTCGCCGACGGCGACTACACCTTCTCGGTCCGCTCCGACTCCATGGACGGCTACCAACTCTGGTACGACGGCACGGCCTCCGGCTCACCCACCCAACCGGCGCCCACCCAGCTCGCCGGCGGACAGACCTTGACGATCACCTTGCAGTTCCCGCGGCTCGCGACGCTGTCCGGCACCGTCACCACCAGCGACGGCGATCCGCTGCCCAATCTGGCGGTTCTGGTCAACCGTGGGGGCATGGTCAAGAACGCCACCACCGATGCCGACGGCCACTACAACTTCGGCTACATGCGTGCGGGCAACATCACCATGTCCACGGGCAGCTCGGGCGCCTGGGTCGCGGCGGCAGCGACTCCGGTGACCGTGCCGACCAGCAACACCATCACCCAGGACTTCGTTCTCTCCCGAGGCGCCAGCATCGACGGCACGGTGACCAACGCCGCCAACGCCGCGCCGCTGGGCGGGGTCACCGTCGCCGCGTACACCCTGCCCACCGTCAGCTACGTCAACAGCACCACCACCGACGCTTCTGGGCACTTCCACCTCGATGGGCTTCCCGGGGCCACCTACGCCCTGCGCTTCGAAGACCCGCTGGGTGGAAGCCTGCGCAGCTACTGGTGGAGTGGGAGTGCCTGGTCCTCAGACACCGCCACCACAAAGACCGTCGCGGCCGCCAGCGATGTGACCTGGAACGAGGCCGCGACCTTCCCCAACCCCGCCGACTACCCCCATTCGCTCGCGGGCACCGTGACCAGCACCACCGGCACTCCTCTGGCCGGCGTCTCGATGACGGCCGACGACGGCGTCACCCAGGTCCCCACCATCACCGACCGCAACGGACGCTGGGCACTGAGCACCGGCGACGGGTCGTGGACGATCCGCGCTGAGGCCAGCGTCACCCTGCAGTCGCTGGACAACGAAACACCGTGGTACCCGCAGTACTACGCCACCTCGGGGGTGGCTGATACCCCCGAATTGGCCACAGCGGTGCAGGTCAGCGGTGCCAGCGTCACCGACGGGCTGGACCTGACACTCTCCCGCTCGGCGCGGCTGACAGCGGCCGTCAATCCCAGCGGCAGCTCCGATGCGGTGAACGCCGTCTGGACGCCGTACACCACCGGCGGCGCCGCGTTGCCGTCCACCCCAGCCGACTACCAGGGCAATCCCCTGCTGCGTCCGGGCAGTTACAAGCTGCTCGTCGCCGGGGAGTACAACGGAAACGCACTCCTGCCCCGGTGGTACGGCAACGCCGCCTCCTTCGACGCTGCGCCCACGCTCACCCTGGCCGCCGGCGATGACGTTGCCGGATCGACGGTCAGCCTGCACTCCGACCTCGCGGCGGTCAGCGCACCCACTGTCACCGGGACGTCCGCGGTGGGCGGGACGGTGACCGGCACCACCGGGAGTTGGAACCTGGAGACCGGCACCACCGTCACCACCACCTGGACGCGGGGCGGCACCGTGCTGAGTTCCGCGTCGTCCTATCAGCCCACGCCGGCCGACGCCGGCGCGACTGTGGAGTATGCGGTCAACGCAACCAACTCCGGCTTCGGCCACACCTTCACCAAGACGGTGACGGTACAGGTGCCTGTGCCCGTGCCGGCGAGCCCGGCGAAGCTCGCCAGCAAGACCACGCTGAAGGCGAAGGCCTTGGGCAAGAAAAAGGTGCGTCTGACCCTCAGCGTCAGCGCCGCGGTTCGCGCGTCCGGCACCGTGACGATTCGCCGCGGCTCGGTCATCGTGGGCACTGCCAAGCTGGTGAAGGGCAAGGCCACGATCACCGTGAAGCGACAGCCGAAGGGCAAGAAGAGCTATCAGGCCACCTTCAACGGCTCTTCCCAGCTCGCGACCAGCACGTCCAAGACGGTGAAGGTGAAGGTGCGCTAAGGGGTTTCGACACGCGAGCTCCGCTCGCTGCTCAACCAACGACGTGGGGGGACTTCTCAACCAACGACCTGGGGGGACTTCTCAACCAACGACGTGGGGGGACTTCTCAACCAACGACCTGGGGCCCGCTGGTTGAGGAGCGGCGCAGCCGCGTCTCGAAACCACTCGCCCGACGAGGTGAGGGACGCTGCTCAGCGGAAGATCACGGTGCGCTGGACGATGAAGTTCACCGTGGTCGCCACGCCTTGGGCCACCACGAAGCCGGCCACTTGGGCGATGGTGATGCTGCCCCAGGTGGCCAACACCCACGGATAGAGCAGTGCGAACAAGCCCACCTGCAGGGCGAAGGTGATGCCGTACAGGGCCATCACCGCCACGAAGCGTCGCTTGGACGGCTCGGCCACGAACGTCCAGCGCCGGTTGATCAAATAGGCGGTGGTGGTGCCGGCGATGAAGGAGATCGCCTTGGCCAGGTTGTGATCGAGGCCGAACAGGTTCATCAAGGCCACCAGCAGACCGAAGTCGACGATCGCCGACAGCCCACCGGTCAGCACGAAGCGGAACAGCTGGGTGCCCAGCTGCGGACGGGGGCCCGTGGGCTGTCCAGGCTCTGGCTGCGATACTGCGGCGTCCGGCTGGCTCATTCGTCCTTCAGCCGCGGCTGCTTGATCGGATCGCTGCCGGAGAACAGCAGCTCGGTCATCACCACATGCACCCGCTCGACATCAGGAATGTCTTCCAGGGTGACCGGTTCGTCGGCTGCCGTGGTGAGTTGCAGGGTCCCGCAGCCGAACATCCGGTCGATCAGGGAGCGTTCGTAGGCGACGTTGTTGATCCGGGTCAGGGGCAGATCGTGGCCGGTCTTGGTGATGATCCCGCGACGGGTGATGATCCGGCGATTGGTGAAGGTGTAGGTGGTCGTCCACCAGCGCAGGAACGGCACGACCGTCCAGATCACCACGGCCACCAGCGCGATCACGGCGATCGTCCAGCCGGACCACGGCTGGGTCACCGGCGGCACGAGCGCTTCGGCGAAGCCGGTCAGCACCGCGACGAGCACAAACACCAGAACCGGCGCGATCAGGGCCTTGGCGTGGGAGCGCAGATGCAGCTCCTCCACCTCGCCTTCGCCCAGCAGGTCAGCAGGAAGTCCCATGCGCTAATCGTGACACAGGGCGTTCACCGCAAGTGCACGACATCTCCGGCCGAAAACGCCTGAAGTCCCGCCGACGTCCGCACCAGCAGGCGGCCCTCCGCATCAACCCCCTCGGCCACCCCGGTGACGTCCCCGGACGGTCCCCGCTCGACGCGCACCGTCCGTCCCAGGGTCCCGCACCGCTGGCTGAACGCCGGGGCGAGATCCTCGCCGTCGGCCCACCGCTGATACCACCGGCCCAACGCACCCAGCACGGCCACGACCACCTCGACGGCGTCGCTGCGAGCCCCGGCCAGCGCCAGCGAGGTCGCCGTCGGCACCGGCAGCTGATCCTCGCTCAGAGTGGTGTTGATCCCCATGCCGATCACCGCAGCGTTCTGATCGATCACTCGCTCGCTGAGAATCCCGCACACCTTGCGATCGCCGATCAGCACGTCGTTGGGCCACTTGACCGCGACCTCACCGGCGCCCAGTTCGGCGACGGCCTCACTGACCGCCATTCCCGCCACCAGCGGCAGCCACAGCCAGCGCTCGGCCGGCACCGAAGCAGGCGGACGCAGCAGCGCCGAGATCGCCACCGACGTTCCCGGCGGCGCGGTCCACCTCCGACCGAGTCGCCCCCGTCCGGCACGCTGATGATCTGCCACCACGACCGTGCCTGCACCAGCCCCTGAACGAGCCGCCGTAGCCAGGTCGGCATTGGTCGAGTCGGTCTCGGCCACCCTGAGCACTTGTGTCCAGGGTGCGGACACTTGGGCATTAACCGCCGCCCAATCGGCCCCCACAATGAAATTCACGTCACGACCCTATGACGTTTGGTGGCTGGTCCCGCTATGGTTCCCCCCATGCAGCCGGACATTCACACTACTAGGGGCAAGATCGCCGCCTTGGGCGATCGCATCGAGCAAGCGAAAAACCCCGCAGCACCCGCCGCCGTAGAGAAGGTGCACGCTCAGGGCAAAATGACCGCCCGCGAGCGCATCCTCGCTCTGTTGGACGAAGGGAGCTTCACCGAATTCGACGAGTTCGCCCGCCACCGCAGCACCGCGTTCGGAATGGACGCAAAGCGCCCCTACACCGACGGTGTGATCACCGGCGTCGGCGCGATCCACGGACGCCCGGTGTGTGTGTTCAGCCAGGACGTGACCTTGTTCGGTGGCGCGCTGGGTGAGGTGTACGGCGAGAAGATCGTCAAGATCCTCGACTTCGCCATCAAGACCGGATGCCCGATCATCGGCATCAACGAAGGTGGCGGCGCACGGATCCAGGAGGGCGTGGTCTCCCTCGATCTGTACGCCAAGATCTTCCGGCGCAACACCTTGGCCTCCGGCGTGATCCCGCAGATCTCGCTGATCATGGGTGCGGCAGCCGGTGGCCACGTGTACTCCCCCGCCCTGACCGACTTCGTGATCATGGTCGACCAGACCTCCCAGATGTTCATCACCGGCCCGGCGGTCATCAAGACCGTGACCGGCGAGGACGTCACCATGGAGGAGCTCGGCGGTGGACGCACCCACTCGACCAAGTCGGGCAACTCCCACTACTTGGCCGCCGATGAGAACGACGCGCTGGAGTACACCCGCCAGCTGATCACCTTCTTGCCGCAGAACAACCTCGAAGACCCGCCGGTCTACGAGGAAGAAGAAGTCGATCTGACCATCACCGAGCACGATCTGGCGCTCGACACCGTCATCCCCGACGGCGCCAACCAGCCTTACGACATGCACGAAGTGATCAAGCGCGTCCTGGACGACGACGACTTCCTCGAGGTGCACGGCCTGTATGCGCCGAACATCATCTGCGGCTTCGGTCGAGTCGAGGGGCGCGCGATCGGCGTCATCGCCAACCAGCCGATGGTCTTCGCCGGCTGCCTCGACATCAAGGCCTCGGAGAAGGCCGCGCGCTTCGTCCGCACCTGTGACGCGTTCAATATCCCGATCCTCACCTTCGAGGACGTGCCCGGCTTCCTGCCCGGCACCGATCAGGAGTGGGACGGCATCATCCGGCGCGGCGCGAAGCTGATCTACGCCTACGCCGAGGCCACCGTGCCTCTGGTGACGGTGATCACCCGCAAGGCTTACGGCGGCGCGTACTGCGTGATGGGCTCCAAGCCGCTGGGTGCCGATGTGAACCTGGCCTGGCCGACCGCCCAGATCGCGGTGATGGGCGCCGAGGGCGCGGTGAACATCCTCTACCGCAAGGAACTCGGCGAGACCGATGACCCGGCGACCCGCCGTACGGAGTTGATCGAGGAGTACAACGACACCCTCGCCAATCCGTACGTCGCCGCCGAGCGCGGCTACGTGGACAAGGTGATCTACCCCCACGAGACCCGCGCCCAGGTGATCCGCGTGCTGCGACTGCTGCGCACCAAGCGTCAGCAGCTGCCGCCGAAGAAGCACGGGAACATCCCGCTGTGACCGGCGCCGACGAGGTCCAGCCTGCAGCCACCGTGTTGCAGGTCGTTTCCGGCAACCCGAGCGAGGAGGAGTTGGCGGCCGTCACTGCGGTGGTCGTCGCCTCCCGCCGGGCCCGCCCGGCCCCGCACGCCCCGTACACCGGGACGGTGGCCGGTGGCTGGCGCTCGTATTGGCACACGGTGCGAAACCCGCTCCTGCCCGGACGTGAGGCCTGGCGGAGCACCTTCCGCCGCTGACATGACCAGCCGCTCCGCTGTTCGTCCTCGCCTGGTTCTCGCCTCGGCCTCGCCGGGGCGACGGCAGACGCTCACCTCGGCCGGACTCCATCCCGATGTGGTGGTCTCCGCCGTCGACGAGGACGCCTACACCGCGCCCAGCGTGGTCGCACTGGTAGCCGCATTGGCGAAGGCCAAGGCGTCGGCAGTGTTCGACACGCTCACCGATCCGGCGTTGCTGGTGGTGGGCTGCGACTCGATGTTGGAGATGGACGGCGAGCCGATGGGCAAGCCGGGCAGTCCCGAGCAGGCAGTCGAGCGCTGGCGTCGGATGCGCGGGCGGACCGGCTGGCTGCACAGCGGCCACCATGTGATCTCCCGGATCGACGGCGTCGTGGACGCCACCACGGCCGTGGCCACCACCGAGGTGGTGTTCGCCAATATCGACGACGCCGAGATCGAGGCCTACGTGGCCACCGGCGAGCCGCTCCGCGTGGCCGGTGCGTTCACCATCGACGGGCTGGGTGGGGCGTACGTGACCACGGTGTGCGGCGATCCGCACAACGTCGTGGGCATCAGCCTTCCGCTACTGCGCCGGATGTTCGCCGAGCATGGCGTCGCCTGGCACACGCTGTGGGCGAACCCCGCGGGAAGCTGATTCCAGCCTCCTGCGCCGCTGGTTGAGCTTGCCGAAACCAAGGCGACGCAGTCACCAGGGGTTTCGACACGCGGCTACCGAAGGGTGCGACCCGCCGGTTGAGCTTGTCGAAACCAACGCGACACAGCCACCAGCGGTTTCGACACGCGGCTACGCCGCTGCTCAACCAACGAAGGGACACGCGGCTACGCCGCTGCTCAACCAACGCAACACCGCTGGTTGAGCAGGCCGCACAGCGGCCGTGTCGAAACCCTCAGCCCGGCCAGGAGAACATGGGCTGGCCGTCCACCTCGATCTGGGCACGAGGCTGCGGGTCCAGCCACAGCCGGACGACCGCCGCGCGCCCCTCACCGCTGACCCGATAGGTCAGTTCGGTGTTGGTCTTGTCCAGCACCTCGATCTGGCCGCGGGTGAGCCACGGGTGGCGCCGACGCAGGCCGATCACGTCCTGGTGGAGCCGGTAGAGCCACCAGCCTTCAGCGGCCAGTTGGGCGGGACTGTCCGGCAGCGGCGGACGCAGCGGGAGATCGGCGCTGAAGCCCTCCCCCTTGTGGCCGGTGAAGCCCTGCTCGTCGCCGTAGTAGATGCTCGGCATTCCCGGCAGAGTGGCCAGCACGACCGCTGCCAGCGCCGCACCGTCCGGACCGACCTGATCGGCGATCCGGTTCACGTCGTGGTTGCCGACGAAGGTCTGGGGCAGGAAGGCGTCGGTGAACTCCTGGTGGCGCTCCAGCGCCCACGCCAGCTCCCAGAAGTTCCGGTCATTGATCGAGCTCCAGATCGCCTTCCACAGCTCGTACTGGGTGACGGTGTCCAGGTGTCCGTCGCGGACGATCTCGACGTAGTCGCCGTGGATCACCTCACCGAGGAAGACCGCGTCACTGAACTCCGCGCGCACCCGATCGGTGACCTCGGCCCAGAAGGCGGTCGGCACCGCATAGGCGACGTCCAACCGCCAGCCGGCGATGCCGCGGCGCAGCCAATGCAGCATCACGTCGACCACCAGGTCGGCCACCGCCGGATTGGCGTGGTCGAGCTCGGCCAGGTCGCCGTGCCCCTCCCAGGCGGCCGGACGGTCGCCGTCGATCCGGACCAGGGACGAAGTGCCGGCGAGCGCTTCGGCCACCAGTGGGTGGGCCTGGCCCACGTGATTGAACACGCCGTCCAACATCACCGACAGGCCCCGGCGGCGGCATTGGTCGACGAAGTGGTCGAAGGTGGCGTCATCACCGAGACGAGGGTCGATGCGGAAGTGGTCGAGAGTGTCGTAGCCGTGGCTGCTCGAGGCGAAGATCGGCCCCAGCAGCAGACCCGAACAGCCCAGCTCGATGGCGTAGTCGAGCCAGGCTTCCAGGCGCGCCAGTCGAGGTTGCGGGTCGGCGCCGTCGGCGTGCGTGGGCGCGCCGACGGCACCCAGCGGGTAGACCTGCCACCAGATGGCGTGATCGAGAAGGCTCATCAGACCTCTTATTAACTCAGACTCAATACTGCTTACTGACTATAGATCAATAACGCTAGGATGGCGAGCGTGAGCACCACTTCCCCGCGCCGCCGCCAGCGGCTCGACGTCACCTCGCGCCGCGCGGCCATCCTCGACGCGGCCCGCGAGTGCTACGCCGGTGCCACCTACACCGAGGTCTCGGTAGCTCAGATCGCCACCGCCGCACAGGCCTCCCCTGCCCTGGTCTTCCACTACTTCGGCACCAAGGCCGAGCTGTACGCCGCTGTGGTGGCCGACGCGATCGACCGGCTCGCCGCCGCCCAACGTGCCGCCGTCGAGGCGCTCCCGCCCGGAACCTCGAAGCGCGATCGGGTGAGCACCTCGATCTCGATCTACCTCGACCACATCGCCACCCATCCCCACACCTGGGCAGCACCACTGATCGGCGGCGAGGAACCCCCCGAAGCGATCAGCGTCCGCACCCAGGCGCGCGCCGCCTACGTCCAGGCGCTGCGCGAGCTGCTCCAGCCGTCCGACTGGGCGCGCCACGAGTACGCACTGTGGGGTTACTTCGGCTTCCTCGACCAGGCCTGCCTGCGCTGGGTCGAGCACGGCTGCTCCCCGGACGAACGCGAGCCCCTGCGCGAGGCCGCCCTCGGCGCATTGGAGGGGGCCTTGGGCGATTGGGGAGGCTGACCGCACGCCCCACGGTGGGGTCATTGCCGGGACGCTAACCTTGAGCCGCTATGGCTGAACACGATCAGATCACCGAAATCGACCGTCCGCGCAGCGTGCTGCCCGCCTGGCTGCGGGCGATGCGTCCCAAGCAGTGGGTGAAGAACGTCCTGGTGCTGGCCGCGCCCGTGGCCGCCGGTCAGCTGTTCAATCCGGCCGTGCTGATCTCGACCGCCTGGGCGTTCCTGGGATTCAGCCTGATCAGCGCCTCGATCTACCTGATCAACGACATCCGCGACGCCGACGTGGACCGGCTGCATCCCAAGAAGCGGTTCCGCCCGATCGCGGCCGGCGAGTTGTCGCCGAAGCTGGCGTGGGGGCTGGCGGCGATCACCTTGGTCGCGGCCCTGGCGGTGGGCTACTCGACCAGCATCCTGTTGGGCGCTGTGCTGAGCTTCTACTGGATCCTGCAGGTCGCCTACTCCTTCTTCCTGAAGGATCAGCCGATCATCGACCTGGCGATGGTCTCGGCCGGATTCCTGCTGCGCGCGGTGGCCGGTGGTGTGGCGTCCGGCCTGGTGCTGAGCCAGTGGTTCTTGCTGGTGGCGAGCTTCGGGTCGCTGTTCATGGTGGCCGGCAAGCGATACTCCGAACTCAAGGAACTCGGCAACGAGGCCGGCACCCGGGCAAGCCTGGAGCGCTACACCACGTCCTACCTGCGCGAGGTGTGGTCGATCTCGATCGCCATCGTGATCATGTCCTACAGCCTGTGGGCCTTCGAACTGCCCGGCCCGCAGCCGCTGGGGGTGTCGTGGAGTGCGATCTCGATCGCACCGTTCACCCTGGCGCTGCTGCGCTACGCGTTCAAGGTCGATCAGGGCAAGGCCGGTGAACCGGAGGACGTGGTGCTCGGCGACCGCATTCTGCAGGCGTTCGGGGTGCTGTGGGCGATCCCGATGGCAGTCGCGGTCTTCGGATGAGTCGTCCGGTCGCCCTGATCACCGGTGCCTCCCGAGGCATCGGACGGGCCATCGCGGAAGCGCTGTCGCCCACCCACCACCTGCTGATCGGTGGACGGGACGCTGCTGCCGTCGCTGAGGTGGTCGCCGCCTGCGAGTCGGCCGAGCCGTTCCTCACCGAGCTGACCGATGCCGACACCCTGGCCCAGTCAGTGGCCGACATCGAGCGCCTCGACGTGTTGGTGCACTCGGCCGGGGTGATCGCCTACGGCCCGGTGGCCGAGGCCGACGCCGAGCAGTGGGAGCGGGTGCTCGCGGTGAACGTGATCGCCCCCGCCACTCTCACCAGACTCCTGCTTCCGGCGCTGCGCGCTGCGTCCGGACTGGTGGTGTTCATCAACTCCGGCGCCGGGCTGAGCGCCTCGGCCGGCTGGAGCGTGTACGCGGCTTCGAAGTTCGCCCTCACCGCGCTGGCCGATTCGCTGCGCGCCGAGGAGCGCGGTCTGCGGGTCACCTCGGTGCATCCCGGACGGGTGTCCACCGACATGCAGGCCGAACTGCATCTGCTGGAGGGACGTCCCTACGATCCGTCGAAGTATTTGCAGCCGTCCGCGGTCGCACAGGCGGTGAAGCTGGTCGTCGAGCTGGGCACGTCCGCGGTGGTGCCGAGCTTGCGGGTGACGCCCTAGCGTTCGACACCCAGGGCGACCGCGAAACCCAGCATGGCCACCCCGGCGGTCCCGTCGACCACCCGGGTGCCGCGACGGCTGTTGAGGAAGCCACGCACCGAACGCGCAGCGATGATGACCACCACGAACCAGGCCATCCCGATGATCGCGTGCAAAAGGGCGAGCATGGCGCCGGCCAGCGCCGGCGGATAACCGGCCGGCAGGAACAGCGGCAGCACGGTCAGGTAGAAGACCGCCATCTTGGGATTGGTCAGCGTGGTCGCCATGCCCTTCAGCGCCGCCGTCCGCACCGATTCGGCACCGTCAGTGCCCAGTTCGGCGGGTGGGAGTCCTCGCCAGGCCGACCGCAGGTAGCCGAAAGCCAGCCAGCACAGGTAGGCGATCCCGACCCAGCGCAGCGCGGTGAAGGCGAGCTGGGAGGCCACCAACAGTGCGGCCACCCCGACCGCGGAGGCCACGCCCCACACCAGCGTCCCTACACAGACACCGGCCCCGGCAGCAAAGGCTGCCGCGCGTCCAGACCGCAGCGCCTGACGCAGCACGAACACCGTGTCCAGGCCCGGGGTGAGCGCCAGCACGGCGGCCAACAGCCCGAACCCGAGCAGCGACTGGGTCAACGTCATGGACCGGATGCTACGCGCCAACTCCCCCACCCGACCCCAGCCCACTCCGCCACCGCCCCACCCGCCCCACCCACGCCGCCGTTTGCCCCCGAATTGCGCAGCCGCCCCCGAAATTTCGGTAGCAGTTGCGCGTTTCGGGGGCCGCTGCGGCGGGCCGGAGGGGCGGAGGGGCCGCGGGCGGGGGCGGGGGGCGGGCGGGGGGGGGAGGGACGTTGGGAGCTAGATCCAGTCGAACTTGCGGAAGACCAGGTATAGGCCCACCGAGCCGATCACGATCAGCGCCGCGCTGATGGTCACGCCGCCCGGGTCGCCGAAGCCGAAAAAGGGGATGTTCTGGCCGAACCAGCCGGTGACCGCGGTGGGGACGGCGATGATGGCGGCCCAGGCGGCGAGCTTCTTCATGATCTCGTTCAGCCGGGCGTCCTGCAGGCTCAGATTGGTCTCGAAAATGCTGGAAACCATGTCGCGCAGGCTCTCGGTCCATTCCGCGGCCCGGATGGCGTGGTCGTACAAGTCGTTGAAGTAGCCGTCCAACTCACTGGCCAGCACTTTGGAACGCTCGTCGCGGAATCGCATCACCGCGGTGACCACCTCCCGCATCGGCAGCACCACCCGGCGCAGGCCGACCAGCGACTTTCGCAAACCGAACACTCGCTGCTGCACCTCAGCAGGTCTGCGCGTCGAGTCGAACAGCAACTCCTCCAGGCGATCCACCTCATCGTCGAGGGTGGTGATGGTGTTGAAGTGTCCGTCGATGATCTCGTCCAACATGCCGTGCACCAATGCCGCGACCCCGTGGGACAGCAGTCCGTCATCGCGCCATCGGGTCACAATCGGATCCAACTCGACCAGCTCGCCAGTGCGCACCGTGATCAGCGCGTTGGGCAGCACGAACGCCGAGATGCGTCCGAGCTGGAGATCCACGCCGCCCTGGTCCGACCGGACGGCCGCCGTCGAGTAGCAGGTCAGAAAGGTGTGCTTGGCATGCCGGGTCGCCTTGGGCCGCTCCATCGGCTCGACCGCGTCCTCGACCGCGAGCGGATCGAGTTGCAGCTCGGTCGCCAACTCGTTGAGCACCAACGGGTCCGGGTCGCCCAGGTCGAGCCAGACCAGCACCTCGGGCTGGGCCAACCACTTGTCGAGATCGGCCAGCGGGAAATCGCGAGATATTTCGACCCCGTCCCGCCAGGCGAGGCTGCGGCAGCTGTTCACGCTCCCAGCATGCACCCATGCTCGCTCACGAAGCCGTATTGTCGACACACCTAGTGGTGCGGGATTTGACCGGACAAAGGCCGAACTCGTCCCAACTACGGAATCTGTTCACCCAGATAGTGCCCACATCGCCATTCACTCACTAGACTCCGCTGCGTTGTCGCCTCAGACCTTGAGAGGAATCCCATGCCGATTACCAAAGTGCTGGTTGCCAATCGCGGAGAGATCGCCGTTCGCGTGATCCGTGCCGCTCGTGACGCCGGCATCGGCAGCGTAGCCATCTACGCCGACCCGGACGCGGATTCGCTTTTTGTGAAGCTCGCCGACGAGGCGTTCGCCCTGAACGGCATGACGCCGGCCGAAACCTACCTCGATGTCGCCAAGATCCTGGACATCGCGGCCCGGGCCGGTGCGGACGCCATCCACCCCGGCTACGGCTTCCTGGCCGAGAACGCGAGCTTCGCTCAGGCCGTGCTGGACGCCGGACTGATCTGGATCGGCCCGCCGCCGGCCGCTATCGACGCGCTCGGCGACAAGGTCAAGGCCCGCCACATCGCCCAGAAAGTGGGCGCCCCGCTGGTGCCCGGCACGCCCGACCCGGTGGCCGACGCCGACGAGGTGGTCGCTTTCGCGACCGAGCACGGCCTGCCGATCGCCATCAAGGCTGCCTTCGGCGGCGGTGGACGCGGCCTGAAGGTCGCCCGCACCCTGGAGGAAGTGCCCGAGTTGTTCGAGTCGGCCACCCGTGAGGCGGTCACCGCATTCGGGCGCGGCGAGTGCTTCGTCGAGCGCTACCTGGATCGTCCCCGCCACGTCGAGACCCAGTGCCTGGCCGACGCCCACGGCAACGTCGTGGTGGTCTCCACCCGCGACTGCTCGCTGCAGCGCCGCCACCAGAAGCTGGTCGAGGAGGCTCCGGCCCCCTTCGTCACCGAGGATCAGCGCGCCCGGCTGTACGCGGCCAGTAAGGCGATCTTGAAGGAGGCCGGCTACATCGGTGCCGGCACCTGTGAGTTCCTGATCGGCCAGGACGGCACCATCTCCTTCCTGGAGGTGAACACCCGTCTGCAGGTGGAACACCCGGTGTCGGAAGAGGTCACCGGCCTCGATCTGGTGCGTCAGATGTTCCGCATCGCCGAAGGCGAGGAGCTGGGCTTCGACGATCCCGAGATCCGCGGTCACTCCATCGAGTTCCGGATCAACGCCGAGGACGCCGGACGTAACTTCATGCCGGCACCGGGCACGGTGACCTCCTGGCATGCGCCCACCGGCCCCGGCGTCCGGGTGGACGAGGGCTACCTGACCGGCATGGCCGTCCCCGGCTCGTTCGACTCGCTGGTCGCCAAGGTGATCGTCACCGGCGCCGACCGGCCGCAGGCGATCGCCCGGGCCAAGCGCGCGCTGGCCGAGACGGTGCTGGAAGGCATGCCGTCGGTGATCCCGTTCCACAAGGCGGTGCTGGCCGAGCCCGACTTCGCAGCCGAGGACGGCAACTTCAAGGTGCACACCCGCTGGATCGAGACCGAGTTCGAGAACAATGTCGAGCCCTACACCGGCACCATGGGTGAGACCGAGCCGGTCGAGGCGACCACCTACGTGGTCGAGGTGAACGGCCGCCGGGTCGAGGTCAAGCTGCCGAACACCTTGTCGGCCCCGATGGCCAAGGCCGCCTCTGCCAAGCGTCCGACCCGACGCAGCACCGGTGGCGCGAAGGCCAAGGCCGCCTCCACCAACACCCTCGAGGCGCCGATGCAGGGCACCATCGTCAAGGTCGCCGTGGTCGAGGGCGATGAGGTGAACGAGGGCGACCTGATCGTGGTCCTGGAGGCCATGAAGATGGAGCAGCCGATCAACGCGCACCGCGCCGGTGTGATCGCGTCTTTGAAGGCCAAGGCCGGCGAGACCGTCACCTCCGGTCAGGCGCTGTGTGAGATCGTCGATCCCGCGTAAGTACGAGCCAGCGAGAACGCCGCCGGCCAGGTTCGCCCTGGTCGGCGGCGTTTCCCGTTGTGGGCCGATACTCGCGGCCAGCCACCAAACCCCAGCGGCCCCCTGTCGGGCCACCCACTGAGAGCTCGCCTCATCGTCGGAAGCTCGCCCCGACGAGCGCCCTCGATAGCTACGGCGAGTCTTCGGCGCTCAAGGCGAGCCGCCGGTGGCTAAGGCGAGCCCTCAGGGGGTGGACGACGGCGTCGGCTCTTGCGGGGGTCGGCGCGGGCGGGGCTCAGTAGGTGAGGTCGGAGACGCCGCGCAGCTGGCGGGCCGCCTCGGCGATCGAGCCGGACAGCGACGGGTAGACGGTGAAGGTCTCGACCAGCTGGTCGACCGTCAGCTTCTGCCGGACGGCGATCGCCAGCGGGTGGATCAGCTCCGAGGCCGACGGCGCCACCACGACCGCGCCGATGATGATGCCGGTGGTGGGCAGGGCGAACAGCTTGACGAAGCCGTGGTCGAGGGCCTGCATCTTGGCCCGGGCGTTGCCGGCCAGCGGCAACATCACCGTTGCCACGTTCAGGTTGCCCTGAGCCACCTCAACCTCGCTGATCCCGACCGTGGCGATCTCCGGCGAGGTGAAGACGTTGGCCGACACCGTGCGCAGATCCAGCGGGCTCACCGAATCACCCAGGGCGTGCCACATGGCGATCCGACCCTGCATGGCGGCCACGCTGGCCAGCGCGTTGACCCCGGTGCAGTCACCGGCGGCGTAGACGCCGCGAGCGGCCGTCCGGGAGACCCGGTCGACCACGATATGGCCCGACTCGGTCAGCTCCACCCCGGCCTCGGCCAAACCGATTCCGGCGGTGTTGGGGATCGCGCCGACCGCCATCAGGCAGTGCGAGCCGACCACTTCGGCACCGTCGGCCAGGGTGACCACCACCTGCTCGCCGCGCACCTGCGCCGCGACGGCGCGGGCCCGGCTGAGCACGGTCATGCCGCTGGCTTCGAAGACCTGCTGAATCACGTCAGCGGCGTCGCCGTCCTGACCGGGCAGCACCTTGTCTCGGGACGAAATCAGGGTCACCTTCACCCCGAGCGCGGCGTAGGCGCTGGCGAACTCCGCGCCGGTGACGCCGGAGCCGACCACGATCAGGTGTTCGGGAATCTCGGTGAGGTTGTAGATCTGCGCCCAGTTGAAGATCCGCAGCCCGTCGGGCTTGGCCGCGTCCAACTCACGCGGATGCGCGCCGGTGGCCACCAGGATGATGTCGGCGCTCAACCGCTGGGTTCCCTCGGCGGTCTCGGCGATCACCGCGCGGGTGCCGTCGAGGCGGCCGGTGCCGTTGAGGATGTTCACCCCGTCGGCGGCCAGCCGGACGCCGATGTCTTCGGACTGCGCCTCGGCCAGCGCCATGATCCGGGCGTTGACCTTGGCCATGTCGACCTTCACCGCATCCACCAGTCGGCAGTTTTCGCCCTCCAGGCGCAACCCGAGTTCCTCGGCCTTGCCGATCTTGGTCATCACCTCAGCGGCCGCGATCAGGGTCTTGGACGGCACCACATCGGTCAGGACGGCTGAGCCGCCCAATCCGCGCCGCTCCACCAAAGTCACATCTCCACCCAGCTGGCGAGCGACCAGGGCCGCCTCATAACCACCAGGGCCTCCGCCCAGAATCACCACGTCCGTCACGCCGTGCATTGTTTCACGCGGTCCAGCGCGGGGCGTCCTCACCGTCGCCGATCGGCCAGGAGACTAAGGTCGCAGGGGTGCACCCACGAATCCTCCCCCTAGCAATTGTCGCCGCCGTCGGCGTCGCGCTCAGCGTCGCGCTGGTGATCTACGGCCTGCCCGAAGCCACTGCTGGACAGGCGGTCGCGCTCAGCCTCAGCGCTCTCCCGCTGTCGGTGTCGGTCGCCGCCGGCGCCCTGATGCTGCTGCAGCGGGCCCAGCGGACGCCGACGGCCCTGATGCGCTGGTCGATGATCGGTGGCGGCATCCTCGCCGGCATCGGCTTGATGATGATGGTGGTGTCCCTGCCGCTGTCGGCTCAGGCAGCCGTTCAGTTCGGACAGTTCCTGGTGTTCGTCGGTTTGCTGATCGTGTTGCTGATCGCGATCGCGTTGCAGACACCCGCCCGGACCGAATGGTTCGCCTTGGCGGAGGTCGCCGACCTCGAAGAAGACTCCACCGACATCACCGAAGATGCCCCCCGGACCGCCGACGAGGCCGAAGCGGCTGCCGTCGACCCGGACGCCTCGTTATAGTCATCGAATGAGTCATCACCAGGCAGCACAGGCGCTGCTCACCAGGTTCAATGTCCCCGCGATCGATCTCGCCCTCGTCCTCGGCTCCGGGTGGGCCGGCGCCTCGGCCGGACTCGGTGAAACCATCGGCGAATGCGAGCTCGCCGATCTGCCCGGCTTCGCCAAGCCGGTGGTCGCCGGACACGGCGGTTCGCTGCGACTGATCCGCACCGCGACCGGCAAGGTGGCCGCGCTGTTCAACGGACGCACCCACTTCTACGAGGGTCGCGGCACCGGCCCGGTCGTTCACGGCGTGCGCACCGCGGCGGCGGCCGGCGCCGGCATGATCGTGCTCACCAACGGCTGCGGAGGCCTCAACCCCGAATGGTCCCCCGGGACGCCGGTGCTGATCCGCGACCACATCAACCTGACCGGCGCCACTCCGCTGGAGGGCGCGACCTTCATCGATCTGACTCAGGCCTACTCCCCGCGGCTGCGCGAACTGGCCCACCAGGTCGATCCCACGCTGCCCGAAGGCGTGTACGTCCAGTTCCGCGGGCCGCAGTACGAAACCCCGGCCGAGGTGAAGATGGCCAAGATCCTCGGTGGCGACCTGGTCGGCATGTCCACCACCTTGGAGACCATCGCCGCCCGTGAAGCCGGCCTGGAAGTGTTGGGGATCTCGCTGGTGACCAATCTGGGCGCCGGCATCTCCCCCACCCCCCTGGAACACAGCGAAGTCATTGAGGCCGGCAAGGCCGCCGAACCTCGCCTGCGCGGCCTGCTCGGCGGGCTGCTGGAACGTCTGTAAGGAGTGCCGATGATCACCGAGGATCAGCTGCGATCGTGGCGAGCCCAAGATCCCGACCCGGCCACGGTGGCTGAGCTGGATCAGCTCATCGCCCGTGCCGACGCCGGGGACGCCGACGCCCAGGCCGAGTTGGCCGACGCCTTCGCCGGACCGCTGACCTTCGGCACGGCGGGGCTGCGCGGCAAGCTCGGTCCCGGCCCGGGCCGGATGAACCGGGTCGTGGTTGCCCAGGCCGCCGCCGGCCTGGCGCGCTATCTGGTCAACACCGGCCAGCAGGGACGACCGGTGATCGTCGGCTACGACGCCCGCCACAACTCCGACGTGTTCGCCGCCGACACCGCCGAGATCCTGGCCGGCGCCGGCCTGGTGCCGCTGCTGTGCGCCCGTCCGCTGCCCACCCCGGTGGTCGCCTTCGGGATCAAGCACTTCGGCTGCGCCGCGGGCGTGGTGGTCACCGCGTCCCACAATCCGCCGCAGGACAACGGCTACAAGGTCTACCTCGGCGACGGCTCCCAGATCGTGCCGCCGGCCGATGCCGACATCGCCGCCCAGATCGCCATCGTGTCCGCCGCCCCGATCGACCAGATTCCGCGCAGCACCGACTACCGCCGCGTCGACGCCGAGCTGGTCGACGCCTACGTGGCCCGGGCAGCCGGACTGGTGGCCGCGGACGCACCGCGTCCGGTTCGCTGGGTGTACACCGCGATGCACGGCGTGGGCGCCTCGGTGGTCGACGCCGTGGTGAAGGCCGCCGGCTTCGACGACCCGCACCGGGTCACCGAGCAGATCGATCCCGATCCGGACTTCCCCACCGTCGCCTTCCCCAATCCCGAGGAGCCGGGCGCGATCGATCTGGCGCTGGCGCTGGCCGCACGGGTGGATGCCGACATCGCCATCGCCAACGACCCCGACGCTGATCGCTGCGCCCTGGCCGCGCCGTTCGCCGACGGCTGGCGGATGCTCACCGGTGACGAGTTGGGCATCCTGCTCGCCGACGACGCGCTGCGCCGCGGCACCACCGGCACCTACGCCTGCTCGATCGTGTCCTCCACGATGCTGTCGGCGATGGCTGCCGCCCACGGCCAGCCTTTCACCACGACCTTGACCGGCTTCAAGTGGATCGGACGCGTCCCCGGTCTGGCCTTCGGCTACGAGGAGGCGATCGGCTACTGCAGCGATCCGTCCGCCGTCCCCGACAAGGACGGGATCACCACCTTGGTGCGGATCCTGGCCCTGGCCGCCTCTCTGAAGGCCGAGGGACGCACCGTCGCCGACCGGCTGGACGAGATCGCCGCCACCTACGGGGTGTACCTCAACTCGGGCCTGTCCTTCCGAGTGGCCGATCTGCGGCTGATCAGCGAGGCGATGGCTCGGGTGCGCACCAATCCGCCGACGTCCTTGGCCGGCGAGCCGGTCACCGCGGTCGACCTGGCCGAGGGGTCGGCTGACCTGCCGCCCACCGACGGCATGGCGTTCACCGGCGCGAGCGTCCGGGTGGTGGTGCGGCCGTCGGGTACCGAGCCCAAGCTGAAGTGCTACCTGCAGGTGACCGCCCCCGGGGAGCTCGCCCCAGCGCGGGCGGCGGCCGCGGCCAAGTTGGCCCAGCTGCGCTCCGACGTCACGGCGGTCCTGGGACTGTGAGCACGCCGGCTCACCTGTTCCTGATCGCCGGCCCGTCCGGCAGCGGCAAGTCGCGCCTGATGCACGCCTCCGGGCTGCCCTGCCTGCGCCTGGACGACTACTACTACGACGCGGACCATCCCGGCATGCCGACGACCTCGTTGGGCATCACCGACTGGGACGATCCGCTGTCTTGGGACGCCGAGGCCGCGATGGCCGGACTGACCGAACTGATCCACACCGGCCACACCGATGCCCCCGACTACTCGATCTCGCTGAGCCGACGGGTGGGCACCCATCCGGTCGATCTGCACGGCTCGTCCTGTCTGGGCGCGGAAGGCATCTTCGCGATCGAGTTCTTGCAGCGGTGCCGCGATGCCGGCCTGGCCACCGAGGCGATCTATCTCGACCGTCCGGCGGCGCTGGTCTATCTGCTGCGCCTGCGCCGCGACCTGGCCGGCAAGCGCAAACCGGCACACATCGCCATCCGTCGCGGCTGGGCGTTGGCCAAGGCGCAAGCCGGGCTGCGGCGACGTGCCCTGGCCGCCGGCTTCACCCCGATGCGGATGCGGGCGGCTTTGGCCCGGGTCGCGACCATCGCCGCCACACGAAGGGCGGATAGTACCCCACCAGCACCGGGTCGCACGTCCAATACGACTACCAACTCGGCCGCGTAGGTAAAGCGGCCCCGATACCCCTACCATGTCATCGTGACCCCCGAGTTCATACTCCTGTCGCTTGTCGTTGTCACAGCGTTGGCCTTCGATTTCACGAACGGCTTTCATGACACGGCGAACGCGATGGCCACTTCGATCGCAACCAAGGCGTTGTCACCGAAGGCCGCTGTCACACTGTCGGCCATCCTCAACTTGGTCGGTGCCTTCCTCTCGGTGGAGGTGGCCCTGACGGTCACCAACGCCGTCATTCGCATTCAGAACCCGGACGGGACACCGCGCGCTGATCTGGTCGCCGACGGCGGCTACGCCCTGCTGCTGATCCTGATGGCCGGCTTGGCCGGTGCCATCACCTGGAACGTGCTCACCTGGCGGCTCGGGCTGCCGTCCAGCTCATCTCATGCCCTGTTCGGCGGCCTGGTCGGCGCGACCGTGGCCAGCCTCGGCTGGGCCGGAGTGAAGTGGATCGGGGAAGGCACCAAGCTGGACGGCGTGGTCGGCAAGGTGGTGCTGCCGGCCTTGATCTCGCCGTTGGTGGCGATGGTCGTGGCCATGATCGGCACCCGATTGGTCTTCTGGATCACCGCGAAACTCTCCCGCCGCTACCAGGAGTCGGGTTTCCGCTGGGGGCAGGTGGCCACCGCGTCCCTGCTCTCGCTGTCCCACGGCACCAACGACGCGCAGAAGACCATGGGCGTGGTCACCCTGGCGCTGATCGGCAGCGGCTACTGGACGTCCACCACCGAGATCCCGCTCTGGGTGAAGTTCGCCTGCGCCCTGGCCATTGCCTCGGGCACCTACATCGGCGGCTGGCGAATCATCCGGACGATGGGCCGCGGCCTGGTGGAGGTCTTCTCTCCCCAGGGCATGGCGGCCGACAGCGCCTCGGCCGCAGTGATTCTGACGTCCAGCCAGCTGGGCTTCGCCCTGTCGACCACTCACGTGTGCACCGGCTCGATCATCGGCTCCGGGCTCGGACGCAAGGGCGCCACTGTCCGCTGGCTGGTGGCTGCCCGGATGGGTCTGGCCTGGATCGTGACGCTTCCGGCAGCCGGCCTGGTCGGTGCCGCGATGTGGTGGACCGCTCACCTGATCGGCGGCTTAGGCGGCGGCGCTGCCATCTTCGCGATCATGTGCGCGGTCGCGGCCTACTTGTGGTGGCACTCCAAGCAGGATCCGGTCAGCCACGACAACGTCAACGATGAGTGGAACGACGGCGCCGATACGTCGACTGACAATGAGGGCGTCGACGCACCGGCCGGTGTCGCAGGAGGGGCCAACTGATGGATCAAGTACTGGCCGCTCTCGACGCCACCTGGCGCATCCTGCTCATCGGCATCCTGCTGGGTGCCGGCCTGCCGACACTGTTCGCCGTCGGCGTCCGCGCACTGGCCTGGGGCGGCACGGACGGAGCCCCGACGCCGGGAGTGCGTCCGCCGCTACGCGGTCGGATCGTGGCCTATGCGGCGTTCGGCATCGACATCATCGCCGTCCTGCTCGGGATCGCCTACATCGTGCTGCACGGTCTCGGCATCAACGTCACCTTCAACGGCGTGATCCCGATCTTCACCCCAAAGCACTGATCGGAGCCACCCGGGCGCTACTGCCGGCAATCACGTGCATGTCGGTGGCAATCCGTTCCAGGAACCGTCGCGCACCCAACCCGACCTCGGGAAGGAACATCGTGGTCGGCACCGACTGCGGCTCGATCCGGGTGGGCAGGCCCGCCAGCACCAACGGCAGGGTGTAGCCCACCGAGGACGGGAAGCTGGCCAGTCGGGTCGCGGTCGGACCTCGGCGCAGTTCGATCTCCACCGGGACTTCGGGACGGCACACGTCCACCCCCAGGGCAGCGATCTCGGCGAGCTTGTCAGGATCCTCCTTGCGATGGGCCAGGTACCGGCAGGGCCCTTGCGCGGTTGCCACGAGTGCGCTCACCGCAGTCACGTAGGCCCGGCGGCGCACCACCTTCGACTCGGCCAGTGACGACCCGATGATGTCCAGGCCGGGCACGACCTGCGGGGTGCCGAAGCGCCGCCGCGTCCAGTCGTAGCCGTGCCGCTGGGTCTTGCTCGGCGGTAGCCCGGTCACCGGCATCACCGTGAACAACCGGACGTGCTCGGCCTCGAAGAACCGACGGGCGTGATCGGCCAGCGGTGCGCGCAGCAGGCTGCGCGGCGTGGTGGGCGCGTCCCAGCGCTGCAGCGGCTTGCGCGCCCCCAGCTGGCTGGCGAACTCCATCGTGGCGGTCCCGTCGTCGACGACCACAGCCTCGCGCGGATGAGCGGCCACCAGCAGCGCCTGGATCAGCCCGGAGAACGGGTCTCCGATCACCAACCGTCGCGCCTGGCTGACCAGGGGCGCCACCGTGGCCAGCGTCTGAAACCATGCCACCGAGGAGCGCCGCGGCTCCTGCCAGAGCAGTTCGATCTCCTCCTCCTCAGCGAAGGTGAGCATCGTCCGCAACTGCGCCATGCTGGTCGGCTCCCGGGGAGCCAACACCACCGCCAGGACGTCCTCGGCGTTGTCCTCATGGTGCACCCACTCCAGCAGGTGAAGCAGCTGTGCCGGGCTCTCGACGAGCGCGACAGTCGGCCTGGTCACGCCACCTGCCCCGAATCCGTCTGGCCCTCGGCGACCACCCCGGCGACCCGACGCAGCTTCTTCATCGCGGCGCGTTCGGAGTCGTAGACCTGCTTGACGCCGTCACCCAGGGACGATTCGAGCACCCGGATGTCACGCACCAGGCGACGCATGCCCTCCGGCTCGACCGAGGCGGCCTGGTCCGAGCCCCACATCGCCCGGTCGAGGGTGATGTGCCGCTCGACCATGCAGGCGCCGAGCGCCACCGCGCACAGCGTGGTCTGCAGGCCGACCTCGTGGCCGGAGTAGCCGATCGGTACGTTGGGGTACTCGTCGGCAAGGGTGTTGATCATCCGCAGGTTCAGCTGCTCGGCCGGTGCGGGGTAGGTGCTGGTGGCGTGCATGAGCACCGTGCGGGTGCTGCCCAGCAGCTCGACCGCGTGGCGGATCTGCTCCATGGTCGACATGCCGGTGGACAGGATCACCGTCCGTCCGGTCTCGCGCAGCGCGGTGAGCAGCGCGTCGTCGGTCAGGCAGGCGGAGGCCACCTTGAAGGTCACCGGGTGGAAGGCCGAGAGGAACTCGACGCTCTCCACGTCCCACGGGGAGGCGAACCAGTCGATGCCGACCTCGCGGCAGTACTCGTCGATCTGGCGGTAGGCCTCGGCGTCGAACTCGACGCGGTGCCGGTACTCCAGGTAGGTCATCCGGCCCCAGGGAGTGTCGCGCTCGATCTCCCACTGGTCACGCGGGGTGCACACCTCGGGGGTGCGCTTCTGGAACTTCACCGCGTCCATGCCGGCCGCCTTGGCGTGGTCGATCAGAGCCAGCGCGTTGGCGAGGTCGCCGTTGTGGTTGATCCCGATCTCGCCGATCACGTAGACGGGATGTCCGGGCCCGACCAGGCGGTCACCGAGCCTGCGGAGTCGGGGGTTGATGGTGCTCATAGTTGATCCTCCTCAAGCAGCCACGAGGCGATCTCGCGGACGGCGCCGTGCCCGCCGGGCACGGTGGTGACGGTGCGAGCGGCTGCTCGCACCGCGGGTTGGGCCGAGGCGACTGCCACCGGCCAGCCGACCAGGCCGAAGCACGGCAGGTCGTTGACGTCATTTCCCACATAGAGAACCCGGTCAGGGTTCAGGCTGCGTTCGGACAGCCATCCGGCGAGTTCCTCGCCCTTGCGGCGGATGCCGTGGCGGCACTCCACCCCGAGCTTGGCTGCCCGCGCTGCCACCACCGGGTTCACCTCGGTGGACAGGATCAGCACCGGCAGCCCGGCACGGCGCATCGCGGAAACGCCCATACCGTCTCCGCGATGCACCGCGACGCGTTCACTGCCATCCGCGGCGAGCCAGGCCCGGTCATCGGTCTGGGTACCGTCGAAGTCCAGGACGACCGCCTCGATGTCGTCTCTGCGCGGACGTACCGGCGGGTCCAGCAGCGGTGCCAGCGCCCGGGCGCGCGCCAGGTCGGCGGGCTCGTCGATCTCCAGCACCCGGTCCGGATCGGTGGGCACCAACTGCACCCGACCGAAGAAGCGGTGCCCGACCTGGAGGAAGCCGTCGGTACGCATCGCGTACGCCGCCCCGGTTTCCAGCCACTCCGGTTCGCGATCCTGGCGCCGGGGTCGGTGGGCATGGTCGTGGTTGACCCCGGTGGCCACCTCGTCCTGCCGCCACACGAAGCCGTGGAAGGGTGCTGCGGTGAAGGCACTGTCGGCGCCGTCAGTGATCGCGGCTACCAGGGCGTCCAGTTCGGCGGAGGTGATGAACGGGCTGGTGGGTTGGATCATCACCACGACGCTCGGCAGCTCCGGCAGGTCGAGGGCCAGCACCGCGTGGGCCAGGGCGGACTCGCTGCTGGCCTGGTCATCGGCGAGAGCGATGGGACGGTCGATCACCACCGCGCCTGCGGCCGTAGCCGCCTCGGCGATGGCGGCGTCATCGGTGGACACCGCCACGACCTCGATCGCGCTGGCAGCGCGGGCCGCGGCGACAGCCCGCGCCACCAGCGGTACGCCACCCACTCTGGCGACGTTCTTTCCGGGAACACCCTTCGAGCCACCTCGGGCGAGCACCACGGCCACGGCCGGCGCGGTCACAGCGCGGCCCACCGGCGCAGCATGGGCGCGACCACTTCGGTGCCCTGGCGGTACATCTTTCGAGCCCCGCGTCGCACTGCTCGGCGCACCGAGCCGGGCGCCAGCGACAGCTTCGGCAGCGGCCGTCCATCGGTGCCCACGCCGTAGTCGGCCAGCAGGGTGGGCAGGAAGGCTTGAGCATTGCTGACCGTGTAGAACGGCCTGACCGGCGGCAGGTTGCCGGCGGCCACCAGTTCAGCGACCCGAGCCGGCAGCGGATCGTCCTGGGGGCCGAGTCCGTGCTCGCGGGACCACTCAGGCGCAGCGGTCGGCAACAGGCCGGCGTCCAGTTGGTCGAAAGAGGTCAGGCAGCCCGAGCCGATGAAGTAGGTGTTGCCCAGCCCCTCCCGGACACCGAAGTCGGTCAACAGCGCGGTCGAGATCCCCCGATGGATGGCTTCGACGGCCGCCGTGGAGCTGACGGTGATCAGCAAGTCGGTGCGGTTCAGCATCTGCCCCATGTCGCCGCCGACGACCTTGAGGTTGGCCGGACGCGCCGAGCCCAGCCCGCGAACGAGTTCGTCGTAGGGGTAGGGCTCGGTGTGGGTGGCGCGCTCGCCGGGCATGCTGCGCAGCTTGATCACCACATCCCGGTCGGGGTGGCGCCGGGCGTGTTCGGCCAGCCGCTCCACCAAGTAACGACGCTGCGGACGACTGGACGGCACGGTGGGCTGACCGGCGAAGGTCACGGTGAAGCGGTCCCGGGGTGCAGAGACCGGCCCGTGCAGGAATGGCAGGCGGGTGAGGGTGAGGGCATCGGTGGAAACACCGAGTCCGGACAAAGTGTGCGCGAACTGGGTGAGGTCGTGGGGGCTGTTGGCCGCGATCACGTCCGCGCCGACGCGCAGCAGCAGGCCTTCGATGATCCGCTCGTACACCACACCGACGTAGCCGGTGATGATCAACGGGCGGTGCGGCAGTGGGTTGGCCGCCAGCAGCTGCAGGATCGACTGCACGCCGCCCCCGGGCAACGACACCACCAGGACGTCTACCGGGCGACTGGCCAGTGTGGTCAGCAGCTCTGCGGTGGAGACCTCGGTGATGGCATCGGCACTGATCGAGACCTCGGCGAGTTGGCGTTCGCTGGGCAGGTCCGCCCCGGCGAACTGGAAGCCGACGATGGCCTCGGGGTTCAGGCGACGCGCCAGCCCCAGGCCCCACTTCCATCGGCTGTCGGTGTCGGCAAGGACAGCGACCGAGCCGATTCGCCGCTCAGGTTCAATCACGCTTTGACGTTAGGTGGCCCCGATGCCGAGATCGGCAACGCGAGTTCACCAGAAGGTGAACATCTCCTGACCACCCGGTGGGTGGTCGGCGTCAAAGACCGACGTCAGTGACGCAGCGCGGCGAACTCGCGCCGGACCCGTTCCACCAGCTTCAAACGGTCGGGCGCAGGCAGGAAGGCTCCGTGGGCGGCGTTCAGGCTGAACTGCTCCAGGTCGTCCAGGTCGTAGTCGAAGGCTTCGCTGACCAGGGCGAATTCGCGGCTCATGGTGGTGGCGCTCATCAACCGGTTGTCGCAGTTGATGGTCACGTCGAGGCCGACCTCGGCCAGCCGCCCGAACGGGTGATCCTTCATCTGGGTGGCGATTCCGGTCTGCAGGTTGGACGACGGCGACACCTCCAGCGGAATCCGCCGGTTCATGATCTCCTGGGTCAGTTCGCCCAGGGTGCCGTCGGCGCCGAAGTCCTCGATCAGGCGGACGCCGTGGCCGATCCGCCAGGCGCCTTCGGCGACGGCCTGCCTGATCGACTCCACACCCGCGGCCTCGCCGGCGTGGATGGTGAACGGCAGGTCGTGGTCGCGCAGGTAGGCGAACGACGCGGCGAACCGGGTGGGCGGAAAGCCGTCCTCGGCGCCGGCGATGTCGAAGCCGGCGACCGAATCGTTGCGGTAGGCCTCGGCCAACTCGGCGATCTCGGTGGTCGGGTTCGGCACGTGCCGCATGGCAGTGACCAGCTGGGTGGCGCTGATGGTGTGTCCGGCTGCCGCAGCCGCGGCCACGCCCTCGGCCAGCCCGTCACGGACGGCCTCGACGGTCTCGGCCAGGCTCAGCCCGCCGGCCAGGTGCTGCTCGGGGGCCCAGCGGGCTTCGGCGTGGATCACGCCGTCGGCGGCTTGGTCCTCGACGAACTCCCGGGCGACCCGCCGGAGTGCAGCAGCAGACTGCATCACCGCGACGGTGTGGGCGAAGGTCTCCAGATAACGCACCAGCGAGCCGGAGTCGGCCGCGGAGTAGAACCAGCGACCCAACTCGTCGGGGTCGGTGGCGGGCAACTGGTGGCCCACCTCAGTGGCCAACTCGATGATCGTGGCCGGACGCAGCCCGCCGTCGAGATGGTCGTGCAGGGCGATCTTGGGCAGTCGCCGGGCCAGGTCGAGATCGACGCTCATGACTTCTCCGTGACGTGGGTGATGTCGGCCGGACCGAACGCTTGCGGGAGCACCTGACTCATCGGCTGCACTCCTTGTGGGGTGTCCACGAGCAGGGTGTCGCCGCCGTGTTCGTGCAGCAGCTGACGGCAGCGTCCACACGGCATCAGCCGCTCCCCCAGCCCGTTGCAGCAGGTGACGGCGACCAGTCGTCCGCCACCGGTGGCGATCAGCTCGCTGACCAGGCCGCACTCGGCGCACAACGCGACCCCGTAGGCGGCGTTCTCCACGTTGCAGCCGGCGACGATGCGTCCGTCGTCGACGAGCGCGGCGGCCCCGACCGGGAAGTGGGAGTACGGCGCGTAGGCCCGAGTCGAGATCTCGATGGCTCGGGCGCGCAGCGCTTCGAAGTCGACCTCGCTAATTGGCTTCGCCCTTTCGATAGATCTGGCCGTCGGCGGCCGGCATTCGCAGCCGTTGCGCCGAGAAGGCCAACACCAGCAAGGTGGCGATGTAGGGAGTCATGTTGGTGAACTCCGGCGGCACTTCCTTGGTGAAGGCGAACCAGACCAGCACCGCAGCGGCCAGGCCGAGACGCCACAGGGCACCGACGATCGACTTGCCCTGTGCCCGGCGGATCAGCAGCCACCCGGCCCAGCCGATCAGCAGCAGCGCGACCGGCAGCAGGTAGGCGTGGATCACGTCGCCACCACCGCGCAGCTGGATGGCGTCGGTGTAGCCGAACAGCATCGCGCCCGCAGCCAGGCCACCCGGGCGCCAGTTGCCGAAGATCATCGCCGCCAGGCCGATGTAGCCACGGCCACCGGTTTGGCCCTCGCGGTACAAGTTGGAGGCCACCAACACCAGGAAGCCGCCGGCCAGACCGGCCAGCGCACCGGAGACGACCACGGCCAGGAACTTCAGCCGCAGCACGTTGACGCCCAGGGTTTCGGCCGCGTGCGGAGCTTCGCCACAAGACCGCAACCGCAGGCCGAACGGGGTGCGCCACAACAGCCACCACGAGCCGACCAGCAGGATCACCGCGATCACCACCAGGACGTTGACGTTGGTGGTCAACGCACGCAGCAGGCTGGCCAGATCAGCCAGCATCCAGACCCCGGACTTCTCCACGCCGAGCAGGATGTCGCCCAGACCAGGGATCGACAGCTCGGGCAACTTCTGCAGTGGCGGCGACTGGGTCGGTCCACCGCCGGGGATACCGGTGAAGGTCCGCACCGCCAGATAGGAACCGGCACCGGCACCCAGCAGGTTCACCGCGACACCGGAGACGATGTGGTCGACGCCGAAGATGACCGTGGCCAGCGCGTGAATCGCACCACCGATGGCCCCCATCAACACCGCACCCAGGATGCCCGCCCACGGTCCGAAGTAGAACCCGAAGAAGGCCGCACCCCAGGTGCCGACGATCATCATGCCTTCCAGACCGATGTTGACCACGCCGGAGCGCTCCGACCACAGACCACCCAGACCGGCCAGCGCCAGGGGCATGGCCAGGCCGATGGCTGCCGCCAGCGCGCCGGAGGAATCGATGTCGTTGGCCCCGGTGACGACCCGCACAGTGGCGATCACCACCAGGGAGCCGACGATGATGGCCGGCCAGTACCAACTCGGACGCCGCCGTGACGCGGTCACGTCCGGCACGGTTGCACTCAGAGTCACGTTGCTCATGCCGCCACCGCCTTCGCTTCGGGAGCCGCTTGGGCCAACTGGTTGGCCACCCTGCGTTGCTCGATTCGCAAGCCGGCCCGTCGCACGACCTCGTAGGCGATCACCACGCTGAGCACGATGATGCCCTGAATGATCAGCACCAGCCGGTCGGAGACCCCCGCGCTGATCTGTAGACCGTTACTGAGCTGGTCGAGGTAGCCCCACAGCACGGCGGCGAAGGCCATACCGATGGGGTGGTTTCGTCCCAGCAGGGCCACCGAAAGACCGGCGAAACCCAAACCGGCCTGGACGGTGTCGCCGTAGGCGTAGTCCTGGCCGAAGAGCAGCGGCATGCCCACCAGGCCGGCGGCCGCACCAGAGATCACCATCGAGATGAGCACCATCTTCTTGGTGTTGATGCCGCTGGCCACGGCTGCGGTTTCCGACTGACCGGTGGCGCGCAGGTCGAAGCCGAAGCGAGTCTTGTTCAGCACGAACCAGTAGATGATGCCGATCGCGATCGACAAGAAGATCAGGCCGTAGATCTCCTTCGACGTGCCCAGCAGCCAATCCAGGTTGATGCCGGGAACCCGGGAGTCCGGGGCGATCACTGCGGTGCTGGTGGCGTTGGAGCCTTCGACCTTCACCGCAGCCTGCTTCAGCCAGAAGGCCACCAGGTAGGTCGCGATGTAGTTCAGCATGATCGTGCTGATCACTTCCGACACTCCACGGCCGACCTTGAGGAAGCCGGCGATGAAAGCCCAGATCGCACCGGTCGCCATCGAGATCAGGATGGCCACGATGATGTTCAGCCAGCCGGGCAGGAAGTTGGCACCGGCGAAGACCGCGGCCACGAAGGAGGCGATCCGGTACTGGCCGTCGACGCCGATGTTGAACAGGTTCATCTTGAAGCCGATCGCCACCGCGACCGCCGACAGGTAGAGCACGGACGCTTCGTTGATGATGGATACGATCTGGCGCGGCAGCGGGGCCTTGAAGAGCACCTGCCACACCTGCAGCACCGGGTCACCGGCGGCAATCAGGATCAACGTGGTCAGCGCCAAGGCGACCAGAATGGCCAGCGCCGGCGCGGCGAGCGCGAGCCCGACCTTGCGAATGTCGGCCTTCATCGCTGTACCTCCGAGCCGTCGGCACCGGTCATGGCGGCACCCAGCTGTTCCTTGGTGACCACGTCGGGATCGAAGTCGGCCGACAACCGGCCGCGCAGGATCACTCGAATCGTGTCCGACAGACCCATCAGTTCCTCCAGATCGGCCGAGACCAGCAGGACGGCCATGCCGTTGCGTCTGGCGTGTTTGATCAAGTCCCAGATCGCAGCCTGTGCGCCGACGTCCACCCCTCGAGTGGGGTGGGCGGCGATCAGGACGCGCGGGGTATGGCTCATCTCGCGGCCGATGATCAGCTTCTGCTGATTACCACCCGACAGCGAAGCTGCGGTGACCAGGATCGACGGCGTCCGCACGTCGAACTCGGTCACCACGCGCTGGGTGTCGGCGCGGGCGGCGCGGGCGTCGATCAAGGGGCCCTTGATGTTGGGGGCCTGGGTCTGGTGGCCGAGGATCATGTTCTCCCACAGCGGCGCTTCCAACAGCAGGCCGTGACGGTGACGATCTTCGGGGATGTAGCCCACCCCGGCTTCGCGGATCTCCCGCACGCCCCAGGTGGTGATGTCGTCGTCCTCCAGGCGCACCTCGCCGGCGGTCGGACGGCGCATGCCCATGATGACTTCGACCAGTTCGGCCTGGCCATTGCCCTCGACCCCGGCGATGCCCAGGATCTCGCCGGCGTGAATGGTGAGGCTGACCCCGTCCAGCACATTGGCGCGACCGGCGGCGGCCAGCTCGACGCCGGCGAGCTCCAGCATCACCTTGTCGGTGACCGTGGATTCCTCGGTCTGCGGCGACGGCAACTCCGAGCCCACCATCAGCTCGGCGAGCTGACGGGCGGTGACGTCCTGGGGGTTGACCGCGGCCACCGTGGTGCCGCGGCGGATCACGGTGATGTCGTCGGCGACCGAAAGCACTTCGTCCAACTTGTGGGAGATGAAGATGACGGTCAGGCCTTCGGACTTCAGTTCGCGCAGGTGGTCGAACAGTTCGTTCACTTCCTGCGGCACCAAAACGGCGGTCGGCTCGTCCAGAATCAGAATCTTGGCGCCACGGTAGAGCACCTTGAGGATCTCGATCCGCTGGCGATCACCGACGCCCAGGTCGGCGACCAGATCATCGGGGTTGACGTGAAGGCCGTAGTCGGACGAGATCCTGCGGATCTCATCGCGGGCGGCGTCACCGATGCCGTGCAGCTTCTCCGCGCCGAGGACCACGTTTTCCAACACGGTGAAGTTGTCGGCCAGCATGAAATGCTGAAAGACCATGCCGATACCGGCGTTGATCGCCTCGGTGGGCGACTTCAGACTGGTCGGTTCGCCGTTGATCGCGATCGTGCCTTCGTCGGGCGGCTGAACCCCGTAGAGGATCTTCATCAGCGTCGACTTGCCGGCACCGTTCTCGCCGACGATGGCGTGAATGGTCCCCCGGCGCACCTGCAGGGAAATGTCTTTGTTGGCCACCACTCCCGGGAATCGCTTGGTGATGCCGTTGAGCTCAACGGCCAGCGCCTGGGCGGGGGAAACCGCTGGGTCTTGAGCGACGACGCTCGTCATCGAATGCTCCTCTTAGTCATGCGCGAAACGGCGGCACTGCCAGTTCCACAGGCACTCTAATGGTGACACGTCGGCCCGGGTGCCACATGTGAGGCACCCGGGCCGACGGTTGTCAGTTATTCAGTGGGCTGCGAACAGCTCACTTGGCCGGGACGACGATCTTGCCCGAGATGATGTCGGCCTTGTAGGCGTCCAGCTTCGAGGTGATGTCGTCGATGTGACCACCGGTGGTGGCGTAGCCCACGCCGTCAGCCTTCAGGTCGAACACGGTGTTGCCAGCCTTGAAGCTGCCGTCCTTGATCGACTTGATGAAGGAGTAGACGCCCACGTCGACGCGCTTGAGCATCGAGGTGAGGATGACGTCGCGGACATCAGCCGCAGCGGTCTTGGCCTGATCGGAGTCAACGCCGATCGCCCACTTGCCCGCAGCCTTGGCAGCGGTGAACACGCCACCACCGGAACCGCCGGCAGCGTGGTAGACGACATCCGCGCCACCCTGGTACATGCCCTCAGCAGCAGCCTTGCCCTTGGCAACGTCACCGAAGCCGGAGAAGTCCGGCGGCTGGGTCAGGTACTTGACGTCGATCTTGATGTCGGGGTTGACGGCCTTGGCGCCCGCCTCGTAGCCAACCTGGAACTTCTTGATCAGGTCGACGCCCACGCCACCGACGAAGCCGATGTGGCCGGTCTTGGACTTCAGGGCGGCGGCAGCACCCACCAGGAACGAACCTTCGTTCTCGGCGAAGGTGATGTTCATGATGTTGGCGCCGGTCGAGTCGGGCGAAGCGTCATCGACGATGGCGAACTTCACGTCGGGGTTGGCCTTGGCGACCTTGCCGACAGCCTTCGCGTAGGCGAAGCCGACGGCCACGATGTTGGTGTAGCCAGCCTCGATGAGCTGGTTCAGGCGCTCCTCGCGAGCCGACTCAGCCTCACCATTGGTGGCCGCAGCCTCCTTGGTCTCGACGCCGAACTCCGCGGCAGCCTTGTCGAGGCCGAGGGCGGCGGAGTCGTTGAACGACTGATCGCCGCGACCGCCGACGTCGTAGGCCATGCCCACCTTGATCTTGGGGGCGTTGCTGGATGCCGACGGCGCCGTGGCACCACCACTGCTGCACGCAGTCAGGGCCAGAGTTGCGGCGGCAGCCACAGCGATGCCCTTGATCACCTTATGCACGGTGTCTCCTTCTGGGATCAATCTGCGCGCGGCGACCGCGCGCACTTGTGCGTGACTCTAGCCCTTCCGGAAGCGCCAAAGGTGGCAGAAGTGCGAGCCGGTGCCGAACCGTTACCAAACAGTAAAGCGAGCGCGGCGTTACCCTAGTGAGGTGGAAGATCAACTCGTCAGCGCCGTCGAGAGCGTTGTGAATAGCAGGGCCATCGGTTACGACCAGAAGGTGCGCCGGCTGGCCGCGCTCGCCGACGGCGTCCTGCCCTATCCGGCCTTGTCAACCGACGCTCGCGAGGCGCTGGACGCCCGCATCATCTGCGACATGTTCGAAGGCGACCGTCCGTTCACGCCGCGCTACGTGCTGCCCGATTACGCCAAAGCCCTGCGCCAGGGCGTGAAGTACCTGGAGCTGGAGGCGCCCTGCGATCTGGACGATGCGCTGAGCTTCCTGACCATCCTTTACAGCCAGGTGCCGTCGGTGACCACCTACCCGGTCTACCTGGGCGACCTGGACTCACTGCTGGAGCCGTACGTGCCGGCAGAGCTGAGCGATGAGCAGCTGGACGCGAAGCTGCGGCGCTGGTGGATTCAGCTGGATCGGCTGCTGCCGGACGCCTTCGTCCATGCCAACATCGGGCCACACGACGGCCGGGTCGTCCGGTCGATCTTCCGGGTGGAGCGCTCACTGCGTCAGGTGGTGCCGAACCTGACCTTGAAGGTGTCGCCCGAGACTCCCGACGACTTGATCGAGGATGCGGTGCGGACGGTCTTCGTCACCGGCAAGCCGCACTTCGTGAACCATCCGATGATGGTCGCCGACCACGGCGCCGAGTACGCAGTGGTGAGCTGCTACAACTCGCTGAAGACTCGCGGCGGCGCGCACAGCCTGGTACGGCTCAACCTCAAGCGTGCGGTGGAGCGTCACCCCGGCGGGCTGGACAGCTTCTGCGACGACTCCCTGCCGCATTGGGTGGAGCTGACCGCCGAGTTGGGCGAGGCGCGGATTCGGGCGCTGGTGGAGGACGCCGGCTTCTTCGAGTCGAACTTCCTGTCCACCGAGGGTTTGATCGAGCAGGAGCGGTTCTCGCTGATGTTCGGCATCTTCGGGCTGGCCGAGTGCGTGAATGAGTTGATGGTGCATGAGGGCCACGTCGATGCCCGCTACGGCCACGATTCGCGGGCCAATGCCGCGGCGCACCGCATCGTGGCGCGCATCTCTGAGCTGGTGAAGCAGCGTCCGCTCCCCTACTGCGGTGGTGGCGACGGTTTCGCCTACCTGCATAGCCAAAGCGGCATCGATCTGGACCTGGACACCACTGCAGGCACCCGCATTCCGATCGGCGACGAGCCCGGGATGCTGGAGCACATCGAGGTGGTCGCGCCGATTCACGAGCTGTTCCCGGCCGGGATCTCCGACATCTTCCACGTTGAGGAGACCGTCCAGCGCAACCCACGGGCCATGGTGGACGTGATCCGCGGCGCGCTGGCTGCCGGGATGCGCGACTTCACCTTCAACCTGGACTCCAACGAGTTCATCCGGATCACCGGATACCTGGTGCGCAAGTCGGATCTGATCGGCGTCGAAGAGCATGGCGCGCGGCATTCGTCCGATTACCTGGCGGCGACGGCGGAGATCAATCACACCGTCACCACCCGGGCGATCAAGCGAGTGATCGCGGCTGAGCTCAGCCCGATCGGGTGAGCACTCTGCCGTTGAGTGGGTCGTCGGCCTCAGCTGGGCTGGTCACCGACGTCATCGAGTTCTCCGTCGTAGACGGACCGGGCAACCGGTTCGTGGTGTTCCTCCAGGGCTGCAACTTCGACTGTCTGGCCTGCCACAACCCGTACACGATCAAGGAGTGCATCGACTGCGGGATCTGCCTGGACGTGTGTACGACCGGGGCGTTGACGATGGTCGCTGATCGGGTGGTGTGGACCGAGAGTCTGTGCACCGGCACCGACGCCTGCATCGCCGCCTGCCCCTACGACTCGACCCCGAAGGCCCGGCCCCAAGCGGTGGCGGACGTGATGGCCCGGATTCGGCGGGCGTCCGGCTTCTTGTCGGGGGTGACGGTGTCTGGTGGTGAGGCCACCCAGCAGGCCGGGTTCGTGCACGCGCTGTTCTCTGCGGTGAAGGCCGAGTTTCCTCGCCTGACGTGTTTCGTCGACTCCAATGGCGCGGCTGACGTTGCGGTGTGGGATGGGCTGGACGACGTGATGGACGCGGCGATGATCGACCTGAAGTGCCTAGACGACGCGCTGCACGTCCAGCTGACCGGGAAGTCGAACCGCGAGGTGCTGTCGAGCATCGAGTTGTTGGCTAAGCGCGGGAAGCTCTATGAGGTGCGCCTGCTGCTGATGGCCGGACTGAACGATTCCGACGAACTCCTCGCCCAAACCGGCCGCTGGCTCGCAGGGATTGACCCGACCATGCGGATCAAGGTGATCGGCTACCGCGCCCACGGCGTCCGTCCGAGTGCGTTGCCGCTGGTCGAGCCCACCGCCGCCCAACGCGAGCACTACGCCGACGTCCTCCGCGCCGAAGCCCCCTTCGACCTGCTGGTCATCTAGCCCTGGGACACCGGGGACGGCTCCCGCCGTCCCACCCCCCCAGTGGTTAAGCAGGCCGCGCAGCAACGTGACCCCAGCCGCCCCCGATCTCCGCAGCCGCTACCGAAATTTCGGGGGCAAATGCGCGAATCGGGGGCGACTCGACACCTAGGACGCTTCGCCGCGCTTGGCCACCAGCGCGATGAGCTCGCGACTGCAGCCCAAAGCCGCCGCCAGCGCCCCGTACGACCACCTCTGGGGGTCTTCGGCGCGCAGGCGACGAATCAGCTGGTCGCGTTCTGCGCGAAGCCGAGCTGCCAACTCGTCGGCTTCGACTGCTTTGCGATGGAGTTCGCGGGCACGCGCGGCGCGGGCGTCGGAGGTGCCCCCGGAACGCCGAATGGCGGCACCCCGCGTGGGGGTACCGCCATCTTTGCGCCGCTCAGGCACCAGCGAACTCCGTGATCAGGTTCGGCACGGCTGCGTCGAACCCGGCGATGTCGAGCATGCCCGCGTCATTGGGATCGGCGATGCTGAACCCCGTCGAGGTCATGCCCACCACCACGAGCTTGGCCGGGATTCCGGTCTGCTCGCGGTAGTCCCGCAGCGCTTGATGCGGGTGCACGTTCCCGGCCCAGGTTTCGTTGTCGGTGTAGACCACGAAGGTGTCCACCTCCAAGCCTTCCCGAGCCGCGTACACCATCGGCAGCGCGCAATCGGTGCCACCGAACGGCATCGCGTCGATCACCTTCAGGGCGTCGTCCAACCGGCGACGCGGCGAGATGCCCAGCGGCTTCAGCTGCGTGCGACCCCAGCCACCCAAGGCGGCCGCGAACCCGTACGCCGCTGCGGACGGCTCGGTGGCCAGCTGCACCAATGCCAGGGCGGCCGAGGCCTCCCGAGCGGTGATCGGCATGCCCGAGATGGGCGAGCCCATCGAGCCGGACACGTCGACACCCAGCATGGTCCGCTTGCCCGACGGCTGCACCGCGCCGAAAGCCGCGTAGAACGCAGCGTCCAGTGCGTCGGCGATCGCCGGAGTCGGCGTCCATTCACCCGCCCCGCGGGCCGAGCGGCCCGAGGAGTAGGTGCGCTGTGCCACCAGGACGTTCACCGGGTGCACCCGCGCCTTGCGGAGTCGGTCGGCATCGGTCAGCTGAGCGACCACCTCGGCGGTGCGTCCACCCAAATCGGGCAGCACACCAAGTCGAGTCAGTCGCGGCAGCTGACGCATCAGCGCAGTCTGCGGCATGCCGGAATCCAGCAGCGCATCCCACACCGCCGCCTCGTTCAGCGCGGCATCGGGCAGCATCTCCCAGGCCAGGCCGTGATCGCGGATCAGTCGCGTCCAGGTGGCCACATCCGTGGCCTCCTGAGCAGCGGCAAAGCCGGACACGATCGCAGGCACCTCGGCACCCACCTGACCACGCAGGATCCACTCGAAGGTCTCGCGCAGTGCGGGCACGGCCGTTACCGGGTGAGCCAGTCGCAACAGGTCTCGATGCGACCAACCCTCACGCTGGCGGTACTTCACCGCCTGGTAGGCAACCGCGTCGGCGTCCTTGGTGGTGTACCAATCCGCCACTGCCCGACGCAGCCCGCGACCCCAGCCACGAAACTGCTCGACGTAGCCGGCGAACAGAAACAGGTGCGTGCCCGTCCGGGCCACCCGGGGCAGCGCGGCCAGCGCAGCCGGTGCAGCCTCCGGAATGGACGCCGCGTAGGCCAACGCGAACAGCGCAGGGTTCTGCTTGGGTGCCCGACCCTGGGTAGAGATCTCCACGATGGTGGCGACCAACCCCTCCGGGTCATCGACGGCCAGTCGGGTCAGGACGGCCGCGTTGTCGAGCGCCAGGGCCCGATCACCGACGTAATAGGTACCGCCGTCCACACCCAGGGTGAGGAACCGACGAAGCCGCGCATGATCGTCCAACTCGAAGGTGTACCCACCTGCGCTGTTGGCGACCTGTCGGGGATCAGCCTTTTCGCTCTGCGGCGTGCGCCGCGAGCTGATCCAATTCAATACGTCCATCGGTTCCTCCTTTCGTTGTGCAGGGATTCCCTGCGTGAGCGAGGACGGGCGTGTGTTGCGCACCGAATAGCCCGGCCAAGCCGGGCGGTTCCTTTTACAGAGGTAACCGATTCGCTTCGGCCCGTCCTCGCATCGCTGTGGGTGCAGTGGGCGTGTGGTGTCACCGGAGTGCGCGACGCAAGCGTCACGTTCGGGATTCGAACCCGTGGATGCCAGATAACCGAATGACTTCGGCCCACTGCGGTGAGGCCTGGGCGGACGTGTGTGTGACCGCCGGAATTGCTCGCCAGTTGAGCTTCGACGCCGAAGCGCCGACGGGACTCGAACCCGCACTGTTCCATTAAGAGTGGTAACCGACGATCTCCGGCCCACCCAGACCTCACGAAGTTGTGTGTGTCGGGCGGACGTGGAGTTGGCCACCGGACGCTTGGCGCTCTGGCGTTGAGCTACCCACGAATGGGCCGAGGACTTCAACCTCGAATCACCAAGTCCTGAGAACCGACAACCGTCGGCCCGCCTGACAAGAGACAAGTGTGTAGGGGTCTACACACCTAAGTCAAATTGGCTCCCGGCTGCTGGCTGAGCGGAGCCCACCCTCACCGCTTGAGCAGGACGCGCAGCGGCCATCGGGCACCGGGGACGGTTCCTGCCGTCCCACCCTCGTCGGTCGAGCACACCCCACCCGTCGCCGACTGAGCAGGCCGCGAAGCGGCCGTGTCGAAACCACCCCCATCCCCGCCAAATAGTTGTCCACATCTTTTCGCACACGTGTTCTATTTGTCAGTGCCGTCTGGGAGAGTAGACCTATGAACAACAGCAACGAACTCCTCCCCGCCGGACAGGCGCTGGAGCAGATCCTCACGCTGTTGGACAGGGTCGATTCCCGCCGTGCGGACGTCGCCCCCGAACAGCGATTGCAGTGGCTGCGCACGGCCCGCATTGCCCAAAACCGCATTCAGGCTCTGGCCGGAATCCTCACCGCAGAAGCCGAAACCTCCCAAGCCGCCGAACGAACCGTTGGTACCCCGTTGACGTCGTGGATCGCTACCCAAGAAGTGTGTTCCCGCAAAGAAGCCGTGCGGGACGTGTTCACCGCCCGCAGCCTGGGCGAACACCAGCTGGTCGGACAGGCCGCCAGCCAAGGGACGATCAACACCAACCAGGCCGCGGCGATCGGCAAAGTGCTCAGCAGCATCAGCCCCCAGTTGGACGCCACCCAAAAGGCCGAAGCAGAGAACGAGTTGGTGAGCCTGGCCGCCCATATGGACGCCAGCCAACTCTCCCGCGCCGCCGCACAGGTCCTCCGCAAGGTCGCACCGACCGACGCCAATCGCCTCCTGGAAGACCGACTGCAACGCCAGGCCGAACAGGCCCAGCGCGAGCGGTTCCTGCGGTTCTTCCCGGCCGGTGGCTCACTCCGGTTCGAAGGGTCGTTGCCGATGGTCGAAGGCGAACGCTTCCAAGCGTTGGTCGCGGCCCATCGGGAGAAGAACCGCCGGACCAGCATCGAAGCCGGAGAATCGCTCGCTGAGCGGCCCAGCTACGACCAGCGCCAAGCCGACGCCCTCATCTCCCTGTGCGACAGCGCCACCAAGACCCGACCCGAGCCAGGCTTAGGCACGGCGCGGGTGCTGGTGAAACTCGACTACCAACAACTCCACGACCAAGCCGCCGGTGCCGGACTAATCGGCGCCGACCAACCGATCTCCGCCGGCGACCTGCGACGGCTGTGCTGCGACGCCGAGTTGATCCCCGCCGTGCTCGGCGGCACCTCCGACGTACTCGACATTGGCCGCGAACGCCGCCTGGTCACCCCCGCAATCCGCAACGCCCTCACCCTGCGCGACGGCGGCTGCGCCTTCCCCGGCTGCGACGTTCGCCCCGAATCCTGCGAAGCCCACCACATCCAACCCTGGTGGCACGGCGGCGCGACCGCGCTGCGAAATCTCGTGTTGTTGTGCCACCACCACCACGGCGTGATCGAACCCGATCGCGACACCCGCCGCGACCAATGGAGCGTGCACATCGGCGACGACGGTGCGCCCGAGTTCACTCCCCCACAGCGACTACGGCGCTTCGAGGAACGAAGTCGACCGCCGGACGATCCGGTGGCAACGGGCTCGGATGGGGTTGAGAGACAGACCGCGTTGGTGTCGACGTGACCGGACCCGGGGAGCGCGTTGAGTCGATGGCGCCTTGCCGCATGGGTGAGCCCGGCCGGGCCAGGCTGAGGGTTAGTGTCGAGACATGAGCCAGGCGTTCAACGAGGAGGCGACTCCTCCCACGGCCGAGAGCATCGCGGCCGCCCTGGGTGTTGCCGCGCCGGTGTGGGCGACGACGGTTGCCGCGCTTGAGGGGGTTGGCGCAACGGTCGAGTGGCGGTACTACCGCGACGGCGGCTGGCTCACCAAGGCAACCAAGCGCAGCCAAACCATCGCATGGCTACGCGTTGAGCCCGGACACCTCCGCGTCACCTTCTACTTCGCCGCCAGGTTCCGCGAACTGCTCCTCGATGAGGTGGCGATTGCCACCCTCCACGAACAGGTTGCCGCCGCCACCGGCCGCACGATAGCCCTCAGCCTCGAATTGAGTGAGGCCTCCAGCCTCGACCAGTTGCTGACGCTCGTTGCGTTGAAGGCCAGGGCGCGGTAACCGGCTCGGAAGTTCCCCGGATCCTGTGAGGCCCACCACATTCGGCTTTCGCGGGATGGCGGAGCGACTCGTCATGAAGCCTGGCGATCACAGGTGTGCCTACTCAGCACCTCAGCTAGGCCTGTCTCTACCGCGCTCGCCGGCCCAGAACTGCCGACCGCAGCGTCAGAAGCCCCGCCAACTTCGTGCTCGTGACAGGATGTACTCAAGCGATGTTTGGAGGTACCCGTGGAAACCACGTCTGGAGCCAAAAGAAGGCGAGCCCGGCCAAGACAGCACATCGTGTTTCGGGTAGAGGGCTACAAGGCGGCGCGAAACCCACTTCAGATTCAAATAGCGGCACTCACCGTGATAGCAGGCGCAAATAGTTCAGGCAAGTCTAGCTTCATGCAGCCGTTCCTTCTCATGAAACAGACCCTAGACTCCGCCTTCGATCCGGGACCGTTGTTGCTGTATGGGCCGAATGTCAAAAACACTCAAATAGCGCAAGTGTTTAGCCGGGGAAAGGCGCAGCATGATCATGTTGATCATTTCACGGTCGGGATCGAATGGGGCGACAAGAGTCGTTCCGTGACCTACGTGCGCAAGGGGGACGGCCTGGCCATCCGCACAGACGACAAGCGTGAGGCCGGGCAGACAGTCCGGCTGACACAACCGATGACGCCGAGCATAACTGCGGCAGCAGAGGCCGCGATGGAAGGCGAGTTGACCCGCCTACGATCGCTGGACGAGCCCCCCTTCAAGGACTACGAATGGTCCCTTCGAGTGGACCGAAGCCGGTGCTTCCTGACTGGCAAAATCTATGGGCACGAGCGCGGATCTGAGTTCTTTATACCTTTCCCGTTCGACCTAAATGAGAGCCACGAGGAGAGCGCGCTTCTCCGCGGCATTATCCATGTTCCGGGCTTGCGCGGCAATCCCGAGAGGGCATACGTTCGATCAGCGACAGGTGACACATTCCCCGGAACATTCGAGACCTACATGGCAAGCATTGTGACTGACTGGGCAGAATCCCGATCGCAGAAGCTCTCGGATCTCTCTACCCAACTGGAGAGGTTGGGCTTGACCTGGAAGCTAGCCGCACGGCGTCTCAACGATGCATCGGTTGAACTGGTGGTCGGTCGCACTCCACATGCGCAGCAGGGTGGAGCGCACGATCTGGTGAGTGTGGCCGATGTTGGCTTTGGTGTGAGTCAGGTGTTGCCGGTTTTGGTCGCGCTGCTTGAAGCCCGCCCGGGACAGATCGTGTATTTGGAACAGCCCGAGATTCACCTTCACCCACGTGCACAGGCGGCTCTCGCCGAGCACCTTGTCGTGGCCGCTGGCCGGGGTGTCCGAGTGATTGTCGAGACTCACAGCAATCTGCTTATTCGAGGCATACAGACGCATATTGCGCTCGGAACGATCCGCAGCTCCGACGTGTCTATGAACTGGTTTAGCAGGGACCCGCAGACAGGAATCGCAGAAGTGGCCGTCGCGGAACTAGATGAGAAGGGCAGGTTTGGGGATTGGCCGACCGACTTCGACGACATAAGCCGAGATACCGACTGGGCGTACATCGAAGCATCGGAGAACGCCTAATGGTGCGAAACCACGTCATTGTCGATGCCAACGTCGCGAAGAGCGCAGCACCCGGCCGGACCGGTGTGGCAAAGAGCTGCTACCACGTCGCCATGACACTCATCGACGGAAGCTGCCAGTCAGGGGTGTTCATGACCCCGGCTCTCCGCGAGGAGTGGCGGACCCACGCCAGCCCCTCGATGGTGGGGTGGCTTGCCACGATGGTGACACGGAGACGTGTTCGATCGGAATCCGATAGGCGCATAGCTGACTTCCGGCGACTCGTTTCGAACATTGTCGACGAAGGCATCCAGTCGGCGGTTGAGAAGGATGCGCATTTGACTGAGGCCGCGATCTACTACCACGTTCCCGTCGTGTCGCAGGATGCTCGACAGCGCCGGTACCTTTGCGACATGGTTGGGGAATACCCGTTGCTCGGCGCACTTCAATGGACGAATCCCTGCACAGATCAAGACTGGGAGCAGTGGATTCGCGAAGGATGCCTGGACCCCGAGCCCTTTCGCTTGGCTTGAACTATCGCTGCGGCGAACTCTCTCTCCCCTGACGGCTGCCGAGCCGAGTGAGGGTTCCCCCCTAAGCGGGGTGTACCTGCTGGCAGCGACCTAGCGACGACCGCGTCGGCTAGCGCAGTGAGGCCTTCAGACTTCTCGGCGAGGCCCCTGCGCGAACAGAGTGGTCGCGTCACCTGCGAAGGCGGCGAGGATTTGTTGGGAGGCTTCCAATGCGCTGAGGTCGCCGGATTCTACGGCGGCTTCCAACTGCTTTCGGATTGCCTTGACCGCGGGTGAGTTTCTTAGGGCGTCTTCTAGGTCGCCCTGGACTAGGGCCCAAAGCCAGTCGCGTTGTTGGCGGGCGCGGCGGGCGTCCAGTTCGCCGGACTCCTCCAGGCGGGAGCGGTGGCGGAGGATCTCCAGCCAGATCTCGTCCAGGCCGGCGCCGGTCAATGCTGACGACGTGAGCACTGGCGGGGGGATCGCATGCGGGTCGGAGGTGATCAGCTTGATGGCAATCGTGAGCTCGCGGGCAGCGACGCGGGCTTCGCGTTCGTGGTCGCCGTCGGCCTTGTTCACCGTGATGACGTCTGCCATCTCGAGGATGCCGCGTTTGATGCCTTGGAGCTGGTCCCCGGCTCGGGCCAAGGTGATCAGCAGGAAGGTGTCGACCATTCCGGCCACCGCTACCTCAGACTGTCCGACGCCGACGGTCTCGACCAGGATTACGTCGTAGCCCGCCGCTTCCAGCACCAGCATTGACTCGCGGGTGGCGCGGGCTACGCCGCCCAGGTGCGAGCCTGCGGGTGAGGGGCGGATGAAGGCGTGATCGGACTGCGCCAACTCCCCCATGCGGGTTCGGTCGCCGAGGATTGAGCCGCCGGTCTTGGCGGAGGTGGGGTCAACCGCAAGAACGGCAATGCGATGGCCGTCGTCGATCAGGCGGCGGCCGAGGGCGTCGATGAACGTCGACTTGCCGGCGCCGGGAGTGCCGGAGACGCCGACCCGCACGGCCTTGCCCGTGTCGGGACGCAAGATGCGCAGCAACTCCACGGCCTTGGCATGGTGCTCAGGCTTGCTCGATTCGACCAGGGTGATCGCTTGCGCGATTCCCCCGCGCGAGCCGGAACGAACCTGCTCGGCCAGCGCTGCCACGTCCAGTTCCCGACGGGGAACGGGATTGCGTTTGGGCGGAGAAGCCTGACCGTACTGCGGACCGACGTTGTAGTCGGAATCCAGCCAGATCGGCGGCTTCTCCTCACCCATACGACTAGGCGTGACTCAGCCGCTCGCGCAGCTTGGTCAGCATGTCGATCGCGCACTCCGGAATCACCGAACCAGGCGGGTAGATCGCATCCGCGCCCGCCGCGTACAGCTCCTCGAAGTCGGCCGGCGGAATCACACCACCCACCACGATCATCAGATCGGGACGACCCAACTCGTCCAGTGCCTTACGCAGCGCCGGAACCAGAGTCAGGTGCCCAGCAGCCAGGGACGAAACCCCGACCACGTGGACGTCCGACTCCACCGCCTGACGGGCGGTCTCCTCGGGAGTCTGGAACAGCGGGCCAACGTCGACGGTGAAGCCCAGGTCGGCATAGGCCGTTGAGATCACCTTCTGCCCGCGGTCGTGACCGTCCTGGCCCATCTTGGCCACCAGGATGCGCGGACGACGACCCTCGGCGGTCTCGAAGTCGGCCACCAGCTCCCGAGCCTTGGCTACCGCGTCGCTGTTGCCGACCTCTGAGGAGTACACACCCGAAATCGTACGGATGTTGGCGGTGTAGCGCCCGAACACCTCCTCCAGCGCGTCGGAGATTTCGCCGACGGTCGCCTTGGCGCGCGCGGCATCGATCGCCAACTTGAGCAGGTTCCGCTCCGGATCGGTCGAATCGGGGTTGCCCGCCGCCCAGGTGAGCTTGGCCAAAGCAGCATCACAAGCCGCCTGGTCACGCTCGGCACGCAAGCGCTGCAACTTCTCGATCTGCTGGCCACGCACCTTGGAGTTGTCGACCTTCAGCACCTCAGGCAGGACGTCATTCTCCACGGTGTACTTGTTGACACCCACCAGCGGCTGGCGACCCGAGTCGATGCGGGCCTGAGTGCGAGCCGCGGCCTCCTCGATGCGCATCTTGGGAATGCCCGCCTCGATGGCCTTTGCCATGCCACCAGCAGCCTCGACCTCACTGATCAGCTCCCAGGCCTTGGCGGCCAGGTCGTAGGTCAGCTTCTCGACGTACGCGCTGCCAGCCCACGGGTCAATCACCCGACAGGTGCCCGACTCCTGCTGAATGAACAGCTGGGTGTTGCGGGCAATCCGGGCAGAGAAGTCGGTCGGCAGAGCGATCGCCTCGTCCAGCGCGTTGGTGTGCAGCGACTGAGTGTGGCCCTGGGTGGCCGCCATGGCCTCCAGGCAGGTCCGCGACACGTTGTTGTAGACGTCCTGAGCAGTCAGCGACCAGCCGGACGTCTGCGAGTGCGTCCGCAGGCTCATCGACTTCGGGTTGGACGGACCGAACTCCCGCACCAGCTTCGCCCACAGCATGCGGGCCGCACGGAACTTGGCGACCTCCATGAAGAAGTTCATGCCGACCGCCCAGAAGAAGCTCAGTCGCGGTGCGAACTGGTCGACCTTCAGCCCGACCGATTCCCCAGCCCGGATGTACTCCACGCCGTCGGCGAGGGTGTAGGCCATCTCGATGTCGGCCGTCGCACCCGCTTCCTGCATGTGGTAGCCCGAGATGGAGATTGAGTTGAACTTCGGCATATTCGCCGAAGTGAACGCGAAGATGTCGGCGATGATCCGCATCGACGGCGTCGGCGGGTAGATGTAGGTGTTGCGCACCATGAACTCTTTGAGGATGTCGTTCTGGATGGTGCCGGCCAACTGCTCCGGCTTCACACCCTGTTCCTCAGCGGCCACCACGTACAGCGCCAGAATCGGCAGCACCGCACCGTTCATGGTCATCGACACACTCATCTGGTCAAGCGGAATCCCGTCGAACAGCTGGCGCATGTCCATGATCGAATCGATCGCCACACCGGCCATGCCGACGTCACCGGTCACCCGGGGGTGATCGGAGTCGTAGCCACGGTGGGTCGCCAGGTCGAACGCCACCGACAGGCCCTTCTGGCCGGCGGCCAGGTTGCGGCGGTAGAACGCGTTGGACTCCTCAGCGGTGGAGAAGCCGGCGTACTGCCGAATGGTCCACGGCTGGTTGACGTACATGGTGGCGTACGGCCCACGCAGGAACGGCGGGATGCCCGGGTAGGTGCCCAGGAAGTCCAGCCCGGCCAGGGCCGACTCGTCGTAGGTCGGCGGAACGGCGATGTGCTCCGGAGTCAGCCACGACTGCTGCGGCACCCCCAGAGCGGCGAACTGCTCCGCCGAATCCGCCGGCACCGCGGGGGCGCCGAGCTCAACGGTGGTGAAGTCGGGAATGCTGCTCATTCCGCGCCTCCGATCTGATCCAAGGTGGCGTTGAGGAACGCAACCACATCCATGCCGTCGAACACTTCGCCGTCGATCACAGCGTCCACGTTCTCCGCACCGGTCTCGGCCTTGCGACCGGCGATGAAGACGGTCTTGACGCCCGCCTCCTTCAGGGCTGTCGCGACCTCGATCGCCTGTTCGGCGTAGACCGCAGCAGCCGAGCACAGGATCGCGAACTTCGCGCCTGCGGCTTGTGCTGCGATCTCAGCGGCGGTGCCACCTTCGCTACCGGGGGTGGCGATTCCGGCCACCCCGAGCAGTGCCTTGGTGAACATCTCGCGTCCGCCGAAGTCGCGGCGCTCACCCAGGCAGGCCAAGAACACCTGCGGCGGCGTGGACGCTGCGGCGGCGCGATCACGCAAAGCCTCGAAGGCAGCCGAGTCGCGAACCGGCACCAAGCCGGCGCGCGCAGGGGCGGCCGGACGGGGACGGGTCACGCGACGCTCTTCGTCCGGCTTGGGGAACATGCTCACGCCGGTCAGCGGCAGCTTGCGGGTGGCCAACAGCTTGGCCCGGGCCGCGTTGGTGGCCGCGATCCGGTCGGCGATCAGGCCGCCGGTCAGGGCTTCGACCATTCCGCCGGCCGCTTCGATCTCGGTGAAGACCGTCCACGCCTTGGCAGCCAGCTGCTCGGTGAGGCTTTCGACGTACCAGGAGCCACCGGCGGGATCGTTGACCCGGCCGATGTTGGACTCCTCAGCGGCGACCAGCTGAATGTTGCGGGCCATCCGGCGGCTGAAGTCGTCCGGCAGGCCCAAGGCGGTGTCGAACGGCAGCGTGGTGATGATCTCCGCGCCACCGACGGCGGCCGCGAAGGTCGCGATCGTGGTGCGCAGCAGGTTCACCCACGGGTCGTCGCGGGTGATCATCCGCCAGCTGGTGACGGCATGTTGCACCGCGCCACGCTCGGCTGCCGGCACCCCGGACGCCTCGCCGATCCGTGACCAGGCCCGACGCAGCGCCCGCAGCCGGGCGATGGAGGTGAACTGGTCGGCGTTCACGCTGACTCGGAAGACGATCTGGCTGAACGCGTCGACCGTTGAGATCCCGGCGGCCTCCAGGTTGCGCAGGTACGCCACCCCGGTGGCCAGCGCGAACGCCAGCTGGTCGACATCGCTGGCGCCGGCCTCGTCGTAGCCGGTGACATCGACGGTCAGCGCCCGCACTCGTGGCAGTTCGTTGAGCACCGCGCCCACCCATTCGGGGCAGCACGACAGGTCGGGCGCCTCACCGGTTCGGGCGGACAACGCCAGCGGGTCGAACCCGAGATTGCCGCGCACCAGGGCCGGATCGAACTGCTTGAAGAAGGCCACCAATGCAGCAGCCGCAGCCCGCGGGTCGTCATGGCTACTGACGCTCACTCCGGCGATGGTCGGGTCAACCCCAGACAGCACCGCGGCCAGGTCACCGGGCGCGATCGCGTCGGCGCCCAGGCGCAGCCACACCGACGTGCCACCGCGTTCGAGATCGGCCAACACCTCCGCGTGGGTGAACGCCACGTCGGGATCCTCGTGCAACTGCCGGAGGTCCCAGGCGGTGGCGTCCCCGGTCTTCACCGTCGTCCCGCGAGTGAACGGCATCACTCCCGGATGGCCCAGCGGCGCTGCCGGCCCGGTGTAGAGCGGTTCGATCTCCAGTCCATCCACCGTGGTGGTGTGGAGTCGAGCCATAGCTTGGTCAATGGTGAGTTCCTTGCCAGCCGGGCGTCGCCGATTGAAAACCTTCAGGACTTCAGCATCCCAATTCGCGGCAGTACCAGCGTCAAAGTCGCCGGCAAGGAGCAACGGCGTCTCGGTCATGAAACTCACCCTAGCCCGGTAGGCAGCGCTGCCTACCCAGGTTCGTTCAAACGGGACGAATCGAGATCGTTCAGATCACCTGTCGGACAAGTGCTTCGGCCGATCCGACCATCATCGCGGTCTCCCGCTCCCAGTCCGGCTCCTGGCTGCGGAACGGTCCGGTGGCCAGCGAAATGATCACCGCCGCGGCCCGCAGCCGCAGTTCGGTGGGATCGACCCGACTGTCGAAAACCGGCACCCACTTGCGGATCAAGGTGTGCACCCGCGCTTCCTGCGCGGCGTTCATCCGCTGGATCGTCGACAGGTGGGCGATGAGACAGGCCAGGTCGTCGGCGCGACGTCCCGGGCCGAGAGTGTCGGTGTCGAGCAGGCCGACGATCCGACCACGATCGACGTGCACCTGACCCTCGTGGAAGTCGCCGTGGGTCGGCTCATTGCCCGGCGGAATCGCGTACAGCCCGCCGTCGATCTGTTCGATCAGCCATTCCAGGCGTGGCTCCAACGCCGGGACGGCCTGGGACACCATTCGCGCGTAGTGACCCAACGCGTCCGACCAGGGTGGACGGCGGGGCAACTCGGTGACCCGCATGGGCATCGAGTCCAGCAAGTTGATCAGCGCCTCGGCACTGCAGGGATCGACGGGATCGAAGACCGCCTTGGCCAGCGGACGTCCGGGCAGCTCGGCCAGCACCAGCAGGTGGTCGTCGGTGGTGGCCAGGATCGGTGCCACCGGCACGCCGGCGTTGGCCAACACCAGGTGGCGGGTGACCACATCGTCGAACAGCCGTCCGCGCAGCACCTTCACGTAGGCGACCTCGGAGCCGGCCTGAACGCGCAGCACCGCGCGGCGCCGCGGCCGGTAGCCGATCATCTCCAGGCTCAGTTGGCGCGGCGTCACCGGCACCCGGAACACCCGATGCGCATTGCACACCTCGGCCATCGACTCGGCATATGCAGCTCGGGCCAGGCCGGGCAGATCGGGGTCGTTGGGGTAGATCCAGACCGCCACCTCACGCTGACCGTCGGCGAAGATCTCCGCGGCAGCATCGGTGTCGACCGGACCGGACGCCCGCGCGCTCACGCCCAACAGCTCCTCGCGCCGCCCGTACGGCCAGTCGATCAAGGCCGAATAGGTGGCCGTGGTCGATTGCGCCGGGTTGGCGTCGATGTGGTCGAGAGTCCAGGTGACCAACTCGCCGCCGGCATGCTGCACAGCGGCGGTCAGCAAAGCGCCGACCTCCTTGCTGGTGAGCAGCGCCGAGCCGTCGGCGTCGGATTGGTGCACGGGTTCTCCTGTCCAGGTCTCGCGACAGATTACTGGTCGAACCGCTCGACGCCGACTCTGGTCAGCCGCAAACGAGAAGCCCGGCGGCCGTCGAGTTCGGTCACGGTGAGCTCGAACCGCTCCGGCGGAAGGTGCTCGTGAACCGGATTGAGAGTGACCGTGCAGCTGTCACCGACCCGCGGCAGCGAGCCCAAACGCGCCATCACGAAACCGGCCACGGTGTCGTAAGGGCCGTCCGGCAGCAGGAAGCCGTAGTCGGAGGTGAAGTCCTCCAAAGTGACCAGACCGTCGATATCGGCCTGATCGCCCACTTGGGTCTCGTCGTCGAACTCGTCGGTGATGTCACCGATCAGTTCTTCGACCAGGTCCTCGATGGTGACGATGCCGGCGGTGCCGTTGTACTCATCGGAGACGATCGCCAAGTGGTGATGCCCCTGGCGCATTTCGGTGAGCGCCCGCAGGATCCGCATCGACTGCGGCAGCGACAGCACCGGACGGACCAGTCGGCTCACCGGCTGCGAGCGTCCGTCCTCGTCGAGGGCCGCCAGATCACGAATGTGGACGAAGCCGAGCACGTCATCGGCGTCCTGCCCGATCACCGGGTAACGACTGTGGCTGCCGTCGCGCACCTGGCGGAACGCCTCGGCCGCGGGCAGGTCACCGTCGAGGAAGTCGACTTCGGTGCGCGGAATCATGGTCTCGCGCAGGCTCACCTCGCCCGCCCCGAACACCTCATCGACGATCTGACGCTCTTCATCACCCAGTGTGGCCGAGGAGCCCACCATGGCGCGCAGCTCAGCGTCGCTGACCTCCTCGCGGGAGGCGTTCGGGTCACCGCCCAACAGCCGGACGACCACATTGGTGGACTTACCCAGGAACCAGATCACCGGGGTGGCCAGCTTCGCGATGGCGTTCACCATCGGTGCCAGCGCCAGCGCGAAAGCCTCGGACCGCTGCATCGCCAGGCGCTTCGCGGCCAGTTCGCCGATCACGATCGAGAAGTATGAGATCACCAAGGTGACCGCGAACAGGGCCACGCCCGGAGCCCAGTCCTTCGACATGCCCCAGCCGATCAGGATCTCGGTGGCGGTGTCGGCCAACGTGGCACCGCCGTAGGCGGCCGACAGGAAGCCGGCCAGGGTGACCCCGATCTGCACCGCGGACAGGAAGCGGTTGGGTGAGGCGCTCAGCTCGGCGACCGTCCGTCCGCGGCGTCCACGGGTGGACAACTGCCTGACCTGGGAGTCCCGCAGCGACACCAGTGCCATTTCCGCGGCAGCGAAGACGCCACCGACCACGATGAATAACGCGATCAACAGCACATCGCGTACATGCGGGTCCATCGGTGAGGTCACCTCGATCGAATCAGGGTGGACGGCGAGCGCCTCGTCGTCCGGGTAGGTGACGAATCCTACCGGTGGCGGACATGGCAACCCGGGCAAGCCTGGATACGATGACCTCCATGCGAACGTCCCGCTCTTCCTCGGCCTACTCGTTCGCGTCAGCCAACCTCGCCAAACTGGCCTCGCTGCCGCGCTATGCGCTGGGCGCGATCCACTCCCTCAGCGTGCACCGCGACCCGAACCTGTGGGTGATCGGCTCCGACTTCGGCCTCAGCGACGGCGGCTGGGCGTTCTACCAAGCCGCGCAGCGTTTGCCCGATCCGCCGCGGATCGTGTGGCAGGTCACCACCCAGCGCCAGCGCGACCAAGCCATCGCTGCCGGTGTGGCCTGGGTCGACCGCGACAGCACCCAGGGTTACCGGCTCGCGCTGCAGGCCGGAGTGATCGCGGTCACCCACGGCCTGGGCGACGTCAACCGGTACGCCCAGCGCGGGGCGATCATCGTCCAGCTGTGGCACGGTTCGCCGCTGAAGAAGCTGAACCTGGACTCCCCCAGCGTGCTCAACCTCGGCCCGCTGGAACGGGTGCCCGGGTTGGCCAGGTTGCTGCGCACGATGTATCGCACAGGCACCAAGTCGATCTCGGTGTTCCCGGTGGCCTGCGAGGAGTTCGCGGTCAGCATGCGCACCGCGTTCGCGCTGAGCGACCAGCAGGTGTTGGCCATCGGCGAGCCGCGCGGCGACGAGTTGTTCGACGGCACCGCTGCCGAGTTGCGCGCGCGCTCGCGTGCGTTGTGGGAACAGACCATTCCTGACCTGGCCGAGCGGCGACTGATCCTGCAGGCGCCCACCTGGCGCGACGGCGAGGTCGACCCCACCATTCCCACCGCGGACGATTGGGCGCGCATCGAGGAGTTCTGCGATCGCACCGACTCGGTGCTGGTGATCCGTCCGCACCCCAAGAGCGTGGGCGACTACCACTACTCCTCGAACCGGATTCAGATCATCGACGGCAGCCGTCAGCCGCAGATCATGCCGCTGCTGTGGGGCGTGGACGTGCTGATCACCGACTACTCCTCGATCCTGTTCGACTACGCCGTCACCGACAACCCGATCGTGTGCCTGGCGCCCGATCTTGAGCACTACGAGGCCACCCGCGGGCTGTACATCGACTACACCGACATCTGCGGTGAGGGCGGGCTGTTGCGCACCTGGGACGAGGTGATCACACGGATGGATTCCTGGAGTGAGGCCGATGCGCTGGCCGCCGACCGGGCACGGACGCGGGCCATCTTCGACCGGTTCATCACCCACCGCGACGGCCGCAACGCCGAGCGGACGGTCGAACGCGTGCTGGAGCTCCTCGCCGCAACGTAGGTCTCAGCGGCGCGGACGCACCATCGCGCTGGGACCGGGAACCTCGAAGCCGAACTGCTCGTACAGGCCGTGGGCATCGCGGGTGAACAACGTCCAGCGGAAGTCGGCACCCGGCCCGTCCTCGACCATCGCGCGCACGATCAGCTTGCCGACGCCGGCGCCGCGATGCCCGGGATCGACGATCACGTCGGCGAGATAGGCGTCTCCGATACCGTCGCTGACTGCCCGGGCGTAGCCGACCTGAGCCCCGGAGTCGTCGAAGACTGCGATCACCCGCCAGGCGCCGTCCAGTTGGGCCTCCACCTGTTCGCGGGTGCGGGAGCGACCCCAGTAGGCCTCGGTGGACAGGATCTGCCAGACCCAGTCGCGATCGACCCGGGTGCGGTCATCGGTGGCTTCGTAACTCACTGCTGTTCCCCTGTGTTGGACACCAATCCCTCGGCCACCACCGCGCGCAGCGGCGCCAGCACCTGCGTCCAGGAGTGATGGGCGTCGACGTAGCGGCGGGCCGCCTGGGCCACCTGCTCGGCGAGGGCCCGATCGTCCAGCAGCCGCAGCACCGCGGCGGCCTGGTCGGCGGCCGATTCGGCGACCAGCAACTCCTGGCCGTCGACGGCGCCGAAGCCTTCCAGGGCCAACGGGGTACTGACCGTGGGCAGGCCGAGCGCGAAGTACTCCAACACCTTGTTCTGCACTCCGGCACCGATTCGCAGCGGGGCGGCGCCCACTCCGGCACCGGCAGCTGCGGCAGCGACGTCGTCCACCTCGCCGACCACGTCGACCCCGTCGTAGCCGGCCAGCACCGCGGCTTTGGCCTCGTCGATGCGCCCGATCACCCGCAACCGCACCGACGACCGGACGGCGCGCACCAGCGGCAGCACGTCGGCGGCGAAGTGCAGCGCGGCGTCGTAGTTCTGCAGGCTCTTCAGGTTGCCGATGAAGGCCACGTCCTCACCCTCGGGCGCGAAGCGGTAGTCCAGGCCGTCCAGGTCGACCCCGTTGCCGCAGACCAACACCTTGTCGCGTCGGGGGTCGCCGGCGTCGAACAGGTGGTCGAGGTCCACGCCGGAGACCAGGAAGGAGCGGTCGAAGCGGGTGACGATCTGCTGCTCGTAGGGCTTCAGCCGTCCGGTCTCGATCCGGTAGGCGATCGTGCGGGGGTCGTACCAGTGGCGCTGCGAGGCGGTCTTGGCCCGTTCGTAGTTCAGCGAGATGGCGTCGGTGAGTTCGAGGAACTTCGGCCCCGGCAGGTCCGCCACGGCATCACCGGTGCGGATCAGGTGGGCCAGGACGCCGTCGTGCTCGGCGGCCAGCTCCGCGGCGCGGCGGGTGAACCGGCGGCAACGGTAGTAGGCCACCTGCAGCGGCGTGCGGCTGGGGATCGCCCACAGCGAGGCCAGCCAGGACCGCCAGGTCGGCAGATAGAACCGCTCCACCTGGGCGAACACGCCGTCGGTGGGCAGCGGCGCGGTCAGGTCGGCAGGGTCGTCGCACAGGCTGAGCAGGGTCAGTTCGTGGTCCTTGGCCAACTCCACACACAGCCGGTAGAGCCGCAGCCGGTCCCCGCCGACCACCGGATAGGGGTAGCGGGACGTCAGCACGAGCAGCCGGGTTCTGGGCTGATTGGCCTGCGTCATCACCGGGCCCCTTCCTGCTCGCCGGTTGGCACACCACTGTCTAGCACAACCGCCCACGCCCCGGCATCGCCGGTCACCGCGGCGCCGCCACCGCTACCCTTGGGGATCGTGATCGACTCCACCCACTGGCTGCTGACCCTGTCCTGCCCCGACCGACCCGGCATCGTCCATCAGGTCACCGGCGCGATCGTCGCGGCCAGCGGCAACATCACCGAACTGCAGCAGTTCACCTCGACCGAGTCGGGGCGCTTCTTCATGCGCGTTCAGGTGCAGTCCGGGTTCGACCGCTCTCAGTTCGAGGCGCTGTTCGCGGTGATCGCCACCGAGCTGAACGCCGAATGGGTGCTGGACTTCGTCGGACGTCGCCGCCGCACCCTGGTGTTGGCGTCCAAGGAGGGCCATTGCCTCAACGATCTGCTGTTCCGCCAGCGCTCGGGCTACCTGCCGATCACCATTCCGCTGATCATGGCCAACCACCCCGACCTCGGCGATCTGGCCACCTTCTACGGGGTGCCGTTCGAGTCCCAGCCGATCAACGCCGAGACCAAGGCTGCCTTCGAGCGGCGCGTCCTGGACGTGGTGGCCGAGTACGACATCGAGCTGGTGGTACTGGCCCGCTACATGCAGATCCTGTCGCCGCAGCTGTGCGATGAGCTCGCCGGCCGGGCGATCAACATTCACCACTCCTTCCTGCCGGCCTTCCTGGGCGCGAACCCGTACCGGCAAGCGCATTCGCGTGGGGTGAAGTTGATCGGGGCCACCGCCCATTTCGTCACCTCCGATCTGGACGAGGGACCGATCATCGAGCAGAACGTCCGGCGGGTCGACCACACCATGGACGTCCCCGAGCTGGTCGCAATGGGCCAGGAACAGGAGAGTCGCACGCTGACCGAAGCTGTCCGGCTGTTCGCCGAGCACCGGGTGCTGCTGGACGGCTCCCGCACGGTGATCTTCAGCTGATCCCCCCAAAAGGGGACTTATGAACCCTGTTCTCGGTTTTCTAGGCTCCCGCCATGGAAACTGTGTTCACCCTCGCACGACACAGCAAGATCACCCGATTCTTCATTCTCGCCACCGCACTCGCCGTCCTGGTCGGCCTGCTGATCGGAGTACCGGTTTCGGCGGCCCACGCTGAGGCCAATCCGCCGGTGACGATCACACCGCTCAGCCCCGCCACCGTGTCCTACAAGAACAAGTACATTCTGATCCCGCGTTACTCAAAGACCTACACCGTCGAACACTCCACAGCGACCGTAACCGTGACCCAGGGGAACAAGCTGATCGCGTCGCACGTCGACCGCGTGGAGCTCTACGCAGGGACCTACACCGTCACCCAGACGGTGACCTACAGCGGGTATGCCTACCAATACCGTCAGGTCGAAACCGTTGCGGTCGGGACGTGGATTCAGCCCTACCCCATCGGACCGGCGAACCCCGGCTGCAAAATCACCTCAAAGACCTCGGTCACCGACACCACCGGTACGTGGACGGGAGCTTGCGATGTCCCGCCGTACTGGGGCGAAACCGTGAAGGTGGAAGGCACCTGGCAGCTGGCGGACGGCAACATCCACCTTCTCAACAGCGTGGGTGAGGAGGCGTACTCGTATCCGAGTGACCTCGACTATCGCTGGCTCCAGTTCGATTCGCACGCCAAGCTCCAGGCGTTGACGAACCTGACGAAGTGGGTCACCGACAAGGTGGATCAAAGCGGCACCGTCACCTCCACCCAGACTCTGACCATCACCGAAGGACCCAAGAACTGCGCCACCCGTGCCGACTACAAGAAGGTCAAGGCAACCAAGAAGCGCCATCGTGGAGATTCGATCAAGAAGGTCGCCAAGCGACTCTTCTCCCCAGGCGAGGTGTACCTCTCCAAGGTGATCGGCGGTCACACTGTCGAGGTCCGGATCTACGAAATGTGCTCGGGGCCCAAGGTGATCGCGGTGGGCTTTGGCGATGGGCATGCCATCAAGAAGGCCATGGGGAACCGCTGACTCCGCTTCCGACAGCAGCTGCCCGTCGACCTGATCAGTTGATCGGGTCGGCGGCGATACTCAGGCGGGTCGGATCGTTGCCGTAGTGCATGAAGCCGACCGCTTCGACCAACTGCCAGCCGTCGGTGGGTGAGCCTTCGGCGATGATCCAACCGGTGTTGTCGAAGTGGGCGGTGCCGATGGTGTCCAGGAAGCCGGGCACCCGCGCCGCCGCCCAGACCCGCAAGGCCGCACCGTGACTGACCGCCAACGCGGTGTTGTGCCCACCGGCGGCGATCTCGGCGATGGCCTCGTCGTAGCGCTGCATGAACTCGATCGCGTTCTCACCACCGGGGATCCGGGCGGTCAGGTCACCCTCGCCCCACTTCATCATCGTGGTGACGTAGTCGGAGGCGTCGTTACCCATCTCGGCATGACCGGCCGGAATCTCCCGCAGCCCGTGCAGCACCCGCACCGGCAACTCTCGGGCTTGGGCCAGTGGGGCGACGGTCTGCTGGGTGCGCACCAGGTTGGAGGCGTACAACGCCTCGATCACCTCGTGTTCCAGCCGGGAGACCAGACTGAGTGCCTGCTGGCGTCCGGTGTTGTCCAGGTCGGCACCGGGAGCGGCGGTGTCCAGGAGAAGCTCCACGTTGGAGCTGGTTTGGCCGTGACGCACCAAGATCAAACGCATGATCTGAGCATAAGACGCCGTTCCACCTCCGCTGTCCAGCGGCCCGCACGTCACGGCCATACCGGTGTCCGATCCGCAATCATTCCCGGGTCACAGGGTGGGCTATGTCATCACCCGTGCCCACCGGGGAGTTCAGCCTGCTAGCGTCAGAATCGGATCCATCCAAAGACGTTGAGGAGACAGACGTGAGCAAGACTCCTGTGAAGGTAGCGGTCACCGGGGCAGCCGGCCAGATCTGCTACAGCCTGCTTTTCCGGATCGCCAGTGGCGCTCTGCTCGGCCCCGACCAGCCGGTGGAACTGCGACTGCTGGAGATCACCCCGGCCCTGAAGGCGCTCGAGGGCGTCGTTATGGAGTTGGACGACTGCGCGTTCCCGCTGCTGAGCAAGGTTGAGATCGGCGACGATGCCAACAAGGTGTTCGACGGCGTGAACCTGGCCATGCTGGTCGGCGCCCGTCCGCGCGCCGCGGGCATGGAGCGCGCTGACCTGCTGAGCGCCAACGGCGCGATCTTCACCGCCCAGGGCAAGGCCCTCAACGCGGTGGCCGCCGATGACATCAAGGTGCTGGTGACCGGCAACCCGGCCAACACCAACGCGCTGATCGCGATGAGCAACGCTCCCGACATCCCCAACGAGCGCTTCGCCGCCCTCACCCGGCTCGACCACAACCGCGCCATCACCCAGGTCGCCCAGAAGGCCGGCGTCGCGGTGACCTCGGTCAGCCACATGACCATCTGGGGCAACCACTCTGCCAGCCAGTACCCCGACCTGTTCCACGCGAAGATCGACGGCAAGAACGCCGCCGAGGTGATCAACGATCAGGCCTGGATCGAGTCGACCTTCATCCCGACCGTCGCCAAGCGCGGTGCGGCCATCATCGAGGCCCGCGGGCTGTCTTCGGCCGCTTCGGCTGCCAACGCCACCGTCGAGTGCATGCACGACTGGGCGCTGGGTACCCCGGAGGGCCAGTGGACGTCGATGGCGATCCCGTCCGACGGTTCCTACGGTGTGGCCGAGGGCGTCATCTCCTCCTTCCCGGTCACCATCGCCGACGGCAAGGTGTCGATCGTCCAGGGCCTGGAGATCGACGACTTCTCCCGCGCCAAGATCGACGCCTCGGTCGCCGAGCTGGTCGACGAGCGGGCTGCGGTCACCGAGCTCGGACTGATCTGACTCGTACACCTACGCAACGCCCCGGCTCCGGCCGGGGCGTTGTCGTTTCTGGTGACACAATCGAGCGATGACGCCGGTTCTTCGCCCACTGACCCTCGACGACGCCGAACGCCTGGCTGAACTCTTCGTCACCAACCGAGAGTTCCTCGCACCCTGGGAGCCGGTGCGACCTGAGTGGTTCTACTCCGCCAACGGCCAGCGCCGAGTAGTGGCCGACAGTCTGGACCAGCAACAGGAAGGCCGGATGTTCTGCCAGGTGATCCTGGATCCTTGCGGCGAGGTGGCCGGGCGGATCAACCTGAACAACATCGTCCGCGGTCCGTTCCAGTCGGCCAGCGTCGGCTATTGGCTGGCCGAAGCCGCTGGCGGCAGAGGACTAGGCACCGCCGCAGTGGCGGCCATGGTCGAGCTGGCGTTCGGCGAGTTGCGGCTGCATCGACTCGAAGCAGGCACGATTCCGGAGAACTACCGGTCCCAGGCGGTGCTGCGCAAGAACGGCTTCGTCCAGTTCGGCTACGCGCCGGCCTACCTGCAGATCGCCGGACGCTACACCGACCATCTGCTGTTCCAACGGCTCGCGGACGAGACACAATCCTGAACAAAGTTACGGTTCCGTAGCCGTAAAGGTAGGATTTCGCGCGAACTACTGTCTGCCGAAAGCCGGACCCATGCGCACCGAAACCGCCGCGACCAGAGCCGTCCGCGATGCCCGCGACTTCCTCCTCGCCCACCGCACGGACTATGCCGGCACCATCGCCGGGTTCCGCTGGCCCGAACTCGACAACTTCAACTTCGCCACCGAGTGGTTCGACGTGGTCGCAGCCGAGCATCCCGATCGGGCCGCGGTGACCATCGTCTCTGCCGATCTGACCGACCAGTCGTGGAGCTATGCCGAGCTCTCGCAGCGCTCTGACCAGGTGGCCAACTGGCTGTTGAGCCTGGGCCTGGGTCGTGGCTCTCGAATGATCGTGATGTTGAACAACACCATCGAGATCTGGGAAATCATCTTGGGCATCGCCAAGGTCGGCGGTGTGGCGATTCCCACCTCCACGCTGCTCTCTCCGGCCGATCTGGCCTACCGGGTCGAGCACGGCGACGCGTCCTCGATCATCGCGCCCACGTCCTTGCACGCCCAGCTTGACGGGCTGCCGGCCTCGGTGATCCGGATCGGCGTGGGCGACGACCTCCCGTCCGGCTGGGTGTCGATGGACGACTCACGCACGGCATCGGTCGAGTTCATCCCCGATGCTCCGACCCCTGCCGATGACCTCAGCCTGCTGTACTTCACTTCGGGCACCACGTCTCCGCGACCCAAGCTGGTCCGGCACACCAACGTCAGCTACCCGGTCGGGCATCTGTCGACGATGTGGTGGCTGGGCGTTCAGCCCGGCGACGTTCACCTGAACATCTCCTCCCCGGGCTGGGGCAAGCATGCATGGAGCAACTTCTTCTCCCCCTTCCTGGCCCAGGCCACGGTGTTCGTGTTCAACTACGACCGGTTCGACGCGGGCACTTTGATGAAGGTGATGGACACCCACCAGGTGACCACCTTCTGCGCGCCGCCGACGGTGTGGCGCATGCTGATTCAGGCCGACCTGACCCAGCTCAGCCACCCGCCGCGTGAGCTGCTGGGCGCCGGCGAACCGCTGAACCCTGAGGTCATCACCCAGGTGCGCAACGCCTGGGGAGCCACCATCCGCGACGGCTTCGGCCAGACCGAGATGACCTGCTGCATCGGCAACTCCCCCGGGCAGGTCGTCAAGGACGGTTCCATGGGACGTCCGATGCCCGGTTACCCGGTCGTCCTGCTCGACCCCGTGACCGGTGAGCAGCGCAACGACGAGGGTGAGATCTGCCTCGACCTGTCACAGCCCATCCTCGGTCTGATGGACGGCTACCACCTCGACCCCGAGCTCACCATGGCCGCGCGTCGCAACGGCTTCTACCACACCGGAGACATCGCCTCGACCGATACCGATGGCTATCTCACCTACGTCGGCCGCGCCGATGATGTGTTCAAGGCGTCGGACTACAAGATCTCCCCGTTCGAGCTGGAGTCGATCCTGCTGGAGCACGCCTCCGTGGCCGAGGCCGCGGTGGTGCCCAGTCCCGATCCGCTGCGAGCAGCGGTGCCGAAGGCCTACATCTGCCTGACCGCGTCCGCGGGCGACCAGGAGAGCGCTGCGCGCGAGATCTACGCCCACGCCCGGGAACGGTTGAGCGCATTCCAGCGGGTGAAGATCGTCGAGTTCGTCGACGACCTGCCCAAGACCATTTCCGGCAAGATCCGCCGGGTGGAGTTGCGCGAACGGGAGGCCAAGCGGGTGAAGGCCGGCGACGAGTCCGGCCAGTTCCGCGAGCGCGACTACCGCTGAGCTACTTGGCCCCGTAGCTGAACCGGTAGCCGGCCGCTTCGGTCCGCGCCCTGATCTGGTCACGCCAACCGGCGTAATCGAAGTCGATGGCGTACAGCGCACCGTAGCGGGCGGCCTGCTCGGCGATGTCGTCGGCCATGCCGCCACCGATTCGGTAGCTGCCCGCCGTCATTCCCGACATCGTGTCGTCATCGTTGGTCAGCCCGGCCCCGGTCTCCTTGAGCAGCTCACGGAATCGCACCTCACGGGCGGCATCATCGACGGTGAACTTCGCTTGGTAGATCAGCTTGGCCTTCGACATGAAAGCGGTGCGCTCGGCCAGCACCTTCTCGGCGACCACGGCACCGTGCTTCACCGTCCAGCTGAGCCCCTGGGCATCGGCCAGCTCCTTGATCTGGACGTCCAGCGGTGCGGCCGGCGCGGCCTCGGCCGGAGCCACGAGGTCGGCCGGAGCCGGGGCGTCCCAGGTCGCAATGGGCTCGGCCAGCGGGGCGTCGTCGGACGGCGCGCCCGGCATTCCTTCGTTGACCGCAGCCTCGACCTCGGCGGCGTCCTCAGCGACCAGGGCAGCCTCTGCGGACGCCTGATCGGCAGCGGTCTGGACGCCACTGGCCTGGTCGGTGGGCGTTTCAGCCGGCAGCCACTGCGAGCCGTCCCAGCGGTAGCCGTTCACGATCTGGCCGACCTGCGGCAGCTGCTGCGCCGGCTGAGCCTGCTGGGCCTGCTGAGCCGGCACCCCCGCCACCGGCGGACGCCACTGGGAGCCGTCCCACATGTAGCCGTTGACGATCTGGCCGACGCGAGGGGCGTCCTGCTGCACCGGAACCCAGCGGGTTCCGTCCCACCGATGTCCGTTGACGACCTGGCCGACCTGCGGAACCTGCTGGGCGGGCTGAGCCTGCTGGGCGGGCTGAGCCTGCTGCGGAGCCTGGGCCTGCTGTGCCGGCACCCACTGGTTGCCGTTCCACTGGTAGCCGTTGACGATCTGTCCGACCTGCGGCGCCTGCTGCGCCGGCTGCGCCGGCTGGGCGGCCTGGGCCTGTTGCAGCGGCACCCACTGGACACCGTTCCACTGATGACCGTTCACGACCTGGCCGACCTGCGGCGCCTGCTGCTGCACCGGCACCCAGCGGGTTCCGTCCCAGCGATGGCCATTGACGACCTGGCCGACCTGCGGCGCCTGCTGCGCCGGCTGAGCCTGCTGCAACGGCACCCACTGGACGCCGTTCCACTGATGACCGTTCACGACCTGGCCGACCTGGGGCGCCTGCTGCGCGGCCTGAGCGGGCTGAGACTGCTGCAGCGGCACCCAGCGAGTTCCGTCCCAACGGTGGCCGTTGGCGATCTGGCCGATCTGCGGCGCCTGCTGCACCGGCACCCATTGGACACCGTTCCACTGGTGACCGTTGACAATCTGCCCGATCTGCGGCGCCTGCTGCGCGGCCTGGGCTTGTTGTACCGGCACCCACTGAACACCATTCCATTGGTATCCGTTGACGATCTGTCCGACCTGGGGCTCTTGTGGCGTCTGGCTCATAAACCCGAAGCGTATCGGCGGTCACAACGGCCTGCCAACGGCGCAGCCATCACCAGTGGGTGGGGTCACACCGTCGGGTCGAGATCCCGGCTCATTCGATCATCGCCGGTGGCTGGAAACAGCCCCTCAGCAGCGGGCAAGAAATATGCCGCAGCCACTCGTCGGTCAGGTTTTCGTTCGGTGGGTGCCCCCCGGTCACCCACCGAACGAAAGACTCAGGCGCGCAGTGCGGCGGCCAGTTCCTCGAACACCGCCAGGTAGTGGTCGACGGCCTCATCGGTGTGCGTCACCGACAGCGTCCACTCCTCCTCGCGGCCCGGCGTGGCGAAAATGCCACGGTTCATGTTCCACAACCAGGTCAGCTCGGTCAGCTCAACGTCCTGGTTCTCCTTGTAGGACTCGTAGTCGGTCACCTTGACCTCGGAGAAGGTGACGCAGCCCTTCGAGCCGATGCCGACGGCGTAGCCAGGCAGGTCGTAGCGGGCGATGATGTCACGCGCACCGGACAGGATCCGGTCATTGAGGTGATCGAGGTGGGCGTAGCCCTCCGGGGTCAGCACCTGCTCCAAGGACGCCCGCGCCGCAGCCATCGACAGCGGGTTCCCGTTGTAGGTGCCCACCTGGTACACCTTGCCGTTCTCCACGATCGCCATGACCTCTTCGCTGCCACCGATCGCACCCGACGGCAGGCCGCCACCCAGCGACTTGGCCAACGTGACCATGTCCGGCAGGACGCCGAAACGATCAGTCGCACCGCCGGGAGCCACACACAGGCCGGTCTTGACCTCGTCGAAGATCAACACGATGCCGTAACGCTGGGTGATCTCGCGTACTGCCTCCAGATAGCCCGGCTCCGGCAGCACCACGCCGAGGTTCATCATGGCGGCTTCCATGATCACGCACGCCGGCAGGCGGCCCTCGGACTGCAGCTTCTGGATTCGGCGCTCCATCGCGGGAGCATCGTTGAACGGCACTGCCACAGTCATGTCGACCACGGCCTGGGGAATGCCACCGCCGTAGGACAGCGACTCGTAGTTCTCCCGGTCACCGATCTTGTCGTAGGGAACACCGATGGAGACCATCACGGTGTCGTGATGCCCGTGGTAGGAACCGAAGATCTTCATCACCGTGTCGCGGCCGGTGTAAGCGCGGGCGATGCGAATGGCGTCCATGGTGGACTCCGAACCGGAGTTCGTGAACCGCCACTTCGGCAGGCCCCAGCGCTTGGCCAGCTCGTTGGCCACCACGTAGCTGTCGGAAACCGCGCAGCCGAAGTGGGTGCCCAGCGGGTAGCGGGCGGCGACCGCCGCACCGATCGCCGGGTGCGCATGGCCTTGAACCATTGAGCCGAAGCCGTTGTGGAAGTCGTAGTACTCGGTGCCGTCGACGTCCCAGATCTTGTCGCCCTCGCCGCGATCGATGTAGATCGGCCACGGGTCGCGGCCCTGGTAGGACGACGCCACGCCACCGGAAAGGTGCTCGCTGGCCTGGGCGTACATCGCCCGGGACGCCTGCGTGCGTGCGTCAAGCTTCTGCTGCTCGATCTCGGTCAGTTCTGCAATCCGCGCCCGATCAATGGGCTTGGCATTTACCTGAGTCATGATTCACCGCCTCCGGTCGGCCTGGCACCGGGATCGTGAAAGGCGCCGCGACCGGCCTGGCGACGCGGGCAGGGCCAGCCTAACCGAAATAGTCCGCCGTGGCGGAGCGCCCATTCACCGACTGGGTGGAATCACCCATGCCAGCACGAGAATTCCCACCCCGGTACCGAGCAACAAAATGGTGTCGATCAGCCGACTCCGTACGGCCAACAGCCCGACCCGTTGCTGGGGCAGCAGCCGGAGCAGCCCGCCTACCGTGGCCGCCGCACCGATCAGGGTGCAGCCCACCCGCCAATGCCCGAACGGCACCGCGATCACCAGACCGACGAATACCCCGGCCAGCACCCCGGCCAGCGGCCATTGGCCCAAGATCTGCTGAATCCAGTTCTTGGGCGGACGGGGGTCGGTCGCCGGTGTGGTCATGCCAGTTCTTCGGCTCGATCCACCACATTCGACAGCAGCATCGCGCGGGTCATCGGCCCCACCCCACCGGGGTTGGGGGCGACCCAAGCCGCCTTGTCGAACACGTCGGCAGCCACATCGCCGGCGAGCTTGCCGTCGACCCGGCTCACGCCGACGTCCAGCACGGCCGCACCGGCCTTGATCATGTCGGCGGTGATCAGGCCGGGAACCCCGGCCGCGGCCACCACGATGTCGGCGGCGCGGGTGTGTTCGATCAGGTCACGGGTGCCGGTATGGCACAACGTCACCGTGCTGTTCTCACTGCGCCGGGTCAGGATCAGTCCGAGCGGACGTCCGACGGTGATCCCGCGGCCCACCACGCACACCTGGGCCCCGTTGAGCTCGACGTGATAGCGCCGCAGCAACTCCACGATGCCGCGCGGGGTGCACGGCAGTGGCGCCGGCTCATTGAGCACCAGCTTGCCCAGGTTGATCGGGTGCAGACCGTCGGCATCCTTCTCGGGATCGATCAGGCCGAGCATCGCGTTCTCGTCCAGATGCTTGGGCAGCGGAAGCTGGACGATGTAGCCGGTGCAGCCCGGATCGGCGTTCAGCCCGGAAATGGCTTCGGCGACCATCTCGGTGGTGGCATTGGCCGGCAGATCGACCCGGATCGAGGTGATGCCCACCTCGGCGCAGTCGCGGTGCTTCATGCCCACATAGGCGTGGCTGCCCGGATCGTCACCGACCAGCACGGTGGCCAGGCCCGGACGTAAGCCCCGCTCGGACAGCGCGTTGACGCGAATGGCCAACTCGGCCTTGATCGTGGCGGCGACGGCCTTGCCGTCCAACAGCTGTGCGCTCATGCCTGCCTCAGTGGAAGAAGTGACGGGTACCAGTGAAGTACATCGTGAGGCCGGCGGCCTGTGCTGCGGCAATTGTTTCGTCGTCGTGGATGGATCCACCCGGCTGGACGATCGCCTTCACCCCCGCTGCGATGAGGATGCCAGGGCCATCGGCGAAGGGGAAGAAGGCGTCGGAGGCGGCCACCGCACCCGCGGCCCGATCCCCGGCCCGCTCGACGGCCAGCTTGCAGGAGTCGACTCGATTCACCTGGCCCATGCCCACCCCCACCGAGGCCCCGCCACTGGCCAGCAGGATCGCGTTCGACTTCACCGCGCGGATCGCCCGCCAGGCGAACGCCAGATCGGCCAGGGTGTCGGCGTCGGCAGCCTCGCCGGTGACCAGCGTCCAGTTGGCCGGATCGTCGCCGGCCGCGTCGATCTTGTCCGGATGCTGCAGCAGCATGCCGCCGCTGACCGGCTTGAACTCCACCGCGGACGCCGGGTAGGCCGGTGCCAACAGGATGCGCAGGTTCTTCTTGCGGGTCAGGATCTCCAGGGCGCCGTCGGCGAAGCTCGGCGCGATCAACACCTCGGTGAAGATGCCGGCGATCTGCTCGGCCGCCTCGACGCTGATCTCCCGGTTGGCCGCGATCACCCCGCCGTAGGCCGACACCGGATCGCAGGCGTGCGCCTTGCGGTGGGCCTCAGCGATGTCAGCGCCGACTGCGATCCCGCACGGGTTCGCGTGCTTGATGATCGCCACCGCCGGCGCAGCGAAGTCGTACGCGGCCCGATAGGCGGCATCACCGTCGGTGTAGTTGTTGTAGCTCATTTCCTTGCCGTTGAGCTGTTCGGCAGTCGCCAGACCCGTGGGACGGTCGAGGTTGCGGTACAGCGCGGCCGGCTGGTGAGAGTTCTCGCCGTAGCGCAGCGTGCCGAGCTTCTCCCAGCTCGCACCGACCCAGGCCGGGAAGCCGTCACCGGCGGACGAATCGGTGAGCACCGAACCCATCCAGCTGGCCACCGCAATGTCGTAGTTGGCGGTGTGGATGAACGCCGCGGCCGCCAGGTCCTTGCGCTGCGCCAGGGTGTAGCCGCCGGCAGCGAGCGCTTCGATCAGAGCCGGGTACTGGTCCGGGGAGGTGACGATGGCCACCGAGGGGTGGTTCTTCGCCGCGGCGCGCACCATCGAGGGGCCGCCGATGTCGATCTGCTCCACGCACTCGTCCTCGCCGGCACCGGAGGCCACCGTCTGGGTGAACGGGTAGAGGTTGGAGACCACCAGGTCGAAGGGGGCCACGCCCAGCTCGTCCAGCTGCGCCCGGTGCGACTCCAGGCGCCGATCGGCGAGGATGCCGGCGTGGATCCGCGGGTGCAGGGTCTTCACCCGACCGTCGAGGCATTCGGGGAAACCGGTCACCTGCTCCACCGGGGTCACTGCCAGTCCGGCCTGAGCCAACGTCGCCGCGGTCGAACCCGTGGACACCAACTCGACCCCGGCCGCAGCCAGGGCCTGACCGAGCTCAACCAGCCCGGTCTTGTCGTACACCGAAACCAGAGCGCGGCGAATGGGCAGCAGGTCGTTCATCTATCCCCTTGTGTTGAAGTGGTTGATCGCGTCGAGCAGGAGGCGGCGTTCGACCACCTTGATGCGTTCGTGGAGGACGTCCTCGGTGTCTCCGGCCAAGACCGGCACAGCCTCCTGCGCCAGGATCTCACCGGTGTCGACCCCATCGTCGACGACGAAGACCGTGGCGCCGGTGACCTTCACCCCGTAGGCCAGGGCGTCGCGCACCCCGTGCATTCCGGGGAAGGACGGCAGCAGCGCCGGATGGGTGTTGATCATCCGTCCGCCGAAGCGGGCGAGGAAGGTGGGGCCGACCAGCTTCATGAAACCGGCGCTGACGACCAGATCGGGACGGTAGCCGTCCACCAGTTCGGTGAGCTCGACGTCCCAGGCCGCACGATCGCCACCCTTGGTGAAGGGGTGGACGAATACCGGCACCCCGGCCTGTTCGGCGCGCGCGAGCCCCAGGGCCTCAGCGCGATCTGAACCGACTGCGACCACCTCGGCGGCCACGTCGCCGGCGGCGATCGCGTCCAGCAGGGCTTGCAGCAGGGTGCCGGAGCCGGAGATCAGGACGACCAGGCGCAGCGGCATAGCGCTGAGCTTATCGAAGCCAGCGCCCGATCACCGACGCGACCTCAGTCGGCGGAACCGACTCGGCGGTCGACGAACCAGGCCACCACCGCAGCCACCACCGCGCTCACCAGGATGATCCCGGCACCGATCCACACCTGCGGAGACCGGGGCCCGACGTCGACGAACCGATCGACGCCCAGGGCGCCACCACTGGCCAGCGCCCAGCCGACATAGCCCACCCCGGTAACAAGTCCGGCGACCGCGCCGACGAACACCGCCGAAGTCGCCGCCGCCGCCCGGGCACGAACGGCGGCCACCCCGGCGACGATGCCGGGAACAGCGGCAAGCGCCAACCAGCCGGTCAGGTCGGTGGTGCCGTCCGCGGGCAGCCCACCGAAGATCGGCAAGGCCGGCAACAAGCCCAGATGCGTGCCCCACGGAGCCACCAGGGTGCCGTCACCCACGGTGAACCCGGCGGCCATCACCCACGACGCAGACCAGGCCAACAGGTTCGGCAAGTACAACAGGCAGATCACGCCCCACAGCAGCAGACCAGTGACGTCGAAGCCGAGAGCCGACTCCATCATCGAGATTCGAGGCTCGCCCACCACCATGCCGGTGGCCAGCGGCACCGCCGCGACCGCCAGCAGCGCCAGGACGCCCGCCACCGTTCCGCGTCCGACCGCAGACAGCCAGCCGGGGCCGCCGCGCCCCAAGCCGGCCTGACGAGCGGCACCGACCGTGGCAGCGATGGCGGCCAGCGCACCGGCGCCGATCACGGCGCGTCCGGGGTCCGCGCCGGTCGCGGCAGCACCGATCCCTGCCGCCAGCACATAGCCCAACACAACCTGGACGACGGTGAGCACCACCTGTCGCCGGACCTGCTGAGGTTCGGCGTCCGGCTCGGTCGGGGGCCGATAGGCCTGACGGGCAGCCAGCATCACCGCCAGCGCCGCCAGCAGAGTCAGCCCCAGCGGAATCACGCCCAAGACCGTCCCGCCGATCGGCACGGCCACGCCGTGTGCCAACAGCCAGACCCGAATGGCGAAGGTGACCATCGAACCGAACGAGACAGTGGTCAGCCCGAGCCAGCCGATGGTGGTGAGTGCGAAGACCAGGGACATGCCGATCGCCGCAGCAATCACCCCACCGCCCACAGCCACAACAGGCCAGGGCAACAAGGGAGTTTCCTCAAGGTGGGGTCCAGCCTTCGCCGCGGCGACACTGAAGCGAAACCGCGTGTGAGAGCGTGTTTTGTCCCTCGCCATGATGCCTCCATGCTGGCCTAACCGCTCGCTTACGGCGAGCAGACACGCCCGCCCTACTAGACTGTGCCAGTCACGCAAGCGCAGACGGGATCTTCACGTGGAGGGGTCACAGAGACCACGTCGGGCAGCAGGACCGCTTCCCGAAGACTGGAACGAGCCCACGGACGCCGCCTCAGCGGCACGTCCGGCCGGGCCGCTGTTCGACGACCCCGACGAGCTCACCGATACCGGCATGATGCGCCGACTGGCGCTCAACGCCGACGGATCACTGCAGCCGTTGACCTCACCGCCACCGCGCCCTGTCCTGCCGACGTCGGAGGCCGCGCCGGCATCAGCTGGACGACGCTTCTCAGCTGACGACGCCCCCTTCCTCGATGACGACGCCTGGGTGGCCCCGCGACGCTCCGCGGTCAGCGTCTCCTCGCCCCCGGCCTACGAACCCCTGCTGCCCCCGCTGACCCGGCCCACGGCTCCGCCGTCGCGCACCGTGAGCTACTCGTCTGCGGCTGAACCGCCGCCGGAGGCGTACCTGCGCAGCATGCCCGCTCCGGTTCCGGCTCCGCCGGCCGCCGCGGCACCGGTCGCGGCCACGGCGCCGATCCCCCGGATCTCGGCGCGCAGTCAGGCCACGCCGCCCACCCGGGCGATGGAACCCGAAGCCAAGCCGAGTCGTCGCGACGCCAAGGCCGCCGAAGCTGCCGCCCGCGCCGAGGCGAAAGCGGCCCAGGATGCCGAGAAGGCCGCGGCCAAGCAGGCTGCTCAGCAGGCCAAGCTCGACGCCCGCTCGGCCAAGGCCGATGCCAAGGCAGCCAAAGCGGCCCAGGCGAAACCGAGCAAGTCGTCCGCCGTTCCGGCCAGCCGTCTGGCTGTCGGCGGCAGCTCCACGAACCCGGTGACGCCACCCACGGGCACGGGTGGCGCCAAGGTCGGCGGCTCCAAGGCAGGCGGCGCCAAGATCGCCATCATCGTGCTCGCCGCGATCGTGGCCGTTGCGCTGATTGTCGGCGCGGTGGCCTGGGGAATGGGCCTGATCCCGGGTGCGGCCAAGACCCCGGCGCCTCCGGCCGCGTCCGATCCGCTGGTGACCGCTGCCGACGTGACCCCGCTGGCGGCCGGCGCTTGGCAGGAGACCCCGGTCAGCGCGAACCCGATCTGCCTCGGTGACGCTGTCCCCAAGCCCGAACGCACCGCGTCGCGCAAACTGGTCGACCCCGCCAATGATTCAGCGCTGCAGCTGATGAACGTCTACCCCGACGATGCCGCGGCCACCCAGGCCTACGACGCGGTCGCCGGCCTGGTCGGCACCTGTGCCGACGGCGCGGGCATGGTGGGTGCGGCTTCCAGCATCAGCGGACTGGCCGATGCCGCTCAGGCGGTGCAGATCAAGGTGCAGGCCGCCAAGCCGGAGAATCACCTGCTGGTGGTCACTCGCACCGGACGCAATGTCAACGTCTTCGACCTCGTCACCGCCGATGGCCCGCAGGTCACCACTGCCGCGCAGGTGGCAACCGCCTCACTCAACCGTCAGTGCGGTGCCGGCGGCACCTGCCCGACGACGGTGAGCGTGACTGCTTCGCTTCCGGCCCCCGGTAACCCGCCCGGCTGGTTGGTGCCGTCCGACCTGCCTCGGATCACCCCCGGGGCCGGCAAGTGGAACGCCACTGACTGGCCCACCATCACCACGCCGGGTTCGCAGTGTGAGGGCACCGACCTGACCAAGGTTCCCAACACCACCGCGGCCGCGCAACGGACGCTGATCCTCACCGGTGACCCCAAGGCGCCGACGTCCTTCGGCATCGATCAGGTGATCTACACCTTCGGCGACGAAAAGGCGGCCACCTCGTTGGCGACCGCACTGACCAAGTCCATCGCAAAGTGCTCGACTCAGTTGCCGACCGCGACCGTGGTCAACGGCCCGGACGTCCGGGGCACCGGCGCGGGCGGCTCGGCGGTCACCGGAGGCACCTGGGAGATCACCCACAAGACCAACACCTCCACCTTCATCTACCGGGTGGCCGTGGTGTCGTCAGGGAACCGGGTGACCTACTTGGTGGCCACCCCGTCGAAGACCTTCGACTTCACCGATGCCGACTGGACGGCGGTCGCCCTGCGGGCCGGCCAGCGCGCCACTCAGGCGGGCTAGGCGCGGCGGCGCCGGCAGCGCCCTCGACAGCGCTGCGCGGCACCGACAGGTGAGTGGTTCAGCCCAGTTCGGCCACAACCTGGCGGACCAGATTCGCGGTTTCGCTCGGCGTGCGTCCGACTCGTACCCCCACGGCTTCGAAGGCTGCCTTTTTGGCGGCCGCCGTGCCGGCCGAGCCGGTGACGATCGCTCCGGCGTGGCCCATCGTCCTGCCTACCGGCGCGGTGAAGCCAGCCACATAGGCGACCACCGGCTTGGTCACATGTTCGGCGATGTAGGCCGCAGCCCGCTCCTCGGCGTCCCCACCGATCTCGCCGATCAACACGATCGCCCGCGTCTCCGGGTCGGCCTCGAACGCGGCCAGCACGTCGATGTGTGAGGTGCCGTTGACCGGGTCACCACCGATGCCCACCGCGCTGGAGAAGCCCAGATCCCGCAGCTCGAACATCATCTGGTAGGTGAGCGTCCCGGACTTGGAGATCAGTCCGATCGGTCCCGGCCCGGCGATGTTGGGCGGGATGATGCCGACGTTCGACTTCCCGGGGCTGATCAGACCAGGGCAGTTCGGGCCGATCACCCGCGTGCGGCCCGTTCGTCGGGCGTGCGCCACGAACTCGGCGGTGTCGGCCACCGCCACCCCTTCGGTGATCACCACCACCAGGTCGAGCCCGGCGTCGATGGCCTCGAAGACCGCTGCCTTGGTGTGCGGCGCCGGCACAAAGATCACCGAGGTGTTCGCCCCGGTGGCGGCTTTGGCCTCGGCCACGGTGTTGAACACCGGCACCGGGTCCTCTTCGAACTTGATCGACTGACCGCCCTTACCCGGGGTGACACCGGCGACCACCCAGGTACCGGCGTCGACCATGCGTTGGGTGTGCTTGTGGCCCTCGGAACCGGTCATGCCCTGCACGATTACTTTGGAGTTGAAATCCAGCCATACCGACATCTGTGGTCTCCTAGTCCGCTGCCAGTTCGGCAGCCCGCCGGGCGGCCTCGTCCATCGTGTCGGCCAACTCCACCAACGGCAGGGCGGCCTCGATCAGCATGTGCCGCCCGATCTCGACGGCGTTGCCGTCCAGTCGGACGACGATCGGCTTGCTCGCCTTGTCGCCGAGCATGGCCAGCGCATCCCGGATGCCCTTGGCGACCTCGGAACAGGCCGTGATGCCACCGAACACGTTCACCAGCACCACGCGCACCTGCGGGTCGGCCAGGATGATCTCCAGCCCGTCGGCCATCACGCTGGCCGAGGCTCCCCCGCCGATGTCGAGGAAGTTGGCCGGACGGGGCTTGCCCGGCAGCGCATCGCCGGCCGCGGCCACCACGTCCAAGGTGCTCATCACCAGGCCGGCGCCGTTTCCGATGACACCGACAGTGCCGTCGAGCTTGACGTAGTTGAGGCCCTTCTCCTTTGCCCGCAGCTCCAACGGATCGGAGCCGGCGGAGTCGGCGTAGTGTCGCCATTCGGGATGGCGGAAGTCGGCGTTGTCGTCGAGGGTGATCTTGCCGTCCAGGGCGATGATCGCGCCAGCACCGGTCTTCACCAGGGGGTTGACCTCGACCAAGGTGGCGTCGTTGTCGACGTAGACCCGTCCGAGCTTCACCAGGACGTCGGCGATCGCCTGCTGATCGGCGGCGTCAAAGCCGGCCGCCGACACGATCTGGGCCGCAGCGGCTGCGTCCAGACCGACCAGGGGGTCGATCGGCGTACGGACCAGCGCTTCAGGCCGCTCCACGGCCAGGGTCTCGATGTCCACGCCACCTTCGCGACTGCACATTGCCAGGTACCCGCCGGTCGAGCGGTCGAGCAACAACGAGAAGTAGTACTCCTCGGCGATGTCGGCGCCTGCGGCCACCATCACCTGCTCCACCCGGTGCCCGCGAATATCCAGGCCCAGGATCTCGGCGGCACGCTCACCAGCTTCTTGTGGGCTGCGCGCCAGCTTCACTCCACCTGCCTTGCCTCGCCCACCGGTCTTGACCTGGGCTTTGACCACAACCACCGGGGTGCCGATCTGGCTTGCGGCGGCTACTGCCTGTTCTGGCGTGCTGGCCACCCGTCCGGGCAGGACGGGCACGCCGCCGACCTCGAACAGGTCTCTGGCCTGATACTCGAAAAGATCCACTCTGACTCCTCGTTGTCACCGGGGTAACCGGGTCACCTCCGAGACTATTCCGCGGCTGCGCGAGGGCCGGGATTGGCGGCTCGGGCTGCGCGTCGAAAAGTCGGTCCCGATCGAAGCTGAGAAAATTCCTGAGAAATGCTAAGCTCTGTCTTGCCCATCAGGGGCAGGCGGACAAGTACTCAAGCCGGGGGTCAGGTGAACAACCAGGAAACGCGTGCTGACAAGGCACGACGCGCCCTTCCCTCCGAGCCACGCCGATTCTCGGGTGATGTGCTCACCTCCCTGCTCCGTCGAGGCGCCGCCGTGGTGGTTGTCTCAGGAATCGGACTGGCCGGGCTGGCGACTTTCACCGCATCGGCAGGGTCCACCAACGCTTACGCCGTCTCACCGCTGGGAATCTCCACCAAGGGCACCGACTTCGGTGCCGACAAGCCGCAGAGCGTGGCCGACCTGGCCGAGCAGCGCAATGCCGCGCTGACCGCCGAAAGCTCCGAGATCGGTACCGCCGCCGGCGACCAGGCCAGCACCCAGCGCCTGCAGGCCATGGGCGCCAACGCGACCACCCTGGAAGCTGAGAACGAGCGGCTCCGCACGCTGACCAGGTTCTACTGGCCCACCGACGGCAATGTCGGCTCCCCCTACGGAATGCGCTTGCACCCGATCCTGCGCTACTACCGGATGCACGACGGCGACGACATCGGCGGCTCCTGTGGCCAGCCGATCTGGGCCGCGCAGTCCGGCGTCGTAGTGAAGGCCGAAATGGGCTACAACGGCGGCTCGGGCAACAACGTCCGTATCGACCATGGCGACATCAACGGCAACAACGTCCAGACCGGCTACCTGCACATGAGCAAGTACACCGTGAGCGCTGGCGAGAAGGTCGAAAAGGGCCAGGTCATCGGCTACGTCGGCAGCACGGGCCTCTCGACCGCGTGCCACCTGCACTTCTCGCTGTACATGAACGGCGCCGGATCCGACCCGATGAAGTACATCGGCTGGAACCTCACCAGCAAGGACTCGACCAAGAAGGACGTCGGCGACAAGTCGACGGAGAACTCGGCCGACTCCGAGGCCGCCTCGAGCGCGCCGGTCGCTCCCTGAGCCTCTCCCGGCTCAGCATTCGCCCACATTCGGGCTTCGACTTACAACTTCTCCATCGGCGCATGCTTCAGTGACAGCCGCTTGATCCCCACCGAACCGAAATCGACATCGGCCTTGGCCGCGTCGCCGCTGCCGTGCACCGCGATCACGGTGCCCATGCCGAAGGACGTGTGCAGCACCCGCTCCCCCACGTCGACTGAGGCCACCGTCTTGATCGCCGGCCGTGCCCCGAAGCTCGGAGCGCCACCGGACGTCCGCACCGGGGCCGGACGACGCTCGCCGTAGCCGGTGCGCGGCACGAACGCCGGACGGGCGGCGTCAAGATTGCGCCAGTCGACCAGGTGGGCGGGAATCTCGTCAGTGAAGCGACTGGCCGGGTTGTAGCGCGGCGAGCCCCACATCGTCCGGACGGTGGCGCGACTCAGGTACAGCCGCTTGCGCGCCCGGGTGATGCCCACATAGGCCAGTCGCCGCTCCTCGGCGAGCTCGGCCGGGTCGTACATCGCCCGCTCGTGCGGGAAGATCCCCTCTTCGAAGCCGGTCAGGAACACCGTGTCGAACTCCAGACCCTTGGCGGTGTGCAGGGTCATCAACGTCACCACCCCGGCCGCGTCTGGATCGTGATCGGGGATGGAATCCGAATCGGCCACCAGGGCGATCCGCTCCAGGAACGCCGGCAGCGAGTCGTCCGGCTCGGGCGCGGCTGCGGCCAGCTCGGCAGCCAGCTCTGCGTCCTCGCTGTCGGCGTCGGGCAGGTCGACGGCGTGCGCGGCGGCGACGAACTCCTGCGCCACGCTGACCAGCTCGACGACGTTCTCCAATCGGGTCTCGTCCTGAGGATCGGTGGAGGCGGCCAGTTCGTCGGTGTAGCCGGAGGCCTTCATCAGGCTGGCCAGCACCTGATCGGCCGGCACCCCGTCGGCGACCTGGCGGCGATGATCGGCCATCAGCGTGGCGAACGCCTGGATCTGGGTGAGCGAGCGGGTGGCCAACCCGGGCACCTGATCGGCCCGTTCCAGCGCCACACCGAAGGAGATCTTCTCGCTGGCCGCGTACGCCTCGATCAACGCCTCGGCGCGGTCGCCGATGCCGCGCTTGGGCACGTTCAGCACCCGCCGCACTGACACGTCGTCATCGATGTTGGCCACCGCGCGTAGGTAGGAGATCGCGTCGCGGATCTCCTTGCGCTCGTAGAACCGGACGCCGCCGACCACCCGGTAGGGCAGGCCGACCCGGATGAAGCGCTCCTCAAAAGCCCGGGATTGGGCGTTGGTGCGGTAGAACACCGCGACATCGCCGTACTTGGCCCCGGCGTCGGCCAGGTTATCGATCTCGGTGGCTACGAACTGGGCCTCGGCATGCTCGGTGTCAGCCACGTAGCCCACCAACAGGTCACCGTCGCCGGCCTCGGACCACAGCCGCTTGGCCGGACGGTCGGGGTTGCGGGTGATCACGGCATTGGCCGCGTTCAAGATGTTCTGGGTGGAGCGGTAGTTCTGTTCCAGGACGATCGTGGTGGCGCCGGGGAAGTCGGTTTCGAAGTCGAGGATGTTGCGGATGGTCGCGCCACGGAAGGCGTAGATCGACTGGTCCGAATCGCCGACCACCATCAGCTCCGGCGGCTCGATCGAGCCGGTCGGGGCGTCGGGCAGTTCGCCACACAGCTCGCGGATCAGCGCGTACTGGGCGTGGTTGGTGTCCTGGTACTCATCCACCAGCACCTGGCGGAAACGGCGGCGGTACTGCTCGCGGACGTCGGGAAAGGCCTGCAGCAGGTGCACCGTGGTCATGATCAGATCGTCGAAATCCAACGCATTGGCCGCGGTCAGTCGGCGCTGGTACTCGGCGTACGCCTCGGCGTAGATCTCCTCGTTCGGGCTGGTGGCGGTGCTGCCGGCCGACTCGTGGTCGATCAGCTCGTTCTTACAGTTGGACACCCAGTTGAGCACCGTCCGCACCGGGTAGCGCTTGGGGTCACGGTCCTGGTCGCGCAGCACCAACTGCATCAGCCGCTTGGCGTCGGTGTCGTCGTAGATCGAGAAGCTGCGCGCCAGCCCGAAGCGTCCGATCTCGGCCCGCAGGATCCGCACACAGGCCGAGTGGAAGGTCGAGACCCACATCAGTTTGGCGCGGTTGCCGACCAGGTCGACCACCCGCGAGCGCATCTCGGCGGCCGCCTTGTTGGTGAAGGTGATCGCCAGGATCGAACCGGGGTGGACGCCGCGCACCCCGACCAGATGCGCAATCCGCCGAGTGAGCACCCGAGTCTTGCCGGAACCGGCGCCCGCGACCACCAGCACCGGGCTGCCGGCGTGGATCACCGCGTCGTGCTGGGGCGGGTTGAGACCGGCCAGCAGGTCGTCCTCACTGATCCCCGGGGCACGCCGGCTGGGCTCGGAACTACGGGCTACCGCGGGGGCGGCCAGGTCGGGAAACAGTGAGTCGGTCATCGCCGGGTAAGCCTATTCCCGGCCTGCGACAACTGCCCACTTCGGCTCCCGGTCCGCCGAAGCGCGGTAGCGTCGAAGCATGGGATTTATCGCATGGATCGTGATGGGCCTGATCGCAGGTGCCATCGCCAAGATGATTACCAAGAACGGCGGCGGCTGGGTTTCCAGCTTGATCGTCGGCCTGATCGGCGGCGGACTCGGCGGCTGGCTGGGTTCGGTGCTCTTCGACAAGGGAGTGACCGGCTTCTTCTCGCTGTGGTCATGGGTGCTGGCCATCGTCGGTTCGGTGCTGGTGCTGTGGATCTACAACCTGATCACCAAGAAGCGGACGTAAGCCCCCGAAACCCCTTCTGAAAACGAAAGGCAGGGACCGGCGATGCCGGTCCCCGCCTCGTCTTTCACACCAGTTTGCGGTCGGTTGCCCACCGGGTGAGCTGATGCCGGTTCGACAGCTGTAGCTTGCGCAGCACGCTGGAGACGTGGGTCTCCACGGTCTTGATCGAGATGAACAACTCCCGCGCGATCTCCTTGTAGGCGTAGCCGCGGGCGATCAGCCGCAGTACCTCGCGTTCGCGCTGGCTGAGCCGATCGAGGTCTTCGTCGATGCTGGCCACGTCGATGGCACCCGAGAAGGCGTCCAGGACGAAGCCGGCCAGCCGGGGTGAGAACACCGCATCGCCGGTAGCCACCCGGGCGATCGCCTCGATCAGTTCGTCGGCGGCGATCGACTTGGTCACATACCCCCGAGCACCGGCGCGAATGATGCCGATCACGTCCTCGGCGGCGTCCGAGACCGACAACGCCAGGAACTTCACCCCCGGCTCGACGGCGCTGACCTGCTTGATCACTTCCATTCCACCCCCGCCGGGCAGATGGACGTCCAGCAGCACCACATCAGGCACGGCGGTCAGGATCGCGGCGACCGCGGTGGGCACGTCCTCACCCTCACCGACCAGCTGCACGTGGCCGCCGATGTCGTGCTTGACGCCGCTGCGGAACATCGCGTGGTCGTCGACCACCACGACCCGCCAGGCGGCCGGGGTCTGTTCGTCGCTCATCGCGGCACCTCCAGTCTGACTTCCGTACCCTGTCCGGGTGCGGTCTTGATTATCGCGCGTCCACCGGCCCGCTTGACCCGCTCGGTGATCGAACCGCGTACACCCATCCGGTCATCGGTGATCTCGGCCAGGTCGAAACCCACCCCCCGATCACGAATGTAGACACTCACCAGATCAGGATCGACTTCGGCGTACACGTCGATGCGCTCGGCGCCGGAGTGCTTGGCCGCGTTCACCATGGCCTCCCGCGCCGCCCGAACGATCGCGCTCAGCTCGCCGGTCAGCTCGGCATCACCCACACTGACCAACTCGACGTCGACACCGTGGTCGCTCTCCACGTCCAGCATCTCCTCGGTAAGCGCCTCCACCAGGCTGCCGGACGCCGGTTCCTCGCCGTAGAGCCACTGCCGCAACTCCCGCTCCTGGCGGCGGGCCAAGGCGGTGACCTTCTTCGGGTCGGCGGCCTGGCGCTGGATCAGCGCCAGGGTCTGCAGGACCGAGTCGTGCAGGTGAGCGGCCATGTCGGCGCGGGCGTCGGCGAGCAGGGCGTCCTGCTGGGCCTGAGCCAGCGCCCGACGCACCCGCAGCAACCAGGGCAGCACGGCGAGCACCAGGGCCGCGATCGCCGAGCCGACCAACAACAGCAGTCGGCCGACCTCGGTCAGCCCGGTCTGGGCGACCGACAGCGCCACCACCGCGGCGGCCAACAGCACCAGCCCGACCAGCACGATCACCACGGCGCTACCGCGCGCCAGCGGAGCCACCAACCGCCGCCAGCCCTTCCCGGTGCGGACCTCACGGGTGGAGGTGCGATCGGCCTGCCACCAGACCAGGCCGAGTCCAACCGCAGCCAGCGAGCCGGCCAGCAGATCGAAAGGGCGCAGTCCCCAGCCGCCGACCTGCACCAGCCACAACAGACCGCCGCCGACCAGGGCAAGGGCGAAGGCGGCACCGGCGTCCACCCCGGACAGTTTGACCTCACCCACCGAGCGCATTCCCGTGCGGGCGTGGGACTCCAGGCCGAGAGGGCGGCGATCATCGCGCTGACCGGGCATCAACAGCCACAGCACCAGGTACACCAGGACCCCGATCAGACCGACCGCCCCCAGGATCACGAACGCGGCGCGCACCACCAACACCGGCCAGCCCAGTTGCGCCGCGAGCCCGGCGCACACTCCGCCGATCCACGCGGCGTCGAGGGGACGGGTGGATCCAGGTGGGTTCGGGTTTGTCACCTCAGCCTCATTCAGCCGTTACACCGAACCTCGCAGCACCGGATGACTCGGCAGAATCACCGACGTCACCGGCACTCCGGCAAGGGTCTTGATCAACATCTCGGCAGCGACCCGACACAGTTCGTCGGCGGGGTTGGTCATCGTGGTGAGCCCCGGGCTCGACTGCTCAGCCAGCGCCGCATTGTCGAAGCCGATCACGGCCACGTCGTCCGGAACCCGGAGGCCGGCCTCACCGAAGGTGTACAACGCGCCGGTGGCCATCAGGTCGTTGGCGACGAAGATCGCATCGAAGTCCGCCCCTGAGGCAAGGATTCGCGCCGCCGCGGCCCGACCGCTGGCTTGGGTGAAGTCGCCCACTTCGATCGGTCCCGGCTCCAGGCCGGCGGCGGTCAGGGCGTCGCGGAAGCCTTGGAGGCGACGTCGACCGGCCGCCATGTCTAGCGGACCGGTGATGGTGGCGACTCGCCGATGACCCCGCTGAATCAGCAGCTCAGTCGCCTGGCGGGACGCGTCCACCTGGTCAAGATCGACAAAGGGCAGGCCCGGCGTCTCCGGGTCACCGACGAAGACCACCGGAATGGCCATTCGCGCCAGTGCCGTGGCCAGAGCGGGTCCATGGTGGGAGAGCACGATCGCTCCGTCCACATGGCCGGAGTCGAGATATCGCAGCATCCGATCAGCCGGATCTCCTGGCTGAGCGATGGCCAGGACCACCTGCACATCGGAGTTGCCGAAGCCTTGCAGTGCGCCGTGGTAGGCCTGCGGGAAGAACGGATCGTTGAAGACGCGCTCGTTCGCCTCGGGCACCACGACTGCAACCACCCCGGTGCGCCGGGTGACCAACGCGCGGGCCGCGCGGTTGGGGCGATAGTCGAGATCGCTGATCGCCGCCTGCACCGACTTGACCGTGTCGGGCGCCACCAGCGTGGCGCCGTTGACCACCCGCGAGACCGTGGCTCGCGAAACGCCGGCTCGCCTCGCCACGTCTTCCAGCGTTGGTGCCGGGCGCTCCCCGTCAGGGAATCTGACCACGAGCGCCTCCTCTATCTACTGAACGAGAGTCTTGGACTTCACCACCGCTGAATACCACCGTGCGCTCGCCTTTTCCCGCCGCCGCAGGTCAGCATCAACACTGAGGATACCGAAGCGCTTGTCATAACCGTGCGCCCATTCGAAGTTGTCCACCAGCGACCAGGCCAGGTAGCCGCGAAGGTCCACGCCGGCCTCAATCGCCTGATGCGCCGCAGCGAGGTGCCCGGAGAAGTACTCGATTCGGTCATCGTCGATGACGCTGCCGTCATCGCGTACCTCATCGGGGCAGGCCGCGCCGTTCTCGGTCACCACCATGGGGATTCCTGCCGGACCGGTGTACTCCTGCTGAAGCCTGATGAGCAGGTCACGGAAGCCGTCGGGATCGACCGCCCAGCCCAGGGAGGTGACCGGAAGGTCGCGGGCCACCGAGATCGCTTCCGGCGCGGTGATGTGCGGACTGGCCAGCTCCCGGCCGCGCACCACCTTCGGCTCCCCCGCTTCTCCCGGTGCCGGCGCGCGCACCACATCGGTGGTGTAGTAGTTCACCCCGAGCACATCGATCGGTGTCGAGATCACTTCCAGATCGCCGTCGGCGATCAATCCAGGCTCGACCCACTCACCCAGATCCTCAAGCACGTCGGCGGGGTAGGCACCGCGCAGGATGGCCTCGATGAAGAAGCGGTTGGCTGTGCCGTCGATTCGGCGAGCCAAGTCACGGTCGGCGGCGCCGTCCGGGTCGGCGGCCGAGACCGGCCCGAAGTTGAGGGTGATCCCCAGCTCGGCGGTCGGGTCGGCCGCGCGCAGGGCCTGCGTCGCCAGGCCATGCGCCACCATCAAGTGATGCGCGGCCCGGACGGCCTCCACCGGCGAGGTGTGCCCCGGCGCGTGTTCTCCGGCCCCATAGCTCAAGAACGAGGAGCACCACGGTTCGTTGAGGGTCGTCCAGATTCGAACCCGATCGCTGAACTGCTCGTGCATGGTCATGGCGTAGTCGACGAAGCGGTGAGCCGTGTCACGGTTGAGCCATCCGCCCGGCAGGTACTCCGGCAGGTCCCAGTGGTAAAGGGTCAGCCAGGGCGTGATCTCGTTGGCCAGTAGCTCGTCGACCAGGCGGGAGTAGAAGTCGAGCCCCGCAGGGTTCGGGCTACCATCGGGACGGATCACCCGCGACCAGGAGGTCGAGAATCGGTAGGTGTCCAACCCGAGTGCCGCCATCGCGGCCACGTCCTCGCGGTAGCGGTGGTAGTGATCGACCGCCACACGGCCGTCCTCGCCGTTGGCCACAGCTCCGGGGACAGTGCAGAAGGTGTCCCAAATCGACGGCGTGCGACCGTCGAGATCTACCGCACCCTCGATCTGGTAGGACGAAGTGGCGCTCCCCCAGCGAAAGCCGGGGGGAAAGGTGAAGGTGGTCATCCTTTGACTGCTCCTTGCATGATGCCGGCGACCAGGTGCCGTCCGGCGAGGGCGAACAGGACCAGAAGGGGCAGCGTTGCCAACACCACACCGGCCATGATCAATGACAGGTCCTTGAAGTAGGACGCCTGCAACAGCTGCAGTGCGACCGGGAGGGTCGGGTTGGACGATCCCAGCACGATGAACGGCCAGAAGAAGTTCGTCCAGCTGCCCACGAAGGTGAAAAGCGCCAGCATCGCCGCGGCTGGGCGGGCTGCGGGCAAGGCGACATGCCAGAAGGTACGGATCATCGAGCAGCCGTCCACCCGGGCGGCTTCGATCAACTCATAGGGCAGGGCCTCGGAGAGGTACTGGGTCATCCAGAACACGCCGAAGGCGGTCACCATGGCCGGCACGATCACCGCCACCAGCTTCCCGGTCCAGCCGAGCTTGGACATCAGGATGAACAACGGGATGATGCCCAGCTGCGTCGGCACCGCCATGGTGCCGATGACGAACGCCAGCAGTCCGTTCCGTCCACGGAAGCGCAGCTTCGCGAACGAGAAGCCGGCCAGGGTGGAGAAGAAGACCACTGATACCGCGGTGATCACCGCGACGAGGATCGAGTTCAGCAGCGCCGGCCAGAAGCCGATGCCGGCCGACAGCACCCGCCCGATGTTCTCGATGAAGTGCGACTGCGGGACGAGCGAGGGAATCGGGTTGCGGGCGATGTCTCCAGCCGTCGAGCTGGACAGCAGGAAGGTGTAGTAGAGCGGGACAACCGAGATCAACACCACCGATCCCAGGATGAGGTAGGTGCCCCAGCCGGGACGCCGGACCCCGTTCTCCATCCGGTTGCCCTTCTCGTTCTTGCGGCGGGCAGCTCGGGCCGCGCCTTTGCCGGCCAGCTGGTCGGCCATCGAGACGGAGCTCACCTCGCCACCGCCTTTCTCTTCGGATGGGCATCGCTGCTGGCGATGCGCCGAGTGATCGCGTAGTTGAGCAGCGTGATCACGACGATGATCACGAACAGCAGCCAGGCGACGGCGGCCGCCCGGCCCAAGTTGCGCTGAGTGTTCCAACCCAGTTCGTAGAGGTACATGGTGACCGTCATCCACTCACGATCCGCTCCGCCGAGTCCGAAGTTGTCGAACATGCGCGGCTCATCGAAGATCTGGAGACCCCCGATGGTCGAGGTGATGACCACGAAGATGATCGTGGGACGCAGTTGCGGAATCGTCACGTTGATGAAGGTGCGCCAGCGGTCGGCGCCGTCGACGACAGCCGCTTCGATGATGTCGCGAGGGATGGCCTGCATTGCGGCCAGGAAGATCAATGCGTTGTAGCCGGTCCACCGGAAGTTCACCATGGTGGCGATGGCGACGTGCGCCCACAAGCGGTCGGAATGCCACCCGATGGGATCCAGGCCGATCGAGGTGAGGATCGTGTTGACCACGCCGGACTCGTCGGCGAAGAGTTGACCGAAGATCAACGAAACCGCGACCGGCGCCACCACATAGGGCACCAGCACGCCCATCCGCCAGAAGGTCTTGGCACGGAGGTTCGCATCCAGCATCGCCGCGATGAAGATCGCCGCGATGATCTGTGGCACCGACGAGAGCAGGAAGATGCTGAAGGTGTTGGTCACCGCGTCCCAGAATCGTGGCTGCTGAAGGACGTACTGAAAGTTGGCCAGCCCGATGAAGCCTTGGTCGCCGGTGACCAGGCTCCATTTGTTGAGCGCAACCCACCCGGTGTAGAGCAGTGGGAACAGCCCGACCAGGGCGAACAGCAGGAAGAACGGGGCGATGTAGAGGTAGGGCGCGCTGCGCACGTCCCACCGACTGAGGCGCTGACTCCACGTCATGGGGATCAATCCTTCGTTGCGGCAGACCGGTGAGGTGTGGGCGGGATGAGCGACTCACCCCGCCCACGGTGAGTTCAGGCGGCTCAGCCGAGCGCGTTGAACTCCTTGACGGCCTGAGCCCAGGACTGATCCGGCGTCTGCTTCTGGGTCACGTCGACACGGTTGATGGCGTCGGACAGGACCTGACGAACGGCGAAGTACTGCGGGCCTTTGAACGGGGTCACGGTGACGGCTTTGGCGCGGTCGGCGAGGATCTGGCCAGTGGGAGCGTCGTTGAAGAACGGGTCCTTCAGGTCAAGCAGGTCGGGACTGCTGAGCGCGGCCACCTGACTCGGGAAAGCACCCTTGGCCTGGAACGCCTTGATCTGCTGCTCGGGGGCAGTCAGCCACGCCGCCAGATCGCGCGCGGCCTGGGCGTGCGCACCCTGGGCCGGCACGGTGAGGTAGGAGCCACCCCAGTTGCCACCGCCACCGGGGAAGGTGTTGGCGATGTCCCAGCCCTTGACGCCCTTGGCGTTGCCCTCGATGACACCGAGCATCCAGCCCGGGCACAGCATCGTGGCGAACTTGCCCTTCTGGAACGCGTTGGTCCAGTCCTGCTGCCACTGCTGGAGATGCGCCGACAGCTTGTCGTCCTTCGAGGCCTTCAGGATCGAGTTGTACATGTCCTTGACCGGCTGGTTCTGGTCCAGCGGGATCAGGGTCTCTTCGGTATCGGTGGAGGAGAACGCATTGGCCATCTGGTTGATCTGGCCCTGAGCGATCGCATCGGCCGAATCGAACCAGGCGACGCCGTCGGACTTGGCCACGAACTGCTTGCCCAGGTTGAAGTAGTCGTCCCAGGTGGTGCCCAGGGCCTTGGCCACCTCTGCACGATCGGTCGGCAGGCCGGCCTTCTTGAACAGGTCGGCGCGGTAGCAGACGGCCTCCGGGCCGATGTCGGTGCCGAAGCCGACCAGCTTGCCGTCGGGAGTGGTGGCCGCCGCGGACTTCCATTCCAGCCAGCGTCCCTTGACGTCGTCTCCGGAAAGGTCGGTCAGCTTGTCGGCAGTCTGCATGACGTCGGGGAGCCAGTCGACCTCGATCGCCTCGATGTCAGACAGGCCGGAGCCAGCGGCCAGCTTGTTGAAGTAGTTCTCACGAGCCTCATTCGAGGTCGCCGCCTTCTTCGGGACGATGGTGACGTTCGGGTGAAGCTTGGTGTATTCGGCGTAGAGGTCGTCGTAGCCGAACTCGTTGAAGGTCGCGACCGTCAAGGTGACCTTCTCTCCATCCCCGCCTGCCGAGGGGGATGCTGCCGGTGTTCCGCTGGAACACCCGGTGACCATGAGCGTCAGGCCCGCCACTGCAGCGGCCCCGCGCATCAAAGATGAACGCATATTGACTCCTTCGTCTTGGGCGACCGTCGGTGTCGCCCGATGCTTGACCGCGAGCTATGAGAGCGCTCTTATGGCCACGCACCATTCAAGATGAAAGCGCTCCCATCGTCAACACCCGTTATCCAACCGTTACCGACCTGGGTCATCCCCCACCCCGATTCAGGGCCACATCAGGGGCCATCCCCGATTTCACAACGCGATCAACCGCGTTGAATGGGGGTGTGCCTGAGAACCTCCCCGTGCTGAGCCGGCCCCACGATGGGGCTGTGTTCGCTGGAGTGTGCGCCGGCGTCGCTCGCCGGTTGGGCGTCTCTGTCGTGGCGGTGCGCGTGTTCGCGGTGATCGCCACCATCGTCTTCGCCGGCCTGGGGGCCGCGCTTTACCTGGCCGGGATGCTGCTGATGCCGCGCGAGGGCGAACCGTTCGGCCCCCTGCCCAAGGCGGTCCCGGCCCTGCGTCGCTGGCCGATCGGCTGGCTGGCCGCCGTGGTCGTGCTGATCATCGTGGCTGTCGCCTGGGCCACCGGCATCGGTCCGGCACTGGTGCCGGCCGCGATCATCGGACTGATCTTGTGGGCGGTGGTGTTCCGTCCCCGTCAGGCCAGGTCCGTGACCCAGGTCGAGCCCACCCCGTTCGAGCGCGCTGCCGATGCCTGGCGGGTGCGCCTGGCCGAGCAGCACGTGCCGGGCTTCGAGCAAACTCCGACCGAGGCCCGCTGGCAGCAGCCCTACACCGATCCGTCCGACCGCCTGGTCAGCGACGGTGATCCGCTTCTGCCGGCCGTCCCGCGTCAGCCGCGTAGCTGGCGGCTGTGGGGCGTGGCACTGGCGTTGGCCGGGTCCTTCACCGCGGGGGTCGCGCTGCTGAACATGTGGTTCGGGCTGCCCGCCACCCCGCTGGCCTACATCGGCGCGGTCCTGGCCGCGCTGGGCATCACCAGCCTCCTCGCCGCCCGGTTCGGACGTCCGCCGCTCCTGGTTCCGGCCACGATCATCGCCATCGTGATGGCCGCCAGCCAGTTCATGCCCCATCCGGGCTCGGTCGGCGACGTCACCCGGACCATCTCCGACGAGGCCGATCTGCCCGATGCGGTCACGTTGGGTGCGGGGAGCGTCAATCTGAACCTGAACGATCTCCAGTTGACCAGCTCGCGCGCCCTCACCATCGACGTCGGGGCAGGCGAGGTCATCGTCGACTTGCCCGACCACGTACGCACTCAGGTGCAGTGGCAGGTGGGTGCCGGCGAGGCCCTCGTGGTCGGGCGAAGCACCGACGGACTGAATGTCGCCGACAGCATCAATCTGACGCCGTCGGGGGCGCCGGACCAACCCGTACTGACCCTCAACATTCGAGTCGGTACCGGAGATCTGGAGGTTAAGCCATGAAGGCAGACCGCTTCGCGTTCGCCCTCGGCGTGCTCGCACTGGGCGCCGGCGGCCTGGCCCTGTGGGCCAACTACGGAACCATCGACTGGCGCCTGGTCGGGCTGGTCGCGCCGATCGGGCTGGTCGTGATCGGCATCGGAATGCTCGCGCTCACCAAAGCGCACCACTGAATTTTCACGAAAGGAACAAAGAAATGAAGGAACAACTCACTCGGTCCGGCAGCGAGAAGATGATCGCCGGGGTGTGCGGCGGAGTCGCACGTTCGTTCGGGATCGACCCGCTGGTCGTCCGCATCCTGTGGGCGCTGCTCAGCGTGTTCTTCGTACTGCCCGTCGCCCTCTACGTCGTGCTGTGGCTGGTGCTGCCGGTGGACGGCCAAGGCCCGACCGGCATGGACGACCTGAAGAACGCGTTCACCAGCAAGCCGCCGCAGGCCTGATCCCGACCTGCGGGATCACTCCCACTCGATGGTGCCGGGTGGCTTGCTGGTGACGTCCAGCACCACCCGGTTCACCTCGGGCACCTCATTGGTGATCCGGGTGCTGATCCGCTCCAGCAGCTCGTAAGGCAGCCGACTCCAGTCGGCGGTCATCGCGTCCTCGCTGGACACCGGACGCAGCACGATCGGGTGCCCATACGTACGGCCGTCGCCCTGCACTCCCACCGAGCGGACGTCGGCCAACAGCACCACCGGGAACTGCCAGATCTCACCATCGAGTCCGGCAGCGGTGGTCTCCTCACGGACGATGGCGTCGGCGGCGCGCAGAATGCGCAGCCGCTCGGCGTCCACCGCGCCGACAATGCGAATCCCGAGCCCCGGCCCCGGGAACGGGTGCCGGTTCACGATGTGTTCGGGCAGCCCCAGTTCACGACCGACTTGGCGCACCTCGTCCTTGAACAGGGTGCGCAGCGGCTCGATCAGCTGGAACTGCAGATCATCGGGCAGGCCACCGACGTTGTGATGGCTCTTGATGTTGGCCGCCCCCTCGCCACCACCGGACTCGACCACATCGGGGTACAACGTCCCTTGAACCAGGTAGTCGATCGGGCCTTCGGCGTTGATCTGACGGGCAGCGTCCTCGAAGGTGCGGATGAACTCCCGTCCGATGATCTTGCGCTTGGTCTCGGGGTCACTCACCCCGGCGAGCGCGCCGAGGAAGCGCTCTTGCTCGTTGGCGACCACCAGCTTGACCCCGGTCGAGGCCACGAAGTCCCGCTCAACGCGCTCGGCCTCACCGGTGCGCAGCAGGCCGTGATCGACAAACACACAGGTGAGCTGCTCACCGATCGCCCGCTGCACCAGCGCCGCGGCCACGGCCGAATCGACCCCGCCGGACAGGGCGCACAGCACCCGAGCGGAGCCGACCTGGGCACGAATGCGGGCGATCTGGTCTTCGACGATGTTGGCGCTGTCCCAGGTGCGCCGGCAGCCGGCGATCTCCCACAGGAACTTCTCCAGCACCCGCTGACCGTGCTCGGAATGCAGCACCTCGGGATGCCACTGGACGCCGGCCAGCTTGCGCTCGGCGTCCTCGAAAGCGGCCACGGTGGCCCGTGGCGAGCGCGCGTTCACGGTGAACCCGGACGGAGCAGCAGTCACTTCGTCGCCGTGCGACATCCAGCTGGTGAGGGTGGTCGGCAGGTCGCGCAGCAGCACGCCGGCGTCCAACACCTCCACCTGGGTGCGGCCGTACTCGCGCTGACCGGTCTGAGCGACCGTGCCGCCGAGGGCTTGGGCCATCGCCATGAAGCCGTAGCAGATACCGAAGACCGGCACCCCGGCCTGCAACAGGGCCACGTCGAGTTGCGGAGCGCCGGGCTCGTACACCGAGCTGGGGCCACCGGACAGGATCACCGCCGCGGGCTTCTTGGCCAGCACGTCGGCCACGGGCATGGTGTGCGGCACGATCTCGGAGTAGACCTGCGCTTCACGCACGCGACGGGCGATGAGTTGGGCGTACTGGGCGCCGTAATCGACAACCAGCACCAGATCGTGTTCGGCGCTCATGGCGCCTGAGTGTAGTGAGCGCGGCCGCTCATACTGACCACGGCCAGGGACGGATATGCGTATACACACGCATGCCCACATTGCGGGATTCCCTGCTCTGGGGCTGAGACCGGCTGGTAGCGTTCCGGCCATGACCTCGACGAGCACCGCACCACTGTGTTGCTGCTGCATGCCGTCGATGGCGCGCTGTCGAATGTGCTGACCCAGCCCTCGTCCCGCATCACCGCCATGGCTGCGCGCTTTGTGCGCACCTCAGCCGCCCACCGCCCTGTCTGCCTCGGGGCACAACCGCAGTAGCAACAACGTCCACAGGAGAAAACTCAGATGTCCCTTCATCCCGACACCCTCGCCGTCCACGCTGGACAGGAAGAGGCCGACTCGGCGACCAACGCCCGCGCCGTGCCGATCTACCAGACCACCAGCTACGTCTTCGATGACACCGAGCACGCCGCCGACCTGTTCGCCCTCAAGGTGCCGGGCAACATCTACACCCGGATCATGAACCCCACCCAAAGCGTCTTCGAGACCCGGGTGGCCGCGCTCGAAGGCGGCGTGGGTGCGCTGGCGACGGCGTCCGGAGCCGCGGCGATCACCTACGCGGTGCTCAACCTGACCTACGCCGGGGACAACATCGTGGCGCTGTCCACGCTGTACGGCGGCACCTATGCGCTGTTCGCCCACACCCTGGCCCAATACGGCATCGAGGCGCGCTTCGTGGACCCGGCCAAGCCCGAGGAACTGGCGAAGTACGTCGACGACAAGACCAAGCTGGTCTTCGGTGAGACCATCGGCAACCCGGCGGTCAACGTGGTCGACCTGGACGCCTGGAGCGCCGCCGCCCACGCCCTGGGCCTGCCGTTCATCGTGGACGCCACCGTGACCACGCCGATCCTGGCGCAGGTGTTCGAGCATGGTGTCGATGTGGCCGTGCATTCGGCAACCAAGTACATCGGCGGTCACGGCACATCCGTCGGCGGCATCATCGTCGATTCGGGCAAGTTCGATTGGGCCGCTCATGCTGCCCGCTTCCCCGGCCTCACCGGACCCGACCCGGCCTACCACGGAGTGGTCTGGACCGAAGCCGCCGGCAACCTGGCCTACATCATCCGGGCGCGCACGGTGCTGCTGCGCAACACCGGTGCTGCGGTGAGTCCGTTCAACGCCTGGTTGTTCCTGCAGGGCCTGGAGACCCTGCACCTGCGGATCGAGCGCCACTCGTCCAACGCCTTGGCAGTGGCGAAGTACCTCGAGAGCCACCCGAAGGTGGCCTGGGTGAACTACCCCGGCCTGGACTCCTCGCCCTACAAGGCGATCGCTGACCGGGTCTTCACCGGCCGCGGCTACGGCGGCATCCTGGCCTTCGGCCTGAAGGACGGCCGCACTGCCGGCTCGACCTTCATCGAGGCACTGGGGCTGTTCAGCCACCTGGCCAACATCGGTGACGCCAAGAGCCTGGCGATCCACAACGCCACCACCACCCACTCCCAGCTCAACGAAGAAGAACTGGTTGCCGCCGGGGTGGCCCCGGAAATGGTGCGGCTCAGCATCGGCATCGAGAACGTCGACGATCTGATCGCTGACCTCGACCAGGCACTGGCTCAGCTCTAGCGGCAACGAACCGCCCTGCAGATCTAGCTGCAACGCATCGCACTCCAGGGATCGCTCGGCGCGCAACGCGCCGGGCGATCTCGCGATGCGGGGGCGTTTGGTTGCAGCCGGTGCCATCGCAGTCGGCGTCATCGCCTCCGGTGCCCTCGTCTCCCGATTCGCGGCCCGGGCCGTCCCGTGGCTCCGGGCGCTCCTGCAACATTTTGCCCCCGATTCGTGAGATCGACGGCGGGTTACCCGTCGCCGACCACGATCGAGTGCGTTTCGTTGCACGGACACCCGAACGATGAGTGCCCTAAGGTAGGCCCCGTGCAGAGCGATCCCGATCTGGAGCGACTGCGCGGCTCGATCGACAATCTCGACGCCGCGATCATCTGCCTGCTCGCCGAGCGGTTCAAGGTCACCCAGCAGGTGGGCGTGCTGAAGAAGACCAAGGGACTGGCCGCGGCCGATCCCGAGCGTGAAGTGCAGCAGATCGCCCGGCTTCGCCGGCTGGCCGAAGCGGCCAACCTCGACCCCGAGTTCGCCGAGAAATGGCTGACCTTCGTGGTCTCCGAGGTCGTGAGGCACCACGAAGCCATCGCTGCGGAGTAGACGGTGTCCGCACCATCGCCGCGGCCCTCGAAGGGGCTAGGGCAACTCCTGGCGCTCGCCGGTCCGTTCGCGGTGTTGCTCTACCTGATCCATGTCGTCTGGGGTGGCCTGGCCTGGGCCGGCTACAACCCGATGATCCAGACGATCAGCGAACTCACCGGCAGCACCTCGCCCCATGCAGCAGCCCTGAGCGTGCTGACCACCGCCTACGGGATCGGCATGGTGATCTGCTCGATCGGCATCATCGTGGCGCTGCGCGATCTGGCCGCACCCAGGCTGGTTCGGATCGGCGCGATTCTGTTGCTGGTGATGACGACAACCTCTCTGATCGGTTACGCGTTGTTCCCCCTCGACCTCACCGGGGCGGTCGACAATGCACAGAACCTCGGACACTACGTGGTCACCGGGGCCGTGGTGCTGTGCACGCTCGGTTCGGTCTGGTTGATAGGAATCGGGATGCTCCGCACACCGGCGCATCGCAGGCTCGGCCTACTCACCCTCGCCTGCGCGGTGATCATCACCGTCTTCGGCGCGATCACCCCGGCCGCGATCGCCCAGGGGTGGCCGATCTCGGGGCTCACCGAGCGGATCAACATCTTCACCCTGCTCGGCTGGGTCTGCGTCCTGGCGGTGTACCTGTACAGGCGGTCGCGGACTGCTGCCCTCGTCAGCATCCAGGACCAGCCAGCGGCCTGAGCCCACCCAGCGCCGCGGGAAGGTTGGTGGGGTCCTGCGCACGCACCCCACCTCGATCCGGAGTTCACCGACAGGCGGCCGGGCGTCCCGCAGGTTAGCCGCGCGCGCGCCGGATGAGCGCGATCCAGGTGCCGACCAGATAGATCAGGAACCAGGCGCCCACCATCGCCATGTCCCGACTCCAGGTGGCCTGATCGAAGGTCCACAACGGGTCTTGATCCTTCACCGTGGCGCAGTCGACCACGGTGTGCCGGTACTCCGGCTTCTGCGCTTTGGGCTTGGGCAGACCCGCATCCTCGGCCCGCTCCTCGGCCTTCTCGTTGGCCTTGTCGGTCGCCTCGTCGGCCTTCTTGTTCACCTCGGCGTCCTCGGTGCGCTTCAGCAGCACCTCGGCGTGACAGGTGATGTTGGTGTTGAAGTCCAACGAGGTGGCCAAAGCGGCCATCCCCCAGCGACCCGGTTGCAGCCACGACAACTCGCTGACCCCCGAAGAGATCGCCGGCAACACTCCGCCACCGAGCACCAGCTGCAGCATCAGCGCGATCACCATCAGCGGCATCACCTGCTCGGCGGTGGCCACGATCGCCGACAGGAACAGCCCCAGTACCGCGCACGTCCACGACATCACGAAGCAGGCCAACCACATCTCGGTCAGCAGATCGGTGAACACCCCCCGCTCCGGATGCGGGTTGACCTGCAGGGCCACCCACACCAACAGGAACGCTTGAATGGCGCTGACCACGCCCAGCAGCAGCACCTTTGAGGTGAGGTAGGCACTCGCCCGGACGCCCACGCCCGCCTCGTGCTGATAGATGACGCGTTCGGTGACCAACTGCCGCACGCTCGGCACCAAGCCCATCGCCACCGCACCGAAAGCCAGGATGATCAGCAGCGATCGCGGCTTGCCGACATCATCGGTCAAGATGGCCGGCAGCAGTCCCTCCGGCGCCCTGACCAGCAAGGTGAGCAGCGCGATCGCCACCGGCAAGGCGATGGTGAACAACCCCGAGTAGGGGTCGGTGAGGGTCAACCGGGTCTGCCGCCGCAGCAGAGTGAACGCCTGGGAAAGGAACCACCGGCGGGTGGCTCGCGGCCGCCGCCGTAGGCCCGGTGGCGGTGTCGGCTCCGCGTCCGGCTGCCGCAGCGGGCTGGCCGCGAACTCTGCAGCGGCCCGTTCCGGCTCGGCATTCAAGCGCGCGTAGATCGCCGCCCAGGAGACATCGCTTTGATACGCCGAGAAGTGGCCGATCAGTTCCTCCGGCGGGCCGAAGTAGGCCACCCGTCCGCCCGGACTCAACAGCAGCACGTAGTCGGCCTTGTTCAGGTTCTCGGTGGAGTGGGTGACCACGATCACGGTTCGACCCTCGGACTCCAGGCCGGTGCCGTGGGCCAACTCGGCCAGCATCTCCATCACTTCCAGATCCAGGTTCGGATCCAGGCCTGAGGTCGGCTCGTCCAACAGCAGCATGTCGGGACGGGTGATCAGTTCCATGGCCACACTGACCCGCTTGCGCTGCCCACCTGACAGGTTGCGGACGGTGAGATCTGCCTGCTCCTCCAGCCCCAGCTCGGCGATGGCCCAGTTGACCGCGTTGCGGCGTTCGGCCGCGGTGGCGTCGTCGGTGAACCGCAGGGCGGCTGCGTAGGTCAGCGCCTGCCGAGCGGTGAGCTGACGATGGACGAGGTCCTCCTGCGGCACCATGCCGACGCGTCCGACCAGGGATCGGGCGAACAAGGCGGTATCCAGGCCGGCGAAACGGACCTGGCCTGCCGAGGGCTTGATCTTGCCGGTGATCGCCTTGATCAGGGTCGACTTGCCGGCCCCCGATGGCCCGATCACCGCCACCAGGGAGCGCGGCGGGACGACGAAGGACACGTCGCGGAGCAGGTATTTGCCGCCGGAGGCGCGGTGCTGGCGATCCTTGATCCGGTAGCTCAGCTGGGAGACCACCAACGCCGCATCGAGATCGTCGGGATCGGCAGAGGCATCGTTGATGCCGACCAGACCCTCGGTGGTAACTCGAAAGAACGCCGTGCCGAAGCTGATGACCGAGCCTTCACCGACCTCCTGGCGATGAACCGCGACACCGTCGACGTAGGTGCCGTTGGTCGATCGAAGGTCCTCGACCAGATACTGGCCGGGGGCCACTTCGGCGAGCAGAGCGTGACGACCGCTCACGGTCGGATCAGGCAGAACGAGGTCGTTGTCGGTTCGACGCCCCACCCGGATCACCCGCGACTGGGACAGTTCACGACCGCTGCTGCCGCCGGCAGCGGGCCGCGGCTGTGGCTCCCATCCGGTGGAGGCATCGAGTTGTACCCGGCGTGGCACGATCTGCTCGGTGGACACGAACTCCACCATCACGCCTTGTTCCGGGTGGCCGAGCATCAGCGCCGTGCCGGGCTCCACGGCGATAGGGGCGCCGGGCTGCACCAACTCGCCGTCGCGGTAGGTGCCGCCGCCCATGTCGTAGGCCGACCATTCCGCGCCGGTTCCGGTGAGAATGAGGTGCTGCCGCGAGACCTGAGGATCGGTGAGGGCCAAATCGGCGTCGACGGCACGACCGACGACGAATGGCCCCACGTCCCCCAGGGTTACTACCCGATCACCCGCGCGTACGGCCAACCCAGCCATATCGCTGTCCCCCCACCGATATCACTCCCGCATGAATATCCCACCCGCACAGTCGCGCCGTCCACCGCGACCGATGAGATCGTCCGCCAGAAGAACGGTTGGTTGACCAATGAACCAACGGCCGCCTGCTGGGCTCAGGCCCCCACCACCATCCAGCGGTCCGAGCGCACGCGGTGCCACAGGAATCCGGCCCGGATCAGCATGAACGCGCTGAACGCGAGCCACAGCGCCACCATGCTGGCCGGAGCACCCCAGCTCGCCACCATGGCGGTGTTGGCGCGCAGAATCGCGATCAGCGGAAGGTAGAGCGCCAGCGTGCCCGCCATGGCTCCGGCCAGCCAACGTCCGTCGCCGGCGCCGATCAGGACGCCGTCGATCACGAACACCAACCCGGCCAGCCAACCGGCCAGACCGACCACGACCAACGCCGCACCCACGGCCGCCCGGACGTCCGGATCGGGGGTGAACAGCGCCGGGAGCAGCGGCGACGCCGCAGAGATCAGCAGGCCGAGGACGAGCCCTCCCCAGCCGCCCCAGCGCAGCATGATCGCCGTGGCCGCTCGCGCGCCGACCACATCGCCGGCTCCCAACGACTTGCCGGTCAGCGCCTGCCCGGCGATCGCCAGCGCATCCAACGCGAACGCCTGGAACGTCCACACGGTCGCGGCCACCTGGTGTGCGGCCAGCGCGACGTCGCCGAACCCGGCAGCCACCCAGGTGGTCAGCAGCAGGATGGCGCGCAAGGCGAGCGTGCGCACCAGCAGCGGGACGCCGGTGGCCGCCGCCCGCAAAACGCCGAAGACCTGCGGGCGCAGCGAGGCGTGCTCCCGTCGCGCCCGACGAACCAGCACCGCCACCAAGGCGACCGCCATCGCCGTCTGGGCGATCACGGTGCCCCACGCCGAACCGGCGATCCCCCAGCCCAGACCCAGCACAAAGACCAAGTTCAGCACCAGGTTCGCGCCGAAGCCGGCCACCGAGGCGATCATCGGGGTGCGGGTGTCCTGAAAGCCGCGCAGGCCCCCGGTGGCGGCCAAGGCCACCAACATCGCCGGAAGCCCCAAGGCCGAGATGCGCAAGTAGAGCGATCCCTGCGCCACCACCGCCGCCGAGGCGCCGAACGCGGCACACAGTGGCTCAGCGGCTGCGGCCACCGGCACGGCCACGATCACCCCCACGCCCAAGGCCAGCCAGCTGCCGTCCAGACTGGCGGTCGCGGCCGCCTTCAGCGCACCGGCACCGACCTGCCTGGCCACGATCGAGGTGGTGCCGTAGGCGAGGAAGACGAAGAGGTTGGCCGCGGTGAGCAGCACCGCAGAGGCCACTCCCAACCCGGCCAGCGAGGCCGTACCGAGGTGTCCGACGATCGCGGTGTCAGCCAGCAGGAACAGCGGCTCGGCGACCAACGCGAGGAAGGCCGGCACCGCCAGCGCCAGGATCTCGCGGCTGAGAGATCCTGGCGTCGTCACCGGGCAAACCTAACCCGGGTGTGACGGCGCCGGACTAGATTGAGACGCATGCCAGGCAGTTTCGATCCCACTCAGCGCGTTCCCGGCCCGGAGGCCGCCTTGACCATGCTCGGCCTCGCGGTCGGCCTGGTGGTGGGCCTGTTCCGACCTGGATGGGCGATCGGCGCGGCGATCGTCGGCGCACTGCTGATCGTGCTGGGCCTGCTGGTCAAGAAGACTCCCGCCCGACTGGCCGGACGCCTCGGGCTCGGTTTGGCCGTCGGCGCGGCCGTGCTGTTCATCCTGATCAGCCTGAACGTGCTCCAGCCGCTGGGCCACTGACACGTCCCGCGCCGGGCCGGCATGGCCCCGATCTCAGCCGTCAGTTGGCTTCAGTGGTCTCGGCCAAGCGTTCCCAGTGGTGCATCGCACGCTGCGTCCCCTTGAGATCCTGGACGTAGCCGGGCTCGACGCGGCGATAGCCCAGCGGGGTCACCACGGCGATCGAGGCGGGGTTGAGATCCTCGATGTTGGCGACCAGGCGGGTCAGCCCCCAGCTATGCAGGCCCCACTCGGTGATCAGTTCGACGGCGGCGCGGGCGACTCCACGGTTGCGCGCCCACGGCGCGACCAGGTAGCCCACTTCGGCCTCGGTGGGGTTCTCGGCGTCGATGCGCAGCGAGCAGGTGCCGGCCAACCTCTCGTCCAGGGTGATCACGAACAGCGCACCGGTCTGGTCGCGCCAACCCTCGGCCGAGCTGCGCACATAGTGCTCGGCGTCGGCGGCGGTGTACGGCACCGGGAGCCGGGTGAAGCGTGCCGAGAGCGGATCGTTGCACGCCTCCACCAAAGCAGGGATGTCGTCGTCGCTCGGCTGCCGCAGCCCCAGGAGCGCGTCCCCCAGAACGGGCAATGCGTCGAGGCTCGGTTCGCCCATGGTCACTCCTGGCGCGCGTAGATCAGCATGGTGTAGCCGCCGATCGCGATCTCGGCGCTGGCCGGCAGTCTGTCATAGCCGTCGGCCTGGGCAACCAGGTCGGTGCTGAGCTGGTCGCCGAACGCGTCGGAGTAGACCCGAGCGTCGGAGTTGAACACGCACGTCCACTTCCCCGGTGCCGGGAAGCCGATCCGGTAGCCGCCGCGTCCGGTCGCCGACAGGTTGGCCACCACCACCACGTCGTCGCCGACGCCGTGATCGCGCCACCGGTGAAATGCGAGCAGATTGGCCGCGTCGTTGTTGTGGAAGACGCTGATGCCGCCACCGGTGAGGCCGGCGGTGCGTCCGTCCCGATTCAGACGCAGCCGGATCAGGTCGCGGTACAGCCGCACGATCCCGTGAAAGCCCTCGTCCTGCGCCCAATCCAAGGCCACGGTGTCACGGAACCAGCCACCTTCGAGGAACTCCTGGCCCTGGAAGATCATCGGGACGCCCGGCGCGGTGAACACGAGCCCCGCGCCCAGAGTGGAGCGTTTCTGGGCGTAGTAGCCGGTCGGGTCGGCGGCGTCGATCTCCTGCGGTACCCGCGCCTTGCCGTTGGCGACCTCGTCGTGACTCTCGGTGTAGATCACCCGGGCGAACGCGTCGCCGTAGGAGTAGCTGATGGCCTCGGCGACCTCCTCGGTCGACCGGTAGGCGTCATCGGCGCCGATCATCGCCTCCCGCACCGGATGGACGAACTGTGCGTCCCACTGGGCGTGGAAGGCCGCCCCGTTCGGCCCGGGGTCACTGACGGCCGGATTGGAGTGCAGGTCCTCGGCGATCAGGAACTTACGCGGGTACTTGGTGCGCACCTCGGTGTTGATCCAGTGGCACAGCGTCCAGCCTTCGGGGATGTTCATCTCGCCGGCGTCCACGCTGCGCATGTAGGGGGTCATGTCGTAACGCAGGCCGTCGAGGTGGAAGTTCTCCAGCCAACCCAAGGCGTTGTCGCGGATGAACTGGCGCACCTCGCCGCGTCCGTAGTCGGGACGGGTGTCGCCCCACGGCGTGGCCGAGCGCCAGTCGTTGAAGAAGTAGATGCCGCCCTTGCCGTCAGCCGACCAGCCGTCGAACTGCCACAGGTTCAAGTCGCTGGGCCCGAAATGGTTGTAGACGACGTCCTGGATCACCGCCAAGCCCGCGGCGTGAGCGGCCTTGACCAGGCGCTTGAGGGCGTCCGGACCCCCGTAGGCGCTTTCGACGGCGAAGATGTGGGCCGGGTTGTAGCCCCAGGACACGTCACCGGCGAACTCGGCCACCGGCATCAGTTGGATCGCATTCGCACCGAGGGCGACCACATGCGACAGCCGCGCGGCCAACTCGTCCAGATCGGCCACCTGGCCGTCGGCGGTGGCAGCGAAGGTGCCGGTGTGCAGCTCGTAGATCACCAGCTCGTTCAACGTGGCTGGAGTGAAGTCGTCATCGCCCCAGTCGAACGCCGCGTGGTCGTAGATGACGCCGTTGCCGACCGAGTTGGTCACCTGCGCAGCGTAGGGATCGACCCGCTCGATCCGGGTGCCGGCGTTGGTGAGGACGAGGCGGTACTCCTGGCCCGCCCTCGCCGCCGGGACGAAGCCGCACCAGTAGCCGCCGTTCTCACGCGCCAGCGGGACGCCGGCGGCGTCCCAGCCGTTGAAGTCGCCGATCACGGCGACGGTCTCGGCATTCGGGGCCCAGACCCGGAAGCCCACCCCGTCGGGCGCGACGATCGCGCCCATGCCGGTCAACGCTGCGTCCATGCTGCCCCCTCGTGTTCACCGCCTACCTTACGTATCGAGCCGCCAAGCCCATCGGTGCAGGTTCCGGTGAGCAGGGAGGCCTCACACCGAGCTTGCCCGACTCATCGCGCCCCTAGACTGGCGGCGTCGATTCACAGCCAGGGGGTTTGATGTCCAGCACACCGGTCAGCGCTTTGCGCTCTCCTGGGGTGTGGGTCGGCTTCCTCGGCTCGGTGCTGATCGGCTGGGCGTCCTGCAATCCGGAGTTCTCCTTCGATCCGCACGGCTGGCCGGCCGGATGGGTGAACGCTCTGGGTCTGCTGGTCGGCGACTACACCGCCGGCTTCTACCTCGATCGGGTGATGCTGGTCGTCGGCGTGGCGGCGCTCACCTGGGCCTGGTGGCATGTGCGTCCGACCGCCCACCGGGCACCGGTGAATGCCGCGGTCACGCTCGCACTGTGGTCGCTGCCGCTGCTGGTGGTGCCGCCGGTGCTCAGCCCGGACGCCACCTTGTACGCCGACCTGGGCTGGACGCTGCACACCGGCGCGAACCCCTACGACGTGGGTCTGGCGGCCAGCGGCGGCCCTTATGTCGGCCAGGTCGACCAGCTGTGGGCCGGCTCCGGGGTGGCTTATCCCCCGCTGACCTTGCGGATGGATCAGGCACTGGTGACCCTGACCGGCTTCCATCCCTACTGGGGAATCGTGGCGCTGCGCCTGCCCGCACTGCTCGCGGTCGCGGCGATGCTGTGGCTGGTTCCCCAGATCGCCGGACGCGTCGGGGTGTCGAAGCGCAGTGCGGTCTGGCTGGGCGTGCTGAATCCGTTGCTGATGCTGCATTTCATCGGCGGCGCCCACAACGATGCCCCCATGGTGGCGGTCAGTCTGGCGGCCATCTGGGTGGCCTTGCGCTGGCCGAGAGCAGTGGGGTCGCTGGTCGTCGCCCCCGTCCTGGTCGGGGTGGCGATGGCACTGAAGCAGCAGGGTGGTCTCACCGTGATCGCGGTGGCCGGTCTCCCGGTGCTCGCCCAACTGGGATCCCTGCCGATGCTGCGGCGACTGTGGCTGTTGGGCTGGCGAAGCGCGGTCGCCACCGCGGTGGCCGCCGCCACCTTCGTGGCGATCAGCCTGGCCAGCGGGCTGGGCTTCGGCTGGACGAAGTGGCTCGACCTGATGGGGCTGGCGGCCACTCCCGCCCCACTGGTGTTGCTGGCGAAGTTCGTTGGGTTGCTGGTGCAACTCGGCGGCGGCTCCTACACCGCCTTCCTGGTCGTCGCCGGACGGGTGACCACCGCAATCCTGCTGATCGTGCTGATCTGGATCGTGGTGCGTTTCGCCGATCGTCCGCTCGCCCTGGTGGCGTGGGCGTCGCTGGCGATCGCCGTGCTGGGACAAGCCCTGCACCCCTGGTATCTGCCGTGGAGCCTGGCCCTGCTCGGCCTGGTGCCGCTGACCCGCAAGCAGCGCTATGCGGTCTTCGGGCTGGCGATCGCCTTCTGCGTGTGGAATGCCATCCAGACCGCGATCTGGCACGGACGGTACTGATCATCAACCGGGCGTGGCAGGATCGATGACATGCGGGTAGCCATCGGAGGTGCAACGGGGCTGCTGGGCTCTGCCCTGGCCCGCCGACTGACCCGCGGTGGACACGAAGTCGTCCGGCTGGTTCGAGGCACTCCGCACAGCCCAGACGACCGTCGCTGGGATCCCGACGCCGGCCGGATCTCGTCCCCCGGTTTGGACGACGTCGACGCGGTGGTCAACCTGGCCGGCACCCCGATCGCCGCTGGTCGCTGGACTTCCGAACGCAAGGCGGCGATCCGTCGTTCGCGGGTCACCTCCACCTTGACCATCGTCACCTCACTCAGCCCGGACGGACGCTGCCAGCGCCTGCTCAACGGCTCGGCCATCGGCTACTACGGCGACACCGGCTCCGAAGTGGTCGACGAGTTGTCAGCCAACGGACGCGGCTTCCTGGCCAGCGTGGTGCGCGACTGGGAAGCCGCTGCCGCCCACTCCCCGGTCTCCACCGCACTGCTGCGCACCGGCCAGGTGCTGGCCCGCGATGGCGGCTACCTCGGCGCGATCTGGCCGCAGTTCGCAGCCGGGCTGGGTGGCCGCGTCGGCGACGGCCGCCAGTTCCTGAGCTGGATCAGCATCACCGACCACGTCCGGGCGATGGAGTTCCTGCTGACCAGCGACTTGACCGGTCCGGTCAATCTGGTCGGCCCGCGGGCTGTCACCAATGCCGAGTTCACCCGTACCTTCGCCGACTACCTCAAGCGTCCGGCGGTGCTGCCGACGCCGATCACCCCGTTGAATCTGATCTTCGGACGCGAACTGGTCCGCGAGCTGTTGCTCGGCGGTCAACGGGTGGCGCCCGCCCGACTGAACGAGGCCGGTTTCGAGTTCCGGCACAAGAGGCTGGTCGAGGCGCTGAGCGCGCTCGGTTGAGCCGGCGAGGCGAGGATAGACTGGGCGCCTCACGCTGACAGATTGGTGGCCCGTGTCCCTTCCGTTGTCTCCCGCAGGCGTCCCCGAACCCTTCGCCGCGCTGGGCCTGACGTTCGACGACGTCCTGCTCCAGCCGAACGAGTCGGAGGTGATTCCTTCCGCCGCCGACACCACCACCCGGCTGAGCAAGCGGATCAGTCTGCGGATCCCGCTGGTGAGTTCGGCGATGGACACCGTCACCGAGTCGCGGATGGCGATCGCGATGGCCCGTGAGGGCGGCATCGGCATCCTGCACCGCAACCTCAGCGCAGAGGAACAGGCCGAGCACGTCGACCGGGTGAAGCGATCCGAGGCCGGCATGATCGATCAGCCGATCACCACCTCCATCGAGGCCACCATCGGCGAGGTCGACGAGATGTGCGGACGCTTCCGCATCTCCGGCGTCCCGGTGGTCGACGCCGATCTGCACCTGCTGGGCATCGTCACCAACCGCGACATGCGGTTCGAGGATGACCCGAACCGTCCGGTCGGTGACGTGATGACCCCGATGCCCCTGGTCACCGGTCACCCCGGGATCAGCTCCACTGACGCGTTGGCCCTGCTGGCCAAGCACAAGATCGAGAAGCTCCCCCTGGTCGACGCCGACGGCAAGCTGCGCGGCCTGATCACCTTGAAGGACTACGTGAAGTCCGACAAGTACCCGCTGGCCAGCAAGGACTCCCAAGGACGGCTGCGCGTGGGTGCGGCCATCGGCTTCTTCGGTGATGCCTGGGAGCGGGCCATGATGCTGGTGGACGCCGGGGTGGACGCGATCATCGTCGACACCGCGCACGGCCACACCCAGGGCGTGATGGACATGATCCGCCGACTCAAGTCCGATCCGGCGGCCCGCGAGGTCGACATCATCGGCGGCAACGTCGCCACCTACGCCGGCGCGAAGGCCGTGGTCGAGGCTGGCGCCGACGGCGTCAAGGTGGGCGTGGGCCCGGGTTCAATCTGCACCACTCGCGTGGTCTCCGGCGTCGGCGTGCCTCAGGTCACCGCGATCTGGGAGGCTGCCCAGGCTTGCCGCGAGGCGGGCGTCCCGGTGATCGGCGACGGCGGTCTGCAGTACTCCGGTGACATCGCCAAGGCGCTGGTGGCCGGCGCGGACACTGTCATGCTCGGCTCGCTGCTGGCCGGCTGTGACGAGAGCCCGGGCGAGCTGGTCTTCATCAACGGCAAGCAGTTCAAGTCCTACCGCGGCATGGGCTCGCTGGGCGCGATGGCCAAGCGCGGACGCAAGGCGTCCTACTCCCGCGACCGGTACTTCCAGGCCGACGTGTCCAGTGACGACAAGCTCGTTCCCGAGGGCATCGAAGGCCAGGTGCCCTACCGTGGCCCGCTGGCGGCGGTGGCCTACCAGCTGGTCGGCGGTCTGCGGCAGTCGATGTTCTACACCGGTGCGGCGACCATCGACGAACTCCACGCCAAGGGGCGGTTCGTCCGGATCACCTCGGCCGGTCTGCGGGAGTCGCACCCGCACGACATCCAGATGACCATCGAAGCTCCCAACTACTCGGCACAGAACTGAGGGATCAGATGACCATGATCGAAATCGGTCGTTCCAAGCGCGCCCTACCGGTGTTCGGCTTCGACGACATCGCGATCGTGCCCACCCGCCGCACCCGCGGCATCGAAGAAGTGAACCTGAGCTGGAAGATCGACGCGCTCACCTTCGACTTCCCGATCGTGGCCGCACCAATGGACTCGGTGATGAGTCCGCAGACCGCGATCGCCATGGGCAAGCTCGGCGGCTTGGGCGTGCTCAACCTCGAGGGGTTGTGGACCCGCTACGAAGATCCGCTGCCGCTGCTGGCCGAGCTCGCCGCGATCGACGATCAGGTGGCCGCGACCCGGCGCATGCAGCAGCTGTACGCCGAGCCGATCAAGGCCGAACTGATCACCGAGCGGATGAAGCAGATCCGCGACGCCGGGGTGCCGGTGGCCGGTTCACTGTCGCCGCAGACCTGTGCGGAGTTCGCCTCCGTGGTGGAGAAGTCCGGGGTGGACTTCTTCGTCATCCGCGGCACCACGGTGTCGGCCGAGCATGTCTCCAAGGTGTGCGAGCCACTGAACCTGAAGGAGTTCATCTACGAACTCGACGTGCCGGTGATCGTCGGCGGCTGCGCCACCTACCAGTCGGCCCTGCACCTGATGCGTACCGGTGCGGCCGGCGTCCTGGTCGGCTTCGGCGGTGGCGCCACCAAGCGCACCCGCAATGTGCTGGGTGTCGAGGTGCCGATGGCCTCCGCCTTGGCCGACGTGGCCGAAGCTCGCCGTGACTACCTGGACGAGTCTGGCGGCCGGTACGTCCACGTGATCGCCGACGGCGCCCTGGGCAAGTCCGGAGACATCGCCAAGGCGATCGCTTGCGGCGCGGACGCCGTCATGGTCGGCTCGCCGTTGGCGCGCGCCACTGAGGCGCCCGGTCATGGCTACCACTGGGGCCCCGAGGCCTGGCATCCCACCCTGCCGCGCGGCGAGCGGGTCAAGTTCACCGAGGTCGGCAGCCTGGAGGAGATCCTGCTCGGGCCGTCCCATGTGGCCGACGGCACGATGAACCTGGTCGGCGCACTGCGTCGGGCGATGGCCACCACCGGCTACACCGAGGTGAAGGAGTTCCAGCGCGTCGAGGTCGTGGTCCACTCCTGAACCACCTGCGATGACGCCCCTGGAGATCGTCCTTGTCGCCGGGTTGGTAGCGACCGCCGGCGCGGTGGTGATCCTCGCCGTGGCGCTGTCGCGCACCGAGCGCCAGCGTCGCCAGGCGTTGGCCGCCCGGGCATCGGCAGTGGCCGCCCAGCAGCGCACCGCAGAGCTCGCAGTGGCCGCCGAGCGGCTGCGGATCCTGCGGGAGATGCACGATGTCATCGCCCACTCACTGGCGATCATGATCGCCCAGGCCGACGGCGGCTCCTATGTCAGTTCCGACCCCGAGGCGGCCCGGCGCGCCTTCGGGACCATCGCCGAGACCGGACGGGGCGCTCTGGCCGACACCCGACGCATCCTCGGCATCCTCAAGCACGGTGATGCCACCGCCCCGGAGTTGGCGCCGATCCCCGAGACCGGTCTGGACGAGTTGGCCGGACGCTACCGGTCGACCGGTCTGGACGTCTCCCTGATCCGGGTGGGCGATCCGCGTCCGTTGCCCGCCGGCAGCCGCACCGCCCTGCACCGGATCACCCAGGAAGCCTTGACCAATGTGCTCAAGCACGCCGGCGATGATGCGCGAGTGATCGTCACCGAGAACTGGCGCGATGCGGCGGTCAGCCTGACCGTCACCAGCAGCGGAGGCACCAAGGCCGCCGCCACCGACCCGGTCACCGGAGAGAGCCTGCCTGGTGCCGGTATGGGCCTGATCGGCATGCGCGAGCGGGCCGAACTACTCGGTGGCAGCTTGGCCGCCGGCCCCACCGAGGACGGCTTCCGGGTCTGCGCCGAGCTGCCCTACCGTTTGGAGGAGGAATGATGAGCCAACCGATTCGGGTGGTCCTGGTCGACGACCAGCAGCTGGTCGCGGCCGGACTGGCGATGGTGATCGCCGCGCAAACCGACATGGTGGTGGCCGGCCAAGCTCAGGACGGCCGCGACGCGGTCACCGTGGTGGCCCACACCCCCGCTGACGTGGTGCTGATGGACGTGCGGATGCCAGTGATGGACGGTATCGAGGCGACTCGCCAGATCCTCACCGACGCTGACGCCTCCGGTCGCACCGCCCCCAAGATCGTCATGCTGACCACCTACGACGTGGACGAGTACTTGCTGACGGCCATTCAGGCCGGGGCGTCCGGCTTCTTGCTGAAGAATGCCCCGCCCGAAGACCTGCTGACGGCCATCCGAACTGTCCACAGCGGGGACGCGGTGATCGCACCGTCGGCCACGCGTCGCCTGTTGAGCCATGTCGCCAATGGCAGCCCGACGGCCCCGGACCCGCGGCTGGACTGCCTCACCGAGCGCGAGACCGACGTGTTGGGATTGATCGCTCAAGGCATGTCCAATGCCGAGATCTCGACCACGCTGTATCTGTCGGAGACCACCGTGAAGACACACGTGCGTCACCTGTTGGCGAAGCTTCGGTTGCGCGACCGGGTGCAGGCAGTGGTCTTCGCCTACGAGTCAGGGTTGGCCCGCTCTCGGGCCAACCCGTAGCCGCCGGCTAGGCCACCCGGGTCCCTCGGGGAAGCACCCCTGCCGGAATGCTCAACCGCCGCACCGCGATCCAGAAGAACAGTGCGCCCCAGGCGAAGTGGAACCCCAGGCCCCACGGCCACACCGGAGACTCGACGTTCACCACCTTGCGCTTCACCGGGCTGACGTTGACCACCTTCCCGTCAGGTCCCTTGACCACGGCGTTGTCGTCAGCGTCCCATTCGACGCTGTACCCAGGAAGCTCCATGTAGTACGAGGAGCAGTCGTCAATCTCGTGCGTGGAGGGGATCCCCAACGAACGGACGGCGTAGCGCACCGAAGCGAGCGGATCATTGCTCAGCCGGCGATAACTCCGCAGATCCGCTGACACCCCCGGAGGCAGCGGCGCCGCGTCGGCGACCACCACGAAGGGGTTACCCACCAGCATCCACCAGACCTTGTCCGGACGGGGTTGGTAGGTCGTCCGCTCCCACCAGGTGCACTTGTCGACTGGCGGCGGCGGCGAAGCGGCGTCCGGGTGCTCCTCCAGATAGTCATTGACGTACTTGGCATACTCCTCCTGCGCGGCCGGGGTGAGACCCCAGACTCGCTCGGTTTGCGGGGTCACGCTGACCATCGTCGCCAGAGCGAAGACCACCACCGTGATCACCGAGAGCACGATCACGCTGAGGTAGGTCATCGCCGCCGCGCCGGCCGCGCGCGAAAGCAGCGCCGACCAGCCCAATCCGATCGCGGCCACGATCGCCACTTCGGCCAACACCACCAAGAAGACCACCAGCACCTGCCAGACCGAAATACTGCCCAGCACCATCGACCACGCGATGAAGGGTGTGGCGACCAACACGAACACCGCTGCGGTCAGCCAGGCCGCAATCAGTCGGCCCATGGCCAGATCGATCGCGCTCAGGCGGGTGGCCTGCAGCGTGGCCAGGGTGCCGGCGGCACGGTCGCCGTTGATCGAAGTGGAGGTGAACGCCGGGGCGATCATCAGACCCAAGCCCAGCACGAAGTAGGTGATCAGGCCGAACGCCATGGGCCCGCCGGGCCCGAGATCGGTGTCCGGATTTCCCCAGTTCTTTGAGGCCGCCCAGATCACCAGACTAGTGATGGCACCGATGAGGGCGAACCAGCCGACCAGTGCCCAGATCCAGCGCCGGGAGCGGATCCGCTGCCGCAGTTCGAGTTCGACGACGGTACGCAAGCCGTTCGCCGACAGTCGCCAGCTGCTCATACCCGCTCCTCGTTCAGGGCCAGGTAGGTCTCCTCCAGGCGTCCGGCGATCGGGGCGATGGTGTGCAACCGCACCCCGGCGCTCACGGCTGCCCGAATCAGTTCGCTGGCCGAGTCCGCACCGGCCAGGGGCACGGTCACCTCACCGGTACCAGGTCCGGCCACCCAGGGGATGCTGGCTTCGTCGAGGAACGCCCGCAGTTCGGCACCGTCGACCGCCTCCAGTCGCCAGCCACGTCCCGCGGAGGCCGGCTGTTCGGTAGCAGCCAGGTCGACCGTCCGCCCGCGGGAGAGGAAGACGGCGTGGTCGTAGAGGTCCTCCAACTCGGCCAACACATGGGACGACACCAGGATCGTCTTGCCGTCCTCGGCCAGCGTGCGCAGCAGATCGCGCATCTCCACCCGGGAGCGCGGATCCAGGCCGGAGGCCGGCTCGTCCAGCAGCAGCACCTGCGGGTCGTGGACGAGCGCCCGAGCCAGACCGAGCCGCTGCTTCTGGCCGCGGCTGAGCACGCGTGCCGGTGAGGTGGCGTGCTCCGACAAGTGGACCAGCGCCAGCACCTGAGCCACCCGCGCGGGAGTGGCTGACCGCTCCATGCCATAGGCGTGGGCGAAGGTGGACAGGATCTCGGTGCAGGTCAGGGCGTCCCAGGTGCCGAAGACGTCGGGCATCCAACCGACCTGCGACCGCGCCTGCAGGTTCTCAGACACCACGTCGTGGCCGGCGACCCGGGCCTGACCCGCGTCCGGGCGCAGCAGCCCGGACAACAGGAGCAGCAAGGTCGTCTTGCCCGATCCGTTGGGGCCGATCAGGGCGGTCACCGCGCCGGCGGGGGCGGTGAAGGTGATGCCGTCCACGGCCCGCACCTCACCGAAGGCCCGCTTCAGGTCACGGGCCTCGATGCCAGGGACGGCTGTGGCCGGGGTGGCGTCCGGCTCTTGGGTCAGTACTGCGCTCATGGCGACAGCCTAGGAAGCCCGGCGCCACGGCACGTCCTCCCCATCGGCGGCGGGGGTCGTCCCTAGGGATGAGCCGACGCCCGGCGCCACCGCTGTGGTGGGGCCGGGCGTCGGGGTGGTGCAACGGGGATCAGGGCTGCGCAGCGACGTCCTGGTACTCCAAATCGGCACCAGCGCCGCCACGCAGGCGGTCCTTGCCCAGGCCGCCTTCGAGGACGTCAGCGCCGGAGTCTCCGAAGAGCCGGTCGGCGCCGGCCTCACCCAGCAGGTGGTCATTGCCGGCGTAGCCGTGCAGCTTGTCGTTGCCGACGCCACCATAAAGGGTGTCGTTGCCGCCACCGCCACCGAGCCAGTCACGGCCGTCCTCACCGTAAAGGGTGTCGGTGCCCGCGTAGCCGTGCAGCTTGTCGTTGCCGGTGCCACCGTAGATGGTGTCGTCGCCGTCACCGCCGCCGAGCCAGTCGTAGCCGGCGTCACCGCGAACCACATCGTTGCCGGCCCGGCCATGCAGGACGTCGTCGCCGTTGCCTCCAGAAAGCGTGTCGTCGCCGAGCCCGCCGGCGATCCAGTCGCGGCCGTCGCCACCGTTGACGATGTCGTTGCCGTCACCGGCGCAGATGATGTCGTTGCCGGCCAGGCCGTCGATCACATCGTCACCGCCGAGGGCCACGATCACGTCCCGCTGGGGAGTGCCGGTGATGACATCGGCCGCGTCGGTGCCCACGATGGTGGCCTGGTGTCCGTGGCAGTTGTACACCGGGGTCGGGGTCGGGGTGGTGGTCACGTCATCGACGGCGTGGGCGGGTACAGCAGTACCGAAGCTGAAACCGATGCCGGCACCGAGCACGGCCAGGACGGTGAGGGGTGTCCGTAGGGACCGAGTCATGTCACATCTCCTTAGGTTCGACGTGGCTCAAGCCTCGCCGAGGACGCCGAACCGCGGCCAGCCAAACCGGCCTTCTTCCAGCAAACCGCAAGGTTGCTCCGGCCTGGTCGACCTGCAGCACAGGCCAACCGATTTCGTCGTTATGAAGCCCCGTGCGGCGGGCCGATTGAGGTACCCAACCGAATTGGTCGTTATCGCGGCCTATTCGCGCTCGATAACGACCGGTTCGGTTGGCCGCCCGACACGCAGGCTGAAATGCCCCGCATAACGTCGGGTTCGGTTGGCCGATGCAGCACCCGGCTCGTGGCGCAACACAAACGGGCCCCCACCCGAAGGTGGAGGCCCGTCCGCGTTGTCAGTGTCAGTGACTGTGGGTGTGACCCTCGTCCTCGTCGGCCGGCTTCTCGACCACCGCGGTTTCGGTAGTGAGCAGCAGCGCCGCGATGGAGGCCGCGTTGGCCAGCGCCGAACGGGTGACCTTCACCGGGTCGATGACGCCCTGAGCAACCAGGTCGCCGTACTCGCCGGTCGCGCCGTTGTAGCCGTTACCCGGCTCCAGCTCGGACACCTTGGCAACCACCACCAGACCGGCCTCGCCACCGTTCTCGGCGATCCAGCGCAGCGGCTCACCAACGGCCTTGGCCACGATCGACACACCGGTCTTCTCGTCGCCTTCCAGGCCCAGGCCACCGACCAGGACGCGAGCGGCATGCACCAGAGCAGAGCCGCCACCGGCGACGATGCCCTCTTCGATCGCGGCGCGAGTCGCGGAGACGGCATCCTCGATGCGGTGCTTCTTCTCCTTGATCTCGACCTCGGTAGCCGCACCGACCTGGATCACGCAGACGCCGCCGGCCAGCTTGGCCACCCGCTCCTGCAGCTTCTCCCGGTCCCAATCGGAATCGGTGCGCTCGATCTCAGCCCGCAGCTGAGCCACCCGACCAGCAACGGCGTCGGCAGCGCCGACACCCTCGACGATCGTGGTGTTGTCCTTGGTGATGACCACCCGGGCCGCGCGGCCCAGGACGTCCAGCCCGACCTGGTCGAGCTTCAGGCCGACCTCAGGAGCGACGACCTTGCCACCGGTGAGGGTGGCGATGTCCTCCAGCATGGCCTTGCGGCGATCGCCGAAGCCCGGGGCCTTGACGGCCACCGAGGAGAAGGTGCCCTTGATCTTGTTGACCACCAGGGTGCTCAACGCCTCGCCGTCGACGTCCTCAGCGATGATGACCAGCTGGCCGCCAGCGCCGATGACCTTCTCCAGCACCGGCAGAAGTTCACCCATCGAGGAGATCTTGCCCTGGTTGATCAGGATGTACGGGTTCTCCAGGACGGCTTCCATGCGGTCGGGGTCGGTCACGAAGTACGGCGAGAGGTAGCCCTTGTCGAACTGCATGCCCTCGGTGAACTTCAGCTCGGTGCCGAACGTGTTCGACTCCTCGACGGTGATCACACCGTCCTTGCCCACCTTGTCGAACGCCTCGGCGATCTGCGCGCCGATCTCGGCGTCGCGGGCGGAGATGGTGGCCACGTTCGCCATGTCGGCGGTGGTCTCCACCTCCCGGGACAGCCGGACCAGCTCAGTGGTGACCGCGGTGACGGCGGCATCGATACCGCGCTTGAGCCCCATCGGGTTCGCGCCGGAAGCAACCGCACGCAGACCCTCGTGCACCAACGCCTGAGCGAGCACGGTGGCGGTGGTGGTGCCGTCGCCGGCCACGTCGTTGGTCTTGGTGGCGACCTCCTTGGCCAGCTGGGCCCCGAGGTTCTCGAACGGATCGGACAGTTCCACCTCCTTGGCCACGGTCACGCCGTCGTTGGTGATGGTCGGAGCGCCCCACTTCTTGTCCAGGACGACGTAGCGCCCCTTCGGCCCGAGGGTTACCTTCACAGTGTTGGCGAGGATGTCCACGCCGCGCTCAAGAGAGCGACGGGCTTCCTCGTCGAACTGAAGCAGTTTCGACATAGATGTTCGCCTTACTTGGTGATGATGGCGAGGATGTCGCGAGCGGCGAGCAGCAGGTACTCCGCACCGTCGTACTTGATCTCGGTGCCGCCGTACTTGGAGTAGATGACGATGTCGCCGACGGCGATGTCCATCGGGTTGTGGCCGCCCTCACCGTTGGGGAGGCCGGGGCCGGTGGCCACAACCTTGCCCTCCTGGGGCTTCTCCTTGGCGGTGTCGGGGATGACCAGGCCCGAAGCGGTGGTCTGCTCGGCCTCCAACGGCTGGACGAGGACGCGGTCCTCCAACGGCTTGATCGTGACTGCCACGTCAAAACCCTTTCGTTCTGCTGGGCGACGAGCGCCCGGTGGTCAGGTGTTCTGCACAGCCCCGGCGCCGACTACGACGCTCCTGGGCCGGTTGGCACCCTCATAGGGAGAGTGCTAAGTCGAATCTATCGCGGCCTTAGCACTCGATCAAGCCGAGTGCCAACAGTGCGAAGGGATGCGGGCTCCGGCGAGGGCCGCGATCCGCCTATTCGCCGAGCCGAGCAACCACCAGTGTCCGTACGCCACTCGGCGTCGGCGTGATCACCAGGGTTGCCGACGCGGGCCCGGACGGCTTCAGCCGCCGACGCAGCGCGGCCGGGTCCACGTCCACCCCACGACATTTGATCTCCAGGACGCCCACGCCGTGTTCGCGGACGAAGGCGCGCAGCGCCCGCTCGTCGTAGGCCAGCACCTCAGCCACGGAGAATGCTCGCGCGAACGGGGTCTCGCGCAGCTCATCGCTGAACAGGTAGCCGATCCCGTCGGCCGGACGCCAGGCGCCGAGGTGAGCGGCGAGCGCATTGATCGCCCCCGAGCGGATCACCGCCGGGTCCGGTTCGTACAGGTAGCGGCCCGGCTCTCCGATCGGTGCTCGATCACCACCGACCGCCAGTTCCTCCCCCGAAGGCAGCAGCACGGCAGCCCGCTCCCCCGTACTCCACAAAGAGGTCTCCACCAAGTCGCCCCGGTGACTCACCCAGGTCACGCCCACCTGGTCCGGGATCATCGCGGACGGCAGCCCGGGCGCGGCCTTGATGCAGCCGAACCGGCCGTCCAACAGGCCGGTGGCGAAGTCGAACGGCGGGGAGAAGTCCGAGACCCGCCAGGTCCGTCCACTGCTGGTGCGACGCGCCGGATCGGCGAACACCGCCGCCCCCGAGGCCAGCAGCGGCGCGGCCAGCTCCACCGCGTCCCCGCAGATCACTTCCTGGCCGAGATTGGCCGACGCCAGCACCGCGGTCGCCGGGTCGGCTTCGACCGCGCGGACGTTCAGCCCGGCCGCAGCGAAGGCCAACGCGTCCGCGCCCAGCCCGCAGCCCAGGTCGACGACGTCGGCCACTGCGGCGGCGCGATAGCGGGCCGCCCGCCAGGCCGCCACCTCGCCGCGGGTGGCCTGTTCCAGGCCGTCGGGAGTGAAGAACAGCCGCCGCGCGGTCTCGCCGAACTTGGTCACCGCACGGCGGCGCAAGCCGACTTGGGTGAGCGCGGCAGCGGCCTGTTCGGGTGGGAAGTCGCGGCGCAGCCGTCCGGCCGCCGCCAGCGAACTCGGGTCAGGCTCCGCGCCGGCCGCGGTCAGCGCGGGCACGGCATCGTCGGATACCAGCCAGCGCGCCACTTCAACATCCACGCCGACAACCTAATACGGCTCGCTCGGTGAGGCGCACCCGTAAGATTCACCGCATGAAGGTGATGTCAAAGGTGAGTCTGGTCATCGGGATCCTCGCGCTGCTGGTCGCCGCCGGCATCATGGGCTGGGGATCGCTCGATATCTGGGGCAACATGCAGCCCAAGAACAGCATCAACCCGATCAATCCGTTCCCGACCATCTGGATCGCATTCGGGGTCGGCATTCTGGGTGGATTCTTCACCGGGCTGGGCCTGGTCCGTCCCCGTAAGGCACCGACGACGCCGATCGTGCCGTCGGAGCCGAAGCTCGACTGACTCAGCTCCAGCCCAGCCAGCGGGACACCTGGAACCACAGCCCCCACAGTCCGGCGGCCAGGAACAGGCCCAGGTAGGCCAACACCAGGCGGGTGTCGCGTAGGTAGCACTTCGAACGCGTCAGGCCGGCCTTGCGTGCCGTCCCGTAGCCGGCGAAGCCGACCGCAGCGAACACCACCACCGCGAGCGGGCCGAAGATCCACCCGAGCATCGAGATGGGGGCGAAGATGCACAGCTTCAGCGGATCGAACGTCGTGAAATCCCGCCAGCCGACCCGATCTTCGGGCGGCTGACGGGACTCCTGGAGGAACTCAGATGGCGTCGATGATCGCGTTCAACGTGGCCGAAGGCCGCATCACCGCATCGGTCTTGGCCACATCGGGACGGTAGTAGCCGCCGATGTCGGCCGGGGAGCCCTGCACAGCCAGTAGTTCGGCGGCGATCGTCTCCTCGTTGGCCACCAGCGCCTCGGCCACCGGAGCGAACTTCGCAGCCAGCGCTGCGTCGGCCGTCTGCGCAGCGACTTCTTGGGCCCAATAGGTGGCCAGGTAGAAGTGGCTGCCCCGGTTGTCGATCTCGCCGGCCTTGCGGCTGGGCGACTTGTTCTCGTTCAGGAAGCTGCCGGTGGCCCGATCCAGGGTGTCGGCCAGCACCTGAGCGCCGGCATTGCCGGTGGCTCCGGCGAGGTGCTCGAAGCTGGAGGCCAGCGCCAGGAACTCACCCAGGGAGTCCCAACGCAGGTGGTTCTCCTTCACCAACTGCTGCACGTGCTTGGGGGCCGAGCCGCCCGCGCCGGTCTCGAACAGGCCACCGCCGGCGATCAGCGGGACGATCGAGAGCATCTTGGCGCTGGTGCCCAGCTCCAGGATCGGGAACAGGTCGGTGAGGTAGTCACGCAGCACGTTGCCGGTCACCGAGATGGTGTCCAGGCCCTGACGGATGCGCTCGACCGAGAGCTTGGTGGCCTCGGCCGGGGCCAGGAAGCTGATGTCCAGGCCGGTGGTGTCGTGATCGGCCAGGTAGGTCTTGGCCTTCTCGATCAGCACCGCGTCGTGGGCGCGATTGGCGTCCAGCCAGAACACCGCCGGCGCGCCGGTGGCCCGGGCGCGGGTGACGGCCAGCTTGACCCAGTCGCGGATCGGGACGTCCTTGGTCTGGCAGGCGCGCCAGATGTCACCGGCGCTGACAGCGTGCTCCATGACGACCACGCCGGCGCCGTCGACCACCTGGACGGTGCCGTCGGCGGGGATCAGGAAGGTCTTGTTGTGGCTGCCGTACTCCTCAGCGGCGGCGGCCATCAGACCGACGTTGGGCACCGAGCCCATGGTGGTCGGGTCGAAGGCGCCATTGGCCTTGCAGTCGTCGATGACGACCTGGTAGACGCCGGCGTAGCAGGCGTCCGGGATGACCGCGAGGGTGTCGGCCTCCTGGCCGTCCGGGCCCCACATGTGGCCGGACTGACGGATCATGGCCGGCATCGAGGCGTCCACGATCACATCGGACGGCACGTGCAGGTTGGTGATGCCGCGGTCGGAATCGACCATCGCCAGTTCGGGGCCGGCGTCGATCGCGGCGTCGATGGCGGCCTTGATCTCCGCGCCGTTACCCAGCGCGTCCAGACCGGCCAGGATCGCGCCCAGGCCGTTGTCGACCGACAGCCCGGCGGCGGCCAGCTGATCGCCGTAGGTCTCGAAGACCGGAGCCAGGAAGCGCTTCACCACGTGGCCGAACATGATCGGGTCAGAGACCTTCATCATGGTGGCCTTGAGGTGGACGCTGAACAGCACGCCCTCGGCCTTGGCCGCGGCGATCTGCTCGTCGAGGAAGGCGTCGAGCGCGGCCACGTTCATGAAGGTGCCGTCGAGAACCTCGCCGGCCAGCAGCTTCACCTTGGTCAGCTCGGTGGTGCCCTCGGCCGAGACCAGCTGAATGGTCACGGTGTCGTCACCGGCAGACACGTATGACTTCTCGTTGGAGTAGAAGTCGTCGTGACCCATGGTGGCCACGCGCGTCTTGGAGTCGGCCGTCCAGGCGCCCATCCGGTGCGGATGCGAACGGGCGTAGTTCTTCACCGACAGCGGCGCCCGACGATCGGAGTTGCCCTCGCGCAGCACCGGGTTCACAGCGCTGCCCATGGCCTTGGAGTACCGCGCCTTGGCGTCACGCTCGGCGTCGGTGGTGGGATCGTCGGGGTAATCGGGAAGGTCGTAGCCCAGGGCCTGCAGTTCGGCAACAGCCGCCTTCATCTGCGGCACGGACGCCGAGATGTTGGGCAGCTTGATGATGTTGGCTTCAGGGGTCTTGGCGAGTGCGCCCAGCTCGGCCAGGTCATCGGCCTGCCGCTGTGCTTCGGGAAGCACGTCGGAGAAGGCGGCGATGATGCGACCGGCGAGCGAGATGTCGCGGGTCTCCACGTCCACCCCAGCAGCCCCGGCGAACGCCTTGATGATCGGCAGCAACGAGTGCGTCGCCAGCATGGGCGCCTCGTCGGTGTAGGTGTAGATGATCTTGGACATCCGCAGATCCCTTCTGGCCAGTTCCTCGATGTCGAACGATATTGGCTACGCCCATTGTCGGGCGAGTCAGCAGTCCTACCTTCCAGCAAACAGCCTCGCCACCCCGATCTTCACCAAGGTGGAACATGCGAACATGGCCCACCTCGGCCGTAGCCCTCCCACCGCTGAGGTCAGCAGACGAACCGCAGGCTCGACAACGTGTCAGACAGGGAAGTGACGACCATGACCACCACCGCCAGCACTGCCCCAGCCAACAACCCAACCAGGTGCGCGCACCGCCGCTATCCGCCAAGGCTGAGCCACGTCCACACACCGACGACGTAGCCGATCACCGACAGGAAGACTATGCCGAGGCCGGTCTGTCGCTGGCGAGGGAACAGGGAAAGCACGCCACCGACCACAGTCAGGGTCACCGCCCAAGCGATGTGAAAGGTCGGCCAGAACTCCGGTGCCACCTGAAGGTGCTTGCGGTCGACGAACATGTTCAGAATCGCCACCGCCAAACCCACTCCGCTGGCGCCCACGAAGATGCCCAGGCACGACGAACCCCGCACCGGCAACACGTAGTCGGGAATGAAGTCTGGGTCATCACGTTGCTCGCGTACCTGCGGGAGTTGGTCAACCAGCTGCCCCACCTCCGCACGCACCGCCGCCGCATCGACTTTGAGATCGCGAAGGGCCTCGGTGGTGAAGTCCCGCTCGTCACGCAGCATGGCCGCCAGCAAGTGAGCGGTGGTCACATCCTGGCCGCGCCGCGCAGCATCCTCCACCGCCAGCCGCAACATCAAGGACACCAGACCCAGCCGATACGGCGCCGGGTCGGTGGTCTTCAGATGTGCCCAGATCTTGCGCAGCGCCGACGCCCTCACCCCGTACCGCTGCAGCAACTCGGTTACCTGATCGTCCTCGGCGAGAAGCCCCAATAGCAGGTGGCCATCGGTCAAGACTCGATAGCCCTCCAACCGACACTCATGGATGGTGATCACCAGAGTTCGTTTCAGGTTGTCCCAATCCTCGATCGCCTCGTCCAGGGATTCCCCGTCGGCCGCCGCCGTCGGCACCTCCTCGACTTGCGGCGGAGCCGATGATGGCGGCACTGCCACCGGGCCCGACAACTCGGGTAGCAAATCGGGTATCGGTGGCCGAGTCAGTAACACCGGCGCCGGTGGAGGTGGAGGCGGCGGAGGCGGCGGGGGTGGGGGCGGCGGGATGGGAGGCTGGAAGTCCGGCCGCCCGGAGACCTGGTCGCTCATTGCCCTCCCGGTGTGGTGCAGCTCCAACTCACCGGACGTCCGTCGACGTAGGGCATGACGCCGTGGAAGACCGGGCCGTCGCCGAAGAGCAGCGGCAGCCAATGCCGGTCGCCCTCCCACATCGGCAGGTCGGCGAGCGCGTCGATGTCGTGCCAGACCAGCGGGCCGTCCTCGTTACGTTCGGGAATGGTGCCGGTGTAGGCATCGATCAGGAAGATGAAGCCGAACCAGTTCTGGCCGTCGGCGCCGAAGCCGGGCCACGACACCGTGCCGCGCAGCCGGGCTGCGGTCACCTCGATGCCGGCCTCCTCGCGCAGTTCGCGGCACAGGCTGGAGTAGATGTCCTCGTCGGCTTCGAGCTTGCCGCCCAGGCCGTTCCACTTGCCCTGATGCTCATCGCCGTCGCGGGTGCGGTACACCAGTAACACCTGGCTGCGATCGGCCGAGAGCACGTAGCCGAGGGTGCCGATGATGGGGGTGAACATCGCCGCTACGCCAGCACTGTCGAGATCGGCATTCCCGAGTCGGCCCCGATCTCCAGACTGGATGGACGCCGTCCGGCAGTCACCACTTCGGCACCGAGCACGGCGATCATCGCGCCGTTGTCGGTGCACAACGCCGGACGAGGTCGGCGCAGGGTGACCCCGGCCTCGGCCGTACGCTCCTCCAGCAGCCCGCGCAGCCGCGAGTTGGCGGCCACTCCCCCGCCCAACAGCAGCGTGTCGACGCCGAGGTACTCGCACGCGTCCACGGCCTTGGCGGTGAGCACGTCGGCCACCGCCTCCTGGAAGGACGCGGCCACGTCGGCCAGCGGAATCTCGCGGCCGGCCAGCCGTTCGGTCTCCACCCAACGCGCGGTCGCGGTCTTCAACCCGGAGAAGGAGTAGTTGAACCGGTGCTTGGCCTGATCCTTCTGCGCCGTCAGCCCACGCGGGAAGGCGATCGCCTTCGGGTTGCCCTCGGCGGCGAGCTTGTCGATCACCGGGCCGCCGGGGTAGCTCAGATCGAGCACCCGGGCCACCTTGTCGTAGGCCTCACCGGCAGCGTCGTCGATGGTGGCACCGATCTCGACGATGTCACCGGTGATGTCGCGCACATGCAGCAGGGAGGTGTGCCCGCCCGAGACCAGCAGCGCCGCGCACGGCTGCGGCAGCGGGCCGTGGTCGAGCAGGTCGACCGCAACATGGCCGATCAGGTGATTCACCCCGTACAGCGGCTTGTTCAACGCCACCGCCAACGCCTTGGCCGCCGCCAGGCCGACCACCAGGGCCCCGGCCAGGCCGGGACCGGCAGTGACCGCGATGCCGTCCACCTCGGACAGGTCGATGTCGGCCGCAGCAGTGGCCCGTCGCAGGGTGGGGATCAGCGCCTGCAGGTGCGCCCGGCTGGCCACCTCGGGCACCACTCCACCAAAGCGGACGTGCTGATCCACCGAGGAGGCAACCTCATTGGCCAGCAGTTCGTGGCCGCGCACGATCCCGACTCCGGTTTCGTCGCAGCTCGATTCGATTCCCAGAATGAGCGGAGCAGTCATCGGCTCAACGCCCAGACGTCTTCGTCCTCACCCAGCGGCCGCAACATGACGTAGGCGTCACGGCCGGGTCCGTAGTAGTCGCGCCGACAGCTGATCTGGTCGAAACCGAGCCGCCGGTACAGCGCCACCGCCGCCAGGTTGTCGGTACGCACCTCCAGCAGCATCCGGTTGGCACCGAGCGCCTCGGCCCACTCCAAGCCGGCGCGCACCAAGGACGACCCGACGCCCCGCCCGCGCGCCCGCGGATGCACCACGACCCGCTGCAGATCGGCCATGTCCTCGGCGACGGTGAACGTGGCCACACCCTGGAGTTGGCCGTCGGCGTCGGAGTTGGTGAGCACCAGATGGTCGGGGGCGGCGATCTCGTCTGCCCACAACGCGTGGGACCACTGCTCTGCGGGGTCGAAGCCGTTCTGCTCGAGGGCGAGGATGCCGTCGAGGTCAGCTGCGCTGGCGTGAGTGATGATCATCGCGGTCCCATCATCCCAATGCGGGCCGTGGTGATGGTGGATTTTCGGGTCGTGGGCACTTCCGCGTCGGGCCGGCGCAGGTACAGCGGCTCCAGGCCGACCTCGCCCAATCGATCGGACGCCGCCGCCATCAGCCCCGCGTCCAGCACGGCCGGACCGACGCCTTCGCGGCCCGTCAGGGACGCCCCCGGCCCGGCCAGCGCGACGTCCGGCACCGCGTCCGGGCTGGTCACGAAGGGGCCGTCGATGCGCGCGCCGTCGGCGCGGTAGCGCGCCCAGTAGACCTCTTTGCGGCGGGCGTCGGCGACCACGACGAAGTCGGTCGGCGCAGTGCCCTCGTCCGCCCAAGCCTGGGCGATCGCGTCCAGGCTGCAGACGCCACGCACGGGTACGCCGAGGGCCTCGGCCAAAACCTCTGCGGCCGCGACGCCCACCCGCAGACCGGTGAACGGTCCCGGGCCGACACCGACGACAACACCGGTCAGCTCCGACAGACTCACCCCGGCTTCGGCGGCCACCCGCTGCACCAGCGGCAGCAGCTGTTCGGCGTGGGCGCGGCGGTCCTCCACCGCACCGGAGGCCACCACGCGGCCGTCACGAGCCAGCCCCGCACGGACGTCGGTGGCGGTGTCGATTCCCAGAATCAGGCTCATCGTTGCTCCCACTCCTCGCGCAGCCCGGCCCAGCGTGGCCCCACCGGGGTGAGGAAGATCCAGCGGGTTTCGTCGGCGGGGTCCAGGCCCCGGCGAATGTCGATCTCCAGTCGGTCGTCGCTGAGCCCTTCGGCCAATCCCGCGCCCCACTCGATCAAGGTCACCGAGTCGGCCACCGACTCGTCCAAGTCGAGGTCGTCGAGTTCGGCGGCAGATCCCAGCCGGTAGGCGTCCACATGCACCAACGCCGGCCCGCCGGTCGTCGAGCGATGCACCCGCGACAGCACGAAGGTCGGCGAGATCACCGCACCGCTGACCGCCATCCCCTCGCCCAACCCCTGGGTGAGGGTGGTCTTGCCCGCGCCCAGGTCTCCCGACGCGATCAGGACGTCGCCGGCGCGCACCAGGCCGGCCAGGCGGCGTCCAAGTTCTTGGGTGTCCTCGGCGGTCGCCGCGACCACGCACAGTGGCAGTTCGCGGGCCAGGGTCAGGCTGGTGCCGACCCGGTCGACCTCGCGGAAGCCGTGCCGCTGCCACCAGGACACCACCTGCGGGAACTCTGCGCGGGCCACCAGTTCGACCCGACGCACCGACTGCTGAGTGAGCTCCTCCAACACCACGGTGACCATTGCCGAGGCGATGCCCAACCGTTGGTAGGACGGACGCACCGACACCCGGTGCACCCCGGCGATGTCGTCGTCGATGCTGACGATCACCACCCCGGCCGGCTGTTCGTCGACCAGTGCCAGCACTCCGAAGCCGTTGGCCAGGGCCGTCCGGACACTCTCGGGGGTCTCGGCCAGCGCCGGAGGCGGTGGATCGACCTGCGGCCGGGCACCGAAGGCGTCCAGGATGACCTCACAGATCGCCTCGGCATCGCCGGCGTCAGCAGCCACCAAATGCAGGCTGCGGCCGTCACCGAGGACGCTCTCGGCCAGCACGTCGCGCTGCATGGTCACCTTCCCGCGCCACTCGGTTCCGCAGCGCGAACGCCGACGATTCTACGTCTCCTGCGCCGATCCCCATGCCGCGATCAGGTCGGGCAACCAGCGCACCATTTCCTGTGGCGGCACCGGCCCGGGGTGTTCTGCGGCGATCATCGCCTGTGCCGAGGCGCCCACCACGGCGGCGGACGCCGCCGGCAGCCCAGCCGCCAATAGTGCGCCGCAGATCCCGGCCAGCACATCGCCGGAGCCGGCCTGCGCCGTCCAGGACGGGCCCGGGACGGCCACCTGCACGGTGGCCTCTCCCGGAGTGGCGACGTACTGGGTGGCACCCTTGAGCAGCACCGTGCAGCCGGTCTCCTCAGCAGCCCGCCGCACCGCCGCCAGCGGATCGTCGGTCACTGTCGTTCGGTCGCAGCCGAGCAAGAAGGCCAGTTCACCGGCGTGCGGAGTCAACAGGACGCTTGGCCGTCCCGGCCCGGCGAGATGTCGCAGACCGTCGGCGTCGATCACCATCGGCACCCCGGTGGCCATCGCCCGGGCCAGCACCTTGCCGTCCTTGCGTTCGCCCCAGCCCGATCCGATGACCAAGGCCTGCACGCGTCCGGGCGCGGCGACCACATTGGGGAAGGCGTCCAAGACTCGTCCGGCCACCGCGGGCGGGCCGAGATAGCGCACCATGCCTGCTCCGGCGTGGGTGGCGCCGGCCGTGCCCAGCACCGCGGCGCCGGGATAGTCCGGCGAACCGGTGTCCAGGCCGACCACGCCGCGGGTGTACTTGTCAGTGTTGGCGTCCGGCATCGGCCAGGCGGCAGCGACGTCGTCGGGCTCCCAGCACTGCACGTCGGGGACGCCCAGCTCCAGGCCGATGTCGACCAGTTCGACGACGCCACACTCCTGGGCGGCTGGCTGCAGTAACTGGCAGAGTTTGTAGCCGCCGAAGGTGACGGTCAGGTCGGCGGTGAAGTGCGGGGCGTCGACGAACGGCGGCTCCGGGGCCAGCCCGGACGGCAGGTCGACTGCCACCACCGGCACCGCGGACGTCCGGCAGGCCTGCGCGAAGGTGGCCACCGGCTCGTCCAGACCTGGGCGGGAGCCGATTCCGGCTACCCCGTCCACGACCACGTCCCAGTTCTCCAGGCTGGCCAGCGCTTCGGCCGCGTCCACGGCGCGACCGCCGGCGGCTCGCAGCGCCGCCCAGCCGGCCTCATGGACGCCGGTACCGGTACGCCAGCAGGACACCTGCACTCCGCGCTGCGCCAATCGGACGCCGGCGAACAGGGCGTCGCCACCGTTGTTGCCCGAGCCCACGACCAGCAGCACCCGAGCGCCGTAGGCGCCGTCGAGGCGCCGCAGGATGGCCGAGGCCAAGCCCGCGGCCGCCCGTTGCATGAGGACGTCAGGATCGACGGCGAGGAAGGCAGCCTGTTCGGCCGCACGGATGTCTGCGACCCGGTAGCCGTCCATCAGGCCTCGCAGACCACCATGGCCGCAGCCACGCCGGCGTCGTGGGAGATCGAGAGGAAGACGCTGGTCACGCCCAGTTCGGCCAGCCGAGCGGCGACCGTCCCTGCCGGAACGAAGTACGGCTGGCCGGTGTCCTCGGCGAGCACCTCGACGTCTGTCCAGACCAGCCCCAGCGGCGCACCGACGGCCTTGGCCAGCGCCTCCTTGGCGGCGAACCGACCAGCCAGACGCTCGATCGGCGCATCGGCTTCGGCGGCGGTGAACAGCCGCTCCTTGACCCCGGGACGTTCAATCGCGCGGGAGAAGCGGAAGACCTCCGTGATGTCCATACCGATGCCGACGATCATGGGTCAATCTCACTCCACCGTGACGCTCTTGGCCAGGTTTCGTGGCTGATCGACGTCAAATCCCTTCAGGGTGGCCAGGTCGCAGGCGAACATCTGCAGCGGCACGGTAGCGACCAGCGGCTGCAGCAGCGTGGACACCTTCGGCAGCCGGAACAAGATGTCGGCGTACGGTGTCACTTCGTCGTCACCCTCCTCGGCCAACACGATGGTCAAGGCGCCGCGAGCGCGCACCTCCTGAATGTTGGAGACGACCTTGTCGTGCAGCTGATCACGGCCCTGCGGCGGCACCACCACGAAGATCGGGGTGCCCTCCTCGACCAGTGCGATCGGACCGTGCTTGAGCTCACCGGCGGGGAAGCCCTCAGCGTGCAGGTAGGCCAGCTCCTTCAGCTTCAGCGCACCTTCCAAGGCCACCGGGTAGCCGACGTGACGGCCGAGGAACAGCACCGACTTGGTGTCGATGAAACGGGCAGCCAGGTCGGTGATCTGGTCCAGGGATTCCAACACCTGCTGGATCTTGTCCGGGGTGGAGGCCAGCTCCGACATCACCGCGGCGATCTCGTCGCCGTACATGGTGCCGCGGACCTGCGCCAGGTAGAGCCCCAGCAGGTAGCAGGCGGCCACCTGGGTGAGGAAGCCCTTGGTCGAGGCCACGCCGATCTCGGGACCGGCGTGGGTGTAGATCACCGCGTCGGACTCGCGGGGGATGGTCGCGCCGTTGGTGTTGCAGATGGCGATCACCTTCGCCTTCTGCTCCCGGGCGTGCCGGATCGCCATCAAGGTGTCGGCCGTCTCGCCGGACTGGCTGATGGTGACCACCAGCGTGGAGCCGGAGATGATCGGATCGCGGTAACGGAACTCGCTGGCGATCTCGACCTCACAGGCGATCCGCGTCCAGTGCTCGATGGCGTACTTGGCCACCATTCCGGCGTAGTAGGCAGTGCCACAAGCCACGATGATGATCTTGTCGACGCTGCGCAGCTCGGCCTCGGGAATACGGAGCTCGTCCAGCGTCAGCGCACCTTCGGGGGTGAAGCGGCCCAGCAGGGTGTCGGCGACCGCCCGGGGCTGTTCGAAGATCTCCTTGCGCATGAACCAGTCGAAACCGGCCTTCTCTGCGGCGGACAGGTCCCAGGTCACTTCGAACGGATGGCTCTCGGCCGGGTTGCCGAAGAAGTCGGTCACGGTGATCGAGGTGGCGGTCACGTCGACCACCTGGTCCTGGCCGAGCTCAATGGCATGCCGGGTGAACTCGATGAAGGCCGCCACGTCGGAAGCCACGAAGGTCTCCCCCTCGCCGACGCCAACCACCAGCGGGGAGTTGCGGCGAGCGGCCACCAGACGTCCCGGGTCGGTGGCGTCCATGGCCACCAGGGTGAAGGCACCTTCCAGGCGCAGGCACACCGCGCGCATCGCGTCGGCCAGGTCGGCGCCGCCGGCGACCACATCACCGAGCAGCTGGGCAGCCACCTCGGTGTCGGTCTCGGAACTGAACTCCACACCCTTGGCCCGAAGTTCGGCGCGCAGGGTGGCGAAGTTCTCGATGATGCCGTTGTGGATCAGCGCGATCCGGCCATCGGCCGACACATGCGGGTGCGCGTTGGTGTCGGTGGGACCGCCGTGGGTGGCCCACCGGGTATGGCCGATGCCGATGCCGGTCTCAGGTAGCGGGTCGGACGCCAGCAGCGCATCGAGGTTGCCGATCTTGCCGGCCTTCTTGCGCACCGAGATGCCGTCCGGGGTGATCACGGCAGCACCGGCGGAGTCGTAGCCGCGATACTCCATCCGCCGCAGACCCTCCACCACGACCGCATGGGCGACACGAGGACCGACATAGCCGATAATTCCGCACATACTGGTCACTGTAATGGCCTTGACCGCGCAGACTGACATTGGCGGCGTCCCATGGCGCTCGGAGAGGGAGACATGACGACGACCGGCCGCAGCCTGGCACCGGAGGACAACCCGTACGGCCCATATCTGACGTTGGACCGCCAGCATTGGGCCGAGTTGGCCGCCGTCCGCCCCACTGTTCTGGACGAGGACACGCTGGCGCGGCTGCGCGGCATCGGCGATCCGACCGACGCCGACGAGGTCCGTGAGGTGTACCTCCCCCTGACCGACCTGCTCAGCCTGTACATCGAACGAACCGGCGAGCTGTTCGCGGCCAGCCACGAGTTCCTCGGCCTGAAGGCGCGGCGCACCCCCTTCGTGATCGCGGTCGCCGGCTCGGTGGCGGTGGGCAAATCGACCACCGCCCGATTGCTCGCCGAACTGCTGCGTCGGCTGCCGCATCACCCCAAGGTCGACCTGGTCACCACCGACGGCTTCCTCTACCCCAACGCCAAGTTGGCCGAACTCGGCATCGCCGATCGCAAGGGCTATCCCGAGTCCTACGATCGCAAGCGGCTGGTGCAATTCGTGATGGACGTGAAGTCCGGCGCACCCCAGGTGACCGCCCCGGTCTACTCCCACCACGTCTACGACATCGTCGAAGGCGAGACGATCACGGTGAATCAGCCCGACATCCTGATCCTCGAGGGCCTCAACGTGCTGCAGCCGGCCCCGCGTCGTGCTGACGGGACCACCGGCCTGGCAGTCAGCGACTTCTTCGACTTCTCGGTGTACGTCGATGCCGACGACGGCGATGTTCGCCAGTGGTACCTGGATCGGTTCATGACCTTGCGCCAAGCGGCGTTCGAAGACCCGACCTCCTATCTGGTGCAGTTCACCTCGCTCAACGATGAGGAGGCCCTGCACGTCGCCTCGGGCTTCTGGGACGACGTCAACGGCCCCAATCTCGACCTCAACATTCGCCCCACCCGCGGACGGGCCACCGCCATCCTGCGCAAGGGCCCGAACCATCAGGTCAGCTGGGTGCGCATCCGTCGGGTGTGAGGTCGAGGCGCGAACCGATCTTGGCCACCCCCTCCCGCTGATGGCACCGGGAGCGATATCCTGCCCCCGAGTCGGGCCCCAGGGGGATGGGGCCACGCCTCGAGGGGAATCTCGTGATCGAAAAGCTCACCGCCACCGACGCGCGCCTGGCCACTCTCCTGTGGGAGGAGTGTGACCTGACCCGGCCGTGGAACGACGCCCGCGCCGACTTCATGAAGGCGATCAACGGGCCGTGCTCGACCGTGCTCGGACTACGCCAGGACGGCCACTTGGTCGGCACGGTGATGGTCGGATACGACGGCCATCGGGGCTGGGCCTACTACCTGGCCGTCAAACCCGCCTACCAGGGCAGGGGTGTGGGCCGTCAGTTGATGGCCGGCGCCGAGACCTGGTTGCGTGGCCAGGGCGCGCCGAAGATCCAGTTCATGGTGCGCTCGGAGAACAGCAAGGTCGTCGACTTCTACACCCACCTGGGCTACGTCCCGCAGTACGTGCAGGTGTTGGGTCGCCGCCTCGACTGAGGCCAGCTTTGGCTTGGCGTCAGCGAGCACTCGGCGTCAGCGCGAGTTCTTCGCGGACCACGGTGGCCAGGTGTTCGGCGACCTCGCGGGCCTTCTGAGCGGTTTCGGCTTCGACCATGACCCGCACCAGCGGTTCGGTACCGGACGGACGCAGCAGCACCCGGCCGGAGTCGCCGAGTTCGCGGGCCGCCGCAGAGACGGCCTGGGCCACCACCGGATCGATCCCGGCCCGGGTCTTGTTCACCCCGGGGACGTTGATCATCACCTGCGGCAGACGGACCATCACCGCGGCCAGCTCACTCAGCGGCTTGCCGGTGCGCACCATCCGCGCAGCCAGGTGCAGCGCGGTGAGCACGCCGTCGCCGGTGGTGGCGAACTCGCTCATGATCACGTGCCCGGATTGTTCCCCGCCGAGAGTGAAGCCGTTGGCGTTCATCGCCTCCAGCACGTAGCGGTCGCCCACCTTGGTCTGGTCGACCGAGATTCCTTCGGCCTTCATCGCCTGGAGGAAGCCCAGGTTGCTCATCACCGTGGCGACCACAGTGTCGGAATGCAGGGTCTTCGCCTCCCGCATGGCCAGCGCCAGGATCGCCAAGATCTGATCACCATCGACGAGTTCGCCGGCGGCATCCACCGCCAGGCACCGGTCGGCGTCGCCGTCCAGGGCGATACCGAGATCGGCACCTTCTGCGACCACCGCGGCCTGCAGTGAGGCCAGGTGGGTCGACCCACAGTTGTCGTTGATGTTGAGCCCGTCCGGCTGGGCGTGCAGCGGAATAACCTCTGCGCCCTGCGCATCGAACGCGGCCAACGCCGTCAGGAATGCCGCGCCGTTGGCGCAGTCGATGACGACCTTCAGGCCTTCGAGGCTGGAGTTGTCGCCAAGGCTGGCGACCAGATGTGCGATGTAGCCCTCAACCGCGCCGGCGTCACCACTGACTCGTCCCACCTCGGCACCGACCGGACGCTCCCAGGGCTCACCGAGCTGCTCCTCGATGGCGTCCTCGATGGCGTCGTCGAGTTTCACCCCACCGCGAGCGAAGAACTTGATGCCGTTGTCGGGCATCGGGTTGTGACTGGCCGACAGCATCACACCGAGATCGGCTTCCAGGCTGCCCACCAGGTAGGCAACCCCGGGGGTAGGAATCACGCCCAGGCGAACCACGTCCACCCCCGCGGAGGCCAAACCGGCCACCACGGCAGCTTCCAAGAACTCGCCACTGGCTCGGGTATCGCGACCCACCAGGGCCACCGGACGCCGATCGGAGCTGAACGCACCGGCCTCTGCCAGTACGTGGGCAGCAGCGATCGACAGTTCCAGAGCGATCTCTGCGGTCAGGTCCTGATTCGCGACTCCACGGACCCCGTCCGTTCCGAACAGGCGCGCCATTCGGTACGGCCGGTCAGCGCTTGCTGTACTGCGGAGCCTTACGGGCCTTCTTCAGACCGGCCTTCTTGCGTTCCTTGATCCGAGCGTCACGGGTCAGCAGGCCGGCCTTCTTCAGCGCCGGGCGGCTGGCCTCGGCGTCGACAGCGTTCAGCGAGCGGGCGATGCCCAGACGCAGCGCACCGGCCTGGCCGGTGACTCCGCCGCCGACGATCGTGGCGATCACGTCGTAGGCGCCCTGGACACCAGCGGTGACGAAGGGCTCGTTGACGGTCTGCTGGTGCAGCTTGTTCGGGAAGTAGTCCTCGAGTTCGCGACCGTTGATCGTGAACTTGCCGGTGCCCGGCACGATCCGGACGCGGGCGATGGCCTCCTTGCGGCGGCCGGTGGCGCCAGCAGCGGCAACCATGGCCGGACGGCCGGAGGGCTGCGAAGTGCTGGACTCAGCCTCCGCGCGGTAGGCGATTTCGCGGTCGCCCTCGGTGAAGGGGACGACCTCGGTGTCCACGGTCTCTTCGACGGTCTCGGTCACGATGATTCCTTGCGTCACTGGGCGATCTGGGTGATCTGGTAGGCCTGCGGCTTCTGCGCAGTGTGCGGATGCTCCGGGCCTGCGTAGACCTTGAGCTTCTTCAACTGCTGGCGGGCCAGCTTGTTCTTGGGCAGCATGCCCCAGACCGCGCGCTCAACAGCCTTGCGCGGATCCTTGGCGAGCAGCTCACCGTAGGGCACCGACTTCAGGCCGCCGGGGCGACCGGAGTGACGGATGGCCAGCTTGTCGGTGGCCTTGCTGCCGGTGAGGGCAATCTTGGAGGCGTTGACCACGATGACGAAGTCGCCGGTGTCGACGTGGGGCGCATACTGCGCCTTGTGCTTGCCGCGCAGCAGGGTGGCCGCGGTGACGGCCAACCGCCCGAGAACGACGTCGGTGGCATCGATCACGAGCCAGGCCCTGGTGATTTCGCCAGGCTTGGGGCTGTACGTAGACACGGGTCTTCGTCCTGCTTCCGTAAGTTGTGGTCAATTGGAGTGCGGGGTCGGCCTAGGCCAGACCTCTGCGCAACAGCGCCTAAGATTACCGCGCCGGTTGTGGGGGGTCAAAACAGGCCTCGACGAGGTCACTGTTCCTCGTTCTGATGGGACGAATCCGGCCCCAGATGAGCGTGAGCGCGGAGCAGGGGCGCGCGTACGGCATCGACGGGTGAAATCCTCCCACGCTAAGCGAGCGACGCTCGTCGCAACGCCGAGCGGACCGCCCCCACCACGTAATCGGGATCGTCGAGATGCTCCCAGCCGAACCTCAGCACGTGGTAGCCGAAGGCCTCCAGCAGGTTGAGCCGTTCACGATCGGCCAGGAATCTCGCGCGATTGTCGTGCACCTGACGACCATCGAACTCGACAATCAGCCTCCGCCGACGAAACCGGATGTCCGGGATGACCAACGTCGACCCCAGTCGCAAAGGTTGGTTCGCCACCCAGTCGGTGATCCCCTCCCGACGGAGAATCCGTTGGAGCCGGAGCTCCGCGTAGGACCAGGGGTTGGCGACCGCTTCGGCTAGCACCCGCACCCGAGCACGTTGGTCTTTGGTGCCTTTGAGAGCCGCCAGTGCATGGTCCAGGGACTCCGGGTCTGCACGCGCCTGCCGCAGCGCCTCGCAAACCGCGCGCCCGTCGTCCGCGCCTGCCAGTTCAGCTGCGGCGTAGGAAGCACTGACATGACGCACACCCGCGGTAACCTCCACGAACTCCGGAGGCACCCGGCGGCGACACACCACGACTCGCCTGCGCGAAAGCAGTCGAGGGTGCGCGATGTAAGCGGTCGAGGTGATCAGGTCCGGGAGCCACAGCGATGCCGCCGATCGGGCGTGCAGCACTCCGTCGGGACCTGCCCACGCCGTCACGGCACGCAACCAGGTCAGGTAGTCGTAGCCCGGCGCAACGAAGACTCCCGGCAACGGAGACTCCACGTGTCCGGCCGGCCGCATTCTCGACAGCGTCGACCTGAGATCGGGATGATCCGCGACCCGGACAAACCCATCGTGGGCAAGGAGATAGGTGAGTTTCTTGTTCACGCACGTGACTGTGGTGAGGATCGGAGGCAATCAGTCACCTTCCACAGCCGGCACCGGTGGGATGTTTTCGACTGTGGATTCCGGTGATCACCTTGAAAGCGGCGCCCAAGCGAATCCAGCGCCGAATTCGTCTCGGCCGTCGGGTTGGGGCTCGGCAGGCGATGCTAACCTCAGCCGCATGATCGATCCTGGGGTGGCGGTTTTTCCGCAGGCGCAGCCGAGCGGTTATGTCCCCCATCGACTCCACAGTCCCGAGCGGGCCTGGCCGCAGACCAATTGCTACGTCGATCTGTGGATCGAAGCGCTCTGGTCCCTGGGCGTGGCCCCCGAAGCGATGCTCGGCTTCACGCTCACCCAAGACTTCGAGGGTGATCAGTTCACCTTCTTCAAGGTGCCGCTGGAAGACCTCGAACGCCTCTATGGGGTGGTCGTCACCGAGTTGGCCCTCTACGACACCGTCGAGGCGCACGTGCTCACCCAGCTGGGACGAGGCCGGCTGTGCCTGGTCGAGATGGACAGCTTCTATCTCCCGGACACCGCCGGGGTCACCTACGGCATCGAGCACGGCAAGACCACCGTCGGGATCAACCGGCTCGATCCGGTGGCCAAGACCATGGAGTACTTCCACAACGACTCCTACTTCGCTCTCAGCGGCGCCGACTACGAGGGTGTGTTCCAGCACGCCACCGAGTTCGGGCTGCGCTGGATCCCCTACACCGAGTTCGCCAAGCTGCCGGACGTCCTGCCCAGCGAGGACGCCCAGCGTGGGGTGGCCCGCGACCTGTTGAGCCAACACCTGACGCGCCGTCCGCAGACCAACCCGCTGGCCACCTTCCACGCCGCCTTTCCCACCCAGGTGGAGCACGTGGCCGAACGCGGCCTGGACTTCTTCCACCTGTACGCGTTCAACACCGTGCGCCAGTTCGGGGCCAACTTCGAGTTGCTTTCCAGCCACCTGACCTGGCTGGACGCAGCGGAGTTCGCCGAGGAGGCAGCCGCGGCCAAGACCATCTGCGACAACGCCAAGACCACTCAGTTCACGCTGGCCCGCGCGGTCGCCCGGCGACGCTTCGACTCGTTGGCCACCGCCTTGGAGCCATCGGTCGCCGCCTGGGAGGCGATCATGACGGGCCTGACCAGCAAGGTCGGCTGATGCACCGCCACCTCGACGCCGTCGTCACCGAACTGAACACCGGCTGGCGGCTGGACGCCCCCGGTGGCGAGGTGGACGCCGCGGTGCCCGGCACGGTTGCACAGGCATTGACCCGAGCCGGGCTGTTCGACCCGGCGACACCGGTTCCCCTGCAGGATCGGGACTGGTGGTACCGCTGCCGACTCAGCCAGCCCGCCGGGCCGGCCGTCCTGCGGTTCGAGGGCCTGGCCACGTTGGCCGAGATCTTCCTCAACGGCGAGCTGATCGCACACAGCGACTCGATGTACGTGGCCCTCGATCTGGACGTCGAGTTGACCGGCGAGGACGAAGTGGCGATCCGCTTCATCGCACTCACCGAGGCGTTGGCCGCCAAGGGGCCGCGCGCGCTGTGGCGTCCGCGCCTGCTCGATGACCAGGGCTTGCGGCTGGTGCGCACCACCCTGTTGGGACACATGCCCGGCTGGGCGCCGACCATTCAGGCCGTCGGCCCCTATCGCCCGATCCGACTGATCCGGCCCGGACGGATCAGTCTCGATCAGGTCCGGATCGCCGCCGATCTGAGCGAGGACGGGGCCGGCCTGTTGGCAGTCTCGGCCGCGGGCGTCCCGGACGGGCTGGTGCTGCGATGCGCCGGAGTGGAGACGTCGTTCACCGGTGACAGCGAACGCAGCATCGCCACTCTGGTGATGCCCGATGTCGACCCGTGGTGGCCGGCCACTCACGGCACCCCGGCGCTGTACGACATCGAGGTGGTGCTCGACGGCGACGCTCACCTGCTCACCCGCACCGGCTTCCGACACCTGGAGGTGAGCACCGGCGACGAAGTCGGCATCGCCATCAACGGTGTCCCGATCTTCTGCCGGGGCGCGGTGTGGACCAACGCCGATCTGCTGGGACTGTCCGGCGACCGGGCGACCTGCCTGCCGCTGCTAAAACAACTGGCCGACGCCGGAGCGAACCTGCTGCGCGTCCCGGGCATCGCCACCTACGAGGCACCGGCATTCTTCGAGCTGTGCGACGAGCTGGGCCTGCTGGTGGTGGCCGACTTCATGTTCGCCAACTTCGACTACCCCGCCACCGACCCGGCCTGGCTGGCGTTGGTGGAGACCGAGGTGCGTCAGTTCCTTCAGGCTCGCCAGGGCAGTCCCTCACTGGCCATGTGTACCGCCGGCAGCGAGATCGCCCAGCAAGCGTCCATGCTCGGGTTGCCGCCGCAGCGCTGGTACTCCGCGCTGGCCACCGACACCCTCCCGGGCCTGGTGGCCGAGTTGCGACCTGATGTCGGCTACGTGCCGGGCTCGCCGTCGGGCGGCGCGCTGCCGTTCGCGCCGGACGCCGGGGTCGGCCACTACTACGGGGTCGGCGCCTACGAGCGGCCGCTGGAGGACGCGCGACGCGCCAACGTGGGCTTCGCCACCGAATGCCTGGCCTTCGCCAACCTCAGCGACGACGACAGCCTCGATCTGGACGCGGGCGTCCCGCAGGACCCGGGAACCGACTGGGACTTCGCCGATACCCGCAATCACTACGTCGAACGCCTCTACGACCTGGACCGCGATCAGTTGCGCGCCGACGCCCCGCTGGCCTTCGCCGACTTCGGACGGGCAGCGGTCGCCGAGGTGGTCACCGAAGCCTTCACCGAGTGGCGCCGGGCCGGTTCGTCCTGCCGGGGTGCGCTGGTCTTCCACCTGGCCGACCTGGCTCCCGGCGCCGGCTGGGGCGTGCTGGACTCAGCACACCGGCCCAAGTCGATCTTCCGCGCCCTGGCTCGGGTGTGGCGTCCGGTGTGGGTGGGGTTGACCGATGAGGGCACCAACGGCCTGCGGGTGCAGCTGGCCAACGACACCGCCGAGCCGGTGACTGCCCAGCTGGAGCTCTTCGGCCTGCGCGACGGGGCGGTGGTGGTCGCCCGCGCCACCGTGGACGTCCGGCTGGAGCCGCGCTCGGTGACCGCGCTCAACGCCACCGACCTGTACGGCGGTTTCTTCGACTACACCTACGCCTACCGCTTCGGCGCCCCCGAGTTGGAGGTGGCTGTGGCCCGCCTGCGGGTGGACGGCGAGGTGGTCAGCGAGGCGTTCAGCTTCCCGCTGGGACGACCCGCCGCTCTGGCCCCGGCGGGGCTGCAAGCCGAGGTGCACGAGTCCGCCGACGGCTGGACGGTGCACCTCACTGCCGACCGCTTCGCCCAGTCAGCACACCTCGTCGTGCCCGGCTTCGCGGTCGCCGATGACTGGTTCCACCTCGTGCCTGGCGAGCCTCGACACGTCGAGTTGCGCCCGTTGCCGGAGACCGCGGTCGATGCCCGCCCGTCCGGCACGGTGCGCGCGCTGGCGACTGTCCCCGTCGCGTTCTCCGCCAAACCCTGAGCCCCCGACACACCGGGGACGGTTCCTGGTGTGCCGCCTTGAGTCGATCACCTCAGTGCCACCCGCGCACACGATGGACGGTGGCGGTCTTGGGGTAGTTGCCACCCCGGGGCCCAGTCTCGAAGAGGTCGATCATCAGGAACAGCGGATAGTCCGGCGCCTGCGCGATGCGCCGCACGATACGTCCTTCGCAGCCGATCACGGTCTGGCCTTCGCCCCAGACCACCGTCCACGTGTGGGGAGCGGACGCATTGAAAGGGAGTGTCACCTCAGCCATGTCGGTGGTGAGGTTCGGATCATGGTGGGCTTTGACCCCGGTGCGCGCCGAGGTCGTTGCCCCGATGGCGTCCGCGTCGATCTCGAAGATGCAGATCTCGCCGGACTCCACCGGTGATCGGTGTTCGGTGCCGACGAGCCAGGCCGCGACCATGCAATCAACCGATCGACTTGCCGAGACGGTGATCTCGACGTGACCCCGCGATGGTGCGAACAGCAGCCTTTGTGGTGTCGGTGTGCGGACGACGAGATCGGCGCGGTGGCGATGCGTCCCGCGCGTGGAGCCCACGGGACCTGAGTAGACGCCGGTCTGTAGGTTCGAAACTCGCAAGGGGGCGTCTTCGATGCGCCAGTCGAGTTGGTCTGCGTATATCCGTAGCTGGATTCCCTCAGCCACCACCGTGTAGTGCGCACGCGCCCGCTCGGGAGTGGTCCACTGCGGCAGATAGCTCGCAACCCAGCGCTCAGCACTCAGGCCCGCACTGAAGTCGTCATCCAGATCGGGTTCGCGGTTCGGCGCCGCAGGAAGACTCTCCGACATCGGTGTCATACGGAACTATCGCATGCCACCTCACCTCGCGAGGGACCAGAGCCAAGCGAGGGTGCGCTCCGGCGGCGTCGCACGGCGAGACCGTCACATCGCCGCAACACCGGTCCCCTAATGTCAGCACATGCCCGACTCTTTGATCGTCACGCACCCGGCTTCAGCCACCCAGGCGACGCTCAACATCACCGAGGCCAGCATCAAAGCGGCCGATCTGCGCCAGTTCCGCATCGGTGACGAGCCGCTGGCCGCATTCGATCCCGGGTTCACCAACACCGCGGTGTGCCACTCGGCGATCACCTACATCGACGGCGAGGCCGGCGTCCTGGAGTACCGCGGCTACCCGATCGCCGAACTGGCTGAGAAGTCGACCTACTTGGAGGTCGCCTGGCTGCTGCTCAACGGAGAACTGCCGACCACGGCCGAGTTGGAGGCTTGGGAGCAGCGGGTCACCGTCCACCGGCGGGTGCCTGAGGAAGTGAAGACCGTTCTCGCCGGTTTCCCGGCCTCCGCCCACCCGATGACGATTCTGATGTCGTCGGTGGCCTCCTTCTACTCCTTCTACCCCGACGCGCGTAACTTCGACGATCCCGAATCCCGTAGCCGGGCGCTGGTCCGACTGATCGCCAAGATGCCCACCATCGCGGCCTACGCCTTCCGCAAGGGACGCGGCGAGGACTACGTGGCCCCCGACGACGACTTGGGCTACTGCGCCAACTTCCTGCACATGCTGTTCGCTCAGCCCGGTCGTCCCTATGAGGAGCACGAGCGCCTGGTGCGGGCCATGGAGGTGCTGTTCATCCTGCACGCCGACCACGAACAGAACTGCTCGACCAATGCGGTGCGCTCGGTGGCGTCCTCGGGTAACGACCTGTTCACCTGCTGCTCGGCCGGCATCGGCGCCCTGCACGGCCCGCTGCACGGTGGGGCGAACGAGGCGGTGCTGAAGATGCTGCGCGAGATCGGCTCGGTCGATCGGGTGCCGGAGTTCATCGAAGGCGTGAAGGCCGGCAAGGCCCGGATGATGGGCTTCGGCCATCGCGTCTACAAGAACTACGATCCGCGGGCGAAGATCATCAAGAAGTCGGTCGAGGACGTCTTCGAGATCACCGGGGTGAATCCCCTGCTCAAGATCGCTTTGGAGCTGGAACGCCACGGCCTGGAGGACGACTACTTCGTCTCTCGGCGGCTGTACCCCAACGTCGACTTCTACTCCGGGCTGATCTATGAGGCCCTCGGCTTCCCGCCGGAGATGTTCACCGTGCTGTTCGCCGTCCCGCGGGCCTCAGGGTGGGCGGCGCAGTACCAGGAGTTCATCACCGACCCGGAGCAGAAGATCGTCCGGCCGAAGCAGATCTACACCGGCCACCGCACCCGCAGTTACCCGGCGGACGGTCCGCGCTAACCCCTTCCTCTCCTGGGTCGTCCCACCGGGGAGTTCTCTCCTCGCGCTAGCGGCGGTGGTTCTGGTTGGCTGTTCACGAGAACGGTGATCTGGCGGAACGACTGAAGGGGTAGCTGCATGAGGCCTTCGAACTGGTCGGTGCTAGAACTAGCTCATGATCCGACTCCGGGTGATCCGGCTGTAGTGCGTGACGGCGGCACACGGTATGTCGGGATTGCGGATGCGATCAGTCGGGCCGCAGCGACGATGCGGTCGTTGGAGGCCGGTGTTTCCAACGTTGATTCGGTAAAGGCCCTGTTGGAGTCCCGCGACAAGGTGGTCGATTCGGTCGGGGTCGCTGAGGGCCGCTATCGGGCTGCTGGTAACGCGTTGACCGCTTATGCCGCGGTGTTGGACACGGTTCAGGTCGAGACGTTGCGGGCGTTGCATGCCGCGAAGGCCGCGGCCGGTGACGCTGATGATGCAGCTGGCGATCAAGCGAAGTTCCATCAGCGCGCTCAGGACGCCAAAGATGCCGGCGACACCGAAGAGCAGGACAAGTGGGAGAAGCGTGAGGACGCCGCGAAGACGGCCGCCGCACACGCCGCCAGTGCGGTCGCGGCGCAGAAGCGCGTGGTCGAGCAAGCCGTCACGGACCGGGATACCGCTGCCCGCAACGCGATCGAGGCGATCACCGCATCCACGTCCAATGACGGTTTGAATGACACCTGGTGGGACGACTGGGGCGCCAAACTCACCGAATGGATCGCAAAGATCGCCGAGGCCATCGCCACGATCGCCGGCATCTTGGCGTTGTTGGTGTGTTGGATCCCAGTGATCGGCCAAGCCCTGGCCGGGGTGTTACTGATCGTGGCCGCCGTCGCCGGGATCGTCGCCGCCCTCGCCAACATCCTCCTGGCTGCGACCGGAGAGAAGTCCTGGGGTGAAGCGATCCTCAGCGTCGTGTTCGCCGTCCTGGGCTGTGTCGGATTGGGCAGCCTGCGCGGCGCCCTGAGCGGCTTGAAGGGTGCCTTCGGCGCCTGGAAAGCCGCTGGCGGGCTCGCCGGGCAAGGTGGATTGAAAGGCTTGCTCGGGGCGACCGGACGCAACGCGCTCGACGGACTCAAGGGCCTGATCTCCCACTTCCGGCCAGGAGGAGGCTCGGCGGGCAGCCGCAGCGGCGTCGATGCGCTGCTGCCCGATCAAATGACGTCCATGCTGGACGACTTCGCGAACGGCCGCATGGTCACCTCGGCCATCGAGCCCGGCGACGTTCGCTATCTTCGCCCGTCCGAGACCACAACCCACCTCCTCCAAGATGCCGTCAACGCCGGCGGCGCCACAAATGTGGAGAGCTACATCGGCAAGATGAACCCGCTGCACGACTTCGGGGCCCCGTGGCAGAACAACTGTGGGCCATGTTCACGATCCTTCGCCGACACGTTCCAACAGGTCGAGACCCGCGTTGCCGCGGGCGACTGGAACTTGGGCGAGCTCGCGGAAATGCGCAACATCACCGGCACCAACCCGCCGCTGATGGCCTTCGATCCCGCTATCCACGCCAACCCGACTGAGTTCACCACCAAGGCCTACGAGGCGCTACAGACCCAGGCTGCCAATCTCCCTGACGGCACCGCAATGATCGTCGGTGTCGACTGGGAAGGCGGTGGCGGCCACTGGTTCAATGGCTTCGTGCGAGGTGGCAAGCTGCACTGGGCGGACGCCCAAATCGGTGAAGTGTCCGGCTGGCCTCCCGGCTACGCCAACCCGATCGAAGGCATCGACGCGATCGTGCGCTTCACTGGGAACAGCCCGTGGAAGGAGATCCAATGGTGACGAAGGAAGCTGCCCTGCTCGAGTTGGCTGCTGAGATCAGCACGATCGCAGGCACCACCTTGCGGGATTGGGCGATCACTCCGGTTGCCGACCTTGGTTGGGTGATGGGCGCGCGCCGGACTCGTGGAGCCTTCAATATCGCCGTTGACAAGGTGGGCAACTTCTTCACCTATCACCTCCTCAGTCCGGAAATGGCGATGGCCGAACTCGCCCGACTGGTCGGCGATGCTCAGCCCGCAACCGCAGCAGCGCAGCCAGCCGACAGCGAGTTGCTGCGGGTCGATCGGCTGAACTGGTCGTTCGCCTTCCGGCGACCCGCTGGCTCCACTGAAGTGGAGGTGTGGTCGGTGGCCGATCAATGCTGGCGCCCAACGGCGCTGCTGGAGCTCACCGGCGATACCGAAGGCTCCCTGATCGCCGCGAACCTCGATCTCGCCGAGCAGTGGATCGCCCGCAAAGCCCCGGGGGCCGCGCCGTCTCCAGCGATCCGCTACTTCCTGACCCAACCCGCCCCGGTCGCGGCCCTGTGGCTGTCGCCAGGCGCCGACGGCACCCCGCGGTGGCGGCAGTACGTGGCAGCCGAAGGCCGCTTCGTCCCGCTGACCGACGAAGAGCTCGCCCAACTCCGCGACGGCCGCGAACTCCGCGAAGTCCCGGAAGCCGACTTCGAACAGGCTTTGGCGGTGCTGCGCGCTTCGCAGCGACTTGCTTCAACGGCGTCGACAGAATCGGATCGTGCACCACACTGACGGAGGTACGACCGTGACCGAGCAGCCCCACTACAAGCTGCCCACGGAAGCAGAAATCGCTGAGACTCTTGCTCGCGCACAGGAGACCATCGCCAAGATTGCTGCGATTCCGCCCGAACAGCGACGGACGGTCGTCAACCCCAAGTTCGAGGGCCCCATCGGCAACATCGACGCGCCCGAGCAACCTGACAGCAGCGACCCTCGTCCGAGTTGACGAGGTCCGTCGGCCGGTCGACGGGTGGCCTTCGTCGTCAGTAGCTACTGCGGCAGCGGCAGCTGAACCGTCCATTGCTTGCCGGAGCGGACGTAGATGCCACGACCCAACGGGTACTCCGACCGCTTCACCCGCGGGAACGCTTCCTTGAACAGCACGTCGCCGTCTGCCGGATCGGGTTGCACCACGATGCCGTGGCGGGCGTTGCGGATCTCGGCGATCAGCGGCCAACCCGACGCCCACGCCGACGTCTCCTGCTCCCCCACCACCAGGTGCCCGTTGCGCCGCATCGCCTTGATGATGTCGACCAAAGCGGTCTCCACCGGCGTGCTGACGTACTCACTGACGCCCTCGATGACCAGGATCACCCCCGGTTCGCTTCCGGCGGGCTGGTCGGCCTTGAGCTTGAGATCGAGAGCGAGCTCCTTGATCTCCTCCAGGTCTCGGGCCGTCTTGGTCCACACCGGATCCTCACCCACCCGAGAGCGACGGGGCCCGATGTAGTACATCGGCACAGTGGCATTCCAGCGGCGCAGCGAGGCGGCCACCCAGCGCAGCGCGGACGTCCGCCCCGAGCCGGGCATGCCGGCGACCAGGAATGCGCCCTGCGCGGTGAAGCCGATCGGTGCCAGATCGGTCTCGCTGATCCCCAGGACGGGAGCACCGTCGACCGAAGCCGGCACCTCGGCGGCCGTGACCAGGCTGGGCAGCTTGCGCACCGGGGACGCCTCGGGCGCCCCGCGCTCGATCAGCCGCCGGGCCAACTTGTCGATCGCCGCCGCCTGGACGGCCGGAGTCGTGTCGCCGGTCGGCACGGCGACCTGCAACTCGTTCGCTTGACCGGCGAACACACCGCGGCCGGCGGGGGCATCGATCAGGATGTCCTTGGGGATGTTGAGGCTGGCATAGGCCACCTCGTCGGCCTGTCGCAGCACCAACCGTCGCTGAATGCTGGACGACAGCGCCGACGGAATGGCGCTGGGGCGTTCGGCGGAGATCACCACGTGAATGCCGACGCCGCGGCCTTCCACGAGCAGGCGACTGAACCGTCCGTAGGAGACCCCGAGCGTGGTCGAGGCTTCGTACTCGTCACGGAAGGCGGCGAAGCCGTCGACCAGCAGCAGGATGCGCGCTTCGTCGGTGCGTCCGCTGGTGGTGCGGTAGTCGGTGATCGAGCCGGCGCGGGCTGCGGAGTACCGCACGACTCGCTCGTCCATGATGGCGACCAGTTCGCCGAGCAGCCGGATGACCCGCTCACGATCGGCGCCGTCGATGATCGAACCGACGTTGGGCAGCGGTTCCAGCATGCCTAGTCCGGCGGTACCGAAATCGAGGCCGTACACCTCGGTGCGGCTGAACATCGTCTGGGCCGCCGCCCCGAAGGCCAAGGTGCGCAGGGTGGCCGACTTGCCCGAGCCGCTGGTGCCGTAGACGGCCAGGTTGCCGTCAGTGTCGGGGTTGTAGAACACCGGGTGCTGCGCCTGGTTCGCCGGGTCGTCGGCGATGCCGAGCAGCAGCCGTCCCACCATCGAGGTGTCCCCGTGGGTTTGGATCAGCTCCTCCAGCGAGAACTGGGCCGCCAGCTCCGGCAGCCACGGCTTGCGCGGCTCGGGCAACGCACACAGCTGCGCCGCGGCGCTGACCATGTCGACGACCCGGCTGATGTCGGTGGGCTGCTCCTGGTCGGTCTCACTGCTGCTGCGCGCGACCGGAATCTCCCACGGCGTGGACGGGCCGAAGGTGAGCGTCTCCACCTCGATGCGCGCCGGCTCCGGCTCATCGGAGGTGACCCCACCGGTGTAGCCGGTCTGGAACAGCGACACCCGTCCCGGGCCGGTACGGACGGCGCCGCGTCCGGGGATGCGCGGGTCGAACTCGCTGGCCAGCGCGGTGTCGATGACGTCGGCCGAATCGGCCTCGTCGGCCATCCGCAGCGCGATGCGCAACGCGGTGTTGGCGCGCAGGTTGCCCTTGATCACGCCGGTGGGACGCTGAGTGGCCAGAATCAGGTGCAGGCCGAGCGATCGTCCGCGCTGGGCGACGTCCACGACGCCGTCGACGAAATCGGGCACTTCTTGGACGAGGGCGGCGAACTCGTCGACCACGATCACCAATGACGGCGGGCAGTCCGGATCACCGGTTCGTTCGAGGGTGACCAGGTCCTTGGCGCCCTTGGCGTTGAGCAGGTGCTCGCGGTAGCGAAGCTCGGCGCGCAGCGAGGTCAGCGCCCGGCGCACCAGGTGCGGCGACAGGTCGGTGACCAGCCCGACGGTGTGCGGCAGTCGCACGCAGTCAGCGAAAGCCGAGCCACCCTTGTAGTCGACGAACAAGAAGGTGACCCGCTGCGGGCTGTGGCTGGCCGCCATGCCCAGCACCCACGCCTGCAGGAACTCCGACTTGCCCGCGCCGCTGGTGCCACCGACCAGGGCGTGCGGACCTTGGGAGCGCAGGTCGAGCTGGAACTCGCCTTGGGAACCCTGCCCGACCAGGGCGCGCAGGGTCACCGGAGCTTTGCTGCGCGGACGATTCGAGCCCAGCACCGAACCGTTCTCCTGCCAACGTTCCACGGTCACCTGGGGATCGGTGGCCAAGCCCGTCCCGGTCATGGCCAGGTAGGACACCGAGCGCGGCAACCCGGACTGATCCAGGACGGGCGCGCCGGCGTCCTGTACCGGCGCCAGGTGGCGGGCCAGGCTGACGGCCTGCTCCTGGGAGAAGGTCTCGATGTGGGTGACTGTCGCGGTGCGATGTTCCTTGACGAAGCCGGCGGTGATTGTGCCGCTGGCGTCGCGCACCAGGTAGCCCCGGCAAGCCGCGGGCAGGTTCTCGTGCCGATCGGCGACCCACAGCAGGTGGACGCCGACCGCGGGCCCGTCCTCGGCGAGGCTGACCAGTCGGCCGCGCTCGATCGGAGCGTCGTCCTCGACCAGGAGCACCACAGCGGGCACCTGCTGTTCCTTGCTGCCCTGGGCGCGCCGGGCAGCGACCAGTTCCTCCATGCCGGCGATCAGTGCCGAGACCGTGCCGGTGGTCGCGGCAAGGTGCGTCCCGCCCATCGGCGAGTGCGCTGAGCCCACGTGGGGCAGCCACTGCAGCCAGGTCCAGCGGTCCTGGGTTTCCGACGAGGCGATCGCGCACAGCACCAGTTCAGCCGGCGAGTGCAGGCAGGTCAGCTGGGCGACCAAGTTGCGGGCGACCGGGACGACCCACTCGGCCTCCCCGGCCACGCCGAGGTTGGCGCAGGTGGCCAGGTCGGCGAGCACCGGGACGTCGTCGATCAGGGCGTAGGTGTCGACCAGGCCCTGCAGCCGGGTCCAGGTCTCGGCGTCCGCTTCGTCCCGCGAAGGGAGGTTGATGGTGTTGCGCGACTCGGTACGCCCGAAACCCAGGTTGAGCAGCAGGAACGCGTCGTCGTCGGGACGGCGATGCCACAGGTCGGGGTTGAGCTCGAATCCGGATCGGGTGACCGCGGCCAGCGACGGCACCTCGGCGCAGCGGGCCGACCGTTCGACTTCGACGGCTTCGGTGAGTTCGGCGGTCATCTGCTCGAAGTCGTCGTTGAACCGTTTGACGTCTTCCTTACGGGCCTTTCCGTCGGTCCAGCGGCGGTCCAGATAGGTGCCGATGGCCATGACCGGGCTCAGCGCCACGAACACGATGCTGAGCAGGTTCTGGGTGGCGGCGTACATCACCGCGCCCATCAGCAGCGGCGCGACCATGGCCAGCCAGGGCAGCTTGGCTGGCGGGCGTTTGGCCGGCGGCTTGGGGGCGGCGAACTCCTTGCCTTGGTAGCGCTCGCGAACCAGCGGGGAGCGGTTGAACTCGGTGTTCACCTGCCCGGCCGACCAGGACGGGGTGGCGGTGCGCTCAACGGCCACCTGGGTGTCGCCGATGATGGCGGAGTCCTTGGGGCCGAGGACGGCGTGCGGGACGAGTTCGCCGGCGATCAACACGCCGTTGGCGGAGTTCATGTCGACGATCTCGATCTGGTCGCCGACGATCACCCGGGCGTGACGGCGCGACACCAGCGGATCGTCCAGCATCACTTCGCAGTCGGCCTGGCGTCCGATGATGTTGGGGCCTTTGTGCAGATCGAACGTCCGGCCGGCACCGGGACCGGCGGTGATGGTGAGTCGCGCTTCGGGAACGGCTCGTCCGGACGCAGCATGCGAAGCGTCCCACTGGACCACCTGGACGCGCTGACCGGAGCGCAGGTTGGTCTCCGGCAGCAGCGATTGTGGCGGCAGCAGCTCCAGGCCGGCGTTGGCGTTGTCCAGAATCTGCAACGTCAGGTCGGTGCGCGAGCACGGAACCCCGGTCTGACCGGCGTGGATCGCCGCGGCGACATCGGCCACCGTCGCCGTCGCTTCGGCGATGACCGAGATGGCCGTGGCCATTCCGTTCTGAGGCTGGAGTTCCAGTTTCAGTTGCACAGCATTCCCCCAGAAGAGTGCGGGTGGCTAGACGGCTTTGACCCTAGCGTGAACGCTGGTCACGGTGCACCGCCTGTGCCGGGTGGTCGCCACGGGGGCGGCTTCGCCGTGAAAAGCGGGGGCCGGTCACTCCCCGCCGGGAAGGGCGAGCATGTGGGTGAACTGAGGCTTGCCGGTGAACTGCAACATGATGCCGATGTGCAGCCAGAGGCTGCCCTTCTCCATCCGCTCCGGCTCGCCGCGTCCGCCCATGCCCAGAAGTGGGACGTGCATGAAGCACTCCTCGAACGCAGGGACGCCCAGCCGGGCCATCGCCGCAGGGTAGGGCTGCCAGTCCCACACCGCATCTCGCTGGCCGGGTACGTCCTCCAAGAGCGACACCAGGCGTTCGAACGGAACCGACGTGGCGTGGATCTCCCCCAGCCGGGTCTTGGCCACCAAGAACATGCCGTTCCACCACGCAATCACGTCAGCCAGACCTGTGGTGAACAAGATCACCGCCTCCGGTGGGAGCGGACTGTGTCCGCCCAGCATTGCCGCGCCGCGCGCGGGGTCAACGAAGCGGAAGTAGCCGTCGCCGACGAAGCCGGAACCATGATCACGCCATGCCTGTGCCACCGCATCGGGCACCTGCCCCGCGTGGGCAGCGATGGTCTCCTCGCTGATCGGCGCCACCGCAACGAAACTCTCGAACGCCATGCAATCTCCCCTCTACTCCACGGCGCCGTGCTCGGGCACCCGGACTCCAACTTGCCGGTAGCCACCGACAAACGCCTCGTATTGCTCAGCGGTCAACTTGTCCCGCTTCACGATCGCCTGCGCCGCAGTGATTGCCCGCAAAGGCGCCCCGGCTGAAACCATCGGGCCAGCTGTCCGGATCTCCGACAGTCTCGGCCCAATGGCATCCCGGGCGCGTTTGTCGATCCACGCGAAGTCGGCCGCGCCAAGCTTGATCAACGCCCGCGCCGCCTTTCCCGTTTGGTGGTTAGCGACTCCGAAACGCTCGTTCGCCGCAAAATCCTCCGGGCTCAGCATCGCGACCTCAGAGAGGAACCGATCGATGGTGGTCTTCAAATCGTCTGAAAGTGCCATGTCTCCCTAGCTGATCAGTCGAACGTTGAGATGAACAAACCGCAGGAGCTCCGAATCTATCCCGCCGATGCCCGCCGCCACATCGGCCTGCAGGTCTGAGACCAAAGACTTCCACTGAGAGCCCAACGAACTATTGATGCCGAGGTGCCCCAACCCGTCGAAGGTGTTGGGTCGACCACCTGCGACTTGGTCCGGTCCATGCAAGACCGCCTTGAAGTCTCCCGGCTGACCGCCAGCCTCCGCTCGCGCCGCAGCTTGTTCGGACTTCCCGAGACGGTCGAACTCGGCGTAGTGGTCAACGTTGTGCGTCCACTCACCGACGGTGAGATCGTTCATCCCGTTCTGCTGCAGGTTCACCTGCCGCGAGTATTCGTCACCGTAGGTGACGCCAGGGGCATACTCGTCCGCGGCGCTGAACGGCTGATCGCGAAAGTACCGTTCGGAATCGAACTTCACGTCGATGCTGTCCTTGAGGTGGAACTGGCCGTCGATCTTCACGATCGGTGAGTCCGGCATCTTGGCCAGCTCGTCGAGGCGGGCAACCTCGGCATCGGTGGGCGGCCGGATCTCGTAGTCCCGCATCGTCACGTGCGTCTCACCCGGAGCCATCCCGAACCCATCGGACGGGTGGGTGTCGCCCATGCGCGGCCTGGCCGAGGCCACGTCATCGCCGGTACGAGCCACATCATCGACCAGCCCATCAGCGGCTCCGGCCTCGCTGGGGCGGAAATGGGAGATGAGGCCCTTGAGGCCGTCGAGGGCGTTGCGTCCGGTCGCCGCGAGCAGGCCCTTCAATCCACCCTGGGCGGCCAGGCCGCCAGCGGTCTTCCACGCGCCGAACGCCGCCTTCAAGCCACCCAACGCGCCGCGCAAGCTGCCCAACCCGACACAACCAAGGACGGCGAAGACCACGCTCATGATCGCCTCGCCCCAAGACTTTTCCCCGGTCGCGGCCAAGATGATGTTCGCCAACGCGGCCACGATCCCGGCCACCGCGGCCACGATCAACAACACCCCAGCCAGCGCCTGGCCGATCACCGGGATCCAACACACCAACAACGCCAAAATGCCGGCGATCGTGGCGATCGCCTCAGCGATCTTGGCGATCCACTCGGTGAGCTCGGCACCCCAGTCGTCCCACCAGGTGTCATTCAAGCCGTCATTGGACGTGGATGCGGTGATCGCCTCGATCGCGTTGCGGGCAGCGGTATCCCGGTTAGTGACCGCCTGCTCGACCACGCACTTCTGTGCAGCGACCACGGAGGCCGCATGCGCCGCGTCAGCCTTCGCGGCGGCTTCCTTCTTCTCCCACCTGTCCTGCTCCTCGACATCACCGGCAGCTTTCGCCTCGGTGGCCTTCTTGTGATAGCTCGCCTGATCGTCCGCCGCGTCGCCACCATCACCAGCCGCAGCCTTGGCGGCGTGTAACGCCTGCAATGTGTCGGCCTGCACCGTGTCCAACACCGCGGCGTAGGCGGTCAACGCATGACCGGCAGCCCGATAGCGACCCTCGGCGACCCCGACCGAGTCGACCACTTTGTCGCGAGACTCCAACAACGCCTTCACCGAATCAACATTGGAAACACCGGCCTCCAACGACCGCATCGTCGCCGCCGCCCGGCTGATCGCATCCGCGATCCCGATATACCGAGTCCCACCAGCACGGACCGCAACCGGATCACCCGGAGTCGGGTCGCTCGAACGCCCCAACACCGACCAGTTCGACGGCCTCATGCCGCCGCCTCCTCCGCAGCTACCCAGGTGCCCGCCAGCACCAGGGTGTCGGCGAGGGCCAGAATCGCGTCCTTCTGTGGCACATGCGGGCTGGAGAAGCACACGTGAGCCAGGCTGGACGCGCCGGCTTCGGGCACCGCGATCCAGTAGTCGACCAACAGCAGCGGGACGTCCTTGCCGCCCAACTCCGCGTTTCCTTGACGCGTCCGCGTGTGCCGAATGATCCGGTCATCACCCACCGTCAGCTTCACCAGCTCGTCGGCCGGGTCAGCAGTGTCGACCAGGTGGTCCCCCACCCGATCGATGGGCAACCCGGTGCCGGCGCCTGCTCCCAGCTCATGCCAGTAGGACACCATCGTCACCGCGGCGGCGGCTTCCTTGGTGCGCGCGAGCAGGAAGGCGAACTGGCGACCGCCGGCCGAGGCCGCCTGGTCGGCCGTCCGACCCAGCCAGCTGCGCATGTCCTGGCGGAGCGCCGCGCCCTGATCGGACAGCGTCCGCGTCTGCTCCTTCACCAACTTCTTGATCTGATCAGCACGCGAGCTCGCGTCCGACAGATCCAACACCCCCCAGTTGGCGTCCAGCGGCACCTCGAAGCCACCGATGTGCTCTGGCAACCCCTGGAAGTCGGGCTCTTGGGCATCGCCGGCAGCGGGAATGCTGAGGATGGCGACCAGATCGTTGACGCTGATCGCCATCGGGTTCGGCCCGGCGGCATCGATGACCAAGCGGCCGAAGCGATCCGCGCGGGTAACCACGAAGTCGATGATCGCCGCACCTGCCCGGGTCACGAACGACCGCTCGGCGGCATCGCCCAGGAATGCTTCCAGGGTGGCCGCCGAGGAGAAGAGAAGGAAATCGAGCCGGCCGCCCGCTCCGGCGACACCACCGGCCTGCAGCCCCTCATCGATGTGCAGCACCGGGACCACGGCCACGCCGTAGGCCAAGGCTTCGAGCACCCCGGGGTAGTCTCGCGCGGCCAGAGCTGCGGCCAACTCCGGGGAACCGAGTTCGGTCAGCGCTGCGGCCGGCAACTCGCCGCCGGTGGCCACCTCGGCAACCCGCACCGGCCCTGCCTCCGACGTCGCCGTACCCGGCAGCAGCCGGAAGACCAAGTCGTCCCGCACCACCAGTTCCGCGTCCACCAACTCCGGCTTCGTGGGCGCCACCGGGAGCGCCTCCGCCGAGATCAGCGTCGCGACCGAGCCGATTCCGGCCGGAAGGCCGCCCAGGCCCACCAACGTCATCGGGGACCACCCGAGCGGCTCGGCGCCGGCTCCTGTTGACCGGTGCCGTTGAGCGTGTCAGCACCCTGCTGATCGAAGTCCTTCCAGGTCTTCGCCACCTGGGTTGCAGCGTCACCCAGCGAGCGCGTCGCCTTGGCGATCTTCTCCCGCTTGTCGTCCCAGCCGTGGGCGAAATCCCGAACGGCCTGGGCCAGCTCCTCATGGCCGACCGCGTCGGCGATCGCGTTGGAATTGGCGTTCGCGGCGTCGAACTCGGTGGCAACCGCAACCAGGTCCTCGCCCAGCTTGGCGATCGCTTCGACCTCCACCTGCATTGTCATCGTGGGTTCCTCCCCTTCGCCCCGCGCGTCGCGGGGGCGTCCGTCATTCGAAAAACGCGTTCGGCCGTAGGTGCCGCAACTGGTCCACCAGTTGCGCGGTGTCAGCCGACCCCACCGACCTGATTCCTGACTTCTCATTGGCCCGCAGCACCACCACGACCCGGCCTTCCATCGTCGCCATCACCAGGGCCGGGTACTCGGCTCGCATGAAATGGCCGGTGCCGAGGGTGAGATCGATGAGGTTGGGCCAGATGGTGACCAGGATGGGTTCATTGCTGCGCGAACGCGGGTCGTACAGACTGATTCCAGTCGGGCCCGCAGCCAGCACCACTTCACCCTTTGGGGGCTTGGGCGTACCGGGATTGCGGTATTCCACGTCGACCAGATATCCGCCGATCACGTAATCCCAACTGCCCGTTTCGCGCAAACGAGAAATCGCCCTTGTGAAGATACGTCGATCCCAAGCCATCCAGGCCAGGATCGCGCCGGCGCCGCCGATCACACCGATCGCCACGATCACCGGCATGACAACGTCACCCCTGAGCGCCTTGAACAGCACCATCGCCAAAGCAGCCAGGCCGACCACCACCGCACCTATTGGCACCGACTTCTTCATCTCGACTCCCCGTCGGATAGACGTGTGCGGCCCGGTGTCCCCTCGTCCACCAGGCCGCACACTGGGGCTCAGCCGCGCAGCGAGCTGCCCATCTGGGTGTCCATGTCCACCACGGCCTTCGCGTACTGGCTCAGGAAGTTGCCCAGGGGCTCCATGCTGTCGTTGATCGTGCCCAGGCTCTGGGAGAGCTTCTGGAACTGCTCGGAGTAGGCGCCCGACGCGGCCGCGGTGGTGAACCCCGAACCGATCAGACCGGCGACCGCGGCCTGAGCCTCGCTCACCTTGCCGGAAATCTCATTCTTAATGCCGATCAGCTTCTTGCCAATCGCATCCATTTCTTCCGGCGTGTATCCGTAAGTATTGCCAGCCATCAAAACTCCTTTAATGAGTATTTACCTCGTCCGTGCGGCCAGACTAGCACGGTGTTCTCGCATCAGTCTCGGGCAGAACTCCCCGCCGTCTCACCCCCGAAGACGGACGCCTGCGGGCCCATCGCGGACATCTCCGGACCGGTCGTCGCAGGGCCGGCGGCGCCCCCAGTTCAGCGCTGATGATCGCGCCCGGTTCAGCCCGAACCAAGACACAGCGACGAATCATTGAAAGTTGGTTGCGACGCCACTTCCTTGGTAGTTAGGTAGGGGCATGAGTTCAAAGTTGAGCGCTGCCGCAGTGCAAGTGACCAGTCCAGACGACGTCCGCAACGTAGTTCTGATCGGAAACGCAGGGTCGGGTAAGACCTCCCTGTTCGAGCAACTGCTCAAGGCTCGGGTCGTCGGCTATCGCGGCGAGAAGGAAGACGCCGAACGCGCCGCCCAGCTCTACCTCGCCAGCCTGGTCACCGGCGAGTTTCAGGTGAACCTGCTGGACGCCCCCGGCCACCCGGACTTCGTCGGCGAACTGCGCGCCGGCATTCGTGCCGCCGACGCGGCGATCTTCGTGATCTCGGCCGCCGACGGCATCGACGGCGCCGCACAGGCGCTGTGGGACGAATGCGCCGCGGCCAACCTCCCGCGGATCATCGCCTTGACCAAGCTGGACGCCGGACACGCCGACTTCGACAACTCGGTGGCCGATGCCCAGGCCAAGTTCGGCGAGGGCGTCCTGCCCACCCACGTCCCGACCCTGAGCGCGCCCGGCGTGATCGCCGGCAACATCGGCCTGCTCAGCTTGGAGGAGCACGACTACTCCAGCGGCGAGGTGGTCAACCGCAAGCTGACCGCCGACGACTCCCATGTGGAGACCTACCGCGGCCCGCTGATCGAGGCGATCATCCAGGAGGCCGAGGACGACGGCCTGATGGACCGCTACCTCGAAGGCGCAGAACTCGACGTCGACTACCTGCTCGACGACCTGATGAAGGCCGTCGCCACGGCCAACCTGTACCCGGTGGTGCCGGTGTCGTCGGCCACCGGTGTGGGCGTCGAAGAGTTGCTGCGGCTGATCGAGCACGGCTTCCCCACCCCCAGCCTGCACCCGAACCCGCACGCCACCACCCCGGCCGGTGAGGACCTGCCCAACCCGCCCACCGATCCGTCCGCGCCGCTGGTGGCGCAGGTGATCCGCACCACCACCGACCCCTTCGCCGGGCGGCTGTCGATGGTGCGCATCTTCTCCGGCACGCTGAAGGCGGACGACGTCCTGCATGTGTCCGGTCACCGCGCCAAAGCCGACGACGCTCACCCCGATCATGACAACGAGGAGAAGGTCGGCCAGATCCAGGTGGCGGTCGGCACCGCTTTGGAGGCGCGCACCAAGGCCATCGCCGGCGAGATCGTGATGCTGCCGAAGCTGACCACTGCCGAGACCGGCGACACGCTGTCGGCGAAAGAGCGCCCGGCCCTGGTCGCGCCGTGGGATCTGCCCGAGCCGCTGCTGCCGCTGGCGATTCGCGCGGCCACCCGCAACGACGAGGACAAGCTGGCCGGTGCGCTGCAGCGACTGGCGGTCGAGGACACCACCGTCCGGTTGGCTCGCGGTGGCGGTGACCAGTTGGTGCTGTGGACGACCGGCCAGGCGCACGCCGATCTGCTGCTGGCGCGCCTCGGCGACCGCTACCAGGTGAAGGTGGAGCAGGAGGAACTGAAGATTCCGCTGCGGGAGACCTTCATCGCCAAGGCCACCGCGCTGGGTCGTCACGTGAAGCAGTCCGGGGGACATGGCCAGTACGCGGTCTGCAACATCGAGATCGAGCCACTGCCGCGCGGTGGCGGCTTCGAGTTCGTCGACAAGGTCGTCGGTGGTGCGGTGCCGCGACAGTTCATCCCCAGCGTCGAGAAGGGCGTGAAGACCCAGCTGGAGCGCGGCGTACTGGCCGGCTTCCCGATGGTGGACGTCCGGGTCACCCTGTTCGACGGCAAGTCGCACTCGGTGGACTCCTCCGACATGGCCTTTCAGATGGCCGGCTCGCTGGCGATCAAGGAGGCGGCCAATCCCAAGACCGTCTCGCTGTTGGAGCCGATCGACGAGGTCACCGTGATCGTCGGCGAGGAGTACCTCGGCGCGGTCATGAACGACCTGACCGGACGCCGCGGCCAACTGCTGGGTTCGGACTCCGTGGGACGCAAGGCGATCATCCGGGCGCTGGTGCCGCAGCTGGAGTTGGCGCGCTACGCGATCGACCTGCGCGGCATCGCCCACGGATCAGGCACCTTCAGCCGCGAGTTCCACGGCTACGAGCTGCTGCCGGCCAACCTGACCGAGAAGTTCGCGAAGGCCCATAGCTGAGGTGGGGGTGAGGCGGGCGTCCCCAACGGGGCGCCCGCTTTGCCGTTCAGAACCTCCGTGGCCAGGCCCGTCAACCCAGGGGTGGCGTGAGCGGCGGTGAGACCCGGCGCGGCCCGAGTGCGTCGAACGCCGCCGCCAACCGCAGCACGCTGACATCGTCGCCGCGCCGTCCGGCGAAGGTCAGTCCGACCGGCATGGCGATGTCGGCCATCAGGCCCATCGGCACGGTGACGGTCGGGATACCGAGGTGCCGGATGGCCAGGTTGCCGTTGGCCACCCACACCCCGTTGCGCCAACCCAGGTCGGCCGAGGCGGGATTGCGGTCCATGTCGGCCGGCGCCACGTCGGCCACCGCCGGGAAGACCACCGCGTCCAGCCCGGTGGCGTCCATCCAGTCATCGACGTCGAGGCGTCCGGTCTCCTCCAGGCCGCGCAGTAGTGGCTCCAGGTCGGGGATATCGAGCATCGAAGCCACCGGGTGTTGCCGGACGTGGTCGGGGTACTCGGTGATGTCGCCCTCGAAGCCGTCGTAGCGATCGGGCAGCTCATCGGCCGGCTTGGGCCAGATGCGCGGGCCGTCCACCACGGTGAGGTCGGGGATGGCCGGGTCGCCGTTGGCGCGCAGGAAGTCGTCGAACGCCCAGGCGCACAGGTCGATGATTTCGTGATGCAGGGCCTCGGGTGAGACCAGCCCGCGGGTGGCGATGGTCGGCGCGCCAGCCCGGTCGCCCTCGTAGTTGCTGACCGCGGGGAAGTCCACCTCGACCACGGTCGCACCGGCCGCTTCGAGGTCGGCGCGGGCCGCCTGCCACAGTGCGATCACGCTGTCGCGGGTGACGATCTTCTGCCCGGTCGGCCCGCCGTAGCTGGGGGCATCGCCGGTGCCGGCGTCGGGGTCGGCGTTGAGGTACATCCGCGGCACCCCGATCCGCCGTCCAGCCAGGACGCCGGGCGCACTGGCTGCCGTGGACGCGAGCGCCGGGTAGCTGTCCGGACGCACCGCCGAGGCTGCGGGCAGCTCGATCCAGGGCTGGACGCGCCAGAAGTCACCGCGGTGGGTGTGATCGTCGGCCACGATCACGTCGAGGACTTCCAGCAGGTCGGCCATCGTGCGGGCGTGCGGCACGACCACGTCCATGGTCGGCACCAGCGGCCAGTTCCCGCGCACCGAGATCACTCCGCGCGACGGCGTGTAGGCGAACAGCGCATTGTTGGACGCCGGTGCTCGTCCGCTCGACCAGGTCTCCTCGCCCAACCCGAACGCGGCGAAGCTGGCCGCAGTCGCCGTCCCTGACCCATTGGACGAGCCGGAGCCGTAGGCGGCGGTGAGGTAGTCGGGGTTGTAGGGGCTCTCGGCGCGTCCGTACACGCCACGCTGCATGCCGCCGTTGGCCATCGGCGGCATGTTGGTCAGCCCCAGACAGATCGCCCCCGCCGCACGCAGCCGCTCGATGGTGAACGCATCGCGTTGCGCGACCAGGTGCTCGAAGGCCGGGCTGCCTGCGGCCGCCGTCAGACCCTGCACCAGATAGCTGTCCTTGGCGGTGTAGGGAATGCCGTCCAGCGGGCCGCGGCTGGCCCCGGCCGCGCGGCGCTCGTCGGCGGCGATCGCCTCGGCGACCGCGTCCGGGTTGCGCACCACGACGGCGTTCAGCGTGGGCCCGGCGGTGTCGTAGGCGTCCATGCGCGCCAGATAGGCGGCCACCAGTTCCTGGCTGGTCGTCCGCCCGGACGCCAGCGCGTCCCGCAGCTCGGCGATGGTGGCCTCGACCACGTCGAAGGTCATGCCGAGGCCTTTCCTGCGCGGGGCTGGTGCTGGGTGATGCAGTGGATGCCGCCGCCGAGTTCGAAGATCGGCCGGGCATCGACCGCGACCACCTCCCGTCCCGGGTAGACCTCGCGCAGGATCTCTTGGGCGGGCGCATCGGAGGGGTCGTCGAAGGAGCAGGCGATCACACCGCCGTTGACCACCGCGTGATTGACGTAGTTCCAGTCGAGCCATTCGCCGTCGGCCTGGAGCCGCTTCGGCGCCGGGAGCGCCTGCAGTTCCCAGGGCCGGCCGGTGGCGTCGGTGGACGCGGCGAGGATCGCCCGCAGCCGAGCGGTGACCTCGTGGTCGGGGTGGCTGGGGTCGTCCTGCTGGTGCAGCAGCATCAGACCCGGACGCGGAATCGCGGCGACCATGTCGACGTGGCCGCGGGTGCCGAAGCCGCCGTAGTCAGCGGTCAGGCCCTGCGGCAGCCAGATCACCTTGGTCGCGCCGATGGTGCGGGCCAGTTCGGCTTCGACCCGGGCGCGATCGACGTAGGGATTGCGGAACGGATCGAGCTGGACGGTCTGGGTGACCACCACCGTGCCCTGCCCGTCGACCAGGATGCCGCCACCCTCGTTGACCAGGGTGGACACGATCGGGGCGGCCGAGGCGGCCTCACCTACGGCGGCGGCCACCAAGGCATCGTGGTCCCAGCGGGCCCACGAGCGCGCGCCCCAGCCGTTGAAGATCCAGTCGACCGCGCCGAGCTGTCCGTCGGCGTCCAGGACGAAGGTGGGGCCGGAGTCGCGCAGCCAGGCGTCGTCGGTGGCCATCGGCAGCAACTCGACCGCGGCGCTGACTCGACGTCGGGCCTCGGTGATCTGATCGGGATTGACCACCATCGTCACCGGCTGGAACTGGGCTGCAGCATTGGCCACCGCACACCAGGCCACGACGGCCCGCTCGGGCACCCAGGCCGGCGGGAACCCGGTCCACAGTCGTTCCTGGGGCGCAGATTCCAGTGGCGCACGCCAACCGGTGGTCAGGGGGCGCTCAGGCCCTGAATGGAGATCGGCCACGGTATCGTCCCTCTGCTTGTGTGCGCCGTGCGGCGTATCGGGATCATAGCTGCGCGCGACATCCGCGCCCGGGCTGCTCCACAACTGCGCGGACCGGGGGGAATCGGCAGGCCGTCGCGGCTGTTGCATCGCAGGTGAACATCGAGATCTGGTCCGACGTGGCCTGCCCGTGGTGCTACATCGGGCTCAACCGATTCCATGCCGCACTGAGCAACTTCGAGCACCGCGAGGACGTGACCGTCCGGCTGCGGTCGTTCCAGCTCGACCCGTCACTGCCAGAGTCCTTCGACGGCACCGAGGTCGACTACCTGGTGGCCTCCAAGGGCCTGCGCCGCGAGCAGGTCGAAGCGATGGTCACTCAGGTCGCCGGGGTGGGCGCCGGCGACGGACTGCCGTTCGACTTCCCCGCCTTGGTGGTGGCGAACTCCCGCCGGGCCCATCGGCTGATTCAGGCCGCGATCGCCGCCGACGACACCGGCGAACTGTCCTGGAAGCTGGAGCAGGCTCTGTTCACCGCCCACTTCGCCGACGGCCGCTCGATCGGCGATCCGGCAGCACTGATCGAGTTGGCCGAAAAGGTTGGTCTGCCCCGTCCGGTCGCCGAGGAGGCGCTGGACTCGGCCGAGCTGGACGCCGCCGTCACCGACGACATCGACCAGGCCCGCAGTCTGGGCGTCCATGCCGTGCCGACCTTCGTCTTCAACCGCACCCACTCGATCTCCGGTGCTCAGGCGACCGAGGTGTTCGCCCAGGTTCTGGGGCAGCTCTGGGAGCAGGCGACTGCCTGAGTCGACCTCAGTGGGCGGCGATGAAGCCCCACACACCGTCGGCGATCATCTGGACCGCGATCGCGCTCAGCAACATGCCGGCGATCCGGGACGCCAGGACGGTGCCCGACTCGCGCAGTACGGCGCGAATCAGGTCGGCATAGAGCAGGAAGACCCACACCAGGATGAACACCACGACCAGGGCGGCCGCCACGGTCAGGTAGCCGATCACATCGGGCTGCCGCTGGACGGCCAGCATGGTGGCCACGATCGCGCCAGGCCCGGCCAGCAGCGGGGTGCCCAGCGGGACCACAGCCACGTTCACGCCTTCATGGGAGGTGGGATCTTCGGACTTGCCCTGGAGCAGTTCGAGGGCGACCAGCAATAGCAGCAATCCGCCGGAGACAGCCATGGCCGGCACCGAGACCTGCAGGTAGTCGAGGATCTGGCGTCCGAAGAGCGCGAAGATCGCAATCACCCCGAAGCCGACCGCCGATGCTCGCGTCGCCGCCCGCTTGCGCTGCGGCCGATCCATCCGCCGGGTCAGACCGAGGAAGACCGGCAACAGACCTGGCGGATCGACGATGACGAACAGTGTCACCGCAGTAGTGATGAAAAGATCCACGCTGAAACCCACCGACCCAGCCTATGACCGCGCCTGTGTCGCGAGCGAACTGGGACGGTGCCGCCTCACGGCTTCGACAGGCTCAGCCAACTCCCCCGCCGCTGGTTGAGCAGCCAACTTCCCCCACCGCTGGTTGAGCAGCGAGCGAAGCTCGCGTGTCGAAACCCCTGCCGCGGCCTCCGATCAACCCCCGCAGCGCGACTCACACGTGATACAGCACGTGCGCGCCCGGCTGCAGCAGCCGATCGTCGACGATCTCCTTGCCGAACGGGAAGCAGGTCACCGGAATCATCTTCAGGTTGGCGATGGCCAGCGGGATGCCGATGATGGTGATCGCCTGGGCGATCGCGGTGGTGACGTGACCGATGGCCAGCCACAACCCGGCGACGATGAACCAGATCACGTTGCCGATCCCCGATCCCACGCCGGCACTCGGCTTGCTGATCACGGTGCGTCCGAACGGCCAGAACGCGAACGCCGCCATCCGGAAGGACGCCACCCCGAACGGGATGGTGACAATGAAGATGCAGGCGACGATGCCGGCCAGCACGTAGCCCAGCGCCAGCCAGAAGCCGCCGAAGATCAGCCAGATCAGGTTCAGGATCGTTCTCACGCTTCTATCAAACCGTCTCCCGACAGCGATCCAACACCGAAGCGCCCCCGAACCTCCCCTGGTCGGCCCCCGATGCGGTGCTGAGACGAATTGACACCAACTTGCACGCAAGGCCCGCACAAGGCGGACAAATCCGAGAATCGGGGGGAATTCGTTGCAGGACGGAGCTGGGGCGTCGCTGGGGTCGGGACCACTACCATTGCCGCCGTGCCACGGATTCACCGCGATGTCGTCAGCTACGTACGACGCAGTGCCCGGATGAACCCGTCCCAGGAACGTGCGTGGGACGCCCACCACGACGACTGGGTGATCGAGTTGCCCACCGGCGAGCGCCAGACCTCGGTAGCCAGTGACGCCCACGTCGACTGGACGTCCGCCTTCGGGCGCCAGGCTCCCCTGATCGTCGAGATCGGTTCCGGCACCGGTGCCGCGATCACCGCCGGCGCACTGGCGCACCCGGAGGCGAACCTGATCGCCTTCGAGGTGTTCACCCCGGCGGTCGCCTCGACCTTGAGCAAGCTCGCCCACAACGAGCTGACCAACGTCCGGCTGGTCGTCGCCGACGGCGCCCAGGCGCTGGCCACGGTCTTCGACGAAGGCTCGATCAGCGAACTGTGGACCTTCTTTCCTGACCCTTGGCACAAGGCCCGCCACCACAAGCGGCGCTTGGTCAACCCCGAGTTCGCCGCACTGGTCGCGTCCCGGCTCACCACCGACGGAGTGTGGCGCCTGGCCACCGACTGGGCCGATTACGCTGAGGCGATGCGCGAGGTTCTCGACAGCTGCCCGCAGCTGGTCAACGTCCACGACGACTGGGCGCCGCGGTTCGAGGGTCGGGTCGTCACCAAGTACGAGCAGCGCGGGATCGACGCCGGCCGCATCATCTACGACCTGACCTACCAGCGATGCTGACCCGCTTCCGCCTCGATCTGTCCTACGACGGCACCGGCTTCCACGGCTGGGCCGCCCAGACCGGACTGCGCACCGTCCAAGGCGAGCTGGAGGGCTGGATCGGACGGGTCCTGCGAATCGATCCCCCCACCCTGGTCTGCGCCGGACGCACCGACGCCGGCGTCCATGCCCGTGGGCAGGTGGCTCACGTGGATCTGGACACCGAGGACGCCGACGAGTTGGTCGCCACCTTGACCAGACGATTCCGCCGCGCGTTGCCCGAGGACCTGGCCGTCCATCGGGTGCAGGTGGCCCCAGCCGGCTTCGACGCCCGCTTCGCCGCGATCTGGCGCCGCTACGCCTACCGGCTCTGCGACGGTGTCCTCGATCCCTTGGACCGCTTCACCACCGTGGCGGTACGCGGCCGGATCTCGGTCGATGTGTTGAACGCCGCCGCCGCTCCCCTGCACGGCCTGCACGATTTCGCCGCCTTCTGCCGTGCCCGCGAAGGCGCCACCACGATCCGCGATCTGCACCACCTGCAGGCCGTCCGGCTGCCGGACGGACGCATCGAGGTCGGCCTGCGCGCTGACGCCTTCTGCCATTCGATGGTGCGCTCGGTGGTGGGCGCACTGGTCGAGGTCGGCACCGGACGCCGCGACGCCGACTGGCTGGCCGGTCTGGTCGACAACGACCAGCGTTGCGGCGACGTGCCCGTCCTGCCGCCGGGCGGATTGGTGCTGGAGGAGGTCGGCTACCCGGCCGATGACCAGTTGGCCGACCGGGTCACCGTCGCCCGGGCGCGTCGCGAACGGGAGAGCGAACAGTGAGCCACTACTTTCACACTCCCACCGGGGCCGAGCATCGCCGCCAGATCACCGCACGCTTCTGGGACACCGACTGGAGCTTCACCACCGCGGCCGGGGTGTTCTCCGCCGACGGGCTCGACCTGGGTACCGCGGTGCTGCTGCGGGAGTCGGCACCGCCGTCCGGTGCGACGCGGCTGCTCGACCTGGGCTGCGGCTACGGGGTGATCGCGGTCGCGCTGGCTGCGGCCTGCCCGCAGGCCCGAGTGGATGCCGTCGACGTGAACGAACGCGCCTTGGAACTCACCGCCACCAACGCGGCCACCAACGGTGTCGGCGAGCGAGTGCATCCGATGCTGCCCGAGCAGTTCGACGAGTCGGTGCGCTACGACCAGATCTGGTCGAACCCGCCGATCCGCATCGGCAAGGACGCGTTGCACGAGCTGCTGCTCACCTGGCTGCCGCGCCTGGCTCCCGGCGGCGAGGCCCGCTTGGTCGTCGGCAAGAACCTGGGCGCCGACTCGCTCCAGGCCTGGCTGCAGGCGTCCGGATTCGGGTGCGAACGCATCGCAAGTGCCAAGGGTTTCCGGGTGTTGCGGGTGACCAACACCGCCTAGGGTTGTCTCAATGCTGCTTCACCCAGAGATGAGGAAGACATGAGCGACCAGAACACTCCTCCCGCCGAACAGGGCGGCTTCCTGGACGGCCTGATGGACAAGGCCAAGGAGCTCGGAGAGAAGGCCAAGGACGTCGCCGGCGACGCTTTCGAAAAGGCCAAGGACATCGCCGAGGATCTGCCAGAGAACGCCCAGAAGTTCGCCACCGATGCCGGCACCGCCGTCAAGGGCTTCGCCGAGGAAGCCGGCACCGCCGTGAAGGGCTTTGCCGAGGATCTGCCCGACAACGCCAAGAAGTTCGCCGATGATGCGGGCACCGCGGTCAAGGGACTGTTGGACGGTGACAAGTCCGACGCTCAGCCGCCGGCCGATCCGCCGACGGCCTGATCCACAAGCACAGAAGGGACGCCGACTCGTCGGCGTCCCTTCTGCGTATCCGGCCGGCGGCAGCAGCGTCGAGTTGGGATAAGGTGACCTTCACCTGAGCTGTGCAGGGGAACCCGGTGTGAATCCGGGACTGACCCGCAACCGTGACGCCCTTTGGGCCAAGTCGGAATGCCTGTCCAGCTTTGGGCTCTGTAACAAACCCGTCGAGGTACGCGGGTGAGCCGGACTTCGCGTGAGTTGACCGGACATCCACCGCCTCACGCGAAAGGACACTCATGACGCTTCTCAAACGATTGCTTGCTGTCGGGACTGCGGCTGCAATCTCGATGCTCGGCCTGGTCCCCGCCCCGGCTCAGGCCGCGCCGGTTACCAAGCCCGTCGCAGCCGCCGGCACCTGGCTGGCCGCCCACCCGGCGAGCGCCGATGACGGCTACAGCTACCAGATCTACAACGCCACCGGCCTGGCCCTGGCCCACACCAAGTCCACGGCGGACGAGTTGCGCACCCGCGTCGCCGACCTGCGCGCCGGCGCGGCCGCGGCCGTCCCGGGCAAGCCGGGCACGGCGGCCAGCCTGATCGTGCTGGCCAAAGCCCTGCACGTGAGCGCCAAGGACTTCGGCGGGGTCAACCTGGTGAACGAGCTGCGCGCCGGGATCTCCGCGGACGGCCAGGTCGGCGCCTACGGTTCGGCCTACGGTCAGGCGATGGCGATCATCGCGCTGAAGCGCGCCGGAGCTGGCGTCCCGGCCGCGGTGGTCACCAAGCTGCTGACCTTCCAGGACGCATCCGGCGCCTTCGGATACGAGTACGGCGGCTTCGTCGCCGATCCCGACAGCACCGCGCTGGCCATTCAGGCGCTGAACCTGGTTGGCGGGAACAAGGCGGTCGTGGCCAAGGCGATCACCTGGGCGAAGTCCACCCAGACCGCGGCCGGCTACTGGGATTCCTGGTCGCCGATCGACTCCACCGCACTGATGGCATCGGCGTTCAAGACGTCCAGCAAGAAGACCTTCAAGCCCCTGGCGGCCAGCTACACCAAGGCCTACCGATGGTTGAAGACCAAGCAGCTGGCCGATGGCGGCTTCCCGGCCACCCTGACCGGCACCACCTCCGATCAGATGGCCACCTACGACGCCCTCTACCTGCTCACCGGCACGTCGATGTCGACCTTCACCTACAAGCTGAGCCCCTTCACCAAGAAGGCCCAGCCGAAGATCGTCGGAAAGGCCAAGGTGGGCAACACGCTGACCGTCAAGACCGGAGCGACCAAGCCGGCTTCGACCCTCACCATTCAGTGGTTGCGTCGCGGCCGTCCGATCGTCGGCGCGACCGCGGCGACCTACACCGTGACCGCTGCGGACGCCGGGCGCTACCTGCGGGTCAAGGTCACCTACTCCCAGGTGGGCTACAAGACGGTGGTGAAGATCTCCGCCGGCAAGAAGGCCCATCAGTGATCCGTCGGATCCTGCTGATGCTGGCGGCGACCGCCCTCACT